>NZ_CM125963.1:4800000-8634178 GCF_052245995.1 Streptomyces sp. SDT5-1 | reverse complement strand
GGAGAGAGAAGGGGTGCTGTGATGTTCCGTCAGCTGGGCAGGGGCTCAACAGTCCTCGTCGTCACCGCACACCCCGACGACGAGGTCTTCGCCCACGGCGCGGCCATCGCCACGCTCAGCCGGCAAGGAAGCCGTGTCGTCCTGTGCACGGCCTCCGGCGGGGAAGCCGCCGAACACGGCGCCACGTCCAGCGCCGAGGCACGCCGGCGCCGCGCCGCCCGGCTGGATGCCGCCTGCACCACGCTCGGCGTCAGCGCATGGGACTGGCTCGCCGAAGGACGATGGACCGACACCGCAGGCCGGCCCACCCCCGGCTCCCTGACCAGCGCACCCCTCGCAGACCTGACCCAGGCCGTCAGCGCCCGGATCCACGAGACCCTTCCGGATGTCGTGCTCACGGTGGGACCTGATGGACTGACCGGCCACCCCGATCACATCCTCATTCACCAGGCGGTCACCAGCGCAGCGATCTCGTGCCGCGTCCCGGCCCTCGGTTCGTACCTTCTCCCGGCCGACATCACACAAGGCCACGCCCTCCTGGCCGAAGTCCTCCCCGGCGAACGCGTGGGATCTGGACGCATCACCGGCCGCGACGAACCCACCCCGTGCCGACTGGGCGCCCCCGCCCACGTGGCCGAGGCCAGACGTTCCGCACTCGACGCATACGCAACCGGACTGGGCACGATGGAACTCGAAGACCTCGTCCGCGTCTTCCCGGGCCGCGGCGACTCCCTCGTCCTGCGCGCCGTGCTGGACGCCATCGGATGGCACACCGAACGCTACACACCCCTCACCACCTGACCCCGCCGCCAAGCCCAGGCCGGCCCCACGGGGAACGACGCACGAGCACCCGATGCCGCGCCGGCCGCACTCCACCCCCGGTTTCCCGCTGTGCCTCTCTGGCGCCGCGGCCGTCCGCCCTGAGACCGTGGCCGCCATGACATTCGCTGCTGCGCTGTTCGACGTCGACGGTGTCCTGCTCGATTCGGCTTCCGCCCACCGCCGCATCTGGAACGCCTGGGCCGATCTGCGGGACCTGGACGCGGAGTTCGTGTGGCAGCAAACATTCGGCCGGCGCCCGCAGGACACGGTCCGCGACGTCGCCCCTCAACTCGACCCGGCGGCGGAGCGGGAGGTCCTCAACGACCTCATGCGTCGGGAGGGACATGCCTTTGTGCCCATGGAAGGCGCCGGTTCCCTTCTCCGCGCCCTGCGCCCCGGGACATGGGCGATCGTGACATCAGGCAGCCGGCCACCGGTCCACGAGCGCTTCCGACGAGGCCGCCTCCCCCTCCCCGACGTGCAGATCTACGGCGACGACGTCCCCCACGCCAAGCCTCACCCCCACCCCTACCAACTGGCCGCACGGCGACTGGGGGTCGCGGCCGACCACTGCGTCGTCATCGAGGACGCCCCCGCGGGGATCGCCGCGGGCAAAGCCGCCGGCTGCACCGTCATCGCCCTCACCACCACCCACACGGCCGCACAACTCCCCGGAGCAGACGCCTACGTCACCTCCCTCACCGAACTCACCCACCACCTCACACCCCTCCTCACCCCGGACAACCCGAACACCGAGGACCCCACCACTCCACCCGCCACTCCTCACCACACGCCATCCCCGGGCCCGTAAACCCCGGCAAGTGGAAGCGGCACGCCGCCGCACAGCACGACGTGCCCCCGGCCCACACTGATACTCCCCAGCCCCCCCCGACCGGGGGCCGGGGGCGTCCGCCCCCTGCCCGCCACTTCAGCGGGCGCGCCCGCCGCCACCCGCCGAAAGCGGCGGGCCCGAGCAGCACACGACAAGGCCGAGCCACCACTACCGAGGGCCCAGCCGCGGCTACCGGGGATCGGGCCGAGACGCCTGGCCTCCCCCGGACGGGACGGCAGAACCGGTGGAACCAGCAGAACCGGCCTCACCGGAAGAACCGGCCTCACCGGAAGAACCGGCGTCCCCGGTGGAACCGGCGTCCCCGGACGGACCCTTCCGCCCCCGCGGCGCAGAGCCCGGCCCGTCGGCGCGCTCCTGCAACGCGATCGCCAGTGGCGACGCCACGAACACCGACGAGTACGTGCCCACCCCCACACCGATCAACAGCGCCACCGCGAAGTCCGCCAGGGAGCCGTCGGCCAGGACGGCCAGCGTGGCGAGGATGAGCAGGGCGCCCATGCCCGTGTTCACCGTGCGTGGCAGCGTCTGCAGAATCGCATCGTTGGTCAGCCGGGCCGGCGCCGCCGCGGGGCTGCGGCGCAGCAGTTCACGGATGCGGTCGCCCAGGACCACCGAGTCGTTGACCGAGTAGCCGATCACGGTCAGCAGCGCGGCCAGGAACACGCCGTCGACCGGTTTGCCCAGCCACGCGAACACGCCGACCAGAATCACCACATCGTGGACGAGCGCGGTGACGGCGGCCGTTGCGTAGCGCCAGCGGAAGCGCGCCGCGAGGTAGAGCAGCTGGGTCGACAGCGCGACGGCCAGGGCGATCAGGGCGCCCTGGCGCAGCTCGGCGCCCAGGCTCGGGCCGATCCGCTCGTCGCGGACCTTGTCCGCCCCGCCACCCAGGCGCCCCACCGTGTCGGTGACACGATCGCTCTGCGCGTCGGTGAGGTGCGGGGTGCGGACGGTGACATCGCCGTCGCCGGAGGACTGCACGACCGCGCGGGAGAAGCCCTCCCGGGCCAGCGCCGTGCGCGCACGCTCCGGGTCCACGGCAGTCGTCGTGGTGTACTCCAGCAGGCGGCCGCCCGTGAATTCGACGCCGACATGCACCCCGCGCAGCACCACCCCGGATCCCGCCAGCACCACCGCCAGCAGGCCCGCCGCCAGCCAGCGGCGCGGGTGGCGCATCAGGAACGGGCTGCGGCGCACCAGCGCGTCCCGCACCGGGCCGGTGCCGGCGATGCCGGTGACCCGGGGACGGCGGCGTACCGCCGGGCGGTCCAGGGCGAACTCGGCCAGCGACCGGGTGATGACCAGCGCGCTGACCATCGAGGCCAGCACCCCGATTCCGAGCGTGACGCCGAAACCCTTCACCGGGCCCGACGCAAGGAAGAACAGCAAAGCGGCGGCGATCAGCGTCGTGACGTTGGAGTCGACGATCGCGCTCAGCGCGCCGCGGAAGCCCGCCCGCAGCGCAGGCCGGACGCCGGCACCCGGCCGGGCGGCGCGTTCCTCGCGGGCGCGCTCGGCCACCAGCACGTTGGCGTCCACCGCCATTCCGATCGCCAGCACGAAGCCCGCCAGACCGGGCAGCGTCAGCGTGGCGCCGAGCGCGGCCAGCGCCGCGTAGGAGATCAAGCCGTAGCACAGCAGGGCGATGGCCGTCAGCGCGCCCATCAACCGGTACACCACCACGACGAACAGTGCCGTCAGCGCGGTGCCCACCACCGCCGCCCAGGCGCCCGCCTCGATCGCCGCCTGCCCCAACGTGGCGCCCACCGTGCGCTGTTCGACGGTCTCCACCGGGACCGGCAGGGCTCCGCCCTCGATCAGCAGCGCCAGCTCACGCGCCTGCGCGTCGTCGAACGAACCGGTGATCTGCGTCGACCCGCCCGTGATCCCCGTGTCACAGGCCACGGAGGGGTCCACCTGCGGAGACGAGATGATCTTGTTGTCGAGGACGATCGCGACCCGCCGCTGGGCGTCCCCGGGAGCATGACACGCCGCCCGGCCCGTCACCTGCCTCCAGCGATCCCCACCGGCGTCCTTGAAGTCCACGCCGACATGCCAGCCCGCACCGCCTTGCTGATCGAAGCCGGCCTGCGCACCCTTGACCTCCTCACCGGTCAGGACAGGAGCCGCCAGACGCAGCTTGCGACCCGACTCATCGGCCAACGTCCGACCGCCCTCGCCAGCGGTCGCGTCCTTGTCCCTTCCCTCGTCCCTGTCGGTCTTGTTGGTCTCGGGGACGACCGCGCCGAGTACCGGGTGGATCGTCAGCTGCGCGGTGCGGCCCAGGACGTCGGCGGCCTTCTTCGGGTCCTGGACACCCGGCAGTTCGACCACGATGCGCCTGTCCCCGGAACGGACGATGCTCGGTTCCGCGACCCCGAGGGCATCGATGCGGCCGCGCAGCACCTCCAGGGTGCGGTCGGTCGCCTCCCGGTCCGCCCGGGTCGTGGCGGTCGACTGCGTCTCCAGCACGATCTGCGTGCCGCCGCGCAGGTCCAGCCCCAGGCGCACCGGCACCGTCAGCGCGATGGCGACGGACGCGGCCAGCACGGCGAGCGCGACCAGCGCGCGCACCGTGCGGGCACGCGAACCCGCGCGTCGACGTCCTCCCCCGGCACGGCGGGAGCCCGTGCGAGCACGTGAGTTCGCGCTCGTACGAGGAGGTGAGGAGCCGAGACGGGGAGATGAGCCGGTGCGAGGGCGGTCGGCACCAAAGTGGTCGGCATCAGGGTGGGAACGAGGGCGGGAAGGGGACAACACGGGCCTCCGGCAGGGCATGCCTCGGCAGCGGCCGAACGCGGCCGCCGCGCAAGCAGACAGTGGTCATGGTCGGTGTCAGATACCGGAGGACACCGGAGGAGCCCGATTCCCGTCATGGCGCTCGCGGCCCGGTGCCCCCGCACCCGGGCACGGAGGCAGAGGGGCCCGCCCCAAGGCGGGCGGGGCCGGGCCGTGTGAGATCGCGGCTGTCGCGTGCCAGTACCACGCCGCCGGCCGCTCCGACAGGTTGTCGTGCCGCACCCGCAGATGCACCGAACCGGTCGCGCAACCATCGCCCGCGTACGCGGCGAACTCCACCGGCCCATCGGGGGCGGACGCGAACACCGATACGGACTCCGATACGGGCTCCGATACGGGCTCCGCTACAGACACAGATACGGACGTCGACGCGGATGCCTCCACGCCACCACCGACCACGGCCGCCACAGCCGTACCGGCCGACGCACCAGGCGTGAAAGCGACAGGAAGCAGTGCCAGCAACACCCCCAGCACCACCACCAGAACACCCGCACTCCGGCCGCGCCCAGCGACATCCGCAGGGACAGGGGCAGGAGCAGGGGCAGAGACGGTGACGCGCATACACCCGCCCCTCCCACGACCCTGTGAACCCCGCCAGCCTTTCCCACCCGGACACACCCCGTCGATGGGGCCCAATACCCATATCCGGGTCAGGGTTCGATCAGGCCGGCCCGGATCGCGTAGCGGGTCAGTTCCAGGCGGTCGTGCAGGCCGAGCTTCTGCAGGAGGTTCGCCCGGTGGCGGTGCACCGTCTTGATGCTGATGAACAGCAACTCGGCGATCTCCTTCGACGAGTACCCCTCCGCCACCAGCTTCAGGACCTCCTCCTCGCGCGGCGTCAGCACATCCCCCGCATCACCCTGACCCGCCCGGTCCAGATAGTTGCGGATCAGTGCCGTCACCGCGCCCGGGTACAGGAACGGCTCATCCCGCACCGCCGCACGGCACGCCGCGACCAGGTCACGGTCGGCCACCGACTTCAGCACGTATCCGCACGCCCCCGCCCGCAGCGCCTGGAACAGGTACTGCTCGTTGTCGTGCATCGTCAGCATCAGAATGCGCAGCCCTGGGCGCAGCGCCGCCAGCTCCCGCGCCGCCTGCAACCCCGTCAGCCGCGGCATCGACACATCCAGCACCGCCAGATCCACCTCGTGCGAGCGCGCCATCTCGATGGCCTCGGCGCCGTCGCCCGCCTCCGCCACCACCTGCAGATCCCGCTCCCCGTCCAGGATCAGCCGCACGCCACGGCGCACCAACGCGTGATCATCAGCTAACAGGATCCGGATCGGCGAATCCGACCCCGACGTACGCCCCGGACCGGAAACCGGCGACTCGGACACCTCCATCACCGCCTCCCCGAACCCGAATCCACCGCCGCAGGCGACGCAGCTGCCGGAATCGGAACCGGCGCAGACACCGGCGCCGTCAACCGGACACACGTACCACCGGCCTCCCCCTCCCCCGGCCCCACATCCAGCACCCCGCCGATCAGCAACGCCCGTTCCCGCATCCCCCGCAGTCCCGCCCCCTCCTGAGCCGCCCCCACACCTCGGCCGTCGTCGGTGACGGTCAGCCGTACCGCATCGCCCTCCGTCTCCAACGCCACCTCCACGCGCGTGGCATCCGCATGCCGCGCCGCGTTCGTCAGGCTCTCCTGCGCCACCCGGTACAGCACCAGCTCCACCTCCGCGCCCAGCGCCGGCAGACCGGCGCCGAAGTTGCGCACCACCCGCAGCCCTGTGTGCGCCGCGAAGTCGCTCGTCAGGGACGACAACGCGCTCACCAGGCCGAGGTCGTCCAGGACTCCGGGGCGCAGCCTGCGCACCAGGCGGCGTACCTCGTCCAGGCTGCCCCGCGTGATCTCCTGAGCCTGCACCAGTTCCTCCCGCAGCGGTCCGCTCGCCTCGTCCGCTGCGCGGCCCAGCACCAGCAGTACGGCCGTCATGCTCTGGCCGACCTCGTCGTGGAGTTCCTGTGCGATCCGTCGCCGCTCCGCCTCCTGTGCCACCAGTACGCGCCCGCTGCTCGCCGCCCGTTCGCCCTCCAAGCGTTCCAGCATGGCGTTGAACGTGCGGATCAGCTCCGCGACCTCCACCCCGCCCGACACCGGCAGCCGTCCGCCGGGCCGCAGCAGGTCCACCTGTCCCATCAGCGCGGTCAGTCGGCCCAGGGGCGCCAGGCCCCAGCGCAGCAGCGCCCCGTTGACCACGAGCATCACGCCCATCCCGACCACGAGCACCACGGCCTCGGTCACCAGGATCGGCACCGACACCGTCACCGGGGCCCACAGCAGCAAACCCGTGGCCGCCCCCAGCACCACCGCGTTCAACCCGAAGACGCGCCAGAACAGCGACACCACCACACACCCCTTCCCGCACCACACCGTTCGCGTTGCACCCCCGCCCCGCCCCACCAGCACAAACATGCCGGTCAGCAGGCCATCCGACCAGTCTCCCCCACCCCCGGCCGCCCCGGCCATGGGGCCCAGTACCCACATCGCCCCGCAGCCACCATCCACACGCCCCTGCGCCTCCGTGCCCACCCGACGCTCCCGGCGCCGCGAACACCGGCCCCGCACACCCACCGACGCGCCGCCGGCCAAGCGCCGACAGCACCCACACCGTCATCCGGTGGGGCCCGCGCCCTACGCAAATGGGGCCCGCGCCCGATGGCTCCCGCAGCGCCCCACCGACGAGGCTGAAGCCCGAACAACACCGCCACTACGAACCGATCGGGCCGAAAAGCCCGCGCGAACCGAGAGGGACCCCTCACCCATGACCCCCAACAGCCCCGCCTCGCCCCGCCCCGTGCACCCCACCGCCCAGGAAGCCCGGCAGCGCCTGGAGCACGCGCGCCACACCACCGACACCCAACTGCGCGCCCTGACCCAGCACAACCACCACGACCCACATCTGTCATCGGCGCAGCAGACCGCCCTCGAGTACACGCTCAAGCAGATCGACGCCGCGCACACCCGCCTCGAGAACGGCACGTACGGGATCTGCCAGGGCTGCCACCACCCGATCCCCGAAGAGCGCCTCGAGATCCTCCCGTACACCCCTCACTGCGTCACCTGCCACACCACCGCCTGAACCCCACCTCAAATCCCGCAGCCCCACCCCTGCCCTGCCCTGCCCTGCCTCAAGGGGAGACACGGTGAATCACCAGAGCGCCACCGCCGACCACGCCGACCACGCCGCACACCTGACACCGCAAGACCTCGCGGCCCTGCGCGACAGCCTCCAGGAACAGCAGCGTTTCCGTAGGGACCAGCTGCGCCAGATCGCCGCCGCCACCGCCACCACGAGCACCACCGGCAGCGGCGGCGCCACGGCCGCCCAGGAAGAGATCCAGCACACCCTCGCCGCCTGCGCCCGCATGGTTCTCGCCGATGTCGAAGCCGCCCTGGAACGGCTCGCCACCGGCAGCTACGGCCGTTGCCACCGCTGCGAGCTGCCCATCCACCCCGACCGCCTGACGATCGTGCCGCAGGCCCGCTACTGCACCGGCTGCCACTCGACACCCTCGACGCCTCAGCTCGCCCGATGAACCCGCCGACCCGTCCCACCGCATCCGCCCGGCCGCCGTGGCCGGTGCTGCGCCGCCGGCACCCCGGCATCGCTCTCGACCTCGGCAGCACCCGCACCCGCGCGTGGACCGCCGAGCACGGGCTGATCCTCGACGTGCCCACCGTGACGTTCACCGACGCCACCACCAGCCATCCCATCCGGCGCGGCAGCATCGTCGACGCGCCCGGCACCGCGCACATGCTCCGGCGGCTCCTGGCCCACCGGCTGCCCCGCACCGCCCGGCCGCACATCGTCATCACCACGCCCGTCCACGACCAACTCGCCTACCGCGCGCAGGCCCGCGCTGCCGTCGAGGCGCTCCGGCCCTCGCTCGTCACGACCATCCCCGCCGCCCGCGCCATCTCCCACGCCGCCCAGTCCGATCCCACCCAGCCCCGCCTCGTCATCGACATCGGGGCCCACCTCAGCGAGATCGTCCTCCTCGCCCACGACACCATCCACGACGCCCGCAGCACACCGCTGGGCACGCACGACATCCAGCACCGCACCCTCTCCGCGAAACACCTCGCCGACGCCCTCACCGGCATGGCCGCCTCCATCCACGACAACGACCCGACCGGACACACCGCACAGGCCCTCGCCCACGGTCCGCTGCTCGCCGGAGGCGGCGCCCTCGACCCCGACATCACCCACCACCTCGCCCACGGCCTCCACATCCCGCTCCACACCCTGCCCGCACCGCACACCGCGGCCCTCCGCGGCGCCATCGGACAACTCGCCCGCTCACGCCCACGTAGGGAAGGAGACCCGCGTTGACCGGCAAGATCCCCCCGGCCCAACCACCACCCGCCGACTGTCCGCCCCCGCACCGCCGACCACACCCCCACCGGTTCCTGTGGCAGTGGCGGCCCAACCCGCTGCGCCGCCCCAGCGACCGGCTCCAGGCGTGGATCACGCTCGTCCTCGCGCTGGCCGTCCTCGTCCTCACCCCCGCCGCCACGCATGCCGCCGCCCAGGCCGCCCGCGACCACTACCGCGCCCTCGCCCAGCAGCAGGCGCTCACCCGCACCGAACAGAGCGCCACCCTCACGCACGACGCTCCCCGCCACCCCGAACCCGGTTCGGACGAGGCGAAGGAGGCCCGGTACACCGTTCCCGTCCGGTACGCCGATGCCGACGGGAACATCCGCACCGGAAGGGCCGACGTCCAGCCGGGTCTTCCCGCCGGGCGCACCGTACGGGTCTGGACCGACCCGCACGGGAAGCTCGCCCCGCCTCCGCTGACCACCGAACAGGTACGCAACCACACCCTCGGCTGGGCACTCCTCACCTTTCTCGCCGTTCCCCTCACCGGCCTCGCCGCCCACAAGGTCACCGGCCGCCTCATCCACCAGCACAACCTCAACCAGTGGCACACCGCCTGGGTCCACACAGCACGCCACGAGAACCCGCGACACCCATGACGATCACGGCAGGCGACCGCATCAGCCATGGATTCGAAGACGCCGACCCGCGGGCGCGCCTTCGAAACCACAAATCGGCTACGTTCCCCGGGTCACGCCCCGCGCCCCGCCCCCACCCGTTCCTCAGATCGCCAGAATCCCGCCGTCCACCGCCACATGACTACCCGTCGCGAACGACGCGCGATCGCTCAGCAGCCACAGCGCCGCCTCCGCCACCTCCCCGGGTTCCGCCATCCTCCGCTGGATCTGCCGCGCCACGAACGCCTCCTCCAACGCCGGTTCCGCCTCCACCGCCGCGTTGATCATCTCCGTCCGCGTCGTGCCCACCACCAGCGAGTTGACCCGGATGCCCTGCGGCCCGTACTCCGCGGCCGCCGCCTTCGTCAGGCCCAGCACCGCGTGCTTCGCCGCCACGTACGCCGCGGGCGCGCCCGTCGCGATCAGCCCCGCCGAGCTCGCCGTGTTCACGATCGACCCGCCGCCCGCCTCCAGCATCACCGGCGCCTGAGCGCGCAGACAGTTCCACGTGCCGCGCACGTTCACGTCCATCGCCCGGTCGAAGTCCTCCGGCGGCAGTTCGTGGAGACGGCCGAACGCCGAACCCGCGTACCCGGCATTGTTGAACGCCCCGTACAGGCCCCCGAACCGCTCCACCGCCAGCGTCACCGCCCGCTCCACGTCCTCCGCGCGCGCGACGTCACCGACGCTGTACGCCGCCCGGCCGCCCGACGCCTCGATCTCGTCCACCAGAGCCGCGAGTTCCTTCTCCCGGCGTGCCATCAGCACCACCGCCGCGCCCTCCGCCGCGAACAGCCGCCCCGCCGCCGCGCCGATACCGCTCGACGCGCCCGTCACCATCACCGATCGCCCCGACAACATGCCACCGACGCGCTCTGTCGTACCCCGTGTATTCATGGCATCGAGTAAAGCCGAAGCGATGGGCCGTCACATCGCGTTCTTTCAACAAGAGTTGGAGTCGCGAGGGCGGGCCGGGAGGGGCGGTGGCGGATCCGGTGTACCCAGCGAGGCCCCAGGTGTCTACGGTGGTCATGAGGCTGCCAGAGATCTCGGAGTCCACTCCGGGTCCATTCGGGGTCTCGGGCAGGAACAGCTGACGGGTGGAGCGGAGCGCAGGCCATGGGGGACGAGCAGACCAACGCCACGGGTGGTTCCGGCGACGGTACGGGTGCCGGTCGTCTGATCGCCGGGCGGTACCGCGTCGTCGGGCGGCTCGGCAGCGGTGGCATGGGCACCGTGTGGCGCGCCCTCGACGAGCGGCTGGGGCGTGAGGTCGCCGTCAAGGAGCTGCGGACGTTCGACGGTGTCGACGGGCCCGATCCCGAGGAGCAGCGGCTGCGGATGGGGCGCGAGGCGCGGGCCGCCGCGCGGGTGCGGCATCACGGGGTGGTCGCCGTGCACGACGTCACCGAGCACGACGGCCGGCCCGTCATCGTCATGGAGTGCGTCGACGGCGAGTCGCTCCAGGGGGTGTTGCAGCGGCAGGGGCCCCTCGATCCGTTGGAGGCCGCGCGGATCGGGGCGCAGGTGCTCGACGCGCTCGCCGCCGCGCACCGGGCCGGGGTGTGGCACCGGGACGTGAAGCCCAGCAACATTCTGCTGGAGCGCGGAGGCCGGGTCGTGCTGACCGACTTCGGGATCGCCGCGCTCCAGGAGCCGGGTGACGGTGCGGCGACGCGGATCACGCGCAGTGGCGAGCTCGTCGGGTCCTTGGACTATCTCGCCCCGGAGCAGGCGCGGGGCGGCGAGGTGGGTCCCGCCGCAGATGTGTGGGCGTTGGGGGCCTCGTTGTACGCGGCCGTGGAGGGCGCCCCGCCGTTCCGGCGGCCGTCGACGTGGTCGACCATCACCGCCATCGTCACCGAACCGCTGCCCGAGCCGACCCGGGCCGGTGCGCTCGCGCCCGCCCTGGCGGAGCTGCTCGACAAGGATCCGGCGCTGCGGGCCGACGCGGTGCGCGCGGCGCAGTTGCTGCGGGCCACGGCCGCGGGCGCGCCGTTGCCACCTCCGTCGCCCGACACGATGCGGCTGCGTCAGGCCGCGACACCGCAGCACACGCCTGGCCCGGGGGCCGTGCCGGAGGACCTCACCGTCACCGACCAGCAGCGGAACCGCTCGCGTCGGCGCGGGGCGCTCGCCGCCGTCCTGGCCGTGGCGCTGCTCGCCGGCGGCATCGCCACGTATGTCGTGACGAGCCGGCACGACAACGGCGGCGGCGACGGAAAGCGGTCCGAAGCCGGGCACGTCTCCGACGACCGCAGCGCCGCCGGCGACGACAAGCCCTCCGACTCCCCCTCGCCCTCCGAATCCGACTCGCCCTCCGCCTCCGCCAGTAGCGGCGCCCCCTCCCCCGCCTGCACGTCCATCGGCGGCGGCAAGGCCAACTGTCAGGTGTGGCACTCCGCCACCTCGTACGACGCCGACCACAACCCCGTCGGCACGCTGAAGCCCGGCGTCAACTACTTCTACTGCCAGGCCAAGCTGCCGCAGCGCGAGACGTACCAGTCGTGGACCAACGTGTGGTGGGCGAAGACGGACGACGACAGCGGCAACGCCGGGGTGTTCGTCAGCGATGTCTATCTCAAGGGCGGGGAGAACGATCAGCCCGTGCCGGGGCTGCCCGTGTGCTGAGCCCCCCTGCCGACGCTCTATCGCGTACCTCCATTGGTCATAGACTCGCCGTGTGACCCATGACGATTCCGCCTTCGCCGCGCTCGGCGCGCTCAGCGAGCCCGTGCGCCGCCACCTGTACCGCTACGTCGCAGCCCAACCCGACGACGTAGGACGTGACGCCGCCGCCGAGGCGGTCGGGGTGTCACGGTCGCTCGCCGCGTTCCATCTGGACAAGCTGGTCGAGGCGGGGCTGCTGACCGCGTCGTCGCGGCGACTGTCGGGACGTACGGGGCCCGGCGCCGGGCGGCCCGCGAAGGTGTATCGGCGGGCCGAGGAGGAGCACTCGGTGTCGCTGCCGCCGCGGTCGTACGACACGGCGGCGGGGCTGCTCGCCTCGCTCGTGGAGAACGCGGGGCTCGACCGCGAGTTGCAGGACGCGGCGCGGGCCGCGGGGTCGGCGGGGGCGGACGCCGGTGCCGATGATCTGGTCGAGGTGCTGGCCGCACGGGGGTATCAACCGTATTGGGACGAGGGGACGTTGCGGCTGCGCAACTGTCCGTTCCATGCGCTCGCGGAGGAGTTTCCGGCGTTGATCTGCGGGATGAATCTCGCGCTTCTCGAAGGGGTCGCGTCGGACGCGTGGGCGCCGGCGATGGATCCGTGTCCCGGTGGGTGCTGCGTGTCGCTGTCGCGGCGGGAGGAGAGCTGAGCGCAGGCGGCGAGTTTCTAAAACAAATACACGTTGACTATAGAAGCGGGCTCGGCCATGCTGGGCCCATGACTGGCTTTCACCTGGCGCAGGTCAACATCGGCCGCCTCGTCGCCCCGCTCACCGGACCCGAACTCGCCGACTTCGTCGCCCAGTTGCCCGAGATCAACGCGCTCGCCGACGGCAGCCCCGGATTCGTGTGGCGCATGGTCGACGACGAGGGCGAGGACGCGACGGGCTTCCGGCCCGACGACAGCGACGACATGCTGCTCATCAACTGCTCGGTGTGGGAGTCCGTCGAGGCGCTGAAGAACTTCACGTACCACAGCGACCACCTGCGAGTCCTGAGTCGGCGCAGGGAGTGGTTCCAGCGCATGGCCGAGGCGCATCAGGCCCTGTGGTGGGTGCCGGCGGGGCATCGGCCGAGCATCGCCGAGGCCATGGAGCGGGTGGCGCACATCCGTGCACACGGCTCGGGGCCCGAGGCGTTCACGTTCCGCGATCCGCATCCGGCGCCGACCGTGGCCGCCACCGGCTGACGGGACGTCGGGCGGCTCAGCCGGGCATCTCCGTCAGCATCCGCCAGCCCGGCGCGTAGCGGCCGTGCAGGACGAGGGAGGCCGCGCCCACCGCGCCCGCGGTCTCGCCGATCAGGCTGGGTTCGACGGTGACGCCGCCCAGGGCGCGGACCACGGTCGTCGTGTTGATGGCGGCGTCGATCTCCGCGCCGAGGATCGGTTCGATGCCGACCAGGGCCTCGCCCCCGAGGACGACGCGGCTGACGTCGAGGAGGGCGACCGCGCCGCGGACCGCCTGGCCCATGCGGCGGCCCGCGAGGCGCACCACGTCGAGGGCCGCCGGGTCTTCGGCGCGCGCCGCGCGGCGCAGGAGTTTCCAGTCGGCGCGGACCGTGTCGGCGCTTCCGGTGAGGCCGATGCGGCGGGCGGCCGCCTCGCCGTGGCGGGTGCGGAGGTCCTCGACGAGGGCCGTGGGGTTGCAGTTCGGGCCGAGGCAGCCGTCGCTGCCGCAGTCGCAGCGGCGGCGTCCCGGTTCGGCCTGGGCGTGGCCGATCTCGCCCGCGTTGCCCGAATCGCCGCGCAGGACATGGTTGTTGAGCATGATGCCGGCGCCGATTCCCGCGCCCATGTAGAGGTACAGGAAGCCGTCGGCGCGGTCCTCGCCGCCGATCCAGCGTTCGCCGATGGCCGCGGCGGTGGCGTCGTTGTCCATGGCGACCGGCATCGCGCAGGCGCGGGCGAACAGGTCGACGAGGGGGACGCGGCCCCAGCCGTCGAAGTTGGGCGGGTCGACGACCGCGCCCGCCTCCGCGTCGATGGGTCCGGGTGCGGCGATGCCGAGCCCGAGGAGGCGGCCGCGGTCGATCGCGGCGCGCTCCGGGAGCCGTAGCGCCGCGCGCGCCACCCGCTCGACGACCGCGGCGGGGTCGCTCGACCGGGGCAGGGCGAAGCGGCGGGTGAGGAGGACGGACCCCGCGAGGTCGACGAGGACGATGACGGCGGCGTCCGGGTCGAGGTGCACGCCGAGGGCGTAGGCGCCGTCGGCGCGCGCGGTGAGCAGGGTGCGGCGTTTGCCGCCGCTGGACGGGGCATGGCCCGATTCGGCGATCAGTCCCTCGTCGAGGAGGCGGCGCACGACGTTGGAGACGGTCTGGTTGGTGAGCCCGGTCAGTGGCCCCAACTCGACGCGGCTGACCGGCCCTTTGGTGCGGATGGCGTCCAGGACGACGGCCTGGTTGTAGCCGCCGACCCTGGGCAGGTTGGTGCCGCTGCGCGCCATGCGTTGCCTCCTTCGGGCGGGTCCGTCGCGGTGGAGCGGCCGGCTCGTGCCGGGCGCCGGGGACGGTCGGCGTCGAGATTATGCAGCAGCCGTTGACTTAGTCCATCCATTGGATTTAGGTAATCGCCAACGCATCACGCACGACGCGCACCACTCGCGCACCGTCGGCGACGTCCGCTTCCCCAGCCGTCCGGTGCTCCGCAACACCTCTGGTACCGCCTGCAGTTGTGCGCCCGGGACAGGGCGCCGAGCCGCCACCCCTGGAGGACTCCCTTGCGCAAGAAACTTCTCGCCGCCCTCGCGATCACTGTCGCGACAACGTTGTCCGCCGCGGGTTGCGGCGGTTCCGGATCGGGCGCCGGTGGCGACTCGATCAAGGTCGTGTACTGGCAGCACCTGGATCAGAACGACCACAAACAGCAGAAGTTCCTGGCCTCGATGAAGAAGTCCTTCGAGAAGGCCCACCCGGGCAAGAAGGTGCAGATCGTCCCGGTCACGGCGTCGGAGAACGACTACTACACCAAGATCCAGCTGATGATGCGCTCCCCCTCGACGGCGCCCGATCTCGTCTACGAGGACACCGCGCTCATCAACTCCGACATCGCCAGCGGCTACCTCAAGCCGCTCGACGACTACGTGGCCAAGTGGGCCGACTGGGACAAGTTCGCCAAGCCGGCCAAGTCGGCGGTGTCGTCTCCGAGCGACGGCAAGACGTACGGCGTCCCGGACGACACCGACACCCGCGGCATCTGGTACAACCAGGATCTTTTGAAGAAGGCGGGCATCAAGACGCCCTGGCAGCCGAAGAGCTGGCAGGACCTGCTCGACACCGCGCGCACGCTGAAGAAGAAGCTGCCGGGTGTCGTCCCGATGAACCTCTACACCGGTCAGGCCGGCGGCGAGCAGTCCACCATGCAGGGCTTCGAGATGCTCCTGTACGGGACGCAGGGCGCGGGCGACTCCCTGTACGACGCCAAGAAGAAGAAGTGGATCGTCGGCTCGCAGGGCTTCAAGGACGCCCTGAAGTTCGTGCACACCGTGTACGACGAGGATCTGGGCCTCGACAAGTCGACGGCGCTCGGGCCGAACGCGGGCACCGAGGTGGGCACGAAGCTGCTGCCGAAGGGCAAGCTCGCCATCAACATCGACGGTTCGTGGATGGCCAACAACTGGCTGAAGACCGGCCCGAGTCCGTGGCCCGAGTGGTCGAAGTCGATGAAGTCCGCGGCGATGCCGACGCAGCACGGCCAGGCGCCGGGCAAGGTCAGCATGTCGGGCGGCTGGGCCTGGTCCATCCCGTCGAAGGCGAAGAACCCGGATCTGGCCTGGCAGTTCGTCGAGGCGATCAAGAACAGGGAGAACTCGGTGAAGTGGAACGTCATCGAGTCCACGACCGCCGTGCGCACCGACGTGGCCTCCGACCCCACGTACCTGAACGCGACGCCGACCAACAAGTTCTTCACCGACCTCGTGAAGTACACCCACTTCCGGCCCGCGCTGCCGAAGTACCCGCAGGTCTCCAACGCCATCACGAAGGCCATGGAGTCCGTGACCACCGGACAGCACTCGGTCGCCGACGCCGCCAAGACGTACGACCAGGACGTCGCCACCGCCGTCGGGCCCGACGCGACCGCCAAGGGCACCCGATGAAATCGGCCCTCGCCACCGCCCCCGCCGGGCGCGCGGCCGGCCGCTCCGACGCGGGCCGTTCGCTGCTGCGCGGCATGCCGCTGCTGCCCTCGCTGATCCTGCTGGCCGTGTTCCTGGCCGGGCCGATCCTGTACTGCGTCTACGACGCGTTCACCGACGCCCAGCTGACCGGCGCGGCCGAGACGCACTTCGTCGGCCTGGACAACTTCACGCGGGCGCTCGACGACCCGAACTTCCTCAACGCGCTGTGGCTGACGCTCGTGTTCGTGGTCGGCTCCGCCGTCGTCGGGCAGAACACGCTGGGCCTGGGCCTCGCCGTGCTGGCCGAGAAGGCGACCAGGCCGCTGCGGGCGCTCACCAACGGTGTGGTGATCGCCGCGTGGGTGCTGCCGGAGGTCGTCGCCGGGTATCTGATGTACGCGTTCTTCTACAAGCAGGGCGCCCTCAACGACGTGCTCGGCCTGCTGGGTCTGCCGGCCCAGAACTGGCTCTACACGCTGCCGATCCTCGCGGTGTGTCTCGCCAATGTGTGGCGCGGCACCGCGTTCTCGATGATGGTGTACTCGGCCGCGCTCAACGAGGTGCCGCGCGAGCTGGTGGAGGCCGCCGACATGGACGGCGCCGGTGTGTGGCACAAGCTGTGGCATGTGACGCTGCCGGTGATCCGCCGCTCCATCATGACCAATCTGATGCTGATCACGCTCCAGACGCTGTCCGTGTTCGGCCTCATCTACGCGATGACACGCGGTGGTCCGGGCAACAAGAGCCAGACGCTGCCGGTGTTCATGTACCAGCAGGCGTTCCAGAACAGCATGATCGGCTACGGCACGGCGATCGCGCTGGTGCTGCTCGTCGTGGGCGCGCTGTTCTCCGTCGTGTATCTGAAGCTGCTCAAGGTGGAGGAGGACTGATGGCCACCACCGATCTGCTGCCCGCGGCCGACACCGGCCGCGCCGACGGCGGCGCCCGGCCCACGGCCACGACCGGTACGGGGCGTCGCAGGATCCGGCCCGGGCGCGTCGCCGTGAACGGCGTCCTGCTGGTGGTCAGCGTGCTGTTCGTGCTGCCGCTGGTGTGGATGGTGTTCGCGTCGCTGAGCAGTACGGCGAGCTTCGAGCTGAGCCTGCCGGCGCCGCCGACCCTCGACAACTTCCACGCGATCATGAACGCGGAGACGACGTACCGGCCACTGCTCAACGGTCTGCTGCTGTGCGGCGGCGCGACGCTGTTGTGCGTGGTGGCGTCGATCCTCGCGGCGTATCCGCTCTCGCGCTACCGGTCCCGGCTGCGCCGCCCGTTCCTCTACACGGTGCTGTTCACGACCGGTCTGCCCATCACGGCCGTGATGATCCCCGTGTACAGCATGTTCGTGCAGGTCGAGCTGATCGACTCGATGGTCGCGACGACGCTGTTCCTGGCGGCGTCGGCGCTGCCGATCGGGATCTGGCTGATGAAGAACTTCATGGACGGTGTGCCGATCGTCCTGGAGGAGGCGGCGCGGATCGACGGCGCGAACGCCATGCAGTCGCTCGGCCGTGTGGTGCTGCCGTTGATGTGGCCGGGTGTCACCGTCGTCACCGTGTTCACGTTCATCAGCATGTGGGGCAACTTCTTCGTGCCGTTCGTGCTGCTGCTGTCACCGGAGAAGCTGCCGGCGTCGGTGAGCGTGTTCACGTTCCTCAGCGCCCACGACCAGACGCAGTACGGGCAGCTGGCCGCGTTCTCCCTCGTGTACACGCTGCCCGTGGTGATGCTGTATCTGCTGCTGACCCGCAAGCTCGGCGGCGGGTTCGCCCTGGGCGGGGCCCTCAAGGGCTGAGCCCCGCCCGCTCGTTGTACGACCGTTCAGGTTCTTCGAAAGGTGTTCTGTGCACTCCGACCGCGACATCGTCCAGCACCGTCTCCGGCGCGTCCTCGACGAACGCATCCGGCCCGCCGTCCACGCCACCTCCGTGCCCATGGAGATCGGGATCTGGCCGGTGCCGGGCGAGCCCGTGCCGGTGGCCGAGGGGCTCGCCGCCGACTACCGGCCCATCGAGGTGGGCACACCCTGGGGTCCCGCGTGGACGACGAACTGGTTCAAGGTCACCGGCCGGGTCCCCGAGGAGTGGGCGGGGCGCCGCGTGGAGGCCGTCGTCGACCTCGGGTTCTCGACGAACGAGCCCGGGTTCTCCGCCGAGGGCCTCGCGTACCGGCCCGACGGCACGGCCGTGAAGGCGCTCAACCCGCGCAACATCTGGCTGCCGGTGGCCGAACGGGCCGTCGGCGGCGAGGAGTTCACGTGCTACGTCGAGGCGGCGGCGAATCCGCTCGTGATGCACTCGGGGCCCGAGGACCGCAGCTTCGCGATCACACCGCTCGGCGGGCGCGCCCCGTGGCTCGACGAGGAGGGTGCCACGAACGGCGAGCCCATCTACCGGCTGCGCCGCGTGGACCTGGCCGTATTCGACACCGACGTGTACGAGCTTGTGCACGACATGGAGGTGCTCGACCAGCTGATGCGGGAGCTGCCCGAGCAGTCGCCGCGCCGCTGGCAGCTCCTGCGGGCGCTGTCGTCGGCGCTCGACGCGGTGGACCTCCAGGACATCAGTGGCACGGCGGCCGCCGCGCGCGAGGTGCTCGCCCCGGCGCTCGCCTCGTCGGCGGCGGACGGCGAGCACCGTATCTCGGCGATCGGTCACGCGCACATCGACACGGCGTGGCTGTGGCCGCTGCGGGAGACCGTGCGGAAGGTGGCCCGTACGGTCTCGAATGTCACCCAACTGATGGACGAGCACCCGGAGTTCCGGTTCGTGATGTCCCAGGCGCAGCAGTTGGCCTGGCTGAAGGAGCACCGTCCGGAGGTGTACGAGCGGGCGCAGGAGAAGGCGAAGACGGGGCAGTTCGTGCCGACGGGCAGCCTGTGGGTGGAGCCGGACACGAACATCACCGGGGGTGAGGCGCTGGCCCGGCAGTTCATCCACGGCAAGCGGTTCTATCTCGACGAGTTCGGTGTCGAGACGGAGGACATGTGGCTGCCGGACACGTTCGGGTACAACGCGGCGATGCCGCAGCTGATGAAGCTGGCGGGGGTGCGCTGGTTCCTGACGCAGAAGATCTCGTGGAACACGACGAACAAGTTCCCGCACCACACGTTCTGGTGGGAGGGCATCGACGGTACGCGGATCTTCAGTCACTTCCCACCGGTCGACACGTACAACAGTGATCTGTCGGGCGCCGAGGTCGCGCACAGTGTGCGGAACTTCCAGGACAAGGGGGCGGCGAACCGTTCGCTGGCGCCGTTCGGGTACGGGGACGGTGGTGGCGGACCCACCAGGGAGATGCTGGCGCGGGCGGCGCGGCTCGCGGATCTGGAGGGGTCGGCGCGGGTCGAGATCGAGAGGCCGGGCGACTTCTTCGCGAAGGCCCTGGAGGAGTATCCGGACGCTCCGGTGTGGGTGGGTGAGCTGTATCTGGAGTTCCACCGGGGCACGCTGACCAGCCAGATCGCGACGAAGCAGGGCAACAGGCGCAGTGAGCACCTGCTGCGGGAGGCCGAGCTGTGGGCGGCGACGGCGGCGCTGCGGACGGGTGCGGAGTACCCGTACGAGGCGTTGGACCGGTTGTGGAAGACGGTGCTGCTGCACCAGTTCCACGACATTCTGCCGGGGACGTCGATCGCGTGGGTGCACCGGGAGGCGGAGGAGACGTACCGTCAGGTGGCCGCTGAACTGGGCGAGTTGATCGGCGCGGCGCAGTCGGCGCTCGCGGGCCCCGACCCGCAGGACGGTTCGCGGGTGGTGTTCAACGCGGCGCCGCACGCGCGGTCGGGCGCCGCCGGGCTCGGCGCGGTGGTGCGGCGGGACGACGATGTGGCGTCGGTGGAGCCGCGGCCGGTGGACGGCGGGTTCGTGCTGGACAACGGCCTGGTGCGGATCGTGATCGACGGGCGTGGCCTGGTCACGTCGGCGTACGACATCGAGGGCGAGCGGGAGGCGCTGCCGCCGGGCGCCGTGGCGAATCTGCTCCAGCTGCACCAGGACTTCCCGAACCAGTGGGATGCGTGGGACCTCGACGCGTTCTACCGGAACACGGTCACGGATCTGACGGACGCGGAGTCGGTGTCGGCGGTGGACGGCGGGGTGCGGGTCGTGCGGGCCTTCGGCGACTCGCGGATCGAGCAGACGCTGGCGCTCGCCCCGGGGTCCCGGCGGCTGGACGTGGCGACGGTCCTGGACTGGCACGAGACGGAGAAGCTGCTGAAGGTGGCGTTCCCGCTGGACGTGCGGGCGGGGCATTCGACGGCGCAGGTGCCGTTCGGGCACGTCGAGCGTCCCACGCACACCAACACGAGCTGGGACGCGGCGAAGTTCGAGGTGTGCGCGCACCGGTTCCTGCACGTCGGGGAGCGTGACTGGGGTGCGGCGCTCGTGAACGACTCGACGTACGGGCACGATGTGACGCGGGACGTGCGGGTGGACGGGGGCACGACCACCACGGTGCGGCTCTCGCTCGCCCGTGCGCCGCGGTTCCCCGACCCGGACACCGACCAGGGGACGCATCGGATGCGGTACGCGCTGCTGATCGGCGCGGAGGTCGCGGACGCGGTCCGTGAGGGTTACCACCTGAACCTTCCGGAGCGGGCGGTGCCCGGTTCGGCGGAGGTGGCTCCGCTGGTCTCCGTCGACAATCCGGCGGTGGTGGTCGAGGCGGTGAAGCTGGCCGACGACCGCTCGGGCGATGTCGTGGTGCGCCTGTACGAGGCGCAGGGGGCCCGCGCGACGGCGCTCCTGTCCCCCGGTTTCGAGCTGGCGTCGGCGACGGCCACGGATCTCCTGGAGCGGCCGCGCGCGGCGGACGAGCCGGCGTGCGAGCGCACGGAGGACGGGGTGCGGCTGCGGCTGCGGCCGTTCCAGATCCTGACCCTGCGGCTCGCACCGGTGAGGGGCTGATGCGCGATGGAGCGCAGTGAGGGTACGGCGCGTGGGCGCCGCGATCTGCTGAAGGTGTCGGCGACGGCGGTCGGCGCGGCGTTCGCCGGGTCGCTCGCCTCGGCGGGACCGGCCGCGGCGGAACAGGCCGCGTCGTCCTCGGAGCGGTTTCCGCGCGGGGCGGCGACGTTCCCCATGGGGCCGTTCACGAAGAGCGACGCGAATCCGATCCTGCGGCCGGAGCCGGCGCACGACTGGGAGTCGGCGTATCTCTACAACCCGTGCGCCGTCGTGGTGGGCGGCCGCATCGCGCTGCTGTACCGGGCGCAGAACGTGCGGAAGACGTCCAGCATCGGGCTCGCCTGGAGCGACGACGGCATCACCTTCCGGCGGCGCGCCGAGCCCGTCCTGTCCCCCAGCGAGCCGTACGAACTGCCGGGCGGCTGCGAGGATCCACGGGTGGTGCACATCGGTGACACCTTCTACCTGACGTACACCGGGTACGACGGGACGAGCGCGCTGCTGTGCCTGGCGACGTCGAAGGATCTCGTGCACTGGACGAAGCACGGCCCGCTCTTCCCCGAGCTGCACGACCCGATCCATGGTGACAAGCCGTGGAACAAGGCGGGTGCCATCCTCGCCACGCCGGTCGACGGCACGTACTGGATGTACTTCGGCGAGTCCAATGTGTTCTGGGCGCGGTCGAAGGACCTCGTCCACTGGGAGACGGTCGGCAACGAGGATCCGGTGGCGCGACCCGTGCACCCGTGGGAGGGCTCACTGATCGAGCCGGGGCCACCGCCGCTGCGCACCGACGACGGACACATCCTGCTCGTGTACAACGCCCGCTCGGACGGCAAGGGCGGCTACACCAAGGGCCAGTACTCGACCGGGCAGCTCCTGATCGACCCGGCCGATCCGACGAAGGCGGTGGCTCGACTGGAGCGGCCGTTCCTGGTGCCGACGTCGGCGGACGAGCAGGACGGCCAGGTCAACCATGTGGTGTTCACCGAGGGGTTGGTGCACTTCCGCGACGCGTGGTTCCTGTACTACGGCATGGCCGACTCGGTGCTCGGTGTCGCGGTGTGGCGGCCTGCCCGCGAGGGCTGAGTGTGTCGCGCCCTGTCAGGCCGCTTCGCGGTCGGTGTCTCTGGTGGCGGCCGGTTCCCGGGTGTTCCGGTCGTCGCCAGGGACGAGCCGGAGGTGGCGCGCGCTGAGGTGTCCGGAGTGGCGGGCGAGCGGGCCCATGCGGTCCTCTATACGGTCCATACCGAGCAGGAGCAGTCCCATGGCCGGCAGGAGCAAAAGAGCCACGATCAGCATCGGTGGCTTCCTTTCCTCGACTTCTCACTTGTCGCCTGCCCCCTGCATCCACCCCTATGGCCGTGATGATGTGATGATTCCGTAACGCTGCGGATTGCCGCTGATATCGCTATCTGGGCGATTTTCAGTCCGGGGTGCATACGGGTGACGGCCCGCCCGGGTCACCGGGCGGGCCGTCGTCGCGTGTGTGCGGTGTGCGGCGGGTCAGTGGGTGGCGCCGAGTTCCTCCTGTTCGAGGCGGGACTCCTCGCGGGCCTCCTCGATGTGTTCCAGGACGCGTTCGCGCGGCAGTCCGACGCGCAGGGCCAGGACGTAGACGACCGCGGTGAGGACGAGGTTGGCGACGAAGCCCCAGCCGAGGCCGATCCAGCCGAGGCCGCCGTCGTAGTCGCCGATCCAGCTGATGACGACGAGGCCGACCAGCCAGGGCATGACCCAGCTCGCGCCCGCCTTCCAGTCGAGCTTCGGGGCGTTGCCCTTGTCGAGGGCCTGGAGGACGGCGAGGAGGACGAAGCCGATGCCGATGGTGGCGAACAGCTTGTAGTTGGTGTTCCAGCCCGCCCAGTACACGATGAGGTTCGCGGAGTAGAGGCCGAGGAACGGGATGATGTCTCCGCCGGGGATCCGGTAGGGGCGTTCGTGTTCGGGGATCTGGCGGCGCATCACGGCGAGCACGAGGGGTCCCGAGCCGAAGGACAGCACCGTCGCCGAGGTGATGAACCCGACGAGCTCCTGCCAGCTCGGGAAGGGCAGGAAGACGATGAGTCCGAGGACGAAGGTCACGGCGAGGCTGACGAGGGGCGCGCCCTTCGGGGTGGTCTTGGCGAGGCCCTGCGGCGCGTTGCGGTTGCGGGCCATCGCGTAGGAGATGCGGGCCGTGACGGTGGTGTAGATGAGGCCGGTGTCGGCCGGGGAGATCACGGCGTCGACGTAGAGGATGTAGGCGAGCCAGCCGAGGCCGATGGCGCTGGAGATGGCGGCGAGCGGGCCGAAGTCGTTGGCGAAGGCCAGGTTGATCCAGCCGTGCGAGTGCTGGAGGTCGCTCTCGGGTACCGCGCCGAGGAAGGCGACTTCGAGGAGTACGTAGATGAGGCCGGTGAGCAGGACCGAACCGATGACGGCGAACGGGACGTTGCGCCGCGGATTGTCGGTCTCGCCCGCGAGTTCCACACCCTGCCGGAATCCGAGGAAGGAGAAGGTGATGCCGGCCGTGGAGATGGCGGTGAAGATGCCCTTGGCGCCGCCTGGCGCGAATCCGCCGTATTCCGCGGCGCCGAGGTTGTGCCCGTGGAAGGCGGTCACGAAGAACGCGACGATGACCAGGGCGATGGCCAGGAGTTTCCACCACACGAGGACGTTGTTGACGCGGGCGAACCAGCGGATTCCGTAGTAGTTGAGCGCCACGAAGAATGCCATGGCGACGACCGCGACGGCATAGCCGAGCGAGGTCAGCGTGTAGGCGCCGTTGGCTTTGTGGAAATCGGTGAAGTGCGCCCACTTGGTGGCGTATTGAAGGGCGCCCTCGACCTCGATGGGGGCCACCGTCGCGGCGGCGATCCAGGTGATCCAGCCCATGGTGTAGCTGGCGAAGGAGCCGAAGGAGAGGTGCGGGAAGCGCACCACTCCCCCGGACACAGGGAACATCGTGCCCAGTTCGGCGAAGCACAGCCCGATGAGGAGAATCATCACGGCGGCTATCGCCCAGGAGAATATCGAGGCGGGTCCGGCGATCTTGGCGGCGTTCAATGCGCCGAAGAGCCAGCCGGACCCGATGATGGATCCCACGCCCGCGAACAGCAGGCTGATGCGACCCATGTCTCTGCGTAGCGCTGTGCGTTGCTCCGAGGACTTCCCCGAAGACTCAGTAAGGGTGGCCATCACCACATCCGTCCCTGATCCGCGGCCCACTCTTTCGAGGTCGCTCGCTTGATCTGCTACTGGGCGGCCGTCTGCCCTGACACCCGAGATCCATGCAGGATGAATCTTGTTTTGCCAAGTATTGGTCTCGACACGGCAGTTGATTGGTGTGGTGATGGCCTCGCGTCGACTCAGTCGTCCTTGGTGAGGGACACGGGAGCAGCATCCTGCTGGGAGGTGGCCGGTGCGGATCCGGGCTCCTCGCCGTTCATGACACGCTTCGCGGTGACCCGGTCCAGGGCCCCCTCCCAGCGCGACACCGCGAACACCGCGACGCAGTTGCCGAGGAGGTTCGTGGCGACGCGCATCGAGTCCATGATGCGGTCGACACCGAGCAGCAGGGCGACCGCGGCGGCGGGGATGACACCGAGCGCGGACGCCGTCGCGGACAGCGCGAGGAACGCCGAACCCGGCACGCCCGCCATGCCCTTGCTGGTGAGCATGAGGACGAGGACGACGGTGACCTGCTGGCCGAGGCTGAGGTCCACGCCGACGGCTTGGGCGATGAAGAGGGTGCCGATGGACAGGTAGATGGAGGCGCCGTCGAGGTTGAACGAGTAGCCGGTCGGCAGGACGAGGCCGACGGCGTCGTCGCGGCAGCCCGCCGCGCGCAGCTTCTGCATCATGCGCGGCATCACGGTCTCGCTGGAGCCGGTGCCGAGGGCGAGCAGCAGTTCCTCGCGGGTGTAGCGGACGAACTTCCAGAGGCTGAGCCCGGTGACGACCTTGAGGGCGACGGCGAGCAGCAGCAGGAAGAGCAGGGCGACGCCGTAGCAGACGGCGATGAGCTTGCCGTACGTCGACATGGCACCCACACCGTACTCGCCGACGAGGTGGGCGGTGGCTCCGAAGACCGCGAGCGGGGCGAGCTTCATGATGTAGCCGACGATGGTGAACACGACGTCCTGGGCCTGCTCGATGAACGGCAGGATCTGCGGCACCTTGCGCTGGCCGAGGTGGAGCAGCGCGGCGCCCACGAGGCAGGCGAGGACGAGGACCTGGAGCAGGGAGTTCTCCGCGAAGGCGCCCACGGCGCTGTCGGGCAGGGACTCCAGGATGAACTGGGCGGTGGACGGCAGGTGTCCGCCGCCGGTCCGCTCGTCGACCGCGCTCTTGTCGAGGCTGGCGGGGTCGACGTTCATGCCGGCGCCGGGCGCGAGGATGTTCCCGGCGAGCAGGCCGACGATCAGGGCGACGGTGGTGGCGGCCTCGAACCAGATGAGGGCCTTCACGCCGATGCGGCCGAACGCCTTGAGGTCGCCGGCCTTGGTGATGCCCGCGACGACGACGCAGAACACCAGCGGGGCGATCATGGACTTGATGAGGCGGACGAAGCCGTCGCCGAGGGGTTGCAGGGCCGATCCGGCCTCGGGCCACAGGCGTCCGACGAGGACGCCGATGAAGAGGGCGAGCAGCACTTGGGCGAAGAGGCTCGTGCGCAGGAGACGGCCTGCGCGGCGAGCGATGTTTCCGGTGGCGTGCGCCATGGGGCACTCCTACATGGGCGGATATTCTGCATTGCGGAAGATCAATTCCGCGCCGCCTCACTATCGTTGACGCCCCCGCACGGCGGAAGCCCCCGGATCGACCCGTCTGAGATCTTGGAGATTACTCCCGAACCCACGTGCGATCTACGCGGGTGGCGCCGCGGTCACCTGGAGGCGCGTGGGCCGATCTCGCGCAGGGTGATGTGCGGTTCGAAGGCGTCGAGGAGCAGTTCCCGCATCCGTGCCGCGTCCATGTCGCCGGTCCCGGCGAGGACCTGGATGGCGAGGCCGTCGACGAGGCCCGTGAAGCGGCTGGCCAGGGCCTGGGCGTCGACACCGGTGGCCAGGCCCTCGCGCTGGCAGGCGCGCACCAGGTCGAGGACGATGTCGCGCCAGCGGGTGTAGACGCCGCGCTGGCCGTCGCGCAGGCTCGGGTCGAGGATCGCCTCGTTCCAGGACTGCACCCACACCGACCACTCGTCCATGTCCTCGTCGGTGGTGGTCAGTTGCACCTCGATGAGGCGGCGCAGCTTCTCCAGGGTGCTGTCGGCGGTCGCGAACTCGGCGTCGAGGCGGGCGTGGAAGCGGTCGGCGTAGAAGACGAGGGCGGCGCGCAGGGCGTCGTCCTTCGTCGGGAAGTGGTAGTGCACGGTGCCGGTGCTGGTGCCGCAGGCCTCGGCGATGTCGGCGACGCGCACCTTGTGGAAGCCGCGCCGTGCGATGAGCCGGGCCGTGGCCTCGAGGATCTGGGTGCGGCGCAGTTCCGCGTCGACGGCGTCGGCGCGCCTGCGGGCGCCCTGCGTGCCGTTCGCGCCGCCGCGGGGCGTGGGCGGTCGGCCGACGCCGGTGCGCAGATAGCGCTGGGACACCTTGCCGACCTGGGCGATGGCGGCGATCTCCGCGTCGCGCAGGCGGCGGTTGCCGCGCAGCGCCTTGGAGAGGGCGGTGGGGTCCATGCCGACGCGGTCGGCGAACTCCCGCTGGCTGATGGGTGCGGAGAGGACCACCAGGCGCGCCCGCTCGGCGAGCGTCTCCCCGGCCTCGCTGTCGGGCCCCATGCTGCTTCAGCCTTCCGCCTGCGCCGAGAGTGCCGTGACCACCTCGTCGGCCGCCCGCGTCCCGGAGGAGAGGGCGCCGTCGATGTAGCCGTTCCACACACTAGCCGTCTCGGTGCCGGCCCAGTGCAGGGTGCCGCAGGATGTGCGCCAGCCGACGCGCGCGTAGCCGGTCCAGCCGCCGGGTGTCACGTACGCCTCGTAGCCGCCGCGCGCGTGCGGGTCCCGCGACCAGTTCTTCTCGGTCCAGTCCAGGGGGTGGAGGGCGCGGTCGCCGACGACGGAGGCGAGGCTCGCGAGGGTGCTCGCGCGGCGGGCGGTGGCGTCGAGACGGCTCCAGGCGGTGAGCCGGTCGCCGTAGACGAAGCCGACGAGGACGCCGCGCGTGGCGTCGGCGGGCGAGTTGTCGAAGACGACGCCGATCGGCCCGTCGTCGTAGAGGGTGGCGATGCCGGAGAGGCCCGTGTCGCGCCAGAACGGGGTGTCGTACACGGCGTGCACCTTGGCGACGCGGCCCATGGGTGAGTGGGCGAGCCAGCCCTCCCTGCTGACCGGCAGGTTCGGTGTGAAGGTGAGGGCGCGCACGGCGGGTGGCGGCAGGGCGACGATCGCCCTGCGGGCCTCGTACACGGTGTCGGCGGTGTGGACGCGGACGCCGTCGGTGCCGTGCTCGACGGTGCGGGCTGCGGCGCCGAGGCGGATCCGGTCGCCGAGCAGCCGGGCGACGGCGCGGGCGGGTCCTGCGGCGCCGGTCACGAAGCGGCTGTCCTGGGCGCACCCCCCGGTCTCCATGAGCTGCTCCCAGCCGCCGGCCGCCGCGACGTAGAAGAGGACGTGGAACAGCGAGATCTCGTACGGCTCCGCGCACCACACGCCCTGCACGGCGAGCGCGAGGCGACGCAGGGCGTCGGGGTCGTCGGTGTGCGCGCGGAAGAAGGACTGGGCGGTCTGGGCGTCCCACTCCTCGAAGCGGGGTGTGTGCCACGGCGCGGTGGTGTCGACGGTGCGGGCGAGCGCGTCGAGGGTGTCGGTGATGCGTGTGTACGCCGTGATGCCGGGGCCTTCCTCGGGCGCCGCCCCGAGGTAGGGGACGGCGGTTCCGTCGTGCCACACCTCGATGTGCTTTCCGGTCTCCCAGGTGGGGAAGGTGGCGCAGCCGAAGCGGGCGGCGAGGGTGCCGAGGCGGGTCTGGGTGGGTCCGATCCACTGGCCGCCGTGGTCGAGGCGCAGGCCGTCGCGCGTCTCGGTGAGGACCCGGCCGCCGACCCGGTCGGCGGCTTCGAGGAGCGCGAAGTCGACACCGTGGTCGTGGAGTTGGAGGGCCGCGGCGAGGCCCGCGTAGCCGCCGCCGACGATGACGACCTCGGTCTCGACGAGGTTCATTTCGGTCTGTTCCCACATGACGGCAGAGCATGTCGCAAGACTGATCACTCAGTCAATCGTTGCGATGGATGTGTCCGCGGACCCTTGACAGCGCTCCTGCCACGCGCATCATTGAGCCTCGCGTCAATCTTGCGATCCGCCTACCCCGGACGGGGGTTCGACCGTGTCAGATCTTCCGCGCACCACCACCGCCGAGCGTTCCGGCGGACCGCCTCCCGCGCCGGGGCTGCGCGCCGACGCGCTCGGCATGACGACGTGCCTGATCCTGTCGGTGGCGTCGGCGGCTCCCGCGTACAGCCTTGCGGCGACGCTGGCGTTCATCGTGGCCTTCGTCGGTTTCCAGGCGCCCTCGATCGTGGTCCTCGCCTTCGTGCCCATCCTGTTCGTGTCGTTCGGCTATGCGGCGCTCAACCGCAAGGAACCGGACTGCGGCACCATCTTCACCTGGGCGTCCCGGGTGCTCGGTCCCCGCGTCGGATTCATGGGCGGCTGGGCCATCATCACGTCGTTCGTGCTGGTGCTCGCCAGCCTGGCGCAGGTCGCCGGCCAGTACGTGTTCATCCTGTGCGGCGCCGAGGGCATCGGCGCGGACCCGTCGAGTCCGTGGGTGCTCCTCGTCGGGCTCGGCTGGATCGGTCTGATGAGCGCCGTGTGCTATCGCGGCATCGAGGTGGCGGCGGCCGTGCAACGCGCGCTGCTGTTCCTGGAGTTCGGGATGCTGGCCGTCCTGTCGGTGGTGGCGCTCGTGCGGGTGTACGCGGGGCATGCCGGCCCTGGCGCACACCGGCCCGAGTGGTCGTGGCTGAACCCCTTCGAGATCCCCTCGCCGAGCGCGTTCGTCAGCGGTCTGGTGCTGATGCTGTTCATCTACTGGGGGTGGGAGACGGCGCTGACCGTCAACGAGGAGACCACCGACCGGCACCGCACGCCGGGCCGGGCCGCCGCCTGGTCGACGCTGACCCTGCTCGGCCTGTACCTGGTGGCGACCGTCGCGACCCTGGCGTTCGCCGGCATCGGCACGACGGGCATCGGCCTCGGCAACCCCGACAACTTCGGCGACGTGTTCTCGGCGGTCGGCCGGGCCGTGTTCGGCGACAGCGGCATCGGCTCGGTCCTGTGGCACCTGCTCGTCCTGATGGTGCTGTCGTCGGCGGCGGCGTCGACGGAGACGACCGTGCTGACGCTCGGGCGGACCATGCTGGCCATGGGGCGGCGCGGGGCGGCCCCGCGGGTGTTCGCGAAGGTGCATCCGCGGTACGCGATCCCGCAGTTCGGCACCGTCGCGACCGGCGTGGCGGGAGCGGTCTGCTACATCGTCATGAACTTCCTCAGCGACGGCCAGGTCATCGGCGACGCGGTGTCGTCGTGCGGCTTGATGATCGCGTTCTACTACGGGCTCACGGGCCTGACGTCGGCGTGGGCACACCGGGGCGAGTGGCGGCGCGGCGCCGCCGATCTGTGGCTGCGGGTGGTGCTGCCCGCGACCGGGGGGCTGGTGCTGCTCGCGGCGGGCGTCTGGAGCCTGCGCAACGACTGGGACCCGGCCAACAGCTACACGTCGTGGATGCTGCCGTTCGCCCCGCACTGGCACATCGGCGGCGTGTTCCTCATCGGCGTCGGCACCCTGCTGACGGGGTGGCTGCTGATGCTCGGCTACGCGCGCGTGGCCCCGGACTTCTTCGACCGCACGGCCGCACGGGGCGAGCGGGCACCGGCCGCTCCCCCGCACGAGACCGTCCCGCACTGACACCTTCCCCAGCCCGCCCTCCGACAGAGGAGCCCCCTCATGCCCCTCCCCGACGCCTGGGAACTGACCGCGGAACAGCGGGAGTTCGTCCGGCTCGCCCGGGACTTCGCCGCCACCGAGATCCGGCCGCGGGCACGCGCGGTCGACGACGCGGGCACCGAGTCACCGCTCGACCTGTGGAAGCGGGCCGCGGCGACCGGACTCACCGACTTCATGATCCCCGCCGAGCACGGCGGCGGGGGTGTCACCGATCTGACGACGCAGGCGCTGGTGCAGGAGGAGCTGTGCCACGGCGACATCGGCATCGGCAACCTGCTCACCTCCAACGGCTTCTTCGCCGCCCCGGTCCTCGCCCTCGGCACCGACGAGCAGAAGGAGCGCTGGCTGCGCCCGCTGACCGGCCCCGAGCCGCCGCTGACGGCGCTCGCGGTGACGGAGCCCGACCACGGCTCGGACGCCGCCGGCATCCGCACGCGCGCGCTGCGCGACGGGGACCATTACGTGCTCACCGGGCAGAAGACCTGGATCTCCAACGCCCCGTACGCGCGCCGGTTCGTGGTGTTCGCGACGGTCGATCCCGGCTCGCGCTCGCGCGGTGTCACGGCGTTCGTCGTCGACCGGGACACACCGGGTCTTTCGGTGGGTCCGCCGCTGCGCAAAATGGGGCAGCGGGCCATCGTCAACGCCGAGGTGTTCCTCGACGATGTACGTGTCCCGGCCGGTGACCGGCTCGGTGCCGAGGGGCAGGGCTTCGCCGGGCTCATGCGGACCTTCGACGCCTCGCGGATCCTGATCGGCGCCTCCTGTGCCGGACTGTGCCGGGCGGCGCTCGACCTGGCGGCTGCGTACGCGCGTGAACGGGTGCAGTTCGGGGTGCCGATCATCGAGCACCAGGCGGTCGCGTTCCGGCTCGCCGACATGGCGACCCGCGCCGACACCGCGCACCTGCTGACCCAGCGCGCGGCCCGGCTGCACGACCGGGGCCTGAGGGTGACGGCGGAGGCGGCGACGGCGAAGCTCGTCGGCTCGGAGAACGCCATGTTCGCCACATGGGCCGCCGTGCAGACGCTGGGCGGCGCCGGGTACTCCCAGGAGTTCCTCGCCGAGAAGTGGCTGCGGGACGCGAAGCTGGAGGAGATCGAGGAAGGCACGTCCGACATCCAGCGCCTCGTCATCTCGCGTGCGCTCGCCGCGTCATGACGGCCCTCGACGTGTTCCGCGCCCCGCGGTCCGTGGCCGTGGTCGGCGCCACCGACAACACCGCCAAGTGGGGTCACTGGCTGGCGCGCGGCGCACTGTCCGGGCGGCACCGGCGCCGGGTGCACTTCGTCAACGCGCGCGCCACGACCGTGCTCGGGCGGCCGAGCCACCCCTCGCTCGAGACGCTCCCCGAGGTGCCCGACCTGGTCGCCTTCGCGGTCCCGGCGGCGTCGCTCACGCCCGGCGTCGAAGCGGCGGTGGCGCTCGGGGTGCCGGGGCTGCTCGCGGTGACGTCGGGCGTGCGCGATCCGGCCGCGCTGACCCGTGCCGTGCGGGCGGGCGGTTCGCGGCTCGTCGGCCCGAACTGTCTGGGCCTGTACGACGCGCCGGGCGAACTGGAGCTGGCCTGGGGGCGGTTCACCGCGGGGCCGCTCGCCGTGGTGTCGCAGAGCGGGCAGGTCGGCCTGGAGATCGCGCAGCTGGCCGCCGCGGGCGGCGTGGGGGTGTCCCGATTCGTGTCCGTGGGCAGCCAGCTCGACGTCGGCGCGGCGGAGGTCCTCGCCGATCTCGTCGACCATGACACCACCCGCGCCGTCGCCCTCTACCTGGAGAGCTACGGCGACGGTGCGGCGCTCCTCGACGCGCTCGCCGCGCTGCGGGACGCGGGCAAACCGGTGTTGCTGCTCACGGTCGGCGCCAGCACGGCGGCCCGCGAGGCGGCGCGTTCGCACACCGGCGCCCTGACCTCGGCCCTCGACGTGGTGGACGCGGCGTGCCGGGCCGTCGGCGCGGTCCGTGTCGACACTCCGGCCCAACTCGCCGACGCCGCCCGGCTGGTGCTGCGTACGGCGCCGGTGCGCGGGCGGCGCGTGGCGATCGTCGCGGACAGCGGAGGGCAGGGGGCGGTGGCGGCGGACACCGCGGCGCGGCTCGGCCTGGAGGTCTCCGCGCTGCCGCCGCGTGTACGGGAGCGCCTGGCGGACCGGCTGCCGTCGGGGGCGTGTGTCGCCAATCCGGTCGATCTGGACGGGGCGGGTGAGCGGGACCTCTCGACGTACGCCGCCGTGCCGGGGTGTCTCGCGGATCCGGAGGTCGCGGACGCGGTCGTGCTCAGCGGCTATTTCGGGAGCTACGGGCGTGACATTCCGGCGCAGCAGGAGACGGAGTCCGCGGTGGCGCGGGCGCTGGGGCGGCTCGCGGCGGAGCGGGAGATGCCGGTCGTGGTGCATTCGATGGCCGAACACACGGCTACGACACGGGAGTTGCGGGCGGCGGGCGTGCCGACGTTCACCGATGTCGAGGCGGCGCTACGGGCGGTGGCGACGGCGCATCGGCTCAGCGGGGAGCCGCTGGGCCGGGGGCGTCCGGTGGCACCGGTCGGCGGTGCCGTGCCGGTGGGTGACGGGTACGGGGCGGCGCGGCGGCTGCTCGGCGCCGCGGGGGTGGTGTTTCCGCGGGCGGTGGAGGTGCCGCCGGGCACCGCGGACCCGGTCTCCGTCGCGGCCGGGCTGTCGGCGCCCGTCGTGCTCAAGGCCGACTGGCTCGCGCACAAGACGGAGCACGCCGCGGTGGCCACGGGGCTGTGGGATCCGGGCGCGCTGCGCGCCGCGTACGAGGACATGGTGGCGCGGCTCGGCCCGCACCGCTTCGTGGTCGAGGAGATGGACCGGCGCCCGGACGTCGTCGAGGTGCTCGTCGCCGCGCGCCGCGACCCGTCGTTCGGTCCCGTGGTGGTGGTCGGGGCGGGCGGCGTCCGGGCGGAACTGGCGCAGGACATCGCCCTCGAGCTGGCCCCCTGCTCCCGCGCGACCGCCCGCGCGATGCTGCGGCGGCTGCGCGCGGCCCCGCTGCTGCACGGCTGGCGGGGCCGCCGCCCGGTCGACGTGTCGGCCCTGGTGGATGTCGTCGTCGCGGTGTCGGAGCTGATCGCCGGCCGGGCGGACGTCGCGGAGGTCGAGCTCAATCCGGTGCGGGTGGCGCCGGACGGGGCGCTCGCGGTGGACGCGCTCGTGACCGGCTACGCCGGGACCGACGTGCGCGGCGGGTCCTGAGGCGTCGTGTCCGCCGGGTAGATCATGCGGTCGGGGACGCGGTGCGGTTCGCGGCGGGCCAGCAACCAGTACAGGAGTCCGGGCAGCGTCAGGCCCACGATCCACGAGATGTCGGCGCCGCCGAGCGGCGCCACGAACGGCCCGGTGAACAGGCCGGTCGTCATGAACGGCAGTTGGACCAGCAGTCCCACTCCGTACGACACCAGGGCGGGCGTGCGCCACGAGCCGTAGCGTCCGTCGGGGTCGCTGAGGGCCGGGATGTCGTAGCGCTCCTTCGCGACGAGGTAGTAGTCGGCGAGGTTCACCGCGCTCCACGGCGTGAAGAACGCCAGGACGACCAGAAGGAAGGTGGAGAACGTGTTCAGGAAGTCGCCGCGGCCCGCGAGCGCGAGCACGGCGCCCACCACGATGATCGCGGCGATGTAGCCGACCCGGCCGCGCGGCGAGAGCCGGTACGGCACGGCGCCGCGCCGGCGCATCCCGGTCACGCTCGTCACCGTCGACATGAAGGCCCCGTACGTGTTGAGGACGGTGACGGTCAGTTTGCCGAGCGCGATGACGAAGTAGAGGACGGCCGCGAGCAGGCCCGCGCCGCCGAGTGACACCACGTACGTCACCTCGTGTCCGACGAACGCCTCCCCCGCCGCGGCCGCGGCCAGCGCCCCGAAGGCCATCGACCACTGGGCGCCGAGCGCGGTTCCCGCCAGCGTCCAGCCGAACGTGGCGCGCGCCGACGTGCAGCGTGGCAGATAGCGCGAGTAGTCGGCGACGTACGGGCCGAACGACAGTTGCCAGGACGCCGACAGGGACACCGCGAGGAGGAAAGCGGGCAGGGCGAAGCCGCGGTCCGCGAGGACCGCTCCCATGTCGTCGTGCTGGAGGAGGCGGGCGCCGAGGTACACGAAGGCGACACCGCACACCACGCCGGCGATGCGGCCGAGGGCGTGGATCAGGCGGTAGCCGACGGCGGCGGCGACCGCGGTGACCGCCGTGAAGATCAGAATGCCCGCGACGGGGCCGAGGTGGGTGAGTTCGCCGACGGCCTCGCCCGCGAGGACGGTGCCGCTCGCCGTGCAGCCGATGAACATGAAGACCGCGAGGACTAGGGGCACGACCGCGCCGCGCACGCCGAACTGGGCGCGCGAGGAGATCATCTGCGGGAGTCCGAGGCGCGGCCCCTGCGCGGAGTGCAGGGCCATGACCGAGCCGCCGAGGAGGTTCCCGACGAGCAGTCCGATCACCGCCCAGAACGCGGTGGCGCCGAGGACGACGGCGAGCGCCCCGGTGACGACGGCGGTGATCTGCAGGTTCGCGCCCACCCACAGGGTGAACTGGCTGAACGCGGTGCCGTGCCGTTCCGCGTCCGGTACGACGTCGATGGAGCGGGCCTCGACGAGGCCGACGGTGCGCTGCTCGTCCGGTGTCGGCATCGCGTCACCGGCCTTCGTGTGCGGCGAGCACGGCGCCGATGGCGGCGACGAGGCCGCGCAGTTCGTCGTCGGTGGTGATGAACGGCGGGCTGATCTGCACGGTGTTGCCGCGCAGCGGGCGGGTCACGAAGCCGTGCTCGACGAGGTCGTCGGTGACGGCCTCCGCGCTGATGTCGTCGACGAGCGAGACACCGGCGAGCAGTCCCGCGACGCGGGTCTCGGCGACGGACGCGCGTGCGTCCAGGGCGCGCAGTTCCTCCGTGAGGAGCTGTTCGAGCTCGGCGACGCGCGGCACGAGTTTCTCCTCGTCGAGGAGGTCGAGGTTGCGCAGGGCGACCGCGCAGGCGGTGGCGTGCCCGGAGTAGGTGGTGCCGTGCCGGAAGACGGGGGTGCCGTCGGCGTCGCGGTAGAACGGCTGCCAGATGTGCGGGGCGACGAGGACGCCGCCGAGCGGGGCGTAGCCGGAGGTGACGCCCTTGGCGAAGGTGATCAGGTCGGGCGCGAGTCCGTAGCGTTCGGTGGCGAACATGTGGCCCGTGCGCCCGAATCCGGTGATGACCTCGTCGGCGACGAGCAGGATGTCGTGCTCCCGGCAGATGCGCTGCAGTCCTTCGAGGTAGCCGGGTGCGGGCGGGATGACACCGCCGGTGCCCTGCACGGGTTCGGCGACGATGGCCGCGATGCGCTCGGGGCCGATCGCCTGGACGGTGCGGGCGACGGCGTCGATGTCGTCGGTGGAGACGCGCGCGGTCTCCGGGACGAGGGAGTCGGTGCCGTAGCCTGCGCGGTTGAAGTCGAGGCCCGCGATGCTCGTGCCGTAGGCGTGCAGGCCGTGGTAGGCGAACTCGCGGCTGAGGACCATGGTCTTGCCGGTGCGTCCCGCCAGCTGCCAGTGTCTGCGGGCCAGTTTGCAGGCGACGTCGATGGCGTCGCTGCCGCCGCTGTTGAGGATGACCTTGGGGTCGTCGATGGGCGACAGGGCGGCGAGGCGTTCGCCGAGGGCGACGGCGCGGTCGTTCAGGTAGCGGCCGAAGACGTGGTAGGTCTCCAGGCGCCGCATCTGCTGGTGGGCGGCGTCGGCGAGTTCGGGACGGGAGTGCCCGACGTTGGCGTGCCAGAGCCCCGCGGTGCCGTCGAAGAGGCGGCGGCCGTCGGTGGTGTGCAGATAGCTGCCCTCGGCGCGCTCGACGGTGAGCTGGCGGCCGAGGACGGACGGCAGATGGGCCTGGGCACTCCACAGGGCGGGGCCGGTCAGGACGGGCGGGTTCTCCTGGGCCATGGTGTGCTCCGTAAGCGGTGGGAGTCAGCGGGTGGTGTGTCGGCGCCGGGCGCGGACGACGGCGTAGGTGGCGAGGATCGCGGCCAGGCTGAGCACGCTCAGGTACAGCTGGGAGCGGGCGTCGGGGACGAGCAGCATGGAGCTGAGGACGACGAGGATGGCTGCGAGGGTGGCCCAGCTGAGGTACGGGTAGCACCACATGCGCAGCTTGAGCCGGTCCGGGGCGTCGCGTTCGAGCTGTCGCCGCATGCGCAGTTGGGAGCCGGCGATGATCGCGTAGACGAACAGCCCGACGGCGCCCGCCGAGTTGATGATGAAGTTGAAGATGGTGTCGGGTGCGACATAGCTCATGGCGACGGCGACGTACCCGACGGAGGTGCAGGCCAGGATCGCCTTCCAGGGAGTGCCGCTGCGGCTGCGGTCGGCGACCCAGCGGGGTGCCCACTTGTTGCGCTGGAGCGCGAACAGCATGCGGGAGGCCGTGTAGAGGCCCGAGTTGAGGACCGACAGGACGGAGGTGAGGACCACGACGTTGATGACGGTGGTCGCGGCGGGTACGCCCATCTTGCCGAAGGCGGCGGCGTACGGGCTGGTCTCGGTCGGGATCGCGTGCCACGGCGTGATCATCACGAGGAGTGTCACGGAGCCGACGTAGAAGATGATGACGCGCCACACCGTCGAGGAGGTGGCCTTGACGACGGACTTCACGGGGTCGGCGGACTCGGCGGCGGCGATGGTGACGATCTCGGTGCCGACGTAGGAGAAGATGACGAGGACGACGCCGTGCAGGATGGCGGACAGGCCGTTGGGGGCGAAGCCGTCGAGGGCGACGTTTGCGACCGACAGGTGGGCGCCGGGCCACAGGCCGAGCGCGAAGAGGGTGCCCGCGACGAGGAACACGACGATGGTGACGACCTTGATGGAGGCGAGCCAGAACTCGGTCTCGCCGAAGGACCGTGTGGACACCAGGTTCGTCGCGGTGAGCAGGGTCATCAGGACGAGTGAGAACACCCATTGCGGTACGCCGGGTATCCACAGCATCAACAGCTTGGCGCCCGCGACGCCCTCGAAGGCGACGACGCCGACCCAGAAGTACCAGTACAGCCAGCCGATGGTGTAGCCGGCCCAGCCGCCGAGCGAGGTGCGGGCGTACTCCATGAACGAGCCGAGGGTCGGCGAGGCGGTCGCCATCTCGCCGAGCATCCGCATGACGAGGATGACCAGGAGGCCGCCGAGCGCGTACGACAGGATGCTCGCCGGGCCGACGGTGTGGATGACGGCGCCGCTGCCGACGAAGAGGCTGGCGCCGACGATGCCGCCGAGGGCGATCATCCGGACGTGCCGCTGTCTGAGGGTGCGGGGCGCGTCGGAGGGGGACTGCTCCGGGGCGCTCGGGTCGGCCGCTCCGACGCGGTCGTTCTCGCGTGTGGTCCGCACTGTTGAGGGCCCTCCTGCCACATCGGTTCGGTGGGGTCACGCAGGCGACGGGCCGTGAGAGGCCGAAGCAGTGCGCAACTGTAGAACAGTTGCACTGTCCGGCACCAGGGGTCGGGAGGCTGGCTACGATGACGCCATGACGGCACTTGAAGGTCTTGTGGCCCGGCGGACCACGACCGCGCAGCAGATCGCCGACGGCCTGTCGGAGCGGATCCTCGCCGGGGCCTTCCGGCCGGGCGAGCGGCTGCGCGAGAGCGCCATCGCCGCCGAACTGGGCATCGCCCGCAACACGGTGCGCGAGGCGGTCCGGCTCCTGGAGCACGGCGGCCTCATCCGCTTCCAGGCCAACCGCGGCGCCGTGGTCATCTCCCCCACGCCGCGCAGCGTCGACGAGCTGTACACGGCGCGCGAGCACCTGGAGGCGGCGGCGCTCGCGGCACCCCTGGACACGGCGCAACTGGCCGCGGTGGAGCGGGCGTACGACCACCTGGTGACGGTCACGGGTTCGCTGCGGCGGGCCGACATCGTGGCGGCCGACCTGGCGTTCCACGGGGCGATCGTGGCGACGCTCGGCAACGCGCGCCTCGACGCGTTCTACGCCGGGCTCACCCGTGAACTGCGGTTCTATCTCATGGCGTTGTCCGCGCACGAGCGCGAGAACGAGAACCCGCGCCGGTTGCTCGGCGAGCACGAGCCGCTGATGGACGCGATCCGCGCGGGTGACGCGGAGCGCGCGCAGCGCGAGGCGCGGCACCACATCGCGTCGAACGGGGCGCGGGTGCAGGCGATCCTGGCGGCCTCCGCCGAGGGCTGAGCGGCGCCGCCGCGGGTCACGGCGTCAGCGGCTCCCGTCCGCCGCCGCTCGACTCGCGCACCTCGAGCCAGTGCGGCGCGACATGTGTCTCGAACGGCGGGGGCTCCTGCGCGCGGACGCGGTTGACGAGACACTTCACCGCGAGCGAGGCGATGGCCGCCTTGTCGGGGACGACCGTGGTCAGTGAGGGTGTCGCGTAGCGGGCCTCCTCTGAGCCGTCCACGCCGGCGAGCGCCACGTCGTCGGGGGCCGTCAGGCCCGCCTCGTGCAGGGCGCGGTGGGCGCCGACGGCGAGCAGGTCGCTGAAGCAGAAGACGGCGTCGGGGCGCCGGTCCTCGGGGAGCGCGGCGAGGGTGCGCATCGCCAGCAGGCCGTTGCGCCGGTCGAAGTCCTTGATCTGCGGCGCGAGGCCCGGGTCGTAGGTCAGACCGGCCTCGTGCAGCGCCTGCTGGAAGCCTTCGAGGCGCTGGCGGCTGGTGGCGGATCCCGCCTTGTCGACGCCGATGGCGGCGATGCGGGTGCGGCCGAGGGCGGCGAGGTGCGCGGTGGCTTCGCGGGCCGCCGCGACATTGTCGATGAGGACGTGGTCGGCGACCACCCGGTCGCCCTCGTAGCTGCGCTCGCCGAGCAGGACCAGGGGGAACTGGTCGGTGACGGGGGCGAGTTCGTCCGGTGTGACGTGCAGCGGCGACAGGATCACACCGTCCAGGAGGGACGCGCCGACGCCCGTCGCGAGGCGCAGCTCCTCCTTGGTGTCTCCGAGGGTCTCCTCGATGAGGACGGTGAAGCCGAGGGCGGCGGCCTCCGTGCGGACGTGGTGGGCGAGTTCCGCGAAGTAGGGCGTGGCCAGGTCGGGCACGGCGAGGGCGATCAGGCCGCTGCGGCCGGTGCGCAGGCGGCGGGCCGAGGGGTTGGGCCGGTACCCGAGCTCGCGGACGGCGGCCATGACGCGGGTGCGGGTCGCCTCGGACACCCGGGGCGCGTCGCGTACAACGTTGGACACGGTCTTGATGGACACCCCCGCCCGCTCGGCGACGTCCTTGAGCGTCACTGCTGCCACCACCCGGCTCCCCTCGTGTTGCGTTCCCTCGATTATGCACGGGGCACGGACGAGACTACGCACCGAGCACGACCGATGGAAAGCCCTTACCGATCGGTTCGGGCCGGAGGGTTGACCCCGGCGACATCCCCTGGTTACAACGTTGGAATCCGTCGCCGCCGGGGCGCGCCGCAGCATCAGCGCCGCCGCCCGCGGTGTCCCGTACGCCTGCCTCACGAGAGGTCCCCCATGCCCGAGCCACGAAGCGGCCCGCGCCCCTCCCCCGGTCGCCGGGCCGTCCTGACCGCGGCCGCCGCCGGTGTCGGCGCGGCGCTGACCGGCACGTTGTCCGGCTGTTCCACCGCGAGCGGCGGCACCTCGCGCGGTGTCACCCTCAGGTTCTCCTGGTGGGGCAACGACGACCGTGCCGCGCGCACCGAGAAGGCGGTGCGCCTCTTCGAGAAGGAGCACCCCGGCGTCACCGTCCGCACGTCGAACGGTGAATTCGGCGCCTACCTGCAGAAGTTGGCGACGCAGGCCGCGGGCGGCGGCGTCCCCGACGTGGTGCAGCTGGACTACCGGCAGGTGTCCCAGTACGCGGGCGGTGACGCGCTCCTGCCCCTGGGCGACGCCATCAAGCAGGGCACCGTCGACACGTCCGACATGGACCGCGACTTCCTGCGCACCGGCACGTACGAGGGCGAGCAGTACGCCCTGCCGATGGGCCGCGGCATCACCGGCTTCGCCTACGACTCCGCGATCTTCGAGAAGGCGGGCATCGACACACCGCGGCCCGGCTGGACCTGGCAGGAATGGGCGGAGGCCAACCACCGGATCACGGCGCTCGGCCTCAAGTCCCCCGACGGGCGCCGGGTGCGCGGTGCCAACGACGGCGGCGGCAACGAGGACATCTTCGAGGACTGGCTGCGCAGTCGGGGCGGCAAGCTGTACGCGAGCCAGACCGAGCTGGGGTTCTCCGAGGACGACCTCGCCGCGTTCTGGACGTTCTGCGACCGGCTGCGCAGGGCGGGCGCGGTCGCGGAGCCGAAGGACTCGGTGCAGGCCACGAACACGGAGATGTCACCGATGGGCCGCCATCTGGCCGCCTCGGACTTCACGTGGGACGCGCCGTTCCCCGGCTATGTCGACCTCCTCGGCGAGCAGGTGCACTACGCGCCCGTGCCCACCACCGACGGCCGGCAGGGCGCGTACTTCAAGCCGAGCATGCTGATCGGCATCGGGGCGCACACCCGACACCCCAAGGAGGCCGCCCAGTTGGTGGACTTCCTGCTCAACGACCGGCGGGCCGGTGACATCCTCGGCTTCTCCCGCTCCACCCCGCCCAACAGGACGATCGCGGACCGCGTCGGCAGGACGCTGAAGGGCGCCGAGCTGGAGATCTTCCGGTACGCGCGAACGATGGAGGCGTACGGCCTCGACGCCCCGCCGACCGCTCCGCCGCCCGGCGACCTGGCGATCCAGCCGACCTTCAACCGTGTGTACCAGCGCGTCATGTACGGCAAGGCGACTCCGCGGCAGGCGGCGCGCGAACTCGTCGACGAGGCCGAGAAGGAGCTGAGGCCATGAGCGCCCTCACCACCAAGGCGCCCGCTCCCGCCCACCGGGATCCGCGGGACCCCGCGTCCGGCGGGCGGGTCCGCCGGGTGCGCGAGAAGCAGTGGCCCGCCTATGTGTTCCTGTCGCCGTGGATGATCGGCGCGCTCGTCCTGACGCTCGCGCCGATGGCGGTGTCGCTGTACCTGTCGTTCACCGACTACAACCTGTTCGATCCGCCGAAGTGGATCGGGCTGCGCAACTACACGGACATGCTCACCGACGACCCGCGCTACTGGCGGTCGGTGGGCACCACGATGCTGTACGTCGTCGTGGCCGTGCCGCTGAAGCTGGGGCTCGCGCTCGGTGTGGCGATGCTCCTGAAGAACCTCGGCCGGGGGCGGGCGTTCTACCGCTCCGCGTTCTACGCCCCCTCGCTGCTGGGGGCGAGCATGTCCATCGCCCTGGTGTGGCGGGCGCTGTTCAACGACGGCGGGACGGTGTCCCGGGCCCTCGCCGCCGTCGGCATCCACACGGGCGGCTGGGTCGGCGACGCCGATCTGTCGGTGTACGTGATCGTGCTGCTGACGGTGTGGCAGTTCGGCGCGCCCATGGTGATCTTCCTGGCGGGGCTCCAGCAGATCTCGCCTGACCTGTACGAGGCGGCGGCGCTCGACGGGGCGGGCCGCTGGCGGCAGTTCGTGTCGGTGACCGTGCCGATGCTGTCCCCGGTGGTGTTCTTCAACCTGGTCCTCGAAGTCATCAACTCCTTCCAGGTGTTCACCCCCGCGTTCGCCGTCAGCGGCGGCGAGGGCGGACCCGCCGACTCGACGCTGTTCTACACGCTGTACCTGTACGAGCGCGGCTTCACGGCCTCGCACATGGGCTACGCCTCCGCGATGGCCTGGCTGCTGCTGATCGCGATCGGCGCGGTGACCCTGATCCTCTTCCGGACGTCCCGGTCCTGGGTCTTCTACGCCGATGACAACGAGGGGGCGGCCCGATGAACTTCGCCGCGAAACGGTGGGTGCCGCACACCGTCGCCGCCGTGTGCCTGCTGGTGCTGCTGTACCCGCTGGCGTGGCTGCTCGCTACGTCGCTGAAGCCGGCCGACGAGGTCATCGCCAGCCTCGACCTGTGGCCGAGCCGCCTGGAGTGGTCGAACTACACGACCGCCATGGACGGTGTGTCGGGCATCCCGGTGTCCCGGCTGCTCGGCAACACGCTGCTGATCGCCGGAGGCGCCGTCCTCGGCAACGTCCTGTCGTGCTCGCTGGCCGCGTACGCGTTCGCCCGGCTGCGGTTCCGGCTGAGCAGGCCGATGTTCGGCTTCATGGTGGCGACGCTGATGCTGCCGCACCACGTCGTGCTGATCCCGCAGTACATCATCTTCAACCGGCTCGGCCTGGTGGACACCTTCTGGCCGCTGATCCTGCCGAAGTTCCTGGCCACCGAGGCGTTCTTCGTGTTCCTCATCGTGCAGTTCATGCGGGGAATTCCGCGGGAGCTGGAGGAGTCGGCGCGGATCGACGGCTGCGGGCCGTTCCGCACGTACTGGGCGATCACGCTGCCGCTGAGCCGTCCCGCGCTGATCACCACGGCCATCTTCACGTTCATCTGGACGTGGAACGACTTCTTCACGCAGATGATCTATCTGTTCTCGCCGGAGAAGTCGACGATCACCCTCGCCCTGCGCAGCTTCGTCGACCAGGGCAGCACCTCCGCGTACGGGCCGATGTTCGCCATGTCGGTGATCTCGGTGCTGCCGATCGTGCTGTTCTTCTTCGTGTTCCAGCGCTACTTGGTGCAGGGCATGGCCACCTCCGGACTGAAGGGCTGAGCCACCATGACGCACACACCCGTGGCCCCGCGCGGCGCCGGTCGGCAACAGCGGGAGCCGGGCGAGGTGTTCGGCGGTGGCTTCGCGCTCTTCGCCGACATGCTGCTCGTCGGACTGCTCACGAGCGTGGCCTGCCTGCCCGTGGTGACGGCCCCGGCCGCGTTCACGGCGGCGTCGGTGACGCTGCGGGACACCGTCGGCGGCGGCGTCCAGGTCAGTGTCCGCGGCTACGTCGAGCGGCTGCGGGCGCTGCTGTCCTGGCGGGCGCTGGTGGCGGGGCTCGTGCCGCCGCTGCTCGGGGTGGTCCTCATCCTGGACGGTCGCCTCGTCGGCAGCGGGCTGCCGGGCGCGGCCCTGATGGCTCCCGCCCTGCTGCTGCTCGCCCTGGGCGCGGCGGTCGTGGGACTGCGCGCCACGGCGCTCGAACCACCGCATCAGCTGTCCGCGCGCGAGGGGTTCGTTCGTACGCTCGCCGATCCGCGCGGCAGCCTGCTGCTCGCGGCCGCGGTCGCGCTCGCCGTGCTGCTGGTGTGGGCGATGCCGGTGCTCGTGCCGCTCCTGCCGGGGCCTCTCGCCTTCGCCGCCACGGCCGTCGCCCTCCGCTCCCCCGCCCACTGAACCGCCACCGCGCGCACCCACCCACGGAGTTCTCCTTGTCTCACACCCATCTCGACGTCGCAGGTCATCCCCGGCCGCAGCTCGTCCGTGACCCCGACTGGCGCGATCTGAGCGGGCCGTGGGGGTTCGCCCACGACGACGCCGACCGCGGTCGCGCCGAGCGCTGGATGGACCCGGACGTCACCGCCCCGTTCACGGGGGTCGTGACCGTGCCCTACCCGCCCGAGTCCGCGGCGTCGGGCGTGCGGGACACCGGCTTCCACCCGGTGCTCTGGTACCGGCGGACGCTCGACGTGACACGGCCCGCCGCCGGTCGTCGCCTGCTCCTTCACTTCGGCGCCGTCGACCACCGCGCCGAAGTGTGGGTGGACGGACGGCTCGTCGGTCGGCACGAGGGCGGGCACACCGGGTTCACGTGCGACATCACGGATGCGCTCGACGGGGACGGCGAGCACGTCCTCGTGGTGCGCGCCGAGGACCAGCCCCTCGACGTGACACAGCCGCGCGGCAAGCAGGACTGGCGCCGCGACCCGCACGTCATCTGGTACCACCGCACATCCGGGATCTGGCAGCCGGTGTGGCTCGAGGAGGTGCCGGAGCGGCACATCACGACGCTGCACTGGACGCCGGACGTCGCGCACTCCCGCGTACGCTGCCGGGTCGTGCTCAGCCGGTGGCCGGCCGCTCCCGTGCGCGTGTCCGTGCGGCTCACGCTGAACGGCCGGGTGCTCGCCGACGAGCGGACCCTCGCCGAGGGGCGGGAGACGACGTTCGACGTCGCGGTGCCCGCGCTGCGGCACGCCCAGGAACTGGAGGACCTGCTGTGGAGCCCGGAGCATCCGCACCTCGTGGACGCGACGGTCGACGTCGAGGACACCGACGGCACCCCCGTCGACCGGGTGTCGTCGTATGTCGGCCTGCGGGACATCGGCTGGGACGACGGGCTCTTCCTCCTCAACCACAGGCCGTACTTCCTGCGGATGGCGCTCCAGCAGGGCTACTGGCCCGGCTCGCACCTCGCGGCGTCGGCGGACGAGCTGCGCCGGGAGGCGGAACTCGCCAAGGAGCTGGGCCTGAACGGGCTCCGCATCCACCAGAAGATCGAGGACCCGCGGTTCCTGTACTGGGCGGACCGGCTCGGGCTGCTGCTGTGGGAGGAGATGCCGTCGGCGTACGCGTTCGGGACGACGACGGTCGAACGGGTCGTCGCCGAGTGGACCGAGGCCATCACCCGCGATCTCAGCCACCCGTCCATCGTCGCGTGGATCCCCCTCAACGAGTCCTGGTCCGTGCCGCATCCGGCGCTCGTGCCGGAGCAGCGGCACCTCATGGACGCCCTGTACCACCTGACGAAGGCGCTCGACCCGTCGCGCCTCGCGGTGTCGAACGACGGGTGGGAGATCTCCGCCGGTGACCTGTGGGGCGTGCACGACTACACGCAGCGCGCCGATGTGCTGCGCGAGCGCTACGGCCATGAAGGGCTGCGGCGCGGCGAGTTCAAGGAGCGGTGGCCGGGTGTGCGGCGGCTGACGCTTGACGGGGTGCGCCACACGGGGCAGCCGGTCGTCCTCAGCGAGTTCGGCGGCGCCACCTTCGAACCGGCGGAGGGCGCCGAGTGGTTCGGCTACGACACCGTGGCCACGGAGAAGGATTTCGCCGAACGCCTCGCCTCGCTGGTGGGGGCGGCCGTGGACGCGGGCCTCGCCGGCTTCTGCTACACCCAGTTCACCGACACCGAGCAGGAGGTGAACGGGCTCCTGACGGCCGACCGGGAACCGAAGCTGCCCGTGTCCGAGCTCCGCGCGATCCTCACCCGGACCCGCGCCTGATCCCGGTGAGCGCCGGGGTGGGGCCGCGACCGACACCTCGGCCGCGGCCCCACCCCGACCTCCGCCCCCCCTTCCCGCACGACCGTTGACGCCGGCGGACCGGCAACCGAATACTGAGCCCCTTCCACCTGACAACGTTGTCTCGTGTTTCGCGAAAGAGGTCCCGCCCATGCCGCACCACCTCCCGCAGCTCCCGCGCCGCAGATTCCTGCAGGCCGTCGGCCTGACGGGCGCCATGGCCGCCCTCCCGGCCCTCACGGGGGCGAACCAGGCGCGGGCGGCGGGCCGTTCGTCCGCTCCCCCGGACGACATCGCGGCCACCTACCACCGCGTTCTGCTCGACCACACCCGCTGGTCCGAGACGCAATGGGACGCCGCGGCCGGCCACTACACCGCGAAGGACTTCGGTTTCGCCGTCGTCCTCGGCCACGCCGTCCTGCTCACCCAGGGCACGTACGACGCCGAGCGGGCCGGGGTCGACCGGGACACTCTCAAGGAGCGCACGCTCGCCACGATCCGGCACTTCGCGGCGTCGAACCGGCTGACCGGCGGGAAGGAGTGGGGCCGCAAGCTGTTCTTCGACACCACTTTCCAGTCGTACTTCGTGCTCGCCGCGCGGCTCCTGTGGGACGACCTCGACGACACCACGCGCGAGCGCGTCGACACCATCACACGCGAACAGGCGGCGTACACCACGTGGTTGGGAACGGGCGACGACCCCGACTCGGGCGACTGGACGCCGAACGGCCTCGAGGGCGGCCATGTCGGTGACACCAAACTGGAGGAGATGGGCCTGTACGCGCAGACCCTCGCGCCCGCCCTCGCCTGGGCGCCGGACGACCCCCGGCACACCGACTGGCGGTCCGGCTACGGCACATGGTCCCGCAACGAGGCGGGTCTGCCGCCCGCCGACCTGGCCAATCCGGCGCTCGTCGACGGCGTGCGGGTCTCCCGCAACACGGCCCGCAACCTGTACGACACGTTCATCGTCGAGAACCACGGCTCCTTCGGCCCGCACTACCAGGAGGAGCTGTGGCGGACGTCGGGCCGCAACGCGGCACACTTCCTGGCGGCGGGCCGCCCGCTGCCCGAGGTGCTGACACGGCAGCCCAACGCGCGGCCCCTGTGGCGCACGCTCCTCGGTGTCATGAGCGACGCCGGCGAGCCGCTGATGCCGATGGTGAACGACCGCGAGCACCTGTACGGCCGCGATGTCATCCCGCTCGCGTTCCTGGCGCAGGTGGCGGGCGACCGGTCGGCCGCGTGGGCGGAGCGGGCGCTGGCCGACCGCTTGGAGGCGTACCAGAAGTATCCGCCGGAGCACCGGCTCGCCAAGTTCTCCGGGGAGCCGAAGTACGAGCCTGAGGCCCGCGCCGAGCTGGCCATCAGCTATCTGCTGCACGTGTGGGCGGCGGCGCGCGGCGGCGACCCGGTGCGTCCGTACTCCGCGGAGGAACTGTTCGCGCACGCGTCCGGTGTCACGGACTTCGGGACCGGGCCCGGACTCGTGTCGCATCAGACGCGGGCGGCGTGGGCGGGCGCGGTCAGCAAGCCGGGCTTCGTGAAGTTCGCGTGGCAGCCGGGGCACGACGACTGGCTGTTCAGGCTGAGCGGCGCCACCCCGATGTTCCTGCCGTCCACGGCCGGCAAGGTGACACACCGTTCGGTGCGGGTCCACACGTCCCTGCGCGACGGCTTCGACGGGAGCGCGACGGTCCTCCAACTGGAGGGCGGCCGGGCGGGGTTCGCCACGCTGCCGACCGGTTCGGTGGTCTACGCGTCCACCGGCACCGGCGCGGGCGAGGGACACCTGGAGGTGCACAACCTCACGATGCCGGGCATGGCGGGCCTCGACGGCACACGGACGTACCGCTTCGAGGAGGGCAGCGCGTCCGTGCGGGCACGGGAAGGATCCGGCTCGGCCGCGCGGGTCGACGAGGTGACCGTGCCGCGCACCACCGTCCGGCACCTGCGGATGCTCGGCGTGCGCCCCGACCCGACGTACGGGTACTCGCTGTACGCCCTGGAGGCACGGGACGGCGCGGACGGTCCCGACCTCGCGCGCGGCTGCACGGCGACCGCGTCGTCGAGCGACCCCGGCAAGGGCCCGGGCCTCGCGGTCGACGGCGACCCGGCCACCCGCTGGGCCGTCTCCAAGGCCGACCGGCCGCGCACGGACAGCTGGCTCGCGGTCGACCTGGGCGCGCCGCACGACGTCGACCGCGTGACGCTGCGCTGGGAGGCCGCCGCGGGACGCGCCTACCGCGTCCAGGGGTCGACGGACGGCGCGACGTGGCAGGACCTCGCGGCATGGCCCGAGCCGGAGGTCAGCACCCGTGGCGGCTGGCTCGACATCGACGGCCGCGCCGGGATCGTCGTCCGCGGCGGCGACCACCCGATCGCGGTCTACGGAGACACGGTCGTGGCGGCGGACGGGCCCGCGGCGCCCGTCATGGTCGAGGGACACGCGGACGCCTCACCGGCCGAGCTGCGGGCGGCGGCCCGCACGAAGCCTGCCGTCGCGCAGAACTCCGCCGTCCAAGCGGCGTACGTGGACGGCCACTTGGCGCTCTTCAACCTCTCGGGCGAGCGGGACACCACCACGGTCGACGTCCCGCAGTCCGGTGAACGCCGTGCCGTCTTCGAGGGCGATCAGACGGTGACCGCCGATGGTGTCGCCTTCCGCGTCGACCTCGACGCGGCGGAGGCCCGGCTGCTCCCGCCCCGGTTCACGCTGAGCCCGCTGCCGGGCGACCGGCTGCCCTCGGGGCTGCGCATACGGGTCGTGGACGGGGCCACGCTCCGGCTCTCCGGCGCCGCGTGCCGGGTGCGGGTCGCGGCGCAGGGCCGCAGCGCGGTGGCCACCGTGTCCCGGGCCCGCGAGACGACGCTCCGCCTCTCCGGCGCCACCGCCCACCCCCTGGACGACCTGGCGCTCGGCCGGACCGTGTTCCCGACCAGCCCGCTCCCGGACGGCATGTCGGACCCGGCGGCGGCGGTGGACGGCGACCCGTCGACGTCGTGGCGTCCCGGACCCGGCGGGCGGATGGTCGTCGACCTCGGAGCGGACACGGAACTCCGCACGGTGGAGGCGCGCTGGACACTGGGCGACGCACCCGCGGCCGAGGTGGAAGTCAGCGGTGACGGCCTGGGCTACCGCCTCGCGGGCCGCCTCACCGGCAAGGGCCAGGACCACACACTCAACCTGGGCGCGGTGAAGGCCCGTTACGTGGCGCTGAAGGTGACGGGCGAAGCGGCCACGAAGGCGCGGCTGGTGCGGTTGACCGTGCGCTGAGCGCCGTACCGCCGCATGCCGAGGGGCCCGACCGCCCGCGCGCGGCCGGGTCCCTCGGCGTGCTCAATCTCCGGTGGCCACCGGAGTGTTGTGTCTCCCGAAATCCGGTGACGACCCCTTGACCGGGGCCGTGCGGCGCCCGCACAGTACGCGTTAATGCGCATTACCTAATACGCATTACCACCCACGGACACCCGAGGAGCGGCCGGCGTGGAGCAACCCAGGAAGCGTGCGAAGCCGGGCCGTGCGCCTGCTCCGGCGGGCCGCACGTCGCGTCCGCGGCAGGCCGAGGTGGCGCGGCTGGCCGGCGTGTCGCAGGCGACCGTCTCGCTGGTCCTGAACGCCCGCCGCGACGGCAAGGGTGCGACGATCTCCGAGGAGACCCGGCAGCGGGTCCTGGACGCCGCGCGCAGCCTCGGCTACGTTCCGGACCCGGCCGCCCGCCGCCTCGCGGCCTCCCGCAACAACCTGCTGGGCGTCTTCAGCTTCACGTCGACGTTCCCGACCGACGTGCAGCACTCGTACTACCCGTTCCTGGTGGGCGTGGAGCAGGAGGCCGCGGCGCGCGGTTACGACCTGGTCCTGTTCACCGCGTCCAGCGGCGGGGGCCCGGACGCGCTCGGCCGGGTGCGGCTCGCGGACGGCTGCCTCTTCCTCGGCAGGCACGTGCCGCGCGCCGAGCTGAAGCGCCTGGTCGCCGACGGCTTCCCGGTCGTGCACCTGGGCCGCAGGGAGGAGTTGGAGGGGCTCGCGTGGGTGGGCGCGGACTACGTGAGCGCGAGCCGCGACGTCGTCTCCCACCTCGCGGGGCTCGGGCACCGGCGGATGGTGCTCGTGCGCGAGGACGACGACGCGCCCGCCTCCACGGACCGTCAGCGGGGCTTCCTCGACGGGCTCGAGATGGCGGGGCTCGCGGGCGGTCCCGACGCGGTGCTGCGGTGCGCGGACCCGGTCGCCGAGGTGACGGCCGAGCGGATCCGGGGCCTGGTCGCGGGCGGCGTGACGGCGTTCGTGGCGGAGGAGACGGACACCGGGGCCGCGTGGCGGGCGCTGAGCGGGGCCGTCGCGGAGGCCGGGCTCGCGTGCCCGGACGACGTGTCGCTCGCGCTGCTCGGCAGCCCGCCGCCCGAGCTGGCCACCGGCCCCGAGCCGACCGGGTTCGACGTGCCGCGGCACGAGTTGGGCGCCGCGGCGGTGCGGCTCCTGGCGGCCCTCGTGGCCGGCGAGGAGGCGGCCGAGCCGCTGGTGGCCTGCGAGTTCCGTACGGGCGCCACGGCGGGCGCCGCTCCCGACCGCACACCGTAGACGTACAGCACATCCGTACCGAAGGAGCCATGTGATTCCCGAACCGGAGATCCTGATCGTCGGCGGCGGCCTCGGCGGTGTCGCCGCCGCGCTCGCCGCCTGCCGCGCGGGACGCCGAGTGGTGCTCACCGAGGAGACCGACTGGATCGGCGGTCAGCTCACCGCCCAGGCCGTGCCCCCCGACGAGCACCCGTGGGTGGAGCGGTTCGGCGCGACGGCCTCGTACCGGGCGCTGCGCGAGGGCATCCGCGCGTACTACCGGCAGTGGTATCCGCTGCGCGGCGAGGCGCACGCGCTGACCGAGCTGAACCCGGGCGCGGGGCGTGTGAGCAAGCTGTGCCACGAGCCGCGGATCGCGCTGGCCGTCCTGGAGGGGATGCTCGCGCCGCACCGGGCGAGCGGGCTCCTGACGGTCCTCACCGAGCACAAGGCGGTCTCCGCCGAGTCGGACAACGATGTCATCAGCGCGGTGGCCGTACGGGATCTGCGCACCGGCATCGTGCGCGGGTTCACGCCCTCGTACGTCGTCGACGCCACGGAGACCGGCGAGCTGCTGGCCCTCGCGGGGGTCGAGCACGCCAACGGGGCGGAGGCGCGGGCCGAGTTCGACGAGCCGCACGCCCCGGACACGGCGCAGCCCGGGAACCAGCAAGGCATCACCGTGTGCTTCGCGCTCTCCCACCACGAGGGCGAGGACCACACCGTGGAGCGTCCCGTCGACTACGACTTCTGGCGCTCGTACCGGCCCGATTTCTGGCCCGGTCCGCTGCTCGGCTTCGAGGCGCCCGACCCGCGCACCCTGGAACCGGTCCCCCGTACCTTCGTGCCCAACCCGGACCTCGACCCGCTGGCGGTGAGCGCCGACCAGAGCGCCGACGCCGGAGACAAGGAGCTGTGGGGCTTCCGGCGGATCCTCGCCCGCAAGCTGCACCGGCCGGGTGCCTTCGACTCGGACATCACGCTCGTCAACTGGCCGTTGAACGACTACTGGTTGAAGCCGTACATCGGCCAGGAGGAGGAAGCGCTGCGCGAGGCGCGGCAGTTGTCGCTGTCCGTCCTGTACTGGCTGCAGACGGAGGCACCGCGCGCGGACGGCGGCACCGGCTTCCCGGGCCTGCGCATCCGCCCCGATGTCACCGGCACGTCCGACGGTCTCGCGAAGGCTCCGTACGTGCGGGAGTCGCGCCGCATCAAGGCGGTGACGACGGTCGTGGAGCAGGACGTCGCCATCGACGTCGTCGGCCCGTACGGCAGGACCCGGTACCGGGACTCGGTGGGGGTCGGCGGTTACCGCATCGACCTGCATCCCTCGACCGGCGGTGACAACTACATCGACGTCGGTTCGGTGCCGTTCGAGATCCCGCTGGGCGCGCTGGTGCCGCGGCGGGTGCGCAATCTGCTGCCGGCAGGCAAGAACATCGGCACGACCCACATCACCAACGGCTGTTACCGGCTGCACCCGGTGGAGTGGAACATCGGCGAGGTCGCGGGCGCGCTGGCCGCGCACTGCCTGGCCGAGGACGTGTCCCCGCACCAGGTGCAGGCGGAGGACAAGCGGTTCGACGAGTTCGGCCGGCTGCTCGACCGGACGGGCGTGCAGCGGCACTGGCCCGACGTCCGGGGCTACTGACTCTCCATCCGGTACGCGAACGCACGAGGAGGTGCGTACGAGATGAGCACACGGATACGCGTCGGGATCGACGTGGGCGGCACGTTCACGGACGCCGTGGCCGTCGACGCCGCGACGCTCGACCTTGTGGGCCAGGTGAAGGTGCCCACGAGCCACCGTCATGAGGACGGTGTCGCCCACGGCATCGTGGGGGCGCTCGACCGGCTGCTCGCGCAGGTCGACCGCACCCCCGCCGATGTCACGTTCCTGGCGCACGGCACGACGCAGGCCACGAACGCGCTCCTGGAGGGCGACGTCGCGAAGGTCGGCCTCATCGGCATCGGCGCGGGCGCGGGCGCCGTGCTCACCCGGAGGCTCGCCGCGCTCGGCAAGCTGGAACTGACACCGGGCAAGAAGCTGCCGCTCGCCTACGCGCACGTCACCGACCCGTTCGACACCGACGCGGTACGGGCCGCCGTGACCCGCGTCCTGGAGGAGGGCGCGGAAGTCCTGGTCGCCACCGAGCCGTTCGGCGTCGACCGGCCCGACGGGGAGCGGGCCGTGCTCGACGCGGCGCGCTCGTCGGGCCTTCCGACGGCGGCGGCACACGAGATCACGTCGCTGTACGGGCTCCAGAAGCGGACGCGCACGGCGGTGGTGAACGCGGCGATCCTGCCGCGGATGCTGGCGACCGCCGAACTCGTCGACTCGTCCATCACCAAGGCCGGGGTGGACGCTCCGCTGATGGTGATGCGCTGCGACGGCGGTGTCATGTCCCTCGCCGAGATGCGCCGTAGGCCGCTGCTCACCGTCCTGTCGGGTCCCGCGGCCGGTGTCGCGGGCGCGCTGATGCAGGAGCGGATCAGCGAGGGGGTGTTCCTGGAGACGGGAGGCACGTCGACGGACATCAGTGTGGTGCGGCGCGGCAAGGTCGCGGTGCGGCACGCGACGATCCTCGGCAGGGCCTCGTACCTGAACGCCCTTGATGTGCGCACGGTCGGCGTCGGCGGCGGGTCGATGGTGCGTGTCTCCGACGGCAAGGTCATCGGTGTCGGGCCGCGCAGCGCGCACATCGCCGGGCTTCCGTACGCGTGCTTCGCGACGCTCGACGAGCTGCGGGACGCGCGGCTCGCCACGGTGCGGCCGATGGACGGCGATCCGGACGACCATGTGGTGCTCGACGCGGCGGGCGGGCGGTTCGCGCTCACGATGACGTGCGCGGCGAACGCGCTCGGCCGGGTGCCCGAGGGCGACTTCGCGCGCTGCGACCAGGAGGTGGCGCGGGCCGCGCTGCGTCCGCTGGCCGAGCGGCTCGGCACCGATGTGGCGGGCGCGGCGCGTGCCGTCCTCGACGCGGGCGCCGAGCGGGTGCGGGCGGTGGTCGACGCGATGGTCAAGGACTACCGGCTCGACCGGAAGACCGCCGTGCTCGTGGGCGGGGGCGGCGGCGCCGCGTCCGTCACCCCGCATCTCGCCGCGGTCACCGGGATGGAGGGACGGATCGCCCGGCACAACGAGGTGATCAGCCCGATCGGTGTGGCGCTCGCCCTGGTCCGCGAGCAGGTCGAGCGGATCGTGCCGGGCGCCACGCAGGAGCAGATCCTGGCGGTGCGGGCCGAGGCCGAGCGGGCGGTGGTGGCGCAGGGCGCGGCGGCCGACGGTGTCGAGGTCGAGGTGACCGTCGACCCGCAGACCAGCACCGTCCGCGCGATCGCCACCGGTGCCACCGAACTGCGCACGCAGGACCGGGCACACCGGGCCGACGACGCGGAGCGCCTCGACGCCGCGGCCACCAGCCTCAAGACACCCGGGGCGCGGGTGATTGTCCTCGCGGGCACCGACGCGTACACCGTGTACGGCACCGAGGTGAAGCGCCGCCTGCGGACCGCGCGGAGGCCGGTGCGGGTGGTGGACGCGGACGGTGTCGTACGGCTCGGGGCGCCGGACGCGCGGGTGGAGACGACGACCGTGGGGGCCGCCGGTGAAGCCCTCGCGGCGCTGGTGCGCGACGCCACCTCGTACGGGGACGGCGGGGTGCGGGCGCCCGCCGTGCGGCTGCTCGTCGGGGGCCGGATCGCCGACCTGTCAGGGGTTCTCGAGCCGGACGCGCTGCTTGCGCTGGCGCGCAGCGAGTTGCGGGCGCGGGCCGCGGACGAGCCCGTGGTGGCGGTCGTGGAGGCCCGCGCATGAGCGGCGCGGCGGACGAGGACCTGGACCTGGCGGTCCGCCTGCTGCGGGGCACGCCGACACACGAGGGGCGGGACCCGTTGATGCTGCGCCGATGGGCGCTGGCCGCCGAGGAGTTCGGGGCGCGCCTGACCCCGGGGCCGCTCGACGCGCGGGTCGTCGAGCACGACGACGGCGGGCTCGACGCCGGTCTCCTCGCCCGCTACCGGTCGCGTCCCGCCCGTGTCGACCTGTACGCCGACACCATCGACCGTGCCGAACGCCTCGTCGAGGAACGCGGCTGGCGGGCGTGGTTCCCCGAGGGCTCGGTGCGGGCTGCGGCGCTCGCGCACGAGCGGGCCCACGCGCACCTCCACCACGCGCGGGTGCGCGCCGAGTTCAAGCGGGCGCTCGACCATCCGGCACTGCGCATCGGCAGGCACCGGGTGTACGCGCACGTCGCGGGCGCCGACGAGCTGGCCGCGCACGCCTACGCGCGGGCCTCCTGCGGCCTGGGCCGCAGTCCCCTGCTGCTCACCGCGGCGCTCGACGCCGTCGCCCGTCCCCACCCCTCCGTGCACCCCGACAGAAGCGAGAAGTGACATGGGTGTCGTGATCCTGCTCGTGATGGCGGCCGGAGTCGCCGCCATGCTGAGCCGCAAGCTCCCCACCGCGTTCGCGCTCGTGCTGCTCGCCGTGGTGATCGCCCTTCTCGCGGGCGCCCCGGTGACCGGCAAGGACAGCCTCCTGGACACCGTGCTCCAGGAGGGCGCGCCGGCGCTCGCTTCGACGATGATCGCGATCCTGCTGGGTTCGTGGCTCGGCAAGCTCCTGGAGGAGACCGGCATCGCGGGCACCCTGGTCCGCAAGATCGTCGAATTCGGTGGTGACCGGCCGGTGTTCGTGGCGCTCGGGGTGCTCGCCGTGTCGGCGCTCGTCGGCACGGTCACCGGCTCCGCGCCCGCGGCGATGCTCGCCGGTCTCATCGGGATCCCGGCGATGATCGCGGTGGGTGTGCCGAAGGTGACGGCCGCGGGCACGATCCTGATGGGCATCGCGGTGGGCATCCCGTTCGAGCTGCCGGTGTGGCAGTTCTTCTCCACGGCGCTGCATCTGCCGATCGACACGGTGCGCGGGTTCATGGTGAAGCTGTTCCCGTTCGCACTGGTGGCCGCCCTCGCGTACGTGCTGATCGAGTCCCGGCGGCGCGGCGTCGAGCACGCATGGTCGCTGCGGTCGGTGCGGGAGCGTCCGGCGGAGCGTCGTCGCGCGCCGCTCGGCGACGCCCCGTGGTACGCGCTGCTCACCCCGGTGATTCCGCTGGTGCTCGCCCTCGGCCTCGAACTGGCCATCATTCCCTCGCTGTTGGCGGGCGTGCTGTACGCGCTGGTGACGACGACGCGGCCGCGCGAGATGAACCGGCGGCTGCTGCGCACCCTGTACGGCGGCTTCGAGGTGGCGGCCCCGCCGATCGCGCTGTTCGTGGCGATCGGGATCCTGCTCGCCGCGGTGAACCTGCCGGGCGCCGTCGACGCGCTCGAACCGCTCCTGAAGGCGGTCAGCCCGCAGAACGCGGTCCTGTTCGTCCTCGTGTTCACCCTGCTGGTGCCGCTGTGCCTGTACCGGGGCCCGCTCAATGTGTTCGGACTCGGCGCGGGCATCGCGGGCGTGCTCATCGCCACCGGCATCTACCCGGCCGTCGCCGTCCTCGGCATGGCCACCTCGTACAACCAGGTCTTCGGCGTCGCCGACCCCACCAGCACCCAGACGGTGTGGAGCGCCCAGTACGCGGGGGTGTCCCCGCAGCAGGTGATGGTGCGGACCCTGCCGTACGTGTGGGCGGTGGCGCTGGGCGGCCTGTGCGTCACGGCCGCGACCTACCTCTGACCTTCCTCGACCCTTGGAGACGCACATGCATCGCCGCACGTTTCTGCGCGCCGCCGCCGTCACCGGGCCCGCGCTGGCCCTCGGCGGGCTTCCCGCCGCGTCGGCCTCGGCCGCGCCGGGCGGGTTCCCCGACTACACCTACGTCCGCACGCTTCTCTCCCCCGCCGACCTCACGTACAACCCGACGGGCGAGATCATCTTCCCGACCGTGCGCGGCGTGTACGACAAGCTGGCTTCGCCGCTCGGCCGTTACTACCTCTACTACGCCCCGCACGACGCGCCCGGCGGCATCTGCCTCGCGTACGGGGACTCACTGGAGGGCCCGTTCACGGAGTACCCGCACAATCCGATCGTGTCGAACGACTGGTCGCCGCACTACTCGGTCAGCCATGTGTCGTCGCCGCACGTGCTGTGGATGCCCCGGCACCGGGAGTTCTGGCTGTACTTCCACGGCGAGAACACCACGACGCGGCTCGCCCGCTCCACGAACGGCATCGACTTCACGTACGACAAGGTCGTCCTGACGACGTCGATGATGCCGGCGGGCACCACCGAGACGTCGTACGCGCGGGTCTTCGCGCACGAGCTGCCGGACCGCGGCGCGCACTACGTGATGATGTTCATGCTGAACAACACGACCAATCACCGTGACATCTGCTGGGGTTGGTCGGCGGACGGCCGCGACTGGACCTTCGACCAGACGCCGCTCGTGCGGCACTCGGACGTCGGCGCGGTCAATGTGGGCGGACCGCACCTCCTCACGCGCGGCGGCTCCGCGTACGTCGTCTACAACAAGGACAAGGAGAGCGGCGGCGACCTGATGATCACGGAGGTCGGCGCCGACTTCTCGCTCCGAAAGCACCTCGGTGTCTTCTACGACTCCCATGCCGCGGCCCCGGAGAACGGCCGGGCGGCCGCTCCCTCGTTCGGCACCGAGCACGGCGTGCCGTACATGGTGTACGAGGCCGGGGAGCGGCTCGCCGGGGCGATCGCGGTGGCCCGCGGCTGACGGGCGTCAGTCGCTCGCGGGGGCGGCGGCCGGAGCGTCCTGCGGGGACGAAGCCGGCGCCGCCCTCGCCCGCCGCCACGGCCCCCTGAACAGCAGCGACGCCGGGACGAACACGGCCATGCAGCACACGCAGACGACGAGCCAGGTGCGCCAGCCGCCCGCCTCGACGACGCGGGGCACCGCGAGGAGGACCAGCACGCCCATCGCCTTGGTGAGGAACGTGAACACGCCCCACGCGGTGCCCTGGAGGCGGGGGTCGACGTCCTCGGCGTTCTCCGAGTAGTTCGCCATCCACGGCCCGTAGGCGCAGCCCATCACGCCACCGAGGAGCGCCCCGGTGATCGCGATGTGCGCGTGCGAGACGTCGCCGCGGCCGACGAGGCCCGCCAGGTACGCGGTGAGCAGCACGCTGCCGGCGGTTCCCGCCACGCAGAACGGCTTGCGCAGTTGCAGCCGGTCGGAGAGGCGTCCGGAGACGACGAGCGTGAGGATGTTCAGCGTCCAGAACGCCGCCATGATCTTCGAGGCCGTCGCGGCGTCGAGGCGGAAGCTCTCCGCGAGCATCGTCTGCCCGTACACGACCAGGGTCACGTACAGGACGAGCCAGGACGCGATGCCGATGACGTGGGCCCAGATGGCGCGGTGGGCGAACAGGTCGCGGGCGCGGGGCCGCTCGGTGTGGTCGGCGCGGCCGAGGGTCTCGCGTTCGGTGCGGACGATGCGGGCGCGGAGTTCGGGTGAGAGGTCCGCGATGTTGAAGGCGATCACGACGGACAGGACGAGGGACACCGCGCCCATGATGACGAACTGGGAGCGCCACGAGTCGTCGAAGAGCGGCAGGGTGAGGCTGGCGACGGCGGCGGCGAGGAAGCTCGCGCCGACCGGGCCCCAGGTCCAGAAGCCGAAGGCCTGCGCGCGGCCCATGCGGGGAGAGAAGTCCCTGACCAGCGGCGCGGTTCCGGCCATGGCCATGCCGTCGACGACCGAGAGCACGGCCCGCACGGCGAGGAGCTGGCCCGCCGAGTGCACCGTCGTCATCAGGAAGCAGCACAGCGCGGTGAGCATCAGGAGCGGCACGATGAGCCGCACCCTGCCGACGGTGTCGGTGAGCCGGCCGCCGACCATGGAGGCGATCGCGCCGGCGACAAGGGCCAGGGCCGACACACCTCCGTACGTGGTCAGCGACATGTCGAGGTCGTCGAGCAGCAGCGGGACGACGGGCGCGATCTGTCCCTCGTAGGAGGCGATGAGGACGGCGAGGACCGCCATGGACAGGATGCGCATGCGCTGTCGGGCGTCGGGGTAGTGGTCGAGCTCGCGTGCCCGGAAGAGGCCGGGGCGCGGCCGCCGGGCGGTCACTCGCCGATCCCGCCGAGTCGGACGTGCCCCTTGATGAGGTTCCGGGCGATGGTGCGCTTCTGGATCTCGTCGGTGCCTTCGAAGATGCGCAGGAGGCGCAGTTCGCGGTACCAGCGTTCGATGGGGAGTTCCTTGGTGTAGCCCATGCCGCCGTGGATCTGGAGGACGCGGTCGACGACCTGGTTGGCCATCACGGCGCCGTTGAGCTTGGCGATGGAGGAGGCGTGCCGGGCGTCCATGCCCTGCTGGGCGCGCCAGGCGGCGTACAGGGTGAGCCACTTCGCGGACTCGATCTCGACCTGGGAGTCGGCGATGTGCCACTGGATGGCCTGGTAGTCGGCGATGGGGCGGCCCATGGAGTGGCGCTGGCGCGCGTAGTCGACACCCATCTGGAGCATGCGTTCGGCGGAGCCGATGGCGCGGGCGGGGATGAGGTAGCGGCCCTGGCCGATCCACTGCATGGCGAGCTGGAAGCCCTTGCCGACCTCGCCGAGGACGTTGCGGCCCGGGACGCGCACCTCGTCGAAGACGAGGGAGGCGGGGCCCCACTGGCCCATCGTCTCGATGGGTTCGGACTTCCAGCCCATGTCGCGGTCGACGAGGAAGCAGGTGACACCGCCGTCGGCGCCCAGGTCGGGGTCGGTGACGGCGAACACCATCACGAAGTCCGCCTCGTTGCCTCCGGTGATGAACGTCTTCTCGCCGGTGATCAGCCAGTCGTCGCCGTCGCGGACCGCGCGGCTGCGGATGCTGCGGGCGTCGGATCCGGCGCCGGGTTCGGTGATGGCGAAGCAGGAGCGGCGCTCGCCCTCGATGGTCGGCAGCAGGTACTGCCGCTTCTGCTCGTCGTCGCAGGCGTACAGGATGTTGTCGGCGCTGCCGCCGAAGGAGAACGGGACGAAGGTGCGTCCCGTCTCCATCGCGATGATCGCGGACATCACGGCGCCGAGGTCCATCCCGCCGTACTCCTCTGGGGTGTTGACACCCCAGAAGCCCGCCCGGCGTGCCTTGGCGCGGAGTTCGGCGATCACCTCGGGCTCGACGCCGCGGCGGCCGGCCCGTTCGTTGCGCAGGACGTCCTGCTCCAGCGGCATCACCTCTTTGGTGATGAACGCGCGCACGGTGTCCCTGATCTGACGTTCCTCGGTGGAGAGCGAGAAGTCGACCATGGCTGTGCCCCCTCAATCCCGGATGCGGGAATCCTGGAACGGGAATCTAGGAATGAGTTCAAGTTGCCCGCGGCCGGGCAGTGGGTCAAGAGGTGGGACGGGAGTTCAACCGGGGCGCTGGCGCCGGGAATTGGCCGATCCTAAAATTCGGTTCGGTCATGCACGGGTCGTACGGGAGCGGGGCGCGGGGGTGAGGGACGGATGACACGCAAGGCGGGGCGGACCGCGGTCAGGGACGGCGCCTGGCAGTGGAGCCGCACGGAGCAGACCCGGCGCACCCTGCTGGACGCGGCCCGCGAGGTGTTCTGCGAGCAGGGGTTCACGGACACCGCGATCGTCGCGGTGGTGCGCAGGGCCGGATCGAGCGTCGGCAGCCTGTACCACCACTTCGGCGGCAAGACGGAGCTGTTCGTGGCGCTGTGGGAGGACTACGAGGACTCCCGGGAGCGGGAGGCGGCGGAGGCGGTGGCGGCGGCGCGCGCGGCGGGCGAGACGGATCCGCTGGAGCTGTTCCTCGTCGGCACGCGCAGTTTTCTCGAGGGCTGTTGGCGGCGGCGTGACCTGATCAAGCTGTGGATGGACGGCGACGGGCCGCCGGGCTTCGAGCTGATGCGGCGGGCGCGCGGCCGGGAGTGGATCCGGCAGAACGCGGTGCTGCTCGAGGCGGGCAGCGAGCCCGTGGACCGCCTGGTGGTGGGGGTGCTCACGTCCGTCATCGGCGAGGCGGGACGGGAGATCGGGCTGTGCGCGCGCAAGCGCGACGCCGACGCGATCTGTCACGCGACGCTGGCGCTCATCCGCAGGCTGGATCCGCTGCACATCGACCCGCTGCGGCAGGCCTGAACCCGGCCGCGGCGCTCCTCCCCGTACCGATCGAAGGGAACACCACACGTGGCACAGACCGAGGAAGAGACGCCCTACTTCACCCTGCGCGACGGGGCCCTCGTGCCCGGGTCGCACGCGCGCGGCTGGTGGACGCCGGACACGGTGCACGGGCGGCTGCTCGGCGGGCTCCTCGCGCGGTCGCTCGAGCGCGAGCACGCCGAGGAGGGGCTGCACCTGGCCCGGCTCACCGTCGATCTGTTCCGCAGCGCGCCCTTCGCCCCGGTCGAGGTCAGTACGGAGCGGGTGCGCGACGGGCGGCGGATCCGGGTGGCGGACGCGGTGGTGCGCAGCGGTGGCCGGGAGGTCGCGCGGGCGAGCGCGGTGCTGCTGCGGACCAGTGCGGCGCCGCCCGGACACATTCCCGCGACCGGTCCGTGGGACGCGCCGCCCGCGCAGGATCTGCTCGCGCCGCACGGGCGCACGCAGTTCCTGCGGTTCGACGACCAGCTGAGGCCCGTGCGGGAGTGGAGCGGCGACCAGCGGCGGCGTTCCTGGATGCGGGACGCGCGCCCGCTGGTCGGGGGCGAGGCCCTGTCGCCGCTGGTCCGGGCGGCGCTCGCCGCGGACACCGCGAGCCCGCTTGCGCACGCGGGCGACGAGGGCCTGCGCTACATCAACGCCGACTACACGCTGTCCCTGAGCCGGCTGCCGCTCAGCGACGAGATCGGCCTCGAGGCCACCGGGCACACGGCGGAGGACGGCATCGCGGTCGGGCACTGCACGTTGTACGACGCGGCGGGCCCGATCGGCTACTGCACGACGACGGCACTGGCGAACGCCGCGCCGGAACGGTGACGCCGTGCCCCGGTGACTGCTACAGGGCCTGTACCTGCCCGTACGTGAAGGTGTCGCCGGTGGGCCGGCGGCCCTCGCGGACGGCGCGCGCGGTGGCGACGGCCTCGCCGAGCGCGCGACGGTAGAGCAGCGAGCCGAGGCTGACGCGGCGGACGCCGAGTGCGGCGAGTTCGTCGAGGGTGGGTCCGGTGGGCGCGTAGAGGATGTTGAGCGGGAGCGGGAAGCGGCCGGCGATGTCCCGGATGCGTTCCGGTTCGGCGAGTCCGGGCACGAACAGGCCGTCGGCGCCCGCCTGTTGGTAGGCGGTGAGCCGCTTCTCGGTGTCGTCCTGCTCGCGACCCAGCCAGTACGTGTCGGTGCGGGCGTTGACGAAGAGGCCGGGGGCGGCGGACTTGACCGCGCGGATCTTGGCGGCGTGCAGCTCGGTCGGGGTGAGGCCGCCGTCGGCGCGGCCGTCCTCGAGGTTGATCCCGGCGGCGCCCGCGGCGCTCACCTGCCGTGCGAGGTCGGCGACGCGTGCCGGGTCGTCGCTGAATCCGCCCTCCATGTCGACGGTGAACAGCAGCCCGGTGTCCCCGAGTCGCCGGGCCAGGGCGAGGGTGGCGTCGGCGGTGACTCCGGCCCCGTCCGGGAGCCCGGCCGCCGCGGCGACCCCGAGGCTGGTGGTGCCGATGGCCTCGAATCCGGCGGCGGCGAGCGCGGCGGCCGACGCGGCGTCCCAGGCGTTCGGGAGGAGGAACGGGGTGTCCTGCCGGTGCAGCCGTGCGAACCGGGCACCGGGCTGTTCGCGAGCGGCGAGGGCACCCTCGGCGAGCGCCATGGCGTGCTCGCGGCCGGGGCAGACACGGGGCGGCCCGCCGAACGCCAGCGGCTCGTCCCCTTCCGCCGTGGCGTCGAGCACCACGAGGTCCCCGGCGGCGATGTCCACTCCGCCCACGCGTGTGTCGCGGGCGGCGACGCGCCGGAGGGCACGGACGGGCGGGTCGTGCCGCACCGTGTCGCGCAGCACCTGCTCGACGCTGCGACCGTCGGACTCCGCGGCCGCGGCGTTCCACACGAGTCCGGCGGTGGCGTCACAGGCCTGTACGAGCAGGCAGATGCGGGCGGCGGCGAGTTCGAGGGGGTCGGGGGTGTCAAGGGCGTCAGGAGTGGGCGGTGTGGCGGTCCGAGTCGGGGCCGAGCCGCCCTCTCGCTCGGCCGGGCGCAAGAGGTTCACCAGGTGCTCCACCGCCGCGTCCGCCTCCGGGGACTCGCCGCCGAAGTAGGCGGCAGCCACCGTCCGTACCGACCCGGCGACGGCCGGCGGGTCCGGGTAGCCGAGGGCTTCGGCGAGGGCGTGGACCACGTGGCGCGACGCGTCGTCCGTCGCGGAGGCGGGCCAGTGGGTCGACGTCTCGCGGAGTCGGTCCGGGTCGAGGCGGGTGAGCTCGGACTCCACCAGGGCGCGGCGTCGGGCGTGGGCCTCGCCCGCGCTGAACCGGGGCACCGACGCCCGCAGCCAGCCCATCGACGCGCCCGCCCTGCCCTCGCCCCCGGGCAGTTCCGGCACCAGGTGCGGGTCGGCGAGCGCCGCGCGTACGTCCTCGTAGCGGTGGATCTCGTGCACGATTCGGTTCATGGGGACGACGCTAGGCGCGGAACCGTTCGGCGCCCGCCGAACCGTCGCCCGCGGGCGCTGGCGGAGCGACGCATCGAGGGCACTCATCAGGTGTGCCACCCGGCCCTTGCCCCGAGGCGCCGCCGGGTAGCGGCTGAGGACGTCGACAACGACCGGCGTGGCGCGGCGCCGAGCCGCCTCGATGGACCGCTCCCCCACCGCGGCGTCGTCGCCCGCCAGCAGCTCCGCCACGCGGGCCGCGCAGGCCGCCGCGCGCAGGACGTGCCCGACCTGCGTGGCCTTCGCGATGGGGTGCAGATACGCGGCGGACGCGGCGTCGCCCGCGGCGCGCGCGGCGAGCCGAACCGCCTCCGTGTCCGCTTCGGCGGCCGCGCGGTGCGCGTCGAGCGCGGTGACGCGCTGGAGCCGGGACCGCTTCGCTCCGTCGACGAACTCCCGCGCGGCGGCGACGGCCGCGCGGGGCCGCGGGTCGTCCGACGCCGCTGCCTCGAACACCGGCAGGACCTCTTCGGCGCTGTGCGCGGCGAAGCGCGCGACGGCCCGCAGCTCGTCCATGGTCAGGTCGAAGTCTCCGGTCACGACGGTGGTCCCCATGCGGCGATCCTCTCACCGGTGCGGCCGCGCTCTCCTGCGGCCGGTTCAGGCGTCCTGCCGACGCGTCGCCACGACCCGGAGCATGCGGAGGAACTCCGCTCGCTCGTCCGCGGGCAGGACCTCCAGCAGTTGGTCGCTGACGTCGGTGACGCCGGGCGCGAGGCGGGTCACGAGTCGGCGACCGGCCTCGGTGATGCGCACGACCTTGCGGCGGCGGTCGCGCTCGTCCTTCTCGATGTCGAGGAGCTCGCGGCGTCGCAGCCGCTCCAGGAGCGGCGCCGCTGTCGACTTGTCGAGGTGCGCGAGGGCGCCGAGCGTGCCCTGGTCCATGTCGCCGTGCAGGTCGAGCAGGCTGAGGACGGTGAACTGGGGCCCTGTCAGGTCCTGGTGGACCTGCTCGTACCAGAGCCGCGTGTGCAGTTGGTTGAGCTGCCGGGCGAGCGGCCCGACGCCGTCGAGTGCCGCCTCCAGGGACTGGGCGTGCGCGCTCTTCCGGGACATCGGACGTCACCCCTCGCTTGATTAGGACGTGTACGTACTTTACCGTGAAGCACATAGGACGTGTACATAATAACTGTGTGTGACGCAGGGTGGTCATCGGCCGGGCCCTCGCCCACGGGAAGGGGCCTGTCATGGCGCAACGCGGCAGCGCGCTCAACTTCCGGGACTTCGTGACGGAGTTGATCGAGGCGGGTGACGCGGTCGACATCCGCGAACCGGTCAGCCCGACCCTGGAGGTCGGCGCCGTCACGCGGCGTGTCTACGAGACACGCGCGCCCGCTCCCCTCTTCGGCAACCTCACCGAGGGCGCCCCCGGCCATCGGATCCTGGGCGCGCCCGCCGGGCTCACCGGCCGTGCGGACGGCGCGTACGGGCGGCTCGCCGCGCACTTCGGGCTCGGGCGCGGGACGACGCCGCGCGAGCTGCTGGAGAAGCTGATCTCGGCGATGCACGCCGAGCCGCTGCCGCCGCGCGTCGTCGCGGAGGGCCCCTGCAAGGAGAACGTGCTGACCGGCGAGGACGTCGACCTGACGCGCTTCCCGGTGCCGCTGCTGCACGCCGAGGACGGCGGCCGGTACTTCGGGACGTACGGATTCCACGTCGTGCGCACGCCGGACGGCCGGTGGACGAGCTGGTCGGTGAGCCGCACGATGCTGCACGGCCCGCGCACGCTCGTCGGGCCCGCGATGCCGCAGCAGCACCTGGGCATGATCCACCAGATGTGGCGGGAGCGCGGCGAGCCGACGCCGTGGGCGATGGTGCTCGGCGCGCCGCCCGCCGCGCTCGCCGCCGCGGGTATGCCCCTGCCCGCCGAGGTGAACGAGGACGGGTACGTGGGCGCCCTGACCGGCGCCCCCGTCGACGTGGTCCGCACGGAGCTGCACGATCTGCACGTCCCCGCCAACGCGGAGATCGTCCTGGAGGGGTGGATCAGCCCGGACGAGACCGCGCCCGAAGGGCCGATGGGCGAGTACCACGGCTACTCGTTCTCGGGGAGCAAGCGGCAGCCGGTGTTCCACGTGGAGACCGTGACGCACCGCGACGAGCCGATCCTGCCGGTGTGCGTGGCGGGTCTTCCGCCGGAGGAGAACCACACGATCTGGGGCACGATGATCTCGGCGACCAGCCTCGACCTGCTCCGGTCGAGCGGGCTGCCCGTCTCCATGGCCTGGTGCTCGTACGAGGCCGCGACCTGCTGGATCGCCGTGGCCGTCGACATCGCTCGCCTTGCCGAACTGCGGTGGACCGAGCGCCAGTTGGCGGACGCCGTCGCCGACGTGCTGTTCGGCTCGCACACGGGGTGGCTCGTGCCGAAGGTGATCCTGGTCGCCGACGACATCGACATCACCGACGTCGACCAGCTGGTGTGGGCGATGGCGACGCGCTACCACCCGGGCACCGGCGAGTACGTGTACCCGCGGGCGCCCGGCATTCCGATGGTCCCGTACCTCACCCCGGAGGAGGCGCGCGCGGGCCGCGGCGGCAAGTCCGTCGTCAGCTGCCTCCTCCCCTCCCAACTGGAGGGCTCCGCCCCGGGCATCACGGCCTCGTTCCGGAACTCCTTCCCCGAGGACGTGCGGCGGCGGGTCGAGGAGAAGTGGACGGACTACGGGTTCGCTCCCGCAGCGCCTCGCTAGCCCGCGCGTACGCCCGGACCAGCGGGCGGTGGTCGTCGGCGCGCCAGGCCAGGGCGAAGCGGCTGGGCGAGATGCCGTGGACCGGGCGGGTGACGACGCCGCCGAGGGTGACCAGCGGCGCGTTGCCCGCCGCGAGCAGGACGACGCCGAGCTCCGCGACCAGCGCCTCGTACGTCTCCTCGGTGCTGGCCACCTCGGCGCCGACGACCGCGGGCCTGCCGTCGCGGGCCTCCGTGGCGAGCCAGTAGTCGCGCAGCGCCCCGGCGCTCTCCGGCAGGGCGAGGAACGGTTCGTCGAGGAGGTCGGCGAAGTCGACGGTCTCCCTGGCGGCAAGCGGGTGGGTGTCGGCCATCGCCACATGGCGGGGTTCATCGGCGACCGGCACCCACTGGTAGCGATGCTGCTCCGGCAGCGGCAGCCAGACGAACGCCACGTCGGTGCTGCCGTCGGCGAGCCCGGCCGTCGCGTCGTGCCAGGACACCTGGCGGACCCGCAGCCGCGCCCCGGGGTGCTCGGCGGTGAACCGGGAGCGGATCGCGGGTAGTACGCCGCCGCGCCCCGGGCTCGTGCTCATGCCGACGACGAGGACCGCGGCCTGCGCGGCGACGACCTCGGCGAGCGATGCGCGCGCCGCCTCCCATTCGGCGACGATGCGCCGGGCGTAGGGCAGCAGCGCGGAGCCCGCTTCGGTGAGGCGTACCTCGCGGCGGTCCCGTTCGAAGAGCGCGGCCCCCACCTGCTTCTCCAGCATCCGGATCTGCTTGCTCAGCGCCGGCTGCGAGACGTACAGCCGCTCGGCCGCGCGCGTGAAGTGCAGCTCCTCCGCCACCGCGGCGAAGTACCTCAGGTCCCGCCCATGAACGTCCATGCCCATCGGCTATCACGGCAGATCTTGGACGGGCAACTTCCTTTCGGCGCAAGGTGGTTCGCAGGAGGGCCGCCGGCAGCGGCGGCCCGCACGACCGCGTACGAGGGGAACACCATGAACAGGGTCTGGCTGGTCACCGGGGCGAGCAGCGGCTTCGGCCGCGCGATCACCGAGGCGGCGGTGGCCGCGGGGGACGTCGTGGTGGCGGCGGCCCGCCGCACGGCGCCGCTCGACGGGCTGGTGGCGGCATACCCGGACCAGGTGGAGACGCTGGCGCTCGATGTCACCGCCGTCGAGGACGTGCGGGCGGCGGTCGACGGGGTGGTCGAGCGGCACGGGCGGATCGACGTGCTGGTGAACAACGCGGGGCGCGGCATGGTGGGTTCGGTCGAGGAGGCGTCGGACGCGGAGCTGCGGGACCTGATGGACCTGCACTTCTTCGGTCCCGCCGCGCTGACCCGGGCGGTGCTGCCGCACATGCGGGGCCGCCGCTCGGGCACGATCGTCCAACTGACCAGCATGGGCGGCCGGTTCGCGTTCGCGGGGGTCGGCGCGTACTGCGCGACGAAGTTCGCCCTGGAAGGGCTGTCGGAGGCGCTGGCCGCCGAGGTGGCGCCGCTCGGCATCCGTGTGCTGATCGTGGAACCCGGCGCGTTCCGCACCGGGTTCGCGGGGTCCGCGTCCCTCGCGCCCGCGTCGACCCTGGACGCGTACCGCGACACCGTGGGCCCCGTCCTGTCCGCGCTGCCCGGCGGCAGCGGTCAGGAGCCCGGCGACCCGGCGAAGGCGGCGGCCGCCCTCCTCACGGCGATCGACGCGGAGGAGCCGCCGCTGCGCCTGCCGCTGGGCAACGACGCGGTCGACGCGATCACCGCCCATCTCGACGGCGCCCGCGCCGAACTCGGCGCCTGGGAGAAGCTCGCCAGGTCCACCGACTTCGACGCGTGACACCTCACCCGAGGTGTCTCAGCGGACCACGTCGAAGACGTTCTTCTGGAGCCCGTTCGCGTACGCCTCGTGCTCGACGAGCTTCAGGTGCTGGGTGTCCTTGTCTGTGGCGCTGAACAGCCGCTTGCCCGCGCCGAGCAGCAGCGGGAACACGAGCAGGTGGTAGCGGTCGATGAGGCCGGCGTCGGAGAGGTTCTGGTTGAGGGTGGCGCTGCCGTGCATGATGATCGGGCCGCCCTCGGTCTCCTTCAGGGCCGCGACCTCGTCGAGCGAGCGCAGGATCGTCGTCTCGCCCCAGTCGGAGACGAGGTCGCCGGACTTGAGGGTGGTGGACACGACGTACTTGGGCAGCGGCTTGTACTCGGCGAACTCCTCCATGCCCGGCCACACGGGGCTGAACGCCTCGTAGCTGACCCTGCCGAACAGCATCGCGGTGGCCTCGGTCTGCTCGCGGCCCTTGATCTCGAAGGCCTCGGGCACGAAGTCGATGCCCTTGAACGTCCAGCCGGAGTTCCGGTATCCGGGCTCGCCGCCGGGCGCCTCCATGACTCCGTCCAGGGACACGAAGGCCGTGCTGATGAGCGTACGCATGTCGGTTCTCCCGTGGTCTCTGTGCTCGTCGCGGGTTGGCTCTGCACCAACTAACACTCTTTGACGGGCCGGTGGGGCGAAACTCATCGGTCTACGGCGGGTCGCGCAGGCGAACCGGTCATCGGGGCTGTCGATGTGTCGACTCGCGCTCCCTCAACTGGGCGTGGGTGACCCTCGGCGCGGTGGGTTCCTCCCCGGCGATGAGCGCCTGGAGGATGTCCAGGAGGGCGCCGGAGCTGCCGACCGGGTCGAGTTCGAGGGCGGAGATCGCGGGGCGGGCGGTGCGGGAGTGCTCGGAGTCGGATCCCGCGGCGACCATCACCTGGTCGGGCACCGCGACACCCTGCCGCACGAGGCCTTCCTGGACGCCCGCCGCGTGCCGGCCCGTGAGGCAGAAGACGGCGTCGGGCAGCCCGTCGGCGGCGATCCTGCGGGCGAGGTCGATGCCACCCTCGACGCCCGCGCGCTCGGCCAGTTCGTAGAGGCGCGGCGGCGTGTTCCGGGCCGCGCACCAGGACGCGTAGGCCTCCTCGTGCTCGTGGTTCCAGGCGTTGGCGTCGGTGCCGCGGACGAGGGCGACGGTGCGGGCGCCGCGGTCCGCGAGGTGGTCGAGGACGAGGCGCGCGGAGGCCGCGTCGTCCTCGGACGCCCAGTACGGGAAGTCGGGTCGGCCCGGCGCGCGGCCGTAGGTGACGTAGGGGATGCCGCGCTGGTCGAGGAGGGCGATGACGGGGTCGTCGCGGTGCGGGTTGGTGACGATGTAGCCGTCCATGGAGAACGTGAGCGGCGGTACGGGCGCGCGGGTCAGGTCGGGCACCAGCATCAGGCTCAGTCCGCGCGCGAGGGCCTGGGAGGCGGCGGCGCCGACGAACTTCTCGAACACGTCGACGCCGGCGGGCTTGTAGTCGCCGAGCGCGTCGAGGGAGCGCAGGACGAGCCCCACCGCGCCCATCGTGGAGCGTCGCATGCCGCGGGCGAGGGCGTCGGCGGCGTAGCCCATCTCGTCGGCGACCTCTCGGATGTGCGCACGGGTCGCGGCGCTGAGGGTGCCCTTGTCGTTGAGGGCGTGCGAGACGGCGGTGATCGACACACCGGCCCTGCGGGCCACGTCCTTGATGGTGATGCCCTGCGCGCGTGCCACGCCGCCGCCCCTCCGTATTTCGCCGAACGCCTTTCCGGCCAGGCATTGTATAAAACGTTTTACCTTCCTACCGTGATCCGCGCCGCACCGACGCACGGCCCCGACGGGGCACGGAAGGAACTCCCGTGGATCTGCACTCCCTGACCACCGACACGGTCGACCCCCATGAGCGCGGGACGCTGCTCGGCGCCCGCTTCGGCACGGAGGTGGCCCGCGTGAGCGCGCTGTACCTGGAGCACTTCGCCGCGCTCGGGCTGTCCGCCGAGCGCGTGCGGGAGCTGGCGGAGGCCGGCCATGAGGCGCTGCGCGCGTGGGCCCCCGGGCTCGCCGCGGAGTCGGACGCGTGCGCGGACGCCGCCGGTGTGGAGCGCTGGCAGGTCGCGGCCGTCGGCGCGCGCACGGAGATCCTCGCGGCGTGCCCGCCCGCCGGGGAGGGCGAGTGCTCGACGGCCGTGTACGCGGCGGCGGGCGCCGCGCCGCAGACCGTGCAGACGTGGGACTGGCACGAACACCTCGTCCCCGACGCCCTGTTGCACGCGTTCACCCCGGCGCCCGGCCGCTCCGTGAAGCTGTTCACCGAGTTCGGCGCCGCCGCCAAGATCGGCGTGAACGGCGCGGGCCTCGGCGTGCACTTCAACATCCTGTTCCACCGGGCCGACGGCGCGGGCGGCGGTGTCCCCGTGCACGCGGTGGCGCGACGCATCCTGGAGGAGGCCGACACCCTCGAACAGGCCGTGGAGATCGCCGGTTCGGCCCGTGTCTCCGCGTCCACCTCACTGACGGTCGTCACCGCGCGGGGCGCCGCGAGCCTCGAACTGTCCCCGCGTGGCCTCGCGGTGGTGCGGCCCGGCGACGACGGCTGGCTGCTGCACACCAACCACTTCCTCGACCCGGGGCTCGCCGAGGGCGACGTGTGTCCCGGTGACTCGTCGACGGCGGAGCGGCTCGCCCATCTGCGGGCCGTGCGGGCGGCGCTGCCGGGCCTGAAGCCGGCCGAGCGGGCGGCGGCGCTGTGCGGGAGCGAGGGCGGCGGGGCGGTGGTGTGCATGCGGCCGGACGCCGCGAAGCCGCTGCACGAGCAGTGGGGCACGCTCCTCACGGTCGGCCTCGACGTCGCGGGCCACGCGCTCGACTACGCGGTCGGCACCCCGGACTCCGCCGCCGCCCAGGGCTTCCGCCGCTTCTGACGCCCCCCTCCCCCGCCGCCCTCCAAGGATCAGCGATGACACAGACCATCGGGCCGGGCACGACACGCCCGGCGACCGCGGTGAACGTGACCCGGACCTTCTTCATCTCCGGCTTCGGCACCGCCCTCGAGTTCTACGACTTCATCATCTACGGCCTCGCCGCCGCGCTCGTCTTCCCCAAGGTGTTCTTCCCGAGCTTCGATCCCACGGTGGGCACCCTCGTGGCGTTCGCGGCGTTCGGCAGCGGCTTCGTCGCGCGCCCGCTGGGCGGCATCGTGATCGGGCACTTCGGCGACCGGATCGGCCGCAAGGCGATGCTGGTGCTCACCCTCCTGGTGATGGGTTCCAGCACGTTCCTCATCGGCTGTCTGCCGACGTACGGGGGTGTGGGGGTCGCCGCGCCGGTGATGCTGGTCGCCCTGCGGCTCGTGCAGGGCTTCGCCGCGGGCGGCGAGTGGGGCGGTGCCTCGCTGTTCGGCATCGAGAACGCCCCGGAGGACCGGCGCGGCCTGTGGGGCAGCTTCACCAGCGCGGGCATCGGCATCGGCAGCCTGCTGGGCACCGGTGTCTTCACGCTGGTGACGCTGCTCCCCCAGCAGGCGCTGGAGAGCTGGGCGTGGCGGGTGCCGTTCTGGTTGGGCGGTCTGCTGGTCCTGGTCGGCGTCGTGGCACGCTCCCGGATGCCGCGGGAGGAACGCCGCACCGAACGGGCTCCGCGCGTGCCGATCGTGGACGCGATCAAGCGGCACCCGCGCCAGATGCTGCTCGCGATCGGGGTCGCGTTCGGCTACAACACCCTCGCCTACATCGGCTCGATCTTCACCGTGACGTACGCGGAGGAGCGCGGCTACAGCCACACCCAGTCGCTGCTGCTCCAGGTCGCCGGGTCGATCGCGTTCATGGTGGCCGTGCCCGTCATGGCGCTGCTCTCCGACCGGTACGGCCGCAAGCCGGTGGTGATCGTCGGCACGGTCGCGTACGGCGCCTTCTTCTTCGCGTACTTCCCGATGGTGGACGGGCACGTGGTGCTGCTCGCCACGGTCGCGTACGTGGTGGTGAACGTGCTGATGGCGGCGCCGCAGGGGTGCATTCCCGCGTTCCTCGGCGAGCAGTTCTCGGCCGCCACGCGCTACTCGTCGATCTCCGCGACGTACCAGGTGGGCGCGGCGCTCGGCGGCGGTACGGCCGCGACGACGGCGACCGCCCTGCTGCTCGCGTTCGACGGGGACCCGATCGGCGTGGGCCTCTACTCCGCGGCGGCGGCGCTCGTGCTGGTGCTGTGCGCGTGGGGGCTGCGGGAGACGTTCCGGGTTCCGACGGCGCGGCTCGGCGAGCCCGCCGAGGCACGCGCCGACCGAACCGGTCGCTCCTCAGGTGGTGCGGCGTGAACCCAGCGCGTCCCGCAGGAGTTGGGCGAGGTGGCGGGGGCGGCGGTCGGAGAGCTGGGTGATCTGGGTGCGGCAGCTGTAGCCGTCCGCGAGGACCACCGTGTCGTCGGGTGCCTTGCGCAGGGCGGGCAGCAGGGCCTGTTCGCCGACCGCCACCGACACGTCGTAGTGGCCGTCCTCGAAGCCGAAGTTGCCGGCGAGGCCGCAGCAGCCGGAGTCGAGGCGGCCGCTGTCGACGCCGATGCGGGCGAGCACCCGGTCGTCGGCCTTGCTGCCGAGTGTGGCGTGCTGGTGGCAGTGCGTCTGGGTCAGGGCCGTGACGTCGTCGAGTCGGCCGAAGTCGACGTCGGGGGCGCGCTGGTCGAGGAGTTCGGCGAGGGTCATGGTCTGGGCGGCGAGCCGCCGCGCGCGCGGGTCGTCCGGGAACAGCTCCGTGGCGTCGGTGCGGAACAGGGACGTGCAGCTGGGTTCGAGGCCGATGAGCGGCATGCCCTCCTGGAGGTACGGGTCGACCGCGTCCAGGGTGCGGGCCAAGACCTTCCTGGCCATGTCGAGCTGGCCCGTGGTGTGCCAGGTGAGACCGCAGCACAGGCGGTCGGGCGGCAGGACCACCTCGAATCCCGCGTGTTCGAGGACGAGCACGGCGGCGCGGCCGACCTCGGGCGACATGAACTCCGTGAACGTGTCGGGCCACAGCAGGACCTTGCCCCGGCTGCCGGGCGCGGGCGTCGTGGGGCGCTTCTTGAAGCTCGTACGGAAGCGGCGGGCGGCGAAGGGCGGGACGGGGCGCTCCGGGGCGATGCCGCCCGCCTTCTTGAGGAGGGAGGCCGCCTTCTTGTTGCGTGTCACCGCGTTGACGAGGCCGGGCGCGAGGCCCGCGAGGTGGGACCAGACGGGCAGCCAACCGAGCGCGTAGTGGGAGGCGGGGCGGCGCCTGCCCTGGTAGTGGTGGTGCAGGAACTCCGCCTTGTAGGAGGCCATGTCGACGCCGACGGGGCAGTCGCTCTTGCAGCCCTTGCAGGACAGGCACAGGTCGAGGGCCTCCGCGGCCTCCTCGGACCGCCAGCCGTCGGTGATGACGTCGCCCTGCACCATTTCGTAGAGCACGCGTGCGCGCCCGCGCGTGGAGTCCTTCTCGTCGCCGGTGGCGCGGTAGCTCGGGCACATCACGCCGCCGGACGCGGTGCGGCACTTGGCGATGCCGACGCAGCGGCGCAGCGCCTTGGTGAGGTCGCCGCCGTCCTCGGCGAGGGCGAGCGTCGTGGTGAGTTCGAGGGTGGGACGGTGGCCCGCGGTGATGCGCAGGCGCTCGTCGGCGGGGCGGGGGTGGACGAGGATGCCGGGGTTGAGGCGGTTCTCCGGGTCCCAGATCGCCTTGAACGCGCCGAACGCCTCGATGGCCTCCTCGCTGTAGACGAGCGGCAGGAACTCGGCGCGGGCCTGGCCGTCGCCGTGCTCGCCGGAGAGGGTGCCGCCGTGCTTGGCGACGAGTTCGGCGGCGTCCTTCATGAACGTACGGAAGATCCGGACGCCTTCGGTCGTCCCGTGGTCGAAGTCGATCCGGATGTGGACGCAGCCCTCGCCGAAGTGGCCGTACGGGGTGCCCTGGAGGCCGTGCGTCTCCAGGAGGGCGGCCAGATCGCGCAGGTAGTCGCCGAGATGTTCGACGGGGACAGCCGAGTCCTCCCAGCCGGGCCAGGCCTCGGAGCCGTCGGGGGCACGGGTGGCGAGGCCCGAGCTGTCCTCGCGGATGCGCCACAGCGCGGCCTGTTCCTTGGGGTCCTGTACGAGGCGCACGTCGACGGCGCCGGTGTCCTTCAGGAGGGCGTCGGCGCGGGCCCGTTCGGCGTCCGGGTCGGGGGTGGCGTCCGCGTGGCCGAACTCGCACAGCAGCCAGCCGGCTCCCTCGGGGAGCATCTCCTCGGGGCGGGCGTCGGGGACGTTGCGGCGCAGCGCCGCGACCTGGTCGCCGCCGAGGCCCTCGCAGGCGATGGGTTCGTGGCGCAGCACGTGGCGGGCCGCGTCCCCCGCTGCCGGGAGGTCGGCGAAGCCGAGGGCGACGAGGGTGCGCCGTGCGGGCAGTTCGACGAGCTTGATCGTCGCCGAGACGACGACGGCGCAGGTGCCCTCGGTGCCGACCATCGCCGCGGCGAGGTCGAACCCCTTCTCCGGGAGGAGGTGTTCGAGGCTGTAGCCGGAGACCTGGCGGCGGAAGCGGCCGAACTCGGTGCGCAGCATGGCCAGATGGTCGTCGCGCAGGTCGCGCAGCCGGGCGTGGATCTCACCGGTGCGCCCACCCGCGTCGATGACCTGCTGCAACTCCTCCGCGTCGAGGGAGCGCAGGCGGATGCGCTCGCCGTCGTACGTGAGGACCTCGAGCTCGACGATGTTGTCGGCGGTGCGGCCCCAGGCCACCGAGTGGGTGCCGCACGCGTTGTTGCCGATCATGCCGCCGATGGTGCAGCGGGCGTGCGTGGAGGGGTCGGGGCCGAAGCGCAGGCCGTGCGGCTTGCAGGCCTCCTGGAGGCGGTCGAGTACGACACCGGGTTCGACGCGGGCGGTGTGCGCGTCGGCGTCGATGTCGAGGATGCGGTTCAGCGAGCGGGAGGTGTCGATGACGACTCCGTCGCCGACGGCCTGGCCCGCGATGGAGGTGCCGGCGCCGCGCAGGGTGACGGCGACGTCGAGGCCGCGGCAGGCGGCGAGCGCGGCGGCCAGCTCGTCGGTGTCGGCGGGCAGCACGACGGCGGCCGGGACCTGCCGGTAGACGGAGGCGTCCTGCGCGTACTCGGCGCGCCGCCGCTTCCCGAAGGCGACCTCGCCGCGCGGCACGGCCGTCCGCAGCGCCCGCTCCAGCTTCTCCAGCGTCGCCGGATCGGGCGCGTCGGGACGCGGCGCGGCGGATCCGGTCGGGGCGACGGGGGCGGACATGGTGGCTCCTTCGGGCGGTCGGCGTGCTGCTGTGAGCATCAGGCGGCGTGGTGCTGAACGTGAGGATCTCAAGATCGCTGAGCCGGTGGGGCGGAATCGGGGCGGTCGGTGCGGCCTGCCCCGCCCGGACGCCCGACGGGTGACGCACCGTCGCCCCGGCTCGGCGGCGGCCGGCCGGGGCGACGGCGGACACACGGGGCGGTGTTCCCCGCCGGAGGACTCAGCCCAGGACCGACGCCACCGACTCGCGCCACAGGCGCAGGCCCTCGTCGATCTGCTCGCCGTTGACGACGAGCGGCGGAATCATCCGGACGACCTGGCCCTGCGTGCCACAGGTGAGGAGCAGGAGACCGCGCTCGGCGGCGGCCGCGTGCACCTTGGCGGCGGTGGCGCCGTCCGGCTCCCCGTCGGCGGTGACGAACTCGATGCCCGCCATGAGGCCGAGGCCGCGCACGTCACCGATGCCGCCCTTGCCGCCGACCGGGTAGGCCTCGGCGATCTCCCGCAGACCGGCGAAGAGCTGCTCGCCGCGCTCCGCGGCGTTGTCGACGAGCTTCTCCTCCTGGATGACGTCGAGCGTGGCGATGGCGGCGGCGCACGACACCGCGTTGCCGCCGTACGTACCGCCCTGCGAGCCGGGCCAGGCCCGCGACATCAGCTCCTTGGAAGCGGCGATCGCGGACAGCGGGAAGCCACTGGCCAGGCCCTTGGCCGTGACGATGATGTCGGGCTTGCCGTCGAAGTGGTCGTGGCCCCAGAACTTGCCGGTGCGGCCGAAGCCGGTCTGCACCTCGTCGATGATGAGCAGGATGCCGTGCCGGTCGGCGCGCTCGCGCAGCCCGCGCATGAAGGCGGTGTTCGCCGGAACGTAGCCGCCCTCGCCGAGGACCGGCTCGACGATGAACGCGGCGGTGTCGGCCGGCGCGGTCACCGTGGCGAGCAGCTGGTCCAGCTCGCGCAGCGCGAACTTCGTCGCGGTCTGCTCGTCCCAGCCGTAGTAGAAGGAGCTGGGGAACGGCGCGAGCGCCACGCCCGGCATCAGCGGCCCGTACCCGGAGCGGAACTTGGTCGCCGACGTGGTCATGGACGCGGCGGCCATGGTCCGGCCGTGGAAGCCACCCTGGAAGGCGACGATGTTGGGCCGACCGGTGGCCTGCTTGGCGAGGCGCATCGCGGCCTCGACGGCCTCGGACCCAGAGTTGACGAAGAACAGCGAGTCGAGTCCGCTCGGCAGCACCTCGCCCAGGCGCTCGCTGAGCGTGCGCAGCGGCTTGTGCATGACGGTCGTGTACTGGCCGTGGATGAGCTTGCCGACCTGCTCCTGCGCGGCGGCCACGACCTTCGGGTGGCAGTGCCCGGTGGACGTGACGCCGATGCCGGCGGTGAAGTCCAGGTGGGCGCGGCCCGACTCGTCGTAGAGATAGACGCCCTCGCCGCGTTCGGCCAGGACGGGGGTGGCCTGCTTGAGGACGGGGGACAAGGCACTCATGGACGGCTCCTCGCTCGGTGACCGCGGTGATTCGCGGATCTTCCACGGAGATCAACATCAGGCTGCGTCGTAGGATTGTCAACAACCTACACTCATGCAAGCATGCAATTCGGCGGCTGTCCACGAGTGAGCCGGGCCGGGAGTTTCGAAACCACGGGAGTCGAAGTGAGTGCACTGACGGAACAGCAGACAGAGCGCGAGCGGGCCGTCGTCGCGTCCGTTCCCGACGGACTGTTCATCGGCGGCGCCTGGCGCCCTGCGGCCTCCGGCGCGACCTTCGGCGTCGAGGATCCGTCCGTCGCCCGCGAGCTGCGCACCGTGGCCGACGCTGGCGCCGATGACGCGCGCGCCGCGGCCGATGCGGCGGGCGCCGCTCAGGAGTCGTGGGCGGCCACGGCGCCGCGCGAGCGCAGCGAGATCCTGCGCCGCTCGTTCGAGCTGATCATGCAGCGCCAGGACGAGCTGGCCCTGCTGATGACCCTGGAGATGGGCAAGCCGCTCGCGGAGGCGCGCGGCGAGGTCGCGTACGCCGCCGAGTTCTTCCGCTGGTTCGCCGAGGAGGCCGTCCGCATCGAGGGTGGGTACCAGACGTCCCCCGACGGCAAGGACCGCTTCGTCGTGATGAAGCGCCCGGTCGGCCCGGTGCTGCTGATCACGCCGTGGAACTTCCCGCTGGCCATGGGCACCCGGAAGATCGGCCCGGCGATCGCGGCCGGCTGCACGATGATCGTCAAGCCGGCGGAGCAGACGCCGCTGACGATGCTGAAGCTCGCCGAGATCCTGACCGAGGCGGGCGTGCCCGCGGGCGTCCTGAACGTGCTGACCACGTCCCGCCCCGGCGAGGTCGTCGAGCCGCTGCTGCGCGGCGGGACCATCCGCAAGCTGTCCTTCACCGGTTCGACCGCCGTCGGCAGGCTCCTGATCGAGCAGAGCGCCGAGCAGGTGCTCCGGGTCTCGCTCGAACTGGGTGGGAACGCGCCGTTCATCGTGTGCGAGGACGCCGACCTCGACAAGGCCGTCGAGGGCGCGATGGCCGCGAAGATGCGCAACATCGGTGAGGCGTGCACGGCCGCGAACCGTCTGTACGTGCACGAGTCGGTGGCCGCCGAGTTCGCCGAGAAGCTGTCCGCGCGGATGGCGGCGCTCGCGGTGGGCCGCGGCACCGAGGACGGCGTCGCGGTCGGCCCGCTGATCGACGAGGACGGCCGCGGCAAGGTGGAGGAGCTGGTCGCCGACGCGGTCGAGCGCGGCGCGAAGGTCCTCACGGGCGGCGAGCGGGCCGAGGGCGAGGGCTACTTCTACACGCCGACCGTCCTCACCGGCGTCTCCCCCGAGTCGGCGCTGATGACGCAGGAGATCTTCGGCCCGGTCGCCCCGATCCTCACGTTCACCGACGAGGACGAGGTCGTGGCCGCGGCCAACGACACGGAGTACGGCCTGGTCTCGTACCTGTTCACGGAGAACCTGGAGCGCGCGTTCCGGCTCTCCGAGCGCCTGGAGACAGGCATGGTCGGCCTCAACAAGGGCGTCGTCTCCAACCCTGCGGCCCCGTTCGGCGGCGTGAAGGCGTCGGGCCTCGGCCGCGAGGGCGGCCGCGTCGGCATCGACGAGTTCCTGGAGACGCGCTACCTGGCGATGCCGCTCGGCTGACCGGCGCGCCCCAACCGGCCCACCTTCCCCTTTGTTGATCACCGATCAGACCGGAGCGACGACACCCATGGACCGTTTCATCGAGGTCTCCCTGCCCAAGCGCGGCGTCACCGCCACCGCCAAGCTCCTCGACGACCGCGCCCCGATCACCTGCGAGGCGATCTGGAACGCGCTGCCGCTGGGCAGCGACGTCTACCACGCCAAGTACGCGCGCAACGAGATCTACACCCTCGTCCCGGCGTTCGCCCCGCAGGAGCCGCCGCTGGAGAACCCGACGATCACGCCGATCCCCGGCGACCTGTGCTACTTCACGTTCTCCAACACGCAGATGAGCACGGCCTCGTACGGCTACGAGGCCGCCGCCGAGCAGCAGGGCGCCCAGGCCGCCCACGCCGAGCGCGACATCGTCGTCGACCTCGCCCTCTTCTACGAGCGCAACAACCTCCTCATCAACGGCGACCAGGGCTGGGTCCCCGGCATCGTCTGGGGCACGATCACCGAGGGCCTCGACCGCCTCGCGGAGGCCTCCCAGGACCTGTGGCGCTCGGGCGCCATCGGGGAGTCGCTCCAGTTCCGGCGGGCGGAGTGAGCAGGACGTCACGGCCGCGGCGGCGGTCCGCAAGGTGGTCGCCGGTGGCGTGGTCCACGAGGTGTCCGAGCTGACGAAGGAGTCGGCGGCCCCGAAGTCGGCGGCCACGGCGGCTCCGCGCGTCGCCGCCGCCGACGACGTGCCGCAGGACCCGGTCCTCGCCCGGTGCTGGTGGCACCGTCCGGAGCACGCGGTGCACGGCTGCTGCTGACGGCACGTCATGCGGGGCGCGTCAGCAGTCGAAGACCGACCAGCAGATGTCGTTGCGCAGTCGCTGGTCGTCGAGGACGAGCGCGCGGATCGCGTCGGGGAGTCGGTCGCGCTGCCACCGGCACTCGGCGCGGCCCGCGTCCTGCGCGGTCTCCTTGGGCGCGGCCGCCCGCACCGCCTTGATCGCGTACGCCGCCGCGCCCAGCTCGTGCGCGGCGACGTGCGCGACCACCGCCGCCTGCCCCGCCGCGAACGCCGCGTGGCGGGCCGCCCCGGTCAGGACCCGTGCGGCGGCCATCGCGTGACCGCCCGCCGCGCGGGAGTCGGACATCCGGATCTCGCCATGGGTCCACGCCCTGACCTGCTCGACGGCCTGCCGTGGCCGCGGATCGGTCGGCGCGGCGGCCTCGAACAGGGGCAGCACGTGTTCGGCGCAGTCCGCCGCCCACAGGGCGAGAAGGTGATGGTGCTCGTCCGTCAGCGTGCCGCCGCGGCGCAGGGTGATGAAGCGGGGGTCTCGGACCTTCGGCAGGATCACCCGGCAACCCTACGGCTGCCGGGCGCGGCAGGACCGCCCGGTGCGCAGGTTGTGCCCGGCGCCCGCGATGACGGTGTCGAGACGGTTCTTGGTCGCGGCGAGTTCGCTGATCTTCGCGTCGATGTGGTCCCGTTCGGCGGACAGACGGTCGAGCAGTTCGGGTGTCGCGTTGCCGTCGACGACGCACGGCAGGAGGTCGACGATGGTGCGGCTGGAGAGCCCGGCGGCGTAGAGCTGCTGGATGAGGAGGACGCGGTCGACGGCGTCGTCCGCGTAGTGCCGCTGGCCGCTGGGGCTGCGGTCCGGGGCGAGCAGGTCGTGCTCCTCGTAGTAGCGCAGCGCGCGGACGCTCACGCCCGTCCTGGTGGAGAGTTCACCGATGCGCACCGCTTGCCCCTCACGTCGACGTCAGGTTTTAGCGTACCGCGCATGACCACCTCGGAACTCACCTCTGCTGTCGTCTCCGTCAAGCCGCTCGTGCTGCCCGCGCCGCACCACGACGGCGGGCTGCGCGTGCGCGTCTCCGCGCCGGTGGACGGGCGCGATCTGCCCGTCGTCCTGCTCTCCCACGGCTTCGGTTCCTCCCTCGACGGGTACGGGCCGCTCGCCGACCACTGGGCCGCGCACGGGTTCGTCGTCGTCCAGCCGACCCATCTGGACTCCAGGACGGTCGGGCTCGCCGCCGACGATCCGCGCGGGCCGCGGGTCTGGCGGTACCGGGTCGACGACATGCGGCTGGTGCTCGACCGGTTCGACGCGCTGGTGGACGCCGTGCCGGGGCTGCGGGGGCGGGTGGACCTCGGGCGGGTCGCCGTCGCCGGGCACTCCTTCGGCGGGCAGACGGCGGGCATGCTGCTCGGGCTGCGGGTCGGCGATCCGGAGACCGGGGTCGCGGAGGACCTGGCCGATCCGCGGGTCTCGGCGGGCGTGCTGCTCGCGACGGCCGGGAGCGGCGGCGACGCCCTCACGTCGTACGCCGCCGAACACCTGCCCTGGCTGCGGCACCCCGACTTCGCACGGATGGCCGCGCCCGCGCTGGTCGTCGCGGGCGACAAGGACGCGCTGCCGATGACCGTGCGGGGCGCGGAGTGGACCGTCGAGCCGTACACGCTCAGCCCTGGCGACAAGAGCCTGCTCACGCTCCATGGGGCGGAGCATTTCCTCGGCGGCGTCTCCGGGTACGAGGCCGCGGAGACGACCGACGAGAACCCGGCGCACGTCGCCCTGGTGCAGCGCGTCACGACCGCCTACCTGCGCCACGCGCTCGACGTCGACTCCACGGACTGGGCGGCGGCCCGCGCGGAACTCGCCGGGACCGCGCACCCGTTGGCCCACCTGGAGTCCAGGACCGCCACGCCGGCGCCCTAGAACGGCCCCGGTGGGCCCGTGCCTCAGCCGACCGGCGCCGTGTCCACCACCCCGGAGCCGCGCAGGGCGGCGTGCAGGACCGCGGAGGCGCGCAGCACCAGTTCGTCGCCGTGGCGCGCGGCGACGAGTTGGGCGCCCACCGGCAGGCCCGCGCTCGTGACCCCGCAGGGCACCGTGGAGGCGGGCTGCTGCGTCAGGTTGAAGGGGTACGTGAACGGGGTCCAGCCGGTCCACCGCCGGTGGCCGCTGCCGGCCGGCACCTCGACGCCCGCCTCGAACGCCGGGATCGGCACGGCGGGCGTGAGCAGCAGGTCGTACGTCTCGTGGAAGCGGCCCATGAGCACGCCGAGCGCCATGCGCGTGTCGACGGCGCCCAGGTAGTCGAGCGCGCTCTTCGCGGCGCCCTCGCGGCACGCCTCCTGGAGCCCGGGGTCGAGCCGCGCGAACTGCTCGGCGTCCAGGTGCTCGACGACCTTGGCCGCGCCGGAGAACCACAGCGTGTGGTACGCGTCCACGGGGTCGCTGAAGCCGGGGTCGGCCTCCTCGACGTCAGCGCCGAGGTCGGCGAGGAGCCGGGCGACGGCGGCGACGCGCTCGGCGACCTGCGGGTCGACGGGGGCGTTCGCGAGGGTCGGGGCGTAGGCGATGCGCAGTCCGCGCAGCGAGCCGTCGGCGAGGGCCTCGACGACGGCTCCGCGGTAGCCGCGCCGTGGCGCGTCGAGGGCCGACCAGTCGCGGCTGTCGAAGCCGGTGATGGCGTCCATCAGGAGGGCGGCGTCCTCGACGGTGCGGGTCATGGGTCCGGCGTGCGCGAGGGTGCCGAAGGGGCTCGCCGGGTAGAGCGGGATCCGCCCGTACGTGGGCTTCATGCCGAAGATGCCGCAGAACGCCGCGGGGATCCGCACCGAGCCGCCGCCGTCGGTGCCGACGGACAGCGGGCCCATGCCGGCGGCGACGGCCGCGGCGCTGCCGCCGGACGAGCCGCCCGATGTGGTCGAGGGGTCCCACGGGTTGCGGGTGACGCCGGTGAGCGGGTTGTCGGTGACACCCTTCCAGCCGAACTCGGGCGTGGTCGTCTTGCCGACGAACACGGCGCCCTGGTCCCGCATCCGGGCGACGCACGGCGCGTCCTCGTCCCACGTCCGGTCGGCGGAGATCGTCAGGGAGCCGCGCAGCGTGGGGTGGCCCTTGGTGAGCATGAGGTCCTTGATGGACGTCGGCACACCGTCGAGAAGGCCGAGCTGCTCGCCGCGCCTCCGGCGCTCCTCGGCGGCCCGCGCCTGGGCGAGCGCCTCCTCGCGGTCGACCAGACAGAACGCGTTGACCTTGCTGTCCACGGCCTCGATGCGGTCGAGGACGGACTCGGTGGCCTCGACCGGCGACAGGTCGCCGCTCTCGTACGCGGCGAGCAGTTCGGTGGCGGTCAGGGCGTACGGCTCCTGCGGGGCGCCGACCGTGCCGGGGATGCCGCTGGTGGTGGTGCTGGTCATCGGGTGCCCTCCTCTGCCGCGGTGCGCGGGGCGTCCGCGACCGGTACGTAGCCCAGTTCCTTGTCCACGACGTTGCGCAGCGGGCGGCCCGCGCGCCAGCGCGTGAAGTTGTCGGCGAAGACCTCGGCGAGGTCGTCGAGCCAGGTGTCGGTGTCGGCCGACATGTGCGGGGAGACCAGCAGGTTCGGCGCGGACCACAGCGGGTTGTCGGCGGGCAGCGGTTCCTCGCGGAACACGTCGAGCGCCGCGCCACCCAGTTGGCCGTCCTCCAGGGCGGCGAGCAGGTCCTTCTCGACGACCATGGGGCCGCGCCCGACATTGACGAAGCGTGCGCCGCGCTTCATCCGGGCGAACGTCGCCGCGTCGAACAGGTCCTGCGTCTGTTCGGTCAGCGGGGCGGCGCACACCACCCAGTCGGCGCGCGCGAGCAGCTCGTCCAGCTCGTCGAACGCGTGCACGGTGCCGATCTCGGGGTCGTCGTCCCTGCGGGTGCGGCCGACGAGCTCGGTGTCGATGCCGAGCGCGCGCAGGGTGCGGACGACGGCCCGGCCGATGGGGCCGCCGCCGAGGACGACGGCGCGGGTGCCCCAGACGCGCTGGGTGACCCGGTGCTGCCAGACGCGGCCCTGCTGCCGTTCGTAGGTGCCGGCGAAGTCCTTGGCGAGGGCGATGATCTGGCCGGCGACGTACTCGGCGATGGGCTGTTCGAAGACGCCGCGCGAATTGGTGAGGATCGCGTCGGACTCGCGCAGAGCGGGGAACATCAGCCGGTCGACGCCCGCGCTCGCGGTGTGCACCCAGCGCGGGCCGCCGCGTTCCGGCCAGGCTCCGGGCAGCGCATCGGTGCCGAACTCCCACACCAACAGCGCGTCGGCGTGCGGCAGTTCCGCGGCGAGCCGCTCCTCGGGGATGCAGACGAGCTCGGCGTGGGCGGCCACCTCCTCCAGGCCGCTCGGCCGGTGGTCGGCGAGCACCAGAACGCGGGATTTCTCGGTCTTCGGCACGGCGGTCCTTCGGGTCGCGCGACGGGCGCTGCGACGGTTGGAGCGGACGGTATGCGAGGTGCGGGTCGAGGGTTGACCATGGGGGGAACGAAAGCCCCATGAGGGCTGGGGAAGCGGCATCCCCTGGGCTGAACTTCCCGGCTCTTTACCGAGGCTTTCACCGTGATGAACGAGCCGCCCCTCGTAGGGGATTGACACGCTAAGCAGCCGATCTTTACGTTGTCAACAATCTACAGGCGAACCTCGGGCCCTCTCTGCTACCCGTGGACCGCCCGACCAAACACCCCCTCTGCACCACCTGCCATCACACGTCCACCTCAGGCGTACGGACCGCGGCCCGTACGCGTGCAGCCACGAAGGGGCCCTGCATTGGACATCACGACCTTCGGCGGACCTGTCCCGCAGCTCGGCATCGGCGTCGTCGCCCCGTTCGACTTCGCCCTCGATCGCGAGCTGTGGCGTTGGATCCCCGAGGAGATCTCCCTCCACCTGACGCGTACCCCGTACGTCCCCGTGGAGGTCAGCGTCGACATGGCCCGCTTGATCAGCGAGCACGAGACGCTGCACAACGCCGTCATGGCGCTCGACGCGGTCCGGCCCGCGTCCTTCGCGTACGCCTGCACGTCCGGGAGTTTCGTCGGCGGCACCGCGCACGAGCGCGCGATGTGCGCCTCCATGAGCGGGGCGGGCCGCGGCGTCCCGTCCGTGACCACGTCGGGGGCGCTGCTCGAGGCCCTGGCCGAGCTGGGGGCGGAACGGGTCAGCGTGATCACTCCGTACACGGCGTCGCTGACGGACTCGCTCGCGGACTTCCTCGGCGAGGCGGGCGTGGAGGTGGTCGGGCGTCAGTACATGGGCCTGACCGGGGAGATCTGGAAGGTCGGCTACCGCAATGTGGTGGAGCTGGCGCGTTCGGCGAACCTGACGCGGGCGGACTGCCTGTTCATCAGCTGCACGAACCTGGCGACGTACGACGTGATCCCGCAGCTGGAGGCGGAGCTGCGGATCCCGGTGATCTCGGCGAACCAGGTGACGATGTGGTCGGCGCTGCGGCACGCGGGCGCGAAGGCGTCGGGCGACTACCAGTCGCTGATCGACCCGGCGGCACGGGCGGCGCTCGCGCCGTACCAGCGGCGCCTGGAGCCCCCGCCGCCGGTGGCCGCGACGGCCGGGGACTGGGAGCGGCTCGCGGCGCCCGAGACGACGGCGGCCGCTCCCCCGGACGAGCCGGCCGCCGACCTCGATCTCGGCTGACGCAATGGCGGTGCCACGTGCGTGACACCGCCGCTCTTCCTACTGTCAACAATCTACATTTGACCGCACGCCCGGTACACTGCCTGCACGAAAGGACGTCAGACGTATGAGCGAGATGACCACCCGAGTCGGGTTCCTGTACCCCGGACACTCCGCCGAGGACGACTATCCGCGCCTCGAGCGGATGATCGGCGGCGGCGCCCGGCTCACGCTCGTCCACACGGACATCGGCGTGGACGCGCACCGGGTGGACGACCTCCTGGAGATGGGCTCCACGCACCGTCTCAAGGCGGCGCTCGGCGAGCTCCTGGCCCAGCCGCAGGACGTCGTCGTCTGGGCGTGCACCAGCGCCAGCTTCATCTTCGGTCCCGACGGCGCCCGCAAGCAGGTCGCCGAACTCGCCGAGGCGGCGGGCCTGCCGGTCGAGCGGGCCTCCTCCACGTCCTTCGCCTTCGCGCACGCCGTGCGGGCGCTCGGGGTGCGCCGTCTCGCGATCGCCGCGACGTACCCGGACGACGTCGCGGGCTACTTCGTACGGTTCCTGGAGCACCACGGCTCCGAGGTCGTCTCGGTGTCCGGGCAGGGCATCATCACCGCGGCCGAGGTCGGCACGCTGGGCCGCGAGCAGGTCCTCGACCTGGCGCGGGAGAACGACCACCCGGACGCCGAGGCGATCCTGCTGCCGGACACGGCGCTGCACAGCGCCGCCTGGCTCGACGACCTGGAGGAGGCGGTCGGCAAGCCCGTCCTGACCGCCAATCAGGTCACCGCGTGGGAGGGCCTGCGGCTCGCGGGCGACGAGGCGCCGCGCGAGGGCCTCGGCTCGCTGTTCCGGCTCTCCCGCAGTCCCCATGCCCCGACCCCCGCGGCCGTGTGAAGCGCCGGCCGCGCCGATGTAGAGGAACGAACTGAATATGGCCACTGCGAAGACGCTCAGACCGGTCAAGCGTGAACCCGCGGCGACCGTCATCGCCGCGCAGCTCACCGAAGCGATCATGGACGGCACCCTGGCGCCCGGCACCCAGCTCGGCGAGGCCGAGCTGGCGGGCCAGCTCGGCGTGAGCCGGGGCCCGCTGCGCGAGGCGCTCCAGCGCCTGGTGCAGCAGGGCATCGCCGTGAGCGCGCCGCACCGCGGCGTCTTCGTGACCCGCCTCGACGAGGACGACGTGCGCGACATCTACCTGGCGCGCACGGCCATGGAGTCGGCGGCGTGCCGTCTCGTGCTCCAGCAGGACCCGCAGTCGACGGCGAACCATCTGGAGAAGGCGCACCGCCGCATGGAGTCGGCGGCGCGCCGGGGCAACGACGCGGCGCTGAGCGCCGCCGACATGGACTTCCACCAGGTGCTCGTCGAGGAGTCCGGCAGTCCGCGGCTCCAGCGCATCGCTCAGACCCTGTTCGTGGAGACGCGGATGTGCCTGTCGGTCCTCACCGAGGACCACCCCGACCCGGACGCGCTCGTCGAGGAGCACGCGGAGCTGATCGAGGCGCTGCGCGACGAGGACGAGGAGCGACTCCTCACGCTTCTGGAGGCGCACATGCAGGACGCGGTCACCCGGCTCACGGGCGCGTCCGCGCAGGCGGTGCCCGCGGCCGCGGACGCCGCGGCGGGCTGACCCGCCCCGGCACACCAGGTAGGCGTACGGCCCCCGGCGACCCACCGCCGGGGGCCGTACGCGTACCTGTCGGAAATCCGGGAATCCGGCCACGTCGGCATCGGTTTTCCGGGGTTCGGCGACCCTGGCTGGCCTCGATGCCGCCCGAGGACGGACAGTGCACCGGTCGGGTGAGTCGAGCGCGGCGCGCGGCGCCGCAGGAGAGGGTTTTCGTGAACGTGGCGACAACGGCGAACGGAACACAGGAGCGGCGGGCCGTCACCCTCGTCATGGCCTGTGTCGGGGTGTTCGTCGCCTATCTGCCGGTGACCTCCGTGTCGGTGAGTCTTCCGGCGATCCAGCGGGCGCTCGGCGCGTCGACGTCCGAACTGTCGTGGGTGTCGGACGCCTTCGTGCTGCCGATGGCGGCGCTGATCCTGACGGCGGGCGTGTTCGGCGATGTGCACGGGCGCAAGAAGGTGTACCAGGCGGGTCTGGTGTTCACCGCCGTGGGCGCGGCGACGGCGCTGTGCGCGCAGTCGATCGAGGTGGTGTGGGCCGGTCAGGCGCTGGCCGGGATCGGCGCGGCGGCGCTGCTGCCGACGACGCTGGCGATGATCAGCCAGGCGGTGCCCGATCCGCGTGAGCGCGGCAAGTTCGTGGGCCTGTGGGCGTCGTCGCTGATGGGCGCGCTGGCCGTGGGGCCGCTCATCTCGGGTGTGATCCTCGACCACGCGGACTGGCGGTGGATCTACCTGCCGTCGATTCCGGTGGCGCTGCTCGCGATGGTCGTCGCGGCCGTGCTCGTGAAGGACTCGCGCGCCCCGCACGCCCGCGCGCTCGACTGGCCGGGGCAGATCACCGCGACGGTCGCGATCACGGCGCTCGTGTACGGGGTGATCGAGGGCGGCGCCGGATCGTTCTCGGACACCCGGGTGCTGGTGGCGCTGGGGCTCGCCGTGATGGGCCTGATCGCCTTCGTCGTGTTCGAACTGCGCAGCGCGAGCCCGATGCTGGATCTGAAGCTGTTCCGCAGCGCCGGGTTCAGCGCGACGACGGTGATCGCGATGATCACGTTCATGGGCCTCATCGGCTTCTTCTTCGTGCTCAGCCTCTACTTCGGGATGGTGCAGCAGCTCGGGACGCTGGAGGCCGGGTACCGGCTGCTGATGGTGACCGGAGTCTGCTTCTTCGTCGGTCCCGTGGCCGGGCGGATCATGCACCGGGTCTCGCCGCGCGTCCTGATCACCGTCGGTCTGCTGTGCGCGGCGGGCGCGCTGTTCGCGCTGACGTCGCTGACGGCCGACACCTCGTTCGGGCCGATGGCGTGGCGGCTCGCGCTGCTGGGGCTCGGCATGGGCCTGGTCGTCACCCCGATGACGGCGACCGCGGTGTCGTCGGTGCCGCACCACCTCGCGGGCATGGCCGCCGCGGGCAACAACGCGCTGCGGCAGGTGGGCGGCGCACTCGGCCCCGCCATCCTCGGGGCGCTGCTCACGTCGAAGTCCACCGGCGCGCTGTCGGGGCATCTGGCGGACGCCGGGGTCACCGGGGCGACGGCGGAGCGGATCGTGGGCGCCGCGGAGGCACAGGGGCTCGGGGCGGTCGCCCAGCTGGACCTCGGGGCGGGCCGTGGCCGTGCGCTCGGTGCGCTGTCGGAGTCGTTCCTCGACGGGATGCAGCTGTGCCTGATCGTGGCGGGTTCGCTGGCGGTGCTCGCGGCGCTGGTGGGTGTGGTGCTGCTGCGGCGTCCCAAGCCCGTCGTGGCCGCGCCGCGGCCCGCGGAGTCCGTCGAGGCCCGTGCGGCGGAACACGCCGACGAGCCCGCCCTGTCCGGCACCGTCCGCGACGCGACGGGCGCGGGCCTGGCGGGCGCCGTGCTCACCCTCATCTCCCCCACCGGTCAGCAGCTCGCCCGCGCGGTGGCCGGCTCCGACGGGCGGTACCGCGTGGCCGTCCCCGGCCCCGGCGCCCATGTCCTGATCACGACGGCGGACGGCCACCACCCGCACGCCTCGAACCTGATGCTCGGCGACGGTTCCGCCGCGCACGACGTCCTGCTGTCCGGCGCGGGCAGCCTCACCGGCAGGGTCGTCGGCGCCGACGACACCCGACCCGTCGCGCACGCCGTCGTCACGGTGACCGACGCGCGCGGCGACGTCCTGGCGACCGGTGTCACCGACGACACCGGGCACTACGCGTTCGGGGACGTCGCCGAGGGCGAGATCACCATCTCGGTGACCGCCGACGGCTTCCGGCCGACCGCCGTCGCGGCGCGGGCCGCGAAGTCCGCGACCGTCCAGCCGGACATCGCGCTGCGGCCCGGTGTCCGCCTCCAGGGGCAGATCCGTACGAAGGCGGGGCTGCGGCCGCTGTCCGACGCGCGCGTCACCTTGTTGGACGCGGCGGGGAACGTGGTGGGCACCTCGACCACCGGCTCCGACGGCGCGTACGCCTTCGGTGACCTGGACGCGGGCGAGTACTCGCTGGTCGCGAGCGGCTATCCGGCCTCGGCCCGTTCGGTGTCGGTGAACGGCCGCGCGGTGGACGACCTCGACCTGGATCTGGCGCACCCGCACGCCTGAGCCGTCGGACGCAGTGAGCCCGGGACCGCCTGACGCGGTCCCGGGCTCGTCGCTTGTCCGCCGGTGCCGATGTCTCCCGACGCCGCTTGCTCCTTTACGATCACGCGTACGCCCACCCGTCACGCCCACGCCCCCGGAGCCGCACGTGCTCGACGCACTCGACCTGCAGTTGTTGCAGGCGTTGCAGCTCGACGGGCGGGCGCCGTTCAGCCGGATCGCGGGCGTGCTCGGGGTGTCCGACCAGACGGTGGCACGCCGCTTCCGTCGGCTGCGCGGGAGTGTCGGCCTGCGCGTCATCGGGGTCACCGACGACGCGCTGCTGGGGCGCAGCAGCTGGCTGGTCCGGCTGAGCTGCGCACCGGACGGCGCCGAGCAGCTGGCGGGCGCCCTCGCGCGGCGCCCCGACACGTCGTACGTGGGGCTGCTGTCGGGCGGCACGGAGGTGCTGTGCTCGATCAAGCCGCGCGGCGGCCAGGAGGACGAGCCGATCCTCGCCCGCCTCCAGCGCACACCGCTCGTCACGTCGGCGTCGGCGCAGTGCGTCCTGCACCCGTTCTACGGGGGTCCGGTCGGCTGGCTCAACAAGATCAACGCGCTGGACGCGGAGCAGGAGGCGGCGCTGCGGGTGCCTGCCGCGGAACCGGCCGCCCCTCCCCCGGCGCTCGACGACGTCGACGAGACACTCCTCGCGCTGCTGCGCCGCGACGGCCGGGTGGCGCTGACCGAGCTCCAGTCGGCGACCGGGCAGTCGGAGTCGGTGGTCAAGCGGCGCCTGGACCGGCTGCGGTCGAGCGGGGTCCTCTACTTCGACGTGCAGCACACGCACGAGCCGCTGGGGCGTTCTGTGATGGCGGCGCTGTGGCTGACCGTCGCCCCTTCCGCCCTGGCCGAGGTGGGCGAGTCGCTCGCGGCCCATCCCGAGGTGCGGTTCGCGGCGGCGGTGACGGGGGTGGCCGGGGTGTTCGCGGCGACCGTGCATCGCGACTCCCGCGAGCTCTACACGTATCTCAGCGAGGGCATCGGGGCGCTCTCCGGCGTGCGGTCCGTCGAGAGCGCCCTCTTCGTGCGCCAGGTCAAGCAGCTCACGTACGAGCCGGGGCGCTGACCTCCGGTGTCGCGCGCCGCCCGACGGTGACGAGCACCAGGCAGGCGAGGGCGACCACGGCGATCGCGGTCAGCATCACCGAGTACGGCAGCCACGCCGACAGCGTCGCGAGGACGGTCGGCAGCAGGAACCCGGAGTAGGCGAGGGTGTAGTAGACGCCGGTCAGGCCCGCGAGGTCGTCGGGCCCCGCCATCCGCTGGATCTCCAGGAGCCCGGAGACGACGGCGATGCCGTACCCGGCGCCGAGCGCGACGGCCGCCGCCGCGGCGAGCCACGGGGACAGGGCGGCGGAGTTCACGGCGCACAGCACGGTGCCGAGCAGCATCACGGACATGGCGGCGACCGGGGCTCGGCCGCTGCGCGGGCCCTTGCGGCTGTCGAGCTTCTTGGCGAGCGGCTGGACGGCGGCGCCGGTGCCGAGGGTCAGGACGGTGAGCCCGGTGGCGTAGGCGAGGCCCCAGTGCCCGACCCGGTTGTCGACGAGCTGCGGCATCACCGCGTAGGCGAGTCCGGCCGCGCCGAACACCCACGGCGCCATCGGGAGCACGACCCAGCGGAAGCGGCGGCGGGCCGGGGCGGGGACGCGCAGGTCGGCGGCGAGTGCGCGGAGCAGCGCGCCGGAGGAGCGGACCGCGGCCCGCGTCTCGGGGATGCGCAGCAGGAGCACGGGGACGGCGGCGGTGAGCAGGACGTGGACGACGTACGGCGTCACCATCGGCCAGGGGCCCCACTGGGCGAGGGCGCCGGCCACGCCCGCGCCGAGGGCGAATCCGGCGGTCTGGCACAGGGAGGCGCGGCGGGCGGCGGCGCCGCTGTCGGCTCCGGTGGACAGTTCCTTGACCCAGCTGCTGCCGACGGCCATGGCGATGCCGACGGCGACGCCGGTCATGAGGCGGCCGACGTAGATGGGCCAGGCGCTCTGCTCGCCGAAGCAGAGGACGAGGCTGGCGAGGATGGAGGCGAGGGTTCCGGCGATCATGACGGGCCGCCGGCCGCGCCGGTCCGATATCGGTCCCGCGAGCAGCAGTCCGGGCACGAGGCCGACGACGTACGCGCCGAGGAACGCGTCGACGCTGAGGGTCGAGTAGCCGCCGAGTTCGCGGTACATGAGCAGGAGCGGCGTGAACTGGTTGCCGCCCCAGCCGCAGACGAACATCGCGGCGGCGACGGTGCGCCACTGGCCGGGTCGGACGGGCGCGGCGGCGGGCTGGGCCGCCTGCCGCGTGGTGTGCGTGTCGAGCATCGTGAGGGCAGGGCTCTTTCGGGTGCGGGGGGGTCGTTCAGTGCTGGGGGCCGTGCGTCGCGGCGAGGTGGGCGCGCAGGGTGTCGGCGAACGCGGCGCCGTCCCTGGCGCCGAGGTGGCCGAGCAGCGCCTCGTGCTCGTCGGCGAGGCCGGGGAGCCGCTCGGGGCGGTGGCCGAGCGCGGAGACGCTCATGCGGCGCTGGCGGTCGCCGAGGGTTCCGTAGAAGCGGGCGGCGATGGCGTTCCCCGAGGCCTCGACGACGCCGCGGTGGAAGGCCTCGTCCGCGACGGCGAACGCGGCGACGTCCCCTTCGGCCGCCAGCTCCCGCTGCCGCGCGACGAGTTCACGCAGCCGCTCCTCGTGCTCGGGCGCGAGGCCGTCGCGGGCGATGCGTTCGGCTGCGGCCTGCTCGACGGCCTGCCGCATCTCCAGCACGTCGGCGGCCTCCCCCGGCGGCACGGGCACGACGACGGCGCCGCGCTTGGGATGCAGCGCCAGCAGCTCCTCCGACTCGAGCCGCAGGAACGCCTCGCGCACGGGCGTCCGGCTCACCTGTACGCGCTCGGCGATCTCGCCCTCACTGATGAGACTCCCACCGGGAAGCTCCCCGGTGAGGATCAGCTCCTTGGTGACGTCGTACACGGTGGTGGCGGCGGAGGCGGGTTTGGCCGGTGGGGGCTGGGTGCGAGACATGCCTGGACCCTAGCAGCATAGATACAAGCTTGTATCTATGCCCCCTGCCCTCTCGATCCTCCCGGTCTCAGGCCGCCCGCTCCAGGCACTCCTCCACCACGTGCTTGTCGAGGGCCGCGCGGACGAGGGCCGCGGAGAGTTCGGCTCGGGGGGTGTCGCCGGCGAGGCGCGTCAGGGTGCGCGGGTTCTTGGGGAGGCCGAGGCGTTCCGCGCCCTGGAGGGTCTTCGCGTCGAGGTAGGGGGCGTACTCGGGCCAGGTGTCCTGGACCTCGCGGAGGAAGATGTCCGCGCCCGTCGGGCCGAGGCCGGGGGTCTCGCGGAGGAGGGAGCGGACCTTCTTCTCGTCGCCGTCGGCCTCGTCGCGGAGCTTGCGCAGGTCCCCGGACCAGCGGTCGATGAGGAGTTCGGCGCCCTCGCCGAGCTGGGTGGCGGTGCGTTCGTCGTAGCGGCGGTAGCCGCCCTCGCCGAGGGCGTCGACGCGCTGCTGCCAGGTGGCGTCGGCCATGGAGCGCGGGTCGCGCAGCCCGGCGTCGTACAGGGCGCGGGTGGTGGCGACCGCGACCGAGGCCCGGATGCGGGCGCTGAGCAGGCTCGCGAGGACGAGCGTGCGGTAGAGGGGTTGCGGGGTGTTCTTGAGGCGGATGCCGGCCTCGGCCGCGTAGGTGGTGCCCTCGTGGTCGAGGAGGTCGCGCATCACGCTCTTGTTGCTTGCCTTGGTCACGGGTGCTCCCTGACGACGTCGGTGGGGTCCTTGTCGTCCCGCAGGCCCTGGTAGCGGGGGTGGCGCAGCATGCCGTCGCGGGTCCATTCGGAGAACTCGATCTGTGCGACGAGCCGGGGCTCCGCCCAGTGCGGGGTGCGTTCGGCGACGCGGTCGGCGAACGGTGAGCGGGACCGCTGGAGTTCGTCGAGCTGTTGACGCAGGGCTAGGAGGGTGCGGCGGTCGAAGCCGGTGCCGACCTTGCCCGCGTAGCGCAGCCGGTCGCCGTCGTAGTAGCCGATGAGCAGGGCGCCGATGCCCTCTCGGCTGCCGGTGGGTTCGGTGAAGCCGCCGACGACGAACTCCTGTCCGTGCGCGCACTTGAGTTTCAGCCAGTCGCCGGACCGGCGCGGCTGGTACGTGCTGTCGGCCCGCTTGGCGATCAGGCCCTCCCAGCCGCGCTTGCAGGCGTCGGCGAGGAGTTCGGCGCCGCCTTCGTTGCGGTGGGTGCTGAAGCGGAGCGGGTCGGTGAAGGTGACGGTGCGGCGCAGCAGGGACTTGCGGGTGCGCAGCGGGAGGCGGCGCACGTCGGCGCCGTCGACGCGCAGCAGGTCGAAGACGTAGTACTTCACGGCGACCGGGCTCGCGGCGACGTCGGCGGGCCGGGTGAGGCCCATGCGCTGCTGGAGGCGGGAGAAGTCGGTGCGGCCGTGCGCGTAGGCGACGATCTCGCCGTCGATCGTGAAGTCGGCGGCGTCCTGCGCGTCGAGGGCTTCGACGATCTCCGGGTACGTGGCGTCGAGCCGGCGTCCCGAGCGGGAGCGCAGGGTGGTGCGGCCGTTCTCGCGGACGGCGAGGACGCGGATGCCGTCGAGTTTGCGCTCGAAGATCCAGCCCTTGGCGAACTCGCGGCGGTCGCTGAGGGTCGCGAGCATCGGCGAGGCCGCGAGTTCGACTCCGGGTTTCGCGTCGTGGACGCGCTTCTCGAGCTCGGCCGGGAGGGTGTCCAGGAGTCCGGTCATGCGGTGTCACCGCCGTCGGCGTCGTCGGCGACCTGGCGCAGGGTGCGGCCGGTGCGGGCCGAGCGGGCGCGCCGCGGGTCGGGGGTGCCGCCGCTGCCGCCGCTGCCCTCGCGGACGAGGAGCCAGGTGGCCTTCTCCTCGCGGCCCTTGAAGCGGGTGAGGGCGTAGCGGCCGCGCAGCTTCTCGCCGTGCAGGTCGAACGTGGCGTGCCCGTTCTCCAGCGACTCGTCGAATGGTACGGGCCGTTTCTTCTTGTCGTGGCTCGCGGGCGTGTACGTGCCCTGGTCCCACACGATGACGGTGCCGCCGCCGTACTCGTCCGCGGGGATCACCCCTTCGAAGTCGCGGTAGTCGAGGGGGTGGTCCTCGGTGGGCAGGGCGAGTCGTTTGTCGTGCGGGTCGGTGGAGGGGCCCTTGGGCACGGACCAGGACTTGAGCACGCCGTCGACCTCCAGGCGGAAGTCGAAGTGCATGGTGCTCGCGTCGTGGATCTGCACGACGAACACGGGCTCGTCGTCGCCGCGGGGCGAGCCGCCGTCGCCGGACGGCTCGCTGGTGGAGTCGAAGTTCCGCTTGCCGCGGTAGGTCCGCAGCCGGTCCTTGTCGCTCACGGCCACTCCCTTCGGTCGGGGCCGGCGCTGTGCTGCCGCTCCTGCTCCGCCGGGGCCGGGTACCCGTGATCTTCACGGGCACACGCCGTGCGCGCGTCAGGCGGCGGACGCCTCGTCGGCGATGGTGCGCTCCTCGCCCGCGGGGTGGGTGAGCTGGTGGACGAGGGCCGCGATCACGCCGCCGACCAGCGGCGCGACGATGAACAGCCACAGCTGGGAGAGGGCGTCGCCGCCGGCGAAGAGCGCCGGGCCGAGGCTGCGGGCCGGGTTGACGGACGTGCCGGTGAGCGGGATGCCGACGAGGTGGATCACGGCGAGGGCGATGCCGATGGGCAGTCCGTCGAAGCCGACGACCGCGACCCGGTGGGTGACGCCGAGGACCACGAAGACGAGGAGGAAGGTCAGGACGACCTCGGCGAGGAACGCGCCGCCCATGTTGATGTGCACGTCGGACCGGTCGCCCCAGCCGTTGGAGCCGAACGCGCCGTCGGTCTTGAGGCCCGGCACCTGCTTGGCGAGCAGGAAGAGCAGGGCGGCGCCGACGATGCCGCCGACGAACTGGGCGATCCAGTAGCGGATGGCGGTGGCGACGTCGATGCGGCGGGCGCACAGCATGCCGAGGGTGACGGCCGGGTTGATGTGGCAGCCGGAGATGGGGCCGAGGGCGTACGCGAGCGCGAGCAGCGTGAAGCCGAAGGCGAGGGCGATGCCGAGGACGCCGATGAACTGCGCGCCGAGGACGGCGGATCCGACGGCGAAGAACACCAGCAGCAACGTGCCGAGAAACTCCGAAATGACAGCTCGGGTCTGCATCTCCTGCATCTCCACACCACCTCGAACGTACGGTCAGGTACTTGTGAGGCTCACGTAGCCGGACCGTCCGCGCAGAGCGAGGCGGTTTGGATACCGCCGTTCGGGTGAGATCCGGGGTGCGGGACGCGCGGATCAGGCGTCGCCCCACGCCTCCAGGAGTACGTCGACGACCTCGTCGAGGTCCGCGTCGGCCAGGTCGTCGAAGGCGCCGGAGTGCCGGGCGAGCAGCACGCCCGCGACGGAGGCGACGAGGACGTCGGCGCGCAGCCCCGCCCGGTCGCGGCCCTCGCGGGCGAAGCGCTCGCGGAGGGGTTCGACGAGCCGGGCCTGGAGGGCGGCGCGGGCCGCGTCCTGGGCGGCCTGGTCGGTGGAGGACTGCACGGCGACGCGCAGCAGCGGCACGGGGCCGCGCCGCTCCGCGCGTTCGGCGACCTCCCGCAGCCGGGGTTCGGTGAGCAGGTCGTCGGGTGCGGTGTCGCCGTGTTCGGCGTGCAGCACGGCGACGTAGAGGAGGGCCTTGCTGCCGAAGTAGCGGGAGATGAGGGCGGCGTCGACGCCGGCGCGCTCGCCGATCTCGCGGATGGTGGTGCGGTCGTAGCCGCGCTCGGAGAAGAGTTCCGTCGCCGCCCGCAGCAGCGCCTCGCGGCTGCGGGCGCTGTCGCGGCGGCGGTCGGGGGCGGCCGCGCCGGTCATGTGCGGCTCGGTTCGGTACGGGCCTCTGCGGGGGCGGTGGCCGCGACGACGGAGGGGCGGCGGGTGTGGCGGCGGGTGAGCGCCACGGCGATGACGCCCGTGGCGAGGAAGGCGGCGCAGCCGACGAGGCCCGCGTTGCGGTAGCCGTCGTTCGTGGGCAGGTCGGCGCCCGGGGCGGTGGATGCCTGGAGGACGACGGCGCTGAGCGCGCTGCCTGTCGAGTAGCCGATGTACTTCACGACCTGATTGAAGCTCATGGCGCTGCCGGTCTCCGCGGCGGGCACGCCGCCGACGATGAGTCCGGGCGTGACGGCGAAGGTGACGCCGACGCCGAGTCCCGCGAGCGCCATCATCGCGCCGATGCCCCAGAGGCTGGAGCGGGCGAGCAGGAAGCAGACGAGGGAGCCGAGCGAGAGCAGGCAGCCGAGCGGCAGCATCCGCGCGGGCGTCGCGGCCCGCCCCATGGCGCGTACGAGGCGTCCGGTGACGAGGCTGGCGGCGGAGAACGGGACGAGGAGCAGGCCGGTGACGACGATGGACGCGCCGAAGCCGTAGCCGCCGGACTCCGGGGTCTGGACGTACCGGGTGACGAGGGAGATCAGCAGGTAGGTGCCGACGCCGCCGACCATGGTGGTGAGGTTGGCGACGAGGACGCCGCGGTCCTTGACGAGGCGGACGCGGACGAGGGGGTGCGTGGAGCGCAGCGAGTGGGCGATCCAGCCGCCGAGCAGCACCACGGCGCCGACCGCGAGGGCGAGGAGCGGCGCGGAGCCCCAGCCCCACCGCTCCCCTTCCGCGAGTGCGAGGAGCAGCGCGGCCATGCCGCCGGCGAGCAGCAGTGCTCCCGGATAGTCCATGGGTGTGCTGGGCCGGTGCGGAGGCTTGGGCACGACGATCAGGGTGGCGAGGAACGCGACGGCGGCGGTGACCAGGGCGAACCAGAACCCGGCGGACATGCCCAGGTATTCGGCGAACAGGCCGGTGATCGGGTAGCCGAGGCCGATGCCCGCCGCGGTGGTGAGGGACAGCGTGGTCACCGCGCCGCGTGCCTTGTGCGGGGGCAGCGCGTCGCGGGCGGTGGCGATGGCCAGCGGTACGAGTCCCATGCCGACGCCCTGCAACGCCCGGCCCACGAGGAGGCAGGCGAACCCGAGGGGCAGGGCGGCGAGCAAGCTGCCGAGGAAGACGGCGCCGAGCCCCGAGAGGATGACGCGCTTGCGGTGCGGCCCGTCGCCGAGCCGTCCCATGACGGGGGTCGCGATGGCGCCGACCAGCATCGTGACGGTGAGCGCCCACTGCGCGGTGGAGACGGCGACGTGGTCCTCCGCGGCGATGGTCGGGATGAGCGGCGCGCCGAGGCTGCTGACGACGGCGACGAGCATGCCGAGGCCGACCAGGACCGGGACGAGGGCGCGGGGGTGACGGAGCCGAGGAGCGGAGGTGGGGGCGGACGCTGGTATGGAGGGCTGCACGAATTTCCCGTTCATGTCATCAAGCGATGTCATCGCATGATGACACGGTGACCTGGGGTTCCTTGAGCGGGAGCGGATTCTGGTGGCCGAGGTCACACGGCGGCGGCCGGGAGTTCGACGGTGACGCGCAGGCCGCCGGACGGGCGCGGGGTGAGGGTGAGGGTGCCGTCGTGGGCGCGGGTGAGGGACTGGACGATGGCGAGTCCGAGGCCGACACCGTGGTGGTCGGCGCGGACGCGTTCGGTGCCGCGCTGGAAGGGTTCGGTGAGCGTGGCGACCAGGTCGGGGGACAACGTCTCGCCCGTGTTCTCGACCGTCAGCACCGCCGTGCCGGGGCGGACGCCGGTGGTGATCACAACGGTTCCCCGCTCGGGCAGGTTGTGGACGATCGCGTTGTGCACGAGGTTGGAGGCCAGTTGCAGCAGGAGGGGCTGCGAACCGGACGCGCGAGCTATGTCGCCGCGGGTCTCCAGGGTGACGCCGCTCTTCTCCGCGAGCGGGAGGAGCGTCTCGACGGCTTCCTCCGCCAGGAGGGAGAGGTCGACGTCCTCGCGGGTGAAGGCGCGCTGTTCGGCGCGGCTGAGCAGGAGCAGGGACTCGGTGAGGTCGATCGCGCGGGTGTTGACGGCGCTGAGCCGGTCGACGAGTTCCTCGGTGTTCCGGTCCGGATCGGCGCGGGCCACGTCGAGGAGCGACTTCGACACGGCGAGCGGGGTGCGCAGCTCGTGGGAGGCGTTGGCGGCGAAGCGCCGCTGTTCGGCGACGTGGGCTTCGAGGCGCGTGAGCATGGTGTCGAAGGCGTCGGCGAGCTCGCGGAACTCGTCCTGGCGTCCGGGCAGCCGGATGCGGTGGGACAGCGACCCGTTCGCGGCCGTGCGGGTGGCTTCGGTGATGCGGTCCAAGGGGGCGAGCATGCGGCCGGCGAGGAGCCACCCTCCCAGCAGGCCGAAGACCAGCAGGAACACCATCACCCCGGCCGCCAGCGGGGCGAATCCGCGGACGAAGGTGGTGCCGGGACTCACGCGCCAGGCGCCGTACTCGTTGGTCTGCAGCCACCCCTCGCGGACGAAGAAGAACCCCACGGCGGCGAGCAGCAGACCGCCGGCGAGCATGAGGAATCCGGCGTAGCTCAGGGTGAGCTTGAGGCGGACGCTCAGTCCGCGCTTCCTAGGCACGGTCCCTGCCCTCGCCCGGCGGGCGCGCGTCGATGCGGTAGCCGACGCCCGGCACGGTGGCGATGATCCAGGGTTCGCCGAGCCGTTTGCGCAGGGCGGACATGGTGATGCGGACGGCGTTGGTGAAGGGGTCGGCGTGCGCGTCCCAGGCCCGCTCCAGGAGTTCCTCTGCGCTGACGACGCCGCCCTCGGCCGCCACGAGGACTTCGAGCACGGCGAACTGCTTCCTGGTCAGGGCCACGAACCGGCCGTCCCGGTAGACCTCCCTGCGGAACGGGTCGAGGCGCAGGCCCGCGATCTCCCGCACGGGCGGTCTGCTGTGGCCGCGCCTGCGGTCGAGGGCGCGGAGCCTCAGCACGAGTTCCTGGAGCTCGAACGGCTTGGTCAGGTAGTCGTCGGCGCCGAGTTCGAAGCCGGTGGCCTTGTCGTCGATGCGGTCGGCGGCGGTCAGCATGAGGATCGGCATGCCGCTGCCGGACGCGACGATGCGCCGGGCGATCTCGTCCCCGTTCGGCCCGGGGACGTCCCGGTCGAGGACGGCGATGTCGTACGTGTTGACGTTCAACAGCTCCCAGGCGGTGTCTCCGTCCCCCGCGACGTCGGCGGCGATCGCCTCCAGGCGCAGCCCGTCGCGCACGGCCTCCGCCAGATACCGCTCGTCCTCCACAATCAGCACACGCATGCCGCTCACGCTACGAGCCGCGACGTATCGGCGGCATATCGAAAAGCGCAGACGCCGTGGCAACATCCCGCCGCCTTGACTGGCGGCATGACTCGTACACCCGTGACCAGCGGAATGACGCCCGCGTCCAGGGCTCGCCGGAGGCGTCCGGCGCTCCTCGCCGTCGGCCTCCTCGTCGCCGCGGCCGTGATCGCCACGGTCGTCGGCCTCCAGTCGCCGAGGTCCTCATCGGCCTCGCCGCCGACGAAGGCGCCCCCTTCGCCTTCTGTCGCCTCCGTGCCCGATGCCATGGGCTCGCGCCACCGGGACCGTCTCGGCGAGGCCGACGGCGTGGTCCCCGACGACGTGACGGTCTTCGACGACAGGACCCCGGCCGTCGGCAGGCTCGACCCGGACCTGCTCACGGCCCTGCGCCGGGCGGCGACGGACGCCTCGGACGACGGTGTCACGTTCCACGTCAACAGCGGCTGGCGCTCCCCCGAGTACCAGAACCGGCTGCTCGCCGAGGCGGTCTCCCGGTACGGCTCCGAGGCCGAGGCCGCCCGATGGGTGGCCACCGCCGACACGTCCCCGCACGTGTCGGGCGACGCGGTCGACATCGGCCGCTCCGACGCGACGTCGTGGCTGTCCGAGCACGGCGCCGCGTACGGGCTCTGCCGGATCTACGTCAATGAGCCCTGGCACTACGAACTCCGGCCCCAGGCCGCCGACCACGGCTGCCCGGCCCCCTACGCCGACCCCACCGAGGACCCGAGGACGCGGACATGACCGACACCAAGCACGCACGCATGAGCCGGTCGCTCCGTGCCCTCTCCCGGCCCGGCCCCTGGCGGCGCGGCCGGCTGCTCGCGGCCCTCGCCCTGCTGCTCGGACTGCTGCTTCTGCTGCACGCACGGGTCCCGGACCGCGGGGGTCTCGGGAGCCTGCTGGACACGTTTCTGCCGTGGTTCGGCCTCTTGGTGCCGGTGCTGCTCATCGGTGCGCTGTGGCGGCGGTCGGCCTCCGCGGTGGTGGCGGTGCTGCTGCCGGCCGTGGCGTGGACCGGCCTGTTCGGCGGTGTCCTCGGCGACAAGGCGCAGGCGGCCGACAGCGACCTCACCGTCGTCACCCACAACGTCGGCGCCGCCAACCGCGATCCGGCGGGCACGGCCCGCGCCCTGGCGGCCTCCGGAGCCGATGTGCTCGCGCTCGAGGAGATCACGGCGCAGGCCCGGGGCGCGTACGAGAAGGCGCTCGCCGACACGTATCCGCACCACGCGGTGCTGGGGACGGTCGGGCTGTGGAGCAGACTGCCGCTGTCGGACGTCGAGCCGGTGGACACGGCGATGGACGCCGGACCGCTCGGGGCCGCCAAGTCGGCCGCCGAGAAGCTGCCCTCCAACCGGGCGCTGCGGGCCACCGTCACCACGGACGAAGGGCCGGTCGCGGTGTACGTCGCGCACCTGGGGTCGGTGCGCGTGATGCCGCGCGGTGGCTTCTGGACGGACAGCAGGGACCGCAACGCGCGGGCACTGGCGGCGACGATCGCGGCGGAGGACAGCAAGCGGGTCGTGCTGCTCGGCGATCTGAACGGCAGCACGGACGACCGGGCGCTGGCCGGGCTCACGTCGCGGTTGCGCTCGGTCCAGGACGAGGCGGGCGACGGCTTCGGCTTCAGTTATCCGGCGGACTTCCCGGTGGTGCGGATCGACCAGATCCTCGTGCGGGGTGTCACCGCGGACCGTTCGTGGGTGCTGCCCGCGACCGGCAGCGACCATCGGCCGGTGGCGGCGGGGGTGAGTTGGTAGGAGTCGGCGTGGGCCGGTCCCCTCTCGGCGAAAGGGGGCCGGCCCACGGGTGGCCGCTGCGGAGCGGCCGTCCCGGTCGGTCGGCGCGACCCGATGACCGGCCGGGAACAGCTGTGGCCAGGCGGTCAGTTGGCCAGCGCGTCGATCAGCGCCTTGGTGACGTCGTCGGTGGTGGCCGTGCCGCCGACGTCGCGGGTGAGGATGCCGGAGCCGGTGACGGTCTCGATGGCCTTGTCGAGGCGGGCGGCCTGGTCGGGCAGGCCGAAGTGCTCCATCATCAGCGCGGCGCTGCCGACCGCGCCGATCGGGTTGGCCAGGCCCTGCCCGGCGATGTCGGGCGCCGAGCCGTGCACCGGCTCGAACATGCTCGGGAAGCGCCGCTCGGGGTTGAGGTTGGCGCTGGCGGCGAGGCCGAGGCTGCCGGCCAGGGCGCTGCCCAGGTCGGACAGGATGTCGGCGTTGAGGTTCGAGGCCACGACCACCGACAGGTCCTCGGGCTTGAGCACGAACTTCGCCGACATCGCGTCGACCAGCACGCTCTCGGTCTCCACGTCGGGGTACTCGGCGGCGACGCGCTTGAACACGTCGTCCCACAGCACCATTCCGTACTGCTGCGCGTTGGACTTGGTCACCGAGGACACCTTGCGGCGCGTGCGGGTGCGGGCCAGGTCGAAGGCGAAGCGGATGATGCGCTCGCAGCCCACCTCGGTGAACAGCGAGGACTGCACGGCCACTTCGCCGCCCTCGCCGCGCCCGGACAGGTTGCGGCCGCCGAGACCGGCGTACTCGCCCTCGCTGTTCTCGCGGACGACGACCCAGTCGAGTTCGGTGTCGTCGGCCTTGCGCAGCGGGCTGACCACGCCGGGCAGGAAGTGCACCGGGCGGACGTTGGCCCACTGGTCGAAGTTCTGGCAGATCTTGAGGCGCAGGCCCCACAGGCTGACGTCGTCGGGGACGGAGGGCCAGCCGACGGCGCCGAAGTAGATGGCGTCGAAGTCCTTGAGCCGCTCCAGGCCGTCGTCGGCCATCATCTTCCCCGTACGGGCGTAGTAGTCGCAGCCCCAGTCGAACTCCTCCCAGTCGAAGGCGAACGCGCCGTCGGAGCCCGCGGCGAGGGCGTCGAGGACGGCGCGGCCCGCCGCCACGACCTCGGTGCCGACCCCGTCGGCGGGGATGGCGGCGATACGGAAGGTGCGCAGCTCGGACACGGGGACCTCCAGGGGAGACGGGACACGCCCGTGCTCAAGGGAGCCTGGCCGGGCGGTGGTTGATGTGATCCCGAGTCAACAGGTCGCCGCGCGGAGCGTCCAAGACATGCTTCCGATGCGACTCATAGGCGCGTCCGATGGGTGCCGTGCCGGCGGCGCGGGTCTACGCCGACGGGGTCCGTGCCCTGCGTTCGGCGAGGGATCGCGTCAGTTCCAGGAAGGCCCGCGCGCCGGGGGTGAGGTGTGCGGGCAGGCTGATCATGGCGACGTGCAGATGGGTCGTCGGCACGAGCGAGGCGACCGCGAGGCCGCAGCGGCGGGCGAGCCGGGTCCAGGCGGCGGGCAGCACGGCGACGCCGACGCCCGTGAGCACCAGCGGGAGGATCGAGGTGCGGTGGTCGACGACGGCGACGATCTCGGTGTCGCCGCCGCGGGCGGTGATGTCGTCGACGATGCTGCGCATGAGGCTGCCGGGCCGGGACGCGATCAGCTTGTGTCCTGCCAGGTCCTGGGGGTGCAGGGCGGCGCCGTCGGCGAAGGGCCCGTCGGCCGCGCCGACGACCACGAACGGCTGCTCCTCGATGGCCAGGATGTCGATGCCGGGCGCGCTCACCGGCTTGTCGGCGCCGAGCAGCCCCAGCTCGCAGGCGCCGCTGCGGACCAGTTCGACGGTCTCCTCGGGGGTGAAGGCGGCGCGGGTGGTGACGGTGACGTCGGGGTGCAGCTGGGCGAAGCGGTGGATCAGCGTCGTCATGGGCTCGATGCCGGGCGAGGGCATGGTGGCGACTTCCACGGTGCCGCTGCCGAGGCCGGTGAGGGCGGCGGCCCGTTCGCGTACGGCGGCGAGGTCGCGGAGGACGCGGCGGCTCGGTTCGAGGAGTTCGGCGCCGGCCTCGCTGAGGACGACGCCGCGGCCCATCCGGTGGAAGAGCGAGACCCCGAGGTCCGCCTCCAGGTTCGCCATGGCCTGCGACAACGACGGCTGCGCCACGTGCAGCGCGGCGGCGGCCCTGCTGAAGCCGCCGTGCTCCACGATGGCGAGAAAGTACTGAAGCTGCCGCGCGTCCATCCTGCCTCCTCCGCCTGCTGCCATAAGGGCAACCTATCGGTGGGCGGAGGCGGCAGGGGCGGCGCCCTGGGTCAGGCGGGCGGTGCGGGGGTGGGAGCCGGCACCGCGGCGGGCTGCTGCGCGGGCACGGCCGGCGCGGGCGCCTGCTCATCCGGCAGCGGCTCGACCTTCTCCCCCGCCAGGACGCGGCGCGCCCGGTCCAGGTCGACCGCGTTCTCCCAGCGGGCGACGACGAGGGTGGCGACGGCGTTGCCGCAGAAGTTGACGAGGGCGCGGCATTCGGACATGAACTTGTCGATGCCGAAGATCAGCATGATGCCCGCGGCGGGCACATGTCCGACGGTGGAGAGCGTCGCGGTCAGCGCGATGAACCCGCCGCCCGCCACTCCGGCCGCACCCTTGGAGGTCAGCAGCATGACCGCGAGCAGGCCGAGCTGTTGGCCGAGGGAGAGCGTGGTGTCGGTGGCCTGGGCGATGTAGAGCGTGGCGAGGGAGAGATAGACCGCGGCTCCGTCGAGGTTGAAGCTGTAGCCGGTCGGCACCACGAGGCCGACGGTCGGCCGGTCGACGCCCATGAACTGGAGCTTGCGCATCAGGCCCGGCAGGGCGGGCTCGGCCGTGGACGTGCCGAGGACGAGCAGCAGTTCCTCCTTGAAGTGGCGCAGCAGTTGGAACAGGTTCAGCTTCACGTACAGCGAGAGCACGGCGCCGAGGACCACGACGACGAACACGAGGGACGTGACGTAGAACAGGAGGATCAGCGAGCCGAGGCTGGTGAGCGTGGACAGGCCGAACTTGCCGATCGCGAAGGCCATCGCGCCGAAGGCGCCCAGCGGGGCCGCCTTCATCACGAACGACAGGACCTTGAAGACGACCTCGGTGAGGCGGTTGACGGACGCGATGATCGGTTCGCCGACCGGGCCGACCGTCTTCAGGGCGATCCCGAAGATCACGGCGAGGAAGATGACCTGGAGGATGTCGCCCTCGACGAACGCGCCGAAGAAGCTGTCGGGCACCAGGTGGGTGAGGAACTCCCACCAGTGCTGCGCCTCGCCCTGCTCGACGTACTGACTCGCGTCGCCGGAGGTGTGCAGGGAGCCGACGTCGGCGTGCACACCCTGGCCGAGCGGGAACAGGTTGATGGCGAGGAGCCCGAAGCCGAGCGCCACGATGGTGCCGGCCTGGAAGTAGACGAGCGCCTTGACGCCCGTGCGGCCCACCTTCCTGAGGTCGGCGACGCCCGCGATGCCGCCGATGATGGTCAGGAAGACGATCGGCCCGATGAGCATCTTCATCGCGGCGACGAAGGTGGTGCCCACCGGTTCCATCGCCGTGCCGAGGTCGGGCCACCGCCAGCCGAGCACGATGCCGACGACGATCGCCGCCAGCACCTGCACATAGAGCTGCCGGTACCACGGCCTGGCCTTCACCATGGTGGTGGCGCCTGCGGCGGCGTCCGGGGCATGCGTCATTGCAACCTCCATCCGGGCACGGCTGGGGCCCGCGGCGCCGGGCCCGTCCGGCGCCGCCCCAACTACCGCGTCAGTGAAGCGGCTTGCGGGCGCGGAGGTCCACGACCAAAAATCGATGCCCCGGATAGGTGGCGCCTATGACCCCGGCGGCAGCTGCACGGTCATGATCAGGTGGCAGGTTCCCTCGCCCGCGCCCCGGTAGGTGTGCGCGGCGTCCCCGTCGAAGGTGGCGGTCTGCCCGGCCGCCACGGTGTGTTCGGCGCCGTCGACGACGAGGGTCATGGCGCCGCTGGTGACGCTCACCGTCTCGATGACGCCGGCCTGGTGGGGGTGGCTGGGGTACTCCTCGCCCGGTTCGAGGCGCCAGCGCCACACCTCGACGGGCGACGCGCCGGTGGTCGTCAGCATGAGCCGCGCCTCGCTGCCCCGCTCCCCCGCCCACAGCGGCATCACCTCGTCCGACGACACCACCCGCACGCGCCCCTCGGTCGGGCCCTCCAGGAGCGCGGACACCGAGACACCGAGGGTGTCGGCGAGCCGGACGAGCGTGGCGAAGTTCGGATTGCCCTGCGCCTTCTCCAGGCCGACGAGGGCGCCCTTGCTGACCTTGGCGCGGCGGCCGAGTTCGTCCAGGGAGAGGCCCGCGCGGGAGCGGGCCGTCCTGACGTTGTGCGCGAGCGTGCGCAGGGCTGCCTCTGTCTCGGTCACCTGACCACCTTCCGCCTCACCACCGACTGGCCAGTGGAATGTACCGCGCGGTCGTTCGGTTGACACATCACGGTCGGTTCATTGTACGGTTTGGTCGTTCCATTGACGCACAAGGATGGCAAGGAAACGTCTCGTGATCGCTCTGCTGCTGGCCCTGGGCAGCTCTCTCGCCTACGGCTGCGCCGATTTCCTCGGCGGCCTCGGCGCCCGCAAAGCGCATGTGCTGCGCACCGTGATGGTGGCGGCCCCGGCCAGCCTCGCGGTGGAGCTGCTGCTGTGGCCGTTCCTCGGCGCCTCCTTCAGCTCCGCCGCCGTCGGCTGGGGCGCGGCCTCCGGGGTCGCGTCGGCCGCCGCGTTCGCGCTGCTCTACAAGACGCTCGCCATCGGGCCGATGAACGTGCTGTCCCCGGTGACGGCGCTGGTGTCGGCCGCGCTGCCGGTCGCCGTGGGCCTGACGCAGGGCGAGCACCTCGCCGCTGCGGGGCTCGTCGGGCTGCCGCTCGCGCTCGTCGCCGTGGTGCTGGTCAGCGCCGGGAGCGGGGCCGGTGGTTCCCGGCCCTCGCGCAACGCGCTGCTGCTGGCCTTCGGGGCGGGCGCGGCCATCGCGCTGCAACTGGTGTGCCTGCACCAGGCCCCGTCGGACAGCGGTGTCGCGCCGCTGATCGTGGGCAGGGCGGTCTCCTCCGCCGTCACGCTCGGCGCCGCCGGTGTGCTGTACCGCAGGCTCGGCGAGGAGAAGCCGGCGTACGGGATCTCGGCCGCCGCGGGTGTGCTCGACTCGCTCGCGAACCTGCTGTTCCTGCTGGCCGCCCGCAGCGGCGACCTCGCCGTCGTCGCCGTCGTCACGGCCCTGTACCCGGCCGGTACGGTGCTGCTCGCGCGCGGTGTGCTCGCGGAGCGCATCCACCGGGGGCAGCTGGTCGGCCTGGGCACGGCCGCCGTCGCCGTGAGCCTCCTCGCCCTGACCTGAATCCTCCACCCACCCGCACCTCAGACACGGAGTCGCCCGATGCCCGCCTTCCACCTCACCCCAGCCGTCGCCGACGCCTTCCCCGACACCCTGATCGCCGTGGTCACGGCCACCGGTCTGCGCGGCCGTGAGGAGTGGCCGGAGACCGTCGCCGCGCTCGCGGAACTCGAGCGGGAGCTCGCCGACGGTTCCTGGCAGCCCGCCGACGAGACCGATCCGCGCATCGAGGCGTGGCACACCGCGTACCGCTCCTTCGGCACGAACCCGCGGCGTATCCGGCCGAGCGTGGACGCGCTCGGGCGCCGCCTGGCGAAGAAGGGCGCGCTGCCGCGCATCAACCCGGCCGTCGACTCGTACAACGTGGTCTCGGTGCGGCACGGGCTGCCCGCGGGCGCCTTCGACCTCGACCACGTGGCCGGTGACGTGGTGGAGATCCGGTACGCGGACGGCACCGAGGAGTTCACGCCGCTCGGCGAGCCCGACACCGTCGAGCACCCCAAGCCCGGCGAGGTGATCTACGCGGACGCGACCGGCGTGCTGACCCGGCACTGGAACCACCGCGACGCCCACCGCACCTGTGTCACCGAGGACTCGACGCGGGTCGCGTTCCTGATGGAGACCGTGCGCGCGGACCGCGACGGGCACCTGCTGAAGGCGGCCGCCGAGGAGCTGCGCGACCTGCTCGCGCCGCACGCGGAGCAGGTCACCGTCGACTACGTGGGTCAGGCCGAGTAGGCCACCCGGAAGCCGGTGTTGCCGGAGGTGCTGTCCGCGGTGTTGGAGGTGCGGGCGGCGACCCGGTAGCGGTTGCAGTACGAGTGGTGGCAGAGGTACGAGCCGCCGCGCATGACACGGGTGTCGGGGTCTCCCCCGGCCTCCCACGGGTCGGCATTCCACTCCCACACGTTCCCGGCGACGTTGTAGAGGCCGTGACCGTTGGGGTGGAAGGCGTGCACGGGGGCCGTGCCCGCGTAGCCGTCCTCGGCGGTGTTCTTGGTGGGGAAGGTGCCCTGCCAGATGTTGCACATGTGCTCGCCGTCGGGGGTGAGTTCGTCGCCCCAGGCGTAGCGGGCCTGGTCGAGGCCGCCGCGCGCCGCGTACTCCCACTCGGCCTCGGTGGGCAGCCGGCCGCCCGCCCACGCGGCGAAGGCGACGGCGTCGGCCCAGCCGACGTGGGTGACCGGGTGGTCCCAGCGGCCTTCGAGGTCGCTGCCGGGGCCCTCCGGGGTGCGCCAGGTGGCACCTTCGACGCCGCACCACCAGGGGGTGGCGTCGGGGCGCGGCGAGATCTTCCGCAGGTGTCCCGGCAGGAACTTGGCGAACACGTAGCTCCAGCCGAAGCGTTCGGCGTCCGTGCGGTGCCCGGTGTCCTCGACGAATTCCGCGAAGCGGGCGGTGGTGACGGCGTAGGCGTCGATGGCGAACGCCTCCACCCGCGCCTCGCGCACCGGCCCCTCCGCGTCCCCCGGGTTGGCGTCGGAATCCTCGCTGCCCATGCGGAAGGTGCCGCCTGGCAGGGTGACACGGGTGTCGTAGGTGGGTACCTCGGGTGGCGCGACGCTCAGGGCGACGGGTTCTCCCGACACGCCCTGGGGGCCGCCTTCCCTCGACGGCGAGCAACAGCTCTTCACGCCACGCCCTCCGACTCGAACGCGGACAGCGTCGTGTCGTAGTCGGTCGGCACGTCGTACATGGGTGTCATCCAGTGGTAGAAGTTGTCGCCGCGGTCGCGCAGCAGGTGGTACAGGCGGTGCATCAACTCCGTGCGGACCTCGCGCAGTTCGGGGTGCTCGTACCGGTTCTGGAGCTCGTCCGGATCGGCCTCGAGGTCGTACAGCTCGTTGTGCGACTCGGGGTTCACGACGAGCTTGTAGCGGCGGGTGCGCAGCATGCGCTGAGGGTACGGGAAGTGGTGGCCGTGGTACTCGGCGAGGTGGTGGTCGTCCCACTCGGGGTGCCGGCCGCGGGCGAGGGGCAGCAGGCTGCGGCTGTCGACGGCGGGCGCGGGGTCGGCGCCCGCCAGCTCCAGGATCGTGGCCGTGTAGTCGGTGAGTGACACGAACTCGTCGCGGACCTGCCCCGCCGCGCCGCCGGGGATGCGGAGGAGTCCGGGGATGCGGTAGATGTCCTCGTACATGGCGGGGCCCTTGTCGTGCAGGCGGTGGGCGCCGGTGAACTCGCCGTGGTCGGCGGTGAAGCAGACGGCGGTGCGCTCGTCGAGGCCGAGGTCGCGGACGGCCTGCATGATGCGGCCGATCTGCTCGTCGATGAGGGTGACATACCCCCAGTAGGCGGCGATGAGCTTGCGGCTGTCTTCGAGCGGCATGGTGTCGAAGGCCCACAGCTGGCTGTAATTGCTCTGCACGGGCGGCTTGTTGGCGAACGTCTCGGCCATCGAGGCGGGCAGTTCGACGAGCTCGGGGTCGTACATGTCGAAGTACGCGTCCGGCAGGATGTACGGCAGGTGGGGGCCGAAGAAGTGGGTGGCGAGGAAGAACGGGTTGCCGTCGCCGCCGCGCTCGTCGTCGGCGAACCGGCGCAGCATCTCGATGGTGCGGGTGGCCAGGTAGTACTCGAAGGTGGCCTCGACGGGCTGGTGGAGGCGGGCGGCGAGGAGGTTGCCGGGGCTGCCGTTGGGCGTGGTGCCGCGCATCCGGTCGCTGATGGCGTACTCGGGCAGCCCGCGCTCCTTGAGGTACGCGAGGTAGTCGGGGTGGTCGACGGGGTTGTGCCAGCCCTCCAGGTTCGGCCCCTCGAAGCCGTAGTCGGCGGCGGTGCGCCGCACGCCGCCGTGCCACTTGCCCATCAGACCCAGGTTGTAGCCGTCGCTCTTGAGCTGCTCGGCGAAGGTGAACTGGCCGTCGGAGAGGTCCTCCAAGTACCCCACGTTCCGCTCGTAGTTGGCGAGCAGCTTGTGCCGGAACGGGGCGGCTCCGGTCAGCAGGCTCGCGCGGGCCGGGGTGCAGATGGCGGTCGGCGTGTAGCAGCTGTCGAAGCGGGTGCCCTCTGCGGCGATCCGGTCGAGGTTCGGGGTGCGCACGTGCGGGTTGCCGTAGGCACCGAGGGTGTCGACCCGGTGCTGGTCGGTCATGAGGAAGAGCATGTTGTGGCGCACGGCGGTGCCTTTCGGATCGTACGAGGGGTGGTTCGGGCCGGGGGTGGGTGCTACGAGGCGTGGTCGGCGGCGGCCTCCTCGGGTGCCGCCGCGTCCGCCGTCGCGTACCCCGCGAGCAGCGGTGACTCGTGGAAGACGAGGGCGAGGGCGCCGAGCGCTCCGGAGCGCTCGCCGAGCGCGGCCTGCACGAGCTCCACGTCGCGGTGGACGCGGGTGGCGGTGTAGCGGCGGAAGGCGTCCTCGACGGGGCGCAGGAAGCCGGGGCCGAGGTCGGCGACCTCGCCGCCGAGCACGATGCGGCGCGGGTTGGCGGTGCTGGACGCGGCGGCGAGGGCGCGGCCGACGGCGAGGGCCGCGCGGTCGACGACGGCGCGCTCGGTGTCGGCGCCGACGGCGTACGCGTCCGTGAACCGCTCCCAGCTGCGCCGCCCCGCCGCCCGCAGCAGCGCGGGCACGGCGGCGACCTGTTCCAGGCAGCCGTGTCCGCCGCACCAGCAGCGGGGCCCGTCGGCGTCGACGCTGATGTGTCCGAGCTCGCCCGCGGCTCCCTGCGCGCCCCGGAACAGCAGTCCCCCGGCGACGAGTCCGCCGCCGATGCCGTAGGAGAGCGTGAGGTGCAGGGCGTCGCCCGAGCCGCGGGCCGCGCCCCAGATGGCCTCGCCGAGCGCGGCGAGCCGGGTGTTGTTGTCGGCGAGCACCGGCACGTCGAGGGCTTCGGAGACGGTGTCGGCGACGGTCTGCCGGCGGTCGGAGGTGTCTCCGGGACCCGGTGTGCCGATGCCGACGCCGCCGAGTCCGGCGAGGTCGATGCCCTCGCGGGAGGCGAGGTCCCGCAGCAGGTCGAGCGCCGCGCCCGCCTCCTCGTGGGGGTCGGAGTGCTGCGCGTGGTGGGTGCCGGCGAACGCGGTGACCTCGTGCGCCGCGTTGGCGATCGCGACGGTGATGCGCTCGCGGCCCACCTCGATGCCGACGGCCTGCGCGGAGCGCGGGTTGAGCGTGAGCCGGTGCACCGGGCGGCCGCGGCCGGAGGGCGGACCCGCCGGTTCCTCGGTGACGACTCCGTCGGCGAGGAGCTGGCCGACGATCGCGGAGAGCGTGGTGCGCGACAGGCCCGTGGCGGTGGCCACGTCGGCCCTGCTGCTCGGGCCCTGCCTGCGCAGCACCTGGAGGACCCGCTCCACGTTCCCGTACCGCAGTCGGCGCAGCACGGTGGGGTTCTTGACCACTGCCATGGGTCGGATACTCCCCCGCGCCCCGCATTTACGTCAAGAGTCGCGACAGAAATCAAAACCGCTGGTCCGACCCCCTTGATTTTCGTCGAAGTGTTGACGCTAATGAGGCGGAGCCGACCAGCAAGGGAGCTCGTCATGCCAGCCGTCACCCGGTCATCGGTGTCCGCCGCACCGGGCGCGGACGTCCGTTCGCGCCGCACCCTCCTGCTCTATCTCTGCGGTGCCTTCGGCGGCCTGCTGTCCGGGTACGACATGGGGATCGTGGCGGGCGCCCAGTTGTTCCTCACCCGGGATCTGGGGCTGAGCGCCTGGATGCAGGGCGCGTTCGTCAGCTCGCTGATGATCGGCGCCATCGCGGGCTGTTTCGCGGCGGGGCCCACGACGGACCGCTGGGGACGCCGCCCGGTGATGCTGGGCACGGCGGTGGTGTTCGGAGCCGGGGCACTGGGCATGGCGCTGGCGACGGGCCCCTGGGTCCTGATCACGTTCCGGGTGCTCACGGGCGTGGCCGTCGGCCTCTCCTCGTCGGTGATCCCCAGCTATCTCTCCGAGTTGGCGCCCACCGCGATCCGCGGCCGGGTCTCGACGCTCAACCAGATGATGATCGCGGTCGGCATCTTCGTGTCGTACCTGATCTCGTATCTGCTGTCCGACGCGGGCGCCTGGCGGTGGATGCTCGGCCTCGCGCTCGTGCCCGCCGCCGTGCTGTTCGCCGGGATGTGGACCCAGCCGGAGACGCCGCGCTGGCTCGTCGCGCACGGCCGCGAGGACGAGGCCCGCACCGTCCTGCTCCGCCTGCACACCGAGGAGGAGGCCGACGCCGAACTCGCCGACATCCGCGCCGCCGCGCGTACGGCACATGAACGCGGAGGGCGACTCCGGGAGTTGTTCGCTGACCGCCGTGTGCGGCGCGCCTTCGGCATCGCGGTCGCGATGGCGGTCATCCAGCAGGTCATCGGCTCCAACACGATCGTGTTCTACGCGCCGACGATCCTGAAGGCGGCCGGTTTCGGCGACTCGGCTGCCCTCCTGAACAGCGTCGGGCTCGGCGTCCTCTCCATCGTCACGACGTTCGTGACGGGACGGCTCGTCGACCGGGTGGGCCGCAAACCGCTGCTCCTCACCGGGCTCGTCCTGATGATCCTCAGCATGAGCACGCTGTGCGCAGTGTTCTCGCTCGGCCTCCTGCACCAGACGCTCGGCCAGGTCGCGGCCGTCGCGAGCCTCGCCGTGTTCAAGGTGGCGTACTCGCTGAGCTGGGCGCCGCTGCTGTGGGTGATGCTGCCGGAGCTGTTCCCGCTGCGCGTCCGCAGTGTCGGCGTGAGCGTCGGCTCGGGCACGAACTGGGCGGCGAACTTCGCGGTGTCGCTGGTCTTCCCCGTCCTCCTGACGGCGGGCGCGGGCGCCGCGTTCGCGCTGTTCGCCGCGATCTGCGTGCTCGCGTTCGCGTTCACGGCGGCGTTCGTACGGGAGACGGCGGGCCGCTCGCTGGAGACTCTGGAGCGGGCCACGGCCTGAGGGGGTCTCAGCCCCTGACCTGTACGAGCGCGTGGGCGCCGCTGACCCGCCACTTCTGGTGCGGTTCGGCGGCGTCCAGCGTGTCGCGGACGGACGGCTCAAGGCCGGTGATCACGTCGGACTTCAGCGTGCGCAGCGCGACGACCGGCGTCGGCCAGTACGCGGTGCGGTCCGCGAACGGCGTGGTGGGCTCGTGCATCCGGTCGCCCACCAGGCGCCGGTAGTTGAGGTCTCCCTTGAGCACGGCGATGTCCGTCGCGGCGAACTCGGCGCGCAGGTCGTCGGGCATGTCGGCGTACGGCAGCGGGGCGCACGAGAAGGGGTGGGCGCGGACCTCGATCCGCCCGTCGCCCATGGCCGCCCAGAGCCGCCCGCCGGCCTCGGCCGCCGCGCCGCCTGCCCGGGTGAGCCGCCGCAGACAGTCGACGACGTCGGCGGTCATGGCATCGGACACGTAGTACGGGTACGGCTTGACCTGAAGGACGACCCGCCCGACCCGGCCGTGCACGAGCAGGTGGTCGACGAGCAGCAGGTCGGCGAGGAGTTCACGCCCGGCGTTGTCGGCGACGAGGCTCATGGTGGCGCCGCCGTCCTCGGGCAGGGCGGCCCAGAACGCGTCGGAGTCGTCGACGACGAGCCGCGTGTCCGCGCCGACCTCCCCGTCCCCTTCCGTGATCCGAAACCCCAGGTCGGCTCGATTGCCCCACAACGCCCCGAGCAACACCCCGCGGTCCCGCTCCTCTGCGCCCACCTCCGCCAGCCGGTCGACGGCGGCGAGTTCGGCGTCGGTCTCCGGAGTGTCCAGCTCGGCCCTCTTGAACGGCTGGAACGGATCGACGCCCTGCCACGCACCGCCGCCGAAGTAGCCGACGGCGTCGAGGAGTTGCCGGTAGAAGTAGCTCTCCGCCCACAGGAACGGCGCGTCGAACCACGGCCGCCCGTACCACTCGCTCCCCCACGCCTCCCACCGCTCCCGGTCGTGCGCCGCGTCGCCCAGCGGCTCGATGACCCCGTCGGCCGTGTTCCGCAGCAGCGCGTCGAGCGCGCGGTGCTGCGCGGGCCCGTACGGGAACGCGGCGCGCACCTTCTCGATGAGCGCGGGGTGCCGCTCGGCGAGCACACCGCGCGCGAAGGATCCGGGGATGTCGCCGTGGATGACGGGGGCGGCGGGTGCGGTGTCGGTCATGTGGGGCGGGTCCTTCGGGGTGGGGCGGGGGTTTCGAGCCTAGCCGGAGGACACCTGTCCGTAGCGGACGAGGGTGGTGGGGACGAGGGCGCGGCGCGGTGCGGCGCGCCGGTCGGCGGAAGTGGCGCGCTCGCCGAGCCGGGAGACGAGGAGACGTCCCGCTTCCTTGCCGAGTTCGTCGCTGTCGTAGGCGGCGATGGTGAGCGGCAGGCCGAGGACGTCGGCGAGTTCGAAGTCGTCGAAGCCCGCGAGGGCGGTGCCCGAGCCCGCGGCGCGGATGGCGCGGAAGGCTCCGACGGTGTTGCGGTTGTTGGCGCAGAACAGAGCGGTCGGCGGTTCGGGCAGGGCCAGGAGGTCGGCGGCCGCGCCGGTCGCCTCGGCCGTCTGCTGCTGCCCGAGGCGTACGTACTGGGGTGCGCGCTCGACGCCGGCCTCGGCGAGCGCGTCGGTGAAGCCGCGCAGGCGTTCGGCGCCGGTGTAGACGGTCGCCGGGGAGCCGAGGAAGCCGATGCGGCGGTGTCCGGCGGCGAGGAGTTCGCGGGTGACGGTGTGGGCCCCGCCGTGGTCGTCGACGAGGACGCAGTCGGCGTCGAATCCGTTCGGGGGCCGGCTCGCGACGACGACGGGCACGCCACCGGCCGCGGCGGCGGCGAGATGGCTCTGGTCGTCGGCGGCGGGCACGACGATGATGCCGTCGACGCGGCGGGCCACCAGGTCCTCGACGAGGTCGCGTTCGGCGGCCACGTCGTGGCCGGTGTTCCCGATGACGGTCTTCAGGCCGTGCCCGCCGACGACGGCGTCGACGCCGAGGGCGAGCCGGGAGTAGAAGGGGTTGGCGAGGTTGGTGACGACGAGCCCGACGAGTCCCGTGCCGCTGCCGAGGCGCAGGCTGCGGGCCATCTCGTTGCGCCGATAGCCGAGTTCGGCGGCCGCCGCGCGCACCCGTTCCGCGGTGGTCGGCAGCACCTTCGGGTCGTCGCGCAGCACCCGCGACACCGTCATGGCGCTCACGCGCGCCCGCCGCGCGACGTCCCGCACCGTGGGATGCGGGTCCTTGGCGGCGCCGGCCCCGGACTTGCCCAACGTCTCCCCCTTGTCGGTCCCGGTGGCCGCTGTCACCCCGGCCCTGTTCGGCTCGCGTGCCGGGCGGCGACGGTGCGCGCCGCGCCCAGCAGCGCCGCGTCACCGGCGAGGGCGGCGGGGCGCACCGCACGAGTATGCCGCGCGGACGGCGGCCCGTTCACCCCGCCCTTGGCGAGTCCTGTGTGCAGGGCGGGCGCGATCAGGTCCCAGGAGCGGGCCATCGACCCGCCCACGACGAGGACGGTGGCGTCGAACGCGGTGAGGCGCGGGCCGAGCACGGCGCCCAGCGTCCCGAACGCCGTGTCCAGGACGTTCCGCGCCCGCCGCTCCCCCGCCCTGGCGCGCGCCGCGATGTCCCGTACGTCGATGCCCGGTTCGCCGTACCGGGTCACGAGGGCGCGCCGTGACACGGAGTCCTCCAGCGGTGCCCCGTCGACGGTCGTCAGGTCGATGCGGCCCTCGGGCGGCACGCCGGGCCCGCGGTCGAGGACCCGGCCGTCGGCGACGAACGCCGAGCCGACGCCGGTGCCGAGGGTGATGCCGACGACGCGGCTGTGCCCGCGGGCGGCGCCCGCCGTGCACTCGCCCAGGGCGAAGGCGTGCGCGTCGTTGAGGAAGACCACGTCTCCGGGCGGCCGGGCCGTTCCGGCGTGCAGCGCGGCCCGCACGTCGACCCCGTACAGCGCCTCGAACTTGCCGACGCCCGCGAACAGTCCGACGCCCCGCTCGTGGTCGAAGGGTCCTGGCACGGCCATGCCCCAGGTGGCTCCCGCCGGTGCGCCGAGGGCGTCGGCGCAGGCACAGACCGCGCCGAGGATGTCGCCCGCGGCGCCGTGCGGGTCGAGCGCCCGGTGGGTGCGCCGCCCGACACGGCCCGCGGCGAGGTCGACGAGGCCGGCGGTGACATGGGTGCCGCCGACCTCGATGACCGGGATCACCGGACGAGCGCCTTCACGACCCGCACGGGACCACCGTCGGCCGCGCGCAGCCGGTACCGGCCTACGGCCGCGGGCACCGTGAGGGTCTCCGCGTACGACAGGTGGTGGGTGGCCCCCGACTCCGTGCGCAGGGTCACGCCGTCGCCCTCGACCACGTTCAGGACGTGGAAGCGTCCCGCGGTGTCGTCGTGGGCCTCGGCGCCCGCGTCGAGCGTGTACCTCCTGACCTCGTAGAACATCTCGTCGAGCGCGCCGATGACCTCCTCGCGCCAGCCGTCGCCACTTCGCACGGTCTGCGGGTGCTGGACGAGGTCGCGGGCGACGGCTTCGCCGCGCCGTCCCGTGTCGAGGTTGGCGAAGCCGTGTTCGTACGGGAGAGGCCGCGGATTGCCGTCGGCGTCGGGCCTGAGCCAGTCGTAGAAGCGCAGGCTGTACAGGTACGGGGTGGCGCTGATCTCCAGGACGAGGTTCCCGGCGCCGCTGGCGTGCGGGGTGCCGGCCGGGATGAGGAACAGTCGGCCCCGTTCGGCGGGGAAGGCGTGGACGTGGTCCTCGACGTCCATGGGCATGCCCTGGGTGACGGAGGCCTCGACCTGTTTGCGGAAGGCGTCGACGTCGGCGTCCTCGCGGAGGCCGAGGAACACCTTGGTGTCGGGGCTGCCGAGGGTCATGTAGTACGTCTCGTGCTGCGTGTAGGGCCAGCCGAGCTTCTCGCGCATGTACGTGTCGCGGGGGTGGCAGTGCAGGGAGAGGTTGCCGCCGCCGACGGTGTCGAGGTAGTCGAAGCGGATCGGGAACGAGGTGCCGAAGCGCGCGTGCACCCGCGCGCCCAGAACGTTCTCCGGTTCCAGGACGCACAGCAGCTGGAACGGCACCTCGGCCTGCGCCTCGGGTCCCGTACCGACGAGGATGCCCGCTTCGGGGGCGATGAGTTCGTAGCCGAGGGCCGTGTTGCGGGCCTCGGGGTCGAAACCGAGTTCGCGCTGGGCCCAATGTCCGCCCCAGGGGGTGGAGTTGAAGTACGGCCGGGTGCGCACGGGTTCGCGGGCGAGCGCGGCGTACGTGGCTCGTAGGCCGGGTCCGTCGATCCAGGCGGGTCGGGCGGGATCCTGGAGGTCGAGCCAGCCGTCGAGGCGCGCGGCGAGGGTGTCGCGGTGCCGGTCGAGCATGGGCCAGTCGGTGTAGAAGAGGCGCCGCGGGTCCGGTTTCTCGTCCGGGAGGCCGAGGTTGGTGCCCGGGGTGCCCGCCGCGGTGGCGGCTTCGGCGTACCGTTTGGGGACGTCCGCGTACCAGAGCACGTCGTGCGCGACGAGCGCCGCGCCGGGCCCGTACACGACGAGGAGTCCTTCGGTGGGTGTCTCGACGATCGGGAGGGTGTCGAAGAGGTCGTCGAGCGGGTTCTCGGCGAGTTTGCGGAAGTAGGGGTCGTCGGCGCCTTCGGGGTGACCGACGCGGGCGCGGACGGTGGCGGGTGGCGCGTAGTGCTTCCGTACGTCGAGCAGGGTCGCCGGGAGTGTCGAGCGCAGCCAGTCGGCGAGCGCGCCCCAGTCGACGCTCGGCGGACCGTCGACCGCCACCACGGCCGGGGCTGACGGGAGTTGTGCCGCCACCCGCTCCCAGCCGACGGCCAGGGTGGCTCCGGGAGCGGGGGCGTAACGCGGGTCGTGCCGGTACACAGAGTCTCCTTTACGCAGAGGCGTGCGCAGGGGGTGCGGGGTCAGCGCCGGAACAGCACGGCGGTGGTGCCGAGCGCCGGTATGTCGACGGTGACCTCGCCGTCCCGGGGCGTCAGTGCCTCCCCGGCCCGGCCGTGATAGTCGGCGACGCGGGCCGACGTGACCGGGAACAGGGCGCGCACGGGACATGCCACGGGTTCCTCGGCGAAGGACTGGAGGCGCAGGAGCACGGCCCCCTCCGTGTCGGGAGTGGTGACACCGACGAGCCGCACCCGCGGGTCTCCGACGGTCGCGAACGCCAACCCGTCGGGCGCGTCGGGCGATTCGGGACCTCGCGCCCGCACGGCGTGCAGCGGCCGGGCGGTGCCGGCGGCGACGCGCGGACCGAGTCCCGCGACATCGGCACCCGTGGCGCACGAGAGGGAGTAGCGGAAGGTGAACTCGAAGGCCTGCTCGCTGGGGAAGTTGGTGTCCCACAGGTTGTTGTGGATCCAGGAGTAGACGGTGGCCGGCTCGTCGTGGTTCATCGTCTTGGGGAACGGGGCGTACGGCAGGGCGATGTTGCCGAACTGGACGAGCGGCGCGTCCTGTGTGGCCCAGCCGACGGCGAGATCGCCCTCCTGGAGCGTCACCCAGCGGCGCACGGCCCGCATGTGCAGGGCGGAGCCGGGAACGACGGGCAGGCCGGTGCCGGTGGCTCCGCCCGATGCCTCCATGCGCACGGTGGGTGTCTCGAAGGCGAAGGGGAACGCGAAGTAGGCGCTCTCCTTGCCGAGGGTGGCGTCCTTGTCGACCTGGTTCTCGATGTCGAGGCGGCCGATGCCGTGCCGCAGGGTGAGCGTGGTGCGCACCCGGTTGGCGCCCGGCGGACGTGTCTCGTAGGTGAGGGTCTCGGCGGTGGCCGTGGTGCGACGCGCGATGAGGGCCGCGGGCGGGGCGACGGAGCGGTTGCCGAGGTGTTCGAGGCGGTCGGACGCCGTGGTGCGGCTGGAGTTGTGGTTGAAGCCTCCGGACGTGGTGTAGCTGTCGTGGATGTAGGCGTTGAAGCCGGTGATGGCGTCGGAGCGGACGAGTTCACGGCCGGTCGCCCGGTCGACGACGGAGGCGATGCGGGCGCGGGCCAGGTCGACGCGGACGGCAAGGTGCTCGTTCTCCAGGAGCAGCGGGTCGGGGTGCGCGTACGCCGCGGACGCGGTCTCGGCCGGGTCCTCCCGCTCGCTGCCGCCCGTGGGGTTCCAGCCGGTGGCGGCCTTGACGACGGTGGTGCCCTCGGCCGCGTCGCCCGTGGTGGTGGCGGCTCGGACGTCGACGCGGACGGATCCGGCGGGTGGCACGTCGTCGACGCGGACGTGGAGGAAGCGGCCCGCGTCGCGGTGGTCCTCGTTGGCCTGCGGGTGCTCATCGTGCGGCAGTTCGGCGCCGGTGCGGGCGTCGTGGACGGTGACCGCGCGGTCGAGCGGGACGCTGGACTCGGGCAGGAAGAGCTCGGCGACCTCGGTGCGCGGCCAGGAGCAGGTGTTCACCACGTGGTACGCGGCAGCGGTGCCGGCGGGGCGCGCGAGGCGCTGGCCGAGGCGGGCGCCCGCCCGGTTCAGGAGGGACTGCCCCTCGTCGCGGGCGCGCAGGGCCTGGCCGTACTTCCAGTGCCACTGCTGTTCGCCGGAGTGGCCGTGGTCGTGTCCGTGGGTCCAGGGGTCGCCCGCGCCCCAGGTGTGTTCGTCGAAGAGGGACACCGCCTCGTACACACCGGCGGAGTCACGTGTGTCGTCGGCCGCCCCGGTGGCGCCGAGGAGGCCGGCGAAGCTGCCGATGGTCTGGGCGTCGGCGACGGCGGACTGGGCGGTGCGGGCCATGGACAGGGGGTGGGCGCCGGAGCCGACGCCGTCGACCCACCAGTCGGTCCAGTCGCCCTCGAAGGTCTGGATGGCTTCGCCGATCCTGGCCTCCGCGTCGGTGAAGAAGTCCTCGTTGCGGGACAGGCGCAATTGCGGGTAGGCCCAGGTCTCGTTCCAGCGGCGGACGGTGTCGGCGATGATGCGGCGCGGCGGGGCGTTGTCGCCGAACTTGCCCTGGACGCGCAGGTGCAGGACGTCCCACGGGTAGGGCTCGCGCTTGATCTCCCGGTCGTCCATGGCCCAGCCGAAGACACCGCCGCGGTAGGGGTACGGGTGGGTGGCGAGCGAGGTGAGGTAGGCGGGCAGCAGGTCGTCGACGGAGGCGTAGTCGGTGTCGAAGCCGAGCAGCGGGCCCTCCATGTAGGCGAGGCCGTGCGGGGTGTCGGTCATCCAGACGAGCACGCTGTTGCCGCTGGGCGCCCGCCAGCGGAACAGACGCGGCAACTTCTCCCCGCCGACCAGGTGAGGCACGGAGCGGCCTGCCCAGTTGTGCGCCACGGACAGATACTTGACGCCCGCGGCGCTCAGCGCGTCGACCAGGCCGACGACATGGCCGGGCACATCGGTCTGCATGGCCGAGGTGAACTCGACGCCGTGTTCGTCGCGGACCTGGTGGGCGAGGCGCAGGAGTTCGTGCAGCTCGTCGGTGGAGCAGGTCTCGGAGTGCAGGTTGAAGGGCATCGCGGTGAGTTCGATGCGGCCCTCCCTGACCCTGCGCACGAACTCCTCGACCTGTTCGGCGGGGCGGGCGTCGGCCCACTGCTGGAAGGAGAGCAGCGATTCGACGCACCAGCGGAACCGGGACTCGGGCTCCCAGTCGTCGGTGGCCCGCGTGAGTTCGAGGCAGGAGTCGAGGAACGAGAGGTGTTCGGCGAGGACGCGGCCCTGGGGGTCGGTGTAGCCGATGTCGAGGTGCGAGTGGTGGACGAGGTGGATGGTCCACTGGCGCTGCGGGGTGAGGGTGACGTCGATGCCGTCCCCGTCGGTGGAGGTGACGGTGACGCGCTGGGCGGTGTCGACGGCGGGCAGGAGCAGGCGCACGGAGCCGTTCGGGCCCGCGATGCGCTCGGCGGGCAGTGCCGCGCCGGCCCCGGTGCGCACGGTGAGGGTGTCCGGGATCGCGCCGCCGTTCACGGCTTCCACCCGGAGGGACTGCAGCAGTCCGCCGTCCTCGGCGCGGCGCATCAGCGGCTCGACGGTGAGGCGCAGCGGGCCGCCGGAGAGGCTGCCTTCGGCGCTCACGACGGAGCCGCGCAGGCTGTCCCTGATGCGGTCGTTGTCCCAGTCGGTGGTGCGGACGAGGGCCCGTGTGGTCATGCGGACTTCTCCAAGTCTGGGTGCGGGTGCGGGTGTTCAGCGGGTGGCGGCGGTGACACCGCGCAGGAACAGGCCGCGGAACGTCAGGAAGACGACGAGGGTGGGCACGGACACGATGAGCGCGCCGGCCAGGATGACGGGCGGCCCCGACGAGGCGTAGGCGTTGTTGAGGCTGGTGAGGGCGGCCATCACCGGCTGGATGTCGGGGCTGCGGCTGAGGGTGATGCCGAACAGCAGGTCGTTCCAGACGGCGGTGAACTGGAAGATGAACGCGGCGGCCAGGCTGGAGCCCATCAGCGGCACGTGGATGCGCCAGAAGATCCGCCGGAACGAGGCGCCGTCGATCATCGCTGCCTCGGTGACCTCGGGCGGCATGGTGGTCATCTGGTTGCGGACGAGGAAGAACGCGAAGGGGATCGACCACGCCACGTAGACGAGCATGAGGCCGAGGCGGGTGTCGTAGAGGTTGCCGTCGGCGTACATGCCGAACAGTGGGGCGAGGAACATCTGGAGCGGGAAGAGGGTCCCGGAGTAGATGAGCCAGAACCAGAAGGTGGGCTTCGGGATGGGCAGCACCACCACGGCGAACGCGGCCATGGCGGCGACGAGGACGGCGGCGGCGCCGCACACCACCGCGTACATCAGGGAGCTGAGGAAGCTGTCGCCGATGCCCGCGTCGCTCCACGCGGTCGCGAGGTTGTCCCACAGCGCGAAGCCGTTCGGCGTCCAGTCCGGCTTGCCGCTGTACGCGCCGACGGGGGTGAGCGCGTTGACGACCAGGAGGTACATGGGCACCAGCCAGAGCAGCACGCAGCCGGCGACGAAGAGGTTGCGGAAGGTCTTTCCCACGGGTGTCGCTCCTTGTCGGACGGCTCGGGTCAGCGGGGGGAGGTCTCGGGCATCTGCCGGCGCAGATAGAGCCACGAGGAGGCGACGACGATGACGGACAGGACGAGGGCGACGGCGGAGCCGTAGCCGATGTGGAAGAGGCGGAACGCCTCGCGGTACATGGTCAGCGCGAGGGTCTCGGAGGAGCGGGCCGGGCCGCCCTGGGTGAGGACCCAGATCATGTCGAAGGCCTTGAGGCTGTTGACGATGGCCATGCCGACCACGACGACGGTCACGGACCGCAGTTGGGGCAGGGTGATGTGCCGGAACATGCGCCAGCCGGTGGCCCCGTCGAGTTCGGCGGCCTCGACGGTCTCGCGCGGGATGGCGCGCAGGCCGATGGCGAAGAGGACGACGTTGAGGCCGGTGGCCTGCCAGGTGCTGGCCACGATCATGGAGATGGTGTTCTGGGGCCACTCCAGGAGCCACGGGTGGGCGAGCGAGCCGAGGCCGACGGCGTCGAGGAACTGGTTGAGGGAGCCCTCCGAGGTGAGGATGAACTTCCACAGCACGGCGGTCGCGGCGCCCGACACGGCGTACGGCAGCACGACGACGGTCTGCGCGACGAGTCCGAAGCGCATCCGGTGGGTGGCGACGGCGATGGCGAGCCCGGCGAGGACGGGCAGCAGGAGGGTGCCCGCGACCCACAGCACGGTGTTGAGCACGGACCGGCCGAAGATGGGGTCCTGGGCGAGCCGGGTGAAGTTGTCGAGGCCGGTGTAGTGGCTGGTGAAACCGTTGTCCTCGAAGAAGCTGCCGTAGATGCTGCGCAGGAACGGATAGACGAGGAGCACGCCGACGAACAGCAGGGCGGGCAGGGCCCACGGGATGCCGGCGAGCGGCCCTCCGAGCCGTCCGGATCGGCCCGTGCGGCCGACGGCCTGGTGCGGTGTGCGGGTGGGGATGCGGCGGCGGGGTGGTGTCACCTGGGCGGGCGCGGTGGTGCGCACGGTCTCGGTCATGCCTTCTCCGCCTCCCGCCACACCGGCCATGCCTCGTCGGCGCGGCCCTGCATGGTGCGCAGGACGGAGCGGTACGAGGACGGGTCGAGCAGGGCGGCCGCGAGGTCGTCGACGGTGGACTCGACGAGTTCGGGTGGTCCGAGTTCCCAGAAGCGGTTGAGTTTGCGGGCCTTGGTCCTCTTCACGGTTCGTGCGACGCCGTCGATGGTGACGTTGGCGGGTGGCACGACGGGGTTGGGACAGCCGTCCTGGAGGGCGTGCGAGAAGGCCTTCATGACCTTGGGGTGGGTCCAGGCCCCGGCGGCGCGCAGTGCCTCGGCCCGGTCGGGGCCCCGGACGGTGCACACCAGGGCGCTGGTCTCGAAGACGACGGCGGGCCGTACGCGGGTGTTCTGCATGGGCAGCACGAACGCGTCGACGTTCTCTCCGGGTCTGCCGCCCGCGCCCGCGAAGGTGGCGCCGAGCCAGGAGCCGCAGGCCACCATGCCGACCTTGCCGTGCAGCACACCGGCGGCGGCCGCGGTGTGGTCCATGTCGAGGGACGTGAACCAGTGCTTGTCGGCGAAGGAGCCGATGGTGCGCAGGGCCTGTCGCGCGGGCTCGTCGGTGTAGCGGGCGCGGCCGTTGAGCAGGTCCTCGTAGAACCGCGGGTCCTGGCGGGTGAGGATCTCCTGGAACCAGATGAACGCGGGCCAGCGTCCCGCCGTCGTCGCGTGCAGCGGTGTGATGCCCGCGCGCTTGAGGCGGTCGGCCGCGTGCAGGAAGTCGTCCCAGGTCTCGGGCTTCTCCAGGCCGTTGTCCCGGAAGACCCGCGGGTTGTAGAAGAACACGTAGTACGCGAGGTTCATCGGCAGTCCGTAGACGCGGCCGCGGTGGGTGAGCGCCGGTCGCAGCGCGGGGTCGGCCCAGCCCCTGCGGACGGCGCCCTCCCAGTGGTCCGTCAGGTCCTCGATGCCGCCGGTGCGGGCGAGGTCGCGCAGCCGGTAGCCGGACCAGTACTTGAGCATGTCCGGCGTCTTGTTGGTGCGCAGCGAGGACTTGACGACCTGCTCGAAGGACTCGAGGGACGGGATGACCTCGGGCACGAGACCGATGCCGTCGACAGCGCGCATCGCCTGCCCTGCCGCCTTGAGGGGCGGCGCCCAGGTCGGGTTGTCCCCGTGCAGTGCCACCTTCCCGGGAGGCTGTCCCGCGGCGGTGCCGCACGCCGTGAGGAGCGGCGCGGACGCCGTGGCGGCGGCGCCCGCCGCGACCGCCCGCAGCAGAGCGCGTCTGCCGGGGCGGGCGGCGGGAAGAGCGGGACCGATGGACGGGTGACGGCCTGTCATGGGGCGGCTCCCTCAGGCGGGCTCACGATCGTGTTATCGATAACACGCGATGCCGGGAGCATGGCGCGCCCGTGCGGGGGCCGTCAATGGTCGCGTCGCGTCGAATCCTCGGCGGGCACCTCCTCACGAGGCCGCGGCACGGCCCCTTCGGCCAACTCACCTGCGGCGACGCGGCTGTTGCGGCGTCCCCACACCGCGTAGAGGACGAGGCCCACCGCCATCCAGGCCAGGAACCGCACCCATGTGATGAGCGGCAGGCTGCCGACGAGCAGCAGGCACAGCAGCAGGGCCACGACGGGGAGCACGGGGACCCATGGGGTGCGGAAGCCGCGGGGCAGGTCGGGGCGGGTGCGGCGCAGGTACATCACGCCGATGCAGACGACCACGAACGAGGTCAGCATGCCGATGTTGCCGAGTTCGGCGAGGTCCTGGATGGGCAGCACGGCCGTCATGAAGGCGACCATCAGGCCGAGTGTCCAGGTGATGCGGCGCGGGCTGCGCGTCGCCGGGTGGACGTGCGAGAACCACTCGGGCAGCAGGCGGTCCCTGCTCATCGCGAGGAAGACCCGGCTCTGCCCGAGCAGCATGATCATGACGACGGTGGTGAGCCCGCAGATCGCGCCGATGCCGACGATCCGCACGGCCCAGTCCGCGCCGACGGAGGCGAGCGCCGCGGTCACGGGTGCCCCGGTGTTGAGCCGCGGGTACTCCCGCATGCCGGTGATGACCAGGGACACGGCGACGTACAGGGTGGCGCACACCGCCACGGTCGCCATGAGGGCGATCGGCAGTGTGCGTTGCGGTCGCTCGGCCTCCTCGGCGTTGCTGGCCATGATGTCGAATCCGGAGTACGCGCCGAACACGATGGCTCCGCCGGTGAGGATGCCCGCGAAGCCGAACGTGGCGTTGGTGCTGATGCCGGCCCAGCCGAGCAGCGGCTGCTCCCAGAAGGCTCCGTCGCCGCCGGGCGGGCGGGAGTCGGGGATGAAGGGCGACCAGTTGGCGACGTCGATGTGGAACACGCCGACGCACAGGAACACCACGATCGCCGCGAGCTTGACCAGCGTCATGGCGGCGTTCACGCGCGCGGTCGTGCGGACGCCCGAGGCGAGGATCGCGGTGAGGACCAGGATGATCAGCACCGCCGGCACGTTGACCAAGGCGTCGGGGCCGACGATCGACGCGGGCAGGTGCACGCCGAAGCTGGCGAGGAAGTCGGCGACGTACTGCGCCCAGCCGCTGGCCACCGCCCCCGCGCCCATGGTCATGTCGAGGATCAGGTCCCAGCCGATGAGCCATGCCACCAGTTCGCCGAGCGAGACGTACGCGAAGGTGTACGCGCTGCCCGCGACCGGCACGGTCGACGCGAACTCCATGTAGCAGAGCGCCACCAGGGCGGAGGCGAGCGCGCCGAGCAGGTAGGACAGGGCGATGGCGGGGCCCGCGTAGTTGGCGGCCGCGGTGCCGGTGAGGACGAAGATGCCCGCGCCGATCGTGACACCGATGCCCATCATCGTGAGCTGGAGCGGTCCGAGGGTGCGGGCGAGGCGGGTGGAGGGGCGTTCGGCGTCCCGCAGGGTCGCCTCGATGGATTTGGTGCGCACGCTGACCGGCCCTTCAGGAGCGGGAGGCGGAGGACGCGGCGGACGCGGCGAGCGCCGCCGGCAGGGCGTCCGCCAAGTGGGCGTAGTCCTTGCGGTCGTTGTAGAGGTGGGCGGACACGCGGAGGAAGCCGTGGCCGTTCCAGGTCGTGATGGCGGTTTCGCAGGCGGTGGTGTCCGCGAGGTGGCGTTGCAGGGCGTGCGCCGCATCCTGGTCCGCCGCCACGCCCGCGGGGAGCGGGACGAGGCGCATGGCGGGGGCCGGGCTGCCGCCGACCGTGGAGGTGTCCGCGTCCAGGGTGTCCGCGAGCAACCGCTGCGCCTCGCCGGCGAGTTCGCTCATGTGGTGGCGTGCGGCGTCCCAGCCGAAGCGTTCCTCGACGAAGTCGAGGGAGCGCGGCGCGGCGAGCCAGGGCGCGAGGTCGACCGTGCCCTGCTGGTCGAAGCGCTCGGGGAACGGGTACGGCGCGCCCCAGGAGTCGATCACCGGGTGCAGCCGCTGCGCCAGGTCGCCGCGCGCCACGAGCGCGGCCGTGCCGCGCGGCGCGCAGGGCCACTTGTGCAGGTTGCCCACCCAGAAGTCGGCGTCGCCCGCGTCGCCGAGCGGGTCGGCGAGCATGCCGGGCGCGTGCGCCCCGTCGACGAGCACGAGGGCACCCGCCGCGTGGGCGTGCGCGGCGATGTCGGCCACCGGGAACAGCCGGGCCGTCGCCGAGGTGACCTGGTCCACGACCACCAGGGACGTCGGGCGCGCGGTGTCGCCCAAGGCATCGGCGAAGAGCGCGGCGATCTCCTCGGGCGTCGCGTCGAGCGGCACGTGCAGGGTGCGTACGTGGGCGCCCGTACGCTCGGCCGCCCGGCGCACGCCCATGGTGACGGCGCCGTACGAGTGATCCGTGAGCAGCACCTCGCTGCCCGCGGGGAGGTCGAGCGAGCCGAGGACCGTGCTGACGCCCGCGCTTGCGTTGGGCACGAGGGCCAGCGCTTCGGGGCTGACGCGCAGATAGCGGGCGATCTCGACGCGGGCCAGCGCCACGCGCTCCGGCAGGCCGCGGAACCACCGGCAGGGGTTGGCGTCCATCTCCGTGCGCAGTTCCCGCAAGGCGTCGAGGGTGACACGGGGCACCGCACCGAAGGAACCGTGGTTGAGGTGGCGCACGTGAGGGTCGAGGGCCCAGGCGTCGAGGGGGTGGGCATCGAGGGAGTGAGAAGACATGCCGCTCCGCGAGTTGTCCGATGACTTTTGCTGACTGGTTCGCACTCGCAGGACCGTAGGCGGTAAATTCCGTGTTGAACAGGGGGCAAGGGAGAGATGCAGAGTCCCGTCCTCGCACGTCCGTCAGGATTCATCAGATGACTTGCACCACGGGACGAAGGGGAAAGGAGCGAGCCGATGACGGCCACCGACACGGCCGCGGCGGGGCTGCGGGCGATGATCGCGAGCGGGGAGCTGGTGCCCGGCAGCCGGCTGCCGCCCGAGCCGGAGCTGTGCGCGCGGCTCGGTGTGTCACGGGGTTCGCTGCGCGAGGCGGTGCGCTCGCTCGCGGCGCTCGGGATGCTCGAACCCCGGCACGGCGCGGGCACGTTCGTCTCCGCGCTGCATCCGCCGCACATGCTGGCGGGGTTCGCCGCGATGGTCGACGTGCTGCCCCTCGACGGGCTCCTGGAGCTGTTCGACACGCGGCGCGCCGTGGAGTGCCACGCCGCCGCGCTCGCCGCGGCCCGCGCCGACGCCAAGGTCGTCGCGCGGCTGCGGGACATCCAGGCGCGGCTCAGCGCCACCGAGGACGAGCAGGAGCTGCACGACCTGGACCACGAGTTCCACAGCACGGTCTGCGCGGCGTCCGGAAACGAGACCCTGGCCGCGCTCGCCGGTGTGCTGCGCTCGCGCGGCCGTCACTACAACGTGTACGGGTCCGCGCAGGGCGCCGCCGTGCGTGCCGCGAGCGACCAGGGCCACGAGGCGCTCATCGACGCCCTGGCCGCCCACGACCCCACCGCCGCCGCGGCAGCGGCGGGCGCGCACCTCAGCCGGACGGAGAAGTGGCTCCGCCAGCTGCGTCCTGCGCCCGAGCCGAGCTGACGGTCCCGGTCCACACGGGGTTGGACACGGCGAGCGCCGAGGCGTGCGAGCGGTTGCAGGAGGCCCAGAAGTACGGGTCGTCGCTCGCGGTGTGCAGTTCGGCGCGGTAGTACGTGCCGGGGCGCGGCCGACGGTCCGTCACGCGGAGCCGGGCGGGCCCTTCGGTGTCCACGGGTTCCATGTGCCACAGCAGTCCGTCCCGCAGCACGAACAGCACGGCGGGGCATGGTGTGTCGAGTCGTACGTCGAGGTGGAGGGGCGCGTCGTCCAGGGGCACGGCGCCGCCCATGCCGCACTCCCCCGCTCCGGTGTGCGCGGAGAGCCGGAGCGCCGCGCCCCGGGACACGTAGGCCACGCCCGACCGCAGGGCGCCGAGGATGCCGTCGCGGGTGCGCGTGGCGCGGACGACGGTGGTGACCTGGCCGAGCCGGTGTTCCGGTTTCTCGGGGTGGTGGCAGTCGGTGCCGGCGACGCCCGTGATGCGGTGTCCCGCGGTGAGCAGTCGGTCCCACAGGCCGAGGGCCGCGTCGTTGTTGGCGCCCTGGCCGAAGTTGTCGATCTCCAGGAGGTCGATGTCGTGCCAGCTGTGGTCGTCCCTGCGCCACGCCTGGCGGCCGCTGAAGGGGTGGTTGACGCCGACGAGCCCGTTCTGGGCGTGCACATCGCGCGCGGCGTCGGCGAAGTCCCAGCCGTCGGCGTCGACGTAGGTGCCCGGCCAGCGGGACAGGCCGTGCAGATTGGCGTGGCCGAAGTGGGAGGTCAGCTCGATGGAACGGAGGAGGACGAGGCCTTCGGCGGCGCCCGTGTCCTCCAGGCGGTCCAGTTCCGCCCAGTGGCTCGACGTGTAGTGGTCGCTGACGGCGAGGAAGTCGAGGCCCGCGGCGCGGGCGGCGTCGAGCAGGGTGGGGAGGTCGGCGGAGCCGTCGCTGTGCAGGGAGTGCGCGTGGAGTTCGCCGCGCAGCCAGGTGGGCGGTCCGTCGGACGGCTTGGTGGTGTGGTGCGGCGCCGTGCGGGTGGCTCCGACCGGTGGCGGCGCCGCGGCAGCCTCGTCGACGAACACCCGCAGCTCGTACCGGCCGCCCTGCGTGAAGCGGTCGAGGTCGATGCGGATGGTCCACTCCCCCGGCGGCAGCGGGCCCGCGTGGCAGCCGGGACTCGCCCGGCCCTCGCCCACCTCGAAGGCCAGCCGGCGGGGGCCGGGGTCGCCGGGGCACTGGACGTGGCCGCGGAGGAATCCGTCGGGGTCGAGGGCGGCGGCGTAGAGCTGGAAGCGGTCGGTGACCTTGTCGAAGTCCAGCTCCACGCGGAGTGTGCCGACGCCCTCGGGGAGGACGAGGGCGTGGTCGAGGTACTGCTCCGTGGTGGACGCGGGCTCGATGGTGTGTGCTGCGCGCAGGACGCGGCTGACCGTCACCCGGCCTCCCGGATCAGCGGCTCGAACTCGCGGCGCACGTAGGCGTCGAAGGGGGCCGTGAGCGCCCCGTCGATGACCCGCCGCACGCCGTGCCGCGCGGCGAGGTCCTTCAACTCGGCGCGGGACTCGGGCCCGACGCCGCCCCCGATGACGAGGACCCCGAACTCCCCGCTCTCGATGAGCTTGCGCGCCTCGTCGTCCGTGCTCACGCCCTCGGCCTCGAAGCCGTCCTCGTGCAGCGTGGCGAGCACCTCCGTGACCCTGGCGGGCGTCCTTCCCAGTACGAGCGTCTTCATCGGGGTCCCTTCGTCCGCTTCGGCTTGTGTGTCACCGAACGTAGAAGCTCAACTCGACTTGAGGTCAACCCCTGTGCCCGGTTCGGCGCGGCGGCGCCTGCGCAGGACGGCGTAGGAGACCAGGACGACCAGGACCGTGAGGAGGCTCGCGGCGAAGTCGGCGCGGGTCGCGGGCAGCACCGCCATCGCGAGGATGACGACGACCATCGCGGCGATCGTGAACCAGCTCAGGTACGGGTAGCCCCACATCTTCAGGGTCAGGGACGCCGGGTCCTCGCGCTCCAGGCGGGCCCGCAGGCGCAGTTGGGAGAGGGCGACGAGCAGATACACGAAGAGGGCGACCGCCCCGTAGGAGTGGACGATGAACGAGAAGACCGTGTCCGGCGACACGTAGGCGAAGACCACGGCGACGTAGCCGAGGACCGTCGCGAGGAGGATCGCGCGGCGCGGCACTCCGCTGCGGCTGAGCTTGGTGAGTCCGCGCGGTGCCTCGCCCTCGCGGGTCAGGGCGAACACGATGCGGGACGCCGAGTACAGACCCGCGTTGAGCGAGGAGAGCACCGCGATGAGGATCAGGATCCGCATCAGGGTGTCGGCTCCGGGGATGCCGATCTCCTGGAGGGCCGCGATGTACGGGCCGCCGTTCAGCTGGTCCGAGCTCCACGGGACGATCGCGACGACGAGGAAGATCGAGCCCACGTAGAAGAGCAGGACGCGCAGGACGACGGAGCGGGTCGCGCGGGCGACGTTGCGGCCGGGTTCGGCGGACTCGGCGGCGGCGAGCGCGGCGATCTCGGCGCCGGTGAAGAAGCCGACGGCCGGAATCACGGAGGTGAGGACGGGCCCGAGCCCCATCGGGGCGAAGCCGCCGTGCGCGGTCAGGTTGTCGACGCCGCCCGCGTCGTGCGCCCCCGGCCACAGACCGATGACGAAGACGAGCCCCACCGCCAGGAACACCGTGATCGCGGCGACCTTGATGGACGAGAACCAGTACTCGAACTCACCGAAGGTCTTCACCGACAGCATGTTCACGGCGGTGAGGATCAGCATGAGGGCGAGGCTGATCGTCCACAGCGGCAGTCCGGGCAGCCAGGCGCGGACGAGTTCGGCGCCCGCGACCGCTTCCAGGGCCACCACGTTGACCCAGAAGTACCAGTACAGCCAGCCGATGGTGAAGCTGCCCATCGGGCCGAGGGCCAGGCGGGCGTAGGCATGGAAGGAGCCGACGGCGGGCCGGGCCACGGCCATCTCGCCGAGCATCCGCATCACGAGGATGACGAGTCCGCCGGCCAGCGCGAACGAGATCACGGCGGCGGGCCCGGTGTCCTGGATGACGACACGGCTGCCGACGAAGAGCCCCGCGCCGATGACACCACCGATCGCGATCAGTGTCATGTGCCGCTGCTTGAGCGCGCTGCGCAGTCCGGGGTCGTCGTTGGTGCCGCCCTCCCGCAGGGGTGGGTCGCTGGTGTCCGTCACGTCCGCCTCTTCTCCGTACGTCCGACGTGGGTGTGTCCGACGGCACCGGCCATGATGATCACCCGGCGCCGCCGCACAGTCTTGACACGCCCCGGGGGTCACCGGGGCGCGTTCAACGAACCGTTCACACGGCTGCAATGTCGTCGGAGAAGAAGGGTGTCTCAGGCGCCTGCCAGCTCCGCCACCTCCCCCGCCGTCAGCGCCTTCCCGTACACCCGGAAGTCGTCGATCGCCGCCTTGAGGTACGGGTCCGCGTACTGGGATCTGCCGATGTAGCCGGCGCGGATGTGGTTGCCGAACATGTCGGGTCGGGCGGTGACGTGGTCGTTGCGGCCCTTCTCCGCGCCGTTGACGTAGAGGATCGCCGTGCCGTCGCCGTAGGTCACCGCGATGTGGACCCAGGTGTCGGTGGGGAGGGGGTCGGCGTCGATGCGGTCCTCCGCGCCCGCGCCGCCCGCGGTGACGGCGAAGCGGAGGGTGTCGGTGTCGCTGCGCGGGGTCAGGAAGAGGTTGGCGGTGGGGCCGGTGCCGATGTCGAAGACGCGGGTCCAGGCGTCGGGGGCGCCGTCGAGGCGGACCCAGGTCGCCACCGAGTAGGTGGTGGCGCCGGCCAGGACGTCGTCGGCCAGGTGGACGTGGCCGTCCGTGCCGTCGAGCTGGACGGCTCCGGCCCGCTTTCCGGCCGTCGTCCAGGTGGCGCCGCCGACCAGTTGGGCCGTCTTGCCGTGGCCCGTCGCGTCCGCCGCGGTCGTGCCCGATGTCTCGTCGAAGCGGTGCCACGCCGCGAACTCCGGTGGCGGGGGCGGCGGTTCGCCCGTCAGCCAGTACGCCGTGTAGTAGACGTGGTGAGTGCGGGCGATCGGGAGGAGGGTGACGTTCTCGTCGTCGGCGCGCGCCGTGAAGCGCAGGGGTGCCGCCGCCGTCTGCTTCAGCGACTTCGGGTCGAGCCGGGGCATCCGCATCGCGCCCCGGTCGCCGTACTGCCCGGCCAGCACCACCGGTCCGTACAGCACGGCCTGCACGTCCGGGTCGTCCGGTGTCGGCTCCAGGGTGAGGCGCATCGGCAGGCTCACCTCGACGCGGTCGCCGGTCCGCCAGCGGCGGCGCAGCGCGAACCAGGAGCCGGGCTCGGGCCGTTCGCCGAGGGCGCGGCCGTTGAGGGTGACGCGTGCGCCGTTCGTCCAGGAGGGGATGCGGACACGCAGTTCGTGCTCGGCGGCGCCGGACGTGACGGTGAGGGTGGTGGACGCCTTGTCGGGGAATCCGGTGGTCTGCCGCCAACTGACGCCCTTGGCGCGCCACTTCACCTCCGCGGGCACGTACAGGTTCACCAGGAGGCGGTCGTCGTCGTGCGAGAAGACGGTCTCCGCGAACTTGGCCTGCGTCTCCATGCCGGAGCCGTGGTCGCAGGAGAAGTTGTCGTAGTCGGTGGAGTACGCCTTCGGGTCCTCGCCCATGAAGGAGGGCTGCTGCTTGTACGAGCCGGGCGCGAGGCCGGTGTAGTAGATGTTGAAGCCGTGCGCGGAGTCCGGGTCCTGCTCGCCGAGCATCTGGTTGAAGAGGGTGCGCTCGTAGTAGTCGAGCAGGTCGACGCGGTGCGGCGCGTGGAAGTGCATGAGGCGGGTCAGCTTCAGCATGTTGTAGCTGTTGCAGTTCTCGCAGCAGCCGTTGGAGAGCTGCGCGGCGATGGCGTCGGGTTCGTGGAACGCCTCGCCGTTGCTGTTGCCGCCGATGACGTACGTGTGGTGGTCGGTGACGATCTGCCAGAAGTTCTCGGCGATGGTGCGGTAGCGGTCGCCGAGGCCCTCCTCCCAGAGCCGCAGCGCGCCGACCATCTTGGGAATCTGGGTGTTGGCGTGCAGCCCGGCGAGCTTGTCCTCGTTCTTGGCGAGCGGGTCGAAGACGACTTCGTGGGTGAAGCGTTCGGCGACGTCGAGCCACTTGGTGTCGCCGGTGAGGGCGTGGATGTCGGCGAGCACGTCGTTCATGCCGCCGAACTCGGTGCGCAGCACCCGCTGCATCTGGTCGTGGCTCAGCGCGCCGGTCCGCGCGTCCACCCAGGCGGCCTGCCGCAGGACGACGTCGCGGGCCTGCTCGTTCCCGGTGAGGCGGTACTGGTCGACCAGCCCGGCCATGATCTTGTGAATGGTGTAGTACGGCGCCCAGACCCCGGTCCCTGCTTCGAGGCGGTCGAAGAAGCTCTCGGGGAAGGCGGACAGATACCCCTTGCCGAAGCCGGCCTTCGGCGACGCCTCCTGGCATGCGGCGAGCGCGGCGACGAGCTTGCGCCCCTTGTCGCGTACGGCGGTGTCACCTGTGTTGGCGTAGGTGAGCGCGAGCCCGGACAGCAGGTGTCCCGTGCTGTGACCGCGCAGTTCGACGTCGGGTGCCTCCCAGCCGCCGCAGGGTTCGGCGTCGGAGGGCAGGCCGACGTTCTTCCTGAAGGTGTGCAGCAGCCGGTCGATGTCGACGAAGTGCAGATAGGCGGTGTTGCGGGCCTGGTTGTCGCGGAAGGCGCCGGGCAGCAGGGCGACGGCGTCGAGCGGGAAGGGTCGCACGGTGCCTGCCTCGTCGTCGGCCGGTGCTGCCGCGTTCGGACTCGCGTGCGCAGTCGTCGCTACGCCCATGGGGAGCGCGGCGGCCGCGGCTCCGGTCGCGGCGGCGGCGAGGAACCGCCGCCTGTCGGGGCCGGTGCGGGGCGCGCGGGTGGCACTGCTCGCGGAGGGTCTTTCGGTGCGGCTCACGTCGTTCTCCTCGCGGCTCTTTGTTCGCGATTTCGGACAGTGAACGGAACTCCGGACGGGAGAGTAGGCTCGCCGCACACCATGGTCAACACCCCGCGCAGCACCACCGCACGCATACCGGCGCCCCCGCCGGGACAGGCATCACAGGGCCCAACTCACCATCCGTGCACGCACGCAAGGAGTCGACGATGAGTCTCGCGCCGTTCCACCTCGCCATCCCCGTCGACGATCTCGCCGCCGCCCGTGACTTCTACGGGAAGCTGCTCGGGTTCGCCGAGGGCCGCTCGGACACCCGGTGGATCGACTGGAACTTCGGCGGGCATCAAGTGGTGACGCATCAGGTCGACGGAGCGAGGCCGCGCGCGGGCAGCAATCCGGTCGACGGGCACGAGGTGCCGGTGCCGCACTTCGGGCTCGTCCTGCCGGTCCCGGAGTTCCAGCGGCTCGCCGAGCGGCTCACGGCGGCGGGCACGGAGTTCGTGATCGAGCCCCATGTGCGCTTCCAGGGGGAGCCGGGTGAGCAGTGGACGATGTTCTTCCTCGACCCGGCGGGCAACGCGCTGGAGTTCAAGGCGTTCGCCGCCCCGGGGCGGCTCTTCGCGGTGTGATCGCGTTAGCCTGCGAGCCACATGCCACCGAGGAGAGAGCGCCGACCATGACGACCACCGCCCGCGCCACCGTGCAGCACGAGGACGAGCGCACCCGGGTCACCCGCTGGGACTTCGAGCCGGGCCAGAGCACCGGTCGGCACGTGCACGAGTACGACTACGTGGTGGTGCCGGTGACGGATGGGCAGACCGATGTCATCACCCCGGACGGTGCGGTCACCCGCAACGAGCTGTTCGCGGGCCGGTCCTACGCGCGCTCCGCGGGCAGCGAGCACGAGGTCGTCAACGCGGGCTCGGCGCCGCTCGCCTTCGTGGAGGTGGAGCGCAAGTAGCCGCGCGCTCCACCTCGCGTGTTCAGGGCTTGCGGCCCACTCCGCACACCGCCGCCTCGACCGCCGCGTCCGCGGGCGGCTCCGCGTCCGGGTCGGGGCGCCAGGCCGATGTGACGACGACGCCCGGATCGACCACGTCGAGGCCCTCGAAGTAGCCGGCGATCCGCTCGGGCGAGCGCAGGTGGTAGGTGTGCGCGGACTGCTGGTTGTAGCCGGCGACCGCCGTGTTGAGCGCCTCGTTGGTGTTCGTGCCGTCGCTGAGGGCCAGGTAGCTGCCGGACGGGAGCGCGTCGAGGAGCGTCGCGACGATCTCCTCGGGGTGCTCGTCGTCGGAGAGCTGGCCCATGATGCCGAGCAGGGTCAGCGCGATCGGCCGGTCGAAGTCGAGGGTGTCGGCCGCCTGCGCCAGGATCCGCTCCGGGTCCCGTACATCGGCGTCGAGGTAGGCGCAGGCACCCTCGGGGCTGCTGGTGAGCAGGGCCCGCGCGTGGGTCAGGACCAGCGGGTCGTTGTCGACGTAGACGATCCGGCTCTCCGGGGCGATGCGCTGCGCCACCTCGTGCGTGTTGTCGGCGGTGGGAAGCCCGGTGCCGATGTCGAGGAACTGGCGGACGCCCGCCTCTCCCGCCAGATGGCGCACGGCGCGCGTGAGGAACTGCCGCTGCTGGCGTGCCACGGCGGCGAACTCGGGGAACGTCGCGAGGATGACATCGCCGACCTCGCTGTCGACGGGGTAGTTGTCCTTGCCGCCCAGAAGGTAGTTCCACACCCGGGCGGAGTGCGGTCGGTCGGTCTGCAGTCTGTCGCTGAGGTCACCATGCGTGTGATCCATGGCCACAGCTTCACACACAACAGGGTGGATTCACCGATGAGTTCGCCTCGTGGGTGCGGTCTGCACCGGTAACGGCACCGCACGACATCGGAGGAGGACCTTCCGTGATCGACCTGAAGCCGGCCTGCGGCCGGATGATCGACGTACTGACCGGCGTGAGCGACGCGCAGTTGTCCGGGCCCACCCCTTGCCCCGACTACTCCGTGCGCGAGCTGATCGCCCACGTCGACGACGCGGCACGGGCCTTCACCGGCTTCGCCCGCAAGGAGGCGCCCGTGCCCGCGGAGCCGGGCGACCGGCGGGAGAGCGCGCTGAAGAGCGTGCGGGCGCTCGGTGACGCGTGGGACGACCCCGCCGCCTGGCACGGCGAGTCGGAAGGACCGGGGATCACGCTGACGAACGAGGAATGGGGCAAGGTCGCGCTCACCGAGATGGTGGTGCACGGCTGGGACCTCGCCCGGGCGACCGGACAGGCCTTCGACCTGCCGGAGGAGACGCTGCGCGCCTGCCACGACCACGTCTCGTCGTTCCTGACCGAGGCGGCGCCGCCTGCGTGGGGCGCGCCGGTCGAGACACCCGCCGACGCGCCGCTGATCGACCGCATCGTGGGCCGCACCGGGCGCACGCCGTAACGCCACGGCCCCCTGACCGTGCACTCTGCACAGCCACCTCCACCCCACCGGGCACTCGGCCCACCCCACCCCTTCGGCGGCCGCCGTAGCGTGCGGACAACCGCAGTCGCTTGGAGGTTCGATGGCCGCCGCACGCGCCGTCGGGGTGGACGACCACGCCCTGACCAGAGTGCCCACCGCCGCCCGCTACAGCTGGTGGTCCGTTGCCCTGCAGCGTTTCGGGCAGATCTCCGGGCTCAGCCAGTTCGTGCTCGGCGCGACGCTGGGCTTCGGCATGGACTTCTGGACGGCGTTCTGGGCGCTCACCCTCGGCTCGGTGATCGTCGAGGTCCTGTCGATCTTCGTGGGGATCATCGGCGTACGGGAAGGGCTTCCGACGTCCGTGCTCGCCCGCTGGACCGGTTTCGGTCGGATCGGCTCCTCGCTGATCGGGCTCGCGATCGCGCTCAGCCTCATCGGCTGGTTCGGCATCCAGTCCGCGATCTCCGCCGACGCGCTCGCCGGGCTTGTCGGGGTGTTCCCCGCGCCCGTCTGGTCGGTCCTGTTCGGGCTCGGCGTGACGGCCGTGGTGCTGTGGGGCTTCGGCTCCATGAACTGGGCCGCGTACATCACCGTGCCCGCGTTCCTGCTGCTCGTCGGCTGGTCCACCGTGCACGAGCTGCTGCGCCACGACATCGGGGGCCTGGTCGCCTCCGCCCCGCCGGGGCCGCAGCTCTCGCTGGTGCAGGGCACGACGCTGGTGGCGGGCGGCGCCATCGCGGGCGCCATCATCACGCCCGACATGACGCGCTTCAACCGTTCCACCGCCGACGTCGTCAAGCAGACCGTCGTGGGCATCTCGCTCGGTGAGTACGTGGTGGGGCTCGCGGGCGTGCTGCTCGCGCACGCCACCCGGTCCGCCGACGTGACCGCCATCGCCGTGTCCTCGGTCGGCTGGGTCGGCACGCTCGTCGTCATCATGGGCGCGCTGAAGATCAACGACTGGAACCTCTACAGCTCGGGGCTCGGGGTCGTGAACTTCATCGAGTCCGTCTTCGGCCGCAAGGTCAACCGCGCCACCGTCACCGTCGTCCTCGGCGTCGCCGGGAGCCTGCTCGCGGCGGCCGGCATCCTCGACCGGTTCGCGGACTTCCTGACGCTGCTCGGTGTCGCCTTCCCGCCCATCGCGGGCGTGATGATCGCCGAGTACTTCGTGGTGAAGCGGTGGCGCGGCGAGCTCGCCACCTCCCGTGCCGAGGGCGGACTGCCCGCGACGGCGCCGACCTGGGTCCCGGCGACGCTCGTCGTGTGGGTGCTGGCGTTCTGCGTCGGCGAGTTCGTCGACTGGGGTCTGCCCAGCATCAACTCGGTCGTCTTCGCCTTCCTCGCGTACGTCGTCCTGGGCCGGCTCGGCCTGGTGCGCGGCGTCGGTGTGTCCCGGGACCTGGGTGCCGCCGCGCCGGTGTCGGATGGTGCCACCGGGAACGGCCCCTCGCCCGCATCCCCCGACTCCCCCGCCTCTCGCGCCGCCACCGGCGCCTCCCGATAAGGAGCCCCTTCTCGTGCGTATCGGAATCGATGTCGGCGGCACCAACACCGACGCCGTCCTGCTCGAAGGACCGCGGGTGCTCGCCACCACCAAGTCCGCGACCAGCCAGGACGTCACGTCCGGCATCGTGTCCGCCCTGGAGGCGCTGCGCGCGCAGCACGCCTTCGACCCGGCGGCGGTCGGCGCCGTCATGATCGGCACCACCCACTTCCTGAACGCGCTCGTCGAGGCCCGCGGCCTCGCCCCGACGGCGGCGCTGCGCCTCGGCCTGCCCGCGACGTCCGCGCTGCCGCCGTTCGTGGACTGGCCCGAGCGGCTGACGCGGGCGGTGGCCGGGCGGCCGTACCTGGCGCACGGCGGGCACGAGTTCGACGGCCGGAAGATCGCGGAGCTCGACGCGGACGAGCTGCGGCGGCACGCCGCCGACATGGCCGCGCACGGTGTCAGGTCGGTGGCGATCTCCTCGGTGTTCTCGCCGGTCAGCGACGAGTTCGAGGTGCGCGCCGCGGAGATCCTGCGCGCCGAACTCGGTCCCGACGTGGCGTTCTCGCTGTCCCACGAGATCGGTCGGATCGGCCTTCTGGAGCGGGAGAACGCGACGGCCGTGAACGCGGCGCTGCGCGAGCTGGCCGCCGGGATCGTGGACGGTCTGGCCGGGGCGGTCGCCGGGTTCGGCATCACGGCGCCGCTGTACCTGAGCCAGAACGACGGCACGCTGATGGACCTGGAGTACGCGCGCCGGTACCCGGTCGCCACGTTCGCCTCGGGTCCGACGAACTCGATGCGTGGCGCGGCCGTCCTGTCCGGCCTGGAGACCTGCGCGGTCGTCGACGTCGGCGGCACGACCAGCGACGTCGGCGTGCTGGCGCAGGGCTTCCCCCGCGAGGCGGGCACCGCCGTCGACGTGGCGGGCGTGCGCACCAACTTCCGGATGCCCGACGTGCACAGTATCGGCATCGGCGGCGGCTCGCTGGTCGTCGAGGACGGCGGCCGGGTCGCGGTCGGCCCGCGCTCGGTCGGCTACCGGCTCACTGACGAGGCCCTGGTGTTCGGCGGCTCGACGCTCACCGCCACGGACGTCGCGGTGGCGGCGGGGCTCACCGACATCGGTGACCGCTCGGCCGTCGCGCACCTCGACGCCCGCCTGGTGAAGGAGGCCCTCGACACCATCGCCGCCGACGTGGCGCGGGCGGTCGAGTCGATGCGCACGTCGCCCGAACCGCTGCCGGTGGTCGCGGTGGGCGGCGGTTCGGTCCTGCTGCCCGACACGCTGCCGGACTCGGGGGCGGTCCACCGGCCCGACCACTTCGCGGTCGCGAACGCCATCGGCGCTGCCATCGCGCAGGTCGGCGGCGAGGTCGACCGGGTCTACGCGATCGACGCGGGGCGCCGCGAGGCCGTCCTCGACGAGGCGCGGCAGGAGGCGGTCGACCGGGCCGTCGCCGCGGGCGCCGCGCCGTCGGGGGTCCGCATCGTCGAGTTCGACGAGGTCCCCGTCCCGTATCTGCCGGGCAACGCCACCCGGATCCGCTGCAAGGCCGTGGGCGACCTGCAACTGGTCGACTGAGCCCCGCCCCCACCCCCGTAAGGAGTACACGAGCACATGAGCTGGACCCTGGGCCCCGAGCAGCTGGACGACCTGGCGCGCGGCGCCGCGATCCTCGGCACCGGAGGCGGCGGCGATCCCACCATCGGCCGTCTGCTGGTGCGCGAGGCGATGCGCGAGCACGGCCCGGTGACCGTCCTCGACCCGGACGAGGTGGCGGACGACGCGTTCGTCATTCCGGTCGCGAACATGGGCGCGCCGACCGTGATGGTCGAGAAACTGCCGGGCGCCGACGAGCCGGTGGCCGCGCTGCGCGCCCTGGAGACCTTCACGGGCCGCACGGCGGACGCGACGATGCCCATCGAGTGCGGCGGCAGCAATTCGCTGATCCCGTTGATCGTCGCGGCCCGCACGGGGCTGCCGGTCGTCGACGCGGACGGCATGGGGCGGGCGTTCCCCGAGCTGCAGATGGAGACGTTCCATGTGTACGGGATCCCGGCGTCGCCGCTCGCGATGGCCGGGGAGCACGGCGAGACCTGCGTGTTCGACACCGGCAAGGAGACGAAGCGGCTCGAGGACCTGGCGCGCCGGGTCACGGTGGGGCTCGGCGGCGGCGCCGCGATCGCCGAGTACTCGATGACGGGCGAGCAGCTGAAGCGCACGGCGGTGCCGCGCACGCTGTCCCTCGCGCTGTCCCTCGGCCGGGCGGTCCGCGAGGCGCGCGAGGCGCACCGTGACCCGGTCGAGGCGCTGGGCGAGGCGGTGACCGGCACGATCTACGGGCATCTGCGGGTGCTGTTCACCGGCAAGGTGACCGATGTGGAGCGGCGCACGGAGGGCGGGTTCGCGCGCGGCCGTGCGACGTTCGCGGCGTTCGAGGGCGACTCGTCGCTCGAGCTGCGCTTCCAGAACGAGCACTTGGCGGCGCTCCGCGACGGGGAACCGATCTGTGTGGTGCCCGACCTGGTGTGCGTCCTCGAGGCGGACACGGGCGAGCCCATCACGACGGAGGCGCTGCGGTACGGGCAGCGGGTCACGGTGATCGGTATCGCGGCGCCCGACATCATGCGGACGCCGGAGGCCCTGGAGGTCTTCGGTCCGGGCTGCTTCGGGCTTCCGTACGCGTTCCGTCCCGTGGAGGAGCTGCTTCCCGCGTGAGCCCGGCCCCGGGGCGCAGGTACCGGTCCGCGCTGCGAGAATCGGCCACGTGCCTCAGACGATCACCGCCGCCGACGTTCCCGCCCTGGTCACGGGCGTGAACGTGCTGGGCTGCGGCGGGGGCGGCGACGCGGCGGCCTTCGCGTCGATGCTGCGTCGCGCCCTCGGTGCGGCCGGCACCGTCACCTGGCACGATCCCGGCCCCGACGACCCCGTCGTCGTCCCGGTCGGCGTCGTCGGCGCGGTCAACGTGCTGAGCGAGAAGCTGCCGAACGGCCGGGAGTTCCGCGAGGCCGTCGCGGCGGTGACCCGCTGGGCCGGCGGGCCCGCCCCCGACGCTCTGATGGCCGCGGAGGCGGGCGGCCCCAACGCCCTCACGGTGCTGCTCGCCGCGCTCGACCTCGGCCTCCCGGTCGTCGACGTCGACCTGATGGGGCGCGCCCTGCCCCGCCTCGACCAGCTGAGCTGGGCGGTGCGGGGTCTTCCGGTCACCCCGTGCGCGCTGGCCGAGCCGGGTGGCCAGATCCTCGTGGTGGACCGCACGGACGCGCGGGGCCTTGAACGCACGGTGCGCGGGTTCCTCGCGGCGGCGGGCGGCTGGGCGGCGCTTGCGCTCGCCCCGGTGCGGCTGAGCGCGGTCCGCGACGCCTGCGTGCACGGTTCGCTCACCCGGGCCCTCGCCCTCGGCCGCGCCCACGCCGCGCTGCCGCACCGCCCCGCGACGGTGGACGTCGAGGCCGCGCTCGGCGGCCGGGTGCTCGCGGCGGGCCGGATCCGGGAGGTGGCCCGCAGCGAGGGCCCCGGCTTCGGACGCGGCAGCGTGACGCTCACGGACACCGCGTCCGGCACGGTCGTCCGCCTGGAGACGGAGAACGAGATCCTGCTCGCCCTGCGCGACGGCGAGGTCACGGCGACGGTCCCCGACGTCATCTGCCTCCTGGACCGCCGCACGTCACTCCCCCTCGCCATCGACCGGGTACGCCCCGGCCAGGAGGCCCTGGCGGCGACGCTTCCGGGCCCCGGGTTCTGGCGCCGCCCGGACACGGAACCGCACGTGTCACCGCGGGCGTTCGGCCTGGATGCGGACGTCGTGGGGTTCGAGGCGGGTGCGCGATGACGGAGGTCTTGACCGACGGCGTACCGCTCTCCGCCATGCTGGCGCATCCCAGCTGGCGTGACGTGGTCGCGCTCGCGGGGCCCGAGGACGCGCGTCCCGTTCATCGGCCCGTCGCCGCGCGGGACGTGGCGCGGCCGCTGCCCGACGCGCTCGAAGGGCGGCTGCTCGTGCTGCTCGACGGCGCGGACCGCGGCGACTGGCGGCTCGACGCACTGCTGCGGCGCGCGCATGGCGCCGGGGTCGCCGCGCTCCTCGTGCCGGGGACGGCGACGCTGCGGATGTCGTCGGCGCTGCTCGCCGAGCGGTTGCGGCTGCCCGTGCTCGGCGCGCCCGATCCGCTGGCCGCGCATCTCGCCCTGGAGCGGATGACCGCCGAACCGGGGCTGCTGCGCGCCGAGTCGGCCCTGCGCACCACGCGGGTGTGCGCCCGTGCGGGCGACGGCGTGGACGCGTTGCTCGGCGAGCTGGGCGCGCTCCTCGACCGTCCCGTGGCCCTGGTCACGGCCGACGCCCGGCATCTGGCGGGCGATCCGGCGACCGTGGCACCGGGGGAACAGGACACCGTGGCCCGGCAGTTGGCGGGTCCGCCGCTCCCCCGCCCGCTGGACCTGCCCGGCGGTGCCCACCTCCTCACGCACCCCGTCGGCACCGAACGCGTCCCGCCCCGGCTCGCCGTCCGGCTGCCCGCGCGGCTCGCGCCGGAGGCCGAGGCGGTGACGGCCGCCCTGGAAGTGGCGTCGGGGGCCGTGCGGGAGCGGCTCGCGCTGCGCCGACTGGACCTGGAGCGCAGCGCCCGCCACCGCACGTCCCTGCTCGGCGAGTTGCTGCGCCCGGCGGGCGGCGAGATCCCGGACGCGGTGCGCAGGCACGCCGTCGAGTTCGGGTGGCGGCTCGACGGCTGGCACACCGGCATCCGGATCGGCACCGGGCCCGACGTGGACGTGGCGGGCCTGCGCGCCGAGGTGACGGCCGCGTTCGTGGCCGAACGGTTGGCCGCGCAGGTCGTCGAGCAGGGCGACGGCTGGTCTGCCTGGACCAGCACCGACCAGGAGCCGTCGACCGCCGACATCGAGCGGCACGCCGCCGCCGTCCGCCGCGTGCAGCGCCGCCTTCCGGAGGTGCTGCACGCGTACGTGGGCGTGGGCCGCGCCCATCCGGGTCCCGCCGGGATCGCCCGCAGCCTGGGCGAGGCGGCGGACGCGGCGCGGCTCGCGCAGGGCCGTGAGGCGAGCGGCCGGTTCTTCCACGTCGACCGGCTCGGCCTGGCCCAGCTGTTGCTCGCGTGGACGCGCACCGACACCTTCCAGCCGGCGGCCCGCTCCCTCCTGGAGCCGCTGGCGGGCGAGCCCGGCGATCTGGTGCGCACCCTCACCGCGTACCTCGACGCGGAGTCCTCCACGGCGGAGACGGCGGCGGTCCTCGGGGTGCACCGCAACACGGTCGCGGCCCGTATCGCCCGCGTGCAGCAGCTCCTGAGCGTGGACCTCGCCGACCCCGACGAACGCCTCGCCCTGCACCTGGCCTGCCGGACGGCCGTGGACGGTTGAGTTCGCCTCGGCGATTCTCCGCGGGGCGTGGCGATGTAGGTCATGATCCGACCTATTGCCCGCCTACGGTGACACCACCGCACACCGAGCGGGTCCGTCCACACGAGAGGCGCACACCATGAGCACCAGCGAGTCGCACACCAACGCCCCCGCCGTCACCGGCGAACGCGCCGACATCCTGGAGTCCCTGGCGAAGCAGCGGCACTTCCTGACGTTCACGACGCGGGACCTCACCGACGCGCAGGCCGGGCAGCGCACCACGGCGAGCGAGCTGTGTCTCGGCGGCCTGATCAAGCACGTCACGGAGGTGGAGCGGAGCTGGGCCGGCTTCATCGTCGAGGGCCCGGCCGCGATGCCGGACTTCACGGCGATGACGGAGGCGGACTTCGCGGCCCGCGCGGACACCTTCCGGCTGCTCCCCGGCGAGACCCTCGACGGTGTCCTCGCCGACTACGCGAAGGCCGCCGCGGCGACGGACGAGCTGGTGGCCACGGTCCCCGACCTGGACCGTCGGTGGCCGCTGCCGAAGGCGCCGTGGAACGAGCCCGGCGCCGAGTGGTCGGTGCGCCGCGTGCTGATGCACCTCGTCGCGGAGACGGCGCAGCACTCGGGCCACGCCGACATCATCCGCGAGTCCCTGGACGGCGCGAAGAGCATGGGCTGAGCTCGTACGGCCGTCAGCTCAGGTCGATGACGGCCCGCCCGACGACCTCTCCGGCCCGCAACCGCCGCACCGCCTCGCCCAGTTCCTCCATGCCGTACCGCTCGTACGGGAGGGTGAGCGCGCCGGAGGCGAGGTCGGGGAGGAGGCGTGCGACGTCGGGGGCGACGCACGCGCCGCGGTGGATCATGTTCACGGGGAGCAGGGCGACGTCGGCGAGGAGGAAGTCGGCGAGGTCGACGGTGAGTTCGCGGCCCGCCGTGTAGCCGATGAGCGCGGCACGCCCGCCCGGCCGTACGTGGGCGAGGGCGTCGCGCAGGACAGTGCCGCCGACCGTGTCGACGAGCACGTCGACCGCGCCGCCGACGGTATCCGGGGCGAGGTCGGCGGCGAGCACGGCCCGGGCGGATCCCGGCACATGGGCGAGCTTCGCCTCACGGCCGACGACGCCGATCACTTCGGCGCCGGCCCGCCCGGCGAGCTGCACCGCGAGCGCGCCGACGGCCCCCGACGCCCCGGTGACCAGGACCCGCTCCCCCGCCTCGACCCGGCCGACCGCGTGCACGGCGGCCCACGCGGTGCCGACCGGCGAGAAGTAACTGCACGCGAGCGTGGGGTCGACGCCGTCGGGCACGACCTCGACGGCGGCGTCCGGCACGAGGACGTGCTGGGCCCAGGCACCCTCGCGGCTGAGGCCGAGTCCCTCGCCGCGCACCCGGACGAGGGCGCCCGCGGGGTGGGTGCCGGAGGCGAGGACGACGCCGCTGCCCTCGGTGCCGGGCGCGGCGGGCAGCTCGGGCAGGATGCCGAACTGTCCGTCGAGGACGTTCAGGTCGAGGTGGGCGACGGTCGCCGCCTTCATGCGGACGAGGGTGTGTCCGGGCGCCGGCTCGGGGACCGGTCGCTCGACGAGCCGCGGCAGGGCGCCGAACTCCTCGAGGACCAGGGCCCTGGACGTGGGGTCCTGGGCGGGCGCGTCACTCATGTGCGGTGCTCCGTACGTGCGTGGGGGAGGTATCGCTCCGGCACCCGGAGGATCGATGATGTCCGCCATGACATCACGCCCGCACACCTCCGCCGCCACCGACCTGATCTCCGCGCTCGCCGACGGGTCGATGCGCGTGGTCGACCTCACCGCCCCGCTGTCGTCGGGGACGCCGATCCTGCCGCTGCCGGAGCCGATGCACCCGATACCCCGGTTCGAGCTGGAGCGGCTCAACGACTGGGACGACCCCGGGGAGATCTCGTTCCAGAACCACATCCGCACGGGCGAGCACGTGGGGACCCACTTCGACGCTCCGGTGCACTGGTCGTCGGGCCGTGACCTGGAGGACGTGGGGAGTGTGCCGGCGTCCCGGCTCGTGGGTCCCGCGGTGGTGGTCGACAGGGCGGCCGAGTGCGCCAAGGACCCCGACCATCTCCTGGGGCTCGAGGAGTTGAAGGCGTGGGAGCGGGAGCACGGCGCGCTGCCCGAGGGCGGCTGGCTCCTGTACCGGACCGGGTGGGACGCCCGCTCCGACGACCAGGAGGCGTTCCTCAACGCCGACGACGACGGCCCGCACACGCCGGGCCTGACCGCGGAGTGCGCGCGGTATCTGGCCGAGGAGACCGGCATCGTGGGGATCGGCGTGGAGACCGTCGGCACGGACGCCGGTCAGGCCTTCCGCTTCGAACCGCCGTTCCCCGTGCACCACTTCATGCTGGGCAACGGCAAGTACGGCGTGACGCAGTTGCGCAACGTCGGGGAGCTGCCGCCGGTCGGCGCGGTGCTCGTGGTCGCGCCGCTGCGCATCGTCGGCGGCTCCGGCAGCCCGGCGCGCGTCCTGGCGCTGGCTCCGGCCGCGGAGGGCGCGTGAGCATGCTGGTACGGGAGGCCGTCGGCCGGGAGCTGCACCGGCTCGGTGTGCGGACCGCGTTCGGCGTGGTGGGCAGCGGCAACTTTCATGTGACGGACGCGCTCGTGGCGGCGGGGGCGCGGTTCGTCGCGGCGCGGCACGAGGGCGGCGCCGCGGTGATGGCGGACGCGCACGCGCGCACCAGCGGCGAGGTCACGGTCCTCACCGTGCATCAGGGCTGCGGGTACACCAACTCCCTGACGGGTGTGGCCGAGGCGGCCAAGAGCCGCACCCCGCTCCTGGTGGTGACGGCGGAGGCCACGGAACGCACGTCGAACTTCTACGTCGATCAGCCGGCGCTCGCCGAGGGCGTCGGGGCGGTGTCGGCGCGGGTCCGCTCGGCGCGCACCGCGCTGGACGACGTGACGCGGGCGTTCCGGCTGTGCGCCGAGGAGCGCCGCACGGTGGTCCTCAACGTCCCCATCGACGTACAGGACGAGGAACTGCCGGAGGACGGGGTCCCGGTGCGGCGGCGGCCGGCGGCGGGGCTGCCGCGTCCCGCGGTCGCGGACTGCGGGGAGTTCGCGGAGCTGCTGCGGCGGGCCGAGCGGCCGGTGTTCGTGGCCGGTCGCGGGGCGCGGGCCGACGGGGCGGGCGAGGCGATCGCTGCGCTGGCCGAGCGGTCGGGCGCGCTGCTGGCGACGTCGGCGGTGGCGCGCGGGCTGTTCAAGGGCGAGCCGTGGTGTCTCGACGTGGCGGGCGGCTTCTCGACGCCGCTGGCCGCCGAACTGATCTCGGGCGCCGACCTCATCGTGGGCTGGGGCTGCGCCCTGAACATGTGGACCATGCGGCACGGGCGCCTGATCTCCGACGCCGCGAAGGTGGTCCAGGTCGACGTCGACCGCGAGGCCCTGGGCCGCACGCGCGACATCGACCTGGGCCTGTGGGGCGGTGTCACGGAGACGGCGGCCGAGATCGCGGCGCTGCTCGCCGATGAACCGGCGCGGGTCGGCCACCGCACCCCGGACGTCGCCGAGCGGCTCGCGGCAGAGGGCTCCTGGGCGCAGGTCGCCTACGAGGACGGGACGGGCGGCGGGCGCATCGACCCGCGCACGCTCACCCTCGCGCTCGACGGGATGCTGCCCGCCGAGCGGACCGTCGCCGTCGACTCCGGCAACTTCATGGGCTGTCCGAGCATGTACCTCGACGTGCCGGACCAGTACGGGCTCTGCTTCACGCAGGCGTTCCAGTCGATCGGCCTCGGTCTGTCGACGGCGATCGGCGCGGCGCTCGCCCGGCCCGACCGGCTGCCGGTCGCGGCCTGCGGCGACGGCGGATTCCTGATGGGCGTGTCGGAGCTGGAGACCGCTGTGCGCCTGGGCCTGCCGCTCCTGGTGGTGGTCTACAACGACGCCATGTACGGGGCCGAGGTGCACCACTTCACGGATGCGGCCGACCTGTCGACGGTGACGTTCCCCGACACCGATATCGCGGCGCTCGCGCGCGGCCACGGCTGCGCGGCCCTGACGGTGACCGCGCCGGAGGACCTGGCGCCGCTCGCCGAGTGGCTCGCCGCGCCGGAGCGGCCCATGGTGATCGACGCGAAGACGACGCGGGACGAGGGCGCGTGGTGGCTCCAGGATGCCTTCGGCCACTGACACCCGGTAGGCGGGACAGTGGTGACCCCCGCCGGAAATCGCTGTCGAACATCGGCGGGGGTCACCCACGAGGAAACGCTGCTCCCCTTCACGCGCTTCCTCGCCTGTTCCGCCCTGGGCGCCGCGGGACCGCGGGAGGAAGCCCCGGTCGGCGCTTCTCGGACGGAGAACCACAGCCGCGTTGTCGGCGATGCGACTGTGGCGTCTACAGTCAAGTTGCCCGGGGACCAGGGGCGTTGAAGAGGGTAACCGCCTTCGGCGCCTCCAAACGTATGGCACATGCCAGAGGCGTCTCAAGCCCCATTTTCCGCTTCAGGGTGTCTCGGTGGACGTCGTCCGCAGCAGTTCGGTGAGCGCGCGGGCCGCCGCGCTGCGCGTCCGGTCGGCCGGCGCGGCGAGATACAGCGTCCAGCTGAGGTCGGCGTCGGTGACGGGCAGCATGCTCAGGCCGTGCGCGGTGTCGGCGAGGAAGCGCGGCACGAGGGCGACGCCGAGTCCCGCCCTGACGTAGTCGGCGCTGGTGGCGAGGTCGGTGATCTCGATGGTGACCTGGCGCGGGACCCCGGCGGCGGCGAAGGCGCGGTCGGCGACGGACCGGTTGCCGTAGCCGACCGGGCAGTCGATGAACGGCATCCCGGCGAGTTCGCCGATCGCCACGGAGTCCCGCCCGGCGAGCGGATGCCCGGCCGGCACCACGAGGTCGAGGGTGGAGCTGGCGAGGGGTGTCAGCTCCACCTCGGCCGGACTTGCCCCGGGCAGGGAGACGAGGGCCAGGTCGAGGCGGCGTTCGGCGAGCGCGACGAGATGCCCCTGGGAGCCGGTCGGCGCGACGGTGATCTGCACCTGGACGCCCGGATGCCTGCGGTGGAACTCGCCGAGCAGGCCCGGCAGGTCGATGAGTCTGATCGAGGTCAGGGTGCCCATGCGCAGGGTTCCGCGCAGCGCCCCGCGCACCTCTGCGACGGCGTCCGCCGCGTCCCGCGCGGCGTCGAGGACGGACCGGGCGCGCGGCAGCAGCGCCCTCCCCTCGTCGGTGAGGAGCACCCGCTTGGAGTTCCGGTCGAGGAGGCGCGCGTCCAGTTCGCGCTCCAGCGTTTTGACGGCAGCGGAGACCGCGGACTGCACGATGTGCAGACGGGCCGCCGCGCGCGTGAAGTTCTGCTCCTCGGCGACGGCGACGAAGTACTCGAGATGACGTAGTTCCACTCGTCGACCATCCCATCAATCATCGCGGTTCGCGATCGTCACGAGCACAAAGATTCGTTGGACGCGATGGCTGCGTGGGCGGAGAGTGGTGCGTGCAGTACACCGCTCCCCGCCTCTCGAACGGACTTCGCATGGCCACGCCGACGCGCGTTCCCACCTCTCCGTCCTCACCCGCCTCTTCGCACTCGCCCGCCCCGGAGGTCACCGGTTCTCGCCGGCACGGTGTCGGCTTCTGGGTCGTGGCGCTCGCGTTCCTCACCTCGATGGCCTTCTCGACGGTTCCCACGCCGCTGTATCCGCTGTACGAGGAGCGGGACGGCTTCTCGACGTTCATGGTCACCGTCGTCTTCGCCGTGTACGCCGTCGGCGTGATGGTCAGCCTCGTCCTCGCCGGGCACGTGTCGGACTGGGTGGGGCGCAAGAAGATCCTGCTTCCGGCGATCGGCCTCGAGCTCGTCGCGGCGGTGCTGTTCCTGTCGAGCCCGGAGCTGCCGGTGCTGCTCGTCGCCCGGTTCGTGAGCGGCCTCGGCATCGGCATGCTCAGCGCGACGGCCACCGCCCACCTCCACGAGCTGCACAGCGCGCACCGCCCCGCGGCGTCCGCGCAGCGCTTCGAGACGGTGTCGACGGCCGCCAACATCGGCGGCCTGGGCCTCGGCCCGCTGGTGTCCGGATTCCTCGCGCAGTACGTGACGGCTCCGCTGCGCCTGCCGTACGCGGTGTTCGCCGTCCTCCTCGTGGTCGTGGCGCTCGCCGTGGCGCTGACGCCCGAGACGGTGCGGGAGCTGCCGGTCAGGCCGCGGTACCGGCCGCAGCGGGTGAGCGCCGACCACGGGGATCGGGCCGGGTACGTGGCCGCGGCGACCACGGCGTTCGCGTCGTTCGCGGTGTTCGGCCTCTTCTCCTCGATCGCCGCCGGGTTCGTCGCGCACTCGCTGCACCGCCCGTCCCATCTCCTCGCCGGGGCGGTCTCGTTCCTGGTGTTCGGGGGCGCGGCCCTCGCCCAGATCCTCACCGCCCGCCTCGCGCCGCGGGCGAAGTCGACGCTCGGTCTGCTGGCGGAGGGCGTCGGTTTCGCCACCCTCGTCGTCGGCATGCACGCCGCGGACCTGACCACGTTCCTCGTGGGCGGGGTGATCGCGGGCGTCGGGGCGGGGCTGCTGTTCAAGGCGGCGGTCGGCGCGGTGGTGGCGATGGCGGCCCCGGCGCGCCGGGGTGAGGCCATCGCCGGGCTCTTCCTGGTCGCCTACCTGGGTCTGAGCGTGCCGGCGGTGGCCCTCGGCGTGGCGACGCTCGCGCTGTCGGCGACGGCGGCGATGACGTGGTTCGCCGTCGCCGTGTTCGCCTTGCTCGCGGTGGTCGTGGCGCTCAATCGGCGTTCGCACGGGGCTCGTTGAGGGACGTCTCGGCGCCCTGCGGGAGCGGCGGATTTTCTGGCATGTGCCAGGCGCGGGGACCGCAGGCCACCGCGGCAGTCATGGCCAGACCTTCACCGCGCGCCCCTGTCGGATTGATGAATCCGCTGACCAGACAGGCGAGTTGACGTATGGTCGCCGCATGGACGGAGCGCGGTGGTTGGCCTCCTGTCACCGAGAGCCGAGCGAGGCATATGCCGCGTGGGGGCGGTCGCCGTATCTGGCGAAGCTTCCCGCGGGCCGTGGTTGGGACGCGTTGCGCGTGCAACAGCCGCTCGGGCTCACGGTGTTGTGGGAGCTGGGCAAGGAGGCGGAGGCCGTGCCCGTGCTCGAGGAGCACTCCAAGCCGCGCCCGGTGTTCTACATCCTCACCCGCGCCGCCGCCGCGACCGTCTGGCCCGAGACGGAGGACGCCCGGATGCTCACGGCGGGCGAGGAGTTGGCCATGCCGTCGCCGGACGCCGACGGCATCACGGGCGTGCGGCACCACTCGTTCCTGTGGCGCACCCCGCCGGACGGCAGCGGCACCCTCGTCGACCCCGAGCTGCTGCGCGGCGCCCTGGAGTCGGCGCTCGACCCCGCCCGGCAGGCGGAGCGGATAAGGGCGGCGCGCGCCGTGTTCTGGGCGAGCAAGCGGCACAGCCACTGATCACCCCCGCGCGGGGAGGCGGCGGACGCGACGTCTGTACTGTGCACTGGTATCAGTCATCAGGAAGGGTGATCCGCCATCGCCACCAGCAAGACAGTGCAGATTCCCACGCCGGACGGCCAGGCCGACGCCTTCGTCGCGTTCCCCGACGACGGCGCGCCGCATCCCGGCGTACTGCTCTACATGGACGCCTTCGGCGTCCGGCCCGTGATCGAGGACCTGGCCCGCGAGCTGGCGGGACACGGCTACTACGTGCTCGCGCCGAACGTGTACTACCGGCACGGGAGCATCCCCGTCGTCGAGCTTCCCGAGCACATCAGCGAGGAGAACCGGCCCGAGATCTTCGGCAGCCTCATGCCGCTCCTGGAGGCGCACACCTCCGAGCGGATCCTGCGGGACGCGCAGGCCTACGTCGACTTCCTCACGGCCCAGCCCGAGGTGTCCGAAGGCCCCATCGGCACGACCGGTTACTGCATGGGCGCGGCCCTGGCGCTGCGCACGGCGGCCGCGCACCCCGACCGGGTCGCCGCCGTCGCGGGCTTCCACCCGGGCATGCTCGTCACGGACGCGCCGGACAGCGCGCACCTGTCGGCCGACAAGGTCGCGGGCCGCGTGCACCTCGGTCTCGCCGAGGGCGATCTGACGCCGGAGGCGGTCGCCGCGCTGAACGCGTCCTTCGAGGCCGCCGGGGTCGAGCACAGCATCGAGCTGTACCCGGGCAGCGTGCACGGCTTCACCATGGCCGACACCTCCGCGTTCGACGCGGACGCGCTGAAGCGCCACTGGGACCGCCTGCTGCCGCTCCTCGACGGCGCCCTGCGCGGCGCCTGACCGTTACGACGCGTCCTCGGGCGCGGCGCCCGCCGTGTAGACGTCCTTGACCTTGACCTCGGTGACGCCGCGCCCCTCGGGGAAGACGCGCCGCCAGTCCCCGATGACGTGCAGTTCGTCGGTGCCCATCGCGCGGACGACGGTGAGGCCCTCCTCGTGGCTCTTGAGCGCCTTCAGCCAGAGGTTGGCGAAGGCCTGCGAGCGGATGAGGTGCATCCAGTCGGGGCGGTACAGCTCCCGGTTGTAGTTCGACTCCCCCATGGTGGCCACGAACTTGGAGTACATGGCCTTCACGTACTCCAGGGTCACGTCGTCGCCTTCGGCGATCGCCGTGTCCCGCGCGTCCTTGAGGGCCGTACGGAACTTCTCGAGGAGGTTCTCCGTGGCGCCCGAGGTGTACGACTCGTGGATCTCGGGCGGCTCGCACAGCCCGTACTTGGGGCCGGACAGGCGCTGGAGCAGGCGCAGGGTCGGCTCCGTGACCCACAGAGGGCCCGGTTCGTCGCGCTGCCCGATCGGGTTCGGCAGCGACGCGTCGTGGTCCCAGTGCGGCGGGGCGATCAGGTGGACGCCGGCCCGGCGCCTGTCGTGTCCGAAGCCCGTCGAGTGCTCCAACTGGCCGATGGGCAGGTGGGTCTTGAGCGCGGACAGATAGGCGCCGTTGATGTCGAGGGCGGTCACCTCGTGCTCGCCCGGCGGCAGTTCGGGCCGCGTCCACTTGGGCCGGGCCTCCCAGATCTCGTCGGAGCCGCGAGCGGTGCGCTTCTTGAGGATGTCCGGCAGCCACGGGTAGGCGACGACGTCGTAGCGGGCGCCCTTGCGGGTCTCGTCGAGCAGCGCCATGGCGTCCGGGATGGCCCGCTTGATCAGGGCGGCGGTCGCCGCGTCCACGTCGCCGCCGTGCTCGTCGAGGACGGCCCGCACCGTGCGGCCGATGGTGTCGCCCGGCCCGTCGGAGGGCTGGAAGGCGCGGCGGGTCGGCGTGGGTCGGCGTTTCGGGCGAGGAGCGGGGGCGGTAGAGGGAGCGGCGGCCGGTTCGGGTTCCGGCGCGGGCTGCGGCCGGGGCGTCGGCGTCCCGCACTCCGACGGGTCGAGGTGCTGGGCGAACCCGGCGACGCGCTGGCGGGCCGGCGCTCCGCACAGCACGCACGGCTCCGCCTCGGCGAGCGCCTCCACGTCGTCGTCGCCCTGCGACTGCGCGGGCGCGGCGGGCTCGACCGGCTCCGGCTCCGCCTCCGGCCGCTCCTGCTCCGCGAGCTTCGCCGCGAGACCGTCGAGGAAGTACGCGTACTTGGTGCGGATCTCCCCCGCCGGGTCACGCCCCGACTCCCACGCGGCGAGCGTGGACGGGTTCACGCCGAGGGCCCGCGCCACCTGGGCCTTGGAGAGCCGTGCCGACTCGCGCAGCTCGCGCCGCACCTCGGGCTCGGGGAGTTCGGCCTCGGGCGTGACGGAGGCGAGGAGGGAGTCGATCGCGTCGAAGTCGCTCATGCGCCGCCCGCCTTCCGCTTGGCGCGGCGCCGCTCGGCGAGGGCGGGCACCGCGGCCTCCTTCACGCGCTGCTCGCCCCATCCGGTGAGGCGGGCGGCGCGCCCGATGCGGCCGTGCACGGGACGGCCGGTGACCGGGTCCCTGCTCAGATAGACACGCAACGCCTCCACGACGCGCTCCTCCGCGGTCCGCAAGGCGGCCACTGCCTCGGCGAGTTCACGCTCGTCATCCGGTTCCGACACCCCGCGATTGTGTCATATTCGGGCCCGCCGCCGATTCGGTGACCGTCACCGATTCCGGCGTGTCGCGAATTCCGTACGACGGCTCAGTACTGCTCGGCCGCGCCCAGATACTGCTCGGCGAACGCGGTGGCCGCCGCGCGCGAGGTGAACAGGCGGCGCAGCCTGGCGAGGGTCGTCCCGGTGCGGAACGGGTCGCCGTACGACGCCCCGTGGTACACCTCCGACAGCCACTGCGAGAACTCCTGGTAGTCCCAGACGCGCCGCAGGCACGCCGCCCCGTACCCCTCGACGCCCCGCCCGTCGCCCGCCTGGTGGGCCACGATCGCGTCCGTGAGGAGGAACGCGTCGTGCAGCGCGAGGTTGAGGCCCTTCGCGGCGATGGGGGCGACGAGGTGGGCGGCGTCCCCGGCCAGGAAGAGGCGGCCGTACGTCATGGGTTCGGTGACGTAGTCGTGCATGTCGAGGACGCGCTTCTCGATCAGCTCGCCCTCGGTGAGCGGTTTCGCGCCGTCGGCGGCGAGCCGGCGGCGCAGCTGCGTCCAGACCCGCTCGTGGGTCCAGGCGTCGGGGTCGTCGCCCGGCGGGCACTGGAGGTAGTAGCGGGTGACCTCGGGGCTGCGCGGCATCTGACCGGCGAAGCCCTCCTCGTGCATGCCGAACAGGACGCGGTCCGCCGAGGGCGGCGCCTCCGCGAGCACGGCGAGCCAGCCGATCCCGTAGTCGTGCCGCGCGACCTCGACACGGCCCGCGGGGATCGCCGCGCGCGTCGCACCGCGCGCCCCGTCGCACCCGGCGACAAAGTCGCAGCGCACGGACACCCGCCGCCCGGTGTCGCCGCAGGTGTACGAGACGGCGGGGTGGTCGCTCTCCAGGTCGTGGAGGCGTACGTCGCGGACGCCGAAGCGGATGGCGCCGCCGCGCACATCGGCGTACTCGCGCACGAGGTCGGTCACCAGGAGGGGCTGCGGGTAGACGAAGTGGTGGTGGCCCGTCAGTTCGGTGTACTCGAACGGGTGCCGCTCGCCCGCGAAGCGGAACTCGCAGGCCGTGTGCCGCTCGGCGCGGCGCAGCAGCTCGCCCGCGAGGCCGCGCCGTTCCAGGGCGCGCACCGCCCACTCCTCGATGACTCCGGCGCGCGGCCGGTTCTCGATGAACGTACGGCTCTCGGCCTCCAGGACCACGCAGTCGACGCCCGCCGCGCGCAGGCCGTTGGCGAGGGCGAGTCCGGCGGGGCCCGCGCCGACGATCACCACCGAACTCCGTTGGGACAGCGTCGAGTCGGGGCCGAGCTCCGCTTCGGTCATGCGGCCCATTATGGGTCAGGTCACATCGCCGCGGTCCACGGTTTCGGCGCCTTCGAGGGGTGCCCGCTCCAGGAACGCGACGGCGTCGGGCTCCCGCTCGCGCAGCCGCCTGAACCCGGCGGCGGTGAGGGTGCGGCAACGGGTGTCGCGTTCGGCGAGGACCTTGCGGGTGCGGCCCGGTGGGAAGTCGGCGGGCGTGAGCGCCGCGCCGGGCCCGGCCGACCAGGTGCGGCTCGTCGTCACGGTGTCGGCGGCGTCGGCGCACACGGCGAGGCGCCCGGACTCGACGTACCAGAGGACGATCCGGTCGAGCGGGGCGGTGCGCGGCGGCGCGACGGACTCGCCCCGCGCGAGGTCGAGGGTGTCGAAGGCGTCGGCGAGGGCGGCGCGCAGTCCGGCGTCGGCCTCGCCGAACAGATCGCAGTCGGCGAGCGGCACGGGCCGCTCGGGGTCGAGGCCGATGCCGGTGAGCAACTCGTCCTCGCAGGCTTCGAGGGCCCGACCGAGGTCGGGGAACTCGTCCGCCGTACGGGCCATGGCCTGCCGCTCGTCGGGGTCGGCGAGGACCATCCGCAGATCGCGGGAGCGCAGGTCGGCGGCGAGTCCGCGCAGCAGGTCGGCGGCGACGGGCTCGATGCGTCCGCAGCGGGTGAGGTCGAGGACGAACCAGCCGACGGCGTCCGGGAGTTCGAGGGCGGCGCGCAGAGTCTGTTCGGCGGTGGCGAAGTCGAGGTCGCCCTGGAGGACGTGGACGCGGATCCGGTCCGTGCGGGCGTCGAGGGCGGCGCGCTGGGCGCGGGTGCGGTGGCGCAGGGAGCGCAGCGGGGTGGGGTGCAGGGAGCGGGGCGGCAGGGGGCGGCGCTCGGGGGACGTGCCGCGCATCAGGTGCAGGCCGAACTGATCGGAGATCAGGTGGCAGGCGGCGATGCCGCGCACGCTGTTGCCCTTCTCCTCCAGCGGCGGGCTGAAGACGCCGATGCCGAACTGTCCGGGCAGGGCGACGCCGATGCCGCCGGACACTCCGCTCTTGGCGGGCATGCCGACACGCAGCATCCACTGCCCCGACGCGTCGTACATGCCGCAGGTGGCCATGACGGCGAGGACGTGCTGGGCGTGCCGGGTGGCGACGACGCGTTCGCCGGTGACCGGGTTGATGCCGCCGCCGGCGAGGGTGGCGTGCATGACGGCGAGATCGTCGCAGGTGACGAGGACGGAGCACTGGCGGAAGTAGACGGCGAGCTCGGCCTCGACGTCGCCGGTGAGGGAGCCGGCGTTGTGCATCAGATACGCGAGGGCGCGGTTGCGGTCGCCGGTGGCGCACTCGGAGGCGTACACGGCCTCGTCGACGGTGAGGGTCCGGCCCGCGAAGGCGCCGAGGCCGTCGAGGATGCGGTCGAAGCGGGCCTTGGGGGTGTCGCCCGCGACGAGCGAACTGGTCACGATGGCCCCGGCGTTCACCATCGGGTTCGGCGGGCGTCCGGTGCCGGGTTCGAGGCGGATGGAGTTGAAGGCCTCGCCGCTGGGTTCGGCGCCGACGCGGCCGAGGACGTTCTCCAGGCCGTGGTCGGCGAGCGCGAGGGCGAACACGAACGGCTTGGAGACGGACTGCGCGGTGAAGGGGACGGCGGTGTCGCCGCTGCCGTAGACCCGCCCGTCGAGGGTGCACAGGCTGAGGCCGAACAGGCGGGGGTCGGCGCGGCCCAGTTCGGGGATGTACGAGGCGGGCTCGCCGTCGTTCAGGTCGCGCAGCCGCAGCCGCACGCCGTCGAGGAGTGCGGTCAGCGGATCGTGCGCGGGCTTTCCCTGCTCGTGTGCCATCCCGTCCATCGAAGCCCATCCGGTGCCGCGCTGCCTGTCGAAACCTCTGGTCCGCGCCCGTCCGAGGCAGCAGAGTGATCACATGACCGACACCGACCGCAGGAACGACCTGCTCCGCTACCTCCAGGACGCCCGCGACGCGCTGCTGTGGAAGCTCGACGGGCTCTCCGACTACGACGTCCGGCGCCCGCTGACCCCGACGGGCACGAATCTGCTGGGGCTGCTCAAGCATCTGGCCGGGGTGGAGCTCGGCTACCTGTGCGACACGTTCGGCCGGGCGCACGACGAGCCGCTGCCCGACTTCAAGGACGGCGCGGACGAGAACGCCGACATGTTCGCGACCGCGGACGAGTCCCGCGAGGAGATCGTCGCGCGCTACCGGCGGGCCTGGGCGCTCGCGGACGCGTCGGTCCGCGAGCTCGACCTGGACACCGTCGGAACGGTGCCGTGGTGGCCGAAGGAGCGCAACCGGGTCACGCTCCACCACGTCCTGGTGCGGGTCGTCGCCGACACCCAGCGGCACGCGGGCCAGGCCGACATCCTCCGCGAGGGCCTCGACGGCCTGGTGGGCTACCGGCAGGACAACGACAGCCTGCCGCCCCTCGACTGGGAGCGCCACCACGCCCGCCTGGAGGAGATCGCGGCCCGCTTCAAGCACTAGCCGTTAGTGCGGCCCGTGCTGGGCGGCGAGGCGGACCGGGGCGTTCTGGGCGCCGTAGCCGCGGTAGCCGGCGTCGCGCTGGGCGAGTTCGAAGAAGACGCGGCCCACGGTGCGGGTGTAGCAGTGCCGGAAGGTGCCGTGGGCGTCACGATCGTAGAGGATGCCGAGTTCCTGGTAGGTCTCCAGCTCGCCGGGGGCGAACTCGAAGCGGGCCGCGAGGTCGTCGTAGTAGTTGCCCGGCATCGGCAGCAGCTCGCCGCCCGCGTCCCGGAACCGGCGGGCCGCGGCGACGACGTCGCTGGTGGCGAGGGCGATGTGCTGGGCGCGGTCCTGGTCGTCGCCGGGGCCGGGGCCCGCGCCGAGGGCGATGCGGACGGCCCCGTCTGAGGTGGCGACGGCGCGGCTGCGCAGCAGTCCGTACGGGTCGGCGACGTCGACGCTCGGCTCCGGTTCGAGGCCGAGGACGCTGCGGTGGAAGAGGGCGGCCTCGTCGAACTGGTGCCAGGGCTGGGTGAGCTGGAGGTGGTCGACGCCGGTGATGTCGGTGTCGGCGGGCAGCTGCCCGGTGGGCTCGAAGTCCCGGATCCAGCTGGGCAGTTCGGGGCGGTCGGTGGCGCAGAAGAAGAGTTCGGTGCCGTCGGGCGCGGCGACCGCGTCGAGGAGTACGTCGCCGGTGCCGCGGCGGCGCGGCAGGACCGGGGCGAGCAGGGCCTCGGCGCGCCGGGCGGCGGCGGCCGGATCGGGCGACTCGAGGCCGACGGCGGCGAGGACGGTGCCCTCGCGGCGGGCGGCGGGCCCGGTGTTGAGGAGCACGCGGGCCGCGCCCTGCTCCCACAGGTCGACCGGCTTGCCGCGGTGGCGTCCGGTACGGGTGAAGCCGAGCGCGCCGAGGAGGGCGGCGGCCGGGGCGACATCGGGGGTGACGAGTTCGGCGAAGGCGACGCCCGTGGGGACGACGGGCGCGGGCAGGTCGCCCTCCCCCACCGCCTCCTGGAGGGCGAGCAGCGAGCGCCGCGCGTCCACGGCCGCGGGCCCCGCCTCGGCCTGCCGGAACACGTCGTTGAAGATCTCCAGCGACAGCGGCCCCCGATATCCGGCCGCGAGGACGTGGCGCAGGAGTCCGGCGACGTCGAGGTCGCCCTGGCCGGGGAAGCAGCGGTAGTGGCGGCTCCAGCGCAGCACGTCCATGTCGAGCAGCGGCGCGTCGGCGAGCTGGAGGAAGAAGATCTTGTCGCCGGGGATGTCCTCGATGCCCTTGGGGTGGCTGCCCCTGGCGAGGATGTGGAAGCTGTCGAGGCAGGTGCCGAGCGCCGGGTGGTCGGCGGCCTCGACGATGCGCCAGGCGTGGTCGTAGGTGTTGACGTGGCGGCCCCAGGCCAGCGCCTCGTAGGCGACGCGGATGCCGTGGCCGTCCGCGAGCTCGGCGAGGCGGCGCAGCTGGTCGGCGGCGAGCGCGTCGTCGTCGACGGACTGCGGCGAGACGCTGGAGCAGACGAGCACGGTGTCGGTGCCGAGGCGCCGCATCAGCCGGAACTTGTGCTCGGCGCGCCGCAGGTTGCGGGCGAAGACGTCCTCGGGGACGGCCTCCATGTCGCGCATCGGCTGGTACAGGTCGATGCTCAGGCCGAGGTCGGCGCAGCGCTCGCGGATCTCCTCGGGGGTGAGGGGGCTGGCGAGCAGGTCGTTCTCGAAGATCTCGACGCCGTCGAACCCGGCGCGGGCGGCGGCGGTGAGCTTCTCGGTGAGCGATCCGCTGAGCGAGACGGTGGCGATGGAGGTGCGCACGGGGCTCCTTCCGGAGGGGGCGGGTCGGCGGGTGGGGCGGCGGCGGGGTGAAAGATCGGGGCTCTGCCCCGTACCCCGCTGCTCAATCGCCGCAGGGGCTTGATGAGCTCGGTCGGCGCGGGGGCTTCATGCGCTCGATCGGCGTGCGGGCTTGTTCTCCTCAATCGGCGCGGGGCTCGATCTTCTTGATGGGCTCAATCGGCGCGGGGCTCGATCTGCTTGATGTGCTCAGTCGGCGCGCGGGCTCGACGTCACTGCCCTCAGCGCGCCCTCCGCCCCCGCCAGTTCGGCGAAGTGGGTGAGCATGCGGGCGGCGTCCGGTTCGCGGCCCGTGAAGAGGCGGAACGCGTCGACGGCCTGGAAGACGGCCATGCCGCCGCCGTCGAGGACGGCGCAGCCGAGGCTCCGGGCGGTGCGTACGAGTTCGGTCTCCAGGGGCCGGTAGACGACCTCGGCGACCCACAGGCCCGGGTGCAGCAGCTCGGCGGGGAACGGGAGCCCGGGGTGGGCTGCCATGCCGGTGGGCGTGGCGTGCACGATGCCGTCGGCCTCGGCGAGGTGGGCGGCGAGCTCGGCGGGGCCCGCCGGGACGGCGCGGCCCTCGCCGAAGTGCCGGTTGAGGGATTCGGCGAGGGCGGCGGCCCGCTCGGGCAGGGCGTCGACGAGCACGATGCGGCCCGCGCCCAGGGTGAGGACGGCATGGGCGACGGCGGCGCCCGCTCCCCCGGCGCCGAGCTGCACGACGCGCTCCATGCGGGCGTCGGGCAGTCCGCGGGCGAAGGACGCGGCGAATCCGGTGACGTCGGTGTTGTGCCCGACGGCCCGGCCGCCGTCGAGGACGACGGTGTTGACGGCGCCGAGCGCGGCGGCCTGCGGCGAGAGTTCGTCGAGGTGCTCGATGACGAGCTGCTTGCAGGGGTGCGTGATGTTCAGGCCGTCGAAGCCGACGGTGCGGGCCGCGCGCAGCAGCTCGCCGACGTCCTCGGGACGGGCGCCGATCTCGGCGATGTCCAGGCGCCGGTACAGGTACCGCAGGCCCTGCCGGTCAGCCTCCCGCTCGTGCAGGGCCGGGGAGAGCGAGGGGCCGATGCCCTCACCGATCAGACCGACGAGATAAGAGTCCTGGGGCACGGGGTCCTCCTGGCCGAGCGTCACGCTTAATGTACGAACTGGTTCGTTACTCATATCAAGCCGCGCCCCGTCCTGGGAAGAGACTGATCCGAACCGACTCTCGAACGGCTCCTACAATCACCGGATGACCACTGTCGAAGAGCCGGCCCGGCGCGCGGGACGCATCCGCGACGCGGCCCGCACCAAGGCCGAGATCCTCAAGGTCGCCACGGAGGAGTTCGCCCGCGCCGGGTACACGGGCGCCCGCGTCGACGAGATCGCGGCCCGCACGCGTACCACGAAGCGGATGATCTACTACTACTTCGGCGGCAAGGAGCAGCTGTTCACGGCCGTCCTGGAGCGCAGCTACGCGGTGATCCGGCACGCCGAGCGGGATCTGGACGTCGAGCACCTCGACCCGGTCGCCGCGATCCGGCGGCTCGCCGAGCTGACCTTCGACCACCACGAGCAGCACCCGGACTTCATCCGCCTGGTGAGCATCGAGAACATCCACGAGGCCGAGCACATCGCCGCGTCCGAGACGCTCAGCTCCCTGAACTCGCCCGCGATCGACGTGATCAGCAGGATCCTCGAGGCGGGCCGCGCGGACGGCGTGTTCACGGCCGAAGTGGACGCGGTCGACCTGCACGCGATGATCAGTTCGTTCTGCTTCTTCCGGGTCTCCAACCGGCACACGTTCGGCGCCCTGTTCGGCCGCGACCTGACGGCTCAGGACCGCCGCGAGCACTACCGCACGATGCTCGGCGACATGGTGATCGCGTACCTCACGGCGGACGCCACGGGACGGTAGCCCACGCAAACGTCCTCGTCGAGACCTCTTGACAGCGGCGAAACACGGGCGCAACATCGCTGGCCATCCGCAGTTAACTATCCAGTGGGTTAATTAACCCGGCCGACGTCGGTCCGCCGGGGTGATCCGCCCAGCCCCAAGGAGCCCGCGTGTCCGTCCCCGCAGAACCTCCGCGCGCACCACAGGGCCAGCCCCGCAAGGCGGCATTCGCCGCCTGGAGCGGCAGTGCCCTCGAGTACTACGACTTCTTCATCTACGGCAGCGCCGCCGCCCTCGTCTTCCCGAAGGTCTTCTTCGACGAGTCCGACCCGGCCGACGCCACCCTGCTCTCGCTCGCCACGTTCGGTGTCGCGTACGCCGCGCGGCCCGTCGGCGCGTTCTTCCTCGGGCACATCGGCGACCGCCTCGGCCGCCGCAAGATCATGGTGTTCACCGTGGTCCTGATGGGTCTTTCCACGTTCCTGATCGGGTGTCTGCCCACCCGCGAGCAGGTCGGCGGGCTCGCGCCGCTGCTGCTGGTGCTCTGCCGGATCCTGCAGGGCATCTCCGCGGCGGGCGAGCAGTCCAGCGCCGGGTCGATGACCCTGGAACACGCGCCGGAGGACCGGCGCGCGTACTTCACGAGTTTCACCCTGAACGGGACGCAGGCCGGACAGCTCCTGGCCACCGTCGTCTTCCTGCCGATCGCGGCGCTGCCCGAGGACCAACTCCTCTCCTGGGGCTGGCGGATCCCGTTCTGGCTCAGCCTCGGCGTCGCCGTCGTCGGCTACGTGATCCGGCGCTCGCTGGACGAGACGCCCGAGTTCGCCCGCAAGGCGCGGTCCGGCGAGGTCGCCAAGCTGCCGCTCGCGGTGCTGCTGCGCGAGCACTGGGTCGACGTGCTGCGGGTGATCGCGGGCGCGCTCGTCGCCTCCGTGAGCACGATCTTCACCGTGTGGGCCCTGTCGTACGCGACGAGCGACGCGGTCGGCATGGACCGGTCCGCGATGCTGTGGGTGGGCGCGCTGGCCAATCTGGTGGCGCTCGCCGCGATCCCGCTGTGGGCGCGCCTCGCGGACCGCGTCGGCCGCCGCCCGGTGTTCCTCGCGGGCGCCGCGGGCAGCGCGCTGCTGATGTTCGGCTACCTGTGGGCGATCTCCACCGGCTCGTACGCCCTGACGTTCGTGCTCGGCATCCTGGCGTTCGGCGTGGTCTACAGCGCGGCGAACGCCGTGTGGCCCGCCTTCTACGGCGAGATGTTCCCGACCCGCGTACGGCTCTCGGGCATGGCGATCGGCACCCAGATCGGCTTCGCGATCTCCGGTTTCGCGGTGACGTTCGCGGCGCAGATCGCGGGTTCGGGCGGCACGAACTGGTTCGCGGTGGCGCTGTTCACGGCCGCGCTGTGCGTGCCGCCCGTGCTGGCGGCGCTCACCGCGCGGGAGACGGCGAAGGTGCCCACCGCGCAGTTGGGTGAACGCGCCGCGGGCACGGCCGTGCTCGACGAGGCACCCGGCGCGGCGGTCTGACCGCGCGCGTCACCGGCGCCGGGCCCTCACACCGAGGGGGTCCGGCGCTCGCCCGTTCCGATGCCCGCCTTGCGCGCGGCGCCGTGCAGCATCTGGAGGGCGATCAGCAGGACGCCGATGTCGTCGAGGTAGATCGGGTCGGGCAGCAGGTCGACCGGGGAGATCGTGTAGACGACCGCGGCCCAGAACAGCGCCTTGTTGTGCAGCGGGATGCCGGCGTCCACGAGCAGTTTGCGCGCCTTGAAGACGCGGACCAGGAGCACGGCGGCGGCCGCGAGCATCGCGACGGCCAGAACCGTGCCGAGCACGATCCACGCGGTGCTGTCCATGCCGACCCCCCTGCGGTCCGTGAGTGAGACGTCCCAGGCTAGACGGTGTGCGCCGGGAACTCCCCCACGTGCGACGGACGGCTCGCGGGGCGAGGATGAGATCCGAACAGACAAGCGGGGATCGTGAGGAGGAGGGGCGAACTGTGCTGATCTTCGTGGCCATGGTCCTGGGAGGGATCGGCGTGGTCTGCATAGGCATCACGGCGCGTCGCATGGTGACGGGTGACGTCGCCCTCGGACCGCCGCTCCTGGCGCTGGCGACCGCGTTCGCCGCGGCCGCGCTGATGCTGACGGCGACGGCACTCGGCCAGTGAACCGCCGCTCCCCGTACGGGTGTCAGGTCTCGCCGTCGTCCACCACGTGCACCGCGGCCTCCTCCGCGGACGCCGCTCCCCCGCCGTAACCGGCGTCGCTGGCCAGCATGTCCTTCTCGGCGTCCTCGTGGGCGCCCTCGTCCGGCGCGATCAGCCGGCCGGCCCGCCACGAACCCACTTCGTCGTCGACCAGCTCGCCGTCGCCGTCGCGCAGATCGCCGACGTCGTCCTCGTCGTCGCTCTCGCCGGACTCCAGCGCCTCATAGGCGTCGACGACCGGGTCGGGCCGCTCCTCCGCGAGGCGCTCGTCGAGCGTCTCGCCCGCCTGTCGCTCCGCCGCGGTGATGCCGCTGTGCTCGACGGCCAGCGGGCGCTCGGGCGGTGACCATCCCTCGTCGTACGGGTCGACGCCGCGGTCGTTGAGGGTGTCCTCCGGGTCGAGGATCCCCTCGTCGTCGCGCACGTCAGGGCCCGAGGGCTGGTACACCTCGTCGCCCATGGCCGAGTCGTCGCTGCGCTCGGTCATGCCGCGTCACCTCGTCTCCGTGCTCCGTGTCACCTCTCCAGCGTGCACCAGTACGCGCTTGCCGGCCGCTTCTGGGGGCTCGCGCGCGTGCGCGAGGATGCGCCCGCGGTCCTTCGCTGTCCTGCCGAGGCAGCCGGTTCGCGGACACCGGCGTCCCTCGTGGGGTGGGGCCGACCCCGAATTCCTCGTGCCGACGCACAAAGCCGGGAACACACCCCGTGTCCACATTCGCCACTCTCCGACCCCAATCGGTCACCAACGGTCACCATTCATCGATTCGACGGAACGAGGTCGTCGCATGCGCCGCACCGGATTCCTCTCCCTCGCCGCAGCCCCGCTCCTGGCCTTCGCCCCCTTGGGCGCACCGGCCCAGGCGCTCACCGTCACGGCACCCGCCGCGAACTCCGTGCACGCGTCGGGCAGCAGCATGTTCGTCACGTGGGACAACCCGTCCGGCAAGCAGCTGGACATGTGGCTGGTCCGGAACAACGACGCCCGCGTGGTGCAGCTCGCGTCGCGGCTGACCGCGGCCCCGCGCAGCGAGACGTCGACGGTCCTGCCGAACGTGCCGGACGGCTCCGGCTACGCGATCGAGCTGGTCAGCCGCGACGGCGACGCCCGCGGCCTCAGCCCCGCGTTCTCCGTGGGCCCCGACCCGCGCTGACCGCCTCCGGCCCCCTCGCCGGGGCCCGCACCGGCAACACGCCGACGACGAGTCCGGCCGCCGCCGCGACACCGCCCGCGAGCACCACCACGGTCCAGCCGCCCGCTCCCCAGGCCGCGGTCCCGACCAGCGAGCCGAGCGCGATGCCGAGGAAGCGCAGCGTGAAGTACACGGTGTTGAGTCGGCTGTGCACGGCCGGGTCGAGCGTGAACAGGACGGTCTGGCAGACGGCCTGCCCGCCCCACACGCCGACGTCGAGCACGATCACGCCGGCGACGAGGGCCACCAGGGAGCCGCCGCCCGCCGGGAGCAGGATCAGCCAGCCGACCAGCACCAGCGCGGTCAGCAGGGCGAGCGCGCGGCGCCTGCCCAGACGTTCCGCGCTCCGCCCCGCGTACGGCGAGGCGAGCGCGCTCACGGCCGCGACGAGCCCGAACGTCCCGGCGGACCCCGCCCCGAGCCCGTACGTCTGCGTGACCAGGAACGTGAGGGTCGTCCAGAACGCGCCGAACGCGATCCCGACCAGCGCCCCCGACACGACGACCCGCGCCACGAGCGGATGCCGGACCAGTCCGGGCAGCGAGCGCAGGGCCTTCGCGTACGAGGCGGGAGCGCGGCCCGGCGCGTTCGGCAGGCGGCGCGCGAGGACGGCCACGAGCGCCAGGGTGAGCAGGCAGGACGCGACGTACACGGTGCGCCAGCCCGCGAGGTCGGCGAGGACGCCCGCGTACGCGCGGGAGGCGAGCACGCCGACGAGCAGTCCGCCCTGCACGGCGCCGACGGTGCGGCCGCTGCCCGGCCCGCCCTCGGAGTCGGCGGCGAGCGCCACGGCGAGCGGGGTGATCAACTGCGGCACCGGCGAGCAGAGCCCGACCACGAAACTCGCCACCGCGAGCAGCGCGACCGTCGGGGCGAGGGCGCAGGCAGCGAGCGCGGCGGCGGACGCGGCGCCGAGGGCGAGGACGATGCGGCGCCTGTCGTGGCTGTCGCCCGCGGGGACGACGAGCAGGATGCCGAGCGCGTAGCCCAGCTGCGTCGCCGTCGGCACCGCGCCGAGCGCGTCGGGCGGCGCGCCGAGGGAGGCGGCGACCGAGCCGAGCATCGGCTGGCAGAGGTAGACGTTCGCGGCGGTCACGGCGCAGGTGACCGCGAGGAGGGCCGTGGGGGTCCGGGTTCCGGTAGGTGCAGCATTCACGTACTGCGACGTTAGGCCGCGGGGCGATGGCAGACTTTCGTCGTACGGCCAGAACCTGTCGAGAGTGCGCCATGTACGGAAAGAGCGAGGACCGGGACGACTACCAGGACGTGCCGCGGCCGCTGGCGGCGATGGCGCGCGATCTGCCGGACGGGCATCACATCCCGCCGCACCACCACCGTCGAGCCCAGTTGATCTACGGCACGACGGGCGCCATCACCGTCACCACGGAGCACGGCGCCTGGGTCGTCCCGGCGACCCGCGGCGCCTGGCTTCCGGGCGGCCTCACGCACGCGATGACCTGCGCGGGCGCGGTCGCCATGCGCACGCTGTACATCGCGACCGACGCGGCCGTGCCGCTGCCCGACGAGCCGACCGTGGTGTCGGTGTCCCCGCTGCTGCGTGAGCTGATCGACGAGGCGACGCGGCTGCCGATGGAGTACGACCTCGAGGGCCGCGACGGCGTCCTGATGAAGCTGCTGCTGCACGAGCTGGCCCCGCATCCGGTGCCCGCGCTGCACCTGCCGACGCCGGCGGACGGGCAGCTCGACGCCCTGTGCGCGGCGATCAGGGAGCGGCCCGGGGAGCGGTGGACGACCGGGCGGGCGGCGGCGTACGCGCATCTCAGCGAGCGCAGTCTGCAACGGCGGTTCGCGGCCGCGACAGGAATGAGCCTGGCCCGCTGGGTGCAGCAGGCCAGGCTCATCCACGCGGTGACGCTGCTCGCCAGGGGCGTGCCCGTCACGACGGTGTCGGGCGCGGTCGGTTACGCCACGCCCAGCGCGTTCACGGCGATGTTCCGCCGGGCTCTCGGCACGCGGCCGACGGCGTACTTCGCGTGAGTACGCGCGGGTGCGTCACTTGAGGGCGACCAGTGACGCCAGGCCGAGCAGGCCGACGAGAACGCCTCCGCAGAGTCCGACGCAGCGCGCCTTGAGCCGCTCGTACCGGTCCTCGTACTCGGTGCGCAGCTCGGCGGCGCGCGCCACGATCTGGCCGAGCGCCGCCTTGTGGAAGGCGAGGCGCTCCTCGACGAAGACGCGCTGCACCTCCTCGCGCTGCGCGGCCGTGAGCCAGTCGAGCCGGTCGGTGAACGCCTCGGCCTGCGCGTGGGCCTCGGTGACCTTGGAGTTCCACAGCAGATAGCCCTCCATCTGCTGGATCCCGGCGCGCACGTCGTGCTCGGTGCTGCTCATGCCGACGCGTCCTCGTGCGGGTTCTGCACGTGGTCGAGGGTGGCGACCCCGGGGTGGTGCAGGTCGAACGCCGGGGACTCGGAGCGGATGCGGGGCAGCGTCGTGAAGTTGTGGCGCGGCGGCGGGCAGGAGGTGGCCCACTCCAGGGAGCGGCCGTAGCCCCAGGGGTCGTCGACCTCGATCTTCTTGCCGTACTTGCCGGTCTTCCAGACGTTGTAGAAGAACGGCAGCATCGACAGGCCGAGCAGGAACGCCGAGATCGACGAGATGGTGTTGAGCGCGGTGAAGCCGTCGGCCGCGAGATAGTCGGCGTACCGGCGGGGCATACCCTCGACGCCCAGCCAGTGCTGCACCAGGAACGTGCCGTGGAAGCCGACGAAGAGCGTCCAGAAGGTGATCTTGCCGAGCCGTTCGTCGAGCATCTTGCCGGTCATCTTCGGCCACCAGAAGTGGAAGCCCGCGAACATCGCGAAGACGACCGTTCCGAAGACCACGTAGTGGAAGTGCGCGACCACGAAGTACGAGTCGGAGATGTGGAAGTCGAGCGGCGGTGCCGCGAGGATGACGCCGGTCAGGCCGCCGAAGAGGAAGGTCACGAGGAAGCCGACGGACCACAGCATCGGTGTCTCGAAGGAGAGCGAGCCCTTCCACATCGTTCCGATCCAGTTGAAGAACTTCACGCCGGTCGGCACGGCGATGAGGAACGTCATGAAGGAGAAGAACGGGAGGAGCACGCCGCCGGTGACGTACATGTGGTGTGCCCACACCGTGATGGAGAGACCGGCGATCGCGATGGTGGCGCCGATCAGACCCGCGTAGCCGAAGATCGGTTTGCGCGAGAAGACCGGGATCACCTCGGAGACGATGCCGAAGAACGGCAGGGCAATGATGTACACCTCGGGGTGCCCGAAGAACCAGAAGAGGTGCTGCCACAGGAGTGCGCCGCCGTTGGTGGCGTCGAAGACGTGGGCGCCGAACTTGCGGTCCGCCTCCAGGGCGAACAGGGCGGCGGCGAGCACCGGGAAGGCGAGCAGGACCAGCACACCGGTCAGCAGCACGTTCCAGGTGAAGATCGGCATCCGGAACATCGTCATGCCGGGCATCCGCATGCAGATGATCGTGGTGATGAAGTTGACCGAGCCGAGGATGGTGCCGAAGCCGGAGAAGGCCAGGCCCATGATGCCCATGTCGGCGCCGATGCCGGTGGTGTGGATGGCGTCCGACAGCGGCGCGTACATGAACCAGCCGAAGTCGGGGCCGCCCTGCGGAGTGAGCAGTGCCGCCGCCGCGATCAGCGAGCCGAACAGGTACAGCCAGTAGGCGAACATGTTCAGTCGCGGGAACGCGACGTCGGGCGCGCCGATCTGGAGCGGCATGATCCAGTTCGCGAAGCCGGAGAACAGCGGCGTCGCGAACATCAGGAGCATGATCAGGCCGTGCATCGTGAACGCCTGGTTGAACTGCTCGTTCGACAGGATCTGCATGCCGGGGCGGGCCAGTTCGGCGCGCATGAACAGCGCCATGATGCCGCCGACGCAGAAGAACGCGAACGAGGTGATCAGATACAGCGAGCCGATCGTCTTGTGGTCGGTGGTGGTGAGCCACTTCACCACCACGGCACCGGGCCGCCGCGCGTGGGCGGTCTCCGAATCCGGTGCCTCGGCGCTCGCCGCCGCGCTCTCCGTGGACGTCATCAGGTAGTCGCTTCCTTGGCCGTTGGGTGACGGGACACGACCACGACTAGCGGACGGCGGGACGCGAAGCGGGGACGCGCGGGCCCGCGCGTCCCCGGTTCGCCCGAATGCAGCAGCGGCCTGTCAGCCCGCCAGCCGGATGTCGTGCCGCACGGCACCCAACGGGTCGTCCACGGTGACCAGTTCGGCGCGCGGCGTGTGCTGCGACGCGGAGATCACCAGGGTGTGGGTGCCCGCGGGCAGCGCGTCCACCTTGTAACTCCCCTGCGTCACCGCCGACTTGGCGAGCCGCTTGCCGCGCGCGCTGATCACGGTGATCCACGCGGGGCAGCCCTCGGGGTGCTCGGCGCACTGCACGCGGCCGGTGATCCTGGCCCGGCCCGCGGGGGCCGGTTCGCGGCGCTGCGCCGGGACGGGGCCCTGCTGCTTCGGCTGCGGCGCGGCGGCCTGCGCCACCGGCCGGTCCTGCTCCTGCGGCGCGGGCCGCGGCTCGCCCCAGGCCGCCATGACGGCGCGGGCGCGGCGCTGCATCGGCGACACGGGGCGCTGCGCGGCGCCGTTCCCGGTGGCGACGGGCAGCCCGGCCTGTTCGGCGTAGGCGGCCAACGTCTCGTCGAGGGCGTCGAGTTCGCGCAGCGCGCTGTGCAGGCGCCGGGCGCGCGGGCCGGAGCCCGCGGGGGCCAGCTCGGTGCGCAGCTCGCGCAGCAGCGGACTGACCCTGCGGTACGTGCCCTCGGGCTCGCCGGTCGCGAAGAACCGGTCGAGTTCCTTGAGGGACGCGGTGACCGTGGCGGTGACGAGGCGGGCGCGCTCGACGAGACGCGGCGGCAGGTCGACGTCTATGTCGGCGGCGGAGGCCAGGGCGCGGGCGTGACCGGTGGCCGAGGTCAGCAGGGCGACGCGGTGCTCGGCGGCGGGGCCGCTGACGCCGACCGGCATCCGTACGAGCGGCTTGGCGACGGCCTGCACCTGGAGCAGCGCGGCGTCCACGGCGCGGGCGGCGCCGCGCAGGCGCACCGGGGTGTCGGGCCGCGTCCAGCGCTGCTCGACCTGGGCGACGACCTGGGCCAGTGCGTCGACGTAGCCGCGCTCGGCCTCCTGGACGACGGTGCGGCGGGCCAGCGGGAAGATCAGCGCGGCGCAGGCGGTGGCGACGAGGACGCCGAGGCCGTTGTCGAGCAGCCGCTCCCCCAGCAGGTGGTCCATGCCGCTCTCGGGCGTGCTCATGGCGTACAGCTGGCACAGCGCGACGACGAGGCCGACGACCCAGCAGGCGTAGGCGCGGGCCATGCCCCAGGCGCCGAAGGTGAGTCCGGCGACGATGACGGCGAGGGTCCAGTAGACGTGGTCGCGGCCGATGAGGTGGACGAGGAGGATGCCGAGGACGGCGCCGATGACGGTGCCGACCATGCGGTGGCCGAACTTGCGCAGCCGCTCGTGCGTGGTGTTGGTGCCGAACAGCGTGATCATCACGCCGACCAGGCCCCAGTAGAAGCGGTGCGGGTCGATGGCGTCGGAGATCGGCACGACGATGGCGGCGGCCACGGCGGCGTGCGCGGGGACCCGGATGTACGGGATGGCGCGGCGCCAGCCGGACTCGGTGCCGGAGGCGAGCACGCGGCGGGTGGGGCCCGCGGAGCCGGGCAGCCGGTTGTTCTCCAGGGCGACGGTCGGCTTGAAGGGCACCTCGGCCTTGCCCGCGACGGCGGTGGCGCCGAGGGTCAGCCAGTTGTGCAGGGCGCGGGCGAGGGAGTCGAGGAGGTGGCCGACGCGGCGCGCGAGGACCGCGGCCTCCACGTCGTCGGCGGGCGCGGCCGGGTCGGCGAGGATCGCCTCGGCCCGCTCCTGGATGTGGGCGGCGGCCGGCTGGAGGCCCTCAGCCTCCCGTATCGGGGTGTCCCGGGCGAGCACGAGGCCGACGGCGAGCGCCTCGCGCAGCTGCTCGGGGACGGGCAGCCCGGTCAGCTCCTGGACGGCCTGCCCGATGCCGCGCAGGGCGAGCTCGGCGTCGAAGAGGTGCCGGTGGAGGAGTTCGGCCGCGGCCGGGTCGGCGGCGACCTCGGGCTGGGCGAGTCGGCCGTCGATGGTGACGGTGGTGATGTTGAGGCGGCGCAGGGAGCGGCTCATGCGGCGCACGGCGCGCTCCTGGTCGGCGTCGGGGTCGACGGCGTCCACGGCGGCGTCGGCGACGCGCCGGGCCTCGACCACGAAGGCGCGCTGGGTGCGCAGCAGGTCCTCGCGGGGCATCGGGTAGCAGAGGATGAGCCGCGTCACGAGCACGGCGGCCGCGGAGACCAGGGCCACGGCGAAGGCCTTGCCGACGAGCGCGACGGGGATGCCCGCGAGCATGCCGACCATCATGCCGTTGAACAGCATCATGCCGGTGACCAGCGGAATCGCTCCGAATCGGGCGAGCAGGAAGGTGACGGCGAGGGCCGCGACCATGAGCACCATCTGCGGCACGCGCTCGCCGTTGAGGGTGGCGCACAGCCAGAGCGCGGCGGTGTACGGGAAGGGCATCCACAGGATGGCGCGGGCGAGCCGGTCCCAGGTGTTCTCGGCGACCGCGAAGGCGCTCATCAGGCCCATCATTCCGGCGACCATCATGCCGATCATGTCGGGGATGCCGAGGGCCTCGGCCATCGCGTAGCCGACGGTGAGCGCGGTCACCATGGCGACGAGGGTGCGCCAGCCGGTCTGCAGCTGGCCGAGTCCGGGGTCGGCCGCGAGGACCCAGTCCCACCATCTGCGGGGTCCGGCCACGCGGTGGGGTGCGAGGTCGACCCCGGGTGGGGCTTCGTTCGCGTCGACGTACTGGTCCGGCAAGGTGCCCCGGGTGGTCAACTGGCCTCCGCTTCCATGGCGTTCAGCAGGATGTTCAGCGCATCGCGCGCGGTGGACACCGCGCGCTCCGGGTCGTCCACGGCGCCGCCTTCGAGTGCGGTCAGCAGGGCGGCGGCCATCCGCTGCCGCCCCGTCTCGAGCAGGGCGCGCCCCTCGGGTGTCAGCGAGATGTCGACGGCACGCCGGTCGTCCTGGCAGCGCCTGCGCTCGACGAGACCGGCCTCCCCCAGCTTCTGGAGGAGCACGGTGACGCGCGGCTGCGCCATGCCGGTACGGGCCGCGAGCCCGGTCACCCGGCACGGCCCGCCCTCGAGTGCGTCGAGCAGGGCGACCTGGCTCCGCGTGAGCCCGAACTCACCCTCCCTGAACAGGGTCTGTCCGAGCTGCGCGATCCCCCGCAGCAGCCCGCGGGCGGCCCCTTCGATGCGCCGCGCGTCGGCGGCGTCGACGGATCCCGGAGATAGATGCATATAGAAAGAATATACATGGTGTCTACACCCTCTGGGTGACCGGGGGGGAGCGGGCGCCCGCGACGTCACCACCGCCCGACCGCACACCCCCACCTCCCGCGATAGACGTATCCACCCCGCAGCCCGCTCCCGCCCGCGACCGGCCGGTGCGAAAATCCGCGTATGGACGGGGGGATCCTGGAGCGGGATCTCGAGCTGGACCGACTCGCCGACGCCGCACGGGTTGCCGCCGCCGGCACCGGCTCCGTCGCGCTCGTCCTCGGCGAGGCCGGCATCGGCAAGTCCAGCCTCGTCCGCGCCCTGCCCACCGTGCTGCCTCCGGCCGCCCGCCTCCTCGTGGGGCACTGCGACGACCTGGCCACGGGCCGCCCGCTCGGCCCGCTGCGCGACCTCGTCGGCAGCGTGGGCACCGAGCTGGCCCGCGCGGTGCGCGACGCGGACGACCGGCACCGGATCTACGAGGCGCTGGGCGCCGAGCTGTCGGGCGCCCCGCACCCCGCCGTGCTGGTCGTGGAGGACGTGCACTGGGCGGACGAGGCGTCCCTTGACGCGCTGCGGTATCTGGTGCGCCGGATGGAACGGCTGCCCGCGCTGCTTGTGCTCACCTACCGGGACGACGAGCTGGGCCGCGGCCATCCGCTGCGCCAGCTGCTCGGCCAGGTGTCGGGCGCGGCCCGCGTGCACCGGCTGCCGCTGCCCCCGCTCTCCCGCCCCGCCGTGGGCCGCCTGTGCGCGCCCGCCGGGCTCGATCCCGGGCAGGTGTACGCCGTGACCTCGGGCAATCCGTTCTTCGTCGCGGAGGTCGTCGCCGCGGGCGGCACCGGGGTCGTGCCGCCGACGGTCGTGGACGCGGTCCTGGCCCGGCTGCGCCGCCTCGACGATCCGGCCCGCGACGCGCTCGAACAGCTGGCCGTGGTGCCGTCGGCCGTGGAGCGCCCGCTGGTCGACGCGCTGCTGCCCGGCGGCTGTGCGGCGCTCGCGGCGGCCGAGCAGGGCGGGCTCCTGACGGTGGCGCCCGACCGCGTGGCGTTCCGGCACGAGATCATCCGCCGGGCCGTGGCCGACTCGCTGCCCGCCGCGCGGCGCATCGCGCTCGACCGTGCGGTGCTGGCCGCGCTGGTGGCCGCGCCGGGCACGGACCGCTCCCGGATCGTGCACCACGCGGCGGCGGCAGGCGATCTCGACGCGGTGGCGCGGTTCGGGCCGCGGGCGGCGCGGGACGCCGCGCGGGCAGGGGCGCACCGGGAGGCCGCCGCGCATTTACGGCTCGTGCTGCGGCAGCGCGAGCGGCACGGGCCCGCGGACCTCGCCGATCTGCTGGAGCGGTACGCGATCGAGAGCTACACCATCGGCGACTCGGACGCCGCGGTGGCCGCGCAGCGGGACGCCGTCGAGCTGCGCCGCGCCCTCGGCGACCCACGGGCGCTCGGCGCGGATCTGCGCTGGCTGTCGCGGATCCACTGGTGGGCGGGGGACGCGGCGGCGGCCGAGACGGCGGGACGCGAGGCCCTGTCCGTCCTGGAAGGGGCCGGTGACGACCGGCTGCTGGCGCTGGCGCTCAGCAACACGGCGCAGCTGCGGATGCTGTCGGACGCGTACGCGCAGGCCGTCGCGTACGGCGAGCGGGCCATCGCGCTGGCCAGGAGGGCGGGCGACCCGGCGATCCTCGCGCACGCGCTGAACAACGTCGGGACCGCGCGCTGGCGGGACGGCGATCCGCTGGGGCAGCGGCAGGTGGAGGAGAGCCTGGCGGTGGCCCTGGAGGCGGGCGAGGTGGAGCACGCGTGCCGCGCCTACGCCAATCTCGTCTGGTCGCTCCTGGACGATCTGCGGTTCACGGAGGCGGACCGGCACCTCTCCCCCGCCATCGACCTCGCGGATCGCGCGGAGCACGTGGGTTTCCTGACGTACCTTCATGTCGAGCTGGCGCTGCGGAGGTTCGCGGCGGGCGACTGGGCGGAGGCCGAGCGGTACGCGCGGCTCGGCGCGGACGTCTTCCCGCCCGCGCGGTGCCCCGCCCTCACGGTCCTCGCCCGGATCCGGGTGCGGCGCGGCGAGTCCGGCGGCAGGGAGCTGCTCGACCAGGCGTGGCGGATCGCCGTCGGCACGCGGGAGCTGCAACGGATGGGCCCGGTCGCGGCGGCCCGCGCGGAGGCGGCGTGGCTGCGCGGCGACCGGGCGGGGGTGCTCGCGGCGGCCGGGCCCGTGCACGAGCGGGCCCTGCGGCTCGCGGCGCCGCAGCGCTTCGAGCTCGGCCACTGGCTGGCACGGGCGGGCGTGAGCGTGCCGGTGGACGGCGCGACCCACCCGTACGCGCTGCAGGCCGCGGGCCAGTGGGACAAGGCCGCCGAGCTGTGGCGCGCGGCGGGCTGCCCGTACGAGGAGGCGGCGGCGTTGGCGCAGAGCCCCGATCCGGCCGTGAAGCTGTCGGCGCTCACCGCTCTGGACGCACTGGGCGCGAAGCCGCTCGCCCGCCTGGTCCGCGCCGAACTCCGCGACCTGGGCGTGCGCCGGGTACCGCGCGGCCCGTACGCGGCGGCGCGCGGCAATCCCGCGGGACTCACGGACCGCCAACTGCAGGTCGTGCGGCTGCTGATGGCCAATCTGACCAACGCGGAGATCGCCGAGCGGCTGGTGCTGTCGGTGCGCACCGTCGACAACCACGTCCGCGCCGTCCTGGAGAAGCTCGACGCGCCCACCCGGCGCCGCGCGGCCCAGCGCGCCGTGGAGCTCGGCCTGACGGCGGCCGGCGAAACGTAGGTATCCGGGGACTCCGAGGTGGGTGGCCGCCACGCATGCCCGGCCGTGCGCAACGCCCGTAGAACGGGGCGGACGACACCCATTCGACTCGGGGGATCGCATGACCAACACACCGGCACAGGCCGCGAGCCGTGAACTCACCGGATTCCGGGGCACGTTGACGGGGCCCGAGGACTCCGGCTACGCGGAGGCCCGCGCCGTCTACAACGCGATGATCGACCGGCGCCCGGCCCTCGTCGCGCGCTGCGCCGACGCGGCGGACGTGGCGAAGGTGATCGCCTTCGCCCGGCGGCACGAGCTGCCGCTCGCGGTGCGCGGCGGCGGCCACCACGGCGCGGGGCTCGGCACCTGCGAGGGCGGCGTGGTCGCGGACCTGGCGCCCATGAACACCGTCGAGGTCGACGCCGACGCCCGTACGGTCACCGTCGGCGGCGGCGCCACCTGGGGCCTGGTCGACGCGGCGACGCACGAGCACGGGCTCGCCACGCCCAGCGGCATCATCTCCACCACCGGCGTCGGGGGCCTCGCGCTCGGCGGCGGGCTCGGGCACCTCACGCGGCGCTGCGGGCTGACCGTCGACAACATCGTGGCGGCGGAGGTCGTCCTCGCCGACGGCTCCACGGTGCGCGCGGACGCCGACACCAACCGGGACCTGTACTGGGGCATCCGGGGCGGCGGCGGCAACTTCGGGGCGGTCACGTCCTTCACGTTCCGGCTGCACGAGGTGGCCACGGTGGTGGCAGGGCCGACGTTCTGGCCGGCCGAGCAGGGCGCCGACGTCCTCGCCGCGTACCGGGACTTCCTGCCGTCGGCGCCGCGCGACGTCAACGGCTTCTTCCTCTACGGGGCCGTGCCACCGGCCCCGCCGTTCCCCGAGGAGCTGCACCTGCGCAAGGTGTGCGGGGTCGTGTGGTGTCACACGTCGGGCGACCCGGAGGCGGCGGACCGGGCGATGGCTCCGCTGCTGGGTGCGCTGCCGACGCCGCTGCTGCACGCGGTGGCGCCGATGCCGCATCCGGCGATGCAGTCGATGTTCGACGGCCTGTACCCGCCGGGCGACCAGTGGTACTGGCGGGCCGACTTCGTACGGGAGATCCCGGACGAGGCGGTGGAGCTGCACGCCAAGTTCGGGCCCCAGACACCGTCCATGCAGTCGACGATGCACCTGTATCCCATCGACGGCGCGGCGCACGACGTCGGCCCGTCGGACACCGCGTTCAGCTACCGGGACGCGCGGTGGGCGAGCGTGTTCGCGGGCGTGGACCCGGACCCGGCCCACGCGGATCTGCTGCGCCGGTGGACGGTCGACTACTTCGAGGCGCTGCACCCGTACTCGGCGGGCGGCGCGTACGTGAACATGATGATGGACGAGGGGCAGGAGCGGGTGCGGGCGAGCTACCGCGGCAACTACGCGCGGCTCGCCCGGGTGAAGGCGGCCCTCGACCCGGACAACGTGTTCCGCAACAACCAGAACATCCAGCCCGATCCGACGGCCCGCGACAACGCCCGCCCGTAGGCCCCGGCGGCGTGCGACGCGCCGCCCGGCCCCCGGAAACGTAGCGTGGTCGCATGTGCTGGAGTGCGACGGCCGATCTGGTGGCCGGTGGCGCGATCGCCGCCGTGGGCGTGGGGTGTGTGACGCGCGCGGCCCGTGTCAGGCCGCGCGCGGTGCCGCTGGCGGCGCTGCCGCTGCTGCTCGGGGCGCATCAGATCATCGAGGCGATGATCTGGAACGACGGCGGTGGCACCGGCCCCGCCGTCCTCGCGTGGGCGGTGATCGCGCTTCCGCTGCTGCCGCTGTGGGTGCCGCTCGCGGTGTGGTGGGCGACGGCGCCGGGTGCGCGCCGCCGTCTCGCGGTGCCGCTGGCGGCGGGGGTGGTGACGGCGGGGGCGCTGGCGTACGTGCTGGCGACGCGCACGGTGACCGCGGAGGTCCGCGGTCACACGATGGGCTACGCGATCGGGCTGCCGCACGCGGCCTGGCTCCTGGCGGGCTACCTCCTGGCGACGATCGGCGCCCTGCTCCTCTCGTCCGAGCGGCCGCTGGTCCTGCTCGGTGTCCTGGCGGCCGTGGCGGCGGCGGTGTGCGCGGCGTTGTGGCGATGGGAGTTCATCTCCACATGGTGCGCCGCCGCCGCGCTCTGCTCCCTGGTCCTCTACGGCTGGCTGCGGCGCGAGGACCGTACGGGCCGGGGCGTCACACCTTCTCCTTCGGACCGATGGTGAGGGCGTCGTCGTCGACGCCCACGCGGATCTCGCCGCCCGCCGGGATCTCGCCGTCGAGGAGCATCCGGGAGAGCCGGTTGTCGACCTCGCGCTGGATGGTGCGGCGCAGCGGGCGGGCGCCGTACTCGGGCTGATGGCCGCGGCGGGCCAGCCAGGCGACGGCCTCCGGGGTGAACTCGATGGTGATGTCCTGGGCGTGCAGGCGGCGCCGGGTCTCGTCGAGGAGCAGGTCGGTGATCCGGGAGAGTTCCTCGTCGGTGAGGCGCCGGAAGATGACGACCTCGTCGACCCGGTTCAGGAACTCGGGCCTGAAGTGCTCCCGCAGCGGGCGCAGCACCTGTTCGCGGCGGGCCGTCTCGTCGGCGGAGTCGTCGGTGCGGAAGCCGAGGGCGGTGCCGCGTCCCGCGATGGCCTCGGAGCCGAGGTTGCTGGTCATGACGACGACCGTGTTGGTGAAGTTGACCGTGCGGCCCTGCGCGTCGGTGAGCCGTCCGTCGTCGAGGACCTGGAGCAGGGTGTTGAAGACGTCGGGGTGTGCCTTCTCCACCTCGTCGAGCAGGATCAGCGAGTACGGGTGCCTGCGGACGGCCTCGGTGAGCTGTCCCGCCTCCTCGTGTCCGACGTATCCGGGCGGCGCTCCTACGAGGCGGGAGACGGTGTGCTTCTCCTGGAACTCGCTCATGTCGAGCCTGACCATGCGGTCCTGGCTGCCGAACAGCGCCTCGGCGAGGGCGCGGGCCAGTTCGGTCTTGCCGACGCCGGTGGGGCCGAGGAAGAGGAAGCTGCCGATGGGCCGGTCGGGGCTGGCGAGCCCGGCGCGGGAGCGCAGCACGGCGTCGGCGACGGCGGTGACGGCCTCGTCCTGGCCGATGACCCGCTCGTGCAGGTGCTGTTCGAGGCCGAGGAGGCGTTCCTTCTCCTCCTTGGTGAGGCTGCTGACGGGGATGCCGGTCTGCCGGGACACGATCTCGGCGATGTCCTCGGCGGACACCTCGACGATGTGTCCGTCGCCGGGGTCGGGTTCGCGCGCGCCCTCGATGCGTTCGGTCAACTCGGCGATGCGGTCGCGGAGTTCGGTGGCCCGCTCGTACTGTTCGGCGGCCACCGCCTCGTCCTTGTCGCGGGTGAGGTCGTCGACCTGCCGCTCCAGGGCGCGTACGTCGGTGGTCTTGGTGCGGTCGCGGAGCCGGACCCGGGCGCCCGCCTGGTCCATCAGGTCGATGGCCTTGTCGGGCAGGAACCGGTCGGTGAGGTAGCGGTCGGAGAGGTCGACGGCGGCGAGCAGTGCCTCGTCGGCGTATCGGACCTGGTGGTGTGCCTCGTAGCGGTCGCGGAGGCCGCGCAGGATCTCCACGGCGTCCGCGGTCGCCGGTTCGGGCACGAGGATCGGCTGGAAGCGGCGGGCGAGCGCGGCGTCCTTCTCGATGTTGCGCCGGTACTCCTCCAGGGTGGTGGCGCCGATGACATGCAGTTCGCCGCGCGCGAGGGCCGGTTTGAGCATGTTCCCCGCGTCCATCGAGCCGCCTTCGGAGCCGCCGCTCGCGCCTGCGCCGACGACGGTGTGCAACTCGTCGATGAACACGATGAGTTCGTCGGGGTGGGCGCGCACCTCGTCGATGATGCCGTTGAGGCGTTCCTCGAAGTCGCCCCGGTAGCGGGTGCCGGCGACGACACCGGACAGGTCGAGCGAGACGAGCCGCCGCCCGCAGAGTGTCTCGGGCACGTCACCGTCGGCGATGCGCTGGGCGAGGCCCTCGACGATGGCCGTCTTGCCGACGCCCGCGTCGCCGATGAGGACGGGGTTGTTCTTGCCCCTGCGGGAGAGCACCTCGATGGTCTGCTCGATCTCCTCATCGCGGCCGATGACCGGGTCGAGGCGGCCCTGCCGGGCCCGCTCGGTGAGGTCCTCGCCGAAGCGGTCGAGGTTGGGGGTGGGCGCGGAGCCCCGCTGCTGCTGTCCGGGCCGGGGCTCGGGGGCGCCGCCCTGGGGCGGGGGCTGCGGGGTCGGGCCCGGGGTGAAGCGGGCCTCGTTGAGGAGGTGGCCGGCCGCCGAGTCGGGGTTGGCGGCGAGCGCGAGCACGATGTGGTCGGGGCCGATGTAGGCGACGCCGGACTCGCGCGCGATGACATGCGCGTCGAGGAGCGCCCGTTTGACCGCGGGGGTCACGGAGAGCGACTGCGGGGCGCGGTTCGGTTCGCCGCTGCCCGCGTGCCGGTCGATCTCCCCCGCGAGCCGGTCCGGGTCGGCGCCCGCCCGGGTCACGAGGGTGCGGGTCGGTTCGAGGGAGAGCGCCGCCCACAGCAGGTGACCGGTGTCGAGGTCGCCGCGGCCGTGCTCGGTGGCGTAGTTCGCGGCCGTGGCGACGAGCTGCCGCGCGGGCCCGCTCATCAGCCTGCCGATGTCGATCTGCCGTCGGCCACCGCCGAGGAACCGTGCGAAGAAGTCGCCGAACGGGTCCTGTCCGTAGCCGTCGGACCCGGTGAATCCGCTGCTCATACCCATTCCGTTCCGGCGCGCGCCACCGCCGCTCGCGGCATGCGGCGGCGCTGCCTCGTCGGCGTCCGTCTGGTGAGCGCGTAGCCCGCTGCGGCGTGGATAAACGTGCGGGACGGTACGGGACGCGGGTGTCAGGCGAAGGTGCGGCGGTACGTCCGGGGGCTGACGCCCGTGGTGCGCTTGAAACGGTCGCGGAACGCGGTCGGCGAGCCGAAACCGACCTGCGCCGCGATCCGCTCCACCGGGTCCTGCGTGGTCTCCAGCAGGTGCTGGGCCCGGCGGACGCGGGCCCGGTGCAGCCACTGCAGCGGCGTGCAGCCGGTCTGCTCGCGGAAGCGGCGCATGAGGGTGCGGGTGCTGATCCCTGCGTGCGCGGCGATGTCGGCGAGGCTGAGGTCCCGCTCCAGGTTCTCCTGCAACCAGCCGAGCAGCGGTTCGAACGTGGAGCCCTGGGGGGCCGGCGGGCGGTCGTGGACGATGAACTGGGCCTGGCCGCCCTCCCGCTCCAGCGGCATCACGGAAAGCCGGGCGGCATCGGCGGCGACCGCGGAGCCGTGGTCGCGGCGGATCATGTGCAGGCACAGGTCGAGCCCGGCGGCGGCGCCCGCCGAGGTGAGGATCTGCCCGTTGTCGACGTACAGCACGTCGGGGTCGACGTCGATGTCCGGGTGCAGGGCGGCGAGCAGTTCCGCGCCGATCCAGTGGGTGGTGGCGCGCAGCCCGTCGAGGAGCCCGGTGGCGGCTAGCGGGAAGGTGCCGGAGCAGATGGAGGCGATCCGGGCGCCGTCGGCCGCGGCCTCCCGCAATGCGTCGCGGACCGCGGGGGCGAGCGGGGCGGTCGGGTCGGCGGTGCCCGGGACGATGACGGTGTCCGCGCCCCTGAGCCCGTCGAGGCCGCGGTGGGCGCGGATCGTGAACGCACCGGCGTCGACGTCCTGCCGCTCGGCGCAGACCCGCACCTGGTAGCCGGACCGTCCGTCGGGCAGCCGGGTGCGGCCGAACACCTCGATGGGGGTGGCCAGGTCGAAGGGGATCACCTGGTCGAGGGCGAGGACGGCGACGGTGTGCATGGCCGGAACCTTAGCCAGGTCGTGCGGGCTGGCGGTATCCCGTTGATGGTCGTCATTAATGCCACTGGGAGGGCGGCCCGCGCCTGCATAGCGTCGAGGGCGATCCCGGCCGTTCCGGGCGCGCGACCTGCGAAGGACCTCTCCCCCATGCACATCCAGATCGTCCTCTTCGACGGCTTCGACCCGCTCGACGTCGTCGCCCCGTTCGAGGTGCTGCACGCCGGCGCGGTCGCGTCCGGTGGCGCCGTCGGCGTGGAGCTCGTCTCCGCCGAGGGTCCGCGCGAGGTGGTCGGCGGGACGGGCGGGCTCGCGCTGCGGGCCACAGCCGCGCTCGATCCGGCGCGAGCGGACGTCTTGGTGGTGCCCGGCGCGTCCGGGCCCGTCGGCGATCCCGGCGCGGCGACGGACGAGGACGCGGCCGAGCCGACGATCCCCGTGCTCCTCGGCCGCACGCTCTCCACGGAGCTGCCCGCGCTGCTCGGCGCCGCCATGGCCGATCCCACGACGACCGTGGCGACGGTGTGCGGCGGCTCGCTCGTCCTGGCGCTGGCCGGACTCCTCGAAGGCCGCCGTGCGACCTGCCACCACCTCGGCCTCGACCTGCTCGACGCCACCGGCGCCCACGCCGTGCGGGCCCGTGTCGTGGACGACGGCGACCTCGTCACGGGCGCCGGAGTCACCTCGGGCCTCGACCTCGGTCTGTACCTGCTCGAACGGGAGGTGGGGCCGCGCATCGCCCACGCCGTCGAGGAGCTGTTCGCGTACGAGCGCCGGGGCACGGTCTGGCGCGCGCGGGGCCCGGTCCCCGCCGCCTTCTGACCGCACACCACCCCTTCGCACCACGAGAGGAACCACCGGCACATGTCCGTCGAAGGCACCTGGGACCTGTCCATCGCCACACCCATCGGCACCCTCGCCGCCGCCGTCGAACTCCGCGACGAGCAGGGCGCCCTCACCGGTGTCGCGCGCGGCGCGGGCGAGGAGGTCCCGCTGCGCGACCTCCGGCGCGCCGACGGCGGCCGGGTCACCTGGAAGCAGGCCGTCACCCGCCCGATGCGCCTGAACCTGACGTTCGCCGTCACCGTCGACGGCGACACCCTCACCGGTACGTCGCGCGCCGGGCGGCTCCCGGCGTCGCGGGTGACGGGCACCCGACGGGACACGGGCCGCTGACCATGACGAAATTCCTGCTCATCCTGCACGTCCTGGCCGCGGTGCTGACCGTCGGGCCCGTCACGGTCGCCGCGAGCATGTTCCCCAAGTCCCTGCGTGGCGCGCTCGGTTCGCCGGACGACGCGGAGGCCCGCGCGACACTGCGCACGCTGCACCGCATCTGCCGTGTCTACGCGGCGATCGGGATCGCCGTGCCGCTCTTCGGTTTCGCCACCGCGAGCAGTCTCGGAGTGCTCGGCAGTCCGTGGCTGATCGTCTCCATCGTGCTGACGGCGGCCGCGGCGGCGGTCCTCGCTGCGTTCATCCTGCCCGCGCAGGAGAGCGCGCTCGACGCGGTCTCCTCCGGGGACGCGTCCCCCGCGCTCCCTCGGTCGGCCGCCCAACTGGCCGTACTGACGGGTGTGTTCAATCTGCTGTGGGCCACCGTGACCGTCCTGATGATCGTCCGGCCGGGGTCGACGACCAGCTCCTGACGGGGACGTTGAACGGACGACGAACAATCGGCGAAGCCCGGCACACGGATCCGTCGCACCGCGCGGCGGGTCCGTAGCCTCACGCGCATGGGATGGCTCGAGATCGCCTTCACCGCCGCTGGGCTGCTGATCGGCGTGGTGTCCATCGTCACGCCGTTCGTCGCCGACCGCAGGGCGCGGCGCAGCAGGCGGGTCGGGTTCCGCAAGCAGATGGACATCGCCATAGGGCACAACGGGCCCGGCGGGGACGGCGATCCGCGGCTCGGGCTCTTCACCGACCTGCCGGAGATGCGCGACGCCACCCTCGTGCTGCTGCGGATCGAGAACGACGGCTCGCGGCACGTCGACACCGACGACTACATCGACGCGTCGCCGTACGGCCTCACCGCCGAGTTCCCGGGCCGCAGCATCCAGGCGCTCGATGTCACGCTGCCGGACGAACACACCAACCTGATGAGCTACTTCGAGCAGCGCAGCGGCCTGCGCATCGTGGCGCCCAGCACCCTGCGCATCCCGAAGGTGCCGCTCAAGCCGGGCGCGTACTACAAGATCCTGGTGCTGCTCACCGGCGGCCACGAGGGTGACGAGGTCCTCGTCACCGGTGACATCAAGGACGGCACACTGCACGAGAACCACAGCCTCACGCCGGACGAGAAGCCGCCGGTGTTCAGTGTGCGGGCCCGCTGGACCACGGTGACGCTCGGCGTGGCGCTGATCGCGGCGGCGACGCTGCCGCTGCTCACTCCGTCGCCGCTGCCGGACGACTGCGAGTCGGGGCGGCTGCGGCTCACCGGTTCCACGGCGTTCGCGCCGGTGCTGAAGGAGCTGGCGGAGAAGTACCGTGCGCACTGCGGGGACGAGCCGCGGATCACGGTCGCGGCGCGCGGCAGTCGCACGGGGGTGCGTGAACTCGCGCTGTCCGGCGCGGAGTCGGGCGCGGAGCCCGGGGTCATCGCGTTCTCCGACGGGCCCCGGCCCGCGAGTTACACGCGGCTGAGCGAGAGCCGCATCGCGGTGTCCCTGTTCACCCTGGTCGCCCACGACGGCGTCCGGCTGACCGACCTGTCGACGGCCGACGTGCGGCGCGTCTACCGGGGCGACGTCACCAACTGGTCGCAGCTGGGCGGCCCCGACCTGCCGGTCGTCCTCGTCAGCCGGACCTCGGGCTCAGGCACCCGCTCGGCGCTCACCGCACGGGTCCTGGCGGGCGCCGACGAGCCACCCGCGTCGTCGGACGACTGCGTCAACCGCACGGCACGCACCTCCCGGGGCGGTGTGCTGCGCTGCGAGCTGGACTCGACGGAGCAGGTCCTTGACACCGTGGCGCACACCCCGGGCGCCCTCGGCTACAGCGAGCTGCGCGCCGCGTCGCCGCCGGACGCCCCGAAGGGCCTGCACCGCCTCACCCTCGACGGGCACACCCCGAACCCGGACCGGCTCGACGCGGGCGGCTATCCGTACCGGGAGATCGAGTACGCGTACACATACGGTCGCCCGCCGGCGGACTCGCTGGCCTCCAGCTTCCTCTCGTACGCCGTCGACAACGGCACGGGCAAGGGTGTCGTCGCCACTCACGGTCACCTGCCGTGCGGGACGCCGGTCGGGCTGCGGGTGTGCGGCAGGGACGACTGACGCGGGGCACCGGGCGCCCGGACGACGCCGACCTTCGCAGAACGTAGAATTTATGGGTGTTCCGGGCGCTCGGCGCGTCCGGGAAGGCGAGGTGGCGTCATGGCCGGACCGACCCCGAACCGGTGGCGTCGCGCCGCACGGACGCCTGTCACCGCGGTGTTCGTGTGCGCGAGCCTGTGCGCAGCGTTCCCCGCCGCGGCCGACGAGGGCGACGCCAAGGACAAGAGTGCGCAGGAGCTGGCCGACGCGGCGAAGAAGGAGCTCCTGGACGCGAAGTCCCTGCACCTGACGATGCGCAACAGCGCCGACGACCGCGACACCCGCACCCCGTCCAAGCTCGACCTGCGGCTCGACGAGGACGGCAACTGCACGGGCGAGCTGCGCATGGGCACCGGGGGCGCGAAGGGCGGCACAGTCGACCTCGTGAAGCGCGGCGACGAGGTGTGGATCAAGCCGGACGTCACCTTCTGGAAGACGCAACTTCCAGGACGCAGCGGCGAGTTGGCCGCCGATCTCATCGGTGACCGGTACGTCCACGGCACCACCGACGACCCGATGCTCGACGGCCTGTCCGGCACCTGCGACCTCGACGCGTTCCGCGAGCGCCTGAAGGACGGCTCGGACCGTGCCACCAAGGACGATCTGACAAAGGGGGACCAGAAGAAGGTGGCCGGCAAGGACGTGGTGCCGCTGACCGCCCGTGACACCAAGAACCGCATCACGCTCTACGTCACCGCGGACGCGCCGCACCGCCTGGTGCGGGCCACCGAGAAGGACGCGGACGCGTCGCTGTCGATGACACTGACCGACTACGGCAAGCCGGTGCCGAAGAAGACACCGTCCACCGCCGACACCATCGACATCTCCGACCTGCGCGGCACCGACCCGTCGCAGGCGCCGCACGCCGCCTGAGGTCAGTCGCCCTTCGGGTAGCGGACGAAGAGGATGCCCTGCACCTCGCCGTCGGGCGCGGCATACAGGTGCGGGGCGTCGGCCGCCCAGTGGGCGTGCCCGCCGGGCCCCGCGGTGGTGGGCGCGTCCGGCGGTCCGACGACGGCGGTCCCGGAGAGCACCATCAGGCTCTCCGTCGTGCGCGGGACATGGGCCGCCGACTCCTGCGTGGCACCCTCGGCGATGGTGACGCGGAAGACGTCGGTGGCCGCGTCCTCGTCCTCGTACCGCTCGATCAGGACCGCGGTGACGGCACTGCCGGAGACACCGGGCGCGCCCGCGGCGGTGCCGGGCGGGTCGTCGAGGACGGCGCTGAGCGGGCGGCCGAGCGCGGTGGTCAGGGCGTAGAGGGTTTCGAGGGTGGGGTTGCGGCGGCCGGTCTCCAGCTCGGAGAGGGTGCCCTTGCCGACGCCCGAGCGGCGCGCCAGTTCGGACAGGGACAGGCCGCTGTCCTCACGCAGCCGTTTGAGCCTGCGGCCCACTTCGTCGGCAAGCCCCATCGCCGTGCCCCCTCCCGCGCCCTTCGGCGCGTGTTGACGTGTCGCCATCCGCGTCCTTAGTGTTCCACAAACGGAACGTTCTGTTTGTGGAACGCCTCGGGGGACGCCGTCGCGTTCGCCCTCCCCTGCCCTGTCGACCGCCCTCCGGAAGTGACTCCCGCATGTCTCCGCTCGCCCGCATACGCGCCTTCGCACCCCCTTCGGCGGTGGTGGCGGGGCTCATCGCGACCACCGTCGGCGTGACCAGCGCGGCGGCCATCGTGTTCACCGCGGCGCGCACGGCGGGGGCGGACGCGCGGGAGGTGTCCTCGTGGATGCTGGCGCTCGGCGTCGGCATCGCCGTCACCACCGTCGGGCTCTCGCTGCGCAACAAGGCGCCCGTGCTCACCTCCTGGTCGACTCCGGGCGCCGCGCTGCTGGCCACGAGCCTGAGCGGGGTCTCCATGGAGAAGGCCGTCGGCGCGTTCGTGTTCAGCGCCGTCCTGACCGTGGTGAGCGGGCTCACGGGGTGGTTCGCGCGGCTCATGGACCGCGTTCCGGTGCCCCTGGCGTCCGCGCTGCTCGCGGGGGTGCTGCTGCACTTCGGGACGGGCCTGTTCACGCAGATGGGCGGGCACTTCGGGATCGCGTTCCCGGTGTTCGCGCTGTTCCTCCTCGCCCGCAGGCTGCTGCCGCGCTACGCCGTGGTGGTGGCGCTCGCCGGTGGTGTGGCGGCCTCCGTGCTGACCGGTGGCTGGCACCTGGACCGGATCAGGCTCTCGCTCGCGCAGCCGGTGTTCACGGCGCCCGAGTTCGACTGGAAAGTGCTCGTCAGCGTCGGTGTGCCGCTGTTCGTGGTCACCATGGCCTCGCAGAACCTGCCGGGTGTCGCGGTGCTGCGCACGTCCGGGTACGAGGTGCCGATCTCGCCGGTCCTGACGTGGACGGGTGTGGCGCAGGCGGTGCTCGCGCCGTTCGGCGCGTTCGGCCTGAACCTGGCGGCACTGACCGCCGCGATCTGCACCGGCGAGGAGGCCCACCCCGACCGGAACCGGCGCTACCTCGCGGCCGTGTGGGCGGGTGTCTTCTACCTGTGCGTCGGGCTCCTCGGCGCGACCGTGGCCTCGCTGCTCACGGCGATGCCGCACGCCCTGGTCCTCGCGGTGGCGGGGGTGGGCATGCTCGCCACCATCGAGTCGGCGCTCGCCGGGGCGCTGTCCGATCCGAAGGCGCGGGAGGCCGCGGTCGTCACGTTCCTCGCGACGGCGTCCGGAGTGACGCTGCTGGGCATCGGTTCGGCGTTCTGGGGGCTGCTCGCGGGCGTCCTCACGAGCGTCGTGGCGTCGCTGGCCCGGCGCAGGACCGACTCCGTGGCGCCCGCCCCTTCGCAGGTCAAGGCGTCGTCGCGCACACCCGAGCGAACCTCCGTGTGACCTCCGACCACGCCGCGACCGCCGCTCCCTCGTCATCGAGCGCCGCGGCGTGCAGCCGGTCCCGGTCGAAGCCGCGCTCGGCCAGTGGCTCGGGGTCCCAGGCGGCGATCCGGTCGGCCTCCGCCTCCGGGTGGAACTGCACACCCCAGGCCCGCTCGCCGATCCGGAAGGCCTGATGGGGGCAGGCGTCGGTGGACGCCAACCAGGCGGAGCCCGGCGGCAGTTCGGTGATCTGGTCGACGTGCCGCTCGATCGCCACGACCGCGTCGCCGAGCCCGTGCAGCAGCGGATCGTCCGCCGCCTCGGGCCGCAGCGCGATCCGTGTGCTGCCGAACTCCGGCCGCCCGTGGCTGCCCCGCACCCGGCCGCCCGCGACGTGCGCGAGGAGCTGCCCGCCGAGGCAGATGCCCAGGACCGGTGTGCCGCCGTCGAGGGCCTGCGCGACGAGGCGCCGCGTCGCCGGCAGCCAGGGCGCGCGCTCGTCGTCGTCCGGCAGGAAGCCGCCGCCGAGGACGAGCAGCGGCCGTCCCCCGAGCTCGTCCGGCAGCTCCTCGCCCTCGAACGGGCGCACCACCTCCAGCGCGAGCCCCGCCGCCCGCAGCCAGTCACCGACCCTGCCGGGACCGCCGGTCCTGGTGTGCTGCACGACCAGGACGGTGGCAACAGCCTTGGTGGTCATCCGTGTTCGCCTCGTTCCGTACGTCGATGGGGATCGTGCCCCGTGGTGACCGACGCAGCAGATCAGCGCGCGAGCCGCCACGTCAACGGTGCGGCGGCCGTCCTACGCTGAGGGACATGTCAGAGCTCGCACATGCCGCGACCCGCCACACCGGGCGCCCGGTCACCGCCGAGCGCCGCCTGTCCTCGCACCTCGCCGAGGTCACCCTCGACGACGGCCGCGTCGTCGTCGTGAAGCACGCCGACGACCCGGCGGCGGTGCGCGCCGAGGCGGCCGGGCTGTCGTGGCTCGCCGCGGCCGACGCGGTGGCGGTGCCTGCGGTGCACGGGTACGACGAGCGGTGTCTCGTCGTCGACCGGGTCGCCGAGGGGCGGCCGACGGCCGACGCGGCCGTGCGGTTCGGCCGGGATCTCGCGCGGCTGCACGGCGCGGGCGCCGCCACGTTCGGCGCGGCGCCGCCCGAGGGGCCCACGGACGCGTACATCGGGCTCGCGCCCATGCGCAATGTGCCCGGCGACGACTGGCCGCGCTGGTACGCCGAGCACCGGGTGCTCCCCTACCTGCGCGCGGCCGTCGACGCCGGCACCCTCTCCCCCGCCGAGGCGGAGCCGGTCGAGCGGGTCTGCGAGCGACTGCCCGAGCTCGCGGGCCCCGCCGAGCCGCCCGCGCGGCTCCACGGCGACCTGTGGAACGGCAATCTGCTGTGGGGCTCCGACGGCGCGGCCCACCTCATCGACCCCGCCGCGCACGGCGGGCACCGCGAGACCGATCTGGCGATGCTGCACCTGTTCGGCGCGCCGCACCTGGACCGCATCGTCGACGGCTACGAGGAGGTGGCACCGCTCGCCGCGGGCCGGCGCGACCGGATCCCACTGCACCAGCTGTTCCCGCTTCTGGTGCACGCCGTGCTGTTCGGGCGCGGCTACGCGGAGCAGGCGCTGACGGCGGCCCGGTCCTCGCTCGCGTAGCGGCTACGCCGTGGCGAACCGGGTGAGCACGGCCTCGGGGCGTACACCAGGCAGCGCGGCACGGAACGTGCGGTAGTAGCCGAGCTCCTCCTTGCTGCGCAGTTCCGGCGCGCCCTCCTCGGCGACCGCCGCCGCGAACTCGGCGTCCGTGACACGCGACTCCCACAGCGGGCTCAGGACGCTCTCGGCGCCGCTGCCGGTGCCGAACTGCTCCTTGCGCCGCCACAGCAGGTGGTCCGGCAGCCACCCCGCGAACGCGCGGCGCAGATGGCCCTTCTCCATGCCGTCGGGCTCCAGTGCCTTGAGGCGGGCGGGCAGGGACATGGCGTGCGCGATGACGTCCCGGTCGAGGAACGGGACGCGGGCCTCCAGGCCGTGCGCCATGGTGACACGGTCGCAGCGCTGGAGGTTCAGGCCGTGCAACTGGCCTATGGTGCGGCGCAGTTCGGCGTCCAGGGCGTCGGTCGCGGTGTGCCGCTCGTGGTAGTAGCCGTACCCGGCGAAGAGCTCGTCGGCGCCCTCGCCGGTGAGGACCGCCTTGACGTGCCGGGAGGCGAGTTCGGAGAGGAACCAGTTGGGGACGGCGCTGCGGATGAGGCTGGCGTCGAAGGACTCCACGCACCCGACCACCTCGTCGAGGGCGCGCGTGGCGGCCGCCGCGTCGAGCACCGCCTCGTGGTGCTCGGTGCCGAGGTGTGCGGCGGCCTCGCGGGCGGCGAGCAGGTCCGGGGAGTCCTCCGTGCCGACGGCGAAGGTCTTGAGCCGGCGGCCGCCGCGGGCGTACGCGTCGGCGGCCACGGCGGCGACGAGGCTGGAGTCGAGTCCACCGGAGAGGAACACACCGACCTCGACGTCCGCCATCAGATGGCGCCGGACGGAGTCGGCGACGGACTCGAAGGTGGCCTTCTCGACGACCTGCTCCGGCACACCCTCCCAGTCGTTCGCCGCCGCGGGCACGGGCTCGGCGAAGCGGTGCAGGCCGTCGTCGGGCGTCCACCAGCAGCCGGGCGGGAAGATCTCCGCGGCCGGCTGTACGTCGGGGTGGAAGGCGCGCAGTTCGGAGGCGAAGTGCACGGCGGTGGTGGTGCGCGCCCAGTACAGCGGCTTGACGCCGACGGCGTCGCGCGCGGCGACGAACCGGCCGCTCGGGGTGGCCGCGCACAACGCCCACATCCCGCGAAGGCGGCGCAGTCCCTCCGGCCCGTCGGTGCGCAGCACGGCGAGCGCGGCGGCGGAGTCGGACGAGGCGCCGAAGGCGTCGGCGGGCAGTTCCTCGCGCAGGGCTTCGTGGTTGTAGATCTCGCCGTTGCACACCAGCGACCAGTCGTCGTCGCCGAGGGCGCCGCCGAGCGGCTGGTGTCCGCCGTCGAGGTCGACGATGGAGAGGCGGCGGTGGCCGAGCCAGGTGTGTCCGCCGACGGTCCGGGTGCCGCTGTCGTCGGGTCCGCGGTGGGCGAGCCGGTCGAGCATGCGCTCCGGCGCCGCGTCGGCCTGTTCGGTGTCGAGACGTCCGTGATGGCTGTGTAGGGCTGCGATTCCGCACATGTAAATCGACCATAGGGCGGCCCGTGCGAAGGCAACAATGCGAGTTGCTGTATACGCACGCCGCTGTGGCAGCCTGGGTGTCGTGGCAGCGGAGAACCTGAGCAGTGTGCACCGCGCCCTCGACGTGCTGCGCGCGCTCGCGCGGGGCCCGATGGGCGTGCAGGAAGTGGCCCGTGCCGTGGGCCGGGAGAAGACGCAGGTGTCACGGACCCTGAAGGTGCTCGCCGAGGAGGGCTTCCTGGAGCGCGATCCGCGCACCCTGCGCTATCGCGTCGGCTGGCAGCTGCTCGCGCTGGCCTCTTCGGCGGGCGAGGAGCGGCTGTACGGGGAGGCGCCGCCGGTGCTGCGGGATCTGGTGCACCGCGTCGGGGAGCCCGCGTATCTGACGGTGCTGTCCGGGCACGATGTCGTGACGGTGCTCACCGAGCGGACCTCGCGCGGGCTCCAGGCCCACGAGTGGATCGGCCGCACATCGCCGCTCAACTGCACGTCGGCGGGGCGGGCGCTGCTGTTCGGGCTGCCGGACGAGCAGGTGGCGGCGCTGCTGACCACGCGGGACGGGGCGCTGCTGCCGGGCACCGACGCGGCGCCGCGCGATGTCGCGGCGGTCCTGGAGCGGCTGCGTGCGGAGCGGGCGCGCGGCTGCGCGGTGGCGGCGGAGGAGATGGAGCCGGGCCTGACCGCGGTGGCCGCGCCGGTGCACGACCACCGGGGCGAGGTGGTGGCGGCGGTGAACGTGTCGGCGCCGGTGTTCCGGCTGCCGCCCGAGGCGCTGCCGCAGGTCGTGGAGGCGGTGGTCGCGGCGGCGCACCGGCTGTCGGCCCGGCTCAACGGCGCGCCGCCGTCCGCGTGACTCAGGAGATCCGGGCCACGCCCGCGTAGATGCCGCTCGGTTCGGGCGTGGGCGCCGGCTCGTCGCGGAACCACTCGGTGGCGGTCACCAGGCCGGGTTCCGCCAGGTCCAGCCCGTCGAAGAAGCGGCGCACGCCGTCGCGGGTGCGGAAGCCGAGCTTGATGCCGGCCTTGGCGTACTGGTCGACGACCTGCTCGACCAGCTCGGGGAAGAGGTCGCAGGCGGCGTTGGAGAGCACGAGGTGGCTGCCCCGCGGCAGCTCGGACACCAGCCGGGAGACGATGCCGTACGCCTCCTCGTCGTCCGGGATGAAGTGCATCAGGGCGATCAGCGACAGGGCGATGGGCCGGTCGAAGTCCAGGACGGTGCGGGCGTGTTCGAGGATGGCGTCCGGCTCGCGGACGTCTCCCTCGATGTAGTCCGTAGCCCCCTCGGGGCTGCTGACGAGCAGGGCCTGCGCGTGCCGGAGCACGATGGGGTCGTTGTCGGTGTAGACGACCTTGGCGGTCGGGACGATCCGCTGCACGATCTGGTGCAGGTTCGGCGCGGTAGGGATGCCGGTGCCGATGTCGAGGTACTGGTCGACGCCCTGCCCGGCGAGCCAGGCGGCGGCCCGATGCATGAACTCGCGGTTCTGCCGCGCGGCGTCCCGGGCCTCGGGCGGCAGTTGTGAGCCCACGGCCTCGTCGACGGGGTAGTTGTCCTTCCCGCCGAGCAGCCAGTCGTACACCCGGGCGGGGTGCGCCTGGCTGGTGTCGATCCGGGGCCGGGGTGCGGATGCCGTCATGAGGACTCTCCAACGTCGCTGAGCGGTCGGGCCGATGCGTGTGACCTGCCCGCAGTCTTTCATGTCAACTCCCGGCGGACACCACGGAGTTGCAGGTCACGGCGGGTGTGCGGACAACAGCGCACGGTGCGCGCGCCGCCGCGGTTGCGCCTACCCTTGATCACCCAACCATGGTCCACCCCGAGGAGCCACCGTGCGCGACTGGCAGTCCGAGCTCGACCTGGAGCCGCACGGCGAGGGCGGCTGGTTCCGCCGCCTCTACACGAGCCCGCACGAGGTGTCGACGCCGCACGGACCCCGCCCGGCGGCGACATCGATCCACTACCTCCTGGACGAGCGGCAGCCGCGGGGCCTGCTGCACCGCAACCGCAGCGACATCCTGCACTTCCTGATCGACGGCGGCCCGCTGGAGTACGTGACGGTGGACCCGGCCGGCGCCCTCCACCGCACGCTCCTCTCCCCCGACGCCGAACGCCACCTGCTGGTCCCCGGCGGCCACTGGAAGGCCTCCCGGCTGACCGGTGGAGCGCGCCACGGCCTGGTGGCGGAGGTGGTGACGCCCGGCTTCGACTACGCGGACCACGAGTTCGCGACGGATGCGGTGCTGCGGGAGTTCCCGGAACTGGCGCAGGAGCTGCGGGAGTTCGTGCGGCGGTGACCGGGTCTCAGCCGAGCGTCCGCACCGGGCTTCCGGCCAGGTACGCCTCGATGTCCTCCACGGCGCCTTCGTAGAAGCCCTCGTAGTTGCGGCGTGTCACGTAGCCGAGGTGCGGGAGGCCGAGGAAGTTCGGGGCGGTGCGCAGGGGGTGGTCCGCGGGGAGGGGTTCGGTGTCGAAGACGTCGCTGCCCGCTCCGGCGATCCACCCCTCGCGCAGCGCCCGTACCAGCGCGTCCTGGTCGACGATCGCGGCGCGCGAGGTGTTGACCAGGTAGGCGGTGCGGCGCATGCGGCGCAGCTCGTCGGCGCCGAGCAGGCCGCGGGTGCGGTCGCTCAGGACGAGGTGGACGGAGACGAAGTCGCTGGTCTCGAGGAGTTCCTCCTTGGAGGCGGCGAGAGTGACTCCGGCCTCGGCGGCGCGCTCGGCCGTGAGGTGCTGGCTCCACGCCGTGACGTCCATGCCGAAGGCGGCGCCGACGCGGGCGACGCGCGCACCGATCTTGCCGAGGCCGAGCAGGCCGAGCCTGCGGCCGTGGAGGTCGGCGCCGAGGGTCGACTGCCAGGGGCCGCCGTCGCGCAGGTTTCCGCCCTCGGTGAGGACGCCGCGGGCGAGGCCGAGGAGCAGGGCCCAGGTGAGTTCGACGGGCGGTTCGGGGTTGCTCGCGGTGCCGCAGACGGTGACGCCGTGGGCGGCGGCCGCGGCGAGGTCGATGGACGCGTTGCGCATGCCGGAGGTGACGAGGAGCCGCAGCTTCGGAAGCCGGGCGAACAGCTCGGCGGGGAACGGGGTGCGTTCGCGCATCACGACGACGATCTCGCAGTCGCCGATGAGCCCCACGAGCTCGTCGTGGGTGTCGACATACCGATTCAGGTACGTGACGTCGACGCGGTCCGACAGCCGGTCCCAGTCGGCCAGTTCACGGGCGACGTCCTGGTAGTCGTCGAGTACCGCGCAGCGCAGCATGCTCACATCACTCCCGGTTCGAAGATCGTTGGAGAACCTTAACCGGGAGCGTTGGTACGGACTTTCGTCCACTCCCTTGACGCCCCTTCTGGCCACCCCTTAAATCAACTCTTGAACGGAGCACATCAAGTGCAGCCTTCTTTCCTTCACTTTCTGGCGTGCCGCGGGACGGCACGACCCCCTACCCGAAGTGATGTGATGCCCCATGCGCAGCTCACGCCGCGCGCTGAGCCGCAGACTCCCCCTCGGCGCCGCCGCCCTCCTGTGCGTCGCCGCCGCGTTCGTCCCCACGGCGAACGCGGCGGACGCCGACGGCGACGCGCACACCAAGGCGGTCACCTTCGCCGACGAGTTCGACGGGCCCGCGGGCTCCGCCGTCGACGGCGCGAAGTGGCAGACCGAGACGGGAGACAACGTCAACAACCACGAGCGGCAGTACTACACGGCGGGAACGAACAACGCCGCGCTCGACGGCCAGGGCCACCTGGTGATCACCGCGAAACGCGAGAACCCGTCCAACTACCAGTGCTGGTACGGGAGCTGTCAGTACACCTCGGCGCGACTCAACACGTCGGGGAAGTTCGAGACGACGCACGGCCACGTCGAGGCGCGGATGAAGATTCCGCGCGGGCAGGGCATGTGGCCCGCGTTCTGGATGCTCGGCAGCGACATCGGTTCGGCCGGCTGGCCGAACTGCGGCGAGATCGACGTCATGGAGAACGTGGGGTCCGAGCCGTCGACGGTGCACGGCACCATCCACGGCCCCGGCTACTCCGGGTCGGGCGGGATCGGCGCCCCCTACTCGCTGCCCGGTGGCCAGGCCTTCGCGGACGACTTCCACACGTTCGCCGTGGACTGGACGCCGAACAAGATCACCTGGTCGGTGGACGGCACCGTGTACCAGACCCGCACGCCCGCCGACGTCGGCGGCAACCAGTGGGTGTTCGAGAAGCCGTTCTTCCTGATCCTGAACCTCGCCGTGGGCGGGGACTGGCCGGGCGACCCGGACGGTGCGACGCAGTTCCCCCAGCAGCTGGTCGTGGACTACGTGCGCGTCAGCACGTGAGCCGTACGTAGCCGAGGGGCCCGGCGCCGTGTGCGCCGGGCCCCTCGTGCGTCGTGTCCGGTCAGGCGGAGACGCGGCAGTCCGGGTGGCCCCAGCCGTCGGGGTTCTTGGCGATGTCCTCGCCGGCGCCGTACGAGCGGCCGCAGCGGCAGCGGCCGGGAAACTTCGCCTTGATGGTGCGCGAGGAGGAACCGGAGGAGGCGGTCCGCTTGCCGGGCGCCGCCTTCTTCGCGCGCGGCGGCTTGGCGGAGGACGGGGCGGAGGGCGGCGGCTCGGGCGAGCCGAGGGCGCTGCCCGCGTCCTGCTGGGCGACGGCGGCCTGGCTGGCGGCGCGGTCCGCGAAGTCGTTCAGCGGGTCGCCGTCGACCTGGTGCGCGGGCACGTACTTGAACTCGACCGCGCGGCCCTCGAGGAGCGCGTCGATCCGCTGCACCAGCTCCTGGTTGGCGACGGGCTTGCCGGCCGCCGTCTTCCACCCCTTGCGCTTCCAGCCGGGCAGCCACGTCGTGACCGCCTTCATCGCGTACTGCGAGTCCATCCGCACCTCGAGCGGCACATTCGCGTCGACCGTGCTCAACAGCCGCTCCAGGGCCGTGAGTTCGGCGACGTTGTTCGTCGCGGTGCCGAGCGCGCCGGCCTCCCACCGCACGGGCTTCTCGTCACCGTCGGCGACGACCCAGGCCCAGGCCGCGGGTCCGGGATTACCTTTCGACGCGCCGTCACACGCGGCGATCACACGTTCTGCCATGCCCCCGATCATGCCAGGTCAGTCGTCCAGATCGACACGTACGGTCAGCAGGTCGACGCCGAAGCCGCGGACGGCGGCGCTGTTGAGGCGGGGCAGCGACGTGAGACGGGCGCGGGGGTCGTCGTCGGGCAGCAGGTGGGCGGTGCCGGTGTGCCAGTGGCCGCGCAGCCGGACGCGGACGCGCGGGTCGGCCTGGATGTTGCGCACGTACTGCGACGTGTACCCGAACTCCGAGACCAGCCAGAAGGAGTCGCCGACGCGCCGGCCGCCGACGGGCGTGCGACGCGGAAGACCCGACGTCCGGCCCGTGGTCTCCAGGAGAACCTGGCCCGGCAGGCGCCGCGAAACAGGGTTGGCGACGTGCCGCTGGAAGGTCGTGACGAGCCGGTGCTTGGTGTCGTGGAACCGCGTCATGGGCGCACTCTAGACCGGGGCCGGCGGGCAGGAAGGGGAAAGCCCCGACCGGGACGGGGGAGACCCGGTCGGGGCGGCTCTGGGTGGGACACGGATGGCGGTCGCCTCTCGGCGGGGGGCTCCGCAGGGCTTCAGCCGAACGATCTTCCCTGCGGGCGATAGGTAGGGCCCGGGGACACTGTTCCATCCGCGTCCACGTCTGGGTCAACGGACGAGGTGACAGTGTTGTTCCCGGCGATGCCTGGACGCGACGTGAGGTACGTCACGAAGAGCACCCATCCATGCCCGTACATGGCGAAAGGACCCCGCATGCCCGAGCTGCGCACCGCCCGCGAGGACGACCACCCCGTGCTCGTACGACGCGTGCAGGAGTGGTGGGGCGACTCGCGGACGCCGCAGGAGGCGCGGGAGCTGTCACTGCTGCTCCCCCGGCTCTTCCTCCAGTTCTTCGCCGGCACCAGCCTGATCGCCCAGGACGCGTCGGGGCCCCGGGCGTTCCTGGTCGGCCTGTACGCCGCCGACGACGACACCTCCGCGTACATCCACTTCGTCGGGGTCGATCCGGCGCTGCGCGGCACCGGGGTCGGCCGAGAGCTGTACGAGGAGTTCTTCCGGCGGGCGGCGCGGGCCGGGCGGCGGGACGTGCGGGCCATCACCTCGCCGGGGAACACCGGGTCGATCGCCTTCCACCGGGCGATGGGGTTCGTGGTGGAGCCGGGTGACCGGGAGGTCGACGGGGTGGCGGTGCGCACGGACTACGACGGGCCGGGGCAGCACCGGGTGTGCTTCCGGCGGGCTTTATGACGGGTGTCCTGGGATGTCGTTCTAGGCTGCGACGATGATCTTCCGCTCGGGTTCCCGCCGGCTTCCGGCCCTCTGTCTCGCCGTGACCACCGCGTTCCTGCTGTCCGCCTGCTCGTCCCCGGAGTCCGGGGGCAGGACTCCCGAGGCCCAACGGCCGACGCCGGACGTGGGGTTCGACTACCAGATCGGCGGCGCGTACAAGCCGCCTTCCGGGGTGCGGGCCGTCTCGCGGGACCGCGGCGACAAGCCGGCGCGCGGGCTCTACAACGTCTGCTACGTCAACGCCTTCCAGGCCCAGCCGGACGCCGTGAAGTGGTGGCGGACCCACCACGACGACCTGCTGCTGCGGGACGACGACGGGGAGTTGGTGGTCGACCAGGACTGGGACGAGCCGCTGTTCGACATCTCCACGAAGACGAAGCGGGCGCGGCTCGGGAGCATCGTCGGCCGCTGGATCCGCGGCTGCGCGGACGACGGGTACCAGGCCGTGGAGCCCGACAACCTCGACTCGTTCGAGCGCTCCCACGGCCTGCTGGACCCGTCGGACGCGGTGGAGTTCGCGCGGGTGCTCGTGGAGCGGGGGCACGCGGCGGGGCTCGCGGTCGGGCAGAAGAACACGGCGGAGCTGCTGCCGAAGCGGTCCACGATCGGCTTCGACTTCGCGGTCGCCGAGGAGTGCCAGGCGTACGACGAGTGCCGGGCGTACGCGTCGGCGTACGACGACCGGGTCTTCGCGGTCGAGTACCGGGCCGCCGACTTCGAGCGGGCGTGCCGCGCGTGGGGCGACCGGCTGTCGATCGTGCTGCGCGACATGGACGTGCGGCCCGCCGGCACGAAGGGGTACGTGCGGCGGGCCTGTTGACCGGGGCGGCGGTCAGGCGGGCAGCGCGTCGAGGCGGCGCTTGATCGCGTCGAGGGCGCCGGGGCGGCGGCCGGGGACCTGCTCCCGTACGGCGGTCAGCGCGGCGGCGTGGCGGCGGGCCCGGTCGGGTTCGCCGACCTGCTCCCACTGGTGGTGGGCGCGGTCGACGGCGGCCTCCACGTCCTCGTCGGAGGGCGACTCGCCGCGCGCGATCCGGGCGTGCGCGACGGCGATCCACAGCTCGCAGCTGCGGTCCGGTTCCCCGGCGAGCCGGGCGAGGTCGGCCCGCACCTCCATCCAGTGCACGACCTCCGCGGACCGCATCCCGTACACCCGCAGGGCCTCCCCCTCCCACGCGGCGGCGATGGAGGCCGCTTCCCCGTGCCGCCCGGCCTGCACGGCGGCGAGCAACAAGGCGTGCGGATCGGGCTCGGCGGGCGCCGCGGCAGGCTGCACGGGCGGCGCGGAGGGCATCGGCGGCACGGCCGCGGCGGGCGGGGCCTTGTCGAGCGATACGGCGGGGGGCGGGGTGCTGCTGGCGGGCGTCGTGGGGGCGGACGGCGGTTCGGGGTGGGGCTGCGCGGCGGATATCGGGGCCGTCGCCTGACGGACGGGCGGGGTCGGCGCGGGGTCGGCGGCAGGCTCGACCTGGACCGCTGGGGCCTGCGAGGTTGCAGGAGCGGGCGGCGGCGCGGGCACCGACGGACGCGGGGAAGAGTCCGCGACCGAGGCCTCGGCCTGAGCGGGCGGGGCCTGCGGCGCGGTCGGAGCCACTGCGGGCGCCGGGGGCACGGCAGGCGTCGGCGCCACGGATTCGCGAGGCTCACGGGCGGGTGCCGCAGGCGGCGCGGGCCGAGTCCGCGGGGCATCGGGAGCCGGGGCAGGCGACGACGCCGGTTCGGGTGTGCGTGCGGCGGGAAGCGGCTCGGGGTGCGCAGGCACCGGCGGGCGCGGCGACGCCTCCGCTGCGGCAACCGAAGCCTCCGGCGCAGGCGGGGCGGCCGCGGGGGCAGGCGGCGGCGCGGGCACCGACGGGCGCGGGGACGTCTCCGCCACCGAAGCCTCGGCCGGAGTCACCCGTGCAGGCGGGGCGGCCGGAGCCGGCGTGGGACGGGGCTGCGCGGCGGCGGGCGGCTCGGCCTGGGCCGGCGCAGGCGCCGGAGTCGGGTTCGTGGACGGCCCCGCGGGCGTGGCCCCGACGCGTTCCGCCGGGTGCGTGGGCGCACCCGCACCGGACTCCGCCACCGGCGCCTGGCCCGAGCCGAGTGACACGAACAACGCCCCCGGCGGCCCCACCTGCGTGGCCGCCATGTCGTGGAGGTGCGGCGGAACCGGTTGCGTGCCGGTGCGCCAGATGTCGGCGCAGGCACGGAGGTACGTGGGGGTGAGGGTGGTGCGGCGGGGCGGGGGCGGCTGGACCCGGCCGTAGAGGCTCGTGCCGTGGCCGAGGCCGAGGCCGCCCGCGCTGACGTGCTGCCAGGCCTCCGCGTCGGCGACGAGGTCGACGACGACGGTCGTGGTGTGGGCCCGGCGCCGGGTGAGTTCGCCGGTGAGCCAGTGCCAGGGCAGCGCCGTGTACCGCAGCGTCGACGGGGTGGTGCGTGCGAGCGCGAGGTGCAGCAGCCGCTGCCGCTGGTCGAGGTGGAGCTGGCCCGCGACGTACAGGTGCAGCGGCCCCGGCTGGGCGGCCGCCGTCCGCAGCCGGGTGAGGACGGCCTGCGGGTCGAGCGGGTCGGCGAGCTCGACCACGGTCGCGGCCGCCGTGCCGGTGAGGACGCTCGGCGGGACGGCCGCGAGCGTGGGCAGCACGGAGACCGCGTCGATGAGGCCCGCCTTGCCGGCGGGCGCTGCCGCGAGGAGCAGCGCCGTGCCCGGCTCGGTGGAATGTGCCTCGTTGTTGCCTTGCGCGTTGATCACCACAGCAGAACGTTAACCGGAACACGGAGCGTCCCGCTGCCGTCACGGAGCCTCAAGTGGCCCCGAGGCGGTAGGTTTTCAGCCCTTTTTACCCGAAGGATGCCCGCAGCGGAGCTCGTCCCCGGTCACGGGAGCGCCCTCCACCATGCTGCGGTCGTACGTCACTTGCGTCACACTCTGCTGCTCCGACCCGACGGCCACCCGGAACACGGGCCCGGTTCCGGCCACGGGCCGCAGCTCGGCGCCCGGGAGCGCGGCTTCCAAGGAGGGCGCGTAGCGGGCGCGTTCGGGATCGTACGTGACGACGGTGCGACGCGGCCGATCGGCGGGGGCGTGCGTCTCCGTCACGTCGAAGCCGCTGGCGCGCAGCCCTTCGGCGACGCGGGAGTCGTCGACGCTGATCCGGGTCTCGTGGGGCGGCATGCCGACCGGCACGGGGCCGCCGGACTTCCGCGTGGACGTGAGCGGCTGGTCGGCACGGAGCGCCCCGAACATCCGCTTCGCCCGCTTGTCGTCCCAGAGCAGGGAGGAGCCCCACTTGGGGTCGCGGTAGTCGAAGTTGGAGATCGGCACGGTGGCGAACTCGGTCTGGCGCGGCCTGAGGTCGCGCAGCTTCCAGGCGAGGGAGGCCAGCGTGCGGACGTCGGTGTGGTCGTCGGTGCGGACGTGCTGCATGAGCGTGCGGGCCGTACGGGCCGTGGTCATCGGGTCCTTGAAGACCTGCGCGTCGGTGAGCCGGGCGAGCATGCCGAGCAGCAGCTTCTGCTGGCGGCGGACCCGGCCGAGGTCGCCCGGCGGGTTGAGGTGACGGGCGCGGACGTAGCGCAGGGCGTGCAGGCCGTCGATGTCGTGGGTTCCGGCGGCGAGGTCGAGCCCCGAGTTCTCGTCGCGCAGCGGCTTGTCGCTGCACACTTCGGCGCCGCCCAGGTCGTCGACGGCGGCGACGAACCGCGGGAAGTCGGTCTCCAGGTAGTGGTCGATGCGGAGTCCGGTGGCGCGTTCGACGGTGCGGACGGTCAGCTCGCGGCCGCCCTCGGCGTACGCGCCGTTGATCTTTCCGCTGTGCGTGGCGTGCCGGTGGGGCGCGAAGCGGACGAAGGAGTCGCGGGGCAGGGAGACGACGCTGACGCGGCGGCCGTCGGCGGCGATGTGCACGAGCATCAGGACGTCGGTGCAGCCGCACTGTTGTCCGCCGACGTGCAGCCGCTGGATCTCCTCGCGGGTCATGCCCTTGCGGACGTCGAGCCCGGCGAAGAGCAGGTTGGTCCCCTTGCCCTTGGCGCTCGCGGGAGCCGCGCCCGCGGAGGCGGCGGGGGTGCCGTCCGCGGGCCCGGCCCCGGCGAGCGTGGTGATCAGCAGGGCGGCCGCGGCCACGGCGTGGCGGCGTCGGAAACGGTGGGGAGCCATCAAGTACCTCCGTCGTGCGGATGGGTCGGGGCGGGCGCGATCCGAACCCGTTACCCCGACCCCTTTACCCCACCTTGTGGCTCTTGTCCGGGCCGCCACGCCTGAGTCGCCGTCAGGCGCGGGGGCTCCGCTCCCCCGTTGGGACCAATCGCCACAGCGAGGTCGTCTCGGCGGCGCGGGCCGCGTGCAGGGGGTCGGTACGGTCGCGTGCGCGGGGGTGGCGGGGCCGGGCGTCGAGCCGGTCGGCGACCCGCAGGCGCGCGGCGGCGAACGCGTCCGTGAGCTCGTCGCGGCCCCGCAGGCCGAGCTGTTCGGCCAGGTCGGAGAGGATCAGCCAGCCCTCTCCTCCGGGTTCGAGCCGGTCGGCGAGTCCGTCGAGGAAGCCGTGCAGCATGCGGGACCCGGGGTCGTACACACCGGCGTCGAGGGGTGAGGTCGGGCGGGCGGGCAGCCAGGGCGGGTTGCAGACGACGAGGTCGGCGCGCCCGGTCGGCGGCCAGAGTCCCGGTGCGGCGATCTCGACGCGGTCGGCGAGCCCGAGCCGGTCCACATTGTCGCGGGCGCAGGCGAGGGCGCGGGGGTTCGCGTCGGTGGCGACGACGCGGCGGACTCCGCGCCGGGCGAGGACGGCGGCGAGCACTCCGGTGCCGGTGCCGAGGTCGTGGGCGACACCGCCGACCGCGCCGCGCGGCAGCTCGGCCTCCCGGACGAGGTCGACGTACTCGCCTCTGACCGGGGCGAACACCCCGTGGTGCGGGTGGATGCGGTCGCCGTCGAGCGCGGGCACGGGCACGCCGGTGCGGCGCCATTCGTGCGCGCCGAGCACGCCGAGGAGTTCGCGCAGCGGCACCACGGACGGGGTGCCGGGCGGGGGCCCGTACGCCTCGGCGCACGCGCGCCGCACGTCGGGGGCGCGGCGCAGGTCGAGGGCGTGGTCGGTGTCGAGGACGACGAGCAGCATGCCGAGGACGCGGGCGCGGTGGACCTGGTTCCTGCGGTGCGCGTGGAAGCCGTCGGCGGGCGGCAGGGCCCGGTCGACGCGGCGGCCGACGGCGCTCAGCAGCTGCCGGGCGCCGTGGTAGTCGCCTCGCCACAGCAGGCCGGTGCCTTCGCAGGCGTGACGGTAGGCCTCCCGGGCGCGGGTGCGGTCGTCGGCGACGACGACGCGCCGGGGCGGCCGGCCGCCGCCGAGCGCGCGCCAGGAGGCGGTGCGGGTGGTGTCGGGTTCGGTCCAGGACAGGACGGTCACCGTGGGTCTCCTCGTAGTGGAACGTGCGGGGCACGAAGCGCACTGCGGCGAGGAGCGGGAGCCCGGTGGGTGTCACCGGGCGAGCACAGGGGTCAGGGGCGGCTCGGCTCCCGCGTCGCGGTGCGCGGGAGACGGTCGCCGAGGACCAGTCCGGGAACGATGGCCGTAGTCATGGCTGCGATTCTCGCAGACCGCCGGATCAGCGGTAGCCGGTGACGTCGGCGGGCTTGCCCGCGTCCTGGACCTCGACGAGGTAGCGCCAGGAGTCGGGCCTGCTGCCGTCGAGGTCGGTGTATCCGTAGATCTTGGCGAGGCCGCCGCTGGACTGGGAGGTGCCGTTGAAGCGGGCGACGTCGGGGTCGGCGGCGAGCGCGGCGACGGCGCGGCCGGTGTAGCGGGGCGTCTCGGAGATGGCGAAGTGCGGCTGGGTCCGCACGGCGTCCCGCCAGTTCTCCTCGGTGACGCCGTAGTGGCCGAGCATGATCTCCGAGCGCATCCAGCCGGGCGTGAGGGCGAGGGCGGTGGCGCCGCGCGGGCCGAGCTCCTGCCCGAGGGCGAAGGCCATGCGCAGCACGGAGTTCTTGGCGAGGTCGTAGAAGAACGACACCCGGTAGTTCTCGCTGTTGTACTCGGCGGTGCCGTCGGTGACCTCGACGACGAGGCCGCCGGGGTGGCGCAGCAGCAGCGGCAGCGCGAAGTGGCTGGTGACGGCGTGCGTCTCGACGGCGAGGCGGTGCAGTCGCAGCCCGTTGTCGAGGTCGTGCTCCCAGACCGGGGCGTCCCACTCGAAGAGGTTCTCGCCGCCCCAGATGTCGTTGACGAGGACGTCGAGGCGGCCCTGTTCGCGGTCGATGCGCTCGACGAGGGCGCGGACCTGGTCGTGCTCGAGGTGGTCGGTGGGGACGGCGATGCCGTGGCCGCCCGCGGCGGTGACGAGGTCCGCGGTGTCCTCGATGGTCTCGGGCCTGTCGTACTCGGAGCGCCGGGCGCGGGTGGTGCGGCCGGTGACGTACACGGTGGCGCCCGCCGCTCCGAGTTCGACGGCGATGCCGCGGCCCGCGCCGCGGGTGGCGCCCGCGACCAGGGCGACCTTTCCGTGCAGGGGGTTCGTGGTGGGCGTGGTGTCGGGCATGGTGGGTTCTCCGTCGTCTCGGTCCGGCTCGCTCTCCTGAGCTTGACCCGGAATCCCGACACCCGCTGTCCTGCTTTCGGTGGGACTTTCGCCGGACCCCGGCGGGAGGGTGCGGAACACGTCACACCACATACCTACGGGGGTACCCGACTGATACCCTCGGGGGTATACCAGCGAGACAGGAGAGACATGAGCACCACCCTCGCCCCCGCCGAACTGCGCGAGCGGGCCGCCGACGACACTCTCGTCCTCGATGTCCGCGCGCCCGCCGAGTACGCGTCCGGACATGTGCCCGGCGCCCTCAACGTGCCCGCGGACCTCATCGACGACCTGCTGCCCGAGCTGCGGGACGCGGCCGAGCGGCGCCGCATCGTCGTGGTGTGCGCGGCAGGTCAGCGCTCCGCCGCCGCGTGCGCGAAGCTCGCCGAGGCCGGCGTCGACGCCGTGGGCCTCGACGGCGGCACGCAGGCCTGGACCGCCGAGGGCCACCCGGTGGACACCGCCGAGCGCCCCGAGCGCGCCGTGTGGGCGATGGACCGCCAGGTCCGCTTCGCCGCCGGTTCGCTGGTCCTGCTCGGCCTCGCGCTCGGCACCCGCGCCCCGAAGGCCCGGCTGCTGGCCGCGGGCGTCGCCTCCGGCCTCGTCTACTCGGGCGTGAGCAACACCTGCGGGATGGCCGCGATGCTCGGCAAGCTGCCCTTCAACCGGCCGGCGCCCGGCGCTCTCGACAGCGCCCGCGCGGCCCTGCGGTCATGAGCGGCACGGGCAACCCGGAGGCGATGGACGCCGTCCTCAAGCGCCTGCGCCGCGCGCAGGGTCAGCTGTCGGGCGTCATCGCGATGATCGAGGCGGGCCGCGACTGCAAGGACGTCGTCACCCAGCTCGCCGCCGTGTCGCGCGCCCTCGACCGGGCCGGGTTCAAGATCATCGCGTCCGGCATGCGGGACTGCATGAACGCGGCGGACGGTGAGCAGCCGCCGCTCAGCGAGGACGAGCTGGAGAAGCTCTTCCTGTCGCTCGCCTGACACCGGCACGGGCGGGGTGCGCCGTGCGGCGCGCCCCGTCAGCCGATGACGAACGGCACCTTCCCCGCCAGCGCCCCGAGTTCGTCCCGCTCCCCCGCCGTCGCCCGCCGCCGTCCCGTGCCGACGAGCAGCACGTCCGCGTCCGACCACGACGCGGGGAACGCCGTGCCCGCGATGCGTTCCAGGAGCGTCCGCGCGCCGGCCAGGCTCTCCGACGGCGGGCCGGGGACGCCCGTGAGGTGGGTGGTCAGGTCGAGGTGGTGCAGCGTCCACTCCAGGACGTACGCCGTGAGGTAGTCGCCGACCGTGAGGACCTGCTCCTGCGTGCTCACCAGGGCGGCCGGGTCGGCGAGTTCGGCCGCGCGGCCCGCCGCCGAACCGACGTCGTCGAGGTGGAAGGTGAGCAGCGCCGGGTCCTGGTAGGCGGCGGCGAGGCGGACGGTCAGCGCGTCGAGCGGGTCCTGTCCGCTCGGCGGTTCGCTGTCGACGTTCCAGTACGTCGCCGCGTCGACGGTCGGCTCGCCGCTCGCGGGCGTGACCAGGGTGATCAGCACGTCCTGCGCGTCGATGACCAGGTGGCACACGAGATCGCGCACCAGCCAGCCGGTGCAGCCCGAGGGCCGCGCGAACGCCTCCTCGGGAAGGTCGGCGACGGCCGCGCGCAGAGCGGCCCATGAGCGTGTGAAGAGATCCACGGCGGCACGCTAATCGGGCCGGGGAGGTCGGACAAGCGCATGGAGCGCGTGTGGTTCGATGCCGCTCACGGGATCACGGCGGAACGGTGGCGGGTGTGGACGACGGTACGGGCGGTACGGGTGTCAGGGCGCGGCGCGACGAGGACCTGGCGGCCTGCGCGGACGCGCTGCGGGCCGTGCACCTCGCGGACGGCTATCCGACGAACTGGCCCGCCGACCCGGTCGAGTGGCTGCGCGGCGGCGACCCGGTCGGCGCGTGGGTGGCCTGCCTCGGCGAACGGGTCGTCGGGCACGTCCTGTTGACGCCGCCCGGCGCGGGCGACACGGCTCCCGGCCTCGTCCCGGCGGACGAGTCGGTCGCGGTGGTGGGGCGGCTGTTCGTGGCTCCCGGGGCGCGCGGGCACCGGTGCGGCGCGGCGCTCCTGGACCGGGCGGCGCACGAGGCACGAGTGCGCGGCTGCCGGGCGGTCCTCGACGTCGTCACCACCGACGCCGCGGCGATCGCCCTGTACGAGCGGCTCGGCTGGACGTTCCTCGCCGAACGGCGCCAAGTCTGGGCGCCGGGCGAGACGGTGACCGTACGCTGCTACGCGGCGCCCGCCCCGACCGGTGCGCCACCCGCCGTTCCCGTGAGGAGAGACGCATGACGCAGGTCGAGCCGCCCCGTTCGGCGAAGCAGCGCAAGCAGGACACCCTCGACCGGCTGGAGCGTGAGGTCGACGCGTGGGTCGCGACGGCGGGCCCGGAGGGCGGGGCGCCGTACATGATGCCGCTGTCGTTCCTGTGGCGGGACGACTGTGTCTATGTGTCGACTCGGGCCACCAATCCGGTGGCGCGGAATCTGGTGGCGAGCGGGCAGGTGCACCTGGGCATCGGACCGACGCGGGACGTCGTGCACATCATCGGGCGCTGCGAGGCGCTGCCCGCGGAGGAGGTGTCGCGGGAGTTCGGCGACGCGTTCGCGGCGGGCGCCGGGTTCGACCCGCGGAAGGCCGACGGACCGTATCTGTACTTCCGTATCCGTCCCGTGCGCATCCAGGCCTGGCGCGAGGCGAACGAGCTGGCGGGCCGCGACCTGATGCGGGACGGGGTCTGGCTCGACGCCGACTGACGCACCCGGCACGACATGCGACGGTGCCCCGCCGCGCTGCGACAGCGTGGCGGGGCACCGGTGCGTACGGGGGTCAGGCGACCGGCTCGGGCTCCTTGCCGGGGGCCGGGCTCGCGTTCTCCGCGTGCCAGTCGTCGTTGTCGGCCAGCGGCTTCTCCTTCAGGACGAAGGCGAGGACGAGGCCGACCGCGAAGACGGGCAGCAGGTACAGGAAGATCGGAACGAGCGCTTCCTGGTAGGAGTTGACGACCGTGTCGCGCAGCTCGGCCGGCAGCGCGCGCACGAGCGCCGGGGTGAGCGAGTCGCTGTCGCCGACCTTGGCGGCGGCCTCGGCCGGCAGGTTCACGGCGAGCTGGTCGGTGAGCCGGCTGGCGAACACGGCGCCGACGACGGCGGTGCCGAGGGTCGCGCCGATCTCCCGGAAGAAGTTGTTCGCGGAGGTGGCGGTGCCGACCTCCGCGCCCGGGAAGTCGTTCTGCACGGCGAGCACCAGGGTCTGCATCATCAGACCCACACCAGCACCCGCGAGGCCCACGTACACGCACACCAGCCAGACCGGGTCGGACACGTCGAGCGTCGACATCAGGTACGCGGTGAGCATGATGATGAGCGTGCCGGCGATCGGGTAGATCTTGTACTTGCCGGTCTTCGACATGATGGCGCCGGACGGCAGGGCGGTGCCCATGATGCCGACGACCATCGGGATCAGCAGCAGGCCGGACTCGGTGGCCGTCTTGCCGTACACCATCTGAAGGTACGTGGGCATGTAGCCGACGATCGCGAACATGCCGAGGCCGATGACGATCATGCCGAGCAGGGTGGCGACGTTGAAGATCGGCGAGCGGAACAGGTGCAGCGGGATGACCGGCTCCTTGGCGCGCTTCTCCGCGACGAAGAACAGCACCCAGGCGACGACGGCGCCGATGCCGAGGCCGATGACCAGCGGGTCGGACCACTCGTACTGGGTGCCGCCCCAGCTCGCGAAGAGCACGGTACAGGTGACGGCGGCAGCCATCAGGGCCGTGCCGAGGTAGTCGAGGGTGACCTGGACGGCCTTGCGCGGCAGCTTGATCGCGACGGCGGCGACGGCGAAGGCCAGGACGCCGAGCGGCAGGTTGACCCAGAACGCCCAGCGCCAGGAGTGCGCGTCGGTGAACCAGCCGCCGAGCAGCGGCCCGACGACGGAGGACAGGCCGAAGACGGCGCCCATCGGGGCCATGTACTTGGCGCGCTCACGCGGCGGCACCAGGTCGGCGATGATCGCCTGCGAGGTGATCATGAGGCCACCGCCGCCGAGGCCCTGGAGGGCCCGGCCGGCGATCAACGTGCCCATGTTCTGGGCGAGTCCGCAGACCACGGAGCCGACCAGGAACAGGGCTATGCCCGCGAGGAAGATGTTCTTGCGGCCCATGAGGTCGCCGAGCTTGCCGTAGACGGGCATGCCGATGGTGGCGGCCAGGATGTACGCGGTGGTGATCCAGGCCATGTGCTCGATGCCGTTGAGCTCGCCGACGATGGTCGGCAGGGCGGTCGAGACGATGGTCTGGTCGAGCGCGCCGAGCAGCATGGTGAGCATGAGCGCGGCGAAGATCAGGCCGAAGTTGTGCGGCTTGACGGTGCTCTCGTCGGTCCCTTCGATCCCCTGGGCCGGGTCGGGTCCTGAGTCGATGCCCTCGGAAGCGGGGGCGTGCGTCATTGCGGTGTTCTCCGATGTGGTGTTGCGGGTGGCGTGGAACAGGGCGGGCCCTGCGGCGAGAGCGGTTGCCGCGTACGGGTACTTCGGTGGTGCGGGTTCGGGGAGAGGTGCGTGGGTGACCGCGGGGAGGGGAGTCGGTCACGCGGGAGGGGCGCCTACTTCACGGGGGCCGGTCCCAGGAGCGCCCGGAGCGCGTCGAAGGATGCGCGCACGCGGTCCGCGGGTCCTTCGTGGTGGTCGCTCGACTGCTGCCACCGCTTGATCCCGCTGCGTACGGTCGCCATGGCAACTCCGGCGAGCAGTTCGGCGGCCTCGCCGTCGGGCGGGGTGCCGGTGCGCCGGGCGATCAGCCCTGCGAGGTCCCGTTCGACCGCCTCGCACTGGGCGAGGAAGGTGGCGAGGACCGAGGGGACGCCCTCCGCGATGCGCAGCGAGTCCTCGAGCTCCCGGGGCTCGGGAGCGGCCTCCTGGACGTGGTCGGCGAGGATGTCGCCGAGGTCGCGGAGGACCGCGTCGGTCCCGCTGCCCTCCCCCGCGGCGAACCGGTCCGCCAGAGCGGGCGGGACGGTGCCGGGGAGGGCGAAGAGGGCCGCTTCCTTGCTGGGGAAGTAGTTGAAGAAGGTCCGCGGTGAGACGCCGACCTCCTTGCTGATCATCTCGACCGTGATCTGCGCGAAGCCGTGCTCGCGGGCGAGGCTGAGTGTGGCCGCGTGCAGCTCGGAGCGCGTCTGGCGGCGCCGACGCGCGCGCAACCCCTCGGCGGGGGCGCTGGGCTGCTGCGGGGAGGCGGTCACGGACGAGATTCTTGCACACTGTGCAAACCTTGCGCGCACTGCATCCCCCACCGCAGGACGTGCCTCCGGTCACATCTTCGCGCTAGGGTCGTATGCCGGGTTCCGCCGCATTCACCCGACATTGATTGGGGAATTCCGATGCGCGCTCGCCTTGTCAGCCGTCTCTCGCACCGGGCCGCGGCGGCCTCCGTGGCCGCCCTGGCCCTGACCGTTCTCACCGCACCGGCCTCAGGGGCAGCGGGCAAGCCCACGGTCCTCCCCCGGTGCGGCGAGAACGACCTGACGGTGCGCGCCCGGCCCTCCGACGACAACGCCGACATCCTCAGGCTGAGCGTGCGCAACGACTCCTCGAAGGCCTGCCTCGTGGACCGCGTCCCGCTCATCACGTACGGCGACCTGGACGGGGCGGCGCTGCCGCTGCCGACGGTGCCGCACGCCGGACGCGTCCTGGCCGCGCACGACACGGCGTACGCGGCGGTGCTCTCGGTGTCCGACCCGGAGGACGCCGAGGACAAGGCGCCGGCGGTCATGTACGTGACGGTGGCGGCGGTGCCCGAGCACGAGGGCCGCAGCTTTCAGGCCCTGACCCTCGGCTCGCCGACCGGCGTCCGGGTGTGGGAGCCGGTCACGACGCTCTGGCAGAAGTCCCCTTCGCAGGCCCTCCGGGTCCTGGAGGAACAGACCACGGGCCGCGGCGTCCTGGCGGTGTGACGTCCTCAGCGGTGCCGACGCCGGTGTGCCGTCCGGTGGCGGTGCGCGGTGATCAGGGAGTCGTCGTGGACGCGGGCGCCGGGCAGGCGGTGGCGGGCGGCGACGAGCGCGGCGTCCACGTCGTTCGTGCCGGTGGCCACGCAGAGGCTGTACCCGATGTCGTCCAGCCTGCGCTGCGCTGCGGGTCCGCCTTCGTCGGCGTCGAGCGCGCTCAGCGTCTCGTACTCGCGGACCAGATCGGTCAACAGGGCGGGATGGGCGAGAAGCACGAGCCACCATTCCCTTCTCGTCGGCTGTCACGGGCTCACCCTCCGGCTCCCCTGTCACAGGGGCCCCCAAACGGGGTACGGACGAACGGGATTCAGGCCGGCGAAGCGGAGTCCGTCGCCTCCAGGGCCAGGAGCGTGGCGTCGTCCTGGAGCCGGCCTCCGGCGTGATGCAGCAGGTCCGCCGAGAGGGCGGCGGTGAACGGGGCGAGGGGCAGGGAGCCGAGTTCGGCGGCGCGCTCGGCCAGCGGATAGAACACGCCGTCCGCGTCGCGGGCCTCGGTGGCACCGTCGGTGTGCAGGAGCATGCGGTCCCAGGCGGTCGCGGGTATCTGCTCCGCGCCGCACCAGCCGTGCGCGAGGTCGAGCAGCCCGAGCGGCGGCGCGGGCACGGGCACGGCGGCGGGCACCGCGGACCGCCCCCGGAGCAGGAGGGGCGGCGGATGCCCGCAGCAGACCACTTCGGCCGAGCCGTCGGGCGCGACGGTGAGCAGCGTCGCGGTGACGAACCGGTCCGGCTCCTCGGAGTGCGCGACCAGCGAGTGCAGCCGCACCGCGAGCACCTCCAGGGTCCGCTGCACCTGCGCGAGCCTGCGCCAGGTGAGCAGCACGGAGTCCGCGGTGCGGGCCAGCTCGGCGCCCTTGCCCATCACGTCGCCGATGAGCAGCCGGGTCCCGAACGGCGTGTCGACGACGCCGTGCACATCGCCGCCCGCGTCGCCCTGCCGCGCGCCCGCCGCCAGCCGGCGGGCGCTGACGCCGAGCGTGCCGAACGTCTCGGGCGTGGAGGTGAGCGATGACGGACCAGGGGTCATGAGGGCCTTCCGGAGGGCGGACCGGACACATCGGCTCCGGTCGTGACGAGCTGGGGCACGACATGATCGGCGCGACGGCCGCGGCGTTCCCGGAAGTGTAGTCAGCCGGGCGCGCGGTGTGACGGTTTCCCCGAAGTACGCGGGCGAATCCCGCCACATGTGCCAACTGTCCCCCTCCGCCCTCCCGTTCGGGTGGACGTCGCGCGAAGGGGGCTCCTCCGCCGCCGTTTGGCTCTAGCCTGGCGGCGGCAGCCGCCACCGTCCGCACCGCACGAGGTGAGTCCCCCTATGAACACCAGCCCCACCCGGCGCACGCCGGGCGATCTGCCCGCCGAGACCACGAGTTTCGTCGGCAGGCGCCGGGAGTTGGGGCAGATCGCGGACGTGCTGACGCGGGCCAGGCTGGTCACGCTGACGGGTCCCGGCGGCGTCGGCAAGACACGGACCGCGGTGCGGGCGGCGCGCGAGCTGCGCGGCGCGTTCGCCGACGGGGTGCGGCTCGTGGAGCTGTCCGCGCTGCACGACCCGGAGCTGCTGCCGAACGCGGTGGCGGCGGCGCTCGACCTGCCGGAGCAGGCGGCAAGGCCCGCCCTCGAGGTGATCGCCGACCACCTGGAGAGCCGCGAGCTGCTGTTGCTGCTCGACACGTGCGAGCACCTGGTCGACGCGTGCGCGGTGCTCTGCGACGAACTGCTGCGCACCGCGCCCCGGTTGCGGATCGTGACGACGAGCCGGCAGCCGCTCGACGTACCCGGTGAGCACGTCCTCTCGATCGGCCCGCTGAGCATGCCCGAGGGCGACGCAGGCGCCGGGCGGGACAGCGACGCGCTGGCCCTGTTCGCCGACCGGGCCTGTGCGGCCGTGCCGGGGTTCACGGTGAGCGACGACAACCGGGCGGACGTCCTGGCGCTGTGCCGGCGCCTCGACGGGATCCCGCTCGCGATCGAACTGGCCGTGTCCCGGCTGCGGGTGCTCTCCCTCGACGAGATGCTGGCGCGGCTCGACGACCGGTTCCGGCTGCTCACCGGAGGGCGCAGGACGTCGGTTCCGCGCCATCAGACGCTGCGTACGGCGATCGGCTGGAGCCACGACCTGTCGACGGCGGCGGAGCGGCTGCTGTGGGCCCGGCTGTCCGTGTTCGCGGGCGAGTTGAGCCTCCAGGCGGCCGAAGTGGTGTGCGCCGACGAGGAGATCCTGCCGGTGGAGGACGTGCTGACCTCGCTGATCGGCCTCGTGGAGAAGTCGGTCGTGGTGCGCGTCGAGACGCCGGAGGGCACGCGGTACCGGATGCTCGACACCATCCGCGAGTACGGCATGGAGCAGCTCGTCGCGCTCGGCGGCGAGGAGCGGGCGCGGCGCAGGCACCTGGAGTACTTCCTCGACGCGGCCCGCGCCTTCGACCAGGAGTGGACGGGCGACGCGCAGATCCCGCTGCTGCGGGCGCTGGTGCGCGACCAGGCGAACGTGCGGATCGCCCTGGAGCACTGCGTGTCCTCGCCGCGGCTGCACTGCGACGGCCTGGAGATGGCGACGGCGCTGTGGGGCTACTGGCACGCGACGGGCCTGCTCACCGAGGGGCGCTACTGGCTGCGCCGCACCCTGGACGGCTGCCGCGACGAGACGCCGCACCGCGTGAAGGCGCTGTGGCTGATCAGCTGGTACATGGACATCCAGGGGGAACGGGGCAAGAACGAGGCGCTGTTGAAGGAGGCCGAGCAGGTCGCCGAGCGGATCGGCGACCGGATCGGCGCCACGTGGACGTTCGCCTTCCAGGCGCACCGGCGCTACTTCCTGGGGCAGATGGCGGGCTGCGCCGACGACTTCGACGAGGCGCGGGCCCGGATGACGGCGCTCGGCGACGACACGGGCCTGCTGATGCTGGGCTTCTACGGCGGGTTCATGCTGATCCTGTCGGGCGAGTACGAGAAGGGCATCGCCTGGTGCGACGACTCGCTAGCGCGGGGCGTCGCACACCCGGGCGAGCAGTGGGCGCGCAGCTGGGCGCTGTGGGTCAAGAGCGTCGGTCTGTGGCTCAAGGGGGACCACGAGGCGTCGGCGGAGTGCGCCCGTGACGGCATCCGCAGCAAGGCGGCGCTGCACGACCTGATGGGGCTCGCCCACTGCATGGAGGGGCTCGCCTGGCACGCGGCGCAGTTGCGGCGGTTCGAGCGGGTCGCCACGCTCCAGGGCGCGGCCGACGCGCTGTGGCGGCGGGCGGCCAAGGAGGCCAGGTTCGGCATCCCGGTCCTGCACGAGCTGCACGGGGACGCGGCGGATCTGGCGCGCGCGGTGCTGGGCGCCGACGGGTACCACCATTCCTTCGAGGAGGGCGCGACGCTGCCGCTGGACGTGGTGGTGGATCTGGCGCTCGACGACGAGACGGCGCCGTCGCCCGATGTGCCGCCGCAGCGCTCGGGCCCCACGGACGGTCTGACGCCGCGCGAGCGGCAGGTGGCCGCGCTGGTCGGTGAAGGGCTCACCAACCGGGAGATCGCGGCCAAGCTCGTGGTGTCGAAGCGGACGATCGACTCCCACGTGGAGCACATTCTCACCAAGCTCGGTTTCACCTCCCGTTCCCAGATCGCCGCGCTGCACGCGGCGTCCGCCCCGGACGTCGGGGTTCCGCCGTCCGAGGTGTGACGAACCAGGTCGTAGGGGCGCGGGCAGCCGCTACCTTGAGTACGAGGACACTCCTCAACCGAGGCCCCACGGAGGCCGGATGGCCGAGGACGGTGCACGGGGGTCGGGCCCACTGCCGAGGTTGCGGCTCGACGAACTGCTCGAAGAGCTCCAGGTGCGCATCGGCGCGGTCCGCCGCACCCGCGACCGCTTGCATGGCCTCCTCGAGGCGGTCCTCTCGGTGGGCCAGGAGCTGGATCTCTCGCAGGTGCTGCGGCGGATCGTGGAGGCGGCCGTGGTCCTGGTGGACGCCGAGTACGGGGCGCTCGGGGTGATCGGCGAGGACCGCCGCAAGCTCTCCCAGTTCCTGCCCGTGGGGATCGGCGACGAGCTGCGGGCGGAGATCGGCGATCTGCCGTCGGGGCACGGACTCCTCGGTGAGCTGATCCGGCACCCGGAGCCGCTGCGGCTGCCGGAGCTGGCCGACCATCCGGCGTCCGCGGGGTTCCCGCCGCACCATCCGCCGATGCACACGTTCGTCGGGGTGCCGATCCGGGTCCGCGACGACGTGTTCGGCAATCTGTATCTGACGCAGAAGCGCGGCGGCGGCGACTTCGACGACGAGGACGTGGCGGTCCTCCAGACGCTGGGCGCGGCGGCGGGCGTGGCGATCGAGAACGCGCGCCTGTACGAGGAGGTGCGGCTGCGGGAGCGCTGGCTGCAGCTGAGCGCCGACTTCACCGGGAGCCTGCTGTCGGGGGCGGACGAGGCCGAGGTGCTGCGCCTGATGGTGGACAGGGCGCGGGAGATCACCGCGGCGGACCTCGGGGTGGTGGCGCTCCTGGTGCCCGGCGACGATCTGCTGCACGAGACGCTGGCGCTCGGCGCCCGGGCCGGCGCGCACAACGACGTGACGCTGCCCCGTGAGGGCACCTTCTCCGGAACGGCGCTCAAGGCCGGCGAGTTGGTGACCTCCGACGACATCCGCAAGGACCCCCGGATCACGTACCAGCCGGACCGCTGGGAGGGGCTCGGACCCGCGGTGGCGGTGCCCATCGGGACGGCGGACCGGGTGCGCGGGGTGCTGATGCTGGCACGCCGCGCCGAGCATCCGCCGTTCTCCGCGGCCGAGTTGATACCGCTGGGCGGCTTCGCGGGGCAGGCGGCGCTCGCGCTGGAGCTCGCGGAGCGGCGGCGGGACGCGGAGCAGATGAGCCTGCTCGAGGACCGTGACCGGATCGCCCGCGACCTGCACGACCTGGCGATCCAGCGGCTGTTCGCGACAGGGATGACGTTGCAGAGCGCGCAGCGGTTCGTGCAGCACCCGGAGGCGTCGGAGCGGCTGCTGCGCGCGGTGGACGACCTGGACACCACCATCAAGATCATCCGCTCGACCATCTTCGGTCTGCGTGAGCACGGCGGGCCGCCCACCGGTTCGGGGCTCCGCATCCGGGTCGTACGGGCCGTGGAGGACGCCGCGCAGGTCCTGGGGTTCACTCCGTCGCTGCGGATGGAGGGCCTGATCGACGCCGATGTGCCGGGGCCGCTCGGTGACGACGCGCTGGCGGTGCTCGGCGAGGCGCTGACGAACGTGGCCCGGCACGCGCGCGCCACGTCCGCCGACGTGGCCCTCGTGGTGCGCGGCGGCACGCTGACGTTGACCGTCTCCGACAACGGGGCGGGGATCCCGGAGGCCGCCGAGGGGCATCGCAGCGGGCTCGCCAATCTGGCCGCGCGCGCGGCGCGGCGCGGCGGCACGCTGTCCGTGACGGCGTGCGAGGGCGGCGGCACGCTCCTGGAGTGGTCGGTGCCGCTCACCGCGCCGGCGCAGCAGGCCTGACGCGCCCGGTCAGGACCTGGGCCGGTCCTGCGGCAGCTTCGTCGCGATCACGGCGGCCTGGATCCTGCGCTCGACGCCGAGCTTCGCGAGGAGGCGCGAGATGTTGTTCTTCACGGTCTTCTCCGACAGGAAGAGCCGTCCCCCGATCTGCCGGTTGGTGAGCCCCTCCCCCACGAGCGCGAGGATGTCCCGCTCCCGTTCGGTCAGTTCGACGCCCTCGGCGACGGGTTTGCCGGCGGCCGCCTCCTCGTTCGAGCCGTTCCGCCCGCCCTGTTCGGGGCCGCGCAGGCTGCGCATGAGGCGGGCGGTGGTGGCCGGGTCGAGCATGGACTGTCCGGCGGCGACGGTGCGCACGGCGGACACCAGGTCGGAGCCCTTGATCTGCTTGAGCACATAGCCGCCCGCCCCCGCCATGATGGCGTCGAGCAGCGCGTCGTCGTCGTCGAACGAGGTCAGCATCAGGCAGCTCACGTCGGGGATGAGGACGCGCAGTTCGCGGCAGATCGTGATGCCGTCGCCGTCGGGGAGCCGCACGTCGAGGACGGCCACGTCGGGCCGCAGCGCGGGTCCGCGGGCGAGGGCCTGCGCGGCGGTGCCGGCCTCGCCGACGACCGTCATGTCGGGCTCGGCTCCGAGGAGGTCGCGCAGGCCGCGCCTGACCACTTCGTGGTCGTCGAGCAGCAGGATGCGGATGGGCCGGTCCGCGGAGAACGTACGTGGCTGTGGCATGCGGCCCCCTCGGATGCGGTGTTCCCAGACGGTTGGATGCGAACCCGTCTAGATCCTGAGGCCGGCGGGACTGATCCGCCAGGGCCGAACGGTACCGTTCCACCGGCCCTGGCGGGCCCGTCGTCGGTGCTAGGCGGCCCCCGATCCGTAGGGCGCGTACAGATCGAGCAGCCGGGTGCGGGTGACGCTGAGGCGGTGGGCGAGCACACCGCCCACCCACTGGGCCACGAAGGAGCCGAGGCCGGGGTCGGACGCGCACAGCAGGCGGACCGTGAACGCGTCGAACTCGTGGGCCCTGACCCGGGTCTCGGCCCGTGCGCCGAGCTGCCACACGTACGGCGGGAACAGCCATGACCAGCCGATGAGTTCGCCGTGGCCGAGGTACTCGACGACGGGGGCGGTGCGGCCCGGCACGCGCATGTCGAGGGCGACGGTGCCGCTGCGCAGGAGCCAGAAGCGGTCGGCGCGCGAGCCCTCGTCGAAGAGCCTGGCCCCTTCCGGGAAGCTCACGTCGCGGGCGAAGCGCATCAGCCGGCCGCGGTACTCCTCGGGCAGGGTCTGACTCATCCGTGGTGCCGTGGTCGTCATGGGCGGCCTCCTTCCGAGGCTGGGACGGCGGCCGGGGCGCGCCCCTCGTGGGGGTGGTCGCCGCCGGGGCCCGGCTGTCGGCGGAGCGAGGGCTCCGGCGGCGTCATCGCGTCGTACGGACCGCGTCCTTGCGATACCTCGACCATGACGGTCCGCCGCCCGCGGGCCCAGGGGCCGAACGGCTCCCGCGCGGGGCCCTGTCGGCTCTCGCGATGGGCCTGTCGGCTCGCTGAGCAGGTGCTTTGCGGATCCCGCTGCGCCCGTTCGGTATCAGCAGCGAGCGGGCGCTACGCGTGCCGCCGGCTCCACTCCGGACCCACCCGGCGCCATTCGCGCTCCCAGTCGGCGAGCCTGCGCCGGTCGAGCACGCGGCGCAGCGCGAACCGGGTCAGCAGGGCGAGCGTCGCGGTGGTCGCGGTCACGAGGAAGGCTGCGGTGAGCGCGCGGGCCCAGATCGCCTCCGACCCCCACGGCTCGGTGGTGACACGGCCCCGCTGGTCGAGCCACACGGTGGCGCGGTCGCCCCGGTCGAGCCCGGCGGACACCGGCACGGTCCGCACCACGGTGTGCCGCCCGTCGTCGCTCCAGCGCACCTTGACGGGGTAGGTGACGGTGTTCTGCACGCCGCTCGACGACGGCACGTAGTCCGGGGCGTCCTCGACCAGTTCCGCCCGCACCTGCTGGCGCTGCGCCGCCTGGACGCGGGCGTGCGCGGCGGCGTCGGCGTGGGCGGCCCAGCCCGCGGCGGCGCCCGCGGCGGGCGCCACCAGGAGGGCGAGCAGTCCGAGCAGCAGGGCCGCCCACCCCTCGACCGCGTCCGACCCGCGCCGCAGGGGGTTGCCCTTGGCTTGCCTGAGCTTCTTGCAGGTCGTCATCGTCACCTCCCTGCCAGAGTAAGCCCACGCTCGCGCGGACGGGCGGCCCGGCACAGGGGCCGAACGGCCCACCGCCGAGGGCCGGTTCGCCTCTCCCCGCGCAGGTCGGGCCGGTGGGAGGGTCCCGGCAACCGGGGTACGCGAGCAGCCGATCCCGCCGTGCTCCACACGAGTGACCACCGCCCGGCGTGGAACCCGCACCGGAGGCACACCATCCGCGTCACCGTCATGGAGAGGTTCCCGTCATGACCAGTAGCCGCGTCCTGAGCGTCGGGACGGACGCTTCGCGCGAGAGCGTGCACGCCGCGGACTGGGCGGCCCGCGAGGCGCTGCGCCGAGGGCTGCCGCTGCGGCTCGTCCAGGCGTCGGGCACGGAGCGCCCCGCGCCCCGCGTCCCCGACGTCGATCTGCCCGGCCGGGGCGTGCTCGACGTGGTCGCGCTCCGACTCTCGTACGCCCATCCCGCTCTGGAGATCATCGCGAGGCGCCGCGCCGACCAGCCGGTGACGGCCCTGCTCGAGGCGGCCGAGGAGTCGGAGAGCCTGGTGCTCGGCTCGCGGGGCTTCACCGGCTACTCCGGCTTCCTGGTCGGTTCGGTCGCCCTCGCGGTCACGGCCCGGTCGACGCGCCCGGTGGTGCTCGTACGGGCGGGTGGCCTGCCCGAGGACGAACGGCAGGGCGCCGACTTCCGGCCGGTGCTCCTGGGCCTCGACGTGACGGCCCCCGCCGACGAACTCCTCTCGTACGCCTTCGAGGCCGCCGCCCTGCGCGGAGCGCCGCTGCACGTGCTGCACGCCTGGTCGCTGCCGCCGCTGCGCGGGATCCAGCCGGGCGGGGCGCGGCCGGGCGACGCGGCCCGCCAGGAGGACGGGCTGCGCGGGGCGCTGACGGAGGCGGTGCGGGCCTGGCGCTCGAAGTATCCGGAGGTGCCGGTCGAGGAGCGCCTCGTGTACGGGCAGCCGGGCCACCATCTCCTCAAGGCGGCCACCGGGGCGAGCCTGACGGTGGTGGGGCGGCGGACCGGCGTGCCGCATCTGGGGGCCACGGCGCACTCGGTGGTGCACCATGTGACCAGTCCGGTCGCGATCGTCCCGCACGGCTGACCGAGGCGCGCCCGCGCGGTCGTCGTCGCCGCGAGGCCCGGAATCGCCTGGTTCGCACGGCAATTCGACTCCGGGCCTCAAGATCAAAGAGACTCGCCGTATGCGATACGGCGTAAATCTTCTGAACTTCGGCTCCGGCATGACCCCCGAGCACCTGGTCCGGCAGGCCACGGACGCCCGGGACCTCGGCTACACCTTCGCGATGATCTCCGACCACATCGTGGTCACCCCGGACGTGCACTCCGTGTACCCGGCCCCGTTCTACGACCAGTTCACGCTGGCCGCGCACCTCGCGGGCCGGGTGCCGGGCCTGACGCTCGGCACCACGATCACGGTGATCCCCTACCGTCATCCGCTGCACACGGCGCGCCTGGCCGCCAACGTCGACCAGTTGAACGACGGCGGGTTCATCCTCGGCGCGGGTGTCGGCTGGTCCGCGGCCGAGTACCGGGTGCTCGGCGTCCCGTTCGAGGAGCGCGGCGCCATCACCGACGAGTACCTCACGGCGATCCGCGCCGCGTGGACCGAGGACCCGTGCACCTTCAAGGGCAAGTACGTCGAGTTCGAGGGCGTGCGCACCGGTCCCGCGCCCGCGACGGCGCCCAGCGTCCCGGTGTGGGTCGGCGGCGACTCCCCCGCCGCGCTGCGCCGGGCCGGGCGGCTCGGTGAGGCCTGGCACCCGTTCATGCCGACGGTCGCGAAGCTGCGCGCGCAGCTGCCGCGGGTGGCCGAGGAGGCGGAGAAGGCCGGCCGTCCCGTGCCGGAGTTCGCGCCGCGCATCCAGCTGATGATCGGTGAGCTGCCGGAGTCGGACGACCGTCCGCTGGGTCACGGCAGCATCGAGCAGATCAAGCGGGACGTGGCCACGCTCGAGGAGTTCGGGGCGACGCACATCCTGTTCGACAGCTACCCGGGCTCCCCGGAGGCCTGGCTCGGCCCGGACGAGGACCGGCGGATCCTGGAGCTGGTGAAGGAGAAGGTGCTCGGCTGACGCACCCTCACCGGCGACCGTGGCCTCGACACAGCATGATGCGGTGAAGGTCTTCGTGGATGTCTCCTTCACGCAAACCGACCGCAAGTTCTTGCGCTAATCTTGCGCTCCATGACGCGCAGACTTGCTCAGGTGGCGAAGAAGGTCGGGGTCAGTGAGGCCACGGTCAGCCGGGTGCTCAACAACAAGCCAGGGGTGTCGGAGGCGACGCGCCAGTCGGTGCTCACCGCCCTCGACGTCCTCGGGTACGAGCGGCCGACCCAGCTGCGCGGCGAACGCGCCCGCCTGGTCGGCCTCGTCCTCCCGGAACTGCAGAATCCGATCTTTCCCGCGTTCGCGGAAGTGATCGGGGGCGCGCTCGCCCAGCAGGGCCTGACGCCGGTGCTGTGCACCCAGACCAAGGGCGGCGTCTCCGAGGCGGACTACGTCGAGCTGCTGCTGCAACAGCAGGTGTCCGGCGTGGTGTTCGCGGGCGGCCTGTTCGCGCAGGGGGACGCGGAGCACGGCCACTACCAGCGGCTCGCCGAACGCCAGGTGCCCGTGGTGCTGGTCAACGCGGCCATCGAGCGGCTCGGTTTCCCGTGCGTGGCGTGCGACGACGCGGTCGCCGTGGAGCAGGCGTGGCGCCATCTGTCGTCGCTCGGCCATGAGCGCATCGGTCTGGTGCTCGGCCCCGACGACCACATCCCTTCGCAGCGCAAACTGTCCGCCGCCCGTGCGATGGAGGGCAGGCTGCCGGCGTCCGCCGTGGAGCGGGCGATGTTCTCCCTGGAGGGCGGGCACGCCGCGGCCGCCCGGCTCATCGACCGGGGCGTCACCGGCATCATCTGCGCAAGCGACCCCTTGGCGCTCGGGGCGGTGCGGGCCGCCCGCCGCGCGGGCCTTTCGGTGCCGGGCGACATCTCGGTGGTGGGCTACGACGACTCCGCGTTCATGAACTGCACCGAGCCCCCGCTGACCACCGTGCGCCAGCCGATCGAGGCCATGGGGCGCGCCGCCGTCGAGCTGCTGGTGGCGCAGATCCAGGGCGGCACGGTGCCGCCGGGTGAGCTGCTGTTCGAGCCCGAGCTGGTGGTGCGCGGCTCGACGGCGCCGCCGCCCGCGGCGTCGTAGGCCACGGCCCGAACTCCCCCGACCCGCCCGCCTGTTCATTTTTTGCGGAATACGCGCGACATCTTGCGCCCCTCGGTCGCCGGTGCTTGAGTGTGGCTCGCTCGGGCACCCCCGGTCCCACGACCGGGGGTGCCGCGGGCCTCCACGTTCCTGCCTGCACAGGCTCAGGCCCTGAGGGGACCCACCGATGAGAAGCACTTCCGTGACGCTCGTCGTCACCGCGTTCGCACTGGCCTCGCTCGCGGCCTGTGGCACCAGCAGCTCCGACAACGGTGAGGGGGCGGGCGGCGCGGGCACGAAGGCGGACGCCTCCGCGCCGCTCGACCCGAAGACCAAGGTCTCGCTGACCATCGACTGCATGCCGCCGAAGGCGAAGGCGGCCGAGCGGCGGCAGTGGATCGAGGACGTCAAGACGTTCAACGAGAAGTACCCGAACGTCACGATCGACGGGAAGTCCACCGCGGGCCAGTGCGAGGAGCCCGCCCGGTTCACCGCCGCGCTCAAGGCGAAGTCCCAGCCGGACGTCTTCTACACCTACTTCACCGATCTCCAGCAGGTGCTCGACAACGACGGCGCCGAGGACATCACCCCGTACGTCACCAAGAAGACCGTGCCGGCGCTCGACTCCATCGACCCGAACGTGCTCGGCGCGCTGAAGAAGGACAACAAGCTCTACGGCCTGCCCACCAGCAACTACACGATGGGCCTGCTCATCAACCGCAAGCTCTTCAAGAAGGCCGGACTCGACCCCGACAGGCCGCCGACGACCTGGGCCGAGGTGCGCACGGCCGCGAAGAAGATCGCGGGACTCGGCGGCGGCGTCGCCGGCTACGGCGAGTACAGCGCGGAGAACACCGGCGGCTGGCACTTCACGGCCACGATGTACGGGCTCGGCGGCGACGTCGTCTCCCCCGACGGCACGAAGGCCGCGTTCAACAACGCCACCGGCAGGCGGATCGCCCGGCAGCTGCACGACATGCGCTGGAAGGACGAGAGCATGGGCAGGACGCAGCTGCTGAAGTGGGGCGACCTCCAGAAGCAGATCGCGTCGGACAAGCTCGGCATGTTCCTCGCCGCGCCGGACGACGTGACGTACATGGTGCAGCAACTGGGCGCCGACTACGACAACTTCGGGATGGGCCCGATCCCCGGCGGCAAGGCCACCCTGTTCGGCGGCAACGACTACATGATCAAGAAGGGTTCCTCGCCCGACAAGATCAAGGCCGCCATCGCCTGGCTCAACTTCAAGACGCTCACGCCCGGCAAGGGCCAGTTCGACTGGGCGAGGACCAAGGAGGACAAGCTCCCGGTCGGCCTGCCGCAGCCGAACTTCTTCACCGGCGCCGTGAAGGCGGACGACCTCCAGTCGCGGACCAACAACGCGACCATGCCCGTACGGAACTTCGAGCCGTTCATGGCGAACCCGGTGCGCGGCAAGGCGGAGCCGCCGAAGGCGCAGGAGGTCTACAAGGTCCTCGACAACGTCATGTCGGGCGTCCTGACGAACAGGAACGCCGACGTCGACAAGCTCCTGTCCACCGCCGAGCAGCAGGTCAACCAGGTGCTGGCCAACCAGTAGGACGTCCCGCCGCCACCTGTGATCCGAGGAGTGACCATGTCGGCCCCGACGCTGCCCGCGAAGCCCCGGCAGTCCGCACCACCTCAGCGCAAGCACCCACGCACCACCTCCGGCGGCTCGTTCGCGCGCGCCGTGAAACGCAATGTCTCCGCCCACGGCTTCCTGATCGGCGCGGTGCTCTGCTTCTCCTTCTTCTCCTGGTACCCGATGGTCAGGGAGTTCCTGCTGGCCTTCCAGAAGACGAAGGACGGCCGCACCACCTGGGCCGGCTGGTCCAATCTCACGTACGTCCTCCACGACCCGGCCTTCTGGCAGGCGTGGCGCAACACGCTCCTGTTCACCGCCCTGGCCCTGCTCCTGGGCTTCGCCGTCCCGTTCCTCGTGGCGGTCCTGCTGAACGAGTTCCGGCACGGCCAGGGGTATCTGCGGCTGCTCGTCTATCTGCCGGTGATGCTGCCACCAGTCGCCTCGGTCCTGCTGTTCAAGTACTTCTACGACCCCGGATACGGCCTGTTCAACCGGATCCTCGGCGTCTTCGGGATCCCGGAACAGCAGTGGCTCCAGTCGACCGACACCGCCATGCTGTCCGTGGTCGTCGCGGCGACGTGGATGAACATGGGCGGCGCGACCCTCATCTACCTCGCCTCGCTCCAGGGCATCCCGGGCGAGCTGTACGAGGCGGCGGAGCTGGACGGCGCGGGCCTGTGGCGCAAGATCTGGCACGTGACGATCCCGCAGACGCGGCTGATCCTCTCGCTGATGTTCCTGATGCAGATCATCGCGACGATGCAGGTCTTCACCGAGCCGTTCCTGCTGACGAACGGCGCGGGCCCGGAGGGCTCGACCACGACCGTCGTCTATCTGATCTACCAGTACGCCTTCAACTTCAACAACTACGGCGGCGCGGCGGCCCTCGGCCTCGTCCTGCTCGTCCTGCTCGCGGCGTTCTCCGCGGTGTACGTGCGACTCAGCCGCTCCCAGGACGATTGAGGAGACCGCGTCCGATGGCCACCGATTCGATGCGCCCCCGCACCCTGATCTCCCCCGCCCAGCTCGGCAGGCGCCGCGGGAAGATCCTCTACTGGACCGTCCTCGGCGTCACCCTCGCCCTGTTCACGCTGGTCTTCCTCGGCCCGCTGTACTGGATGGTGACCGGTGGGCTCAAGACGACGGCCGAGATCGTGCAGTCCCCGCCGACCCTGGTGCCCGACAGCGTGCACCCGGAGAACTACCAGGCGGCCTGGGAGGTCATGGACCTCGCCAAGCTCCTGTTCAACACCCTCTACTACGCGTTCGGCGCGCTCGCCTTCCAGCTCGTCCTCGACGTGGCAGCGGCGTACTCGCTCTCCAAGCTCCGGCCGCTGTTCGGGAACGTCATCCTCGGCATGATGCTGGCGACGCTGATGATCCCGGCGACCGTGCTGGTCGTCCCGCAGTACCTGACCGTCCTCGACGTGCCGATCTTCGAGCGGAATCTGCTCAACAGCCCCTGGGCGATCTGGCTGCCGTCCGTCACGAACGCCTTCAACATCTTCCTGCTCAAGCGGTTCTTCGACTCGATCCCGCAGGAGTTGCTCGACGCGGCGTCCATCGACGGCGCCTCGTCGCTGCGCACGCTGCGCTCGGTGGTCCTTCCGATCTCCCGGCCGATCCTGGGCGTCGTCTCCATCTTCGCGGTGGTCGGTGTCTGGAAGGACTTCCTGTGGCCGATGCTGACGCTGCCCGACCCGGCGAAGCAGACCCTGAACGTGGGCATCTACTCGCTGTCCAACGGTGTCCCGCAGAACCAGCTGATCGCCGCGCTGACCATCGCGTCCGTGCCGACGCTGATCCTCTTCCTGCTCTTCCAGCGGAACATCATGAGCGGTCTGACCGCCGGCGGCCTCAAGGGCTGAGCCCGTCCCGCTGCCTCCCCTGTGACTCTTCCTGTGACCCTTGCGCGAAAGGACCCCTTCGTGGTGGCCGACGACTGGTGGCGCGGTGCCGCCATCTACCAGGTGTACGTCCGCAGCTTCGCCGACGGCGACGGGGACGGCACGGGCGATCTCGCCGGTGTCAGGTCCCGCCTGCCGTATCTGGCCCGGCTCGGCGTGGACGCCATCTGGTTCACCCCCTGGTACCGCTCGCCGCTCGCGGACGGCGGCTACGACGTGGCGGACTACCGGGCGATCGACCCGGCGTTCGGCACCCTCGCCGAGGCCGAGAAGCTGATCGCGGAGGCGCGGGACCTCGGCATCCGCGTGATCGTCGACGTCGTACCGAACCATGTGTCCGATCAACACCCGTGGTTTCAGGCCGCTCTGGCGGCGGGACCGGGCAGCCCGGAGCGGGAGCTGTTCCACTTCAGGCCGGGCCGCGGCCCGCACGGCGAGCTGCCGCCGAACAACTGGCCGTCCCAGTTCGCGGGCAGCACCTGGACCCGGGTGCCGGACGGCGAGTGGTACCTGCACCTGTTCACGCCGGAGCAGCCGGACCTCAACTGGGCGCACCCTGCGGTACGCCAGGAGCACGAGGACGTGCTGCGCTTCTGGTTCGAGCGGGGCGCGGCCGGCGTGCGCGTGGACTCGGCGGCGCTGCTCGCGAAGGATCCGACGCTCGCCGACGCGGAGCCGGACGACACGAGCGGCTATGTCGACCGCGACGAACTGCACGACATCTACCGCGCCTGGCGTGCCGTGGCCGACGCGTACGACGGCGTCCTCATCGGCGAACTGTGGGTCCCCGACCCCGAGCGGTTCGCCCGCTATCTGCGCCCCGACGAGCTGCACACCGCGTTCAACTTCGACTTCCTGACCCGGCCGTGGGACGCCGCCGAGCTGCGCGCGTCCATCGACCGCACGCTCGCGTACCACGCGCCGGTCGGCGCGCCCGCGACGTGGGTGCTGTGCAACCACGACGTGACCCGCACGGTCACCCGCTACGGCCGCGCGGACACCCGCTTCGACTTCGCCACGAAGCGCTTCGGCACCCCGACCGACCTGGGCCTCGGGCGGCGCCGCGCGCGTGCGGCGGCCCTGCTGTCCCTGGCCCTGCCGGGCTCCGTGTACCTGTACCAGGGCGAGGAGCTGGGGCTGCCCGAGGTGGAGGTCGACCCCGCGCGCATCCAGGACCCGATGCACGCCCGCTCGGGCGGCGTCGACCCCGGCCGCGACGGCTGCCGGGTGCCCCTGCCGTGGACCGCGCAGGGGCCGACGTACGGCTTCGGGGACACGGACACCGGGTCCGGCGCCCCGTGGCTGCCGCAGCCGCCCGGCTGGGGCGCGTACGCGGCCGAGGCCCAGGCGGACGACCCCCGCTCCATGCTCGCGCTGTACCGGAGCGCACTGCACCTGCGGGCATGCCAACCGGGTTTTCAGGGCCATGAGTTGGCGTGGCTCGACGCCGCCGATGACGTGCTCGCGTTCGCCCGCGGGGCCGGCCTGGTGTGCGTCGTGAACCTCTCCGCGGAGCCCGCCGCGCTGCCGCCGCACCGCGAGGTGCTGCTAACCAGCGACCCGCTCGACGGCGACGGTCGATTGCCGTCGGACACCGCGGTTTGGTTGCGTACGTAGGTTTGACTACGCCGATCGACGGGGCACGGATGACCGTACGTATGAACGCGGCATACGCCTGCACCGTGCACCCGTTCGAGCAGTGGCCACGAACGAGGGCCTCCGGAGGACAAGGGCATATGCCACAAGCACCACCGCATCGTGTATGGCCAAATCCCTTACGGGCCAACGCGGCCTGTGCCAAAGTCTTTAGCGGTCCTTCCGTCAGCCCTGGCCACCAGTGCCCGCATCGGAGAGTCTCCTCATGCCGCCCCATGCCTTCGCGGACCGCCCCGCCGGCCAACCGCCGGAGCGCGGCACCGTCGACGCGCTGATCTCACAGACGCGCCGACTGCTCGGCGACGTCGACGCGGTGCGCCGGGAATCGGTGATGACGGACGAGGCCGACCCCGAGTCCCGCTGGCAGCGCGCCCTGTACGAGCTCGCGGTGCACCAACTCAGCGACCTCGACCGGCACTTGGCACAACTGCGGGAGGGCCCCGCCCCCTTGGCGGGACTGCCCTCCCAGCGTGTCACCGCGCCGCCCGCCGAGCCCGGATCCCTGCTGAGCCGGGTGGGCAGCGCCGAATGGGACCTGCTCACCGACGAGGCCACCTGGTCCGCCGAGCTGTACCAGATCCTCGGCCGTGACCCGGCCGCCCCCGCGCTGACGCTCGACGAGCTGCCCGCGCTCGTGCACGCCGACGACCAGCCGAAGCTGACCGCGATGGTCACCGACTGCCTCATCGACGGCAAGCCGATGGACGGGGAGTTCCGCGTCGTGCGCCCGGACGGGACCGTGCGCACGGTGCACATGATGGGCGAGCCCGTGCTCGACGCCGACGGCGCGACCGCCTCGATGTGGGCGGTGCTGCGTGACGTCAGCGAGCTGCGCCGCAGCCAGCGCGCGGTGAGCGAGACCCGTGACTCGCTCCAGCGCCAGCGGCACATCGCGCAGACCGAGCACCGGCTCGCGGTCGAGTTGCAGGAGGCCGTGCTGCCGCCGTGGCGTGGCTCCCTGCGGCTCCCGCACAGCGGGCCCGGCGGGCTCGACCTCGCCGCCCAGTACTTCCCCTCCTCCGTCGGCAACCTCGTCGGCGGAGACTGGTACGACGCGCTCGAACTGCCGGGCGGCCACACCCTGTTGACCGTCGGCGACCTCACCGGGCACGGCGTGGCCGTCACCTCCGGCATGGCGATGCTGCTCGGCGCGGTGCGCGGCATGGCCCTGTGCGACACCCCGCCCGGCGAGCTCCTCGGCTCCCTCAACCACCTCCTCGACTCCTCCGTGCAGCCGGCCCTCGGCAGCGCCCTGTGCTGCCGGTACGACCCGGCGGCCCGCACACTGGCGTGGGCGCAGGCGGGACACCCCGCCCCACTGCTGTTCCGTGACGGGACGGGGCGTGCGCTCACGCCTCCCGAGGGTGTCCTGCTCGGTGCCACCTCCGGCGCCGTCTACGGGCAGGCCGAGGAACCACTGCGCACAGGGGACCTGTTGGTCCTGTACACGGACGGCCTCGTGCCGCGGCGCGGCGAGACCGCCTCCGCGGGCCGGCTGCTCGCGCTTGCGGGTCCGCTGACCGGGGCCCGAGACGCGCAGGACTGCGTGCGCGTGCTCCGGGAGGAGTTCGGTCGGGGCGAGCGCGAGGACGACGCCTGTGTCCTCGTCGCCAGGATCGGTTCCTGACGCCGTACATATGGCTGTGTGCAGTGCCCGGGACTACGCCTGGACGCGCTTGCCCGTCGCCCTCGGCAGCGCCAGCTTGATCTCCTGACGCAGGTCGTCGATCTTCGGGTAGTCCGCGTACTGCCCGGTGAGCCGGTACATCTCGCGCAGCCGGTCCCACGTGCGGTGCGAGGAGTTGGAGCCCATGGAGTTGAGCGCCAACCGCGCGTACCTGTCCGCCTGTTCGGGGTCGTCGGCGATGAAGCAGGCCGAGGCCATCGACAGGTGGTCGAAGATCTTCGAACGGTCCCGGCCGCCGGCGCGCAGCGCGAGGGCCTCCTGGGCGTGCCGCTGCGCGATGACCGCCGCGGACGGGTCGTGCTCGGCGAGGGTGCGGTAGGCCAGGGCCTGCATGCCGTGCAGGTCCGCCTCGTCGAACATCTGCATCCAGCTCGGCGGCGGCACATCGCCCTTGTCGGAGACGAACAGCTCCTCCGCCTGGCCGAGGGTGCGGCGCATCGCCTGGCCCTTGCCCAGGGACGCCTGTGCCCAGGCCTCGATGGTGCAGAGCATCGCCTTGGTGCGCGGCAACACCTGGTCGCCGGAGCCGGACTTGGCGAGCTTCATGAGGTCGAGCGCCTCGCCCGGCGCGCCGAGGTGGATCTTCTGGCGGGCGGCCCGCGAGAGCGCCTCCCCGGCCCGCGGCCGGTCGCCGCCCTCGCGCGCGGCGTGCGCGGCGATGACGAAGTACTTCTGCGCCGTGGGTTCGAGGCCCACGTCGTGGGACATCCAGCCCGCGAGGACCGCCAGGTTGGCGGCGACGCCCCACAGGCGCCGCTGCAGGTGGTCGGGGTGGCGGTAGGAGAGCATGCCCCCCACCTCGTTGAGCTGACCCACGACCGCCTTGCGCTGGAGCCCGCCGCCGCGGGAGGCGTCCCAGGCACGGAACACCTCGACCGAACGCTCCAGTTCCTCGATCTCCTGGGAACCGATGGGTGCGGCCTCGTAGCGGTCGAACCCAGCCGGGTCGGCGTTGGCTGGGGAGGACAGCGGATCGTCGGTACGGGGGGCGTCGGCCGCGAGGGCCGGATCGGTGTGCAGCCAGTCGTGCATGGCGCTGCTGAGTGCTGAGCCTGCGGCGAGCGCGGCACCCGCGCCCACCAAGCCGCGTCGGTTGAGCATGAGGTCCATTCCCGTGAATTCGGTGAGGACCGCCGCTGTCCGCTCGGGCGCCCACGGCACTCCGTCGGGGCCCTGTTGCTCCGGGCCGCCGCCTTGCCGTTTCCCTACGCGCCCGTGTCGGACGAGACCGAGGTCCTCGATGGTCACGACACGGCCGAGTCGCTCGGTGAACAGCGCCGCCAGCACCCGGGGCACCGGATCGCGCGGGATCTCTCCCATGTCGATCCAACGCCGCACCCGCGAGGTGTCGGTCGCCAGCTGCGCGTGGCCCATGGCCGCTGCCTGCCGGTTGACCAGTCTCGCGAGTTCGCCCTTGGACCAGCCGGCCAGGCCGAACAGGTCGTTCAGGCGGGTGTTGGGTTGTCCGTTCACGTAAGCCCCCAGGTTCTCGGCTGAAATCGACAGTAGCCCTCTGTCAGTTGCAGGGCGACTATTCGCCAGGGTTCGCCAGGGTGCGCCAGCTGTTGTGCTCTTGGGCGCCTGGTGTCAGGTAGGAGTGCGCCACCCCGACCCGGTCGCCGCGGGGCATTCCCCAGGGTGTACCGCATCGGCCGGGCCGGGTCGGCGCAGGCAACTCACTGGCACACGAAGGGATCTGTTTCGCCCATGTACGCAGCATCGTCCTCCGTGTCCGCCCCGCCCCGGCCGCTGCGCCCCGCCCGCCCGGCGGTCGGCGGGAGCGGCCCGTACCTCGACCCCGTGCGGCCCGCGACCCAGGCGCTCGGTGGCGTCACGCGGCCGCGTCGCGCCCCGGGGATCGGCACGCAACCGCTCAGCGGGAGACTCGACTTGTCCGGCCCTCAGGGCGCCCAGCTGCGCACGGCGATCGCGTCGGTGCACCGGATCTGCCCGGAGTTCCATCCGGTGCAGGTGCTGCGCCGCTCCCCGCGCTCCGTCCTCATCGTCGGTACGACGGGACGCAGCACCGCCGTGGCGAAGTGTTTACTGGACCACGCGCCCACCTACACCTCGCGGATGCGGCACGAGATAGCCGCGTACCGCTCGTTCGTCCGACACCGGCCCCCGGTGCGGGCGCCCCGGCTCATCGCCGCGGACCCCGACAACGGGACGCTGGTGATCGAGCGGATGCCCGGCCGGGTGGCGGCCCTGCAGCGCCACCCGGTCGAGGCTCCGCCGCGGGCGGACGTGCGCGCCGCGCTCGGCGCGATCTGCCGGCTCAACCAGTGGCGGCCGCCGGCGGGCACCTTCGACGCCCCGCTGGACTACGCGGCGCGGATCAACCGCTTCCATGAGCTCGGTCTGCTGACCGACCGGGACATGGGCGACCTCCAGAAGCTGCTGCACGGGATCGCGCACACGGCGGGCCGCGGCGGGATGGGCCAGTTCTGTCACGGCGACGCCCTGCTGTCGAACGTGCTGCTCGCGCCCACGGGTCCGGTGCTCGTCGACTGGGAGCACGCGGGCTGGTACCTACCGGGGTACGACCTGGCGACGCTGTGGTCGGTGCTGGGCGACGCCCCGGTGGCGCGGCGTCAGATCAGCCAGCTCGCGCAGTCGGGCGGTCCGGCCTCGCGCGACGCGTTCCTGGTCAACCTGATGCTCGTACTGACCCGGGAGATCCGGACGTACGAGACGGCCGTGCAGCGTTCGCTGCGCGAGGAGGCCCCGGCGGCGGCATCGGCGGGTCAGGCCCACCCCGGTGCGGCGCCGTCCGGCGAGGAGCAGCGGCTGTTGCTGCGCCGCCTGCACGACGACTGCAACATGGCCCGCAAGGCGGTGCGGGCGGCGGTCGGCACTCGCTGACGGGGGAAGAGGATCCGCGGGGCGGCCCAGGAATCGGGCCGCCCCGCGGATCTTTGCGTGCGGCCGCTCATTGGTGCACACCACTGACGCGCCGCAGGCGGTCGCACCACCGTCGGCGAAAGCTCCGCACACGCCCGCTGACTTGGGAAATCCGGGGGAATCATCGCTGTGCACCGCATGATTGACGGATCGTCGGCGAGCCGATAGCACTGACCCACCGTCGGCCCGCAGGCACCGCACGGCAACCCGATCCCGGCGTTCCCAGGAGGCACCGTTGCACCGGTCCAACCGTTCCCTCGTTGGCAGACGTACCAATCGATCCCGCGGCGCCCTGGCGGCCGGCGGCACGGTGGGTGTGGCGGCGCTGCTGCTGCCGCTGCTCGGCGCCGCTCCGCCCGGCGCTCGCGCGGAGGACTCCTCGGGCCGGCTGCAGAGCGCGTTCGCCGCGGCGGCGGCCGAGTACAGGGTTCCGCAGAGCGTGCTCCTCGGGGTGTCGTACCTCCAGTCGCGCTGGGACTCCCACGACGGGGCGCCGAGCGTCAGCGGCGGTTACGGCCCCATGCATCTGACCGACGCCCGCACCGCGCTGAAGAAGGCGGTGGGGCACAGCCATGCGGAGGGCGACGCGCGCGGCGACGACTCGCGGGCGCCGCTCAGGGCGACGAAGGCCGTCCCGACGAACACCGAACTCCCGGCGCGACTGCGGACGTTGCCGCGCGCCGCGAAACTCACCGGGCTCCCGGCCGAGCGGTTGCGCGAGGATGCGGCGGCGAACGTGCGCGGTGGCGCCGCCCTCCTCGCCGCCGCCCAGAAGCAGCTCGGCAGGCCGCTGAGCGAGCGGCCCTCGGACTGGTACGGGGCGGTCGCGAAGTTCTCCGGGGCGGACGACGCGGCGACGGCGGGCACGTACGCGAACGATGTGTTCGCGGTGATCAGGGACGGCGAGCGGCGCACCACCGACGCCGGGCAGAAGGTGACGCTGGCCGCGCAGCCGGGCGTCGAGCCGCAGTCCGCGCAGATCGAGCGGATGGGCCTGCGCCGCGCCGACGCGGGCGGCACCGAGTGCCCGAAGACGGTGTCGTGCGAGTGGATCCCGGCGCCGTACGAGGAGTTCGGCGACGGCGACTACGGCAATCACGATCTGGCGGACCGGCCGAAGGACCAGAGCATCGACTACATCGTCATCCATGACACGGAGGCGACGTGGGAGCAGACGCTGAAGCTGGTGCAGGACAAGACGTACCTGGCGTGGCACTACTCGCTGCGCTCGACGGACGGGCACATCGTGCAGTCCATCAAGAACAAGGACGTCGGCTGGCACGCGGGCAACTGGTACGTCAACGCGAAGTCGATCGGCCTGGAGCACGAGGGTTTCCTCGCGCAGCCGGACTCCTGGTACACGGAGGAGATGTACCGGTCGTCGGCGCGCCTGGTGAAGTACCTCTCCAAGAAGTACGGCATTCCGCTGGACCGGCAGCACATCCTGGGCCATGACACGGTGCCAGGACCGACGACGTCGACGATCAGGTCGATGCACACGGACCCGGGCCCGTACTGGGACTGGTCGCACTACTTCGCGCTGATGGGCAAGCCGTTCCACCCGACGGCCGGGCCGAACGGCGGCCTGGTCACCATCGCCCCGCAGTTCGAGCTGAACCGGCTGGAGTTCACGGGCTGCGAGAAGGCGGGTGTGCCGTGCGCGCCGCACGGGTCGAGCGCGGTGCGGCTGTACGCGGAGCCCAGCGAGGACGCCCCACTGATCAAGGACATCGGGCTGCGTCCCAACGGGGACCCGTCGACGATCGACGTGAACGACATGGCGTCGCGGGTCTCGGCGGGCCAGCAGTACGCGGTCGCGGAGCGCAGGGGCGACTGGACGGCGATCTGGTACCTGGGGCAGAAGGCGTGGTTCAAGAACCCGGTCCCGCTGCCGACCGCCGTGCACGCCAAGGGGCTTGTGGTCACGCCGAAGCCGGGCGCGAGCGAGGTCCCGGTGTACGGGCGGGCCTACCCGGAGAAGGATGCCTACCCGTCGAACATCACGCCGCAGGCCGTCTCACCGCTGCCGTACAAGCTCCTGGCGGGCCAGCGGTACGCGACGGGCGGGACGACCACGGGCGAGTACTTCTACTCCCCCACGTTCGACACGACGTCGCACCGCGTGGTGAAGGGCAAGGACGTGTACTACGAGATCCAGTTCGGCCACCGCGTCGCGTGGGTGCGGGCCGCCGATGTGCGGGTGCTGCCGTCGAACGCGTCCTGAGGGACTGACGTGCGCGCTGCTCAGGCCTGCTGGAACAGCTCCGCCGGGAGCGGCTTGAGCAGCGCGTACAGGTCGTCCGTGATCGGGCGGTCCCAGGACGCGATCGTCACCAGGACGTTGTCGCTGCGGTCGAACTGCACGCAGGAGATCCGGGTCTCGGAGAGCTTCAGGCGGCGCACCACGAGGAGGTTGTCACCCTGCATCACCGGGACGTCCTCCACGTCGGTGACGGTGACCTCCTCGTCGTTCTCGAGCGCCAGCAGGAGCTGGGCGACCTCGAAGGGGATCTCGCCCTCGCCGACCTCGCGGGCCGGGGAGCCCTCGGGCAGGTTTCCGATGACCATCGCGGGGCCGCGGCCGCCGAACAGGTCGTAGCGCAGGAACACGCCCTGGCAGGTTCCGTCGGGGGCGGGCAGCAGACCGGCTCCCAGGTTGCCCGGCCAGTCGCCCGGGTCCATGGCCAGGACGTCGAAGTCGGGACCCGCGGGGGTCGCTGCGCGGCGGCGGAGGAAGGACATGCGCCCCATGGTACGTCCACGCCGCGCGTGGGCCCGGCCAGGGTCGCCGTCGCTACTCCCCCAGCGCGGCCGCGAGACCCTTCGCGTCCGTGCCCAGCTTCCGGTACGCCGCCGACAGGAGCCCGACCACCGTCGGCTCGTCCGTGCGCAGCTCGGCGGCGACGTCCGCCGGGCACAGGCCGCGGGCGGCGTGGCGGGCCGCGGCGCGTTCGCGGGCGGTGAGCGTGTCGGTGACGGCGCCGTGCAGGGGGCGTGGTCGCACTCCCGCCGCGGCCAGTTCGTCGCGGGCCTGCTGGGCGAGGCCGTCGGCGCCGCAGCCGACGGCCGTGTCGAGCCCCCGGTAGAGGTGGTCGGCGGCGTCCTTGGCGCGACCCTTGCGGCGCAGCTCCGCGCCGAGGGCGACGAGCGAGCGGGCCAGTTCGTAGCCGGCGGGTGAGCGTTCCAGGTGGGCGACGGACTCCTCGAGGACCTTGACGCGCTCGGCGCCGGGCGACACCTCGGCCACGGTGCGCAGGGCCTGTCCGATGGCGGAGGGCGCCCCGTAGTGGCGGGCCCGCTCGACGGCGTCCTCGGCGAGGGCGAGGGCCCGCTCGGGCGCGACGGGTGCCTCGGCGCGGGCAAGGTGCAGCTGCCAGGGGCACCAGGCGGGGTTGCGCATGCCGCGCGGGTCGAGGCGGCGGCCCGCGGCGGCGAGTTCCTCCGCCGCGTCCTCGGTGCGGCCGAGGGCGAGCAGGAGTTCCCCGTACACGGTCTGGGCGTCGGGGAAGACGACGGCGGCGGGGAACGGCGGCCCGAACGCGTGCGCGTCCGCCACCTCCTTGGCCTCGGTTGCCCGTCCGCGCGCGAGCAGCACCTCGACGAGGGTGCCGACGGCGTACCAGTGGGCGGGGGTGCCGGGTCCGACGCGGCGGGCGAGGCGCAGGCCCGCGCGGACGAAGTCCTCGGCCTCGGCGAGCCGCCCGCGCCGGTAGCGGATGTAGCCGAGGAGCGTGTACGCGAAGGAGAGGTGGGCGCCGCGCCAGCCTGCCTGCTCGAAGTCGGCGATGCCCTCGACGAAGAGTTCCTCGGTGCGGCCCGGCCGGTCGGCGTAGAGGAAGGCCATGGCGACGAGGACGGGGACCTCGAAGCCGCGGTCCTCGTCGGCGGCCCAGCGCAGTCCGCCGGCGAGGGCGCGCTCGGCGTACCTGATGACGGTGTCGGCGGGTTCGCCGCGCAGGGTGGCGTCCCAGGTGCGCAGGCCGATGATGTACCGCTCGGTGAGGTCGCGTCCGGTGAGCCGGTCGGCGAGTTTGGCGAGGCGCCGGGAGCGGGCCGGGGAGTCGGGTTCGTCGGCGCGGAAGGCGTCCCACATGAACTGTTCGGCCTGCATGCGCAGGCGGACGCGGGGGTCGTCGGTGAGGCGGATCTCGCGGGCGAGGGTCTCGGACGCCTCGGCGAGCCGGTCGGTGTGGGCGAGGACTTGGGAGAGGCGGTAGACGATGCCGTGCCGCAGGGCGGGGTCGGTGATGGGTTCCTCGAGGGCGGCGCGCAGGTGGTTGACCGTGGTGGCGGGCTCGGTGAGCAGGGAGGCGCTGCCGAGTTCGTAGAGGACGGCGGCGCGGTCGTCGAAGGCCGGGGGTTCGCGCAGGGCGCGGGCGAGGTAGCGGCGGGCCGCGTCGGGGGCGCCCGCGCGGACGGTCTCCGCGGCGGCGGCGCGCAGTTGCCGCACCACCCACGGGTCGCCTTCGGGGTGGGTCTCCAGGAGGTGCCGGGCGGCGGCGATGGGGCCGAGGCCCGCGTCGAGGACGGTCCAGGCGGCCTGTCCGTGCAGGGCGACGCGGACGCCGCCGGGGATGGCGCGGTAGACGGCGGTGGCGATGAGCGGGTGGACGAATTCGAGGGCGTCGACGCCCTTGAGGACGCGGGCCGTGCGGAGCCGGTCGATGGCGTCGGCGGCGTCCTCGGAGCCGAGCCCCGCGACGTTCGCGGCGAGTTCGGGGGCGATCTCGGTGCCGAGGACGGCGCAGGCCCAGGCGAACCGGACGGTGGTGGCGCCGAGGCGTTCGATGCGGGCGACGAGTCCGCTGCCCTTGGCGGCGGCGGCGAGGTCGCGCAGCAGGTGGGCGCCGTTCTCGGTGGGGACGAGGCCGCGGTCGCGGACCTTCGCGGTCAGCTCGACGGCTTCGAAGGGGTTGCCGGCGGTGACGGCCCAGCACTCGCGGCAGAACGCGTCGTCGGCGTGGCCGCCGAGGGTGTCGCGGACGAGTCCCGCGATGGCGGTGGCGCTGAGCGGTTCGAGGCCGAGGGCGCGGTGTCCTGAGCGTCCCGGCAGTCCGCGCAGGGCTTCGGCGTGGTCCGGGAGCTCTTCGGGGCGGTAGGCGACGACGAGCAGCAGCGGCAGTTCCTCGGCTCGTGGCGCGAAGGCGGCGAGCCAGCTCAGGGACTCGGGGTCGGCCCAGTGGGCGTCGTCGAGGACGAGGACCATGGGCGCCTGCTGGACGGCGAGGTGGGTGAGGACCCAGTCGAGGCCGTCGCGCAGGCCCTGCGGGTCGGGTGGCGCGCCCTCGGTGGGCGCGCACAGGCCGAGGGCGGGGCCCACGATCGCGTACCAGCTGCCGAGGGTGGCGCGCAGATCGGCGGCGGAGGCGCCGGCGAGGCGGGGCTGGAGGAGCTGGCGCGCCACGTGGAAGGCGACGCCCTGTTCCTGCTCGCCGCCGCGGGCGTAGAGGACGGTGCAGCCCTTGGCGGCGGCCTTGCGGCGGACCTCGGCGAGGAGGCTGGTCTTGCCGAGGCCCGCGGCGGCGGCGACGGCGAGCAGCGCGCCGTGCGGCCGGTCGGGGGGTTCGGCGCCACTCCGGGGCAGCCCGGTCAGCTCGTTCAACACCACGTCCACCGCGGCGAGTTCACCGTCCCGCTCGAACAGTTTCCGCCTGCCCCGGCCATCGCTCCGCACCATGGCGCACCCCCACCCGCGGAGCGGTCGCGCACCGCGGTTTCCAGGCCCCTCAGCGTACGCCGGGGCGCCTCCGCCGGAGCGTGATGCGCGAATTCCGGTTCCGCCCGGGACCGCTAGGGTTCGGGCCCGTGGAGACGACTGTGCTCAACTACTGGCAGGACGGCCTCGACGCCGTGCCCGACGAGGTGTGGCGGCATGCCGCCCTGGAGGTGCTGCTGCTTCCCGACAATCGGCTGACCCACCTCTCCGGTCGCATCGGTGCGCTGTCCCGTCTGCACACGCTGGACCTCGGGCACAACCGGTTGACGTCCGTCCCCGCCGAGCTGGGTGATCTCAGCGCTCTGACCCGGTTCCTATATCTGCACGACAACCGGCTCACCGTGCTGCCGGAGTCGCTGGGCTCGCTCGACCGGCTCGCGTATCTGAATGTCGGCGAGAACCGGCTGACCCGGTTGCACTCGACGCTGGGCTCGATGGCCGGGCTCGTGGAGCTGCGGGCGCAGCACAACCGGCTCGACGCGCTGCCGGAGAGCGTCGGTGGGCTCGGGGCGCTGCGGGAGCTGTGGCTGCGCGGAAATCGGCTCGCCGCGCTTCCTGCGTCGGTCGGGGGCCTCGCGGAGCTGCGGGAGCTGGAGCTGCGGGACAACGCGTTCGACGCGGTGCCGGAGGCGCTGCGCGGGCTGCCCCGGCTGCGCCGTCTCGATCTGCGGAGCAATCGACTGCGCGAGGTGCCGGGGTGGCTGGCGGAGCTGCCGTGCCTGGAGAAGCTCGACCTGCGGTGGAACGCGGTGCGGATCGCGCCCGGCCTGCTCGACGAGCTGACCGGGCGCGGGTGCGTCGTGCTGCGCTGAGCGCTCAGTCGGCCTCGGGCGGCACCACCGCCACGGGGCTCGCGGCGTGCAGGAGCGCCGCGTGGGTGACCGAGCCGAGCATGGGCGCCGGGCGGGTCAGACGGCGGCGGTGGCGGCCGACGACGAGGAGTTCCGCGTCGCGCGAGTTCTCGACGAGGTGGCCCGCCGCGTCGCCCGGAACCACCCGAACCTCAACCTCAACTTTAGGGTGAGACTCGCGCAGCTCGGCGAGGGTCTCATCGGCCACTCGAAGCGTGTCGCGCTCCGTCGCCTCCTGGTCGACGGTCGTGGGCGTGAAGTCCCCGTACGCCGTCCAGGCCAGGACCGGCCACGGGTAGGCGACGACGACCTGCACCCTGGCGCCGGTGCGGGCCGCGTGCGCGAAGGCGTGGGCGAGCGTGGCGTGGTCCGGTTCGTCGATCTTCAGGCCGACCACGACGCGCGGCCCCGGCGCGGGCTCGGCGTCCCCGTGCACCTCGCGCCCCGGCGGCGGGACCACGACCACCGGGCACGCTGCGTCACGTGCCACCGCCACGCTGTTCGAGCCGAGCAACAGACCCGCGAAGCCGCCGCGTCCGCGCGAGCCGAGGACCAGGAGCTGCGCCTCCGCGCTCATCTCGGACAGGACCACGGCCGGCAGCCCGGTCCTGCTGATGAACTCCAGGGGCGGCAGTCCCTCGCGCCCCTCCAGGTTCTTGCGCAGCTCCGCGAGCACGCTGTCGTTCTCGGGCTCCTCGTCGAAGTCGGCCACGAGCACGTCGGCCTGGAGGAAGGGGGCGTACTGCCGCACGTGCACGACGCGCAGTTCCGCCTCGCGCCTGGCCGCTTCGGCGAGCGCCCACTCCAGGGCGCGGAGGCTGTCGTCGGAGCCGTCCACCGCGGCGAGGACGGGCTGCTGGTGCGGGCTTGCCATGATCTGTTCGCCTCCGACACTGGGCGCGTCGCCGCGCCCTCATTGACCGGCTGTTCCTGTGGCCAGCGTCGCAAATGCGCAGACCACAGGACAGGGCCGGAGGTCCCGTGTCGGAACCGTGTCGGTAAACAGGCCGGAAGGCGACTACGTCAGGTCGAACTCGCCCTCGCGGGCGCCACTCACGAACGCTCCCCACTCGGCGGGCGTGAAGATCAGGGACGGGCGATCGGGCCGTCCGCCGTTGCGCATCGCGATGAAGCCCTCGACGAAGGCGATCTGGACATCGCCCCGGCCCCCGCTGCTGGACCGCCAGTCCGCGTTGCTGAGATCCAGGTCCGGCTTCTCCCACCCCATGAGCGGGTGCTGGTCGATGGTGCTCTCGGCCACGTCCGTGCTCCTCCCGGTTCGTCGTCCGTGCGCCAGCCTAGCGATCGGTCCGTGCCGCGCACAGGCCGCGACGGCGGCGAAGGTCACCGCGCGGGCGGCTCGCTGCCGACGAGCCACATGGAGAAGAACTGCGAGCCGCCGCCGTAGGCGTGCCCGAGCACCTTGCGCGCCCCGTCGACCTGGTGCTCTCCGGCCTGGCCCCGCACCTGGAGGGCGGCCTCGGCGAAGCGGATCATGCCGGAGGCGCCGATGGGATTGGTGGACAGGACGCCGCCCGACATGTTGACGGGGAGGTCCCCGTCGAGTTCCGTGACGCCCGACTCGGTGAGCTTCCAGCCCTCGCCCTCCTCGGCGAACCCCAGGTTCTCCAGCCACATCGGCTCGTACCAGGAGAACGGCACGTACATCTCGACGGCGTCGATCTCGCGGCGCGGGTCGGCGATCCCGGCCTGCCGGTAGACGTCGGCGGCGCAGTCCTTGCCGGCCTGCGGGGACACGAAGTCCTTGCCCGCGAAGAGGGTCGGCTCGCTGCGCATGGCGCCGCCGTGCATCCACGCGGGCGGCTTCGGGGAGCGCTCCGCACCCGACCGGTCGGTGAGGATCATGGCGCAGGCCCCGTCGGACGACGGGCAGGTCTCGGAGTAGCGGATGGGGTCCCAGAGCATCGGCGACGCCTGGACCTTCTCCAGGGTGATGTCGTGCTCGTGGAGGTGGGCGTACGGGTTCTTCAGGGCGTTGCGGCGGTCCTTGTAGGCGACGACGGAGCCGACGGTGTCCGGGGCGCCGGTGCGCCGCATGTACGCGCGCACGTGCGGGGCGAAGAAGCCGCCGGCACCGGCGAGCAGCGGCTGCTGGAACGGGATGGGCAGCGACAGGCCCCACATGGCGTTGGACTCGGACTGCTTCTCGAAGGCGAGGGTGAGGACGGTGCCGTGGACGCGGGCCGCGACCAGGTTCGCGGCGACGAGCGCGGTGGAGCCGCCCACGGAGCCCGCGGTGTGCACGCGGAGCATGGGTTTGCCGACGGCGCCGAGGGCGTCCGCGAGGTACAGCTCCGGCATCATGACGCCCTCGAAGAAGTCGGGCGCCTTGCCGATGACGACGGCGTCGACGTCGGCCCAGGTCAACTCGGCGTCGTCCAGGGCGCGTTGGGCCGCCTCGCGGACGAGTCCCGCGATGGAGACGTCGCGGCGGGCGGCGACGTGCTTGGTCTGTCCGATCCCGACGACGGCCACGGGCTCTTTCGACATCACTGGTCCTCCCCTTCGAGTACGGCGACCAGGTTCTGCTGGAGGCAGGGCCCGGAGGTGGCATGGGCGAGCGCGCGCCGGGAGCTTCCGGCGTGGATGCGGGCGGCGGCCTCGCCGATGCGGATGAGTCCGGCGGCCATCACGGGGTTGGCGGCGAGCGCGCCTCCCGAGGGGTTGACGTCGACGTCGTCTCCGAGGCTCAGGGCGCGGCGCAGGACGACTTCCTGCGAGGTGAACGGGGCGTGCAACTCGGCGGTGTCGACGGGCCGTTCGAAGGCTCCGGCGTTCTCGGCGGCGAGCCGGGTGGAGGGCGAGTCGGTGAGGTCGCGGACGCCGAGGCTGTGTGCCTCGATGCGGTGGTCGATGCCGCGGATCCAGGCGGGGCGCTCGCACAGCTCGCGCGCCCGGTCGCCCGCGGCGAGGATCACGGCGGCGGCGCCGTCGCCGATGGGCGGGCAGTCGCCGGTGCGCAGCGGATTTACGACGTAATCGCCGTGCGGCACGTTTCCGCGCAGCTGGGCGTGCGGATTGCCGGTGGCGGACTCGCGGCTGCGGGCGGCGACCCCGGCGAGCGCGGGCTCGTCGGTGTGTCCGCCGTCGATGAGCGCCTGCGCCTGGAGGGCGGCGAGGGCGACGGAGTCGGGCCACAGCGGGGCGACGTAGTACGGGTCGAGCTGTCGGGTCAGGACGTCGCGCACGGAGCCGGGCGAGGACTTGCCGTAGGAGTAGACGAGCGCGGTGTCGGCCTCGCCGGTCAGCAGCTTGGTCCATGCCTCGTACAGGGCCCAGGCGCCGTCCATCTCGACGTGCGACTCGGAGATCGGGGGCCAGGCGCCGACGCCGTCGAGGGCCATGGTGAAGGAGAAGGCGCGTCCGGCGAGATAGTCGCTCGATCCCGAGCAGGTGAAGCCGATGTCGCTGGTCTTCAGGCCGGTGCTGGCGAGGACCTGGTGCAGGACGGGCATCAGCATCTCTACCTCGGACTGTTCGTCGGAGGTGCGGGTGTGGTCGGTCTGCCCGAAGGCGACGACGGCGATGTCCCGGATCGGCGGCCGCATCAGATCATCTCCTTGTACGTGTCGTAATCGGCGTCGGGTTCGCCGGTGGGCCGGTAGTGGTCCGGGTAGCGGCCGCCCTCGGTCCACACCGGTTCGACGCGCAGGCCCATGCGCACCTGGTCGTAGGGGATGCCGGCGATGCGGCCGTGCAGGGCGAGGTCGGCGCCGTCGAGGGCGATGTGGGCGTACACGTACGGGACGTCGATGTCGAGGTTCTTGGCCTTGATGTTCACGATGCAGTACGTGGTGACGGTGCCGCCGGGGCCCACTTCGACCTGGTCGGTGGTGGCGAGGCCGCAGGTGGGGCAGGCCCCGCGGGGCGGGATGTAGACCTTGCGGCAGGAGGGGCAGCGTTCGCCGACGGTGCAGCGTTCGGCGAGGGCGTTGATGTAGCGGGTCTGGGCGCCGCCGGGGCTGTAGGTGTAGTCGAGGCGGGCGGGGGCGACGATTCCGGTGACGGCGTCCTCGAACTCACCGCTGTGCGGGGCGACTTCGGTTTCCGTGCCGTCGCCCTCGTACGGTTCGAAGCACGCGATGTCGGTGATGGCGCCCTCGCGTTCCTCGGCCCAGCGGACGCGGACGCGCTGTCCGGTGTGCACGGCGTCGGGGCCCGTCGCGTCGAGGGCGTGGAGCAGCGCGGTGTCGGCGCCGTCGAGCTTGACGAGGACCCAGGCGAAGGGGCGGTCGAGGGGCTGGCCGCGCCGGGGTTCGGGGTTCCAGGCCCAGGTGGTGACGGTGCCGGTGGCGGACACCTCGACGAGGTCGCGGATCTCCTCGGCGGTCACGGGGTCGTACTCGACGGGCGGGACCATCACCGTGCCGTCGCCGGTCTTGACGCCGAGAACGGTGCGCTCGCGCAGTCCGCTGAGGAAGGCGGACTGGACGGGGCCGAGGGAGCGGGTGAAGGGGAACTCGACGACCAGTGGTGCGCGCAGCACCTCCGGTTGGGCGGGGGATGTCATGAGGCCTCCTTGGCGTAGGGGCGTGCGGGGTCGGGGTGGGGGTCGGGCCTCACTTCCGGCGGAACTCGGCCGGGCGCTTCTCGGCGAAGGCGCGGGCGCCCTCCTTGGCGTCGGCGGTGTCGAAGATGGGCCAGCCGCGCTTCAACTCCGAGGCGAGACCGTCCGTTTCGGTCATCTCGGCGGTCTCGTAGACGGAGGCCTTGACCGCCTCGACGGCGAGCGGTCCGCAGGCGTTGATCTGCTCGGCGATCTCCAGGGCGGTGTCGAGGGCGGCGCCGTCGGGGACCACGCGGCCGACGAGCCCGATGGCGGCGGCCTCGGCGGCCGGGTAGGGGCGCCCGGTCAGCAGCATCTCCAGGGCGTGCGTGCGGGGCACCTGGCGCGGCAGCCGGACCGTGGAGCCGCCGATCGGGAAGAGCCCGCGCTTGACCTCGAAGAGCCCGAACGTGGCCGACTCCCCCGCCACCCGGATGTCCGTGCCCTGGAGGATCTCGGTGCCGCCCGCGACGCAGTGGCCCTCGACGGCCGCGATGACGGGCTTTCGCGGGCGGTGGTGGCGCAGCATCGCCTTCCAGTGCAGATCGGGGTCGGCCTTGAGCCGGTCCCGGTACTGCTCGCCCTCCATCCCCTTGCCCGCGAGCGCCTTGAGGTCCATGCCGGCGCAGAACGCGCCGCCCGCCCCGGTGAGCACGATGGAGCGGATCGCGTCGTCGGCGTCCGCCTCCAGCCAGCCGTCGTGGAGGCCGACAAGCATCGGCAAGGACAGCGCGTTCTTGGCCTCGGGCCGATTGAGCGTGAGTACGAGCGTGGCGCCTTCACGCCGGACGTCGAGATGTTCGGTCCCACCCATGAGGGGTCCTCCAGTCAGCCGTCGGCCTCGGACCTGGAACAGGTTGCAGGAGGGCACGTGGCAGTTCAAGAGTTTTCTGACACTCAGTCAGTTTTCTTGTGCGGAGCCCCTTCCCCCTTACTCCCCGTTCTGTTCTGATGACGGCCAGAGAGTTGCGGACGCGGTTCAGCTGGATCAGGAGGAGCGCGGTGGAGTACAACCTTGCCGACCTGTTCGAGTCGGTCGTCGACGTGGTCCCCGACCGCGAGGCGCTCGTCTACGTGGACCATCCCGGCACGGGCGCGGAGCGCCGGCTCACGTACGCGGAGCTGGACGCGGCGGCCAACCGTGTCGCGCACCATCTGATCGCCGCCGGGATCCGCCCGGGCGAGCACCTGGGCCTGCACCTCTACAACGGCGTCGAGTACCTCCAGACGGCCATCGGCTGCCTGAAGGCGCGCGTCGTACCGGTGAACGTCAACTACCGGTACGTGGAGGAGGAGTTGGCCTACCTCTACCAGGACGCGGACCTCGCGGCGCTCGTCTTCGACGCCGAGTTCACCCCAAGGGTGGCGGCGGCGCTGCCGCGCGCGGAGAAGCTGCGCCACCTCATACGGGTGGGGTCTCCCGAGGCGGACGCGCCGCCCCTGAAGGCGGTGGACTTCGAGGAGGCGACCGCGCAGTCCTCGGACGGGCGCGGGTTCCCCGAACGCTCGGCCGACGACCAGTTCATCATCTACACCGGCGGCACGACGGGCATGCCCAAGGGGGTGATGTGGCGTCAGGAGGACCTGTTCTTCGCCGGGTTGGGCGGAGGCGCGCCGACCGGGGAGCCGGTGTCACGGCCCGAGGAGCTGGCCGAACGGGTGGCGGCGGGCGGCGAGGGCATCACGTTCTTCCCCACTCCCCCGCTGATGCACGGCACCTCGACGCTCACCGCGTTCATCGGCTTCAACTTCGGCCAGCGGGTCGTCATCCACCGCAAGTTCGTCCCGGAGGAGGTGCTGCGCACCATCGAGAAGGAGAAGGTGACCAGCATGTCCCTGGTGGGCGACGCGATGCTGCGCCCGCTCATCGACGCGCTCAAGGGCCCCTTGAAGGGCACGGACTGCTCGTCGATGTTCAGTGTCTCGTCCTCGGGCGCGATCATGTCGGACACGGTGCGCGCGCAGTTCCAGGAGCTGGTGCCGAACACCATGCTGCTCAACAACTTCGGCTCGTCCGAGTCCGGCTTCAACGGCACGGCGACGGCGGGTTCGGGCGCGGGAGCGGGCTTCCACGTCCGGGTGAACTCCCGTACTCAGGTGGTGGATCCGGCGACGCACGAGCCGGTGGCGGTCGGCGAGGTGGGGCGGATCGCACAGCGCGGGCATGTCCCGCTCGGCTACTACAACGACCCGGCGAAGACCGCCGAGACGTTCTTCCAGAAGGGCGACGAGCGGTGGGTGCTGCTCGGCGACATGGCGACGGTCGACGCGGACGGCATCGTCACCGTGCTGGGGCGCGGCTCGCAGTGCATCAACACGGGCGGCGAGAAGGTGTACCCGGAGGAGGTCGAGCAGGCCCTCAAGTCGCATCCGGACATCTACGACGCGTTGGTGGCCGGTGTGCCGGACGAGAAGTGGGGCAACCATGTCGCGGCGGTGGTCCAACTCGCCGACGGGGCGCGACCGTTGACCCTGGACGCCGTCCAGACCCACTGCCGGTCCCACCTCGCGGGCTACAAGATCCCCCGCCAGCTGGTGGTGACGGACCGCATCCAGCGCTCGCCGAGCGGGAAGGCGGACTACCGGTGGGCGCGGCAGGTGGCGGCGGAGAGGACCGCGTAGACCGAAGGCCCCCTCCGCGCCCGGGTCACGGGCTCAGTCGAGGCAGAACTCGTTGCCCTCGATGTCCTGCAGCGTGATGCAGGACTCGTTCTCCTCGTCGGCGCGCTGCGTCAGGACATGCGTGGCGCCGAGCTTGTACAGGCGCTCGGCCTCCGCTTCGAGCACCGCGAGCCGCTCGTCGCCGACGAGGCCCGTACCCGCCCGTACGTCGAGGTGGACGCGGTTCTTCGCGACCTTCCCCTCGGGGACGCGCTGGAAGAACAGGCGGGGCTCCACCCCGTTGGGATCGACGGCGGCGGACCAGGACTCGTCCTCGTCCGCGCCGTCCGGCATCACGTATCCGAGCACCTCGCACCAGAAGCGGGCGACCCGCACCGGCTCCGCACAGTCGAAGGTGATCTGAACCTTCTTGATCGTGGTCATCGGCGCACCTTAGCAAGCGTGTTCCGTCTCGCGGCACCGATTTTCGGTTGCCGGGCCCGGCCCCCGGTGCTGAAGTGCGCGCCATGGAACTTGCGAAGGTACGGGACCTGTTCGACCGGCAGCTGCGGCGCGACGCGCGGCCCGACGATCCCGGGACGCGCGTCGAGCGGGTCGGCGGCGTGGTGCGCCGCGTGGGGCCCGAGAAGGGCTGGAACGGGGTGCTGTGGTCGGACCTCGACGCGGACACCGCCGACGCGGCGATCGCCGAGCAGGTCCGCTTCTTCGGCGGGCTCGGGCGGGCCTTCGAGTGGAAGACGTACGGACACGATCTCCCGGTCGACCTGCCGGAGCGGCTCGCGGCGGCCGGCTTCGAGGCGGAGGAGCCGGAGACGCTGCTCGTGGCGGAGACGGCCGCGCTCCCCCACGACACGCCGCCGCCCGCGGGCATTCGGTTGCTCCCCGTGACCGACGACGCGCATGTGGAGCTGGCGGAACGGGTGCACGAGCGGGCCTTCGGCCCGGGCCGCGCGGCCGTGGGGCACCAGCTGCGCGCCCAGCTCGCCCAGGACCCGGACACGGTTCCGGCGGTCGTGGCGCTGCACGGCGAGGAGCCGGTGAGCGCGGCGCGGCTCGAACTCCACCCGGGGACCGCGTTCGCGAGCCTGTGGGGCGGCGGCACGGTCCCCGAGTGGCGGGGGCGGGGCGTCTACCGCTCGCTGGTCGCCTTCCGCGTCCGGATCGCCGCCCAGCGCGGCTTCTCGTACGTCCAGGTGGACGCGTCGCCGTACAGCAGGCCGATCCTGGAACGCCTGGGGTTCACGGCCCTCGGGACCACCACCCCCTACGTCTGGGAGCCCCCGGCGGGCCGCTGACGTCGGAAACCGGAGCGCCGCATCTCTTGACGACTGCCCTCACCTCTTGAATTACTGATCGACAGCAGGGCAACCGAATGATCGGTCGGGAGTTTCGGGAGTGCGTGCGATGGCGTCGACGGAGACGGACTGGCGGGACGAGGGCGAGCTGCTCGGCCCGGACGAGCTGCGGGCGGTGCAGCTTGAGCGGCTGCGCGGGACGCTGCGCCGGGTGTACGAGCGGGTGCCGTTCTACCGCGAGGCGTTCGACAAGGCGGGCGTGCGCCCCGACGACTGCCGCTCCCTCGCCGACCTGGGGCGCTTCCCGTTCACCACGAAGGCGGACCTGCGGGACAACTACCCGTTCGGGATGTTCGCCATCGACCAGTCGGAGGTCCGCCGGCTGCACGCGTCGAGCGGCACCACGGGGCTGCCGACGGTCGTCGGGTACACCGAGGCAGACCTGTCGATGTGGTCGGACATGGTGGCGCGGGCGATCCGCGCGGCGGGCGGCAGGCCGGGCCACAAGGTGCACGTGGCGTACGGGTACGGGCTCTTCACGGGCGGGCTCGGCGCGCACTACGGGGCGGAGCGGCTGGGCTGCACGGTGATCCCGGCGTCCGGCGGCATGACCTCGCGGCAGGTGCGGCTGATCCTGGACCTGAAGCCAGAGATCATCATGGTCACGCCCTCGTACATGCTCACGCTCCTCGACGAGTTCGAGCGCCAGGGAGTCGACGCGCGCACCACGTCCCTGAAGGTCGGCATCTTCGGCGCGGAGCCGTGGACCGAGGAGATGCGGCGCGAGATCGAGGAGCGGGCGGGCATCGACGCGGTCGACATCTACGGCCTGTCGGAGGTCATGGGACCCGGTGTGGCACAGGAGTGCGTGGAGACCAAGGACGGGCTGCACATCTGGGAGGACCAGTTCTACCCGGAGATCGTGGACCCGATCACCGGCGAGGTGCTGCCGGAGGGCGAGCCGGGCGAGCTGGTGTTCACGTCGCTGACCAAGCAGGCGATGCCGGTGATCCGCTACCGCACGCGGGACCTCACGCGGCTGCTGCCGGGCACGGCGCGGCCGGCGTTCCGCCGCATGGAGAAGATCACCGGCCGCAGTGACGACATGGTGATCCTGCGGGGCGTGAACCTGTTCCCGACCCAGGTCGAGGAGATCGTGCTGCGCACACCGGGCGTCGCTCCGCACTTCCAGCTCCGCCTCACCCGCGAGGGCCGGATGGACGCGCTCACGGTCCGCGCCGAGGCCCGCCCGGACGCGACACCGGACGAGCGCGAGTCGGCGGCGCGCGCCATCGCGGCCGGGATGAAGGACGGGGTCGGGGTGACGGTCTCCGTGGAGATCGTCGAGCCGGAGTCCCTGGAGCGGTCGGTCGGCAAGATCAAGCGGATCGTGGATCTGCGGGAGCGGTGAGCGGACCGCCGGGTCCGCACGGCTGACGGCCGGACGGTGGCGCATCGCCCGCGGGCGGAGTGCCACCGTCCGGCCGTCTCGCGTTCCGTCCTCGTTCAACTGCCGGGCTCTGTGCGCTTCTTGTGTCGTTCCTAAGGTCCATGAGGCCTTGAAGGAAGGGACTCATGGACCACAGACAACCGGACGACGGACCGGCGGTGGAACCGCTCGCGCTGCGGGCGCGCGGCATCACGAAGTGCTTCGGCAACGTTGTCGCCCTCGACGGCGTCGACCTCGACGTGGCGGCGGGCCGGATCCACGGCCTCGTCGGCCCGAACGGCGCGGGCAAGACGACCCTGCTGGGCCTGCTCCTCGGCCTGGCCGTGCCGGACTCCGGCACCCTCGACGTGCTGGGCGTGCCGGTCGGCCGGGCCCTCGCCGCGCCCGCGGGGGTGGCCGGGTTCGTGGACGGCCCCGGGCTCTACCCCTCGCTGACCGCGCGGCAGAACCTGGCCGCGCTGGCGGATCTGCGGGGGCTCGACGCCCGTACGGGCACGATCCGGGACGCACTGGCCGAGGTCGGGCTCGCGGAGGTGGCGGACGACCGGGTACGGGGCTTCTCGCTCGGCATGCGGCAGCGGCTCGGGCTCGCGTCGGCGCTGCTCACGGAGCCGCGCCTGCTGATCCTCGACGAACCGTCGAACGGCCTCGACCCCGCCGGCGCGCGACACGTGCACCGCGTCCTGCGGGGGCTCGCGGCGGACGGCACGGCCGTCGTGCTGTCCAGCCACCGCATGGACGACCTGGAGGCGCTCTGCTCCGAGGTCACCGTCCTCGCCACCGGCCGGGTCGCCTTCTCCGGGCCGCTGAGCGGTCTGACGGCGGACGACCAGGAGCTCGCGTACCGGCTGCTGACCTCCGACCCGCGCGCGGCCCACACTCTGGCGGCGGCCACGGACGGCGTCCGTGCCGAGCCCTCGACGCGCTACGGGGCGGAGGCCCTGGTCGTCCGCGCCCGCACGCACGCCATCGACGCGCTGGTGTCCCGCCTCGTGACGGAAGGCATCGCGCTGCGCGAACTGGCGCCGGTGGTCTCCCCGTTGGAGGCGGCGTTCCTGTCGCTGACGGAGGCGGCCGAGTCCGGGCACGGCGAGTCGGCGAGGCGGGACCCCGCCGGGCGGGCGCCTCGTCCACGGGACGGAGCCTCGAAGGCCGCCGCCCATCGGACGGTGGACGCACGGGACGAGGGCGTGGACGTCACCCGCCCGGGGGTCGGCGGCCCACCGGTCCCCGAGGTCCGTGACCCTGCGGGCTCCGGTCCCGAAGGCGACCGCGCCGCCCCCTCCACTCCCCGCCCCCGGGAGGCCGCGTGATGGCGGACGTGCTGACCGCACCCCCGGGTGTGACGCGCACGAGACCCGTGTCCGTGCGGCGCGCCTACCGGTTCGAGCTGGTCAAGCTCGTGTCGCAGTGGCGGGTGCGGCTGCTCGTGCTGGTCTGCTGGCTGGCACCCGGGGTGTTCGTCGCCGGTGTCGCCGCGCAGAGCACCCTGCCCACCGACACCCTCTTCGGCCGGTGGATGCATGCCACCGGGTGGGCAGGACCGCTGGTGATCCTCGGGTTCGCGGGCGTGTGGGCGCTGCCGCTGCTGACCTCGCTGGTGGCCGGCGACGTGTTCGCGGCGGAGGACCGGCTCGGCACTTGGCGTCATCTGCTCGTGGCGGTCCGTTCGCCGGGCCGGATCTTCGCCGCGAAGGCGCTCGCCAGCCTCTCCGTGCTGCTGGTGCTCGTGGCCGGGCTGGCCGTGTCGAGCACGGTCGGCGGGCTTCTGACGGTGGGCCACCATCCGCTCGTCGGCCTGGACGGCGCGGCCGTCGGGGCGTCGGACGCGGCGGTGCGGGTGCTGCTCGCGTGGCTGTGCGCGCTCGCCCCGACGCTGGCGCTCGCGGCGCTCGGGCTGCTGGGTTCGGTGGCGTTCGGCCGCTCGCCGATGGGTCTGCTGCTGCCCGCGCTGGTGGCGCTGGTCCTTCAACTCGCGCAGTTGCTGCCGCTGCCGGTGAGCGTGCGCGTGGCGCTGCCCGGCTCCGCGTTCCTCGCCTGGAACGGGCTGTTCACCGGGCCCGTCCAGCTCGCGCCGCTGCTGATCGGCGTGGTGATCGCGCTGGTGTGGGCGGCTGCAGCGACCGGGCTCGCACATCTCCTGTTCGTACGGCGGGACTTCACGAATCCGACCGACGACGCGTCCGGCCGCCGCGCGCTCACGTTCGGCGCGCTGCCGCTCGCCGGGCTGCTCGCGGTCAGCGTCGCCGCCCTCGGCCTGGCGGCTCCGGCTGAGGGCTCCGGGATCACGCAGGAGAAGGTGCAGCGCTCGGTCGCCACCGCCTTCGGGCATCTGTACCGCACCCAGGCCGACGAGCTGCACCGGCCTGCGGTCGACGAGGACGCCCTGCGCCCCTCCGCCGCGTGCACGAAGGCCGGTGTGGGCGACGGGGCCGAGGGAGCGGGCAACGACTGGCGCTGCGTCGTCTCCTGGCACCTTCCCGACGTCGAGGCCACGGGACAGGCCGTCTACCAGCTCGACGTCACCTCCGACGGGCGGTTCGTCGCCGACGGCGACGGACCGAAGGAAGTGAACGGCTACTTCCTGGTGCACACCTCGACCGGGGACGCACCGAACCCGCTGTGGCAGTTCGACGGCACCGTCGAGCTGCTGTCCGCGACACCGCACCCACTGAACAAGGTTCCGAAGGGATGAACTCCATGCAGGTATCACGCCGCCGCAGGCGCGTGCCGCGGGCCGGTCTCGGCTCGCTCGCCGGGCGCATCGGCCGCCGCAGACCGCTGGCCACCGCGGGGGTCACCGCGCTCGTCCTGGCGCTCGCGGGCACCGCCTTCGCCCAGACCCATCAGTTCGGCACCGACCAGGTCGGCCAGGAGACCGCGAACGGCCGTGTCGTCTCCAGCGACCAGTACATATCCCCGTACGGCGACCGGACGGTCATCGACAACGGGAAGATCATGTCGTCCGAGGTCAGCCCGGACGGCTCGCACCTCGCCGCCTCGCTCACCGACGGCGGTTCCGCGCTCGGGATCGTCGACCTGAAGACGTGGAAGGTGCAGCAGCTCGTCAGCAACGCGGCCTCCTCGTCGCCGCGCATCAAGAGCAACAACGTCGGCCAGGAGGGCCCCACCTACTCCCCCGACGGCAAGCAGCTCTGGCTCGGCCAGATCGACGGCTACACCCGCTTCACGGTGAAGGACGACGGCTCGGTCACCGACCCGACGTACGTGACCATCCCGGCGGACGGTTCGAAGCACGCGCTCGTCGGTGAACCGGTGTTCTCCAAGGACGGCTCGACGGTCTACTCGGCGGTCAACGGCCAGAACCGGGTCGGGGCCCTCGACGCGGCGAGCGGCGCGATCAGGAAGAGCTGGTCCGTGGGCAACGCGCCGCGCGACCTGGCGCAGGTCGGCGACAAGCTGTACGTGAGCAACGAGGGCGGCCGTCCCGCGAAGGCCGGCGAGTCCACCATCAACTCGTACGGCACCGATGTCCCCGCCGACCCGAAGACCGGCGCGACCACCACCGGCACGCTCAGCGTCATCGACCTGGGCAGGCCGGACGCCGCGGTCCGCTCCCTCGACGTGGGCCTGCATCCGACGGCGCTGTACGCGAGGAAGGGCGCGCTGTTCGTCACGAACACCGCCACGAACGACGTGTCGGTCGTCGACACCACCAAGGACAAGGTCGTCCAGACGATCTCCACCAGGCCGTGGCCCGAGGCGTCCGTCGGCTACGAGCCGAACGCCGTGACGCTGACGGACGACGGCCGCCTCCTGGTGACGCTGGGCCGCGCGAACGCGGTCGCCGTCTACCGCTACACGTCGCCGCAGGAGCCCGTCAGTTATGTCGGGCTTCTGCCGACGGACTACTTCCCCGCCGAGATCAGCACCGTCGGCAAGCAGGTCGTGGTCTCCAACACGCGCGGCATCGACGCCCGCCGACCCACCACCAAGGCGGGACACACCACCCACGACACCACGTCGAGCGTGCAGCACTTCACGCTGCCGAACGACGACGTGATCAAGAAGCAGACGGGCAAGGTGTTCCAGCAGAACGGCTGGACCGCCGGCGTCGCGAAGAAGGCGAGCAGCGACAGCCGGGCGAAGCCCGTGCCCGTGCCCGCCCGCCTCGGAGACCCGTCGACGATCAAGCACGTCTTCCTGATCGTCAAGGAGAACCGGACCTACGACCAGGTCTTCGGCGACATGAAGGAGGGCAACGGCGACGCGTCGCTCGCCGAGTTCGGCGAGAACGTCACGCCCAACCAGCACGCCATGGCCCGGCAGTTCGGCCTCTACGACAACACGTACGACATCGGCACGAACTCGGCCGAGGGCCACAACTGGCTGATGCAGGCGGACAACCCGGAGTACACCGAGTCGTCGGCCGGTGAGTACCAGCGCAGTTACGACACCGAGGACGACGCGCTCGGCCACCAGAAGTCCGGGTTCCTGTGGACCGGCGCGCAGAGCGCGGGCCGGTCGGTGCGGGACTTCGGCGAGTTCCACCAGTTCCTCGACAAGCCGGCCGACGCGAGCTGGCAGAACCTGTACTGCGACAGCAAGAACATGGCGGCGACCGGAAAGGACACCGCGTACAAGCTGACGTCGTCCTCGCCGATCCCCTCGCTCAACTCGGTGTCCGTGCCGGGCTTCGCGAAGTTCGACACGTCGGTGCCCGACGTGTACCGCTCGGAGATCTGGAAGCGGGACTTCGCCAAGAACGGTCCGGCGAACCTGAACATGTTCTGGCTCTCCAGCGACCACACGGGCGGCCCCGCGAGCGCGCCCGCGCAGGTCGCGGACAACGACCTGGCGACCGGCCGGATCGTCGACACCATCTCACACAGCAAGTACTGGAAGGACTCTGCGATCTTCGTGGTCGAGGACGACTCCCAGGCGGGCCTCGACCACGTCGACGGGCATCGCGCCCCGGTGCAGATCATCAGCCCGTGGGCGAAGCGCGGCACGGTCGACAGCCACTACTACACGCAGATCACGGTGATCCGCACGATCGAGCAGATCCTCGGGATCCACCCGATGAACCAGAAGGACACGGCGGCCAGCCCGATGGCGGCGGCGTTCACGAAGAAGGCCGACTACACGCCGTTCACTGCGGTGCCGAACCGGACCTCGCTGACGGCGGGGCTCGCCACTCCCCCGTCGTGCGGCGAGGACAAGCCGGCGGCCCAGGACCCGAAGGCGGCGGCCGTGCCGTCGACCGCGGTGCCGGCGGAGCAGCGGAAGCTGGCCGACACCTGGGACGCGTGGAAGGCGAAGCAGCGCCTCACGGGTGAGCACGCGGTGCCGGACTACGCGAACCCGGCGCAGATGAACCACTTCACCTGGTACGAAACGCACGGCTGGAAGAAGCCGTATCCCGGCGAGAGCAAGCTCTACGCGCCGGACGACGTGCCCGGCGCGTTCCTCCCCTCGGCGGAGAACGACGGCTGACGGACCCTAGCCCTCCGCGAATCGGTCCCTGAGCTCCCGCTTGAGGATCTTGCCGGAGGCGTTGCGGGGCAGTTCGTCCACGAAGACGACCCTCTTGGGCGCCTTGAAGTGGGCGAGCTGCTCGCGGGCGTGGGCGATCAGCTCGTCCTCGGTGACGTCCGCGTCGCCGCCGCGCACCACGACGGCGGTGACGGCCTCGATCCAGCGCTCGTCGGGCAGGCCGACGACGGCGGCCTCGGCGACGGCCGGGTGGGTGTAGAGGGCGTCCTCGACCTGGCGGGACGCGACGAGGACACCGCCGGAGTTGATGACGTCCTTCACCCGGTCGACGACGGTGAAGTAGCCCTCGCTGTCGCGCACGGCGAGGTCGCCGGAGCGGAACCAGCCGTCGCGGAAGGCCTGTTCGGTCTCCTCGGGCTTGTCCCAGTAGCCGTCGCACAGTTGCGGCGAGCGGTAGACGACCTCGCCGGGCGTGCCGTCGGGCACGTCCTTGCCCTCGTCGTCGACGATCTTCGCCTCGACGAACAGGACGGGCCGCCCGCAGGAGTCCATCCGGCCCTCGTGCTCGTCGGGGCCGAGGACAGTGGCGAGCGGGCCGATCTCGCTCTGCCCGAAGCAGTTGTAGAAGGCGAGTCCGGGCAGCCGGGCGCGCAGCCGTTCGAGGACGGGGACCGGCATGATCGAGGCGCCGTAGTACGCCTTGCGCAGACCGCTCAGGTCGCGGTCGGCGAACTCCGGGTGCTGGGAGAGCCCGATCCACACGGTCGGCGGCGCGAACAGGCTGTCGGCCTCGCCCGCCTCCACCAGGTCGAACACCGGCCCGGCGGCGGGCGCGTCGAGGATCGTGTTGGTGGCGCCCACGGCCAGGTACGGCAGCAGGAACACGTGCATCTGCGCCGAGTGGTACAGCGGCAGCGCGTGCACCGGCCGGTCCGTCACCTTGAGGTCGAGCGCGTGGATGGCGCTCACGTACTCGTGGACGAGCGCCCGGTGCGTCATCCGGGCGCCTTTGGGCAGCGCGGTGGTCCCCGAGGTGTAGAGGAGCTGTGCCAGCTCGTCGGCGTGCGGCGGCTCCCCGTCGTACGGCGTGCTCGCGGCGAGGCGCCTGAGCAGCGTGTCGTCGGCGTCGCGCAGCGGCAGCACGCGTACGTCTCCGGGGAGGCGGTGCGCGATGTCGGGGTCGGCGAGGACGAGCGAGGTGCCGGACTGGCGGACGATGTACGCGAGGTCGTCGCCGGTCAGGTTCTGGTTGACCGGGACGTGCACGAGGCCCGCGCGGGCGCACGCGAGGAAGCCGATCAGGTACGCGTCGGAGTTGTGCCCGTAGGCGCCGACCCGGTCGCCGGGCGCGAGGCCCTCGGCGCGCAGCGCACCGGCGGCCCGGGACACGGCGTCGTCGAGTTCCTCGTAGGTCCATGAGCGCGGCCCGTAGCGCAGGGCGACGCGCGCCGGGGTGCGGCGGGCGCTGCGGCGCAGGACTCCGTCGACGGTGCTGCTGGCGGCCTCGGCGGCAGGTGACCTCGTCATGGCGTGATCCTGTGCGGTAGCGGGCGCCGGGTCAAGGGACGCGTCGCGCGCCGCGGCGGACCTCTCGGCACGGGACATACCGGTTGGTACGCTCGGCCGCGCCACACCCTGCTCAACCACCTCTGCCCGTACTGCAGTTGGGAGCACGATGCGCACACGCCCGGGACACAGACGCCTCGCGGCCGTCGGGATCGCCCTGCTGACCCTGGTCGGCACCGCGGCCTCGGTCCCGTCCGCCGCGGCAGGACGGGACGCCCACCCGCACGGCGGCGGGCTCTCCGCCACCATCCGGTACACCGAGTACGGCATTCCGCACATCGTCGCGAAGGACTACGCGAACCTCGGCTTCGGCACCGGATGGGCGCAGGCCGCCGACCAGGTGTGCACGCTCGCCGACGGGTTCGTGACGCTGCGCGGCGAGCGCTCGCGGGTGTTCGGGCCCGACGCGGCGCCCGACGGCTCGCTGTCGTCGGCGACCAAGAACCTCTCCAGCGACCTGTACTTCAAGGGCGTCCGCCAGACGCACACCGTCGAGAAGCTCCTCGACACGCCGGCGCCCGCGGGGCCGAGCCGGGCCGTGAAGGACTCCATGCGCGGCTGGGCCGCCGGGTACAACGCGTGGCTGCGGCAGAACCGGATCACCGACCCGGCGTGCAAGGGCGCCGACTGGGTGAAGCCGGTGACGGAGCTCGACGTGGCGACGCGCGGGTACGCGCTCGCGGTGCTCGGCGGGCAGGGGCGCGGCATCGAGGGCATCACGGCCGCGCAGCCACCGACCGCCGCCTCCGGTGCCACGCGGGAACAGCCTGACAAGGCCGACGCCGCGCGCGCCGCCCGTGAGCTGTTCGCGCAGGACTCCTCCGACATGGGCTCGAACGCGGTGGCGTTCAGCGGGGCGGCGACGGCGAACGGGCGGGGGCTGCTGCTCGGCAATCCGCACTACCCGTGGCAGGGCGGCCGCCGCTTCTGGCAGTCGCAGCAGACGATCCCCGGCGAGCTGAACGTCATGGGCGGGGCGCTGCTCGGCAGTACCGGCGTCTCCATCGGGCACAACGCCCATGTGGCGTGGAGCCACACGGTGGCGACGGGTGTCACGCTCAACCTGCACCAGTTGACGCTCGATCCGTCCGACCCGACGACGTACGTGGTCGACGGCAAGAAGGAGCGGATGACGAAACGGTCCGTGACGGTGCCGGTGAAGGGCGGCGCCGACGTCACCCGCGCCCAGTGGTGGACCCGCTACGGACCGGTCGTCACGAACCTCGGTTCCCAGTTGCCACTGCCGTGGACGGCGACGACGGCGTACGCGCTGGGCGACCCGAACGCGGTGAACCTGCGGGCGTCCGACACGGCGCTCGGCTTCGGCAAGGCACGCTCGACGGCCGACGTCCTCGCGTCGCTGCGGCGCACGCAGGGCCTGCCGTGGGTGAACACGATCGCGGCGGACTCCTCGGGGCACTCGCTGTTCACGCAGTCGCAGGTGCTGCCGCGGATCACGGACGACCTGGCGGCGCGCTGCTCGACGCCGCTGGGCAGGACGACGTACCCGGCGTCGGGCGTCGCGGTCCTCGACGGTTCGCGCGGCGACTGCGCGCTCGGCAGGGACAAGGACGCGGTGCAGCCGGGGATCTTCGGCCCGTCGAAGATGCCGGTGCTCAAGGACGCCCCGTACGCGGAGAACTCCAACGACAGCGCGTGGCTGGCCAATCCCGACAGGCCGCTGACCGGTTACGAGCGGGTCTTCGGGAACATCGGGACGCAGCGCTCGATGCGTACGCGCGGCGCGGTCGAGGACGTCGCGGCGATGGCGGACAAGGGGTCGCTGACGGTCGCCGACCTGCAGCGGCAGCAGTTCGCCGACCGGGTGCCGGCCGCCGATCTGACGGCCGCGGACACGGCGAAGGCGTGCGCGGCGCTGCCCGGTGGCACGGCTTCCGGCAGTGACGGCAAGCCGGTCGACGTCTCGGCGGCCTGTGACGTGATCGGCCGCTGGGACCGCACCATGAACACCGAGAGCCGGGGCGCGCTGCTCTTCGACCGGTTCTGGCGCAAGCTCACGGCGGCGGTGCCGGAGGCGCAGTTGTGGAAGGTGCCGTTCTCCGCGGCCGACCCGGTGGGCACGCCGAACACCCTCAACACGCAGGCGCCGGGCTTCGCGACGGCGCTGGCGGACACGGTGACGGAACTGAAGGCGGCGAACATCCCTCTGGACGCCGAACTCGGCGACCACCAGTTCGTGACGCGCGGCGGCGACCGCATCCCGGTGCACGGTGGTACGGAGTCGCTGGGCGTGTGGAACAAGGTGGAGCCGGTGTGGAACGCGGCGGGCGGCGGCTACACGGAGGTGACGACCGGTTCGAGCTACATCCAGGCGGTCGGCTGGAACGGCGGCCGCTGCCCGGTGGCCCGCACCCTCCTCACCTACTCCCAGTCCTCGAACCCGGACTCGCCCCACTACAGCGACCAGACACGCCTCTACTCCCAGAAGAAGTGGGTCACGGAACGCTTCTGCGAGAAGGACATCCTCAAGTCGCCCGCACTGAAGGTGGTGCGGGTCCACGACTGAGCACCGGGCCGTCCCCGGTCGCTCGGGGACGGCCCGGCGCGGGCGCGAGGTCACACCGCCCGGGTCCGCCCCTCCCAGTACGGGTCGCGCAGGCGGCGTTTGTAGAGCTTGCCGTTGGGGTCGCGGGGCATCGTGTCGATGAAGTCGACCGTCTTGGGCCGCTTGTAGCCCGCGAGTCGGGTCTCGCAGTGGGCGAGGATCTCGGCGGCGAGCGCGTCGTCGGCCGTGCGGCCCTCGGCGACCTCGACGACCGCCTTGACCTCCTCGCCCCAGTCGTCGTGCGGGATGCCGAACGCGGCGGCGTCGGCGACGGCGGGGTGGGTGAGGAGCGCGGACTCGATCTCGGCGGGGTAGATGTTGACACCGCCCGAGATGATCATGTCGATCTTGCGGTCGCGGAGGAAGAGGTAGCCGTCCTCGTCCAGCAGTCCCAGGTCACCCACCGTGAAGAAGTCGCCGATGCGGTTCTTCTTCGTCTTGCCCTCGTCCTTGTGGTACGAGAATCCGCCGGTGTTCATCTTGAGGTAGACGGTGCCGAGTTCACCGGCGGGCAGCTTGTTGCCGTCGTCGTCGTAGATGGCCAACTCGCTGATGGGCCACGGCTTTCCGACGGTGCCGGGCTTCTTCAGCCAGTCCTCGGCCGTGGCGAACGCGCCGCCGCCCTCGCTCGCCGCGTAGTACTCCTCGACGCACATGCCCCACCAGTCGATCATCGCGCGCTTGACGTGGTCGGGGCACGGCGCGGCGCCGTGGATCGCGTGCCGCATGGACGTCACGTCGTAGCGGTCCTTGACCTCCTGCGGGAGCGCGAGCAGGCGGTGGAACTGCGTCGGGACCATGTGCGTGTGGGTCGCCCTGTGGGTGTCGATGAGGCGGAGCATCTCCTCGGGCGTCCACTTGTCCATGAGCACGAGCTTGTGCCCGATGTGCAGGGACGCGCCCGCGAACTGCAGCACCGCCGTGTGGTAGAGCGGTGAGCACACGAGGTGCACGTTGTCGTCGTACGGCTTGATGCCGAAGATGCCGAGGAATCCGCCGAGGTACGACTCCTCGGGGAGCTTCCCGGAGAGCGGACGGCGGATGCCGCGGGGGCGCCCTGTCGTGCCGGACGTGTAGTTCATGACCCAGCCGAGCGTGCGGTCCGCGGGCGCCGACTCGCTCTGTCCGTCGAGCAGTTCGGCGTACGGGCGGAAGCTCGCGACGTCCCCGACCGCGTACCGGTGGCTGTCGGGCAGGCCTGCCTCGTCGGCCGCGGCGCGGGCCGCGTCGGCGAACCGCTCGTGCGCGATCAGCACCTTGGCGCCGGAGTCGGAGACGATCCAGGCGATCTCCGGGCCCACGAGGTGGTGGTTGACCGGCACGAGGTAGAAGCCGGCCTGCGAGGCGGCGAGGTAGGCGGTGAAGAACTCGACGCCGTTGGGCAGCACGAGGGCGAAGGCGTCACCGCGCTTCAGGCCCGCCTCCCGCAGCCCGTGGACCATCCGGTTGGCGGCGGCATGCAGCCGCCCCGCCGTCCAGGGCTCGCCGTCGGGTGCGATCAGGATCGTGCGCTCGGGGTCGGCGGCGGCCTGCGCCCAGAATCCGTTGGGGGGTGTGCTCATGCTCGTCCCTCACCGTCCTGCGATCTTGTTGATGCGGTCGATCGCCTTCTCGAAGCCGCGGGTCAGGTCGTCGAAGACCGCCTGGACGCTGCGTTCCTCGTTCATGCGGCCGACGATCTGGCCGACGGGCGTGCCGAGGAGGGGTTCCACCTCGTACTTCTGGATGCGGGAGACGGCCTCCGCGACGAGCAGGCCCTGGAGGGGCATCGGCAGCGGTCCGGGGCCCGCCGGGTCGTCCCAGGCGTCCGTCCACTCCGTACGGAGCTGGCGGGCGGGCTTGCCGGTGAGCGCCCGGGAGCGCACCGTGTCGCCGGACCCGGCCGCGAGCAGCTTGCGGGTGACGGCGGGCGAGTGCATGTCGGCCTCGGTCGTCGTCAGCCACACGGAGCCGAGCCACACGCCCTGCGCGCCGAGCGCGAGCGCCGCCGCGACCTGTTGGCCGCTGCCGATGCCGCCCGCGGCGAGGACCGGCAGCGGGTCGACGGCCTCGACGACCTCCGGGGTGAGCACCATGGAGGCGATCTCGCCGGTGTGTCCGCCGGCCTCGTAGCCCTGCGCGACGACGACGTCGATGCCGGCCTCCGCGTGCTTGCGGGCGTGCCGGGCGCTGCCCGCGAGCGCGGCGACGAGGATGTCGTGCTCGTGGGCGCGGGCGATGACGTCGGCGGGCGGCGAACCGAGCGCGTTGGCGAGGAGTTTGATCGGGTAGTCGAAGGCGACGTCGAGTTGGCTGCGGGCGACCTGTTCCATCCAGCCGGTGATGCGCCAGCCGGACGCCTCGCCCTCGGCGAGCTCGGGGACCCCGTACTTGGCGAGGGTCTCCTGGACGAACGCCCGGTGCTCGGGCGGGATCATCGCCTCGATGTCGGCCTCGGTGACGCCCTCCACCTTCTTCGCGGGCATCACGACGTCGAGCCCGTAGGGCATGCCGTCGGCGTGCGCGTGCAGCCAGTCGAGGTCGCGTTTGAGTTCGTCGGGTGCCGCGTAGCGGACCGCACCGAGCACGCCGAAGCCCCCGGCCCTGCTGATGGCCGCGGCCACCGCAGGGAACGGCGTGAAGCCGAAGACGGCGTGCTCGATCCCCAGTTTCTTGCTCAGCTCCGTCTGCATGCGCGCAGGATGCCGCAGCGGGGCGGACGACGGAAGAGCTTTTCTGATGCAGCGTCAGATTCTTCACCGGGCGGTCATCCCGCAGGGGTGTTGACACGAGGCAGCGCTGACAGAGAAGTTTCATCCGACTCGGTAGATCCCGAAAGAATTTTTCAGGAGGGCCTCGTCCATGAGCGGAGCACCCGAAGCAACGGACAGACCATACGGAGACGCGCCGGGCGCGGGCCTGACCAGGCGACAGTTCGGCGCGGCGGGCCTCGCCCTGGGCGGCGCGCTGGCCCTCGCCCCCTTCCCCGCGGGCCCCGCGGCGGCCGCCACCGAGCAGGCGGCCCACCGGCCGACGCTGCGCCGAGGCTCCCCCGAGCGGGCCGGGCTCCTCGCGGGGCATCTGCGCCAACTGGTCGCCGACGCCGAGAAGTTCCTCGGCCCCTCGCCGAAGCACCCCTGGTACGCGGGCGCGGTGCTGCTCGCGGGCCGCGGCGGCACGGTCGCGCTGCACCAGCCGATCGGCAAGGCGGTGCGCTACTCGCACTACGACGACAAGACCGACACCGGCGTCGAGTTCCCCGCCGACCAGCAGATCGACATGGCCGACGACACGGTCTTCGACCTGGCCTCGATTTCCAAGCTGTTCACGTCGATCCTCGCCGTGCAGGAGATCGAGCGCGGCGCGCTGGAGCTCGAGGCGAAGGTCGTCTCGTACCTGCCCGAGTTCACCGGCGGCGGCAAGCAGGACGTGACGGTCCGCCAGCTGCTCACCCACACCTCCGGGTTCCGGCCCGACATCGCCTTCTACAAGGAGTCCGAACAGGACGCGCGGCTCGCCCTCCTGTGGAAGGAGGCGCTGATCAATCCGGCGGGCACCACGTACCTGTACTCGGACCTGAACCTGATCACGCTCCAGCTCGTCGTCGAGCGGCTCACGGGCAAGCGTCTGGACGTGCTGCTGCCCGAGCGGATCACGGGGCCGCTCGGCATGACCCGCACCCGCTACAACCCGCCCGCGTCCTGGAGGCCGAAGGTGGCGGCCACCGAGGACGCCCGCGCACCGTGGTCGGGCCTGGACCGGGGCCTGGTGTGGGGCGAGGTGCACGACGAGAACGCGTACGCCTTCGGCGGTGTCGCGGGCCACGCCGGCGTCTTCTCCTGCGCCTGGGACATGGCCGTGCTCGGCCGCACACTCCTGAACGGCGGGGTCTACGGCACGGCGCGCATCCTGTCCCAGAAGTCGGTCGACCTCATGTTCACCAACTTCAACACGGACTTCCCCGGCGACGAGCACGGCCTCGGCTTCGAGCTGTACCAGCACTGGTACATGGGCGCGATGGCGACGCCTGGCACGGCGGGCCACACCGGATTCACCGGCACCTCGCTGGTGCTCGACCCGACGACCGACTCGTTCCTCATCGTCCTCGGCAACTCCGTGCACCCCGTGCGCAGTTGGCGATCCGGCTCCGCACCCCGGGTCGCCGCGGGCAACAACATGGCGCGCGCGGTCGCCGTCCGGCCGAAGCACGGCCGCACCGCCTGGTTCTCCGGCATGGCGAGCGCTACGTCGGCGACGCTGACGCTGCCGGACCTGCGGCTCGCCTCGGACCGCGCGCGGCTCGACTGCGAGCTGTGGTGGGACACGGAGCCGCACTCCGACTTCCTGTTCCTGGAGACGTCCACGGACGGCGGCAGGAACTGGTCGCCGCTGCCGTTCACCACGGACCGCTCGGACGCGCACCCCACAGGCTCGGTCGACGGCTACGCGGACCGCACCTGGCACCGCCTCCACGCCGACCTGGGCCCGTTCACCGCGTCCGCGCTCCGGCTGCGCTGGCGCTACGCGACCGACCAGCTCTACGTCGGCCGGGGCGCCTACGTCGACGGCATCCGCGTCCTCGACGGGGACGAGGTGGCGTTCGACGAGGCGCGCCCGGCCGACGCGTCCCGTATCGAGGCGAAGGGCTGGACGGCCTCGCGGGACTGAGCCGACCGGTCCCCCGCGGGGTCAGCGGCCGAGCACCGCCATCGCGGCGTTGTGGCCCGGGATGCCGCTGACCCCGCCGCCGCGCACGGCGCCCGCGCCGCACAGCAGCACGTTCGCGTGCGCGGTCTCCACGCCCCAACGTCCCGTGGACTCGGAGGCGTACGGGAAGGAGAGCTCCCGGTGGAAGATGTTGCCGCCGGGCAGCCGCAGATCGCGCTCCAGGTCGAGCGGGGTCTTCGCCTCGATGCAGGGCCGCCCGTCACCGTCGAGCGCGAGGCAGTCCTCGATCGGCTCGGCGAGGTGGGCGTCGAGCTGGGCGAGGGTGGCCTTGAGGAGGTCGGCGCGGGCCGTGTCGTTGTCGGCGGCGAAGAGCCGGGCCGGGGTGTGCAGACCGAAGAGGGTGAGGGTCTGGTAGCCGCGCTCGACGAGGTCGGGGGCGAGGATCGTCGGGTCGGTCAGCGAGTGGCAGTAGATCTCGGACGGCGGCGCGCTCGGCAGGGCCCCGGCGGCGGCCTCGGCGTGGGCGGCCGCCAACTGGCCGTAGCCCTCCGCGACATGGAAGGTTCCCGCGAACGCCTCGCGCGGGTCGACGGAGGTGTCCTTGAGCCGGGGCAGCCGCTTCAGCAGCATGTTGACCTTGAGCTGGGCGCCCTCGGCGGGCTCCGGCGGGGTGTCACCCAGGAGCCGGGCGAGGTCCTGCGGCGAGGCGTTGACGAGGATGTTCCGGGCGGCGACGGTCCCCTCGGCCTCGGCGGTCCTGTACGTGACCTCGGCGCCCGCCCCGTCCGTCTCGACGCGCGTCACCTCGTGCCCGGTGACGAGGTCGGCGCCCGCCTCGCGCGCGGCGGCGGCGAGCGCGTCGGTGAGGGCGCCCATGCCGCCGACCGGGACGTTCCAGTCGCCCGTGCCGTTGCCGATCACGTGGTAGAGGAAGCAGCGGTTCTGCGCGAGGGACGGGTCGTGGGCGTCGGCGAACGTGCCGATGAGCGCGTCCGTGAGGACGACGCCGCGCACCAGGTCGTCGCTGAAGTGCTCCTCGATGCCGACGCCGATGGGGTCCTCGAACAGCAGCCGCCAAGCGTCCTCGTCGCCGACCCGCTCGCGCAGCGCGTCGCGTGCGGGGAGCGGCTCGGTGAGCGTGGGGAAGACCCGCTCGGCGACGTGCCGGGTCGTCTCGTAGAAGCGGCTCCACGCCTCGTACTCCCGGTCGGATCCGGTGAGTTCGCGGAACGCGGCGCGTGTCCGCCGCTCCCCGCCGCCGACGAGCAGCCCCGTCGCGCGGCCGTCCCTGACGGTCGGGGTGTACGAGGAGACGTCGCGGGGCTCGGTCGCGAAGCGCAGTCCGAGGTCGGCGACGATCTTCTTGGGAAGCAGGCTGACGAGGTACGAGTAGCGGGAGAGCCGGGCGTCGACGCCCGCGAACGGGCGGGTGGAGACGGCGGCGCCTCCGGTGGTGCCGAGCCGTTCGACGACGGCGACGGACTGTCCTGCGCGGGCGAGGTACGCGGCGGCCACCAGACCGTTGTGGCCGCCGCCGACGACGACGGTGTCGTAGCGGTCGCGGAGATCATGTGCGGGCATGGCCCTTGGTAGCACGGCCCGTCGGGGGCGGGCCAGAGGGCGGGCCGACGGTCAGCCGCCGGGCGCGCCCTGTTGGCGCAGCGCCGCCACCCTGCGGTAGAGGGCCACGGCGTCGGCGGTGCGGCCGAGCTGCTCCAGGCAGTGGGCCTCGTCGTTGCGGCTGGCGAGGGTGCTGGGGTGGGCCTCGCCGAGGACCCGTTCGCGGGCGGCGGCGACCGCCCCGTACTCGGCGAGCGCGTCCTTCCAGCGGCCCAGCCAGCCGAGGCCGACGGCGACCTCGCGGCGGCTGACGAGGGTGTCCGGGTGGTCGGGGCCGAGGACGCGGCGGCGGATCGCGGACACGTCGCGGGCCTCGGCGAGCGCCTCCTCCCAGCGGGCCATCCGTCCGAGGTTCACGCCCAACCCGTGTCGGGCGCGCAGCGTCTCGGGGTGCTCGGGCCCGCTGATCCGTGTGCGGTCGTCGATCAGGTCGCGGTACAGCGTGAGGGCCTCGGCGCTGCGGCCGAGCCGGCCGAGGCTGATGCCGACCTCGTAGCGGGCGGCGAGGGTGTCCGGGTGGTCGGCGCCGAGGGCCCGCGCCCGTGCCCGCGCGACCTCCTGGTAGACGCGCAGCGCCTCGGCCCAGCGGCCCAACTGGCCGAGCGCGTAGGCGACCTCGCAGCGGGTCACCAGCGTGTCGGGGTGGTCGGCGCCCAGGACGCGGGCGCGGGCGTCGGCGACCTCGCTCGCCATCCGGTGGGAGTCCTCCAGGCGGCCGAGGCGGCCGAGGTTGAAGGCGAGGTTGTGGCGGCAGCGCAGCGTGTCCGGGTGGTCGGGGCCCATGGCGCGCTCCCGGGCGGCGAGCACGGTCATGTAGGCCTGGTGCGCCTCGAAGTGTCGGCCGAGCCTGCCGAGGACGTACGCGACTTCCTGGCGCGCGCCGAGCGTGTCGGGGTGGTCGGCGCCGAGCACGCGCTCGCGGCCCTCGACGACGCCGCGGTACTCGCGCAGGGCGTCGGCGGGGCGGCCGGTGCGACTGAGGGTGAAGGCGACCTCGTAGCGGCTGGCGAGGGTGTCGGGGTGGTCGGGGCCGAGGGCGTGCTCGCGTTCGGCGGCGACCGCGCGGTGCACCTCGCCGGCCTCGGCCCAGCGCCCGAGCCTGCCGAGGCTGAGGCCCGCGTTGTGCCGGGAGGCCAGGGTGGCGAGGAGTTCGGGGGCCGGGGTGGGGCGGCGCGGCTCGGGGGCGGCGGGCGTGCGGTCGGGGTCGCGCGGGATCCATTCGCCGGACAGGCCGGCCGCGGTGTCCGGGGGTGTGACGCGCGGGCCGGGGACGCCGGTGGCCTTGTGTCCTGTGGTCATGCCGCGGGTCCAGGACGGCAGCCGGGGCTCGGACCGCTCGGGGAGTTCGCCGCGCGATGCGAGCTGTCGCGCCCGTACGGTCGGCGTGTACGTGCGTCCCGGGCGGGCGCCTTCGGTGAGGCGGCGGCCGAGCTCCCGGGCGTCGTGGGGTCGCTCGTCGGGGTCCTTGGCGAGCAGGTCGAGGATGATCCGGTCGAGGTGGCGGGGGATGTCGGGCCTGCGCTCGCGCGGCGGCTCGGGGACGGTGTCGCGGTGGCCGACGAGCACGGACCACGCGTCCTCCAGGTCGAACGGCGGGGCGCCGGTGGCGACTTCGTACAGCACGCAGCCGAGGGAGTAGAGGTCGCTGCGCTCGTCGACGGGCTCGCCGCCGATCTGCTCGGGCGACATGTAGTGCGGGGTGCCCATGGCGATGCCGGTGCCGGTGAGGCGGGCGGTGAAGCCAATGTCGTGGCCGAGGCGGGCGATGCCGAAGTCGCAGATCTTGGTGGTGCCGTCGGCGAGCCGCATGATGTTGGCGGGCTTCAGGTCGCGGTGGACGACGCCCTGTTCGTGGGTGTAGGCGAGGGCTGCGGCGACCTGTTCGGCCAGGTCCACGATGTCGTCGACGGGCAGCGGCCGGTGGTCGTTGTCGTCCAGGAGCTGGCTGAGGTTCTTCCCGTCGAGCAGCTCCATCACGAGGTAGAGGATGCCGTCGTCCTCGCCGAAGTCGTGCACGACGGTGATGCCGCGGTGCTGGAGCGCCGCCGCGACCCTGGCTTCTCTGCGGAAGCGCTCGCGCAGGATGTCGGTGAAGTTCGGGTCGCGCTGCGGTCCGAGCGGCTTGAGGCACTTCACGGCGACGTGCCGGCCGAGCGACTCGTCGCGGGCCCGCCACACCTCGCCCATGCCGCCCCGCCCGATCGGGTCGAGCAACTGATACCGCCCGTGGATCACCCTGACGTCCCGCGCATCCCCCACCCCTGGCATCTCCCGCCGTCGCCCCCGTCGTCTGGCTACGCGCTCCCCGGTCCATCCAGTATGGCGTCCCCCCTGTCGACTTTGTACGGGGCGGGACGGGCCTCGGCACCGAGTCTCCCCATGGCGCGCAGGATGTGTTTGGGCGGGAGTTGCCAGCGCACACGTGCGGGAATCAGGCGGAGCGCGGTGCCCGTGGCGCGCAGCCTGCGGGTGACGGCGGCCGGTGCGGGGGCCCCGCGGCCGTACAGGTCGTGGGCGTACGGCGGCAGGGAGGCGTACGCCAGGAGGGCCACGCGCCGCCACAGCACCTCGCGCGCCGGGACGAGCAGCGGGTGGGTGGGCGGGCGCCGCAGGAAGTCGTCGACCTCGCGGGCCTCGGGACCCGCGGCCAACTGGGGCCGCACGGAATCGAAGTAGGCGGCCAGCTCGGCCCTGCTGCCCGGCACCCGGTCCGGGTCGAGGCCCACGAGCCGGGCGCTGGTGCGGTGTTCGGCGATGTACCGGTCGGCCTGCGCGTCGGTGAGGCGGAATCCGGAGCGGCGGGCGACGTGCAGATAGGAGTCGATCTCGGCGCAGTGCACCCACAGCAGCAGCCCGGGTTCGTCGACGCCGTACCGCTCCCCCGTGTCCGGGTCGGTCGCGCCCAGGTGGCTGTGGATCCGCCGCACCCGGGCGCCCGCCTCCTCGGCCGCCTCGCTCGTCCCGTACGTCGTGGTGCCGACGAAACCCGCGGTGCGCATGAGGCGGCCCCACGCGTCGCGCCGGAAGTCGGAGTTCTGCATGACGCCGCGCACCGCGCGCGGGTGCAGCGCCTGGAAGTACAGGGCGCGCACGCCGGCGATCCACATCATGGGGTCGGCGTGCATCTGCCACGTCACCGAGTCGGGGCCGAAGAGGCCGGGGTCCGCGTCACTCATCTCGCACAGCACCTCCTGCCCGCAGGGTACGCACCGTCCCGGCGCGGAACCCCCGTGGCGGCCCACTCGTCCTGAGGATCAAGGAACGGGGTCGGGCGGAGGGGTGGGGCGGCATGGGTGAGGGCACGAGATCCGGGCGGCGTGGCCGGGTGCTCGCGGCGTGCGCCGCGCTGATGGCGCTGGTGCTGCTGTGCCACCAGTGGATCCCGAACACGCCGTGGCGCCTGGGCAGCCTGGTGGAGTCGTTCCTGCCGTGGTTCGGGCTGCTGGGGACGGCCGCCCTGCTCACCCTCGCTCTCGTCCTCTGCCGCTCCCGGCCCGTGCTGGTCCTGATCGTTCTGCTGCCGCTGGCGGCGTGGACGTTCCGGTTCGGCACGTTGGCGCTGCCCTCGTCGGGGCGGGGCGAGCTGGTCGTCGTCCAGCACAACGCGAGCGACGAGAACCCCGATCCGGCGGGCACGGCCCGGGCGTTGAGCGCGCACGGTCCGGATCTGATCGCGCTCGAGGAGCTGCTGCCGAGGGCCCGCGCGGTGTACGAGCGGTCGCTGGCGCGGAGCCATCCGCACCATGCCGTCGTCGGCACGGTCGGGCTCTGGTCCAGGTATCCGCTGTCCGGTGTCCGCGCGCAGGACATCAAGCCCGCCGGGATCACGGAGCCGTGGAACCGCGGTCTGCGCGCGGTGGTGAGGGCGCCGCAGCGTGCCGTGGCCGTCTACGTCGCCCACCTCCCCTCGATCCGGTTCGGCGCGGGTGGTCTCGAGTCGGCGTGGCGGGACGAGAGCGCCCGGCGGCTCGGGGCGGCCGTCGCCGCGGAACCCACGGACACGGTCGTCGTCCTCGGTGATCTCAACGGCACGGTGGACGACCGCGGCCTCGCCCCGCTGACCTCGCGGTTGTCCGTTCCGGCACGCGGCTTCGCGTTCAGCTACCCGGCGTCCTTCCCGGTGGCGCGCATCGACCAGGTGCTCGCCCGTTCGGCGACGGTGGACCGCATTCGCACTCTGCCGAGGACGGGCAGCGACCATCTTCCGGTGCTCGCCCGGATCTCCCTGGACGGGCCGGTCAGCGCCGCACCCGTGGCATCCCCAGGCCGATCCACGAGATGATCTCGCGCTGGATCTCGTTGTTGCCGCCGCCGAACGTGAAGATGACCGCCGAGCGGTAGCCGCGTTCGAGTTCGCCGTGGAGGACTGCGCCCGCGCTGCCCTCCTTGAGGGCTCCGGCCGCGCCGACCACCTCCATCAGCCAGGCGTACGCGTCGCGGCGGGCCTCGGAGCCGTAGACCTTCACGGCGGAGGCGTCCTGCGGGAGGAGGGTGCCCTCCTGGACGGCGTTGACCATCTGCCAGTTGAGGAGCTTCATCGCGTCGAGCTTGGTGTGCGTCTGGGCGAGGCGCTTCCTGACCCAGCCGAGGTCGATGACGCGGCGGCCGTCGGCGAGCTTGGTGTCCATGGCCCAGCGCTGCACGTCGTGCAGGGCGCGGATCGCCATGGTGCCGTGGGCGGCGAGGGTGACGCGCTCGTGGTTGAGCTGGTTGGTGATCAGGCGCCAGCCCTTGTTCTCCTCGCCGACGCGGCGGGAGGCGGGGACGCGGATGTTCTCGTAGTAGCTCGCGGTGGTGTCGTGGGAGGCCAGGGTGTTGATCACGGTGCAGGAGTAGCCGGGGTCCGACGTGGGGACGAGCAGCATCGTGATGCCCTTGTGCGGGGGCGCGTCGGGGTCGGTGCGGACGGCGAGCCACACCCAGTCGGCGGTGTCGCCGTTCGTCGTCCAGATCTTCTGCCCGTTGACGACGTAGTCGTCGCCGTCGCGCACCGCGCGGGTCTTCAGCGCGGCCAGGTCGGTGCCCGCGTCCGGTTCGCTGTAGCCGATGGCGAAGTCGAGCTCGCCCGAGAGGATCCTCGGCAGGAAGTACTCCTTCTGCTCGTCCGTGCCGAACTGCATGATCGTCGGGCCGACCGTGTTCAGGGCCATCAGCGGCAGCGGCACGCCCGCCTGCGCCGCCTCGTCGAAGAAGATGAACTGCTCCATGGGCGACAGGCCGCGGCCGCCGTACTCCTTCGGCCAGCCGACCCCGAGCCAGCCGTCGCCGCCGAGGCGGCGCACGGTCTCCCGGTAGAACCGCTTCTGCGCGGCCGGGTCCTCGTAGCGCGCGTACGCGTTCTCGGGCACGAGTGCGGCGAAGTAGGCGCGCAGCTCGGTGCGCAACTGCTGCTGCTCAGGCGTGTATTCGAGGTGCACGGCCCCTCCTGGCGTTCCACTGCGTGGCGAGCTGTCGGCGCACACAGTAGAACGCGTTCCAGAAAGAGGGAATGCCGGGGACCGCACGAACTGACACCGCGTCAGTTCGCCTGCCGGGGATCAGCCGAGGGTGGACAGGAAGTCCGTGCAGGCCCGCGCGCACTCCCGGCAGCGCTCGGCGCACTCCGCCGCGTCCTCGGTGCGGTCGCAGGCGTGCGCCGCCTCCAGGGTGACGGCCCTGCACCACTCCACCTGGAGCCGCAGCCCGTACTCGTCCTGGTGGGCCTCCTCCGACAGGAGCCGGCACGTCGCGTCGCACACCTCGACGGCGAGCAGCAGCGCGCGCCGCAGACCGTGCGGCGCGTCGGACCGTTCCGTGCGCTCGGCGGGGACCGACCGCGCCGGTCCGTGCACCTGCGGCGCGGCCACCGGGCCCACGTCGGTCGAGCTCACCAGCAGGGCGCAGGCGCGGGCGCACTCCGTGCAGGACTGCGCGCAGGCGAATCGGTCCTCGAGGAAGCGGACGAGGTCGTCCTTGGGCGGTTCGGTCATCAGGGCACGGTCGGCGCCCGTGGAGTCCTCGGCGTACGGCTGCGGGTACTTCGCCAGGGAGGTCACCGGCCCGGCTCCTTTCCAGAGGACGTGCGAGGTACGACTCCGGTGCGAGTAGCCGGATCGCAGGCCACCAAACCGTGTGCGCCGGGGCCCGGCCGTTACGGCCCACTCGAGCCGGGAACCCGCCCGGTATGCGTACCAACAACCCGGACCCGGACCCGCTGCACAGCACGGGGCTCGAACCGGGCGGCGGAGTGCCGCCCGGCGAGACCCCGCCCGCCGAGGGCTCGACGCCGTGGGCGGGCCCCGAGGAGACGCACAATCCGCCACGCGGCTGGGCGAAGGGACCGCTCGTCGTCATCGGCGTGGTCGTCGTGCTGTTCGCGGCCTTCTTCCTTGCCTACGCGCTGGCGCTGTGACCGCAGCCACTGGAGGCCGACGACGACCGCGAGGGCGAGTTCGACCGCGTCCCCGCCGTAGTACATGAGCACGGATCCCGCCCGGACGTCCTGCGCGGCGAACATCGCGTCGCCCGACGGCCCGTGCGCGTAGAGGGACTTGGCGAGGATGCCGTGTGCCGCCGACGCCACGACCAGCGTCGCGGCGCGCGGCCACGTTCCGCGGCGCGGACCGTGCACCGGGTCGAGCGCGAGCACACTCACGCTGAACAGGAGCCCCGCCGCGAAGACATGGGCCCGGACGAGCGCGTCGAGCCACGGCGTGTGGTGCGTCGCCGCGAACAGCGGTGTGCGGTACAGCAGCCACAGTCCGCCGACGTCGAGGACCGCCGCGACCGGGGCCCAGGTCACGACTCGTACGGGAGGGGCGCCCAGCAGGGCCTTCAGGCCGCGGCGCGGCGCCACCGGCAGGGCCCGCAGCGCGAGCGTCACCGGCCGGGCGCACGCCAACAGGAACGGGGCCACCATGCCCGTGGCGAGGTGTCCCGCCATGTGCGCGGTGAACGGGCCGCCCGGCCACGGCCGGGCCACCGCCGCGCACAGCGCCGCCCCGCCGAGACAGCAGGCGGCGTCGCGGCGCACGGGCCACCGGTCGCCGCGCCCGCGCAGCCGCGCCGCTCCCGCGACGTACAGCAGACACACGAAGGCGACGACCGCGACGACGGCCGCGCTCACCTGCGGGACCGTACGAGGAGCAGGACGGCGGCCGCGAGGAGGAGCACGGCGATCCCGTTCCACGTCCAGTCGTAGGGCGCGATGTCGACGTGGTAGCGGATCTGGTGCAGGCCCATCAGCTTGTGCTGAACCGTGCCGTCGTACAGCTGGAACGCGCCGAGCCCGAGGCACAGTCCGCCCCACCACGCCGGGCGCACCGGCCCGGCCCTGCGGCGCAGCTCCGCGTACAGGAAGAGGCCCGCGACGATCGCGAACCAGCCGAAGGCGTGGAAGAGCCCGTCGGAGACGAGGCCCGCGCCGGTGGTGGACCGGTCGTAGAAGTGGTGCCAGTGCAGGAGCTGGTGGAAGACGGTCTCGTCGACGAACGCGGCGATGCCGACGCCGGTGAGGACGCCGCCCGTCACCGAGCGGCGCCACAGATGGGCGGCGGGCCCGGGCACGGCCGTCCCGCGGCGGACCCGCCACCGCGTCCCGGGCTCCTTGATCTCCCTCACGGGCGCATCAGCACCTTGACCGCGCCCTCCTGCTTCTTCTGGAACATGTCGTACGCGTGCGGGGCCTCGGTCAGGGGGACGTGGTGGGTGGCGAAGTCGTCGACGCCGAGGGGGTCGTCGTCGGTGAGCAGCGGCAGGATCTCGCCGGACCAGCGGCGGACGTTGGCCTGGCCCATGCGGAGCTGGAGCTGCTTGTCGAACATGGTCATGAGGGGCAGCGGTGACGCCATGCCGCCGTAGACGCCGCTGAGCGACACGGTGCCGCCGCGTCGCACCAGGTTGACGGCGAGGCGCAGGGCGGCGAGACGGTCGGCGCCTCCGGTGCGTTCGGCGAGCTTCGCCGACCAGGCGTGCGGGAGCAGTCCCGCGGCGGTCTGCGCGGTGCGGCCGACCGGGCTGCCGTGCGCCTCGGTGCCCACGGCGTCGATCACTGCGTCGGGGCCCCGGCCCCCGGTCCTGTCCTTGATCGCGTCGACGAGGTCGTCCGGCTTGTCGTGGTCCCTCAGGTCGTACGTCTCCACTCCCCTGGCCTTCGCCCGCTCCAGACGTTCGGGGACGAGGTCGACGCCGAAGACCCGGCCCGCGCCCTCGTGCAGGGCGACGCGGCAGGCCATGTCGCCGATGGGCCCGAGGCCGAGCACGGCGACCGTGCCGCCCTTCGGGACGTCGGCGTAGCGGACGGCCTGCCAGGCGGTGGGCAGCACGTCGGACAGGTAGACGTAGCGGTCGTCGGGCGGTCCGTGCGGCACCTTGATGGGCCCGAACTGGGCCTGCGGCACGCGCAGATACTCGGCCTGGGCGCCGGGCACGGCCCCGTACAGCGAGGTGTAGCCGAACAGCGCGGCGCCCGTGCCCTGCTCGGTGAGCTGCGTGGTCTCGCACTGCGTGGGCAGGCCCGCGTCGCACATCCAGCAGTGCCCGCAGGCGATCTGGAACGGTACGACGACGCGCTCGCCCGCGTGCAGATCGGGCACGTCGTCGCCGACCTCCTCGACGATGCCGATGGGTTCGTGGCCGAGGATGTCGCCGGGTGTCATGAACGGCGTGAGCACTTCGTAGAGGTGCAGATCGGATCCGCACAGGCCGCTGGAGGTGATGCGGACGATGGCGTCGGTGGGCCGCTCGATCCGTGGGTCGGGGACGGTGTCCACCCGTACGTCGCGCCGGCCCTGCCAGGTCACTGCCTTCATCGCGTTCTCCCCTGTCCGTGGTTGCGTGGGTTCCGGGCGCGGACGTACGAGGTGCGGGGCGCGGACGTGCCGCCCCGCACCTCTCGTCGCGCGCGACCGGTCAGCTGCCCCCGGTCACCTTGCGGATGGCGTCCCGGGTGCGGTCGACGACCGCGGCGACGGGTCCCGCGGCGACGTTCTTCGCCGCGGAGTCCGTGCCGGGGTGCGGGCGGGTCGGCGCCATGGCCTCGGCCGCCTTCACGGCGCGGCCCAGGTTCTCCAGCCTGGAGCGGTCCGCGACCTCGTTGAAGTGGGCGAACTCGTAGCGCTCCTCGGCGTCCGCGTGCGCGAGGACGTCCTGGCGCAGCGCGGCGAACCGGTCGAGGAACTCGGGCGAGTCCGGGTCCATGTCGTCGAGCGCGGAGAGGGTCTTCTTCGCCTTCTCCTCCTCGTCGACGCGGTCCTTGACGACGTGCTCGCCGCCCTGGATGTTCTTGCGCGCGAAGGGGTGCACGACCTCTTCCTCTGCGGTCTCGTGCACCGCGAGCAGCCGCACCAGTTCGTGGAACGACGCCTTGCGCTCCTCGCCCTTGGTGGCGGCCACCTCCTCGAACAGGCCGCGGATCCTGACGTGCTGTTGCAGCAGCAGCTGCACCACGTCGTTGGGTTCCTTGGTGCCCTTGGTCTGGGGCATGTCGTGTCCTCGGGATTCTGGGTCTCGGGTGCGGAGCGGGCCGGGTACCCGGGGCTCCGACCGTTACGCGCACCCTGCGCCGGGTACCCGGATTCGCATGACAAAGAGGCCTTTGACCAGGAAAAGGACCGTGGTGATCACGGGCGCGAGCGGGGGTGTGGGGCGCGCCGCGGCGCGGGAGTTCGGGGCGCGCGGGGACCGGGTGGCGCTGCTGGCCCGCGGGCGTGCGGGGCTCGACGCGGCGGCCGAGGAGGTACGTGCCGCGGGTGGACGGGCGCTCGTGCTGCCGGTCGACGTGGCTGACGCGAAGGCCGTGGACGCGGCGGCCGGCGAGGTCGAGGAGCGGCTGGGGCCCATCGATGTGTGGGTGAACAACGCGTTCGCGGGGGTGTTCGCGCCGTTCGTGGAGGTCACGCCCGACGAGTTCCGGCGGGTCACCGAGGTGACGTACCTCGGCTGTGTGTACGGGACGCGGGCGGCGCTGCGCCGGATGCTGCCGCGGGACCGAGGAACGGTCGTGCAGGTGGGGTCGGCGCTCGCCTATCGCGGGATTCCGCTCCAGTCGGCGTACTGCGGCGCCAAGCACGCCATCCAGGGCTTCAACGAGGCGCTGCGCTGCGAGCTGCTGCACGCGCGGACGCGGGTGCGGACGACGATGGTGCAGCTGCCCGCGCTCAACACCCCGCAGTTCGACTGGGTGTTGGGGCGTTCGGAGGGGCGGCCGCGGCCCGTGCCGCCCGTGTACCAGCCGGAGGTGGCCGCGCGGGCGATCGCGCACGCGGCGTGCCATGGGCGGCGCCGCGAGTACTGGGTGGGCGGGTCGACGGTGGGGACGCTGGTCGCCAACGCGGTGGTGCCCGCGGCGCTCGAGCGGTACTTGGCTCGTACGGGGTTCGATTCACAGGTGGAGCCGGGGTCCGCCGGCGCCGGGAATCTGTGGGTTCCGGGCGACGGGGCGCGCGGGCGGGACTTCGGGGCGCACGGCAGGTTCGACGGCGAGTCGCGGGGCCGGAGTGTGCAGGGCGATGTGTCGCGGTGGCGGAACCGGGTCGCCGGTGCGGCCGTGGCCTCGGTCGCGGTCGGTTGGTGGTTGCGGTCGCGGGGCCCCGCTGCCCGATCACCGCAGGGACTCTAGGTCACCCGGTACTCCTCCACCTCCTCGCTCCTCAGCGTGAGGCCGTTGCCCGGGCCGTTGGTGCCGGGCGTGATCGTGCCGCCGGACGGGTCGAGGACGCCCGCGAAGAACATGGACTCGATGCGGACGTGGTCGTGGAACCACTCGACGTGGCGGAGGTTCGGGATCGCCGCCGCCACGTCCGCGTGGGCGTGCGGGGCGCAGTGGGCCGAGACCTCCAGGCCGTGGGCGTGGGCGAGGGAGGCGGCGCGGAGGAACTCGGTGATGCCGCCGCAGCGGGTGACGTCGACCTGGAGGCAGTCGACGGCGCCGGCGGCGATCATGCGGGCGAAGTACGGGAGGTCGTAGCCGTACTCGCCCGCGGTGACGTCGCAGAGGACGGCGTCGCGGACCAGGCGCAGGCCGGTGAGGTCGTCGGAGGAGACGGGTTCCTCGAACCAGCCGACGCCGTGGGTGACGAGGGCGTCGCCGACGCGGACGGCCTGCTTGCGGTTGTAGCCGCCGTTGGCGTCGACGTACAGCTCGGCGTCCTCGCCGACGACCTGACGGGCGCGGCGGACGCGCTGCAGGTCGCGGGGCACGGCGCGGCCGCAGGACTCGCCGATCTTTATCTTGACCTGGGGGATGTGCTGGCCGTGCACCCAGCCCGAGAGCTGCGCGGCGAGGTGGCTGTCGTGGTACGTGGTGAATCCGCCGCTGCCGTAGACGGGGACGCTCTCGCGGGCCGCGCCGAGGAGGCGGACGAGCGGGAGGTCCATGAGGCGGGCCTTGAGGTCCCACAGGGCCAGGTCGACGGCGGAGATCGCGCAGGAGGCGATGCCGGGGCGGCCCGCGTTGCGCACGGTCTGGCACTGGGCGACGTGCGCGGCGGGGATGTCGAAGGCGTCGCGGCCCTCGACGAGCGGGGCCAGTTGGTCGCGGACGACGTCGGCTGCGGCCGGTGGCGCGTACGTCCAGCCGATGCCGGTGACACCGCCCGCGCGGGCCTCCACGAAGACGATCGTCGTGCTGTCCCACGCGAGGGTGGCATCGGCCTCGGGGGCGTCGGTGGGCACCGTGTAGGCGCTGACTTCGAGGCGTTCGACGGGTAAGCAGGTGGTCGGCGGTCGCAGGGTGCTGGTCATCGTCGGCCGCGCCTCACCCGTGCGCGCCGTCGGGGGCGTTGTCCTTGAGCTGCGGCAGCACCTTCGTCCGGTAGAAGTCGAAGAACTCCCGCTGGTCCGGGCCGATCTGGTTGACGTAGACCCGGTCGAACCCGGCGTCCGCGAACGCGGAGAGCGCCGAGAGGTGTTCGTCCAGGTCGGGTCCGCACGGCATGGCTCCGTCGACCATCTGCTCGGTGACGAGGCTCTCGGCCTGCTCGAAGTGGCGGGGCGTGGGGAGCACCTGGCCGAGTTCGCCGGGCAGCAGCTGGTTGGCCCATAGACCGTGCACGCGGCGCACGGCCTCCTCGCGGTCGGGCCCGTAGCAGACCTTGAGGCCGCCCGCGACGGGCTTGGCGCCGCCTCCGCCCTTGCGGAACTGGGTGACCAGCTCCTCGTCGGGGCTCATGGTGATGTAGCCGTCGCCGACGCGGGCCGCGAGCGCGGTGGCCTGCGGGCCGAATCCGGAGATGTCGATGGGCACGGGGTTCTCGGGCAGCGTGTAGACGCGGGCGTTCTCCACCGTGTAGTGCTCGCCGCGGTGTGTGACCTCGCCGCCCTCGAGGAGTTTGCGGATGACGGCGATGGCCTCTTCGAGCATCTCCATGCGGACGTGGGCCGACGGCCAGGGTCCGCCGAGGATGTGTTCGTTGAGGGCCTCGCCTGTGCCGACGCCGAAGCGGAAGCGACCGCCGAGCTGGACGGCGCTGGTGGCGACGGCCTGCGCGAGGACCGCGGGGTGGATGCGGACGGTGGGGCAGGTGACCGCGGTCTCGACGGGCAGCGACACCGCCTCGGCGAGCGCCCCGATCACGTTCCACACGAACGGGCTCTGGCCCTGGGCGTCGTTCCACGGGTGGTAGTGGTCGGAGATCCACAGGCAGTCGAAGCCCGCCTGTTCCGCCATCCGCGCCTGCTCCACGAGCTCGTGCGGGCCGAATTCCTCCGACGCCAGAAAGTAGCCGTACTCGGCCATGCCGTCCTCCAGGGAAGTGGGGCCGTGCGAACCTTCCGGGTAACCCCGTGGCCCCGTCCGGAAACCCGTTTCAGACCGCCGCCACGAAGATCATCGCTATCAGTGCCGCACCCGTGACCAGCCATGCCACTTGATCGCCCGGCCGTCCGGAGTGCAGCCGCACCAAGGGGCGCAGGAGGCGTCGCGGGCCCCATCCAGGGCTGCGGACGGCGCTCCCGGCGAGGGCCAGCGCGCACCCCGTCGAGGCGACGCCCAGGAGCACGCCGGGCACGGTCCACGCGGTCTCGGGCACGGGCAGCAGGTGCGGCGGCGCGGGCCCGGTGCCGAGGACGGCGGACACGTACCCGGCGCGGTCGGCGAAGACCGTGGCCGCCTCCCCGAGCGCGTGGGCCGCGCCGGGCACCAGGCCCCAGGCGGCCGCGCCGGCGAGCAGCAGCGCGGGGACGACGTGCATGGGCGCGGGCACGCGGCGGGCCGGCTCGTCGGTCTCCGGCTCCTCGTCGCCTCCGCTGATCTCCTCCCCCGGCCCCGGCGGCGGGGCCTCTCCGACTCCCCAGAAGACCCGCAGGGCGACGCGGACCACGGCGCCTCCGGTGACCGCGGACACGGCGACGTAGACGACGAGGATCCACGGGCGGCTCTGGGCCGCCGCGTGTTCGGTGAGCGCCTTGCCGAGTCCCGGGCCGAACGGCGGGAGCCCGGCGAGCAGCAGGCCGCCGAAGGCGAACTGGGCGCCGACCCAGGGCAGTTCGCGGCCCCGCCCGTGCAGCTCGCGCTCGTCGACGGAGCCGAAGCGGTCGACGAGGACCCCGGCGAGGCCGAACAGCGCGGCCTTGGTGCCGGCGTGCGCGGCGACGTACACGGCCGTGCCCGCCGCGCTCTCCGGGGTGAGCACGGCGAGGCCGACGAGGAAGAGGCCGGAGTGCGCGACGGTGGAGAACGCGAGGAGCCGTTTGATGTGTCGCTGCTGCCAGCACATCACGGCGCCGACGAGCGCGGTCACCGTGCCCAGCGCCACCATCAGCGCCTCGTACGTGGCCGTGGGCACGCCTCCGGCGCCCGCGAACACGACGGTGTGCACGCGCACCACCCCGTACGCGCCGAGCTCGACCATCACGCCCGACAGCAGCATGCACACCGGGCTGGGGGCGACGGTGTGCGCGTCGGGGAGCCAGAAGTGGAAGGGCACGGCGGCCGTCTTCACGAGGAGCCCGGTGACGACGAGCGCCGCCGCGCAGGCCACGAGGGCGTCGGGCCCGCCGTGGTGGGTGTCGAGGCGCTGCCCGATCTGGGCGAAGCCGAGCTCGCCCGTGCGCGCGTACAGCAGACCGATGCCCATCAGCATGAGGTAGGCGCCGATGGAGTTGGCGATGCCGAAGGTGAGGGCGCCCTGCAGGGGCCGTGGGTCCTCGATGCGGTAGCCGGTGAGCGCGCAGGCGGCGACACCCATCAGCTCGAAGAAGACGAACGCGTTGAACAGGTCGCCGGTGAGCGCGAATCCGCACATGCCCGCCTCGAAGAGGAGGACGAGCGCGGGGAACACGCCGCCGTGCCGGCGTGGTGGTTCGCTGAAGTACCGCCAGGAGTAGGCCATGACGGCGAGCACGAGGACGGCGGCGAGGAGCGCAATGCCGATGCCGATGCGCTCCCCCACCAGCACGATGCCGACGCTCTCGCCGTGCCGCGGCCGCCAGCCGCCCACCCACGACACCGCGCGCCCCGTGCCTCCCGTGCGCGTCCACAGCAGCGCGAGAACGCCGACCTCCAGGGCGGCGACCGCGACGGCGAGGGTGTCGGCGGCCCGCCGCGGCAGCCGGGACCCGGCCGCCACCAGCAGCGCCGCGCCCATGAGGGGGACGGCGACGGCGAGCGGCAGCAGGGCATCGGTGGTCGGCACGGCCGGTCAGCCCCGGAGTTCGCCGAGCTCGTCGGGGTCGGTGGTGTGGTGCCGTTTGCCGATCTGGACGACGAGCGCGAGCAGCAGCGCGGTGACGGTGGCGCCGACGACGACGTCGGTGAGGGCGAGCGCCTGGACGACGGGGTCGACGACGGGCGCGCGGACGCTCGTGTCGGCGCGGACGGGGGCGGTGGCGCCCTCGCGGTAGCCGATGGCGAGCAGCAGCACGTACGTGGCGGACTGGGCGACCGACAGGCAGCCGACGGTGTGCACGAGGTCGCGGCTGGTCACCATGCCGTACAGGCCGACGAGCAGGATCCAGCCGGAGAACAGGAACGGCAGGACGGTCATGCCCGCTCACCTCCTTGTCGTCCTTCTGCTCCCTCTCGGGCTTTCTCTCCGCCTTCGCGTTCCAGCTCGACGTCCTGTTCGAGGAACTGGGCGAGGAGGACGACGATCGCGGAGGCGACCTCCATGCCGACGGCCACGTTCAGGACCGGCACGAGGCCCGCCGAGGCCATGTCGCGCAGGGAGCCGAGCGGCAGCACGTTCTCCAGGTAGGCGCCGGACGCCAGCAGTCCGGCGAGGCCGAGCGCGGCGAACGCGCCCGCGGCCACCGCGTCGGCGGCGTCGAGGAAGGCGAGGGGCCGTACGCGGCGCAGCGCCCGGTAGTCGGCGGCGACGTACGCGAGGTGCAGTCCGGTCGCCAGGATCACGCCGCCCTGGAAGCCGCCGCCGGGCGTGAGGTGGCCGTGCGCGACGACGTAGCCGCCGCACAGCAGCACGACGGGCAGCAGCAGCGCGCCGAAGAGCCGCGTGGACGGCAGGACGCGCTGGGGGCGTGCGGGCCTGGCGTGTTCGTCGCGGGCGCGGCGCAGCAGCACGGTCGCGCCGACGACCGAGGCGAACAGCAGGAACTCCTCGCCCAGTGTGTCGAAGCCGCGCTGGTCGAAGGTGACGGACGCGACGGCGTTCGCGGTCTGCTGCTTCAGGGACGCGAGCAGCGCCCGGTCGCCGTACGGGTGGTGGTCGGTGCCGAACGGGGGCAGGTGGGTGCACGCCGCGGCGAAGCAGCCGGCGAGGACGAGGGCCGCGCCGAGGAACAGGGCGATGCGGGCGCGCCGGCTCACGACTTGTCCTTGCGGCGGCGCGGCGGGCGGGTCTTGCGGGCCGTCAGGAGGATCAGGAGCGGGGTGACGGCGGTGCCGACGGCGAGCTGCGACAGCGCGACGTCGGGCGCCTGGAGGATGCCGAAGGTGAGGGCGAGGAACAGCCCGAGCATCGCGAGGACCGGCGCCTGGCGCACCGGGTCGCGGGTCAGCGCGGCGCCGGTCGCGGCGCACGCGACGAGGGTGAGGAGCACGACGAGGACGATGTCGTAGAGGGTCTGGCTCACGGCGTCTCCTTCCGCTGCCGCGCGCGGGCGCGGGCGAGCGCCATGGTGCTGACGCTGCCGCCGACGGCGACGACCACGGCGATGAACAGGAGCTTCACGGCGGCGCGGCCCGGGCCCGTGTCGACGGCGGCGGCCAGCGCCACCAGCGGCAGGCCGAGGGAGCCCGCCGGGGCGAGCGCGTGCAGCCGCGCGTACGGGCGCGGCAGCAGCCAGAAGGCCAGCACCGACAGGAGCAGCAAGGCGACGCCCGCCCAGAGCAGGACGAGCGCGCAGACGTGCCGGGCGTCCATGTCACTCGTCGCCCGTCGAGTCGTCGTGCGGCAGGCAGCGCGTGAACACCAGCACGCCGATCGGAGAGAGCAGCGCGAGCACCACCGCCATGTCGACGTACGAGGGCCGGGCGAAGGCCTGGGCGAGCGCGAGGAACACCGCGACGGCGAGCGGCGCGGCGAGGGCGACGGCGGCCGTGCGGTCCAGCGGAGAGCCGCGCAGCACGGCGGCCGCGCACGGCACGAGCCCGCCGGCCGCGAGCACCAGGCAGGCCCACGCCCAGGCCGTCATCGCAGCGCCCTTTCGAGCGCGGACGGTTCGTCGTCGAGGACGTGCAGCAGCGCCTCGCCCGTGTCGTCGTCGATGTCCACGACGTACGCCGACGGGGTCGACGAGAGAAGGGCGCAGGACCACGCGGGTCCCGCGCCCTCGGTGAGGCGCACCGTGCGGAACGAGCCCGCACGGCGCCGGGTCGCCGCGACGCACAGCCGCCCGCTGTCTCGCAGCAGGGTGCCCGGCCAGGCGGCCACCGCCCGCAGGGCTCTGGCGCCGGCGCCGAACCGCGCGCCGCTCGCCCGACGCGCGGCGTGGGCGCCGACCGCCGCGAGAATCGCGACGGCGGCGCCCACGAGAATTTCCAAGGGTTCGATCGTGCTGACGAGCACGAGCCAGAGCGCGAAGGCGAGAACCGCCCAGGCCACCATTTCGCGGATCATCGTTCCTCCTCGAAAGGCGCCGTCAAGAATTTCAAAGGTTTCGCGCCCTGGTTTATCGGTACCTGGTTCGGTTACTCACCACCGGTACCAACGCGACCTCGATCCGCTCGCCGTCGTACCGCGCATCACGAACCCGAGCAGCCACACGACCAGCACGGCGATGGCCACCCACCACAGCAGTTTCACGGCGAACCCCGCACCGAAAAGCAGCAGCGCGAGTAACAGGACCAGCAGAACAGGAATCACGGTGAATACCTCCTTGGGGCACCGAGTTCCCGCGAATCGATCCCGTACTCCACTCACCCTCTGCGAGTTGACGTGACCGAGAAGAATGCGAAGGAAGACGATCGCAAAACACGCCTCACCGTCCTGGTGGCGCTCGCGGCGAATCTGCTGATCGCCGTCGCCAAGGCGGTGGGCGGGCTGATCGCCGCGTCGCCCGCGCTGCTCTCCGAGGCGGCGCACTCGGTGGCGGACAGCCTGAACGAGGTGTTCCTGCTGGCGGCGCTGCGCCGCAGCCGCAGGCCCGCGGACCGCAGGCATCCGTTCGGCTACGGCAAGGAGCGGTTCTTCTGGTCGCTGCTCGCGGCCGTCGGCATCTTCGTGATGGGCGGCTGCTTCTCGTTCTTCCAGGCCTTCGAGGCGCTGACGTCGGGCGGGCAGGAGGAGTCGCGCAGCGGGTACGTGGCCGGGCTCGTGGTCCTCGGTGTCGCGCTGGTCGCGGAGGGCACGTCGCTGGCCCGCGCCGTGCACCAGGTGCGGGCACAGCCGGGCGACGGCATCGGCTCGGACCCAGCGCTGCGCACGGTCCTCGCGGAGGACGGCACGGCGGTGATCGGTGTACTGCTCGCGGCGGGCGGCATGGTGCTGCACATGGTGACGGGCCGCATCGAGTGGGAGGCGGCGGCGTCGCTGTGCATCGGGGTGCTCCTTGTGTACGTGGCGTACCGGCTCGGCAGGAGCGCCCGGGACCAGTTGATCGGTGAGGCGGTCGATCCGGAGCTGCACCGCGACATCCGCGAACTGCTCGCCGCGCAGCCCGAGATCGACAATGTGGCGACGCTGCACACGATGCGGCTCGGCCTCGACTCGACGCTCGTGGCGGCCCGTATCGACCTGGCACCGGGCATCGAGAGCGAGCGTCTGGAGCTGGTCCTGGAGCGGGTGAAGCGCGCGGTGCGGGAGCGCTGGCCGGAGGCGGACCAGGTGTTCCTGGACGTGGTGAACGCGCCGAAGCCGGTACGGGAGGGCTGAGCGCGGTCAGATGACGCGGAACAGGTCGGCCGCGGCGTGCACGTCGGTGAAGTCCTCGACGGACCGGAGGTTGTCGCACAGCGCGTCGAGCACGGAGTCCTCGCGCGCGGCACGGGGCGCGCCGACGGCGAGGCCGAAGACGCGGAAGCCGAGCCGCCGCTTGGCCTCGTTCCAGTCGCGCGTCCACTCCTCGGTGACGCCGCAGTCGTCGTCGGTGAGCAGCACGATGTCGCCGCGGGCGCGTGCCGTGTCGGCGTACTCGCGCTCCAGGACGTCGCGGGCGGCGCCGAGCGGGGCCTGGTAGCTGGTGCCGCCGCCCAGGAAGGTCTCCGCGAAGTCGAGGGTGTCGTCGAGGGAGGCGGGGCGGTCGGCGGGGAAGCGGATGACGCGCACCTTGTCGGCGGCGGAGAACAGGATGCCGACGAAGTCCCTGCCGCCCGCGCGGGCCTGGTCGAGCAGGGCGAGCGCGCACGCCTTGGCCCACGCCTCCCGGGTGACGCCGCCGGGGCCGGCCTCGTACATGGAGTGCGAGGTGTCGACGCAGGCGATGACGGCGCCGCGCCCGGCGGGTCGGTCGCCCCGGCTGTCGTAGAGCATCAGCTCACCGGCGGCGTAGCGGGCGGCGAACACGGCGCGCAGGGCGGGCACGCCCAGGCCCGCGAGTTCGGAGGGGACGACGCGGGACAGGTCGTCGCCGAGGGTGACGCCGACGAGTTCGCCGGTGGTGTTCTCGACCTTGCGGGCGCGTTCGCCGGATGCCATCTGCCGGAAGCTGCCGATGAGTTCGGCCCATTCGGCGAGGCGTCCGCCGCGCAGCCGCTCCGCGAGCCGGGCCCGTTGCTCGAACGGCAGCCTCTCCAGCTCGCCCGGGCCGACGCCCCAGGCCCGCATGAGCGAGGCCTCCTGTCGTACGGCGCGGGCTGCCTGGGCGGCGGCGGTGCGGGCGGCGGCGCGGACACCGGGCGCGGCTGCGGCGCCGACGGCCGCCTGCTCGTTCGGTCCCGCTCCCCGGGGCCGGGGCCGCTCGGCCTCCTGGTCGAGGAGGGCCCGCAGCGCGGGTCCCTGCGCGAGGAGGGCCATGGCGGCGGTGTAGGGGTCGCCGACGGTGTCGCGGCGCGCGTCGGTGAAGTCCGGTGACTCCAGGAGCGCGGTGACGAACGCGTGGGCGAGGTGTCCCGAGGGCGCGATGTCGGCGAGGTCGCGGACGGTCACGCGGGCCTGGTACGCGGACAGGAACACGTCCGCCATCAGATCCTGCGCACACGGGTGGCGGGCGGCGAGGTCGGCCGCCAACTCCCGCAGCCCCGCCGCCTGTTCGTACGTGTCGCGCCACGTGAGCCGGTCGAAGTGGTCCGCGACCACGGCCCCGTTCAGGGCCGGTCCCCCACCGCGTGCGCGTCGACGCCGAGCGCCTCGGTGAGGACGCGGGCGCGGACGGCGCGCTGACGGCCCATGACGCGGTCGACGGTGGCGGTGGAGCGGCCGGCGCCCGCCGCCTCCGCCCGCAGCTTCTCCAGGCGCTGGGCCGCCGTGGCGAGCTGGTGGTGGGCCTTCTTGATGACCCAGTCGCTCAGCGCCTCGCGGGACTGCCCGGCCATGGCGTCGAGCTGGGCCTCGATCTCCTCGATGGTGTCGGCGAGGTCGAGCGCCTCCTTGGCGTCGGGGTTCACGAGGTGCAGCACCTCGCGCTCGACGGTGGGCCGCTGGGCGGGCGAGTCCCACAGCACGTGGGTGAGCACCGACAGGTCCGTCTCGGCGACCGCGCCTCGGCCGTCGAGGTACGCGGAGGCCTGGAGCAGGCCGACCGCCTGCCGCCAGCGCCGGTCGGACGCGACGATCTCCTTGCGGCGCAGGGCGGCGCGCAGGGTGCCCATCGCGTCGACGATGACGTCGGGGACGTCGACGGCGGGGACGGTCTCGGCCACGGCCCTTTGCAGCGCGGCCAGTTCGATCGTGGTGCGTGGCGGGGGTTCGGTGCGGGCCGTGACGGCGGAGCGGACGAGGGCGGCGAAGTTCGCGGGGTCCTCCAGGTAGCCGACCTCGATGCGGACGAGGAGCCGGTCGTAGATCGCCGCGGACTCCTCGCCCTCGGGCAGTTCGTTGCTGGCGGTGATGGCGCCGATCAGCGGGCAGTGGATCGGCGCTCCGCCGTTCTCGGGGTGGTAGATCCGCTCGTTGAGGTAGCCGAGCGTCTCGTTGAGCGCGGCGGTGGAGCACTTGAAGATCTCGTCGATGAACGCGATATGCGCGGTGGTGGCCCGCCCGTCGTAGACCTGCCGGTACTCGCCGCGGGCGAGCGCCGCGACGTCGATGGGCCCGAACATCCGGGTCGGTGCGGTGAATTTGGAGAGCAGGATCTCCCAGTACGTGGCGCCGTCGATCCGGCCGGTCAGCTCGCGGGCCAGTTCGGACTTGGCGGTGCCGGGCGGGCCGAGCACGAGGGAGTGCCGGCCCGCGAGCAGCGCGGTCACCAGGGTGCGGACGACGTCGGCCCGTTCGTAGAAGCGGTCCGCGAGTTCGTCGCAGACGGCGCGCAACCGCCGTGCCGTGTCGTCGTCCCGCTCCCCCAGCGCGTCCCGCGCGTCCACTGCCGCTCCCCCCTGTCCGCAAGGCCCCACCGATGTCTCGTGGGACCCAAAATACGTCAGTGGCCGCGCTTGCCGGTGCCCGGCATGAACTCCTGGACCTTCGCCTTGAAGCCCTGCTTCACCACCTCGGTGCTCTGCGGGTCGCCCTTGAGGATGGCCTGCGCGGTGGACTCCATCTGGTCCCACGTGGCGTGCGGCGGGATGGGCGGCACGGACGGGTCGGTGAGGAAGTCGACGACGGCGGGCCCGTCGGCGGTGAGCGCCGCGCTCCAGGCGTCGGACACCTCGTCGGGCTTCTCGACGCGGATGCCGGTGAGGCCCAACTGCCGTGCGAACGCGGCGTAGTCGACGTCGGGCAGCTCCTGCGAGGGCACGAACGACGGCGAGCCGCCCATGGCGCGCAGCTCCCAGGTGACCTGGTTCAGGTCCCGGTTGTTGAACACGCCGATGACCAGGCGCTGGTCGCTCCACCGCTCGCGGTACTTGGCGGCGGTGATGAGTTCGGCCATGCCGTTCATCTGCATCGCGCCGTCGCCGACGAGCGCCACGACGGGCCGGTCCGGGTGCGCGTACTTGGCGCCGATCGCGTACGGGACACCGCAGCCCATGGTGGCGAGCGTGCCGGACAGGGAGCCGCGCATGGTGCCGCGCATGGTGATGTGCCGGGCGTACCAGTTGGCGGCGGAGCCGGAGTCCGAGGTGAGGATGACGTCCTCGGGCAGCAGCGGGTCGAGGGCGCGGGCCACGTGCTCGGGGTTGATCGGGTCCGCGCTCAGTTCGGCGCGGCGGCCCATCACGTCGTGCCAGCGCCGGACGCTCGCACAGGTCTCGTCGAACCAGTCGCGGGCCTCGTTGCGGCGCAGCAGCGGCAGCAGCCTGCGCAGGGTGGCGCGGGCGTCGCCGACGAGGTTCACCTCGTAGGGGTAGCGCATGCCGATCATGTGCGGGTCGATGTCGATCTGGACGCCGCGCGCCTTGCCGTAGTCGGGCAGGAACTGGGAGTACGGGAAGCTGGAACCGATGGTGAGCAGGGTGTCGCAGTCCCGCATCAGCTCGTACGAGGGCCGGGTGCCGAGCAGGCCCGACGAGCCGGTGACGTACGGGAGTTCGTCGGAGAGCACGTCCTTGCCGAGGAGCGCCTTGGCGACGCCGGCGCCGAGGAGCTCGGCGACCTCGCGCACCTCCTCCTTCGCTCCGGCGGCGCCCTGTCCGACGAGGATGGCCACCTTGTCGCCCGCGTTGAGGACCTCGGCGGCCCGCTCCACGGCCTCCTGCGCGGGCTCCGCGGTCCAGGAGCTGCGGTCGAGGCTGGAGGGCACCATCTTGAAGGCGTGCGGCGGCGGGGTGTAGTCGAGTTCCTGCACGTCGCCCGGGATGATCACGGCGGTGGGGGCGCGGCGGGCCGCGGCGGTGCGGAAGGCGCGGTCCAGCACATTGGGCAGCTGCTCGGGGACGGTGACGGTCTCCACGAAGTCGGAGGCCACGTCCTTGTAGAGCGTGTGCAGGTCGACCTCCTGCTGATACGAGCCGCCCATGGCGCTGCGCGCCGTCTGGCCGACGATCGCGACGACCGGCACGTGGTCGAGCTTGGCGTCGTACAGGCCGTTCAGGAGGTGGATCGCACCGGGTCCCGATGTGGACACGCAGACGCCGACGCGGCCGCTGAACTTGGCGTAGCCGACGGCTTCGAAGGCGGCCATCTCCTCGTGCCGCGCCTGGACGAACTCGGGCCGGTTCTCGGCCCGCCCCCAGGCGGCGAGCAGGCCGTTGATGCCGTCGCCCGGATAGCCGAAGACCTGCTCCACGCCCCAGGCGCGCAGCCGGTCGAGGATGTGATCGGCGACCTTGGTGCTCATTGCCGGGACCTTTCGGATCGAGGAATACGAACGCTGCCGAAGGCCGGGTGACCAGTCAGGGGGCCGGGAAACCCGGTTGGCGCGCCCGTCCCTGGGTACCCGGCGCGGCAACGCGTGCCACGGGGGCGCGGAGAAGGAGGAGTGATGAGCCTGGTGCAGGCAGGAGTGCTGGTCCTGGATTGCGCGGAGCCGGAGGAGCTCGCCGAGTTCTACCGGACGGTACTGGACGGCGAGATCCACAACTCGCCCGGCAGCAACCGCATCGACGTCGTCGGCGCCCAGGGCACGCGGATGGCGTTCCGCCGCGACCTGAACGCGGCCCCGCCCAGCTGGCCGCGCCCCGACGACTCGCAGCAGGCGCATCTGGACTTCCTGGTGAACCACGAGGACCTCGACGAGCTGGAGCGCCGGCTCATCGGCCTGGGCGCCCGCCCGCTGGAGACCCGCGGCGCCCGCGGCCCGAACGAGACCCGCCTGTACTCCGACCCCGCCGGGCACCCCTTCGCGACGCACTGCGCGCGCCGGCCTGCGCCGAAGACCGGCTGAGCGACGCACCGCGAGAGGCTCCTCGCCCGGCGTCCACACATCCGTCTACTGCCGAACTCGACCGAATCCTTTCGGAATTCGGTCGGAGAGGGATCCGATCATGAACACAAAGGAGCGCGCTCCGTATCCCGCCGAGACCAAGCGCGAGGTCAAGGGCAGGATCCGCACCTGCCGCCCCGCACAGGGCGACGGACGTGGGCCCTCCGGTACCGACAACGACCGCGACACGGACTGGAATCTGGTGCGCGGAGAGGACTGAGCACCCCCTTCCCTCTTGTTGATTCCGGCATATGCTGTCGGTGCCGACGAGGGGAGGCGCTTGGCGATGCCCACCGCTGCACGGCCGAGGATCCTCGTCGTCGACGACCGCGACGACACTCTCTTCGCGATGGAGAGCGCGCTGGCCCCGCTCGGCTATCCGGTCGACCGGGCCGCGACGGGCGACGACGCGCTCAAGGCCGTGCTGCGCGGCGGCATCGGCCTCGTCCTGCTCGATGTGCTGATGCCCGACGTCAGCGGCTTCGAGGTCGCCCACTACATGGCGCGGCTCGAGCAGACCCAGGACATCCCGATCATGATGATCACCGGCGCGGGCCAGGACACCGCGCTCGCCGCCAAGGCCTTCGAACTGGGCGTGGCGGACTACGTCGTGAAGCCGGTCGAGCCCTGGGTGATGCGGACGAAGGTCCGCTATCTGTACGAGACGAGCCTACGCATGCACGCGCTGCGCGAGCGCCTTCGTGCGTACGAGAACGGTAACGGGGACAACTCCGCGCCACCGGCGCACGCCGCCCCGCCCCAGCCGCTGCCGCGCCCCGCCTGACCTGCCACTCCCCTCCCCCGTGGCCATGGTCACACCGTCCGAGGGCCCTTCGACCCGACTTTCAGTTGTAGAGTACAACTGCACCAAGAGTTGTATAAGCCAACTGACTGCCGACGATTCCGTGGAGGTCCTGCTCATGAGCGGCACGCGCGAACCTGCGCTGCGCCACGTCCTGACGCATCTGCTCACCCCGCTTCTGATGTGCGTGGGCATGGGCCTCGCCTATCTCGGCGCCTTCGCCTCGCCCGAGCCGCACCACATGCCCATCGCCGTCGTGGGCTCCGGCCCCGAGGCGAAGGTGTTCGCGCAGACGGTGAAGGACAAGGCGGGTGACGCGCTCGACGTGCGCACCCTCGACGCCCGCTCCGCCGCGGTCGACCAGCTCGAGACGCGCGACATCGACGGCGCCTACGTCCTGGGCGACAAGCCCGAGCTGATCGTGGCGTCGGCGGGCTCCGACACCACCGTCTCCGCCGTCGAGAAGATCTTCACGCCGGTCGCCGCGCAGCAGGGCGCGCCCCTGAAGGTGACCGACGTGGCGCCGACGGTCGACGACGACCCGACGGGCCAGGGACTGTTCTTCCTGCTCGTGGCGGTGAGCATCGGCTCGTACGCCTCGGTCGCGGTGATCGGCGGGGCGGGCGCCGCGCTGCGGATGCGCACCCGCGCGCTGCTCATCGTCGGCGCGTCCGGCGTGGTCAGCCTGATCGGCGCGGCCTTCGCCGGACCGGTCTTCCATCTGGCGCACAGCCACCTGTGGGGCATCTGGGGCATGACGTGGCTGTACTCGGCAGGCGTGCTGCTGATCGGGGTCGGACTGCACACGTTCCTGAAGAAGTGGACGACGCTCGGCGTGATGGTCCTGTTCGTGATGCTGAACTTCACCAGCTCCGGCGGGATCTTCAGGCCCGAGCTCCAGAACGGCTTCTTCGCGGGCCTGCACAGCTTCTGGAACGGCGCCGGGTACGTCGAGGGCGCGCGCAGCCTGCTCTACTTCGGGCAGCACGACCTGGGCCGCAACATCTGGACGCTGGTGGCCTGGCTGCTCGTCGGCGCCGCCATGATCACGGTCGCGGGGCTCGCCGAGCGCCGCAGGAAGGTGCCGACCGCCGCGGCGCCCGCCCCCGCGCACAAGCACAAGCGCGAACAGGTCCGCGACCAGGACATGGAGGAGGAGCTGGAAGAGGCCGTGGGCGTCTGACGCGCACGCACCCGCACCCGGGCCGAGGGCCCCGCTGATCCAGCGGGGCCCTCGGCCGTACATGCCGCGTGCCGGTCACACCCCTGCCGGGATGTCCTTCGCCCGCTTCCGGACCGCGAACGACGTACCGATCTCGACGACACCGACCACGAGCAGCCAGATGCCGGTGACGAGCGTGAGGACCGCCAGCGTCTCGAACGGCGAGGCGATCAGGACGACGCCGGCGAGCGCGGTGACCACACCGAGGAAGACCTGCCAGCCGCGCGCCGGCATCGCCGGGTCGGAGGCCGCGGCGACGGTCTGGGTGAGGCCGCGGAACAGCCAGCCGATGCCGATCCACAGGGCGAGCAGCAGCGTCGACTCCATCGCCCCGCGGAAGCAGAACAGGCCGAGCAGCACCGAGAGGGCGCCGCTGATGAAGCCGATAACGCGCATCCCGGCGGTGGCGTGCGTGCCGAACGCGGCGACGAGCTGGAAGATGCCGCTCACCAGCAGGTACAGGCCGAACAGGATGCCCGCCACGCGCAGCGACGCGCCCGGCCACACCAGCACGAGCACGCCCAGGATCACCGAGGCGACCCCCATCAGCAGCACGGCCTGCCAGGCGGATTGCGCGAGTCTGCCGAGCGGCCCCTGCCCCTGCGCGGGGTCACCGCCGGGTGTCCGGTGGGGAGTCTGCGGTTCGTACGGTGCGTGGGTCATGCTCGACTGTCGCTACGGAACCCCGGGCTCCGCCATCGCGGGTGGGCCGAACGGATGACCCGGCCCCCGTCCCCCCTGGGCGTCCGCCGTGCCCGCCTCGCACAATGGCCCCATGACCGCAGAACACGGATCGGGCCCCTTCGCCGTCCGCCGGGTCTACGACCCGCCCGCCCCGTCCGACGGCACCCGCCTGCTCGTCGACCGCCTCTGGCCGCGCGGCATCTCGAAGGAGCGCGCCGACGTCGACGAGTGGCTCAAGGACATCGCCCCGTCGAAGGAGCTGCGTTCCTGGTACCACGCGGACAAGGAGGACCGGTACGACGTCTTCGCCGAGCGCTACACGGCGGAGCTGGCGGAGCCGGAGCGCGCCGACCTCGTGGACCGGGGTGCGCTCGCTGGCGGAGCACGGCCGGGTGACGCTCGTGACGTCGGTCAAGGACATCGAGCACAGCCACGTCCCGGTGCTCGTGCGCGCCCTCGAGCAGGGCTGAGCCCGGCTCAGGCGGCGAGGCAGACGGTGCCCTGCGCGCCGCCCCGTCCCGCCGCACTGCCCACGCGGCTGACGGAGACCAGCCGGACGGGCCGCACCGCCTGCGCCAACTCGCCCTGCGCGAGGACGAGTACGTCGCCGAGCCCCAGGCCGAGCGCGCCCGCCACGGCCGCCAGCATCTCGGACGAGGCCTCCTTGCGGCCGCGCTCGACCTCGGAGAGGTACGGCATCGAGATCCCCGCGACGTCCGCGACGTCCTGGAGCGTGCGGCCCTGCGCCCGCCTGCGCCGCCGCAGCACCACGCCCACGACGTCGCGCCACAGGGGCTCCTGGGCCGGAGCGGGACGGGGGCGGCGGATCTCCTGGTTGCTCATCGCCCCACCGTACGAGGGCCCGCGCGGCGCCCGCGCCGTACTTCGCCCAGGGCGATATCCGGGGGCGGGGCGGCCGCTCAGCCCCGGTCGCGCTCGTGGCGCAGCAGCACCACGCCGTTGCCGAACGTCCGGGTGTCGAGGAGGCGCAGCGGGCGGTCCTCGAAGGTGGCGGCCGGGTGGAACATGGGGGTGCCGGTACCGATCAGGACGGGGTGCACGTAGGTCCGGAACTCGTCCACGAGGTCGTGCTCGAGGAACGTCCGCGCCAGGTTCGCCCCGTCGATCACCAGGTCGCCGCCGGACTGCTCCTTGAGCGCCCGGATCGCCTCGGGCGACACCTCGGACATGACGGTGGTGTGCCACTCCCCCGGCCCCGGCTTCAGGGTCCGGGAGAACACGATCTTCGGCATGTCGCGCCAGATGCCCGCGAACTCGACGACGGCGGGCGAGGCCTCGGGGTCCTTGTCGGCCGTGGGCCAGTAGTCGACCATCAGCTCGTGCGTGACGCGTCCGCTGAGGAAGCCGCCGAAGCTCCGGCACGTGTCGTTCATGTGCTGGTGCAGTTCCTCGTCGACCCGGTGCCAGCCGATGTCCCGGTCGGGGCCCTCCATGTAGCCGTCGAGTGAGATGCCCATCATGAAAACGATCTTGCGCATCGACGCTCGCCTCTCGTCGCTAGCCGCGCTCCCAGTCACACGGAGGTGAGGGGCAGGCGTGCGCATCGTGCTCTTTCAGGGCGACGCTCACCAGGCTCAGCAGGAGCTGCACATCCGTGTCGCATTCGAGAAGCACGGTAATCCACGAGGCGCCCGGTTGCACCCGGATCGCACTGTTGTGTCGCAGCTGGGGCAGGAGTCGCTGGACGGCCGACGACGTCAGATAGAGATCGGCGCAGTCGTCGGCGTGGAAGTGCACGAGATCGTGGCCCGCCGCGCGAAACGCGTGCCCAACCGAGCACCGGGGCGGGCCACTTACCAGGTTCGGCCATGTTCCGAGCTCGGTCATGGCGCGCTGGGCCGCGGTCATGCCTCCATCCTCGCGCACGCTTCACCTGGAGGACCACCCCCATCCATCGGGTGGTTACAGCGGGCCCGATCCGACGAGTTGGCCGCCGTCGACCACGAGGGTCTCCCCCGTGATCCAGCGGGCGCCGTCGCCCGCGAGGAAGGCCACTGCCGCGCCGATGTCCTCGGGTTCGCCGATCCGGCCGAGCGGGGTGGCGCCCGCGACGGTGTCCTCGTTGTCCTGCCAGAGCGCCTCGGCGAGACGGGTGCGGACGACCCCGGGCGCGATGGCGTTGACGCGGACCTTCGGGCCGAGTTCGAGGGCGAGGTGCTTGGTGAGGTGGATCAGCGCGGCCTTGGACACGTGGTAGATGCCGACGTCGCGCGCGACCGAAAGTCCCCCGATGGAGGCGGTGTTGACGATCGCCCCGCCGTGCTCGCCCATCCACGCCTCGACCGCGAGCGACGTCCACAGGATCGGCGCCCACAGATTGACGTCCATGGTCTTCGCGAAGCGCGCGTGGTCCTGCTCGACGATCGGGCCGTACGCCGGGTTGGTCCCGGCGTTGTTGACGAGCACGTCGAGGCGGCCGTACGTCGCCACGACATGGTCGACGCAGGCCCGCGCGGCGTCCTCGTCGGTGGCGTGCGCGCCGAACCCCTCGACACCGTCGCCGAGTCGGCGGGCCGCCTCCTTGGCGCGCTCCTCGTCACGGGAGGTCACCACGACGCGGGCGCCGCGGTCGCGCAGGGCCCCGGCCGCCGCGAGGCCGATGCCCCGCGACGCGCCGGTGACGAGCGCGACCCGTCCTTCCAGAGTTCCCTCCGGAGAGGTCACTTCTCACCCCGTTCCTTCTGCCGGCGGCGCAGCTCGCGCCGGGCGATGGTCCGCTTGTGCACCTCGTCGGGCCCGTCTGCCAGGCGCAGCGTGCGCAGGTGCGCGTACATGCTGGCCAGCGGGAAGTCGTCGGAGACACCGCCGCCGCCGTGCACCTGGATGGCGCGGTCGACGACCTTGAGGGCGACGTTCGGGGCGGCGACCTTGATCGCGGCGATCTCGGTGCGCGCCTCCTTGTTGCCGACGGTGTCCATCAGGTACGCGGCCTTGAGCGTGAGCAGCCGCGCCATGTCGATCTCGATGCGGGCCTCGGCGATCCAGTCCTGGATGTTGCCGCGGTCGGCGACCGGGGAGCCGAAGGTGGTGCGGGCCTGGGCGCGGTCGATCATCAGGTCGAGGGCGCGCTCGGCCATGCCGATGGAGCGCATGCAGTGGTGGATGCGGCCGGGGCCGAGCCGGGCCTGGCTGATCATGAAGCCGTCGCCCTCGCCGGAGAGCAGGGCGGTCTTCGGGACCCGTACGTTCTCGAAGAGCACCTCGGCGTGGCCCTCGCGGTCCTGGTAGCCGAAGACGGGCAGGCCGCGGACGATCGTCACGCCGGGGGTGTCGAGGGGCACGACCATCATCGACTGCTGGCGGAAGGCGGGCCCGTCGGGGTCCGTCTTGCCCATGACGATGAGGACCTTGCAGTTCGGGTGCAGGGCGTTGGAGGTCCACCACTTGCGGCCGTTGAGCACGTAGTCGTCGCCGTCGCGCTCCATCCGCATCTGGATGTTGCTGGCGTCGGAGCTGGCGACGGCCGGCTCGGTCATGGCGAACGCGGAGGCGATCTCACCGTCGAGCAGCGGCTTGAGCCACTTCTCCTTGTGCTCCTCGGTGCCGAAGAGGGTGAGGACCTCCATGTTGCCGGTGTCCGGCGCGTTGCAGTTGGTGGCCTCGGGGGCGAGGCCCGGGCTGCGGCCCATGATCTCGGCGAGCGGCGCGTACTCGAGGTTGGTGAGCCCGGGGCCCCACTCGGGGTGCGGGTGGAAGAGGTTCCACAGTCCGCGCTTCTTCGCCTCGGTCTTCAGCTCCTCGATGACCGGCGGGTGGAAGTGCGGGTCGCCGGACTCCGCCATCTGCGCGGCGTAGACCTGCTCGGCCGGGTAGACGTGCTCGTCCATGAAGGCGAGCAGCTTCTCCTGGTACTCCTTGCCCCTGGCGGTCTGTTCGTACACGAGTGGTTCCTCCCGAGTCTGTGCGTACGGTGTCACACGCGGCCCGACACGCCCAGCAGGCGGTCGAGTTCCGTGGTGGTCGTGGCGGCGTCGCGGTGCACGACGCCGGCGATGCCGATGCGGGCCGCGGACGTGATGTTCTGTTCCAGGTCGTCGACCATGACGGTCTGTTCGGGTGCGACGCCGAGGCGTTCGCAGGCGATGGCGTAGGCGCGCCGCGAGGGTTTGCGGACGCCGATCTCGCCGGAGATGGTGACGGCGTCGAAGAGGGCGGGCAGGTCGAAGCCCGCGTAGCAGTCATCGCCGAGGGAGTTGGAGAGCAGTCCGACGCGTACGCCGTCGGCGCGCAGCCTCGCGACGAGGGCGACCATGTCGGGGTCGGGGCGCAGGCCCGCCTGCATGCGGGTGACGAGTCCGGCCGCCTGGACGTCGGCGCCGTGGGCGCGCAGGCGGGCGGCGAAGCCCTCCTCGAACGTGTCCTGCCCGATGAGCCCCTTCTCGTGCTCGACGAGCAGGGCGCTGCTCTCCTTGTCGTGGGTGAGCAGGCGCAGCAACAGGCCCGGTTCGCCGGTGAGTTCGCGGCCGAGGTCCTCGAAGGCGTCGATGAGGCTGGTGGTGAGGACGCCCCCGAAGTCGAAGAGGACGGCGGTGCGCGCGGTCATCGGACGGACTTCTGGTAGCGGCGCATGCCGCGCAGCCAGCGGTCGTAGTCGCTGCCCTTGTGGCGGTAGAAGTCGAGCACCTGCGGGTGCGGCAGGACGAGGAAGCGCTCGTCGCCGACGGCCGCGATCACCTCGTCGGCGACGTCGAGCGGCTTGAGCAGGTCCCCGGCGTCGAGGACGGCGCGGGCGGCGGCCTGTTCCGTGGGGTCGGAGGAGCGGGTGCCGGCCATCAGCAGCTCGGTCTCGACGCCCTGCGGGCACAGGCAGCTGACGCGCACCCCCTCGTCCCCGTACGTGACCGAGAGCCACTCGGAGAAGGCGACGGCGGCGTGCTTGCTGACGGCGTACGTCGCCGAGCCGATCTGCGTGAGGAGCCCCGCGGCAGACGCGGTGGAGAAGAAGTACCCCTCGCCGCGCTCCACCCAGCCCGGCACGAGCAGCTTCGCGGCGCGCACATGAGCCATGACGTTGATGTCGAGCGCGCGCTCCCACTCCTCCTCGCTCGCGTCGAGACCGGCGCCGCCGCTGATGCCGGCGTTGGCGAAGTACAGGTCGACGGGGCCGAACCGCTCCTCGGCGTGCGCGATCAGGCCGCGCAGATGCTCGGTGGCCCCGGCGTCGCCCGCGCGCCCCGTGACACGCTCGCCGTGGGTCTCGGCGAGCCGCTGCACGGTGGCGTCGAGGCGGGCGGCGTCGAGGTCGGTGAGGGCGACGCCGCGGGCGCCGGCTTCGAGGAGACGCTGGGCGACGGCCGCGCCGATGCCTCCGGCGGCCCCCGTCACGATCGCGACCTTGTCGTTGATCAACATCCCGCTCTCCGCCCCTTTTCACATCCGACGCCCGCCTTGGCGGCTCGCCCTCACCGTACTTGAATCCGACGTCAAGTTCTAGAGCGTCCTGCCCTGCGACTCCGCGGAGTCGAGCGGCGGGAAGGCGGGCGGCCTGCCCTCCAGATAGCTGGTGACGCCCTCGGCCGCGTCGGGCCGCGCGAAGGACTCCTCCATCAGGGCCTCCGCCCGCCGCGCCGCCGACTCGAAGTCCGTCTCGTACGCCTCGGCGAGCTGCCGCTTCATGACGCTCATCGACGTGGGCGAGCAGTACGTGGCCAGCTCCGTGGCGTAGGCGACCGCCTCGTCGAGCAGCTGCTCCCGCTCGACGACCCGGTTCACGAGCCCCATCTCGTACGCCTCCGCGCCCCGCACGACCCGCCCCGAGAGCAGCAGGTCGGCGGCGCGCGCGGGCCCGACGAGCCGGGGCAGCAGCCACGCGATGCCGTACTCGGCGATCAGCCCGCGGCGCGCGAAGGACGTCGTGAACTTGGCCTCCGGCGCGGCGAACCGGATGTCGCAGTACAGCGCCTCGACCAGGCCGAGCCCGGCCGCCGCCCCGTTGATCGCGCCGATCAGCGGTTTGCGCAGGGTCAGCGGGAACCAGCGCGGCCGGTCCCGCTTCGGCCGTTCCTCGCTCGCCGCGTCCGCGGAGCCGATCCGCTGGAGCTCGGCCATGTCGGCGCCCGCGCAGAACCCGCGGCCCGCGCCGGTCACCACGACCGCCCGGACGTCCGGGTCGGCCTCGGCCTCGTCGAGGAGCGCGAAGTAGCGGTCCTCCAGCTCGTTCGTCCAGGCGTTGAGCCGGTCGGGGCGGTTGAGCGTCACCACGCTCACGGCGCCGCGCCGCTCGGCGTACGCCAGGTCCTGCCCGGTCGTCGTCACGGTCGTGCTCCTTCCGCGGCGGCCCGCGTGCCCGGCACCGCTGTGGGGTCCTCGCGCACCTCGCGCGGGTTGGTCTCGCGCAGCACCCAGGCGCTGCCGAAGGTGAGCAGGCCCATCGCCGCGACGAACACCGACACCCAGGTCGTGCCGCCGGTGCCGCCGATGATCGCGGTCATGATGAGCGGGGTGCCGCCGCTGATGGTCAGCGCCGCGATCTGGTACGCGAGCGAGGCACCGGAGTAGCGCACCCGCGGCTCGAACAGCTCACCGATGTACGCGGCCAGCGGCCCGTAGGTGAGGGACTGGCCGAAGCCGCCGATCAGCACGGCGACGCCGAGCCACAGCAGCGATCCGGTGTTGACCAGCCAGAAGTACGGGAACGCCCAGAGCACGATGATCGCCGCGCCGACGAGCACGGCGGGCCGTCGGCCGACCCGGTCGGACAGCCACCCGGCCCACAGCACGAACACGGCGCCGACCGCGGTCACCGGGAGCGCGACCAGCAGGATGGAGTCCTTGTCGAGGCCGAGGTGCTCGGCGGCGTAGCTGATGACACCGGCGATGCTGATGTAGAAGAGGCAGTTCGTGCCCGCGAGGAGTCCGGCCGCGAGCAGCACGGTGCGCCACTTGGTGCGCATCACCTCGACGACGGGCGCCCGCGCCATCTTCTCCTTCTCGCTCTTCGCGGCGGCCTGTTCGGCCATCCGCCGGAACTCGGGCGAGTCCTCGACCTTGTTCTGCACGTACATCACGACGGGCAGCAGCACGGCGCTGACCAGGAACGGGATGCGCCAGCCCCAGCTCAGGAACGCCTCGTCCGAGGTGACCGCGCTCGACAGCAGGAAGACGCCGTTGCCGAGGCACACGCCGATCGAGACGCCCATCTGCCCGAAGGTGCCCGCGTAGCCCTTGCGTTTGGGCGATGCGGACTCGGTGAGCAGCAGCGCGATGCCGCCCCACTGGGCGCCGCAGGCGAGGCCCTGCACGAAGCGGAGGACCACCAGGAGCAGCGGCGCCGCGGCCCCGAGGACTCCGGCGCCGGGCAGGCAGCCGATCAGGAACGTACAGGCGCCCATCAGCGCCATGGACAGCACGACCATCGCCTTGCGGCCGTGCCGGTCGCCGAGGTGACCGGCGACGACGCCGCCGATGGGGCGCGCCACGAAGCCCGCCCAGAAGGTGCTGAACGACAGCAGGGTGCCGGTCAGCGCCGACGACTCGGGGAAGAACACGGCGGGGAAGACCAGCGCGGCGGCCGTGCCGTAGAGGAAGAAGTCGTACCACTCGATGGAACTTCCGATGAGTCCCGCGGCGAGGAGTTTTCCGGACGCGCGCGCCGGTGGTGTGTCGGTGGCTGCCGTTTCGGCGCCCTTACGGGGCTGTGCGGTGGGCGGATTCACGAGCGGTGCTCCTCCGTCGTCCGACATGTCACGACCGCTGGGGACCTGCGGCCGCCCCCTGTATATTTGAACCCAACGTCAACTTCAATACCTTGAACACGCCGGTGAACAGGGCATGTTCAGGGCGCACCCCCGGCACCGACACCAAGGAGCTGCCCTCATGAGTGCCCCCGAAGCCGTGACCGAGTGGAAGCGCGTGACCTCGCGGCAGGTCGAGACGAACGGGATCTCCCTGCGGGTCTTCGAGCACGGCCCCGCCGACTCGGACAAGCCGCTCGTGGTGCTCTGCCACGGCTTCCCCGAGCTGGCGTTCTCGTGGCGCCATCAGGTGCTGGCGCTCGGCGCGGCCGGGTACCGGGTGCTCGCTCCGGACATGCGCGGCTTCGGCGGGAGTTCGCGGCCCGAGGACCAGGACGCGTACGACACGCTCACCGTCTGCGCGGACCTCGTCGGGCTTCTCGACGCCGTGGGCGCGGACGACGCGGTGTTCGTGGGGCACGACTGGGGTGCGCAGGTCGTGTGGCACATGGCGTGGGAGCACCCGGAGCGGGTGCGGGGCGTGGTCGGGATGAGCGTGCCGGTGACGCCGCGCTCCCCCGTCGAGCCGCTGCCGGTGATGCGCAGGCGGCTCGGCGACGCGTTCTACATCGTGTGGTTCCAGGAGCCGGGCGTCGCCGACCGGGCCCTCGCGCAGAACGTGCGCAGGACGCTGGTGACACGGGAGATCTGGTCGGCGGAGTGGGCCGCGCGCCCCGACGAGCACTTCCCGCCGGCGCCCTGGCTGAGCGAGGAGGAACTCGCCTACTACGTCGCCGAGTTCGAGCGCACCGGCTTCACGGGCGGCCTGAACTACTACCGGAACATGGACCGCACCTGGGCGCTGACCGAGCACCTCGCCGGGCGGACCATCGACCGCCCCGCGCTGTTCGTCACCGGGTCCGCGGACCCGGTGGGCCGGTTCATGCCGGCCGACCGGCTCGAGGAGGTGCTGACCGACCTGCGCGGGCGCGTCGTGCTCGACGGGGCGGGACACTGGATCCAGCAGGAGCGCGCGGGCGCCGTCAACGCCGCTCTCCTGGAGTTTCTCGCGGATCTCGGCTGATACGATCCGCAGCCACACGATCGAAGGGACCCGCGTTGGCTGCCCAGGCCCCGGCCGCAGACGGCGGCCAGAAACAACCGCTCACCCCGCGCGGCGTCCGCACGCGCAACGCGCTGGTCGCCGCCGCGCGCGAGGTGTTCGAGCGCGACGGGTACCTCGACGCCCGGATCACGGACATCTCCAAGGCGGCGCACGTCGCGTCCGGCTCGTTCTACACGTACTTCAACAGCAAGGAAGAGATCTTCCAGGCGCTGGTCGCGCAGGTGCAGGAGGAGATGCTGCACCCGCATCTGCGCGAGCGCACCGGCATCACGGACCCGCGCGAGATGATCGACGCGTCCAACCGCGAGTATCTGCGGGCCTACAAGAAGAACGCGCGGCTCATGGCGCTGTTCGAGCAGGTCGCCCAGATCGACGAGACGTTCAAGCAGCTGCGCATCGAGCGGGGCAACGCGTTCGCGCGCCGCAACGCCAAGCTGATCCGCTCCCTCCAGGACGCGGGCGCCGCGGACCCCGACCTCGACCCGCTGGTCACGGCGCACGCCCTGTCGGTGATGGTGAGCCGCATGGCGTACCTGGTGTTCGTCCTCGGCCAGCGCATCCCGTACGAGAAGCTGGTGACGACGCTCAACAAGATCTGGGAGAACGGGCTTCAGCTCAAGGAGCCCGAGACTCCCGGGGCATCCGGAGCCTGAGCGGTGCGGGCGGCGCGTCGGTCCAGGATCTCCAGGACGCGCCGCCCCCAGCGCAGGTTCTCCTCCTCGAAGGAGATGCCGCGCAGCAGGGTCAGATACGGCCCGACCCGCTCCGCCTCGGCGAGGAACTCCGCCTCGTCCGACTCGCCCAGCAGGTGGCGCCGCACCCGCTCGTAGCGGGCGAGCTTTCCGCGCGCCCACTCCATGCGCTCCTCGATGTGCGCGCGCACGGCGTCGAGTTCGCCGATGTCGGCGGCCTGCACCTTCACCATCAGCTCGTCGCGCAGCGCGAGCGGTTTGGGCTGCCGAGCCGTGAACTCCGCGAGATCGGCGCGTCCGGCGTCGGACAGGGTGAACATCCGCTTGTTCGGCCTGCGCTCCTGCGGGACGACGCGTGCGTCGACGAGCCCCTCAGCGGTGAGCCGGTCCAGCTCCCGGTAGAGCTGCTGGGGCGTCGCCGCCCAGAAGTTCGCCACCGAGACGTCGAAGATCTTCGCCAGGTCGTACCCGGAGGCCTCGCCCTCGAGGAGCGCGGACAGGACGGCGTACTTGAGCGACATGTGGACACCATACAACGATGCGACTACTGTCACCCGCACCTATTCAACTTGTTGCCTATGCAGTCCGTGGGCGAGGAACCGAGGTGGCATCCATGCATCCCTTCCGCGCGGCCGTGGAGAAGGACGACTTCGCGGCCATCGAGGCCCTGCTGGCCGACGACGTGGTCTTCACCAGCCCGGTCGTATTCAAGCCCTATCCGGGCAAGGCCATCACGATGGCGATCCTGCGCGGCGTGACCCGCGTCTTCGAGGACTTCCGCTACGTGCGGGAGATCGGCGAGCCCGGCGGGCGGGACCACGCGCTCGTGTTCGAGGCACGGGTCGGAGACCGGGCGATCACCGGCTGCGACTTCCTGCACTTCGACGAGGACGGGCGCATCGACGACTTCATGGTGATGGTGCGCCCGCTGTCCGCCGCACAGGCCCTGGCAGCCGCGATGGGCGAGCAGTTCGACCGGATCGCGGCGGAGGCGGCCGAGGCCGGGTGAGGGCGGGCCGCCCGAGGGGTGGTCAGCGCAGGGCGTAGTCGACGGTGAAGTCCTCGGCGAGCTCGAAGAGGACCTCACCGGAGTCCGCGACCGCGTCGGCCACCGGGCGCACGGAGGCGCCGAGCCACACCATGTGCGGCGCGATGCCCACGATGCGGCACGGCACGATGAAGTCCTCGGGGAAGCGGACGAGCGCCTCGTTGCGGGCGACTCCGGTGCCCCGGTTGACGACGCGGGACTGGATCACGACGCCGGGGCCCGCGCTGTGTTCGGTCGTCAGCTCGCTGGACGCGCAGACCGGACAGAGCAGCCGCCGGAACGACGGGGTGCGGCACCAGCGGCAGCGCTGATACGGGAATCCCGCGTCGGTGCCCTTCGCGTTCTCGGTGCCCTTCGTCGGCGCTGAGATCTCTGAGATCACTGACATCGTTCGGCCTCCCGCACACTCGCCGGTGCGCGCCGGGCGGCGGTGCCTCGACGCCCGTTCAGCGTATGACACTCAGTGCCAGGCGGTAAAGACACCGAGTACCATCAAGTTGCTTCAGGCGCCGTTTCCCGGCCGGCTCAGTCCTCGCGCAGCGCCGATTCCACGCGCTGGATGACCCGCCACATCGGCGCCCCCTTGGTCGCCACCATCACGACAACGTCCTCCTGTTGGGGCTCGGGCGCGACCGCGTTGCCCTCTCCCCAGGTGCGCCGCACGAGGCGGAGCGCGCGGTCGACCGCCTCCTCCGCATCCCCCTCGCCGCCCGAACGCAGCCAGGAGCGCAGGCCGTTGTTGTGCGCGGCGACCACGGAAGCGGCGACCACCTCGGCGCGCAGCGAGCCGTCGGCCGCGTCGGCCCAGCGGCGGCGCAGATAGCCGGCGAGGGTGCGCTCGTAGCGCCGCACGACGGACAGCTCGTAGGTGCGCAGGCCGGGCACCTCGCGCGTCAACTGGTAGCGCTGCACCGAGAATTCGGGGTTCGCCGCGTACATCCGCAGCACCAGGCTCGCCGCGTCGCACACCACGTCGACGGCGTCACTGTCGTCGCTCGCCGCCTCCAGGAACGCCGTCATGTCGGCGAGGCAGCTCTCGTGGTCCGGGAAGACCGCGTCCTCCTTGGACGGGAAGTAGCGGAAGAACGACCGGCGCCCGACACCGGCCCGCGCCACGATGTCGTCGACGGTGGTCCGCTCGTACCCGCGCTCCATGAAGAGCCCGAACGCCGCCTCGGCCAGCACCTCCCGCATGGGTGCCTTCTTCCGTACCCCGTTGACCTCGCGCGCCTCGCTCATGCCGGGAACGTAACACCGGATGGCCCTCCATGGCACTAGGTACCTTTACAGAGGGAACTGAGTGCCATAGGTTGGCCAGCAGAATCACAGACGATTGCAGTAGGAGAGCCGGCGTGAGCTTGAGGATCGTTGTCACCGTGAAGTACGTGCCGGACGCCACGGGCGACCGGGGTTTCGCCGATGACCTGACCGTGGACCGTGACGATGTCGATGGTCTGCTGTCGGAGCTGGACGAGTACGCGGTGGAGCAGGCGCTTCAGATTTCCGAGAACTCGGACGACGACGTGGAGATCACCGTGCTGACGGTGGGTCCGGAGGACGCCAAGGACGCGCTGCGCAAGGCGCTGTCGATGGGTGCGGACAAGGCGATCCACGTGGAGGACGACGACCTGCACGGCACCGACGCGATCGGCACCTCGCTGGTGCTGGCGAAGGCGATCGAGAAGGCCGGCTACGACCTGGTGGTCTCCGGTATGGCGTCCACGGACGGCACGGCGGGCATCGTGCCCGCGCTGGTGGCCGAGCGTCTGGGCGTGCCGCAGGTGACGCTGCTGTCGGAGGTGGCGGTCGAGGACGGCAAGGTGACGGGCCGTCGTGACGGTGACACCGCCTCCGAGCAGCTCGAGGCGCAGCTTCCGGCCGTGGTGTCGGTGACGGACCAGTCGGGCGAGGCCCGCTACCCCTCGTTCAAGGGGATCATGGCGGCGAAGAAGAAGCCGGTGGAGTCCTGGGACCTGGACGACCTGGACATCGAGGCCGAGCAGGTGGGTCTGGAGGGTGCCTGGACGAAGGTCGCCGAGGCGGCCGAGCGTCCGGCGCGCACGGCGGGCACGATCGTCAAGGACGAGGGCGAGGGCGGCAAGCAGCTCGCCGAGTTCCTCGCGGGCCAGAAGTTCATCTGAGACCAGAAATTCGTCTGAGACACCGGAAGTTGGAGAACAGTCATGGCTGAAGTTCTGGTCTTTGTCGACCACGTGGACGGTGCCGTCCGCAAGCCCACCCTGGAGCTGCTGACGCTGGCCCGCCGGATCGGTGACCCGGTCGCCGTGGCGCTGGGCAACGGCGCCGGTGACACGGCCGCCGCGCTGGCCGAGCACGGCGCGGTCAAGGTGCTCACGCACGAGGCCGCCGAGTACGCCGACTACCTGGTCGTGCCGAAGGTCGACGCCCTGCAGGCCGCCTACGAGCAGGTGTCCCCGGCCGCGGTGCTGGTGCCGTCGTCGGCGGAGGGCAAGGAGATCGCGGCGCGTCTGGCGCTGCGCATCAAGGCGGGCATCATCACCGACGCGGTGGACCTGGAGGCCGGCGACGGCGGCCCGGTGGCCACGCAGTCGGTGTTCGCCGCCTCCTACACCACCAAGTCCACGGTCACGCTGGGCACGCCGGTCATCACCGTCAAGCCCAACTCCGCGGCCGTGGAGGCCGCCCCGGCCGCCGGTGCGGTCGAGGCGCTGAACGTGTCGTTCTCGGACGGCGCCACCGGCACCAAGGTGACCTCGCGTACGCCGCGTGAGTCGACCGGGCGTCCGGACCTGACCGAGGCCGCGATCGTGGTCTCCGGTGGCCGGGGTGTCAACGGTGCCGAGAACTTCTCGATCATCGAGGCGCTGGCCGACTCGCTGGGGGCGGCCGTGGGTGCCTCGCGTGCCGCGGTGGACGCGGGCTGGTACCCGCACTCCAACCAGGTCGGCCAGACCGGCAAGAGCGTGTCGCCGCAGCTGTACATCGCCTCGGGCATCTCCGGCGCGATCCAGCACCGTGCGGGTATGCAGACCTCGAAGACGATCGTCGCGATCAACAAGGACGCCGAGGCGCCGATCTTCGACCTCGTCGACTACGGCATCGTCGGCGACCTCTTCGACGTCGTGCCCGCGCTGACCGAGGAGGTCAAGGCCCGCAAGGGCTGACCGCGCTCGTCTCCGCCGCCGCGTTCAGGAGTGTCACGTCTCCTGGGCGCGGCGGCGTGCGTAGTGCCCGGCCGCCACCAGGGCGCCCGCGATGAGAACTCCACCGAGGGCCAGCTGAGTGACGCTCAGAGTGCCGAGCGAGCCGCCGTCGCCCGCCTTGACCCCGCCCAGTTCGGTGCCGCCGCGTCCGGCCGACACCGTCACCGTCCGACGCACCACCGCGCCGCTCTCGCAGGTCACCGTGATGGGAAAGGTCCCCGACCGCGAGCCGCCGGGGATCTTGAACTGGCCGGTGACGGAGCCCTCCTGGGTGGCCGTCTCCAGCGGGAACTCGCCCGCGCCGACACTCGCCGCGTCTCCGGACGCGGCCCGGTCGTCCCCGCAGGCGCTGGTGCTGGCGGTGACGCTCGCGCCGGGCCCCGGGTCCCTAGGCACCAGCTCGAGCGTTCCCGAGGTGTCGGCCATCGGCGGGCTCTCGGTCCACTCGCTGCCGGTGTCCATGCCGGTGTCCCACGCGGGATCGTCGTCCGCCGCCCACGCGGCCGGGGTCGTCAGGCCCGCGAGGGCGAGTGTCGCGGCGGCGACGGCTGCGGTCGGCCAGGACGCGGTGCGGCCCATGCGGATCCTCTCGGCGGGCCCGCTGGACGGACCACGGATGTGCGGGTGTTCCGCATCGATCCCACCGCGTGGACGCGCCCACCGCCTGTCGAGGCGTCGAGTCGGGTGACAGGGACCGCCGAGAGCACCGAGAACGGCTACATGATGTGCCCGTGCGTCCGGTGCGCCTCCACCAGCTTGACCCGCGCCGACTCGAGCCGGTTCGCCATCACCTCGGCCACCGCGTGCAGCACGGCCACGCCGAGCCGCGGCTCCCGCTCGCACAGGGCGCGCACCTCGGCGCCGTCGAACTCGTAGGCCCGCACCGGGCTGAACGCCTCCGCGCCGAAGTCCCATTCGTAGGGCGGGAAGAGCCAGGACCAGCCGAGCAGGTCGCCGGGGCCGAGCGGGTCGATGGGCAGCCGGGTGCGGTCGGAGACGCGGACGTCGAGGGTGACCATCCCGGTCCTGATGATCCAGAACCGGTCCGCCCGGTCCCCTTCGTCGAAGATCCGGCTGTCCGGCGCGAACGAGACCTCCTTGGCCAAGGGGAGCAGCCGGTCCCGGTCCGCGTGCGAGAGCCGGTTCAGGAGTCGTGTCTGGGCCGTCATGGCGGACCACCTCCACCGTCGTGTCGTTCCAGCGTACGTACGTCGCGTTCGCGGCCCGCCCGGCCCGGCGGGGAGGATCACGGCCGGTTCCCCGCGGATCGACCGTCACTCGAACAGCGTATTTCCGAGCCACTTGGCGCGCACCTCGAGCGGCCGTCCCCCATGTGCGGCGGCCGTATGGCGTACGTGGAGCGCGCGGGCGACGAGCCGGTCCTACGTTTCCGGCATGGCGTCATTCCTCCCCTCCCGCCCCGCTCTGAGCAGGGCCGTTGTCTCGTGCGGCGTGTGTGCGGCGGTGTCGGTCGGCACCGCCGCAGGTCCCGCGAGCGCCGATCCGCCGGTCCCCGACCCGCCCGCGCCACCGACGTCCCTGTCCGCGCTGTCCTGGGAGGTCATGGACGCGTCGACCGGTGACGTCCTCGCGTCGAAGGCGCCGCACCGCAGGCTGCCGCCCGCGAGCACGCTCAAGACCCTGTTCGCCCTGACCGTGCTGCCGAAGCTGCGCCAGGACGAGGTGCACCGGGCCTCGTACAAGGACCTCGCCGACGTCGCCGAGGGCAGCAGCATGGTGGGGGTCGACGAGGGGCAGAAGTACACGGTCGCCGACCTGTGGCGGGGCGTGTTCCTCAGCTCGGGCAACGACGCCGTGCACACGCTCGCGCACATGAACGGCGGTGTCTCGCGCACGGTCGCGCAGATGCAGGCGACCGCCCGCAGGATCGGCGCCCTCGACACCCAGGTCCGCTCCCCCGACGGCTACGACACGCCGGGCCAGTACTCGTCGGCGCACGACCTGGCGCTGATCGCCAGGGAGGGCCTCGAGAACCCTGACTTCCGGCGGTACATGGGCACGAAGTGGGCGCGGTTCCCCGCGGCGGGCGGGCCCAAGGCGTTCGGCATCGAGAACACCAACCGGCTCCTGGTGGGCTCGCACGGCGTCGCGCCGTACCGGGGTCTGATCGGCGTCAAGAACGGCTACACGTCCAAGGCGGGCTGCACGCTCGTGTCGGCGGCGACCCGTGACGGGCGCACGGTCCTGGTGACGGTCATGAACCCGCGCAAGGGCGACTTCAACGCGGTCTACGAGGAGAGCCGCAAGCTGCTCGACTGGGGTGCGCGGGCGGCGCCGCTGCACGCGCGGCAGGTCGCGGCGGCCCGCCGCCCTTCGACGACGCAGCAGTTGGCGGCAGGCGCCCCCGCGCCGGCGCCCGCACCCGCGAGCGCGAGCGGCGCCGAGCCCGACGACGCGTCGGGCGGGCTCACGAAGCATCTGGGCGCGGCCGGCGGCCTGCTCGCGCTGGCGTCCGTGCCGCTGCTCATCGGCAGGCGGCTGCGCCGACGACGGCGGGCGGGCCGCTGATGACCGCGGCGGCGGACTCCCCCGCCGCGGCGCCGCGGCGCAGGCCGACGTGGTCGGTGCTCGCGGGCACGCTGCTGGCCGGGGTGCTGCTCGTCCACCACGGGCTCTCCGGTGACAGGCCGCCGCAGCCCGAGCCCGGCGCCGCGAAGCTCGGTACGAACACGCCGCCCGCCGATCCACTGCCCGCCGCGGCGCCGCAGCGCATCCGCATCCCCGAGATCGGCGTGGACGCGCCGCTGACCCGGGTCGGCCGGGACGCGGAGGGCTGGCTGGACGCGCCGCCGCCGGAGAAGGCGAACCTGGCCGGCTGGTTCCCCGGCGCGGTCACGCCGGGCGAGCGCGGCACGGCCGTGATCGACGGGCATGTGGACAACGCGAAGGGCCGCGCCGTCTTCTACGGGCTCGGCGCGCTCGAGAAGGGCGAGCACATCGAGATCGACCGGGCCGACGGCAGGACGGCGGTGTTCGAGATCCACGGCATCGACGTCGTCGACAAGAAGCACTTCCCGTCCCGCCGGGTCTACGGCGGCACGGGCCTGCCCGAACTCCGCGTCATCACCTGCGGCGGCACGTACAGCGAGCGCACCGGCTACGCCGGCAACGTCGTCCTGTACGGGCTGCTGACCGAGGTCCGCGACCGTACGTGACGGTGGCCTCGCTCAGTCGTGCGGGGCCTCGCCCGTGACGCGGTGGTCGGCGTGGCTGAGCGCCTCCGTCACCAGGCGCCGCAGGTGGCCGTCGGTGAGGCGGTAGTGCATGTGGCGCCCTTCGCGGCGCGCCTCGACGAGTCCGGCGAGCCGCAGCTTCGCCAGGTGCTGGCTGACGGCGGTGCGGGACGCCGCGACGCGGTCCGCGAGCGAGCCCACGTCCGACTCCTCCAGGGCGAGCAGCCACAGCACGTGCAGCCGGGTCGCGTCCGACAGGAGCGCGAACACCCGGGTGGCCTCGGCGAGTCGGGCGGCGTCGGGCTCGCGCGGATGCGCGGTGGCCGCGGTGGCCGCGGCGGGTGTCGGATCGCTTGCGGGCATGGCCTCAGCCTACTTGCGGCGGCGGGCGACACCGTCGCAACATACTCGTCATGTGCGCAGGTGCGCACATGACGAGTAACCTGTCGACGCACTGTCGGTGCAGCCTTCGGGAGGGGCCCGCATGCTCACGGTTCTGCGCCGCCGCACGTACCGGCGGCTCTTCGGCGCGCAGATGGTCGCGCTCGTCGGCACCGGGCTCGCCACCGTCGCGCTGGGCCTGCTCGCGTACGACATCGCGGGGGCGGACGCGGGCGCCGTGCTCGGCACCGCGCTCGCGATCAAGATGACGGCGTACGTGCTGGTGGCCCCGCTGGTGGGGGCGTTCGCGGAGCGGCTGCCGCGGCGCGCGGTGCTCGTGGGCTCCGATCTGCTGCGCGCGGCGGTCGCGCTGACACTGCCGTTCGTGGACGAGGTGTGGCAGGTCTACCTCCTGGTGTTCGTGCTGCAGTCGGCGTCGGCCGTTTTCACACCGACGTTCCAGGCACTGATCCCCGACGTGCTGCCCGACGAGCGCGACTACACGCGCGCGTTGTCGCTCGCCCGGCTCGCGTACGACATGGAGAGCCTTCTCAGTCCGGTGCTCGCGGCGGCGCTCCTGTCGCTGGTCTCGTACCACCGTCTGTTCACGGGGACGTTCGTGGGCTTTCTCGCATCGGCCGCGCTCGTCGTGACGACGGCACTGCCCCGGCGCGCGTCCGCGCGGGAGCGCGCGGGTGGGGTGTTCTCCCGGGCGACGGCCGGCGCCCGCCTCTTCCTGGCACTCCCCCAACTGCGGGGGCTCCTCGCGCTGAATCTCGCGGTGGCGGCGGCGAGCGCGATGGTGACCGTCAACTCGGTCGTCTACGTACGGGACTTCCTCGGCCTGCCGTCGGGCGCGCTGCCGGTGGCGCTCGGGGCGTACGGGGCGGGGTCGATGGTGGTGGCGCTCGCGGTGCCGCGGGTTCTGGAACGGGCGGGCGAGCGGGCGGTGATGGTGCGTGGGGCGCTGGCGCTGGGTGTGGTGTTCGCCTGTCTGGGTGTCATCACGGCGGCGCCGTCCGGGAGTTGGCGGGTGCCGGCGCTGCTGGCGGTGTGGGCCGCGTTCGGCGGGGTGTGCTCGATGGTGCTGACGCCGACGGGCCGGTTGGTGCGGCGGGCCGCGCCGGAGCGGGAGCGCACGGCGGCGTTCGCGGCGCAGTTCTCCCTGTCGCACGCGTGCTGGCTGCTGACGTATCCGCTGGCGGGCTGGCTGGGTGCGTGGGCGGGGCTCGGGGCGGCCGTGGCGGGGCTCGGGACGGTGGCGGTGGGCGCGGGCGTGGCGGCGGCGCGCCTGTGGCCGCGTGACGAGGTGGAGCACGAGCACACGGGCCTCGCCCCGGACCATCCGCATGTGCGCGGAGCGGTGCCGGTCGCGGGTGGCTGGCGGCACAGCCACGGCCGCCTCGGAGACGCACTCCACGCGACCCACTGAGCCGGACGGCTCCCCGGCCATGTGGCGACCGCCGAGCCGATACGGGCCGTCGGTGACCGAGCGGCCGAGTCGGCGTGAAGATTCGGCGCACGTTCGCGTTAGGGGGCGCGCCCGCGTGTTACTCCAACGGCGAGGGCTGTCGATGCTGACTGTGGCGGGTTCGGCAGTGAGCCCGCCCCCGCTTCTCGGCCTGGCCGGGGAGCGGGTCCTCACCGCCTGCCGGGCGTGACGGGGCCCCTGTCCGCGACGCCGCGCTGTGCGAGCTGGCGTTCCAGCTCGGTGCGGATCGCGGGGTCGAGTTCGTGGGTGCGCGGCCAGGCGACGAGCTGCCGCGCGACGAGCCGCAGTTTGACGTTCGTCCGCATCGAGACCTCCCGCAGCACGTCCCAGCCCTCCGCGGGCGAGAGTCCGCCGAGGGCGATCACCACGCCGATGGCCTGGTCGACGTCCGCGTGCGCGGTCACGGCCTGTTCCAGCTGCTCGATCCGCGCCTCCAGAGCGGCGGTCCTGGCCGACCCCTCGCGGGCAGCGGTCTGCGCGCGACGACGAGCGGGGAGCATCACGGCGCACCTCCAAGTGCCATCCCCGGAAAGGAACCCCCAGTGGGCTTCTACCGCTTCTGCCCGGGGATCCGCGCCACAACCCGCCGATCGCGTATGCGAGGGGCAGATGCCCCGGCGGCCCGCCCCGCGGGCCGCCGGGGTCCTCAGGCGCGGGTCGCGGCCTGGTCGTCCTCGGCCGGAGCTGTGGCGGCGGCCGGTTCGGCGCCGGTCCCCCGCAGGCCCGGGATGAGGGTCGCGACGGCGGCGGACACCAGGGCGACGCCGGAGCCGATCAGCAGGCCGGTGCGGAATCCGTCCTCGGAGGCGAGCGTGTGGCCGCCCATGGTGACGGTCATCTGCGCGAGGACGACGCCGATGACGGCGGAGCCGATGGTGGTGCCGAGCGAGCGCATGAGGGTGTTGAAACCGTTGGCCGCTGCGGTCTCCGAGAGCGGCACCGAACCCATGATGAGCGCGGGCATGGCGCCGTAGGCGAGCGCGACGCCGCTGTTGATGACGATGCCGGCGAGCATGATGCCCCAGGCCGTGCCCATGAGCGGGAGCGCGACCCCGTAGCCGACGGCGATCACGAGGGCGCCGCTGATGAGCGCGAACTTCGGGCCGCGGGCGTTGATCAGCTTTCCGCCGAGCGGCGAGATCAGCATCATCATGACGCCGCCGGGAGCCATCCACAGGCCCGCCGCCAGCATCGACTGGCCCAGTCCGTACCCGGTGGCCTCGGGGAACTGGAGGACCTGCGGGGCGATCAGCATGAAGGAGTACATGCCGACGCCGATGAGGATCGAGGCGGCGTTGGTGAACAGCACCCGCGGGCGCGCCGTGGTCCGCAGGTCGACGAGCGGCTCCCGGGTGCGGAGCTCGTACCGGCCCCACACGAGCAGGGACGCGGCGGCGAGGGCGAAGAGGCCGAGGGTGGTGCCCGATGCCCAACCCCAGTCGGCGCCCTTGGAGACGGCGAGCAGCAGCGAGACGAGTCCGACGGCGAGGCCGACGGCGCCGGGCGCGTCGAAGCGCTGCCCCTTCGCGGCCGCCGGGGAGTCCGGCACGATCAGGAAGATCATCACGCCGATCACCGCGGCGAGCACGGCGGCGCCCCAGAACAGCACGCGCCAGTTCGCGTACTGGGCGACCGCGGCGGCGATCGGCAGGCCTATCGCGCCACCGATGCCCATGGACGCGCTGACCAGCGCGATGGAGCCGCTGAGCTTCTCGGCGGGCACGACGTCACGGAGCAGCGCGATGCCGAGCGGCACCATGCCCATGCCCATCCCCTGGAGGCCGCGCCCGACGATCATCGGCACGACCGAGGACGAGAGGGCGCACACCACCGAGCCGACGACCAGCGGCACGGCGCAGACGAGCATCATCCGGCGCTTGCCGATGAGGTCGCCGAGGCGGCCGGAGACGGGCACGCAGACACCCGAGACGAGCAGCGTCACCGTGATCACCCATGCCGCGTTCGACGCGGACGTGTCGAGGATCCGGGGCAGCTCGGCGATGAGCGGGGTCACCAGCGTCTGCATGATCGCGGCGACCGTTCCCGCGAGCGCGAGGGTGGCGACGACGGCGCCCGCCCGGCTGCTCGACTGGGGCGCATCCATGAAGGACTCCTCAATCTCTTCGAACTCTTCGCACTGTGCGACGGTGTGCATCATACATACGATGTGTATCGCACACATTTCATGCATCCCACACATGCTCGGCGGCGCGGTCCTGGCCCCCACCCCGCTGCGATACGGTCGACCTGGGAGGACGCACGTACATGGACAAGCCATCGCACCTGGTCGAGTTCGAGCACATGGTGCTGGGCAGGCATCAGCTCGGCGCGGAGAAGCGCCGCCGTGAGGCGGAGCGCATGGAGCGCAGCGCATACATCCTGCTGAGCCGGATCAGGGTCCAGGGCCCGATGTCGATCGGGCAGCTCAGCGAGGCGCTGCTGCTCGACGCGTCGACCCTCAACCGGCAGACCGCGAGCGCGGTCCGGGCCGGACTCCTCGAGCGCATCCCCGATCCGGACGGTGGCATGGCCCGCAAGTTCCGGCTCACCGAGGAGGGCGAGACGCGCCTCGACCACGAGCGCGCGACGCACATCCAGGAACTGGACAAGGTGTTCGAGGACTGGTCTGCGGACGACGTGGAGACCTTCGCCCACTACCTCCAGCGCTTCAACACGAGCATCGAGCGGCTGAGCGGTCAGCCCTGGCCGCGCTCCTGATCCACAGGCGCGGCCGCACCCGCCTCTTGTCTTTTTCGGCGCGCACGGGTACGCCCCTCGGGGGCCCGCCAACGGGTGCCGTACGGACAACAGTTCCGCACAGGACCGGAGGACGCGTGACGATGCGATTCCTGTTTCACTACCCGGAGGCGCACGGGCCGGACAGCGACATGCTCGATGCCGGGCCCGTGGCGGACGTGGCCCGGGCCGCCGAGGAGTTCGGCTTCCGCGGCCTCTCGTTCAGCGAGCATCCGGCGCCCGGCGCGCGCTGGCTCGACCACGGCGGGCACCAGACGCTCGACCCGTTCGTCGCACTCTCGCACGCCGCTGCCGTGACCACCCGGCTGCGGCTCCTCACGTATCTGGCGGTCGCTCCGTACCGCAATCCACTGCTGCTCGCCAAGCAGGCGGCGACGCTCGACCGGCTCTCCGGCGGCCGACTCGTCCTCGGCCTCGGAGCCGGGTATCTGAAGGGCGAATTCCACGCGCTCGGGGTCGACTTCGACGAGCGCAACGCGCTGTTCGACGAAGTGCTCGACGTGCTGCCGCTGCACTGGAGCGGCGAGCCGTTCGACTACGCGGGCCGACACTTCTCCGTCCGGGACGCGCAGGCCCTTCCGCGCCCGGCGCAGCGGCCGATCCCGGTGTGGATCGGCGGCAACTCGCGGCTGAGCAGGCGCCGGGTCGCCGAGCGGGCGCAGGGCTGGATGCCGATGTCCGGCGGCCCCGAACTGAGCACGACCGCCCGCACGCCCACGCTCGGCCCGCTGCCCGAACTCGCCGCCGCCATCACGGAGTTGCGGGACGCCAAGGCCGCGGCGGGGCGAGGCGGCGACGTCGACGTGCTGCACTCGTACCGCGACGAGGGGCTCGTGGATCCGACCCGGGACGCGGACAGGCACCGCGAGGCGTTCGTCGCGCTCGAGAAGGCCGGGGTGACGTGGACGGCCGTGTCCTGCCCGAACCGTTCGACGGCGGCGACGCTGGAATTCCTTGAGGCGTTCGGGACGGCGTACGTCGGCTGATCGCGGCGCGTCGGGAACCCCGCGCGCCCCACGCCGCGTCCTGTCCCCCGTAGTCACCAGCGCACGGAAGCAGGGCCCCACCATGGAACACGCCGTCGGACCCTACCGGGGCACGCTCTACCGGTTCGCGCTCGCGGTGTCCGCGGTGACGGCCGTGCTCGCGTTCGCGATCCTGGCCGGTGGATTCGCGGCGACCTGGGGCGCGTTCGAGGACATCCGCCGGTACGCCGACAGGAACATCGCCAACGAGGACTCCTATTACGCGTACGCCGACGGCGGCACCGAGTCGCTGGTCGGGCCCGGCTTCGTGGTGTTCGCGCTGGCGCTCGTCCTGGCGCTGCTGTGCGTCTCCGTGCTGCACAGCGGGTACGCCGTCGGGGCCGCGCACCTCCGGCGGGGCGGCGATCCGTTGTCCGTGGGCGAGTTGTGGCGGCGGAGCAGGGCCCGGCTCGCCTCGTCCGTCGTGACGAATCTGCTCACCGCCCTCGTGGTGGCGGCCGTGGTGTTCGCGGGTCTGGTGCTGTTCGATCTCGCCCAGCGGGAGCGGATCCCCGGCGTCGAGCGCACCGACCTGCACGAGACGGCGACGCCGCAGTACGCGGTGGTGGGGTTCGTCGTCCCGATCGTCATCTGGTGTCTCGGTCCGCTGCTCTGGTTCCGGTTGTCGGGGGCCACTGCGGAGACGGTCCTGGAGGGGCGTTCGCCGTTCGTGGCGGTGTACCGCTCGTGGGTGCTGACGCGGCGGGCGCGGGCACGCGCGTTCGGTCTCGGCCTGGTGTGCTGCGCGGCGGCCGTCGCCGTGTTCGTGGCGGGCCGGTGGCTGTTCCAGCCGTTCAACCACTATGCCGGTCTCGGAATGTTGTGGCTCAGCGGCGACAACGTGTGGATCACCGGCATGCTGATGAAGGTGCTGCCGACGGTGGTGGCGCTGCTGTTGGTGCCGCCGCTGGTCATGCCGCTGGTGAGCGGGGAGGTGGCGCGGCTGCACGGGGAGCTGCGCGCTGCCGAGGAGACGGCCGCCGGGTCCGCACGATCCGCGGACGCAGCGCCGCCGTCGAGCGGCCCCTGAGCGCGGAGAGCCACACGCCGGAGCCGTACGCGAGGTCGTCGAGGCGGCGGGCGACGGCGTAGCGGACGGGGTCGAGCCCCGTGGGCGGTGTCTCGCGGCCGAGGGTCTCCAGGGTCACGTCGGCGAGCGCGGCGACGGCCGCCGCCCTGCGTACACGGCGCGAGACGAGGCAGCCCGCGGCCGTCAGCGGCCACCAGTGCCGGGTGAGCAGCGCCGCGCCCTGCATGAGGGCCGAGGCCGAGCCGAGCGCGGTGAGGCGTGCGGCGTGCCGCAGTGGCTGTTCGACGCCCTTCAGCCGTTCGGCGTTGCGGACGGTGGCGGTGACGGCGAGCCCGCCGGCCACCGGCAGCGACCAGCGGCGCTGGGCGATCAGGGCGACGAGCAGCGCGGCGCTCCACGGGGCGAGCACGGCCGGGGCGATGTGGGCGGGGTGACGGCTCGCCAGGGGGTGTGCTCCGGTGCCGTACTCGGCCTTGCGGCGGAACCAGGCGGCGGGGTCGGCGCGGTGTTCGTGGGCGACGCGTGCGGCGGGTTCGTAGCGGATCCGGGCGCCGTCGGCGGTCAGCCGCCAGCACAGGTCGACGTCCTCCCCCACCCGCATCCCGGCGTCGAAGCCGCCCGCGTCGCGGAGGGCGTCGGCGCGGACGAGCATGCAGGCGCTGGGTACCCAGGAGACGGGGGTGCCGGGGCGTACGGCGGCGGGGTGGCGGCCCAGGTCGAGGGAGGAGCGGGCGTTCTCGTAACGGCCCAGCCAGCGCGTGGAGTCGGGCCCGGCGAGTCCGGTGACGCGGGGCACGGCCATGACGACGGCCGGGTCGGCGAAGTGCCGCAGCAAGACGTCGACCGTGCCGGGCGCGAGCACGACGTCCGAGTCGACGAACACCACGTACGGCGTGCGCACTTCGCGCAGCCCGGCATTGCGGGCGCCCGCGGGCCCGACGTTGACGGGGAGCGCGAGCACGCGCGCGTGGTGACGCGCGGACGCCTCGGCGACGGGGCGCGGATCGCACGAGGCGTCGTCGACGACGACGACCGGCGCCTCCGTTCCCGCCCTGATGCCTGCCAGCAGACGATCCAGCCGGTCGGCCCTGTCCCGTACGGGAACGACATACGTGACGGTGTGCTCGGCGTCGCCCGGGGGCAGCGACGCGGCCACCGGGTGGGCGAGGCCCGTGTCGACGAGCCGTTCGGCGAGAACGGCACCCGCCCGGTCGCGCACGCGCAGGACCCGCCCGGTCAACAGGCGTTGGGCACGCGGTGTCAGTCGCAGCAGCCGCGTCGGATGGCCGCCGAGCAGCGCACGGCCACCGTCGACGACCCGGGCATGCCGGTCGAGGACGACGACACTGCCGGAGGGGAGAGTCATGCGGCGCCTCCCAGTGCGGCCGTCGACAGTCGGCCGCGGAAATCCACGCGGCCCGTGGCCACGAGCAGGTCGGCGAGAACGGCACGCGCCCGGTCGCGCACGCGCAGGACCCGCCCGGTCAACAGGCGTTGGGCACGCGGTGTCAGTCGCAGCAGCCGCGTCGGATGACCGCCGAGCAGCGCACGGCCACCGTCGACGACCCGGGCATGCCGGTCGAGGACGACGACACTGCCGGAGGGGAGAGTCATGCGGCGCCTCCCAGTGCGGCCGTCGACAGTCGGCCGCAGAAATCCACGCGGCCCGTGGCCACGAGCAAGTCGGCGAGAACGGCACCCGCCCGGTCGCGCACGCGCAGGCCGCCGGCCCGTGGTGTCAGGCGCAACAGCCGAGTCGGGTGGCCGGCGTCGGCGCCACCGGCACGCCCATCGAGCGCGACGACGCTGCCGTACGGGAGGGTCACGCGGCACCTCGGGGCGTCGTGAGGCGGCCGTGGGAGTCGGGGCTGCCCGTGGTGACGAGGCGGGCGGCGGTCGAGACCATGGCTTCGACGAGTGCGCGTCCCTCCGCGGCGGTGGCGCCGGTCGGGTCGCCGAGGACGCCGTTCGGGGAGACGCCGCGCACGCCGTGGGACCTGAGACGCGGCAGCAGGTCGGGCAGGGGGCGGGTGTCGCCGGGGGCGGCGTCGGTGAGGCGTACCTCGTCGGGGGCGAGGTGCAGCATGACGGAGGTCTCGGCGCGTCCCGCGTGGGCGTCACCGCCGGGTGGGACGCAGCCGACCCAGGACACGTCGTGGCGCTCGTGGCGGAGTTGGGCGCAGGCGGCGTCGAGGGTGGTGACGTTGCCGCCGTGGCCGTTGACGAGGACGACGCGGCCCGCCCACAGGGCGAGGGAGCGGACGGTCTCGACGAGGACGGTGTGCAGCGCGTCGTGGCCGATGGAGAGCGTGCCGGGGAACCCCGCGTGCTCACCGCTCGCGGCGTACGCGAGGGTGGGCGCGAGGACGACGTGCTCGTACGGGAGTCGGTGCGCGACGCCGCGGGCCACCGCCTCCGCGATCACGCCGTCCGTGTTCAGCGGGAGGTGCGGGCCGTGCTGTTCGGTGGAGCCGACGGGGACGAGGACCGGGGCGCCGCGCGGCACCGTGGTCCACGTCGCGTGCGCGAGGTCGACCGGTTCAGGCACGCGGTGCCCCGAGCGTGCGGGTGAAGCCGTCGGGGATCGCCAGGTCGTCGGGGCCGAGTTCGTCGACGGAGGCGTGGCCGAGGCCGAGGACGGCGGAGTCGAGGCCGCCGCGCAGGATGTCCAGCACGTTCTCCACGCCGGCCTGCCCGTTCGCGGCGAGGCCCCACAGGTAGGCGCGTCCGACGAGGACGGCACGGGCGCCGAGGGCGAGTGCCTTGGCGACGTCGCCGCCGCGCCGCACACCGCCGTCGAGCAGCACCTCGATGTCGTCGCCGACGGCCTCGGCGATGGACGGCAGGAGGCGGATGGTGGCGGGTGTGGTGTCGAGGTTGTTGCCGCCGTGGTTGGAGACCGAGATGCCGGTGACGCCCGCGTCGACGGCCCGTTTGGCGTCGTCGACGCGGCTGACGCCTTTCAGGAGGAAGGGACCGCCCCACTCCTTGCGCATCCATTCCACGTCGTCCCAGGTGGGCGGCGGTGTCTGCATCCACTCGCCGTAGGCGCCGAAGAAGGTGGGCGCCCGGCCGCCCGGCTCGCGGAGGTTGGGCGTGGTCAGGTCGGGCAGGCGGCGGGACCGGGCGAAGGCGAGGAGCCAGCGCGGGTGGGGCAGCACGTCGGGCGCGAACTTCACGGCGGTGCGCAGGTCGAGGCGTTCGGGGATCGCGGGGCTTCCCCAGTCGCGGCCGTTGGAGAACGACCAGTCGAGCGTCGCGATGAGCGCCTTGGCCCCGGCCTGCCTGGCCCGCTCCATGCGGCGCACCATGGAGTCGCGGCTGCCCATCCAGTACATCTGGTAGAAGGTGTTCGGATTGGCCTCGGCGACGTCCTCCACGGAGCGGCTCGCGAACGAGCTGAGGCCCATGATGACGCCCCGGTTCGCGGCGGCGCGGGCGACCGCCACCTCCCCGTCCGGGTGCACGGCCTGCACACCGGTCGGTGAGATCAGCACCGGGAAGGACGACTCGACGCCGAGCACGGTGGTCGCCAGGTTCCGCTCGGCGTGGTGGCCCACCACGCGTGGCGCGAAGCCGAGTTCGGCGAAGGCGCCGATGTTGTCCTCGATGGTGCGGCCGCGTTCCGAGCCGGCGACGAGCGCGCCGTAGACGCTGCCGGGAAGGTACTTCTTGGCGCGCCGCTGGGCCTCGGCGACCGTCTCGAACCAGGGGTTTCTTGCCATCGGGCGGCTGTCTCCTCGTCAGTTGACCGGGATCGGGCCCGCTACGGGACTCTCGTCGCAGGCACTCACCGGGGGCCGCCGCATGAGCGGCACGGTGACCGGCCCCGTGCGGTGGGAGTGGTCGCCGGAGGGCCTCGGTACCCGGCCGGGGCCTCGGTCGGCGAGGAGCTGCTCGCCGTACCCCTGGACGCACTCCGGGTCGGGCCCGTCGAGCGGCAGGCCGGTGAAGAACTTCGCGGCCATGCAGCCGCCCTTGCAGGTGTCGTAGAACGCGCAGGAGGCGCAGGCGCCGCCCTGTTGCGGCTCTCGCAGCCGCAGGAACAGCTCCGACTCCCGCCACACGCCGGCGAACCCGCCCGGGTCGCGCACACTCCCCGCGAGGAACTCGTCGTGGATGGCGAACGGGCAGGCGTACACGTCGCCGACCGGGTCGATGAGACACACCACGCGGCCGGCCCCGCACAGGTTCAGGCCCGACAACGGCTCGCCGTAGGCGGACAGGTGGAAGAAGGAGTCGCCGGTGAGCACCTCGCCGTCGTGCGCCACGAGCCAGTCGTAGAGCTGCCGTTGCTGCGCGGGCAGCGGGTGCAGCTCGTCCCAGACGTCGGCGCCGCGCCCTGAGGGCCGCAGCCGGGTGAGGCGGAGCTGGGCGCCGTAGGTGTCGGCGAGCGCCTTGAAGTCGTCGAGCTGCGGGATGTTGTGCCGGGTGCAGACGACGGACAGCTTGAAGTTCTTCATGCCCGCGTCGGCGAGGTTCGCCATCGCTGTGCGTGCCGTGTCGTACGAACCCGTCCCGCGCACCGCGTCGTTGACGTCGGCGGTGGCGCCGTCGAGGGAGATCTGTACGTCGACGTAGTCGTTCGCGGCGAGGCGGCGGGCGACTTCGGGGGTGATGCGCACGCCGTTGGTGGAGAACTTGACGCCGACGTGGTGGGCGGTGGCGTAGTCGAGCAGTTCGAAGAAGTCGGGGCGCACGGTGGGTTCGCCGCCGCCGATGTTGACGTAGAAGACCTGCATGGCCTCCAGCTCGTCGATGACCGCCTTGGCCTCGGCGGTGCTGAGCTCGCGCGGGTCGCGGCGGCCCGAGCTGGACAGGCAGTGGGCGCAGGACAGGTTGCAGGCGTAGGTGAGTTCCCAGGTCAGGCAGATCGGTGCGGCGAGGCCGTGCTCGAACAGGTCCACGAGGCGGGTCACGGTGCCGGGCTCCTTTCGACCAGCATCGACGAGCGGGCCAGGGCGGCGAGGGCGCTCGCGTAGCGGGCCGTGTCCGCGTCGTCCGCCCCGGCGCTCGCGCAGGCGGCGCGCGCCGTCGGGGACGTCGGGAGCGCCTGGACGACGGCGAGCAGTCCGCGGTCCTTGAGGAACGACAGTTTGCGGGTGCCGAAGTGGTAGAGCAGCGCGCCGAACGGCTCGGGGCGGACCGACACCTGCGGGTGCAGGTCCCAGGGCCGGTCCAGGTCAAGGGCGGGAGCGGTGGCGGCGGCCACGGTCAGTACACGCCGCACATGCCGTCGATGGAGACTTCCTCGACCAGTTCGTCCGCCTCGACGAGGGGTTCGTCGGCGGGAGCGGTGGACGTGGCGGGCGGCTCGGTGGTCGGATCGGTGGTCGCGGTGGCTTCGAGCTGTTCGTTCATGCGGAACTCCCTTGTACCTGTGGAGGGTTGAGGGCTCGCTCGGGCGATTTCGAGAGTATTGGCATGCGATGCCAAAAGGGAAGGGTGCGGTCGCCGCCGAGGTCTTGCGCGGGACGGGCGCGGCGGGATGTGATCCGCCCCATGGAGTCGTTCGCGGGTGCGCGTCCCGATGTGCTGGTCGTCGGTGCTGGTGGGTCAGGGGCGGTGCTCGCGGCGCGGCTGAGCGAGGACGCCGACCGGAGGGTGTTGCTCCTGGAGGCCGGTCCCGTGCCGTCGGCCTTCGGTGCGGAGCTGCTGGACGCGCGGCTGGTGCCGGGGGCCCGGCCGAGGCATCCCGCGACGGTCGCGCATGCCGTGCGGCTCGCGGCGGGGCGGCCGTGGGAGGTGCCGCGCGGGCGAATCGCCGGCGGGTCCACGACGGTCAACGGCGGGTACTTCGTGCGGGCGCGGCGCGCCGACTTCGACCGGTGGGCGGCGGCGGGCGGCGGGCCCGCGTGGACGTACGAGCGGATGCTGCCGCTGCTGCGCCGCCTGGAGAACGACCTCGATTTCGGCGCGCGCCCCGTGCACGGGCGCGGCGGTCCGATGCCGGTTTCGCGCGGCGGCCTCACGCACCCGGCCGCCGTGGCCTTCCGCGACGCCGCCACGGCGCTGGGCTTCCCCGCGGAGCCCGACAAGAACGACGAGGGCCCGCCGGGTTTCGGCCCGGTGCCGTCGAACTGCGTGGCCGGGGTGCGGCACAACACGGCTCTCGCCCACCTGACACCGGAGGCCCGCGCCCGGCCGAACCTCACGGTGCTCGGTGGGTGTCTCGTACGCCGGGTGGTGGTGCGGGGCGGGCGGGCGACCGGGGTGGTGGTCGAGCGGGACGGCGGCGCCCCGGAGACGTTCGACGCGGGGTGCGTGGTGCTGTGCGCGGGCGCCCTGGCGACACCCCATCTGCTCCTGCTGTCCGGGATCGGCCCGCGCGCCGATCTCGAACGGGCCGGTGTGCCGGTCGTCCGGGACGCACCGGCGGTCGGCGCGCGGCTCGCGGATCACCCGCAACTGGTCCTGGACTGGCGCCCGCACGCCGACCTCGAACCGCCGTCGGACGGGTGGCTGGGAGGCTGCCTCCACCTCGACTCCCGGTCCACTACCGCCGGTTGCCCCGGGGACATCGAGATCCTCCAGTCACTCGTCCCGATGGCCGGGCTCGTCGGCGGGACGGTGAGCGTGCCGGGAGCGCCGCACTCCTTCCTGGTGTCCGTGCAGACGCCGGGGCCGACGGGTCGGCTGCGGCTGCGCTCGGCGGACCCGGCGGTGCCGCCCGCCGTCGACTACGACTACCTGCGCGACGGCGAGGTACTGCGGCGGCTGCGCGTGGCCGTGCGCACGACGGCGGATCTCGTGGGCACGGAGGCGTTCGGCACGGTGTCCCGTGGCGGGCTGCTCGCGCCCGGCGCCGCCGAACGGGCCGACGACCGGGCGCTCGACGCGTGGATCGGCGACCACATCGGCACGGCGCAGCACACCTGCGGGACGGTCGCGCTCGGCGCCGCCACCGACGCGTACGGCCGGGTGCGCGGCGTGGACGGACTACGGGTGGCGGACACCTCGCTGCTGCCGGACACCCCGCACCGCGGCCCCGCGGCGACGGCCGTCCTGATCGGCGAGTTCGTGGCGGAAGCGCTGCGCCACGGGTGAGGTCACCGGCTCGCCCGCCCCAGCCCCTCCTCCAGACGCCGCACGGCCGTGTCCAGGAGCTCACCCAAGTCCGCTTCTGGGACCGCCAGCCAGTGCTCGTACGCGGTGACGGCGGCGGCCAGGACCGTGTGTCCGTACAGCCGCGGCAGCGCGTCGCCGGGGGCGAGGCCGAGTCGGTCGGCGGCGAAGTCGGTGACGATGGCGCGCCACGAGGCGTAGCGGAGCGTGGCGTCGGCCTGCAGCGTGGGCACGCTCAGGATGAGTCGCATGCGCTGTCGGTGCCACGGCACGACGGTGGCGTCGAACCGGTTGAAGTCGACGACGGCCGCGCGCAGCGCGGTCATGATCGGCACGTCGGGTGCGGTGGCGGTCAACAGGGCGCGCAGACCGTCGAGTTGCTGCTCGAAGTCGCCCCACACCAGGTCGTTCTTCGACGCGAAGTAGCGGAAGAAGGTGCGGCGGGCGATGCCGGCGGCGGCCGCGATGTCGTCGACGGTCGTCGCGTCGAAGCCCTGCCGGGCGAAGAGTTCGAAGCCGACGCGCTCCAGGTCGGCGCGGGACGTGGCGCGCGGCCTGCCGCCCCTCGGCGCACGGGCGGCGCGCTCGGCCACGCTGCTCGTCAGCGGCTCCACCCTCGCTCCTTCGCAGTCCGGGGCCTCACCCTACCGCCGCCATCCGACAGCGCCCATGCCTTCAACTCTGGAGCCGTTGCGGCTATATACGCGGGGACGGACCGACCGGCGAAGGGGTTACCCAGGTGACGGCCACGACCACGGAACAGGACTTCGGCTCCCGCAAGGGCGCGGCGCTCGTCGCGGGCGGCACCGGCGGGATCGGTGCGGCGGTGGTACGGACGCTGGCCCGGCGCGGGGCCACGGTCCTGTTCACGTACCGCTCGAACCGGGATGCCGCCGACGCGCTCACCGCCGAACTCCGGGCGGAGGGAGCCCAGGTGGAGTCGGTGCAGTCGGACCTCACGGACGAGGTCAGCGCGACGGGCGCGATCGGGTCGACGGTGGACCGGTTCGGCGCGCTCCACACACTGGTGTACGCGGCGGGTCCGCACGTCCCGATGACACACCTGAGCCAGGTGCCGCCTTCGCGGTACCGGGAACAGCTCCACACGGACGCGCTTGCCTTCTACCACCTGGTCCACCCCGCCCTCGCGCCCCTCCGCGAGAGCGCGGGGAACGTCGTGGCGGTCACCACGGCGGCCACCCGCCGCTACCCGGTCCGCGACGGCCTGTCCTCCGGCGCGAAGGGCGCGGTCGAGGCGGTGGTCCGAGCACTCGCCGCCGAGGAGGGCCGCTACGGCGTGCGCTTCAACTGCGTGGGCCCCGGCATGCTCACCGACGGCATCGCCGCCCGCCTCATCGCGGACGGCGAACTCGACGACTCCGCGCTCCAGGTGACGCGCCGCAACATCCCCCTGCGCCGCTTCGGCACCGCCCAGGACATCGCGGAGGCGGTCGCCTTCCTGTCGTCCGAACGAGCCGGTTTCATCACGGGCCAGCATCTGTCGGTCGACGGCGGCTACACGGTCTGAAACCCGGATGCGCCACACCGCCCGTCGGCCCCATACTCCCGCCATGCCCACCCGCTTCCGCGACCCGCACAGCACCGCGTACGACTTCCTCGACCCGATCCTGGTCCGCTGTCCCGGCTGCAGCGGCGCCGCCCGAGTGGTGACAGCACCGGACACCGAACGGTCACTGTTCGCTCCGCGCCGCTTGGTGTGCGGCCGATGCGGCCTGTCCCGCACGTGGGCCGGGCGCCGCGTCCGCCTCCACCGCGGGACGGCACACCCCGCGACGGACCCGTACTTCGATGCCCCGTTGTGGCTCCGGACCGAGACGCGGCACGGCTGGCTGTGGGCGTACAACCACGCACACCTCGACCTGGTGCGCCGCTTCGTCGGGGCGTCGCTGCGCGAGCGGGCGCCCTGGTACGAGACGGGCCCCCGGATGACCCTCGTGGCGCGCCTCCCGACCTGGGTCAAGCAGGCGCGCCACCGCGACGACGTGCTCCGCGCCATCACCCGGATCCACCAGCGTGCGTCCCTCTGACGCCGAGCGGGCCGTGCGGGCGGCGTGCCGGGTCGCGGGCTCGCTCGGGCTCGGGGCAGACGACACCGTCGTCCTGCACGACTCCAACAAGCTGACTCTGCGGCTGCTGCTGTGCGACGTTCTGGCGCGGGTCGCGCCGGTCGACGATCAGGTGGCGGAGTTCGAGCTCGGGCTCGCGCGGCGGCTCGTCGAGGTCGGGGCGCCGGTGGCGGCGCCCGCGCCGGAGGTGGGGCGGAGGGTGTACGAGCGCGACGGGTTCGCCATCACGCTGTGGACGTACCACGCGCCGTCCGGCACTCCCCTCCCGGCGTCCGACTACGCGGAGGCCCTCGCGGACCTCCACGCCTCCCTGCGCCGACTCGCCTTCCCCGCACCGCACTTCACCGACCGCGTCGCGCAGGCGCAGTCCCTGCTGGCGGACACCGCCCGCACCCCGGACCTCGCCGCGGCGGACCGGGAGTTGCTGAGCGATACGCTGCGGCGGCTGGGGCAGCGGGTCGGCGGGTACGGCGCGGACGAGCAGCTGCTGCACGGCGAGCCGCACCCCGGCAACGTACTGGCCACGAAGGATGCCGGTCCGCTCTTCGTCGACCTGGAGACGGTGTGCCGCGGGCCGGTCGAGTTCGACCTGGCCCACGCCCCCGACGAGGTCGCCGACCACTACCCGGGCGTCGACGACGACCTGCTCCATGCCTGCCGCACCCTCGTGCTGGCCATCGTCACGACATGGCGCTGGGACCGCGACGACCGGTTCCCGGACGGGCGGAGGATGGGCAGGGAGTGGCTCGCCAGGCTCAGCGGGCGGCGTGGCCGCTCATGACCTGGAGGCTCTCGTCCCGGACCGGGGAGTCCGTCGCGCGGTCGGGGCGGTAGGGGGACAGTTCCGGCGTCGGGGTGCCCGTGGTGAGTTCCTGGGCCGCGAGTCGGCCGAGGGCCGGGGCCAGGTTCACCGCGCTGTGCGACACGAGGTGGTAGAGGCCGGGCGCTGAGGGGAGTTCACCGGCCAGCGGGAGACCGTCGAGCGGGACGGGGCGCAGCCCGACCCTGGCGCCCGCCGAGCGGGCCGCTGTCAGCGCGGGGAGGACCTTCTCGCCCCGGCCGTGCAGGTCGGCGGCGAGGGAGGTGAGGTCCGTGGTGCCGTCGGCGAGGAGCGCGTCGACGGGCCAGGAGATGGACACGACGCGCGCGTCGGGCGCCGGGCGCAGGTCGACCCCCGGCGCCGCGAGGATGGCGCCGAGCCCCGCCTCGGGAACCGGGGTGCTCTCTCCCACCAGGCCCGGTATCCGTTCCATCGGGAGCCGGGCGTCGGCGAGTGCGGCAATCCGGTCGGCGTACGGGCCCGCGCAGTTGACGACTTTGTCCGCGGTCCAGGTCCGCTCCCCCGCCCGTACGCCGGTGACCCGGCCCTCCGCCGACCGCAGCAGGCCGGTGGCGCGCACCCCGTAGTGGACGGTGGCGCCGAGGCGGGCCGCTCCGTCGAGGAGGGCGCGGACGAAGCGTGGCGCGTCGTACCAGGCCGCCCGTTCGTGGACCACGATCTCGTCGGCGGTGCAGGAGGCCGGGTCGGCAGCGGGGGCCAGGTCGCGGAGTGCGGTGGCCGGGGCGAACTCGCAGGTGTGGCCCCATTCCCGTACCCGCAGGGCGCGTTCGCGCAGCGCCTGATGGCCCTCGTCGGTGTCGGACCACTGGACGAGCGGCGCCGGGTGGCGCCACGGGAGTCCTTCGAGTTCGGCGGCGAGGGCGAGGTGGCCGTCGGAGCCCTGCCGGTTGAGGAGGTAGTAGTCGTGTGGTGTCTTCAGGTGGGTGACGTCGATGGAGAAGGTGGCGCTCGATGTCCCCGACGCCGGGCCCGCCGCCTCCAGGACCGTGACGTCGGCGCCCGCGCGGGCGAGGTGGTAGGCGGTGGAGGCGCCGAGGACGCCGGCGCCGAGGACGATGATGCGAGACATGCGGATTCCTTGAGGTGTGGGGTTCCGTGCGGGCGCGTCGGGCCGGCGCACCGGGCGGTGCGAGAGGTCAGAGCACCTTGCTCAGGAAGGCGCGGGTGCGCTCGTGCCGCGGCGCGCCCAGGACATCGGCGGGCGTGCCGGATTCGACGACGACTCCGCCGTCCATGAACACGAGGGTGTCGCCCACTTCGCGGGCGAAGCCCATCTCGTGGGTGACGACGATCATCGTCATGCCGTCGCGGGCCAGGCCGCGCATGACGTCGAGCACCTCGCCGACGAGTTCGGGGTCGAGCGCGGACGTCGGCTCGTCGAACAGCATCAGTTCGGGGCGCATGGCCAGGGCACGGGCGATGGCGACGCGCTGCTGCTGGCCGCCGGAGAGCTGCGAGGGGTAGTGGTGCGCCTTGTCGGCGAGGCCGACCCGTTCGAGGAGTTCCTCGGCGTGCCTGCGGGCCTCCGCCTTGGGCTCCTTCTTCACCTGGACCGGCGCCTCGGTGATGTTCTCCAGGGCCGTCATGTGCGGGAAGAGGTTGAACCGCTGGAACACCATGCCGACGCCGCGCCGCTGCCGGGCGATGTCGGTATCCCGCAATACGTGGAGCCGGCCGCCCCGCTCCTCGTAGCCGACCAGTTCGTCACGGACGTAGAGGCGTCCGGCGTCGACGGTCTCCAGGTGGTTGATGCAGCGCAGGAACGTGGACTTGCCGGATCCGGAGGGCCCGACGAGACACATGACCTCGCCGGGGGCCACCTCCAGATCGATGCCCTTGAGCACCTCCACCGGCCCGTAGCTCTTGTGGACGCCTTCGGCCCGGACGACCGTGGTGTGTGTCGTCGTCGGCGCGGCTTTGGCGGTCATGCGCGGGCCCCCTTGTTGTAACGGCGTTCCAGGAAGTGCTGGCCGACGTTGAGCACGGACGTCGCCACGAGGTACCAGACGCAGGCGACGGTGAGCAGCGGCACCTGCTGGAAGTTGCGGGAGTAGATGCCCTGGATCGACGTGAGCAGTTCGGGCACGGCGATGGCGAAGACGAGGGAGGTCGTCTTCAGCATGGAGATGACCTGGTTGCCGGTCGGCGGCACGATGGTGCGCAGCGCCTGCGGGAGGACGATGCGGCGCAGTGTCTGACGGCGGGTCATGCCGAGGGCGTGGGCCGCCTCGTGCTGTCCGGGGTCGACGGAGCCGATGCCCGCGCGGACGATCTCCGCCATGTACGCGGCCTCGTGCAGGCCGAGGCCGAGGACGGCCGCGGTGAGCTGCGTGATCAGGGTGTTCGTGTCGAAGGAGACGAACGTGGGCCCCCACGGGACACCGATCCCGATGCGCGGGACGATCGCGGAGAGGAAGTACCAGAACAGGAGTTGGACGAGGAGGGGCGTGCCGCGGAACACCCAGATGTACGCGCCGCTCAGCCAGGAGAGCAGCGGGTTGTCCGACATGCGCAGCACGGCGAGGACGATGCCGCCGACGATGCCGACGGCCATGGCGAGGACGGTCAGCCACAGGGTGGTGGCGAGGCCCTCCATGACGACGGGCGCGAAGAGGAAGTCGCCGACGGTGCCCCACTTCATGCGCGGGTTGCCCGCCCATCCTTCGACGAGGAAGACGACGGCGAACGCGAGGACGGCGGTGGCGGCCCAGCGGCCCGGCCTGCGCAGCGGAACGGCCTTGATCTCGTGGGCTGCCGAGCCGGTCTTGTCCGGCAGCGAGAGCTGAGGGGTGGTCACGCGGTGCCTCCGTTCACGGCGGCGCGGTCCAGGGCGCCGGACTGGACCTTCCAGTGCTTGAGGATGGTGCGGTACACCCCGGTGTCGATGAGCTTCTGGAGGGCACCTTGGACGGCCTCGACCAGCGCCTTGTCGTCCTTGCCGACGAGGATCCCGTAGGGCAGCGGCCGGTACGGCTTCCCGACCCGCTTCATGCGGCCGCTGGACTGTTCGGCCTGGTACGCGACAGTGGGTGTGCCGCCGATGAACGCGTCGGCCCGGCCGGTGGACAGCGCCTGGAAGCAGGCCATCGAGTTGGGGAAGACGAGTCCCTCGACGCGTGGCCTGCCCGCGGCGAGACACTTCTTGCTCTGTGTCTTCGCGTCGTCGACCTGCGCGGTGCCCTGTTCCACGGCGGCCGACTTGCCGCAGAGGTCGTCCAGGGACGACACCTTCCCGGCGTCCCTGCCGTCGACGAGGATCGAGGTGCTGGTGCGGAAGTAGTCGACGAAGGTGACCTGCCGCTGCCGTTCGGGCTTGTCCAACATGGCCTGGATCGCCACGTCGTAGCGGCGGGCCTGCACACCGCCGATGATGGATTCGAAGCTGGCCTTGCTGAACTCGACCTTCAGGCCGAGGACTTGACCGATGGCGTTCATGAGGTCGGGTTCGACGCCGACGAGGGTCTTGTTGTCCATGCCGAGCATGACCAGCGGCGGGTAGTCGCTGCCGGCCGCCGACCGCAGCGTCCCCGCCTTCCTGATCCGCTCGGGGAGCAGGGCGCGCAGCTTCGGGTCGGCCTTCTGCGGGGCGATGGCGGACTTGTCGGCCGCCGTGGCGCCGCCGCAGCCCGCGGCGAGCGGCACCAGCGCGACGAGCGCAGCGGTGAGGACGGCGACGGTGGGCCTGCGCGCCGGGCCGCGGCTCCTCGTGGGAGCGGGTCTCCTCGTCGGACGCCGAAGACATGCGTGCATGCGTCGTCCCCCTTTCGGGTCTCGTTCGGGCAGGGCATCAATCTGCGGCACGGTCCCGGCCCGCGACAAGATGAGGCAGAGTGAGTCTTTGCTGACGTGGTGTTCAGTTCAGCTGATGCACGGCGTTCCGGCGTCGCCCGTGTTCACCTGGGCCGATGGTCGAGACACCTCTGGCGCACACCTCGCGGGCGCTGTTAAGTTCCGCTGATGCTGACCCCGATCCAGCTTCAGGCCGTCCGTGATGTCGTCGCGACGGGTTCGCTGCGGACCACGGCCAAGCGGCTCGGTTACACGCCGTCGGCGATCTCGCAGCAGATCTCGACCGTCGAGAAGACCCTCGGCGTCCCCCTCTTCGAGCGTTCGGCCCGCAGCGTACGGCCCACGGCGGCCGGCACCCAGCTGGCCCGGCGGGCGGCGCGGCTGCTCGCCGAACTGGAGGCGGCGGAGGACGAGATGCGGTCGTTCGCCGCGGCCGAGCGCGGCCGGCTGCACCTGGGCAGCTTCTGGTCGGCGGGGTTCCGGCTCGTCCCCGCGGTGCTGGCCGAGTTCCTGCGGGACCGCCCGCACGTCGACGTGCGCTACGAGGAGGGCGATCCGCAGACGACCGCGCCCGCCGTCGCGGACGGGCGGCTCGACCTCGCGGTGGTCTTCGAGTACGGCACGGTGCCGCACAACTGGCCCGCCGACCTGGAGCTGACGCTGATCCTGGAGGAGCCGATGTACGTGCTGGTGCCGACCGGGCACCGGCTGTCCCACCGGCGCCGGATCCGGATCGCCGATCTGCGCGACGAGCACTGGATCTGCTACCGCCAGGGCATGGACGCGGCGCGCTCCCTCTTCCACATCTGCGCGGAGGCCGGGTTCAGCCCGGAGGTCGTCTTCCGCACGAACGACTACAACCTGCCCTACGAGCTGGTGCGCCGAGGGCTCGGCGTGGCGATGGTGCCCGATCTCGCGCTCACCGAGTCGCACGACGTGCACGTGATCCGGCTCGCGGACCCCTCGCACGTACGACGGGTGTTCGCGCTGCGCCGTACCGCCGACCCGAATCCGTTCCTCGACCAGGCCGTCGGGATGCTGCGGGCCGCGGCCGAGCCCATCGCTCGGCGTGTCACGCGGTCGACTCTGCCGACGGCGGTGTGAGGGCGGCCGACACCACGGACGGGAGGGCCTCGCCGAGGGGGAGCTCGATGCGTACGGCCCAGCGGTCGCCGCGGGTGGGCTGGTTGTTGACGATCAGGACGGGGGTGCCGGCGTCGGCGGCCTGGCGGACGAAGCGCAGCCCCGACATGACCGTCAGGGACGAGCCGAGGACCAGCAGCGAGGACGCGCCCGCGACGAGTCCGCGGCACAGGTCGACGCGCTCGGGCGGCACGTTCTCGCCGAAGAAGACGACGTCCGGCTTGAGCACCCCGGTCCCGCAGGCCGCGCACGGAACCACCGTGAATGCGCGGACCGCCTCGTCGGGGAGTTCCACGTCGCCGTCCGGGTTGACGCGCGCGGAGCGGTGCCGCTCGGCCTGCGCCTCGAACTGCGGGTTGACCTCGCGCAGCCGCCGGTCGAGGTCGGCGCGGTCGGAGACGGCCCGGCAGTGCAGGCACACGACGCGGCTGAGGCTGCCGTGCAGCTCGACGACGTCCGCGACGCCCGCGGCCTGCTGGAGGCCGTCGACGTTCTGCGTGATCACGCCGGTGACCAGGCCTGCGGCGGACAGCTCGGCGACGGCCCGGTGCCCGGCGTTCGGCCGGGCGCGGATCATCGCCCGCCAGCCCAGCTGACTGCGCGCCCAGTACCGCTGCCGGGCGTACTCGCTGCCGGTGAACTCCTGGTACGTCATCGGGATGTGCCGCCTGCGCAGCGAGCCGTGCTCGCCCCGGTAGTCCGGGATGCCCGACTCCGTGGAGAGCCCGGCCCCGCTCAGGACCACGACGCCGCCCGCCCGCACGGCCTCGACGACGGGCCGCAGATCGGTCGTGGCGGGCGGATGGTCACCGGACGGTTCCCAGGTCAGGGTGGGTCGGGTACGCATGCGTGCCAGCTTACGGCGCCACGCGCCCACGCCGGCTCACTCGGCAGGGAAGACGGCCTTCGTCAGCTCCTCGGACACCTGCCAGACGCGGCGCGCCTCGTCAGTGCCGCGCAGCCGGGAGTACAGCTTCTGCTCCCCCGGCGGTCCTCCCATGTGGGCGATGCCGCGCGGACCGTAGAACTTCCCGCGTTCGGCGTCCGGGGAGGTGGCGGCGTAGAGGGCGGGGAGCTGGGCGGTGTGGACCGTGCCGACGACGATGCCGCGGGCGGACAGCGTCCTGATCAGGCGCACGCCCAGGGTGTCCTTGGCGCGGCCGACCTCGGGGCGGGCGGCGAGCAGGTTCGTCGGGGCGACTCCGGGGTGGGAGAGGTTGCTGGTGATGCCCCAGTCGTGGGCGCGGCTGCGGCGGTCGAGTTCGAGGCCGAAGAGGCCGAACGCGATCTTCGACTGGCTGTAGGCCTTCATGCCGTCGTACGAGCGTTCCCAGTTGAGGTCGTCCCAGTTGATGGCGCCCTGGTTCGCGGCGACGCTGACCTGCGAGGTGACCCGGGCTCGGCCCTCGCGCAGCAGCGGCAGCAGGTGGGCGACGAGCGCGAAGTGGCCGAGGTGGTTGGTGCCGAATTGCAGCTCGAAGCCGTCGGCGGTGGTCTGCCGGTCGGGCGGGGTCATGACGCCCGCGTTGTTGATCAGCAGGTGGATGGGCAGCCCCTCCGCGCGCAGGGTGTCGCCGAGGGCGGCGACGGAGGCGAGCGAGGACAGGTCGAGCTCGCGCAGCGACACGTGCGCCTGCGGGGCCTTCTCGCGGATGGCGGCGAGCGCGGCCTCTCCCTTGCGCGGGTTGCGTACGGGCAGCAGCACCTCGGCGCCGGCCGCGGCGAGCCTCGTGGCGAGGCCGAGCCCGATGCCGTCGCTGGCCCCGGTGACGACGGCGCGGCGTCCTGACAGGTCGGGGACGGTGATGTCGATGGGTGTGCGTGGCATGTCCCGAGCTTCGGACGGCGCGCGGGCCGCGGCAAGCGCTGAAGGGGGGACTGTCGATCCGTGGTTGCGCGGGTGCGGGGACGGTAGAAAGGGGCACATCAGGTGAGTGGACCGACGGCGAGCGGTGGCGGAGGCACGAGTGGTGATCGACCGGGCGGGGCTCGCGGAGTTCCTGCGGCGGCGGCGGGAGTCGTTGCAGCCGGAGGACGTGGGCCTGCCGCGCGGGCGCCGCCGCAGGACGACCGGTCTGCGCAGGGAGGAGGTCGCCGCGCTGTGCCACATGTCGACCGACTACTACGCGCGCCTGGAGCGGGAGCGCGGCCCGCACCCCTCCGAGCAGATGATCGCCGCCATCGCGCTGGGCCTGCACCTCTCCCTCGACGAGCGCGACCACCTGTTCCGGCTCGCCGGACACACCCCGCCGCCGCGCGGCGCGGACAGCGAGCACATCGGCCCCGGACTGCTCCGCGTCCTCGACCGCCTGCACGACACCCCCGCGGAGATCGTCACGGAGCTCGGCGAGACCCTGCGCCAGACCCCGCTCGGCGTCGCCCTCACCGGCGATCAGACCGCGCACACGGGACCGGCCCGCAGCATCGGGTACCGCTGGTTCACGGACCCGGCCACGCGCGACCTCTACGATCCGTCCGAGCATGCCTTCCTGACCCGCATGTTCGTCTCGGGCCTGCGCGGGGTGGCCACGCTGCGGGGCCCTGGCTCCCGGGCGGCCCACTACGCCGACCTGCTGCTCGCGCGCAGCGAGGAGTTCCGCCGGGTGTGGGCCGACCACGAGATCGGCGTCCGCCCCCGCGAGGTGAAGCGCTTCGTCCACCCCGAGGTCGGCCCGCTGGAACTGACGTGCCAGACGCTCGTCGACCCCTCCCAGTCGCACCTGCTTCTCGTCTACACGGCCGTCCCCGGCACCGAGAGCCACGAGAAGCTGCGCCTCCTGTCGGTGATCGGGGCCCAGGCGCTGTCCTGACCCGCGGTCCTGCTCACCGCCTGCCCGCCGTCCCCACCGCCACCGCGTTCGCCGCGACGATCGTCGTGATGGCCGACCAGGCGAGCGGGTCGAGGTGCTGGTGGAGGACCACCGAGCCGACGAGGGCGGCGAAGACCGGGTTGACGCTCATGAAGACACCGAAGAAGCGGGGCGGTACGCGGCGCAGCGCCAGGAGGTCGGAGAGGAACGGGACCGCCGAGGACAGGACGCCCGCGGCCAGGGCGCAGAGCAGGGCCGTGGGCGTCGGCGGGTGCAGGTACAGGGTGGTGACGCCGATCGGGAGGTAGAGGAGGCCGGAGACGGCGGCCGCGGCGGCGGAGCCCTGGAGCCCTGGCAGGCGGTGGCCGACGGACCGGTTGAGCAGGATGTAGCAGCCCCAGCAGACCGCCGCGACGAGGGCGAGGGCGATGCCGAGGTAGTCCGTGCTCGGCCGCGGCCGGGTGAGCACGACGACGGCCGAGGCGGCGGCGAGGGCGCAGAGCAGGTCGACGCGGCGGCGCGTGCCGGCGAGGGCGACGGTGAGCGGGCCGAGGAATTCGAGGGTGACGGCGAGGCCGAGGCCGATCCGGTCGACGGCCAGGTACAGCGTCAGGTTCATCGTGGCGAAGACCGCCGCGAGGGCCAGGACCGGGCGCCACTGCGCCGCGGTGAAGGCCCTGAGCCGTGGCCGGCCCGCCGTCAACAGGACGGCGGCGGCGACCCATTGGCGTACGGCCACCACGCCCGTGGGCCCGATGACGGGGAAGGCGAGCGCGCCGAGGGACGCGCCGATCTGGTTCGACAGGCCGCTGCCGAGCATGAGTCCGACGCCTCCGGCGCGCGAGGCGGCGCCGGGGGCGGCGGTGCGGGGTGAGGGGGTTGTCGTCGTCGCCATGGTGCGAGATTCGACCCGGACCGTCGATACGCAAAATGCATATTGTGCTCCTCGCATACGCTTGACGTATGGATGAGGGAAGCGGAGTCGCCGGTCTCGAGCTGCGGCATCTGCGCTGCCTGCTGGCGATCGTCGACACGGGCAGCTTCACGGACGCGGCGATCCAACTCGGTGTGTCCCAGGCGTCGGTGTCGCGCACCCTGCACGCGCTGGAGACGGTCCTCGGGGTGCGCCTCCTGCACCGTACGAGCCGTGCCGTCACACCGACGGTCACGGGTGTGCGGGTCGTGCACCGCGCGCGCCAGCTGCTGGCCGAGGCGGAGAACCTGGTGCGCGAGGCCACGACCGGGCACGCGCGACTGCGGATCGGGCATGCCTGGGGAGCGTTCGGCCGGCACACCACCGAGTTCCAGCGCCGCTGGCACCAGCGGTACCCGGACGTCGAGCTGCAGTTGGTGCGGCACAACAGCCCCACGGGCGGCCTCGCAGAGGCGGTCTGCGATCTCGCCGTCGTACGCCACCGGGCCGATCTGCGCCGCCGGTACGCCGCCGCCGTGGTCGGCCACGAACCCCGCTACGTCGTGATGGCCACCGACGACCCGTGGGCCAGGCGCCGCCGCATCCCGCTCGCCGACATCCGGGAGCGCACCGTCGCCGTCGACCGGCGCACCGGTACGACCACCGCCGACCTGTGGCCGGGCGATCCGCACGGCGACATCGCGTACACCGCCGACGTCGACGACTGGCTCGCCGCGATCGCCACGGGCCGCTGCGTGGGCGTCACGCCGCAGGCCACCCTCGCCCAGTACCGCCGCGAGGGTGTCGTCTACCGGCCGGTGTCGGGCGCGGATCCGGTGCCGGTGCGGGTGATCTGGGACGAGCGGGAGCCGCATCCCAGTACGCACGCGGCGATCGCGCTGCTGAGCGAGCTGTACGGCGCCTGAAGCCGCCCGCCAGCGGTCAGTCCCGCAGCAAGTGGGCCAGGACCCGGTCCATCGCCTCCCCCACCGCTTCCCGCGCGGCGTCGCTGTGGTCGAGGCCCTCGAAGGCGTGCGGCGCGTCCGGTACGTCGACGATCTCGATCGGCGCGCCACCGGTCTCGGCCGCCTCGACGAACCGGGCCACCGTCGCCGCGACGGCGGAGGCCTCCTGGCCGACCCGGATCAGGACGAACGGCGGCGTCCCGCCTCCTGCCACGACGTCCGCGGGCCGGAACCGGGGGTCGTCGACACCCCAGTTGGGCAGTGGCGCCATGATCGGGTAGCTGGCGGCGACGCAGCGCAGCCACTCCGGTGCCCCGCTCAGCCATGGCGCCGTCAGCGGTCCGCCGCCGGAGAAGAACCACAGGGCGATCCGGTCGGCGTCGACGCGCGGATCGGCGCGCACCCGGTCCACCGCGGCGGCCACGTCCTCGGCGGCCGTCGGATAGGCGGTGACCGCGTGCAGCCGGTGGTCGAAGGTGACGCCGATCGCGCCGCGGGACGCGGCGAGTCGGGCGTATCCGACGAGCGTCGGCCAGTCGCGCGGCGTCGGCCTGGCGTCCTCCGGCACCGGGCCGCCGTGCACGATCACGACCGCCGGGCGCGGCCCCGCGTCGGAGGCGTCCTCAGGTACGTAGAGGTCGATGGCGCCGTGCCGTTCGCGCGGCACTTCCGGCACGTCGAGGAGGAACGGGCGCAGGTATCCGGACTCGGTCGGCTCAGCGTCCTGCGCCAATGGTTCGAGGCGGGTGCCTTCGCCCGCCGCCGCGGCGAGGAGCGCGTCGGCGAGCCGTTCCGGGCAGGACAGCATCGGCCAGTGCCCGGTGGGCAGTTCGAAGAAGGTGACGTCGGGCCTGGTCAGGGCCTTGATCGCCGGGTCGCCGAAGCGGAGCAGCATGCGGACGGTGTCGATGGTGGCGCCGTTGTCCGCGCAGAACACCCCGGTGGTGGGCAGGTCGGCGGCGGCGCCGGTCAGGCGCAGCGGGTGCAGCAGGGTGCCGTGCGGCTGGGGCACGGCGTGCGCGGTGAGGCGGTCGAGCGCCTCGTCGGTCAGGCCCGATGTGCTGCCCCAGCGCTGCCACGCGTCGCGGGCGGGCGCGGGAACGGCGCCCTCGGTGTCGCCCGAATCGGCGAGGTGTTCGCGCACCTGCTGGTCGGGCACGGCGGCGAGCGGCGCGGCGCCGTCCTGCACCAGACCGGCGTCGAGGTACACGATCCGGGCGACGCGCTCCGGCCTGCGGTCCGCGGCGCCCACCGCCGGATACGCGCCGTAGTCGTGCCCGACGAGCACGACGTCGCGGCCCGCGCCGTCCCGTCCTTCCACGAGGGCGTCGACGGCCGCCACGACGCGGGCGATGTGCGCCTCCAGGTCGCGGGCGGGCCCGAGGTCCACCACCTGGACCCGAGCGCCCTCGGCCGTCAGCTTCCCGGCCGTCTCCCGCCACGCGTCCGGCCCTGTGAACAGGCCCGGCACCAGTACGAACTCGGTCATCTCCACGTCCTCCGTCAGGGCTTTTCAGTGGCTTGTCAGTGGCGGGAGGTACGTTAGGAACTCCCCCTGAGGGAGGTTCAAGTGACAGCGTCGTCCGACCGGCCCGAGTCCGCCGTCGGCCTGTGGAGCATCGGTGAGCTCGCCGAGCACGCGGGCACGACGGTGAAGACCGTCCGCTTCTACTCCGACAGCGGCCTGCTGCCCGAGCGCGCCCGCAGCACGGGTGGGCACCGGAGATACGGCGCGGAGGCCCTTGACCGGCTGCGCCTGATCCGTTCGCTGCGCGGACTCGGTCTGCCGGTCCCCGAGGTGCGGCGGATCGTCGACGAGCGGGCGGGGGCGGACGGGGCGCTGGAGGACGCCGTCGCGGGGCAGCTGCGCACGCTCGGTTCCCGGCTGAGCGCGCTGCGCTGGCAGGAGGCGGCGCTGCGGCTCGTCCAGGAGTGCCGGCCGGACGAGCGGGCGGACCGGCTGCGGCTCGTCGGCGCGCTCGACACACCGCCGAGCACGGCCCCGCTGGCGAGATTCTGGCGGGCCTGGCTGCCGCCGCGGATGCCGGCCGCGTCGCGCACCGCCTTCCTCGACGCGGCCGTTCCGACCCCGCCGGACGCCCCGTCCCCGGCGCAGGTGCTCGCGTTCGCGCGGCTGTGCGCGCTGGTGTCCCGGCCGTGCACACCGGACGCGGGCCCGACGCAGCCCGCCGCGCACGCCTCGGCGGGCGCGCGCGAATCGGCCGTGCTGTACGCGGGGTTGGCGGAGTCGTACGAGCTGGCGGGGCACCACATACGCGCGGGCGAGGATCCGGCGCCGGGCGACGCGCTCGACTGCTTCGTGGCGACGTACGCGAGGGTGGTCGGGGCCCGTGACACCCCCGGATTCCGCGGCGGTCTGGCGCGGCAGCTCGCGGCCGACCCGCGGCTCGACCACTACTGGGACCTGGTGGCGGAGCTGACGACGCCGGAGGGCGGGGTCCCGGAGCCGACTCCGGGCACGGCACACGACTGGCTGCTCGCGGCGCTGGAAGGGGAACGGGCGGCGGCCTGACGCAGGCGTCCGCCACTGCTTGACGAGCACCGGAGCGGGTAGGGAAGGGCCGACTCCCGCCGGGGAGGACGCCACGCTCCGTCAAGGAGGACGCATGTCGGACGACCACGCCGCCACCTCTGCGCCAGACGCCCGCGCCACCCGTGATGCCCCCGACTCCCCCGACCCCCTCGACGCCCTCTCGTACGAGCCGCTCACCCCGACCGCGTACCTCGACCGCGCGGCGGCGGCGCACGGCGACCGGATCGGTGTCGTCGACGGTGAACGGCGGTGGACGTACGCCGAGTTGCGGGAGCGCTGCACCCGACTGGCGGGCGGCCTCGCGCCGTTGGCGGACGGGCGGCCGGTGGCGGTGCTCGCGCCGAACACGCACGTGCTCCTGGAGGCGCACTTCGGGGTGCCGTGGGCGGGCGTGCCGCTGGTGGCGGTGAACACGCGGCTGGCGGCGGCCGAGGTCGCGTACATCCTGGAGCACTCGCGGGCGGCGGTGCTGATCCACGACGCGTCGTTCGACGTCCTGGTGGAGGACGCGCTGGCCCGCCTGGACGCGCCGCCGCACCGGATCCGTACAGGCACGGAGTACGAATCGCTGCTGGCCGGCGCCACCCCGCTGCACCGCACGCCGGCGGACGAGCGCGGGCTGCTCGCCGTCAACTACACGTCGGGGACGACCGGCCGCCCCAAGGGGGTGATGTACCACCACAGAGGCGCCTATCTGCAAGCGGTGGCGATGGTGGGGCACACCGGTCTGACGCCGTCGTCGGTGCATCTGTGGACGCTGCCGATGTTCCACTGCAACGGCTGGACGTTCCCGTGGGCGGTGACCGCGGCGGCGGGCACCCATGTGTGCCTGCCGAAGCCCGACCCCACCGAAGTGTGGCGGCTGATCCGCGAGGAGGGCGTGACCCACCTGAACGGCGCGCCGACGGTCCTCTCGATGATCGCCTACGCCCCGGAGGCCGCCCCGCTGCCGCAGGGCCGCACCATCCGGATGGCGACCGGCGGCGCCCCGCCCTCCCCCGCGATCCTGCGCCGCATGGACGAGTTGGGCTTCGACGTGACCCACCTCTATGGGCTCACGGAGACGTACGGCCCGGCGATGCTGTGCGACTGGCGGCCCGAGTGGGACTCACTCGACGGCGTCGCGCAGGCCCGTCTCAAGGCCCGGCAGGGCGTCGGCAACATGATCTCGTGCACCGCCCGCGTCATCGCCGAGGACGGCACCGACGTGCCCGCGGACGGCACGACGACCGGTCAGATCGCGCTGCGCGGCAACAACGTCATGCTCGGCTATCTCCACGATCCGGAGGCGACCGCGGCGACCGCGCCCGACGGCTGGTTCCGCACCGGCGACATCGGCGTCGTGCACCCCGACGGCTATGTGGAACTGCGCGACCGCTCGAAGGACGTCATCGTCTCGGGCGGCGAGAACATCGCGTCGGTCGAGGTCGAGCAGGCCATCATGGACCACCCCGCGGTCCTCGAAGCCGCAGTCATCGCGGTCCCCGACGAGCGCTGGGGCGAGGTACCGGCGGCGTACGTGACCCTGCGCGCCGACGCGTCGGCCACCGACACGGAGATCATCGACCACGTCCGCACGCGCCTCGCCCGGTTCAAGGCGCCGAAGACCGTGACGTTCGGCGAGCTGCCCAAGACCTCGACCGGAAAGATCCAGAAGTACGTGCTGCGCGAGAAGGCGTGGGCGGGGGCGGAGCGCCGCATCCACTGAATCCCGCCCGCCTGTCGACCGGTCGCCGCCTGATCTGGTCTAACCTCGGCCCCGTGATCGGCAATCGGATACGCGAGGTGCGCAAGGCCCGGAAGCTGACGGTGCGGGAGCTGGCCGAACGGGCCGGTGTGTCGACCGGACTCGTCAGCCAGGTCGAGCGCGGGCTCACCGACCCCAGCCTGGAGACGCTGCGCCGGCTCTCGGCCGCGCTCGGACTTCCGCTGTTCGACCTGTTCCGGCAGGAGGAGGCGGAGGACGAGGTCGCGGTGGTGCGGCGCGAGCGCCGGATCCAGGTGCGGTCCCCGCAGGGCGGCATCGAGTACACGCGGGTGTCCGCCGGGTCGGCGCGGCTCGAGGTCCTGGAGGGCACGCTGGAGCCGGGCGGCGCGTCGTCGGAGGCGCGTTACAGCCACCCGTCGGAGGAGTGCGTGCTGCTCCTGACCGGCAGCCTCGTCGTCGAGGCGGGCGACGGGCGCTACGAGCTGGGGCCCGGCGACAGCTGCACGTTCGACTCCCGCGTCCCGCACCGGTACGTGAACGAGGGCGAGGAGCCGGCCCGCTTCCTGGTGAGCGTCACACCGCCGAGCCGCTGACGCCGCCACGTCACCGAGGCCGCCAAGTCACCGATACGGCACACCCATTGACGCGGCGAGGGCCCGACTGATTCGATCACCCGCACTGAACACGTTCATCGGGATTGAAGGCGAGTCACCGCGTGCCCATCGACGCCCCCGAACGCTTCCGCGACCGGTTCCCCTCCCTCAAGGACACCGTCCACCTGGCCAGTTGCAGCCAGGGAGCCGCGTCCGAGCACATGCTCGCGGCGCTCCAGGAGTTCCAGTGGTCCATGCGCAGCCACGGCGCGCCGTGGGCCGCGTGGATGGAGCGGGTGGACGCCGCGCGCGCCGCGTTCGCCGCGCACATCGGTGCCACCGCGGACGAGATCGCGGTGGTGAGCTGCGCGTCCGAGGGCGCGTACCAGGTGGCGTCCACGCTGGACTGGTCGCGACGCCCGGGCCTGGTGACCACGGACATGGAATTCCCGTCGGTCGCGCACGTCTGGCTCGCGCAGGAGCGGCGGGGCGCCCGGGTGTGCCATGTGCCGGACGAGGACGGAGTCGTCCCGGCCCGCGCGTACGCCGATGCCGTCGACGCGTCCACGAACCTCGTCTCGATCCCGCTCGTCTCGTACCGCAACGGCGTCCGGCTCCCGGTCGCCGAGACCGTCGGGGCGGCGCGGGCCGCGGGCGCGCGGGTGTTCGTCGACGCCTACCAGGGCCTCGGCGTGCTCCCCGTCGACGTACGACAGTTGGACTGCGACTACCTGGTGTGCGGGGCACTGAAGTATCTGCTCGGGGTGCCGGGCATCGCGTTCCTGTACGTGCGCGGCGGGGTGCGGGACGAGGTGGCTCCGCAGCTCACCGGGTGGTTCGGCCGGGTCGACCCGTTCGGCTTCGATCCGCGCACGCTCGACTTCCCCGACACGGCGCGGCGTTTCGAGACCGGCACGCCGTCGATCCCCTCCGCGTACGCCGCGGCGGCCGGTCTTCGCACGCTGGCGGAGGTCGACGCGAAGGACGTCGAGGCGCACGTCCGGGAGCTGACCGCGTACGCCCACGCCCGCCTGGCCGAGCGCGGCGAGACCCTCGCCTCCCCCGCCGACCCCGAACTGCGCGGCCCGCAGGTGGCGATCGCCGACCCGGCCCCCGACGCGACGGCCGCCGCGCTCGCGGAGCGCCGCATCGTGACGAGCCCCCGCGGCACCCTGCTCCGCGTCTCCTTCCACTACTACAACACCCTCGCTGACATCGACGCGCTGGTCACCGCGCTCGACGACATCCGCGCGCAGTAGCCAAGCAGCCACGCAGCACGTCCAGGAACACCGCACCCACCACGGAGCGAGTGACATGCCCGACGACGCCGGCACCGGCAGCGCAACCTCTCCCCCACCCCAGGACCACGGTCTGAAACGGTCCCTGACCGGCCGTCAGCTCAGCATGATGGGGCTCGGCGGCGCCATCGGCACCGGCCTGTTCCTCGGTTCGAGCCTCGCGATCTCGGCGGCGGGCCCCGCGACCGTGGTGGCGTACGTGCTCTGCGCGCTGATCGCCCTGGTGATCGGGTGGGCGCTCGCAGAGATGACGTCCGTGCACCCGGCCGCCGGCTCCTTCGGCAGCATCGCCCGCCACTACCTGGGCCCGCTCGCGGGCTTCGTGATCCGCTGGACGTACTGGACGATCCAGGTGATCGCGATCGGCGGCGAGGTGATCGCGGCGGGGATCTACGTGCGGTTCTGGTGGCCCGAACTGCCGCTCTGGCTTCCGGTGGTGGTGTTCTCGCTGCTCCTGCTGGCGGCGAACGCGCTGAGCGTCGGGGTGTTCGGGCGCCTCGAGTACTGGTTCTCCACCGTCAAGATCACCGCGATCGGTGTGTTCGTGCTGCTGGGCTGCGCGTACGTGTTTCTGGGTCTGCCGGGGCACGCGGCCGTCGGCACCGCGAACCTGTCGGAGCACGGCGGGCTGCTTCCGCACGGTGTGAGCGGCCTCGCCACCGCGTTCGTCTTCGTCATCTTCAGCTACATCGGCACCGAGATCATCGCGGTGACGGCGGCCGAGTCCGAGAACCCGGTCCGTGACATCCCGCGCGCGGCCCGCCGGATGGTGGTGCGGCTCGCACTGTTCTACGTCCTGGCGATGGCGGTGGTCGTCACCGTCGTGCCGTGGACGCGGACCGCGCGGGGCGGCGATGTCACGGCGAGCCCGTTCGTGCAGCTCTTCGACGTGGCGGGGATCCCGGGCGCGGCCGGAGTCATGAACTTCGTCGTGCTGACCGCGGCCCTGTCGAGCGCCAACGCCAATACGTATCTGGCGACCCGGATGATCCACTCGCTGGCGGTGGACCGGCACGCGCCGCGGCTGTTCGCGCGCGTCGGCGCGCGTGGTGTCCCGCATCGCGCCCTCGCGGTGTCCGGCCTCGGTCTGGGGGTGGCGGCGCTGCTGTCGGTGCACTCCGAGGACACCGCGTACATCCTGCTGTTCGGCATCTCCGTGTTCGGCGCGCTGGTGGTGTGGATCCTGATCCTGGCCTCGCACCTGGCGTTCCGCCGCCACCGCACGCGGCACGCTCTGCCGGTCGCCCCCGCGCGACTGCGCGGCGCGCCCTTCACCACGGTCGCGGCGGCGCTCGCCCTCGCGGCGATCCTCGTCTCCACGGTGTTCATCGAGGGCCTGGAGGACGCGTGGAAGGCGGGCCTGCCGTTCTTCGCGGTTCTCGCGCTCGTGTACCGGTTCGGGGCGCGGCGGTACGAGACGGCCGCCGAGCTGCCGGACAGTACGGCGGCGGAGGCGTCCGGGCCGGGCGCGCGGGCGGCGGCGGATCAGTCCAGGTAGTGGGCGCGGCCCTCGTCGTCGAGGTCGATGTCACCCTCCGGCAGGATGCAGAACTCGTTGCCCTCGGGGTCCGCCATCACCAGGAACCCACCCGCGTCGTACTCCTCGAGCCGCCGCCCACCGAGCGCCTCCACGCGCCGCTGTTCGGCGGCGAGGTCGGGCGAGGTCAGGTCGATGTGCATCCGGTCCTTGCCCGGGGTGGGGCGCGGATTGCGCTGGAACCCGAACACCAGGCCGCCTTCCCGGCGCAGCCAGATGTACGGGCCCGTGCGACTCTCGATCGGCCGGTCGAGCAGCTCGGACCAGAACGCGGCGAGCCGCTCGGGGTCCTCGGCGTCGACGACGAGGGCGGTGATCTGCATCGGTCTTCCTCTCAGGCGGTGACTCGCACGTCCTCACCGGGGCGTGCGCGGGACCGGTCGTCCCTTCGCCATCATCGCGGGCACGCGCTCGTACGAACGTCGTATGTCCCCCGCCACCCGGCCCCTGTCACCCTGTGTGCCCATGGGGGAAGGCAAGGTGTACGAGCTCGTCGTGCCGGGGGTCGGGGCGCTCGATCGGGGTGAGGTGCTGCTGCCGGACCGGGTGGGGCGGGTCAGTGGGGACCGGCAGGCCGGGGTGTACCGGGGGCGGATCGCCGGGGGCGGGCAGCGGGCGGGTGTGCAGCGTGAGGTGTACGACTGGGCGGCGCTCACGTCCGGTGGGGCGATGCGGTCGCTGTGGCTGTTCCTGCTGCCGTTCCTGCTGGTGAACGTGGCGGGGTGGATGCGGCCCCACCGTCCGACGGGGCGGCCGCTCAGCCTGATGTACGGGTTCGGGGTGCGGCTGCTCGGGCTGTCCATGACGGTGCTGCTGGTGGGCGGGCTCGCGCAGGTGACGATGGATCAGCTCGTGTGGCAGTGCCGCTCGTCCGTGGAGCTGTGCTCGTCCGGGAACGATGTCGTGGCCGCCGTCCGTGACATGTCGGTGCCCACCGGGCTGCTGGTGGCGATGACCGTTCCGCTGGTGGGTCTCTTCCTCGCGGCGTGGGCGGCCGGCGACGAGCGCCGCGAGTACGGGACGGTGTGGCAGGACCCCGCGCGGATACCGTCGCAGGGCCCGCGGCCCTCCCTGTGGCGGCGGCTGCTGCTCCCGCCGCCGAACGGGCAGTCGGCGCCGCTGGAGGTGTACGCGTACTGGCAGCGCAACACCCGGGCCGAGGGGCTGATGAGCCGTCATCTGTGCGCCGGGGTACTGACGTTGGCGGTGCTGACGGCGATGCCGCCCGCGTCGCAGGGCGGCGATCAGGCGATGGCCGTCGTCCTGTTCGTCGTCATCGGGGCGCTCGGGGCGTGGACGCTGGTGGGCACCGGGCCCTGGCGGCTGCGCCGGATGCAGGTCGTCATGGTGACCGGCTGTCTGCTCGTGCTGGTGTGGGCGGTGCTGTACTGCCTGATGCCGGGGCCGCGGTGGGCGACGACGGGGCGGCTGCCGGGGCTGAGTCCCGCGTCGGGGGCGCTGCTCGGGGCGCAGTTCGGTGGCGTCGCGCTCACCGCGTTGTCGGCCGTGCCGCCACTGCGGAGCGGCCGGCGGCGCACGCACGCGCTGTACGGCCTTTCGGGGCCCGTGACCGCGCTGATGGGGTGCCTGCTGGGGTGGATCTGCGCGTCGGCCCTGGCATTGTGGGCGCGGGGGTGGCTGCACAGCGCGAGCGCGCCCGACGGTGCGGAGCTGCTGCTCCCGCAGGCCGCGCTGAAAGTCGTGGCGGCGTGCACCACGGTGCTGCTGCTCGGTCTCGCGCTCGTCGCGCTCGCGGCGCCGCTCGTGGCGGCCCTGCGCTGGTATCTGCGGCCCATGGCGCTGCTCGACGCCTGGCCCGACATCCCGCCCGGCACGGGCCCGTTCAAGCGACAGTGGGTGCTGCGGGCGCGGTACCGGGCGGAGCGGCGGCGGGCCGGTGATCCGGTGTCCGAGCAGCGGCGGACGAATCTGCGCGAGGAGCTCGACCGCGAGGGCCGCATCCGCCTCGCCCGGCGGCTCACCGACCACGGCCCGAAGGCGGTCGACGTGCTGTTCGGGGTGGCCGCCGTCGCCTTCGTCCTGGTCCTCGCGGGGCTCTATCTCGTGCAGGAGTGGGAGAACGCCGTCGCGGTGGAGTTCCGGGCGCGGGTGACGACCCTCGTGCAGTTCATGGTGTCCCTGGCGGGGGTGTTCCTCGTCGCGATGATCGCCGTGCTGCTGTTCACCGCACGGTCCATCGCGATCCGCAGGGACGCCCGGGAGAACGCCGGGCTCGCCTGGGCGTTCGGCGCGTTCTGGCCGCGCTCCGCGCATCCGTTCGCGCCCACCGCCTGGACGGTGCGGGCGGTGCCCGAACTCGTCCAGCGGATCGACCACTTGCTGTCCCGCGATCCGCGCGACCGGCTGCTGCTCCAGGCCAATTCGCTCGGCTCGGTGCTCGCCGTGTTCGCGCTGTGGCAGACACCGCCCGAGCACCGCCGCCGCGTCGCGCTGCTCACCACGGGCTGCCCGCTCACCTTGTTCTTCACCGGGCACTACCCGGCGTACGCGGTCCACGAGCGGATCGCGCCGCTCGCCGACTCGCTCGCCGCGTGGACCAACGTGCGCAGGGACACCGACCCGCTGGCCGGTGACATCGGTGTGCCGGGCGTCCGTGACGTGGTGTGGCACGACGCCACCGACCCGTACGATCCGCCGCCGCCCGACCCGGAGGCCGTCGCCGCGCAGCAGACGGACCGCGGGCCGCACCAGCCCGTCTTCCGGCAGTTGGAGGGGCACACGAGTCATCGCGCGGATCCGCGCATCGACGCGGAGCGGGACGCGCTGCTCGGCGTCCTGGCGCGGCTGGACGGGCCGCACCTCTGAGGGCGGGTCAGCGAGCCACCGTCGACGCCCTCGGGATCAGCCGCAGCGGCAGCTCCCGGTGCGGGGCCTGGTCGACGTCCGGGTCCGCGATCAGTCCGGTGACGAGGTCGCCGGCCACCGTGCCCAGGCCCACCGGGTCCTGCGCCACGGTGGTCAGGCGGGCCCACTCCGCGACCGGATGGTCGTCGAAGCCCACCACGGAGAGCTGCTCGGGGACCTCGATCCGGGCCTCGCGCAGGGCGGTGAGGAGTTCGAGGGCCAGTTCGTCGGTCTCGGCGAAGACGGCCGTGGGCGGATCGGCGAGCGTGGTCAGTTCGCCGATGGCCTCCAGCGTGGCGCGCCTGCCCGTGGCCACCTCGCGGACGAGCGCGGGTTCGGTCCCGGCCGCCGCGAGCGCGTCGAGGCAGCCGGTGCGGCGCTGGCGCGAGCTGTACGTGAATCCGGCGCTGCGGCTGCCGCAGAGGTACGCGATGCGGCGGTGGCCGAGCGTGAGCAGGTGCCGGGTGGCGGTCCTGCCGCCCGCGACGTCGTCGACGTAGACGCTGGGACGGCCCTCCACCTTGCGGCTGACGTACACGACCGGCATGCCGAGCCGGTCGAGGCGGGCCGTCTCCTCATCGGTGAGGTCGAAGCTGAGCACCATCAGCGCGTCGGCGTTGCGCCGGGCGGGGAGCCGCTCGAAGAAGGCCTCCCGCTCGGCGAGTTCGGCGACGGGGTAGATCAGCAGGTCGAGCCCCGCGGCGCGCAACTGGCTGCTCAGGCCTTGGAGCACGCAGCCGACGAACCAGGAGGAGAGCGTCGGCGCGAGCACCGCGACGTTGCCGGTGCGCCCCGTCACGAGCGAGGACGCCTGCCGCGAGACCACGAACTCCAGCTCACGGGCGGCCTGTTCGACACGCTTCCGGGCGTCGGGCGACACGGTCGACATGCCGCGCAGCGTGCGCGAGACGGTGGACACCGACACCCCGGCCCGCTCGGCCACGTCGGCCATCGTCGGGTAGCGCTGTTCGGATATCGGCATGGCGGGAACGTAGCACAGCCGTGACGTGCCGAGGCAAGACCCGTGAAAGCGCTGTCTTCAACTCGGGGCTGTGCAGACCCATTGACCTTGGTGCGGGGCGCTGCCTAGCGTGCAAGCGTTCTCAGGAAGTTGTCAGCTTCGGTCCGGCCGCCCCCTTCGGCAGGAGCACCTCCCCCATGACATTGAGCCGCAGAAGAACCTTGTCCGCCCTGGGTTTCGCCGCCGGGGCCCCGCTCGTCCCGGCGTGTTCCCGGGCCTCGGCCACGCCCCCCGATCCCGCAGAGGCCCGGCGGGTGCCGCGCCGGGAGACCACCATCGACTGGTGGTACAGCTCGATCGCCGCGAAGGACGGCGGCGATCTGGCACCCCGCCTGATCAGCGCTTTTCGCAAGCGGTACCCGCAGATCTCGGTGAACATCATCAAGGCGCCCGCCAGTACGGACACCCAGCGCTCGGCGTTGTCCACGCAGTTGGCGTCGGGCAGCGCCAGTCCGGATGTGTACCAGGGCGACCTCACGTGGGCCGCCCAGTTCGGCGCCGCGTCCTTCGCGCTGCCGGTGGAGTCGCTGCTTGACGAGGACGAGTGGCAGCGTTATCCCAAGGCGCTGCTCACCTCGCTCGGCTACGAGGGCCACCGGTACGCCTTCCCGCTCTACCAGGACCAGCCGTACCTCTACTACCGGCGCGATCTGCTGCACAAGCACGGGCTGCGGGTGCCGCGCACCTGGGAGGAGCTGATGCGCACCGCGCGGCGCGTCCAGAAGGCCGGTGACATCCGGCACGGCTTCGTCTGGCAGGGCAGCGTCTACGAGGGAATGACCTGCAACGTCACCGAGATCCTCGCCGACGCGGGCGGGCAGGCGCTGTCCGCCGACGGACGGCGTGCCACGTTCGAGGGGCCTGCCGCCGAGCGGGCCCTTGGCCTGATGCGGGATCTGGTGACCAGTGGTGTCTCGCCGTCGGCGGTGTCGACGTTCATCGAGCAGAACACCATCGACGACTTCTCCGCGGGCCGCTCCCTGTTCCTGCGGAACTGGCCGTACGCGTGGGGTGTCGCCAACACACCGGAGTCCTCGTCGGTGGCCGGGCGGATCGGCGCGGCGCTGCGGCCGGGGTTCGAGGGACGCGAGGGCGGCCTCGGATGCCTGGGCGGCTGGTGCAACTACCTCAATCCGCACTCCCGGAAGCTGGGCGCCGCCGCCGCCTTCGCCAAGTTCATCGCCCAGGAGGGGCAGATGGTCATCGCCGAGCACGGCGCGCAGTTGCCCACCACGCGCGAGGCGCTGCGAAGCCGCTGGATCCGCGGCTCGAAGAATCCCGTCTACGCGCTGGCGCCGGAGATGACACTCGTCGCGCGCCCCACCCGCAATCCGGCGTACCCGCAGGTCAGCAAGGCGATCTACACGCACGCCAACCGTGTACTGACCGGTGTCCCGGTGGCCCGCGCGGTCGCCGACGCGCAGGACCAGCTGACCGCGGCGCTCGCCGGGGAGTCGCTGTGACGGCCCCGGTGCGGACCCGGCCGGTCCCCACGTCGGACACACCTGGTGTCCCGTCCGTAGGACGCGGGGACGGACTGCGGCGGCGCAAGGCGCGCACCGGATGGCTGTTCACCGCGCCGACGCTGGTCGTGGTGGGACTGGTGACGCTCTTCCCGGTGCTGTACTCCGTGGTGACCAGCTTCGCGAAGATCCGTCTCACCTTCGGTGGCATGGAGATCGACGAGTGGACGGTCGCCAACTACACGACGATGTTCTCCAGTTCCGCGTGGCTCGACGCTCTGGTGTTCACGGTCGGCTACACGCTGGGCACGGTGGCGGTGGAGATGGTGCTCGGCATCGCGGTGGCGGTCCTCCTCGAGAAGCTCGAGGCGGGTCGCGGCTGGATCCTGGCGCTCCTCCTCATCCCGTGGTCGCTGATCACCGTCGTGTCCGCGCAGCTGTGGGCGTATCTGTACGACGCCGGGTACGGGGCGGTGACCTGGCTGTTCGGCCTGGTGATGGACGCGCCGCCGGTGATCCTCGGCAAGCCGGTGCCCGCGATCGCGGGGCTTGCGGTGGCGGACATCTGGAAGACGACCCCGTTCGTCGCCGTCATCATCCTGGCCGGCCTCGTGAAGATCCCTCAGGAGCGGTACGAGGCGGCCGAGATGGACGGCGCGGGTGCCTGGACGACGTTCCGTCTGGTGGTGCTGCCCGCGCTGCGGCCGGTGATCGCGGTGGCGGTGCTGTTCCGTGTCCTCCAGGCCTTCGGCATCTTCGACCTGCCGTTCGTCCTCACGCAGGGCGGTCCTGGGACGGCGACGCAGTCGCTGGCGATCCTCGGGTACAAGGCGCTGTTCCAGGACCTCAACGTCGGGCTCGGGGCGGCGATCGCCACGGCCACGGGGGCGCTGGTGGCCATCGGCTGCCTGCTGTTCCTGCGGGCCTTCAGGATGCAGGTGGACGAGGGAGGTGTGGGCCGATGAGCCGCGCCGGACGACAGGCCACCGGGGTGCGCCGGTGGCTGAACGTGGTGAACATCGGGGCGTTCGTGCTCGTCCTCGCGGTGTCGCTGCCGCTGCTGTGGATGGCGGTGACCTCGTTCAAGTCGGAGGGCGAGCTGGGCGCTTCGCCGCCGACCGTGCTGCCCAAGGATCCGACGTGGGCGCACTACGCGCGGGCGCTGACCTCGGCGGGCTTCGACCGCTATCTCCTCAACAGCGCGGTGGTGTGCGTCAGCGCCACCGTCATCGTCCTGGCGCTCGGCCTGTTCGCCGGGTACGCGCTGGGCAGGCTGCCGCTGCGCGGCCGTGGCCCCATCATGGTGGCGCTGCTGATGATCTCGGTGTTCCCGACGATCGCCGTGGTCACCCCGCTGTACCTGGTCGAGCGGCAGCTGGGCCTGCTCAACAGCTACTGGGGCCTGATCGTCCCGTACGTGGCGTTCCATCTGCCGTTCGCGGTGTGGATCCTGCGCAACTCGCTGCTCGACATCCCGCACGAGCTGGAGGAGTCGGCGACGGTCGACGGCGCGTCCCCCGTCCGTACGCTCCTGTCGGTGATCCTGCCGCAGGCCAGGCCCGCCCTGTTCACCGCCGGGGTGTTCACGTTCACCGCCACCTGGACCGAGTTCCTGATGGCCCTGACCTTCAATTCCGCCGACGAGTTCCGGACGGTGCCGGTGGGCATCGCCCTGTTCTCCGGTGTCTACGAGATCCCGTTCGGCACGATCTTCGCCGGTGCCATGGCGGCGACGGTCCCGATCGCACTCCTCGTGCTGATCTTCCGTCGCAGTGTGCTGTCCGGCCTGACCGACGGCGCGGTCAAGGGCTGACCGCGCCCCCCTCATCCCCACTCGACTACCGACTACGTACGGAGTCCGCATGAGCGAGCACATCGACAACTCCCCGCAGGACGCCGACTGGTGGCGTCAGGCCGTCGTCTACCAGATCTATCCGCGCAGCTTCGCCGACGCGAACGGGGACGGCATCGGCGACCTCGTCGGCATCACCCGCCGCCTGGACCATCTCGCCGACCTCGGTGTCGACGCGATCTGGCTGAGCCCGTTCTATCCGTCGGAGCTGAAGGACGGCGGTTACGACGTCGCCGACTACCGGGACGTCGACCCGCGGCTCGGCACCCTCGACGACTTCGACGCCATGGTCGCCGAGGCGCACCGCCTCGGCCTGAAGGTGTTCGTCGACATCGTCCCCAATCACACCTCCGACCAGCACGTCTGGTTCCAGGAGGCGCTGGCGTCGCCGCCGGGCTCGCCGGCCCGGGACCGCTATGTGTTCCGTGACGGCAGCGGCCCCGACGGCTCGCTGCCGCCCACGGACTGGGAGGCCAGCTTCTCCGGGAACGCGTGGAAGCAGGTGCCCGACGGACAGTGGTACCTGCACCTGTTCGCGCCCGAGCAACCGGACCTGAACTGGGAGCACGAGGAGGTGCGGGCCGATTTCCGGGAGACCCTGCGGTTCTGGTCGGACCGGGGCGTCGACGGCTTCCGCATCGACGTGGCGCACGGCTGCGCCAAGGATCTCGCCGGGCCGCTGGCGGACATCGGCCGCCCCCAGTACAAGGGCATCCACGACGACATGCCGCCGGGTACCCACCCGTACTGGGACCGCGACGAGGTGCACGAGATCTACCGGGACTGGCGCACGGTCCTCGACTCCTACAGCCCGCCGCGCGTCGCGGTGGCCGAGGCGTGGGTGACCAATTCGCGGCGGGTCCTCTACACCCGGCCCGACGAGCTGCACCAGGCGTTCAACTTCGAGTTCCTGCAGGCTCCTTGGCGTACCCCGGACCTGGCGAAGGTGATCGAGGAGTCCCTTCAGGCGGCGGCTTCGGTGGGTGCGACGGCGACGTGGGTGCTGTCCAACCACGACGTGGTGCGGCACGCGTCCCGGCTCGGACTCCCGGTCGGCACCGACCTGGAGGCGTGGCTGCGCTCGGACGGGCGGGAGCCCGCGCCCGACCTCGCCCTCGGTCTGCGCCGCGCCCGCGCCGCGACGATGCTGATGCTGGCCCTGCCCGGCTCCGCGTACATCTACCAGGGCGAGGAGCTGGGCCTCCCCGAGGTGGCCGATCTGCGCGTCGACGACCTCCAGGACCCGGTGTACGGACAGTCGGGCGGCCTGCGCAAGGGCAGGGACGGCTGCCGGGTGCCGCTGCCGTGGGAGCAGGAGGGACCGTCGTACGGGTTCGGGGACGCGGCGGGCTGGCTGCCGCAGCCGGAGGGCTTCGGCGCCCTGTCGGTGGCGGCCCAGGAGCGGGACCCCGACTCGCATCTCGCCTTCTACCGGACGGCGCTGCGGCTGCGCCGCGAGCTGCTGCGGCCCGGGGCGCCCGGCAGCGAGACGCTGGGCGAGCCCCGCCGCAAGTGGGGCCTGCCCGCCGCGGACGCCGCCGAGGGTGTGGCGGACACGGGCGAGGCGGGGATGGGCGAGGCCGAGCAGCTGCTGCACTTCACCCGGCCGGACGGCTGGGAGTGCGTGGTGAACGTCGACGGGCCGCCCGCCCATCTGCCGCCCGGCGAGATCCTGTTGGCGAGCGGCCCGCTCACGGAGGACGGTCTGCTGCCGGCGGACACTGCGGTGTGGCTGCGCACGGACGGCGGCGGGTCGGAGGCCGGGGCCTGACGGGTTCCGGCGGACGCGCGGGCCACTAACCTGGGCTGTTGAGCACGCAACAAAGGCGTGCGGCACCCAGGGATCGGGAGGGCCCGGGACATGACGCGACCCGTGAGCTTCAGCACGCTGGGCCTTCCCGAGGCGCAGCACGTCGACCTGTGGGAGCGGCACAACGCGCGGGCCCTCATCGGGCTTCGGTGCCGCTCCCTCGGCGAGACCCGGCTCGACGCCACCGAGATCAACCTCCAGCTGCCGAACGTGCACGTCGCGCGGGTCATCGGGAGCGCGCACGTCGTGGAGCGGTCGGCGGCGGAGATCCGGCGGATGCCGTCCGACGCGGTGGCCTGCTATCTGAACCTGGCGGACGACGCGTTCTTCTACCACGACGACGGCGTGCACCTGCTGCGCACCGGGCAGTTGATCGTGTGCGACGCGGACCGGCCGTTCGTCCGGGGCTTCTCGAAGGGGCTCGAGGAGCTGGTGGTCAAGGTGCCGCGTGCGGTGTGGCGGGAGGTCGGCGGCCCGGCCGTCCTGGCGAAGCCGCTGGTGTTCGACGTCGACGACGGCTGCGTCGCGGCGCGGACATTCGCCCGGATGGCCCGCCGGGCGCTGCGGCCGGGGCGGTCCGACACCGTCGACGAGCAGACCTTGTTGGGGCTGCTGGGCAGTCTGGTGACGGGCCGTCCGCCCGCGCTCGCCTCCGTGCATCTGGCGATGGCCAAGGTGTACATCGACCGGCACCTGAACGAGCCGGGCCTGTCCGCGCCGCGCATCGCCCGGGGTGTCGGGATCAGCGAGCGGCATCTGTCGCGGGTGTTCGCCGCGGGCGGCACGAGCGTTCCGCAATATCTCCTGGGCCGCAGGCTGGAGTCGGCGCACGCCGCGCTGTCGGCGGGCGGGGCCGCGACGGTCGCCGAGACCGCCGCCCGCTGCGGTTTCGGCTCCGCCGCGCACTTCTCCCACCGCTTCAAGGAGCGCTACGGGGTGCGGGCCTCCGACGTGCTCCGCGAGGCCCGCGCAGCCCGCTGATCGCCGTCGGGCGCCAGCCTGATGTCGAAGCGGACGCGGGACCACGGCCGCTCGCCCAGGTCGCGGCCGTCGGGCGTCGGGGTGCCGGCCGGCTGCGGGACGAAGTCCTTGACGAGGGACTCCTTGACGCCGAACACCGCGTCGCTGCCCAGCAGTTCGTCGCCGCGGACGAAGATGTGGGTCACGAGGGTGCGCAGCCCCGGCGCGGTCACCATGAAGTGCAGGTGCGAGGCCCGCATCGGGGACCGCCCCGCGGCCGCGAGCAGGCCGCCGACGGGCCCGTCGTGCGGGATGGGGTACGGGGTCGGGGTGAGGCCCCAGAACCGGTAGCGCCCCTGGGAGTCGGAGAACAGGTGGCCGCGTGCCGCGACGCGGTCGTCGCCGTACTGCGTGTCGTAGAAGCCGTCCTCGTCGGCCTCCCACACCTCGATGCGCGCTCCGCCGACCGGTTTGCCCTCGGTGTCGGTGACGGTGCCCTCCACCCAGCACGGCTCCCCCGCGGCGCCGAAGGAGAGGTCGCCGCCCTGCTCGATCTCCGGGCTGTTCTCGGCGAAGAACGGTCCGAAGACGGTGGCTTCGGTGGCGTCGGCGTACGCCTCGTTGTTGACGGCGACCGTCTGCATGGAGAGCCCGAGGACGTCGGAGAGCAGGATGAACTCCTGGCGGCGTTCGTCGGTGATGTGTCCCGCCCGGGTCAGGAAGTCGATTCCGGCGGACCACTCGTCCTCGGTGAGGCGCACCTCGCGGACGAACGCGTGGAGGTGTCCGGTCAGCGACCGGAGGATCTCCCGCAGCCGGGGGTCGACGCAGTCGTCGAAGGAGCGCAGCACCTGGCGGACGACGTCGGCCTCGCGTTCCCGCTGCTCGGCGGGGATGTCGGCGGACGGATTCGGTGTGCGGGTCATCGGGGGTCTGCTCCTTCCCAGGCGGCCTCGATCAGCGCCGTGATGCCGTCCGGCGTGACGGGCCGCGGGTTGTCGGGCGGGGCGGCGGCGAGGACGGCCTCGACGGCGTCCGGGATGCCCTCGTGCGGCATGCCGAGGTCCCGGAGGCTGCGCGGGGCGTCGAGCCGGGCGCGCAGCCGGGCCAGGCCCTCGTTCGCGGTCGGGGCGTCGAAGGCGGTGGCGAGCCGGCGTTCGGCGTCCGGCGCCGCGGGTCCGTTGAAGGCGAGGACGTGCGGGAGGACGACGGCATGGGTCTGGGCGTGCGGGAGGTCGAACCGGCCGCCGAGGACGTGGCAGATCTTGTGGTGGAGCCCGGATCCCGCGGACGCGAACGCCACGGCGGACAGGTACGCCCCGTAGAGCGTCTGCTCCCGGCCCTCGATGCCGTCCGGCTGGGCGACGACGCGTGGCAGGCCCGCGCACAGCGCCCGCGCGCCCTCGACGGCGAGCGCCTGGTCGACCGGGTCGGTCCGTGGGGCCCACAGGGAGTCCACGCAATGGGCGAGGGCGTTCAGTCCCGAGGCGACGCTGAGGTCGACGGGCAGGCCGAGCGTCAGCGTCGCGTCGTAGACGACGGTGTGCGGGAGGGCCTTGGGGTCGGTGCCGGTGGTCTTCACGGAGCCCTCGGTGAGGCCCCAGACGGGGGTGGCCTCGGAGCCCGCGTACGTGGTGGGGACGGCGACGACCGGGAGGCCCGAGGTCAGGGCGACGGCCTTGGCGAGGCCGGTGGCGGAGCCTCCACCCACGCAGACGAGGACGTCGACGTCGTGCTCGGCGGCCACGGCTCGCGCGCGGCGCGCCGTCTCGACGGGGACGTGCATGGTGACGTCGTCGTGGCGGACCACGACGGGGAGGCCCGCGGTGAGGCGTTCGGCGGGTTCCTTCGCCGAGGGGGACGCGATCACCATGACCCGTGCGCCGCCGAGCCGGTCGACCGCGGCGCCGACGTGCTCGGCCGCCGCGCCGGGGGCGAACCGCACGGTCTGCGGGAGGGTCTCGTGGACGAAGTGCATCAGTGCTCGTTCCTTCCCAGGACGGACGCCAGCGCGCGGCGCAGTTCCCGAGCCGGGTCGTCGGGCAGTCCGGTGGACCGCCAGGCGATGTGTTTGTCGGGGCGCACCAGCAGCACACCGCTCTCGTCGATCTCGCGCAACCGCGCCCAGTCGTAGTACAGGTCGGTGACCTCGCGGCCCGGCCCGATGACGACGGTGGCCAGGGGCAGGCCGAGTTCGGCGGAGACCTTGTCGGCGGCCTGCTCCCATGCCTCGCCCGCGATGCCGGTGAGCAGGGTCCAGCGGTCGTACGGCGCGAGGTCCATGAGCGCGTGGCGGTGGTCGCTGTCGCCGACCCAGGCGTGCGGGAGGTGGGCGCCGGGGACGGTCGACATCTCGTAGTAGAGGTCGGCGTCGCGGGCCGGGGCGGGTGGTGCGCCGTCGGGGACGATCGCGGCGGAGGTGTAGTGCTGGCCGAGTTCGACGCCGTGCGCGTTGAACTCGTAGTTCTTGAGTTCCATGGCGCGCACGAGGGCGGCCCGTTTGGCGGCGCCCGCCGGGGTGTTGTCCTTGCGCTCCTCGATGGCGGCGGCCATCTCGGCCTCGGTGGCGGCGTCGAGCACGCCGAGTGCCTTGAAGATGTCGACGAATTCGCGGCTCGACCTGTTGGCCCGCTTGACGATCCGCTCGGCGACCGGCGCGCGTTCGGTGGTGTAGGTGTCGAGGAGCGCGGGGTCGGCGTGGCCCTTGAGGACGGCGGCGAGTTTCCAGGCGAGGTTGTAGGAGTCCTGGACCGAGGTGTTCGAGCCGAGGCCGTTGCTCGGCGGGTGCCGGTGGACGGCGTCGCCCGCGCAGAACACACGCCCTTGGTGCAGGCGGGTCGCGTACATCTCGTTGTTGCCCCACAGGCTGGTGCCGGTGATCTCGACGTCCAGGTCGGGGATGCCGAGGAGGTTGCGGACGATCTGTACGGCGGCGGCCTCGTCGACGACCGGGGGTTCCTCGGCGATGTCGTAGCCCCACACGATGAGCCACTCGTTCCAGGGGCGGACCATGCGGACGAGTCCGGCGCCGATGCCACCGACGTTCGAGCCGGGCTGGATCACCCAGTAGAGGACGGAGGGGCGGTGCTCGACGTACCGGGCAATGTCGGCCTTGAAGGTGATGTTCATCGACCCGGCGATGTCCATCGCGCCCTCGAAGGGCAGGCCGATGTCGGCGGCGACCTGGGAGCGGGCGCCGTCGGCGCCGATCAGGTACTTCGCCCGGATGTCGTACGGGTGCCCGGTGAGCCGGTCGAGGACGCGCACGGTGACACCGTCGGCGTCCTGGGTGTGGGAGAGGTACTCGGTGGAGAAGCGGGTGTGCGCGCCGCGTTCGGTGGCGTTCCGCACCAGGATGGGTTCGAGGTACGTCTGCGGGATGTCGACGGTGAGGCAGGGCGAGGCGAGCCGGTAGTCGCCCTCGCGGTCGGGGCGGGTGCCCCAGGTGCGGATCCGGCCGATCTCCTCGCCCGCGATGCTGGTGCAGAACACGGTGTCGCCGACGAGGGCGTGCTCGGTGGCGTCGGCGAGCACCTGGTCCTCGATGCCGAGGTCGCGGAAGACCTCCATCGTCCGCTGGTTGGTGATGTGCGCGCGGGGTGTGTTCGCCGTCCACCGGTACTTCGTGATCATGAGGGTTTCGACGCCGAGCGTCGCCAGGAGGAGGGCGGCGCCGGCCCCGGCGGGTCCCGAGCCGACGATCACGACGTCGGTGGTGACGGTCGCGCCTGCGGGCGGCTCGGTCTCCGGTGTCCCATCGCTGAATGCGGGCATGGTGGGGGGCCTTTCGTGGATCCGGCGTCGGTGTCGGAGCCGTCAGTCTCGGCCCTTGCCCGCCCGCCGCGGAACAGTCGGCTCCGAAGTGGGCGGGCCCGCCAACTCATGGCGGATCCACGAAAGGCCGGGGGCTCACATGCCCTTGGCGCCCTCCTTGACGGCCTCCCGGATACGGAAGTACGTGCCGCAGCGGCACACGTTCCTGATGCCGTCGAGGTCGGCGTCGGTGATGGCGCGGCCCTCCTCCTTGGCGCGGCGGACGACGGCGACGGCGGCCATGATCTGGCCGGGCTGGCAGTAGCCGCACTGGGCGACGTCCTGGTCGAGCCAGGCCTGCTGCATCGGGTGCAGATCGGCGTCGACGGTGTCGGCGAGGCCCTCGATGGTCGTCACCTCGTCGTCCGACGACAGCGCCTTGACGGGGATGGAGCAGGGGTTGACGGCCTTGCCGTTGAGGTGGCTGGTGCACGCCTTGCAGACGTTGATGCCGCAGCCGTACTTCGGCCCGGTGACGCCCAGGATGTCGCGCAGCACCCACAGCAGGCGCACGTCGTCCTCTACGTCGACCGTCACCTGCTCGCCGTTGACGCGAAAAGTGTGTTTGGGCACGGGGATTCCTGTCTCCCTGAATCGTCGGTGGGTCAGATGGCGTGGTCGAGGCCGTCGGTCGGCGACTGCGGCACCGGCGGGACGGTCGGCTTGGGCGTGAAGGAGAGCGTGCCGTGGTTGATGGGGAAGGTCGTCGGCATGGTGCCGGTCGCCCTTCCGTACGCGCACGCCACCGCGGCCATCGATGCCGCGACACCCAACTCGCCCGCACCTCCCGGTCGTTCGCTGGTGTTGGGCATGACGATGACGTCGAGTTCGGGCGGGGTGTTCCACTGCCTCGTGTAGAAGTAGTTGTCCCAGCTCGCCTCGAGGAAGTGGCCGTCCTTGAGGTGCAGGCTCGACGTCAGGGTCTGCGCGATGCCGTCCATGAGGCAGCCCATCATCTGGGCCTCGAGGCCGCGGGGGTTGACCGCGAGCCCGACGTCGACCGCGCACACCGCCTTGGTGACCCGGGGTCCCGCGACGCCGTCGCGGATCGGCCGGTTCACCGTCTCGGGGCGGCAGTCGATCTCGACGAGGACCGCGTTGGCGGAGTGGTACTCGGTGTGCACGGCGACGCCCTGCGCGACGCCTTCCGGCAGGCTCCTCCCCCACTGGCCCGCCTCCGCGACCTTGTCGAGGACGGCGCGGGCCCGGTCGTGGTGGAGGAAGTCGCGGCGGAACGCGACGGGGTCCTTGCCCATCTTCTCGGCGAGCCGGTCCACGATGAGCTCGCGGGCGCAGGTCACGTCGGGCGAGTAGACGTTGCGCATGCTGCCGGTGTTGAAGCCCTTGTCCGTCTCGTTGAGGAGCCGGCTGTAGGCCCCGAACGCGTACGGCATGGACTGCGACAGCTGGAAGAAGGTCTCGGAGAAGCCGATGTCGCCGACGGGGAGCTTCGCGGCGACGGCGGTGAGCGCCTCGCCGAAGCCGTGACCGAGGTCGGTGGCGACGCCGGTGTGCCGCTGCTTGTAGCTGAGTACCTTGTCCCCCGCGTAGGCGACACGCACCCGGGAGGTGGCCATGGGGTGGACGCGGCCCTGGCGGGCGTCGTCGGCGCGGTGCCACATGAGCCGGACGGGCTTGCCCATCTTCTGGGACACCTCGGCCGCTTCGAGGGCGGCGTCGAAGAACAGCTTGCGGCCGAAGGACCCGCCGCTCTGCGCGACATGCACGGTGACCGCGCCGACCGGGAGGCCGAGGCGGGCCGCGATGGTCTGCCGCGCAACGATCGGCGACTTGAGGCCCGCCCAGATCTCCGCCTTGCCGGAACGGACGTCGGCGATGGCGCAGTTGGGCTCCAGGGCGCTGTTGCCGCGGAAGTGGAAGGTGAAGCTCGCCTCCACGCTGCGGGTCAGCGGCGGGAGTCCCATGGGGAGTTCGGCCGCCTTCAGCTCCTTGAGGACATCGTCGTCGGACTTGCCCTCGGCGGTGCCGCCCTTCCAGGACACCTCCAGTGCGCGCACGGCGTCGATGCACTGGCCGAAGGTGCGGGCCCGCACGGCGACGCCCGTGGACACCGTGGCGACGTCGGTGACACCGGGCATGGCGCGCACCGTGTCGAGGTTGGCGACCGACGCGACCTTGCCGTTGATGGTGGGCGGCCGGCACACCATCGTGGGCAGCGCGTCCGGGACGTCGAGGTCCATGGCGAACTTCTTGCGTCCCGTGACGGCGTCGCGGGCGTCGATGCGGCTCTGCGCGGTGCCGATGACGCTGAACCGGTCGGCGGACTTGAGCCGGGTGACGGCCTTCTGCGTCGTGTCCGAGGCGGCCTTCTCCGCGAGGTCGCCGATGCCGATGCTCTTGCCGAGCGAACTCAGCACGACGCCCGCCTTGATCTCCAACTCGTGGACGACCGTGCCGAGTTCGACGGCGGCTGCCTCAAGGAGCCTGCCGCGCGCGATCGCCGCCGCGACCCGCACCGGGGTGTACGTGGCGATGGTCGTGTTGGATGCGCCGGTCAGCTGGTTGAAGAGGAGTTCGGGGCGGGCATCGGCGAGCGTGACGTGCACCCGGTCGAGCGGGACGTCCAGCTCCTCGGCGATCAGCATCGCCGTCGACGTGGTGATGCCCTGTCCGACCTCGGCGCGCGGCAGCGCGAACGACACGGTGCCGTCCTTGTTCACCTGGACGGTGATGAGCGCGGAGGTCGGGGCGGCGGCCAGGGTCAGGGCGTCGTTGAGGTCGACGACCTCCGTGATGTCGAGGGACGGCAGTCCGCCGTCCCCCTCCGCGTCCGCGGCGCCCGCTGCCGCCGCCTCCCTCGCGGGGGCGAGTTCGGCGGCGGCCACCAGCGTCGGCGCCGCCAGTACGTAACCGAGCAACTGTCGTCTGCGCATGCTCCCTCTCACTCCGGCCGGTCGGTATCCGGAAGATTGATGGCGTTCGGCTGCCCCTCGGCCAGGAACAGGAGCACGAACCGACGGATCGCCCCCTCCAACGTCCACATGACCGCCGGCACCCCGGGCACCGGAATGATCCCTTCACGGAAGGCAACTGGCAATGGCCAGGCGCCCGCCACAAGGGGTTCGAGGACCGGTTCCTCGGACAGGCCGATCATGTCCCCGACCCGGCCGCCCAGCGTATACCGGGGGAACGTGCTGATCAGGGGGCGGGTCGGGGCCAACTCCTGATGGGAAAACGGAAGATGCTCGGTGCACGCCGTGACGGGGGGTGCGCCCACATGCCGCCGACCCCGTTCAGACGCAAAGAGCACGGCCACGTCGGCGCGAGTTATTGACACAGCGCCAACAACGGTCCACGGTGGGCACCGCTCACGTACAGTCCGCCCCACCCCGCACGTCCCACGCCGTACGTTCCCGGGAGCCGCCGTGACGCCGAAAGAGCCGCTGCACCAGTCCGTCGACGGGCTGACCATCACCACGCTGCTGCGCCGCAACGCCGAGGAGTTCGGCGACCGGCCCGCCCTCACCACCGGGATCGGGCCCGACGCGGACACCCTGACCTGGAGTCAGTTGCGCACCGAGGTCGCCGCGCTGACCCGGGGCCTCGCCCAGCTCGGGCTCGGCAGGGGCGAGCGCCTGCTGATCGCCATGGCGAAGCGGGCGGAGCACTGGGTCACCGACCTGGCCGCCGCGCACATCGGGGCGCTGTCGTGCAGCACGTACGACACCCTGAGCACCGAGCAGATCGGTGTCATCGCGCGGCACAGCGCGGCCACCGTGCTGGTCCTGGAGGGCGAGGAGCAGGTGCGGCGGTGGGCCCCGGTGCTGGACGACCTGCCGAGCCTGAAGGCGGTCGTCGTCCTCGACTGGTCGGCGGCCCCCGCCGACGACCCGCGCTTCGTGAGCTACGCGGCGGTGCGGGGCGCCCTGCCGCCCGACGACGAGGCCTTCGAGTCGCTCACGAACGCGGCGACCACGGACCAGCCGCTCGCGCTCGTCTACACCTCGGGCACCACCGGTGACCCGAAGGGTGTGGTGCTCTCGCACCGCAATGTCATCCACGAGTCGGTGATGCAGGAGCAGTTGGTGCCGCTCCCGCCGCATCCGCGCTCGGTGGCGTATCTGCCGATGGCGCACATCGCGGAGCGGGTCCTCGGCATCTACATGCCGATCTGCAGCGCGGGCCATGTCACCGTCTGCCCCTCCCCCGACCAGCTCCTGCCCGCGCTCCAACAGGTGCGCCCGCACGGCTTCTTCGGTGTGCCGCGCGTGTGGGAGAAGCTCGCGACGGGGCTGCGCTCCCGGCTCGCGGCGCTCCCCGACGAGCAGGCGACGGCGCTCGCCCAGGCGCGGAAGACCGCCCTGGAGGTCTTCCGGCTGCGTTCGGCGGGCGAGGACGTACCGGCCGAACTCGCCGAGCAGGTGCGGACGGTGGACGAGGCCGTCCTGCGCCCGCTGCGCGCCGCCATCGGATTCGACGACTGCCTGCGGGCGTTCAGCGGCGCCGCTCCGATCCCCACGGCCGTCCTGGAGTTCTTGGCGAGCGTCGGGCTTCCGGTGTACGAGGTGTGGGGGCTGAGCGAGACGACGGGCGCGGCCACCGTCAGCACACCCGAGGTGTTCGCCCTCGGCTCGGTCGGCCGCCCGGGGCCCGGCATCGAGGTCAAGGAGGAGGCCGACGGCGAGCTGTTCGTCCGCGGGCCCGTGGTCTTCTCCGGGTACCTGCAGGAGAACGGCGAGGTGGCCTCCGGGACGGACGCCGAGGGCTGGCTGCCCACCGGTGACGTCGGCACCGTCGACGCGCGCGGCATCGTGCGGATCACGGACCGCAAGAAGGAGATCATCATCACCGCGGGCGGCAAGAACATCGCCCCGACGAAGATCGAATCCCTGCTGCGCGCCCACCCGCTCATCGGGCAGGCCGTGGCGATCGGCGACCGGCGCCGCCATCTCACCGCGCTGCTCGTCCTCGACGAGGAGGCGGCCCCGCACTGGGCGCGGGCGAACGGTGTCACCACGACCGACCTCGACGAACTCGCCACCGACGCCCGGGTGTTGGCGGCGATCGACACCGCCGTCGAGGAGACCAACGCGGTGCTGTCCCGGGTGGAGCAGATCAAGCGGTACCGGGTCCTCGCGGGCCCCTGGACCGCGGAGACCGGCGAGCTGACACCCAAGCTGAGCCTGCGCCGCCGCGCCATCGACGATCTGCACGCGGCGACCATCGAGTCGATGTACGAGCCGGCCGCCCCCGCGGACGGGGACAAGGAGTAACCGCCATGGCAGCCAAGGCCCAGGCCACCACCCGGCGCCGCCGCATGGAACCGGACGCCCGCCGCGCCGAGATCCTCGCCGTGGCCCGCAGGCGCTTCGGTTCCACCGGCTACGCCTCGGTGTCCATCTCGGACATCGCGGCGGAGGCGGGCGTGGCCCGGGCCCTGGTCAACCACTACTTCGGCGACAAGCGCCGGCTGTACCTGGAAGTGGTGCGGCAGATGATGGTGATCCCGGCCTCGGTGTCGCAGCGGCTGCCGCGCACCACGGCCGAGGAACGCCTCGGGGTGTGCGTCGACCGCTGGCTGGAGGTCGTCGAGCGGAACCGGGACATGTGGCTCGCGGCCATCGGCATGGACTCGCTCGGCGACCCCGAGATCGACCGGATCATGCTGGAGGCCGACGAGATCGCCACCGACCGGATCCTGGAAGCCGCCATGATGACGGACATCGCCGAGGACGCGGGCCGGGACAAGCTCCGCGCGATGATCCGCGCCCACAGCGCCATGCTCAAGTCCGCGTCACGGGAGTGGCTGGAGCGCGACACCCTCACCCGCGACGACCTGCACGTGTTCCTCACCCGCACGGTGCTCCACCTGCTGCACACGGTGTTCCCCGCGGTCCGCGACGCCTGACCCGCCGCGCCGCCCGCGCCACCGCACACCCCTTTGACGACCGAGGAGACGATCCGCCATGCCCCGAGTCCTGTCCGACGAGCGCCGCGACCTGGTCGACGCCATCGCCGACTTCTGCCACCGCGAGTGCGGCACGAAGGAACAGCGCGACAAGCTGACGGCCAACGGCACGGAGCATCACAACCAGCGGCTGTACGAGAAGATGGCGAAGCTCGGCTGGCTCGGCATCGCGGTCCCCGAGGAGTACGGCGGCGCGGGCCGCGGCATGGTGGACCTCTCCCTCTTCCTCCAGGAGACCTCGTACGGCCGGGCCCCCATCAGCGGATTCGGCACGACGATCATCACGGCGGCGGCGTACGAGAAGTTCGGCACCGAGGAGCAGAAGCGGACGGTCCTCGAAGGGGTGGTGAACGGCCGGGTCGAGTCGGTGTCGATGTCCGAGCCGGGCGCGGGCTCCGACGTGGGCGCGCTCGCCTGCCGGGCCGAGCGCACCTCGGGCGGCTATCTGGTCAACGGGCAGAAGACATGGTGTTCCAACGCCCACTTCGCGGACCACATCCTGCTCATCGCCCGTACCGAACAGGGGTCGTCGAAGCACGAGGGTCTGACGCAGTTCATGGTGCCGACGGACGCCGAGGGGCTGACGATCCGGGGCATCGACACCATGGGCGGCAAGGAGGTCAACGACCTCTACTTCACGGACTGCTTCGTGCCCGATTCGGCGGTGGTGGGCACGCCGGGGCAGGCGTGGAAGCAGCTGATGGCCGGCCTGAACCTGGAGCGGATGATCCTCGCAGCGATGATGCTGGGCGTGGCGCGCCGGGCCTTCGACGACACGTTGGCGTACGTCCGTCAGCGCGAGCAGTTCGGCCGGCCGATCGGCTCCTTCCAGGCGCTCAAGCACCGGATCGCGGACATGGCGACGGAGCTGGAGTGCGCGCAGCTGCTCCTGGACGACGTGGCGGCCACCATCGACACGGAGCCGGGCAAGGTGTTCCCGCGCGAGGCCTCGATGGCGAAGCTGAAGTGCACGGAGCTGGCGAAGCACATCACGCTGGAGGGCATGCAGATGATGGGCGGCTACGGCTACGCCACCGAGTACGGGATGGAGGCCCTGCTGCGGTCCACGGTGGTGTCGACGGTGTACGGCGGCACGAGCGAGATCCAGCGGGACATCATCGGCAGGACCTACGGGCTCTAGTCCCGGCCGCGCTCCCTGGGCGCGCCGTCGCCGATGAGTTCGCGGCGGCGGCGCGGTCTACCTGTCGACGAGACGAGGGAGCACACCATGCGGAAGATCATCGTTTGCACGTTCCTGACCCTGGACGGCGTGATGCAGGCGCCGGGCGGCCCGGACGAGGACCAGGAGAGCGGCTTCGAGCACGGCGGCTGGCAGAAACCGACGGACGACGACGAGGTCGGCGCGGCCATCGCGAGCTGGTACGAGCCGGCCGACGCGATGCTCCTGGGCCGCAAGACGTACGACATCTTCGCCGGGTACTGGCCGACCGCCGATCCGGGCAATCCGTTCACGGAGCGGATGAACGGCATGCGCAAGTACGTGGCGTCGCGGACCCTGACGTCGCTCGACTGGCAGAACTCGACGCTGCTGGAGGGCGACGTCGCCGACGCGGTGCGCCGCCTGAAGCAGACCGACGGCGGTGACATCAACGTCGTGGGCAGCGGTGACCTCGCCCAGACGCTGATGCGCGAGGACCTGGTCGACGAGTACCGCCTGACCATCCACCCGGTCATCATCGGCACCGGCAAGCGCCTCTTCGCCGACGGGGCGGTCCCCACGGCCCTGGAGCCGGTGAGCGTCACGACGACGAAGGGCGGCACGGTCGTGGGCGTCTACCGCCCGAACGGCCGGCCGACGTACGACGCGTACTGAGGGTCACCCGCGGCGGCGCTCGTACCGGCCGCGGGCCGCCTCGTGAGCCGCGCGCAACAGGCGCAGGACCGTGTCGTGTGTACGGGGCCCCGGGTTCACGACGCAGAGCCAGTGCTGGTCGCCGTGGACCGGGTGCGGCAGCAGGGTGTCCGCGGCCGTGTGGTCGTGCGGGGGCTCGGGCGTCAGCCGCCGGCAGGTGTCCCGGTCGGCCTGGATGTTGACGCGGAAGCGGCCGGGGGTCTCCAGGGCGGACAGTTCGTCGCCGGGGTAGTTCTTCGTGACGATCGTGGCGTACGGCTGTCCGGTGCGCGGGACCTCGCCGTCGGGGGCGTAGTAGAAGAACGCGTCGCCCCAGGCGATCTCGGGGACGTCGCTGCCCGGCCCCGGCGCGAGGACGAGCGCACCGTCGAAGCCGCGCACGGTCGTGATGATCTGTTCCATACTCGTGTTCGCACTCATGGTTCAAGCATGGGCTTGAAGTGCTTGTGTGGGGTTGAGGTGGAACGGTGGCCGACGAGGGTGCGCTGCGGACGGTCGACGTGGCCCGGGAAGCGGGCTGCTCGGTACAGCAGGTGCGGGACCTGGAGCGGCTCCGGGTGCTCCCGCCGGCCGAGCGGGCGGCCAACGGGTACCGGGTGTACGCGCCGCTGCACGTGCGCGCGCTCGGCGCCTACCAAGGGCTCGCACGGGCGGCAGGTCCCGTGGCCGCGCGGCAGCTGATGACGGAGCTGTGGACGCGGGGCGTCGCCGAGGCCGCCGCCGCGGTCGACGCGGTGCACGCCGGGCTCGCGCGGGAGCGGGACGAGGTGCTGCGGGCCCAGCGGGCGCTGCGGGTGATCGAGGCGGAGGGGGCCGGCGCCGATGCGCCCGACGACGCCATGACCATCACCGAGCTCGCCGCGGCGCTCGGCGTGCGCGCCTCGACGCTGCGGTTCTGGGAGCGCGAGGGCCTGCTCGCTCCGGAGCGCGTGACGTCGCTGCGGGCCCGCCGCTACGACGCGTCGGCGATCGGCACGGCCAGGATCGTCGCGGCGCTGCGCGGCGGCGGGTACGGCATTCCTGCGGTGCGCGAGATCGTGGCGGCGCTGGGGCCCGGAGACGGCGCGGCCAGGGCGCGGCGGGTGCTCGACGAGCGGCTCGAACTGCTCGCCGGGCGCTCCGTGGCGCTGCTGCGCGCGGGCGCGGACCTGGCGGCCGTGCTCGACGCCCTCACTCCGGGCCCGGCTTGAGCGCCACGATCCGCTCGATCACACCGAGGCTGTAGCGCTCGCGCTCGACGACGGTGAACCCGGCGTCGGTCACGAGATGCAGCGGCCTGCGCAGCTGGTGGTCGTCGGCGAACCTCACCATCAGCGGCTCGAGGGCGCGCTGCACCATGCGGACGGGGAACTTGTGGCTGATGACGTGGTCGATCAGGAGCAGCGCGCCGCCCGGCACCAGCACGCGGCGCATCTCCTCGACGGCGGCCCGGTCGTCCGGGATGCAGCACAGCGCGAGCGCGCACACGACCGTGTCGAAGGAGTGGTCGGGGAACGGCAGCCGGGTCGCCGACGCCTCCGTGAACGTGGCCTCGATGCCGAGGTCCGCGGCGCGCACCCGGGCGCGGGCCAGCATGTCCGGGGAGAGGTCGGTCCCGGTCAGCTCGGCGTCCTTCGGGTAGTGCGGCAGGTTGAGGCCCGTGCCGACAGCGACCTCCAGGACCCGGCCGTGGGCGGGCGCGCACAGCCGGGCCCGCCCGTCGCGGAGCATGTGGCGGTCGAAGCGGCGCATCCAGAGGTCGTAGCGGGGTGCCTCGCGGGCCCAGATCCTCTGTGCGCGCTGGTCCTCGCTGCTGCGCGGGTCCTCTTCGCGAGTGGTCACGGCGGGCCTCACCTTCGGCTCCTTCGGCGCGGATGTCCGGGTCCAGCATGCGACCCGTCCGCGCCGAAGGCGAGCACGCCGCGCGGCGTGCTCGTGACCTCGGGCCCTCAGTCCAGGCGCTCGCCCTTGCGCTCGGGGATGACGAACATGGCGAGGATGTCGGCGACGTAGATCGCGGACAGCAGGCCGATGGCGACGGCGAAGCCCCACCGGTCCGCGCACAGCGCCACGACGACGGGCGCGAAGCCGCCGACCGCGCGCCCGATGTTGAACAGGGTGTTCTGCGCGGTGGCCCGCACCCGCGTCGGGTACAGCTCGGCCATCAGCGCGCCGTAGCCGCCGGTCATGCCGTTCGCGAAGAGGCCCATCACGGCGCCGCCGACGAGCAGCGCCCACGGCGAGACGAGCTGGCTGTACGCGAGGACGGAGACGGCCGCGCCGACCTGGAAGAGCCAGAACGTCCTGCGGCGGCCGAGCCGGTCGGCGAGTTCGCCGAAGAGGAGAATGCCGGCGGCCATGCCGACGACGGTGACGGCGGTCCAGCCGGAGGACTTGGTGAGGCTGTACCCGAACCGTTCGCTGAGATAGGTGGGCAGCCACGTCATGATGCCGTAGTAGCCGAAGTTCTGGACCGAGGTCAGGACCAGCACGCCGAGGCTGGCGCGGGTCGTGGGGCCGTCCTTGACCAGCAGTTTCAGGGAGGCGAGCGTGGAGAGGCCGGTGCCGTCGTCGCGGGTGCGGGTGAAGTGCTCGGGCTCGTGCAGTCGGGAGCGCAGCGCGATGGCGACGACCGCGGGCACGGCTCCGATCAGGAACAGCCCCTGCCAGCCCCACGCGGCGAGGACCGGCGCCGAGATCAGCGCGGCGGCCAGCACACCGGCCTGGAAGCCGAGCGCGACGAGCGAGGTGGCGCGCGCCCGCTTCCTGCTCGGCCAGGCCTCCGCGGCGAGCGTCATGCCGATGCCGAACTCGCCGCCGATGCCGACGCCCGCGAGGAACCGGAACGCGGACAGCTCCCCGTACGAGGTGGCGAGCGCGGAGAGTCCCGTGAAGACGGCGAAGAAGATCACCGAGTACGTGAGGACCTTCACACGACCGATCCGGTCGGCGAGCATCCCGAAGCCGAGTCCGCCGACGACCGCGCCGATGAGGGTGATGGTGGCGAGCGAGCCGCTCTGCGTCTTGTCCAGGCCCAGGTCGGCGGAGATGGCCGAGAGGGCGAAGCTCAGGATCAGCAGGTCGAAGCCGTCCATGGCGTAGCCGAGCGAGGAGGCGAACACCGCCTTCTTGGCGTACCGGCTGGGCTTGTCACCGCCGTCGGCGGAAGCGGTGCCACCCGGGGTCGCGACCGTCTCGTCCAGTTGTGTCATGTGGCGTGGTTCCGTCGTTCCGTCGCGGGGATGGACTGGGCAGGCGCCGAGGCGGGCGTCCTGCCCCACCCGCTCATGCGAACGTCCGGACACGGCGCGACGAGGTGGAACGGTCGCGGTATCCGGAGAACGGAAGAGGAGATGGTGGCGTCGACGGTCTCCAGAGGGACCGTGCTCGCACCGGCAGGGTGAAATTCTTTCACACACCACCGAGTGCCCGCGCCACCGGTCCGGCAGATGGACGGGGCGTCATCCCGCCGCACGCACCACCGCCCGCGCGGCCCTGCGCGCGTGCAGCGCCGCGTCGGTGTCACCGGTGAAGGTCGCGACAGCCATCGCCCCGTCGAAGAGGACCGCGAGCTGGGCGCCCACCGCGACCTCGTCCCGTACGTCCGCGTCCCGTGCGAGGTCCGTGAAGAGCGCGCGCAGGGCCAGCTTGTGCGTCTGCACGGCGGTCACGACGATCGGCGCGGCGGCACCCACCTCGCCGAAGGCGCCCGCGAACACGCAGCCGTGGAAGCCGGGCAGCCGGAACCAGTCGTCGAGGAAGTCGAAGGGGCCGAGGAGCTTGGCGAGGGGGTCGTCGAGCGTGGCGATCCGCTCGCCGATCGCCGTGCGGGCCAGTCGGTCGCGCCGGTCGAGGCAGGCCGCGAGGAGCAGGTCCTTGGAGGGAAACATCCGGTAGAGCCGCTTCAGCGGCACCCCCGCCTCGTCACGGATCCGGTGCATGGTCACCGCGTGGACGCCGTGGGTGTAGAACAGGTCGTCCGCCACCTCGACCACATGTGTCCGCAGCTCGTCCGACTCCAACGGACCGTCCCCTCCTCGCGCTCGGCCACCCGGCGGGACGCGAACTCACCGTTCCCGTACGCCCCTTGAGCGCCGGGTGCGCCTCGCGCGCCGCTTGAGAACGGCCGTTCTCGCCACTATGGTCCCAGCATAGGTCACAGGACGACGCGCCGGCTCCGGTTCGACGACCACCCGGAGGGCGCGCGCACCATCGACGCCGTGGCGGATTCGGGGGAAGCCGTGCTGCGTATTCACTTCAGTGCCGGGGATCTGACCCGGACCAGGATCGCCGAGGAACCGGACCCGCTCTGGGAGATCGTGCTGAGCATGCATCAACTCCGGGAGCCGCGCCGGGAGTCCGTCCTCGACGCGTGGCGCGGGCGGCAGCGCCCGGGTGATCTGAGCGCGCTGCGGATGCTGTCGCCGCTGATGCCGCCACGCGGCTACTTCCCGGACTTCCTGACACCGGCCGCCGGGCTCGGCGGTCTGGAATGCGGGATCGACGCCGTCCTGTCGACTCCACGGAGTCAACTGCGGGCGGAGATGGCGCTGTTGGCGGAGCAGGACCGGCTGCCCGCGTGGACCCGGCCACTGGCCGTCGGCGATCTGGAGGCGGTGCACCGCCTCGGCCGGGCGCTGCGCCGCTATTACGACGCGGTGCTCGCGCCCTGCTGGCCGCGGATCGCCGCACGGGTCGAGGCCGACCGTCGGCACCGGACGAGCGCGCAGTGCCGGCTCGGCACGGAGGAGATGCTGCGCACCTTCGCCCCGATCCTGCGGTGGGAGCCACCGGTGCTCGTCGCCGACTATCCCGCCGAGCGGGACATCCACCTGGAGGGGCGCGGCCTGCTCCTCGTGCCGTCCTACTTCTGCCGTCGCACACCGGTGGCACTCCTCGACACCGCCCTGTGGCCCGTGCTGGTGTATCCGGCCCGCATGCCGGAGCCGGAGGCGGCCGTCGGGCCCGCGCCGAGGCTCGCGCCACTGCTCGGACACACGCGCGCCGCGGTCCTCCAGGCGCTTCAAGAGCCGTGCACCACGACGGAGTTGGCGCGGCTGGCGGGCGTCTCGGTGTCCTCCGCGAGCGAACACGCCTCGGTACTGCGGCGCGCCGGCCTCGTCGCCAGCACCCGGGAACGCCATCGCATGCACCACAGCCTGACCCGACTCGGCAGCCATCTGCTCAGCGGGGTGCTGGTGGGCTGACCCCACCCCCGCCGGGCTGTTTCGGGCACGGCCGAACCAGGGCGCGCCGGGCGGCCCTTCCCCCACACCCTGAGAACCCAGGGCAAGGGGAGGTAGCAGATGCGGGGAACGCGAAGCGCGGGAGCGGGCCTGGTCGCGGTGGTCACGGCACTCGCCGTCACCGTGACGGGCTGCGCACGGACGGCCGAGAGCCACGACACCCGGCAGCGCCGCACCGAGCAGGTCGCGCGCACCGAACTCGACGACGCCCAGCGGGCCACAGTGGCACACGCCCGGGAACTGCTCACACAGCGCTGCATGAAGGACCGGGGATTCCCGTACGGGGTGGCGGAGCGGCTGAAGGCCGACGAACTCCGCACCCCGGGCTACGTGCTCGACGACGAGCGTTGGGCCCGCACGTACGGCTACGGGGGCGGTCTTGAGCGCGAGAGGGAACGGGCGCGGAAGAAGGACCCCAACATCGCGCACTACCGGAAGCTGTCGCGGGAGGGCAGGCTCCGGTGGAGCAACGCCCTGTTCGGCGGCCCCGAGTCGGGGACGGTCGAGGCCCGCGCGCCCGGCGGCGGCACCGTCAGCATGGCTACCGGCGGCTGCAACGCCGAGGCCCTGCGGGCGCTGTACGGAGATCTCGGGACGTGGTTCACGGCGGACAAGACCGTGGCCGGAATCGGCTCCCTGTACGAGCCCCGGATCAAGCGGAACAAGCGCTTCACGGCTGCCGTCGACGCCTGGTCCTCGTGCATGCGGGACAAGGGCCACCGCTTCGCCGACCCCACCACGTTGCACGAGCGCGTCCCCGGGCTGACGCACGGCCTGAGCGACCGCCGCGCCCACGCGGTCGAGGTCAGGCTGGCCACCGCGGAGGCCGAGTGCGCCCACCACAGCCGGCTCGGAGCCGTCGCGCGGGCCTTGGAGCGGACGTACCGCGCCGAGTACGCGGCGGGCCGTTACCGCGAGGCGTTCGAGACCCGGACACGGCTCCAGCGCGAGGCGCTGGCCAAGGCCAGGGACGTACTGGCCGAACGAGACCACACGTGATGCACCGAGTCCGATTCACCACCACAGAAAGAGAGTTCACCATGTCCGCACTCCGCAAGACCCTCGTCGCCCTGTCCGCCGCGGGACTGCTCGGCACCGGCCTGGCGCTGCCCGCTGCCGCGCACTCCGCGTCACCCACCGACGTCGACTCCCGGTCGGCCAACTGCGACCGCGAGTACCGCGGCCTGACGCCCGGACTCATGGCCGCGTTCGACGGCAGGAACTGCACGAAGCCGTTGGGCGTCGACCGGGGCGAGGAGTGGTCCTGGGCCGACAACCGGGGTCAGCTCCGCGGCTCCGACAACGACCGGGCCACCTCCCTGATCAACAAGGGCACCGGCAGCTACAGCACCGTCGTCTTCTACCGGCACTCCGGATACAAGGGCGGCCACATCTGCCTGACCAAGGGCGAGAAGTACGCGGACCGGCTCGCCGGCGACGACCGCTTCTCGAACGGGAAGAAGGCGAACAACGCCATCTCGTCCCACAAGTGGACCGCCGACAACAGGAAGTGCGACGGCGCGTTCATGGACTGACCCGGCCCGTTCCTCCCCGCACGGCCCGGCAGCGTCACCGCTGCCGGGCCGTCTCACGCCTCCGCGGCGGGGTGTCAGCGGCGGATGCGGGTCATGTCCGGGTCGAAGAGGGGCTCGGTCGCGGTGACGGCCGGGACCCGGTCGCCGAAGTAGCCGATCTCGACGCGGGTGCCGGGGTCGGCGTGTTCGGCGGGGAGCCACGCGTAGGCGATCGGGCGGCCGAGGGTGTAGCCGTACGCGGCGCTGGTGACGTAGCCGCAGGGCGTCCCGTCGACGTACACCGGCTCGTGGCCCATGACGACCGAGCGGTCGTCCTCGATGAGCAGGGCGGTGAGGCGGCGGGTGACGGTGTCCTTGGTGACGTCGCGGATCGCGTCGAGGCCGAGGTAGTCGCCCTTCTTCTTGCGGACGGCGAAGCCGACCCCGGCCTCGTACGGGTTGTGCTCGTTGGTCATGTCGTGGCCCCAGGCCCGGTAACCCTTCTCCAGGCGCAGGGAGTTGAAGGCGCTGCGGCCCGCCGCGATCACCCCGTGCTCCTGGCCCGCCTTCCAGAGCGTGTCCCACAGGCGCAGGCCGAGGTCGGCGGTGGTGTAGAGCTCCCAGCCGAGTTCGCCGACGTAGGAGAGGCGCATCGCGGTGACCGGGACGTCGCCGATGTAGGCCTGCTTCGCCTTGAAGTAGCCGAAGTTCTCGTGCGAGAAGTCGGCGTCGGTGAGGGGTTGCACGAGGTCGCGGGCGAGCGGACCCCACACACCTATGCAGCAGGTGCCTGCGGTGATGTCCCGGACCTGCACGGTGCCGTCGGCGGGCAGGTGGCGGCGCAGCCAGACGAGGTCGAGGTTGCTGTTGGCGCCGATCTGGAAGCGGTCGTCGGCGAGCCGGGCGACGGTGAGGTCGCTGAGCACGCCGCCCGCCTCGTCGAGCAGCAGGGTGTACGTGACCGCGCCGACGGGCTTGTCGAGCTGGTTGGTGGTGAGGCCCTGGAGGAACGCGAGGGCGTTCGGTCCCGTGACCTCCAGGCGCTTGAGGGGTGTCATGTCGTACAGCGCCACGCGCTCGCGGGTGACCAGCGCCTCCGCGCCCGCGACGGGCGACCAGAACTGCGAGGCCCACTCGCCGCGTTCGCCGATCCGGGCCACCTCGGGCAGATCGGCGTTGGCCTCGTACCAGTGCGGCCGCTCCCAGCCCGCGCCCTCCAGGAACACGGCCCCGAGCTCCCGCTGGCGTACGTGGAAGGGGCTGACGCGCAGCGGGCGGGGGCGGTTCGGCGGCTGGAGCGGGTGGATGATGTCGTACACCTCGGAGAAGCTCTGGCAGCTGCGCTCGTGCACGTAGTCGGGCGCGAGCTGCACGTCCTCGAAGCGGTTGACGTCGCAGCCGTGCACGTCGATGCCGGGGCGGCCCTGGACCATCCACTGGGCGACGGCCCGCGCGACGCCCGCGGAGTGGGTCACCCAGACCGCCTCGGCGAGCCAGAAGCCCGACACCGTCGGGGACTCGCCGATGAGCGGCATGCCGTCGACGGTGAAGGAGAACAGGCCGTTGAAGCCGTCGGCGATCTCGGTGTCCCTGAGGGCGGGCAGCAGGGTGCGGGAGTCGGTCCAGGCGCCCTCGAAGTCGGCCTTGGTGAAGTCGAGTTTGGACGGCTGGTCGGGGCTGTCGGCGGGGTGCAGGACGTCGTCGGGCGACAGCGGCATGGGGCGGTGGGCGTACGAGCCGATGCCGATGCGGTCGACGAGTTCGCGGTAGTAGAGGCCGGCGTCCTGGTTGCGCAGGATCGGCAGGTTCGCCTCGTCCGAGACGCTGTTGCGGCCCTTGAGTTCGGTGAGCGGTGTGGTGGTGGCGTACTGGTGGCCCATGGGGATGAGCGGTACGTCCTGGCCGACCATGCGGCCGATGCGGGGGCCCCAGAATCCGGCGCAGGACACCACGATGTCGGCGGGGAAGGTGCCGCGGTCGGTGACGACGGCGCTGACGGCGCCGCCCGACGTCTCGATGTCGGTGACGGTGTGGTGGCCGAGGAAGGTGGCGCCTCGGGCGATGGCGCGGCGGGCCTGGGCCTCGCCGATGCGCAGCGCCTTGGCGAGTCCGTCGCTGGGGATGTGGTAACCGCCGAGGATGGCGCCGGGGTCGAGCAGCGGGTGCAGCTTCGCGGACTCCTCGGGGCTGAGGAGGTGGCTCTCGACGCCCCAGGACGTGAGCCAGCCGTGCCTGCGCTCGAGTTCGGCGAGGCGTTCGCTGGTGGTGGCGATCTCCAGGCCGCCGACCTGCCGGTAGCACCAGTCGCCGTCGAGGTCGAGGGCGGAAGTCTTCTCGACGGTGTAGCGGGCGAACTCGGTCATGGTCTTGGAGGGGCTGGTCTGGAAGACGAGTCCGGGGGCGTGCGAGCTGGATCCGCCGGTCGCGAAGAGGGGACCCTGCTCGAGGACGGTGACGTCCGTCCAGCCGAGGGCGGTGAGTTCGTCGCTGAGGGAGCAGCCGACGATGCCGGCTCCGATGATGACCACCTTGGGCTGCGAAGACTGCGAGGTCATTGTGGGTCCTCCGGATTTCACGGGTGCGCGCAGGTGACGAGGGCGGGTCGGGTGCGGTGCGGTCACAGGCGGACGACCGAGCGCAGCACTTCGCCGCGGCTCATCCGGTCGAAGGCGCCCTGGACATCGGTGAGATCGATGGTCTCGCTCACGAACCGGTCCAGGTCGAACCGGCCCTGGAGGTGGAGGTCGACGAGGTGCGGGAAGTCGCGGGAGGGCAGGCAGTCCCCGTACCAGGAGGACTTGCGCGCGCCGCCGCGTCCGAAGACGTCGAGGAGGGGCAGTTGGACGGTGCGGTCGGCGGTAGGGACGCCGACGAGGACGAGGGTGCCGGCGAGGTCGCGGGCGTAGAAGCCCTGCCGGTACGTCTCGGGGGTGCCGACCGCGTCGACGACGACGTCGGCGCCGTGTCCTCCGGTGAGGTCGCGGACGGCCTGGACGGGGTCGGTGGTGGTGGAGTCGACGGTGTGGGTGGCGCCGAAGCGGTGGGCTTGGTCGAGCTTGCGGGCGTCGATGTCGACGGCGATGACGCGGGTGGCGCCTGCGTGCGCGGCGCCCGCGAGGGCCGCCATGCCGACGCCGCCGCAGCCGATGACGGCGACGGAGGCGCCGCGCCGGACGCCTCCGGTGTGCACGGCGGCGCCGAAGCCCGCCATGACGCCGCAGCCGAGGAGTCCCGCGGCAGCGGCGGGCGCCGCCGCGTTGACCTTGGTGCACTGTCCGGCGGCGACGAGGGTCTTCTCGGCGAAGGCGCCGATGCCGAGGGCGGCGACGAGCGGGGTGCCGTCGTCCAGGGTCGCGGACTGCGTGGCGCCGAGGCTGTCGAAGCAGTACCAGGGCCGCCCGCGCCGACAGGAGCGGCACCTTCCGCACACGGCACGCCAGTTGAGGACGACGAAGTCGCCCTCGTCGAGACCGGTGACGCCTTCGCCGACGGACTCGATCACGCCCGCCGCCTCGTGGCCGAGGAGGAAGGGGTACTCGGTGCCGATGCCGCCCTGGAGGTAGTGCAGGTCCGTGTGGCACACGCCGCAGGCCTGGATGTTCACGAGGGCCTCGCCGGGGCCCGGGTCGGGCACGGTGACGGTCTCGAGGCTCGCCGGGGCGCCCGCCGCGCGGGCGACGACGGCCTTGACCTGGTGGGGCATGGGGATCCTCCGAGCAGCGGCCCGTCGAGGGGGCTTGTGGCGTTCGGGAGAAGCTCGGGCCGTCCGCTGCGGGAGGGACGGCCGCGTCTGCACATGTGGGTGACACAGCAATGGAGCGTGATTGATATACCAGCGATGCCGGTGATCGGCACAGTAGAACCGGCGTCCGCCGGCCGTCAATGGGCCCCGCGTTCCCCGCGGTTGAGGGTGCCCGGACGGGCTCCCGGTGGGGTCAGATGATCGAGCGGATCGCCCGCTCGAAGTTCTCCACGTGCTCGGCGGCCACGGCGGACGCCTTGGCCTCGTCACCCTCGATGACCGCCCTGAGCAGCTGCCCGTGCTCGTGGACGTGCTGTTCGAGGCCGGCGAGGCGGTCGATGAACAGGCACCAGATCCGGGTGGCGAGGTTGTCGTAGTTGACGAGGGTGGCTTCGAGGTACGGGTTGTAGGTGAGCGCGTAGACGGCGCGGTGCACCGCCATGTCGAGCCGGAGCAGGCCGATCTCGCCGTGCTCGGGCGTGGACTGCGACTCCTCCTCGACGCGGTCGAGCAGGGCGCGCAGCCGCTCCCGGTCCGCCGCGGTGGCCCGCTTGCTTGCCCGCGCGGCGGCGAGGGGTTCGAGCTCCTGCCGGACCTCGGAGATGTGGCCGAGGTCGGCGATCTGTACTTCGGTGGCGAAGGTGCCGCGCCGGGGGTAGGCGACGATGAGCCGCTCGATCTCCAGGCGCTTGAGGGCCTCGCGGACCGGGGTGCGGCCGAGGCCGAGGTCGGCGGCGAGCCGGCCGTCGTGGACGGGTTCGCCGGGGCGGATCTGCAGGGTGACGAGCCGGTCCGTGATTTCCTGGTACGCCTGGTCGGCCAGGGTCGCGCCGGGCGACCGGCCTTCGGCGGCAGGCACAGATGCCATCTCGCCCCTCCCGTGACGTGTCCGCGATGGGAGCTCACCGTACCGCATCCACGCATTGATATATCAGGGGTGCGGCACGGCGGGAGAGGCGAGGACATGGTGGCTGGCCCGTCAGACGGCGGCGGGCGCGATCCTCTCCGTGGCGGGGACGAGGGTCCTGCGGAGCCGGTTGAAGATCTTCGAGCGGTTCATGGCGAGGACCGCCGTGGGCACGCCGTCCTCCTTGTAGAGGGCGGCGAAGGAGCGGTCCTCGTAGGAGCCCTCGACGAGTTCCAGTTGGGCGCCGGGGTTCACGACGCCCGCGAGCTGGATCCGGACGTCGTACTGGTCGGACCAGAAGGACGGCGGGGTGGCCCGCGGGATGGCGGGTTCGCCGGTGAGCAGGGTGCGGGCCGCGGTGGCGGCCGACTCCGTCGCGTTCGACCAGTGCTCGATGCGGGCGTGGCGGCCGGTGAAGGGGTGCGGGCGGCGTGCCACGTCTCCGACGGCGACGACGTTCGGGACGCTGGAGGCGCCGCCGGCGTCGCACACCACGCCGTTGTCCACCCACACACCGGAGTCGGCGAGCCAGTCGTCGACGGGGCGGGCGCCGACGCCGACGAGCACGATGTCGGCGGGCAGCCGCCGTCCGTCGGTGAGCCGCACCCCGGTGACGCGGCCGCCGCCGGTCTCCAGGCCCGCCACGCCGGTTCCGCACAGCAGGCGGACGCCGTGGTCGGTGTGCAGGGAGGCGCACAGGCGGCCCATCTCGGCGCCCAGTTGGCGCTCCAGCGGGGTGTCGAGCGCCTCGACGACGGTGACGTCGAGGCCCAGGTGGTGGGCGGTGGCGGCGACCTCGGCGCCGATGAATCCGGCGCCGATGACCACCATCCGGGAGAGGCCGCTCACCAGCTCGGTGCGCAGGGCCCAGGCGTCGTCCAGGGTGCGCAGGGTGTGCACTCCGGCGGTGCCCTCGGTGCCGGGCAGCCGGCGGGCGGTGGAGCCGGTGGCGACCACGACGCCGTCGGTCTCGATCCGGCGTCCGTTGCCGAGGATGACCTCGGTGTTGAAGCAGTCCAGGTGCACGGCGCGCTCGCCGAGCTCCCATTCGACGGCCAGGTCCTCGTACTCCTCGGTGTCCCCGAGGGCGAGGGCGTCGGCGGTGACGTCGCCCTTGAGGAAGGCCTTGGACAGCGGCGGTCGGTCGTAGGGCCGGTGCATTTCCTCGCCCACGACGGTGATCCCTCCGTCGTAGCCCTCGGCGCGCAGCGAGCGGACCGCGCTGAGGCCGGCGAGCGAGGCTCCGACCACGGTGATGTGCTTCATGCGGGCTCCCCAACTGTGACGTGAAGCAGGATCTGGCCGTCCTCGACGGTGACCTGGTGGGTGCGGACGGGCGTCTTGGCGGGCGGGCAGGTCGGGCGGCCGTTGCGCAGGTCGAACGACGCCTCGTGCAGGGGGCATTCGACGAAGCAGCCCTCGAGGAAGCCGTCGGCGAGCGAGGCGTCCTGGTGGGTGCAGGTGTCGTCGATGGCGTACACGGTGCCGTCCGCGTTGAACACTGCGACGGGCGCGGCCACGTTCTCGGTCACGCGGATCGACTCGCCAGGGGGCAGATCTTCGATGCGGCACACCGGGATCATGGGGAACCTCCGGAGAACAAATGGATGGTCAGTTGGCGTGCTGTGTGCCGAGCCTGGCCTGGAGCCAGGCATGGAACTCTCCGATGTGGTGTTCGCTCGGGACGAGGACGCCGCCCTTGGCGTAGGCGCGCGAGCTCATCGTGGGCTGGGTCCGTTCGCAGGCGTCGAAGTCCTGCTGGTTGACGCGGTGGAACAGTTCGACGGAGTGCTCGACATCTCGACCGCCGTCGACGACGTGCGGCAGGTACAGCCAGTCGCACTCGACGATCGTGCGGTCGTGGGCGAGCGGGTACATCCGGTGCAGGATGACGTGGTCGGGCACCAGGTTGATGAAGACCTGGGGCCGCACGGTGATGGCGTAGTAGCGGCGGTCCTGGTCCTCGCCGACCGAGGGGATCCGGTCCAGGCCCTCGGACCCGTCGACGGTGAAGCCCTGGGCCTCCTCCGCGAACTCGGCGCCGTGGCCGACGAAGTACTGGGCCGCGAGACCGTCCTTGAACTCAGGGAGCACCTCGGTGAGTTCGGGGTGGATGGTCGCGCAGTGGTAGCACTCCATGAAGTTCTCGATGATGAGCTTCCAGTTGGCCTTGACGTCGTACGTGATGCGCCGACCCAGGTCGAGGCCCTCGACCGCGTAGTTCTCGATCGCGTCGGCGCCACCGAGGCGCTCGGTCACCGCGCCGATCACCTCGTCCTCGAAGGACGGCGGCTGCTCGGCGAGGCTGACCCACACATATCCGAGCCATTCCCGCACGTGCACGGTGACCAGGCCGTACTCGGTGCGGTCGATGTCGGGCATCGAGGTGAGGTTCGGCGCGGCGACGAGCTTGCCGTCGAGGCCATAGGTCCAGGCGTGGTACGGGCACTGGAAGTTGCGCCGGACCTCGCCGGACTCCTCGGTGCACAGCTTGGCGCCTCGGTGCCGGCAGATGTTGAGGAAGGCGCGGATCGAGCCGTCGCGGGAGCGCGAGACGAGGACGCTCTCCCGGCCGACCTGGTAGGTACGGAAGCTGCCGGGCTTGGCGAGGTCGGCCGCGCGGCTCACGCAGAACCACATGGACTCGAAGATGTGCTCCTGCTCCCGCGCGAAGATCTGGGGGTCGGTGTAGTAGTCGCCGGGGAGGGTGGAGATCAGGCTCGGGGGCAGGCTGGTGGTGCTCATCAGATGTCACCTCGGTAGATGTCGTACGGACATGCGGCAGGTGCCGAAGCGATGCGAGTTGTGCGTGGTGTGGGGGCCGGGCGGGCCCCCGCGCTCACAGCGTCACCACTGAGCGCAGTACGTCTCCGCGGCGCATGGCGTCGAAGGCGGACTCGACCTCGTCGAGGCCGATCTCCTCGCTGACGAACGCACCGAGGTCGAAGCGACCCTGGAGGTAGAGGTCGATGAGGGCCGGGAAGTCTCGGGAGGGCAGGCAGTCCCCGTACCAGGAGGACTTGAGGGCGCCGCCGCGGCCGAAGACGTCGGCGAGCGGCAGCTCGAGCTTCATGTCGGGCGTGGGCACGCCGACGAGGACCACGGTGCCCGCCAGGTCGCGGGCGTAGAAGGCCTGCTGGTAGGTCTCGGGGCGGCCGACCGCCTCCACGACGACGTCCGCGCCGAAGCCGCCGGTGAGGGAGCGGACCGCCTCGACGGGATCGGTCCGCGACGAGTCGACGGTGTCCGTGGCGCCGAACCGCTCGGCCTTCGCCAGCTTCCGCTCGTCGATGTCGACGGCGATGATCCGGGCGGCGCCCGCCACCTTCGCCCCGGCGATCGCCGCGATGCCGACGCCGCCGCAGCCGATGACGGCCACCGAGTCGCCCCGGCCGACCCCTCCGGTGTTGACGGCGGCGCCGAAGCCCGCCATGACGCCGCAGCCGAGCAGGCCCGCGGCGGCGGCCGGTGCGGAGCGGTCGACCTTGGTGCACTGCCCCGCCGCGACCAGGGTCTTCTCGGCGAAGGCGCCGATGCCCAGGGCGGGCGAGAGCGGCGTGCCGTCGAGGAGGGTCATGGGCTGCGTGGCGTTGCGCGTGTCGAAGCAGTACCAGGGGCGGCCGCGCCGGCAGGCCCGGCAGTCGCCGCACACGGCCCGCCAGTTGAGGATGACGAAGTCGCCCGGCGCCACGTCGGTGACCCCGTCGCCGACGGCTTCGACGACGCCCGCGGCCTCGTGTCCGAGCAGGAACGGGAAGTCGTCGCCGATCCCGCCCTCCCGGTAGTGCAGATCGGTGTGGCAGACGCCGCAGGCCCGCACCTGGACGAGCGCCTCCCCCGGTCCGGGCTCCGGGACCAGGATCGTCTCGACGGAGACGGGGGCGCCCTGCTTGCGGGCGACCACTGCGCGTACCTCGTGAGTCACGGTTGAGCTCCTTGCTGCGGGACGGCCGGGCACGGGGACCCGGGAGTCTGTTGAGGGAGGCAGAAGAGCCGAAGGGAGCTTTGAAGATCTGGTTGAAGCACCGAACTCTGTTGCGCATGAAGAACCTTGACGCGTTCTACGCAACGCCCAAACTGTCGTCTCCGTCGACGGCGCGTGTCAAGAGGAATCTGAGAACTGTCGCGTCACACGAAAAACCCGTGCCCCGCACTGTTCGATGACGCCGCGCGATCGGCGCCAACTACAGTGCGGGGCACGGGAGTTGGAGTGGTTGTTACCCCGCGGTTCAGGAGTGTTCGAAATCCCCCCTGCGCAGCGGCTTGTCGGCTCCGCCGCCGGCCGCCGTCGCGGTCGGGTCCGCGCTCGTCTCGGCGAGGCCCTTGCCGAGCGTCTCCTCGGCCCAGGCGAGCGAAACAAGCCATCCCACGAGCGTGATGCCGGCGCCGATCAGCATGGTGGGTCCGGTGCCGAGCGAGTCCAGCGACATGGGCAGCAGATAGGTGCCCACCGCGGCCCCGACACGGCTGATCGACGTGGCGACGCCGCCCGCGGTGGCGCGGATCGACGTGGGGAACAGCTCGTTGGGGTACGTCCACTCCAGGACGGTGGGGCCGCCGGAGGCCAGGGCATAGGCGCAGAAGCACAGGATCACGACGGCGACGGGCAGGGCGGTGCCGCCGCCGAGCACGGCCAGCGGGATCGCCATCAGGACGAACGACCAGATCATGATGGGCCGGCGCCCGACCCGGTCGACGAGGCGCAGGGCGGGCAGACATCCCAGTACGAAGACGATGCTGATGAGCGCCGAACCGAGATTGCCGGTGTTGCCCTCCGCGAGCCCGAACGCGCCGAGGATGGTGGGCCCGAAGGTGTAGAGCGCGAACATGGGCGTGATCTGGCAGAGGTAGAAGATCCCGCAGAAGAGCGTGCGGCGCAGGTACACGCCGCGGAACAGGGTGCGGAAGCGGCTGTCCACGCGCTGTTCGGCGGCCGAGGCCGCCATGAGTTCCTCGATCGCGACGCGCCGCCCCAGCACCTTCTCGACGGTCTCCTGGGCCTGTTCCGTACGCCCCTTGTTCACCAGCCACAGCGGCGACTCGGGGGTGCCCACGCGCAGCAGGAGCACCGCGACGCTCACCACGGCGCTGGAGCCGAGCATCCAGCGCCAGGCCTCGGCGCCGCCGAGCTCCGCGAGCGCGTAGCCGACGACGTAGGCGGCCGCGGCGCCGATGTACCAGGCCAGGATGAGGATGCCGAGGAGCCGGCCGCGGTGTTTGCTGGGCGCCCATTCGGCCAGCAGGGACGTGGCGATCGGGTAGTCCGCGCCGACGGCGACGCCGATGACGAACCGCAGGACGACGAACTGCCAGGCCTCGGTGGCGAACAGGGAGAGCACGGATCCGGCCACCAGGACCCCGAGGTCGATCGTGTACATCACCTCGCGGCCGAGCTTGTCGGTGACCGCGCCGAAGAAGAGGCCGCCGACGAAGATGCCGACGAGGGCGGAGGTGCCGATGAGGCTCAGTTCGCCGGTGGTCAGGTCGAGTTCGCCCTTCATGCCGGCCAGGGCGACGCCGATGATGCTGAGGAGATAGCCGTCAAGGAACGGGCCGCCTGCGCAGGCCCAGGTGAGTTTTCGATGGAACCGGTTCAGTGGCGCCTCGTCGACGGCACGGATGGACATCGGACCTCCCGGGAGTGGGGGACTGAGGACCGCGCGGCAGCGTCACGCGCAGAAGATCACTCGGTTGCGCTCTGAGGAACGCATCGCTCACCGCGCAACAGAACATGCCCTCGCGTGTCCGCGTCAAGACGTCGTACGGGGACGCATGACTCGGGTGACCCCGGGTAGCAGGACTGGCAATACGGGTTCTGTATGCCCGAATTCAGAAGTCCTCGATTGTCGAGACGAGCACGCAGATGAGGTCGAAGATCCGCTTCCGCATCGCCCTGCCGTCGGCCCGCGAACAGCGCCTATAGTCGCGCCATGAGAAAGCATGACGCAGACAGTGAGACAACGGGCTCGTCGAGCACCGGAGTGCAGTCCGTCGACCGTGCCGTGAGCGTTCTGGAGATTCTCGCCCGGCGCGGGGAAGCGGGGGTCAGTGAGATCGCCGCGGAAATCGACGTGCACAAGTCGACGGCCTTCCGTCTGCTGGGCGCCCTGGAGGCGCGCGACTTGGTCGAGCAGTCCGGCGACCGGGGCAAGTACCGCATCGGTTTCGGCATCGTACGCCTGGCCAGCTCGGTCACCGACAATTTCGACGTCACACAGCAGGCCCGGCCCTTCTGCGAACAGCTCGCGGAGGAATTCGGCGAGGCCGTCAACATCGCGATACTGCAGGAACATTACGCGGTGAACGTGCTCCAGGTACGCGGCCCGATGGCCGTCAGCACGCACAATTGGGTCGGCCAGCTCACCCCGATGCATGCCACATCGAGCGGAAAGGTACTCCTCGCTCATGTGCCGGAGCAGAAGCGCGCGGAAATGCTCGCGGCTTCCCACATGAAGAAGATGACACCGCACACCCTCACCGCGAAGGGAAAACTCGAGACGGATCTCGCGCAGACCCTGGAGCGCGGATATGCGGTGACGCTGGAGGAATTGGAGATCGGGCTGCACGGAATGGCGGCGCCGATCAGGAATTCCCAGGGGGAGGTCATCGCCGCGATCAGCGCCTCGGGTCCCGCCTACCGGTTCACCGAGGAGCGGATGCACGAGCTCTCCCCCACGCTGCTGCGCAGCGCGGCCGACATCAGCCGCAAGATGGGTTACCTGGACTGAGCGGCGGCCTCCCCCTCGGCCGGTTCCATGCGGACGATGACGGCCTTGGACGTGGGGGTGTTGCTGCTCTCGGCGACGCTGTCCAGCGGGACGAGCACGTTCGTCTCCGGGTAGTAGGCGGCCGCGGAGCCACGGGGCGTCGGATAGCCGACGACACGGAACGCCGGCGCCCGGCGCTCGCTGCCGTCGGTCCACACGCTGACCAGGTCGACCAGGCTGCCCTCGGGGACGCCGAGCTCGTCGAGGTCCTGGGCGTTGGCCAGGACGACGCGGCGCGCGCCCTTGATGCCGCGGTAGCGGTCGTCCATCGCGTACGGAATGGTGTTCCACTGGTCGTGCGAGCGCAGCGTCTGGAGGATCAGGTGGCCGGGCGGCGCGGTGAGCCCGGTGAAGGTGTTGGCGGTGAAGACGGCGGTGCCGCTCGCCGTCTGGAAGACGCGCTTGTTGACGGGGTTGGGCAGGTTGAAGCCGCCCGGTTCGCGCACGCGCCGGTTGAAGTCGTCGAATCCGGGCACCACGTTCGCGATGTGCTCGCGGATGGTGTCGTAGTCGTTCTCGAACGCCTGCCAGGCGATGTCGTGCCGCTCCCCCAGGGTCCTGCGGGCGAGGCGGCTGATGATGGACACCTCGCTCAGGAGCGCGGGTGAGGCGGGCGCGAGGCGCCCGCGGGTGGCGTGCACGTCGCTCATCGAGTCCTCGACCGTCATGAACTGCTCACCGCCCGCCTGAATGTCGCGGTCGCTGCGGCCGAGCGTGGGGAGAATCAGCGCGGTCCTGCCGCAGACGGCGTGCGAGCGATTCAGCTTCGTGGAGATGTGCGCGGTCAACCGGCAATTGCGCAGGGCCTGTTCGGTCACGTCGCTGTCCGGCGTGGCCCGTACGAAATTGCCCGCGACGCCCACGAACACATGGGCCCGCCCGTCGCGCATGGCGCGAATCGCGTCGACGGCGTCGACGCCGTGCTTGGTGGGCGGGGTGAAGTCGAATTCCTTCTCCAGGGCGTCGAGGAACGACTGCGGCATCCGCTCCCACACGCCCATCGTGCGGTCGCCCTGCACATTGCTGTGGCCGCGCACGGGGCAGACGCCGGCGCCGGGGCGGCCGATGTTTCCGCGCAGCATCAGGAAGTTGACGACCTCGCGGATGGTGGGGACGCCGTGCTTGTGCTGCGTGAGGCCCATCGCCCAGCACACGATGATCTTCTCGGCGCCGAGCACTCGCTGGTGGACCTGTTCGATCTCCTCGCGGGTGAGGCCCGTGGCCTTGAGGACCTCGGCCCAGTCGAGGTCGCGGATGTTGTCCGTGAAGACCTCGAAGCCCGAGGTGTGGGCGTCGATGAACGCGCGGTCGAGGACCGTGCCGGGCGCCTTGTCCTCGGCCTCCAGGAGCAGCAGGTTGAGCGCCTGGAACAGGGCGAGGTCGCCGCCGGGCCTGATCTGGAGGAACTGGTCGGCGATCTCGGTGCCCCTGCCGATGACGCCGCGCGCCTTCTGCGGGTGCTTGAAGCGCAGCAGCCCCGCCTCGGGCAGCGGGTTGACGGCGACGATCTGTCCGCCGCGCCGCTTGGTCTCCTCCAGGGCGGTGAGCATGCGGGGGTGGTTGGTGCCGGGGTTCTGGCCGACGACGAACACCAGGTCGCTGTTGTGCAGGTCGTCGAGGCTGACGCTGCCCTTGCCGATGCCCAGTGTCTCGTTGAGGGCCGAGCCGCTGGACTCGTGGCAGAGGTTGGAGCAGTCGGGCAGGTTGTTGGTGCCGAAGGCGCGGGCGAAGAGCTGGAGCAGGAACGCGGGCTCGTTGGCGAGCCGCCCCGAGGTGTAGAACAGCGCCTCGTCGGGGTCGTCGAGCCCGTTCAGCTCGTCGGCGAGCAGGCCGATGGCCTCGTCCCAGCCGATCGGCTCGTAGTGGTCGCTGTCGGGCCGCTTGACCATGGGTTCGGTCAGCCGGCCCTGCTGGTTGAGCCAGTAGTCGGAGCGCTCGGCGAGTTCGCTGACGGGGTGCTCGGCGAAGAACTCACGGGTGACGCGGCGCGTGGTGGCCTCGTCGGCGATGTGCTTGGCGCCGTTCTCGCAGTACTCGTTGCGGTGCCGCTTGTCCGGGGCGCCCTCCGGCCAGGCGCAGCCGGGGCAGTCGATGCCGCCGTCCTGGTTGATGTTGAGCAGGGTGAGGGCGGTGCGCTTGGGCGAGGTCTGGCTCAGGGCGTACTGGAGGGCGTGGGCGACCGCGGGCGCTCCGGTGGCCCAGGTCTTCGGCTTGCTCAGGGAAAGATCCTCTTCGGGCTCTTCGACGGCGCGCACGCCCATCACCTCTGTGTTTCCGACTCGACGGGAGCCGGCACGCCCCCGGCGCCCAGCATTCGTCCGCTCTCGGCGCGCGGTCAAAGCGGAAAGTCCGATCGTTGATAGGCAGCTACGATCATGCGCGGGACATGTCCACCGAAGTCGGCCGTGAAGGGGGTGGGACCGTGCTCCTGCGCCAGCTCGAATACCTGGTCGCGCTCACCAACGCCGGTCACTTCGCGAAGGCCGCCGAGCAGTGCTACGTCTCGCAGCCCACGCTGTCGGAGGGCATCCGCAAGCTGGAGACGGAGCTGGGGGTGCCGCTGGTGCGGCGCGGCCGGCGCTTCGAGGGTCTGACGGCCGAGGGCGAGCAGGTCGTGCTGTGGGCGCGCCGGATGCTCGCCGACCGTGACGCCATGGAGGCGGGGCTCGCGGCGCTGCGCGAGGGGCTGAGCGGCGAGCTGCGCCTCGGCGCGGTGCCCACGGCGGTCGGCGCGGTGGCGCTGCTGACCCAGCCGTTCTGCGCGGCGAATCCGCACACCACGGTGAACGTGCAGGCGGATCTGCAGGGCGACGACATCGTGCGCAGGCTGCGCGCCTTTGAGCTGCACGGGGCGGTCTCGTACCACAGCAGGAGCCTGGATCTGCCGTTCGTGCCGCTGTACCGGGAGCGCTATGTGGTGCTCACGCAGGAGGATCCGGGGCGGGCGGCGCAGGAGATCAGCTGGGCGGAGGCGGCGGCGCTGCCGCTGTGTCTGCTGCATCCGCGGATGCTGGGGCGCCGGGTCCTGGACGACGTGTTCGCGGAGCTGTCGCTCGCCGTGGCGCCGCGTGTGGAGACGGACTCGCTCGCCTCGCTGATCGCGCATGTGCGCACGGGGCAGTGGTCGAGCATCATCCCGCACACCTGGCTGCACGTCTTCGGCATCCCGGCCGGGATGGAGGCGGTGCCGCTGATGGGTCCGCGGCGCAGCGCCCGGATCGGTCTGCTGCTGCCGCCCCGTGAGCCGCTGTCGGTGATGGAGCAGGCGCTCGCGGACCTGGCGCGGGCCTCGCGGATGCACACCGTTCTGGACGTGCTGCCGGGCTGAGCGGCGGCTGTCGCAACTCGCCGCTTCCACGCGGCGGTTACCCCCGGGTTTCGTCCTCCGTACACCATTGACGCGCGCCTGAACGCGTGGCTACCGTGACGACGACCCGCCGCTGATATATCAGAGCGTCACCAGTCGGTTTTCAAGGAGTCCTCATGACCCCCGACGCACGCGACCTGGCCGCCGCCGACCCGGACGTGGCCGCCGCCCTCGACGCGGAGCTGTCCCGGCAGCGCGACACCCTGGAGATGATCGCCAGCGAGAACTTCGCCCCGCTCGCCGTGATGCAGGCCCAGGGCTCGGTCCTCACCAACAAGTACGCCGAGGGGTACCCGGGCCGCCGCTACTACGGCGGCTGCGAGCACGCCGACGTCATCGAGCAGCTGGCCATCGACCGGATCAAGGCCCTCTTCGGCGCCGAGGCCGCCAACGTGCAGCCGCACTCGGGCGCGCAGGCCAACGCCGCAGCGATGGCCGCCCTCCTCAAGCCGGGCGACACCATCCTCGGCCTCGACCTCGCGCACGGCGGCCACCTCACGCACGGCATGCGCATCAACTTCTCGGGCCGGCTCTACAACGTGGTCGCCTACCACGTGGACCCGGACGACCACCGCGTCGACATGGAGGAGGTCGCCCGCCTCGCCCGCGAGCACCGGCCGAAGCTGATCATCGCGGGCTGGTCGGCGTACCCGAGGCACCTGGACTTCGCGGCGTTCCGGCGGATCAGCGACGAGGTCGGCGCGTATCTGATGGTCGACATGGCGCACTTCGCGGGCCTGGTCGCCGCGGGCCTGCACCCCTCCCCCGTGCCGCACGCCCACATCGTCACCACGACCACGCACAAGACGCTCGGCGGTCCGCGCGGCGGCGTGATCCTGTCGACGGCCGAGCTCGCCAAGAAGATCAACTCGGCGGTGTTCCCCGGTCAGCAGGGCGGCCCGCTCGAGCATGTGATCGCGGCGAAGGCGGTGGCGTTCAAGCTGGCCGCCGAGCCGGAGTTCGCCGACCGGCAGCGCCGCACCCTGGAGGGCGCGCGGATCCTCGCCGACCGGCTGCTGCGGGACGACGCGCGGGCCGCCGGGATCGACGTCCTGACCGGGGGCACGGACGTCCACCTCGTCCTCGTCGACCTGCGCCACTCCGACCTCGACGGACAGCAGGCGGAGGACCGCCTGCACCGCATCGGCATCACCGTGAACCGCAACGCGGTCCCCAACGACCCGCGCCCGCCGATGGTCTCCTCCGGAGTCCGGATCGGCACGCCCGCGCTCGCCGCGCGCGGCTTCGGCGCCGCCGAGTTCACCGAGGTCGCCGACATCGTCGCCACCGCGTTCCTGCCCGGCTTCGACGACGAGACGGCGACCGGCCTGCGCAAGCGGGTCACCGCGCTCACCGAGCGCTTCCCCCTCTACCCCACCTTGGCAGCCACCACCCAGGAAGAAGGAGGCCGGCGATGACGACTCCCGGCGACGCCCTGCCCGACCACCCCGACTTCCTGTGGCGCAACGCCGACCCGAAGAAGTCCTACGACGTGGTGATCGTGGGCGGCGGCGGCCACGGCCTGGCGACCGCGTACTACCTCGCCAAGAACCACGGCATCACGAACATCGCGGTCCTGGAGAAGGGGTGGCTGGCCGGCGGGAACATGGCCCGCAACACCACCATCATCCGCTCCAACTACCTGTGGGACGAGAGCTCCGGCATCTACGAGAGCTCCCTCAAGCTGTGGGAGACCCTGGAGCAGGACCTCGACTACCCGATCCTGTTCAGCCAGCGCGGCGTCCTCAACCTCGCGCACAACCTCCAGGACGTCCGCGACAGCAAGCGCCGTGTCTACGCGAACCAGTTGAACGGCATCGACGCCGAGTGGCTTGAGCCGGACGAGGTCGCCAAGGTGTGCCCGATCGTCAACACCAGCCCGGACGTGCGCTATCCGGTGCACGGCGCCACCTACCAGCCGCGCGCGGGCATCGCCAAGCACGACTACGTGGCATGGGGCTTTGCCCGCCGCTGCGACGCGTACGGCATCGACCTCATCCAGAACTGCGAGGTCACCGGCATCGACGTGACCGGGGGCCGGGTCACCGGCGTCCGGACCACGCGGGGCCGGATCGCCGCCGGGAAGGTGGCGCTCGCGGCGGCGGGACACACTTCCGTGCTCGCGCAGATGGTGGGCCTGCGGCTGCCGATCCAGAGCCACCCGCTCCAGGCCCTCGTCTCGGAACTCCTGGAACCCGTGCACCCGACCGTCGTGATGTCCAACGCCGTGCACGTGTACGTGTCCCAGGCGCACAAGGGCGAACTCGTCATGGGCGCCGGCATCGACAGCTACAACGGCTACGGGCAGCGCGGCGCCTTCCACATCATCGAGCGGCAGATGGCGGCGGCCCTCGAGCTGTTCCCGGTGTTCGCCCGCGCCCACATGCTGCGCACCTGGGGCGGCATCGTCGACACCACCCCGGACGCCTCCCCGATCGTCGGGCTCACCCCCGTCGAGGACCTGTACCTCAACTGCGGCTGGGGCACCGGCGGTTTCAAGGCGACGCCGGGCGTCGGCTGGGCGTACGCGCACACCATCGCGACCGGCGAACCCCATGACACCAACGCGCCGTTCACCCTCGACCGGTTCACGACCGGCGCCCTCGTCGACGAGCACGGCGCCGCGGCCGTCGCGCACTGAGCACCCGGAGGAGACCGTTCACATGCAGTTGATTCCCTGCCCCTGGTGCGGGCCGCGCGAGGAGACCGAGTTCCACTACGGCGGCCAGGCACACGTCGAGCACCCCGCCGACCCGCACGCGCTCGACGACGAGCAGTGGGCCCAGTACGTGTTCTTCCGCGACAACCCCAAGGGCCCGTTCGCCGAGCGGTGGGCGCACACGGCGGGCTGCCGCCGCTGGTTCAACGCCGTGCGCGACACGGTGACGTACGAGTTCCTGTCCGTGGAGGCGACCTCATGACCACTCCCTTCCGCACCACGTCCGACGCGTACGGGCGCGTCGACCGCGCCACCACGCTCGACTTCACCTTCGACGGGACGCGGTACACCGGGCACGCCGGTGACACGCTCGCCTCCGCGCTCCTGGCCAACGGTGTGCACCGCGTCGCGACGAGCATCAAGTACGGGCGCCCGCGCGGCATCATGGCCGCCGGCGTCGAGGAACCCAACGCGCTCGTGCAGATCGAGGCGCCGTTCCCCGAGCCGATGCTGACCGCGACGACCGTCGAGCTGTACGACGGGCTCGTGGCGCGCGGCCTCGGCGGCCAGGGGCAGCTCGCGAGCGAGCCTGACACGGCCCGCTACGACGCCCGGCACCTGCACGCCGAGCTGCTGATCGTCGGCGCGGGCCCGGCCGGCATCGCGGCGGCGCTCGCCGCGTCCGATGCCGGGGTGCGCGTCGTCCTCGTCGACAGCGCCCCGGAGCTGGGCGGCAGCCTCCTCGGCACGCGGGAGACCATCGACGGGCGGCCCGCGCAGGAGTGGGTCGACGCGGCGAGCGAGCGGCTCGCCGCCTCCGGGAACGTCACCGTCCTGACCCGCACCACCGCGTTCGGCCACTACGACGACAACCTCGTCCTCGCCCTGGAGAAGCGCACCGACCACCTGGGCGCCGCCGCCCCGCGCCATGTGTCGCGCCAGCGGGTGTGGCGCATCAGGGCCCAGCAGGTCGTGCACGCGACCGGGGCCACCGAGCGGCCGATCGCCTTCGACGACAACGACCGCCCCGGCATCATGCTGGCCTCCGCGGCCCGCACGTACCTCAACCGGTACGGCGTGCTCGTCGGCCGCCGCGCCACGGTCTTCACGACGAACGACTCGGCGTACGACGCGGTGCTCGAACTGGCCGACGCGGGCGTGGAGTTCGCGGCCGTCGTCGACGCCCGGCCCACCGTGCCCGAGCGGATCGCCGGGGCGCTCGCCGAGCGCGGCATCCCGCTCCACCGCGACCACGTCGTCACCGGGACCAGCGGGGTCGACCGCCTCTCGCGCGTGCACATCGCCGAGCGGTCCAAGGGCGGGGCCCGGAGGCACGGAGTGGACTGCGACGTGCTGCTCGTCTCCGGGGGCTGGAACCCGACCGTCGCCCTGTTCAGCCAGGCGCGCGGCACGCTGCGCTACGACGCGGGGCTCGCCACGTTCGTGCCGGCCGGGGCGCTGTCCACCGTCCGCACGGCGGGCGCGGCGGACGGTCTGCGCACGCTCGGGGAGTGCCTGGGCGGCGGCATCGCCGCGACGGCCGCGGCCCTCGATGCGCTCGGTGTCCCGGTCACCCCGGTCGGTGTCCCGGCCGCCGCGACGGAACTGCCCTCGCCGGTCGTCGCGCTGTGGCGGGTGCCGAGCCCGCGGGACGGCGCGGACGGCACGGCCCAGTTCGTCGACCTCCAGCGTGACGCGCTGGTCAGCGACGTCTTCCGGGCCACGGGCGCCGGGCTGCGCTCCGTCGAGCACGTCAAGCGGTACACCACCATCGGCACGGCGCACGACCAGGGCCGTACGTCCGGGATCCTCACCTCGGGCATCGTCGCCGAGGCGCTCGGCACCGATGTCGCGGACCTGGGCACCACGAGCTTCCGGCCGCCGGTGCAGCCCATCGCGTTCGCGGCGTTCGCGGGCCGCAACCGGGGCGAGCTGTTCGACCCGGTGCGGGTGACCGCGCTGCACGCCTGGCACGAGGCGCACGGCGCGCTGTTCGAGGACGTCGGCCAGTGGAAGCGGCCCTGGTACTACCCGCTGCCCGGCGAGACGATGGACGACGCGGTGCGGCGCGAGTGCCGCGCGGCGCGCAACGGCGTGGCCATGATGGACGGCTCGACGCTCGGCAAGATCAGCGTGCAGGGGCCGGACGCGGGCGAACTGCTCAACCGGCTCTACACGAACATGATGGCCAACCTGAAGCCGGGCCGGATCCGCTACGGCGTGATGTGCGGTGTCGACGGCATGGCCATCGACGACGGCACGGTCATCCGCGTCTCCGACAACGAGTTCCTGGTGACCACGACCACCGGCAACGCAGCCAAGGTCCTGGAGTGGATGGAGGAGTGGCTCCAGACCGAGTGGCCCGAGCTGCGCGTCCACCTCACGTCCGTGACCGAGCACTGGGCGACGATCCCGCTCGTCGGGCCGCGCTCGCGGGAGGTGCTCGCGGCCGTCGTCGACGACGACCTCGACGTCTCGAACGAGGCGTTCCCGTTCATGAGCTGGCGCGACACCGTCATCGCGGGCGTCGAGGCCCGGGTGTGCCGGATCAGCTTCTCCGGCGAGCTCGCCTACGAGGTCAACGTGCCGGCCTGGTACGGCACGCATGTCTGGGAGGCGCTGTACGACGCCGGGCAGCCGCTCGGCCTCACCCCGTACGGCACCGAGACGATGCACGTGCTGCGTGCCGAGAAGGCGTACCCGATCATCGGGCAGGACACCGACGGCACGGTCACCCCGCAGGACCTCGGCATGAACTGGGTGATCTCCAAGAAGAAGCCGGACTTCGTCGGCAAGCGCTCCTTCGCCCGCGCCGAGAACCAGCGGCCCGACCGCAAGCAGCTGGTGGCCCTGCTGCCCGCAGACGAGCACACCCTGCTCCCGGAGGGCGCGCAGATCATCGCCACCGAGACGGTGCCCGCGCCGCCGGTCCCGATGCTCGGCCATGTCACCTCCAGCTACCGCAGCGACGCCCTTCAGCGCACGTTCGCCCTGGCCCTCGTGCGCTCCGGCGCCGAACGCGTCGGCGAGACCCTCTACGTCCCGCTCGACGGCACCACCGTCCCGGTGACCGTCGCCGAACCCGTCCTCTTCGACAAGGAGGGAGCCCGCCGTGACGGCTGACACCCACTCCCCCGTACGGATCAGTCCGCTCGCCGGCTGGGACCCGCGGCTCCCGGAAGGGCTGAGCGCCCGCGAGCTCCCGTTCCTGACCCAGCTCACGCTGCGGGTGACACCGGGCAGCGCGGCTGCCGCCGCCGTCGAGGAGTACCTCGGGTACGCGCTCCCGGGCGCCTGCCGCGCCCACCTGGACGCCGAGATCAAGGCGCTGTGGCTCGGCCCCGACGAATGGCTCCTCGTGGCCCCCGCCGGGCGCGCCGACGAGCTGACGGCCGGGCTGCGGTCCGCGTTCGGCGAGGAGTTCGCCACCGTCACCGACACCTCCGCGCAGCGCACCGTGCTCGCCCTGTCCGGGCCGCTGCTCCCGGAGATCCTGGCGCAGGGGTGCGCCCTCGATCTCGCGCCGGGCCGGGCCGACGCGGGCGCCTGTCACACCACGCTGCTCGCGCAGGCCGGTGTCACGCTCGTGGTCCGCGAGGCGGGTCCGCGGGCGGTCTGGCTGCTGGTCAGGTCGTCGTTCGCCGGGTACGTCGGGGCGTGGCTCGCCGACGCCTGCACCGAGTACGCAGGGGCCCCTTGATGAGCATCAGCGTCTTCGACCTGTTCAAGGTCGGCATCGGGCCCTCCAGTTCGCACACGGTCGGCCCGATGCGCGCGGCGCTCACCTTCGCCCGGGCACTGGAGCGGGACGGGCTGCTTTCCCGCGCCCGGCGGGTCCGCGCCGAGCTGTTCGGCTCGCTCGGCGCCACCGGGCACGGGCACGGCAGCGTCAAGGCGGTCCTGCTCGGCCTGGAGGGACACGCGCCGGAGACGGTCGACCCGACCCTGGCGGGCCCGCTCGAGGCGCGGGTCGGCGAGACCGGTGAGCTGCGCCTCCTCGACAAGCAGCCCGTCCCCCTCGCCCTCGACACCGACGTCGTCCTGCACCGGAACAAGCGCCTGGAGTTCCACTCGAATGCGATGACGTTCGAGGCGTGGGGCGCGGACGGGGCGAGTCTGTCCCGTCGTACGTACTACTCGGTGGGCGGCGGGTTCGTCCTCGACGAGGACGAGGCGCACGGCCCGCGGATCGTGCCCGACCGCACCCCCGTGCGCTATCCGTTCACGACCGCCGAGGAACTCCTCTCCCACACCCGTGACACCGGGCTCCCGATCAGCTCGATCATGATGGCCAACGAGCTGTCCTGGCGCAGCGAGGAAGCGGTGCGCACCGGGCTCCTGCACATCTGGTCGGTCATGCGGGAGTGCGTGCGGGCCGGCTGCGCGGCGCAGGGCACGCTGCCCGGCGGCCTGAAGGTGCGCCGTCGGGCGGCCGCGCTCAAGGAGAAGCTGGAGGCGGCGCAGGACACCGCGGAGACCGACTCGCTGTACGCGATGGAGTGGGTGACGCTGTACGCCCTCGCCGTCAACGAGGAGAACGCGGCGGGCGGCCGGGTCGTCACCGCGCCGACCAATGGCGCGGCGGGCATCATCCCGGCGGTGCTGCACTACGTCGAGCGGTTCGGAAGTGACACGACGCCCGACGCGATGGTGCGCTTCCTGCTCACCGCGGGCGCGGTCGGCGTCCTGTTCAAGGAGAACGCGTCGATCTCCGGCGCCGAGGTCGGCTGTCAGGGCGAGGTCGGTTCGGCCTGCTCGATGGCGGCGGCCGGCCTCGCGGAGGTCCTGGGCGGCACTCCCGAACAGGTGGAGAACGCCGCGGAGATCGGCATCGAGCACAATCTCGGCCTGACCTGCGACCCGGTGGGCGGCCTCGTCCAGATCCCCTGTATCGAGCGCAACGCCGTCGCCGCGCTCAAGGCGATCACGGCCGCCCGGATGGCCGTGCACGGCGACGGCAGGCACCACGTCAGTCTCGACAAGGCCATTAAGACGATGCGCGAGACCGGCGCCGACATGAAGGACAAGTACAAGGAGACCGCGCGGGGCGGACTCGCCCTCAACGTCGTCGAATGCTGAGGAGACACCTGCCGTGACCACCACACGCAGCGCACGCACCGACAGCGACCAGTACATCCTCACCCTCAACTGCCCGGCCCGCCCCGGCATCGTGCACGCCGTCACCGCCTTCCTGGTCGGGGAGGGCTGCGACATCACCGAGCACCAGCAGTTCGACGACACCGACAACGGCGTCGTGTTCCTGCGCACCAGCTTCACCGCGCCCGCCGGGGTTCGGCAGCCCCACCTGGAGGAGAGCTTCGCCGCCACGGCCGAGGCGTACGCCATGGACTGGCGGCTGCGCGACGCGGCGGCCACGCCCCGCGTCCTCGTCATGGTGTCGAAGTTCGACCACTGCCTCGCCGATCTGCTGTACCGGTGGCGCAGCGGCACCCTCGACGGCGACATCGCGCTCGTCGTGTCCAACCATCCGGATCTGCGCGAGCAGGTCGAGCAGGCGGGCGTGGAGTTCGTGCACGTGCCGGTCACCCGTGACACCAAGGCGGCGGCCGAGGAGCGGCTTCTGCGCCTGGTCGACGAGCACGCCATCGATCTGGTGGTGCTCGCCCGGTACATGCAGATCCTCTCCGACGACCTGTGCAAGGCGTTGGAAGGGCGGGCCATCAACATCCACCACTCGTTCCTGCCGAGTTTCGCCGGCGCCAAGCCGTACCACCAGGCGCACCAGCGGGGCGTGAAGCTGGTCGGCGCGACGGCCCACTACGTCACCGCGGACCTGGACGAGGGCCCGATCATCGAGCAGGAGGTGATCCGGGTGGACCACCGCCAGAGCGCGAAGGAACTCGTCCTCGTCGGCCGCGACGCGGAACGCCTGGCACTCGCCCGTGCCGTCAACTGGCACTGCCAGAGCCGTGTGCTGCTGCACGGCAACCGCACGGTCATCTTCAACTGAGCCCGACAGAAGGGCAGTTTCCACCGTGACCACCCTCGTCAAGCTGGACGGCACCAGAGCCGCGGCCGACATCAAGACCGAACTGGCGGCGCGCGTCGCCGCGTTGCGGGCCCGCGGCATCGCGCCGGGCCTCGGCACGATCCTCGTGGGCGACCATCCGGGCAGCCATGTCTATGTGGCGGGCAAGCACCGGGACTGTGCCGAGGTCGGCATCGAGTCCCTGCGCGTCGAGCTGCCCGCCGACGCCACCCAGGCCGACGTCGAGGCCGCCGTCCTCGCTCTCAACGCCGATCCGGCCTGCACCGGATTCATCGTCCAGCTCCCGCTGCCCGCCCACCTCGACACGCACGCCGTCCTCGAACTCATCGACCCGGCCAAGGACGCCGACGGCCTGCACCCCACCAACCTGGGCCGGCTCGTTCTCGGCACGCCGGGGCCCCTGCCCTGCACACCGCGGGGCATCATCGAACTGCTCCGCCTGAGCGATGTGCGCATCACCGGCGCCACGTTCTGCGTCATCGGGTGCGGCATCACGGTCGGCCGCCCGCTCGGCCTGATGCTGACCCGGGCCAGCGAGCACGCCACCGTCACCATGTGCCACGAGCGCACGGAGGACATCGCCGCCCACGCCCGCGCGGCGGACGTGGTGGTCGCGGCGGCGGGCTCGGCCCATCTGGTCCGCCAGGACTGGGTCAGACCCGGCGCCACGGTCCTGTCCGTCGGCATCACCCGCACCATCGAGGGCATCCTCGGCGACGTGCACCCCTCCGTCGCCGAGGTGGCGGGCCGGATGGCGCCGACGATCGGCGGGGTCGGCCCGATGACCCGGGCGATGCTCCTGACGAACGTGGTGGAATCCGCGGAGCGGGAGGCGGCCCGCCTGGACGACTCCGCCTAGCCTCCCGTTCCGCGGCGTCCGCTACTCCACGGCCACCGGCCGCCGCGCGAGCCCCGTCGCCCCGTCCAGGTCCGTGATCGGCCGCAGCCAGTACGTGTACGCGTAGTCGCGGTCGGCGAGGAGCTTGTACGGGGCGTGGGTCTGGGCGCCCCAGCTGTCGTCGCCGCCGACACCCATCTGACGGTGGTTGACCCGCAGTACGACCTCCTCGCGCGGGTCGAGCTGGTAGTCGTGGCGCGCCCCGACGGACAGGTCCTCCGGGGTGAGGTGGGAGGCGTTGACCTCCAGGAGCGGGTGCTCGCCCGTCACGTCACCCGCGACGAGCAGGCCGCGCCCGCGGGCGTCCGTGAGCGCGGCCCACCGGACGTCCGTCCTGTTGCCGTTCTCCTGGGGCCGGATGTACGAGGTCCCCTGCTCGGTCACGGTGGAGTCCCAACGCCCCACGTCCGTGCCGTCGTTGCGGTCCCAGTGGTTCTCCTCGGGGCCGCGCCCGTAGTAGCGGATCTTCTCCAGGGACGCGGGGAGCCGCAGGATGGTGCCGACCTCGGGCAGGTAAGGGAGGCTCGCGGCGCCGGGGTGCACGGCGTTGTCGACCTTGACGGCGCCGTCGCCGAAGACGGTGTACGTGGTGGCGTAGGTCGACTCGGCGGTGGTCGGCAGCGTGCCCTCGACCTCGATGCGGACGGCGTGCCCGTCGAGGTCGCGCACGGTCACGCCGGTCACCTTGCGGCGGGCGCCCGCGTCGCGCCAGGTCTGGTTGCGGGTGTGCTGGCCGTTGCCGTGGTCGTTGTCGGTGGGTGCGCGCCAGAAGTTGGGCACGGGTCCTGATTCCAGGAGCGGGACGCCACCGGCCTCGTAGGAGGTGAGGACGCCGGTCGCCCTGTCGAGGGTGAGGCGGAATCCTTCGCCGGTGACCGTGACGGTCTTGTCGCCGTCCTCGTGGCGCAGCGTCGGGACGTCCTTCAGCGGTACGGGTGTCACCTTGGGGCTGCCCGCGTCGTACGGGAGTTGGGCGCGCGCCACCTCGAATCCGGCGTCGGCCCAGGGTGTGTCGTCCTTGAGCCGGAAGGAGAGGTTGAGGAAGAACTCGGCGCCCGGCGCGGGGTTCGAGGGCCGCTTCACGGGGACGGTGATGTCCTTGTGGGCGAGGGGCGCGAGGTCGAGCTGGGAGCGGCTCAGGGCGCCCTTCTGGATCACCTCGCCGTCGCGGACGAGCTCCCACCGCCCGTCGTAGTCACGGAGGTTGGTGAACAGGAACTCGTTGATGAGGGTGACGTCGCCCACTCCCCCGCCGTCCTTCGGTGTCACCTGGATCGCCTGGTAGATCCGCTTGACCTCGGCGGCCTTGCCGGTGTGGCCGCGGTCGGCGGTGATGATGCCGTCGGCGACGAAGTTGCCGTCGTTCGGGTTGTCGCCCCAGTCGCCGCCGTAGGCGAAGAAGGTCTTGTCGCGAGGTTTCTTCTTCGTGACCTTCACGGTCGCGGCGTCGAACCAGAAGCGCACGCCGTCGCCGTCCGGGCCCCGTTTCTCGTCTGCGAGTTCGGTGGCGCCGAGGGCGCGGGCGTAGACGCGGGCGCGGCGGATGGTGCCGCTGAACTCGCGGGTCATGTTGTCGACGTCCACGCCGACGGCGAGCGGTGCCGTGTTGCTCGTCGGCCTGGCGCTGGTGCTCTTCGTGCCCTTGGCCGCCCCGTCGACGTACAGCGTGAGGGTGCCGGCGTCCGCGTCGAAGACTCCGGCGACGTGGTGTTCGCTGCCGGTCCAGCCGTCGGCGGGGACGGCCGAGGTCGCGGTGATCCACTGGCCGCCGGAGTGGATGAAGAACTCCAGCGTCTTTCCGTTCTGCTTGAGCGCGTACTGGGTGTCGCCCTTCGCCAGGATCGGCTGGTGGTAGCCGGTCGCGCGCGGCGTGATCCAGGCTTCGAGGGTGAGTGATCCGGTCAGGTCGAGGCGGTCGTCGCGGGCGAAGACGGTGGCGCCGCTCACGCCCTTGGCGCGGCTGAACCCGGCCGCCGGGTTGAGGAGTTCGCCCTTGAGACCGACCGGGCCCGACTCGGTGAACAGGGTGCGGTCCGGTGTCGGCCAACTCAGTGACTGGTCGACGAAGTCCCAGATCCAGCCGCCCTGGAGGACGTCGTAGCGGCGGACGAGGTCCCAGTACTCCTTGAAGTTGCCGTTCGAGTTCCCCATCGCGTGGCAGTACTCGATCATCACGTACGGGCGGGTGTCGGCGGTGTCCTTGGCCTTCGCCTCGACGTGGCTCGTCGACGGGTACATCTCGGAGCGGATGTCGCTGACGCCGGGGCTGTCGTCGCCCTCGTACTGGATGACGCGGGTGGTGTCGTACGAGCGGATCCAGTCGTGCATGGCGGTGAAGGTGGAGCCCGCGCCCGCCTCGTTGCCGAGGGACCAGATGACGACGGAGGCGTGGTTCTTGTCGCGGTGGACCATGTTCTGGGCGCGTGCCACGCAGGCCTTGGTCCAGTCGGGGTGGCTTGTGGGGTACTCGTCGCGGACGCCGTGTGTCTCGAGGTTGGTCTCGTCCACGAGGTAGAGGCCGTACTCGTCGGCGAGTTCGTACCAGAGCGGGTTGTTGGGGTAGTGCGAGGTGCGGACCGTGTTCATGTTCATCCGCTTGATGAGCTTCATGTCGCGCACGAGGTCGGCGCGGGTGAGGGCGGTGCCGCGGTCGGGGTGCATCTCGTGGCGGTTGGTGCCGCGCAGGGACACGGGCTGTCCGTTGATGCGCATCAGCCCGTCCTTCAGGGCGAACTCGCGCAGGCCGACGCGGTGCGACAGCGTCTCGGTCACCTTGCCCGACGGGTCGCGGAGGCGGAGCACGGCGGTGTAGAGGTACGGGCTCTCGGCTGACCAGAGGCGGGGCGAGGGTACGGCCTTCGCGGCCCGCACGGTGACCTCGGATTCGGTCAGGTCTGCCTTCTGGGTGAGCGGGCGGGACCAGACGGGGTGGCCGCCGGCGTCGTAGAGCTGGGTCTCGACGGTGTACGCGCCGGTGTCGCCGTCGTACGCGCGGACGCTGGCGGTGACGGACAGTTCGGCCGTGGTGTACCGGTCGCCGAGCGGGGTGTCGAGCTTGAAGTCGCGCAGATGCACGGTGGGCGTGGAGTACAGGTACACCGAGCGGAAGATGCCGCTCAGCCGGATCATGTCCTGGTCCTCCATCCAGTCGCCGTCGGAAAAGCGGTAGACCTCGACGGCGAGCTGGTTGGTGCCTTCGGTGAGGTGCGGGGTGATGTCGTACTCGGCCGGGGTGAAGGAGTCCTCGTGGTAGCCGACGAGCGTGCCGTTCACCCACACGTAGTGCGCCGACTTCACGCCCTCGAAGTGCAGGAAGACGCGTCTGCCCGCCCAGCCGCGCGGCACGGTGAAGGTGCGTCTGTACTGGCCGACGGGATTGTAGCGGGTCGGCGACGCGGGCGGCTTGGCCTCCTCGCCGAGGCCGTTGGCGCCCCACCACGGGTAGGTGATGTTGGTGTAGATCGGGAAGTCGTGGCCGTGCAGCTGCCAGACGGCGGGCACGGGGACGGTGCCCCAGTCCGCGTCGTCGAGGTCGGTGCGGTGGAAGTCCTCGTCGCGCTCGGAGGGCCGGTCGACGTACGCGAACTTCCAGTCCCCATCGAGGCTTTGGCGGTACGGGGAGCGGGTGCGGTCGGCGGCGAGGGCCTGCGGCACGGTGTCGTACGGCATGAGCGTGGTGTGCGGGGGCTCGGTGCCGAGGCGGAACTGGTCGATGTGACCGTTCCACTCGTCGCCTGTGGCCGCTCCGGCCGGGGCGGCGGGCAGGCCCAGAGGCAGGGCGAGCGCTCCGGCGACGGCGGCGCCGGCCTGGAGGAGGCGGCGCCTGCTGAGCGGCATGGGGTGGTGTTGCGGCATGGCTGTGCCCTTCTGCGGGTGGGGACACGTGCAACTGGTGTGGTGCGGAACGCCTGTTGAGCCGGCACCACCCTAAGAAGGCAACACAATCAATACAATGAGGCCGTAGAACTTTGTTGATTCGTGGGGTGTTCGTGTTGCTGTCGGCTCAGTCGCCGGGGGTGGCCCGGCGGGGCATCAGGAACAGGGCGGCCATGGACAGCACGCAGCAGCCGATGATGTAGAGGCTGATGCCGGTGCTGGAGCCGGTGTCCTCCAGGATGGCCGCGGCGATCAGCGGCGCGGGTCCGCCTGCGATGACGGAGGCGAGCTGGTAGCCGAGCCCGGCCCCGCTGTAGCGGACGTTGGCGCCGAAGCCCTCGGCGATGAGCGCGGCCTGTGGGCCGTACTGCATGTCGTGGAAGACCAGGGACAGCACGATGGCGAGCAGCACGAGCCCCGGTGTCCTGGTGTCGAGCAGCGCGAAGTACGGGAAGGCGAACACACCGACGCACACGATCCCGACCCCGTACACGAGCCGTCGCCCGAAGCGGTCGGAGAGATGACCGAAGAGGGGGATGGTGAGCAGGCCGACGGCTGCGGCGACGAGGGTGTCGTCGAGAAGGTCGCCGCGGTCGAGGCCGAGGTGGGAGGTGCCGTACGTCAGCACGAAGGTGATGAACAGATAGAACGGCGCCTGTTCCGAGAGCCGCACGAACGCCGCGCCGATCACTTCGCGCCACTGGTGCCGCAGCACGTCCCACAGCGGGACGCGGACGACGGCCTCCCGCCGCTTCACCGCATCGAAGTCGGGGCTCTCCAGGACCTTCAGCCGCACATACAACCCGATGCCGACGAGCACCCCGCTGGCCAGGAACGGCACCCGCCACCCCCAGCTCTCGAAGCCGTCACCGGAGACGGAACTGAGCCACTTCACCATGCCGGTCGAGATGAGCAGCCCGAGCGGCACCCCCATCTGCGGCCAGCTCGCCATGAGCCCACGCCGCTCCTTGGCGCCCCACTCCATGGACAGCAGCACGGAGCCGCCCCACTCACCCCCGACCCCGATGCCCTGGAACACGCGCAGCACGACGAGCAGCACCGGCGCGGCGAGCCCGATGGAGGCGTAGGTGGGCAGGCACCCGATGAGCACGGTGCTGACGCCCATCAGCAGCAACGTGATGACGAGCGTCGACTTCCGCCCGACCCGGTCGCCGAAGTGCCCGAAGATCGCGGCACCGATGGGCCGCGCGGCGAACCCGACGAACTGCGTGGCGAAGGAGGCGAGCACGCCCGTGTACTCGGACTGCCCCGGGAAGAACAGATGCGGGAAGACCAGCGCGGCGGCCGTCCCGTACAGAAAGAAGTCGTACCATTCGATGGCGGTCCCGACGGTACTGGCGACGACCGCACGGTTCCGATCCCCGCGCCGCCGCCCCACCTCCGACCCTGCGACATCCACTTTCACGCCGACTCCCTGCCCTGCCATCGGTCGAGCCACGGTGCGGGGGAACGAGATCACGGCGAGAGTGCTCCCGGGGCGCGTTCATGTCAAGCAAGCCGGTACCCGAGGAAGCAGCAGGCCGGACTCACAGCCACCCGACTTGCTCCTGACGCCCGGTTAGGGCCACTATCTGCACTCCAGGTTCACCGTTCATTCACATATATCGACGGCGGACGAGGGGGGTTCCTCGTACCTGGGCGATCGGTTGGGGAGGCCGAATGCACGAGATGGTCAAGGGCGCGAACGTCGGGCTCGGGGGTCTGGTCGACGGTGAGGTCGACTCGGTGATCGTCGGCCTCGGGTGGGTGAGTCCCACGGGCGAGGGCGATGCCGATGTGTCCGTGCTGCTGCTCGACGAGAACGGCAAGGTGCGCAGCGACACGGACTTCTACTTCTACAACAATCCAGGCGCGCCGGACGGGAGCGTACAGCTGCTGGGCAAGACGCCTGTGGGCGAGGGCAGCGAGGACCGGATCAGTTTCGATCTCAGCGCCCTGCCACAGGATGTCGCCACGGTGCTCATCGCTGCGAGCCGGTACGAGTCGGCACGGTTCGACGAACTCGACGCTCTTCAGCTGACGTTGAGCGACAGCGCGGGAGAGCCGCTGCTGCGGTTCGCCATCGACGACGTGGGCCCTGTGAGCGCCCTGATCTTCGGCGAACTGTACCGGCGCGCGGGTGAGTGGAAGTTCCGCGCGGTGGGCCAGGGATACGAGACGGGATTCGCGGCCCTGGCGTCGGACCACGGCGTGGACATCGACGACGACGCCGACGCCGATGTCGACGAGGCAGCTGAGCAGACCACGGAGTCGACCGAGACCTCTGCCGCCGAGCAGCCCTCCTCGGCAACGGTGCCGACGCCCGGCCCGGAGGCCGCCGCGGAGCCCGAAGCAGCGGCCCCGACCGCGCCCGCCAAGAAGCCGGCTCGCCCGCGTACGTCGAAGAAGAAGGTCACGCTCCCACGCACGCCCAAGAAGTCTCTAGCGGAGAACGACGCCTGGGCCGGCGCGCGCCTCTTCCCGGTGTCAGCACTGAAGAGCGACAGGGACCGGGAGGTCCGCGCCACCTCCGTACTGCTGGCCGTGATGGCCCAGGTGCCCGAGTTCGGGCGGCGTCTGACCGCCGGATTCGGCGCGCACGCGGGACGCATGGAGACGTTCACCGAGGTCTCCCTCCCCCACGGCGAATCCCCCCGCCGTCCGGACGGCGTCATCCGGGTGGAACGCGCGGGCAAGCTCTGGACGGCGCTGGTCGAGACCAAGACCAACGGCAATCCGCTCAAGACCGAACAGGTGCAGGCCTACGCCGACATCGCAGCCCGCCGTGGCTACGAAGCCGTCATCACCCTCTCCAACGACGTCGCTCTGGAAGGCAGCCCGCTGGTCGAGGTGAAGATCGACCGCCGCCGGAAGAACAAGGTGGGGCTGTGGCATCTGTCGTGGGCCGAAGTCGCCCACCAGGCCCAGATGCTGCTCCGGCACGAGGGGCTCGGCAATCCCGCACACGCCTGGCTGCTGGAAGAGCTGCTGCACTACCTGCGCCACGAGAACTCGGGCTGTCACGGCTTCCACAACATGGGCCCGGCGTGGGTGCCGGTCCGCAACGGCATCCAGGACGAGACGCTCTGCCAGGGCGATCCGCGGGCCCTGGAGGCCGTAGAGAGCTGGGAGCGCCTGATTCGACAGGTCTCCCTGGGTCTCGGCGGCGAACTGGGTCGCAAAGTGCTCCCGGTCCAACGGGCGCGCCGCGGCACCGACCCGGTGGGCCGTCGGACGCGGATGGCGGACGAGCTGTGCCGGGACGGCAGGCTCCGGGCCGAGCTGCGCATCGACCAGACACCCGGCGTTCTCGCGGTGACCGCCGATCTGCGGACGTACAAGATCCGCACGTCCATCGACATCGCGCCGCCCACCCAGGGCTATCCTCTGTCGTGGGCCAAGCGCCTCGTCAGGGAACTTGCGGAGGCCCCGGCGGACCTGCACATCGAGACGCTGGTCGAGGGCGACACCGGAGGCACCCGCGGCACCCTGGAACGGCTGCGGCCCGAGCCGGGCGACCTCCTCCCCGGCGGCGGAGCGAAGATCACCGGATTCCGGCTGTCGTTGTTCAAGGGCATGGGGACGCAGCGGGGCAACACGGAGTCCGGTTTCATCCGAAGCGTCGACGAGGCGGTGCACAAGTTCCACTCGTCGGTCGTGACACATCTCGACCGTGTGCAGAGCAAGCGGCGCACGACGCCGAAATCCGCGACGGAGGGCGAGTAGGGGCGCGCCGACGTGCCCGGCGGGGCCCGCCTTCGCCGGGCCGCACGGCGGCCTGACCGCGCACAATGGAGCCATGCCCCACGTCCCGCCCTCCCGCCACCTTCTCCGTGCCCGTGACCTGGCCGACGCGCGGTATGCGGAGGGGGTCACCGTTGCGGAGATGGCGGAGGCCGCCTCGTTGTCGCGGGCGCATTTCAGTCGGCGGTTCAAGGAGGCATTCGGGGAGTCGCCGCATCAGTACGTGCTGACGCGGCGGCTGGAGCGGGCCGCGCATCTGCTGCTCGTCACGGACTGGACGGTGACCGATGTCGGGGTGGCCGTGGGGCTGCGCGGGATCGGTTCGTTCACGACGAGTTTTCGGCGGATGTACGGGGTGACCCCGCAGGCGTACCGCGCGGCGCGGGCGCCGGCCGCGCAGTATCTGCGCATTCCGCGGTGCGTCGCGATGGCCTACGGGCGGCCACGGAACCGCACGTTTCGAGAAGACACCGGCTGACGCGGTGCCTAGCGTCGATGTCGAGACCCCCGACCGGCGAGCGAGGACCGACATGTCGACAACGATCAAGATCGCGAACGCGCAGTTCTGGGTGCACGACCAGGACGCGGCGCTCGACTTCTACACGAAGAAGCTGGGCTGGGAGGTCCGCGCCGACGTGACGATGGAGGCGTGGGCCTTCCGCTGGCTGTGCGTGGGGCCGCCCGGTGGGGAGGGTCCCGCGCTGGTGCTGATGCCGGTGCCCGGGCCTCCGATGCTCGACGGGGAGGACAGCGCACGCCTCGCGGACCTGGTGGCCAAGGGCGCCGGCGGCACGCTGTTCCTGGAGACGGACGACTGCAAGGCCGCCTACGACGAGCTGTCGGCGCGGGGCGTCACGTTCAACGACCCGCCCACCGAACAGCCGTACGGCATCGACACCTCGTTCCGCGACCCGTCGGGCAACAACATCCGGCTGACCCAGGTGCTGGAGTTCGACCCGAGGCGCGGCTGACCTTCACGACGCCCTGGCGTGGCCGCCGTCCTGGGCGTGTTCGGCGCGGGCCGCCTCCAGGAGGCGGCGCCAGGACGTGACGGTGGGGCGCCTGCGCAGCAGGGCCCGCCGTTCGCGTTCCGTGGCGCCGCCCCAGACGCCGTACTCGATGCGCTCGTCCAGCGCGTGCGCCAGGCACTCGGTCCTGACGACGCACGTGTCGCAGAACCGCTTGGCGTGGGACTGCGCCGCGCCCTCCACGAACAGTTCCTCGGGGTCCGTGGTCCTGCACGCCGCCTTGTCCCACCACGAGTTGAAGATGTCCGTCACTGCCTGCTCCTTGCTCCTGGCAAATTCGGTCTGTCTCAGGTGCGATTCGCGACCGTACGCCATAGATCCTCAACAGGCAGCCCATGACCAGGAGTTGAACGGTGTGTCACCACCTTTGGGCAGACGTTCACAGGGCTTCGAAACGCGTCAGCGCCGCGCTCAGTCTGCGGATCGCCTCGTCCACCGTGGCGCGGGGACAGCCGAGGTTGACGCGCATGTAGCCGTGGCCCTCGGCGCCGAACTTCGGGCCCCGGTCCAGCCAGAGGCGGGCCTCCGTGAGCATGAAGGCGTCGAGGGCGTCGGGGTCGAGGCCGAGCCCCCGGCAGTCCATCCACGCCAGGTAGAGCGCGTCGGCCGGCAGCACGCGGAGCCTGGACGTGGCGGCGTGCACCGCCTTGGCGAAGTGCTCGTGGTTGGCGCGGAGGTAGCCGAGCAGTTCCTCGAGCCACGGCTCGCCGTGGGTGTACGCCGCCTCGGCGGCGACCATGCCCAGGGCGTTGACCACGGGGAACACATTGCGCTCGTACTGACGGGCGAACTCGGCGCGCAGCCGCGGGTCGGGGACGAGGATGTTCGCGCACTGCAGCCCAGGGAGGTTGAACGTCTTGCTGGGGGCCGTGCAGGTGATGCTGGCGCGGGCGAACTCGGGGCCGAGCGAGGCGAACGGGATGTGCGTCCGTGCCGGGTTGAGCACCAGGTCCTGGTGGATCTCGTCGGACACCACCAGGACGCCGCGCCGGGCGCAGATCTCCCCCATGGCGCGCAGTTCGCCCTCGCTCCAGACGTTGCCCGTGGGGTTGTGCGGGTGGCTGAGGATGAACAGTTTCGTGTCGGGCCTGATGGCCGCCTCGAAGGTGCGCGCGTCGAAGCGGTAGCCGTCACCGGTGCGCTCCAGCGGCGCGTACGCGAGGTGGCGGCCGTTCAGGCGTACGTCGTCGTGGAAGTGGACGTAGACGGGTGGCTGGATCAGGACGGAGTCGCCGGGCGCGGAGAAGGCCTGGACGACGGTCTTGAGGGAGGTGATGACGCCGGCCGTGGGCACCACCCAGTCCGGCAACACCTCCCAACCGAAGCGCCGTGCCTGCCAGTTGACGACGGCGTCGAGGTACCCGGGGGTCGGTTCGCCGGGGTAGCCGAAGACGCCGTGGTCCACCGCCTCGTGCAGCGCGTCGCGCACCGCTTCCGGGGCCTGGAAGTCGGTGTCGGCGACCCACATGGGCAGCGGGTCCGCCGCGGCCTCGTCGGGGGCCAGGAGCGAATCGGCGAAGGTCCACTTCATCGAGTTGGAGCGCTTGCGGTCGACGACGGTGTCGAACAGGGACGCACGTTCCGTTTCTGAGGCCATGACTGGATGCTAGATCCGGTCGGTGAGCTCCTCCGCGTAGACCTGCGACAGCGGCTGGGGGCCCACGTACTGCTGGCAGTTGCAGCGGTCCGCCTCGTAGCGCAGCGGCTTCTTGTTCTCGTCCCAGGCCGTGGGGACCTCGACGCGCTCGTGGCAGCGGCCCGTCTTGTCGTGCTTGGCGAGGTGGTGGGTGCAGCCGCAGATCGGCTCCGGTGGCTTGTTCGCCGCCTCCACCGCGAGGCGGGCCTGCTTGGCGGCCTCGAGCCGCTCCATCCTGCGCTCGTGCCGGTGCCGCAGCGCGCCTCGAGCGGTGTCCGCCGCCCAGGCGAAGGCTCCCGTCCAGAACAGGATGAGGATCGCCCAAATCCAGTTCATCCACCGCCCCTTCCCCCCGGATGTCACGCGGTGACTCCAGAATAGGCGCCCGGCCCCCGCCGCGCGCCCTCCCCGCGCGCCCGCCCCTCAGGCCTGCGGCTCCGGCAGCGGCTCCCCCGTCTCCAGAAGGGTCTTGAGGCTGGAGAGCAGCGCGGGCCAGCCGTCACCGATCATGCCGCGGACGGTGCTGTCGGGGTCGAACCCGTCGTGGACGACCGTCAACTTCACGGTCTCGCCGGCGGGTTCGAGGTCGAAGGAGACCCGGGAGCGGCTCTCGCGGACGATCCGCTGCCGCAGCTCCTCGTCGACGCCGACGGCCCGCGCCCAGGCGGGCGTGAACGTGTGCCAGGTGTACGCGAGGCGGCGCGGCGGGTCGGACTCCAGGACGACCTGCTCGGGGTCCTCGGTGCGGTTGTCGCCCTCCACCCACACCATGGGCGAGCCCGGCTTCCAGTCGGTCTCGAACGCGACGCCCCAGTAGCGGCGGGTGAACGCGGGCGAGGTCAGCGCCTCCCACAGCCGCTCGGGCGTGGTGCGGATGTAGCTGGTGTGCACGAAGGGCGCCACGGCGCCGGGCGCCTCGGGGGTGGTGTCGCTCATGGGGGTTTCCTCTTCCAGTGCGGTGCGGAGGTCGTCGAGGGCGGCGGCGCGGTGCCGGTCGTAGCGGCTGAGCCAGCGGTCGGCGACGGCGTTGAGGGGCGCGACGTCGAGGTAGTGCAGCTTCTCGCGGCCCCGGCGCACGGTCGTGACCAGGCCCGCCGTCTCGAGCACGGCGAGGTGTTTGCTGACCGACTGCCGGGCCATGTCCAGCTGCCCGCACAGCTCGCTCAGCGTCTGCCCGCCCCTCTCGTCGAGGCTGTCGAGCAGCCTGCGGCGCCCGGGGTCGGCGAGCGCCTTGAATATCGCGTCCACGGGAGTCGCGCCTTCCTCGACCTGGTCGAAACGCAGCCGATCGGCTGCCTATCCGATGCTTCGACGATAGGCAGCCAATCGGCTGCATGTCAATCGGCTGCATGTCAATCGCGCGTGCACCCCACCCACGCATGCACCACACCCGCGTGTTCACCCCACCATCGAAAAGATCCGGCCATCGCGGCGCCCGGACGCCATGGGTCGGCTGATCGCCCCGGGGCCTCCGCACGCCGTCGACGAGCACCGCCACCTGACCGAATCCCGCTCACGGTTCCGCTCCGCTGTCAGTGCCGTGCGCGAGGGTTCGGAACGCGTCGGCCGCGAACCGCTGCTCGTGCCGTCGCGTCACCCAACCCTTCGTCCGAGGAGACGTCGTGAATCCTGTGCTCGCCCTTCCCGCGCTGCGTACCGCCTTCGAGAATCCGCCCGCTCTGCTCGCCGCGACGGCCGTGTCGCGGCGCCCGTTCGACATTCGCCGCACCCTGTTCGCCGCCGCGTCACGACCGTCGTCGAGGTGGGGCGCATGACCGAGATCCAGGACCGGCGGGAGACGGCCGAGGCGACCTCGGAAGAAGCCGCGGAACAGACCGTGAAAGACACCACGAAAGAAGCCGCGGAAGAGACCCTCGCCTTCGATCACCCCGGCGGGGACAGCCTCGAACTCGCCCATCTGCTCACCGGCCGCACCATGGCCCGCCGCCTCCCCGCCCTGATCCGCCGGACGTTCGCCCTGGCGTGGCAGGTCGACCGCGGAGCGGTGATCGTCCTCCTCGCCTGCCAGATCGTGTCCGGGGTCTTCGGCGCGCTCGGCCTCGTGGCCACGACGCAGGCGCTGTCCGTCCTCATCGCCTCCGCCCGCGACACCGGGCGGCTCGGCGAGGCGGCGCCGGCCGTGGCGCTCCTCGCCGGAAGCGCCGCGCTGCGGTCCGGCCTCGGCATCGCGATCCAGGCGCTGTCCGCGAAGCTGTCGCCGCGCATCGCACGCGAGGCGGAGTACCGGATGCTGGAGGCGGCGACGCAGGCGGAGCAGGCCGCGTACGACAACCCCGGCTTCAACGACCGCTACGACGCCGCCGAGCGCGGCATCGACGCGAGCGGCGACATGATCGGACAGTCGCAGAACTACATCGCGTCGCTGGCCACGTTCCTGTCCGGCGCCGTGGTCCTGACCAGCCTGTACCCGCTGCTGCTCGTGCCGTTGGTGCTGGCCGCGGTGCCGCAGGCGGTCGCCTCCATCCGCGGCGAGCGCATCACGTATCTGGCGCGGGTCGCCACGCACAAGGACCGCCGCATGATGTCGATGCTGCGCTGGTACCTGATCGCCAAGAACCAGTCCGACCAGGTCCGCACCGACACCCTCGCCCCGCATCTGCTGCGCAAGTACACGTCCAGCGCGGAGCGGGTGGAGGAGACCAGCAACGCGGCGACGCGCAGGCGCGCCCGGATCTCCGCGGTCGGCGCGGTCGCCACGGGCGCGGGGGCGTGCCTGGTGGGCGGCGCGGTGATCGCGCTGCTCGGCACCGGCAGGATCTCGGCCCCCGCCGCGGGCACGGCGGCGTTCGCGCTGCGCACCGCGTTCGCGGGGTTGCAGGGGCTCGTCGGGTACGGCCGTGACCTGATGCGGACGGGTCTGTACCTCGACGACTGGGAGCGGTTCGTCACGGAGGCGGCGGGGCAGCGGCTCGACCGGGGCGTCGTCGTCCCCGGCCGGCCGCGGCACATCGCCGTACGCGACGTCACCTTCCGCTATCCGGGGGCGGAGGCGGACACCCTGCACCACGTCGACTTCGAGGTGCGGCGCGGCGAGATCGTCGCGGTGGTGGGTGAGAACGGCTCGGGCAAGAGCACGTTGATGCGGCTGCTGTCGGGGCTCAACCTTCCCAACGGCGGCGGGGAGGTGACGTGGGACGGGGTCAGCGTCACCGATCTCGACCCGCACGCGATGTGGCGCCAGACGAGCGTCGTGCCGCAGGACTTCGCGCGCTGGCCGATGACGGCGCGCGAGAACATCGCGCTGGGCCAGCCCCGCCCCGAGGGGGACGCGGCGGTCCACCGCGCGGCGCGGGCCAGCGGCGCCGACGACGTGCTGGCCACGCTGCGGTCGGGGCTCAACACGCTGCTCGCGCGGGAGTGGTGGGGCGGCGTGGCCCTGTCCGGCGGGCAGTGGCAGCGGATCGCGGTGGCCCGTGCTGTGCATCGCGACGCGGGCCTCCTGGTCATGGACGAGCCCACCAGCGACCTCGATCCCCGCGCCGAGCACCGCATCTTCACCGGGCTGCGCCGTATGGCCGCCGACCGGGCGATCTGCCTTGTGACGCACAACCTGTCGAACGCGTCGGTGGCCGACCGGGTGGTCGTGCTGCACAAGGGGCGCGTCGTGCAGTCGGGCACGTTCCAGGAACTGGTCGGCTCGCCGGGGCACATGCGGGAGCTGTGGCTCCTGCAACGGGACAGAGCGGCCTTCCGCCCGGAGCCGGAGGGCGAGGTGTCATAAGGGGGCGACGAGCGCGGACGGCGGTCGGCGGTCAGCTCACCGACTTGATGGTCTTCATCGTGAGGTGCGAGGTGAAGCGCTGAACGCCCGGTAGTCCGCTGAGCTTTTCCGTGAGGAAGGCCTCGCAGGCCGCGTGATCCGCGACGGCCGCCCGGATGAAGTAGTCCGGGCGGCCGTACATCCGGCGGAACTCGGTGACCTCTTCGTAGGACGCGACGATCGCCTCGAACTCCTCGAAGCTCTTGCGGTCGTTGGCGTAGATCTCGACGTCGATGAGGACCTCGAGGCCCCGCCCGAGGACCGCCGGGTCGATCACGGCGCGGTACCCGGACACGACACCCAGCTCCTCAAGGCGCCTGACCCGGCGCAGGCACGGAGGCGGCGTGAGTCCGACCCGCTTGGCCAGCTCCACGTTGGTCAGGCGCCCGTCCTCGCGCAGGTGGAACAAAATGTCTCGGTCGGTCGCGTCGAGTACCACTTCATTGCCCATGAGCCCAGCATAGAGCCACTATACGCAACCATATAAGGCGGCTTCTTTTCTAAAATGTCTCCATGCACATACGTTCCACCATGGCCGCGGCTCCCCCGCGGCCCGCCCCCGAACTCCCGGGCAGGGCCCCGTCCGAGGCACGGGCGGCGTTCCGGGAGTCCCTGTCCGTGGGTCTGGTCTTCGTTCCGCTGGGTCTCGCCTTCGGCGCGCTCGTCGTCCAGTCGGGCCTCGACTGGTGGTGGGCGTCGCTGTCGGCGGCGGTCGCCTTCGGTGGCTCGTTCGAGTTCCTGCTGATCGGGCTCGTCGTGGCCGTGACGCCGCTCGCGTCGATCGCGGTCGCGGCGTTCATGGTGAACGTGCGGCACGTCTTCTACGCGCTGTCGTTCCCGCTGCACCGCGTTTCCGGCCGGCTCGGCAAGGCGTACAGCACGTTCGCGCTGTGCGACGAGGCGTACGCCCTGACCTCGGGGAAGCAGGCCCGCTCCTGGCCCGGTCGGCGCGTGCTGTGGACGCAGCTCCTCCTGCACCTGTACTGGACGGGCAGCGCGACCGCGGGGGCACTGCTAGGCGCCCTCATCCCGGAGGGCGTCACCGGCCTGGACTTCGCGCTGACGGCGCTGTTCACGGTGCTCGCGCTGGACGCGGTGCGGGACCTGCGCGGCGAACTGCCCACCCCTCTGCTCGCCCTGGGGAGCGCCCTGGTGGCCCGCGTCCTGGTGCCGGGTGAGATGCTGCCCGTCGCGTTCGCCCTGTTCACCGCCGGGCTGCTGGCCCGGCACCTCGCGAACGCGCGGAGGACGAGCCATGCCTGACACCACGTACGCCGTCGCCGCGGTCCTGGTCACCGCTGCCGTCACCTGGGCGCTGCGCGCCCTGCCCTTCGCGGCGCTCGCCCCGCTGCGGTCGAGCGACACGGTCCGGTACCTGAGCCGGCACATGCCGGCGGGCGTCATGGTCATCCTGGTCGTCTACTGCCTGCGCGACCTGCACGTCACCAAGGCAGGCGCCGCGGCGCCGCTCGCCGCCCTGGCCGTCACCGTCGGCCTGCACCTGTGGCGGCGCAACGCGCTCCTGAGCATCCTCGGCGGCACGTCGGTCCATGTCCTCCTGGCCAGCGTCGTGTTCGCGACCTGAAGCCGCCCGTGCCGCTCCCCCGCCCCTCGTGTCCGGAAGGAACCCACCCGTTGGCCACCGACAGCTACTTCGAGCGCATCGACGAGCACCGCTACAAGCCCACTCCGCACGCGGGCGGCGCGTGGGACCCGGACGAGATGCACTTCAGCCCGCTCGGCGGCCTGATCACGTACGCGCTCGAACAGCACCTCGCGGGCCGCCCCGGTCCCGCGCTCGCCGTGTCGCGGATCAGCTTCGACATCCTCGGCCGGCTCGCCCTCGACGAGTGCGAGGTGCGCGTCGATTCGCTGCGCCCCGGTCGCACCATCGAGCTGCTCGAAGCCGTCGCGAGCATCTCCGGGCGGCCCGTCGTGCGCGCCCGTGCCTGGCTGCTCGAACCCGGTGACACCACGGCCGTCGCGGGCGGCGGCGCCGATCCGCTCCCCGCGCCCGAGACGCTCGACCGCTGGCCGATGGCGGACGTGTGGCCGGGCGGATACATCGCCTCGCTCGACGTCCGCCCGGTCGCGCCGCCTCAGCGGGGACGTACCACCGCGTGGATCGGGACCGGCCTCGGCCTGGTCGCGGGCGAGGAGGCGGGCCCGCTCGCCTCGTACGTCGCGCTCGTCGACACCGCCAATGGCATCGCGGTCCGCGAGTCGCCCACCGCATGGATGTTCCCGAACGTCGACCTGACCGTGCATCTGCACCGGCAGCCGGAGGGGCGCTGGACCGGTCTGGACACCACCGTCGTCTTCGGCCCCACGGGGCAGGGCATCACCAGCACGGTGCTGCACGACACCACGGGCCCCGTCGGCCACGCCCAGCAGATCCTCACCGTGCGGCCCCAGCCCTCCTGACACCTCGGGTGTCCGGGAACTCCCGGGGAGCCCCGGCGGTTGTGAGAGTCATGGAGTTCGTCTTCTTCATGACCCTGCCGGGGCTCGTCATCGTGCTGACGCTGCTGGCCTTCGTCGATCAGCTGCTGCTGCGCGCGGGCCGCGCCGGTGTGCTGCCCTGGCGGCCCGGCACCCGCCAGGGCCAGGTGTCCGCGACGGGCTTCGAGCAGCTGCACGGCGCGCTGTCCCCCGGCAAGCAGCACGAACTCAAGGAACGCCAGTCGGCCCTGGTGATGCCGGACAACGAGGACGACGGGGCGCCGCCGAACAGGACGACGGTGAACCTGGACGGCGGGACGGCGGTCGTCCGCCTCCCGCGCGCCCAGGGCTAGGAACAGGCCCCGTCCCGCGCCCTCAGGGCCAGGAACAGGGCCAGGGCCGGAGGCCTTACGCGGCCTTCACAATCCCGCCACGCTCGGCCACCGCCCACTCCGCGACCAACACCTCGTACTCACGCCGCTGCTCGGCACTCAATCGCCCACCGGAGCGCAGCATCAGGTCACGGATCCGCTCGTTGAGTTCTTCGGCGGACCGTACGGGACCATGCTCGGGTGTGGGGATCATGTGAAGAGAATAGTGCCCGCCACTGACAATGGGCACGCGAATTGCCCCGCGCCGGACGTGTGGTGGCACACATCTAGGTCGCCGAAGGCGCCCGGTGCAGCACTCCGTACCTCACCCACCTCTCCTCGGCCGCCGCCACCGACGCCGCCGTGCGGTCGGGGTCGAGGCCCGCGAGCTGGGCCACGATCGACTGGCACAGCGCAAGTCCCGCCGTCAGGGAGGGGAAGAAGGACGTGCCCTCGGCCGGGACGAGCAGCACGTCCTCGGCCGCCGCGGCGAGCGGCGGGCTCGCGGCGTCGGTGATGACGAACACCCGTGTCCCGCGCTCGCTCGCGTCCTCGGCCGCCGTCACCGTGCTCTGGTAGAGCCGCCAGAAGGAGATGGCCACCAGCAGGTCGTCCGGGCCGAGCGCGGCGACGGAGTTGACCAGGTCCGCGCCGCCCGTCGCCTCGAGCCGGACGTCGTACCCGGCGAGCCGCGCGTTGTGGGCGAGCGCGGTCCCCGCGGAGGCGTAGCTGCCGGCCGCGACGACGAGGGTGCGGCGCGCGCCCGCGATGGCACTGGCGATCCGGTCCACGGCCTCGTCGTCGGCGTGGGCGGCGAGTTGGGCCAGGTTCTCCTGGTCGCGGCTGAGCGATCCCGCCCACGACGCGCCGCCCTCCTCCCGGTGCGCGGCGTTGACCTGGGCGGCGCTGAGGTGCGAGAGGTAGCGGGCCCGCAACTCCCGTTGCAGATCGGGCCAGCCGCCGTAGCCGAGCGCCTGGGCCGTGCGGGTCACGGTGGCGGGGTTGGCGCCGACGCGGCGGGCGACGTCGGCGACGGAGGCGTAGGCCGCCTGCTGCGGTTGCGAGACGAGGAAGTCCACGATCGCCGCGCCCTTGGGCCGCAGCCCGCGGGCGGGGGTGGCTTCGCGCAGCCAGGTCGCCAGTTCTCCGTGCACGCACAACTCCGCGGTAGGGGGTTCGGCGCCCGGGAGCGGGCGCCCGCCCAGACTCTACGTTCCCAGAACGTAACGCAAAGATCGTTGCGCAATCAGGGTGACGCAATCTACTTTGCGTCTGCGGTGAACGTCCCCCGCGTGCCCCGCGTCCCCGGCCGTCCCAGGCCCCGGGCGACGCCCCGACACCTTCGAGGATCCGCCCATGTCCCTCCTCGCCCGTCTCGACAGACTCCCCCTGTCCAGACCCCATTACGTCCTGCTGCTGATCGGCGGGCTCGGTTACACCTTCGACGGCATGGACGCGGCCGTCGTCGCGTTCCTGCTGCCGAGCGTCCAGGATCTGTGGAGCCTGGACAACGGCGCGCTCGGCCTGATCGGTTCGGCCTCGCCGTTCGGCTATCTCTTCGGTGCCGCGATCGCCGGCATCCTCGGCGACCGCATCGGCCGCAAGCGCGTGATGATGTACGCCCTCGCGTTCTACGTCGTCTTCACCCTGGTCGCCGCCGCGGCCCCGAACTTCCCCGTCTTCCTGGGCGCCCGGGTGCTCGCGGGGGCGGGGACCGGCGCGGAGAGCGCGATCATCGCGCCGTTCCTCTCGGAGTTCGTGCCGTCCAAGCGGCGCGGCTGGTTCGTCGGCGCGCTCGCCGGGTTCTTCTCCTTCGGCTTCGTGGCCGCCGCGCTGATCGGCCGGTTCGTCGTGCCGCTCGGCGCGGACGGCTGGCGCTGGGCACAGGTCGTCACCGCGGTGCCGATCGTGATGCTGCTGTGGTGGCGCCGGGCGCTGCCGGAGTCGCCGCGCTACCTGCTCGAACGGGGTCGCACGGCGGAGGCCGAGCAGGTCGTCGCCGAGCTCGAACGCCGTGTGGAACGGTCGACGGGCCGCCCGCTGCCGCCGTTCGACGACACACCCACCACGGCTCCCGCGAAGGAGACCGCACCGCCCAGCGTCTGGACGGGGCTGCGGTTCCTCTGGTCACGGCCGATGGCCCGGCGCACGGGTGTCACCTGGGTGATGTGGTTCGTCATCACCTTCTCGTACTACGGGTTCTTCTCGTGGATCCCGACGCTGCTCGTCCAGCGCGGCATCACCGTCACGCAGAGCTTCTCGTTCTCGATCATCATCTACGCGGCCCAGGTGCCCGGCTACTTCTCCGCCGCCTGGCTCAGCGAACGCCTCGACCGCAAGCACACCATCGCCCTCTACCTCACCGGCTCCGCGCTCGCCGCGTACTGGCTGAGCCAGACCGCGACGCCGGTGTCCATCACGGTGTCGGGCGCCGTCCTGTCCTTCTTCCTCAACGGCACGTACGCGGGCCTGTACGCGTACACGCCGGAGGTGTTCCCGACGTGGATCCGCGCCACGGGCAGCGGCCTGGCCAGCGCGTTCGGCCGGATCGGGTCGATCATCGCGCCGTCCGTCATCGGCCTGATGGCGGCCGGGGCGGGCTTCGCGGGTGTCTTCGGCATGACGACGGCGGTGCTCGCCGTCGGTGTCGTGGTGACGCTCGCCTTCGGCCTGTCCACGGCCAACCGTTCACTGGAGGACATCGGCGCCCCCGTCACCGACACCCCGTCCGCCACCCCCGCAACCAAGGAGTGACACCCACCATGACCGACTCCCCTTCGCCGCAGCACGGTGACACCCTCCTCCTGCGCAACGCCCACCTCCTCGACCTGGAGGCCGGCACCTGGCGCGAGGGCGATCTGCTCTGCGTCGACGGCCGTATCGCTCCGGACGCGGACGCTCCGGGCGACGCCGAAGTCCTCGACGTACGCGGCGGGTTCGTGCTGCCGGGGCTCATCGACGCGCACGTACACGTGACCGCGTTCACCGCCGCGCTCGGCTCGCTGGCCTCCACTCCCCCGAGCTATGTGACCGCGCAGGCGGCCCGCATCATGGGCGGAATGCTGGATCGCGGGTTCACCACGGTCCGTGACATGGCCGGCGCCGACTTCGGGCTCGCCAGGGCGCAGCGTGAGGGGCTCGTGCGCGGGCCCCGCCTTGCCTTCGGCGGCAAGGCGTTGAGCCAGACCGGCGGGCACGGCGACAGCCGGGACGCCGGCAGTTGGCACCACGACGAGCACCCGTGCTGCGCGGACCACGGCCGGGTCGCGGACGGCGTGGACGCGGTGCGGGTCGCGGCCCGCGACGAACTGCGCAAGGGCGCCCACCACATCAAGGTGATGGCGTCGGGCGGCGTCGCCTCGCCCACCGACCGCATCGACTCGACGCAGTACTCACCGGCCGAACTGCGGGCGGCCGTCGAGGAGGCCGAGGCCGCGAACCGGTACGTGGCCGCGCACGCGTACACCGCCCGTGCGGTCAACCGGGCCCTTGAGGCGGGCGTCCGGTCCATCGAGCACGGCAATCTGATCGACGACCGCAGCGTCGAACTCCTCACGGAGCACGACGCGTTCCTGGTCCCGACGCTGGTGACGTACTGGGCGCTGAAGACGGAGGGACGCGAGTTCGGTCTCTCCGACGACAGCTGGCGCAAGGTCGACGACGTGCTCGGCGCGGGTCTCGGCGCCCTCGAGCGGGCGGCGCGCGGCGGGGCCCGCATCGCGTACGGCTCGGATCTGCTCGGAGGCATGCACCGGCATCAGAACGAGGAGTTCCGGATCCGTTCGGAGGTGCAGAAGCCGCTCGACGTGATCCGGTCGGCGACGTCGGTGGCCGCCGAACTCCTCGGCATGAGCGGTGAGATCGGCACGCTGGCCGCCGGGGCCCGCGCCGATCTCCTGGTCCTCGACGGCGACCCGCTCGCCGACATCGCGGCGCTGGCCGATCCGGCGCGGCATCAGGTGGCGGTCGTCCAGGGCGGACGGCAGGTCAAGTAGGTACGGGGGTGTGCGGGGCCGCAACCAGCGGTCCGGTCCCGCACACCCTCACTCAGGCGCCCGGGACCAGTTCGAGCCCCTCGGCCACGACCCGCCCGTCGTGCAGCACGGTCCGGTCCCTGCCCCGGTCCATGACCGCGCTCGACGGGGTCTCGCCGTCCACGAGCACGAGGTCGGCGCGGTCGCCCACGGCGAGTCCTGGACGGTCGGTGACACCGGCGAGGCGCGGCACCTCGTGGCTCATGATCGAGGCGCCGCCCATGGTGGCGACCGCGAGGGACATCTCGATGTGGTCGTCGCGGCGGAAGTTGTTGGTGAACGCCAACTGCCAGGTGCGGTCGAGCAGATCGCAGTTGCCGTACGGGCTCCAGTAGTCGCGCTGGCCGTCCTCGCCGAGGCCGACGCGCACGCCCGCCTCCGTGAGTTCGACGAGGGAGAGCTGGTTCCGGGCGGCGGGGGCGACGGTGGCCATGGCGATGTCCAGTTCAGCGAACTCGTCGATGAGGCGGCGGCTGGTGGACTCGTTCACGGAGCCCAGCTCGTAGGCGTGGGACATGGTGACCTTGCCCTGCATGCCGAGCGCGCGGACCCGCTCCAGGATCAGATCGGTCGAGAAGACACCGAGTTCGCCCGGCTCGTGGAGGTGGATGTCGACCTCGACCTGGTACTTCTCGGCGAGCCCGAAGACGATGTCGAGGTGGCCCTTGGGATCGCGGTCCAGGGTGCACGGGTCGATGCCGCCCATGACATCGGCGCCCGCCTTGAGGCTGGCCTCCAGGTACTCCTCGGTGCCGGGCTCGCGCAGGATGCCGGCCTGCGGGAACGTCATGATCTGGACGTCGGCGAGGTGCCCGTACCTCTCCTTGGCGGCGACGACGGCCTCGAACTTCTCCAGCTTGCAGTCCACGTCGACCTGCGCGTACGTGCGCACCCGCGTGGTGCCGCGCGCGATCATGCGCTCCAGGGTGCCGGCCACCCGCTCGGGCAGCGGGACCTCGGCGTCCCGCCAGTTCTCGCGGTCGTTCATCATCATCGTCCACACGCCGGGCCCGCCGGTGTGCGGCCGGAACGGCAGCCCGATGCGGGTGGAATCCAGGTGGACGTGGACGTCGCTGAAGGACGGGAAGAGGAGCCGGCCGCGGCCCTCGACGACGTCCCCGACAGGCTCGGGCTCCGGGTCGTGCGGGCGGATCGCGGCGATGCGGGCGCCGTCGAGCTGTACGTCACTGCGCTCGCCGCCCCAGGGGCGGACGTCACGGATGAGCATGTGGTGCGACTTCCTTCGTTCGGTGATGGGTGGGGGGGTTCAGTGGGCCGCGAGGGCCCGGTCGGCGAAGTGGCACGCCGGGGCGTCGGTTCCCGCGACCGGTGGCACCTCGCCCGCACACCGCGCCTGTTCGGCTTCGGTCAGGGTGGGGCGCAGCGGGCACCGGGTGCGGAACACGCAGCCCGACGGCGGATTCGCCGGGGTGGGCAGGTCTCCGCTGAGCCGGATCCTGCGGCCGCGGTCGGCCTCGGGGTCGGGCTGCGGCACGGCGGAGAGCAGGGCGCGGGTGTAGGGGTGTCGGGGGTCGTCGAATACCTCGCGCGTCGGCCCGCTCTCCATGATCCGGCCCAGGTACATCACGGCGACGTGCTCCGCGAAGTGCCGTACGACGGACAGGTCGTGGGCGATGAACACGTACGAGACGCCGGTGTCGGCCTGGATGTCCTGGAGCAGGTTCACGACCTGGGCCTGGACCGAGACGTCGAGGGCGGAGACGGGTTCGTCGCAGATGATGAGGCGGGGTTCGAGGGCGAGGGCGCGGGCGATGCCGACGCGCTGCTTCTGGCCGCCGGAGAACTCGTGCGGGAACCGGTTGTAGTGGTCGGGCCGCAGTCCCACGCGGTCCATCAGTTCGCGCACCCGCGCCCTGATGCCGCCGGCCGGATCGATGCCCTGGGCGTGCAGGGGCGCGGCGATGGCGGAGCCGACCGACTGGCGGGGGTTGAGGGAGGAAGCCGGGTTCTGGAACACCATCTGGACCTGGCGGCGGTACTCCTGCGCCTCGGCCCTGTTCATCGACCCGATGTCCTGGCCGTCGAGCCGGATGGTCCCGGCCGTGGGGTCGAGGAGCCGCATCAGCAGGCGTCCCGTGGTGGACTTCCCGCAGCCCGACTCGCCGACCAGGCCGAGCGTCTGCCCGGCCCCGACGGAGAAGCTCACGCCGTCGACGGCCTTGACGGGCGCGCCGCCCCGGCCGAACAGGCCGCCGCGTCCCGGGAAGTGCTTGGTCAGCCCTTCGGCCTCCAGCAAGGGAGTCGATGTCATCGCGCGGCCTCCTCGGCGGTGGCGAGGTTCTCCTGGTGGCACCGGGAGGGATGGTCGGATCCGGTGCTCGCGAGGAACGGGGGCCGCTCGCGGTGGCACAGGTCGTCGGGTACGAGGTGGGTCTGCGGGCAGCGGTCGGCGAACAGGCAGCCTGAGGGCAGCGCCGTGAGCGCGGGCGGGAACCCGGGGATGGGCCGCAGCCGCGCCCCGTCGTCGCCGAGGGTCGGCATGGAGGCCAGCAGGCCCTGCGTGTACGGGTGCCGTGGGTCGCGGAACAGTGGGCGCACGTCGCCCCGCTCCACGCACTGTCCGCCGTACATCACGGCGACATGGTGGCAGACCTCGGCGACGACACCGAGGTCGTGCGTGACCATGACGATCGCGGTGCCGGTCTCCTGCTGGAGTTCGCCGAGCAGGTCGAGGATCTGCGCCTGGACGGTGACGTCGAGGGCGGTGGTCGGCTCGTCGGCGATGAGGAGTTCGGGCTCGCACACCAGGGCCATGGCGATCATGGCGCGTTGGCGCATGCCGCCGGAGAACTCGTGCGGGTGGGCGCGGGCGCGCCGCTTCGGGTCGGGGATGCCGACGCGGCCCAGCATGTCGACGGCGACGGCGAGCGCGGCCCGCTTCGACACCTTGTGGTGGACCCGGTAGGCCTCGGCGATCTGGTCGCCGACCGTGTGGAAGGGGTGCATGGCGGAGAGCGGGTCCTGGAAGATCATGGCGATCTTCTTGCCGCGCCAGGCCCGCATCCGGTCCTCGGTGAGGGTGTTGAGGTCGGTGCCGTCGAGCAGGATCTCGCCGGTGACCTGTGCGCGTGTCTCCTTGAGCAGGCCCATGAGTGCCTGGCTGGTGACGGTCTTGCCGGATCCCGATTCGCCGACGAGGCCGACGGTCTCGCCCCGGTTCAGCGTGAGGTCCATGCCGTTGACGGCGTGCACGAGCCCGTCGTCGGTGGGGAAGGCGACGTGCAGATCCCGGATCCGCAGCAGCGGTTCCTTCAACGAATCGGTCATCAGGCGGCCCTCACTCGCGGGTCGATGACGGCGTAGACGGCGTCGACGACGACATTGGCGACGATGATGAAGAAGGCGGCGAGCAGGGTGATCGCCATGGTGACGGGCAGATCCCCGGCCTGGGCCGCGCGGACGGCGGTGAAGCCGACGCCGGGCACCGAGAAGATCTGCTCGGTGAGGACGGCGCCGCCGAGCAGAAGCCCGATGTCGAGGCCGAGCATGGTGACGACGGGGGTGAGTCCTGCGCGGGCGCCGTGCCGGACGACCATGGCCGTCCTGGACAGGCCCTTGGAGCGGGCGGTGCGCATGAAGTCCTCGCCGAAGGTCTCCAGCATGGAGCTGCGGGTGACACGGATGTACTGGGCGCTGAACAGCACCGCGAGCGCTACCCACGGCAGCAGGTAGTTGAGGAACCAGCCGTCGAACCCGGCGGGGCCGAAGGGTGAGGTGATGGCGTTCGTGGTGAACGGCAGCACGTCGAAGGTCGACACGAAGACCAGCAGCAGGAGCAGTCCGGTGACCGGGATGGGCAGGGAGACACCGATGGACGCGGCGCCGACGATCAGCTTGTCGGTGAGCTTGTTCTTGCGCAGCGCGGCGAGGGTGCCGAGGGTGACGCCCGCGACGGTCCACAGCACGATCGCGCCGACGGCGACGGACACCGTGTAGGGCAGGGCGCGCTCCAGGATGGCGGCGACGTTCTCGTTGGTCTGGAAGGACTTGCCGAGGCAGGGCCACTCGCAGAGCGTCCGGGCGCCGGGCGCGCCGATCGGCCGGCTGTGGAACAGGCCGGACATGTAGTTCACGTACTGGGTGAGGAACGGCTTGTCCATGCCGAGTGCGACCCGTGCCTCGGCGACGCGTTCGGGCGTGCACTCCTGGCCGCAGGCGGCGGCCGCCGGGTCGGCGGGTCCGAACTGGAAGAGTGTGAAGGTGACGAAGCTGATGACGGCGAGCAGCACGACGGTGGCGGCGATCCGCCGGGTCAGAAAGGCGATCATGTCGGGTCACCCCTTTCCTGATGCCGAGGCGACGGAGACCGTCGACAGGTCGATGGCGCCGAAGAAGTAGCCGACCTGTGCGCCGCGGATGTCGGAGCCGACGACGCTGCGGGTGACGTTCCTGATCAGCGGAACCATCGGATAGTCCTGCATGGCGCGGTCGAAGAGCTTCGACCACTTGCGGCCGAGCTCCTCGCTGCCGCCGTTCTCACCGCGCAGCGCGTACATGGCGTGGGCGATCTCCGGGTCGTGGTAGCGGGGGATGTTGGAGAAGCCGAAGGTCTTGCCGTCGACGCTCGGGCCCAGGTTCGGGTCGATGGTGGTGCGCACGGAGCCGCTGTCGGCGCCGCCGCACCAGCCGCTGCGCGCGAGGTCCGGCATGCCCTTCCCGGCGAGGGTGGTGAAGTAGTTGGCTGCGGGGATGGGGCGCAGTTCGAGCTCGACGCCGAGCTGCCGCAGGTTCTCCTGGAGCGAGGTGCCCATGTTCTTGTAGCGGGGCGTGGCGTCCGCGTAGCCGTAGACGAGCTTCTTCGGGTACGTGCGTCCCTCGAGCAGCTTCTTGGCCTCGGCGAGCCTGGGCTGGCCCGTCGGGTCGAGGTCGGTGTGCTGCTCGACGTAGCCGCGCTGCTGCGGGTTGATGTACGACTGGGTGAGCTTGCCGAAGCGGGCGCCGCCGTACTGCAAGTGGATGGCCTTGCGGTCGATGGCGAGCGCGAAGGCCTTGCGGACGACCGGGTCCTTGATGGTCTCGGTGTTGAAGTTCAGGACGTCGGTGCAGCCGATCATGCCGGAGGCGGTGCGCCGCGCGACGCTCGGCCGGTCCAGCTTGGCGGCGTCCGACGCCTGGAGGCCGCCCGCGCTGTCGAGCGTGAGGGCGGTCGGGTCGGAGTCCGCGAGGAGCTGCTGGCTGATGGTGGACTGCGCGGTGGAGAGGCTGAAGGTGAAGGTGTCCGGAAGCGCGCTGCGGTTGGGGTCGGTGGCCGGGTCCCAGTGCTTGTTGCGGACGAGCTTCATGGACCGCCCGCGCTGATACGACTCGATCTTGTACGGGCCCGTGGACACCGGGTGGTTGGTGTAGTCGAGCTTGGTGTCCTTGGCGCGCGGCACGGGCGCGGTGTTGGAGCGGGAGACGAGGGCGGGGAACTCGGCGAAGGGCTGCTTGAGCCTGAAGACGACCGTGCGGTCGTCGGGTGTCTCGATGCCCTTGAAGTCGCCGTCGGAGTAGGGGCCCTTGTAGGTGTCGTCGGAGAGTGCCGCGTTGAGCTCCTGCGGGGCCTGGGTGTAGACGTCGCGGGCATAGGTGCGCTCGACGCTGTACTTGACGTCCTTGGCGGTGATGGGACTGCCGTCCTCGAACTTCAGCCCCTTCTTGAGGGTGTACGTCCAGGTGAGCCCGTCCTTGGAGACCTTGCCGAGGTCCGTGGCGAGGTCGGGCACGATCTTCGGGGGTCTGCCCGCCTCCTCCTTCGCCATGGTGAGGGTGCGGTAGTAGAGCTGTCCGACGTTGGCGGTCTGGACGTAGTTGCTGTTGCCGGGGTCGAGGGTCTGGAAGTCGGTCGACATCAGGACGTTGACGTTGCCGCCCTTGGTGGTGTCGCCTGCGCCGACCTTGACCGGGTCGAAGGCGTCGTCGGGGGCGCGGGAGCCCGAGCCGGGGGCGGGCTTGGGGCCGCCGCAGGCGGTGAGGCCGAGACCGGCGGCGATCGCCAGGGCGAGCGCCGCCGTGGTGCGTCGATTCACTGCTGCTCCTGTTGTTCCTCGGGGCGGTCAGCCGCGGGACGACTTGGGGTCGAGGGCGTCGCGGACGGCGTCCCCGAGCAGGTTGAAGGCGAGGACGGTGATCACCAGGGCGCCTGCCGGCACGGCGAGGAACCAGGGGTCGGTGAGGTACCAGTTGCCCTGCTGGGCGGCGTTGAGCATCTGGCCCCAGGACGGGGTGGGGTCCTTCACACCGACGCCGAGGAACGAGAGCGCGGCCTCGGCGGTGATGTTGGTGGGGATCATCATCGTGGCGTAGACGAGGACGACACCCATCACGTTGGGGACGATCTGCTTGAGGACGATCGAGCGGTGCGAGGCGCCGTAGGCGCGGGCGGCCTCGACGAACTCCTGCTCGCGGATCGAGAGGACCTGGCCGCGCACCACGCGGGCGAGGTACGCCCAGCCGAAGAAGCCGAGGATGATGACGAGCGAGGCGATCGGCAGCAGGCTTCCGTCGCCCAACGCGGTGTCGCCGAGCCGGGACTGGAGGATCGGGGTCAGCGACAGCACGAGCAGCAGGTGCGGGAACGCGAGGAAGAGGTCCATGATCCGGCTGATGACCATGTCGACCTTGCCGCCGAAGTAGCCGGCCGCGGCGCCGAGCACGGTGCCGAGGACGACGGAGACGGCGGTCGCGAGCAGCGCGATGACCAGGGAGACCTGGGCGCCGTGTGCCATGCGGGCGAAGATGTCGCGGCCCAGGCCGGGTTCGAGCCCGAGCCAGTGCTCGCCCGAGGGGTAGCGGTAGTAGGGCAGCGGCAGGCCCGGCGTGCCGTAGTCGTCGAGGACGTCGGGGCTGGTGCTGGTGGTGTACGCGTCCTGGCCCTCGATCGCGGTGAGTACGGGGGCGAGCACCGCGAAGAGGATCATCAGGACCACCACGGCGAGCGCGGCCAGGGCGATCCGGCTGCGGCGGATGCGCAGCCAGGCGGTGCCGATGAGGGAGCGGGCGGCGACCACGGCCGGCCCCGAAGTCTGTTGATCCGTACGGGCGTTGGGCGGCGCGTCGCCGTCGGCGTCGGAGGGCGGCCGAGCGGGCAGCACTGGGGAATCCGTCACGTCGCGTGATCCATTCGGCGCAAGGGGGAAGGTTGGCGGGACGGTATACCAACTCCGGCGCGCGGCGGTAGAGGTATCCGCAACTTGGTATACCGAGCGGCGCAACTAAGCCCCACAGGCGGACATTTCAACGCACCGGGCCCCTGCACGTCCCCCGCGAGGGCAGTCCGACCGGAACCCTCTTCCCACATCGGTATACCACCTCGTACGATCGGCGGCGTCCGCGCAAGCCCGACCCAGGAGGCTCCCTATGCGCACCCGCTGGCGTGCCCGACACGTCCTCGCCCACCAGGACGGCGGCCACGCGCTGCTGCGGGACGGCGAGGTGGTGTGGCAGGACGACACCGTGATCTACGTCGGCCCGCGCTACGACGGTGCGGTCGACGAAGAGCGCGACCTGGGCGAGTCCCTGGTGATGCCGGGCCTCATCGACCTGGACGCGCTCACGGACGTGGACCATCTCGTCCTCGACTCCTGGGCCGGGCCCGAGCGCGGCAAGGGGCTTCAGTGGTCGCTCGACTACTTCACCCACCGCCGCCACGACGTGTTCACGCCCCAGGAGCGGTCCACGATCCGGGCGTACGCCCTCGCGCAGCTCGCCCTGCACGGGATCACCACGTTCATGCCGATCGCCTCCGAGGTGCACAGCCGCTGGGCGGAGCCCTACGACGAGCTGGTCGACATGGCCGCGACCGCGCGCCGCATCGGCCTGCGCGGCTACCTCGGCCCCGCCTATCGCTCGGGGGTGAACGTCGTCCTGCCCGACGGCACCCGGGACGTCGCCTTCGACGAGGAGGAGGGCCGCGCGGGCCTGCGCGACGCGGTCCGCTTCCTCGACCACGTCGAGGGCCTCGGCGACCCGCTCCTGACCGGCGTCCTCCTCCCCTGCCGCATCGAGACGCTCACCGACGAACTGCTCGCCGAGACCGCCCGCATCGGCCGCGAGCGCGACACCCTGATCCGGCTGCACGCCCTCCAGGGCCTCGCCGAACGCGAGATCGTGCGGCGGCGGCACGGCGGCCTGACGCCGATCGAACTCCTCGACAAGCACGGCCTGTTGGCGCCCAACCTGCTGATCCCGCACACCGTGCTGCTCGACCGGCATCCGGCCGTGCACGGCGAGGACCGCGGCGATCTGGCGCTGCTCGCGGACCGCGGCATCTCGGTGATCCACTGCCCGCAGACGTCCCTGCGCTACGGCGAGATGCTGCACTCGTTCCGCGCGTACCGCGAGGCCGGGGTCAATCTGTGCCTCGGCACCGACTCGTTCCCGCCCGACCTGATCCGCGGCATGGACGTCGGCGTGCACCTCGCGAAGATCGCCGAGGGCCGCTCGGACGCCGCGCCCGCCGAGCAGTACGTGGAGGCGGCCACGCTCGGCGGGGCCCGCGCGCTCGGCCGGGCGGACCTGGGCCGGATCGCGGTCGGCGCGCAGGCGGACCTCGTCGCGTTCTCGCTCGACGACATCCGCGACGGGGTCATGGACGACCCGGTCCGCACGTTCCTGCTCAACGGGACGGCGCGGCAGGCCACCCACTCCGTCGTGGCGGGCCGACCGGTCCTCGTCGACGGCGCCCTGCCCGGCATGGATCTGCCGCGGCTCGCGCGCGACGCCCAGGCGCTGTTCGAGAAGATGCGCGCGGCCTACAGCGAGCGGGACACCGAACGGCGCGCCCCGGACGTCCTCTTCCCGCCGACGTTCCCCGCGTTCCGCTCTCCCGAGGGCGAGCCCGCCGCGTGACACTGACGGCGGAGGCCGGCGGGCCCGCGGCGGGCGCAGCCTCGCAGGTCGAGCGCACCGAGGAGCAGATCCGGGCCGGCATCCACTCCGGGGCGTACCCGCCGGACTCGCGGCTGCGTGAGCGTGAGGTGGCGGAGGCGCTCGGTGTGTCGCGGGTCCCGGTCCGCGAGGCGCTGATGCGGCTCGCGGCCGAGGGGCTCGTGGAGCTGGAGCCGCGCCGGGGCGCGCGGGTGCGCCGGCTGACTCTGCGGGACGTGGAGGAGCTGTTCGATCTGCGGCTGAGCCTCGAGGTGTTCGCGGCCCGCCGGGCGGCGGAGCTCGTCGCGTCCGGTGGCAGCCACGCGTCGCTGCGCGCGGTGATGGCCGAGGCCGAGGCGGCGACCCGGAGCGCGGACCCGGCGGGCATCGCGGCGGCCAACACCGCCTTCCACGCCGAGCTGATCACGATGACGGGCAACCGGCTGCTCCAGTCCTCGTTCCAGCGCTCGCTCGGCCTGATGCACTGGCTGTTCGGGATCACCGCGACCGAGCACGGGGCGGAGCTGCACCGCGCCGAGCACGACCGGATCTGCCGGGCCATCGGCGAAGGACGGCCCCGGCTCGCCGAGGCGCTCACGTACGCGCACATCGACATCCGGCGCGAGCCGGTGCTGAGGGACCTGGCGCGGGTGCTGCCGGCGCAGTAGCGGGGCACGCGCCTCTACCTGGCGGGCCCACCCACCGTTAGCATGTTCGAACTGCGACGATCACCCGGATCGTCGCGGTTGCCCGCCGCCCGAACCGAGCCACCAAGTCGGACAATTGAAGACCACACCACCTCCCATACCCGTGCCCCAGCAGCGCGGCGCCGACGCCGAGCCGCGGACGCCCGCCTGGCGAAGGCCGCGCACCCTTCTGTGGCTCGCGGCGGGTCTCGCGACCCTCGGCTTCCACATCGCCCTGGAGGTCGTGGCGCGCCGCTACGGACAGCCCGGGCCGATCACCGTAGAGGCCCAGGAGGTGATCTTCGCGCCGCATTCGGGGCCGCTGCTGTACGGCGGTCTGGCGCTCACGATGGTGGTGCTCACGTGGCGGCAGCGGCTGTTCGCGGCGTGTGCGGCGGTCGGCATCGACGTCGTGTTCTGGCTGGTGCGGCTCGTCGTCGGCGCCGACATGAACTTCGGCAACGGCGCGCTGTGGGTGATCATCGGCGTCGCGCTCCTCGGCCTCGTACGGCGCACCGGCCGTGAGAGATCGCTCCTCCTGAAGGGCTCGGGACTCGGCCTGCTGCTGGTCTTCGGCCACAAGACGGGCGACACGTGGCTGCTCATCACGTCGAAGACCCGCCCGACCGTCCTCGACCAGTACGTCGCCGCCGCCGACCACGCGCTCGCCAATCCGTCGTGGCTCGTCGGCCGACTCGTCGAGATGACCTCACCGGTCAGCAGCGGACTGCTCACCGTCGTCTACGGGCAACTGCCCATGGCCGCCGCCCTCGTGGGCCTCTACCAGCTGCGGCATGTGGCGGCGGAGCGCCGCTTCCCCGCACACCACCTGGTGCGCACCTTCCTGGCGATCGGTCTGCTCGGCCCGGCCATCTACATGATCTTCCCGGTGGTGGGTCCGGTGTACGCGTTCGGTGCCGAGGGCGGGCACTGGGCGGTCGCGGACATCTGGCCGAACACGCTGCCCACGATCGGCGTGCCGCATCCGATCCCGTTCGACGAGATCACGCCGCGCAACTGCATGCCGAGCCTGCACACGGCGTGGGCCATCACGCTGTTCATCCACACCCGTGAGGGCAGCCGGGCGATGCGCTGGGCGGGGACCTTCTGGCTCGTCGGCACGCTCACCGCGACGCTGGGCTTCGGCTACCACTACGGGGTCGACCTGCTCGCGGGCACGGTGTTCGCGCTGTCCATCGAGACGGCGATGCGGGCGTTCGCGCGCGGCTGGGACCGCTCGGCTTCGCTGATGGTCGGGCACGGCGCGGTGGTCCTGACCGTGCTGCTCGTGGCCTACCGCTGCCTGCCGAGCCAGATGGCCGCGCACCCGTGGGCCTTCGGCCCGCTGCTCCTCCTGGTCACGGGGTCCGTGGTCCTCACCTACGTACGCACGGCACGGCAGTGGGGCCCGCAGGCCACGCCTCCCGCGCCGCCGCAGCCGAAGCCGGGGACGGCGGACCCGCAGCCCGAACTCGCCTAGCGGGTCACGCCGGTCCGCACCGGTCGCGCAGCACCTTGACGCCGTCGCCCTCGAGGTCGTCGCAGTGCCCCGCGCGGCCGGTCATGGCCATCACGAGGGCCACGGTGCTTCCGGTGACGAGCGCCCCCGCCCCGGTCGCGAAGGGACCGTCGTCGGCGACGAGCCGCAGTCCGCCGATCCGCCCCTTCGCGACGACGACCTGATCGGTGCCCGCGTAGTACTCGGCGACCCGCGTCACGACCTCGACGGGGTAGGTCCGCTCGATCCCCAGCACCCTTCGCATGTCCTCGCCGTGCACGACGGCCTCACCGAGCATGGCGACGACAGGCAGCGGCGGCTTGGTGGTGCTGTACACGACACGCCGGAACCGCTCGAGCGTCTCCGCCCCGTCCGCACCCATCTGCTCGGCCAGCCGCATCGCCACTTGCTTGTCGAAGTCGAACCGGCACCGCACGACACCCGCGAGCCACCGCACCGCGTCGAGGCTCGCCCCTGCGGTCAGATGCGCCAGCACCTCCCGCACGGAAAGCCCCGCGCACAGCGACGGCGTCTCCCAGCGGGCCTCGGGCAGCCCGTCGAGTTCGGCCGCGAGCGCGGCACGCTCCGCGTGGACCAGGGACCAGAGCGAATCGGTGCGGACGGCCATGCGCGGCACTCCTGTCGGTGGGGACGGCTGCACGGGGCAGACTCCCCCACGCCCCGGAAATCATCGCTCAGCTCGTGAACACCAGGCTCACGTTGTGGCCGCCGAAACCGAAGGAGTTGGCGAGGGCGGCCTGCCACTGGCCGGAGCGGGGCTTGTCGCGGACCACGTCGAGGTCCACGCGCGGGTCGAGGGTGTCGACGTTGCGCGTGGGAGGCACGGCGCCGTCGCGCAGGGCGAGCAGCGCGGCCATGGCGCCGACCGTCCCGGAGGCACCGAGCATGTGACCGGTCATCGACTTGGTGGCGGTGACCGCCGCGTGCCCGCCGATCACCCGGCGGACGGCCTCGGCCTCCGCCACGTCACCGGACTCGGTCGAGGTGGCGTGGGCGTGCACGACGCCGATGTCCGCGGGCGTCACGTCGGCGTCGCGCAGGGCCAGTTCCATGGCGAAGGCCTGCCCGTTCGCGTCGGAGGCCGTGATGTGGTCGGCGCTCGAACTGACGGCGCTGCCGGCGAGCGTGCCGTGCCCGCGCGCGCCGCGTGCCTCGGCGAAATCGGGGCGTTCGAGCACCATCATGCCGACGCCCTCGCCCATGACGAACCCGGACCGGTCCACGTCGAAGGGCCGGGACACGCCTTCCGGGTCGTCGGACCGCGTCGACAACGCCTTCATCTGCGCGAACGCGGCGAGCGTGAACGGATGCAGACACGCCTCGACGCCGCCTGCCACCACCACGTCGACCCGACCGCTGCGGATCAGGTCCTGTCCCAGGGCGAGCGCCTCGGCGCCGGACGCGCAGGCGCTCACCGGGGTCCGTGCGCCGCCCTTGGCGTTGAGGTCCATGCTGACCCAGGCGGCGGGGCCGTTCGGCATCAGCATCGGCACCGTGAACGGTGACAGGCGGCGGATGCCGGACCGCTCGAAGGTGTCGTCCTGGCCCAGGGTGGTGAGCACGCCCCCGGTGCCGGTTCCGATGACGACGGCGATGCGCTCCGGCTCAGCCCGCGGCGCTCCGGCGTCCTGCCATGCCTCACGGGCGGCCAGCAGCGCCATCTGCTCGCTCCGGTCGAGCTTCCTGGCCTCGGGCCGCGGCAGCAGCGACGCCGGGTCGACGGTGAGCGGGGCGGCGACATGCACCGGCAGCTCCGCGGCCCACTCCTCCTCCAGCGCCCGCACCCCCGACGTGCCGTCCAGCAGCCCCGCCCAGGTCGACGGCGCGTCGCCGCCCAGCGGTGTCATGGCACCGATACCCGTCACCCGTACGTGCCCGTTCCGAGCCATCCGAGCCTCCTCGCCTTGTTCAGATGCTACATAGCGGTCTTCGACCTCTCCTTTCGATCCTGCCAACGATCAGGCCCCCTTTCAGGAGGGGAGCCCACCGATTCACCGGCGAGACATTGTCGGCTTCTGACAAGTGTCTCGCCCCGGCCGCCCACTCCCCTCCGATCCGGCCCGGCGGAACCCGACCCCTTGCTTTCCGGGATCGTACGTGCTCGGATTATCTCGGCAGGCGGGTTCGCCAGAACCCCCGGAGGCGCCCTCGTACGGCGCCCGGCGCCGCGATCCCGCATGTCTTCGCACCCTCCGCACCACCCGCACGTGCCCTGTACGTCCGCATCCCGGAGGAACACCCGATGTTCGACTTCTCGTCCGTCGACGTCCTCGACGCCTTCACCCGTGAACTGCAGCTGTGCAAGGTCCGCGAAGGGGAGCACGTCGTCGTGCTCTCCGAGCCGGGCAGCCGGGGCGACTACGTCGCGGCGGCGTTCGGCGCCGCCAAGAACCTCGGCGCCCACGTCGTGTCCGCCACCGTGCCCGGCGGCAGCCCGGCCCCGCTGCCCAGCACCCACACGGGAGCGGGCCCCGGCCTCGTGTCGGTCCTCAACGACACCGCCGCGCAGGACCTGTTGAAGTCGGCCGACCTGGTCGTGGACCTGACCCGCGAGGGCTTCATCCACGCGCCGCTGCAACAGGACATCCTCAAGACGGGGACGCGCATCATCTTCGTCTGCGACGCCCCCGAGGTACTCATCCGGAACCTGCCGGACGAGCGGGACAAGGCCCGCGTCCAGGACGGCGTGGACCGCGTCAGCGCCGCGTCCGTGATGCGCGTGACCTCCGAGGCCGGCACCGATCTGACCGTCCAACTCGCCGACTCGCACCCGGAGTTCCAGACCGGCTTCGCCGACGACCCGGGCCGCTGGGACCACTGGCCGAGCACCATGGTGCTGTGCTGGCCGGAGATCTCCGACGGGCGGATCGTGCTCGCCGAGGGTGACATCCTGCTGCCGTTCAAGGAGTACGTGCAGCGCCCCGTGACCCTGCACGTCTCGGGCGGACACATCCATGAGGTGACCGGCGGGGCCGAGGCCAAGCTCCTGAACACGTTCTTCGAGGACTCGCACGACAAGTGGGCCCGCAGCCTCTCCCACATGGGCTGGGGTCTGATGAAGTCCGCCGACTGGTTCGCCACCGCCATGTACGGCAAGGACGAGCTGATGGGCATGGACGCCCGCGCCTTCGCGGGCAACTTCCTGTGGTCCACGGGCCCGCACCCGCACCTTCAGCGCGACTCCTACGCCCACCTCGACATCGCGATGCGCGGCTGCACGGTCAGCCTCGACGGCACGGACGTCGTCACCGACGGCCGGCTCGTCGAAGGCTGAGCCCCGGTCCACGACCCCAACGCCGCACCCCTGGAGGAGTCTTGCCCCTCAGCCAGTCCTACGAAGTCACCGTCGTCGGCGGCGGTCTCGGCGGCCTCACCGCCGCCCTGGCCCTGCGCCACAAGGGACTGCGCGTCACCGTCCTCGAACAGGCCGCCGAGCTCGGCGAGGTGGGCGCCGGCATCCAGACCGCGCCCAACGCCAGCCGGGTCCTGATGCGACTCGGCCTGCGCAGACAGCTGGAGGCCATCCGCACCGAGCCGCAGGACCAGGTGCGCCGCCGCTGGCAGGACGGCAGCATCATCGGCCTCACCCCGCTCGGCCGCCGCGTCCAGGAGGAGTTCAACGCCCCTTACTGGCACTACCACCGCGCCGATCTGCACCGCACCATCCTCGACGCGTGCACCGACCCGCTGGGCCCTGGCCCCGTCGTCGGGATCGTCACCGGCGCCCGCGTCGTCGAGCTGGACCGTACGTGCCCGGACCGTCCGGTGGCGGTCACCGACGACGGGTCCCGGTACGAGGCCGACGTGCTGGTCGGCGCCGACGGCATCCACTCCCGCGTACGCGACCTCATCGGCGCCGACGACACCCTGGTCTTCTCCGGTGACATGGCCTTCCGCACGCTCATCCCGGGCGAGCTGCTGCACGCCGACCCGGCGACCCGCTTCCTCTTCGACCGCTACCAGAGCACCATCTGGTACGGCCCCGGCCGCCACCTGGTGCACTATCTGATCCGCGGCGGCGAATGGCTCAACATCGTGGGCTGCGTGCCGTGGCAGGACGAGTACGGCGAGAAGAAGACCTTCGCCGGCACCACCGAGATGCTCGTCGACGCCTACGCCGAGTGGGACGACCGCGCACCGGCCATGCTCTCCAAGGCCAAGGGGGACATCACCTGCTTCCCGCTGTACCACCGCCGCCGCGACCCGAACTGGGTCGACGGTCGGGTCGCCCTCCTCGGCGACGCCTGTCACGCGATGCTCCCCTATCAGGCGCAGGGTGCCTCGCAGGCCATGGAGGACGGGGCGGTGCTGGCCGAGGAGTTGGGCGCGGTGCCCCGTGAGGGCATCGCCGGCGCGTTGCAGCGCTACGTCAACCGCCGCTCCCGGCACGCCGGGATGGTTCAGCAGGCGTCGCTGCGCAACCAGGTCTTCTACCGCTACCCCGACGGCCCCGACCAGCGGGCCCGCGACGCCAAGCTCGGCGAGCGCTACGACGGCGAGTCCGACGTGTCGTACGAGTGGCTGTGGCGCGGCACCCCGCTGGACACCTCCGACGACGAGTCGTTCGCCTACCGCCACCACCACTGAGCCGAGCCCCGGAGGACCCGTGCCCACCCCGTACGATCCCGCCACCGACCGCGTCTACGAGCGCGCCGGATTCGGCGCCCCCGTCGCCCGCGGCCACCGTCCCGCCCTGATCGTGGTCGACCTGACCCGCGGCTTCACGGAGCCGGGCTTCGCCACCGGCAGCGATCTCACCGCCCCCGTCGAGGCCACGGCGGAGCTGGTGCGCGCGGCCCGCGCCGGCGGCGTGCCCGTGGTGTGGACCGTCATCGCGTACACGGCCGCGGAGGCCGAGGGCGACGCGATCACGTGGCTCGCCAAGGCGCCCGGCATGCGGTCCCTGCGCGAGGGCGGCGACGCCGTCGCCCTCGACCCGCGGCTGCCGTACGAGGACGGGGACCAGTTCATCGTGAAGAAGGGCGCGTCCGCGTTCTTCGGCACACCGCTCGCGTCCCTGCTCACCGGCCTCGGCCGGGACACGGCGGTCGTCTGCGGCGCCACCACCAGCGGCTGTGTGCGGGCCACGGTGGTCGACGCGGTGCAGCACGGCTGGCCGGTGCTGGTGCCCGCCGAGGCGTGCGGCGACCGGGCGGCCGGACCGCACGAGGCGGCGCTCTTCGACATCCAGGCCAAGTACGGGGATGTCGTGGACCACGAGGACATGGTGAAGTACCTGACGACGAAGGGAGCCTGAGACCCATGGACGCGTCTTCCGAGCGCTTCGTGACGCAGCCCGGCCTCGCCGATCTCGCGGACATCCCGGCCACGGGACGCTGGGTCCGCAGTGGTGACGTGCGCCTGCACGTCCTGGACTACGGCGGTGACGGCGTCCCCCTGCTGATCCTGCCGGGCATCACCAGCCCGGCGGTCACCATGGACTTCGTCGCCCGTGAACTGACGGATCTCGTAAGGCCGTTGGTTCTCGACATCCGTGGGCGCGGGCTCAGCGACGACGCGGCGGACCACTCCCTGGAGGCGCTGGCCGGTGACACGGAGGCCGTGGTCGAGCAGTTGGAGCTCGCCGACCCGGTGCTCCTCGGCCATTCGATGGGGGCCAGGATCGCCGCCGCCACAGCGGTGCGCGGCCGGGTTCCGCTCGGTGGCACGCTCCTGGTGGATCCGCCGATGAGCGGCCCGGACCGGGGCCCGTACCCGACGACGCTCGCCGCGTTCACCCGCCAGCTGATGCAGGCGCGCCGTGGCACGAACGCCGACGAGGTTGCGGGGTTCTGGCCGACCTGGCCGCGCCGGGAGCTGGAGCTGCGGGCCCGCTGGCTCGCCAGTTGCGGTCTGGCGGCGATCGAGGGCGCCCACCGTGGCTTCGAGACCGAGGACTTCTTCGACTGGTGGCCCCGCGTTCCGGTCCCCACGACGCTCTTCTACGGCGCCGACAGTCCGGTGGTCACCGCCGAGGGCGCGGCCGAGGCCGCCGCCGCGCATCCGGCGGCGCGGATGGTCTGCATCCCTGACGCGGGACATATGGTCTTCTGGGACAACCCGGCACCGGCCCTGGAGCTGCTGCGCAGTGCGCTGCGGCAGACCCTGGAACCGGAGGCCGGGGACGCCACGCCCCGTTCCGACGACCTCCACGACAGCGGTGCCATGACCTCGCCCTCCACCCCCGACCGGTCCGACGGCGTCGCCACGCCCGACGAACTCAGCCACGCACCGGGCTTCCTGGCCCGCCGGCTGCACCAGGCCTATCTCGCCGCCTGGCTGCACGACGTCGACGCCACGCTGACCGGACCGCAGTTCGCCGTCCTCCAGATCACCGGCGAGAACCCGGGCTGCGACCAGCGGTCCATCGCGGCCCTGGCCGCGCTGGACACCTCGACGATGGCCGATGTCGCCCGCCGCCTGGAGAACCGGGGCCTGCTGTCCCGCACGCCCTCCCCCGCCGACGCGCGCCGCAAGCTCCTCAACCTCACCGACGAGGGCCGCGCCACCGTGCACGACGCGAATCTGAGGGCACGCAAGCTCGACGAGGAGCTGCTGCGGCCGATCCCCGCGGAGCAGCGGGCCGACGTACTGCGTCATCTGGCGGTGCTCGCCGACCACTGGGAGCGGCTCGGTCAGGAGGACTGACCGCCCCGCTCCCCCACGACATCAGGGCGCTCGCCCTCATCAGGCATGCCTCACACCTTGGAGCGAACCATGCCGGACCACCACATAGGGATGATCGTCCCCAGCTCGAACCTGACGATGGAGACCGAACTCCCCCGACTGCTGCGGGCCCGTGAAGCCGTCGCGCCCGAGGACCGCTTCGTCTTCCACAGCAGCCGGATGCGCATGAAGCACGTCACCCCCGAGGAGCTGCGGGCGATGAACGCGCAGACGGAACGCGCGGTCCTCGAACTGGCCGACGCGCGGCCCGACGTCGTCGCGACGGCCTGCCTCGTCGCCATCATGGCGCAGGGGCCGGGCCACCACTGCACGGCCGAGGACGAGATCAAGGACGTGCTGCGGGCCCAGGACGCGCTGGTGCCCGTGGTGTCCAGCGCCGGCGCGCTGCTCGACGGCATCGCGGCCCTCGACGCGAAGAAGGTCGCCATCGTCACGCCGTACATGAAGCCGCTGACCCGCAAGGTCGCCGACTACATCGAGGACGCGGGCGTCGAGGTGGTGGACGCGCTGAGCCTCGAGGTGCCGGACAACCTGGCGGTCGCCCGGCTCGACCCGCAGGACCTGCGCGCGCACTACAAGCGCCTGAAGCTCGGTGACGCGGAGGCGCTCGTGCTGTCCGCCTGCGTGCAGATGCCGTCGCTGCCGGCGATCCAGCCGGTCGAGGACGAGCTCGGGCTCCCCGTGCTCTCCGCTGCCACCGCCACCGCGTTCCGCATCCTGTCCGAGCTCGGCCTACCGCCGGTGGCACCGGACGCGGGCAGCCTGCTCTCCCCCACGTAGCCCGCACCACCCCGCACATCCCGTCTCATCGGCAACTCAGGCACCTCCCGTCGCAGTTCGTCCCTCGACACGACCCTGTGGAGCGCACGTGAGAACAGGCGATCAGATCGTTCAGGATCTGCCCTGGAGATGGCACGTCCAGGGAAAGATCTTCATCATCGGAGGTCTCGGCTACCTCTTCGACGCGTACGACATCGCCCTGAACGGCTTCCTCATGCCGCTCCTGGGCCAGCACTTCGACCTGTCCCTCGGTGCCCGAGGGCTCGTCGCCACCGCCAATCTGGTGGGCATGGCCGTCGGTGCCATCGCCTGGGGCGCGGTCGCCGACCGGATCGGCCGCAAGAAGGCGTTCAGTGTCACCCTGCTGATCTTCGCCCTGTTCTCGGTCCTGGGCGCGCTCTCGCCCACGTACCCGGTCTTCCTCGTCCTGCGCTTCCTCGCGGGCGTCGGGCTCGGTGGCTGCATCCCCGTGGACTACGCGCTGGTGGGCGAGTTCTCGCCGCGCAAGTACCGGGGCCGGATCCTCACGGCGCTCGACGCCTGGTGGCCGGTCGGGGTGACCCTGTGCGGTCTGGTGTCCACGGGTCTGCTGTCCCTCGACGGCAACTGGCGGTGGATGCTGGCCACGATGGTGCTGCCGGCGCTGCTGCTGTTCTGGGCGCGCCGCGGCATCCCCGAGTCGCCCATCTATCTGACGAAGAAGGGGCGCGAGGCCGAGGCACGGGCCGTCATCGACGAACTGGTGGCCCGGACGGGCGCGCCGGTCGAGCCGTACGTGATTCCCGCGCCCGTGCCGGACGAGGGGCCGCGCGGCGTGGCGGCCGCCGCCCAGCAGCTGCGCCGCATCTGGGCGTTCAGCCCGCGCATCACCTCCGCGGCCTGGCTGCTGTTCGCCACCATCATGCTCGTGTACTACGCGGCGTTGAGCTGGATGCCGTCGATCCTCAAGGAGGAGGGCCAGGGCGACACGGCCGCGTTCATGAGCACCACGCTGATGAGCGGTGTCGGCATCGTCGGTGTGCTCGCGTCGACGGCGCTCGTCGACCTCGTCGGCCGCAAGTGGCTCATCGGTGTCTCGGCTCCCGTCGCCTCGCTCGCCCTCGTGGTGTTCGCGCTCGTGCGGGACATGCCGACCGGGGCGGTCGTCACCATCGGTGTGTTCGGCTTCCTCGCCCAACTCGCCATCCCGGCCCTGTACGCGTACGTCTCCGAGCTCTACCCGACCGAACTGCGGGCCAGCGGCTTCGGCTGGGCCTCATCGGTGAGCCGGGCGCTCACCGGTTTCGCCCCGCTGTTCTTCGGGTCCGTGCTGTGGCCCCTGCTCGGCCTTCCGCTGACCTTCGCGGTGCTCGGCGCGGCGGTCCTCGTCGCGGTCGGCTGGATGGCGGTGGCGGCGCCCGAGACCAAGGGCAGGGAACTCGACGATCCGGACCACGGCGGCGGCAGCGCGTCCACGCCGCGGCAGGAAGACCAGGAGAATCATGAAACCAGCCCCCTTCGGCTACCACAGGGCTCGTGACGTCGACGGCGCCACCCGGCTCCTCGCGGAGCTCGGCGACGACGCCAAGGTCGTCGCCGGCGGTCAGAGCCTGGTCGCCATGATGAACTTCCGGCTCGCCCGGCCCGGTCACCTCGTCGACATCGCGGGACTGCGCGAACTCGACGGGCTGCGCAGGGATCCGTCGGGCGCCCTGCGCATCGGGGCTCTCACCACCCATCACACGGTGGAGACGGACCCCGGGGGTGTCCTCGGCCGGGAGTTCGCGGTGCTGCGCGACACCATGCGCTGGATCGGGCATCTGCCGATCCGGACGCGCGGCACCGTGGGCGGCAGCATCGCGCACGCGGACGCCACCGCCGAGTGGTGTCTGCTGGCGCTGGCGCTGCGCGCCGAGTTCGTGGCCCGCTCCCCGCGCGGCGAGCGCAGGATCGCGGCGGACGACTTCTTCCTCGGCTACTACACCAGCGTGCTCGACCCCGACGAGCTGCTGACCGAGGTGGTGTTCCCGCGTCCGGCGCCGCATGCCGCGCTCACCGAGTTCGCCGAGCGGCAGGGCGACTTCGCGCTGGTGTCGGCCGCCGTGGACCTCGATGTGTCCGATGGCGCGGTGCGCGGCGGCCGGGTGGCCCTCGGCGGGGTCGCCGCGTCGGTGGTGCGGGTGCCGGAGGCGGAGGCGGTCCTCGCGGCCGGCGGCGGCTTCGCGGACTGCGCGGACGCCGCGTCGGAGGCCGTCGATCCGCCCGCCGACGCCTCGGGCGGCACCCACTACCGCAAGCAGCTCGTCCGCACGCTCGTCCTGCGTGCCTGTGAGGAGGCGAAGAGCCGATGAGTGAACCGGCAGACGACACGCGGAGGTTGGTCGGCCGCACGGTGGCCCGCAGGGAGGACCCCCGGCTGCTCTCGGGGCGCGGCCGGTTCGTCGACGACATCGCGCTGCCCGGGATGCTGCACGCCCAGTTCGTGCGCAGCACGGTCGCGCACGGCGAGCTGGCCTCGGTGGACCTGACGGCGGTCCGGGAGGTGCCAGGCGTGGTCGCGGCGTTCACCGCCGAGGACCTCGACCTCACCGACATCACGGCCGAACTGGGGCGCCCGCGCTCAGAGTTCGTGCCCACCGCGATGCCGGTGCTCGCCCGCGACCGGGTGCGCTACGTCGGCGAGCCCGTCGCCATCGTGGTGGCCCGGGACCCGTACTCCGCCGAGGACGGCCTGGAGGCGGCGAAGGTCCGGTACACGACGCTGCCGCCGGTGACCTGCGAGGCGGACGCCTTCGCGCCCGACGCGCCGCTCGTCCACGAGGAGGCGGCGCGCAACACCCTCGTCGATGTCTCGCTGTTCGCGACGGAGGGCATCGACAAGGTATTCGACACCGCCGACCACGTCGTCCGGGTGGAGTCGAGGACCGGCCGGCAGAACGCGCTGCCGCTGGAGACGCGCGGCGCCGTCGCGCACTGGGACGACCGGGAGGAGCAGCTCGTCCTGAACACCTGCACGCAGGTGCCGCACCAGGTGCGCACGGTGGCCTCGCGCTGTCTGCGTCTGGACGAGCGGGCGGTGCGGGTCGTCGTGCCGGACATGGGCGGCGGCTTCGGCCAGAAGTGCGTCGTGGGACGCGAGGAGATCGCGGCCGCTGCCGCGGCGCTACGGCTGCGTCGTCCGGTGAAGTGGATCGAGGACCGCAAGGACGCGCTGTCCGCGTCGTTCCTCGCCCGCGAGCAGCACTACGACGTGCGGGCCGCGTTCGACGCGGAGGGACACATCCTGGCGCTCGACGCGGACGTGGTGTGCGACATGGGCGCGTACTCCTGCTACCCGTTCACCGCGGGCATCGAGCCGCTGATGGCATCGGCGGAGATGCCCGGTGTCTACAAGCTGCCCGCCTACCGGGTGCGCGGCCGGGCGATCACCACCAACAAGGCGCCGACCGCCCCGTACCGCGGGGTCAGCCGCCCGCAGTACGTGATGGTGATGGAGCGCGTCTTCGAGCGCGCGGCGCGCGAACTCGGCCTGGACCCGGTCGAGATCCGGCGCCGCAATGTCATCACCGAGTTCCCTTACACGGGCGTCAACAACATCACGTACGACCCGGGCTCCTATCTGGAGTCGCTCGACCTGTGCGAGCGGCTCGTCAAGGACGAGGGCTGGTACGAGAAGCGAGCCGCCGCCGCGTCGGAGGGCAGGTTCCTCGGCATCGGCTACTCCTGTTTCAGCGAACGCACCGGCTACGGATCCACGGCGTTCGCCCAGCGCAAGATGCAGGTCGTGCCCGGGTTCGACATCTCCGAGGTGCGCATGGACACCAGCGGAGCGGTGACCGTCACCAGCGGCACGATGAGCCACGGCCAGAGCCACGAGACGACGCTCGCCCAGATCGCCGCCGACGAACTCGGCCTGGACATCGGGAAGGTGAAGCTGCATCAGGGCGACACCGACCGCGTCACGTACGGGTACGGCACGTTCGCCAGCCGTTCCGTCACCATCGGCGGCAGCGCGGTGCGGCTCGCCGCGGCGAAGCTCGGCGCGAAGCTGTGCCGGATCGCGGCGGCGCTGTGGGAGACCGACCCGGGCGAGGTGACGCTCGCGCGCGGCGGTGCCCGGCGCGCGGACGGCGCCGTCCTCTCGTACGAGGAGCTGGCCGACGTCGCGTATCTGCGGGCGCATCTGCTGCCCCGTGACATCGAGCCGGGGCTGAGCGCGACCGCCACCTTCGACGTGTTCAACGACGGCACCTTCTCCAACGCGACCCACGCCGTCGTCGTCGAACTCCACCAGGACACCGGGCAGGTGGAGATCCTGCGGTACGTGTGCGTGGAGGACTGCGGCGTCGCCATCAACCCACAGGTCGTGGAGGGGCAGTGCCGGGGCGGCATCGCGCAGGGCATCGCGGGCGCGCTGTTCGAGCAGGTGACGTACGACGCTCAGGGCGAGCCGTCGGCGACCAGCTTCATGGACTACAAGGTGCCCACCGCCCACGAGATCCCTGACGTGCTCGTCCACCACCTGGAGACGCCGTGCGCGTTCAACGAGACCGGCGCGAAGGGTGCGGGTGAGGGTGGCACCATCGGGGCCCCGGCCGCGGTCCTGAACGCCGTGAACGACGCGCTGCGGCCGACGTCCGTCGAACTCGACCAGACCCCCATCACCCCGGAGACGGTGCACCGCGCCCTGAACCTGGAGCCCACCTCATGACCACCACACCGGACAACCTGCTGCTGCTCACGCTGAACGTCAACGGCGAGGAGCACGAGGTGATCACCGAGCCGCGCCGCACCCTGGTCGACGTGCTCCGCCACGACCTGCGGTTGACCGGGACGCATGTCGGGTGCGAGCACGGCATCTGCGGGGCCTGCACGGTCCTGGTCGACGAGCGTCCCGCGCGGGCGTGCCTGATGTTCGCCGCGCAGGCCGAGGGCGCCCGGATCCGCACCGTCGAGTCGCTCGCCGACCCGGCGACCGGCGAGCTGAACGACCTCCAGCGGTCGTTCACCGAGCACCACGGCCTGCAGTGCGGCTTCTGCACGCCCGGCTTCCTGATGCTCGCGGACGGCTTCCTCGCGGAGCGTCCCGAGGCGACCAAGGAGGAGATCCGCGAGGTGGTGGCCGCCAACCTGTGCCGGTGCACCGGCTACCAGACCATCGTCGAGGCCATCGACGCGTGCGCGACGGCGCGCCGCGCCGGGTGTGCCGCGACCTGTACGTCCGTCGAGGAGTCCGCATGCAGCTGAGCAGCACCGTCGTCGTGAACGCCGCCCCGGACGCGGTGTTCGCGCTCGTCAGCGACGTGGAGAAGGTGGCGTCCTGCATGCCGGGGGCCGTCCTGGAGGGCAGGGACGGCGATGCCTGGCGCGGCGCCGTCAAGGTCAAGGTGGGTCCGATCGGTGCCGCGTACGCGGGCACGGTGCGGTTCCTGGAGGTCGACGCGGAGAAGCGGCGGCTGCGGGTGCACGCGAGCGGCGCCGATACGCACGGCAACGGCGACGCCGAGGCCGAGGTCGTCCTCGACATCGGTGAGGCGCCGGAGGGCGCGCGGCTGGAACTCGCCACGGACCTGCTGATCCGCGGGAAGCTCGCCCAGTTCGGCAAGGGCGCGATCGCCTCGGTGTCCGACCGGATCCTGCAACAGTTCGCGCAGAACCTCGGGAACCTGCTGCTCGACCAGGAGCCGGGACGGGCCGACGCGCCGAGTGTCGCGGCGCCGCGGCCGGCCGCCACGAGCGCCGCACCCACTGCTTCGGCCGAGCTCGACGGGCTGTCGCTGATCGCGGGTCCGGGCAAGTACGGCGCGTTCGCGGCGGGGCTCGCGGTCGGGATCGTCCAGGGCTGGCTGTTCGGGAAGCTGCGGGCGCAGTCGGTCCAGTTGCGGGAGCTGCGCCGCACCCATTGATCCGGCTGGCGGTCAGCGCCCGTACGCCGCCGCCTCCCGCGCCGCCGTCTGGAGGAGCGGCACCATCGCGTGGAGTTCCTCGCGGGGGGTGAGGACGACCGTGGCGCCGAGGGAGAGGGCCAGGCGTGGGGGGCCCGCGTCGGGGTCGGTCGTGGGGACGCAGGTCGCGATGGAGCGGACGCCGCGTTCGTTCTCCTCCTCGGCGTCCGCCCAGCCGCGGGCGCGGACGCGGCTCAGTTCGGCGCGGAGGTCGGCCGGGTCGCTGAGGGTGTTGGGGGCCGTGCGGGGCAGCGGGCCGGAGAGGAGTTGTTCCTGGTCGGACTCGGGGCGGGCGGCGACGAGGGCCTTGCCGAGGGATGTGGCGTGCCACGGGTTGCGGGTGCCTTCGTCGCTGCGGAGTTGCAGGTGCTGGCTGCCCTCGACGGAGCGGACGAGGAGGACCTGGTCGCCGTCGAGGATGCCCGCGATGACGACGAGTCCGGTGCGCTCCGCCAGCTGCCGCATGGGCTTCAGCAGGTGGTTGTATCCGGCGGGTGTGCGGTGGAAGCCGTGGGCGAGTTCCAGGGCGCGCAGCCCGAGGGCGTAGGTGCGCGCGCCGGGGTCGTGGACGACGAAGCCCTCCTCCGTCATCCGGGTGAGCAGGCGATGGGCGCTGCTGACCGGGAGTTCGGCGGCGCGGGCGGCGGCGCTGACGCCGAGGCCCTCGGGGTGCCGGGAGAGCGTGGTCAGCAGTCGAAGTCCACGGCCGAGCATGTCGTCGCCCACTGGTCACGCCCTCCCCACCTGCGGCTTTGTCGCCGGGTTGTCTGATCGTCGCTCGTGAAGCTTATGTGGTGTGCTCTACGTGGGCCGGTGCGGCTGCCGTTTCGAGTGCGGCGGGGCGCCGCACGAACGCCATCAGCGCCGCCGAGATCAGCGTGCCGATCGCCATGACGGCGAAGGCACCCATGTCACCGAGCGAGCTGCCGCGGATCCAGCCGACGAGGTACGTGCCGACGAACGAGCCGAGCGCGCCGAAGGAGTTGACGAGGGCGACGGCGGCGCCGGACACGTTCTTGGGCGCCTGGTCGGCGACGAGCGCGAAGTACGGACCGTAGGGCGCGTACAGGCACAGTCCGGAGACGACCAGGAGGACGAAGGACATCGCGAAGGAGGCGTGCGCGAGGTACGAGCCGTACAGCGTGAGGGCCGCGACGACGAGCCAGGGCCAGATCGCCAGGTCGCGGCGGCCGCCGCGGTCGGAGAGCTGGGAGTTGACGAGCATGGCGATGGAGGCGAAGAGGTAGGGGACGGCCGAGAGCAGACCGGTGGCGCCGATGCCCTGCCCGGACGCCTCCTTGATGATCGAGGGCAGCCAGAACACGAATCCGTACACGCCGATGGACCAGCAGAAGTACTGGGCCGCGAGGATGAGGACGGGGCGCGAGGAGAGGACCTTGCGGTACTCGGCGGTGCGGGCGACGGGGACGGTGGGCTCCTTGGCCAACTCCGTCTCCAGCGCGGCCCGTTCGTCCGCCGGAAGCCAGGTTGCCTCCGCCGGGTGATCCTTGATCATCTTGAGGCAGAGCAGCCCCCACAGCACGGCGGGCAGGCCCTCGATGATGAACATCTCGCGCCAGCTGGTGGCCTCGATGAGCAGTCCGGAGACGGCGGACAGCCACATCACGGTCACCGGATTGCCGAGGATCAGGAAGGTGTTGGCGCGACCGCGCTCGCGCTGGGTGAACCAGCGGCCGAGCAGCATCACCATGGACGGCATGACGGCGCCCTCGACCACGCCGAGCAGGAATCGCACGAGGACCAGCAGGGTCGGGCTGTGCAGCAGGCCCTGGACGGCGGCGAGCAGACCCCAGGCGATCGTCGAATACGCGACGAGGCGGCGGGCGCTGCGGCGCTCGGCGTAGATGGTGCCGGGGATCTGGAAGAAGAAGTATCCGAGGAAGAAGGAGGCGGCGACCAGCGCGTCCATGCCGCTGGACATGTGGAGGTCGTCGGCCATGCCGCCGGCCGAGCCGAGCGAGTAGTTCGACCGGTCCAGGTAGGCCAGCGAGTAGGTGACGAACGCGATCGGGATCATGTGCCTGGTCCTGGTCGACGACCAGAATCCGCTGCCGCGTGCGACGCGGGACGACGTCGCTGTCATCCGTCACACCTCCTGTTTTCCGGGATTGCTTTCCATGACAACTTTCCGTGACACGGAAAGTGTTCTGCGGGACGGAAAGACGTTAGGGTCGACGCGCCGCCAGGTCAACAGCCGTGGCGGATCCTCGATTTGCCGTGCTTCGGCGATGCCGTCAGGAAAGGTGCAGCCATGCCCACCCATGACAACCCGCACATGTCCGCACACACCGGCCCTCGCCCCGAGGCCCCCGACGTGCTCGTCCCGTGGCCGGACCTGGAGCGCGCGCACGGGCCGTGGCCCGAGGGTGTGCGGGTGCACGTCTGGGACGGCGTGGAGCCGATCGGTCTCGACGCGGATCAGCTGGCCCGGATCGGCTACTGGGTGATGCCGTACGCGACGCCCGAGGCCGCGAAGCTGCTGCCGGAGCTGTCGGGGCTGCGGGCCGTGCAGTCGCTGAGCGCGGGCGTCGAGAAGCTGCGGCCGCTGCTGCCCGAGGGCGTGGCGCTGCACAACGGCCGCGGGCTGCACGACGCGAGCGCCGCCGAGCACGCCCTCGCGCTGACGCTCGCCGCGCAGCGCGATCTGCCGCGCTGGGTGCGGGACCAGGACGGCGGCCGCTGGGATCCGCACTTCACGCGCTCCCTCGCGGACTCACGGGTGGCGATCGTGGGGTACGGATCGATCGGCGCGGCGCTCGAGCAGCGCCTGCTCGCGTGCGAGGCCACGGTCGTCCGGGTGGCCAGGCGCGCCCGGCCGGAGTCCGACGTGCACGCGGTCACGGACCTGCCGGAGCTGCTGCCGCACGTGGACATCGTGGTGCTGGTGCTGCCGGAGACCCCGGACACGGTGGGCCTGTTCGGCGCGGCCGAGCTCGCGGCGCTGCCGGACGACGCGCTCGTCGTCAACATCGGCCGGGGCCGCACCCTGGACACCGAGGCGCTGCTCGCCGAGACCCGGACGGGCCGGCTGCGCGCCGCGCTCGATGTCACGTCCCCCGAGCCACTGCCCGGCGACCATCCGCTGCGGGCGCTGCCGGGCGTGCTCATCACGCCGCACGTGGGTGGTGGCTCCGCGACGTTCCGGCCGCGCGCCGAGCGGCTGATCGTCGAACAGGTACGACGCTGGGCGGACGGCGAGCCGCTGGTCAACGCCATGGACTGACCGGAGGCACGCCCGAACCGTCCGTGACACCGACCGCCCCTGCGTGGTCGGTGTCACCCCGCTCCAAAGATACCCCCGGGGGTAAAGATGTTACGGTGAATTGCATACCCCCGGGGGTAACCGTCACGAGGTCATGCCCAGCCCTCGTCGAGGTCCCGTCGGGGTCCCCTTCGGAAGGAGCAGGACGTCGTGTTCTTCATCGACACCATCGAGCTGCCGGGTCTCGGCAATCGCAGCTACCTCGCCGGCGGCGCCGCCACCGCTGTGGTCGTCGACCCGCCGCGCGACATCGACCAGGTCATCGCGGCGGCGGCCCGGCGCGGCGTGCGGATCTCGCACGTCGTCGAGACGCACCTGCACAACGACTACGTCACCGGCGGCCTGGAGCTGGCGCGGACCACCGGCGCCTCCTACGTCGTCCCGGCCGGGGCGCGCGTCTCCTTCGACCGCGTCCCCGTCACGGACGGCGACACCCTCGACATCGACACCGGTCTCACCCTCGCCGCCGTGGCCACCCCCGGACACACCCCGCACCACACCACGTACGTGCTCGCGGAGCGGGGCGGGCCGGTCGCCGCGTTCACCGGTGGCTCCCTGCTCATCGGCACGGTCGGGCGGCCCGACCTGGTCGACCCGCGGCTCACGGAGGAGCTGGCGCGGGCCCAGCATGCCTCGGCGCGGCGGCTCGCCGACGCGCTGCCCGACGCGACCGCCGTGCTGCCCACGCACGGCTTCGGCAGCTTCTGTTCCTCCGCGCAGGCGGACGGCGACGCGACGACGATCGGGCAGGAGCGGACGACCAACGCGGCGCTCACCACCGACGTGGACACCTTCGTCGCCGGTCTGCTCGCGGACCTCGACGACATCCCGGCGTACTACGCCCACATGAGCCCGGCCAATGCCGAGGGGCCCGCACCCGTCGACCTCACGCCGCCCGAGCCGGCCGACCCGGAGGCCATCGCGTCGCGGCTCGCGGCCGGTGAGTGGGTCGTCGACCTGCGCAACCGGATCGCCTTCGCCGAGGGGCATGTCGCGGGTTCGCTCAACTTCGCGGCCGACGGCGGCCTCGCCACGTACCTCGCGTGGATGATCCCGTGGGGCAAGCCCGTCACGCTGCTCGCCGAGTCGGCGGAGCAACTGGCTGACGCGCAGCGTGAGTTGGTGCGCGTCGGCATCGACCGGCCCGCCGCCGCGGCCACCGGCGAGGTCGGCGACTGGCTGCGCGAGGGCGAGCGTCCTGCCGCCTTCGCGCGTGCCACCTTCGCGGACCTCGCGGGCGCGGACCGGGACGGCGTCGTCGTCCTCGACGTCCGCAGGGACAGCGAGCGTGCGGGTGGCTGGATCGAGGGCTCGGTGCACATCCCCGTCCACGAGGTGCATCGCCGGGTCGCCGAGGTGCCGGAGGGCACCGTGTGGGTGCACTGCGCGGGCGGCATGCGCGCGGCGATCGCGGCGTCGGTCCTGGACGCGAACGGCCGCGCGGTCGTCGCCGTCGACGACGGGTTCGACCGGGCGGCCGCCGCGGGCCTGACCGTCGTCACCGCCTGACCGGGCGCGCCAGGAAGGATCCGCACCATGTTCCGCTTCCGCAGCGGCGGGCGTCGCCTGTCCGTCGAGGAGTCCCGCGCCCGCACCGCGGGCCCCTCCCCCACTGCCGTCCTCCTTGACGTGCGCGAGGGGGACGAGTGGCGGGCCGGGCACGCGCCCGGTGCCGTGCACGCCCCGCTGTCCGGCCTGGTCGAGGGCGCCGCCCTGCCCGCCGCCGCGCGCGGCCTGCCGCTGGTGGTCGTGTGCCGCAGCGGCCGCCGCTCCCGGAGGGCCGCCGAGCTGCTGGCCCGCGCCGGCGTCGATGCCGTGGACGTCGTGGGTGGCATGTCCGCCTGGGCCGCCGCGGGGTTCCCGGTCGTCGACGCGCGGGGGAACGGCGGCACGGTCGCGTGAGCACCCTCATCCTCGCGCTCGCCGCGGGCGCCGTCATCGGTGTGGCGCTCGGCGCGCTCGGGGGCGGTGGCAGTGTGCTCGCCGTCCCCGCCCTGCTCTATCTGCTGGACTTCTCCCCCGCCGCGGCCACCACCGCGAGCCTGATCATCGTCACCGCGACGTCCGCGACGGCGCTGTTCGCGCACGCCCGCGACGGGAACGTGGCCTGGCGCACGGGCGCGCTGTTCGCCGCCGCGGGGATCGTCCCCGCGTACGCGACGGGGCTCGCGTCGGCGCATGTGCCGGCGGCCCTGCTCACCGTCGCGTTCTCCGTCGTCGCGGCGCTCGCCGCGCTCCGGATGCTGCGCCCGGCCGCCGGTGACCCGCTGGGCGGCGTCCGTCCGGTGCGGGCGGCGGGCGCCGGGGCCGGGCTCGGTGCGGTGACCGGGTTCCTCGGTGTCGGCGGCGGCTTCCTCGCCGTGCCCGCGCTCGTCGGTGTGCTCGGCCTGAGGATGCGGCGGGCGGTCGGCACCAGCCTGCTGGTCATCGTCGTGAACTCGCTGGCCGCCCTCGCGGCCCGCTCCGGCGGCGGCGAGCTGCGCTGGGAGGTCGTCGCCCCGTTCGCGGGGGCCGCGGTCCTCGGCGCGTGGGACGGCAAGCGGCTCGCCGCCCGCGTCACGGGGAACACCCTGCAACGCGTCTTCGCCTGGGTCCTGCTGGCGGTGGCGGCGTTCATGCTCGTCGACGCGGTGGTGTGACCGCCCGGCCCGGCCTCAGCCGTCGAGCCCCGAGTTCAGGAGCCGCCCGAGGGGCCCGCGGGCGGCGATCAGCGCGAGGCCGATCCCGATGCCGCACACAGCGGTGATGGTGAAGTACGACGCGTTGTCGATGGCGGTGAACAGCTGGCCGAGCAGCCCCGCGAGGGACGAACCGAGGGCCAGGGTCAGGAAGTTGAGGCCGACCATCTGCGAGCGGAAGGTGCCGGGCCCGATGCGGGTGGCCAGCGAGAGACCGATGGGTCCGACGAACACCTCCGAGGAGCCGGCCGCCGCCATGAACACCAGGATCAGGAGCAGCGGGATCTCCGCGTTCCCGGTGGCCTCGGACAGGATCAGCAGGAACAGATAGGCGCAGCCGATCTGGGTCAGGCCGATGGCCACCTTGGTGACGGGCCCTGGTTGGCGGTCGCCGAGGCGGGTCCACAGGCGGGCGATCAGGGGTGTGATGAGCACGGCCGCGAGCGGGCTGACCGTGGTGATCCATGCGACGGGGAAGGTCCAGGCGCCGATGTGCAGGTCGATGCGCTCGGTGATGAGGATCGAGATGGCGGTGAACTTCTGGAAGAGGAAGCCGAAGTAGACGCCGGAGGCGAGGAACAGCGGCAGATAGCCGAGCACGCGGCGCCGCTCGTCCCGGCTGACGGCCTTCGACGTGGTCATGGTCAGGAAGTACACCGCCGCCGCGACGAGCGCGGTCACGGTCACCACGGTCGACAGGTTCTCCGCGCGCAGCAGCCCGGCGCCGACGGCGCCGCCCACCACGGCGAGGAAGCCGAGGGCCACGAGCGCGGCCAGGGGCCTGCGGCCGGCGGGGAGCGGGTTGTTGACGGTGTGCGCCCGCGCGGGCAGGTGCTTCATGGACACGAGGTACTGGACCAGGGCCCCCGCCATGCCGATGGCGGCGAGGCCGAACCCGTAGTGGAAGCCCAGTTCGTTCTGGGCGAGGCCCGTGGTGAGCGGGCCGACCACCGCGCCGATGTTGATGGCCATGTAGAAGTACGTGAATCCGGCGTCGCGGTAGCGCTCGTCGGGGTGCTGGTCGAGGACGAACCCGACGATCGAGGTGATGTTCGTCTTGAGCGCGCCGGTGCCGAGCACGATGCACACCAGGCCGACCGCGAGCCCCGTCAGGCCGGGCGCGAAGGCGAGCACGACGTGTCCCGCGGTGATGACCACGGCCCCGTACAGCACCATGTTCCGCGGGCTGACGAGGCGGTCGCCGAGCCACGAGCCGAGGATCTGGGACAGGTACACGGCGCCGCCGTACGCGCCGACGATGCCGGAGGCCACCGCCGGGTCGAGGGCGAGTCCGCCGTCGGCCACCTTGTAGAGCAGGTAGAAGGAGAGGATGCCTTGCAGGCCGTAGAACGAGTAGCGCTCCCACAGCTCGGTGAAGGCCATGCTCCACAGGCCGCGGCGCAGTCCGCGTGTGTCACCCTCGTGCGTTCCGGCGTGACGTGACGTGTCGGGTACGGGAGTCGTCTTCATTCGCTGAGTCCTGCCAATCGGGAGCCGACGCGGGCGATGAGCGAGGTGTTCCGGGAGTGCCGCCGCTCCTCCCAGTGGTCGGCGACGCCGAACAGCCGGTACATCGCGTGCACACCGATCCAGCGCAGCGGTTCGGGTTCCCAGCGGCCGGAGTCGTGGTCGTTCCACGGCAGCCGTGTCAGCTCGGTGTCCCGGCCTTCGGCGCGGTCGAGGAGGGTGCGGGCGGCGAGCTGGGTGGCGGTGACACCGTGTCCCGCGAAGCCGCGGACGACGCCGATGCGGGTGGCGGGGTCGAAGGTGACTCCGGCGCACCAGTCGCGGGTGACACCGATGGCGCCGCGCCAGGCGTGCTCGACGGCGAACGGGACGTCGGGGAAGAAGAGCCGCAGCCGTTCGCTCAGGGTGCGCACGGTGCGGGCGTCGACGCGGCCCTCGCCGGGTGTTCCGGAGTTGTACGCGTACGGGGTGCCGCGGCCGCCGATGGCGATGCGGCCGTCCTCGGTGCGCTGGGCGTAGACGAAGGTGTGCGCGGCGTCGCCGAGGCACTCCCTGCCCTCCCAGCCGATCCGCTCCCACACCGCGTCGGGCAGCGGATCGGTCACGATCATCGAGGAGTTGACGGGGATGACCTCGCGGGCGCCGAGCGCGGGGACGTCGCTGTCGACCTGTGCCGAGTACGCCTCGAGGCACGTCAGGACGGTCGTGCCTCGTACGGTTCCGCGTTGGGTGGTGACGGCGCCGGGGTCGATGCGGGTGGCCCTGGTGTGCTCCAGGATGCGCACGCCCTTGGCGGTGACGACGTCGGCGAGGCCGTGGACGAGGTTGGCGGGGTCGACGCGTGCGGTGGTGCGGGTGTGCAGGCCGCCGAGTGCGGGGGCGACGGCGATGCGCCGCTTCACCGCGTCGGCGTCGAGGAGTTCGAGGTCGTCGGCCCGACAGCCGTTGGCGAGGTCGGCGGCGTAGGTGAGTTCGAGGCGCTTCAGGGCTGCGGGCGTGGTGGCGACGCGCAGGTGGCCGCCGCGCCGCTGGTCGGCCTTGATGCCTTCTTCGTCGAGGATGCGCAGGACGTCGTCGACGGCGCCGTCCATGGCGCGCTGGAACGCGGCGACGGCGGCCCTGCCGTCCTGGCCCCGCCGGCGCGCGGCCTTCGCGTAGACGGCGCGGTTGCCCGGGATGAGCGGGGAGAGCCAGCCGCCGTTGCGGCCCGAGGCGCCGTAGCCGACCTGTTCGGCCTCGATGACGGTGATCTTCGCGGTGGGGTGTCGCAGGGCGGCGTGGTAGGCGGTCCAGAGCCCGGTGAGACCGCCGCCGACGATGACGAAGTCCTGCGTCTCCTCCGGTAGTTGACCGTCGCGTTCGGGCGGGACACCCGCGGTGCGCGCTGCCTGTATCCAGTGTGATGTCTCGCCGTTGCGGTAGGCGGCCATCGCTCACTCCTTCGTGCGCGTTCGGGTCTTCAGTAGGTGGGGGGCGCCATGGCCCACAGGACTCTCGCCTCGTCGGCGCCTGTGGCCTCGGCGACGCGGTGCGGGTCGCTGCTGTGGTAGTGGATGGAGTCGAGGGCGGAGAGCCGGTGGTGCCGGCCGCGCACCCACACGTCGACCTCGCCGGTGAGGACGAGCAGCAACTCCTCGGAGCTGCCGTGGGTGTAGGGCTCGACACCCGTGGAGCCTCCGGCGGCGAAATGGCCGAGGAGGACTTCGAGGTGGTCGAAGGTGCCGGGCGTGAGCTTGATCTTCGTGGCGCCCTCGCCGAAGGACATGCCGTGTGTGTCCCGGAACCGCAGCACGGGGCCGGCCGCGCTCTGGTCGAACAGGTCACCCACCGTCAGTTTGAGTACCTCGCACAGCAGTTGAAGGGTGCGCACGCTCGCGTTCGCCTGGTCGCGCTCGACCTGCGAGAGGTACCCCTCCGTGAGCCCGGTCCGCTCGGCCACTTCCTTCAGGGTCAGCTGGAGGGCCTTGCGGCGCCGCCGCAGCCGTGCACCGACCTCGGCCGCGGGGCCGGAGTGATCGTTCGCCATGGCCGGAACCTAACAAGGCTTGTCGCGGACAACAATGGGTTGTGGCGTCATCAATTTTTTCTTTACTGGGCAGACCGAACGCCGTGCACACCACGCCCTACAGGGCGGAGCTAGGGTGGCCCGCATGGAGATCGGAAAGCCCAGCAGGACCGCGCTCGCCGTCGCGCGGGCGAGGGCGCAGCATCAGCTCGCCGACGAGCCCCGGGTGTTCAGCGATCCGTACGCCGTGCGGATCGTCGGCGATGCGGGCGCGGGCGAGTTCGACGCGGGGCTCGATCCGGAGCTGGTGCGTCGGCGGCGGCTGTGGATCGCCGCGCGCAGCCGCTTCGCCGACGACACCGTGGCCGAGGCCGTGGCCGCGGGGTGTCGGCAGGTGGTGGTGCTCGGCGCGGGCCTCGACACGTCCGCTCTCCGCAACACCCGCCCCGACGTCCGGTTCTTTGAAGTCGATCACCCCGATACGCAGGCGTGGAAGCGGCACCGGCTGGCGGAGGCCGGGATCGAGGTGCCACCGACGCTGACGTTCGCGCCGGTCGACTTCGAGTCCGGCACCCTCGCCGACGGGCTCGCGGTGGCGGGCTTCGAGCGGGGTCGTGCGACGGCGTTCCTGATGCTCGGCGTCGCGATGTATCTGACGCTCCCGTCGCTCACCGCCACGTGGCGTTTCGTCGTCGGCCAGGGCGCCGGGTCGGTCCTGGTCATGGACTATCTCCATCCGGCGGCCGGGGATGCGGCCCCGTCCCTCGACGAGCGGGCGAAGCGGGTCGCGGCCGCCGGCGAGCCGTGGCTGTCGTCGTTCACGGCGGACGAGCTGTGCGCGAAGCTGACCGCGGCCGGCTTCGCCACGGTCGACGACCGCTCCGCCGCCGACGTCCTGGGCGACTACGTGGGCAGGGCCGTCACGGACTCGCTGGGGTCCGGGCGCCTGGCGCGCGCCACCGTCGGCCGAGACGTGTCCCGGCGGAAGCTGAGCGTGCGGTAGAGCGTGGCCGCTCCGGCCAGTTCGGCGCAGGCCCGGGACGCGGCCGTCGTGCGGTGCGGGCAGGCCGGATCTCGGGCGTCGAGCAGGATGCCGAGCGTGGTTCCGCTGTGCCCGGCCACGACGCCGAGCCCGCCCACGTCGCGGCAGATGTCCCGCATCGGGTCGAGCCACCGCTTGGGGTTCACCGCCTGGTTGCGGACCGCGCTGCGGGTCGCGATGTCACCGACCGCGGGCAGGTCACCGTCCCGTACGGCGAGGGTGAGCCGGTCGAGGAGCCGGGCGTACGCGCGGCGGTCGGCGTCGGTGAACGGCTTCGGCGCCCGGTTGAAGTCGACGGTGTCGACGGTCCCGCCCTCGTCGACCCCCACCACCGTCATCCTCGGCAGCGAGCCGAGCGTGGCGCGCAGTCGCACCGACCGGTGGTGGTAGGCGACGATCGCCGGGTAGAGCACGCCGTCGGTGGGTTCGATGCGGGCCAGGTAGCGCTCGATCCGGCGCGGCGGCATCGGCACCCCGAGTGCCCGTCCCACCGCCCGCGCCGTGGCGACGAGATCGGCGGACGAGCTGGCCAGACCCTTGCCCTCGGGGATCGCGCTGCGCACGGTGAGCAGTCCGCCCGCGGGCCGCCCGGCATCGGCGCAGATCATCCGCACGAGGCGCAGCGCCTTGGTCTTGTGCGCGGGCCACACCTGCGGTTCGGTGCGCCGCGGGTCCGGGTGGAAGACGACCCGGGTCCAGCACGCGACGGGCAGCGTGACGAGGAAGTCGCCGTCGTCCTCGGGCAGTTCGCCCTGGAGGAGTTCGCCGAAGGTCCCGAAGGCGGTGCCCGCGCCGACCGGCCCCGGCGGCGCGGGGAACAGCGACGACTCCACCGCTTCATCGATCGACTTCACACAGGTCCTCTCGCCTCGGCTCACGTCGCCCGCCACACTATCGCAATTGACAATCGTTTTCGTTTGATGCTTCTCTCTCCCCAGTCAGAGCTGAGCCAGGGGAAGGGTTCACCATGGACGAACACATAGCGGAAGCCGTCAAGGAGCCCCATCTCATAGGGCTCGAAGGGGACTTGACCTGTCTGCGCTTCGAGTCGATGAAGATCTACTCCGCGCTCGGCGCGGTGCGCCACCTGCTGGAGCGGGGGATGGTCGAGCCGGGTGACACCCTCATCGACAGCTCCAGCGGCATCTACGCCCATGCCCTCGCCCTCGCGTGTCATCGCTACGGGCTGAAGTGTCACATCGTCGGCTCCACAACCGTCGACCGCACCCTGCGCGTCCAGTTGGAGATCCTGGGCGCCACCCTCGAACAGGTGCGACCCTCGCGGAACCTCCGGCTCGACCAGGAGCTGCGGGTGCGCCGCGTCGGGGAGATCCTCGCCGCGAACCCCTCGTACCACTGGATGCGGCAGTACCACGACGAGATCCACTACTACGGCTACCGGGCCGTCGCCACCACGCTCGACAAGGAACTGCCCGCCGGCCCCGTGACGTTGACCGGTGGTGTCGGATCCGGCGCCTCCACTGGTGCCCTCGCCACGTTCCTGCGGGAGGCGGGACGTCCGGTGCGGCTCGTCGGTGTGCAGCCCTTCGGCAGTGTCACGTTCGGCTCCGAGCACGTCTCCGACCCGGACATGATCATCGCCGGTATCGGCAGCGCCATCGAGTTCCGCAACGTCCGGCACGCGCTGTACGACCGCGTCCACTGGATCGACTTCGACTCCGCCGTCTCGGGCGCGGTCGACCTGCTGCGGACGAGCGGGATCTTCGCCGGGCTCTCCGCGGGCGCCGCGTACCTGGCCTCCCGCTGGGAGCGCGAGCGGTCCGAGCGGGGCCCGCACCACGTCTTCATCGCCGCCGACACCGGCCACCGCTACGTGGAGAGCGCCTACGCCGAGCATCGCCGTGCGCGGCCCGTGGCCGACCTCGCCCCGCGCGAGATCGGCTCGCTCGACGAACTGAGCCTGCCGTGGTCGGCGATGCACTGGTCCCACGCCCCGGCGCCCAGCACCGAGCCCGACACCGCCGCCGCCTGACACACCATCCACCCCGCGCACACCCCCGTAGAACACTCACAAGAAAGAACCCTCATGTCTCACCAGGCGCCGCACACGGTGGCCGAACTGACCGATGCCGTACTGGCCGGGGCCCTGGGCCCCGACCCGAAGGACACGAGCGTCACCAGCGCCTTCTGGCTCTACCACACCACCCGCCTGGCCGGCGGGCCCGTGACCTACCACAACCACTATCTGCTGCTGCGGTCCGGCGCCTCCTTCGGCGCCTGCTCCTTCGAGGCCGGCGAACTCACCCCGGACTTCTGCGAGAACGCCTCCGGGCACTCCCTCGACACACTCCTGCGCAGCGAGTCCACGCCGGTGCGGATCGCCGCGCTCGACGCGTATCTCGCGCTCGCCGCGCCGCACCGCGACGCGAACGCCGAGACCGTCACCCTGCCCGCGGGCACACCGGAGGTACGGGCGCGGGCGCGCGACGCGGCCATCGCCGGGCTCCTGGACATCGAACCCGGCGCGAAGGTGGCGCTCATCGGCGTCGTCAATCCGCTCGTCGCGGCGATCCGCGAGCGCGGCGGCGAGTGTCTGCCGTGCGACCTCAACCTCCAGACCACGCAGTGGGGCGACCATGTCACCGACGACATGACCGAGGTCCTGGAGAAGGCCGACGCGGTCGTCGCCACCGGCATGACCCTCGGCAACGGCAGCTTCGACCTCATCCTCGGGCACTGCCGCGACCAGGGCGTCCCCCTGGTGGTGTACGCACAGAGCGGCAGCGCGGTGGCCCGCGCGTTCCTGGGCTCGGGCGTCACCGCGCTCAACGCGGAACCCTTCACGTTCTCGCAGTTCAGCGCCGACGAGACCCCGATGTACCGGTACCGCGCCGGGGCCGCCGCGTGAGCGCGGACACCACCCACTCCGTGACCGAGCGGGACGGTTCGGGCGGCGATCCGGTGCCCGGCGACCTGGCCATGACGCGGGCGCTCTGGCCGCTGCTGCTCGCCTCCGCCGTGGGCCTGCTGCCGTTCACGGTGTTCAGTACGTATCTGGTGCCCATCGCCGACGCGGCGGAACGGGACGTCGCCACCGTGGGCGGTCTGCGCGGGCTCGGCGGCGTCGCCGCGCTCGCCGTGGGCATGGCGCTCGCGCCGCTGATCGACCGGGTGCCCAGGACCTGGGTCGCCTCCGCGGGGCTCGGACTGCTCGGCGTCGCCGCGCTCCTCGGCGCGAGCGGGAGCTTCCTGCTGCTCGCCGCCTTCTGTCTGCTGACCGGCGCGGCGACGGCCGTGCTCAATCCGGCGCTCGCCGCCGCGGCCGCCGACCGGTTCGGCGGCGGCAGGGCGGCGGGGCGGGCCGCCACGCTCGTCTCCGCCACCACGTCGATGACCGCGATGCTCGCCGCGCCGCTGATCGCGCTGCCCGCGATGCTGTGGGGCTGGCAGGGCGACCTCGCCGCCGTCGCCTGCCTGTCGGCGCTGCTGGCCTGCGCGCTCCTGGTACGCGGCCGTCCCGACGCCGCGGTGCGCACCACGGAGCGCCGGCCCGGCTATTTCGCCTCGTTCCGGGTGCTCGCCGCCGTCCCGGGCGCGGTCCCGCTGCTCCTGGTGTCGGTGCTGCGCACGTCCGTCTTCATGGGCTACCTCGCGTACCTCGCGGCGTACTACGACGATCGGTTCGATCTGCACCCCGAAGTGTTCTCCCTGGTGTGGACGTTGAGCGGCGCCTCGTTCTTCGTCAGCAATCTGCTGACCGGGCGGGTCACCAACGCGGAGGGCTCGCGCGTCGCGACGGAGCGGCTCCTCGCCGTCGGTGTGGCGGTCGCCCTGGTGAGCGCGGTCGGGTTCTGGTTCACGCACTGGCTGCCGCTCGCCCTGCTGCTCACGTCGCTGCACGCGGCCGCGCACGCGGTCGTCGCGGCGTGCGCCGTCAGCCTGCTCGTACGGCGGTGCGGACCGCTGCGCGGCACCGCGCTGAGCCTCAACTCCGCGGGGCAGAGCCTCGGTGTGTTCGCCGGTGCGGCGCTCGGCGGGGCGGGGCTCGCGGTGGCCGGGTATCCGGGGATCGCCACCGCGTTCGGTGCTCTGCTCGCGGTGGCGCTCGCCGCGGCGTGGCTCGTGCTGCGGCGCGGCCCGGTCGAGGACGAGGTGTGATGCGTCGACTCGACTCCCCCGGCGGCCTGTTCGCCGTCTGCGCCGCCCTGTTCGGGGTGCTCGTCGTGTCCGTCGTCGTCGCCGTCGGGCTCGGTCCGGCGACGGTGGCACCCGGCGAGACCGCGCGCTATCTGTGGGCCGCGCTGAGCGGCGGGCGGATCGGGGCGGCGGAGGAGAGCACGTACCAGATCGTGTGGCAGATCCGGACGCCGCGTGTGCTGCTCGCCGCGCTTGTCGGCGCCGGTCTCAGCGCCGTCGGCGCGGCCGTCCAGGCGCTGGTGCGCAACGCGCTCGCCGATCCGTTCGTCCTCGGTGTGTCCTCCGGCGCTTCGGTGGGCGCGGTCGCCGTGAAGGTGAGCGGGGCGCTCGCCGCGCTCGGCATCTACGCGATGTCGGCGGGCGCATTCCTCGGCGCGGTGGCCGCGTCGGTCCTGGTGTACGCGGCGGCGTCCCGGCGGGGTGCGCTGTCGCCGCTGCGGCTCGTGCTGACCGGTGTGGCGATGGCGCTCGGGTTCCAGGCCGTGATGAGCGTGATCGTGTATCTGGCCCCGGACAGCGAGGCCACGTCGACCGTCCTGTACTGGACGATGGGCAGCTTCGGCGCCGCGACCTGGGGCGTCCTGCCGGTGGTCGCCGCGGCCGTGCTGCTCGGCACGCTGGCGCTGCACCGCGGCAGCCGCACCCTCGACGTCCTGGCGCTCGGCGACGAGACGGCCGGCAGCCTGGGGATCGGCCCCGACCGGCACCGCAAGGCGCTGTTGCTCGTGGTGTCGCTCGTGACGGGTGTGCTGGTGGCGGTCAGCGGTGCCATCAGCTTCGTCGGGCTCGTCATGCCGCACCTGGTGCGGATGGCGGTGGGTGCCTCGCACCGGCTCGTGCTCGCCGTCGCCCCGCTCGCGGGCGCCGTGTTCATGGTCTGGGTCGACCTGGCGTCACGCACCCTGGTCGCCCCGCGCGAACTGCCGCTCGGTGTCATCACCGCGCTGATCGGTGTGCCGGTCTTCATCGCGCTGATGCGGCGCAAGTCCTACATGTTCGGAGGGCGTTGAGCGGATGGATCTGGAACTCGACGGGCTGACCGTCGTCACCGACGGCGCCACGCTCGTGCGCGACCTCAACCTGCATGTCCCCGACGGCCGCGTGGTGGGGCTCGTCGGGCCGAACGGCAGCGGCAAGTCCACCGCCCTGCGGTGCGTGTACCGGGCGCTGCGGCCCACGGCGGGCGTCGTCCGGGTCGACGGTGACGACCTGAGCGGCCTGCCCCTGCGGGACTCGGCCCGCGCCGTCGCCGCGCTCACCCAGGACGGCACCGTCGACCTCGACTTCACGGTGTCCGAGGTCGTCGCCCTCGGCCGTACCCCGCACCTGAGGGGCAACCAACGACTCGGCCCGCACGAACGGGAGTTGTGCGAGCGGACCATGGCACGGCTCGGCATCGACCACCTCGCCGATCGCGGTGTGCTCACCCTGTCCGGCGGGGAGCGGCAGCGTGTCCTCGTGGCCCGCGCCCTCGTGCAGGAGCCGCGGGTCCTCGTCCTCGACGAACCGACGAACCACCTCGACATCCGCCACCAGGTCGACCTGCTCTCGCTGCTGCGCGGCGCAGGACTGACCGTCCTGGTGGTCCTGCACGACCTCAACCTGGCCGCCGCGGCCTGCGACCGGCTCGGCGTGCTCCGTCAGGGACGCCTGGTCGCGTCCGGCACCCCCAAGGACGTCCTCACGCCGGAGCTCGTCCAGGACGTGTTCGGCGTCGGCGCCAGCGTCGTACCGCACCCGCTGACCGGCGACCCGCAGTTGCTCTACACCCTCGCTCCGGCCCCGGAAGGAAGACCCCAGCCATGCCCGTGACCCGACACACCGTCTTCGGCTGCGCCCTCGCCGCCACCGCGCTGCTCACCACGGGGTGCGGCGCCGACATCGCGTCCGACGACCCGAAGGCGGCGGACCGCAGAACGACCGTCGCCCGCTGCGGGGAGAAGGTCGAGTACACCGTGCCGCGGCGCGCCGTCGCCTACGAGGCGGGCAGCGCGGACAAGCTGTTCGCGCTCGGCCTGACCGACCATGTGCACGGGTACGTGATGCCTCCGGCGAATCCGCCGGTGAGCGAGTCGCCGTGGGCGTCGGAGTACAAGAAGGTCCGGATGCTCAGCGACGACCTGCTCAACAAGGAGATCGTCGTCGACGCCAAGTCCGACTTCGTCGTCGCCGGCTGGGGTTCCGGATTCGCCGACGACCGCGGCATCACACCGGCGATCCTCGACAAGCTCGGCATCCAGAGCTTCATGCACACCGAGAGCTGCTTCAACTACCCCAAGTACCCCGAGAAGAAGGCGCCGTTCGAGGCGCTCCACACGGACCTCGAACGGCTCGGCCGGATCTTCCACGTCGAGAAGAGGGCCGCGAAGGTCGTCGCCGATCTCAAGAAGCGCGAGGCCGCCGTCGCGGCGAAGGCGCCCAAGGGCGAGGACGTGCCGGTGTTCCTCTACGACTCCGGGACCGACAAGCCGTTCACGGCGGGCAATCAGGTGCCGCCGAACGAGATCATCGCCAAGGCCGGCGGACGGAACGTGTTCGCCGGCCTCGACGAGCGGTGGACCGAGGTGAACTGGGAGTCGGTCGCCGAGGCCCGGCCGGAAGTCGTCATGATCCTCGACTACGGGGACAAGCCCGCCAAGGAGAAGATCGACTTCCTGAAGCGTTCGCCGCACACCCGCGAGCTGCCCGCCGTCAAGAACGACCGCTTCTTCGTCCTGGACTACAACGAGGGCATCTCGGGGCCCCGCAACGTCGACGGCCTGGAGAAGTTCGGCGCGTACCTGCGCGGACTGCGGCGCTGAGCCGGGCCCCGGGTTCCGCCCGGTGATGCTACGCCTTGCGGCCGACCCCGCCGAACATCGCGACCTCCGCGAGTTCCGCGGGGTCGTCCGTCTCCGGGCGCCAGCGGGTGCAGGAGACGACGCCCGGCTCCAGCAGTTCGAGCCCGTCGAAGAAGTCGGCAATCCGCTCCGGCGTGCGCTGGTTCAGCCGGGGTGTGCCGTTCTCGTTCCAGAACGCGACCGCCGCGTCGACGTCGGGCATGTCGGGCCGTGTGATGGTGTGCGACAGGACGAGGTGGCTGCCCGTCGGCAGGGCGTCGAGGAGCCTGCGCACGTACGCGTACGGGTCCTCCTCGTCGGCGACGAAGATGATGACGCCGAGCAGGATCAGCCCCACGGGGCGGGTCATGTCGAGGGTCCGCGCGGCCTGTTCGATGATCAGGTCGACGTCGCGCAGGTCCGCGTCGAGGTAGTCGGTGCGGCCCTCCGGTGTGCTGGTCAGCAGCGCCTGGGCGTGCCGCAGGACGATCGGGTCGTTGTCGACGTAGACGACCCGGGCGTCCGGGGCGATGCGTTGGGCGACCTCGTGGGTGTTGTCGACGGTGGGCAGACCGGTGCCTATGTCGAGGAACTGGCGTATCCCGACGTCCTCGGTCAGGTACCGCACGGCGCGGCCGAGGAAGGCGCGGTCCGCGCGGGCGTAGTCGGCGATGCCCGGGTGCAGCTCGCGGATCTGTTCGCCCGCGGCCCTGTCGACGGGGTAGTAGTCCTTGCCGCCCAGCCAGTAGTTCCAGATCCGGGCGGTGTGCGGCCTACTGGTGTCGATTCGGGTCCGCGGGTTGTCGGGCCGCGCGTTGTCGGTCACGAGATGCAACTCCCAGCACTGTGCGTTCGATCGGGAACGGGTTACTGCCCGATCCTGCCATCGACACACTCCCGCAGCAGATCCGCGTGCCCGCAGTGCCGCGCGTACTCCTCGATCCGGTGCACCAGCAGCTCGCGTACGGCGATGTCCGCCCTGCCGATCCGGGCCCCGAGGTCGGCGTGTGCGGCCAACGCGGCGTCGGTCGCGGCCTGTTCGCGCTCGAGGTCGGTGTACGCGGCGTCCACCGCGTCCTGCTCGCCGACGGCGCCGTCGAAGTCGGCATCCTTCGCCCCGTACAGCCGGGGCAGCGGTTCGCCCTCGGTGATCCAGTTGTGCCAGTCGCGTTCGGTCTCGGCGAGGTGGCGGAGGAGGCCGAGCAGCGACATGGTGGAGGGCGGAACGGATCGCCGGGCCAGCTGCTCCGAGCTCAGGCCCTCGCATTTCATCCGCAGGGTGATCCGGTAGTTCGTCAGGAAGTCCTGAAGGGTGGCGAGTTCGCCCTCCGGGCTGCTGTCGTTGTCACGCGGATCGGCGTCGGGGTCCGTCCACATGTCGGGGTACACGGTGGCCCGGGTCCAGCGCGCGGGTTCGTCGGTCATGGGTGCATGGTGGCCGGTGGCGGCGCGGGGCCGCCACCGATATTCGGCGGTGCGGGAGTTCAGAACGTGACGAGGACCTTGCCGAGGAGGCCGCCTGCCTCGAAGCGTTCATGGGCGGCGCGGATGTCGGCCACCGGGTAGCTGTCCGCGACGCGGACGCGGAGTTCGCCGGTGTCGACGAGCTCGGCGAGGTGGCTGAGGTCGGCCGCGCTCTCCTGCACGTAGCTCTTGCGCGCTCCGGGCACGTCGGGCAGCGGTTCGTCGGCGATCGACACATAGCGACCTCCCGCCGCGAGGGCGGCGGAGGCGTCGAGCCCCGCAGTGTCGAGGACGACGGCGTAGTGGTGGCGCGGCAGGTCGGCGGCGCGGTGCCAGACACGTTCGGCGCCCAACTCCACGGCTTCCGCCTCGTGTTCGGCTCGTGACACCAGACCATCGACGCGGGCGCCCGTGGCGCGGGCCAGCTGGACGGCCAGGCCGCCGACCGCCCCGGCGGCGCCGACGACCAGGATCCGCTCCCCCGCCGCCGCTTCCGCCGCGCGCAGGGCCTGCAGCGCGGTCACTCCGGCCAGCGGCAGCGCCGCCGCGTCGGCCAGGGGTACGGCGGTCGGTGCCGCGGTGACGAGGTGGCCGGGCAGGGCGACGAGCTCGGACCAGGTGCCGCGGCCCGTGGCGATCTGGGCGGACAGGGCGATGACCGCGTCGCCCACGTGATGTGCCGGGTCGTCGCTCGCCACCACGCGCCCGGAGAGGTCCCAGCCGAGCGTGGCGGGCAGCGGCGGTCCGACCTCCCAGGCGCGGGTCTTCCAGTCGACCGGGTTCAGGCTGGTGGCCGCGGTGCGGACGAGGACCTCACCGGCGGCCGGGACGGGCTCGGGGATGTCGGCGAGGGTCAGGACGTCGGGGCCGCCGTGGCGGTCGATCCGGATGGCGCGCATGATGGCAAAACCCTTCCAGGGGTGCGGAATTGATCCACGTGGCCGGAGGTCCGCCGGGCGGCGGCCCCGTGCTCACACCCGGAACGCTAAAGTCTCACATCGATGTCAGAGTCAAGCCGCGTCCAGGAGGAGCACATGCGGATCGGTGAGCTGTCCCGCAGGACGGGTGTCCACGAGCGGCTGCTGCGCTACTACGAGGAGCAGGGCCTGCTGCACCCCGTGCGGCGCCCCAGTGGCTACCGCGAGTACGCCGAGTCCGACGTGCACGTCGTGCGGCGCATCCGCGGCCTGCTCGCCGCGGGCCTGACCACGGCCACCATCGCCGCGATCCTGCCGTGCCTGCGCGAGGAGGACGAGCGCCTCGTGCCGACGTGCCCCGATCTCGTCGGCGACCTCCTCAGGGAGCGGGACCGCATCTCGCGCGCCATCGACGATCTGCGGTCCTCGCGTTCCGCGCTCGCCGACGTCATCGCCGCCGCCCCTGCCGACGTCGCCGAGCGCGCGCGGGCTGCCGTGGCCGCCGCGGGGTGAGTGTCACCCGGCCTGCGCGAGGGTCACCGTCCGGCCGCCGAGTGCCGCGGAGAAGCGGTCGGTGACCTCGGTGAGGGCCTCGGCCGACGGCTGGGCGACGGCCACCTGCCCGTCGTCGCCGACCGTGATGTCCCGGTCGAGGGTGAACCAGCCGGGCAGGATGTGGTGCGGCCCCATCGAGTTCAGGACGGGGCGCAGGCCGTAGTCGAGGGCCAGGACGTGCGCGGTGCTTCCGCCGGTCGCCAGAGGCAGCACGGTCTTCCCGGCGAGCGCGTACTGCGGGAGCAGGTCGAGGAGCGACTTCAGGAGTCCCGAGTAGGCGGCCTTGTAGATGGGTGTGCCGATGACGATGCCGTCGGCGCGCTCGAAGCGGGCGACGGCGTCGACGACGGCGGGGTGCCCGAACTGGGCGCCCAGCAGGGCGTCGGCCGGCAGGGTCCGCACCTGGAGCGACGTGACCTCGTGGCCGTGGCCGCGCAGCCGTTCGTCGAGGTGTTCCAGGAGCCGGGCGGTGCGGGACGTGGCGGAGGGGCTGCCGGAGACGGAGAGGATGGTGGCCATGGCGGGGCCTTTCGTGAGGGTGGCGGGAGCGGGTCGGGCGCGCGGGGTGGGTCACCAGGTGCTGGAGACGACCGTGACAGCGGGTGTCAGGCCTTCGCGCAGCGCCTCGAGGAACGTGACGACCTCGGCGGCGACCGAGCGGTGCTGCTTGTCGTTGAGGACGTCGTGGTGGGCGCCGTGCACGACGGCGAGCCGGGCTGCGGCCGCCTTCTCGGCGGTGACCGCGAGGGCGTCGCGGTCGGCGAGCGGGTCGGCGTCGCCGACGAGGAGCAACTGAGGGAGGTCCGTGGCACTGTCGTGGTCCCGTTCGAGGAGGGCCGCGGGGACGGGGGTGTTCAGCTCGCCGCGTCGTACGTGGGTGTCGTCGGTGAGGACTCCGCGGTGGGTGGGGCAGGCGGTGCGGACGTCGAGTTCCTCGTCCCAGGCCTCGGTGGCGGCGGGCACGCGGCCCGGAAGTCCGGCGAGGATCACGGCGTCGGCGCGCAGCCGGTCGGCCCGTGCCGGGTCCGCGACGAGCGCGGCGACCGCCGCGGCGCCGCTGTCGGCGCCCACCAGGACCAGCGGCGCGGCCGGGGTTCCGCCGGGCCCGTCCGCCGCGCCGTCGACGGCCTCGGCGAGCCGTGCGGCGAGGGTGTCGAGGCCGGCGTCGAGGTCGTCACCGAGCGGCTCCGGGGTGTCCACGACCCGTACGCGGTAGGCGTCCGCCGCGAGCCGCCTGCCGAACCGCTCGTACACGGCGCGGGTCTCGCCGCGTCCGGGGACGACGAGGACGGTGCCGCGGGTGAGGAGGCCCTCGGGGGCGAGGTGGTCGGTGTACTGGCTGGTCATCGCAGGGCTCCCAAGGGTGCGGCGGTCTCGGTGGTGTGTCGGTTGGCGGGGATCGGCAGGCCGAGGTGGCCGCGCAGGGTGTCGGCCTCGTACGCGGTGCGGAACAGCTCGCGCTTCTGGAGGATCGGTACGACGCCGTCGACGAAGAGGTCGAGTTCCTCCTCGGTACGGAAGGCGAGGTTGATGCCGTCGAAGGCGCCGGCGTCGAACCACTCCTCGATCCGGTCGGCGACGGTGTGCGGCGCGCCGACGAACGGTGAGCGGCGGAACTCGGCGAGGGACTGGGCGACTTGGCGCAGTGTCAGGTTCTCGGTCCGCGCCCGTTCGATGATCTTGGCGGCTCCTGTCCTGCCGCCCTTCTCGGCGAGGTGGGCGACGTCGGGGAAGGGCGCGTCGAGGTCGTGGACGCTGAAGTCGTAGGCGCCGAAGGAGCGGCCGAGGAGGGCGAGGTGGCGGTCGAAGTCGTTGTCCTCCTCGAAGATCTCGCGTTCGCGGCGGCGTGCGGCCTCGTCGGTGGCGGCGACGACGGGACCGCCGTGGATGAAGATCTTGATGTGTTCGGGGTCGCGGCCGTGCGCGGCGGTGCGGCGCTTGATGTCGGCGTAGTACTCCTGGGCCTGCTGGAGGGAGCCGCCGGGCGCGTAGATGCCCTCGGCGACGCGGGCGGCGAGGTCGCGGCCCTCCTCGGAGACACCGGCCTGGAAGATGACGGGCTGGCCCTGCGGGGAGCGGGACAGGTTGAGCGGGCCCGCGACCCTGAAGTGCTCGCCGACGTGGTTGAGTTCGTGCAGCTTGGTCGGGTCGAGGAACACGTTGCGCTCGACGTCGGCGGGGAACGCGTCGTCCTCGTACGAGTCCCACAGCCCGCGCGCCACCTCGACGAACTCCAGGGCCCTGCCGTAGCGGGTGGCGTAGTCGAGGTGTTCCTCGAAGCCGTAGTTGCGGGAGGTGCCGGTGTCGAAGCTGGTGACGACGTTCCAGCCGGCCCTGCCGCCGCTGATGTGGTCGAGGGAGGCGAAGCGGCGGGCCAGGTTGAACGGCGAGTTGTACGTCGAGCTGGCCGTGCCGACGAGGCCGACGTGCCGGGTGTGGGTGGCGACGGCGGAGAGCAGGGTGAGGGGTTCGAGCCGGTTGAGGTAGTGGGAGGGGTAGGTGGCGTTGATGAACTGACTGTCGACGATGAACAGGGCGTCGAACAGGGCGTGTTCGGCCGCCTTGGCCTGCCGTATGTAGTAGTTGATGTCGATGCTGGCGTTCGGGGCGACGCGCGGGTCCTTCCACAGTCCGTGCTGTCCCGGGCCGCCGACGCCGTAGGGGTGCAGCGCGAGGTGGAGCTTCTTGCGGGGCATGGGTGTGATGCCTCTCTGTTGGTGCGGGCGTGCGTGGCTCAGGCGGGCAGCAGGGCGCGCAGCGCCGCGCGTTCGGCGCGGTCGGCCGGGGCGCCGTGCAGGGTGGGTGCGGAGCCGAGCAGGAGCCGGGTGTAGGGGTGGCTCGGGGCGTTGACGACGGTGTCGGTGGCGCCGGTCTCGACGAGTTCGCCGTGGTGGAGGACGGCGACGCGGTCGGCGACGCCGGCGACGGAGCCGAGGTCGTGGGAGATGAACACCAGGGCCGTCCCGTCCGCGCGCAGTTCCTTGAGGATCTCCAGGATCTGGACGCGGTTGGCGGAGTCGAGGGCACTGACGGGCTCGTCGAGGATGACGAGGCGCGGGCGCGTCACCAACGCTCGTGCGACGGCGACGCGTTGACGCTGGCCTCCGGACAGCTCGCCGGGCAGTCGTCCCAGCAGTTCCTCGCTCAGCCGCACCCGTTCCAGGTGGGCGGCGACCCGCTCGGCCGTCTCGGCGCGCGGCACACCCGCGATACGCAGGGGTTCGCTCAGCGAGTCCTCGATGGTCAGGTCCGGGTCGAGGCTGCGCAGCGGGTCCTGGAACACGTACTGGACCACGCCCCGGCGGCGCAGGGCGCGCCACTGGCGGCGGCCGTACGAGGTGACGTCCGCTCCCCCGACGGTGAGGGTGCCGGAGGTCGCGGGGACGAGGCCGAGGACGGCGCGGGCGAGCGTGGACTTTCCGGATCCCGTCTCACCGATGAGCCCGAGGGTCTCGCCGGGGTCGACGCTGAGCGAGACACCGCGCAGGGCGTGGTGGCGGCGGCGTCGGGGACCGTAGTGGACGTCGAGCGCGTCGATGTCGAGCACGGGGCCCGGGTCGGCGTCACTCATGCGTCCTCCTTGGTGGCACCGGCGGCCGGTGCGGCGGGTGTCGCCGTGCGGAACCTTTCGATGCCGTACAGCTCGTGCTCGGCGATGAGCAGCCGGGTGTACGCGTGCCGCGGGGCGTGCAGCACCTCGCGGGTCGGGCCCTGTTCGACGACGGTGCCCTCCTTCATGACCAGTACCTCGTCGCACAGTTGGGCCACCACGGCGAGGTCGTGGGAGACGACCACGAGCGCGAGGCCCGTGCGGTCGCGCAGGTCGGCGAGCAGGTCGAGGATCTCCGCCTGGACCGTGACGTCGAGCGCCGTCGTGGCCTCGTCGGCGATGAGGACGCGGGGCTCGGCGGCGATGGCGGTGGCGATGAGGACGCGTTGCAGCATGCCGCCGGAGAGCTCGTGCGGGTACTGGCCGTAGCTGCGTTCCGGGTCGCGGAGGTGCACGGCGCGCAGCAGCTCGACGGCCCGCTCGCGCGCCTCGCGCCGCTTCAGGCCCTTCTTCACGCGGAGCACCTCGGCGAGCTGGGCGCCGACCCGGATGGAGGGGTTGAGGTACGAGGCGGGGTCCTGGAAGACGGCGGCGATGGTGGTGCCGCGCAGCCGCGTCCACTCCTTGGCGGTGAGGGTGGCGGTGTCGGTGCCGTCGAGTGCGACGCGGCCGTGGGTGACCTCGAAGTACGGGGGCAGGATGCCGAGCGCGGCGCGGCAGGTGAGGGTCTTTCCGCTGCCGGACTCGCCGACGATGCCGACGGTGGTGCCGGGCGTGAGGTCGAAGCCGACGCCGTGCACGATCTCCCGGTCGGTGGCGGTGTCGGCGATCCGCACGTCGCGCAGGGAGAGCACGGGCGCGGTGGTGGTGTCGCCGCGCCCTTCGTGGCGGCGGGTGAGTTCGGTGGGCGCTGTGGTCATGTCGTACCTCCGGCGTGGACGGGCTCGGCGGGGCGGTTCCTGCCGGTGCCGGCGGGCGTGCGGTCGCTCGCCGTCGGGCCCGACACGTCGCGGACGGCGTCGGCGAGGAGGTTCGCGGCCCACACCGTCGCCATGATCAGGAGGGCGGGCGGGAGCGGGGCCCAGGGCTGCTGGCCGAGGTAGCCGAGGTCGGAGGCGAGCAGGCCGCCCCAGGTGGCTTCGGGCGGCTGCACGCCGATGCCGAGGAACGTCAGGCTGGACACGATGACGAAGCCGGTGCCGATGGTCTGCGCGAGGGCGACCGCGAGCGGGGGCAGCACCTTCGCCCACACATGGCGACGGACGATCCAGCCGAGGGACGCGCCGGAGATCAGCGCGGCCTCCACGTAGGGGGATCGCGCCACGGCCAGGGTGGCGGCGCGGGACACCCGGTAGAACAGCGGAGACACCAGCGCGCCGGTGACGAGCATCGCCTGGGTGATGCCGTTGCCGAGGAGTGCGATCACCGCGACCGCGAACAGCAGAAACGGCAGGGCGACGAGGGTGTCGGCGAGCCGCAGTGTCAGCCATTCGAAGACACGGCCGAGGTACACCGACAGGATGCCGGGGATCGACCCCACGACGAGGGCGGTCAGGGCGACTTCGAGCGAGCCGACGACGCTGACCCGTGAGCCGTCGAGGAGGCGGCTGAGCACGTCGCGGCCGAGGTAGTCGGTGCCCAGCCAGTGCTCCCCGGACGCGGCGGCGAGGGTGTCGCCGCTGGTCGCGAGGGGGTTCTGCGGGGCGAGCAGCGGTCCGAGGAGCGCGAGCAGGGCGACCACGGCGAGGATGGCGACGGCGATACGGCCCGTTGTGAGGGCGAGGGTGCGACGGATCATGGTGGCTCACACCCCCCGCTGCGCGGCCGGTGTGACCCGCGCGAGGATCAGGTTGACGATCAGGTTGAAGCTCACGACGAGCACGATGGACACCACGAGCACTCCCTGGACGGCGGGTACGTCGCCGGCCTGTGCTGCATCGTTGGCGAACCGGCCGAAGCCCTGGAGGCCGAAGATCCACTCGGTGACCACGGAGGCGCCCGCCAGGGCGGGGAACTTGAGGCCGAGGGTGGCGAGCGTCGGTCCGAGCGCGTTGCGCAGCACGTGTCCGAGGAAGATCCGGCGGGGGCTCAGGCCCCGCACGACGGCCCCGGTCACGTAGTTCTCGCGGGAGGCGGCGATCAGGCTGGTGCGCAGTTGGCGGGCGACGTCGGCGACGACGTCGCAGCTGAGGGCGAGCGCGGGCAGCAGGATGTGCAGCGCCCACGGCCCGAATCCCTGGGCCAGGGGCACGTATCCGGCGGACGGGAACCAGCCGAGGCCGACGGCGAACACGGTGACGAGGACGATGCCGACGACGAACGCGGGCATCACCGAGATGACGGTGACGAACCCGGTGACCGCCCGGTCGATCCAGGTGGTGCGGCGCAGCGCCGCGACGGTGCCGAGAGCGAAGCCGAGGACGACGCCGATGACGAGCGCGGCGCTCGCCACGGACAGGCTGACGCCGAGGCCGGTGCCGATGAGGGTGGCGATGTCGGAGCCGTTGGTCCAGCTGGTGCCGAGCTGTCCGTGCAGGATGCCGTTGAACCAGTCGCCGTACTGGGCGAGGAAGGGCCGGTCGAGTCCCCACTGGGCCTCGACGCGGGCGATGGCCTCCGGGGTCGCCTCCTCCCCCAGCTGGATGCGGGCCGGGCTGAGTCCGCTCATCGAGCGCAGCGCGAACGTGACGAAGGTGGCCACCAGGAAGACCGGGACGAAGATCGCGACGGAGCGTCCGACGACGGCCAGGACGCGGCCGGTGACGTGTGCCGCTCCGGTGTCGGTGCGGGGCATGCCGGTCACACCCCGGGCTCGATGGTGACGCCGGTCCAGTCGATGTGGGCCGGGTTCTTCGGGATGCCGGAGACCTTCTTGCTCTTGGCGATGAGGTTCGGCTGGGAGTACGTGAAGACGAGTGCGTTGCTGTGCAGTCCCGCGCGGGTCGCGGCCTGGAGGACCTTCGGGTAGTCGGGGTCGTCGATGCGGGTCTCGCGGACCTTGGCAATGGCGTCCTCGAAGCCCTTCGGCTCGTACGGGCTGCTGAGGTTGAGCGGTCCGTCGGGGCCGAAGTGCGCGGTGAGGGTCTGTGCGGCGGAGTCTCGACCGGTCGTCGAGTAGAGGGAGAAGGTGAGGTCCTTGGCGAAGAACGGGGTGGCCCAGTTCTTGTCGATCTTGATGGTGACCTTGATGCCGACCTTGGCGAGCTGGGACTGGACGATCTCGGCCTCGGGCTGTTCCTCGGGGATGACGAGGTCGAGCTTGATGTCTCCGGGCTTGTAGCCGGCCTCGGCGAGCAGCTTCTTGGACTTCGCCGGGTCGTAGGGGTAGGCGTTCGCCGACTTCGGGTCGTAGGCGACGTATCCCTTGGGGAACGGCTGGTCGGTGGTCTCGCCGTATCCGAACGTCAGCTTGTCGACGAACTCCTGACGGTCGATGGCGTGCCGGACCGCGTCGACGACCCTGTCGTCGTCGAAGGGCTTCTTGTTGATGTTCAGGCTGATGTTGGAGGCGTTGAAGCCGGGCTGCACGAAGACGTCGAGTCCGGCCTTCTTCGCGGCCCTGGCCTGGCTGGGTTCGATGTCGGCGAAGTTGTAGACGCCGGTCTGGAGTCCGGAGACGACGGTGGAGGCGTCGGGCGCCGAGGTGAGTTCGACCTGGTCGATGTGGATGTTCTTGGCGTCCCAGTAGTCGGGGTTCTTCTTGAGGACGGCCTTGGCGCCGGGGATGAGCTGGGTGACGGTGAACGGGCCCGCGCCGACCGGCTGTTGGTCCAGTTCGGCCGGGGACTTCGCGGCCTTGGGGCTGGCGATCTGGAGGACGCGCTGGCCGAGCAGTTGCGGTATCTGGTAGTCGACCTGCTTGAGGTCGACGATCGCGTCGAGGCCGTCGGCGCGCACCGACTCGATGGAGGTGAGGTCGCCGAACAGGGCGGAGTTCTTCTGCTTCTTGGCCCGGTCGATGGCCGCCTTCACGGCGGCCGCGTCGACGGGTTCGCCGTCGCTGAACTTCTGTCCGGGGCGCAGGTGGAAGGTGATCCGGTCGCCCCGCTTGTTGTACTCCCAGCTCTTGGCGAGGTCGGGGACGGCGTCACCCTTCTCGTCGGTGCGGGTCAACGAGGCGTAGACCAGGGAGAGTTCGCGGAACTGGGCGCCGCTGCCGCCGACCACCGGGTCCCAGTGGGTCGGGAAGTACGTGGAGGTCCACTTGAGGGTGCTGTCCCCGCCGCTCGCCGAGGCGCTGCCGCCTCCGCATCCGGTGAGGGCGGCGAGGAGGAGGACGGCGGCACCGGCGGCCGGGGCGGCGGCGCGGAGGGGACGACGGCGCGTTCTGGGCAGGGGGCGTCGGGACATGTGTGTCTCTCTGCGACGGCTCCCGCGCGTCGAGGGCAGCGCACGGGAGCGAAGGACAAGGCACGCGCCACCACCCGGCAGCATGCGGGGAGGCACGCCGGCGGGGCCGGGACGGAGCACGGTGAAGGAGGCATGACGGGGCCCGGACTCGAGGAGCCGGGCCGTCGGGAAACGGCGCCCGCGGGATCCGGTGGAGGGGATTCGGGCGCGCCGGAGGCTACGTGGAGGGGGAGGAAGTCAGCGACAGAGTGCGCTGCACGTGCGCCGCAGGTCCACGTAGCGGCACACCACGCCGGGGTGCGTCGTCAGCATGCTGCACATCCTGACCCGGCCGGTCCCCGGCTGTCAATGGACACCAATTGGTGTCTCATTACGCGGGATGGCTCGACGTCGCTGGTCAACGCGTCGTCGACGGACCGGAGTTGTCGTGGCGGCGGGTCGCGGGATGCGCGTCGGCCTCGCTCGGGCTGAGCCACAGCGGGCCGTTCGCGGTGTCGAGGCGGACGGCGTCCGGGGGTGGCCATGCCCCGCTCGCCAGGACCTCGCGTTCGGGTTCGGTGAGGGTGCGGTGGCGATCGAGCGCCTCGGCGGCGGGGAGCGGCGGGGCCGGTGTCATCAGGCCGGGGCACATCTCGTCGACGGCCGTGGCGTACGCGTCGTAGGGCCGCCAGCCCGGTACGGCGCGGTGGCCCGCAGCGCCGCGCAGCAGCAGCGTGGGCAGGGCGTAGCGCAGGCCTGTGCCGTCGTCGGTCTCCTTGGCCGCGCCGGGGTGCGGTGAGTCGCACGGTGGGGGCGCGAGCACCTCGGGGACCGGGCGCCTGGCCTCGGCGCGGTCGGCACGCACCGCGTCGCGCACGGCCTCTGACGTGGCGTCATCACGGAGGCGGTGGGGGTCGAGACCGGGGACGTCGCGGACGGCGGCCAGCGCGAGGTCGAGGGTGTCCGCGGGCTCGCCCAGGACGAAGACGGTCTCGCGCAGGCGGCGCAGCGCCCGCTCGGCCGGGGCCTCGCCCTGTGCCTCCGCGGCCTTGGCCACCAGGGACGCGGGCCAGGAGCTCGCCGCGACGCGGCTCAGGCGGGCGGCGTACGGCGCCCCGGTGTGTCCGCCGACCTCGGCGATGTACCGGGCGTACCAGGCGGTCTCGGCGGCGGGGTCGGGCGCCGGGTCATCGTCGTCGTCGAAGAGGATGCACTGCACGCGGCGCCAGCGGGCCCTGCCCCGCAGCGCCTGCCGCAGCCGCCGGACGGTGGGTTCGGCGCCCCAGGACCAGGGGCACAGCGGGTCGGTGTACTCGACGACCTCGAGGAGCGGCGCCGCCGGATCGCCGGTCACGCGGCCCCCTGCGCGGCGACGGAATCCGCCTCCCGCGCGTCCTCGGCCTCGGCCAGCAGCGCGCTCACCGTCACCCCGCCCAGCACGGCGGCGGCGTCCGCCTCGATGCGCCGCCACACGCCGGGCAGGCCGCGGGCGGCGCCGGAGTAACCGAGCCCAGCCAGGGACTCGCCGCGCAGGGTGAGCAGTTCGCCGTCGACGGCGCGGGTGATGTCGAGCAGCGTGATGGATTCGGCCGGCACACCGAGCCAGTACCCGCCCACGCAGCCGCGCTGGCTGCGCACGAGTCCCGCTCTGCGCAGCTCGCCCACCACCGACTTGAGGAAGCGGAACGGGATGCCCTGGGCCTCGGCGATGGCCTCGCAGGTGAGCGGCTGTTCGGGGGCGCGGGCCAGCTCGAGGAGCGCGCGCGTGGCGTAGTCCGCCTTCGCGGAGATATGCATGGCCTCATGATGCCCGAAGGGCGCCGCGGGGCAAGGTCCCGATGGATCCCGCCCCGAACATTGCGGGAACATTGCCGCAGGTGAGAGCCAATGGACACCTCTTGACATCTTTTGGGTCGCCGCTCTAGCGTCCGGGCATGAGCGAGCCGTTGACCACCCCGGGTGAGGGCTTTCACCCCCATCTGCACGACGCCCCGAACTCCCCGACCGCTCCCCTGCGTTCGCGGCTGCACCACATCAGGGCCGACGCCCTGGACGGTGACACCGCGCAGAGCGGCGGCATGCGCCGCTTCGCGGCCGTCAGCGGGAACACCGTGGGATCGGAGAAGCTGTGGATGGGGCAGACCCACGTCGCCCCGGCCACCTCCTCGTCCGACCACCACCACGGCGAGTCCGAGACCGCGATCTACGTGGTGAGCGGGCACCCGGAGTTCGTGTTCCTCGACGACTCGGGCGACGGCGAGGAGGAGGTCAGGCTGCGCACCTCCCCCGGTGACTACATCTTCGTGCCGCCGTTCGTGCCGCACCGCGAGGAGAACCCCGACCCGTCCGTCGAGGCCGTGGTCGTCATCGCCCGCAGCACGCAGGAGGCCATCGTGGTCAACCTGCCCAAGCTGTACGCGCTTTCGGAGCGGGACGAGGCGTAGCGGGCTCTGCGAGGATGGGCCCATGAAATCGATCTCCTTCCCCGGTGCCAAGGCGCCGTCCTCGAACGTCGTGCTGGGCCTGATGCGCATCGCCGAGCTCGACGACAAGGCTGTCCGCGGCCTCTACGACAGCGCCCGCGACGCCGGGATCAACAGCTTCGACCACGCCGACATCTACGGACCGACCCGGCACGCCTGCGAGGAGCGGTTCGGGCAGGCGGTGACGCTGACCGCAGCGGAGCGCGAGTCGATCGTCATCCAGAGCAAGGTCGGCATCAGGCCCGGTTTCTTCGACTTCTCGCGCGAGCACATCGTGCGCACCGCCGACGAGTCGCTCGCGGCACTGCGCACGGACTACCTCGACATGCTGCTCCTGCACCGTCCGGACACCCTGGTGGAGCCGGAGGAGGTCGCGGCGGCCTTCGACGAGCTGCACGCGGCGGGCAAGGTCGTGAACTTCGGTGTCTCCAACCACACGCCGGGGCAGGTCGAGCTGCTCAAGACGGCGGTGCGGCAGCCGCTGGTCGCCAACCAGGTCCAACTGAGCATCACGCACGCCCCGTTGATCGCCCAGGGCATCGCCGCGAACATGGCGGGGCTCGACCAGTCGGTGAGCCGTGACAATGGGCTGCTCGACTACTCGCGGCTCCACAAGATGACGCTTCAGGCGTGGTCGCCGTTCCAGAAGGGGTTCTTCGACGGTGTCTTCGTCGGCGACCGCGAGAACTACGCCGAACTCAACACGGCGCTGGACGAGTTGGCCGCGAAGTACGACGTGACGCCGACCGGCATCGCGGTCGCCTGGATCACCCGGCACCCGGCCGACATGCAGGTCGTGCTCGGCACCACCAATCCGGGCCGGGTCACCGAGTCCGCCGCGGGCTCCGAGATCCCGCTGACCCGCGAGGAGTGGTACCGGCTGTTCCGCGCGGCCGGGCACACCCTGCCGTAGCCGAACGGTGTTCCGAGGCCCCGCCCGGCGTGTCCGGGCGGGGCCTCGGCATGTCAGTCGCAGGGCTGCGTGGAGCGCTCGCCCTCCGGCTGTGCGGCCACCGTCGCCGGGGTGCGGGACCCCACCGCGGGGGCGAGGAGGACGGCGAGCGCGGTGAACGCGAGGACGACGACCATCGCCGTCCGCAGCCCGTAGTGGTCGCCGAGGAAGCCCAGGCACGGCGGGCCGACCAGGAACGCGACGTAGCCCATCATCGCCACGAGGCTGACCCGCGCCGCCGGGTTCTCGCCCGAGTCGCCGGCCGCCGACAGCGCGACGGGGAAGCCGAGGGAGGCGCCGAGGCCCCAGAACAGGACGGCCACGCTGGCGAGGACGGCGGAGTCGGAGAAGACGACGAGGGCGATGCCGAGTGTCGCGGAGACGGCGCTGGCCCGGACGACCGGCTTCCGGCCGAGGCGGCCGATGAAGAAGCCGCCGACGAACCGGCCGAGGGTCATCGCGGCGGCGAACCCGGTGTAGACGGCGGAGCCGAGCGCGGCGTCCATGTCGTGGCCGTCGACCATAAGGAGCGGCAGCCAGTCGTTCGCGGCGCCCTCGGCGAGCGCCATCGCGAGGATGATGCCACCGAGCAGCAGCAGTTGCCGGTCGCGCCACACCTTCGCCTTCGCCGCACCGGCCTCGGTGTCCTTGGCCTTGGCGGGCCCCGACACCTTGCCGACCCCGGCGGGGATGGCCCGGATCGCGTAGCCGAACATGGCGGTGGTGACCACGGCGACGGCGACGAGGTGCCAGTGCACCGGCACGTCGGCCGCCGTGCACAGGATGCCGATCGACGCGCCCACGACCGTGCCGAGGCTGAAGAATCCGTGCAGCGTGGGCAGGACCGTGCGGGCGGTGATCCGCTCGACCTCGGCGCCGTCGATGTTGATGGCGACCTCTCCCCCGCCCATTCCGGCGCCGAAGAGGACGAGTCCCGCGGTGACGAGCGGCGCGGAGGAGGCCATGGCGCCGAGTCCGATGACCGCCATGCTGACCGTGATCAGCAGGGTCCCGACGGCCATCACGGGGCGGGTGCCGAAGCGGGAGACGAGCGTGCCCGAGCACAGGATGCCGATCATCGAGCCGACCGAGAGCCCGAAGAGGACGAGGCCCATCTGCGCGGTGGACGCGCCGAGTTGATCCCGGACGTCGGGGGTGCGGGTCACCCAGGACGACATCGACAGGCCGGGTATGAGGAAGAAGAGGAACAGTGCCGTCCGTCTGCGGCGGGTGTCCAGGTCCATCGCCAACGCGCTCTCTCTTGCCGTGGGATCGGGAAAGGATCATCGCCACGCTCTCACACCGGGAGAGCGGGCGGGAGCCGTGCGCACGGCCCAGGGGCGGCGCCCACCGTGCTCGGTGTGCGCCGCCCCTGGGCCGCTTCCTGAAGGTGTCAGGCCTCCGGGTGACTCAGCCTGATGTCGAGCTCGTCCGGTTCGGTGTCGCCCACCCGCAGGGTCCGCGCCACCGGCGGGTACCCCGTCGCGATGACCGAGTACTCGCCCGCGTCCAGGTCGGTGAAGGCGTACGCGCCGTCGTCCCCGGTGGTCGATGAGGCGATGACATTGCCCGCGGCGTCCACCAGGGTCACCCGGGCGTCGGCCAGCGGGGCGTTGTCCGTGCCCGCGCGGACGACGCCCTGCACGCGCTTGCCGACGCCGAGCACGATCTCGACGCGGGTGACACCCTGCGCGCCGGTCTCCACCTGCTGGGCGGTGGGCCGGAAGCCCGGCGCGTTCACGGCGAGGGTGAACAGTCCGTTCACCAGCCCGCCGCAGGCGAAGTCGCCGTGCAAGCCGGTACGGGCGGTGGCCACGACCTCGCCGCGGACGTCGGTCACGACGACCATGGCCTCGGGCACGGGCCGGCCGCCGGGCTCGCGGACCAGGCCGGCGAGGCCTCCGGTGCCGGTCAGCAGGATGTCGTGCGAGAGGAGTTCGCCGTTCACGGTGACGGTCGAGGCCTGCGGCTGGTGGCCGTCGGCCGCGACGATCAGGACGTACGTCCCGGCGCCCGGCACGTCGAGGCTGTAGGAGCCGCCGGAGTCGGTGACAGAGCGGCTGATCTGCCGGCCGCCCGTCGAGATCAGCGTGATGGCGGCGCGGGTGACGGGCTCGCCGCCGCCGGTGCGGACGGTGCCGAGGATGCCGTTGCCGTTCGGGGTGAACGAGCGGGCGCCGCCGGACTCCGCGGTGGTGGCCGTCGCCAGGTGCTTGTGCTGCTGTGCGGCGCCGACGGCGGCCGTGACGAGTTCGCGGTCCGGCTCGGCGGACGGGTGCGGGACGGCGCCCGCTGGCACCTCTTCGGCGGCGGTGGCGGCGGGCGCCGAGTCGAGGTCGCGCAGGCCCTCGCCCTCGACGTCGACGTTCGGCAGCGCGCGGTCGAGCCACTTCGGGAGCCACCAGGCGCCGCGTCCGACGAGCGCGAGGACGGCGGGCACGATGGCCATGCGCACGAGGAACGCGTCGAAGAAGACGGCGACGGCGAGACCGAAGCCGATCATCTTGATCATGGATTCGGTCGAGCCGATGAAGCCGGCGAACACGGCCATCATGATGACCGCGGCCGCCGTCACCACCCGGGCGCTGTACCGGAATCCGGTGACGATGGCCTCCTTGGCGCTCTCCCCGTGGACGTACGCCTCGCGCATCCGCGTCACGAGGAACACCTCGTAGTCCATCGCGAGGCCGAAGACGACACCCACCATGAAGATCGGCATCATCGACATCACGGGCCCGGTCTCCTCGACGCCCATGAGGTCGGCGAGCCAGCCCCACTGGAAGACGGCGACGACGGCGCCGAGCGCGGCGAGGACGGAGAGCAGGAAGCCGAGGGCGGCCTTCAGGGGCACCAGGATCGAGCGGAAGACGACGATCAGGAGCAGGAAGGCGAGGCCGACGACGAGCGCGAGGTACGGCAGGAGCGCGTCGTTGAGCTTGTCCGACACGTCGATGTTCATCGCGGTGGTGCCGGTGACCATCAGTTCGGCGCCGGTGTCGGCCTTGATGCCGTCGCCCGCGTCGCGGATGTTCTGGACGAGGTCCTCGGTGTCGGTCGAGGTCGGCTTCGACTTCGGGACGACGCTGAGCATCGCGCTGTCACCGGACTTGTTGAACGTCGCGGGGGTCACCACGGCGACGTCGTCGAGTCCCTTGACGGTCTTGGTGACATCGGCGACGGCGGCCTTCGGCTGGTCGGCTCCGTCGGCGTCGACGACGACCATCAGGGGCCCGTTGAAGCCGGGCCCGAAGCCCTCGGAGAGCAGGTCGTAGGCCTTGCGCTGGGTGGTGTCGGTGGGCTGCGATCCGTCGTCGGGCAGGCCGAGTTCGAGGGACGTTGCCGGTACGGCGGCGGCGCCGAGGGCGAGGACGCCGAGCAGCAGCACGGCGACCGGGTGCTTCACGACGAGGCGGGCCCAGCGGGTGCCGAGGGCGGGCTTGGGCTCGGCGTGCTCCCCGTGCGGGGCGTGGTCGCCGTGCTGCTGCTTCGCCGAGCGCCTCTTGGCTCCGGCGGGCCGGACGCGGCGCCGGGCGATGCCGAGCAGGGCGGGGATGAGGGTGAGCGCGACGAGTACGGCGACGACGACGGTGCCCGCGGCGGCGAAGCCCATCTTCGTCAGCATCGGGATGTTGACGACGGCGAGGCCGACGAGGGCGATGACGACGGTGAGTCCGGCGAAGACGACGGCGGACCCGGCGGTGCCGACGGCCCGCCCGGCGGCCTCCTCGCGTTCGCGTCCCTCGGCGAGTTCGGCGCGATAGCGGGACACGATGAACAGCGCGTAGTCGATACCGACCGCGAGGCCGATCATCATGGCGAGCGTCGACGTGGTGGAGTCCAGGTCGAGCGGCTTGGCGAGCGCGGTGATGGCGGAGACGCCGATGCCGACGCCGAACAGGGCGGAGACCAGCGGCAGTCCGGCCGCGATCAGGGAGCCCAGGGTGATGACGAGGACGACGGCGGCCACGACGACGCCGATGACCTCGGTCGAGCCGGTCTCGGGGACCGTTTGCAGCGCGTCGCCGCCGACCTCGACGGTCAGGCCCTCGTCGCGGGCGTCCTGCGCGGCCTCCTTCAGGGCGTCGCGCGAGGAGTCCTCGAGCTCCATGCCGGACACCTTGTACGACACCTGCGTGTACGCGGTGGTGCCGTCGCGGCTGACGGCCTTGGAGCGGAACGGGTCGGTGGCGCTCTGCACCTCGGCGCCGCCGCCGAGTTCCTCGACGGTGTCGCGGACGACGTCCCGGTGCGCGGCGGAGGTGATCTTCTCGCCGTCCGGGGCCTTGAACACGACGCGCGCGGTGGCACCGTCGGCGCTGGCGCCGGGGAAGCGTTGTTCGAGGAGGTCGAAGGCCTTCTGGGCCTCCGTTCCCGGGATCGAGAACGATGAGGAGGCGGCGGTGGGCGCCTGGGACGCGCCCACGCCGACGGCGGCGAGGACCACCGCCCAGAACAGGGCGACGAAGTACCGTCGCCGGAAGGCGAATCGGCCCATGGTGTAGAGGAATCGAGCCACGAGGGCGTACTCCCGGTCAGGTCGTGGGTGGTGCTGGGCAGGGGACTTCGGCCCGACGACGGTGAGCGGTGGCGTCAGGTGGGGGGGGGACGTACGTGGTGGATCAGGCGCAGAGGGCGGGGAGAACCACTGCGTCGATGTATGAGATGAGGTACTCCTGGGTGGGGGGCAGTTCGTCGATCACGCCGCGGGTCGCCATGGCGCCGACCATCAGGTGCAGCGTGTAGTCCATCGCCGGGTTGTCCTCGCGGACCTCGCCGCGGGCGACGGCTCTCTGGAGGACCTGGTCGAGTTCCTCCAGCTCCGGTTCGATCAGCAGCTCGCGGAACGCGCGCAGCAGGTCCGGGTCGCTGTGCATGGCCATGGCGAGGCCACGCATCAGCGCAGTCGACTCCTCGACCGAGCAGTCGTCCTGGCGGCGGGCGAGCGTGTGGAGGTCTCCGCGCAGGGTGCCGGTGTCGATCTCGGCGATGTGCACGGGCTTGTGGTGGCGCATCGCCTTGACGACGAGCGCGGCCTTGCCGCCCCACTGCCGGTACAGCGTGGCCTTGCTCGACCGGGTGCGGCTCGCGACGGCGTCCATGGTCAGCGCGTCGTAGCCGACCTCGCGCAGCAGCCCGAGCACCGCGTCGTACAACTCGGCCTCGCGCTCCGCCGTCATGCGTCTGCGCCGAACGGTGCCGGTCTCAGGCACGCGACATCACGCCCACTTCTCCGAACGAAACGGTTTCGTACGTCGAGCAGACTAACCCGCCCCCCATATGAAACGAAACCGTTTCGTTCGTGTCGCGGATCACGATGCCTGCGAGGGGCGGTGTGCCAGGGTGGCCCCATGAGTGAAGCGTTCACCTACGCCTGGCGGGACCCGGTCTCGGACGAGGAGATGGTCGACCTCGTCCGATCCCATGGCGGCAACGACGTCGCCGGGTGGTGGGAGAAGATCCGGGCGTACAGCCTCGGCTGGGTGGCCGCCCGGGACGCGGACGGTCTTCTCGTCGGGTTCGTGAACGTGGCGTGGGACGGCGGTGACCACGCCTTCCTCGTCGACGCCAAGACGCGGGGCACGCACCAGCGTCGGGGGATCGGCGCGGCCGTCGTGCGGCTCGCGGCTTCGTGTGCGCGGGAGTCGGGCTGTGAGTGGTTGCACGTGGACTTCGAGCCCGAGCTCCGCGGCTTCTACTTCGGGGCGTGCGGGTTCCGGCCGACGGAGGCCGGGGTGATCCGACTTCGGTCGTGAGGGTCAGCGCCGGGCGCGGCTCCTTTCGCGGAGGGAGGTGACCGTGACGCCGGGTGACAGGCGGCCCTCCGTCACCTTCACGTGGATGAGGGCGGCACGGTCGGCGTTCAGGGCGCGGTCCAGGGCGGGGGCGAAGTCCTCGGTTGTGGTGACCGTTTCGGCGTGGGCGCCGAAGGCGCGGGCGTAGGCGGCGAAGTCGGGGTTGCCGAGGGCCGTGCCGCTCACCCGGCCGGGGTACTCGCGCTCCTGGTGGGCGCGGATGGTGCCGTACTGGCCGTTGTCGAGGACGAGGATGAGCGGCTTCGCGCCCTCCGCCATCGCCGTGGCCAGCTCCTGGCCGTTCATCAGGAAACAGCCGTCGCCCGCGACCGACACCACGCGGCGGTCCGGGTGCAGGATCGCGGCGGACACCGCGGCGGGGACGCCATAGCCCATCGAGCCGTTGCGCGGGCCGAGTTGGCGCATGCCGTCGCGGTACGTGAGGAAGCGCTGCGCCCAGATGGCGTGGTTGCCCGCGCCGAAGGTGACGATGGTGTCGTCGGGGAGCCGGCTGTCGAGGTGGGCGAAGGCCGCGCCGAGGTCGAGCGGGTCGCCGTCCGGCTCCGGGGTGCGGGTGGCGAGGTGGGCGGCGCGGGCCTCCTTGGTGTGTCCCGTCCACGGCACGGGCCCGCTCGGCCGGCACGTGCGTATCGCCGCGCCGAAGGCCTCGGGCGCGGCGACGAGGGTGAGTTCGGCGGGGTGGACGACGCCGGGCGGCTGCGCCTCGGGCAGCACCTGCACCAGGCGCGGGCCCGCCGGGTCGCCGCCCACCGTCGACAGGAGCCGGAACCCGTCCGTCGACACGTCCCCCGGCGCCGCGCCGACGCTCACCAGCAGGTCCGCGTCCCGCACCCGCTCGGCGAGCGGCTTCGCCCGCCCGTAGCCGAGGTTCCCGACGTAGACGTCGGCCTCGTGGTCCATGAGGTCCTGGCAGCGGAAGTCGACGGCGACGGGCAGCGACCATGCCTCGGCCCAGGCACGTACGTCGGCGCGCGCCCGGTCCGTCCAGCGGCTGCCGCCGAGGAGGACGAGGGGGCGCTCGGATTCGTTCAACAGGGTTTCCAGTGCGGCCAGTTCGTCGGACGACACGCCTCCTTCCGGCACCGGCAGCGGCCTCGCGTCGGGCACCTCGACGACGTCCGTCAGCATGTCCTCGGGCAGCCCGACGACCACGGGCCCCGGCCGCCCGCTGCGCGCGACGGCGAAGGCCCGGGCCACGTACTCGGGGATGCGGGCCGCGTCGCCGATCGTCTCGACGAGCTTGGCGTGCGTGCCGAACGTGCCCCGCAGGTCCAGCTCTTGGAAGGCGTGCCGGTCGGTGTGGTCGCGCGGCACGAGGCCGATGAAGAGGACCAGCGGGGTGGCGTCCTGGTGGGCGGTGTGCAGGGCGACGAGCGCGTTGGTGGCGCCCGGCCCGCGCGTCGTGAGGCACACGCCGGGCCGCCCGGTCAGCTTCCCGTACGCCTCCGCCATGTATCCGGCGCCGCCCTCGTGGCGGCACACCACCATGCGTACGGGCGCGTCGTACAGGGCGTCCAGCACGGCGAGATAGCTCTCGCCGGGCACGCCGTACACGGTGTCGACGCCGTGCGCGTGGAGCTGGTCGACCAGGACCTGGCCGCCGGTGCGGGCGGGATGCTGCGCGGTCATGCGGAAACCTTTTCGTTCAGAGTGTCGCTGGAGGGAAGGGCGCCGTGCCTGCGCAGCACCGTGCCGGCCGCGACGGACCCGGCGACGGTGCAGGCGGCCACGCCGACGAGGAGCAGTGCGGCGCCCCACGAGGCACCGCCTGCCGCGCCGGTGACGGAGGCCGCGATCAGCGGGATGAAGCCGCCGAGGACACCGGCGAGGTTGTACGACATGGCGACGGCGCTGTAGCGGAACTCCTCGGGGAAGAGGGAGGCGACGACTGCGCCGATCGGGCCGTACGGGATGGACAGCGCCCCGATACCGAGCGCGACGCCGAGGTACACCAGCGGGGTCTGCTTGGTGTCGACGAGCCAGAAGGCGGGGAACGCGGCGGCCATGGTGACGGCGGCGCCGATGGCGCACACCTTCCACGGTCCGATGCGGTCGGCGAGGCGTCCGCCGGCGATGATGACCACGATCTCGACGACGGCTCCGACGACGGTGGCGTTGAGCATCGTCTGTTTGTCGATGCCGAGTTCGCTGGTGCCGTAGCTGATGACGAACGTCGTCATGAGGAAGAAGCCGCCGACGCCGAGGAACGCGGCGCCGATGCCGACGATCATGCGGCCCCAGGTGCGCCGGAACGCCTCGACGAGCGGAGCGGGCGGCGGCCCGTTGCGTTCGGCGTCCTCCTGCATGGCCCGGAACACCGGGGACTCCTCGATGCGGACGCGGAGGTAGAGCGCGAAGCCGAGCAGCGGGAACGCGGCGAGGAACGGCAGCCGCCAGCCCCACGCGTAGAAGGCGTCGTCGGGCAGCATCCCGACGAGCGCGAAGGCCCCGCTGGAGAGCAATGTGCCGACGGGCGAGCCGAGTTGGGGCACGGACGAGTACGTGCCGTGCTTCTCCTTCGGAGTGTGCTCCAGGGTGAGCAGCATGGCGCCGGACCACTCGCCGCCGACGGAGATGCCCTGGAGGAAGCGGAGCGCGGTGAGCAGGGCGGGCGCCCAGATGCCGATGGTGCCGTACGAGGGCAGCAGGCCGATGCAGCCGGTGGTGGCGCCCATCATGACGACGGTGATGATGAGGGACACCTTGCGCCCGTAGCGGTCGCCGATGTGTCCGAAGAGCGCGGCGCCGATGGGCCTGGCCACGAAGCCGACGGCGAACGTGCCGAAGGAGGCGAGGGTGCCCGCGGCGGCGTTGAGGTCGGTGAAGAACAGCTTGTTGAAGACGAGCGCGGCGGCGGTGCCGTAGAGGAAGTAGTCGTACCACTCGAGGGCGGTGCCGCTGAACGCGGCGAACAGCAGCCTTCTGATGTCCTTGAGCGGGGGCTTGGTCGTCGTGCTCACGGGGTCTCCTGGGGAGGGGCGGCCTGCGCGGCCGGAGCGGAAGGGGGACCGGAGCGTGCGGGGGTGCGGGTGAGCTGGTGCGGGTCGTGGGCGGGATCGCCGTCCACGACGGTGGCGAGGACGCCGATCGCGCCGATGCGGTCGGGGTCCGTGCGGACGGGGTCGCCGTCCAGGACGGTGAGATCGGCCAGGTACCCGGGGGTGAGCCTGCCCTTGCGGCCGCCGAAGCCGGTGGCGAGCGCGGAGCCCTCGGTCCAGGCGCGCAGCGCGGCGAGGACCGGGACGCTCTCGTCGGGACCGTACGGCACCTTTGTTTCGGTGAGGCGCACGACCATGGACTGGATCGCGGGCAGCGGCGCGCCCGGCGCCACGGGCCGGTCGGAGCTGCCGGGGACGGTGAGGCCGAGGTCGGTGAAGGAGCGCATGCGGTACGACCAGGGGGTGCGGTCGGGGCCGAGCGCGGCGGCCATGGCGTCGCCGAAGGTGTGCAGGAAGTTGTGCTGCGGGACGGGGACGACACCGAGGTCGGCGAACCGGGCGAGCTGGTCGGGGCGGACGATCCCGGCGTGTTCGACGCGGTGCCGGACGGCGGGCCGCGGCCGCTCCTTGTGGGCGCGGGCGAAGGCGTCGAGGGCGAGGTCGACGGCGCGGTCGCCGATGGCGTGCGCGGCGACGGTCCAGCCCGAGCGGTGGGCGGCGACGACGAGGTCGGTCATGCCGTCGGCGTCGCCCTGGAAGTAGCCGGTCGGCCGCTCCTCGTTGTGCGGGCAGCCGCAGAAGGGCTCGGTGACGGCCGCCGTCCGCCCGAGGAGCGAGCCGTCCAGGAAGATCTTGACCGGGCCGAGGGAGAGCGTGTCGTCGCCGAAGCCGGTCCGCATGCCCAGGTCGAGGCCGAGCGTGATGTCGTCGTCGGCGTGCGCGACGAGTGGGTGCAGGACGTCGGACGCGGCCATGAGCTGGGCGCGGGTGTGCAGGCGGCCCGTCTCGCGGGCGAGTTGGTAGGCGGCCAGCTCGACGGGGGTGTGGCCGATCCAGCCGCCGCCGATGCCGGCCTCGGTGAAGCTGGTGACACCTTCGGTGAGGTAGTGCCGGGTGGCCGCGTCGACGGCGTCGGCGACGGTCTCCACCGGGTACGGCAGCACCTGGCGCTGCACGAGACGCTGCGCCGTCTCCTCCAACAGGCCGTCGGGGCGGCCGTGTTCGTCGCGCGAGACGACGCCGCCGTCCGGGTCCTGGAAGCCGTCCTCCAGGGCGCCGGCGGCTCGCAGGACGGGGGTGTTGACGACGCAGGCGTGCCCGGAGGTGTGCTTGATCCAGACGGGCCTGCCGCCCGCGGCCCGGTCGAGGGCGTCACGGTGCGGCCAGACACCTCCGCAGTTGTTGTGGTCGAGCCCGGCGCCCAGCACCCACGCGTCCGGGGCGAGCCCTTCGGCGTGCCGGGCGACGGCGGCGTACACGTCGTCGACCGAGCGGGCGGTGGAGACGTCGAGCTGGGTGAGGGTGAGGCCGAACCACGCGGTGTGGCAGTGCGCGTCGTTGAAGCCGGGGACGACCGTGGCGCCGCCCGCATCGAGGACCTTGCGCGCGTCGAGTCCCGCCACGTCGTCGTCGAGGCCGACGACGACCCCGTTCAGGACGCCGATGGTCGTGGCGGTCGGGCGGTCCGGGTCGAGGGTGCGGACGCGGGCGTTGCGGACGAGCAGATCGAGCTGCATGAAGGCGAAGCCCCCTCGGACTCAGGCGAAGTGGTGCAGCTGCGCGAGCGGCACCTCGGTCGCGGGCGGTGTCCCCGTCTCGACCCCGTCGACGAGGACGGGCGCGGGCTCGCGCGGCACCACCACCCGCGGCGTCGCCGTGTTGTGCAGCATGTCGGAGCGGGTGAGGCCGCGGCTGTCGCGGATCGGGGCGTAGGTGAGTCCGCCCGGCAGCGCGGCCCGTGCGGCGCGGTCGGTGAGCGCGGCCTCGGCGACGAAGACCTTGGCGAGCCGGGCGGGCGCGGCGCCGAGCGCCCCGAAGTAGGGCTTGTACGCCCGGGGTTGGGTGAGTCGGGTCGACCCGGAGCCGGATCCCGTGTTGCCCCAGGCCACGAATCCGGACTTGATGACCAGTTCGGGCTTGCTGCCGAACCACTTGGGTTCCCACAGCACGAGGTCCGCCATCCGCCCGGCCTGCACGGTGCCGACCTCGTGGGAGAGGCCGTGCGCGAGCGCCGGGTTGAGGGTGATCTTCGCGAGGTAGCGCAGCACGCGCGTGTTGTCGGGGCGCTCCACTCCCCCGCCGCCGTTCGCGAGCGCCTGGACGTGGGCGAGCTGCCAGGTCCTGCGGACGGTCTCGGCGATCCGGCCCATGCCCATCGAGTCGGAGTTGACGATGGAGATGGCGCCGAGGTCGTGCAGGGCGTTCTCTGCGGCGATGGCGTGCTCGCGGATCCGGCCCTTGGAGATGGCGACGTCGCTGGCGGAGGCGTGGTTCTGCCGGTGCACGGTCATCGTCATCGGGAACAGCTCGCCGACCGTGTTCGGGGTGTACGGGACGGTGGGCGTGGTCGACGACGGCAGGATGTTCGGCTCGGACAGGATCTCCAGGAGATCGGGGTGACCGCCGCCGCCCTCCACGTGGTAGGCGTGGACGGTGCGGCCGCAGGTGGCGCCAAGCGTGTCCCTCAGGTAGCCGGACTCGTTCATGGAGTCGGTGTGCAGCGCCACCGGCAGGTCGGCCTGTTCGGCGGTGTCGAGGCAGGTGTCGATGATGCGCGGGGTGGCGCCGAAGTCCTCGTGGATCTTGAAACCGCCGGCCCCGGCGAGGGTGATCTCGTCGAGCAGCGCCCGCGAGCTGGAGGAACCGCGCGCCAGGAAGGCGATGTTGAGCGGGGTGCCCTGCCAGGCGCTCATCAGGGTGTGCAGATTGTGGGTCGGGTTGCAGCCGATCTCCCAGACGCCGCCGAGGCCCATGCCGACGAGCGTGGTGACTCCGGCGGACAGCGCGGCGGGCGCCACCTCGGGCGACGACAGGTGGACGTGGCTGTCGACGACGCCGGGCGTGGCGATGAGCCCCTCCCCCGGCACCACCGAGGTGTGCGAGTCGATGGCGTACTCGACGTCCATCACGTCCGGGTTGCCGACGCCGCCGACGGAGACGATGCGGCCGTCCTTGATGCCGATGTCGGTCTTGCGCACGCCGAGCACCGGGTCCATGAGGACGGCTCCGGCGACGACCATGTCGAGCGCGGAGTCCCGGTCGGAGCGCGGCGAGGCGAGAAGCCCGTCGCGGACGGTCTTGCCGCAGCCGCCGAGGAGTTCGTCGCCCGGTGTGCCGTCATCGGCCTCGACCTCCACCCACAGGCAGGTGTCGCCGAGCCGGATGCGGTCGCCGGTGGTGGGCCCGTACAGGGCGTGGTACGTGCGGCGGTCGACGCTGGTCATGCGCGCTCCTCGGACGGAAGGGCCTTGTGGCGTGCAGGGATGACGACGACGTCGCGCCGTTCACCGGGCTCGAAGGCGAGGGCGGTGCCCGCGGCGATGTCGAGGCGCAGCCCGCGGGCCGCCTCCCGGTCGAGTTCGAGCGCCTGGTTGGCCTCGTGCAGCGGGTAGTGCGAGGAGACGTAGACGACGCGGTCGCCGGTGTTGCGGACGGTGAGGGTGGAGCGCGGGCGCCCGACGTTGATCTCGACGGGCTCCTCGGCGGTCCGCACCGCGCCGGGCCCCTCCGTGGCAGCGGGTCCGATCGGCCGGTCGACGGCGACGAGCGAGGTGCCGCTCGGGAACAGCGCCTCGACCTGCACGGTCGGCACCATGTCGGGGACCCCGTCCATGACGTCGTCGGCGGTGAGCACCCGGCGCGCCGTCTCGATCACCTCGTCGAGGGTGAGCCCGTCCCAGGCGGCCTCCAGGATCTCGTCGCAGATCAGGGCGATCGCCTCGGGCGCGTTCAGGCGGCGGCCGCGGGCGCGCCGTCTGCGCGCGAGTTCGGCGACGGTGAACAGCTGGAGCCGTTCCTGTTCACGAGGGGTCAAGTGCACGGTCGGTCGGCCCTCCTGTGTCGGCGGGCCCCGGACGCTCCGCCCAGGGATCGCACCAGGATCCTCGGGTCCGGCCGGCAAACCAACGTTGAAACATCGCCGCCGCGCCGCGGAGAATTGGTCACATGCACAATTCCGAAGGTCACGGCCGTCCCGGGCTGCCCCCGGCGTCGCCGCGCATCGCCGAACTCGCGGGCCAGTGCCTCGACACCGTGGACGATCTGATCGGCGAGTGGCTCGAAATGGTCGGCCCGGTGCGCACCTCGTACGCGACGCAGGTGCCCGACGTGCAGTTCAGGGACTCCGCCTGGCAGGCCTTCGAGCTGCTGCTGCGGACGGTGGCACGGCTTCCGGTGCCGCCGCACATCGCGGACGTGTCGCGGCGGGTGGGCGAGGAGCGGGCCCGGCAGGGGGTGCCGCTCGACGCGCTCCTGGAGGCGGCGCGGCTCGACTTCCGGGTGGTGTGGCAGGCGCTGGTGAACCGGGCGGGCCCGCAGGACATGGCCGATCTGGCGGGCTCGGCGTACCACGTGTGGGAGGCGGTCGAGCGGCATGTCACCGGGATCATGACGGCGTATCAGCGCACGGTCCTGGAGATGGGGCGCCGCGAGGAGGACGAGCGGCGCATGTGGTTCGCGCGGCTCCTGGAGACGGAGGGCCGCCACCCCACCGTCGTACGGGACGCGGGGCGTGCCCTGGGGTTCGCGGACGACGGGCGGTTCCTGTGCGCGGCGTCGTCGGCGGCCGCGGGTCGCGGGCTGCACCGTGCGGCGGTCGCGCTGCGCGGGGCGGGCGCGGCGGTGCAGCAGCAGATGGTGGGCGGCGACGCGGTCCTGGTGGCGCAGCTCGGCGGCCGGGTCACCCGCTCGTACGTGCTGGAGCAGTTGCAGGACTCGCCGTGCGGGATCGCCCCGGTGGCGCGGGGGCTCGCCGCGGTGCCGAGGGCCACGGTGCTCGCGGTGGCGACGGCGCAGGTGCTGCCCGCGGACACCCGGTCGCCGCGGCTCCTGGAGGACAGCTGGCTCGACGTGCTCGCGCACCGGGCGGGCGACTTCGGACGCGATCTGGCCGCGGACGTGCTCGGCGGCCTGTACGGGCCGGGTGTCACGCGCGGGGAGGCGGACCGTCTGCTGCACACCGTCCGCACCCATCTGGCGGGCTCCGGTTCCATCGCGGACACGGCGGACGCGCTCTACTGCCACCGGAACACGGTGCAGCACCGGTTCAACCGGTTCCACGAGCTGACGGGGCGCGATCTGCGGCGGCCCGCGGACGCGGCGCTGCTGGCGGTGGCACTGCGGGTGCGGTGAACGGGTTAGCGTTCCCGTGTGTCCGAGGACGAGAACATCCCTGCTGAGCAGGGGACAGGGAAGAAGCGCCGGCCCGGCCGTCGCGGCAGGCTGATCGCGCTGGCCGTGGTGGCCCTCGCGGTGGTCGCGGCCGTCGTCGCCGTGCTGGTGGTGGTGTTCGGCGGGAAGGAGCCGGGGCGGGCGGAGAAGCTGGTGATCCCGGAGGGATACCGGGCGAGCCAGGTGTACGAGGCGGTGGACAAGGCGCTCGCGGTCGACGGCGGCACCACCGAGAAGGCGGTGAAGAAGGCGCACTTCACGGTGCCGGGCGCGGCGGACGGCAACCCGGAGGGCTATCTGTTCCCCGCCACGTATCCGATCGGCCGCAGGACGACCCCGGAGTCGCTGCTCGCGTACATGAACGACACCGCCAACCAGCGGCTGAAGGCGGACCACATCACGCGGGGCGCGGACGCCAATGGTGTCTCGGTGTACGACACGGTGATCATCGCGAGCATCGTGCAGGCGGAGGCGGACACCCACGAGGACATGGGCAAGGTCGCCCGTGTCATCTACAACCGGCTCGACCGGGGGATGCCGCTCCAGATGGACTCCACCATCAACTACGCCCTGAACCGGTCGACCCTCGACACCAGCCACGCCGACACCAGGACCGACAGCCCGTACAACACCTACCAGCACAAGGGCCTGCCGCCGACGCCCATCGGGAATCCCGGCGAGGACGCGATCGACGCGGCGATCTCCCCGCCGAAGGGCGACTGGCTGTACTTCGTGACGGTCGGGCCCGGGGACACCCGGTTCACCGACAGCTACGAGGAACAGAAGAGGAACGTCGAGGAGTTCAACTCCCGTCAGGCGAGCGCCGATCGGTAGCGCGCCAGGTGGGGCGCGAAACCGGGGTGGGCGCAGAGGCGGCGCAGGTACGCCGACAGGCGCGGGCGGCCCGTGATCGGCTCCCTGACGTCGAGCCGCACCAGGGCCGCCCACAACCGGACGTCGGCGAGGGTGAGTTCGCCGCCGAGGACGTGCTCGCGCCCCGCGAGCCGCCGTTCCAGCACGTCGAGGGCGCGGGTCACCGTGGCGGGCGCGGCGGTGGTGATGCCGCGCTCGCACAGCCGGCCCACGGCCTCGACGGCGTCCTCCGTGCCGCGCGGAAGGAGGTCGGGGCCGTGGCCGCCGAAGTGCCGGGCCAGGTCGTGCAGGATGTCACCGGCGTGCGTGCTGACGATCCGCCCGGTCCAGTCGTCGCTGAGCACCGGCGCCACGGCGGGCCCGGGGTGCTGGTGCGAGGTCGCCTCGTACAGCGGCACCAGGGCCCGGTGGCCGCCGCCGGGCGCGTCCGGCACGGCCGGCAGCAGGGTCACCGGGAGGGTGTCGTCGAGGCCGAGCAGTCCGTGGGTGACGGCGATCTGCAGACAGTACGGGCAGGCCGGTGACAGGTGGAGGCGGAAGCGGTGCGGCGCGGCGTAGTACCCGCTGCGCGCGTCGCAGCCGATACGACTCCGGAAGGACGGCACGGCGATGGGCGCTGTGGCGGACATGCGGCTCCCTGGGGGTGCTCGATCACGGGCGTACGGGCAGGCGTACGGAAGTGTCAGGCGTGGGCGGCGCGCAGGCCGCCGCCCTGGGGAGAACTCGCCGCGCTGCACACCCGCGCGAGGTCGATGTGACGTCGGGACGTGAGTCGGGGCAGCGCACGGACGGCGGCACGCGCGGCCGCGCACCGGAGCTCGCGTGCCACACTGCCCATCATTCCCTACCAATTCACTAGGATTCCTGTCGACGAGTGTGTGGCCCGGTGGGCGCCGCGTCAAGAGCGGGTCCACTCCTCGGCCAGCAGCTCGTAGGAGCGCACGCGGTCGGCGTGGTCGTGGGTGATGGTCGTGATCAGCAACTCGTCGGCGCCCGTGGCCTCCTGGAGCTGGTCGAGGCGGCGGGCCACCGTTTTCGGCGAGCCGACGAACTGGGTGTCGAGGCGGTCCTGGACGAGCGCACGGTCGGCGTCGGTCCACGCGTGCTTGCGTGCCTCCTCGGGTGTCGGGAAGTCGATGGCGCCCTCGGCGTTGCGGATGCTGCGCACCCACAGGCCGTAGCCGGTGGCGAGTTCGCGGGCGGTGGCGTCGTCGTCGGCGACGACCACGTCGGCGGAGACACTGACGTACGGCTCGTCGAGGACGTCGGAGGGCTTGAAGAAGGACCGGTAGCCCTCCACGGCCTCCAGGACCGTGGCGGGGCTGACGTGGTAGTTCGCGGCGAACGGCAGTCCGCGTGCGCCCGCGACCTCGGCGCTCTCGCCGCCGCTGCTGCCGAGGATCCACACCTCGACGTCGGCACCCTCCCCCGGGACGACGTGTGCCTCGACGCCGTCGGGCGAGACGTAGGCGCCGGCGAACAGGGCGAGGATGTCGTCGATCTGCTCGGCGTAGTCCTGGGCCCGGGCGCCCGGCTGCTGGAGCAGCGTGCGCTGGAGGGCGACGCGGGGCGAGCCGAGCAGGTGCTCGAAGGAGAAGCGGGGCGGGATGACGAGGCCGTTGGGGGCGGCGCCGTCGACGACCGGGGTGGAAGTGGGCTTCGGCGCGGTGGGCTGCGCGGGCGGGCGGCCCCCGGAGCGGCCGAGGCCGAGGTCGATGCGTCCCGGGTGCAGGGCGTCGAGCAGCCCGAACTCCTCGACGGTGTTGAGGGCGGTGCGGTGGCCGAGCTGTACGGCTCCGGAGCCGAGGCGTATCGAGGTGGTGGCCGCGGCGGTCAGGGCGAGGACGACGGCGGGTGAGGTGCCCGCGACGCCGGGGTTGAGGTGGTGCTCGGCGACCCAGTAGCGGGCGTATCCGAGGCGTTCGGCCTGCTGGGCGAGGTCGATGGAGTTGCGCAGGGCGTCGCCCGCGGTGGAGCCCGATGACACCGGGACGAGGTCGAGGACGGCGAGTGGGATGTCAGGCACGGGAGAGCTCCTCGGTGGATGCGGGTGCGGCGTCGGGGTGGGCGAGGCCGAGGTGGTCGCGCAGGGTCGTGCCCTCGTACTCGGTGCGGAAGACGCCCTGTTCCTGGAGGAGCGGGACGACCTTGTCGGCGAACTCGTCGAGGCCGCCGGGGGTGATGTGCGGGACGAGGATGAAACCGTCGGCGGCGTCGGCCTGCACGTACTCGTTGAGGGTCTTCGCGAGGGTGCGCGGGGAGCCGACGAAGTTCTGCCGGTTGCCGGTGTGGATGACGAGGTCGCGGATGGACCACTTGTTGGCGGCGGCGAGTTCCCGCCATTCGCGGGCGGTGGCCAGCGGATCGCGGTACATGCGGACCTGGGCGCGGCCCTCGGCGATGTGGGTGTCGCCGACGTCGGGGTCGATGTCGGGCAGCGGACCGTCGGGGTCGTACGAGGAGAGGTCCCGGTTCCAGACGAACTCCAGGTGCTTGAGGGCGGTGGCCCCGCTGACCTGTTGGCGGCGCACCTCGCGGGCGAGTTCCTCGGCCTCCGCGTCGGTGTCGGCGAGCGCGAAGGTGGCGGCGGGCAGGATGAGCAGCTGGTCCGCGCGGCGGCCGTGCCGGGCGAGGCGGGACTTCACATCCGCGTAGAAGGCCTGTCCCGCGTCGAGGGTGCCGTGGCGGCTGAAGATGGCGTCGGCCTCGGCGGCGGCGAACTCGCGGCCCTCGTCGGAGTCGCCGGCCTGGAAGATCACGGGGCGGCCCTGTGGGGAGCGCGGCACGTTGAACCGGCCGTGGATGTCGAAGTGGTGACCGGTGTGCGCGAAGGAGCCGGCCTCGGCGTCGCGCAGGAAGGCGCCGGTCTCCTGGTCGGCGAGGATCTCGTCGTCGTGCCAGGAGTCGAAGAGCTCGTGGGCGGTGGCGAGGAACTCCCGTGCCCGCGAGTAGCGTTCGCGCTGCGGGAGGAAGCCGCCGCGGCGGAAGTTCTCGCCGGTGAAGGCGTCCCAGGAGGTGACGACGTTCCAGGCGGAGCGCCCGGCGGAGAGGTGGTCGAGGCTGGCGAACTGGCGGGCCACCTCGTAGGGCTCGTTGAACGTGGAGTTGATGGTGCCGGTCAGTCCGATGCGGTCGGTGACGGCGGCGAGCGCGGCGAGGACGGTGAAGGTGTCGGGGCGGCCGACGACGTCCAGGTCGTAGATCTCGCCGCCCTGTTCGCGCAGGCGCAGCCCTTCGGCGAGGAACAGGAAGTCGAACTTGGCGCGTTCGGCGGTCCGCGCGAAGTGCGCGAAGGAGCCGAACTCGATGTGGCTTCCGGCCCGCGGGTCGCTCCACACGGTGGTGTTGTTGACGCCGGGGAAGTGGGCCGCGAGATGGATCTGCTTCAGTGGCTTGGTCATGGTGGTTCCCCTCCGGCTCAGGCGGCGGCGTAGCGGTTGGCGGGGCGGTCGAGGCCGAGGTGTCCGCGGAGGGTGTCGGCGTCGTACGCGCGGCGGAAGACACCGCGGGCCTGGAGCTCGGGGACGAGGCCGCGGGTGATGGCCGGGAGGTCGTGGCCGAGGACGGCGGGGCGCAGCCGGAACCCGGTGAGTCCTGCGGCGGCCAACTCCTGGAGCAGGTCCGCGAGGTGTGCGGGCGTGCCCGCGAAGATCCGGGCGTCGCTCTCGTACGGTTCGCCGGCGAGCGCGTCGAGCCGGTCCCTGCGGTCCCGCGCGGCGGACGGGTCCTCGTCGAGGAACACCACCAGGTCTCCGAAGACGTGCAGCGGTGTGTCGCGCCCGACGGCGTCCTGTTCGGCGCGGATGCGGCCCACGATGTCGCGGGCCTCGTCGGCGTCGTGCGGGGTGACGTGGCCGATGTCGGTGGCGCGGGCCACCAGCCGGTACGGGACGGTGTCGTGGGCGAGGGCGGTGACGGGCGGCTGGCCCTGCGGCGGCCGGGGCGTGATGGAGGGGCCGCGGACGCTGAAGTGCGGGCCCTGGAAGTCGATGTAGTGCAGCTTGTCCCGGTCGATGAAGCGGCCGGTGGCGGCGTCCCTGATCTCGGCGCCGTCCTCCCAGCTGTCCCAGAGGCGCCGGACGACCTCCACGTAGTCGGCGGCCTCGTCGAAGAGTTCGGTCACCAGGTCCCGGGCGTCCGGGCTGTCGTAGGCGGTGATGCGCTCGATGGTGCGGCGGCCGAAGTGGGCGGCCTCGTTGGGGCGGGCGCTGACCTGGACGCGGAGTCCGGCGCGGCCCGAGCTGACGTAGTCGAGGGTGGCGACGGCCTTGGACAGGTGGAACGGTTCGGTGTGGGTCACCACGGCGGTCGGCACGAGGCCGATGTACCGGGTGCGCGGGGCGACGCGGGAGGCGATGAGTACCGCGTCGAGTCGGCCCCGGACCTGGTCGGTGCGCTCGTCGGGGTCGAGGAAGTGGCTCGACTGCGGGCCGAGGCCGTCCTCGATGGTGACGAAGTCGAGCAGTCCGCGCTCGGCCTCGGCGACGAGGTCCGTCCAGTACCCGGCAGTGAACAGGTCGCGGGGGCGGGCGACGGGCTCCCGCCAGGAGGCGGGGTGCCAGCCGGTGCCGTCGAGGGCGACGGCGAGATGCAAGGGGGTGGAAGGTGACACGGGATGTGCCTTTCTCGGGCGACCGGTGACGGTGGCGGTGACTACTTGCCGGACTTGGGCAGACCCGGCGGGTTGATCAGCGACTTGTCGACGGCCTCGTCCGACAGGCCCCAGCGCTTGAGCACCTTCGCGTAGCTGCCGTCGTCGATGACGTGGTTCAGCGCGTCGGCGAGCGCCTTCACGAGCCCGCTGTCCTTCTTGGTGGTGGCCGCGATGAGGCCCTGGAGCGAGGCGCCCGCGCCGGAGTACGTGCCGACGACCTCGGTCTTGCCGGTGCTCGCCGCGTGGTAGGCGGCGGTCGGGTTGGGGCCGAGGTAGAGGTCGATGCGGCCCGACTGGAGGGCGAGGTAGGTGTCGCTGTCGCTCTGGTAGTACTTGATGTCGACCGGCTTGCGGCCGGCCTTCACGTTCTCCTTGCTCCACTCGACGAGCAGCTTCTCCTGGTTGGTGCCGCTGCTCACGGCGACCGTCTTCCCGGCGACGTCCTTGGGTCCCTCGACCTTGAGGCCGCTGCCCTTCTTGGCCTCGAAGCCGAGGTTGTCCTTGCGGTAGGTGGCGAAGTCGTACTTCTCCTTGCGCTCCTCGGTGACCGTGATGTTGCTCAGGCCCACGTCGTACTTGCCGCTGTCGAGGCCGACGAAGATGTTCTCCCAGGACGCGGTGGTGCGGTGCACCTTGAGGCCGAGGACGTCGGCGACGAGGTGGGCGAGGTCCGGCTCGACGCCGATGACGGTCTTGTTGTCGGTGGCGTGGAAGCCGAGCGGCGCCGCGGAGCTGGAGGAGCCGATGACCTCGAGGGTTCCTCTCTTGCGGATCCGCGCGGGCACCTCGGCGGCTATGGAGTCGACCTTGCCGGTGGTGACGCGGTGCTGGTCGGGGCTGAGGTTGATCTTCGCCTTGGCGCCGGAGCCGTCCGCCACCTCGGTGGTGCCGCCGTCGGAGGGGTTGCTGCACGCGGCGAGGAGCAGGGAGGCCGCGAGGGAGAGCACGGCAGCGGTGGTGGTGCGGCGACGGACGAGGGTGGTGGACACGGTGGTCGTTCTCCTTGCTTACGAAAACGGGGACGGGGCAGGGCGGGAAGCGGTCAGAGGACCTTGGAGAGGAAGGCGCGGGTGCGTTCGTGGCGCGGGGTGTCGAGGACGGCCGCGGGGGTGCCCTGCTCGACGACGACTCCGCCGTCCATGAAGACCACGGTGTCGGCGACCTCGCGGGCGAAGCCGATCTCGTGGGTGACGACGATCATGGTGGTGCCGGTGCTCGCCAGGTCCTTGATGACGTCGAGAACCTCGCCGACGAGTTCGGGGTCGAGCGCGGAGGTCGGCTCGTCGAAGAGCAGCACCTTCGGTTCGAGGGCGAGCGCGCGGGCGATGGCGACGCGCTGCTGCTGGCCGCCGGAGAGCTGGCGCGGGTAGGCGTCGGCGCGGTCGCCGAGCCCGACGCGTTCGAGGAGTTTCCGCGCGGTGTCCTCGGCGTCCCTGCGCGGGCGGCGCAGCGCGGAGACGGGGGCCTCGATCAGGTTCTCGAGGACGGTGAGGTGCGGGAAGAGGTTGAAGTCCTGGAAGACGAACCCGATGTGGGTGCGCTGCTTCAGGACGTCCTTCTCCCGCAGTTCGTGGAGTTTGCCGCCGGAGCGGCGGTACCCGATGAGTTCGCCGTCGATGCTGATCCAGCCGCTGTTGACCTTCTCCAGGTGGTTGATGGTGCGCAGCAGCGTGGACTTGCCGGACCCGGAGGGGCCGAGGATCACGGTGACCTCGCCGGCCCGCACCTGGAGGTCGACGCCGCGCAGCACCTCCAGCGGTCCGAAACTCTTGTGGACGTTCTGGATGTCCACCATGGGCCTGCTCATCGACGGCCTCCCAGGGCGCGCGGGGTCTTCGGGGTGGTGACGCCCCTGCTGTAGCGGCGTTCGACGTAGTGCTGGGCGATGGAGAGGAGCGAGGTGAGGACGACGTACCAGGCGGTGGCGACGAGCAGCAGCGGGATCACCCGGCCGTTGCGGCCGTAGATGACCTGGGCCTGGTAGAAGAGCTCGCCGATGGACATCACGTAGACGACCGACGTGCCCTTGAGCAGGCCGATGATCTCGTTGCCCGCCGTGGGCAGGATGGCGCGCATGGCCTGCGGCAGCACGATCCTGCGGATCTGGCGCAGCCGCGGGATGCCGAGGGCCGCGGCGGCCTCCAGCTGTCCCCCGTCGACGGAGAGGACTCCGCCGCGCACGATCTCGGCGGCGTACGCGGCCTGGTGCAGGGTCAGTCCGATGACGGCGGCGCCGATGGTGCCGATGAGGCTGTTGCTGTCGACGGACCAGAACACCGGGCCGAAGGGGATGCCGAGGCCCAACTCCTTGTAGAGCGCGCTGAGGTTGAACCAGAACACGAGCTGGACGATCATCGGGATGGACCGGAAGATCCAGATGTACGTCCACGCCACGGACTGGAGCACCGGGCTCTTCGAGAGCCGCATGAACGCCAGGACGGTGCCGAGCAGAAAGCCCAGGACGGTGGCGTACGCGGTGAGTTGGAGGGTGACCCAGACGGCCTGCACGATCGTCTCGGAGAGCACGTACTCGCTGAAGACGTTCCACTCCCACACGGGATTGGTGAGCAGCCCGTGCAGGAGCTGGGCCACGACGACGAGGACGGCGGCGGCCGCCACCCAGCGGGCGTAGTGGCGGACGGGGACGACCGTGAGCGAGGCGGGGCCGCCTTCGGGGGCCCCGGCGCCGTCCTTCGCGGGCAGGTCCTTCTCGAACGGGAGCGGGCCGATGGTCTCCGGGTCGGCCTCGGTGTCGAACAGCGGGGTGTATCCGGCGGCCAGGTACAGGGCGCGGGCCTCGGGCTGGCGCGGCCCGGTGGTCAGGTAGATCCGCCGGTAGCCGCGCCCGGCGGCCTCGCGCTCCAACTCCTGGACGACGCGGCGTGCGAGGCCGCGTCTGCGGTGCGCGGAGTGGGTCCAGATGCGCTTCAGCTCGGCGGTGCGCTCGTCGTCGTGGCGGCGGAAGGCGCCGCCCGCGACGGGATCGCCGTCCTCCAGGATCAGGAGCAGCAGTCCGCCGTGCTCGGGCGTGAACTCCTCGTCGGGGTAGCGGGCGATCTCGGCGTGGGCGTCCTTGCCGTAGCGGGTGGAGTACTCGTCGCCGAGTTCGCGCAGCAGGGGTTCGACGCGGGGGTCGGAGACGGGGACGTGAACCACCGTCAGTTCACCCGGTCCCGCGGGTGGTTGGGCCAGGGAGGTCATGCGCCCACCGCCGCGGTGGTGTCGGCGGCGCGGGCCGCGCGCTCGGCGTCGCGCTTGGCGACCTCCTCGCGGACGATCGGGATGACGTACCGGCCGAAGTCGATGGCGTCGTCCAGCAGGTCGTAGCCGCGGGCGGAGAGGATGTCGACGCCGAGGTCGTAGTAGTCGAGGAGGGCCTGGGCGACGGTCTCGGGGGTGCCGACGAGGGCGTTGGAGTTGCCCGCTCCCCCGGTCGCGGCGGCGGTCGGCGTCCACAGGGCGCGGTCGTAGCGCTCGCCGGCCTCGGCGATGGCGATGAGCCGCTGGGAGCCGGTGTTCTCCGGCCTGGCCTGCCCGTGGTGGCGCCTGCCGATGCGCTCGCCGCGGGCTGTGCGGTCCTTGATGGCGCCGACGGTGCGGTGCGCCTTCTCCCAGGCCAGTTCCTCGGTGGGGGCGATGATGGGACGGAAGGCCACCTGGATGCGCGGCACGTCGGTGCGTCCCGCGGCGCGGGCCGCGGCCTTCACGGTCTCGATCTGTTCGGCGGTCTTCGCGAGCGGTTCTCCCCACAGGCAGTAGATGTCGGCCTCGGCTCCTCCGGCGGCGTAGGCGGCGGGCGACGATCCGCCGAACGAGACGCCGGGGCGCGGCTGTTGGACGGGGAAGACGTCGCTGACGAAGTCGTGGAAGCGGTAGTGCTCGCCCTCGTGGTCGAAGGGTTCGTGGGTGGTCCAGATCTTCTTGACGATGCGGATGTACTCGCGGGTGCGGGCGTAGCGCTCGTCCTTGGTGAGGGTGTCGCCCTCGCGGCCCTGCTCCCGGTCGTTGCCGCCGGTGATGAAGTGGACGGTGAGGCGTCCTTCGCTGATCTGGTCGAGGGTGGCGAAGGTCTTGGCGGCGAACGTCGGGTACGCCACGTTGGGCCGGTGGGCGAGGAGGATCTGGAGCCGGTCCAGGCGGCTCGCGATGTACGCGGCGGCGGGGGCGGGGTCGGGCGACCCGGAGCCGTACGCGAACAGCACGCGGTCCCAGTCGTGGTCCTCGTGGGCGCGGGCGAGTCGGAGCGTGTAGTCCTTGTCGAAGGCGGCGCCGGAGCGCGGGGTCGTCTCCGACCCGTCGTTGGTGGCGGCGATGCCGAGGAATTCCACGGGCATGGAAAGGGCCTTTCGGAGGCGTGTCGACCGCGTGCGGGCAGGCCGGAACAGCCGTGCGCGCAGGCGGGATTGACGACCCGTCATACCGATGACGAGTCGAAGGGAGAGGAAAGGGAGAGGCGTCGGCAGCGCGCGAGGTACCGGGAACCGGCCCGCGACGGGGTCACCGGAAGGCGAGGGGTGCGGTCACGAGGGGACCGCGGGAAGAAGAGGGCCGGTCAGAGGGCCCGCTGCCGATTCAGGCGCAACACGCCGCGGACCACACCCGACCGAAGTCGATGTGGTCGCGCGAGACCAAGCGCTGGGCAGTCATGGGAACAATTGACCAGCTCGTGGGGGCGTTCGTCAAGTCACGACCGCATGCCGGACCGCCATCGGGCGGCCCGGCGGGCGGTGTTGGGGGTCACTCTCGACCCCGGTGCACGGTCAGGCGCGGCCCTCCGCGGCCTGTCGGCCGGACCGGCGGCGCTCGGTGACACCGGTCAGGAGCCGGTCGCGCTGCGCCGCGTCCGTCGCCGCGGACACGGCGGCGAGGGCCAGCGCGGTCGCCCCGTCGATGACTGCGAGGTCGGCGCCGGGTGAGGTGCCGTGGGCGGCGAACTCGGCGGTGTGCTGGACCGCTCCCCCGGTGTCGTAGCCGATGGTGGGGTGGATCGCGGGGAGGAGGCGGGAGACGTTGCCCATGTCGGTGGAGGCCATGGTGTCGCCGTGCCGGGGGCGCGGGGCACGGCCGAGGGAGCGGGCCGCCGCCGCGTAGGCCTCGGTGAGGAACGGGTCCTGCCGGAGGTCGGCGAAGTCCCGGCCGTGCGGAGTGAGTTCGAGGGTGGCGCCGGTGGCGAGGGCGCCCGCCTCGAAGCACGCGCGTACCCGCCGCTGCACCGCGGTGAGCTGCTCGACGGTGGGGGCGCGCACCTCGTAGCGTGCGCGTGTGGTGTCGGGCACGACATTCGGGGCGCTGCCGCCGTCGGTGATGACGCCGTGGACGAGGGAGCCCGGCGGCAGTTGCTGGCGCAGCACGCCGATCGCGGTCTGGGCGACGGTGAGGGCGTCGAGCGCGTTGACACCCTCCCACGGGGCGAGGGCCGCGTGGGCCGGGCGGCCCCGGTAGGTGATGTCCCAGGCGCCGATGGCGAGCGAGGAGGCGCCGACGGAGTCCTCGGCCGCGGCGTGTGCCATGAACGCGGCGGCGACGTCGTCGAAGACGCCCGCCTCGATGAGCAGGACCTTGCCGCCGATGTCCTCCTCCGCCGGGGTGCCGATGAGCCGTACGGTGATGTCGAGCCGGTCGGCGACGGCCGCGAGCCCGAGCGCCGCGCCGACCGACGCGGCGCCGTTCACGTTGTGCCCGCAGGCGTGGCCGAGGCCGGGCAGGGCGTCGTACTCGGCGCAGAAGGCGAGCACGAGGTCGCCGTCGCCGTATGTCGCGTCGAGCGCGGTGGGCAGGTCGTCGAGCGGGCGGCGCACCGTGAACCCGGCGGACGCGAGGAGTTCGGCGATCTTCGCGGCCGAGCGGTGCTCCTGGAGGGCGGTCTCGGGTTCGGCGTGCAGGCTGTGGCTGAGCGCGATCAGGTCGTCGCGCCGGTCGCGGACGGCGCGGGTCACGTCGTCGCGCGCGGGGGCCTGCATGGTGGTGTCGTGGTGTGTCGTCATACGAGGCCTTCCTTCGGGTCGAGTGTCATGGGGTGGCCGGCGGCGGGCGTCTCCTTCGATGGGGCGCTCCGCCCGTACAGAAGGGCGAGGGCGCCGCCGATCAGGGCGACGGCCGCGCACACGCCCCAGCTCCACACGTAGCCGGACTCCGCGATGCGGCCCGCGCGCTGGTGCGCGGAGAACAGGCCGCCGATGACGGCGGCGCCGATCGCCGCGCCGAGCGACAGGGCGAGTTCGTTGATGCCCACGGCCAGCGCGGTCTGCCGCTCGGGCACGATCTCCGCCGACAGCGTCCGGGTGATCGACTCGAAGACACCGGTGGCCAGGCCGACGAGCAGCACCGACGCCACGTACCCGGGGAGCGTGGCGTGCAGGAGGACGACGCCGAGGAAGCCGAGGGCGATCAGCGCTCCTCCGGCGGCCAGGACGGCACGGTCGCCGATCCGGCGGGCGAGCCTCGGTGTGGCCGTGGAGCCGGCGAAGCCCGCCACGACCATGGCGAGGGACACCGTCGCGATGGCCTGCGGGCCGAGGCCCATGCCGTAGCCGACGGTCGCGGGTTCGGCGCCGAGGAACAGCGCGTTCGCGCCGAGGAAGCCGATGGTGCCGAAGGCGGCGCAGAAGGTGTGCACGCTGACCACGGCGAGCAGCCGGTCCCGCAGCATGGACACGCTCACGAGCGGTTGCGCCGTGCGGCGCTCCACCGTCACCCACGCGACGAACACGACGACGGCGAGCGCGCCCGTCCCCAGCGAGCGCGCGGACGTCCAGCCCCAGCTTCCGCCCTGCGCGAGCACGAGGACCAGTGCCACGAGGCCGACCGTCAGGAGGGCCGCCGCGCCGAAGTGGAAGCGCCCGCCGAACTCGCCGTCGCTGTCCGGCAGCACGAACCCGGCGATCAGGGCGAGGACGGCTACCGGCACCGCCGCCCACAGCCCCGCCTCCGCGTGCCGCTCGCTGAGCGCGCCCGCCACGAGGCCGCCGACGCCGATGGCGATGAGCAGCGCGCCGACCAGGAGCGACATGCCCGTGCGGCCGCGTTCGGGGGCGCGGGAGCGCAGGATTCCGGCCAGCAGCGGGAAGAAGCCCACCACGGAGCCCTGGAGCACCATGCCCACGGCCAGCGTCACCACGGAGGGCCACACCGCCATCAGCAGGGAGCCCGCCGCGACGAGCGTGAGCGCAACCCGCAGCAGCCGCCGGTGCCCGTACAGGTCGCCGAGGCGCGAAAGCAGCGGTGTGAGCACCGCGAAGGCGCACTGCGACAGCAGATACAGATTGTTCTGCGCCACCCCGCCGATGCCGAGCCGCTGCCCCAGTTCGGGGAGCAGCGGGGTGAGGTAGCCCTGGACGACGCCGCTGAACACGACGACGACGGCCATCGCGCCCAGCATGCCGCGCCCGGTGCCCACGACCGATCCGCGCGTACGTGCGGGAACCGTGACCGCGGGAGCTGGTCCCACGGAATCTGTGCCCACAGGGTCTGTGCCCATAGGAGACGTCCCTTCTGACGGCGACATCGGCGCTGCCGACCCGCCTGGCCGGAATCGAATGCGCTGGCTACTGTGCGGGCAGCGGTCGCACCGGTCCGCGGAATCGTCGGAAACGAGCAGGGAGGGGCCACCCGATGCGCGAAACGGTCACGGCGAGCGAGCTGGACCTCGCCCTCGTCAACGCCCTTCAGCTGCGGCCCCGCGCCTCCTGGGCGGACCTCGCCCCGCCGCTCGGCGTCACGGCGAGCACCCTCGCCCGCCGCTGGGAGCGGCTGACCGGGGAGGGTCTTGCCTGGGTGTACGGGGCTCCGGGTCGGGAGTTCTCGCGGACGCGCTGCACGGCGTTCGTCCTGGTGCGCTGCCGGCCCGGCACCCGGTCGCGGATCGCGCAGGAGCTGTGCGCGCACGAGGAGGCGGTGACGATCGAGCTCACGGGTCCCGGCAGCGCCGACCTGCTCATCGACGTCCTCGCCCCCGATCTGCCCGCGCTCACCCGCTTCCTGACCACCCGCCTCGAGACACTGCCGGGTGTCGTCGCGGTCGACTGTCTCTTCGCCACCTCCCTCTACGTGGAGGGCAGCCGCTGGCGGCTCCGTTCGCTCGACCCGACGCAGCTCAGCGCGCTCGGCCGGGCGGGCGCGCGGGCGCCGGAACCGGCCGCGACGGTCGAACTCGACGCCGTGGACCGCGCGTTGCTCGACTCCCTCGTCGGTGACGGCCGCCTCGGTCTCGCGGTGCTCGCCGAGCGCACCGGCACCAGCCCGGCCACGGTCCGCCGCCGTCTGCGCCGGCTCACCGAGTCCGGTGTCCTCACGTTCCGCTGCGACATGGCGGACGCCCTCGCGGGCCGCCCGCTGCCGGTCTCGCTGCTCGGCCGCGTGCCGGCCCGTGACATCGCGGCCGTCCACCGGGCGCTGGCGGCGCTGCCCGAGTGCCGCCTCGTCGCGGCGGTGACCGGTCGCGCGAACGTGTTCGCCACCCTGTGGGTGCACGACCTCGGCGACATCCAGCGCCGCGAGACGACCCTGTGCGCACGCCAGCCGACCCTGGAGATCACGGACCGCATCGTCGGCCTGCACACCGTCAAGCGCATGGGTCACCTCCTGGACGACACCGGCCGACGCGTGGGGGTGCGCCCGATCCGGCCGTGGTGACACACGCCAGGAATCTCATTTCGGAGCGTAAGGGATCTTGACCCCAGGGTGACGCCTGCTTAGTTTTCGGACAGCGATTCGATCATCTCGCGGTCAACACCCTTGGCCGGAAACTTTGTTGCGAGGAGAGCCCGAATGTGTGAGTCCTGCTGTCCCACGCCCCGTACGCCGCGCATGTCCCGCGCGCGATTCCTCCAGCTCGCGGGCGCCGGGGCCGCCGCGGTGGCGATGTCCGGCACGTTCGCCGGGCCGGCGTCCGCCGCGTCCCGTCCGGCCAAGGGCGACGGTCCGCTGCTCGTGGACAACGTGCGCGGGTACACGCTCTCGCGCGGCAAGCTCCGCAGATTCTCGCGGATGCTGCTCACACCGGAGGGCCGGGTCGCCGCGCTGGACGTCGGCGCGGCCCCCAAGGGAGTACGCCGCCTCGACGGGCGCGGCCGGGTCCTGCTGCCGGGCCTGCACGACGCGCACGGGCATCTGTGGGGGCTCGGCGCGCTCGCCGTGGAACTGAACCTCGTCGGCACCCGGTCCCTGAAGGAGGCCATGGACCGGCTCGCCGCGTACGACGCCGCGCACCCGGACGACGCGTGGATACTCGGCCGCGGCTGGAACGAGGTCGTCTGGGGCCTCGGCAGGCTGCCCAACGCCGCCGACCTGGACGCGGTCGTGGCCGACCGGCCGGTGTGGCTCGGCCGGGTCGACGGGCACGCGGGCGTCGCCAACACGGCGGCCCTCAAGGCCGTCGGCGTCACCGCGGACACCCCCGACCCGGACGGCGGGCGCATCGTCCGCGACGGCGCCGGGAACCCGACCGGCGTCCTGATCGACGCCGCCCAGGCGCTCGTCGAGGACAAGCTGCCCGAGCCCACGCTGGACGACGTGCGCGCCCGTGCGCTCGCCGCGCAGAAGCAGCTGGGCAGTGTCGGCATGACGTCCGTGTCGGAGGCCGGGACGGACGCGAGCGGTGTCGTCGTGCTGCGGCAGCTGGCGGACGAGGGCGCGCTCACGATCCGCGTCAACGCGTTCCTGTCGTACGAGGCGTTCACCGACATCGGCGCCGACGCCCGCACCGACTCGTACGCCGACGACATGGTCCGCATCCGCACCGTCAAGCAGTACATCGACGGCGCGCTCGGCAGCCACGGCGCCGCGCTGCTCGCCCCGTACGCCGACGACCCCGGCACCAGCGGGCTGCTCCAGGTCGAGCCCGACGAGTTGCAGCGGCGGGTCGAGCGCGTGGTGCGCGGCGGCTACCAGTCGGCGGTGCACGCCATCGGCGACCGGGGGAACCGGGTGGTCCTCGACGCGTACGAGAAGACGTTCCGGCGAGTCGGGGACGCCGGGATGCGGCACCGGATCGAGCACGTCCAGGTGCTCTCGCCCGAGGACATCCCGCGGCTGCGCAAGCTCGGCATCGTGGCGTCGATGCAGCCGGTGCACGCCACCGACGACATGAACATGGCCGAGGACCGGATCGGGCCCGAGCGCATCAAGGGCGCGTACGCCTGGCGCACGCTGATCGACCAGGGCACGCATCTCCCGTCGGGCTCCGACTTCCCCGTCTCGTCGGAGAACCCGTTCGACGGCCTGCACGCCGCCGTCACCCGCACGGACCGGGACGGGAAGCCGGCGGGCGGCTGGTATCCGGAGCAGGCGATGACGCCGGTGGAGGCGCTGCGTTCGTTCACGCTCGAGCCGGCGCACGCGGCGCACCAGGAGCATGTGCTCGGCACGCTGGAGCCGGGCAAGTGGGGCGACTTCGTCCTCACGGACACGGACCCGTTCGACCTGCCGTCCGGGCGTGCGGTGTGGCAGACGAAGGTGCTGCAGACGTGGGTCGCGGGGCGACGGGTGGGTGAGTACGGGGCGCTGTAGAGGCCACGGGGAGGGGCGCCGGCCCCTCCCCGTCTCATCCGAACGCCTCCCGCGCATGCGTCAACAGCTCGCGCAGCGCCGGGTTGTGGCCGGGCTTCCACACCAGCGCCAGCAGGGCCGGGGGGTCGACGTCGTCGATGCGGCGGGCGGTGAGCCGGTCCTGGTGTCCTGCCGCCATCGACTCGCTGAGGACGGCGACGCCGAGCCCGCGTCCCGCGAGCGCCGCGATCGCGTCCGCGGCGCTCGCCTCCAGGGCGATGGCGGGGCGCAGGCCCTGGGCGGCGCAGGCCGCGTCGAGGACGGCGCGCAGTCCGGTGCCGGGCGGCATGCAGACGAGCGGATGCTCCGTCAGGTCCCGTAGCCGTACGCGCCGTTGGCGGGCCAGCGGATGGGTGTGCGGTACGGCCACGACGAGCCGCTCGTCGATGATGGTGTGCGCGGCGAGGCCCTCGGGGACGGTGTCGGCGGCGCCGATGAGGGCCAGGTCCGTGTCGCCGCGGCGGACGCCCTCGACGAGGCGGTCGGAGTTGTCCTCCAGGAGCGAGAGCTCGACGCCGGGGTGCGCGGTGTGGAACGCGGCGAGGGCGTCGAACAGCGGGGTGACGGTGCAGCCGATGACCATGCCGATGGCGAGCCGGCCCCGGACGAGCTGGTTGACCTCGGCCACGGCCTGGCCCATGGTGCCGGCGGAGGCGAGCGCGGCGCGGGCGTGTTCAAGTGCGGCCTTGCCCGCGACGGTGAGGGTGACGGTGCGGGCGGAGCGGTCGAAGAGCTCGGCGCCCAGCTCGCGCTCCAGCTGCCGGATCTGGGCGCTGACGCCGGACTGGCTGATGTGCACGCGCTCGGCGGCGCGGGTGAAGTTCTGCTCCTCGGCGACCGCGACGAAGTACTCGAGCTGCCTCATCTCCATGACTGAGAATTCTAGTTCCCAGCAGAACCATCTGTTGGACTTCTGACTGCCGGAGGCCGAATCTGGAGTCATCGAGCCGCCACACCGACTCCGGAGGAGCCCGTCATGCAGGAGAAGGCCACTCGCCCCGAGGACATCACCCGCCTGTTCGTCGAGCGGTCCAACGCGGGCGACGCGGCGGGGGTCGCCGCGCTCTACGAGGAGAACGCGGTGCTCGCCTACCCGCCGGGCGAGGTCACGGTCGGCCGCGAGGCGATCCGGGTGCTGTGGGAGAAGGTCCTGGCGAACCGCCCCCGCTTCGAGCCGGAGCAGCCCCTGCCGACCCTGATCAGCGGCGACATCGCCCTGACGTCGACGCCCCCGAAGGACGGCACGGGCGCCCGCGCCCAGGTGGTCCGCCGCCAGCCCGACGGCAGCTGGCTCCGCGTCCTGGACCAGCCGGAGTTCACGCCTCCCGCGAGCTGACCGCGCCCGGTGTCCCGGTGGCGCGCATCAGGACGCAGTCGAACTCGAGGACCCGACCGGTGCCGCTCTCGCGGGTCACCGGGTACATCCCGGTGACCTCGAACCCCTCCTGTTCGTACTGGGCGAGGGCCTCGGACATCCGGGGGGCTGCCTCTTGAGGTAGGGCCGCGGGTCGTCGATCCCGTCGAGCGCCTTGTCCATCAGGCCGTCGAGCCGTGAGCCATCCCGTGTACCCGAACTGCCGCAGCCGCCTGCCGTACTGGCCGACGTTGGCTCCGACGTCGAACACGCAGTTCACGCCGTACGACTCGAGCATGGCGGCCACGTGGCGGGCGCCGAGATGGTCGGCCGCGGCCTTCTGGAATCCGTGCTCCTGCTCGCGCGTCCGCCATTCATCGACCCTCGCAGCACACCTCGCGGGCTCCCGAGGACCGACTCGGCTTCCCCCAATCGGCACTCCCCGCCCGGAAAGGGCGGTGTCACAGGTCAGGAGGTGTCTGCGAGCAGCACTCCCCCGGGCCGATTTCACCCGAAAGAGAGCTGTGCCACCGGCGGCAGCTCGCCCCGGTGGTCAGGTGACGCCGCGAAGGCCTCGATCACGAAGGCCGCGAAGCGGCGGGAGGCGGCGAGGCGGGCGGGGGCGGTCGGGGCCTGGATGCCGCGGTTGGCCATCAGCATCAGGACGAGGTCGTCCAGGACGAAGTCGGGGCGCAGGCGGCCCGCGGCCTTGGCGCGGCGGGCGATCTCGGCGATGGCCCTCAGGGTGTACGCACGGTTCTCGGCGAAGTCGGCGGAGTCGGGGAACGCCGACAGGAACGCCTCGTTGAAGCCGCGGTCACCGGCGTGCAGCTCGCACGTCCGCCGGATCACGTGGCAGAGACCGTGCCACGGGTCCGGGTCGGCGAGCCCTTCGTCGACCAGCTCCCGGCACGCCCGCATCTCCTCCACGAACGCCTCGGTCACGAGGTCCTGCCTGGTCGGAAAGCGCCGGTAGAGCGTGGCGGGGCCGACCCCGGCCCGCCGGGCGACCTCCCGCATCGGCACGTTCAGGCCGTCGGACGCGAACAGGGCGCGGGCCGCGTCGAGGATGCGGTCGCGGTTGTCGCGGGCGTCGGAGCGCAGCGTGTGAGGCAAACGTTCGGTCACCTCTCTCACTTTACCGAAACGGACGGGGGCGTCCACTAACGTCCGAAAGCCCCCGGTCCCCGAGGACCGGCGACACGAAGGAGACACCATGCGGGCCATCGCGATCCGGGAGTTCGGACGTCCTGAGGGCATGGAGGTGGTGGAGCTGCCGACGCCCGCGCCGGGCGACGGCGAGGTGCTGATCGCCGTCGAGGCGATCGGCGTCGGCGGCGTCGACGCCCTGATCCGCAGCGGGGCCCTCGCCGCGTACGGACAGTTCGCGTCGGGGCACGTGCCGGGCAGCGAGGTGGCCGGCACCGTGACGGCCGTCGGCACAGGCGTGGACGACGCGTGGGTGGGGCGGCGGGTGTGGGCGTTCACCGGCATCGGCGGCGGCTACGCCGAGCACGCCGTGGCCCCCGTCGACGCGGTCATGGCGCTGCCCGACGCCCTGTCCGGCGCCGACGCCGTGACGCTCGGCACCTCCGCCGTGACCGCCCACTTCGCCCTGCGGCACGCCCACTTCGCGCCCGGCGAGTCCGTCCTGGTGCGCGGCGCGGCCGGCAGCCTCGGCATCCCGGCGGTGCAGCTCGCGGCGCGCGCCGGTGCGAGCGCGGTGGCGGTCACGACGTCGTCGGCCGAGCGCGGCGAGCGGCTGCGGAAGCTGGGCGCGACCCACGTCCTCGACCGCTCCGGCGCGACCACCACCGACGACGCCCCGACCGGCTACGACGTCGTCGTCGACATCATCGCCGGACCCGACATGCCGGCCTTCCTCGACCTGCTCAACCCGGGCGGCCGCCTGGTGGCCGTCGGCATGGTCGCGGGCCCGCCGCCCGCCGATCTCGCCGGACACATGACGGCGGCGTTCCGGCAGTCGACGTCCTTCGCCACGTTCAGCGCCGACATCGTGCCCGCGCCCGCCCAACACGCCGTGCGCGCCGACCTGTTCACGGGAACCGTCCCCGTGGAGCCGGTGATCCACGCGACCCTGCCGCTGTCCGAGGCCGTGCGGGCCCACCGGATGATGGACTCGGGCGAGGCGTTCGGCAGGATCGTCCTGGTTCCGTAGCCGCCCGGCCTCAGACGCCGTCGAGCCCGGCCTGCCGCACGGCGCCCTCGACCGTCTGCTCCAGGAGCACGGCGATGGTCATCGGGCCGACGCCGCCGGGCACCGGGGTGATGAGGCCGGCCCGCTCGACGGCGGTGTCGAAGTCGACGTCGCCGACGTTCCCGGGGTTGTACCCGGCGTCGAGCACCACGGCGCCCGGCTTGATGTCCTCGCCGCGCACGAGCCGCGGCTTCCCGACCGCTGCCACGACGACGTCGGCCTCCCTGACGGCCGCCGACAGGTCCTTCGTACGGGAGTGGCAGTACGTGACCGTGGCGTCGCGGGCGAGCAGCAGCATGCCGACCGGCTTGCCGAGGATCGCGCTGCGGCCCACCACGACGGCCCGCTTCCCCGCGAGGTCCACGTCGTAGGCGTCGAGGAGCCGCATGATGCCGCCCGGCGTGCAGGACTCGAAGCCGGGCAGGCCGAAGCTCATCGCGGCGAAGGAGTGCAGGGTGACACCGTCGACGTCCTTCTCCGGGGCGATGGCCTCGAACGCGGCGCGCTCGTCGATGTGCGGTCCCACGGGGTGCTGGAGCAGGATGCCGTGCACGTCGGGGTCGCGGGACAGCTCGGTGAGCGTGCCGACGAGTTCGGCGGTCGTGGTGGCGGCGGGCAGCGGCACGTGCCGGGACCTGATGCCGGCCTTCGCGCAGCGTGCCTGCTTCATGCGGACGTACGTGGCGGACGCGGGGTCGTCGCCGACGAGGACGGTGGCGAGGCACGGGCTGCCGCCGGTGCGGCGGGTGAACTCGGCCGCGCGGGCGGCGGTCTGCTCGACGATGCGGCGGGCGAGCCCGGCGCCGTCCATGAGCCGTGCGGTGGAAGTGGTCGTCATCGCTGCCTCCGGGGCGTCGCGGAACCCAGGGATTCCGTGCGTCATGGACCCCCTGCGGAGTCCATCGCCCAGGCGTACGGCTTCGTGTGTCGAGGGGCCGCTCCCCGGTGGTGCTCCACCTCAGCGCCAGTCACGGCCCACGTCGCACTGTAGCTCAGCGCCGCAGTGCCTCGCCGATCTCCCCCGCGGCGTCGGTGACCTCGGCGGCCAGGTGCGGGCGTGCGCGGCCCGCTTCGGTGAGGCGGGAGGTGGGGCCCGCGATGCTGAGGGCGCCGACGGTGCGGCCCGACGCGTCGCGGAGCGGGGCGCCGATGGCCGTGGTCCCCGGGATGTGCTCGTCGACGGACGCGGCCCAGCCGCGGCGGCGTATCTCGTACAACTCGGCGGCCAGCGCGGCGCGTTCGGTGAGGGTGCGGTCGGTGAGGGCGGGGAGCTTCTCCGGCACGTCGAGTTCGTGGTCGAAGGCGAGGAGGGTCTTGCCGACGGCCGACGCGTGCAGCGGCAGGCGGTCGCCGAGGCGGAGGACCTGGGCGCTGTCGTCGGGGCGGAAGACGTGGTGGACGACGAGCGCCGTGCCCTCGTGCGGGGTGGCGATCCACACGGAGGCGCCGCTGCGGGCGGCGAGGGTGTCCGCGCTGTGCAGGGAGCGGGCGCGCAGTTCGTTGGTGTCGATGCCGCCGTTGCTCAGATGGAGCAGGGACGCGCCGATGCGGTACTTGCCGGTGGCCGGGTCCCGTTCCACCAGGCCCGCCGTGACCAGGGTGCCGAGGATGCCGTGCAGGGAGCGGTCCCGCAGGCCCGTCGCGCGGGCCAGCTCGGGCGTGCCGAAGGGCCGCCGCCCGGACGCGAGCAGCCGGAGGACGAGGGCCGCCCGCTCCACCGCCTCGATCCGCTCCGTCACGCGGGCACGGTAGCCCACCGTTGGTCGTCCGCGGGCCCCGGCCCTACCTTCGTAGGTGGCAGGACTGCACCGGACCGACGTATCCCCGCGGAATTGAGCATCCCCATGTCGAAGATCCTTTTTGTCGTGACCGGCTCCGACCACTGGACCCTCGCCGACGGCACCCGGCATCCCACCGGCTTCTGGGCCGAGGAGGCGATCGCCCCGTACGACGTGTTCAAGAAGGCGGGGCACGAGGTCGTCGTGGCGACGCCGGGCGGCGTCGTGCCCACCGTGGACGCGGGCAGTCTGGCGCCCGAGTTCAACGACGGCCAGGAGAACGCGGACCGGATGGCCGCTGCCGTCGCCGCGAACGCGGAGCTGGCATCGCCCGTGAAGCTGGAGGAGGTGGACCTGGCCGACTACGACGCCGTGTTCTACCCGGGCGGCCACGGCCCGATGGAGGACCTGTCGGTGAACGCCGACTCCGGCGCGCTGCTGACCCGCGCCCTGGACTCCGGGATGCCGCTCGGCATCGTGTGCCACGCCCCGGCCGCGATGCTGGCCGCCACGAAGGACGACGGGGGAAACGCCTTCGCCGGGTACGACGTCGCCGCGTTCACCAACGCCGAGGAGGCGCAGGCCGGCTTCGCCGACAAGGCGGCCTGGCTGCTCCAGGACCGGCTCACCGAGGCCGGGATCAACGTACGGGTCGGTGAGCCGTGGGCGCCGCACGTGATCGTCGACCGGAACCTCGTGACCGGGCAGAACCCGGCGTCGTCCGCGCCGCTCGCGACCGCGCTGCTCGAAAAGCTGGACTGACCACGTATCTCCGCCGCGGATGTCACAGTGGACTCAAGCGTTCCGTCCGTCTCGTGGAGGTTCTCCCCGCATGCGTCTGCTGCTCATCCGTCACGGCCAGACCCCGTCCAACCTGAAGCGGCTGCTCGACTCGGCTGTGCCGGGCCCCGGTCTGACGCCGCTCGGGCTCGAGCAGGCGGCGGCGCTGCCGCGGGCGCTGGCGGACGAGCGGATCGACGCCCTGTACGCGTCCACACTGGTGCGCACCCAGCTGACGGCGGAGCCGCTGGCCCACTCGACGGGGCTCGACGTGACGATCAGGGACGGCATCCGGGAGATCGCGGCGGGCGACCTGGAGATGCGCGGAGACGAGGAGGCGGCGCGGGCGTACCTGGCCACGGCGTTCGCCTGGTCGGCGGGTGACACCGCGCGCCGGATGCCGGGCGCCGAGAACGGGGTGGAGACGCTCGGCCGTTTCGACGAGGTGGTGGCCGAGGCCGCGGCGACCGGCGCGGACACCGTGGCCATGGTCAGCCACGGCGCCGTGATCCGGACGTGGACGGCGGCGCGGGCGGGCAATGTCGACGTGGACTTCGTCGCGGCCCGCCCGCTGTCGAACACCGGGATCGTCGCCCTCACCGGTGCGCCGGAGCTCGGCTGGGAGCTTCGGCTGTGGGAGGGGCAGCCGTACGCGCCCTGAGGCGCGGGTCGCTCAGATCCCGAGGACGGCCGGGTCGGGCCCGACGCGCTCGCCGGTCTCGAGGCCCGCGAGCGCGGTCATGTCGTCGGCGTCGAGCTCGAAGTCGAACACGGCGATGTTCTCGCGGATACGGGCGGGGGTCACCGACTTCGGGATGACGACGTTGCCGAGCTGGAGGTGCCAGCGCAGCACGATCTGGGCGGGGCTGCGCCCGTGCTTGCCCGCGATGGCGGTGACGGTCTCGTCGTCCAGGACGCCGTTGCCGCGGCCCAGCGGGGACCAGGCCTCGGTGGCGATGCCGTGCTTGGCGTCGTACGCGCGCAGCTCGCTCTGCTGGAGGCGCGGGTGCAGCTCGATCTGGTTGAGGGCAGGGACGGTGGAGGTCTCGGCGGCGAGCCGGTCGAGGTGCTCGGGCAGGAAGTTGGAGACGCCGATGGCGCGGGCCCTGCCACTGGCGAGGATCTCCTCGAACGCCTGCCACGTCTCGACGTACTTGTCGATCGACGGCACCGGCCAGTGGATCAGGTACAGGTCGACGTAGTCCATGCCGAGCCGGTCGAGGGAGGCGTCGAAGGCGCGCAGGGCGGAGTCCCTGCCCTGCTCGGTGTTCCACAGCTTGGTGGTGACGAAGACGTCCTCGCGGGCGAGCCCGGAGTCGGCGATGGCCTGGCCCGTGCCCTTCTCGTTCTTGTAGAGGGCGGCCGTGTCGATGCTGCGGTAGCCCGCCTCCAGGGCGCTGGTGACCGCGGCGTGCGCCTCGTCGTCGGGCACCTGGAAGACGCCGAAGCCGAGCTGCGGCATGGTGACGCCGTTGTTGAGGGTGACCTGGGGAGTGCTGCTCATGACTCGTGTGTCCTTACGTGGTGACTCAAGTCCTGTGTCTCGCGGGGCGCGCGCACGTTCCTGGGGGTGTGCGCCCGCCCCGTACAACCTACGTCCGCGGGTCGCGGCCGGTTCAGGGGCGGGTCACCCGCCGCCGGTGGCGACGGCGAGTCCGAAGCCGATCAGGACGACGCCCGTGGTGCGTCCGACGGCGCGGCGCACGCCCGGCCGCCGGAACACGGGTCCGGCCCGCGCCAGCAGGAGCGCGTAGCCGCCGAGCCAGGCGACGGTCAGCGCCACGTGGCACAGGACGAGGACGGTCATGCCCGTGGCCCCGGGGAGTTCCGGGGGTGCGAGGGTGGGGAGCAGTCCGGTGTACGACACGGCGATCTTCGGGTTGAGCAGATTGCAGCCGAGGCCGGTGCGCCAGGGGTGCCCCGGCTTCGCGGGCTCCGCCGCGAGCGGGGTGAGGCGGGCGGACGGCCGGTTCTGCCACAGCGCCTGACCGCCGAGGAACAACAGATAGGCGGCGCCCAGCAGTTGCACCACGAGGTGGGCGGTGGCGGAGGCGGCGAACACGGCGGCCAGGCCGAGCACGCTCAGCGCACCCCACAGCAGCAGCCCCGACGCGATCCCGCCGACGGTCAGGAGCGCGTCCCGGGTGCCGGCGTCGACGCCGCGCCGGGTGACCACGGCCATGTCGGGTCCGGGCGCGACGGTCAGCAGGCCGAGGACGCCGAGCGCGGCGGCGAGGTGGGTCAGCATGCCGGGTCGTGTCCTGTCGTGGTGTGCGGGTTGGCGGCGCCGCCCTCCGTGCTGAGCAGGACGACGACGGAGTCGGGGCCGAGGCCGAGCGCCGCGCGCCGCGTGTCGGCGCCCGGTCCGGTGAGGGCGGCGCGGAGTCCGGCGAGGGGCGCGGCACCGCAGGGTCCGGAGGAGACACCGAGGGCGGCGAGGCGGGCGGCGGCGCGGGCGCTGTCGGCGTCGCGGACGGCGACGGCCGCGTCCAGGCCCGCGGACAGACAGGGCCAGGCGAGCGTGGACAGGGTGCCGCAGTTGAGCCCGGCCATGATGGTGCCACCGGTCTCGACGGTGACCGGTCCGCCGCGGCGGAGGCTTTCGAGGACGCAGGCCGCGGTGACCGGCTCCACGGACAGCAGCGCGGGCGCGTGCCCCGAGGGGCGGCTGCGGTAGTGGGTGACCACGGCCTGGGCCAGGGATCCGACGCCCACCGGGACGACGACGAGGTCGGGACCCGCGAGGCCCGCGAGCTGTTCGTCGACCTCGGCGCAGAGCGTGGAGTAGCCCTCGGAGATCCACGCGGGGATCGTCTCGTAGCCGGGCCAGGCCGTGTCCTGGACGAGGATCGCGTCCGTGCTCGCGGCCCGCTCGGCGGCGTGGCGCACGGCGTCGTCGTACGACCCCGTCACCTCGGTGACCTCGGCGCCTTCGGCGGCGATGGCCGCCACGGCGCTCGGGTGGACGCCGCTCGGCACGACCACGTGGGCGCGCTGCCCGAGCGTCCGGGCCGTCCGGGCGACGGCGCGCCCGTGGTTCCCGTCGGTGGCGGTCACGAGGGTGACGGTGCCCCGGGGCCGTCCGGCGAGCGCGCGGTGCACCGCCCACGAGGCGCCGAGGGCCTTGAAGGCGGGCAGCCCGAGCCGACTCGACTCGTCCTTCACGAACACCCGCCCCACCGCCAACTCCGCGGCGAGGTCGGGCAATTCGGTCAGCGGTGTCGGCGCGTAGTCGGGCAGCGCGGTATGGAAGGCGCGTACGTCGGTGGGGGCGGGGTCGCAGCGCCAGGCGCGGGCGCCGGGCCGGGCGACCCACGGCAGGTCGTCATGGAGGGCAGCGGGAATCTCACTCACATGATCAGCGTGCGGCCTGCTCCTACAATCGGTCCAGCGAATGTTTTCGACCGATACCCATCGGCCGAGCCGACGAATGAGGGGCGCTCCCGCGCCGGGAACGGGCACGGCATGTACGACCTGCACCGACTGCGCCTGCTGCGCGAGCTCAAGCACCGCGGCACGCTGGCCGCCGTGGCGGCCGCCCTGTCGTACGCGCCGTCGTCGGTGTCGCAGCAGCTCTCGCAGTTGGAGGCGGAGGTCGGTGTGCCGCTCCTGGAGCCGGTCGGGCGGCGGGTGCGGCTCACGGAGCAGGCCGAGATCCTGGTCGCGCACACGGAGGCGGTGCTCGAACGGCTTGAGCGGGCGGAGGCGGACATCGCGGCGTCCCTCGCCGAGTTGACGGGCACGCTGCGGGTCGCCTCGTTCCAGACGGCCGCCCTCACGCTGGTGCCGGCCGCGCTGACGCTGCTGCGGGGCCGGCATCCGCGGCTGCGGGTCCATGTCACCCATCTGGAGCCGGAGATCTCGCTTCCCGCGCTCCAGACGCGCGACTTCGACCTGGTGCTCGCCGAGGAGTACCAGGGCGCCCCGAACCCCCGGCCCTCCGAGCTCGAACAGGAGGACCTGCTCGACGACCCGCTGCGCCTGGCCGTCCCCGACCCGTCCGCGCCCGCTCGCGGCGCAGGTCCGACGGCAGCCCTGCGCGCCCTGGCCGACCACCCGTGGGTGATGGAACCGGAGGGCACCCCCGCGCGGCACTGGGCCGTGACGCTCTGCCGCGACGCGGGCTTCGAACCCGATGTGCGTTTCGAGACCACGGACCTGCTGCTCCATCTGCGCCTGGTCGAGCAGCGGCACGCCGCCGCGTTCCTGCCGGACCTCGTGTGGATGGGGCGGGACCCGTCCGTGCCGCTGCGCCCCCTCCCCCGCGGCCGCGGGACGCGCCGCGTCCTCACCGTCGTACGGCGGGGCGGTGGCCGGCACCCGGCCCTCGTGGCGTTCCGGGAGGCGCTGCGTGAGGCCGCCGAAGGGGTGCACGGCGCGGGGCCCGGTCGGTGAATCCGTTGACACGTTGACGTTTCGTGCTCAAACATGAGGCGAATCAAGCAGGCTCTTGCATCATGGCAGCACGCGGAAACCCACCCACGCCCCTCGCCGTACGGGAGTCGACCTCGTGAATCGCCCCTCGCACCACTCCGACCGGCCGGGACCGAGCCGCAGACGGCTGCTCTCCAGCACCGCGCTCGTCCTCGGCGCCACGGCGCTCTCGCTGCCGGACACGGCGGCGTTCGCGGCGCCCGGAGGGAGCGCGGGGCCCGCCGACGCCGCGCTGCGCAGGCTGCTCCCCCGCCACCACTCCCAGGTCGCCCTCCGCCTCACGAGCGGCGGCGGCGCGGACCGGTTCCGCGTGTCCGGCACGAGCGGCCGCATCGTCGTCGAGGGCTCGACCCCGGCCACCCTCCTCGCGGGCCTGCACCGCTATCTGCGCGACGTGGCGCACGCCTGCGTCACCTGGAACGGCGAACAGCTCGACCTGCCGAACCAACTGCCCGCCCCGTCCCGCGCGTTGACGGCGACGGCGAACGTCGCCCACCGGTTCGCCTTCAACGACACGAACGACGGCTACACGGGCCCGTACCGCGACTGGGACGCCTGGCAGCGGGAGCTGGACGTGGTCGCGCTGCACGGCTTCAACGAGGTACTGGTGACGACGGGCGCCGAGGCCGCCTACTTCGACACGTTCCGCCGCTTCGGGTACTCCGAGGCCGAGTTGCTGGACTGGATCCCGGCGCCCGCGCACCAGCCGTGGTGGCTGCTCCAGAACATGTCCGGGTTCGGCGGGCCGATCAGCCGCCGGCTGCTGGAGCGGCGCGCCGACCTCGGACGCAGGATCGCCGACCGGGCGCGGGAGTTGGGCATGACGCCGGTGCTGCCCGGCTGGTTCGGCACGGTGCCGGACGGGTTCGCCGACCGGGTCGACGGGGCGAGGGTCGTCCCGCAGGGCACGTGGAGCGGATTCCCGCGCCCCGACTGGCTCGATCCGCGCACGGACGCCTTCGCCGAGGTGGGTGCCGCGTTCTACGACCGGCTCGACGCGCGGCTCGGCGCCACCTCCATGTACAAGATGGACCTGCTGCACGAGGGCGGCAGGCCGGGGGACGTGCCGGTCGGTGAGGCCGCGCACGCCGTCGAGAAGGCCCTGGGCACGGCGCACCCGAAGGCCGTGTGGGCGATCCTCGGCTGGCAGACCAATCCGCGCCGCGAGATCCTCGACGCCGTCGACCGCTCCCGCATGCTGATCGTCGACGGGCTCTCGGACCGGTTCCCCACGGTGACCGACCGGGAGCGGGACTGGGGCGGCACCCCGTACGCGTACGGCAGCATCTGGAACTTCGGCGGGCACACCGCGATCGGCGCCAACACCCCCGACTGGGTGGCCAGTTATCCGCGCTGGCGCGAGAAGGACGGCAGCGGACTGGCCGGGATCGCGGCGATGCCGGAGGGCGCCGACAACAATCCCGCGGCGCTCGCCCTGCTCGGCGACCTCGCCTGGACGACCGACGACATCGACCTGGACGACTGGTTCGAGCGGTGGGCCGCGTCCCGCTACGGCGGCGCGGACCGGCACGCCGCCGCGGCCTGGCGGGTGCTGCGCGCGACGGCGTACGGGACGCGCCGCACGGACTCGTGGAGCGAGGCGCCCGACGGGCTGTTCGCGGCGCGGCCGAGCCTGGCGGTGCGGTCGGCGGCGGCATGGAGCCCGCAGGCGGAGCGCTACGACACGGCGGAGTTCGACGCGGCACTCACCGAACTCCTGGCCGTGAGCGAGGACTTGAGGGGCAGCTCCGCCTATCGGTACGACCTCCTCGATGTGACCCGGCAGGTCCTGTCGAACCGCAGCCGGGTGCTGCTGCCGCAGATCAGGGCGGCGTACGAGGCACGGGACGCGAAGCTCTTCGGGCGGCTCACGCGGACGTGGCTCGACTGGATGCGGCTCCTCGACGACGCGCTCGCCACGTCCGAGCACCATCTGCTGGGCCGGTGGCTGGCGGAGGCCCGAGCGTGGGGCGCCGACCGGGCGGAGCAGAACCGGCTGGAGTACGACGCGCGCTCCATCCTGACGACCTGGGGCGACCGGGAGGGCAGCGAGGCGGGCCTGCGGGACTACGCGAACCGGGAGTGGGCCGGCCTGGTGTCGGGCCTGTATCTGCCGCGCTGGCGGCGGTACTTCGCGGAGCTGACGGACGCGCTCGCCGAGGACCGGCAGCCCGCGGCGATCGACTGGTTCGCGATGGACGACGCGTGGGCGCACGGGACGGAGACGTACGCGGCCCGACCCTCCGGATCGATCGAACGGCTCGCCCACCGGGTGCGCGACACCCTCGCCGGCACGGCACACCAGGCGACACTCACGGCGTCCGCGGCTCACTCCTCCGTCTCCCCCGACGAGCCGGTCGCCGTCGACGTGACGTTCACCAACCGCAACGGCTTCGCGGCCGCCCGGGACGTCACCCTCTCCCTCGACCTGCCCGAAGGACTCACCGCGCGCACCGACGGCCCGGTCGCGGCGACGGAGGTGGCTCCTGGCAAGGCGTTCAAGGCCCGCTTCACGGTGTCACTCACGGGCACGACGGACACCCTCGTCCTGCGGATGCGCGCGGACGCCGCGTACCGGATGGGTGGCGCGTCAGGGGCGGCCGTCGACACGGTCCGGCTCCTCGCGGGCACAGGTGTCCAGGACCCGTACCGGACGGTGTCGTTCAACGACGCGGTGTTCGGACAGTCCGGCGACACCCTCGCCATCGAGGGCGGCGGCGCCGACCTGTGGGGCGCCACGAACGAGTTCGGCGCGATCCACCGCCCCGCCGCCCTCACGGACGGGGCGTCGGCGACGGTCCGGGTCACGTCCCAGGACCGTACGGGCGGCTGGGCGCGCGCGGGACTCATCGTCCGCAACGACCTGACGCAGCAGGGCGGTTCGGGCTTCGTCGACCTGGCGCTCACCCCGTCCAACGGCATCGCCCTGTCGTGGGACTCCGACGGCAACGGACGCCTCGACACCGTGAAGACGGCAGGCACGGCGGTGTCCGCGCCGGTCCACCTCCGCCTCACCCGCCAAGGCGGCTCCTACAAGGGCGAGTTCAGCACCGACGGCACCACATGGACCACCGTCGGGACGGCGAACCCGGCGGGGGTCGCGTCCGGTGGTCAGGACGTGGGCGCGTTCATGAGCGCGGCGAACGGCGGGAGCGGGGCGCGCGGCATCGCCACGTTCGAAGGGCTGCGCATCAGCTCCGGCGGTTGAGGAGCGGCAGCACGCGGGAGCCGAGCAGGTCGACGCCGTCGTCGTCGGTGAGGCCGTGCGGGGTGCCGAACTCGACGCGGGAAGCGCCCGCGTCGATGACGGCCTGCGCCTGCGCCGCGACCTGCTCGGGCGTCCCGGAGAACGCGAACAGGTCGAGGAGTTCGTCGGGGATCAGCTTCCCGGCCCCTTCCGAGTCGCCGCGGGCCACCCGCTCCTTGACGCCCGCCAGCAGATCGGCGGGGACGTCGACCGTCGGGTCGAGCTCGGCGACGACGGCGAGGTACATGGCGACCTCGGTGCGGGCGTGCGCGCGGGCCCGTGCCCCGTCCTCGTCGACGACGGTCACGGCGCCGACCACGACACCCACGTGGTCCGCAGGTTCCGCGTCGGGGCCGCCCGCGATGCGGCGGCGCATCACGTCGACCATCGCCGGGTTCGCCGAGCCGCCGATCTTCAGCTCGCCCGCGACGCGCCCCGCGAGGGCGGCCGTGCGCGCACCCCAGGTGCCGATGAGGACGGGGATCTCTGGGCGGTGCGGCCGGTAGCGGAGCCGGGTGCCGGGCGCGAGCCGGAACACCTCGCCCTCGTAGCCGTCGTCCGCGCCCGAGAGCAGCGCGCCGATGAACCCGACCGCCTCCCTGATGTGCGCGAGCGGCCGGGGCTGCCCGATGCCCACGTCGCCGAGCCAGGTGCCGCGCGCGAGCCCGAGGTAGGCCCGCCCGGACGAGGCGAGGTCGAGCGCGGCGACCTGGCCCGCGATCTCGTAGGGATGCATCGAGTACGGGTTCCAGCAGGCGGCGCCGAGCCGGACCCGGCTGGTGGCGCGGGCCATTTCGAGGAGCGGGAAGATCGGCGGCTGGTACATGAGGTCGCCGAACACGGAGAGCACGTCGAAGCCGTGCTCCTCGGCGCGCGCGGCCAGCCGGGCGTAGTCCTCGGGTCGCTTGTCGCTCTGCAGACCGAGCCCGATCTCGACGCCCTTCCGGGGTCGCCGGGTCGGGTGGGGCGCACCATCGGTCACGTCAGGTCCTCCGTGTTGAGGCGGCACCGTGCCGTGCGGTCGATGCGCATGATCAGTCGTTCTTCGGGGTCGGGGCAGCAGACGAGGGTGTCGCGTTCGAGCCAGTCGTCGGTGGGCAGCTGACGCTGTTTGGCGGGCAGCAGCGGGAGGACCGCCTGGAGCGCGTAGACGCAGAAGTGGCGGCCTTCGGGGATGCGCAGTTGGGCGCTGTTGACGAGTTCGAAGTAGTCGCCGACCGCCATGCCGCACACGGAGCGGCCCTCGATGCGGTCGACGGTGACCCGCAGGTCGTACAGCTCGGTGACCGGTTCGCCGGTCTCGTTCGCGCTCATGCGACTCCCGTCGTCGTACGTGCTGTCGGGGGCCCGCAGTCGTCCGCCGACAGGGCCAGGCCCACGCCGACGGCCTGATCGGGCGGCTTCGGGGTGACGAGGCTGACGGCGACGACGACCGCGGCGTTGACGGCCATGGCGAGGAGGCCCGGCTCCCACTCGGGCAGGTGCGCCGCCCAGTAGTCCTTGGCGAACGGGGCGAGCAGCGCGGTGAATCCGGCGGCGAGGCCGAGCAGTACGCCGATCGCCGAGGTGCGGCGCCACAGGAACGCGAGGACGACGGCGGGGGCGAGCATGCCAATGGCCGAGTAGGCGTTGAGCAGGATGTCGACGAGGGACTGGCTGTGTCCGACGGTCAGCCACACGGCGACCGCCGCGAAGCCGATCATCGACACCCGGGAGACGAGCAGCGTGCCGCGGTCCGACAGCCCTTGGCGCACCATCGGGGCGACCACGTTCCGGGCGAACAGCACCCCGGACGTGAGCAGCAGGACCGAGCCGGGCGCGAGGGCGAGCAGGAAGCCGGTGCCGGCGACGAGGCCGACGGCCCAGGCCGGGTAGGTGTCGGAGACGAACTGGAGGAGCGCCGCGTCGAGGTCGCCGCCCGCCGGTTTCGTGCCCGCGACGAGGGCGGCGAAGCCGAGCAGGATCACGAAGAAGTACGCGAGCGAGTACAGCGGCTGCCAGATGGCGTTGCGGCGGATCGCGGTGCCGGAGGCGGCCGAGTAGGAGACCTGGAACAGGTGCGGGAACACCCAGTTGCCGAGCGCCACGTTGAGGGCGGACGTCATCAGCCAGGTCGACGTGGTCGGCGACGCGGGGTCGATGCCGGGGAACCTCCCGATGCCCGGGTGCTGTTCCTCCGCGAGCCGGAAGATGTCGAACAGGGACGACGCGCCGACCTTGCCCGCGACGGTGGCCGTGAGCAGCACGACGACCACGACCATCAGGACGTCCTTGACGCCCGCGGAGAAGGCGGCCGAGCGCAGTCCCGCGAGGAAGACGAAGGCCAGCATCACCACGGCGCCGATGACGACGGCGGCGTCCGACGACACCGAACCACCCAGCGTGAGCCGGACGATGAGGCTGAGGCTGACCAGCTGGATCTGGACGTAGACGACGAGCGCGGCGATGCCGACGAGCGCGGTCACCACGCCGAGCCAGGGCGCCCCGAACCGGGCGGCGAAGAAGTCGGCCTGGGTGATCAGAGCGTGCTTGCGGCCCGCCCGCCAGATCTTCGGCATGAGCCAGTAGCCGAGGGCGTAGCTCAGGGAGACCGAGGTGAAGGCGAGGTAGGCGGGGGCGCCCATGGCCCACGCGTAGCCGGAGATGCCGAGGACGGCGAAGGTCGTGTAGACCTCGCCCGCGTTCATGAACCAGAACAGGACGGTGCCGAAGCGGCGCCCGCCGACGGCCCAGCCCGACAGGCTGCTCGTGGCCGGGGCGTCGCCGTTCGCGCGGCGGCCGAAGCCGATCGCGCCGACGACCGTGCCGACGACGATGGCGAGGACGAGTGCGAGTGTCACGCGGACTCCCCCGCCCTGTGCTCCTCGGCGCTCCGGTCGGTGAGTTCGAGGAAGCGGGCCTCCTCCGCTTCGACGCCCGCCCTGCGATCGAGCCGGAAGACGAGGGCGATGACGGCGGTGGACGCCAGGACGCCGAGCATCTGCCAGAGCATCGGGAACGGGATGTTCAGCGGGGCGAGCCGTACGTCGTTGACGACCGGCACGAGGCCGACCTGCCAGACGAACGGGAGGACGAGCAGCCAGCGGTGGGCCGTGGGCGGCCGGGGTGCCGTCGATGCCATCGCATCCCCCAGGAGTCGGTGCGGAGTGGGCGGAGTTGCCGCAGTGGGCACCTCCCGCGTGCAGCCTGACTGCACACGGGAGGGCGATCCGTGACGCTAAACTCCCTCGCAGCAGTCGTCAACGCGCGCTCACAGTACGAGATGTGCACTGTGTCTCTACGGAGGATCATGATCGGCACCCGCCTGCGGGCGCTGCGCACGGAACGCGGTCTGAGCCTGCGTGAGCTCGCTCGGCGCACCGGTGTCTCGGCGACGCTCCTCAGCCAGGTCGAGCGCGGGGTGACGGAGCCGAGCCTGGCGACGCTGCGGCGGCTCGCGGAGGTGTTCGGCGCCTCGGTCGTCGCGCTGTTCGACGCGGAGGACGTGCCCGCCGTGCACATCAGCCGCCCCGGCGAACGCTCCACCATCAGCGGTCCGCGCGGCCTGGTCCAGTACGAACGGCTCGCCGGGAGCAACGGCCGCCTGGAAGTCCTCCGCGCGATCCTCCCCCCGGGCGCCGCGACGAGCGACGAGCCGTGGGCCCACCCGTCGACCGAGTGCGCGTACGTCATCTCCGGCACGCTCACCGTGGACATCGCGGACGTCCCCCACGAGGTGACCGCACAGGAGTCCATCACCTTCGACGCGGGCCAGCCCCACCTCTATCGCAATGGGTCGGACGCCCCGGTGGAGTACATCGTGTCGGTCACGCCGCCGTCGCCGTAGACGGACGCTTTACTGGCCCTATGCAACCGAGCGAACACACCACCGAGAACGCCGCCGAACCGGACCGCGAGCTCGTCGAGATCGCCCTGCGGACCGTGCGGGAGCGGGCCCGCGGGGACAACCACACCGTGGCCGCCGCCGGGCGTGGGGTCGACGGGCGGGTGGTCGTCGCCATGAACGCGTACCACTTCACCGGCGGGCCCTGCGCCGAGCTGGCGCTGCTCGGGGCGGCGGCCGCGCAGGGCGTGTACGCGTTGCGGACGATCGTCGCCGCGGGCGACAGGGAGCGCGGGGTGATCGCGCCGTGCGGCCGCTGCCGGCAGGCGCTGCTCGACTACTTTCCCGAGGTCGAGGTCATCGTGGGAAACGGTGCGCGCAGGCGGGCCGTACCCGTGCGGAGCCTGCTGCCCGAGAGCTACGTGTGGGCCGAGCACCAGCTCGACGGCGACGACTGACAGCTAGTCGAGGCGTTGGGCCGCCGTGTGGAGTTCGTCCAGGGCCGCCAGCGTGAGGGTCGCCAGTTCGCCGGGGGCGTCGTCGCGTGACGGGTCGGCCCAGCGGGTGAAGCCCAGTTTGAAGGCCAGCACGCCGAGTTCGGCGGCCACTTGGGCCGTTGCCTCGGGGACGTCGCGTCGCTCGAGGGCGCCCGCCATCGCGGCGGCCATTCCTATGCTCTTGAGCGCGTTGCGCTCCTGAAGCTCCTCGTTCGCCTCGATCGCCGCGTGCAGCAGGGGGCTCAGCTCGCGGTTGAACGAGGTCATCTCCCCCGAGGCGCGCTCCAGGCCCGCCGCCACGGCGGCGATCGGCGTCGCGCCCTCGGGGGCTTCGGCGATACCCTCGACCAGGAGCCGGCTGAGGGTCTTCTGCCCGGCGGTGAGGATCTCCCGCTTGTCGGCGAAGTGCCGGTGGAAGGTGCTGCGGGTCAGCTCCGCGCGCTCGGCAATCTGGGCGACCGTCGTGTCGTCGTACCCCTGCTCCGCGAACAGGCTCAGCGCCGCCACGACCAGGCGCTGCCGGGCATCCGGCTTCCATCTCGGCATACGTCCATCCTAAGTGATGCGACACATGTCGCATCAGTGGGTGTAGCGTGGTGAGTGATGCGACACCTGTCGCATCACTTCTTCCCTCATATCTGGAGTCCGCCATGCGCGTCTTCATCACCGGCGGCACGGGCCTCATCGGCTCGGCCGTCGTCGCCGAACTGCTCGCCGCAGGACACGCGGTCACCGCCCTGGCCCGGTCCGACGCCTCCGCCGACAAGGCTCGCGCCGCGGGGGCCGACGTGGTCCGGGGCGGCCTCACCGACCTCGACGTGCTGCGCGCCGAGGCGGAGAAGGCGGACGGCGTCGTCCACCTCGCCTTCAGCAACGACTTCAGCTCGCCGGAGGCGCTCGCCCGGGGCGTGGCCGAGGAGGGCGCCGCGCTCGGCGTGCTCGGCGACGCCCTCGTGGGGTCGGACAAGCCGCTCGTCACCGTCTCCGGCACGCCCCGCGCGGAGGGCCGCCCGGCCACCGAGGAGGACCCGCTGCCCACGGACGGGCCGGTCGGCGGGCGCAGCGTGTCGGTGCAGCGCACCCTCGAGCTGGCCTCGCGCGGCGTGCGCACCTCGGCGATCCGGCTGCCGCGCACCGTCCACAACGAGGGCGACGGCGGGTTCGCGGGTCTGCTCACCCAGATCGCCCGGGGCACGGGCGTGGCCGGCTACCCCGGTGACGGCACACAGCGCTGGCCCGCCGTGCACGCGCTCGACGCCGCCGTGCTGTTCCGGCTCGCCCTGGAGCAGGCCCCGGCGGGCACCGCCTGGCACGCCGTCGCCGACGAGGGCGATGCCGTACGGGACATCGCCGCGGTCATCGGGCGGCGCCTCGGCATCCCGTCGAAGTCCGTTCCCGAGGAGAGCTTCGGGGCGCTCGGGCCGATCTTCGCGGCCGACCAGCCGGCGAGCAGCGCGCACACCCGCGCCGCCCTCGGCTGGCAGCCGACCCGTCCCGGCCTCCTGGAGGACCTGGAGAAGATCCAGCCCTGAGGCGCGGCGGGCCCCGTCAGTCCCGTGCGCCGTGGAACTCCGCGGCGACCGCGCGCAGGCCCCGTACGCCGTACTCGATGACGGGCTCGGCCTGCGGGGCGAAGCGCGGCGAGTGGTTGCCGGGGATGCCGGGGCGCGGCTGCGTCGGGTCCTCGCCCTCGTACAGTTTCGGGTCGAAGCTGCCCCACATCCAGAACACGGAGGGGCAGTCGAGGGCCGTGCCGAAGATGCCGAAGTCCTCGCTGCCGGAGAGCGGGCGGGCCATGTGCTGCACGCCGCCCTCGCCGTACACGCCGCGCAGGGCGGCGCGGGCGCGCTCGGTGGCGTCGTCGTCGTTGACGGTGAGCGGGAACGCGTTGAGGGGTTCGAACTCCGGCTCGCGCGGGGCGCCCGCGGTCCGCGCCTCGCCGCGGACGATCCGTTCGATCGCGGCGAGCACGCGCTCGCGGACGTCGGGGTCGAAGGTCCTGACGTTGACCTTGAGTTCGGCGGTGTCCGGGATGATGTTCTCCTTGTGGCCCGCGCGGAACGAGCCGACGGTGACCACGGCGGCGTCCTGCGCGGCGATCTCCCGTGACACCACCGTCTGGAGCCGGGTCACGACGTGGGCGCCCAGCACGATCGGGTCGACCGTCAGCTCGGGCTGCGAGCCGTGTCCGCCGGCCCCGTACAGGCGGATGCGGAAGCTGTCGGCGGCCGACATGGTGGTGCCGGGGCGCAGCGCCACGGTGCCGGTGGGCAGCGGGCTGACGTGCTGGCCGAGGCAGATGTCGGGGCGCGGGAACCGGTCGGCGAAGCCGTCGTCGACCATGGCCCGCGCGCCCGCGGCGATCTCCTCGCCGGGCTGGAACACGGCGAGCAGGGTGCCGCGCCAGGTGGTGCGGTCGGCGGCGTACAGCGCGGTGGCGCCGAGCAGCGCGGTGACGTGGTGGTCGTGGCCGCAGCCGTGCATCACGGGGACGTCGTGGCCGTCGGGGCCCGGCGCGGTGTCGGTGGATGCGTAAGGCAGGCCGGTGTCCTCGGCGAGCGGGAGTCCGTCGGTGTCGGCGCGCAGAAGGACGGTGGGGCCCTCGCCGTTGGTGAGGACGCCGACGACGCCGGTGGTGCCGACGCGCTCGGTGACGTCCCAGCCCTGGGCCCGCAGCACGGCGGCGATGATCCCCGCGGTGCGGGTCTCGTGCATCGACAGTTCGGGGTGCGCGTGCAGATCGCGGTAGAGCTCGCCGAGGGCGGGCAGCAGCAGCGCGAGCCCTTCGTCGGCGGGGGTGCCCGCGGGCAGCGTGAGCCGGGCCGGGTCGACCGGGCAGGCGGGGGACGTGGTGTCGGTCATGCGGTGCTCCTTACGTGGAGGGGTGGCGGCTGTCGGTCAGTCCCGGACCGCCGGGCCGAGCCGGGAGCGCAGGGCCTCGGAGGTCTGCGGGGCGAGCAGGGCGAGGGCGGCGGTGAGCGCGGCGCCGACGGCGAGCAGCGCGAAGGCGACCGTGAACGAGTATGTGTCGGCGAGGTATCCCATCAGCATCGGCACCAGGATGCCCGCGGACTGCCCGCCGAAGTTGATCATTCCGGACGCCGCGCCGCTCAGCCGCGTCGACAAGGTGCGCAGCGGCACCGCGAAGATCGGCGTGAAACAGAACGTGCAGGCGGCGAAGGCGAGGCAGAGCAGCGTCTCGAACGCGGCGAGTCCTTCGGCCTGCGTCATCGCGAGGACCGCGACGCCCGCGACCGTCATGGACGGGGCGACGAGCAGCGCCGGCCGCCCCTTCGCCCGGTCCGCGCACCAGCCACTGAGGATCATCGCGAGGCCGCCGAAGAGCGCGGGCAGCGCGGTGAGCAACCCCGAACTCTCCAGCGAGAGCCCGCGTTCGGTCTGGAGATAGGACGGCACCCACGAGGTGAGTCCCCAGGCGAGCATGCCGTAGCCGAACAGCATGCCCACGTACAGCCACATCGCGGGGGTGGCCAGCAGGGCGCGGGTTCCGCCGCCGCCCTCGGCGCTCTCGGTCGGCGTGGCGGGGCGGGCCGGAGGCAGCAGGAGCTGGACCAGGACGAAGGTCGCGACGCCGAGTCCGGCGACGGCGTAGAACGACATGCGCCAGCCCCACAGTGCGATGACGGGTCCGGCGATGAGCGGGGCGACGACCGAGCCGAAGGCGTTGGAGGAGGAGATCCAGCCGCTGGCCGTCATCCGCTCGCGCGGTCCGGTGCGTTCGGCGACGGCCTTCATCGCGGCGGCGGGGAAGATGCCCTGCCCCGCGCCGAACAGCACACGGATGACGACGAGCGCGGCGAACGACCAGGCGGTGCCGGTCAGCGCGGTGAACACGGACCAGATCAGCATGGCCCACAGCAGGATCCGCTTGGATCCGAAGCGGTCGGCGAGCAGTCCGCCGGGGATCTGGCACGCCGCGTAGGCCAGGAAGAAGGCGGAGAGGACCAGGCCCTGCTGGGTGCGGTCGATGCCGAACTCGGCGCCGATGTGCGGCAGCGCGAGGTTGATGACGAGCCGGTCGATGTAGTCGACGATCCAGGCCAGGAACAGCAGGCCTACGGTCGTCTTCGCGGCCCGGTCGAGCCGGACCCGCCCCTCGACGGGCGCGGGGTGCGCGGCGGACGGTGACTTGGTGGCGCTCACGGCGGCTCCACGGTGTGTGTCGCGTCTGGTGGTGGGCGCGCACGCCTGGAGCCGCGGACGGGTCGGCGTCGGGGCAGGCGCGCACATCCGCGCGGCGAGCGTCCGCCCCTGTGCCGGGGGCCGCCGCACGGGCTGGTGCGAGTGGCCCCACAATGGTCGCCATGCCGTCCGCCACCGCGCCGATGCCGGATTCCCTCGCCCCTGGACCGCAGGATTCCGTCTCCACCGCTTCCGACATGTACGACTCCGCCGGTATGCGGCGCGATGACGACTCCGCCGGTACGGGACGCGATGACGACTCCGCCGGCGCCGGGCGCGATCTCGACGAGACGGACATGGCGCTCGTCGACGCGCTCCAGACCAGCCCGCGGGCGCCCTGGTCGCGGATCGGGGCGGTGCTCGGGATCGACGCCACCACGGCGGCGAGGCGCTGGGAGCGGCTGCGGGTGGACGGGCTCGCCTGGAGCACGGCGTACGAGACGTGGCAGCGGCACGGCCGGGGCGCGGGCCTGTGCATCGCGTTCGCCGATGTGGCCGTGGCGCCGGGCCTGTTGGGCGCCGCCTCGGACGCGGCCTGCGCGGATCCGCGGGTGGCCAGCGTCGAGCGGACCTCCGGGGAAGGCGCCCTGTTCCTCACGCTGTTCTGCTCGGGCACCGCGGCCATGACGCGCTTCACCGACGGCCCGCTGGCCGCGCTGCCGGGCGTCCGTTCCGTCGACCTGTCGGTGGTGCTGCGCAGTTACCGGGAGGGCGCGGACTGGAAGGTGCACGCGCTCGACCGGGTGCAGCGCTCCCGGCTCGCGCCCGTGGGTCCTGGTGGCGGCGCGGCCCCGCAGTACGCCGACGCGGACCGCGCGCTGCTGCGCGCCCTCTCCGCGGACGCCCGCCGCCCGTACAGCGAGCTGGCGCGGGACACCGGCGCGAGCGAGGCCACGGTGCGCCGCAGGCTGGCCCGGATGCTGGGCTCGGGCCACGTCAGGATCCGCTGCGACGTGTCGCATCTGGCGGCGGGCCGGCCCGTCATCAGCACGTTCCGGCTCGCCGTGCCGTCGGCCGAACTCGACGCCGCCGGGCACCTCGTGGCGGGCCTTCCGGGTGTCCGGCTGTGCATGGGGGTCACCGGCGATGCGAATCTGCTGGTGTCGACGTGGGCGAGGTCCCTGGAGGACGCCGCCGGTTTCGAGGTGCGGCTCGGCTCCCGGCTTCCCGCCGCCCGCATCCTGCGCCGTGACGTCACGCTGCTGACCGCGAAGCGGATGGGCCGCCTCCTCGACGACGAGGGACGCGCACGCGGGCACGTCCCTCTCGGCCCCCTGTCCTGAGCCTCAACCGCCGGGCAGCAGCACCGCCTTGAGCGCACGTCCGGACCGCTGCTCGGCCACGGCCCGGTCGAAGTCCCCGAGCCCGTACGTCGTCACCAGCTCGTCCAGCGGCAGCACCCCCTTCTCGTAGCGTCCGATCAGCTCGGGCACCAGCAGCGACGGGTCCGCGTCGCCCTCGACGCAGCCGCGCAGCCGCAGCCCGCGCAGCATGAGGTCGCGTACGTCGATGGGGGCGGTGGCGGGGCCGAGGCCGACGACGGCGAGGGTGCCGCGCGGTTCGAGGAGGGTGAGGGCGCGGGAGATCAGCTCGGGGCGTCCCGTGGTGTCCAGGGCATGGGTCACCGCCGGGATCGGGTCGTCGAGCGAGGCGACCGTCACCGCGCCGAAGCGGGCGGCGAGTTCGCGGCGCGCGGCGACCGGCTCGGCCACCACGACCTCCGCGCCCTCGGACAGCGCGGTCAGCACCGCCGCCGAGCCGACCGCTCCCCCGCCGACGACGAGCAGCCGGTCGCCGTGGCCCGGCCGCAGCACGTTGAGCACCGCGCCCGCCCCGGTGAGGAATCCGCAGCCCAGCGGGGCGGCCACCCACGGCGGTGTGTCGCCGACGGGGACGCAGGAGCGGGCGTCGGCGAGGGCAGCCGTGGCGAAGGAGGACTGGCCGAAGAACGCGCCGAACACCGGCGCGCCGTCGACGCGCAGGGTGGGCGTACCGTCGGGCCGCCGCCCCGCGTTGTTGAGCGTGGTGGCGAGGGCGCAGTACGCGGGATGGCCCGCGCGGCACTGGGCGCAGCGGCCACAGTGCGCGTACGAGATCACGACGCGGTCGCCGAGGGCCAGGGTGTCGACGTCGGCGCCGAGCCGCTCCACGATCCCGCAGCCCTCGTGTCCGAGGACGGCGGGGCGGTCGCCGAGCGCCCTGCGGGTGGCGAGGTCGGTGTGGCAGACGCCGACGGCCTCGATGCGGACGACGACCTCGTGCGGGCGCGGATCGTCGAGTTCGGCGTCGACGAGGGCGGTGGGCGCGGCGCCGCGCGACAGCAGGACCGAGGTCCTCATGGGCGGTCCGGGGTGTCGCGCTCGAGGCCGAACCAGAAGTGCCGGCCGTCGGCGAGGACGACGTCGGGCTTGCCGTTCATCACGCCCATGAGGGTGGTGTCGTCGACCCGCTTGAAGTGGTCGAGCACGGGCATCCCGTCGTACACCATGGTGGCGGTGGTCTCGCCGCGGAACTCGACGTTCCACAGGCTCGCCTCGCCGCGTCCCGCCGTGGTGTCGGAGTAGAGGCTGCCGTCGTCGGCGCGGCAGATGAGCGGCTTCGCGTCGTCGAGGGCGTCGAACCGCTTGCCGTGCCAGCGGCTCGCGGACAGCACCTTCTCGATGGGGTGTCCGGTCGGGAACGCGAATCCGCGCCAGGGTCCGATGATGTCCGCCGCGTCGACCGGTTCCAAATCGGCCCAGAGGGCGTCGAGTTCGGCGGGGTCGACAAGGCCCTCGACGGCGCGCAGCGCCTGCCACCGCTCGGGCACGCCGGTCGTCATCGGACCCCCAGGCGGCGCAGCAGGGCCAGTTGCCCGTTCGTACGGCGGATGAAGGACTTCACGGAGCTCTCCTCGGGTGTGGTCGGGCCGAGCGGCAGGAGCCGCTGGGTGGCGAGCGTCTGGCTCTCGGTGTACTTGCGGATGCCCTCGGCACCGTGCCGCCTGCCGAGACCGCTGTCGCCCATGCCGCCCATGCCGGCCTCGATGCTGCCCGCGGCGGCGGCCGCGCCGTCGTTGATGTTGACCGAGCCGGAGCGGATGCGGCGGGCGAGGCGGGCGGCCTCGCGGGTGTCCCTGGACCAGATGGAGGCCGACAGTCCGTAGGTGCCCTGGTTGGCGAGGTCGACGGCCTCCTGGTCGGAGGCGCAGGGGTAGAGGGAGACGACGGGGCCGAAGGTCTCCTCGCCGCACACGGCCATGTCGGGGGTGACGCCTTCGAGGACGGTGGGTTCGTAGAAGAGCGGGCCGATGTCGGGGCGTGCCCTGCCGCCCGCGAGGACAGTTGCGCCCTTGGCGACCGCCTCGTCGACGTGCGCCCGGACGGCTTCGAGTTGGGCCCTGGAGGTGAGCGAGCCGATGTCGGACATGTAGTCGTAGGTCCTGCCGAGGCGCAACGCGGCGGTCGCGCGGACGAGTTCGTCGCGGAACGCGTCGTAGACCTTCTCGTGGACGTAGACGCGCTCGATGTGGATGCACATCTGCCCGGTGTTGGCGAAGGCGGCGGTCACCGTTCCGGCCGCCGCGGCCTGCACGTCGGCGTCGGCGCGCACCAGCAGCGGGTTCTTGCCGCCGAGTTCGAGGGAGGCGCCGATCAGGCGGCGCGCGGCGCGCTCGCCGACGGCGCGTCCCGTGGCGGTCGAGCCGGTGAAGCACACGTAGTCGACGGCGTCGACGAGGGCGGTGCCGATCACGGATCCGGGCCCCGTGACGATCTGCCAGAGGTCGGCGGGGAGTCCGGCCTCCGCCATCAGGGCCCGCGTCCACAGCAGGGTCAGCGGGGTCTGCGAGTCGGCCTTGGAGACCACGGCGTTGCCCGCGATCAGCGCCGGCAGGACGTCGCCGACGCCGAGGTAGAGCGGGTAGTTCCAGGGCGAGACGATCCCGACGACACCCTTCGGCACGCGGGCCTCCTGGACCCGGGTCGCGCCGGGGATCATGCCGCGCACGCGGTGCGGCGCGAGGTAGTGGCGGGCGCGTCGCGCGTAGTGCCGGGCGATCGTCGCGACCTGGGCGACCTCCATCCAGGCGTGGTAGCGGGCCTTGCCGGTCTCCCACTGGATCAGGTCGAGGACCTCGTCCTGCAGCTTCAGGAGCAGGTCGTGGAAGGCGAGCGCGAGGTCGGCGCGATGCTTGAGGGTGGTGCCCGCCCATGCGGCCTGGGCGGCCCGTGCGCCGGTCACCGCCTCCGTCACGTCGGCCGGGTCGCAGCGGGGCACGGCCGCGGTCGGCGTGAGGTCGAAGGGGGCGAGCGCGGTCAGCGGTTCGGGGCGCTCCGCGCCGCCGCGCTTGGCGTCCCGGCGCACCCCTTCGCACCATCGGGCGATCAGCTCGTCGGTCACCCACGCGGGGCGGGCCGGGTCGATGCTCATGCGGACTCCTCGCTCGCCGACTCTCTTGTCGATGCCTTCGCGCCTCGCTATGTTAATCGGAAATCACATCCTGGAACAAGATTTGAAGCGTGCCTCAAGCCCCAACAACACGTCACACCGGGCTTGTTGAAGCGCCTGACCAACCAGGAAAGCGAGTAAGTCAATGACAAATCTGAGCCGCCGTAGAGTGCTCTCGCTCGGTGCCGCGCTGGGACTCGTGGGCGCGACGGGCACGGCGACCGACGCGTGGGCCTGGTCGCCGACGGGTTCGGTCGCGGGAGCGGGCGCCGGCACCGACCCGGAGTACGTCTGGGACGACGCGATCGACCCGCTGATGGCCAAGGTCATCACCAGCGGACAGGTCCCCGCGGTCAACAAGGGGTTCGAGACCTGGGTGAACAACGACGACCCGCTGCCCAGCGGTCTGCCCGCCGAACTCACCACGTATCTGGAGGGCGTCAACAAGCTGCCCAGCTGGGCGGATCCGAAGAAGCTGGCGCGCGCCGCCGACTTCAACCGGCGCAAGGACACCTACCTGTTCATGCTGTACGGCCTCGGCAGCGGCATCATGAGCACGGTCATCCCGCGCGAGGCCAAGAGCGTGTACTGGTCGGCGGGCGGCGCCGACATGCAGGACCGGGCCGCGAAGACCTTCACGTTCGGCTACGACCTGGCACAGCTCAAGGGCTTCGAGCCCGAGGGCCAGTTCATCGTCACCGCCAACAAGACGCGCATGGTGCACGCGGCGGTGCGGCACATGCTGCCGCAGTCGCCGCACTGGTCTGCGGTGTCGGACCAGAAGATCCCGATCAGCAACGCCGACATCCTGGTCACCTTCCACAGCCTCGGCACGTTCGTGCGCCGGAAGCTGCTCGAGTGGAAGGTCCCGTTCGACGCGGAGGACCAGGAGGCGTTCCTGCACAGCTGGCAGGTGGCCCTGCATCTGCTCGGTGTGCGCACGGAGTACATCCCCACGTCGTGGGACGAGGCGGACAAGCAGTCTGCGCAGGTCCTCACGCCGATCCTGTCCCCCACCACCGAGGGCATCGAGCTGGCCGAGGACCTGCTGGGTCTCACCGCGCAGATCGACCTCGGTGTCACGCGCGGGTTCCTCAACGAGTTCGTGCGCTACGTCCTCAGCAACGAGATCGGCGACTGGCTGGGCCTCAAGCGGGACTACGCCGCCGCCACCCTGATCCGCACGGCGTGGCCCGCGTTCATCCTGTTCCGTGAGGGCCTGAACCCGGTGGCGCCCGGCGCGTTCTACATGTTCGACCAGTTCATCCGGGCGCTGGCCATGGCGTTCCTGAACAAGGGCGCGTCGGGCCAGACCACGCCGATCGTGATCCCCACACACAACCGACAGGACTGACACCCCGCCCGCGGGCGCCGGGGCCCGCCGCTCAGAGCCCCAGCGCCCGCACCACGAGTCCGGTCACCGTGGCGCGGTGCTCGGGCGTGTCCCGCCACCGCATGCTCCGTCCGGCCTCCACCACGACACCGAACCCGGCGTGCACCAGCACACGCGCCTGCCGCGGGTCGAGCTCGGGCCGCGCGAGCCGCAGCTGCTCCTCCCATACGGCGATGTGCTCGCGCTGGGCGAGCGTCAACGGCCGCTGCGCGTCGGCCGGCAGGCCCACGAACTCCGCCTCGGCGACGCTCGTCAGGGCGGTGTGCTCGAAGCTGTACGCCACGTACGTCGCCGCGAGCGCCGCCACCGCCTCGTGCGGCCCCGCCGTCCCCTCCAGGTTCTGGTCGACGGCCTGGGCGAGCAGGCCCGCCGCCTGGAGGCAGGCCGCCGTCAGGATGTCGACCTTGCCCGGGTAGTGGCGGTAGAGGGCGGAGGGGGCGAGGCCCACGGCCTCGGCGATCTGGCCGTTCGTGACGTTGGCGAACCCGTCCCGCGCGAACAGCGGGACGGCCGCCGCGAGGATCTCGGCGCGCCGGGAGCGCGCGACCGGCAGCGCGGGGAGCCGGACGGCCCGCTCCCCGCCCGGCGGCGGTTCCGGGACCGGGGCCGCGACGAGCCGCAGCGCGCACGTCGACAGCAGCTCCTCCGCGCGGCGTTGGGCGATGGACGTGCGGTGCATCGTGATGGAGCCGATCGCGCCGAGCGCCGCGACGACCCGCAACTCCGCCCGCTCCCCCGGGAATTCCCGCCGCGCCGCCTCCGTGACGCGTCCGACGACGCGGGCGAACTTCGCCCGGAGCAGCCTGCGGTCCTCCCGGTTCAGGTAGCGGGCCTCCCAGCGGTAGACGCCGCCCTCGGCCCGCCGCTTGACGGTGATCCGGACGAGGGCCGTGAGCAGCTCCGCGGTGTCGGCCTCGGGCGGCAGTTCGTCGAGGGTGGCGACGAGTCCGTCGACCATGGCGTGGGCGCACTCGGAGAACAGCGCGTACTTGTTGGGGAAGTGCCGGTACAGGGCCGCCGCGGTGATGCCGACGGCGGCGGCGATCTCCTCCATGGACGCCGCGTGGTAGCCGCGCGCGCTGAACAGGCGTCCGGCCGCCTCGACGATGAGCTGCCTGCGATTGCGGGGGCGGGTGGCCGCCATCTGCTGCTCTGAGGTCATGAACGGGCCGCGGTGCGCGGGGAAGGAGACAGGGACGGGGCCATGCGGCCCAGTCAATCACACGCCACGCCGCACGCCACGGCCTGCGCGAAGGCAGCGGCCGCACGCGGGCGCGCGCCCCCGCGTCAACTCTTGGTCATGATTCCTTTCGCCCCGCTGTCCTGTCATCCGGTGCCGCCTAAGGTCGGGGCCGTCCCGGACCGCCCGAGCGTCAGGAGGGTCGATGCCGATATCCGGCCGGCATGGGCGGTGGTGGCTCGGGGTGGGGCTGCTCGTCGTGCTGATGTGTGCGGTGGCCGCCGGGGTGTGGTGGCCGCGGGACGTGAGCGGCTCGACGGACGGGGCGCGGCGCACGACGGTCGAGGTGTCCGCGAGTCACTGCGGCGAGGGCTGGCGGGACCCCACGCCCGGCGTGCAGGTGTTCGCGCTGCGCAACACCTCGGCGACCTCGGCCGAGGTGTTCCTGGAGGATCCGCGCAGCCGGAGGGTGTACGGCGAGGTCGAGGACATCGGCCCCGGTACGACGCGGGAGTTGACGGTGCGGCTCGGGGGCGGCACGTACGCCTTCAGGTGTCTGCCGGAGGACGCCGACGCCGTCACGGGCCCCGCGGTCCGCGTCCGCGGCGGCCGCCCGGGTCCCGCCGCCGCGCCGGTCACCACGCACGACCTCATCCCGCCCTCGATCGCGTACCAGAAGTGGGTCGGCGCCGGACTCGGCGAGGCGGTCCGCCTGACCCGCGCCCTGCGCGACGCCGTCGACCGCGGCGACCTCGACGCGGCCCGCGCCGCCTGGCTGCCCGCACACCTCCAGTACGAACGCCTCGGCGCGGCCTACGACGCGTTCGGCGACGCCGACGGGCGGATCAACGGCACGGACGCGGGCCTGCCCGACGGCGTCCACGACAAGGACTTCACCGGCTTCCACCGCGTCGAGTACGGGCTGTGGCACGGCGAGTCGGCGCACTCCCTGCGCGCTCCGACGGCGGCGCTGCTCACCGCGCTCGGCACGCTGCGCGACGACTGGGCGCAGGCCCGGATGGATCCTGCGCAGCTCGGGCTTCGGGCGCACGAGATCCTGGAGAACACGGTGCAGTTCGAGCTGACGGGGCGCACGGACTTCGGCAGCGGAAGCAACCTCGCCACCGCCCGCGCCAACGTGGACGGGACCCGCGAGGCGCTGTCCCGGCTGCACCCGATCCTCGCCTCGCGCTACCCCGGCCTGCCCGCGCTCGAGCGGGACGTGCGGCGGGCCGGCGAGTTGCTCGACGGGCTGCGCCGCGACGGCCGGTGGCCCGCCGTCGACGCGCTGGACCGTGCGCGGCGGGAGCGGGTCGACGCGCGCTTCGGCGATCTGGTGGAGCGGCTCGCCCGGGTGGCGACGCTGTGCGATCCGAGGAGGACGGTGTGAGCGGTGGTGTCGGGAGGCGCGGGTTCCTGCGGGGCGCCGCGCTCGCCGGGGTCGGCGTCGGCGCGGGCGGTGCCGCGGCGCCGCTGCCCGAGCCCGTGGTGCCCGTCGCGCCGTTCCACGGTGCCCGGCAGGCCTCCGTGCTCGCGACGCAGCGCCGGGCGACCGCCTTCGTGTCCTTCGACGTCACGGTGGAGCGCCGGGCCGAACTCGTCGACGCGCTGCGGGCGTTGACCGACCGCGCCCGCTTCCTCGCGACGGGCGGGGTGCCCGAGCCGGGCGGGATCACGGCGCCGCCCGCCGACTCGGGGGTGCTGGGCGAGCGGGTGCCGGGCGGAGCGCTCGCGGTGACCGTGGGGGTCGGCGCGTCGCTGTTCGACGGGCGGTTCGGGCTCGGCCCGCGCAGGCCACGCCGGCTCACGGCGATGCCGACGTTTCCCGACGACGACCTCGACGCCGACTGGTGCCACGGCGACGTGAGCCTGCAACTGCACGCGGACGACCAGGACACACTGCTGCACGCGCTGCGGGACATCGCCCGGCACACCCGCGGCGCGCTCCAGGTCCGCTGGCGGCTCGACGGCTTCACCAGCCCGCCGCGCCCCTCGGGCACGCCGCGCAATCTGATGGGCTTCAAGGACGGCACCGCGAACCCGGACACCGCAGACGCCCGCGCCATGGACCGCCTGGTGTGGGTGGGCCGGGGCGACGACGAGCCCGCGTGGGCGGCGGGCGGCAGCTATCAAGTGGTGCGGCTGATACGGATGCTGGTCGAGTTCTGGGACCGGGTGTCGCTGAGCGAGCAGGAGCGGATGTTCGGCCGTTCGCGCGCCACGGGCGCCCCGCTGGACGGGAACGCGGAGCACGACGCGCCGCGGTACGTCGACGACCCCAAGGGCGATGTGATCCCCCTGGACGCGCACATCCGACTCGCCAATCCGCGCACCCCCGGCTCCGGCGCCCGACGCATCCTGCGGCGCGCGTACAACTACGACCGGGGCACGGACACCAACGGCAATCTCGACATGGGGCTGCTGTTCTGCTGCTACCAGCGGGACCCCGTACGGCAGTTCGCGGCCGTGCAGAAGCGGCTCGCGGGGGAACCACTGACGGACTACATCGTGCCGTTCGGCGGCGGCTACTTCTTCGCGCTGCCGGGCGTCAGGGACGCCGGGGACTGGTTCGGCCGCGCCCTGCTCTCCTGAGCCGACCTCCAAGCGGACCTCACCGTTGCGGAAAGCTTCCGCTCACAAGCGGTCAACAGGTGGTCAAGATCGGCCCCGCGGTTATAGATGCAGGCTTCACTCAAGTGTCACGGTACTTGCGCATGCACGTCGTCGACACGGGTCGGAGGACGCACATCCATGGACAGCAAGGCACGCAGATCCAGTGGCGCGTCCCGACTGCGGGCGCTGGGCGCACTGGCGGGAGCGGCGGCGCTCACCGTGCTCGGCGGGGCCGCCCCCACCTGGGCCGCCGCGCCCGCCGCGAAGGACGCGGGCACCGCCACCCCGATCAAGCACGTGGTCGTCCTCTTCGACGAGAACAACTCCTTCGACCACTACTTCGCGACGTACCCGAAGGCCGCGAACACCGACGGCACGCGGTTCACCGCGGCCAAGGGCACGCCGAAGCGGATCGACACCCTCGCGCACGCGGGCCTGCTGAAGAAGAACCCCAACCAGTACGCGCCCAAGCGGCTCAGCCCCGATCACGCGGTCACCTGCGACCAGAACCACTCCTACGGGCCCGAGCAGTACGCGTACAACGGCGGCGGGGCCGACCGGTTCGTGCAGAACACCGAGGTCGACAAGTGCAGCGGCGGCCTGTTCGGCGAGCCGGGCCTGGTCATGGACTACTACGACGGCAACACCGTCACCGCGCTGTGGAACTACGCGCAGCACTACGCCCTCAGCGACCGCTCCTACGGCTCCAACTACGGCCCCTCCACGCCCGGCGCGATCAATCTGGTCTCCGGGAACACGCACGGGATCATCTCCACCGACCCGGCCTCCGGCACCGAGAACCCGAAGCAGACCGCGACCCCCGACACGTACGCCGTGCAGTCCCCCGACGCCGACGGCGTCGGCACGATGATCAACGACCCGGACCCGTCCTTCGACGACTGCTCCGACAAGAACCACACCGCCACGAACGCGCTCGCCACCATGAAGGGCCGCAACATCGGCGATCTGCTCAACGCCCGCAAGGTGTCGTGGGGTTGGTTCCAGGGCGGCTTCCGGCCCAGCAGCGCGTGGAACGGCGAGGACGGCTCGTACGCGAAGTGCGAGGACGCGCACGCCAACGTGGGCGGCGCCGCCACCCTCGACTACAGCCCGCACCACAACCCGTTCGCCTACTACAGGTCGACGGCGAACCCGCACCACCTCGCGCCCAGGAGCGTCGCCGAGATCGGTCACGCGGGGCCCGCGAACCACAACTACGACCTGACGGACTTCACCGCAGCGGCGAAGGCCGGCAGCCTCCCGGCGGTCAGCTTCGTCAAGGCGAGCGCCTACCAGGACGGCCACGCCGGGTACTCCGACCCGATCGACGAGCAGCACTTCCTGGTGAACCAGATCAACGCCGTGCAGAGTTCGCCGCAGTGGAGGTCGACCGCGATCGTCATCGCCTACGACGACTCCGACGGCTGGTACGACCACGCCTACATCCCGCCGCGCAACGGCTCGAAGGACACGTCGACCGGCTCCAACGGCCGGGCCACCGACTCCCCCGCCTGCCAGAACGGACCGGCGGCGGCCGGTGGCTACCAGGACCGCTGCGGCCCCGGCACCCGGCAGCCGCTGCTCGTCATCTCCCCGTACAGCAAGGTGAACAGGGTCGACCACACGATGACCGACCAGGCATCGATCATCCGGTTCATCGAGGACAACTGGGGCACCGGCCGCGTCGGCGACCACTCCTTCGACGCGACCGCGGGACCGCTGTCCGGCCTGTTCGACTTCAAGCATCCCAACAACCGGCAGCTGCTCCTGAACGCGGACGGCTCGGTGCGGTCCGAGGGCGCCCTGCACGAGGTCGCGCCGGTCACCACGCACATCACGCCGGGCCCGCCGATGGAGCCCACGGCCGCCACGACGTCCGACGGCTTCCCGGCGCTCCCGGTGGGCGTCGGCGCGGCGGTCCTCGCGGTCGCCTCCGGCACGTACCTCACCCTGCGCCGCAGGCGGCGCGCCACCGCCTGACGCCGCCCCCAGAACTGCCCGGCACGGTCCAGCGCCCCCTGGACCGTGCCGGGCGGGCCCGTGTCGGCTACTGGCCGCTGATGTCGACCATCCAGTTGATGCCGAAGCGGTCGGTGCACATGCCGAACTCGTCGCCCCACATCTGCTTCTCCAGCGGCACGGCGACCGTGCCGTCGGCGGACAGCTTCTGCCAGTAGCCGCGCAGCGCGGCCGCGTCGTCGCCGCTGACGCTCACCGAGATGTTCGTGCCCGCGGTGTGCTCCATGCCCGGAGGCGTGTCCGAGGCCATGATCGTGAAGCCGTCCGGGGTCTCCAGGAGGGCGTGCATGATCTTGTCGGCGAAGTCGGCGGGCGCGCCGCCGCCACCGGCGGACCCGAAGGTGTTCAGGGCCAGCTCGCCGCCGAACACCTCCCGGTAGAACTCCATGGCCTGACGGGCGTCCCCGTCGAAGGCGATATACGGGTTGAGGCGAGAAGCCACAGCACGGTCCTTTCTGCGGGTTTTACGGGTGAGTGCTCCGGACTTCCGCATTATTCGGCGTGTCCGTGCCGCCCGCACTGTGGAGCGCGTCGACGAGCTCCGCCAGCGGGTGGTCCCCGTCGTCCGCGCCGTGCGTCTCGGCGCTGCGCACGAACATGGTCTCCTCGTACGCCGCCAGGGCGGCCTCCACGTCGCCGGGGTGCGCCGCGACGGCCGCGGCGAGGTCGGCGCCGTCGAGCATGGCCAGATTGGCGCCCTCCCCGTTCGGCGGCGCGAGGTGGGCGGCGTCGCCGAGCAGGGTGACGCCGGGGACCCGCTCCCAGCGGTGCCCGTGCGGCAGCGCGTGCAGGCGGCGCAGCTTGGGGGCGCCCTCGGACTCCGTGATCAGGGCGGTCAGCTCGGGCGCCCAGCCGTGGAACTCCTCGGCGACGCGGGCGCGGGCCCGCGCCGGGTCGGAGAGGTCGAGGGCGTCGAACCACTCCTCGGGCTCGGTGATCCCCACGTAGGCGTGCAGGACGTCGTCCTGCTCGCGGTGGGCGAAGATCTCCCGCTCCGGGGTGAGCGCGATCATCATCCCCGCGCCGACGGCCTTCGCGGTGTCCGGGTGCCGGGTCGCGGCGTCGTACACGTACGTCTCGAAGACCGACTTGCCGGTGTACGCGGGCGTGGCGGAGGACAGCAGCGGGCGGACGCGGGACCAGGCGCCGTCCGCGCCGACGAGCAGCTCGGTCGTCTCCGAGGAGCCGTCGGCGAAGGTGACCTCGTGGCGTCCCGCGCCGAGGCTCCGGGCGCCGGTGACCTTGCGGCCCCAGCGGACGGTGCCGGCGGGGAGGGAGTCGAGCAGGATGCGGCGCAGTTCGCCGCGCGGCGCCTCGGGGCGGCCGCCCGTGCCGTCGTCGGCCTCCTCGTACAGGACACCGCCGTCCGGTGCGAGGATCCGCATCGCCTCGCGGCCCTCCAGGACGATGGAGCGGAACGCGTCCATCAGGCCCGCCGCTTCCAGGGCGAGTTGGCCGTTGTAGTCGTGGATGTCGAGGAGCCCGCCCTGCGCGCGTGCGGTCGGCGAGGCCTCCGCCTCGTGGACGGTGGCCGGTATGCCGTGCAGGTGCAGGACGCGGGCGAGGGTGAGGCCACCAAGACCTGCGCCGATGATCGTGACGTGCGTGCGGTGGGTGCTCATGGGTGGGTCCTTCCGATCGTGCGCGGGCCGCGGGGCGCGGCGCCGACCGACACCAATCTCCCCGCCGCCCGCGACAGATCGCCTACAGACCTCCGACGGCCGCCGACAGCGTGCCGACAGCCGTCCGGCACCCGCTCAGCGCAGCACTTCGAACGCCCAGTAGTCGGCGGGCCCCTCGGCGGTGTACGGCTCGTCGCGGCGGCGCTCGACGACCTTGAGAGCGCCCTCGTCCGCCTGCCCCTGCACGTACTCCACGAAGTCCGTCCCTTGCAGGTACTTCGAGAAGGTGCTCATGAGGACGAGACCGCCCGGCTTGGTGACGCGGAGCATGCCCTGGAGTCCGGTCGGCGGCACGTGTCCGAGCGTGAACACGCCGCAGGACACGGTGACGTCGTAGCTGTCGTCCGCGAACTCGACGAGTCCGCGGTTCATGTCCACGCCCGCGGTGAGCGTGCGGTAGTTCCCGGTCTTGCGGGCCTCGGCGAGCATGCCGTCACTCAGGTCGAAGCCGTCGATGACGCTGACGCCGCGCCGCCTGAGCGCCGCCGCGACGAGTCCGGTGCCGCATCCCGCGTCGAGGACCACGGATCCGGCTCCGACGGCACCCGGATGGTCGCCCGCCATGGCGTCGAACAGGTCGCCGATCCTGTCCGGGCCCCAGTACCCGCTGGTGCGCAGGTCCTCGTCGTACGAGGCCGCCCAGTCGCCGTAGTAGGTGTCGATGCGGTCGGGGACTCCCTCGAGTCGGTGCGCCCTCTTGATCCGGTCCTGGCTCTGTGACACCCAAGTCTCCCTCGTCGTCGGACAGTTCGCTCCCCCGGCGGGTCCGCGCGGGCTCCGCCGGGGGTGACCGTCCACGCCGCTACCCGAAAGGGCCGGGTCCGAACATGACCGGGGTGCGCAGCGGCGATTTACAGCCGTCGGGTGGCGGTGGTGAAGCGGGCGAGGGTGTCGGGGAGCGGGTCGATGCCGATCCCCGGGCCCGAGGGGACGGTGAGGCAGCCGTCCTTGTCGAGGACGAACGGTTCGGTGATGTCCTCGGCGTAGTAGCGGCTGGAGGCGGAGGTGTCGCCGGGCAGGGTGAAGCCGGGCAGCGCGGCGAGGGCCAGATTGGGGGCGCGCCCGATGCCGGTCTCCAGCATGCCGCCGCACCACACGGGCACGCCGTTGGCGACCGCCACGTCGTGGATGCGGCGGGCCTCCAGGTAGCCGCCGACGCGGGCCGGTTTGACGTTGATGATCCGGCAGGCCTCCATCGCGATGGCGGTGGCGGCGTCCCGCGCGCTGTGGATCGACTCGTCGAGGCAGACGGGCGTGGTGATGCGTTCCTGGAGGCGGGCGTGGGCACGCAGGTCGTTCTCGGTGAGCGGTTCCTCGATGAGGAGGAGGCCGAACGCGTCGAGTCTGCGGAGGTGTTCGGCGTCGGCGAGGGTGTACGCGGTGTTGGCGTCCACCTGGAGCGGCAGGTCGTCGCCGAAGCGTTCGCGGACGGCGCGCAGCGGTTCCAGGTCCCAGCCGGGCTCGATCTTCAGCTTGATCCGTACGTAGCCCTCCGCGAGGTACTCCGTCACGTCGTCGAGGAGTTCCGGGATGGAGTTCTTGATGCCGACGGAGACCCCGGCCGGCACGCGCTGTCCGGTGGCGGAGCCGAGGTACGTGGCCAGGGGCATGCCGTAGGCCCGCAGTTCGGCGTCGAGCAGCGCGGTCTCCAGGGCGGCCTTGGCCAGCTCGTTGCCCTTGACCGGTTCCATGGCCGCGGCCGCCGCGGCGGCGGTGGGCTCGGGCAGTGCCATGACGCGCGGCAGCAGGAAGTCGCGGATGACGATCTCGGCGCCCGCGATGAACTCGGAGCAGTACAGCGGGTCGGGGTCGCCCGCGAACTCGGACCAGCCCTCGGCCTCGTCGGTCACCACGTGCAGCAGGAACGCGTCCTTGGTGTCGACGCTGCCGAACGACGTGCGGAACGGCTTGACCAGCGGAATCGCGATGTGCAGCAGCTCTACGCGTTCGATCTTCATGCCTGGGCCTCCTGGGCGGTGAGGTGCGTGAGCAGGTACCAGCCGTCGCGGGACATGGCGGTGGCGCGCAGGCCCTCCGCGTACGCGGTGGTGAAGACCTCGCGGACGGCGTGCCGCCAGCGCAGCGCGGTGTCCGGGTCGGTGGCGCGCAGGGCGACGACGTCCTCGGGGACGCGGCACCACACGCGGGTCTCGTCGCGGGCGGCGAGCGGTCCGCCGTCGGGGGCCTTGGCGAGGACGGCGGCATCGGCGCGGCCCTCGACGGGGTCGGGGGCGTGCGGGGTGTCGGCGGTGAGGTCCCACAGGGCGGTGAGGCGGTCGGTCTCGTCGCCGTCGTTGATGCCGTCGTCCATCGGGCCGTAGAAGTCGACCTGGTACTCGCTCGCGACGGCGCCGAGCTTCACCAGGTTGAATCGGGCGTTGCGGGCGACGAGCGGGTCGAACGTCCAGCGCATGGTGCGGGCGCCGCGCTCCAGGGCCCAGGCGCGCTGGGCCTGCTTGACGGTGTGGCCGATGCCGCGGTCGGAGGTGGCGGCCGCGGCGGCAAGCGAGTACACATCCCGCTCGGCGGGCGGCCCGAACACGGCGACGGAGGCGCCGACCACGTCGGTTCCCGACCAGGCGGCGTGCACGGCGCCGCCCGCGTGAGCGACGCTGTGCAGGACGTCGGTGTGGAAGGGCGGCGCGGTCCGGGGCATCCGCCACACGTCGGCGAGGAAGTCGGCCACCGCGCGCAGGCCCGCCACGTCGTCGACGGTCGAGGTCGTCACTTCGTTCATGGCTCGAGTTTCGGCGCGGGCACCGGGGAGGGGCTTGTGGGGGCGGCCAATGATCGGCGTCTAGCCTGTTGCGATCGGCCAATCCCCCGCTCCCGCCGTCGGCGAAAGGTTCACCCATGGACACCTGCACACTGGGCACCCTCCTCGACGCACTCGGCGGCTCCACGCTGCGCCTGGCCCGCGCGCCCGGGGGTCTCGGCGTTCCCGTCACCGAGGTGCTGCTGCACGATCCGCACGCCGCGCTGCCCGAGCGGGCGGCGGGCGCGCTGCTCCTCGGGGTCGGTGTCCACCCGGACGAGGCGGGGCCGCTGCTGCGGGCGGCGGGCCGGGCCGGGATGGCGGGCGTCGTGGTGCGCGGCGACGGGACGGACGCGGTGCCCGACGCGGAGGCGGCGGACACGGCGCTGCTCGGCACGGACCGGGACGCCGCCTGGCACCATGTGTTCCAGCTGCTGTCGTCGGTGGTCGGCGCGCACGGGGCGCGGACGGCGCCGCTGGGCGAGGACGCGCTGCCGGGTGATCTGTTCGCGCTGGCCAACGCGGTGGCGGCGGCCGTCGGCGGGGCGATCGCGGTGGAGGACCTGGGGCGGCAGATCCTCGCGTACTCGACGGTTCCCGGGCAGCCGGTCGACGAGACGCGGCGGCAGGGCATCCTCGGCCGCCAAGTCCCTGGCAGCCCGGAGAACGACGAGGACTACCGGCTCCTGTACGCCGCCGAAGGACCGCTGCGGCTGCCGGGGGTGACCGCCGACGAGCTGCCGCGTCTGGCCATGACGGTGCGGGCGGGCGGCGAACTCCTCGGGTCGATCTGGGCGGTGGACACCGGGAGCCTGGCCGCGGACGCGGAGGACGGGCTACGGCAGGGCGCGTCGGCGGCCGCGATGCTGCTGCTGCGGGCGCGGGCGGCCGACGAGCTGGCCCGGCACCTGAGCAGCGATCTGCTGCGCCGCCTGCTGGACGGCTCCATCGAGCCGGCCGCCGCCGCGCACCGGCTCGGGCTCGCGCCGGACGCCCCGGTGCGGGTGGCGGCGTTCGCGCTCGCGGGCGCGGCGACGTCGCACGACGGCGGGCAGGCGGCGCTGCGCCTGCTCGACCTCGTGCGCCTCCAGTGCCAGACCCGGTACGGGCAGCACGCCTGTGTGCTGCTCGACGGGGTGGTGTACGCGCTGCTTCCGGTGGTCGGGGCCGCCGATCACGCGGCCGACCGGCATCTGCGGATCGCGGAGGACATCGTGCGGCGCGCGGAGGAGGCGCTGCGGTGCTCCGTGCGGGCGGGGCTCGGGCACGCGGCGTCGGGGGTGGCCGGGGCGCGGGACTCGCGGGACGACGCGGATCTGGTGCTGCGGGTGCTGGGGGCCGGGCAGGTGGCGGACGCGGGGCAGGTGCGGGCGCGGACCTCGCTGCTCGTGCTCGGCGAGTTCCTCGCGGACCGCAGGGACCAGGCGTCGGGTCCCTGGCGTGATGTGCTCGCGCACGACGCGGAGCACGGCACGGAGTACGCGCGCACGCTGATCTGCTGGCTGGACGCGGGCTGCGACGCGGGGCGGGCCGCGGAGAAGCTGGTGGTGCACCCGAACACGTGCCGCTACCGGCTGCGCAAGGTGCAGCGGCAGTTGGGCATCGACCTCGACGACCCGGATCAGCGGCTCGTGCTGTGGGTGCAGCTGCGGACCCTTGCGGGGCTGCGGGGTTGAAGGGCTACGCGAGGAGCCAGCCGCGCAGCCGCTCCTCGCACTCCCTGACGTCCGCCTCCGGGACGAACTCCCCCGGCGTGTGCGCGAGTTGCGGGTCGCCGGGTCCGCAGTTCAGGGCGGGCACGCCGAGGGCGGAGAAGCGTGCCACGTCGGTCCAGCCGAGCTTGGGCCGCGGCTCGACGCCCAACGCCTTGACGAGGCCGGCCGCCATGGGCCGGTCGAGGCCGGGCAGGGCGCCCGGTTCGACCTCCGTGAACCGCACCTCGTACTCGGGGAAGATCCCGCACAGGTACGCCCTTGCCTGTTCGGGTGAACGGCTGGGCGCGAAGCGGAGGTTGACGGTGACCACGCACGCGTCGGGCACGACGTTCGCGGAGACGCCCGCGTGGACGGCGACGGCGTTGAGGCCCTCGCGGTACTCCAGGCCGTCGATCAAGATCCTCTCCGGCACGTGCGCGTGCAGGCGGGTCAGGACGTCGCCCGCGAGGTGGGCCGCGTTGCTGCCCATCCAGGAGCGGGCCGTGTGCGCCCGCTGTCCGGGCACGAGGATGTCGGCGAGGAGGAAGCCCTGGCAGCCCGCCTCGATGCCGCCGTCCGAGGGTTCGAGGAGCAACGCCAGGTCACCGTGGAGGAGTTCGGGCCGGTGGGCGGCGATGACGGCGAGGCCGTTGCGGTCGCCCGCGGTCTCCTCGCACTCGTAGAACGCGAAGGTGACGTCGCGCTCCAGGGGCCTGCCCGCAGCGGCGGCCGCCAGCTTGAGAGCGACGGCGACGCCGGCCTTCATGTCGCAGGCGCCGAGCCCGTACAGCCGCCCGCCCTCGCGGCGTGCCGGGAGGTTGCCCGCTTCGGGGACGGTGTCGAGGTGTCCCGCGACGACGACCCGCTCGGGGCGGCCGAGGTCGGTGCGCGCGACGACGGAGTGGCCCATGCGTTCCACGTCCAGGCCCGGCAGGGCGCGCAGGGCGGTCTCGACGGCGTCCGCGAGGGGCCCCTCGGCGCCGCTCTCGGAGGGCATGTCGACCAGGGCCTCGGTGAGCGCGACGACGTCGGCGGCGAGGTCGAGGGGCACGGCTGATCTCCTTCACGTCTGCGGCGCGGGGTGTCCGCGGGAGTGCGCCCACCATGCTCGGACGGCCGCGCCGACGGCGGGTTGTGGCCTCGGCCAACACCCCGGTCCGCACTTGTGCCGATCGGCCAATGCCCGGGGCCCGCGGGTCCCGAAGGATCCGCACCCTCACCGACCACTCGTCGTACGGGAGGACCCATGGGCCCCGTGGCCAGTCAACTGTGCCGCCGCAAACCGTTGGACAGCATCGTCGCGGATGCCGAGGGCACGGCGCACGAAGGCCCGCGCCTGGAGCGCACCATGGGGCTCGGGCGGCTGACGCTGCTCGGCATCAGCTCCGTGCTCGGCACCGGCATCTTCTTCGTGCTCGGCACGAGCGTGCCCACGGCCGGTCCCGGCGTCGTGCTGTCGTTCGTCATCGCGGGCACGGTCGCCGCGCTGGCGGCGCTCTGCTACGTCGAGCTGGCCGGGGCGATCCCGGTGGCGGGCAGCACGTACTCGTACGCGTACGCCTCCCTCGGCGAGGGCATCGCGTACCTCGTGGCGTGGTGTCTCGTCCTGGAGTACGGCGTCGCGGTGTCCACGGTCGCGGTGAGCTGGGGCCAGTATCTGAACGAGGTGTCCGACGCGCTGTTCGGTGTCACCCTGCCCGACGCGATCAGCCAGCCGCCGGGCGCGGGCGGCGTGGTGAACATCCCGGCGATCGTGGTGGTCCTCGCGTGCACGGCGCTGCTGGCGCGCGGCACCCGGGAGTCCGTCCTGGTCAACTCGATCCTGGTGTGCGTGAAGCTCGCGGTCCTCGTGATGTTCGCGGTGGTGGCGCTCACCGCGTTCCGCGCCGACCGGTTCGCCGACTTCGCGCCGCACGGCATCGGCGGCATCACGGCGGCGGCCTCCGCGGTGTTCTTCTCGTACGTCGGGTTCGACGCGGTGTCCACGGCGGGCGAGGAGGTGCGCAATCCGCGGCGCACCATCCCGCTGGCGCTGCTGCTCACGCTGTTCGTGGTGACGGCGCTCTACATCCTGGTGGCGGTGGCCGGCATCGGCGCGCAGCCGGAGGGGGCGTTCGCGCGGCAGGAGGCGGCGGGCGAGGCGGTGCTCGCGTCGATCCTCACGTCGGTCACCGGGTCGGGCACGGCCGCGCTCGTCCTGTCCGCCGGGGCGGTCGTGTCCATCTTCAGCGTCGTCCTGGTCACCCTGTACGGGCAGACCCGCATCCTGTTCTCGATGGCGCGGGACGGCCTGGTGCCACAGGTGTTCCACCGGGTGCACCGCAAGCGGCACACGCCCGCCGCGAACTCGTGGATCGTGGGGGTCGCCGTGGCCGCGCTCGCCGGTTTCGTGCCGCTCCAGGAGCTGGCCGACCTGACGAGCATGGGCACGCTGATCGCGTTCGTGGCGGTGGCGGCCGCGGTGATGGTGCTGCGGCGCGTGGCACCGGACGCGCCGCGTCCCTTCCGGGTGCCGCTGTACCCGGTGGTGCCGGTCCTGACCGCCGCCGCGTGCGCCTACCTCGCGTACCAACTTCCGGGACTGACCTGGACGTTGTTCCTGGGCTGGCTGGCGCTCGCGGCGGCGCTGTACCTGGCGTTCGGGCGGCGCAGGTCGGCACTGCGCGAGGACGTCGGGCGGGAGCGGGAGGCGCAGGCGGTGCGCTGAGCGGTCACACGGTGACGTCCCCGCACAGGTGGACGCGGAGCCCGAGCTCGTGGAACATCGCGGCCTTGGCGCGCAGCGCCTTGTCCGCGGTGTCCGCGTCGGGGGCGTAGGCGACGTTCAGGTGGTTGGCCTTGTGGCGGGCCATGAACTGGTCGCGGGTGACACCGTGCAGGACGGCGTGCATGATCGGCCACTCGGGGTTGGTGGCGTTCAGGCGCCGCTGGGTCTCCTCCTCGGGGAGTTCGACCACGGTGGCGCGGCCGAGGTCGGCGTGGAGCACGCCGTCCATGACGAAGACGCGCGACCAGACGATCTCGCCGGGCTTGGAGACACCGCTGAGCGTGCCGCCGCCGAGCGGGAAGAACATGGGTGGCTGCCGCTTCGCGTACGACTTGTCGTAGCCGCCGTGGTGCGAGGCCGGTACGGAGCCGGAGATCTCGAAGACCCAGACGAACTGCCCCTCGTACTCCTCGCCCCAGCGGATGTCGTGCAGCGTCGTCGCCGGGTCGAGGCCCATCGCGGTCCAGATCCGGTTGGTGGCGAGGGAGTCGACGGCGACGCCCTCGTCGACCTCGTTGAAGTGCGGGAGCGGCGCGCCCGCGTACAGCTCGCGGGAGCCGTCGCGGGACAGCACCGCGGGGCGCTCGACGTTGTTGAGCAGTCCCTCGGCGAGGTCGCTGGCGGGGACGGTGTCCTTGAGGCCCTGCTGGTACTGGATGCCGACCGCGTCGAGCCCGAAGTCGTCGGACAGGCGCAGCGCGGCGATGTACATCTTGAACTGGCTGAGGAGCTGGGCGTCGGTGAGTTCGGTGGCCTCGTCGGTGCCGGTGTGGAAGGTCATGCCGGCGGCGTCGAGCCAGTCGCGCACGGACTGCGCCTCGGCGTCGGTGACCTTGTTCATCTCGACGACGAGGGCGCTCTGGGAGAGCCGTTCCTTGTAGATGCCGAGGGCGTTGAGGAGTTCGTCGTCGATGATGGCGTTGTACATGCCCATGCAGCCCTCGTCGAAGACGCCGATGACGGCCTTCTCGTCGCGGAGCTGTCGGGCGAGCGCGGTGCCGAGTTCCGTCTCGGCGTCCGCCTTCAGCGGCGGCAGTTCGCGGACGTGGCTGGTGTCGTGCGCGAGGGTGCCGGTCTCCAGCCAGGTGCGCAGGCCCTCGCGGGCCCATGTGTCGGTGAAGTCCTCGCTCCACAGCACCGAGTGCGCGATGCCCGCCTTGGTGAGGCTGGCGGTGAGGTTCAACAGGCCCACCAGTCCGGGGAATTCGCCGCTCCAGTTGGCGACGACGAGGATCGGCCCGCAGTGCGTGCGCAGACCGGCGAGCACATGGTGGCTGTACTGCCACACGCCCTCGACGACGATGAGCGGGGCGTCAGGCGGCAGGGTCTTGAAGACCTCTATCCCGGCGCGCTGGCTGTCGATGAAGCCGTGCCCCTTGGCCTCGTCCACCGGGTGGCCGCGGCGCACGTCGCGGCCGAGGTCGGTGAGGGCGGCGGCGAGGTCGGCCTCCAGCTTCTGCTGCGAGGGCCACCCGGTGATGTTCGCGGCGGGCCGCAGGTCACCGCTGGCGACGGTGTAGACGGTGCCGGGTTCGGCGGCGGGCGGGGTCAGGGGCTGCGGGAGGGCATACGTCATGCGGTGACTCCTCTGCGGTGCCGTACGAGACGGGGTGCGGGGTGTGCGTCAGCGGGTCTGGAGGTCGGCCAGGGCGTGTGCCACGTCCGCCGACGCGGGGTAGAGGTCGCGGTACAGCGCGTACAGCTCGTCGTAACGGGCCGTCACTTCGGGGCGTGGGGCGTGGCGTTCGGCGACCGGGTTCCAGTCGTCGATGCGCGCGTCGTCGGTGACGAGTTGCGCGGCGAGCAGGGCGCCGCCGTACGAGGCGCCGACGGACGTGGTCCGCACCTCCTGGGTGCGTCCGGTGACGTCGGAGACGATCTGCGTCCACAGCCGGCCCTGCGTGCCGCCGCCGACGGCGACGACGCGGCGGATGTCACCGCCGGCCGCCTCCAGGGCCTCGATGTTGTGCCGCACACCGAAGGCGGTGGCCTCCAGGGCGGCCCGGTACAGGTCGCCGCGGGTGTGGCCGAGGGTGAGCCCGGCGATGACACCACGGGCGCGCGGGTCGTCGACGGGGGTGCGCTCCCCGGCGAAGTACGGCAGCATCAGCAGGCCGTTCGCGCCGGGCCCCGACTTCTCGGCGAGGCGCAGCAGTTCGGGGTAGTCGGCGTCGCCGAAGAGGTCGCGCAGCCAGCCGGTGACGGCTCCGGACGTGGCCATGCCGCCCGCGAGGTTGCGGGTGTCGGGCAGGGCGCCGACCGTGCTCCACAGCGCGGGGTCGCGCAGCAGGTCGGGGACGGTGTGGACGAGGAACATGGTCGTGCCGTACATGAGCATGAGGTCGCCGACGTGGTGGGCTCCGACGCTGAGGGCCTCGGCCCAGGCGTCGATGGTGCCGGTGGTGACCGGGATGCCTTCGGGCAGGCCTGTGGCGCGGGCGGCCTCGGCGGTGACGGTGCCGGCGGCCTCGCCCGACCAGCGCAGGGGCGGCAGTTCGACGCCGGGGGCGATGCGCTCGGCCCACGGCGCGTACCAGTCGCGGGCCAGGGTGTCGTAGAGCGGGGTGCACTGGCTGGCGGAGTGGTGGTCGAGGACGTAGGCGCCGGTGAGCTGGCGGGCCAGCCACGAGCTGGGCATGTAGAGGCGGCGGGCGCGGGCGAACAGCCCGGGCTCCTCGTCGGCGATCCATGCCACCTTGGCGCCCGCCGCCTGCGAGGTGAGGCGGGAGCCGCAGCGGTGGGTGATCTCGTCGGCTCCCAGCTCCCGCTCCAGGCGCGCGATCTGGGCGACGGAGCGGGTGTCGACCCCGTACAGGATCGCGGGCCGCAGCGGTGTGTCGTCGGCGTCGGTGAGCAGCACGCACGGCCCCATGCCGCTGACGCCGACGGCGACGACCTCCGTGTCGCGGGCCGAGGTCAGCTCGCGGGCGAGGGAGACGAACTCGTCCCACCACACCTCCCCCGGCATCTCCACGTGGCCGGGTGCGGGGCGGTCGACGGTGTGCTCGCGGACGGCGGTGTGCAGGACGGTGCCGTCGAGGGCGACGAGGACGCCCTTGCTGCTGGAGGTGCCGATGTCGACGCCGATGACTGCGGAACGGGGCATGGTGGCCACCCTTTCTGTCGCTGTGTCGCTGTCCCTACTTCAGGCCGGATGTCTTGATCGATTCGACCATCTGGCGCTGGAAGATGAGGAACAGCGTGAGCATCGGGATCACCGCGACCACGGCGGCGGCCAGGATGTAGTTCCAGTTCGCGCCGTACTGCGTGGTGAAGGACGAGATGCCGACCTGGGTGACGGTGAGGTCCTCGCTGCTGGTCGCGACCAGGGGCCAGGCGAACTGGTTCCAGTTCGCGAGGAAGAAGAACACGGCGAGCGCGGAGAGGATCGGCCGGGACAGCGGCAGGATGACGTTCCAGTAGACGCGCCAGTAGCCGCAGCCGTCGACGATCGCCGCCTCCTCCAGCTCCTTCGGGATGCCGAGGTAGAACTGGCGGAGCAGGAAGATGCCGAAGGCGTTGAAGATGAGCGGGATGATCAGGCCGGCGTAGCTGTCGAGCATGCCGAGCTGGCGCACGATGATGAACAGCGGGATGAGGACCACGGGCGCGGTGATGAGCAGCGTCGAGAAGATGACGGCGAAGATCGAGTCGCGTCCCGGGAACTTCAGTCGGGCCAGCGCGTAGGCGGCCATGGAGTGGAAGAACAGGGCCGCGACGGTGATGACGGCGGCCATGACGAAGCTGTTCAGCAGCCAGCGGCCGAAGGGGACTTCGGTGAAGACGTAGCGGAAGTTGTCCCAGGTGAAGTCGTTCGGGAGCAGCTTGCCGTCGGTGACGGTGGCGCGTGTCTTGAAGGACGAGGAGATCGCCCAGAGGATCGGGAAGAGGCTGATCAGGGACAGCGCGATCCCGAGGACCGTGAGGCCGCCGCGCTTGCCGAACCGGATGCGTGGCGCGCCGCCGGTGGTGAGGGTGTCACTCGCCATCGTCGAACCTCCCGCCCTTCGTGAGCTTGAAGATGACCCAGGACAGCACGACCATGATCAGCACGAGGAAGGTGCCGAGCGCGGAGGCGTAGCCGTACTCGCCGAAGACGAAGGCCTGTTGGTAGATGTAGAACATGGCGACCGCCGTGCCGTTGGCGGGGCCGCCGGCGGTCAGCGAGTAGACCAGGTCGAAGGTGCCGGTGATGGCGGCGACCGTGGTCATGATGAGGACGAAGAAGCTGGTCGGCCGGAGCAGCGGCCAGGTGATCCGCCGGAAGGACGTCCAGGGGCTCGCGCCGTCGATCTTGGCGGCCTCGTAGTACTCCTTGGGGATCTCGTTGAGCCCCGCGAGGAAAATGATCATGTAGTAGCCCATCATGTACCAGACCGTCACGAGGATGACGGAGTACAGCGCGAGGCTCGGGTCGCCGAGCCATGACTGCGGGCTGATTCCGAAGGCGCCCACGATCTTGTTGGCGACGCCGGTCTGGTCGTCGAACATGAACTTCCACAGCAGGCCGGCGACGACGAGGCTGAGCATGTAGGGCATGAACAGGGCGGTGCGGTAGACGGCCATGCCGGGCAGCCTCTGCTTCATGAGGACGCCGAGCCCGAGGCTGACCACGAAGAGCACCGGCACCATGATGACGACGTACTTGGCGGTGACCCACATCGACGACCAGAAGTACGGGTCGTTGAACATCCGCTCGTAGTTGCCGAGCCCGATCCATTCGTACGAGCCGAAGCCCGACACCTGGAAGAAGCTCAGGACGATCGAGAAGAACATCGGGAGGATCACGAAGACGGACAGGCCGAGCCCGTCGGGCAGCAGGAAGAGTCCGGCGGCGACCCACTCCCGGTGCTTGCGGCCGAGCCTGCGGCGGGCCGGCTGCTCCGCGGCGACGGGTGGCGCCGCGGGCCGCTGCCGTTCGGTAGCGATGCTGCTCATATCAGGCTCGCCCCCTGGTAGCTCTTCATGTACGCCTCGATGGTCTGCGCGGCCCTGTCGGCCTCGGAGGCGACACCCTTGCCGCCGAGCATGGTGGCCTGGATGGCGTCCGAGACCGCCTTGTAGACGACCGGCGGATAGCGCGGTTCGGGCCTGCCGCCGGGGAAGATCTCGTCCTTGAACTTCTTCATCGCCCAGGAGTCGTAACCGCCCTTGGCTGTGGCGGCCTCGAGCGCGGAGGCGCGCGGCGACACGTCGGACTTGACGCCGGTGCACCAGGAGACGGTGCGGTCGACGGACCGCTTGTTCATGCGGCCCAGCGCCCAGCCGCAGAACTCGGCGGCGGCGTCCGGGTCGCTGGACTGGGTACTGGCGCAGAAGGACCAGCCGCCGACGGTGGTGGAGTAGCGGCCTCCGGGCGGAGTGGGCAGCTTGAAGACGCCGTACTCCAGTTCCGGGGCGCCCACCTTGAAGGTGTTCACCATCCAGATGCCGCTCTGCCACATGCCGGCCTGGCCCGCCTTGAAGGCGCTGAGCTGGTCGCCCGCCGCGGGTTTGGTGCGCGGCGCGATGCCGTGCCGGATCGCGTCCTGCCACAGGGCCAGGCCCTGGCGCGCGGCCTTGGAGTCGAACGTGACGTTGCCGTCCTTGTCGAGGACGTCGCCGCCGCCCTGCCACATCCAGCAGTACCAGGTGAAGTTCTGGTAGTAGCCGGGGTCGGTCTCGAAGACGAGTCCAGCGCCGCCGCCCTTGGCGCGCAGCTTGTCGCCCGCGTCGAGGAGGCCGTCCCAGGTGGTGGGGATGTCGGCCTCGGACAGTCCGGCCTTCTCCCAGTTGCGGACGTTGTAGAAGATCGCCAGGGGCTCGACCTCCATCGGCAGGGCGTACACCTTGCCGTCGACGACCCGGCTGGCGAGCGACGTCCCGTAGTCCTTGATGGCCGCCTTGTCCATGTGCGGGGTGAGGTCGGCGAGGATGCCGCCGTTCTGGTAGCGCAGGAAGTCGCCGGGGCTCAGCAGGAAGATGTCGGGGCCCGTGCCGGAGGCGAAGGCGGTGACCATCTTCGAGCCCTGGTAGCTGGTGCCGGGCACGAAGTACGGCTCGATCTTCACGTCGTGCGTGGCGTTCCAGTCGCGGATCACGTCGTCGAACCACTTGGCCTGCCCGCGCATCGCGGGGTCCGACGAGGCCGAGTCGTAGAAGTGCCAGAACTTCAGGGTCCGGCCCGCGGCCCGCGCGGGGCCGCCGCAGCCGCTGAGCAGCGGTGCGGTCGCGCCGGCCGCCGCGAGGCCCGCGGCGCCGCCGAGGAAGCGGCGCCGGGACGGCGTCACGGCGCCTTTGCCGTGCTGGAGCATGGTGTGCTCCCGTCTCTCTGTGGGTGTGGGAACGTGCCTGCCTGCGCGTGGGGGGGGCGGGTGCCGGAGGGGCGGCTACATGTGCGTGTCGACCTCGAGGTCGATGAGGTCGGGGGTGGCCGGGAGGCCGGAACCGGCGGGGCGGTCCAGGTAGAAGAGGGACGTCGACGCGATGTCGTCGTGGTTGGCGCGGTAGCGGTGCGGGAGGCCGTTGCCGTGGCCGCGCCCGATGCCCAGGCACTGCACCGTGACCCGCAGGTCCTCGTGGAAGCGGACGGGATCGAGGACGTGCCAGCGGTACATCCCGAACCGCTGCTGACTGTCGTACAGGCCGTCCGGCTTCAGGATCTGGTTCAGTCCGAGGTACGGGGTGGTGAACGCGGTGTAGCCCTGGCCGGGGACGTCGAAGTTCCAGGCGCCGCCGAAGTAGTCCTCGGTGCCGGTGCCGCAGATGGTGGGCCACTCCTCGTCGCCGTCGAGGAAGAACTTCAGCTCGCCCTCGCCCCACCAGCCGGGGCTGTTGACGGCCCAGGCGAGGTACGTGCCGACGTACTGGCCCGTGCCCTCGACACCTTCGAGGAGGGTGTGGTCGGTACCGGCGGTGACCGGGTTGCTGCGCCGCCAGTGGGCGTGGAAGTAGGCGGCGTCGTCGGCGACTTCGCCCAGCTCGTAGTCGATCTGGTAGTAGAGCGTGAGCTGTTCGGGGGCCAGGTTCTCCAGGGTGATCCGGGCCTTGCGGCGGAACGGCATCGGCCAGTACGCGTTGAGCCCGCCGTTCGGGTTGGCGGCCACCGGGATGGAGCTGACCTGGCTGAACACGTTCCAGCCGTTGCAGAAGAAGTCGCCGAGCGGGACCTCGGCGGCCGGGGTGTCCTCGCCCTCCCAGAAGAAGCGCAGCAGGGTCTGGCGCCAGGCCGTGTGCGGGGCCGTGGTGCACCAGATGTGGGTGATCGTGCCGGGCCCGTCGATGTCGGCGAGGACGACGGTCTCGCCCGCGGCGATGTCGATGCTCGGCGAGATCTTCCAGCCGCGGCCGAGCCGGCTCGCGGCGGCCGCACCGGTTCCCTCGGTGGCCATGCCCCCCGCACCCTTGGCGCCCGTGAAGTTCTCCGCGCTGATCGAGCGGCTGACCGCGTTCGTGGTGCGGGCGAGGCCCGTCAGTCCGGGGGCGATGCTCATCGAAGCTCCATGGTGTGAAATCGATTTCGCATGACGTCGACGGACGTTCTCGCCGCCAATGTCTGGAATGCCGAGCTGGAGAATCCGCAGCCGATGCCGGTTGCGGCGGAACGTCTTGAAATCCGTTTCACGGGAACGTAGGTTTCCCGCCAGACGCTGTCAAGAGTTCGCGTGGGAACGGGAGTTGTCGGGGCGCACAATGACGGCACCACCGGGCACGACCGGATCGCGGGGCGAACTCCCCCGCCTGGACGAGGGGTTGAGTGAGGGGTCTGTGGCGACGATCTACGACGTGGCGCGCGAGGCCGGGGTCTCCCCCGCCACCGTGTCACGGGTCTTCAACGGCGGCCGTGTCACCGCCGAGCGCGCCGCGACCGTGCGCGCCGCGGCGGCCGTCCTCGGCTTCGCGCCCAACCGGGTGGCCCGTTCGCTGCGGATGCAGCGCGCCTCCGTCATCGGCCTGATCATCCCGGACATCGGCAACCCGTTCTTCACCGCGCTCGCCCGCGGCGTCGAGGACGCGGCGCAGGAGACGAACCTGTCGGTGGTGCTGTGCAACACGGACGAGGACGTCGACAAGGAGCACCGCTACCTGGAGGTGGCCGCCGCCGAGCAGATGGCGGGGGTGATCGTCGCCGCCGCGTCGCGACACCGCACCGACCTCTCCGCACTCGCCGGCCGGGGCACGCCCGTGGTCGCCGTCGACCGCCGCCCTCGCGGCGCGTCCGTCGATGCCGTGATGATGGACAACCGGCATGGCGGCGAGGAGGCCACCGAGCATCTGCTGGCCCGCGGCTACCGGCGGATCGCCTGCATCGCGGGACCCGAGGGCGCCTCCACGTCGGACGAGCGGCTGGCCGGGTACCGGGCGGTGCTGCGCGACCACCGGGCCGAGACCGGCGAGGACGACTGCCCACGGGACGCGTATGTCGTGCACGGCGACTTCCGGGTGGACGGCGGGCGCGCCGCGATGGAGCGGTTGCTCGCGCTGCCGGAGCCGCCGGACGCCGTGTTCGTGGCGAACAACCTGATGACGGTGGGCGCGCTCGCGGCCCTGCGCGAGGCCGGGCTGGAACCGCCGGGCGTCGGGCTGCTCTCGTTCGGCGACGTTCCGTGGCCGGAACTGGTCACGCCGTCGCTCAGCTCGGTGCAACTCCCGTCGTACGAGCTGGGTTTCGCGGCGGCCCAACTGTTGCAGGAACGCATCGCGGGGACCGCGAAACCGCTCCAGACGGTGGTGCTGCGGACCTCGCTCCAGGTCAGGGAGTCGACGAGCGGCCCCGCCCAGGCCTGACACACGTACACCGGAAGCCCGAGGAGAGGACCCCGCATGACGCGCATCGTCCGTTTCGCCGACGCCACCGGGACCGTCGCGACAGGTGTCGCCGACGCGAGCGGCGCCGTCCGCCGCTTCGACGGCTCACCCCGTGTCGCCGATCTGCTGCGCCTGCCGGTGGAGCGGCTGCGGGAGCTGGTGGAGTCGACCGCGGCGCGCGGGCGGCCCGACGCCGACGAGGCCGACGTGCTGCCGCTGCCGCCGCTCGACGGACTGATGGAGCTGTGGGCGGCGGGTGTCACCTACGAGCGCTCCCGCGAGGCCCGTGTCGAGGAGAGCACCGAGCAGTCGGTGTACGAGCGGATCTACGACGCGGAGCGGCCCGAGCTGTTCCTCAAGGCCCTCCCCTGGCGCCTGGTCACGGACGGCGAGCCGATCGCGGTGCGCGACGACTCGGAGCTGAACGTCCCCGAGCCGGAGCTGGGCGTGGTGCTCAACGCGGAGGCTCACACGGTCGGTTACGTGATCGTGGACGACGTCAGCTCGCGTTCCATCGAGGGCGAGAACCCGCTGTACCTGCCGCAGGCCAAGATCTACGCCGGGAGCGCGGCGGTGTCGTCGGGGATCGTGCCGGTGTGGGAGGTCGAGGAGCCGCGGGCGCTGAAGATCTCGATGACCGTGTGGCGGGACAGCGCGGCGGCGTTCCGGGGAGCGATCTCGACGGCGGCCTTCCACCGCTCGCCGGAGGAGCTGGCGGAGTATCTGTGGCGGTGTCAGCCGTTCCCCGACGGCGCGGTCCTGTCGACCGGTACGGGCATCGTGCCGGACATGGACTTCACCCTGCGCTCGGGTGACCTGGTGGAGACGTCGGTCGACGGGGTGGGCGTGCTGACGAACCGGGTGTGCGTCGGCACGCGCGCGCTGGACTGGCTGGTGGACGCGGTGGACCGGCCGCTGGCGCGCCGCGCCGTGCGCCGCACGGGCTGACCCGTCCGGCGGCCGGCGGGGTGCGCCCCGTCGGCCGCCGACGGTCTCCGGCGTCAGTGGGAGTCGCGGGGCACGGCGTCGCCGCGGCAGCCGCGGAGGAAGTCGAAGTCGGCGCCGCGGTCGGCGCCTTCGACGTGCTGCGTGTACAGCCACGCGTAGCCGCTGGTGTGTTGTGGGGCCGGTGCCTTCCAGTCGGCGCGGCGCCGCGCCAGCTCGTCCTCGTCGACCTCCAGGCGCAGGGAGCGTTCGGGGACGTCGAGGGTGATGGTGTCCCCGTCCCGTACGAGCGCGAGCGGGCCGCCGACCGCGGCCTCCGGGGCGACGTGGAGGACGACGGTGCCGTACCCGGTGCCGCTCATCCGGCCGTCGCAGATCCGCACCATGTCGGTGACACCGGCCTTCAGGAGCTTGGTGGGCAGCGGCACGTTCGACACCTCGGGCATGCCGGGGTACCCCTTGGGTCCCGCTCCGCGGATGACGAGGACGGTGTGCTCGTCGACGTCCAGGTCCGGGTCGTCGCACACCGCGTGGTACGCCTCCGGGGAGTCGAAGACGCGGGCGGTGCCGGTGTGGGTGAGCAGGTGCGGCGAGGCGGCGGACTGCTTGATGACGGCGCCGTCGGGGCACAGGTTGCCGCGCAGCACGGCGGTGCCCGTCCCGGCGGGCTGGAAGGGGTCGAGGACGCCGGTGATGACCTCGTCGCCGATGCGTTCCGCGTCGGCGACGTTCTCGGCGATGCTGCGTCCGGTGACGGTGAGCTGTTCGCCGTGCAGCAGCCCGGCCCTGACCAGTTCGTGGTGGACAGCGGGGAGCCCGCCCGCGTAGCAGAAGTCCTCCATGAGATAGCGGCCGGACGGCATCAGGTTCAGCAACGTCGGGATGTCGCGGGCGAGTCGGTCGAAGTCCTCGGTGTCGAGGCGGACGCCGACGCGGCCCGCGAGCGCGGTGAGGTGGATGATGGCGTTGGTGGAGCCGCCGATCGCGGCGTTGGTGCGGATGGCGTTCTCGAAGGCCTCGCGGGTGAGGATGCGGGAGGGCCGCAGGTCCTCCTCCACCATGTCGACGATGCGCCGGCCCGCCGCCTGCCCGGTCTCGTAGCGGCGCATGTCGACGGCGGGCCAGGTGGCGGAGCCCGGCAGTTGCATGCCGAGGGTCTCCGCCATGCAGGCCATGGTGGAGGCGGTGCCCATCGTCATGCAGTGGCCGTTCGAGCGGGCCATGCAGCCCTCGGCGAAGAAGCACTCCTCCTCGGTCATCCGGCCGGCCTTGACCTCGGCCTCCATCTGCCACACGGCCGTGCCGGAGCCGACGTCGCGGCCCTGGAACTTGCCGTTGAGCATGGGTCCGCCGGTCACCATCACGGCGGGCAGGTCGACGCTGGCCGCGCCCATCAGCATGGCCGGTGTCGTCTTGTCGCAGCCCGACAGGAGCACCACGCCGTCCAGCGGGTTGGCGCGGATCAGCTCCTCGACCTCCATGGCCATGAGGTTGCGGTAGAGCATGGCGGTGGGCCGCATCAGGGTCTCGCCGGTCGCCATGGTGGGGAACTCGAGCGGGAAGCCGCCCGCCTGCCACACCCCGCGCTTGACCGCCTCGGCGACGCGGGTCAAGTGGGCGTTGCAGGGGGCGAGTTCGGACGCGGACACGGCGATCCCGATCACGGGCCGCCCGTCGAACACCTCGGGCCCGAAGCCCTGGTTGCGCATCCACGACCGGTACAGCATGCCACCACGCCCGGCGGCGCCGAACCACGCCTGGCTGCGCCGGGCCACGTGACCATCCGTCATGAAATCCACTCCTGTACGTACGTCGGGTTCAGCCGAAGAGGTCGGAGAGCTGCTGGCGCACCGTCAGGACGGACAGCACGCCGAAGAGCACCACGGCCCACACCAGCGCGGCCACCCGGTAGCCGCGCACCTTGAGGGGTTCGGGCAGCGCCGTGCGGTTCATGACCAGGAGCAGGATCGCGTACACGAACATCATCACGCCCGACACACAGGCCGAGATGACGAGCAGCACGAGCGGCTGGTCGAGGCCGGAGAGCAGGACGATCGCGCCGATGGCGACGACGGCCCACACCAGGCGCGCGTACATCCGCGACTCGCTGGTCCTGCTGCCGCGCAGATAGGTCGACTTGAGGACGTCGGCCGCCATCCTGCTGGTGTAGTCGATGATGCCGGTGGCGGCGCTGAACAGGGAGAACGCGCCGACCAGCCAGAAGAAGACACCGAACCAGTCCCCCACGCGGTCCTGGAGGACCTGTCCCTCCTTCTGGAGGAACCCGACGTTGTTCTCGAGGCCGCCGGTCCCGAACAGCGTCGAGTGCGCGAGCAGCGACGACAGGACGATGGTCACGACGGTGACGAGGACGAAGGTGAGGGCCTGTTCGGCGTTGGCGAAGCGCCACCAGCGGCGCCAGCGGGACAGATTGGTCTCGTTGAGCTCGAAGACGTAGCCGACGACGGGGCCCGCTGCCTCCTCCTTGCCGGTGACGGGACTGACGAGGCGGGGCACGTAGTGGCCCATGCCGAAGCCCTTGTCGCGGATCCAGTTGCTCTGCACGAGGTTCTGGCCGCCGCCCGCGCCCGCGTAGGCGAGGGCGCCCATGAGGACGGCGACGCCGAGTTCGGAGGGGAACGTGGCATCGGTGACGGCCTTGGGCAGGTCGCCCACGGTGGTGGCGGTGACCGCGAGGATCAGGGCGAGGAGGAAGAAGCCGCCGATGACGAGGATCTTGACGCCGAGCAGCTTCTCCAGGGCGTTGTAGACGACGGGCGCGAGCGTGAGGATCAGGCCGATGAGGACGAGCAGCCCGATGCCGATGTACGCGGGTTCGCCGCCGAAGACGTAGCTGAGCATGGTGGCCGAGCTGGTGGCCCAGCCGGGCCAGAGGTTGGCCGCGTAGGTGAAGACGACCATGACGAGGCCCCAGTGCCGCCAGTAGCGGTTGAAGCCGGTGACGGCGGTCTCGCCGGTGGCGAGGGTGTACCGCTCGATCTCCATGTTGAGGAACCACTGGGTGACGACACCCATCACGGCTCCCCACAGGAAGACCAGGCCTGCCTGGGTGGCGATGTAGGGCCAGAGGATGAACTCGCCGGACGAGACACCGACGCCCGCGGCCACGATGCCGGGGCCGATGATGCGCCAGGTCCGCGCGGGCGGCGCGGGCAGTTCACGGACGGCGGGTGGCGGCAGGAGCTTGGTGCGCAGCGGGAAGGGGGCGGGCGGCGGGGCGCTTCCGGACATTCCGGTGTCGGTCATCTGGGGCGTCTCCGGGGGCCGTTGGGGCGGATGTGGAGAGCTTGCGATGCCCCGCAATCATCGGATGATTCGGCGGGCCCGTCCAGTGGGTGCGCACGAGAACGCCCCGGGCGTGGTGGCCCGGGGCGTTCGTGGGGGTCAGACTCCGGCGCTCTCGTTCGCCGGTACGGCCTCCGGTTTCGCGCCGCGGCGCGGTGCCCAGCCGGCCAGCCAGGGCAGCACGAGGGCGAGCACGCCGAGCGCGGCCCACGCCCCGCCGACGGCCCAGGCGGCGCCGGCCGAGAGGAGGACGGGCACGAAGGTGACGGTGGCCGTCTCCACGGGCGCGACGGGGATGTAGGCGACGCCGAACTCCTCGAGGGTGCCGCTCTTCAGCTTCGGGTCGACCATGCGCAGCAGGGCGATCGCGGTGGCGGCGGCGCCGGTGGTCCAGCCCCAGGTCACGAGGGCCTTCTCGAACCAGTTGCCGTCGAAGAGGCGCGGCGCGACGACCAGGAACAGGACGAGCACGAGGGCGAGCCCGGCCGCGAACATGAGGGCGAGCGGCACCCAGTAGTCGGCGACGAAGCTGGGCACGATGGAGGCGATGCCGCAGGTGATCAGGACGTCGGTGGCGGTGCCCGAGAGCGACTTGAGGGAGTCCCCGTCGACGTAGCCCCAGGCCTTGGTGCGGCCGACGGCTGCGCGCAGGATCAGGCCGAGGATGAAGGCGAGCGCGAAGACGGGGAGCATCAGCGAGGGGAACATCCCGGTGATCCACTCGGAGACGCCGTACGCGGCGGCCGCGAGCGCGGCGACGACGGCGATCTGGAAGCCGAGCGGTTCGATGGAGGCGGGCGAGGTGGTGGCGCGCCCGGTGGGGTGGCGCTCCTCGTCCTTGCGCACGAGGCCGGTGCGCAGGTCCTCGGGGAGCGTCTCGAAGCGGCCGACGCTGCTGGTGTGGCCGCGCCGCGCGCCCCAGTTGCACAGGATGATGCCGCCGACGACGCCGACGAGCATGCCGACGGTGGCGGAGGTGAAGCCGAGGGAGCTCGCACCCTCCCAGCCGCCCGCCTCGAAGGCGGTGCCGAGGGCGGCGGCGGTGCCGAAGCCGCCGGCCCAGCCGGCGAAGAGCAGCGCGCCGAACGCGTCGGGGACGTCCCACAGGGGCCCGAGCAGGACGAGGCCGAGCACGATACCGAGGCCGACCTGGAGGGCGTACGCGGCGACCCCGTACGAGCCGAAGGAGCCCGCGGCCTTGCCGAAGCCCTTGAGGCCGAGTCCTTCGGTGAGGGCGAGGCAGGCGAAGACGACGACGATGAGCACGGACGCGTAGGTGCCGAGCTGGTCGGAGAACGGCAGCAGGCCCGCCCCTTCGGGGCCGAGGGCGAGACCGAGGAAGCCGGCCATGACGCTGGAGGGCAGCATCAGCCGCTGGAACAGCCGGACGTGGGCGCGCAGCAGCGTGCCGACGAGCAGCAGCGCGGCTATCAGGCCGGCGTCGCTCAGCAGCGACCAGGGTGTGTACGACACAGAGACTCCGGGGTGGGGCAGGCACCTCTGTCAGTGCGGACGTGCGGGGTGATCCGGAGTTTTCTATCAGCAAAGAAACGGTAAAGGGAAACCCAGGTTCCGGTTTCCCCGCGGGGACGGGACACGGGGGCCGGAATGAAGCGCGGACGCGCGCGAGTTGTGATCGTCTAGTCGTGAGCGCCCCACACCCACTCACCGGAGGGATCGGAGACACATGAGCACCGCCCTGAAGGACAAGGTCGGCCGGTACGGAATCTGGAACGTCGGGCTGCGGTCCGAGGATCCGGACCAGCGGGCCGAGATCACCGACGCCGCCGCCGAACTGGAGCAACTCGGTTACGGCACCGTCTGGTTGGGCGGCAGCAGCGCGCCCGTGAACGCGGTGCCGATCCTGGAGGGCACCTCGACGCTCACGGTCGCCACCAGCATCCAGAGCATCTGGCAGCACGACGCGGCGTCGAGCGCGGAGGGCTTCGCGGAGCTGGAGAAGGCCCACCCGGGGCGCTTCCAGCTCGGTCTCGGCGTCAGCCACGCCAAGCTGGCCGAGCAGTACCGGCGGCCGTACTCGGCGCTGGTCGAGTACCTCGACGCGCTGGACGCCGCCGGGGTGCCGGCCGAGCGGCGGCTGCTCGCGGCGCTCGGCCCGAAGACGCTGAAGCTGTCGGCGGAGCGGGCGGCGGGCGCCATCCCGTATCTGGTCACGCCCGAGCACACGGCGCAGGCCCGCGAGATCCTCGGCGAAGAACCGCTGCTCGCACCGGAGTTGAAGGTGGTTCCGGAGACCGATCCGGAGCGCGCGAGGACGCTGGCCCGCGAGGTGCTGGCCATGTACCTCGCGCTGCCGAACTACACCAACAGCTGGCTGCGGCTCGGCTTCACCGAGGACGACTTCGCCTCGGGCGGCAGCGACCGGCTCGTCGACGCCCTGTACGCGTGGGGCGACGAGGAGGCCATCCGCGCGAAGATCGGCGCGTTCTTCGAGGCGGGCGCCGACCACGTCGCGCTCCAGGTCGTGGACGGCACGCCGCCGGACGGCCTGCCGCGCGAGGGCTGGCGGAAGGTCGCCGCGCTGCTGCCCTGAGCCGGGGTCACTGCTTGCCTGAGCCCACCGGGTCCACCGTCACCTTGGACTCGGTGGAGTCGCTGACCGGCAGGTTGAGGGAGACCGGCAGGGTCGTGGAGTGCGTCTCGTTCGGTGGCGTGACGACGATGCTGACGATGTCCAGGCCCGAGCCGCCGGTGTCGTTGCGCGGGGTGTGCAGCGTGAACCGGGTCTCCTCGCCGCGCCCCAGGGCGACGGTCGGCGCCGGGCGGTCGCTGCGCAGCGCGCTGATGCCGCCCGGACCGTCGTCCGCCTTGAGGTCGACGCCCGGGAAGCCCTTGAGCGAGCAGGCGTCGCCGGTGTTCTTCATGACGACCATGAGGTCGCCCTCGCCCATGCCGTGGGACGTGCTGAACGCGAGGTTCGCCGTCTTGCAGGGGCCGGTGTCGACCCGACCACCGCTGCTGCCGGTGTCACTGGAGGCCGTGGCGGTGGCCGTGGCCGTGGCGGTGGGCGACGCGGACGCCTCCGGGGACGAGGCGGAGGAGCCCGAGCCGTCGCTGCCCGCGGCGGAGTCCTCGGTGCCCTGGCAGGCCGTGAGCGAGAGCCCCGCGACGAGTGCCAGGGCGGCGATGGTGGTCTTCTGAGCACGCATGGTCGTGGTTCCTCCGTGGTCGGTGGTGCCTGTCCGCCCGGTGGGGTCGGGCGTCACTGTTGGTGAGGACCCCGACCGACGGGTGAACCGTTCCTCACGACCGCCCACTCGTACATGGCTGTGACAAAGGTCCGTCACATCACCGCGTTGATGGCCATCACCCCGCCCAGCCCGAGCACCGCGAGGACGGTCGTGTACGTGGTGCGGGCCTTGATGGCGTCCAGGACCGACAGGTTGAAGTACTCCTTGAACATCCAGAAGCCCGGGTCGTTCACGTGGGAGAAGGCGATCGAACCGCAGGACACCGCGAGGACCATCAGCTCGGGCGACGTGCCGCTGCCCGCCACCATCGGCGCCACGATGCCCGCCGCGGTGGAGACCGCGACGGTGGCCGAGCCGAGCGCGATGCGCAGGATCGCGGCGATCAGCCAGGCGAGCAGCAGCGGGGAGATCGACCAGTGCTCGGTGGTCTGCTTGATGTAGTCCGAGACGCCGCCCTCGACGAGGACGTTCTTGTACGCGCCGCCCGCCGCGATCACCAGCATGATCATGGCCATGGACTTGGCGGCGTCGCCGCAGGAGGTGGCGAGGTCCTTCAGGGAGCGGCCGATGCGCGGGCCGAAGACGTACATGGCGAGCAGCAGGGTGAGCAGCAGCGCGAACTCGGGAGAGCCGACGAACTTGACGACACCCATGCCCGGGGCGTGGTCGTCGAGGGACATCTCGGCGATGGCGGCGCCCGCGATGAGGACGACCGGGAGCAGCGCGACCGCGAGGGACCATCCGAGCCCCGGCATCTCGTCCTCGTCGAAGACCCGCTCGGTGACAAGGCCGGTCGGGATCGACGGGTCCATCCTGCGGACGAACGGCAGCCGCGGCCAGACCAGGGCGATGAGGGCGCCGGCCGGGACGGCGATGAACAGGCCGATGAAGAGCGTCTGGCCGACGGAGGCGTCGAACATCTCGGCGACGGCGGTGGGCCCGGGGTGCGGCGGCAGGAAGCTGTGCATCGTGGAGAGCGCGATGGACATCGGGAGGCCGACCCACAGCAGGTTCTGCCGGGTGACGCGGACCAGGGTGAAGGCCACCGGCACGATGATGACGAAGGCGACCTCGTAGAACATGGTGACGCCGATGAGCATGGCGGTGACGACCATCGCCACCTGCACCCAGCGGTCGCCGAACGCCTTGGTCAGCTTGGTGGCGATGCGCTGGGCGGCGCCCGCGTCACCCATCACGCGGCCGACCATGGCCCCGAGGCCGATCACCGGCAGGGTGCCGGAGAGTTGGTCACCGATACCGGCCTCCAGGACATCGGAGATCTCCGGCAGGCTGATGCCCTGGACCATCGCGACGACGACCGCGACGAGGAGCAGGGCGACGAAGCCGTTCAGCTTCACCTTGGTCATCAGGAACAGCAGCGCCACAACACTGAGCGCAACGACGAGCATGGGCATGATCACTTCTCCTTCGAAGTGACGGAGGTGCACGTTCGGTTGTCAGGGCATGCGAGAGCTCGGTGCGGCGTCGTACGAGCGGGACACGACGCCGCAGCGGCGGTGGGGAAAGGAGGGTCAGCGCACCAGTGCCGGGCGCTTGGCGTCGAAGGTCCAGCCGGGGATCAGGTACTGCATGCCCGCGGCGTCGTCCCGGCCGCCGAGGCCGAGGGAGAGATAGCGCTGGTGGGCGGCCTCGACCTGGTCGAGGTCCAACTCGACGCCAAGGCCCGGACGTTCGGGGAGGGCGATGGCGCCGCCCTCGATGGGCAGCGGCTCGCGGGTGAGGCGCTGGCCGTCCTGCCAGATCCAGTGGGTGTCGATGGCGGTGATGTCACCGGGCGCGGCGGCCGCGACGTGGGTGAACATCGCGAGCGACACGTCGAAGTGGTTGTTGGAGTGCGAGCCCCAGGTCAGGCCCCAGGCGTCGCAGAGCTGGGCGACGCGCACCGAACCGTTCATGGTCCAGAAGTGCGGGTCGGCGAGCGGGATGTCGACGGCGTCGGACTTGATGGCATGGCCCATCTGCCGCCAGTCCGTGGCGATCATGTTGGTGGCGGTCCTGAGTCCTGTGGCGCGGCGGAACTCGGCCATCACCTCGCGGCCCGAGTAGCCGGCCTCGGCGCCGCAGGGGTCCTCGGCGTAGGCGAGCACGTCGCGCAGCGAGTGCCCGATCTCGACGGCGTCCTTGAGCAGCCAACCGCCGTTGGGGTCGAGGGTGATGCGGGCCTCGGGGAAGCGCTCGGCGAGCGCGGTGACGGCCTCGGCCTCGGCGCGCCCGTCGAGGACACCGCCCTTGAGCTTGAAGTCCTGGAAGCCGTACCGCTCCTGGGCCGCCTCGGCGAGCGCCACGACCGCCTCGGGGGTGAGCGCCTCCTCGTTGCGCAGCCGCTCCCAGGCGTCCTTGGCGTCGGACTCGTCGCGGTACGGGAGGTCGGTGCGGCGGCGGTCGCCGACGTAGAAGAGGTAGCCGAGCACGGGGACGGAGGTGCGCTGCACGCCCTCGCCGAGCAGGGCGGCGACCGGCACGTTCAGGTACTGGCCGAGCAGGTCGAGCAAGGCGGCCTCGACGGCGGTGACGGCGTGCACGGTGACGCGCAGGTCGAAGGTCTGGGCGCCGCGGCCGCCGGCGTCCCGGTCGCCGAAGCGCTCGCGTATCGCACGCAGCACGGCCTGCGGGTCGCCGACGGGGCGGCCGACGACGAGGTCGGTGGCGTCCTCCAGGGTGGCTCGGATGGGCTCGCCGCCGGGGACCTCGCCGACGCCGGTGCGGCCGTCGGAGTCGGTGACGATGACCAGATTGCGGGTGAAGTACGGGGCGTGGGCACCGCTCAGGTTCAGCAGCATGCTGTCCTCGCCCGCGACGGGGACGACACGCATGGAGGCGACGACGGGGGTGTGAGTGGGAGGAACGGCCTGGGTGCTCATGGACGGTGGGGCCTTTCGCGTGCGGCTCGCGGGCCGGTGACCGGCGCCTACGGGAGGGGGCTGAGGGGGTTCGGGCCTGTCAGCTGTCGATGCCCTTGATGAGGGTGGTGAGCTCGTCCAGCTCGTCCGCTTCGAGGTCGGTCAGCGGCGGTCTGACCGGTCCCGCGGGGTGTCCGGTGGCGGTGAGGCCCGCCTTGACGATGCTGACCGCGTAGCCGTTCTTCCGGTTGCGGATCTCGGTGTACGGAAGGACGAACGCGTCGAGCTTGCGCAGGACGTCCGCGCGGCGGCGGGCCCGGACGTCCGCGTAGAAGGAGAGGGCGAACTCGGGGACGAAGTTGAAGATCGCCGAGGAGTAGGTGGTGACGCCGAGTTCGAGGTACGGCAGGGCGAAGGTCTCGGCGGTCGGCAGCCCGCCGATGTAGGTGAGGCGGTCGCCGACCTTGGTGTAGAGGCGGGTCATGGCGTCGATGTCGCCGATGCCGTCCTTGAAACCGATCAGGTTCGGGCAGGACTCCGCGAGCCGGGCCACGGTGTCGGCGCGGTACACGGCGTTGGCGCGGCTGTAGACGATGACGCCGAGGTCCGTCGCGGCGCAGACGGCCTCGACATGGGCGGCCAGACCGTCCTGCGGGGCCTCGGTGAGGTAGGGCGGGAAGAGCAGGATGCCGTCGGCGCCCGCGCGCTCGGCGGACCGCGCCATCTCGACGGCGGTGGCGGTGCCGTGGCCGACCGGGGCGAGGATCGGGGTGCCCTCGGGGGCGGCGGCCACCGCGGCGGTGACCACCCGCTCGACCTCGGCGGTGGTCAGCGAGAAGAACTCGCCGGTGCCGCCGGCCGCGAAGAGCCCGGCCACCTCGTACGCGCCGAGCCGGCCGACGTGCTCGCGGTAGGCCTCCTCGTCGAAGGCGTACGGCTCGGCGTGGTCCGCGGCCCTGAAGTGGGTCACGGGGAAGGACAGCAGGCCGGAGCCGAGTCGTCGGCCGAGGTCGGCAGGCGTGTAGGCGCTCATAGAGGTGGTACTCCCGAACTGAGGTGTGCGACAGACGTACCGGAGGCGGGCCGACTCCCGTATGGCCCGCGTCACTGGTCTGGCGAGACGCTATGAGCTGCCGCTGATGCACGTCCAACACCGATTTCGCATCTTGCGATGCCCGTTCGGAATCATTCGCTCCGGCCCGAGCGGGGCGCCGACCCAGGTCACGAGCGAAACGTTTGCGTTTCGATGACGGGAGGGCGTACCTTTAGCGGTACGAAACCGTTTCGGTTCGCTTGTTCGCGCACCTCGGCGCGCGGACCCGCGGACCACCGTCAGGCAAGGAATCCATGGGGCTTCCCGAACCCCTCACCCGCACGAAGCGCCGCACCCGCCTCACTCCCGAGCGGGAGCGCGAGCTCTTCAGCCGCACCCTCGACCTGGTGCGCGACGTCGGCTACGAGACGATGACGCTCGACGCCGTCGCCGCGCACTCGCGGTGCAGCAAGGCGACGCTCTACCGGCAGTGGGGCAGCAAACCGCGGCTCGTGTCCGTGGCGCTGCGCGAGATGCGGCCGTTCTCCCTGGAGGACCTCGACACCGGGTCCCTGCGGGGCGATCTGCACGCCCTCGCGCGTCGGGTCGGCGAGGCCCACAAGGACATCGACCTGGTGCGCGGCATCTCGCTGGCCATCCGCAAGGACGCGGAGCTCGCGGAGGCGGTGCACGAGGCGCTCGTCCAGCCCGAGCTCGACCTGTTCGAGGCGATGCTCGCGCGGGCCGCGGCGCGCGGCGAGATCGACCGGTCCGAGCCCGCCTGCGACTTCCTTCCGCACATGTTCGTCGGCTCCGTCTTCTCCCGTCCGCTCCTCGAGCGGCGGGCGGCCGACACCGCATACCTCCAGCGCTACGTGGACACCGTCGTCCTCCCCCTGCTGCTGGCCGCCTGACCGCCACCGGCCCCTCCCGGCCTCCGGCTCCCGACAGACCTCGAAGGACCACGCAATGCCCACCCCGCTCGACGCGCGCGAGCGTCCGGCCGCGGACCCGTCCGCACAGCCGCCGGGCGCCCCGGCCGCGCACCACGTGCCCCACCGCTGGTGGGTGCTGGCCGTCATCGGCCTCGCCCAGCTGATGGTGGTGCTCGACGCCACCATCGTGAACATCGCCCTGCCGTCCGCCCAGGCGGACCTCGGCTTCTCCGACGACGGCCGCCAGTGGGTCGTCACCGCGTACTCGCTCGCCTTCGGCAGCCTGCTGCTGCTCGGCGGCAAGCTGTCCGACCTGTTCGGGCGCAAGGCGACGCTGCTCATCGGCCTGATCGGCTTCGCGGGCTCCTCCGCGCTCGCCGGCGCGGCCACAGGATTCTCCATGCTCGTCGCCGGACGCGCCCTCCAGGGCGTCTTCGGCGCGGTTCTCGCGCCGACCGCGATGGCGCTGCTCACGACGACGTTCACCGAGCCCAAGGAACGCGCCCGCGCGTTCGGCATCTTCGGCGCCATCGCCGGTTCCGGCGGTGCCATCGGCATGCTGCTCGGCGGCTTCCTCACCGAGCACCTCGACTGGCGCTGGACGCTCTACGTCAACCTGGTCATCGCCGCGTTCGCGGTCGTCGGCGCCCTCGTCTTCGTCCGCAAGCCGGCCGCCGGGCCGCGCCCGAAGCTCGACCTGCTCGGCACCCTGCTGGTCGCCGCCGGACTCTTCAGCATCGTCTTCGGCTTCTCCAACGCCGAGACGCACAGCTGGGGCAACTGGATGTGCTGGGTGTTCCTGGCCGCGGGCGTCGTCCTGCTCGGCCTGTTCATCGCCTGGCAGACCCGTGCCAAGCACCCGCTGCTGCCGCTGCGCGTCCTCGCGGACCGCAACCGCGCCGCGTCGTACGTCAGCGTCTTCATCACCGGCGCCGGCATGTTCGGGATCTTCCTGTTCCTGACGTACTACCTCCAGACGATCCTCGGCAAGAGCCCGATGGAGACGGGTGTCGCGTTCCTGCCGATGATCCTGTCGCTGATGGTGACGGCGCAGATCGCCACCATGGCGCTGGTCCCGAAGCTCGGCCCGAAGCCGGTCGTGCCGGTCGGCATGGGTCTCACCGCGGGCGGTCTGGTCTGGCTGACCGCGCTCGACGTGACCAGCAGCTACGCCTCGCACGTGCTGCCGCCGCTGATCATGATCGGTGTCGGTATCGGTCTCGTGATGCCGCCCGCGATGAGCCTCGCCACGCTGGGCGTGGACCCGAAGGACCAGGGTGTCGCCGCGGCGACCGTCAACACGATGCAGCAGGTCGGTGGCTCCATCGGCACCGCCCTGTTCAGCACCATGGCCGCGACGGCCGCGTCGAACTACATCGCCGACCACGGTGTCTCGAAGGCCAGCCAGGCCGAGGCGGCCGTGCACAGCTACGCGACCGCGTACTGGTGGGCCGCCGGGTTCTTCGTCGCCGGTCTCGTGGTGTCGCTCCTGCTGTACCGCGCCGGCCGTCCGCTGGCCCAGGCGCAGCAGAAGGTCGAGTCGGCGTCCGAGGCCGCCGAGCCGGCCGAGGCCGTGGCCGCCGCCGCGCCGGTCACCCCCGTGACCCTGGCCGCCACCGCTCCGGCGGTGGAGGGCCCCGGCGTGCACGGCCGCGTGCTCAGCGGGGACAACACGCCGCTGGTCGGCGCCGTCGTCACCCTGATCGACCGCGGCGGCGCCCAGATCGGCCGCGGCACCGCGGCGGCGGACGGCAGCTACGCGGTGTCGGCTCCTTCGGCCGTCGGCGAGGGCTACGTCCTCGTGGGCGCGGCCCCCGGCCGTGACCCGCGGGTCGCCACGCTGGCGCTGCGCGCGGACGGACCGGTCTCCTTCGACCTCGTCCTCAGCGGCGACGGCGGCCTGTTCGGCACCGTCACCGGCGAGTCCGACCGGGCGCCGGTCGTGGGCGCGCTCGTCGTCACCACCGACGAGCGCGGCGAGACGGTCGGCTCCGCGCTGACCGACACCGACGGCGGCTACTCGCTGCCGCAGCTGCCGCCGGGCGCGTACACGTTCACGGCCAGCGCGGAGGGCTTCCAGCCGTACGCGGCGCAGGCGCAGGTCGCGGGCGGCGGCGCCACCCGGCAGGACGCCGTGCTGCGTTCGGCGGCGACGGTGACCGGCACGGTGCGGGGCAGCGACGGCTCCCCCGTGAACGACGCCCGCGTCACCCTGATCGACCAGGCGGGGAACGTGGTCGCGGTGCACACCACCGGGGCCGACGGCGCGTACGCGTTCGCCGGTCTGGCCGGTGCCTCGTACACGGTGATCGCGAGCGGCTACCCGCCGGCGTCGAAGGCGGTCACGGTGGCGGGCGGCGGCGCCCCGGGCGAGCTGGACGTCGCGCTGAGCCACGGCGACTGACCCGCCGAGGACGCACACCGCCGAGGGCGGGACGGAGCCTTCCGTCCCGCCCTCGGCGTTCCGCTATCCGCACCGCGTGCCGTCGCGCGGCACCCGGCCCGCCAGGAGGTACCCGTCGATGGCCCGGGCGGCGCACTCCTCCTGCGGGTACGACCCGTGTCCCTCGGCCCGCACACCGAGCAGCACGCCCACGCCTGCGCCCAGTTCGCGCGCCATGCGGCGGCCTCCCACGTACGGGGTGGTGGGATCGCCGGTGTTGGCGACGACGAGGACGGGGGCGGCGCCCGCGGCCCGCACGTCGGGGGTGGCGGCCTCGCCGTCGTACGGCCAGTCGTAACAGAGGTACACGCTGTCGCCCCATGCCTTCCCGAAGACGGTCGAGGCGTCCGCGAGGCGCCGCTCCAGCGCCGCGGCCCGCTCGTAGCCGGGGCGCAGGTCGGAGTCGGCGCAGGTGATGGCGACGAGCGCCGACGTGCCGTTGTCGGCGGACGCGGATGCGCTCTCGGCGCGGGCGCCCGGCTCGCGGTCGTAGGCCTTGCGCATCAGCCGGGTGCCGTCGCCCCGCTCGACGGCGTCGGTGAGCGCCCCGGCCAGGGGCTTCCAACCGGCCGTGCCGCTGTCGAGGAAGTTGGAGATGGCATGGGCGGCGTCGCCCTGGTCGCGGAACTTCTTGCGCAGCCCCTCGACCGCCCTCGGGTCGGGTTCGCGTGCCACAGGGCAGTGCCGGTACTCGCGCACACACCACCGCGAGAACCTCTCGTACGCCCGCTGCACGGCCTTGACCTGTTCGATGTCACCCTCGACGCGGTCGACGGTCGGATCGACGGGGGCTTCGAGGACGGTCCGCCCGACATGTCTCGGGAACAAGTGGGCGTACACCCCGCCGAGCTGTGTCCCGTACGAGACACCGAAGTAGTGCAGCTTCTCGTCGCCCAGCAGGTACCGCAGGAGGTCGAGGTCGCGGGCGGTCCGTGAGGTCCCGACGAACGGCAGCACCTTCCCCGACCTCTTCGCACACTCCCCGCTCCCCTCGTACGCCTTCTCGCCGCAGGTGACGGGGATCGTACGGCCGACACCCCGCGGGTCGAAGCTCACCAGGTCGTACCGCTCGCCCAACGAGGCGTACTGCCCGGCGTACTTGGGCAGCCCGTCGACACCGGACACACCGGGTCCGCCGAAGTTCAGTACGAGCGAGCCGATGCGGTCGCGCTCCGGTCCTGTGGCCCGCTTGCGGATGAGGGCGACGTCGATGGCGTCCTGCTCCGGCTTGCGGTGGTCCAACGGGGCCTTCATCACGGCGCATTCGTACCCCTCGCCCGCGTCGGCGCACGCCCGCCAGCGGAGCCGCTGGCCCCGGGTGAACTCCGCGGGCAGTCCCTTCGGCGGGTTCGACGCCTTCACGTCGTGCCGGGGCACGTCCCCGCCGTTCCTGTGCACGACGTCGCAGCCGACGCCGCCGACCATCAGCACGACGGCGACCAGCAGCCGCCAGATCCCCCGACCCACGTTCCCCACCCCACGACATCCGTGTCCCATACACGTCGTTGAGGCGAACCTACACCGCCCGGTGGCCAAGGGCGTCGATCACCCGGTGCGTGAAGTCCGCCGCCGCGGGCGGCAGTTCGCGGCCCGCCCGGCACTGGACCTGGAGGGTGCGCTGGCGGAACTCCTTCTCCTCCAGGGGGATGGCGACCAGGGCGCGGCGGTCGGACGGGCCGAGGGTGACCCGGCTGGCGAGCGTCACCGCGCCGCTGGCGCGCACGAAGCGGAGCAGCGCGTCGACCGTGGTGCACTCGAAGACGCCCTCCACCGTGAGCTGGTGCGCGGCCGCCGACGCCTCGAGGAGGAGGCGGCTCGTGGTGTCGGTCGACGGCAGGGCCACCGGGTGCTGAACGAGATCCCGGACCGAGACGGTCGGCCGGTCCGCCAGCGCGTGGCCGCGGCGGACGATCGCGCACAGCGGGGCCTCCTGCGTGTAGCGGATCGACACACCGGCGGGCAGCGCGATGTTGAAGGTGACGCCGAGGTCGGCGATGCCCTCGGCGACCATCTGCGTCGCCTCCGTGGGCCGCACCACGTTCAGGATGACGCGGGCCTCCGGGTGCGCGGCGTGGAACCCGGCCGCGACGTCGGGCAGCAGATGGTGGGTGACACCGATGGTGGCGGCGACGGTGATGACCGCGCGGGTCGTCCGCCGCTGCTGCACCTCCTCCGTGATGGCCTCCGCGTCCTGGATGGCCCGCCGCGCGAACCCCGCGAAGGCCCGCCCGGCCGGTGTCGCCACGACCCCGCTGGACTGCCGCTCGAAGAGGGGCGCCCCCACTTCCCTTTCCAGGCGTGCGAGTTGACGGCTCACGGCGGAGGCCGCGACGAAGAGGCGCCGGGCCGCCGCGTTCACCGAACCCGTCTCGAAGACGGCGACGAAGTACCGCAGGGCCGGGTCGATCAGTGGCATCGGATGGCTCTCCCGCCCCGCCGTCTCCATGGCTCCCGGCGTTGCCGCAGCGGCAACGCACGCGTTCCCATATTGTCACCGAAGGACCGGTCGCCGCCCCTTGTTGGCGCTTTCCGTGCGGTGTCACCGTCGTGCCCCATGAGCAGACAGGACGCGATCGACAGCGCCGCACACCACTTCGACTCCGGGGCCTTCCGCGAGGAACTCGCCCGCCTCGTCGCGGTCCCCACCGAGAGCCACGACCCGGACCGGGAGCCCGTACTGCGTACGTACCTGGCCGAGGAGATCGCTCCCCGGCTCGGCCGCATCGGGTTCGAGGTCGAGATCGCGGACAACCCGGTCTCCGCCCGCCACCCCTTCCTGGTGGCCCGCCGCACCGAGGCGGAGGGCCTGCCCACCCTCCTCACGTACGGGCACGCCGACGTGCAGCCCGGTCACCCCGACCGCTGGCGCGCGGGCCTCGACCCGTGGCGGCTCACCGTGGAGGGCTCACGCTGGTACGGGCGGGGTGTCGCCGACAACAAGGGGCAGCACCTGGTCAACCTCGTCGCCCTCGAGCAGGTCGTCGAGGAGCGGCGGGGGCGCCTCGGGTACAACGTCGTGCTGCTCCTGGAGACCGGCGAGGAGGTCGGCTCCCCCGGCCTCGCCGAGTTCTGCGAGCAGCAACGCGACGGACTCCTCGCCGCCGACCTGCTGATCGGCTCCGACGGGCCGCGCGTCGCCCAGGACCGTCCGACGGTCTTCCTCGGCTCGCGCGGCGCCGTGAACTTCACCCTCGGCGTCCGGCTGCGCGAGGGTTCCCACCACTCGGGCAACTGGGGCGGCCTGCTGCGCAACCCCGGCACCGTGCTGGCCAACGCCATCGCCTGCCTCGTCGACGAGCGCGGCGCCATCCGCGTCGACGGGCTGCGCCCCGCGGGCATCCCCGACGAGGTGCGCCGCGCCCTTGCCGACATCCCCGCGGGCACCGACGGGCCGACGCCCGACCCCGGGTGGGGCGAGCCGGGCCTCACCCCGAACGAGCGCCTGTTCGCCTGGAACACCATCGAGGTGCTGGCGATGACCACGGGTCAGCCGGACGCGCCGACGAACGCCATCCCAGGGTCCGCGCGCGCCCACTGCCAGCTCCGCTTCGTCGTCGGCCTGGAGTCGTCGGAGGTGGAGCGTGCGCTGCGCAAGCACCTGGACGAGCACGGCTTCGACATGGTCGAGGTCACCGCCGACTACGGCATGGAGGCGTCCCGGCTCGACCCCGGCAATCCGTGGGTGCGGTGGACGCTCGACTCCCTGGAGCGCACCAGCGGCACGTCGCCCGCCCTGCTGCCCAACCTGGCGGGTTCGCTGCCGAACGCCGCGTTCTCGCGCGGCCTCGGCCTGCCCACCGTGTGGGTCCCGCACTCCTACCCCGGCTGCTCCCAGCACGCGCCGGACGAGCATCTGCCCGCCGGTCTCGTACGGGATTCGCTGCGGGTGATGGCGGGCCTGTTCTGGGACCTCGCCGAGCTGGGCGCCTGGCCGCCGGCGGACGGGAACGCGCCATGAGCGCGCCGACCACCGGTACGACACCGAAGAAGGACGCGCCGAGCCCCGGCCGGATCATCACGGCTGCGTGTGTCGGCAACGCCCTGGAGTGGTACGACATCGCGGTCTACAGCTACTTCGCGACGTACCTGTCGAAGGTCTTCTTCGCCGACGACGACCCGGCCCTCTCGCTGTTCCTCACCCTGGGCACGTTCGGTGTCTCGTTCCTGATCCGCCCGGTGGGCGCGCTCGTCCTCGGCTCGTACGCCGACCGCGCGGGCCGCAAGGCGGCGCTGACCTGGTCGATCGGGCTGATGGCGGTCGGCACGCTGATGATCTGCGTGATGCCGTCGTACGCGGCGATCGGCGCCGTGGCCCCGGTCGGCATCCTCGTCGCCCGGCTCGTCCAGGGCTTCGCGGCGGGCGGCGAGTTCGGCAGCGCGACCGCCCTCATGGTGGAGCACATGCCGAACCGGCGCGGGTTCGCGGCGAGTTGGCAGTTCACCAGCCAGGCCGCGAGCACGCTGCTCGCCGCGCTCCTCGGCACGGTGCTGACGTCGACGCTGAGCGAGGAGCAGCTCGGCTCGTGGGGTTTCAGGATCCCGTTCGCCGTCGGCCTGCTCGTGGCGCCGGTGGGTCTCTACATCCGGCGGAACGTCCCCGAGCCGCCGGCCACCCGGGACACCGAGCCCGCCCACGCGCCGGTCCGCACGCTGCTGCGCGAGCACAAGGCGGGCGTGCTGCTCACCATCGGGCTGCTCGCGGTCACGACGTGCCTCAACTACCTGATCACGTACATCCCGACGTACGCGACGAAGACGCTGGGCCTGCCCGACTCCACGGGGTTCGTCGCCGCGCTCGCCGGTGGCCTGGTGCTGCTCGCGGTGACGAGTGTGGCGGGGCACTTCTCCGACCGGGTCGGGCAGATCGCCCTCATGGTCCCGGCGGCGGGCGCGGTGCTGCTGCTGATCTACCCGATGTTCGCGCTGCTGGTGTCCGCGCCCTCGCTCGCCCTGCTCATCGGCGTCGTGATGGTGATGGCGCTCTGCAAGGCCTGCTATTACGGTCCCATGGGCGCGCTGATGGCCGGGATCTTCCCCACCGGGACCCGGGCGACGGGCATGGCGGTGGGCTACAACATCGGTGTCACCGTCTTCGGCGGATTCACCCCGATGATCGCGGCCTGGCTGCTCGATGCCACCGGGCAGCAGGCGGCTCCCGCCTACTGGGTGGCGCTCGCCGCCGTCGCGAGCCTGAGCAGCCTCTTCGTGCTGCGCCGCCGCGCCACACGCCCCCGATGATCCGCGCCCGACCCGCCCTTTCACGCAAGGAGTCACCATGTCCCTGAACGACTTCGCGCGCCACCCCCTCCTCTTCGGCCCCAGCCCCGTGCACCCCCTCGACCGGCTCAGCGACCATCTCGGCGGGCCCCGCATCTGGGCCAAGCGGGAGGACTGCAACTCCGGGCTCGCCTACGGCGGGAACAAGACGCGGAAGCTGGAGTACCTCGTGCCCGACGCGCTCGCGCAGGGCGCGGACACACTCGTCAGCATCGGCGGCGTGCAGTCCAATCACACCCGGCAGGTCGCCGCCGTCGCCGCCCGGCTCGGGCTCAAGGCGGTGCTCGTGCAGGAGAGTTGGGTGGACTGGCCGGACGCCGTCAACGACAAGGTCGGCAACATCCTGCTGTCCCGGATCATGGGCGCCGACGTGCGTCTGGTGCGCGCCGGGTTCGGTATCGGTGTCAAGGACAGCTGGCAGCAGGCGCTCGAGGACGTCCGGGCGTCGGGCGGCACCCCGTACGCGATCCCCGCCGGGGCGTCCGACCATCCGCTCGGCGGTCTCGGCTTCGCGAACTGGGCGTACGAAGTGGAGCGCCAGGAGCAAGAGTTGGGGGTCTTCTTCGACACGATCGTGGTGTGCAGCGTCACCGGCAGCACCCACGCGGGCATGATCGCCGGGTTCGCGGGCCAGGACCGGCCGCGCCGCGTCATCGGCATCGACGCGTCGGCGAAGATCGACGAGACCCGCGCGCAGGTGGCGAAGATCGCCCGCAGCACGGCGGAACTCATCGGCCTCGGGCGGGACCTGAGCGACGACGAGATCACCGTCCTGGAGGGCTGGGCGGGCGACTTCTACGGCGTGCCCGTCGCGTCGACCGTCGACGCGATCCGGCTGACCGGCGAGCTGGAGGGAGTGATCCTCGACCCGGTGTACGAGGGGAAGTCGATGGCCGGTCTGATCGACCTCGTGCGGCGCGGCGACATCCCCAGGGACTCCCATGTCCTGTACGCCCACCTCGGCGGGCAGCCGGCGCTCAACGCCTACAGCGGCGTCTTCCAGTAGTCGGCGACCGACTCGCGGAAGGTGCGGGCGCGGCCGAGGACGTCGGCGACCGTCGTCGTCACGTACGCCGGGTGGCCGTCGGCCGCGCCCCACGCGTCGAGGAGCATGTCGACGACCGGGCGCGGCCAGACACCGTCCGTCGTGCGGCGGAACGCGTCGGGCGTCAGCTCCTCGAAGGGGATCTCGCGACCGATCACCTCACCGATGACACGGACCTGGTCGGCGTGGCTGAGCGCCTCGGGTCCCGTGAGGACGTAGTCGCCGCCGGTGTGCCCGCTCTCGTACAGGGTGCGGGCGGCGACGGCGGCGAGGTCGCGCTCGTCGACGGGGGCCGTCTCCACGTCGGCGTACGGCCAGCGGACGGGGGCGCCGGCGCGGATCGCGGGCTCCCACCACAGGCGGGCGTTCGAGGCGAACATGCCGGGGCGCAGGACGGTCGCGTCGAGTCCGGCGGCGGTGATCAGGCGCTCGATCTCGGCGTGCAGGTCGGCCATCGGGTTGGGCTGCCGGAAGAACGGGTGCGCCGTCCGGTGCGGCGAGGAGAGGAAGACGATCCGCCGGACATGGGCCGCGACGCGGTCGATCGCGGAGGCGGTCGTGGCGGGTGGCGCGGTCCACAGCAGGAACACCGAGCGGGCGCCGCGCAGGGCCGGGTCGAGGGACGCGGGGTCGGTGAAGTCGCCCGCGACGACCTCCACCCCGTCGGGCAGCTCGGCCTTCGCGGGGTCGCGGGTGAGCGCCCGCACGGGGATGCCCGCGGCCAGGAGCTCGTCCACGACCGCGCGCCCGATCCGGCCGGTGGCGCCGGTCACCAGGACGGGTCGTACGTCTTCGCGGGTGTTCTCGTCGTTCGTCACGCCACCCACGATAACGTAACCGAGTTACATTTTTTCTTCGGTCTCATGTCGCAGCCGCTCCCCCGCCTCGTAGGCCCGTGTCAGCGACTCCATGATCTGCGGGGTCTCGACGAACACCGCGTCCTCGCCGATCTCGTCGAGGAGCCCCGAGCGGCGCAGCAGGTCGTGCGTCGGCTGCGGCACCCCGCACAGCACGAGGCGGACGCCCTGGTCGCGCAGGCGTCGGCAGGCGCGCCGGTACGCCTTGAGGAAGGTGGCGGACGGGATGCCCGCCGAGCCGCGCAGCGACAGGACGACCGCGGCGTCGTGGGCGCCGCGCGGGTCGGGCCACTCCTCCTCCAGGCGGTTGACCTCGGCGAAGAAGCCGCCGCCCGCGTAGTGCAGGACGGTGGTGCGGCCGCTGGGCAGGGTGCGCGGCGGCTCGTCGATGCGCCAGCCGCCCGCGCCGTCGGGGGTGAGTTCGACGATGCGGCCGCGCCGGGACTCGGCGACGGCGTGCAGCACGATCGACAGGCCCGCGCCGACGAAGATGGCGTACTGGAGGGCGAGTTGGGTCGTGGCGAGGAACGTCACGATCATCGCCGCGGCCGAGAGCCACGAGGTGCGCAGGACGAGGACGATGTCACGGACGCGGCCCGCGATGAGTTCGCCGCCGATGACGAGCAGCAGTCCGCCGATCACCGCCATCGGGATCCGCCCCGCGTAGGGGCCGACGAGGAGGACGAGGACGGCGAGCCAGATCCCGGCGAAGATCCCGGACCAGCGGGTCCGCGCGCCCGCGCTGGTGCCGACACCGGTGCGGGAGAGGGAGCCGCCGGTGGGCAGCGCGGAGAAGAAGCCGCCCGCGATGTTGGCGAGTCCCTGGGCGCGGAAGTCGCTGGAGGCGTCGGGCCGGGTGCCGTCGGGGTTGGCGACGGCGGCGGAGATCCCGGCGGCCTGGGCGAGCGCGACCAGGGCGATGGCGACGGCTCCCGCGGCGAGTTCGGGGACCGCGGCGAGGTCCGGCGCGGAGAACGGCGGGAGCGAGCGCGGGATCGCCGCGATGTCCCTCACGAGTTCGACGTCCGGGTCGAGGATGCCGCACACCACGCTGACGAGGAGCAGCGCGAGCAGGGTCGCGTACGACTCCAGCTTCCTGACCGCTCGGAACGCGGCCCAGGCGACCAGCGTGGCGAGGGCGACCAGGACGGTGGTGCCCTGCCAGTCGCCGACGTGGGCGAGGGCGTCGACGACCTTGGCGAGGGTGTTGTGCGGCGTCGGGTCGTAGCCGGTGGCGTCCTTGATGACACCGGTGACGATCTGGAGGGCGATGCCGGTGGTGAATCCGGTCATCACGGCCGTCGACACGAACGACATCACCGAGCCGAGCTCGAGCAGCCCCATGACCAGCATGACCACGCCGACCAGGACGGTCAGCGCGGCGAGCGCGCCGAGATCGCCCGGGTCGAGCCCGGCCGCCTTCAGGACGCTCTGTGAGGACAGGGCGATGGCGCTGGTGAGCGTCGTGACCATCAGGGCGGTGCGGGCGAACACCGAACCGACGATGGTGGGCACGACGCCCGACCACAGTCCGAGCGGCGCGGCGAAGCCGCCGATCCCCGCGTACGCCATGCCTTCGGGGATCGAGAAGAGTCCCGTCACGAACCCGGAGACCGCGTCGCGCGGTGTCGGCCGCCCGAAGCCGCTCTTCCTGCCCTTGCCCTTGTCCTTGTCCGCGGTCCGCGCGGCGGTGTCGCGGCTCACGGCGTGACGATCGCGAAGTCCCGGTCGCCGGGGTCGAGCACGGCCGTGAGCCGAGCGAGCGCCGACGCGTCGCCCTCGACCTGGACGCCCGCCTCGCTCAGGCCCTCGGGTGTCAGTCCGGTGACGGCGAGGTGGGCGAGGGCGGGGACGGTGCTGGTGAGGGTGACGTCGGCGGCGGTCTTCTGCGGGGCCGAGCTGTAGGTGAGGACACCGTTGGTGAGGCGGACCCGGTAGCGCTCGTCGACGTCGGTGAGCTGCACGTCGACGCTGAGCCTCTCGTCCCACGCCTTGGGGCCGTCGACCTGGATCGCGAGGGCGTCGAACAGCATGGTCGGCGAGAGGTTGGCGATGATGTCGGGCGCGGCGGCGACCGTGGGCGTGCCGAACTGCCCCTCGCGCAGTTCGGTGGCACCGGAGAGGAAGAAGTTGCGCCAGGTGCCGTTCTCCGCGCCGTAGCCGAGCTGTTCGAGGGTGTCGGCGAGCAGGGCGCGGGCCCCCGCGTGGTCGGGGTCGGCGAACACGACGTGGCTGAGCACTTCGGCGGCCCAGCGGAAGTCGCCGGATTCGAAGGAGCCGCGGGCCTTGTCCACGACGGCGTCGGCGCCGCCCATGAACTCCACGTAGCGCTTGCCCGCCTCGACGGGCGGGTGCTGCCACAGGTGGGCCGGGTTCCCGTCGAACCAGCCCATGTAGCGCTGGTAGATGGCCTTGAGGTTGTGGCTCACCGAGCCGTAGTAGCCGTGGGTGTTCCAGGCGTTCTCCAGGGCCGGGGGCAGTGCGAGATGTTCGGCGATCTCGCTGCCGGTCCAGCCCTTGTTGATCAGGCGCAGGGACTGGTCGTGGAGGTAGCCGTACAGGTCGCGTTGGGTCTCCAGGAAGCGGATGGCGCGCTCCTGGCCCCAGGTCGGCCAGTGGTGCGAGGCGAACACGACGTCGGTGGTGTCACCGAACAGGTCGATCGTCTCGGTGAGCGCGTGCGACCACACGTGGGGGTCGCGGACGACGGCGCCGCGCAGGGTCAGCAGGTTGTGCAGCGTGTGCGTGGCGTCCTCCGCCGTGCACAGCGCCCGGAAGTCCGGGAAGTGGATGAGGAGTTCGGCGGGCGCCTCGGTGTTGGGCGCCATCTGGAAGACCATGCGCACGCCGTCGACGGTCTCCTCCTGGCCCGTCGTGGTGATGGACAGGGTCGGCGGGATCAGGGTGACGGTGCCGGTGGACGTGGTCTGGCCGAGCCCCGCGCCGACCTGGCCCTGCGGTCCGCGGGCGAGGGCGGCGCCGTACATGTAGGCCGCGCGGCGGCCCATGGCGGTGCCCGCGTACACGTTCTCCGCGACCGCGTGCTCGGTGAACTCCTCGGGCGCGATGACCGGTACGCGCCCGGCGTCGACGTCCTCCTGCGTGGTGACACCCTTGACGCCGCCGAAGTGGTCGACGTGCGAGTGGGTGTAGATCACGCCGGTGACGGGTCGCTCGCCGCGGTGCTCGCGGTAGAGGGCGAGGGCGGCGGCCGCTGTCTCGGTCGAGATCAACGGATCGATCACGACGACACCGGTGGCGCCCTCGACGAAGGTGACGTTCGAGAGGTCGAGCCCGCGGACCTGGTAGATCCCTTCGACGACCTCGAAGAGGCCCTGTTCGGCGACGAGTTGGGACTGGCGCCACAGACTCGGATTCACCGTTTCGGGTGCCTCGCCCTTGAGGAAGGCGTACGTGTCGTTGTCCCAGACGACACGCCCGTCCGCCGCCGTCACGGCGCTCGGAACGCGCCGGGCGATCAGCCCCCGCGTCGCGTCCTCGAAGTCCTGTGTGTCGTCGAACGGGAGCCGCGCCCGCAGCTCAGCCTGCTGTTCCCTGATGGACGGCTGCGCGGCGTGGGGCGAGTCGCTGGGAGTAGAAGTCATATCGCCAGATTCACACCATTGCGCACCATATGCATGGTGCGACGCGCCCCTTCCGCTACTCCGGCGGGTCCTTCCGCCAGGTCCAGCGCGTGTCGGGGGGCTCGTCGCCGAGGACGCGGAGCGCGTCGGCGCAGAGCTGTGCGAGGCGGTCGATCTCGTCGAGGCCGAACCACATCTCGTGGTTCTCCGAGCGGCCGCCGCGCCGCGGGTGGGTGGCGGGGTCGGACCAGCCGAGCGCGAGGAGCCGCTGCTTCTGTTCCTCGGTCATCCGCCGGTACGCCGATGAAACGCATTCGGCGCCGATCCCGTCGTCCCACCGGATGAACTGGACGTACCGGCCGGTCTCCTGCCGGGGCCGGGGGCGCCGCTGCCACCAGCGGCGGTCCGGGGCCTCGGGCACCGGGACCGGTTCCGGGTCGGGCTCGGAGACCACCAGGGTGTCCCTCTCGCGCAGCCCGGCCACTTCCGCCCGCAGCCGGTCACGGAACTCGTTCCACGCCTCGTCCATCGGCTCAACGTACCGTGAAGGGCCTCAGGTGCGGTCCGTGACCGTGATGCGGAACGCCGGGTGGTCGTCGGGGTCCGGCAGGGACGCGAAGGTCTTGGACACGTTCGGGAGCTTGCCGAACTGGCTGAGGTACGCCTCCATCAGCGCGGGGCGTTCGGCCGGCTCGACCTCCACCGCCGTGAAGTGCTCGACGTGGCCGCGCCGGGTGAGCCGTCCCGTCTTGCTCGCCCTCAGGTTGCGCGACCACTCGGTGTCGCCGTAGGCGGCGAGGAGGTACTCGGCGCCCTCGTGGTCGAGCACGGCCACCGGCGTGGAGTGCCAGGCGCCGGTGGTCCTGCCCGGCACCGAGAGCAGGCTGACGACCTTGGGCTTGACCAGACGGGCCATGCGTCCGCCGATGACACGCGCCGCCCACGGCGGCCTGAGATAGTTCCTGGTGGCCATGGAAGGACCTCTTCCTCCCTGCGCCGCGGCGGGATGGGGGCGGCGCCCTGCTATCCACCCTCCCACCGCGGTGTCCGCTTGGCCAGGAAGGCCGTCACGCCCTCCCGGAAGTCGCGGCTGCCGTAGACGCGGGCGTACAGGTCCTCTGCGTGGCCGGGCGCGGTGGCTGCCAGGACGCGGCGGTCCGCCTCCTTGAGGGCGGCGAGGGTGAGCGGGGCGCAGCGGGCGATGTCGGTCGTGAGGTCCGCGATCCGTGCGTCCAGGTCGGCCGGGTCGACGATCTCGGCGACGAACCCGGACTCGTACGCCTCCGTGGCGCTGATCATGCGGGCCGCGAGGAGGGCGCGCAGGGTGCGGGCGCGGCCGAGTCCCGCGTAGAGGCGGGCGATCACGGCGGGCGAGAGGCAGTTGCCGAGGGTGCGGCCGATGGGGGCGCCGAACACCGCGTCGGGGGTGCACACCACCACGTCGCAGCAGCTCGCGAGGGCGCTGCCCGCGCCGACGGCGGGTCCCTCCACGGCGGCGACGACCGGCATCCGCATCCCGGCGAGCCGGTCCACGGCGCGCGCGACCCGCCGCTCGTACGCCACGCCGTCCTCGCCGCTACCGAAGTCGCGGAACTCGCGGATGTCGGTGCCGGCGGCGAACGCCCGGCCGCCCGCGCCGCGCAGCACGGTGAGCCGGATCTCCGGGTCGGCGTCGATCTCCTGGCAGGCGGACTCCAGCTGGTCGTACATGCGCAGGGTCAGGGCGTTGCGGCGCTCGGGGTGGGCGAGGATGAGGTGAGCCGCGAAGGTGTCGGTGCCGGGCACGGGGTGCCGGGTCCAGGTGACCGAGCCGCCGCCTTCCTGCGTGTCGTCGTCCGTCACCTCGGGCTCCTTCCGCAGGAGTTCGTCGTTGTGTTCGCCGAGTACGGGCGGGTGGCGGCGGAGCCGGGCCGGGGTGCGGGCGAGCTTCACCGGGAAGCCGACGACGCGGCTCGGGCCGTCGACGGGGTGGTCGTACTCCTCGACCATGCCGCGGGCCCTGGCGTGCGGGTCGTGGTCGAGGATCTGCCCGTAGTCGAGGATCGGTCCCGCCGGGACCCCCGCGGCCAGGAGAAGGTCGACGCACTCCTCGGTGCTGGTGGCGGCGAGCCTGCCCTCCAGGAGGGCGATGAGTTCGGGGCGGTGGCGCATCCGGTCGGTGTTGGTGGCGAACCGCTCGTCGTCCGCGAGGTGATGGAGGTCCAGCGCCTCGCACAGGCGCAGCCACAGGCGCTGGTTGTTGGCGGCGACGGTGGCGTGCCCGTCCTTGGTGCGCACGACCTGGTACGGCGCGGACATGCGGTGTGCCGAGCCGAGGCGCTGGGGTGGCTCGCCGCCGGAGAAGTACTCGACGGACTCCCACACCGACATGGCGAGGACGGCTTCGTAGAGGGAGGTCTCGAGGTACTGGCCCTCCCCCGTGCGCAGCCGGTGGATGTGGGCGGCGGCGATGCTCAGCGCGCACAGCATGCCCGCGCCGAGGTCGCCGACCGGGAGCCCGCACTTGACCGGCGGCCCGTCCGGTTCGCCGGTGACGCTGACGGCGCCCGCCATGCCCTGTGCGATGAGGTCGTAGCCTGGCCGGTCGGCGTACGGGCCGTACTGGCCGAAGCCGGAGATGGAGGCGTAGACGATGTCGGGGCGGACCGCGCGGACCGCCTCGTAGCCGACGCCGAGGCGGTCGGCGACGCCGGGCCTGAAGTTCTCCACGACCACGTCGACGTCGGCGGCGAGGCGCAGGAACTCGGCACGGTCGGCCTCGGTGCGCAGATTGAGGGTGACACTGCGCTTGTTGCGGTTGAGGGCGTGGAAGGCGGGGGTGTCGCTGCCGGGGCGTGGTGTGCCCATGGAGGTGCGGGTCTGGTCGCCGCCCTCGGGCGACTCGACCTTGATGACGTCGGCGCCGAGGTCGGCGAGGAGCATCGTGCAGTAGGGGCCCGCCATGACCTGGGTGAGGTCGAGGACGCGGACGCCGTCGAGTGCACCGGGGGTCATCGCAGCGCCTCCCGTACGAGTTGCAGGGGGTGCACGGCGCCGCGGCCGGTGCCGTGGTGGATCTGCTGGCGGCAGGAGACACCGGTCGCGGCGACCACGGTGTCATCGGGTTCGGCGCGCACCGCGGGGAAGAGGCGGTCCTCGCCGACCGCCATGGACGTGTCGTAGTGCTCGGCCTCGAAACCGAAGGAGCCCGCCATGCCGCAGCAGCCGGCGTCGAGTTCGACGACCTCGGCGCCCGGGATGCGGCGGAGCAGTGCGACGGTGGCGGCCGTGCCGACCTCGGCCTTCTGGTGGCAGTGGCCGTGGAAGACGATGCGGTGGGCCGCCGCTTCCCGCAGGACCAGCCGACCGTCGTCGATGGCCTCGGTGAGCAGTTCCTCCAGCTGGCGCACGCGGCCCGCGACCTGGCCGACGGCCGGGTCGCCGGGCAGCAGGGCCCGGTGTTCGTCGCGCAGGGTCAGCAGGCAGGAGGGCTCGCAGCCCACGATGGGGCCCTCGCCGGTGGCGGCGAGGCGGTGCACGAGCCCGCGCGCCTGCTCCTTCGCCCGGTCGAGCAGCCCCTTGGAGAAGGCGGCGCGTCCGCAGCAGCCGCCGCTCTCCAACTCCACGTGCCAGCCCGCCCGTTCGAGGAGTTCGACGGCGGCGCGGCCCACGGCCGGGTCGGTGTACGTGGTGAAGGAGTCGGCGAGGAGGGTGACGGTGCCCTGGCTTCCCGCGACGCTTGCGGGTCTGCGGCGGAACCACGACACGAGGTTGCGGCGGGCGAACACCGGAAGCGGCCGTGCGCGTGCGATGCCGAGGCCGCGCTCCAACAGCCGCCTGGGCAGCGGCAGGTTGGAGAGCGGCGCGGTGGCCGAGCCGAGCCGGTTGAGGCCGCGGATCGCGGCGAACACCCGGGAGCGCAGGGGTGTGCCGTGCCGCTCGTGGTGGTGGGCGAGCGTCTCGGCCTTGAGGGTGGCCATGTCGACACCCAGCGGGCACTCGCTCTTGCACGCCTTGCACATCAGGCACAGGTCGAGGACGTCGTGCAGACCCTCGTCGCCGAGCGCCGCCTTGGGGTCGGGTTCCGAGAGAGCCTTGACCAGGGCATTGGCACGTCCGCGCGTGGAGTCGTGCTCGTGCCGGGTCACCATGTACGAGGGGCACATGGCACCCGCGTCGCTCTTGCGGCACAGGCCGATGTTCATGCAGCGGTCGGCGGCGCCACGCATGTCACCGCCGCCGACGACCTCGAAGTCGAGGTGGGTGCGCAGGGGCGGCGCGGGCGGCAGGGCGGCGTCGCGCAGGTGCTCGGTCATCGCGGGCGCGTCGACGATCTTGCCGGGGTTCAGCCGGTCGTCGGGGTCGAAGAGGCCCTTGACCTCGCGCATCGCCTCGTACAGGTCGTCGCCGTACAGCTCGCGGTTGAACTCGCTGCGGGCCAGGCCGTCGCCGTGCTCGCTGGAGTTCACGCCGCCGTACTCGCGGACCAGTTCCTTGATCTCCTCGGCGACCGCGCGCATCGTGCGCACCTGGGCCGGGTCGGCGACGTCGACGAAGGGCCGGATGTGCAGACAGCCGACGGAGCAGTGGCCGTAGAACCCGGCGGTGAGCCCGTGCCGGTCGAGGACCTGCTTGAAGCGGTGGGTGTACGCGGCGAGGTGGCGCGGGTCGACGGCGGTGTCCTCGATGAAGGCCAGAGGGCGGCGGGTGCCCTCGCTCGCGGCCATCAGCAGGCCGAGGCTGGACTTGCGGACCTTGAGGAGCCCTGACTGCTGGGCGGGGGTGACGGCCTGGAGGGTGTGGTAGCCGTGCCCGTGCCGCTGCCATCGGGCGGTCAATTCCTGGAGCCTGCCGACGAGTTCGGCCTCGTCGTCGCCGGTGAAGCTGACGAAGAGCAGGGCCTCGGGGTCGCCCTCGAGGATGTTGCCGAGGGAGGCGTACTCGATCTTCTGCCGGGACAGGTCCAGGATCGTGCGGTCCATCATCTCGACGGCCGACGGGTCGAGGCCGAGGGCGTCATCGGTGGCCTCGATCGCCCCGGCGACGGAGGTGAAGTGGCCGACGGCGATGACCGTGCGGGCGGGCTTGGGCACGAGGTCGACGAGGGCGCGGGTGGCCACGACGAGCGTGCCTTCCGAGCCGACGACGAACTTCGCGAGGTCGAAGGGGGTTCCGGGGTCGGCGAGCCGGTCGAGGCGGTAGCCGCCGGAGCGCCGCCAGTACGCGGGGAAGTCACCGGCGATCGACGCCGCGTGCGCCTCCACGATCTTCGGCAGCTCCCGGTAAAGGCGTCCCTCCAGGGTGTCGAGCCCCGCCCGGCGGTCGTGCTCCCGCTCGTCGACGGGGGCGAGGTGTGCGGTGGTGGCGTCGGAGAGGACGACGTCCAGCGCGCGTACGTGGTCGATGGACATGCCGTAGCGGATCGAGCCGCTGCCCGCGGAGTTGTTGCCCATCATGCCGCCGATGGTGGCGCGGTTGCTGGTGGAGGTGTCGGGGCCGAACATCAGGCCGTGCGGGGCGGCGGCACGGTTCAACTGGTCCTGGACGACGCCCGGTTCGACGAGCGCGGTGCGCGCGTCGGGGTCGAGGTCGACGATGCGGCGCATGTGCCGGGACAGGTCGAGGACGAGTCCGGGGCCGATGGTCTGCCCGGCGAGGCTGGTGCCCGCACCGCGGGGCACGAGCGGGACGCCGTGCTCGGCGGCGGCCGCGACCGCGGCCCGTACGTCGTCGGCGTGGCGGGGGAAGACGACACCGCGGGGCTCGATGGCGTACATGCTGGCGTCGCGGGAGAACAGGTGGCGGGTGTAGTCGTCGAAGGCGACCTCGCCGTCGAGGTCGCGGCGGAGGGTGGCTTCGAGGTCGCGGACGGCGGCGCGGCGCTCGGTCGGGGCGGTCACCGCAGCACGTCCAGGGCCGCCTGGAGGCCGTCCCGTCGTACAGGGACGTCGGAGAGTTCGAGGCCCATCTGGACGCCGGCGAGGGTGCCGGCGAGCGTCAGGTCGTTGAAGTGGCCGAGGTGGCCGATGCGGAAGACACGGCCCGCGAGCCTGCCGAGCCCGGAGCCCAGTGACATGTCGAAGCGCTCCAGGACGACCTTGCGGAACTTGTCGGCGTCGTGGCCCTCGGGCATCACGACGGCGGTGAGCGAACCGGAGTGCTCGCGCTCGTCCGCGCACAGCACGTCGAGGCCCCAGCCGCGCACGGCGGCGCGGGTCGCGGCGGCGTGCCGGGCGTGGCGGGCGAAGACGTTCTCCAGGCCCTCCTCCTCGAGCATGCGCAGCGCCTCGTCGAGGCCGTAGAGCAGGTTCGTGGCGGGAGTGTACGGGAAGGCACCCTTGGCGTTGGCGTCGATGACGGGCTGCCAGCTCCAGAACGACTTGGCGAGCCCGGCGGTCCGGGAGGCGGCGAGGGCCTTGTCGCTCACCGCGTTGAAGCTCAGCCCCGGCGGCAGCATCAGGCCCTTCTGCGAGCCCGCGACGGTGACATCGACGCCCCACTCGTCGTGCCGGTAGTCGATCGAGCCGAGCGAGGAGATGGTGTCGACGAGCAGCAGCGCGGGATGGCCCGCCGCATCGATCGCCGCGCGCAGTTCGGGGACGCGGCTGGTGACTCCGGTCGAGGTCTCGTTGTGGACGACGCACACAGCCTTGATGCGGTGCTCGGTGTCGGCGGCGAGCCGCTCGGCGAGCACGTCCGGATCGGCGCCGTGCCGCCAGTCCCCCGGGATCGCGTCGGTGTCGGCGTCGAGGCCGAGGGTGCGGGCCATCTCGCGCCACAGCACGGCGAAGTGCCCGGTCTCGAACGACAGCACCCGGTCGCCGGGGCTGAGGGTGTTGACCAGCGCGGCTTCCCAGGCCCCCGTGCCGGACGCCGGGTAGACGACGACGGGGCCCGAGGTGCCGAACACCGGCTTGAGCGCGGCGAGCAGACGCTTCGTCAGCTCGGCGAACTCGGGTCCTCGGTGGTCGATGGTGGGCGCCGCCATGGCGCGCAGCACCCGGTCGGGGACGTTGGTGGGGCCGGGGATCTGCAGGAAGTGGCGGCCGGTGCGGAGCGTCATGCGGTCGACTCCTCAAGGGTGTTGTGCCGTGAGACGGCACGCCGTACCGTTGAGCGGCACGTGGAGCGTAGGCTTCCCGTCGCCGACGCGTCAACGGCCGCGTACGGACCGCGGGTTGGGATCACCGGACGCCGGAGGACGCGATGATGCAGAACGTGGCCAACACCCTGCGGGCCCTCGAAGAGGTCGCGGCCCGCCAGCCCGTCGGCGTCGCCGACCTCGCCAGGGCCCTCGACCTGCCCAAGAGCTCCGTCCAGCGCTCCCTCGTCACCCTGCACACCACGGGCTGGATCCGCCCCGCCGGAGGCACCCCCACGCGCTGGGTGGTCACCACCAAGGCGCTGCACGTCGGACGGCACGCCACGGACGAGCTGGGCCTGCGCGACGCCGCGCTCCCGGTCATGGAGGAGCTGCGCCGCGAGACCGACGAGACGGTCCACCTGGCGGTCCGTGAGGGCGGCAGGGTGCTGCTGGTCGAGCGGCTCCAGACCAGCAAGGCGGTGCGCATCATCCTGCCGCTCGGCCAGGACCTGCCGATGCACGCGTCGGCCAACGGCAAGGCGGTGCTCGCCGCCGACCCCGACGACGCGGTCGCGCGCTACCTCGACGAGGGCCTGCCCCGGTACACCGGCACCACCGTCACCGACCGCGAGCAACTCCTCGCGGAGGTCCGGGAGATCAGGACCCGCGGCTACGCGACGAACTCCGGCGAGTGGCGCGACGACGTCTCGGCGGTGGCCTCCGCGGTCCTCGGCTCCGACGGCCTCCCGGTCGCCAGCGTGAGTGTGAATGTTCCGACGAGCCGGATGACACCGTCCGCGGCCGCCACCTTCGGTGGCCTCGTCCAGGAGGCGGCGCGGACGATCAGCGCCCGCATCTCCTGAGCCGCAAGGTGTCTTGACGAGCCATCAGAGCGCTTCCATACTCTCGCCCCAACCCGAAACGCAGATTCCGGATTCCGGAACGTCCTGAATGTGTGGTGACCACCGACCGAAGGCGAGGAAGCCTCGTGTCAGATCAAGTCATCTCCATCATCGGCCTCGTGCTCGTGTTCCTCATCGCAACGTTCACCAAGGTGCACATGGGCGTCGTCGCCGTCGTCGCCGCCTTTGTCGTCGGCACGGCCGTCGCAGGTGAGACGGCCGACGAGATTTTCGCCGGGTTTCCCGGTGATCTGTTCGTGGTGCTCGTGGGCGTCACGCTGTTGTTCGCGATCGCCAAGAACAATGGGACCGTCGACTGGCTCGTGCAGGCGTCGACGCGTGCCGTGCGCGGGAGGATCGCCCTCATTCCGTGGGTGATGTTCCTGATCACGGGGGCGCTGACGGCCTCCGGTGCGGTGGTGCCGGGGGCCGTGGGCATCATGGCGCCGATCGGCATGGGCTTCGCCGTGCGGCACAGGATCAACCCGATTCTGATGGGCCTGCTCATCATCAACGGCGCGAGCGCCGGTGGCTTCTCGCCGATCAGTATCTTCGGCACGATCACCAACGGCGTGGTGCAGCGGGAGGATCTGCCCGGCAGCGAGGGCATGCTCTTCCTCAGCTCGTTCCTGTTCAACCTGGTGCTGAGCGTGATCGTCTTCTTCCTGTTCGGCGGGCGCAAGCTGCTGGGGCGGAGGGCGGAGACACCAGGGGCCGGCGGCAGCTCGTCGGCGCCTTCGGTCTCGGGGCCCTCGGGAGGCGGCTCCGCGCCGATTCCCGCGCCCGCGCCGGCAGGTGGTCAGCAGGTGGCCGCGGCGCCCACCGCCGCGCCTCCCAAGCCCGCACCGGTGGCGCAGGACCCGGAGGAGGAGGTCGTCCGGCTCGACCTCGCGCGGACGCTCACCGTGCTCGGTGTCATCAGCCTGGCCGTCGGCTCGCTCGCCTTCGACCTCGACGTGGGATTGATGGCCTTCGTCGTGTCGGCCGTGCTGTGCCTGGTGTCCCCCGCCTCCGCGAAGGGCGCGGTGGAGCGCTGCGCCTGGCCGACGGTGCTGCTGGTGTGCGGCATCGTGATGTACGTCAGCCTGATGGACAAGATGGGCACCATCAAGTGGGCAGGCGAGAGCGTCAGCGACCTCGGCACACCGTTGGTGTCCGCCCTGCTGATCTGTCTGATCGGCGGTGTGGTGTCGGCGTTCGCGTCCACGACCGGCATTCTCGGCGCCCTCATCCCGCTGGCCGTGCCGTTCCTGGCCGGTGGGGAGATCGGCGCCATCGGGATGATCAGCGCGCTGGCCATCTCGTCGTCGGTCGTGGACTCGTCGCCGTTCTCCACCTCCGGTGCCCTGACCGTGGCCGGGGCACCGGAGGAGATGCGGGACACCGTCTTCAAGCGGTTGATGGCGTGGGGTCTGAGCATGACCCTGGTGGCCCCGCTCGCCACCTGGGTCGTCTTCATCGTCCCCGGCCAGCTGTGAGCGGATGTCGCCGGGTCAGCGGGTCAACTGCTTCAGTGCGACGTTGAGTTCGAGCACGTTGACCCGCGGCTCGCCCATGAAGCCGAGGTCCCGGCCGTCCGTGTGCGCGTCGACGAGCCGCTGCACCGTGGAGACGGGGAGGTGGTTGCGCTCGGCAACCCGGTGCACCTGAAGGTCGGCGTACGCGGGTGAGATGTCCGGGTCGAGGCCGGAGCCCGATGAGGTGACGGCGTCGGCCGGGACATCCGACGCCCGTACGCGGTACGTGGCCGTGGAGTTGTCCTCGACGACGGCGGCCTTGGCGGCGTCGACCTGCTTGACGAGTTCCTTGTTGTCGCCGGCGAGGTTGGTGGCCCCGGACACCAGCAGCTTGTACTGGCGGTTGACGCTGTTCTCGCCGAGCCCGTTCGAGGGGCGCGGCTGGAACCACCTCAGGTCTGGTTTGCCGTCCTTGGTGAGGTACCGCTGGCCGATGAGGGAGGAGCCGACGACCTTGCCGTCGGAGCTGACCTCCGAGCCGTTCGCCTTGTCGTGGAAGGCGGCCTGCGCGACGCCGGTGACCGCCAGCGGGTAGAGCACGCCGCACACGACGGTGAGGACGACGAGGGCGCGCAGTCCCGCCCACAGCAACCGGCCGGTGTTTCCTACGGAGTTGTTCATGGTCGATCAGCCGATTCCGGGGATGAGGGAGATGAGCAGGTCGATGAGCTTGATGCCGATGAAGGGGGCCACGAGCCCGCCGAGGCCGTAGATCCCGAGGTTGCGGCGGAGCAGCCGGTCCGCGCTGAGCGGCCGGTACCTGACGCCCTTCAGGGCGAGCGGGACCAGCGCGACGATGATGAGCGCATTGAAAATCACCGCGGAGAGGATCGCCGAGTCGGGGCTGGACAGTCCCATGATGTTGAGCTTGTCCAGGCCGGGGTGGACGGCGGCGAACAGTGCCGGGATGATCGCGAAGTACTTGGCGACGTCGTTGGCGATCGAGAAGGTGGTCAACGCGCCGCGGGTGATGAGGAGTTGCTTGCCGATCTCGACGATCTCGATGAGCTTGGTGGGGTCGGAGTCGAGGTCGACCATGTTGCCGGCCTCCTTGGCGGCCGACGTGCCGGTGTTCATCGCTACGCCGACGTCGGCCTGCGCGAGGGCGGGCGCGTCGTTGGTGCCGTCGCCGGTCATGGCGACGAGCTTGCCGCCCGCCTGTTCCCGTTTGATGAGCGCCATCTTGTCCTCGGGGGTGGCCTCGGCGAGGTAGTCGTCGACGCCCGCCTCCGCGGCGATGGCCTTGGCGGTCAGCGGATTGTCGCCGGTGATCATGACGGTCCTGATGCCCATGCGGCGCAGTTCGGCGAACCGCTCGCGCATGCCGTCCTTGACGACGTCCTTGAGGTGGATGACACCGAGGACGCGGGCGCCTTCGGTGTCCTCGACGGCCACGAGGAGCGGGGTGCCGCCCGCCTCGGAGATGCGGTCGGTGAGGTCGCGGGCGTCGGGGGCGACGCTGCCGCCGCGCTCCTCGACCCAGTCGAGGACGGCTCCGGCGGCGCCCTTGCGGATGCTGCGGCCCGCGACGTCGACGCCGGACATGCGGGTCTGCGCGGTGAACTCGATCCATTCGGCCTCGGCCAGTTCGCCCTGGTGCCGTTCGCGCAGCCCGTACGCCTCCTTGGCGAGGACGACGACGGAGCGGCCCTCGGGTGTCTCGTCGGCGAGCGAGGAGAGTTGCGCGGCGTCCGCGACCTCGGCCTCGGTGGTGCCCCGTACGGGGACGAAGGCGGCGGCGCGGCGGTTGCCGAGGGTGATGGTGCCGGTCTTGTCGAGCAGCAGCGTCGAGACGTCACCCGCGGCCTCCACGGCCCGTCCCGACATGGCGAGGACGTTGCGCTGCACGAGCCGGTCCATGCCGGCGATGCCGATGGCGGAGAGCAGCGCGCCGATGGTGGTCGGGATGAGACACACCAGGAGGGCGACGAGGACGACCATGGTGAGCTGCTTGCCCGCGTAGTCGGCGAAGGGCGGCAGGGTGGCGACCGCGAGGAGGAAGACGACGGTCAGCGAGGCGAGCAGGATGTTCAGCGCGATCTCGTTGGGTGTCTTCTGCCGGGCCGCCCCCTCGACGAGGTTGATCATGCGGTCGATGAAGGTCTCGCCAGGCTTGGTGGTGACCTTGACGACGATGCGGTCGGAGAGGACCTTCGTGCCGCCGGTGACCGCGCACCGGTCGCCGCCGGACTCGCGGATGACGGGGGCGGACTCGCCGGTGATGGCGGACTCGTCGACGGACGCGACGCCTTCGACGACGTCTCCGTCGCCGGGGATGGTGTCTCCGGCCTCGCACACGACGAGGTCTCCGACGCGCAGTTCGGTGCCGGCGACGACGCTGCCGTCGACCTTGCGGGCGACGGTGTCGGTCTTCGCCCTGCGCAGGGTTTCGGCCTGCGCCTTGCCGCGGCCCTCGGCGACGGCCTCGGCGAGGTTCGCGAAGATGACGGTGAGCCAGAGCCAGGCGCTGATGGCCCAGCCGAATCCGTCGGTGGGGTGCAGGCAGGCGAAGACCGTGGTGAGGACGGAGCCGACGAGCACGACGAACATGACGGGTGACTTGACCATGACGCGCGGGTCGAGCTTGCGGCAGGCGTCGGGAAGCGACCTGAGCAGCTGCCGCGGGTCGAAGAGTCCTGCTCCCGCCCGTGCGTCGGCGGCCGGTTGGGCGAGGGGTTCGGTGTGTACGGTCATGAGGCGAGCCCCTCCGCGAGCGGGCCCAGCGCGAGCGCCGGGAAGTACGTCAGGCCGGTGATGATGAGGAGTGTGCCGACCAGGAGCCCGCTGAACAGGGGCTTGTTGGTGCGCAGGGTGCCGGCGGTGGCCGGGACCGGCGTCTGCTCGGCCAGTGATCCGGCGAGCGCGAGCACGAACACCATCGGCAGGAAGCGGCCGAGGAGCATCGCGAGGCCGATGGTGGTGTTGAACCAGGGTGTGTCGGCGGACAGTCCGGCGAATGCCGAGCCGTTGTTGTTGGCGCCGGACGTGTACGCGTAGAGGATCTCGGAGAAGCCGTGTGCGCCGGGGTTGAGCATGGAGTGCGTGGGCGTCGGCAGGGCCATGGCGAAGGCGGTGAACACGAGGACGAGGGCCGGGGTGATCAGGATGTAGCAGGCCGCGAACTTGATCTCGCGGGTGCCGATCTTCTTGCCGAGGTACTCGGGGGTGCGGCCGACCATGAGTCCGGCGATGAACACGGCGATGATCGCCATGATGAGCATGCCGTAGAGGCCCGAGCCGACGCCGCCTGGGGCGATCTCGCCGAGCTGCATGCCGAGCATGGTGATGCCGCCGCCGAGTCCGGTGAACGAGGAGTGGAAGCCGTCGACCGCGCCGGTCGAGGTGAGCGTCGTGGAGACGGCGAAGAGGGAGGTGCCGGCGATGCCGAAGCGGGTCTCCTTGCCCTCCATCGCGCCGCCCGCCGCCTGGAACGCGGGGCCGTGGTGGGCGAATTCGGTCCACATCATCAGAGCGACGAAGCCGAGCCAGATGGTGGCCATCGTGGCGAGGATCGCGTAGCCCTGCCTGACCGAGCCGACCATGGTGCCGAAGGTGCGGGTCAGGGCGGTCGGGATGAGCAGGATGAGGAAGATCTCGAAGAGGTTGGTGAATCCGGTGGGGTTCTCGAAGGGGTGGGCGGAGTTGGCGTTGAAGTAGCCGCCGCCGTTGGTGCCCAGCTCCTTGATGGCCTCCTGGGAGGCGACGGCGCCCCCGTTCCACTGCTGGGTGCCGCCCGTGAACTGCCCGACCTCGTGGATGCCGGCGAAGTTCTGGAGGGCTCCGCAGGCGACGAGGACGAGGGCGCCGACGACGGCGATCGGCACGAGGACGCGGACGACGCCGCGCACGAGGTCGGCCCAGAAGTTGCCGAGTTCGCCGGTGCGCGAGCGGGCGAAGCCGCGGACGAGGGCGACCGCGACGGCGATGCCCACGGCCGCCGACACGAAGTTCTGCACGGCGAGCCCGGCGGTCTGCACGACGTGGCCCATGGCCTGCTCGCCCGCGTACGACTGCCAGTTGGTGTTGGAGACGAAGGACGCCGCCGTGTTGAAGGCCTGGTCGGGGTCGATCGAGGCGAAGCCGAGCGAACCGGGCAGGCTGCCCTGGAGGCGCTGCAACAGGTACAGGAAGAGGACGCCCACGGCGGAGAAGGCGAGGACACCGCGCAGATAGGCGGTCCAGCGCATCTCGGCGTCGGGGTTGGCGCCGATGGCCCGGTAGATCCACTTCTCCGCCCTGAGGTGCCGGGTGGAGGAGTAGACGCGGGCCATGTGGTCGCCGAGGGGCCGGTAGGCCAGCGCGAGCGCGGCTATGAGCGCGAGCAGCTGGAGCACTCCGGCGAGTTCGGGGCTCATATCTGTGCTCAGAACCTCTCCGGGTAGATGAGGGCGAGGACGAGATAGCCCAGGAGGGCGACGGCCACGACGAGGCCGACGATGTTCTCGGCGGTCACAGCTTGGTCACCCCCTTGGCGACGAGGGCCACCAGCGCGAAGACCGCGATCGTGGTGACGACGAAGGCCACGTCGGCCATCGTGAGCTCCCTGGGTGAAAGTCGGGCGTGGAACTGACACTCCGAGGAAACCCCCGGTCAGAGCCGGTTTCGCGATCCGTTGACGGCTCCCATACGGCACTGTGTTCGCCCTTGACGCGTCTCTTACGCCCCAGCGCGCGCGGGGCCGGCCCGCGGGGTCGTGGAACGGTTCCGGGAGTGTCCGGGAGCTGTCACATTCGGCGCCGGGGACTGGTTCACGAGGCGCGGCGGGAGCACCGTCGAGACATGAGGGCGGGCTTCAGGGACCGCCCCGCAGGACGACCCGGAGGTTCGCCATGTGTTCCCACCACCCCGCGTGCCCGAACCCCGAGCACGTCGTCGCCGCCCACCCCGAGCAGGGCTGGAGCCTGCGCTGCGACGGCACGATCGTCTTCGACGACACGGGCGAGCTGCGCCCCGACGGCGCCGTCGTCGCCCCGCACCGCCCCCTCGACGTGACCCGCCTGACGTTCGCGGCCTGAGCCGGGGCTATCGGGGCCGGTACACCTCGACGCGGTCGAGCGTCGCGTGTCCGGTGACGGCGAGGATGTCACCGAGGCCGGCGAGGAGGGCCCGTACCTTCGGCTCGTCGTCGACGACGCACACGAGGACACCGCCGCCGTCCCCGTGGACGCCGTGCAGGACCGTGGCCCCGGCGAGGCCCGCCCGGTGCGCGCGGCGCACGATCTCGGCGTAGGCGGGCCTGTGGTGCCACAGTGCGGTGCTCGGCAGGTGCACGGTCAGGCGTGCGGCAGGACCGGGTCGCGGCATGGGCCCACCCCCCAACAGCAGGTTCCTGCTGGGACGTTAGCCGTCCGGCCGTGTCATGCCCAGACGGCTGCCGCGAGGGCCGCGCCGGTGAAGGCGGCGCCGAGTCCGGCGACGACGCTCCCCGCCACGTTGACGGCGGCGTAGAAGCGGGCCCCGTCCTCGGCCAGACGCAGCGTCTCGTACGAGAACGTGGAGTACGTCGACAGGGCGCCGCACAGGCCCGTGCCGAGGAGCAGTTGCACCTGCGAGGAGGCGCCTCCGGCGGCGACGGCGCCGGTGACGAGGCCGAGGATCAGGGATCCCGTGACGTTGACGGCGAAGGTGCCCCAGGGGAACACCGTGTCGTGCCGGGACTGGACGGTGCGGTCGGTGAGGTAGCGCAGGGGTGCGCCGATCATCGCGCCCACGATCACCAGCAGCCAGTTCACGCCTCTCCCCCGTCCTCGGCCGTGCGGCCCACGTAGCGGATGACCTCGCAGTCGTCGAGGATCACGAGTCCCTCGGTGACGAGTTCGTCGATGCGCGGCAGGAAGGCGCGGATCCGGTCCTCGGTGTCGACGATGACGATGAGCACCGGCAGGTCCTCGCTCATCGACAGCAGGCGGCTGGTGTGGATGAGCGAGGAGGCGCCGAAGCCCTCGATGCCGCGGAAGACCGAGGCGCCGGCGAGGCCCGCCTCGTGGGCGCGGTGCACGATCTCGGCGTAGACGGGCTTGTGGTGCCAGGTGTCGTTCTCGCCGATGAAGATCGAGACACGCAGGGCGGTACCGGTCAGACGGACCGGGCGGTCGGTGGTCACCGCTGCCTCCATTCGATGACGCGGCGGGTCAGATGGGCGGCGGCCCACACGGCGGCGAGCGCCACGCACGCGGTGAGCGCGAGGTAGCCGAGCGCGGTGCGCGGATGGCCGTCGGCGATCAGGGTCCTGATGTCGACGGCGTACGTGGAGAAGGTGGTGAAGCCGCCGAGGACGCCGGTGCCGAAGAACGGCCTGACCAGGCGGTGGGCCGCCCACACATCACTGATGACGACCATGAAGACGCCGATGACGGCGCAGCCGATCGCGTTGACGACCAGCGTCGTCCAGGGGAAGGTTCCGGCCGCCGTGGGCCACAGCAGGCTCGCGCCGTAGCGGGCGCTCGCGCCGACGGCTCCGCCGAGCGAGACCACGGCGACGACGGGTCCCTGACCCCGCCAGGCGGCCGTGCGCCGGACGGGGACGCGCAGATCCACGTCCGGGTCGACGGGTTCGTTCAGCATCGGGGTGCGGGCCTCTCCCACGTACGTCTCCTACTCGCCGGGCACACAGGTTACGGGTGTGCGTCGCCGCAAGTAGGGACCGTTGGCGGCGTCCTTGCCGCGGTTGGAGGACGGCGGGCCCCACCGCCGCGCGGTGATCGTTGCCACCGCCACGAAAATCGTACCTCGCGCCGCGCCTGCCCACCGCCCGGGGCGGCGCCTTGGTAGCGTCACGAGCCCGACCCCGATCTGGTGGCCGCCCATGACACCGCTCGCCGTCTTCCTGCCCGCACTGGACGCGGTCCCCCGCTGGCTGCGGATCACGGCGGCGGTCGTGATCCTCGGCCTGATGGTGACGCGTGTCTGGCTGTACGCCCGCCGCCGTTCCCGCCGCCGCAAATGACCGCGCGGGCGCTAGGATCACCCCTGTGACGACCGGGTCGGCCTTGTGCCACGCACGAGTGAGGTTCCCGGCCCTGGCGTGAGCCCGGGGCGGGGGCGCGACCCGCCGATCCCTCCGTGTTCCCTGTGCGCCCGGCGCCCTTTGCGCGGCGCCGTGTCCCTGCGACATCCACGACCGGAGAGACCGGAGAGACCTCACACCATGCATGTTCAGCTGAACCACACCGTCGTCCACGCGAGCGACCGGCACCTGTCCGCCGAGTTCCTCACCGCGATCCTCGGCCTGGAGGTGGGCGCGCCGTTCGGGCCGTTCCTGCCCGTCGACCTCGGCAACGACGTGACGCTCGACTACTACGAGCAGCGGGACGCGCCGATCCAGCCGCAGCACTACGCGTTCCTCGTGCCGGAGGAGGCGTTCGACGGGATGATCGCCCGCCTTGAGGCGGTCGGGGTGACGTACTTCGCGGACCCGGGGCACACCGAGCCGGGCCGCACCAACGACCTGTTCGGCGGGCGCGGGGCCTACTTCGCCGATCCGGACGGGCACAACATGGAGATCATGACGCGGCCGTACGCCCGCCCCTGACCCGACAGGGGCGGGCGGCGCGACCGCGTGTCAGCCCTGGACGCGGATCAGCTTCTTGTTGGCGAACTCCGCCATGCCGTACTTGCCCAGCTCGCGGCCGATGCCGGACCGCTTGACACCGCCGAAGGGCAGGTCGGCCTGGGTGCCGGCGAAGCCGTTGATCCACACCATGCCGGTGTCGAGCCGGTCGGCGACCCGCTTGGCGCGCTCGACGTCGCCGCTCCACACGGCGCCGCCGAGCCCGTACGGCGAGCTGTTGGCCAGCTCTACGGCGGCGTCCTCGTCGGCCACCGGGTAGACGACGGCTACGGGGCCGAACAGCTCCTCGGTGTAGGCGCGCATCTCGGGCGTGATGCCGGTGAGCACGGTCGGCTCGACGTACGCGCCGGGGCCCTCGCCGCGGCCGCCGCCGGTGTGCAGGGTCGCGCCCTTGTCGACGGCGTCCTTGATCTGCTCGAGGAGCTGGTCGGCGGCGGCCCGCGAGGACAGCGGGCCGAACTTGGTGCCGGGCTCCAGCGGGTCGCCGGGCTCCACCCGCGAGACGTTCGCGGTCAGCTCGCGCACGAAGTCCTCGTAGAGGCCCTCCTCGACGAGGAAGCGCTTGGGCGAGTTGCAGGCCTGCCCCGCGTTGCCGAGCCGGCCGCCCGCCGCCGCGCGGGCCGTCTTCGCGACGTCCTCGGTGTCGAGGAGGATGAACGCGTCGGAGCCGCCCAGTTCCAGGACGCACTTCTTGAGGTTGCGGCCCGCGATCTCGGCGACGGCGGAGCCCGCGCGCTCGCTGCCGGTAAGCGAGACACCCTGGTTGCGCGGGTCGGCGATGATGTCGGCGACCTGCTCATTGGTGGCGAAGATGTTGATGTACGCGCCGGTGGGCAGCCCGGCGTCGGCGAAGATCTGCTCCATCGCGAGGGCGGCCTGCGGGCAGCTCGGCGCGTGCTTGAGCAGGATCGTGTTGCCGAGCATCAGGTTCGGCGCGGCGAACCGCGCCACCTGGTAGTACGGGTAGTTCCACGGCATGATCCCGAGGAGCGAGCCGAGCGGGGCGGTGCGCACGGTGGCGGTGCCGCCGCCGCTGACGGACAGTTCCTCGTCGGCGAGGAAGCCGGGGCCCTCGGTGGCGTAGTACGCGTAGATGCTGGTGACGATGTCGATCTCGCCCTTGGCCTGGGCGAGCGGCTTGCCCATCTCCAGGCTGATGATGCGGGCGAGCTCGTCCTTGCGCTCCTGGTAGATCTCGCCGACGCGGCGCAGCACCGCCGAGCGGGTCTCGACGGGCGACTCGCGCCAACTCTGGTACGCCGCATGGGAGTCGGCCAGTGCGGTCTCGATCTGCTTCGCGGACGCCTCGGGGAATTCCTCGAGGGTCTCGCCGGTCGCGGGGTTCACCGTTTTGTAGGCCGTCATGGTCGCGACCATACCTTTCGTGTCCGGGGCTCCGCGATGGCACGGAAACGTGCTACGACATATTGACGCTGCTGCGGGAATGCGTGGAGTGTTGAGGGTCCGAGGACGTTCGACGACAAGGGGACCGCCATGGCCGGCGTCGAGTTCCGGACCGCCCCGACGCACTACCGCCACTGGACACTGAAGGTCGACGGCGACGTCGCCACGCTCACGCTGGACGTCACGGAGCGGGGCGGCCTCGTGCCCGGCTACGAGCTGAAGCTCAACTCGTACGACCTGGGGGTGGACATCGAGCTGTACGACGCCGTGCAGCGGCTGCGATTCGAGCACCCCGGGGTGCGGGCCGTGGTGGTGACGAGCGGCAAGGAGAAGGTGTTCTGCGCGGGGGCGAACATCCGGATGCTGGCCGCGTCCGACCACGCGTGGAAGGTGAACTTCTGCAAGTTCACGAACGAGACGCGCAACGCCGTCGAGGACGCCACCGCGCACTCCGGGCAGACGTATCTCGCCGCCGTCAACGGCACGGCGTCGGGCGGCGGTTACGAGTTGGCGCTGGCCTGCGAGCGGATCCTGCTGGTCGACGACCGCTCGACCACGGTGTCGCTGCCCGAGCTGCCACTCCTTGGCGTGCTGCCGGGCACCGGCGGTCTGACGCGGCTCGTCGACAAGCGGCATGTGCGCAGGGACCTCGCCGACCACTTCGCGACGCGCCCTGAGGGCGTGGGCGGCGCACGGGCCGTGCGCCGGCGACTCGTCGACGAGGCGGTGCCCCGCAAGGAGTGGGAGCGCACGGTGGCCGCCCGCGCCGCGGAGGCCGCCGCACGCTCCGACCGGCCGACCGGCGGCGCCCGGGGCGTGCGCCTCACGCCGCTGGAGAAGACGCGGACCGCGGACCGGATCGCGTACCGGTACGCGCACGCGGCGCTCGACCACGACCGGCGGCTCGTGGAGATCACCCTCGAGGGGCCTGGCGCCGACGCCCCGGCCGACCTCGCCGCGCTGCACGCGCAGGGCGACGCGGGCTGGTCCCTCGCCCTGGCCCGCGAGCTCGACGACCTCGTGCTCGATCTGCGCACGAACGAACCGGAGTTGGGCACCTGGGTGCTGCGCAGCCGCGGCGACGCGGCCCGGGTCCTCGCCCACGACGCGCTGCTGCTCGCCCACCCCGACGACTGGCTCGCCCGCGAGATCACGCTCTACCTCAAGCGCACGCTCAAGCGGCTCGACCTGAGCAGCCGCAGCCTCGTCGCCCTGGTCGAGCCGGGCAGTTGCTTCGCCGGGACGCTCCTGGAGGTCGTGCTCGCCGCCGACCGCTCCTTCCATCTCGCCGGTGTCTTCGAGGAGGTGGACCCGGACGCCGAGCCCGCCGCGCTCACCGTGGGGCCGATGAACCTGGGCGCGCTGCCCATGAGCAACGGCCTGAGCCGCCTGGAGACCCGGTTCCTCGGCGACGAGAAGTCCCTCGCCGACGCGCGGGCCGCCGAGGGCCGGCCGCTGGACGCCGAGGAGGCCGAGCGGCTCGGCCTGGTCACCTTCGCGCCCGACGACATCGACTGGGACGAGGAGGTGCGGATCGCCCTCGAGGAGCGGGCCGGGTTCAGCCCGGACGCGCTCACCGGCCTGGAGGCGAATCTGCGCTTCGCGGGTCCCGAGACGCTGGAGACCAAGATCTTCGGCCGTCTCACCGCCTGGCAGAACTGGATCTTCAACCGTCCGAACGCCTCCGGTGCCGACGGCGCCCTGCGCAGGTACGGCACCGGGCGGCGCGCGGAATTCGACCGGAAGCGGGTGTGACCGTGGCGCTCTTCGCCGACTACACCGACAGGATCCCCAACAACGTCGACCTGCACGAGGACCGCCGCCTGCAGCGGGCCCTGGAGTCCTGGCAGCCCGACTTCCTCTCGTGGTGGGACTCGATGGGCCCGACCCTGCCGACGGAGGACGTGTATCTGCGGACGGCGGTCGACGTCGGGCGGGACGGCTGGGCGCGGTTCGGGCACGTGGCGATGCGCGACTACCGGTGGGGCGTCTTCCTCGCCGAGCCCAAGCCCGACCGTCGTATCGCCTTCGGCGCGCACCGCGGTGAACCGGCCTGGCAGCAGGTGCCGGGCGAGTACCGGGCCGACCTCCAGCGCCTCATCGTCATCCAGGGCGACACCGAACCGGCCAGCGTGGAGCAGCAGCGCAACCTCGGGGCGACCGCGCCGAGCCTTTACGACCTGCGCAATCTCTTCCAGGTGAACGTGGAGGAGGGCCGCCACCTGTGGGCGATGGTGTATCTGCTGCACGCCTACTTCGGCCGGGAGGGCCGCGAGGAGGCGGAGGAGCTGCTGCACCGCAACTCCGGGAGCGAGGAGTCGCCGCGCATCCTCGGTGCGTTCAACGAGGAGACGCCGGACTGGCTGTCGTTCTTCATGTTCACGTACTTCACCGACCGCGACGGCAAGTACCAGCTGGGCACGCTCAAGGAGTCGGCGTTCGACCCGCTGTCGCGCACCTGCGAGTTCATGCTGAAGGAGGAGGCCCACCACATGTTCGTGGGCACCACCGGCATCGACCGGGTGGTGGGGCGCACGGCCGAGCTGATGCGCGAGCACGACAGCGACGACGTGAGCGCGTGCGGCGGCATACCGCTGGACGTGCTCCAGAAGTACATCAACTTCCACTACTCGGTCTCGCTCGACCTGTTCGGCTCGGAGACGTCGACGAACGTCGCGAACTACTACACGTCGGGGCTCAAGGGCCGCTGGGGCGAGGAGCGCCGCCAGGACGACCACACGCTCACCGACGACGCGTACGCGGTCGACGCGCTGGTCGACGGGGTGTTCGGGCAGCGGGAGGTCGCGGCGCTCGTGGGCCTCAACACCGATCTGCGCCGCGAGTACATCCGCGACTGCCACAGCGGCCTGAACCGCTGGAACCGGATCCTGGAGGAGGCCGGGGTCGACCGGCGTCTGTATCTGCCGCACGTGGCGTTCAACCGGCGGGTCGGCGCGTTCGCCGGCGTCGAGGCGGCGCCCGACGGCACGATCCTCACCGCGGAGGCATGGGAGGACGGCAGGGGCGCCTGGCTGCCGACCGACGTCGACAAGGCGTATATCCGCTCGCTGATGCGGCCGGTGCACGAGCCGGGCCGCATCGCCTCCTGGATCGCGCCGCCCCGCCAGGGCATCAACGGCAAGCCGTTCGACTACGAGTACGTGCACCTCGCCTGAGCGCGGGGCGCGCGCCACCGACCTCGAGGAGCGCTGATGCTGGACGGTTTTCCGCTGATCGACGTCCATCTCCACCCGGCCCGCCTGTCCACCCTCAAGCCCACGTACGACGAGTGGACGCAGGGCGTCGCCGACCACGATCTGCTCGCCCGCGTCTACGACGGGGACGCCGTCGACCCGGAGGCGTTCCACCGGCATCTCGTCTCCGAGGGCGTGGACATCGCGCTGCTGCTGTCGGAGTACAGCCCGCGCACGACCGGCATCCAGCCCATCGAGGACCTGCTGCCGCTCACCTCGTACGATCCGGCACGGGCCAGGCCGATCGCCAACGTCAACCCGCATCTGCACTACCCGATCGAGGAGGAGCTGCGGCGCCAGCTCGACCTGGGCGCGGTCGCCTGCAAGCTGCACCCGGTGCACGCGGGCGTCGCCGCGAACGACCGGCGGCTTTACCCGGCGTACGAACTGTGCCAGTCGGCGGGCGTGCCGCTCGTCGTGCACTGCGGCACCAGCACGTTCCCCGGCTCCCTCAACAAGTACGCCGATCCGCTGTTCCTGGACGACGTGCTGCGGGACTTCCGGCGGCTCGACGTGGCGCTCGCGCACGGTGGGCGCGGCTGGTGGTACGACGCGGCGGCGTTCATGGCGCTGTCCAACGAGCGGGTGTGGATCGAGCTGTCGGGTCTGCCGCCGTCCCGGCTGCGCACGTACTACAGCAGGTACGACTGGAACCGGCTCACCCGCCGCATGATCTTCGGCACGGACTGGCCCGGTGTGCCGGGGATCGCGCACAACGCCCGCGCGGTGGCGGCCCTGTGCCCGGACGAGGAGACGACGCGGCTCGTGCTCGCGGGGAACGCGGCGCGGGTGTACCGGCTCAAGCCGGAGGGGTGACCGGGCCGGTGAGCAGGTCCCATGCACGCTGGGCGTCCCGGTGCCATGCCTCGTGCAGCTCGGTGAAGATGTTCGCGGCCCGTACGCCGATCCAGTGCGGCGGCAGCAGGTCGAGGGGCAGTTGCGGGTCGAGGGCGGGGAAGCGGCGCCAGGCGTCGACGAGCCGTACCTGCGCGAGCAGCGTGCCCTCGCCCGGTGCGACGCGCATCCCGGCGAAGGCGCGTACGAACCCCTCGTACTCGGCGGCCAGATCGCCGAGCCGCCACGCCTGCTCGACCATGTCGCGCTCGGACCCGATGCCGGCGAAGGGCCCGCAGAACGAGGACACGTCGGGGCCGAGCCCGAGGTCCTCGATCACCTGCTTGGCCTCGGCCTCGCGCGAGGTGTGCGGGCCGACCCACAGGCCGGGCGCGGGGCTGCCGAGGCCGACCCAGGTGAGCCGGGTGCGCAGCCGGTGGCGCAGTTCACGTCGGCTCTCCGGGACGCTGACGAGGAGGACGAGCCAGCGGCCGTCCCAGCGCTCGCGCTCCCTGCCGAACGAGTAGATGCGCTCGGCGCCCTCGCCGAGGAGCGTGGTGCCGTGCTCGGTCAGCGCCCAGCGCACCCGCCGCCCCGACCGCTCGGCGGTGACGATGCCGCTCGCCGACAGCCGGGTGAGCGCCTGCCGCGCGGCCTTCTCCTCGACGCCGAGGCCGTCCATGACGCGCAGCAGCTGCGAGGTCCACACGGGGGCCTCGCGCGGCAGCACGTACTCGCCGAGCACGGTGAGCAGGAGGGAGCGCGCGCTCCCCGATCCGGTCGGCTTGCTCAATCCGGGCTCCTCCGCTGGGCGTTGCCCCAGAGTAGCCCACAACCACTACGCCCCTCGTGCGTGCCGCCGCACCCACGTAGAGCTTCACCGCCGCTTGAGCCGCTCCACGCCGGTGACGCCGATGGCGGCGAGGCCGATCTGGATGGCCAGTTCGATCCAGTCGACGCCGTCGGTCTCGGCGACGTCGAAGGCCCCGGCGACGGCCGTGCCGACGAGCGCCGCGACGATGCCGACCAGGAGCGTCCACAGGATGCCGATGCGCTGGCGGCCCGGGATGACGAGCCGGCCCAGTACGCCGATCACGATGCCGATGACGATCGCGGTGAAGATGCCGGAGATCTCCATACCCCTCTGCCCTCCTTGGTCCGGCGCTTCGACACACCTGTCGAAGCGCCGCGGTCGCTTACGTGTTCCCCGACTTGGGGGACGCACTCCCCCGGGCGGGGGTTGAGCGCGCCCGGGGTGGCGTAAACCCCACCACGGACACGGTGGCCACCCGGCTCACGGTGGTGGACACAACTCCCTAGATTCACCGGCATGTTGAAGCGCACAGCTCACGCAGCCATCGCCGTCGCCCTCGCCTCCGGAGCCCTCGTCGCCACCGCGACGACCGCGGGCGCAACCGGTGACATCCGCACCGTGCGGACGGACAAGGGGGTGGTGCGCGGCGCGGCCGACGGCTCCGTCCTGACCTTCGAGGGCATTCCGTACGCGGCCCCGCCCGTCGGTGACCGCAGATGGGCGCCGACCGCGCCCGCCGCCCGGTGGCGGGGCGTACGGGACGCCACCCGGCCCGGCCACGCCTGCCCGCAGACCGGGGTCGTCCCGCCCGTCGGCCCCCGCTCGGACACGGAGGACTGCCTCACGGTCAACGTCACCGCGCCCGGCGCGGGTTCGTCCCGTCCCCGACCGGTGATGGTGTATCTGCACGGCGGCGACCACACCGACGGCGAGGGCGCCATGAACGGGGCCGCGCGGCTCGCCGCCCGCGGCGACGTGGTGGTCGTGACCGTCAACCACCGCCTCGGCGCCCTCGGCTACCTCGCCCACCCCGTACTGGAGAAGAAGGGCGCGGAGTCGGGCAACTACGGGTTCCTCGACCAGCAGGCCGCGCTGCGCTGGGTGCGGCACAACGCCGCGGCGTTCGGCGGCGACCCCTCCAACGTCACCCTCTTCGGCCAGTCCGCCGGAGCCACCAGCGCCTGCGCCCATCTGGTCGCGCCCACGTCGGCCGGGCTCTTCGACCGGGTCGTCCTCCAGAGCGGGGCCTGCACCCGGGACGACGCGACGACGTCCCGGGCCGACGCCCTGCGGCAGGGCGTGAGGACGGCGCGGGACATCGAGGCGACACACCACATCGACGACTGGCGCACCGCGTCCCCCGCCCAGCTGGTGCACCCCTTCGGCACCGGCCCCCACTACGGCCCCGTCTACGGCGGGAAGCTGCTTCCCCGCACACCCCGGCAGGCGTTCGCCACCGGCCGGTTCCACAAGGTGCCGGTGCTGCAGGGCATGACCCGTGACGAGAACCTCGCCCGTGTCTACGGCATGGAGCTGGCCAAGCGGCAGGCCACCGGCGACCCGGACGCCACCCTCGACAAGGACGACTACCGCGCCGGTCTCGACGCCGCCGTCGGCGCCGGGAAGGCAGGTGCCGTCGCCGCCGAGTACCCGATCGCCGCCCACCGCGACTCCCCCGCCCTGGCGCTCGGCGCCGCGCTCACCGACGGCGACCACGGCCGGGCCACGGTGACGAACGGCCTGACACTGGCCCGGCACACCCGCACCTACACCTACGAGTTCGCCGACGACCCCACCCCCTGGTACGCGGACCCGGCGTACACCGAGCCGTCGTTCCCCGCGGGCGCCACGCACACCTTCGACCTCCCTTACCTCTTCGACCTCGCCGCGTACCAACCCCTCGACGCGCGCCAGCGGGCCCTGTCCGCCGCGATGATCGACATCTGGACGGACTTCGCCCGCACCGGCCGGGCCCCGTGGAAGCCGACCACCGCGTCCGCGCTCAACGCGCGGTCCCTGGCCTCGGGGTCCGGCGGCATCCGGCCCGTCGACCTCGCGAAGGAGCACCACTACCCCTTCTGGAAGTCGCTGGGCTGAACCGGCGGGATCAGGCCGCCGCCTGCGGGTGGGTCAGCCGGGCCAGGAGGTCGTCGAGGGAGACGAGGCCCGTCAGGCGGTCGGTGGTGTCGCGGACGACCGCGAGGGAGGCGCGGCGCTGGCGGAGTTGTTCGATGGCCTGGCCGACGGTGTCGGTCGTGAGCAACTCCGGGACGGGCCGGGCCAGTTCGCCCGCCGTTGTGGCGCGGCCCCGGCTGCGCGCGATCAGGGCGTCGCGGGCGTGCACGGAGCCGACGACCCGCTCCCCCGCCCGTACGAGGAGGCGGCTGCGGTCGCGGGCGGCGGCCGTGGCGAGGATCGCGTCGAGGTCGGCGTCGGCCGGGACCGACGTGATCCGGTCGGCGGGGGTCTGGAGGTCGCCGACCGGGGTGAGCGGTTCGACCAGGGAGCTGGTGATCAGCTCGGAGTCGTCCTTGCTGATCAGGCCGAGCCGCTCGGACTCGACGACGAGCTGGGTCAGCTGCTCGCGGTTGTGCACCTCGGCGAGTTCGTCGCGGGGTGTCACCCGGCACATCCGCACCAGCGCGTTACTGATCTTGTTGAGGACCCAGATCAGCGGGCGGACCACCTTCACGACGCCGCGGAACGGGGGCGCGAGCAGCATCGCGGAGCGCTCGGGGTGGGCGATGGCCCAGGACTTGGGCGCCATCTCGCCGACGACCATGTGCAGGAACACCACGACGATCATCGCGAAGGCGAAGGAGACGCCGTAGCTGAGCCCGCTGGGCAGTCCCCAACCGTGCAGCAGGGGGTCGAGTTCGTGGGAGATCGCGGGCTTGGAGATCGAGCCGAGGCCCAGGGTGCAGACGGTGATGCCGAGTTGGGCGCCCGCGAGCATCAGGGAGAGTTCGCGCATGCCCGCGAGGGCCGCCTTGGCGCCGCGCGCGCCGGACGCGACCGCCTGTTCCACGCGGTGCCGTTTGGCGGCGACGAGGGCGAACTCGGCAGCCACGAAGAATCCGCTGCCGATCAGCAGGAGGACGGTGATGAAGAGGGCCATGGGGAAGCTCATGAGCGCGGCTCCTCCTCGGTGCCGACGGTGGCGGTCACGTGGGTGAGGTGGACGAGTTCGGGCACGTGGCGGTCGAGTGTGCGGACGTCGACGACGGCCTGCTCACCCTCTCCCGTCAGGTCGACCGTGATCCGGTCGCCGATGGCGGGGAAGCGGCCGAGCCGGTCGACGATCAGGCCCGCCACGGTGTCGTAGCCCTCGTCCTCGGGCAGGGCGATGCCCGTGGCCTCGGCGATCTCGTCGATGCGGCGGCCCGCGTCGACCACCCAGCCGGCGCCGTCCGGGTCGGGCACGGCGAGGCGGGTCTCGCGGTCGGTCTCGTCGGCGATGTCACCGACGAGCTCCTCGGCGATGTCCTCGTACGTGACGATGCCCGCGACGCCGCCGTGCTCGTCGAGGACGACGGCGAACTCGTCGTCGGCCTCGCGCATCCGGTCGACGGCGGCGGGGAGCTGGAGGGTGTCGGGGAGCAGCAGCGGGCGGCGGGCCAGCGTCGCTGCGGTGGCGTCCGCGTACGCGGGCTGCTCGAGCCGCATCAGTTCGCGCACGCCGATGACGCCCGTGACGTCGTCGGGGTGGTCGCCCATGACCGGGTAGTTGGAGTGGCCGTGCTTGGCGATCAGCTCGACGGCGTCGGCGGCCGAGGCCTCCTTGCGGACGAAGACGGCGTCGGCGCGCGGCACCATCACCTGGTCGAGGATCCGCTCGTTGAACTCCAGGGCGTGGTCGAGGAGGGTGGCGGTCTCGCGGGGCAGCTCGCCCTGCTGGTGGGACTCGCCGATGAGGTGGCTCAGCTCCTCGAGGGTGGCGCCGTGGTGCAGTTCCTCGACGGGTTCGATGCCGACCTTGCGCAGCAGTGTGTTCGCGGCGCTGTCGAAGAGGTGCACCACCGGGCCGACGACCTTCAGATAGCCGAGCGTCGAGCCCGCGAGGGCCTTGGCCAGGCGTTCGGGCACGGCGAGCGCGAGGTTCTTGGGTGCCAGCTCGCCGAGCACCATCTGGACGACCGTGGCGAGCACGAACGCCAGGACCACCGAGATGCCGGTGACCGCGGCGTCCGGGATGCCGAGACCGTCGAGGGCGGGGCGCAGCAGGGCCGAGACGGAGGGTTCGGCGAGGAAGCCGACGACCAGTCCGGTGACGGTGATGCCGAGCTGGGCGCCCGACAGCATGAACGACAGCCGTTCGAGCACCTTGAGGGCCTTGGCGGCCTTCTTGTCGCCCGCCTCCGCGTCCCGCGCGAGCGCGAGCCGGTCGGCGGCGACGTACGCGAACTCCTGCGCGACGAAGTATCCGGTGCCCGCGGTCAGCACGAGGACCGCGAGCAGGCCGAGCACGGCACTCAGCATGTGCCACCACCTCGCCGCGTGCCGTGCTCACCGTTCAGGGGGCGAGGTGGTCGGGGACTGTGTCCCGCTGGGTCCGTCGGTCTGGCGGACAACCGGCTGCTCCTTCGCGTTTTACTTGCTCTTTGCCTTGATTCGGACAACGACCGGGGCGACGCTGCTGTTCCCGAACACTCTGCTTCGGGTGGATGCGCGCCGCCACCGCGGCCTGCCGCCCCCGCGGCGGAGGCGAACAGGGATGATGTACGGGCCCAGGAACCCAGCCAGCAGGAGGAGCCGGTGACGACGTCACGCCACAGGACCCCACGACGCGCCCAGGGCGAGCTGGAGGCGCAGGTCCTGGCCGCGCTGCGGACCGCCGATGCCCCGGTGAGCGCCGGATGGGTGCGCGACCGAGTGGGCGGCGGGCTCGCGTACACCACGGTGATCACGATCCTGGCGCGGTTGCAGGCCAAGGACGCCGTGACCCGGCGGCGCGAGGGCCGCTCGTTCGTGTGGACGCCGGTGGCCGACGAGGCGGGGCTCGCCGCGTTCAAGATGCGCAAGGTGCTGGACGCAGAGGCGGACCGCGAGGCCGTGCTCGCGAGCTTCGTCACGTCGCTGCCCGAGGGCGACGAGCAGCTGCTGCGGGAGCTGCTGAGCCGCGCCGACGACACGGCCGGCGACACGGCTGCCGACACGACCGGCGACGTCTCCGGTGACCTCTGCGGCGACGAGGAAGGCACGGACTGAGCCCGTGGGCATCTTCGTCTTCCTGCCGCTGGTGCTGCCGCTGACCGCCTGGCCTGTCGCCAGGCTCGCCACGCACCGCCTGCATCCGCGCACCGCGACCCGGCTCCTGACCTGCGTGGCCGCCGTGATGGCGGTGTGCAGCACCGTCTGCCTCGGCCTGCTGATGGTGGTCGGCACGGCGCAGCTGCCGGGCAATCCGCTGCCGGACGGCTGGTCCGACCCCGAGGTTCGGGCCGCGGTGCCGCAGGACGAGATCGCGGGCAAGGCGGCGATCCCGGCCCTGCTCGCCGTCGTCGCCGCCTGCGGGCGGACGCTGTGGCGGCACTTCACGCTGCGCCGCCGCGCCCACGCCGCGCTCGCGGGCCTGCCCGGCTCGCAGGTCGCGGTGGTGCCCGACCCGGAGCCGTACGCATACGCACTGCCCGGCGGCGGGCGCGGCCGGGTCGTCGTGAGCACCGCGCTGCTCGACCGGCTCGCGTCGGACGAGCGGCGGGCCCTGTTCGCGCACGAGCGCACCCACCTGGCGGCCCGGCACCACCGGCTGCTGCTGACCGTGCGCCTTGCGGCCCGCGCCAACCCGTTCCTGCGCCCGCTCGGCTCGGCCGTCGCGTACACGGCCGAGCGGTGGGCCGACGAGGCGGCGGCCGCCGTGGTGGGCGACCGCCGGGTGGTGGCGCGGGCCATCGGCAAGGCGGCGCTCACCGCGCGCGAGCCGGCCTTCGCCGCGTTCGCCGCGCCGGGGCCGCTCCCCCGCCGGGTCGCCGCGCTGCTCGGCCCGCCGCCCGCCGAATCGGGCCGGGCCACCGCCTTCACGACCGTGGGGCTCGCCACGTGGACGGCGGGGGCCGGCGCGGCGGCCTCCGCGATGTCGTCCGCCAACTCGGCGCTCACCCTGGCGGCGACGCTGCACGCGGCGACCCCTCTCTGACACGGCGGTACGGACGGCGGGACGGGCGGGCCTACAGGTCGAACTCGTGCGGCGGCAGGCCGAGCATCTGGCAGGCCTCCCGCACGACGCCGCGCTCGGTCTGGTCGAAGTCGCCGTCGGCGCCGCCGATGACGATGCCGATCTGGATGACGGCGCGCGCCTCGGCCTCCTTCTTCTTCGCCTTGGAGACCTCCTGCAACACGCTGACCTTGCCGAAGTCGAAGTCGGCCGTGAGCTTGTCGAGGTTCGCCTCGAAGCGCTTCTGGAGGTCGGTCGCGTCGAAGTTCTGGAGCACCTCGTTGCTCATGATGAGCTGCGCGACCCGGCGCCGCTCCGACGCGTCGATGGTGCCGTCGGCGGCGGCGACCAGCGCGCACATCGCCATCGACGCGTCGCGGAACGCCCCCGACTTCAGGTCGTTCTTCTTCGCCACCAGCTGCGTCTGCATGGTCGACGCGGATTCCTTGATGCGGTCCCACAGGGCCACGGGTGCTCCTCAGTTCGCTGAATCTGCTGCTGCCGTAATTTCTACAGCACTGTAGAAACTGGCGAAGGGACAGGACAGTTCCGCCCCGCCCCTATACTTCTACACGCCTGTAGAACCACTCTTCCGCACACAAGGGAGTTCACGCCCCGATGGTGTTCACACGACTGCTCGGCTCGCTCGGCGTGGGCGGGCCCACCGTCGACACCGTTCTTCCCGACTGGACGGCCGCGCCCGGCGGCAGCGTCTCCGGCCGGGTCCAACTCAAGGGCGGCAGTGGCGACTTCGAGATCGAGCAGATCACGCTCGAGCTCGTCGCCCGGGTCGAGGCCGAGCACGACGACGGCGAGAGCCACGGCACCGTGGCCTTCGACCGGTTCGTCGTGGGCGGCGGCTTCCGGCTCGTGGCGGGCGCCGAGCACAGCGTGCCGTTCACGGTGACGCTGCCGTGGGAGACGCCGATCACCGAGCTGTACGGGCAGCCGCTGGGCATCGCGCTCGGCGTGCGCACCGAACTCGCGGTGGCGGGCGCCAAGGACAAGGGCGACCTGGACCAACTCGCGGTGGGACCGCTGCCCGTGCAGGAGGCCATCCTGGAGGCCTTCGGGCAGCTCGGCTTCGGCTTCACGTCGGCGGACCTGGAGTACGGCCACATCGGCGGCACGGGGCAGCGGCTGCCCTTCTACCAGGAGATCGAGCTGGCGCCGCCGGCCCGGTACGCGCACGCCGTGAACGAGATCGAGCTGACATTCCTCGCCTCCCCCGAAGGCGTGGAGGTCGTCCTCGAGGCGGACAAGCGCGGCGGCCTCTTCTCCGGCGGCCACGACGCGCTCACCCGCTTCACGGTGTCCCACGAGGACGCGGGGCGGCAGGACTGGAACGCGGTCGTGGACGGCTGGGTGCGCGAGCTGGTCGAGCACCCCGGCGCGCCGCACGCGGGCCACGAGCCGCACTACGCGTACGAGCACGACGGTGGCGGACACCGCTCGGGGCCCGGCGTCGGCACGGCCGTCGCGGCGGGCGCCGCCGGGCTCGCGGTCGGCGTGGTGGGCGGTATGGTCGCGGCCGAAGTGGTCGACGAGGTCGGCGACTTCTTCGAGGGTGACGACGAGGACGAGGGCGGCGAGGACTGATCATGTTCGGACTCAGTGAGCTGGCGATCGTGCTGATCGTGATCGCCGTCGTGATCGGTGTGAAGAAGCTGCCCGAACTGACCCGCAGCGCGGGCAAGTCGGCGCGCATCCTCAAGGCCGAGGCCCGCGCCCTGAAGGAACAGGGCGACGAGCCGCAGGGCCCGCCACGTGTCATCAAGGGCGAGACGGTGACTCCTCCCCCGCGCGAGCCGGGGCAGGAGTCACCGAAGCCCTAGGAGCTGTCGTCACGGCGTCGGTTGCAGTTTCTCGAAGAAGAACTCGTGCTTGAGGTACGAGGTGTCGTACTCGTGGCCCGGGTGCGGCGGCAGCAGTTGCGCGGCCTGGAAGAGCCGCCAGCCGTCGCGCAGGGCCTCGAGTCCGGTCTCGTAGGGCGGTTCGTCGCTGTCGCCCGTGGTGTGCTCGGTGGTTCCGGTGCCGTCGTAGCGGGCCCAGCCGACCACCTTGGCGTCGAGCGCCGAATTGGCCAGGTAGAGGACGAGTACCTGCTGTCTCATGCGTGGCTCCCGAGGGTGGGACGGTTGGAGACCCGGGTCACCCAGTGGTCGAGGTCGAAGGTGTCGTCGCCGGTCAGGGCGCGCCACAGCCGGATCCGGTTGTGGATCTCCAGGCGGCCGGTGGCGGGCTCGTACCAGGGGAAGACGTGGCGCAGTTCGTCGCCGACGGCCGGGGCGTCGAGGTCGGAGGTGTCCCACAGGCGCACCTGCGGCACGGTCGGGTTGAAGCGGACCTTGAACATGTAGCGGCGGATGTCGCTGTCGTTGCGGCGGCCGCCGTGCCAGATGCCGTGGTGCATCAGCAGGACGGTGCCCGCCGGGCAGGTGAGCCGGTTCTGGCCGCGCAGGTTCTGGTAGCGGCCGGTGTCGGTCTCGTTGGTGTGCCGCAGGTGACTGCCCGGCACGCTCAGGGTTCCGCCCATGTCGAGCGTGACGTCCTGCGGGTAGTACATGAGCTGGACGTCGAAGGCGTCGGGGCGCACGTCGATGATGGCGTCGCCGTGCAGCGGCTGGGCGGTGCCCTCGCGGGGCTCGCGCACGTGCACCGCGTGGTGGTCGACGGTCGGATCGGGCCCGACCAGGCTCCGCAACGCGCCCGCCACGGCGGGCAGTTCGAGGAGCCGCCGCGCGAAGGACCCTTCGGGGTAGGCCTTCTGGACGGGCGTGCCGTACGGCGCGGCCGGGATCCCGGCCTCGAACACGTCGATCGCCTGCTCGTTCAGCTCGCGGGGCACGACCGCGTCGAGGCGCAGCGAACCGTGGGCGACGAAGCGCGCCATCTGCACGGAGCTCAGCAAGTGCTCACTGGTTGGCATGAGGCAAACGTAGGCAGCCAAGCCCCGTTCGTCGTGGGCTGTATCGAGCCTCTGCTGGTAGTTTTCCGGCATGACCGAGAGCGTCGCACTCCACCTGGACCGGCCGCCGCAGGTGGTCAGCGCGGGCGTCGGCGTGCACGGCGGGCAGGCGCTCCAGGAGTCCTTCCGGCTGCCCGACCTGTGGCAGCTGCACCTCTACGGCTACGAGGGCGAGCTGACGGTCGACGGCCACCGGCACCCGATCAGGCCGGGTCACCTCAGCCTGATCCGGCCGGACACGGAGGCGCACTTCCGGTACGTGTCACGGCGCAGCGAGCATCTGTACGCGCACTTCCGGCTGCCGGGCCGGGACCCGCTGGGGCTGCGCCGGGTGCCGGTGATGCAGGACGCGGGCGCGGAGGCGGCGCTGCTGGGTTCGCTGCTGGGGAGCGCGGTGGCGGCCATGCCGACGGCGCGGGTGCGTGCCGCGGCCGAGGTGTGGACGGTGCTGTGGCACGCGACGCGGCTCGGCGCGTCCGAGGAGGGCAACGGCCGTCCGCATCCCGCCCTTTCGGCGGCGACGGAGCACATCGAGCGGCATCTCGCGACGCCCCTGACGGTCCCGGAGGTGGCCGCGGCGGCGGGTGTCTCGCCGGGCCATCTGACCCGGCTCTTCCGGTCCGGCACGGGTGACACCGTGGTGGCGTGGATCCGCAGGCGACGGATGGAGCGCGCCCGGCACCTGCTGCGGTCGTCGACGCTGCCGATCGCGGCGGTCGCCGCCACGGTCGGCATCCCGGACCTCCAGGCGTTCAACAAGACGTGCCGCAGGGAGCTCGGCGCGTCCCCGCGTCAGGTGAGGGGAGAGCGCCGGGCCGTGTAGGGGCTTCCTTACGTGGTGGTGGATTCGGGGAGCCAGGGGCTCGGGTCCCAGCCCCAGGACTCCGCCCAGGCGTCGAGCGCCGCGCCGAGGGACGCGGTGAGAGCGGGTTCGCGCTCGCGCAGGTCGGTGGTCTCGGCGGGGTCGGTGTCGAGGTCGATCAGCATCTCGTCGAGGACGAACGGGCCGCCGAGGGCCTCGCGCGGGGAGCGGACGAGCTTCCACCGGCCGCGGCGGACCGCGAGCTGCGGCCCGTACTCCCAGAACAGGTCCCGTTCGCGGGCCGCTCCCCCGGCCCAGGCGGGGACGGTCCCGTCGACGTCGTCCGGGACGGGGACGCCGGCCGCGCCGAGCAGCGCGGGCAGCAGGTCCATCATCAGGCCCGGTTCGGCGATCACCGCGCCGGAGTCGGCGATGCCGGGCCAGCGCACGACGGTGGGTTCGCGGATGCCGCCCTCGAACAGCGAGCCCTTGGCGCCGCGGAAGCCGCCGGTGGAGCCGCCCTGGTAGTCGATCTCCTCGCCGTTCAGCCAGTTGCGGGTCTCGGTGGACGGGCCGTTGTCGGAGGAGAAGACCACGATGGTGTCGTCCCGCTGCCCGGCGGCCTCGATCGCGGCGAGGATGCGGCCGACGCCGTCGTCGAGCGCGGACACCATCGCGGCCATGATGCGCCGCTCGGGGTCGAGTTCGGGGAACCTGTCGAGGTACGCGCGGGGCGCATGCATCGGGTAGTGCGGGGCGTTGAACGGGACGTAGCAGAAGTACGGGGCGTCGCCCTGGGCGGTGATGAAGTCGGCGGCGTGCTCGGCGATGACCTCGGTGAGGTAGCGGCCGTTGTCGTAGATCTCCCGGCCGTCCTGCCACAGGTCGTGGACCGGGTTGCCCTCGCCCCAGTAGAAGATGTGCGAGTAGTAGTCGACGCAGCCGGCGAGGAATCCGGTGTGCGTGTCGAAGCCGCGGTCCAGTGGGCCGTACCCGGTGGCGGTGCCGAGGTGCCACTTGCCGAAGATGCCGGTGCGGTAGCCCGCCTCCCGCAACCGGGAGGCGAGGGTGGGCTGGTCGGGCAGACCGACAGTGCCGCGCCGACCGCCGAGGATCTCCTGGACCCCGGCGTGCACGGGGTACTTGCCGGTGAGCAGGGAGGCCCTGGACGGAGAGCATACGGGCGAGTTGGAGTACCAGTGCGTCAATCGGGCGCCGTCTGCGGCCAGTTGGTCGAGGTGCGGGGTGCGGATGTCCTCGGACCCGAAGCAGCCCACGTCGCCGAAGCCGAGGTCGTCGGCGTAGATGACGACGATGTTGGGCGGCCGGTCCGGGGTTCGGGCGGTGGTCATGGGGTGGCCTCCGGGACGACGGTGTTCACTGCCTGGTAGACGGCGCGCTCCGCGCCTTCGGGGACGCGGTGCGGGTCGGTGATGCCGCGCGCGGCGAGTTGCTTCGGTTCGGTGGCGGAGGACAGGACGAGCGTGGGGCGGGCGCCGTCGCGGGCCAGGCGCATCCAGGTGTCGAAGACGGCGCCGCCTGGGCCGAGCGAGCCGCGCGCCACGGGTGTGTCCTGGTCGTCGACGTCGATGACGACGGCCGCCGTGCGCTCGGGGGTGGCGGGTGGCGCGGACCGCAGCTCGGCGGCGACCTCCGCGAACCGGCGGCCGATCGGCTTGGGCCGCCGGTCGGAGTCGATCAGGCCGAGGGTGTACTCGAGCTCGGGGAAGTCGCCGAAGCGGCGCGGCACGTCGTGGGAGCACCACCAGGTGACGCCCCACAGGTGCGCGGTGGTCGCGGCGGAGCGGACGGTGGCCTCCAGGAAGCCGGGGGCCTCGTCCGCGGTCATGCAGTTGAGGGGCGCGCCCACCTCCTGGAGCCAGATCGGCCGGTCGGGGCGGGCGGCGAACGCGCGGGACAACTCGATCAGGTACTCGGCGTGGTGGTCGGTCTCGAAGGAGCGGCTGCCGTAGCGCTGCGCGGTGCCGTTGAACACCCAGGAGTGGATCGAGGTGAGGGCCCCGGCGCGGCTCGCGTGCGCGGGGGTGAAGGGGTGGTCGTCGAGGTACCAGACGGCGTCGTACGCGCTGTGCAGGTGGTCCTTGCCGGGCGCCCCGGCCTCGGCGGCGCCGAGGAGGGTGTCGAGCCAGGCGGTGATCTGCCGGGCGTCGGCGCGCATGGGGCTGGGGTGCGGGTCGCCGGAGAACTGGTTGAGTTCGTTGCCGAGCGTCAGGCCGAGGAAGTTGGGCCGGTCGGCGAGCCCTTCGGCGAGGCGGCGCACGAGGAGTTCCTGGCCGGCGACGGCGTCCGGCTCCGTGAACATGTTGCGGCGGTGCCAGGTGTCGAGCCACGCCGGCACGAAGTCGAAGCTGGACAGGTGTCCCTGGAGGGCGTCGACGGAGGCGTCGAGGCCGAACTCGGCGGCCGTGTCGACGACGGCTCGGACGTCGTCGACGGCCTGCGGGCGCACCCAGGTGCGGTTGGGCTGGAGCTGCGGCCACAGCGGCATGAGCCGCACATGGTCGAGGCCGAGCGCGGCGAGTCCCTCGAAGTCCCTTCGTACTTCGTCGAGGTCGAGCTGCATCCAGGAGAACATCCACGTCTGGGACGGGGTGTAGTTGGCGCCGAAGCGCAGGCCGCGGCGCGCGTGGTGGCTCATCGTGCGGGGTTCCTTCGGGTCAAGTGGGGGGTTCGGGTACGGCCGCGGGTGGCGGTCAGAGGCGGCCGAGTGCGGCGGCGCGTTCGGCGGGGCCCGGGCGCTCGTGGGGCGTGTCCCCCAGTTCCGCCTGTACGCGGGCCAGTTCGCGTGTCAACTCGTCGCGGACCGCGCGGTGTTCGGGGTCGTGGTAGACGGAGCGGAGCTCGTGCGGGTCGTTCTCCAGGTCGAAGAGTTCCCACTCCGGCGGGTAGGTGACGTTGTTGGTGTTGGGCAGGCCGAGGCCGTCCGCGTAGTAGTGGATGAGCTTGTACCGCTCGGTGCGGATGCCGTAGTGCGCCCACACGTGGTGCATGTGGTCGTCGTGCTCGTAGAAGCGGTAGTAGAAGGTGTCGCGGCGCGGGGGCTCGGGGGCGCCGGTCATCAGGGGCAGCAGGCTCATGCCCTGCATGCGCGGGTGGGCGGGCACGCCGGCGGCGTCGAGGATCGTCTGGGCGAGGTCGACGTTGGCGACGAGGGCTTCGGTGTGCTGTCCGGGCGGCACCCTGCGCGGGTAGCTCATGACCAGCGGGATGCGCGGGGACGGCTCGTACATGAACCGCTTGTCGAACCAGCCGTGTTCGCCGAGGAAGAAGCCGTGGTCGGCGGTGTAGATCGTGAGGGTGTCGTCCTGTTCGCCGCGCGGTGACATGGTCGGTCAGTCGGCCCACGTTCTCGTCGACGGCGGCGACGCAGCGGAGGTAGTCCGCGAGGTAGCGCTGGTACTTCCAGCGGCCCATCGCCTCGTAGTCCAGGCCCTCCGGCGGGTCCTCCTTGAGGTCGACGTCGGCGAGGTCGTCGGCGATCCGCAGGGTGGCGTGGTGGGCGGGTGTCGCGCGGCCCCGGTAGTCGTCGTCGAAGGTGTCGGGGAGCGGGATCGGCTCGGTGAACAGGTGTTGGTGCCGCTCGTGCGGGATCCAGGGCCGGTGCGGGGCCTTGTGCCAGACGAGGGCGCACCAGGGCTGGTCGGTGGGCTGTTCGTCGAGCCATGCGGTGGCACGGTCGGTGAGGATGTCGGTGACGTAGCCCTCGTGCTGGACCTTGCCGTCGGCGGTGAGGAACACCGGGTCGCGGTAGGTGCCCTGGTCGTCCAGGATCTCCCAGTGGTCGAAGCCCTGCGGGTCGTGGCCCTCTCCGTGCCCGAGGTGCCATTTGCCGAACATGGCGGTGCGGTAGCCGGCCGCCTTGAGCTGCGAGACGAAGGTGGGCTGGCTCGCGTCGATGGGGGTGGCGAGCGTGGTGACGCCGTTGACGTGGCTGTACGTGCCGGTGAGGACGGCGGCGCGGGCGGGCGTGCACAGCGAGTTGTTGACCATGGCCCGGTCGAAGCGCATGCCCGCGAAGGCGATCTTGTCGATGTTCGGGGTGGTGTTCATCCGGGAGCCGTAGGCGCTGATGGCCGGGGCGGCGTGGTCGTCGGTGAGGACGAGGAGGATGTTGGGCCTGCGCGGCACTGCGTCAACTCCTGTTCGTGGTACGGATGCGGGGCGCGGGTGTCATCCCTTGACGGCCCCCTCGCCGACGCCCCGGAAGAAGTACCGCTGGAGGGCGAAGAAGAAGACGACCAGCGGGAGGATCGCGACGACGGTGCCCGCCGCGATGACACGGGGGTCCTTGACGAAGGTGCCCTGGAGGTAGTTCAGGCCGACGGTGAGCGTGTACTGGCTCTGGTCGGAGAGCACGATCAGCGGCCACAGGAAGTTGTCCCAGGCGCCGACGAACGCGAAGATCGCGACGACGGCGATGGTGCCGCGCACCGAGGGCACGGCGATCCGCCGGAAGCGCTGCCAGGCGTTCGCGCCGTCGATGATGCCCGCCTCCTCCAGCTCGTTCGGGATGCCGGACATGGCGTTGCGCATCAGCAGGACGTTCAGGGCGCCGACCGCCGACGGCAGGATCACGCCGAGCAGCGAGTTGTTGATGCCCATGGACAGAGCGAGCATGTACTTGGCGATGAGCACGACCTCGCCCGGCACCAGCATCGCGGTGAGGAACACGACGAAGGCGAGCTTCTTGCCCCGGAAGTCCATCTTGGCCAGGGCGTAGCCCGCGCACGTGGCGCCGATGACGTTCGTGCACACCACCGCCACCGCGACGAGCAGCGAGTTCATCGCGTAGTGCCAGATCGGGACGATGTCGGCGACCTTCGCGTACGCGCCGAGGGTGGGCTTCTCCGGGAGCAGCTTCGGCGGCGAGGAGTAGATGTCGACGCCGTTGCCCTTGAGGGAGGTGGACACCTGCCACAGGAGCGGGCCGACGCACAGGATCGCCACGAGGATCAGAGCCGTGTACCGCCCGGCGGTGAGCGTCAGGCGGCGTCGGCGCACACGGCGCTGGGGCGCGAGGTCGGCGGTCACTTCTCGTTCTCCCGGGTCTGCATCCTGAGGACGGCGATCATCAGGCCGATGGTGATGACGAAGACGACGAGGGAGAGCGCGGAGGCGTAGCCGACCTCGGCGTCGAGCCCCGTGCCGACCCGCTGGATCAGCATGATGATCGTCATCGCGGAGCCGCCGGGTCCCGCCGTGTTGCCCGACAGGACGTAGATCTCGGTGAACACCCGGAACGCGGCGACGGAGGACAGCGCGGCGATGAGCACCATGGTGTTGCGGACGCCGGGGACGGTGACGGACACGAAGCGGCGCCACCAGCCGGCACCGTCCATGGCGGCCGCGTCGTAGAGGTCCTTGCTGACGTTGGTGAGGGCGGCCAGGTAGATGACCATGTACCAGCCGAGGCCGGTCCAGATGGTGACGAACATGGCGCTGCCCATGAGCAGCCACCGCTCGGTCAGGAACGGCACGGGTTCGGTGATGACACCGAGGACCTTGAGCGTCTGGTTGACCAGGCCCTGGCTGTCGAGCATCCAGGACCACATGATGCCGACGGCGACGGTCGAGGACACCACGGGGACGTAGTACGCGGTCCGGAAGAACCCGGCGCCGGGCAGTTTGGTGTGCACGAGCATGGCGAGCAGCAGCGGCAGGAACACCATGCACGGCACGACGATGACCATGTAGAGCGCGGAGTTCTGGAGCGCCGTCCAGAACCGGTCGTCGTGGATCATGCGGCTGAAGTTGTCGAGCCCGACGAACGCGCCGCCCTCGAGGCGGGTGGCGTCGGTGAACGCCAGCACGATGGTGTTGAGGAACGGGAAGACCGTGAAGACGCCCTCGCTGATCAGCGCGACGGCGAGGAACAGCCAGGGGGTGAGCCTGCCGTGCCGGGCCGCGTGCCCGGCGGGCGCCGCCCTGCCCCGGTCAGCCGTGCGCTGCTGCGGCGCGCGGCGAACGAGGCGGCGGGCGGCGCCCGCCGTCTTGACGGGGGTGGTCACTTCTCGGCCCGCGCCGACTTGTCGGCGAAGGCGACGGCGTCGTCGAGGGCCTTCTTGACGGGCTTCTTGCCGGTCACGGCGAGAGCGAGCTGCTCGCGCAGATTGGTCTTCTGGTCCTCCGAGGTGCCGGGCCAGGTGTACTCGACGGCCTTGCCGAGCTGTTCGGCGGAGAGGACGCGGACCTTGGCGGCGTCGCTGCCGTCGTCGGTGTGGAAGTACTTCGCGTCGGCGCCGTCACGGCCGGAGGGGAACACGTCGGCCTTCTTGGCGAAGGCCATCTGGTTCTCGGCGTTGGTGACGAAGCGGGCGAAGGCGATGGCGGTCGGGGAGTTCTTGGTGTGCGCGGAGACGCCGACGGACTGGATGTACATGCCGGGCGCGTTGTTGGTGATCTGCGGCCGGTAGGCGAGGTTCTTGTGGACGCTCGGGGCGTTCTTCTTGAGGTCCTGCACGGTGTACGAGCTGCCGCCGATGGAGGCGAGCCGTCCGGCCTGGAAGTTCTTGCCCTCGTTCACGTAGTCCTGGCTGAGGGCTTCCGGGATGATGGCGCCTGCCTTGTAGAGGTCGACGTACTTCTGGACGAAGGCGACGCCCTCGGGGCTGTTGAACACGTACTTGGTCTGGTCGTCGTTCATGACCTTGATGCCGTACTTGGCCATCAGGTCGGTGCCGGGCAGCTGGCCGATCATGGCGTACTGCTTCTTCGACTTCTTGGCCATCTCCATGGCCTGGTCGAAGTACTCGTCGTACGTGGTCGGCAGCTTCTTGGTGTCCATGCCGGCCTTCTTGAACAGGCCCGTGTTGTAGAGCGTCGGGCCCGTGTTGAGGTACCACGGGTAGGCGTAGTGGCCGCCCGCGTCCTTCCAGTCGTTGCTCTTCCAGGCGCCGGCCAGGTAGTCCTTGCCCGCGCCGGGGTCGGCCTCGTCGAGGTTGAGCAGCAGCTTGGCCTTGGCGAGCGGGGCGGCGGTGCTGCGGTCGAGGTTGATGACGTCGGGGAGGGTGTCACCTGCGGCGTCGGCCGAGAGCTTGTCGGCGTACCCCTCGGCGGGCTGGTCGATCCACTTGACCTTGGTGCCGGGGTGCTTCTTCTCGAAGGCGGCGACGAGGTCCTCGAAGTAGCCCTTGAATCCGGCCTTCAGGTTCCAGGTCTGGAAGGTGATGGAGCCGGTGATCTTTCCCTTGGCCGCGTCCTGGGCCTTGCTGTCGTCGTCCCCGCCTCCGCCGCCCACACCGCAGCCGGTGAGCACCAGGGACGCCGTGACACCTGTGGCCAGGGCCAGTCGCCGGACGTATCTCATCGTCATCGCTCCATTCGAGGAAAGGGTCTGCTGAAAGGAGGTGCTGTGAAGTCGGCCCGGAACACGGCCAGTTCGGCCTACGGTGGCCCGAAAGGAAAACTAAGGCGCTTTAGCAACAGGGTCAACAGGCCGTGAACGACTGGAGATGACGTTGCCCCAACCGACCTGGTCGAGCCTTCCGCAGCCCACTACGACCGAGCTCACCGGTGCCGTCTGGCGGCCGGACGCCGGGGTCCTCGTCACCTCCGCGCAGGACGAGCTGAGGCGAGAGGTGCAACGCTTTGCGGCTGAAACGCGCGACGTCGGTGTGCCGCCCCGTGGCCGCCCCGCACCGGTCGAGCTGCTGCTCGGCGACACCGGCCTGCGCTCCCCGGAGGCGTTCACCATCGATGTGTCCGAACGGGTGCGGATCGTCGGGAACACACCGGCCGCCGTGTTCCGCGCCACCCGCCAACTCCTGCACAATCTCCGCGCGCAGGGGTGCGTGCCGTGCGGCACGGTCCGCTCGGAGCCCGCGGTCGCCGAGCGGGGCCTGCACCTCGACACCGCCCGCAAGTTCTATCCGGCCGACTGGCTCGCGGAGCTGATCCCGGCGCTCGCCGACATCGGCATCAACACTTTGCAGTGGCACTTCTCGGAGAACCTGGGCTTTCGGATCGCCTCCGAACGGCACCCCGAGATCGTCTCCCCCGAGCACCACACCAAGGCGCAGGTGCGCGAGCTGCTCGCCCTCGCGGCCGACCACCTCATCGACGTCGTGCCGTCCCTCGACATGCCGGGCCATCTGCGGCAGGCACTCGCCGCCCACCCCGAGTGGCGGCTCCCGGCCCCCGCGGCGGACACCCGGCACGCGCTGGACATCACGCGCCCGGAGGCCGTGGCGTTCGCGCACGACCTGGTCGACGAGTACGCGGAGCTGTTCGCCGGGTGCCGGCACTGGAACCTGGGCGCCGACGAGTTCGTGGACTTCGACCGGATGACGGACTACCCGGTGCTCGCGCGGGCGGCCCGGGACCGCTTCGGACTGGAGGCGAACGGATTCGACCTGCTCACCGCGTTCGCCAACGAGACGGCCGCGCGCCTCGCCCGGCACGGTTTCACGGCCCGCGTGTGGAACGACGGCATGTTCCGCGGCGAGGCCGTCGCTCTCGATCCCGCCGTGCAGGTCACGTGGTGGACCAACTGGAACGCCCGGATGCGTCCGGTGACCGCCGCCCTCGACGGCGGGCACCGCGTCGTCAACTTCATGGACGCGCAGCTGTACTACGTCCTCGGCGAGGTCAACAACTACCCGTATCCGACCAGCGAACGGCTCTGGGCGGACGACTGGCACCCCGGCGTCTTCCCGCGCCTCCCCGGCGGAGCGCCGCAGACCTGGCGGCGCCCCTACCCGGAGCAGCTCATCGGCACCAGCTTCTCCGTGTGGTCGGACGTCCCCGACGCCCGGACACCGGCCGAGGTCGCCGAGGGCATCAGGCGGCCGCTGCGCGGCATGGCGGAGCGGGCCTGGAACGCGGGAAGCCGCCTGAGCCACGAGGAATTCCTGCGCATCGACGCAGCGATCGGCTGACCGTCGTACGCGGACGCGCCGCTACGCGAAGGGAACGGTCGCGACGGTGGAACGGGGTGCGGGTCAGGCGGCGCCCGTGGGCTCCAGGCGCTCGCGGGTGTGGCGCAGGACGGGCACGACGGGCCGTCCGGTGACGAGGCGGCCGTCGGCGACGAAGCCCTCCTCGCGGCCGGTCAGGGCCGCGATCAGGTGGCCGCGCCAGGTGTCGAGGAGGTGGGCGGCGTCCGGGTCGCTCGCCAGGTTGTGCCGCTCGTGCGGATCGGCGTCCAGGTCGAAGAGCTGCTCGTGCCCTTCGCCCGACATCCACAGGTACTTGGTGTGTCCGTCGGTCACCCATTGCAGGGACTGGTCGAGCAGGACGTGCTCGCCGTGCAGCGTGGGCCGCCAGTCGTCGGGGGGTGTGCCGCGCAGCAGCGGGGCGAGGCTGCGGCCGTCGCAGGTGTCGGGGATCGGCAGGCCGGCCAGGTCGAGAAGGGTGGGCATGATGTCGCGCAGCTCGACCACCTCGTCGGCGACGTTCCCCGCCGCACACCCGTCGGGCAGGGCGCCGAAGAGGAGGGGGACGCGGGCGGAGCCCTCGTAGCCGAATCCCTTGCGGTACAGGTGGTGTTCGCCGAGCATCTCGCCGTGGTCGGAGGTGAAGGCGACGACGGTGTCGTCGCGGAGGCCGAAGTCCTCCAGGGCCATCCGGATCCGGTGGATCTGGAGGTCGATGTGGGCCATGTGCCCGTAGTAGCCGGCGCGTGCGCGGTGCAGGGTGCGGGCATCGAGGCGCCCGGCGAAGGCCTCGTGGTCGCCGTCCCGGTGGTGCGCCGCGTAGTCGTCGGCCCAGTCCCCCACCACCGGCTCGTACGGCGGGAGTCGGAGGTACTCGTCGAAGGCCCAGGCGGGCGGGTCGTACGGCGGGTGGGGCCGGTGGAAGGACAGGTACAGGAAGAACGGGCGTGAGGGGTCGCGGCGGTAGAGCCACTCGGTGGTCTGCGAGGCGATCCAGTTCGTGGGGTGGAGGTGTTCCGGCTTGTCCCAGGGGCGGGCGACGACGGAGTTGCAGCCCGCGCCGTGCTCGTCGTACTCGGCGTCGGGGCCCGCGCCGGGCTGGCGGCGCAGCCACGGCACGTAGTCGTCGAAGAAGGCGAAGTCGCGGCGGTGTTCGCGGCGGGCGTGGTGCAGGAAGCCGTCGTGCAGGACGACGTCGTCGAATCCGGCGCGGGCCCGCTCGGGCCATACGTGCATCTTGCCGATGGCCTGCGTCTGGTAGCCACCGCGCCGCAGCTCGCCCGCCAGGGTCACCGGGTGGGCGGTCTCGAAGGGCACACCCTCGAGGTAGCCGACGCGGCCGTGGCGCTCCTGGGACTGGCCGGTGAAGAGGGCGGCGCGGGCCGGGATGCAGGTGGGCGTTGCGGAGTAGGCGTGCGCGAAGCGGGTGCCGGAGGCGGCGAGTCGGTCGAGGTGCGGGGTGCGTACGTGGGGGTGTCCCGCGGCGGAGAGACAGTCGCCGCGCCACTGGTCGACGCAGATGAGGACGATGTTCGGTGCGGGCACGGGCGTCGCCTTTCTCGGCCGGGGCCCCCCGGTCGGTGGACCCGTACGGTGACGTGCTCTATGACCTGCAGTCGCAGCGGGAGCTGGTGCGTTCGACGAGTTCGGGGACGCTCTCCACGGTGTCGGCGGTGGCGTCGTCGGTGCCGTCGAGGATGGCGAGCAGCCGGGTGGCGACATCGGAGCCGAACGCGAACGCGTCGCGGCTCAGGGCCGTCAGCGGCGGCTCCATGGCGCTCGCGATGGGGGTGTCCTCCCACACGACGACGCACACGTCGGCGGGGACCGCGAGGCCGAGGCGGCGGATCTCGCCGACCCCGGCGACGGCGAGGATCTCGTTGTCGTACACGAGGGCCGTCGGCCGGTCGTCGGAGGACAGCAGCAGCCGGGTGGCCTTCGCGGCGGACGAGGCGGAGAAGTCGGTCGACATCACCATGTGCCCGGAGATCCCGAGGTCACGGGCGCCGGCGTGGAAGGCGTCGACGCGGCGCGCGATGTGCAGCATCTCGCCCGCGCCGCAGACGTAGGCGATGGAGTCGTGCCCGGTGTCGTGCAGGTGGCTGACGATACGGCGCATGGGCTCGCGGTCGTCGATGGCGACGGCGGGCAGCCGGCGGCGCGGGTCGGGGCCACCGGCGATGACGGTGGGCAGGCCGAGGTCGGCGAGGGCGTCGGGCCGCGGGTCGTCGACGCGCAGGTCGACGAGGACGACGGCGTCGACACGGCCCGCGACCTGCCACATCCGGTACGTCTCGATCTCGGCCTCGACGGAGTCGACGACCTGGAGGAGCAGAGCCTGCCGCCGCTCGCTGAGCACGCTCTGCAGGCCCGTCATGAAGCGCAGGAAGAACGACTCGGAGCCCACGTCCCGTGCGCTGCGGGCGATGACGAGGCCGACGGTCCCCGACTTGGCGCCGGTGAGCACCTTCGCCGCGTGGTGCGGGACCCAGCCGTGCTCGTCGGCGACGGCGAGGATGCGCCGCCGCGTCTCGTCGGACACCCCGGGCTTCCCGTTGAGCGCGAACGAGGCCGCCGTCTCGGACACCCCGGCGAGCCGGGCGATGTCCCGCAGGGTCAGGCGACGGGGGCGTGCGGGCATGGGGCTCCGTTCGGGTCCGGCACGGCTGATCTCTGCATTCCTCCGTGCCTCTGCGTGCGCGGCGACTTTAGCGCTTTAGTCCCGCGGTGGGGAAGGGAGCGGTCAGCGCCGCCCGCCGAACTCCCAGGCATGCGCCTCGACATGGACGTAGCGGTGCGGTGCGAGAGCGGCGCGGGCCGTGTCCGGGTCGGGGGCCCGCACGAGGGCCGCGGTGCCCAGCCAGGTGCCGCCGTCGTCGGACAACAGCGGTCCGTACGCGATCAGTTCGTCGGTCGCCCCCTGCGGTTCCTGCCCCGCCGCGGCGTCCTCGCCGAGCCCCAGCACGAGGTACCGGTCTCCCTCGGTCGGGCCGCCGGGGAACTCCCACATGGTGCGCCCCAGCGTGTTCCGCCATCGACGGAGCAGCACGTCCCTGTAGGCACCCGCCTGGTAGCCGGGCTCGTCGAAGGCGAAGGCGCGGGCCGCGGCCGGGGTCGGCAGGTCGAGGATGTGCAGGCTTCCGGTGGGTGTCTCGCCGTCGTCGGCGAACGTCGGGCCGCGGGCGATCATTTCGCTCGCGTACTGGTCCATGTACCTCCAGTGCCGCTCCAGCAGCTCCCTGCGGAGCGGCAGGGAACCGGTGCGGTCGCGGTGGTAGCAGAGGAATTCCATGGCCCCAGGGTCTCGTCGAGGCGGTGGCCAAGGAACGGCGGGGGGCGCACGAGGGGCTCACGGTCGGCACGGCGGGCGCGGGGAGGGGCGGGGCGGTGCCGACGTGAGCCCGTGCACCGCACTTCCCTCGCGAAGGGGCAACGGGACAATCTGGACGCTCAATTGTGCCGCTCTCCCCCGTCGAGCCCCGGGGGCGGTCGACACCGAGGCGGGGACACTCATGATCACAAGAAAAGCGGGGGGTCGAGAGCACCGCTCCACATCCGTGGCGTACGCGGCGGCCGGCGTGCAGGCCGCCGGAGTCCTGCTCGCCGTCTACCGCGTCCATGTCGCGCTGCGTCGGATGGAGGAGAGGGCGGCCGAGGAGACCCGGCGCAGGGCCTTCACCGAGTACCGGCGCGACCATCAACGCCTCGTCGCCCGCGCCACGGAGGACCCCACCCTGCTTCCCGTGCTCGACGCGTACGAGGACGACCTGCCGCCCGAGTTCCAGCGCCGCCACCTCTACGCCAACGAGCTGTACCAGCACGCCCTGCACGGCTACCACGTGGGACTGCTCAGCCTCACCGAACTCCACGGCCATCTGCGGTACATCTTCCAGAGCCGGTCCATGCGGGACTACTGGGAGGTCACCAGACACCACCGGGCGAGCCTCCCCGAGGACTCCGACGAGGCCCGCCTCGGCCGGGTGGTCGACGCCCTCGTCGCGGACCTCGACGCGAACGACGACGCGGAGGACGGCGAGTCGTGGTGGGTGGTGGGCACACCTCCGAACGAGTGACGACACGGACCGTTCGCACGCTCCGTTTGCGCTAGGTTGATGCGCCGTGGCTATTCCCCTTCACGGCGACGACCGTAATGACCTGCACATCGTGCGCCGCATCGGCGCGTCCCCCGTCGAGCGCGGCAGCGTCGGCGGCCAGGCGTGCCCCGACATCTTCGAGTTGGGCGACGGCAGCTTCGCGGTCATCGGCACGGACCGTACCGAGCAGCTCGACGACCGCCTGCCCACGGACGCCTCGCGCGCCGACCACGAGAGGATCGTCGTCATCACCCGCGAGACACTGCTGCGCGCCAAGGCGGACATCCTGGCGCTCGACGCCTGAGTCCCGCCGCCCGCCGCCCCTGTTGTACCTCTCGCACCTGTGACCCACGGCCTCCGGCCGGCGCATCGGAACGCCGGCCGGGGGCCTCGTTCCTGTCAGTGGATGTGCGAGCCGCCGTTCACGTCGTACGTGGCCCCCGTGATGTAGCCGGACTCGGCTCGGCACAGGTACGTGATGAGGTCGGCGACGTCGTGGACGCGTCCGTTGCGGCCCACCGGGATGCCCGCGATCAGCGCCGACTTGCGCTCGCCCTCCAGGGCGCCGCCAGTGATGTCGGTGTCGATGAGGCCGGGGGCGACGCTGTTGACGGTGACGCCGCGCGGGCCGAGTTCGCGGGCGAGGGCGCGGGCGAAGCCGAGCTGTCCCGCCTTGGCGGCGGAGTAGGCGACGCCGCCGAAGACGCCGCCGCCGCGTTCGGCGGACACCGACGACAGGAAGACGATCCGGCCGAAGCCCCGCTCGGCCATGCCGGGGGCGAGGGCGCGGGTGATGTTGAAGGCGCCGCGGACGTTGACGGCGAAGATGCGGTCCCACTCGGCGCCGTCGACGTCGAGAAAGGGGGTGGGCGAGGTGATGCCCGCGTTGTTGACGAGCGCGCCGACGGGAGGCGCGTCGGCGACGAGGGTGTCGACGGCCGTGGCGACGGCGGCCTCGTCGGTGACGTCGCAGGCGAGGCCGGCGGCGTGCACGCCGTGCCGGTCGGCGATCTCGTCGGCGGCCTCCTTGGCGGCGGCCTCGTCGAGGTCGAGGACGGCGACGTTCCACCCGGCGGCGGCGAGGGCGTGGGCGGTGGCGCGGCCGATGCCGCGGCGGGACGCGGCGCCGGTGACGACGGCGGTCAGTTCGGTGACGTGCGGGGTGTTCGCGTTCATGGGGTGGTGCGACTCCTCGGAGCGGGGGTGGAACGGGCGGTTCACAGCGCGGACTTGACGCGGGCGCAGAGCGCGTCCGTGGAGAGTCCGTAGCGGTCGTGGAGCGTGGGCAGGGCGCCGGCCGCGAGGAACTCGTCGGGCAGCGCGGCGGGCAGGATCCGGGCGTTGACGCCGCCGAACCCGGCGGTGGCGGCGACGGCCTCGGACAGTCCGCCGACGACGGTGTGGTTCTCACAGGTGACGACGAGCCGGTCGCCCTTGAGCTGCTTCAGGATGGTGTCGGTGTCCAGCGGCTTGATGGTCGGCACGTGCAGCACGGCGGCGTCGACGTGGTCGGCTTCGAGGCGCTGTGCGGCCTGGAGCGCGCGCATCGTCATCAGGCCCGTCGAGATGAACAACACGTCGCGCCCGCCGCGCAGTTCGGCCGCCCTGCCCAGTTCGAAGCGGTAGTCGTACTCGTCGAGGACGGTGGGCACCTTGCCGCGCAGCAGGCGCATGTACGTGGGTCCCGGGTGGGCGGCGAGCGCGGGCACGGCCTGTTCGATGTCGACGGAGTCGCAGGGGTCGACGATCGTCAGGTTCGGGCAGGCCCGCAGGATCGCGAGGTCCTCGGTGGCCTGGTGGCTGGGCCCGTAGCCGGTGGTGAGTCCGGGCAGCGCGCCGACGACATTGACGTTGAGTCCGGGTTCGGCGATGTCGAGGCAGAGGAAGTCGTACGCGCGGCGGGTGGCGAACACCGAGTACGTGGAGGCGAACGGCACGAGCCCGACCTCGGCGAGTCCGGCGGCGGCGCCGAGCATGACCTGTTCGGCCATGCCCATCTGGTAGAAGCGGTCCGGGTTGGCGTCCCGGAAGATGTGCATGTCGGTGTACTTGGCGAGGTCCGCCGACAGGCCGACGATCTCGGGGCGTTCCTCGGCGAGCCGGTTCAGGGCGTGGCCGAACGGGGCGGGTGCGGTGCGCTGTCCGGGGTCGGCGAACGAGGCGATCATCGCGGAGGTGGTGAGGCGCTTACGGGGTGCCTCCTGGGCGGTGGTCACTGGTGGGCTCCTTCGAGGTGGTCGCGGGCGGCCTGCCACTCGTGTGCGGCGACGGGCATGAAGTGCGCCTTCTCCCGTGTCTCCAGGAACGGGACGCCGCGTCCCGTGCGGGTGTCGCAGATCAGCACGGAGGGGCTGCCGGTGTGTTCGCGGATGCCGTCGAGCGCGGTGCGCAGGGCGGCCATGTCGTTGCCGTCGACGCGGACGGCGTGCCAGCCGAACGCCTGCCACTTCTCGGTGACGGGTTCGGTGCGGAGCACGCCGGGGGTGGGGCCGTCGGCCTGCAGTCCGTTGACGTCGACGATCGCGGTGACGTTGTCGAGGCCGTGGTGGGCGCAGGCCATGGCGGCCTCCCACGTGGAGCCCTCGTCGAGTTCGCCGTCGGAGAGCAGGTTGAAGACGCGGGCGCCGCTGCCGGTGCGGCGCAGTCCGAGGCCCATGCCGCAGGCGACGCCGAGGCCGTGGCCGAGCGAGCCGCCGGAGATCTCCATGCCGGGCGTGTAGCTGGCCATGCCGGACATCGGGAGCCGGGAGTCGTCGGTGCCGTAGGTGTCGAGTTCGGCGACGGGGAGGGTGCCGGCCTCGGCGAGCGCCGCGTAGAAGGCGATGGCGTAGTGGCCGATGGAGAGCAGGAACCGGTCGCGCTCCGCCCACTCGGGATCGTCGGGACGCAGTCGCAGTTCGCCGTCCTCGCGGGCGTAGAACAGGGCGAGGATGTCGGCGACGCCGAGCGCCTGTCCGATGTATCCCTGGCCCTGGACCTCACCCATGGTCAGGGCGTGGCGGCGGATGCGGGTGGCGGCCTCCCTGAGCCGGGCGACCTTGCGCTCGTGCGTGGTGGCGGGGGCCGGGGGTTGGTGTGTCGTCACCGAGGTCATCGGTGCGTACCTCCTTGTCATCGTACGGGGGTGTGGGCGGCGGGCCGTTCGGTGGCGGCGAGTTCGCGTGCGAGGGCGTCGACCTCGGCGCGCTGGGCGGGGCCCCAGGTCTCGCGGGTCAGCACGGTGGCGACGAGGCCGAGGAGTCCGTAGGCGCTGAACAGGAGGGCGGGGCCGAGCCAGCCGGTGCTGGAGAACAGGGCGGTGGCGATGAGCGGGGTGAATCCGGAGACCACGGCGGAGAGTTGGTAGGCGAGGGAGGCGCCGCTGGTGCGGGTGCGGGCCTGGAACAGTTCGGAGAACCAGGCGCCCTGGACGCCGGCGAGGCCGTTCTGGCACACGGCGTAGCTCACGACGAACGCGAGCACGATGGCGGTGGCGGAGCCGGTGTTGAGGAGCAGGAACAGCGGGACGCCCCAGGCGAGGGTGAACGCGGTGCCGAAGAGGTAGACGGGGCGGCGGCCGACGCGGTCGGTGAGGGCTCCCCACAGCGTGGTGGCGGCGATGCCGAGCGCGGAGGCGAGCATGAGGCCGAAGAGGGTGACCGAGCGGTCGGCCAGTTTCTCGCTCTCCAGGTAGGACAGCACGAAGGTGACGGAGACGGCGTAACCGGCGGTCTCGGTGCTGCGCAGGCAGAAGGCGCGCAGGACGTTGCGCCAGTCGGTGCGGACGACTTCGAGCAGCGGGTTGTGGGCGACCTCGCCCTCGGACTTCAGCGCCTCGAACTCCGGGGACTCCTCGACCTTGAGGCGGATGAGGATGCCGACGACGATCAGCAGGGCGCTGCACAGGAACGGTACGCGCCAGGCCCACTGCTCTCCCAGCGGGACGCTGAGCAGGAACGCGGCGTTGGCGAGGAGCAGTCCGACGGGGAAGCCTGCCTGGGTGATGCCGGTGTAGAGGCCGCGTTTGCGCCAGGGCGCGTGCTCGAAGGTCATCAGGATGGCGCCGCCCCACTCGGCGCCGAAGGCGAGCCCCTGCACGACGCGGACCAGGACGAGCAGCACGCCGGCCCAGGCGCCGACGGCCTGGTAGGTGGGCAGGGCGCCGATCAGGACTGTGCACACGCCCATGAGCAGCAGCGATCCCACGAGGACGGGTTTGCGGCCGATGCGGTCGCCGAGATGGCCGCCGATGATGCCGCCGAGCGGGCGGACCGCGAAGCCGACGCCGAGGGTGGCGAAGGAGAGCAGCGTGCCGGACAGGGGGTCTTCCGAGGGGAAGAACACGTCGTTGAAGTACAGGGCCGCGGCGGTGCCGAAGCCGATGAAGTCGTAGGTCTCGATCGTCGCGCCGATGGACGAGCCGATGGCCACGCGTCGACGGGCGGGGGTGCCGTGGACGGCGGCGGCCGGTTGCTGTGCGGGCATGGGTGATCTCCGTTGATCCGACGTCGGTCCGGCTTCGGGGAAGCCTCGCGACCGACATGTTCGACGGTCGAGTGTTGACTGTTAACACTCGGCAGGCATGAGGAAACAATCCAGGCGTGAAGCCCGGGTGTCAATGCCCGTTCACCAGAAATCCGCCGCGCTCGGGGCCGCTCCCGGAGGCGCGACCCCGCCATCGGCGGGTGTCAGGGGTGGTCGACCGGCCCCGCGAAGTGGTCCGCCGCCACCGACATGTGCTCCTCGACCACCGCCACCGCGCCCGCGACGTCGCCCGACTCGATGGCGTCGATGATGGCCGCATGGCGGTCGCGGGTCATCATCACGGGGGCGTCGTCCTGGTCGCGGGACATGATCGTCACGCGGATGCGGCCCTCCAGGTGGCGCCAGGACTCGACGAGCATGGAGTTGCCGGAGATCTCGCAGAGCCGTACGTGGAAGCCGAGGTCCGCCTCGACGCGGGCCGCGAAGTCGGCGCCCGCGGCGTCCAGTTGGCCCGCGGCTGCGCGCAGCGTGGCCACGGCGTCCGCCCGGTCGGGCCGGGCGATGATCTCTGTGACGGCGAGCCCCTCCAGGGCCGCGCGGACCCGGAACATGCCGCGGATCTCCTCGGCGGACAGGGAGTTCACGCGCAGCATGCCGCGCGCCCCGGCCCGCACGAGACCCTCCTGCTGGAGGTGGCGCAGCGCCTCGCGGACCGTTCCGCGGCTCACTCCGAGCCGGCCGGCCAGCTCCACCTCCCCCAGGTGATCACCGGGTCGATACGCTCCCGCCGTGATCGCTGACCGCAACGCCTGCAACACGCGCTCCCGCAGGGTGCTGCGGTCCATCACGGGCAAGGGCTCAATAGACAAAACGACTCCCTCCAGGGTGTCGACATCCTAACTGGCGACTGTCAACAGCGAGGAAGCGGCGACAAGACGGAGAGACGGCGGTGCGAAGAACCGCTTCCGCACTATTGACCGGTCAATTGGCGAATGGTTGGATCAAATCAATGGGCGTACCCAAGTATCAACGGATCCGGGCCGACATCGAGGCCCGGATCACCTCGGGTGAATGGCGGCCCGGGTCCCGTGTACCGACGGAGGCCGAGCTGCGTGCCGAGTACGGGGTGAGCCGCGCCACCGCGCAGCGCACCCTGCAGGACCTCGCCCAGGCAGGCCTTGTGGTCCGCTATCGGCGGCGCGGCACGTTCGTCGCCGAGGGCGCCCGCCAGGAGAATCTGCTGCGCTTCACCGATGTGCGGCAGACCGGGCCCGAGGTACCGGGCCCGCACATCGTCCAGTCCGCCAAGGTCGTCCCGGCGGGCGACGCCGGCGTCGCCCTGCCCGGGGTGTCCGACACCGATCCCGTCAACGAACTGCGCCGCGTCAAGTACGGCGAGGACGGCGAACCGCTCGCCGTCGAACTGTCCGCCGTGCCCTTCTCCCTCGCCCCGCGCCTGCTGGACGAGGACCTGGAACAGCTCACCGTCCTGCACTACTTCCACCGCACCGGCATCCCCGTCAGCACCTCACGGATGTACGTCGAGGCGCGGACCCTGGACGAGCCGACCGCCGCCCTCCTGGAGACCCCGGCGGGCGAGGCCGTCCTGCGGCTGCGCCGGCTGACCCGGCTGACCGACGGCGGACTCGCGGAGGCCATGTGGCACATCATGCGTCCGGGCCGCACCGAGTTCTTCGTCGAGCAGTCCGTCCTCGACGTGCCGGAGACACCGGAGGTGCCGGGCGGCTCCTGACCCTTCTCGTGCTCGCCGGAAGGAACCCCCATGCCCACTCCCCCGCTGCGCGTCGCCGTGGTCGGCACCGGTGTCATCGGCGCCATGACGGCCTGGCACCTCGCCGCCCGAGGTGTCGACGTGCTCGCCCTCGACGCGTACGCCCCAGGACACGACCGCGGCGCATCGGCCGGCGAGTCGCGGATCTTCCGCACCGCGTACAAGGAGGGCGCCTCCTACGTCCCGCTGCTGCGCCGCTCGTACGACCTGTGGCGGCGCCTGGAGCGCGAGGCCGACCGGAAGCTGCTCACCCTCTGCGGCGGTCTCACGCTCGGCCCCGCCGACCACCCCGATCTGCGCGCCGTCCGCGCGAGCGCCGCCGAACACGGCCTGGACGTCGAGGTGTTGGACGCCTCCGAGACGGCGCGCCGGTTCCCGCAGCACCGCCTCGACGACCACGAGATCGCCGTCCTCGACCCGAACGCCGGGGTGCTGCGCCCCGAGCCCGCCGTGCAATCGGCGCTCCTGCGCGCGCAGGAACTGGGTGCGAGGCTGCTCCCGTACCACCGCGTCGACGGCCTCGACGAACGGCCGGGCGGCGGCTGGCACGTGCGCACGCGGCAGGGCACGTACGACGTCGACCATGTCGTGCTCAGTCCGGGGCCCTGGTCCGGGTCGTTCGCCCGGCTCGCGGGGCTCCCCCTGCGCGGGCGGCGCATCACGGCCGCCTGGTTCGCCGCGAAGGACGTCGCCGCGCACCGGCCCGACCGGTTGCCGATCGCCATCAGGCGCCACCACGAGGCAGGGTTCTCCTGCTTCCCCGTCCTCGACGGCACATCGGTCAAGATCGTGCCGCACCATCTGCCCTGGCACGAGGCGGGCGCCCCCGAGGACCTGCCGCGCAGCGCGGACAGCGACTTCGCCCGCGCCGCCTCCGCCGCCGTGGCACGGCTCCTTCCCGGCCTCGTCCCGCACCCCGTACGCATCGGTGTGTACGCGGAGGCGTTCAGCGCCGACGACCACGCCCTTGTCGGCCCGCTGCCGGGCGCCCGCGACGCCACGCTGCTCGCCGGGTTCTCCGGCCACGGCTTCAAACTCGCCCCCGTCTTCGGGGAGATCGCCGCGTCCCTCGTCGTCGACGGCAAGGCGCCGTACGACGTCGCCTTCCTCGACCCGGCGCGCTTCACCGGCTGAGACCGGAACACACCCCCACTCGCACGGCACCGCACACCTCCTGGCCTCCCCCTGCCCTCCCTAGGAGCGTGACCTCTTGCCGCACCACTCCACTGCCCAGATCGCCGCGATCGTCGTCGCGGGACTCGTCATCATCGCCGCCGGGGCACTGCTCTCGGTCTACTTCGGGCGCCGCGCGAAGAACTCGTCCGACTGGCTGTCGGCGCCCGAGTCGCTGCCGCTCATCGTCGTCGTCATCACCCAGTTCGCGACCGCCGCGGGCGGTGGTGTGCTGATCGCCCACGTCGGCATCGCGTACGCGTCGGGCTGGTCGGTCTTCGCGTACGAACTCTGCGTCGTGCTCGGCTTCTTCGGGCTCGCCCTGACCGCGCGCTGGCTGCGCGACCAGGGCTTCGGCACGGTCCCCGACGTGGTGACCCGCCTGTTCGGGCACAGCCGGGTCGTCGTCGCGCTCGCCGGGGTGTGCGCCCTGGTGGTGCCGTTCGGCTGGCTGGCCACCCAATTCGTCGCGTTCTCCCAGCTGTTCGGGCAGCTGACCGGTCTCTCGCCGAGCCTGCTGATCGCGGTCATCGCGGCCGGTTCCCTGCTGTTCGTGCTGCCCGGCGGGCTGACGTCGGTGGCGTGGACGGACTTCGTCTTCGGCATCTTCAAGATCGTGATGTCGCTCGTGGTCGCCGCGTACGCGGTCCATCTCGCGGGCGGCTGGTCCGGCATCACCACCCATGTGCCGGAGCGGCTGTGGCAGCCGTCCGGCCTGTTCGCCGCCGGAGGCGACCAGGTCTGGCTGTGGGTGGCCGCGATCCTCCCGGGGACGCTCACCAACCAGCTCTACTACCAGCGCATCTTCGCCACCAAGAACGTCGCGGACGCCCGCCGCGGCATCGTCCTCAGCGGACTCACCATCCTGGTCGGAGGCGTCTACGCGGCCGCGATCGGCCTGTCCGTGCGCGCCCAGCACCCCGGCCTGACCAACCCGGAGGACGCCGCGGGCTGGCTGATCACACAGCTTCCGCCGCTGCTCCTTGTCACCTACGGCGCGTTCCTCGTCGCCACGATCGTCTCCACGTCCGGCAGCGCGCTCCAGTCGGTGGTCACCAGCCTGGTGCGCGACCTCTACAGCAGCGTCGCGGGCGGCCGGCGCGCCGACCGCCGCATGGTGACACTCTCCCGGCTCTGCACGGTCGTGGTGACCGCGATCGCCGCCGTGCTCGCCATCTCCTTCCCGACGGCGCTCACCTGGCTCGTCGCCACCTACGCGTACTCGGCCGCCGCACTGGCCGCGCCGCTCTTCCTCGGGTACGCGCTGCGCCGCCGGTTCCGGCTGACGCCCGCCGCCGCGCTCGCCGCGATGGTGGCCGGGCTCGCGGGCTGCGGCGCGGCCCAGATCCTCGGCACCGTCGTGCCGTACGCGGTGTACGGCATCGCCGCGTCGGCCGTCGTCCTGCTGGGCTGCGCCCTGGCGGCCGGCCGACCGCAGGCCGCCGTGCCCGCGCCCTCCTCCCCCGTTCCCGCACCGGAAGGAACCACCTCCGCATGAGCACACCCTCTGCCCGTATCGCCGTGATCGGTGCCGGTGTCCTCGGCACCGCCACCGCCCGCGCCCTCGCCGTGCGCGGCGCCGCGGTCACCCTCTACGAGCGCGCCGGGTTCGGCGCCGGGACCACCGGCACCACGTTCGCGTGGGTCAACTCCCATGCCAAGGACCCGTTTTCGTACCACGCGCTGAACGTGGCGGGGGTCGCCGAGCACCACGCACTGCGCACGGCGGGCGGCCCGGCGCCCGACTGGTTCTTCCCGACGGGGAACCTGGAGTGGGCCGCCGACGACGTGGGCGACGCCCGCCTCGCCGAGGCCCTCGACACCCTGACGAGCCGGGACTACCCGTGGCGCTGGCTCGGGCCCGACGCGGCCCGCGCGCTGGTGCCCGACCTGCGGGTCCCCGACGACGTGCGCCGCATCGCCTACTTTCCCGAGGAGGGCCACGTCCTGCCGCTGCCGCTCGTCGCCCGGCTGTGGGGCGAGGCCCGCGACCACGGCGCCGAACTGCGCTGCCCCGCCGAGGTCATCGGCATCGACGAGCGGGCGGCGGACGTCCGTGTCGACCTCGCCGACGGCACGAGCGACACCTTCGACCTGGTCGTGAGCGCCACGGGCCGATGGAGCGCACGCACCGCCGCGCTCACCGGGGTGTCGCTCCCGATGGCGGACACCACCGCGCCCGGCTCCGCCACCGTCGGCCTCCTCGGCTACACGTCCCCGACGGCGACGCGCCTCGACGCGGTCCTCACCACGCCGCGCCTCAACGTCCGCCCGGACGGCGGCGGCCGCCTCGTCGTGCAGGGTCTCGACCTGGACGGGGACGCCGACCCGGCCGCGCCGCCGCCGGTCGACGGTCCGCACGCCGCCGAGCTGCTGGACCGGCTCGCGGCCCTGCTGCACGGCACGCGGGGCGCCCGCCTCGAGTCGTTCCGCGTCGGACAGCGGTCGCTGCCGGCGGACGGGCTGACCGTGGCGGGCCGGCTGCGCCCGGACGGGCGGGTGTACGCGCTGGCCACGCACAGCGGCATCACGCTCGGCCCGCTGCTCGGACGCCTCGCCGCGCACGAGCTCCTGACCGGCGAACGCGACCCGCTTCTGGCCGACTTCGCCCCGGACCGACTGACCGGCGCGGCGCCCGACTCGTTCGCCGAACTGACGCGTCCGCGCTTCGCGGGGCAGCAGTAGGACGGCCCGTGCGGCGGGCGGCGTGGCCGGGATCACAGGGTCCCGGCGGCGCGCGCAGGAATGCGTGGAACGGGCACGGCGGTTGGCACCAGCAAGATCGACAGCCGCGTTCCACAACGAGCGCCCACCCCCACAGAGGAGCACCCCCGTGGCCGACCCCACGTCTCCCGCCGCCTCCCGCGCCGCCGACATACTCTCGCGGCCCGTCGCGCTGAACGGCCTGACGGTGCCGAACCGCATCGCGATGGCGCCGATGACCCGCATGTTCTCGCCGAACGGCGTTCCCGGTGAGGACGTGCGCTCGTACTACGCGCGGCGCTCGGCTGCGGGTGTGGGCCTGATCATCACCGAGGGCACGTACGTGGGCCACACGTCGGCGGGCGACAGCGACCGGGTGCCGCGCTTCCACGGCGAGGAGCAGCTGGCCGGGTGGGCGAAGGTCGCCGACGACGTGCACGCGGCGGGCGGCACCATCGTTCCGCAGCTGTGGCACATCGGCATGGTCCGCGAGGAGGGCCGCCCGCCCTTCGCCGACGCCCCGGCCGTCGGCCCGTCCGGCATCCGCGTGGACGGCACCGAGAACGCGGGCCGCGCGATGACGTCCTCCGACATCGACGACGTGATCGGCGCGTTCGCGCAGGCCGCGGCGGACGCCGAGCGCATCGGCTTCGACGGCGTCGAGGTGCACGGCGCGCACGGCTATCTCCTCGACCAGTTCCTGTGGTCGGGCACGAACCGGCGCGGTGACGCGTACGGCGGCGACGCCGTGGCCCGCACGAAGTTCGCGGCGGAGATCGTCGCCGCGATCCGGGAGCGGGTCTCCGCCGAGTTCCCGGTGATCTTCCGCTACTCGCAGTGGAAGCAGGAGGCGTACGAGGCGCGGCTCGCCGAGACGCCGGAGGACCTGGAGGCGATCCTCGCGCCGCTGACGGAGGCCGGTGTGGACGTCTTCCACGCCTCGACGCGCCGTTACTGGCGCCCGGAGTTCGACGGCTCGGACCTGAACCTGGCGGGCTGGACGAAGAAGCTCACCGGCAGGCCGACCATCACGGTGGGCTCCGTCGGCCTCGACGGCGACTTCATCCGCGCGTTCGCGGGCGAGGGCTCGCCGGTCAAGGGCATCGACGACCTCCTCGACAGCCTGGAGCGCGACGAGTACGACATGGTGGCCATCGGCCGCGCGCTGCTTCAGGACCCGGAGTGGGCGGCGAAGGTCCTCGCCGGCCGCTTCGACGAGCTGAAGCCGTACGACGCGGCGGCGCTCAAGACGCTGAGCTAGCCCGGACGTCGCAGAAGGGGCGCCCGCCCTCCCGCCAGTCGGCCGGAGGGCGGGCGCCCTCTTTCGCGTTCAAGGGGCGGCCGTCCGCGCAACGTTCAGGGGGCGGGCATCCGCGCAAAGGTGAGCAACTTCTTGCAACTGCCTGGCCGGAAGTGCATGGTATCGATCATCATTGCGCCGCGTCCGGCCGGCGTTTTCCGAACGGGAGGGGCACGACGGTGAGTCCGAGCAGGGCGGTGTGCGACTGCATCGATCCGCTGGCGGCGGTGCGCGAGAAGGGCGACCCGGAGCACGACGTCTTCCTCACGGGGACCGTCTTCATGGACCTGGTCTTCACCGGCCTCGACGGGGCCCCGCGGATCGGCACCGAGAACTGGGCGCGCGGCATGGGCTCGAGCCCCGGCGGCATCGCGAACATGGCCACCGCCCTGGCCCGCCTCGGACTGCGCACGACGCTCGCGGCCTCCTTCGGCACCGACCTGTACGGCGACTACTGCTGGGAGTCGCTCGCCGACGTCGAGCGCGTCGACCTCACCCACTCGCAGCGGCTTCCCGGCTGGCACTCGCCGGTGACGGTGTCGATGGCGTACGACGGCGAGCGCACGATGGTGACGCACGAGCATCCGGCGCCGCCGCTCGAGCACGCCGTGCCGCGCGCACGCGCCGGTGTGGCCTCGCTGGAACCGGGCCGTGAGGACGCCTGGTTGCGGGAGGCGCACGCGCAGGGCGCCCGGATCTTCGCCGACGTCGGCTGGGACGAGTCGGGCCGCTGGGACCTGTCGGCGCTGAGCGGACTCGCGTACGCGCACGCCTTCCTGCCGAACGCCACGGAGGCGCTGCACTACACGCGCACCGACACCCCCGCCGAAGCGGTGGCGGCGCTCGCCGAGCGGGTGCCGCTCGCCGTGGTGACAAAGGGGCCCGAGGGTGCCGTCGCCGTCGACTCGGTCACCGGGGAGCGGGCCGACGTGCCCGGTCTGCGCGTGGAGGCGCTCGATCCGACGGGCGCGGGCGACGTGTTCATGGCCGGGTTCGTGACCGGCACCCTCGCCGGCTGGCCGCTCGCCGACCGGCTGGCCTTCGCCAATCTGACGGCGGCGCTGTCCGTGCAGCACTTCGGCGGTTCGCTGTCGGCGCCGGGGTGGGTGGAAGTGGCCGCGTGGTGGGGCGAGTTGTCGGCGCGCGCCAAGGGCGGCGACGCCGCGACCGCCGAACTGGCGCGCCGCTACGGCTTCCTCGACGACCTCGTCCCCGCCCGCCTGCACGAGGTGGCGCGGCACCGTGCCACCCCGACCCTCGGCTTCCGGGCCGCGTAGGAGACATCATGTCCTCACGAGTCACCCGCAGGTCCCTGCTCGCGGCGGCCCTCGCCGTCGGCGCCGCGAGCTGCACGCCCGGCACCGACGGTTCGGGAGCCGTGGCCGGTGGCACCGCGCCCGGCGGCGGCAATGGTGTGCCCGACCCCGCGAAGGCGGGGAACGTGACGCTGCGCGTGTGGGACCAGGAGACGCGCGGCGGCACCAACGCCGAGATCGAGCAGCTCAACAAGGAGTTCCAGGAGCGGTACCCGAACGTCACGATCAAGCGGGTGTCGCGGAGCTTCGACGACCTCAAGACGACGCTGAAGCTGGCCCTGTCCGGCACCACACCGCCCGACGTCGTGCAGGCGAACCAGGGCTACCCGGACATGGTGGCGTTCGTCGAGGCGGGCCTGCTCGCGCCGCTCGACAACTACGCGGGCATCTACGAGTGGAACACCCGCTATCCGGCGACGCTCCTCAACCTCAACCGGGTGACCGCGACCGGCGCCTCCCGCAGGTTCGGCACCGGCCGACTGTACGGGATCTCGCAGACCGGCGAGTTCGTGGGCCTCTACTACAACAAGAAGGTCCTGAGGTCCGCGGGTGTCGAACCGCCGCGCACCTGGGCCGAGTTCACGGACAGCCTGGCCGTGCTGAAGAAGGCGGGCGAGCTGCCGATCCAGTTCGGCAACCTCGACAAGTGGCCGGCGATCCACACGTTCGGCATGCTCCAGGACCAGCACGGCGTGGCCGAGGCCCGGGACACCGTCCTCGGCGGCGGAGACGGCTTCGACACCTCCCGTACGACGAAGGCGGCCGCCACCCTCACCGAGTGGCTGGACCGCGGCTATCTCCCCAAGGACGCCAACGGGCTCGGCTACGACGACGCCAACAAGAAGTTCATGAACGGCCAGGGCGCGTACACCATCACCGGGACCTGGATGCAGGCCGACCTGAAGAAGCGGCTCGGTGACGACCTCGGCATCATGCCGCCGCCCCCTGCCACGGCGGGCGGCAAGCCGGTCACCACCGGCGGCCAGGGCCTCGCCTGGGCGGTCACCTCGCGCTCCGCGCACCCCGAGGTCGCGGCGGCCTACCTGGACTTCCTCACGAGCGAGCACGCGGCGGACGTGATGACGGAGAACGGCGTGCTGCCCGCGGTGCCGGGCAAGGCGGCCGAGGCGCTCGACCCGGACAGCCCCGACGGGCAGATGGTGCGCGCGTGGCGGGAGCTGACGGCGGCGGACGGCCTCGCGCCGTATCTGGACTACGCGACACCGACGTTCTACGACACGACGTCCGCGGCCCTGCAGAACCTCATCGCGGGCAGGACGGATCCGAAGGGCTTCGCCCGCAAGCTGCAGGCGGACTACGGCCCGTTCATCGCGAAGCAGCGCGCCAAGGCGGGTTCGGGGGCGTCGGCGCGGTGAGATCCGAACCCACGGGGAAGGCGGCCCGCAGGGCCCCGGGCGAGCCCCGCGCCATCGGCTATCTGTACGTGCTGCCCGCGCTCGCGGTCTACGGCCTGTTCCTGCTCTATCCGTTCGGGCAGGCGGTGGGCCTGTCGTTCCTGCACTGGGACGGTCTGACGCGGGCCACGTCGGCGGGCCTCGACAACTACACGTCGCTCCTCACGGACCCGACGCTGCGCGCCCCGTTCGCGCACGCTCTGGTGCTGCTGGTCTTCTACGCGGCGCTGCCGGTGGTCATCGGGCTGCTGCTGGCGGCGACGATGTCCCGGATCCGGGTGCGGGGTCTGACGTTCTTCCGGACGGTGCTGTTCCTGCCGCAGGTGCTCGCGATGGTCGTCGTCGGGGTGGCCTGGCGCTCGATCCTGGCGCCCGACGGCCTCCTCAACGACGCCCTGCGCACCGTCGGCCTCGGCTCCCTCGCCCGTCCGTGGCTCGGCGACGACACATGGGCGCTGCCCGCGGTCGGCGTCGTCGGCACGTGGGTGATGACCGGCCTGTGCATGGTCCTCTTCCTCGCCGGAGCGCAGCGGGTGCCGCGCGAGCTGTACGAGGCGGCGCGGCTCGACGGGGCGGGCGCGGTGCGGGAGTTCTTCGCGGTGACGCTGCCCGCGCTGCGCGGCGAGATCGCGGTGGCGCTGACGCTCACGATCATCGCGGGTCTGCGCAACTTCGACCTGATCTACATCACCACCGGCGGCGGGCCGGGGAACGCGACGTCCGTCCCCGCGTACGAGGTGTACCACCGGGCGTTCGAGCTGAACGAGGTCGGCTCGGCGGCCGCCATCGGTGTCGCGCTCACCGTCCTGATCTTCGCCCTGACCGTCACGGTCTCCCGTCTCGTCGAAGGGCGCCGCACATGACGACCCGCATCGAACGCACCGCCACGTACGCCATCCTCGCCCTGTTCGCGGTACTGGCGCTGACCCCGGTCGTCGGCATCCTGTCCACCGCCTTCTCCTCCCCCGACGCGGTGGGCGGCGGCTTCGCGGTCCCGGACGGCCTGCACTGGTCCAACTTCCAGCAGGCGTGGCAGCGCGCCCACTTCGGCACGTACCTCGGCAACTCGGTCCTGGTCACGCTCGCGGTGGTGACGGCGTCGACGGTCCTCTCCGTCCTGGCGGCGTACGCCTTCGGCACGATGCGCTTCCCCGGCTCGACGCTCCTCTTCTACCTCTTCGTCCTGGGCCTCACCCTCCCCCAGGAAGCCCTGGTGGTCCCCCTCTACTTCGACCTGCGCCACTTCGAACTCACGGACACCTACTGGGCGCTGGTCCTCCCCCAGACCGCCCAGTCGCTGGCCTTCGGCGTCTTCTGGATGCGCACGTACTTCAGGAACAGCACCCGCTCGGTCATCGAAGCGGCCCGCGTCGACGGCGCCGGCACGTGGACCACCCTGTGGCGCATCCTCGTCCCGATGGGCCGCCCCGCCATCACCACCTTGATCGTCATCACGTTCATGTGGACGTGGAACGAGTTCCTGATGGCCCTCGTCATGATCAGCGACGAGTCCCTCCGCACGGTCCCCCTCGGCCTCGCCTTCTTCCAGGGCCAGCAGAGCGCCGACACGACCCTCCTCGCGGCGGCGTCCGTCCTGATCGCGCTGCCGGTGGTGGTCGTGTACGTGGCGCTCCAGCGGAAGTTCATCGAGGGGATGCTGAGCGGGGCGGTGAAGGAGTAACCGCACGCGGCCCTCAGGTGTAGAGGTCGTTGCGTGTGCGGACGGTCACCTCCCTCGGCAGCGCCGTGCCCTCCCGTTCCGGGCGAAGCGCCACCGTCGCGGTCTCCCCCGGCAGCAGCGTGAGGAGGGCGGTGTCCGCGCGCATGCCGGGTGCTTCGGCGATCACATCCCCCAGCGCGGCTCCCGCTGTGAGGTGCACCAGGGCGTGGTCCTCGCGGTGTTCCACCGTGTGCTTGACGTCGGGTGCGGGCCAGCGGAGGCCGTCGTCGCGGACGAAGACGTGGATGGCGCGGTCCGCCCCCGCCGTGTCCGCCACCACCAGTTCCTCGCGGCGGCGGCCCGCCTGGGTGATCGTCGGGCCGACGGGCAGGGGCAGGACCGAGCGGGGTGGGACCGTGAAGTCCCTTACCGTGCGGGCTGCTTCGCCGTCGCGGACGTGGACGCGGCGCAGGACGAGTTCGCCCGTCCACTCCTCGTCGGTGTCGTTGACCAGCACGGCGCTCAGGCCGGCCTCCCTCGGCTGCAGCGTCACGAGACGGTCGGCGAAGGCCGCGCGCACCGCGTACCAGGCCGGTTTGGGGCGGCCGCCGTGGTCGATCAGGGACCAGGACAGGGCCGGCCACACGTCGTTGAGCTGCCAGATCAGCGCGCCCGCGGTGCGCGGCCACCACGAGCGGAAGTGCTCGACGGCCGTGCGCAGGGCGTGCGCCTGGTTGAGGCTGGTGGCCAGGTGCCAGCGGTCGGTGTCGGCCGCGATGCGGTCGGGCGCGGGGAAGCGGCCCTTGAGACGGTCGACGAGGTGGCGCTCGCCGCCCGGCTGTTTCTGGCGGGCGAGGAGCGCCGGGTCGCCCGGGCTCTCGGGCCATCCGCCGATGGCCTCGGTGAGAGTGGCCCGGGTGGCGGGCGCCTGCCAGCCGAATTCGGCGGCGAAGCGCGGGATCTGGTCGCGGTAGTGGGCGTAGTCGAGGAGGTTCCAGGTGTCCCAGAGGTGGGTCGGTCCGTCGCCGGGTACCTGCGGGTGGACGCCGGGTTCGGTCGCCGTGGGGCTGTTGACGACGTAGACGGCGCCGGGCGCGTGGGCGGCGACGGCGGCGGGAAGCAGTTCGCGGTAGTAGCCCTCGCCCCACGTACGGTCGCGGATCTGCTCGCGCCAGCCCCAGTCCTCGTGGCCGAGCAGGCACTCGTTGGCGCCGTTCCACACCACGACGCTCGGGTGCGCGGCCAGGCGGCGCACGACGTCGTCGGCCTCGGCGGCGACCTCGGAGCGCAGCGGCTCCTCCTCGGGGTAGGCGGCGCAGGCGAAGGCGAAGTCCTGCCAGATCAGGACGCCGCGCGCGTCGCACGCCGCGTAGAACGCCTCGTCCTCGTAGATGCCGCCGCCCCACACGCGCAGTGTGTTCATGTTCGCGGCGCAGGCCTGCTCGACGCGGGTCGCGTAGCGGTCGGGGGTGATGCGGGAGACGAACAGGTCGTCGGGGATCCAGTTGGCACCCTTGCAGAACACGGGCCTGCCGTTGACGCGCAGGGTGAAGGCGCGGCCGTGCTCGTCGGGTGTGGTGTCGACGGTGATGTGCCGGAAGCCGACGCGGTGGTGGGTCTCCTGGAGGACGGTGCCTGCCGGGTCGAGGAGCCGTACGGTCGCGTCGTGGAGGGTGGGCGCGCCGTGGCCGCGGGGCCACCAGGGTTCCGGCGCGGGCACGTCGACGGAGAGGAGGTGGCGGCCGGTGGTGTCGAGTGGGAAGCGTTCCGAGACCCCCGCCACGGTCACCTCGGCCGCGCACGGGCCGCCCTGTACGTCGAGGTCGACCAGGAGAGTGCCACGGCGCAGGTCCTCGTCGAGGGTCGTGGTGACATCGACGTCGGCGCGCGCCGTGTTCCACACCTCCAGGCGGACGGCCCGCCAGATCCCGGCGCTGACGAGCGTCGGGCCCCAGTCCCAGCCGCCCTCGCAGGCCATCGTGCGCAGTTCGTTGTACGGGTACGACCAGTCGTAGGGCAGCGGGTCGTCGCCCGCCGCGTCCAGCATGGCCCGCGCGGACGAGGCGAAGCGCACGGTCAGCTCGTTCGTCCCGGGCCGCACGGCGTCGGTGACGTCGAAGCGGTAGCGGCGGTGCATGTTGCGGGTGGCGCCGACCTCGACGCCGTTGACGAAGACCGTCGCGATCGTCTGGAGGCCGTCGAAGACGAGGTGGACACGGTCGTCCGCGGACACCTGCGCCTCGAAGGTCCTGCGGTACTCCCAGTCGGCGAGCCCGACCCACTGCACGTCCGCCTCGTGCATGGCGAGGAACGGGTCGGGGATCACACCCGCCCGCATCAGATCGGTGTGCGCGCACCCCGGCACGACACCCGGCACCTCGATGTCGCGGTCGCCGCCGACGGACCGCAGTGTCCAGCCATCACCTGTCAGTTCCATGATGTCCTGCCCTTTCATGCGTCCGGCCGGTCCGTCGGTGCGCGGTATCCGTCGGGAACCCGCGGCAGCTCCCGCACTCCCGTCTCGAACACCTCGACCGACTCCAGCGTCGCGCCCTCGCCCTCGATCTCCACGGTCAGCGCGGATGCCGTCACCGGTTCGGTGAGGTGGATACGTCCTGCGCCGACGGTCAGCCCCTCGGCCAGCACCCGGTCCCCCGCCCGCACCACGTGGCGCCGGACGCGCTGCCCGTCGGCGAGGTCCTCGCGCAGCCGTACGTGGTCGAAGGCGACCGGCTTCCCGAAGTCGGCGGTCCAGCCGCCGCCCGCACCGGCCAACTCGGCGGTCGCCGCCGGGGTTCCGAAGCGGCGCGCGACCTCCGCGCCGAACTCCGCGACCCGCGCGGCGTCGGCGTCCGGGATCAGGCCGCGGTCGTCGGGCGGCAGGTTGAGCAGCAGGTTCGCGCCGAGTCCCACCGACCGGTAGTGGATGGCGAGCAGGTGCTCCAGGGACTTCGGCTCGTCGTCCGGGTGCCAGAACCAGCCGCGCCGGATCGACACGTCGCACTCCGGAGGCAGGTACAGCGCCTCCGCGAACTCGGTCGTGACGACGGTGTACTGGCTCATCTGCGTGTGGTCGACGACGTACTCGACGGGGTCGGCCGCGAGCCCGTCCTCGTTGCCCACCCAGCGGATGGTGGGGTCGCCCATGTTGAACACCATGGCGTCCGGCTGGTGCTGCCGTGCGACGGCCATGGTGGCGGACCAGTCGTACGTGTAGCCGTCCGATCCGGCGCCGTCGAACCACAGCTCCATCAGCGGCCCGTACCAGGTGCACAGTTCGCGCAGCTGCTCGGCGTACAGCTCGGTGTACGCCGTCGGGTCCGCGTACTCGGGCGCGTGCCGGTCCCACGGCGAGAGGTAGACGCCGAGCCCGAGTCCCGCCGCCCGGCAGGCCCGCGCCAGCTCCCCCACCACATCGCCCTCGCCGCCCTTCCACGGGGACGACGCGACGGAGTAGTCGGTGGTCTTCGTCGGCCACAGGCAGAAGCCGTCGTGGTGCTTCGCGGTGATGATCGCGTAGCGGGCTCCGGCGGCGCGGGCGGCGGCGACCCACTGGTCGGCGTCGAGGCGAGTGGGGTCGAAGGAGGCCGCCGGGAGCGTGCCGTCGCTCCACTCCTGGCCGTGGAAGGTGTTGATGCCGAAGTGGAAGAAGGCGCCGATGCCGAGGCGCTGCCAGTCGAGCTGGCGCGGGGTCGGTGCGATGGGGGCGTCGGGGGGCAACGCGGGTCCTCTCGGGGTCGTACGGGAACGGGCTCAGGTCTGCTGTTCGTCGAGCGCCCAGCAGTGCGCCCAGTGGTCGTCGGTGATCGTGGTCCTGGCCGGGAAGGCCGTGGCGCACACCGGTTTCGCGAGCGGGCAGCGGGTGCGGAAGCGGCAGCCGGAGGGCGGGTCGACGAGGCTCGGGGGTTCGCCGAGGGTCTCCTCGTCGTCGGCGACATCGGGCTCGTCGAGAAAGCCGCCCCGGTCGGGGTCGGGCGCCGATTCCAGCAGCAGGCGCGTGTACGGGTGTCGGGGGTCGGCCACGAGTTCGTCGCCGGGCCCGGACTCGACGAGCTGGCCCGCGTACAGGACCTTGATCTCGTCGGCGAAGTAGCGGGCGCTGGCAATGTCGTGGGTGATGTAGAGGATCGCCAGGCCCTCGTCGTCGCGGAGCTTGCCGAGGAGGTTGAGGATGTCCAGGCGGATGGAGACGTCGAGCATGGAGATCGGTTCGTCGCCGAGCAGCACCTTGGGGCGGGCGGCGAGGGCGCGGGCGATGGCGATGCGCTGGCGCTGGCCGCCGGACAGCTCGTAGGGGAACTTGTCGATGAACTGGTCGGCCGGGGTGAGGTTGACGCGTTCGAGGAGCTGGAGGATCTGGCGCTCCATGTCCTCGCCGCCGGAGGCGAGGCCGTGCAGCTTGAGGGGGCGGCTGAGGATGTAGCGGACCTTGTGGACCGGGCTGAGCGAGGAGAACGGATCCTGGAAGATCATCTGGACCTGGCGGTAGTACGCCCGCTTCGCCTTCGCCGTCCGGGCCTTCCTGACGACGTCGCCGTCGAGTCGGATCTCGCCCTCGGTGGGCGGGTAGGCCAGCGCGAGCATCCGCGCGAGGGTGGACTTTCCGCTGCCGGACTCGCCGACGAGCGCCGTGATACGGCCCTTGTGGAGGGCGAGGGAGGTCGGCTCGACGGCCTTGACCTCCTTGCCGTGGCCGCCGGGACCGTGCACGGGGAAGCGCTTGACGACCTCGCGCGCCTCGAGGACCGGGGCCTCGAGCGTGGTTTCAGGTGCGGGCATGGCGGTCCTCGGCTTCCGGGGTCGTGGCGGGGTGCCGGTGGAGGTGGCAGGCGACGTCGCCGGCGTCGCCGAGCCGCAGCAGGGCGGGCTCCTCGCGGTCGCAGGCGTCGATCCGCTGTGCGCAGCGCGGGTGGAAGGAGCAGCCGGGCGGCGGGGTGCGCAGTCCGGGCGGGGAGCCGGGGATGCCGGTGATCTCTCGGCGTTCGCCGTGCAGCGGCGGGAAGGCGCCGCGCAGGGCCGTCGTGTAGGGGTGGCGCGGGTCCTCGTAGAGGCGGCGCGCGGGGCCGGTCTCCACGATGCGTCCCGCGTACATCACGGCGATGCGGTCGGCGATCTCGATGAGCAGCGACAGGTCGTGGGTGATGAAGACGACCGAGAATCCCAACTCACGCTTCAGGCGAGCCACTTGACGCAGGATCTGGCGCTGCATGACGACGTCTACTGCGGTGGTGGGCTCGTCCATGACGACGAGGTCGGGTTCGCAGGCGAGCGCGAGGGCGATGGTGGCGCGCTGGCGCATGCCGCCGGACAGCTCGTGGGCGTAGGAGCGCAGCCGGTCGGCGGGGATGCCGACCATGCCGAGCAGTTCGCCCGCCCGCTCCCAGGCCGCCTTCTTCGACAGGCCGCGGTGCTTGCGCAGGACGTCCGCGAACTGGGTGCCGAGGCGGAGCACGGGGTTGAGGGCGTTCATCGCGCTCTGGAAAACGATCGCCATCTTCTCCCAGCGCAGCGCCGCCAGTTGACGCTCGGTCAGCCGAAGGATGTCGACGTTGTCGGCGCCCTCGCCGCCGTGCAGGATCACCGAGCCGCCGGTGGTGACGGCCGGCGGACGCTCGAGCCGGGTCATGGCGGTGACCAGGGTGGACTTTCCGCAGCCGCTCTCGCCGACGATGCCGAGGGTCTCGCCGCGGCGCAGCGTGAGGTCGACGCCGCGGACGGCGTGCACGGGGTTCTCCTGGTCGAAGTAGTCGACGTGCAGATCACGGACGGTGAGAAGTGGGGCGCCGGTCACGAGACGACCTCCTTGACGGGTGCGGCCTTGCGGGGCCCGGTGGCGTCGCCCGCGCCGACGCGGGCGGCGCGGGCCCGCATCCGTACCTGCTTGGAGGGCTTGCGCAGGCGGGGGTTGGACACCTCGTCGATGCCGAAGTTGATGAGCCCGGCGGCGACGCCGACCAGGGCGATGCAGGCGCCCGGCGGGACGAACCACCACCAGGCGCCGCGGGTGAGCGCGGAGCCGTTCTGCGCCCAGTACAGCATCGAGCCCCAGCTGGTGATGTTGATGTTGCCGAGGCCCATGAAGGAGAGCCCGGCGTCGGCGAACATCGAGCCGACGACGGCGCCGAGGAAGCTGACGGAGATCAGCGGGGCGAGCGACGGGATGAGTTCGCGGGTGATGACGCCCCAGCGGCTCTCGCCGGTCATCTCGGCGGCGGCCACGAAGTCGCGATGCCGTAGGGAAAGGGTCTGCGCCCGCTTCTGCCGGGCGGCCCACGGCCAGGCGGTGAGGCCGATGACGAGGGCCACGGTGAGCCAGCCGCCGCGCCCCTGCACGTAGCTCGCCACGATGATGAGGAGCGGCATGCCGGGGATGACGAGGAAGATGTTGGTGGCGACGGTGAGCAGCGAGTCGGCGCGCCCGCCGAGGTAGCCGCCCGCCACGCCGACGAGCACGGACAGCACGGTGGTGATGACACCGGCGACCAGGCCGACCAGCAGCGAGATGCGGCTGCCGACGACGAGCTGCGCGAAGACGTCCTCGCCGTTGGCCGTGGTGCCGAGCAGGTGGGCGCCGGAGGGCGGCTGCATGGAGCCGCTGGTGTCGACGTCGCCGGGCTGGAGCCCCATCAGGTTCTCCACGACGAACGGGCCGAACACAGCGACCAGGGCGAAGAACACGATGATGGTGACCCCGGCGCGGACCTTGAGGTTCGCGGGCAGCTTGGGCAGCCGCCGGGCGCGCTGCGGCTTCGTCATGAGCGGGTCTCCCTCGCGCGCGGGTCGATGAGGCCGTACACCGAGTCCGCGACGAAGTTCGCGGCGAGCACGGTGAGCGAGACGATCAGGAACAGGGCCTGCATCAGCGGGTAGTCGACGCTGGAGACGGCCTGGTAGAGCAGATAGCCGACGCCCGGGTACGAGAAGACGATCTCGACGAGGATCTGGCCGCTGACGGCGGAGCCGATGGTGAGGGCGAACCCCGCGACGCTGGGCAGCACCGCGTTGCGGGCCGCGTACTGGAACATCACGCGGGCCTTGGACAGGCCCTTGGCGCGGGCCAGGAGCACGTAGTCCTCGGAGACCGTCGTCACCATCATGTTGCGCATGCCGACCAGCCAGCCGCCGAACGAGGCGACGACCATGGTGACGGCGGGCAGGATGCCGTGCTCCAGGACGCTCAGGAGGAACGGCCCGTCGAAGGTGACCGCCATGTCGCCGTCGTACGCGCCGCTGATCGGCAGCCAGTTGAGCTGCACACCGAACGCCATGACGAGGAGCAGCGCGACCCAGAAGAAGGGCAGCGCGCCGAGGAACATCGCGGCGGGCGTGACGAAGGAGTCGAAGCGGGAGCCGACCCGGGAGCCCGCCACGACGCCCATGGAGGTACCGATGACGAAGGCGAGCACGGCGGTCAGGCCGACGAGTCCGATCGTCCAGGGCAGCCCGGAGCGGATGACCTCCCACACGGGCGTCGGGTAGTAGGCGACGGACGCGCCGAAGTCGAAGTGGACGATCTGCCCGAGGTACGTGACGTACTGGTCCCACAGGGGTGCGCCGGGCGCGCCGAACAGCCGGTAGATGCTGGTGACCTGGTCCGCGGAGAGGTTCTGCTTCTGCTGCATCTGGGAGATGAGCGCGGAGGCGGGGTCGCCGGGCATCAGGCGCGGGATCAGGAAGTTGAGGGTGATGGCGACGGCGGCGGCGCCGAGGTAGAAGGCGAGGCGGCGCAGGAAGTAGCGGGCGGCGCCGAACCGGGCGGCCGCCGAGCGGCGCCGGGCGGGCGGCGACGCCTCGGGGACCGGGGGCGTGAGGGCGGGGGCGGTCATGGCTCAGCCCTTCGCCGGGCGCAGGTTGAGCAGGATGCTCATGGCGTCGACGCCGCCGGCCCAGGGCGCGGGCTGCGCGTAGGGGTTCTTCTCGCTGGGCCAGCCGGTCCAGTTCTTGGTGCTGTACTCGGAGGAGACGCCGATGGTGATGAGCGGCGCGGCCGGCACGTCGTCGACCATGATCTTCTCGAACCGGGCCGCGTACTTCTTGACGGTCGCGGCGTCCTGGGCGGTGGCCATGTCCTTGAGGAGGTCGTCGGCCTTCTTGCTCTTGTAGTGGCCGTAGTTGGTCCAGATACCGGCGTTCTCGCTGAAGAGCATGTCCTTGTAGAAGTTGTACGGCGTGGAGTAGTACACGCCGCCGCCGATGGTGACGTCGAAGTCGCCGGACTTGCGCTTGGCGTCGATCTGCGCGGCGGCGATCGGCTTCACGTTCACGTCGATGCCGGCCTTCTTCAGCTGCGAGGCGACGACCTTGTCGAACTGCACGGCGTCGCCCCACTCCTGGACCTCCATGATGGAGAAGGAGAGCTGCTTGCCGCTGCCGTCGACGAGCCGGCCGTTCTTCTTCGTGTAGCCGGCCTTCTTGAACTCGGCGAGCGACTTGGCGAGTTCGGCCCTGGGCTGCTCGGCGTCCTTGTACTCGTCGGCGATCCACTTGCCCTGGGTCTTGGAGTCGAGGCCGGTGAGGTTGAGGGTGTTGAACATGCCCGGATTGGTGACGTTCAGGAGCTGGCTGCGGTCGACGGCGAGCGAGAGGCCCTTGCGGACGTGGACGTCGTCGAACGGCTTCTTGGAGTGGTTGAAGAACAGGAACTGCCCGCCGTAGGTGGGGTACCAGGCGTGGTGGTTCTTCGGGTCCTTGTCGATGTACTGCTTCTTGACGTCGGGCACGACGCCGCCGCTCCAGTCGAGTTCGCCGCTGAGCAGCTTGGGCACCTCGGACGCCTGCGTGATGATGGGCGCCTTGACGGTCTTGACCGGGACGTTCTTCTGCTTCCAGTAGTCGTCGCGGGCCTCGAACGTGAGCTGCTGCGGGCTGAACTGCTTGAGCTTGTACGGGCCCGAGCCGACGGGGTCGGGGTTGGTGTCCTTCGCGCCGTCCTTGTTCCGCCAGATCTTCTCCGGGACCGGGGTGATCCCGCCGATGCTGTCGATCTTGGAGTAGGCGGGCTTGTCGAAGGTGATCTCGACGGTGTGCTCGTCGGGCGCGGAGGCCTTTTCGAAGTCGAACGACCAGGTCGGGGGCAGCTTGTTCTTCTTGACGTAGTCGAGGGTGAAGACGACGTCCTGGGCGGTGAGCTTCGAGCCGTCGCTCCAGTTGGCGCGCTCGTCGAGGTGGATGGTGATCTTCTTGCCGCCGTCGGCCCAGGCGTACTTGGTCGCGAGCCAGGGCGTGAACTTGCCGCCTTCGAGGATGTTGAAGTCGAAGAGCGCCTCGTACTGGAACCCGAAGGTGCCCTGGGTGGCCTTGAGGGCGAACGGGTTGAAGTTGCGGTTGATGGTGGTGCCCGCGAAGCCGAGGTTCGCGGTCAGCGAGGCGTCACCGGCGGAGCCGCCGCCCGCCGGGGTCGGCGCGGCCGAACAGCCGGACAGGGCGAACGAGAGCACCGCCGCTCCCACGGCGGCGACGCGGGCGCCGGTGCGCAGGGAACCGGCGGGGCGGGGCTTCGGGGTGCAGGTGACGCGGAGGTTCGGGTTCATCGGGGGCTCTCCCGAGGGGTGTTGGGGACGGGGACGTGGTGCTTGTGCAGGCGGTGGTGCTGCGAAGGTCTGAGGCGGGTACGGCACGTGGACAACGTTGTCGGGCTGCGGCGGTGGGGCGTCGCGCGGCGGCTCAGCCGGGGGCCGGGCCGCTGCTGCCGCGCGGCACGAGGCGGGGTGTCACGTCCTCGACGGTGCGCGCGGGCCCACCGTCGATCAGCGCGAGCAGTTCGTCGGCCGCGCGCCGCCCGAAGGCCGGGGTGTCACGGGCGAGGGCGGACAGCGGCGGATGGGTGGAGCCGGTGAGCACGGACTCGTCCCAGGCGACGAGGGACAGCGCGCCCGGTACGGCGATGCCGAGGGAGGCGGCGACGCCGAGCCCGGCGACGGCCATCACGTCGGTGTCGTAGACGATCGCGGTGGGGCGGGGGCCGCTGGTGTCGAGCAATCGGCGGGTGGCGTCGACGCCCTGCCGGCGGGAGTAGTCGGTGGGGATGCTGCGGACGTCGGCGGGGTCGAGCCCGAGCCGCTCCGCCTCGTCCCGCAGGGAGCGGATGCGCTGCCGGGTGTGGGCGAGGTGGGGCAGTCCCGCGACGTGCGCGATCCGGCGGTGGCCCAGGCCGTGCAGGTGCCGGACGATGCCGGCCATGGCCAGGGTGTCGGAGGCCCAGACGCTGGAGATGGTGGGGTGCGCGGCGCCGTCCTCGCCGCGCGGCACGGAGCCGACGAACACGGCGGGCAGGCCCAGTTCGTCGAGCAGTCCGGGGCGCGGGTCGCCGTCCCTGGGGTCGACGACGAGGACTCCGTCGACCCGTCGCTCGGCCCACCAGCGCCGGTAGGCCGCACACTCGGCGTCCAGGTCGGGGACGACCAGGAACAGCAGCCCGATGCCGCGCCCCGCGAGCGCCTCCTGGATGCCCGACACGAGCTGGAGGAAGAAGAACTCGGCGCCCAGCGCGTGCGCGGGCCGGGCCAGGACGAGACCGACCGTGGACGTGCTCTCGCCGCTCAACGCCCGTGCCGCCGCGCTCGGTTGCCAGCCGAGCCGGTCGGCGACCTCCTGCACCCGCTGCCGGGTGGACGGAGAGACTCCGGGCCGCCCGTTGAGCGCGAGCGACACGGCGGACTCGGACACCCGCGCCTCTTGGGCGATGTCCTTCAAGGTCGAGCGTCTGCTGGGAGTACGACGCATGGAAGCTCCTGCCGCGCAGGCCTGCGAGCCGCCCGGAACGGGACGGCCCGACACCCAACTGCCCTGAACTCAAGCGGTTGAGTGCGAGAACGCTAAAGCGCTTGAGCCGTGTGGGCAACAGGCTGTGCGGCAATTGCTCGCGCCGAGCCCGCATTTGGTCCGCGCAAACCTACAAGGCGTCCCCATGAAAGGGGATTTGGGGTGGATGCGGGGCAGATTTGGAGGTGTCTCGGGGAGAGGTGTGCGATAGCGGGATCTCTCGCTACGCCCCGGCGTCCGGTTCGTGGTCCGCCAGGTACTCCTCGGTGTGCCGGCGGAACGTCTCCGTGGCAGGGTGGGCCGGGTGCGCGGGCCAGGCGACGTGCACGGTGACGGGTTCGGCGTCGCGGACCGGGAGGTAGCGCACGGCCGGGTGCGTGTGTTCGTGGACCGTGCCCTCGGCCGTCACGCCGACCGCCGCGCCGGTCGCGATGGTGGTGAGCCACTCGTCGACGCCCGGCACGGTCACCATGCGGGGCCGCCGACCCGCGGGCCACAGTTCGGCGCGGGTGGTGGCCGCCGTCGCGCACAGCGCCACCGGTTCAGCCGCCAGGTCGGCCAGTGTCACGTCCGCCCGGTCGGCGAGCCGGTGGCCGACCGGCACCGCGGCCACCCGTCGCTCGCGCGTCAGCTCCCGGTGCCGCACCAGCGCGTCGCCCGGCTCGGGATGGAGCCGCAGGAACGCCAGGTCGGCCTCGCCCCGGCGCAGCAGCGCCACCGGATCGTCGGCGCGACGCACATGCACCGGGACATCGGGGTGCCGCTCGCGCCAGCCGCGGAGCACCGGCACGGTGTGGCTGCCGAGCGCGGCCCAGGCGAAGGCGAGGCGCAGCGGGCGGGGGCCGCCGACCCCGGTCACGTCGGCGAGGGCCTCGTCGAACTGGGCGAGGATGCGGTGCGCGTGCTCCCACAGCCGCTCGCCGGGCCCGGTCAGCCGGACGCTGCGGGTGGTGCGCTCCACGAGCCGTACGCCGAGGCGCTGTTCGAGCTGGGCGAGGGTGCGGGAGAGCGCGGGCTGGGTGAGGTGCAGCACCCGCGCGGCGTCCGTGAGGGACCCCTCGTCGCCGATCGCCCGCACGGCCCGCAGATGACGCAGCTCGACATTCATGACTGGCGATTATAAGTCGGGCCCAGAAGGCATTTCCCTGCCCGTGCCGGCCCTGCCTAGCGTGGCCGCCATGACGAATCAGCAGCACATCCTTCTCGTCGGCGCGGGCGGCACCCTCGGCACCGGCGTGCACCGGGCGCTGACCGCACGCGGCCACAAGGTCACCACCGTCGGCCGGAGCTCGGGCGACCTCCGCTTCGACGTCTCGGACCCCGAGCAGATCACGGCGCTGTACGAGGCGGCCTCGGCGTACGGTCCGCTCAACGCGGTCGTCGGCGCCGCGGGTGACGTGCCGTACGCGCCGCTTCCCGAACTCGGCCCGGACGCCTGGCGGTCCGCGTTCGCCGGGAAGGTCCTCTCCCAGGTCGAACTGGTCCGCCAGGGCCTCGACCACGTGTCCGAACGGGGTTCCTTCACCCTGATCACGGGCGTCCTCGCCGAGCAGCCGATCCGCACCGGCGCCGCCGCGTCGCTGGCCAACGGCGCCGTGGAGTCCTTCGTGCGCGCGGCGGCCGTCGAGATCGCGCCTCGGCGCGTCAACGCCGTCTCCCCCACGATCTTCACCGAGTCCCTCGACGCGTACGGCGCCTTCTTCCCCGGCATGGAGTCGGTGCCGCTGGAGCGGGTCGCGCAGGCGTACGTGCGGTCGGTGGAGGGGCCGCAGACGGGGCAGGTCTACCAGGTGGTGTGACCGAGCGGGCACTCGGCGGCCCCGGTCTCCGTGGGCCGCCAGTGCCGGGCGCAGTACGGCACGTCGCACTGCGCGCAGAAGCCCGCGTCGCCCTTGAGTCCCGCCGTGTGCACGCGCGCGTAGGTGCGCGGGTACGCGAACGCGGACCGCCAGCGGTGCGCCTCGGCCTCGGTGACGTTCTCACCCCTGCCGTTGTCGTGGCCGTCGCTGTGCACGATCAGCCACCACAGCCGGGAGTCGCGGACTTGCTCATAGGCGCCTCGGTCGCGCGCTCCCCAGGCGTACCAGCTGGGCGGGTGCGCTCCGGGGCGGGCGAGTTCGAGCCGTGCCACCTGCGCCTTGCACAGGGCGCATGCCACATGCAGCACGAACAGCATCGCCGGGATCTGCTTCATTCACTTCCGCCTGGGTGGCCGCTGGGCTCGCTGGGCAACCACGCCATTCTTGCACCGTGCAAGGCTCTCGGGGCGCGTCTCCCCCGAAACGGGCGCACGCGCCGGGCACGGTCGGAGAAAGTGAAGGACCATCACTCAATTGTGAAGGAAAGGTGTTTCCAGTGGGGGGTTTTGGCGGAGAACGTCATCGTGCGCATCCGAATCATCTGCCCTGCGGGTACCACTGCGCCCCCACGCACTACCGGCGCGCACCCGCGCCGTTGAAGATGCCGGGAAACGTCAACAGTAACGATTCTGCGGACCTCTCCTCACCCACTCGTCTCCATCCATCGCAGCGGTAAAGGACACAAGGTGCGCAAGCAAGCCGGCGAGGTCGGCACGCTTCTCAGGCTGGTCGCGGACAGCAGGACCGAGACCGACGAAGCGCTCATCGGGCGCGAGGAGCAACTGACCCAACTGCGGAGCCTGTTGGCCTGCCATCGACTCGTCACGGTCACCGGCCCCGTCGGGGTCGGCAAGAGTGTGCTGTGCGACGCCGCGGTGCGCGGGGCCAGGCCGTCGCGGCGGCAGGTGGTCCGGGTGTCCTGGCCCGAGGCGACCGGGCGCCCCGGCGCGTTCCGCGACGCCGTGCGGCAGGCGCTGCTCGGCACGGCGCTCGGACAGCCGGGGCCGCGTGGACCGCGCCGCACGCCCCCGCGTGTGCTGCTGTTCCTCGACGACGTCGACCCGGTGCACGACGAGTGCGTCGGGGTGGTGCAGCGGCACCTGCTGCACCACCCCACGCTCCAGGTCCTCGCCACGGCCAGGAGCCCGCTCGGCCTGGGCGACGAGAAGGTGCTGCATCTCGGCCCGCTCGGCACCGACCCCGACGAGGACGGCGGGCCGTCCCCCGCCGAACGGCTGTTCCTCGCCACGGCGGGCGGGGCGCTGCGGCGCCGCGACCCGGACACCCTCGAACGCGTGCAGGCGCTGTGCCGCACCCTCGAAGGGCTGCCCCTGGCGGTCGAACTCGCCGCGGAGCAGCTGTCGTCGTACTCCCTGCACGACCTGGCCGAGCTCGTGGAGCACGGGCAGGCGTGGCTGCGCACTCCGCATCAGCGGCTCAGACGGCACCGCTCCATGGAGGAGGCCGTCGGCGCGGTGCACGCGCTGTGCTCCCCGTGGATGCGGATGGTGTGGAGCCGCGCCAGCATCCTGGCCGGCTCCTTCGGCGAGGCGGCGGCGGTATTGCTGTGCAGCGGCGGCGAGGTCGCCCCGCATCAGGTGCCCGGCCTGCTGACCCAACTGGCCGCGCTCGGGCTGCTCCAGTACGAGAACGATCCGCACGGCCCCGTGGAGCCGCGCTACCGGATGCCCGCGGCCGTACGGGAGTTCGGCGCGCGGCGGCTCACGGAGGCGGGTGAACTCGCGATCGCCGTGGAGCGGCGGGCGGGGCACTGCCGAAGGATCGTTCATCTCGCGGAGCACCTGTGGGACCACGGCCACCAGACGCAGGCCGTACGGCTCGTGACCGACGAGCAGCACAACGTCGCCGCGATGCTGCGGCACGCGCTCACCTCCCCCGATCCCACGGAGACGGTCGCCGCGTTGGAGACCGCCACCCGCCTCTGGTTCTGGTGGGTGACCGGACACAACGCGACCGGCCTCCGCTTCCTGCTCCAACTCCTCGCCCGCTGCCCGGAGGACCACCCGGCGGCGGTCTCCGCGGCCTGGCTCGCGGCGTGGCTGGCGGCGCGTACCGATCCCGACACGTCGCTCTCCCTCATCGACCGGATCTGGCCGCTGGCCGTCCTGGACGGCGACGACACGCTCCTGGCCCGCATCGCCCACGTGCACGGGCTCGTCGCCCTCACGCTCGGCGACCACGCGCAGGCCGCCGAACTGTTCGAGCAGGCCTGCGTCCTCGCCCCCGACCACGCCACCGGCGGGCCGGGCCGCGCGGTCTATCTCGCGGCGCTCGCCGTGGCGCGCCGCGCCAGCGCACCGCACACCGCGCACCGCGCCGCCCTCGCCGCGCTCGCCCAGCCCGGACTGCGCGACGACGTCTGGTCGAGGATGCGCGCACGGTACGCCCTGACCCTCGTCGACCACGACAACGGCCGCACGGCCAGGGCCTGGACCCGCGCCCACCGCGCGGTCTCCGACACGGACTCCGCAACCTGCGCCCCCCAGGCCCACGCCGCCCTCCGCTCCCTCCTGACGGTGCTGCGCACGGGGCAGCCGACGGGGGACCATGTCATTCCCGGCCTGACGGGGTGACGCGGCGACACGGGAACGGCCTTGACCTCAAGCATGGTTGAGGCAGGAGGCTCGGGTCATGAACACACCTGACAGCGGTCTTCTCCTGTTCCGCAACACGATGCGCGTCACCGAGGGTCACCTTGAGGAGTTCCGGAGGGCCATCGACCGGGCGGTGGCCTTCGTCGAGCGACGAGGCCCCCAGCTCATGGTCGAGGTCTTCATCGACGAGGAGCGGATGCTCGCGCACAGCTTCCAGGTCTACCGGGACTCCGACGCCGTCCGCGAGCACTGGAAACTGTCCGACCCGTACATCCAGGACGTCATGGCCCACTGCCGTGTCGAGCGGTTCGAGGTGTTCGGGGAGCCGGACGAGCATGTCGTGGCCGGGATTCGGGAGGCGCTGGGGGACGCGGCGGACCCGGTGTTCGCGCCGCGCCTCACCGGATTCGTGCGGTTCGGGGCTCCTCGGGACGGCCGGGGGTGAGTGCCGGTGCCTCGCCGTCGCGCGGGGCGTGCAGGTGCGGGGTGGGCTCGGAGGGGCACAGGGCGATGATGGCGATGTCGTCCGCGAGGTGGTGGGTCCAGTCGCGGACGCCGTCGTCGAGGTGGCCGACGAGGTGCTCGGGGGTGCCGTACGGGGCGAGGGTCAGGCCCTCGGTGAGGGGGTAGAACTCGCCGGTCGAGTTGCGGGCCTCGCTCAGTCCGTCGGTGTGGGCGACGAGCACCGCGTCGGGGCCGAGGCGGACGGTGTGCGGGGTGGGCGGCTCGCCGCCGCCGAGCGTGCCGAAGCCGAGCGGCAGCAAGGTCGGGACGTCGATCTCGGTGACACCGGTCGCGGTGACCTCGAGCGGGGTGAGGTGGCCGCAGTTCACGACGTCCAGGTCGCAGGCGTCCTGCGCGGGCCCGTCGTGCTGGAGCAGCAGCGCCGTCGCGAACAGCTCGTCGTCGCCGCGGGTGGCGGCGGCGCGCAGCACCTGCCGGTCGAGGCGCGCGGCGAGTTCGCCCAGCTCCTCGGTCTCGTACGCCTGACTGCGGAAGCAGCCCAGCAGGTCGGTGACGGTCTGCACGGCCTGGAGCCCCTTGCCGCGCACGTCGCCGATGAGGATCCGGGTGCCGTACGGGGTGTGGAGCGCCTCGATGAAGTCGCCGCCGATGCCGGTGTCGGCGGTGGCGGGCCGGTACAGGCTGGCGAGGCGCAGCCGCCCCAGGTCCTCGGGTATGGGGTGCAGCACCGCGTGCTGGAGGGTGCTTGCGGTCTGGCTCATGCGGGCGAGCCGGTCGGACTGCTCGCGCCTGGCCCAGACGAGGGCCCCGGCGGCGGCTCCGAAGGCGAGCGCGACGATCACGGTGCCGGAGTCGCCGATGCCGGTGCGCGTGAGCAGGTACTGCAGGCCCGCCGCGCAGGCCACCGCCACGGACACCGCGACCCGGCCGAGCAGCAGGGCGGCGACGGCGAGCACGATGGTGCCGATCCGCAGCAGTTGGCGGGCCTCGGCGGGCACGGGGACGCTGTCGATGGCGGAGGTGTACGGGAGTGCCTGCGCGGCGGCGGTTCCCAGGAGGATGGAGCCGGGCATCAGCGCGGCGCTGGTGCCGAGGTGGGTGCGCGGGATCGCGGCGAGGTACCGCGCGAGCTGCGGGGTGGCGGCCAGCATGACGCCGAAGCCGATGAGCGCGACGACGGCGAAGTCACCGGCGACCGGGTAGCTGTCGGAGCCGAGTCCCGCGTGCAGCAGCACCAGGCCGAGCGCTGCGAGCGGCAGACCGAGGGAGGATCCGGTGACCGGGGCGATGGCCCTGCGCCGGACGAACAGGCAGCCGGCCGCGCCGCCGACGCCGAACCCGGACAGGACGAGCGCCGCCGACTCGGGACCGCCGCCCCGTGCCGCCGCGAGCGACGGGAGCGCCATGGCGAGCACGACCTGGGTGAAGCCGAGCGCGAGTCCGGCGATGAGCGCACCGGTCCGCAGCCTGGCCGGCATCAGCGCCGGGCGTCCCCGCGTGGCCACGGACAGGGTGGGGCAGCGCAGCCGCGCGAGGACGAGGGCGACCGTGGCGGCGAGCAGCAGCAGGCCCACGCGCGGGTCGGCCCAGCCCCACACGGGGGCGAGCTGGAGCGCGGCGGGGGCGAGCACGCCGAAGGCGATGAGGAAGACGGCGCGCGGCTGGTCGGGCAGCCGGAGCCCGGCCTGTGCGGCGGGTTCGGGCACGTAGCGGTGGACGAGGAGCAGCGCGGCGACGGCGGCGAGGGTCATCGCGACCATCGCGAGGCGCCAGCCGTCCGTGGACGCGGCGCGCGGGGCAAGGTTCACGGCGAGCACGAAGCCGACGGACATCGCGGCGAGCCAGCCGGCCATGACCTTGCGCATGCGTCCGGGCAGGAACACGGTCGGCAGGAAGGCGAGGCAGCTGACGAAGACGGCGGCCAGGGCCACGGCGACCAGGATCCTGCCGAGCACGTACGACCAGCCGTCGAAGGCGACCGCGAGGAGCGCGCAGCCGACGGCGAGGCCCGCCAGGGAGACGATCAGGACGGAGCGCCGTCCCTTGAGGTCGCCCGCGCGTCCCGCGACGACGAGTGTGAGGAGGGCCAGCGAGGAGCCGACGACGCGGGCGACCACCTCGTGTCCCGAGCCGAGTCCCAGCTCCGCGTGGACGAGCGGGACGGCCGCCGAGTGCACCGCGGGTGCCACGACGTACAGGGCGGCGACGGCGGCGAGCAGCAGCCCGACCACCCGCGTCGATCCCCTCACGCCGTCGCCGGACACACCGGTGCCGCGCATGCACTGACCTCCCTGGTGGACCCCCCTTTCGCAGTCCTCCAGGGACAAGCGTCGCGGATCACATATGTCATACGTAAGGACCGAAAGTCCCTAAAGGGACTTTACCGGCATCAGCGTATGAATCGGAAGGGGTGCAAAGCGGTGGGGAGGGACGGCACGCGCCGCCCCTCCCCACCGCTCCAGGTGACCTCAGCCGTGAACGATCAGATGACGCCCTGCGCCAGCATCGCGTCGGCGACCCGCTCGAAGCCCGCGATGTTCGCGCCCGTCACGTAGTCGCCGGGGGCGCCGTAGCGCTCGGCGGTCTCGTGGCAGGTGGCGTGGATGTCCTTCATGATGTGCGCCAGCTCGTCCTCGACCCGCTGGGCGGTCCACGACGTACGGGCGTGGTTCTGCGCCATCTCCAGGGCGCTGACCGCGACGCCGCCCGCGTTCGCCGCCTTGCCGGGACCGAAGGCGACGCCTGCCTTCTGGAACAGGTGCACGGCCTCGGGGGTCGTCGGCATGTTGGCGCCCTCGGAGACCGCCTTCACGCCGTTGCTGATCAGCGCGGCGGCGGCGTTCTCGTCCAGCTCGTTCTGCGTGGCCGACGGCAGCGCGACATCGCCGGCGACGTCCCAGACACTGCCGCCCGCGACGAACCGGGCGGAGGAGCCGCGCCGTGCGGCGTACTCGTCGACGCGACCGCGCTCGACCTCCTTGATCTGCTTGAGCAGGTCGAGGTCGATGCCCTTCTCGTCGACGACGTATCCGGACGAGTCGGAGCAGGTCACCGGGTTGGCACCGAGAGCCTGGAGCTTCTCGATGCTGTAGATCGCGACGTTGCCCGAGCCGGACACGACGGCGGTCTGGCCCTCCAGGTCCTCGCCACGCTCGCGCAGCATCGCCTCGGCGAACAGCACGTTGCCGTACCCGGTCGCCTCCGGCCGGATCAGCGAGCCGCCCCAGCCCCGGCCCTTGCCGGTGAGGACGCCGGCCTCCCAGCGGTTGGTGATGCGCCGGTACTGGCCGAAGAGGTAGCCGATCTCGCGGCCGCCCACGCCGATGTCGCCCGCGGGCACGTCCGTGTGCTCACCGATGTGCCGGTACAGCTCGGTCATGAACGACTGGCAGAACCGCATGACCTCGGCGTCGCTGCGCCCGTGCGGGTCGAAGTCGCTGCCGCCCTTGCCGCCGCCGATGCCGAGCCCGGTCAGCGCGTTCTTGAAGATCTGCTCGAAGCCGAGGAACTTGATGACGCCGAGGTTGACCGACGAGTGGAAGCGCAGGCCGCCCTTGTACGGGCCGAGCGCGCTGTTGAACTCCACGCGGAAGCCGCGGTTGACGTGGACCCGGCCGTGGTCGTCCTGCCACGGCACCCGGAACATGACCTGCCGCTCGGGCTCGCACAGCCGCTCGACCAGTCCGGCCTCGGCGTACTCGGGACGGGCCTGGAGCACCGGGGCGAGGGTCTCGAGGACCTCGTGCACGGCCTGGTGGAACTCGGGCTGCGCCGGATTGCGGTGTTCGATCTCGGCAAGGAGGGTGCCGAGGATGTCCTGCGTATTGGATCGCGTCGTCACTGAAAGCCTTTCGGGCTCGGCAGTCGCCATCTCCCTGCGGGTGCGGCTCGCTCGGGTCCGGTCGTTCGATGAGCGCGCGGCGCCATTGCCGTGCGGGGGACAGGGGTAAGTGTTACGCGCATGTAAACCCCTTGACCAGGGGCATCCGGATGACGGACGTTCCTCAACCGGCACAAATGACGCGTGGATTCCGATTCCGGCCGGCGATCCACGGGCTTCCGGGCGCGCGGGGCGGTGGGGGAGAATGAGCCCCGGCCGACCCCCGGAAGGAAGCGTGCGCGTGATCAATTGGGTGCCCCTGCGGACGGGGCCGGGTCCGCGTCCCGTCCCCCAGCCCGTGGCCACGCCGCTGGTGTGGGTGGTGACCGGTGGCACCGCGCTGCTGCTCGTGGCGCTCGTGAACACGCTGCTCGGCCCCGGCCGTCCCTGGCTCGCCCTCTCCGCGTTGTCCGTGCTCGCGGCGGGCCTCGGCTTCTGCGCCCGGTTCACGGCGGCCCCCGGCACGGCGGTGCTGTGCTGGCTGTTCCTCAACGGCTTCGCGATACCGCCCGCAGGCACCCTCAGCTGGATCAGCCACCGCGACACGGTCTGGCTGACGTGCCTGCTCACCGCCACACTGGCCGGCACCCTCTGGGCCCGTGTGACGCACGCGCGCGCCGCGTACCGCACGATCACTTCGGCCCCGGCGCCCCGCTCGACGCTGAACGACGGGCCGACCGCGCCCTGACCTTCGTATACGAAACCGGCGCGCACCCGCTGACACACGGACGACCGGCCCCGCTCGGTTCGAGGAAGCGGGGCCGGCCGGTGTGGGGGTGAGTCCGGCTGCGGGGTGTGCACTCCCCCGTACGCTCATCACGCGACAGGTGCCGCAGCCGGTCTCGGTAGGGGTAACGAGACACGTTCCGCCATGTTCTGCCGTATGGCGTCGCGTTGACGAACTGCACCGGACTCCCCGGCCGTCTTCACACGCTGGGCACGTCGGCCCGTGGGGTTCAGCCGTCGTCGGTGCGGTGTTCACGGGTGTTGAGGCGGGCCGCCTGGCGGGTCAGGTGGGCGCGTTCGGCCAGGTTGGGGGCGTGGTGGGCGGCCTCGGCGTAGAGGCGGGCCGCCGTGGCGAGGTCGCCCGCGCGTTCGTGGAGGTGGGCGGCGACGGCGGTGTGGCGGGGCAGCGAGTCGTCCAGTTCGGCGAGCGCGGCGAGCCCCGCGTGCGGGCCGTCGGCCTCTCCCACGGCGACCGCGCGGTTGAGGCGGACGACCGGGCTGTCTGTGAGGTGGGCCAGCTCGTCGTACCACTCGACGATCTGCACCCAGTCCGTCTCGGCGGCAGTCGGAGCGTCGGCGTGCAGCGCGGCGATGGCGGCCTGTGCCTGGTACTCCCCCAGCCTGTCGCGGGAGAGGGCGGTCTGCAGGATGCCGACGCCCTCGGCGATCAGCCGGGTGTCCCAGCGGCTCCGGTCCTGCTCGGCAAGCGGCACCAGGCTGCCGTCGGGCGCGGTCCTGGCGGAGCGCCGGGCGTGGTGGAGCAGCATGAGCGCGAGCAGCCCGGCCACCTCGGGGTGGTCGATGGCGGCGGCGAGCTGCCGGGTGAGGCGGACGGCCTCGGCGGCCAGGTCCACGTCCCCGGAGTAGCCCTCGTTGAAGACGAGGTAGAGGACGCGCAGCACGGTGCCGACGTCGCCGGGACGGTCGAGGCGCACGCCGGACACGGTGCGCTTGGCGCGGCTGATGCGCTGCGCCATGGTCGCCTCGGGCACCAGGTACGCGTCGGCGATCTGGCGGGTGGTGAGGCCGCCGACGGCGCGCAGGGTGAGGGCGACGGCGGAGGCCGGGGTCAGGGAGGGGTGGGCGCACAGGAAGTAGAGCTGGAGGGTGTCGTCGGCCGAGGGGGCGGGTCCGGGCGCGGGTTCCTCGTCGACGCGTTCCTCGCGCCGGCGGCGGGCGGCCTCGGAGCGGGTGGCGTCGAGGAACTTGCGCCAGGCGACGGTGACCAGCCACCCCTTGGCGTCGCGCGGCGGGTCGGCGGGCCAGGCGCGCAGGGCCTCGACGAGGGCGTCCTGCACGGCGTCCTCGGCCGCCGCGAAGTCTGCTCCGCGGCGGACGAGGACGGTGAGGACGCTCGGCGTGAGGCTCCTGAGCAGGACCTCGTCCATGGATGGTGTCACTCGGAGATGGTGGGCGGCTCGACCATGAACGGGCGCAGCTCCAGCCACTCGTGGATCGGCTTGCCGCCCGCGCCCGGAGCGGCGGACAGCTCGCCCGCGAGTTCGACGGCCCGCTCGTAGCTGTCGACGTCGATCACCATCCAGCCGGCGATGAGGTCCTTGGTCTCGGCGAACGGCCCGTCGGTGACCGGCGGCCGGCCCTCGCCGTCGTAGCGGACCCAGGTGCCCTCGGGGGCGAGGGCCTGGCCGTCGACGAACTCGCCGGTCTTCGTGAGGCGCTCGGCGAAGTCCCGCATGTACTGCATGTGGGCCGAGACCTCCTCGGGCGTCCACTGGTCCATGCACACGTCGTTCACCGGAGCAGGGGCGCCGCGGTAGTGCTTCAGCAGCAGGTACTTCGCCATGATCGTTCTCCTTGGTCCTCGTGCGACCCATTCTGGTCGCGTTCACCACGGGGACGGAGCCGATCCGCGGTTCTCGACATCGCCGGGGAACTTTTCTCGGGGGAATTTTCCGGAGGGAGCCCTTCGGCGGTTCCACGCCCCGTCTCACACCACCGCGAGCCGGTCCACCAGGAGGTCGAGGCGCTGCTCTGCATACTCCGGGGGCTGCCGGCCCGCGCGAGACAGGGTCGCGAGCCCGTGCAGGGAGGCCCAGAACACCTCGGTGAACAGGCCCGGATGAACCCCCTCGCCCGCGACCTCGCCCAGGCACTCCATCAGCGCGGCGAAGGCGTCCTTCAGCGGCTCCGGGGTGTCGTCCCGGGCGAAGGCGAGGCCGCCGTCGAGGCGGAACACGGCGTCGTAGACCGCCGGTTGGCGTTCGGCGAAGTCGAGATAGGCGCGGCCGAGTGCGGTGACCCGGGCGCGCGGCGTGTCCTCGGCCGCGGTCGCGGCCCGCAGCGCCACGGCCAGCTCGGCGGCGCCCTCCAGCGCGACGGCACCGATGATCTCGCGCTTGCCCCGGAAGTGGCTGTAGAGGACGGGCTGGCTGTACTCGATGCGCTCGGCGAGGCGGCGCGTGGTGACCGCGTCCCAGCCCTGCTGCTCGGCGAGTTCGCGGGCCGTCGCCACGATGAGGCGCTCGCGGCTCGCCCGCTCGCGCTCCTTGCGTTCCTGTACCGACATGCCCCGATGCTAGCACCGCTAGACAATCGAGCGGCAGCAGCGCTAGCGTTGCCACACGATCTAGCGCCGCTAGATTTTTCTCAGGAGGGGGTCATCATGCTCAACGCACTTGAGGTCTTCACCACCGTCGCCATCGGCGTCATGGTCGGCGTCGAGTTCTCCGTCGCCTTCGTCATGAACCCGATCTTCAGCGGTCTTCCCGACGACGCCAATCAGCAGGCCCGCTCCCACGGCGGACGGATGCTCGGGGCCGCGATGCCGTTCTGGTACATCGGATCGCTGGTCCTGCTCGGGATCTGGACCGGCTTCGCGTGGGGGGACGCGGGCACCGGTCTGCTCGTCGGCGCGGGCGCGCTGCTGCTCCTCAGCATCGTCATGTCGATCCTGCTGCTCGTCCCGATCAACAACCGGGGCAAGAACTGGACGGCGGAGAACCGGCCCGCCGACTGGAAGGAGCAGATGCACCGCTGGGACCGCTACCACTACGTCCGGGTGGCCGTGCTCGTCGTCGCGTTCGCCCTGCTCGCCGCGGCGCTGGTCTGAGCGGCCGGGGAGCACGGGGCGGCGGCCCTCCCGGCCCTCCGCGTCATCACGCGACGCGGAAGCGGCCCGTCGCCACCTCCTCGACCCGGCCCTGCCCGCGCAGCCGCTCCACGTGCCGTTGGGCTGTGCGCAGTTCGACGGGGCGGATGTGCGGGCCCTGTACGTGGGGCCGGTACACCAGGCGGTGGTCGGCGATCTCGTCCACGGTCCGCGGCTCGCTCAGGAAGGCGAGCAGCTCGGCGTCCCGCTTCTCCACCACGGCGGCGTAGGCGTCGAGCCGGCGTCCGAACTCGGCGGCGCCCTCGATCACACCCTTCTGGTGGGCGGTCCCGTACCAGCGCGCGTCGATCTCCGCGCAGCGCCGCATCGACGCCTCGAACTCGACGAGGCTGCTGCCCACGTCTCCGTAGTACGGGCCGAAGGAGGTCAGGTCGATGTCCGCGACGAACAGGAAGCCGTCCGGTTCGACCAGGAATCCGCAGTGCCCGGCGGTGTGTCCGGGCAGGTGCACGACGGTGACGGTCCTGCCGCCGAGGTCGAACACGGCCCCGTCGTCGAACCCCTGGGCGTCCGGGCGCCCTTCGACGTGGAACTCGTCCCGCATCATCCGGTCCACCTCGTCGTACGACTCCGGGGGCAGGCCGAGCGCGGAGATCAGGGCGGGCCGGGAGCGCAGCGCGTCGAGGTCGCCGTGGTGCACGTGCACCGGCACGTCGTAGCCGCCGAGTCCCGCGATGTGGTCCTCGTGGGCGTGGCTCACGAGGACGAGGTCGGCGGGCGGCGCGGCGCCCACGAGCGCCAGCGAGGGGTCGACGACCAGCGAGGCGTCCGTGCCGCGCACCAGCAGCGAATTGGCGCCCGGGTAGGCGCCGTTGCGCTCGTCGACGAACACGTCGACCGTGCCGTAGGTCGTGGTGGTGGGTCCGAGGTCCATGGGGTGTTTCTATCGAACGCCCGGTGTGTTGACCATGAGGCCTCTCGCTTGCGATCAGCCGCGCAGGAAGTACAGCACCGTCGTGGTCGTGGCCGTCGTCAGCAGTACGGCGCGCAGCACGCGGGCCGGGAGGCGGCGGGCCAGATGGGCCCCGGCGAAGCCGCCCGCCACGGCGCCGACGAGCATCGCCGTGAGCAGGAGCGGGGCCTTCAGGGCGTCCGAGGCGAGGAGGAAGAGGACCGTCGCGCTGAGGTACATGGCGGCGAGCTGCGTCACCCGCATCGGATTGCCCGCCGCGGCGTCGACGCCGAAGCCGATCCCCCACAGCGCCAGCATCAGGATGCCTACGGCCCCGCCGAAGTAACCGCCGTACACACCGAGGAGGAACTGGCCGACCAGGAGGGCCCGCGCGCTCATGCCGACCGGCCTGCCGAGCGCCCGGGTCAGCGCGCCGGAGACATGCCGGCCGAACGCGAGGACCAGCGTCGCGAACGCGAGCAGCCACGGCACCGCGGCCTCGAACGACGCGGCGGGAAGCACCAGGAGCAGGCCCGCGCCGACCGCTCCGCCCACCACGCTCGTCACCGTCAACGCCCGTGTGGAGGTGGGCCCTACGGGGTCGAGCTCGCGGCGGTACACCCACGCGCTGGTCACCGCGCCGGGCACGAGCGCGACGCGCGACACCGCGTTCGCGACCACCGGCGGCAGGCCGACGGCGACGAGCGCGGGCAGCGCCACGAAGGTTCCGCCACCGCCGACCGCGTTCAGGGCTCCGGCCGCGACACCGGCCAGCAGGACAAGCAAGGACTCCATCACCCGGAGAGGATCGCGCGCGGACGATCGGCTCCACAATGCGGAATCGACGTTCCCAGCCTAAGGCTGTGCCATAGGCTGAGCGGGTGCGCTACGACCTCGACGACCTGCGGCTCTTCCTCCACGTCGTCACGGAGGGCTCCATCACCGCGGGCGCCCGGCACATGCATCTGAGCCTGCCCTCCGCCAGCGCCCGGGTGCGCGCCCTGGAACACCATGCGGGAGTCACGCTCCTGGTGCGCGGGCGCCGGGGTGTACGACCGACTCCGGCGGGCTCGACCCTGGCCCGGCACGCCCGCGACGTACTCGACCGGACCGCGCGGCTCGACAGCGCCGTCGCCAGTTACACCCGCTCCCCCAACGCCCGACTGACGCTGCTGGGCGGCGGATCCGCGGTGCACCGGCTCGTGCCGCAGGCCCTCGTGTCGTTCTTGCGCGCCCACCCGGACACCGACGTCACGGTTTCCGAGAGCCGCACGCCGCGCACCATGCGCAGGCTCGCCGACGGCGAGGCGGACCTGGGCGTCGTCATCGCCGACGAGGCCCGCGCCAGTGGACTGCGCACGGAGCCGCTGGGCGACGACTCGCTCGTGGTCATCGGGCAGCCCGGGGGCGTCCTCGCCGGGCGCGACACCCTCACGTACAGCGAGGTCGCCGAGCATCCCCTCGTCGGCCTCGACGCCGGGTCCTCGCTGCGCCGCTGGATGGAGAAGCGGCTCGGCCCGCACGCCCCGGTGGTGCGCCACCGCACGACGGTCGCCGATCTGAACGCCCTGGTGTCCCTGGCCGCCGCCGGGGTCGGTCTCGCGGTCGTGCCGCGCCGCGCCCTCGACCCGCGCCACGCCCTGGACGTGTGCGCGCTGGAGGACCCGTGGGCCCATCGCCGCCATCTGCTGGCGTGGGGTGTCACGGACGGCGCGGTGGCACCGGCGGTCGAGGCGCTCGCGGAGCATGTGCGGCGGGCGGCGATGGAGGCGTAGGACGCGCGGTCCTGCACCACGCACCGGACCAGCAGTCATAATCCCTACTTCGTGTTTCATGAACCGTCGGCCGCCCGGGAGGCAGCGCAGTGAGCGAGCAGGACGTACTGGGTCTGCGGGACGTCGACGGGAGTCGGATCGCGCTGGTCGGCGGCAAGGGAGCGCACTTGGGTGCGCTGTCCGGCGTCGAGGGTGTCCGGGTGCCGGACGGGTTCTGCGTGACGACGCAGGCGTTCCGGCGGGTGGTGGCGCGGGCCCCGGGGTTCGGCGCGCTGCTCGACGAGCTGGCGGGCGCGGATCCGGACGACCGGGAGGCGATCGGCGCGCTGAGCGCGGAGGTCCGCCGGTTCGTCGAGGGGGTCGAGGTGCCGGACGACCTCGCGGCCGGTGTCCGTCGCGCGCTCGATGACCTCGGCGAGCTGCGGACGCCCTGCGCCGTCCGCTCCAGCGCGACCGCGGAGGACCTGCCGACGGCCTCCTTCGCCGGTCAGCAGGACACGTACCTCAATGTCGTCGGCCCCGAGGCCGTGCTGCGTCACATCACCCGGTGCTGGGCCTCGCTCTTCTCCGAACGGGCCGTCGCCTACCGGCAGCGCGCCGGCATCGACCACCGTGCGGTCGACATGGCCGTGGTCGTGCAGCGGATGGTCGCGCCGGACGCGGCGGGCGTGCTCTTCACGGCGGACCCGGTGACGGGCCACCGCGGAACCGCGACGGTCGACGCCGGGTTCGGGCTCGGCGAGGCCCTGGTGTCGGGGCTGGTCAACCCGGACGTGTACCGGGTGCGCGACGGCGCGATCGTCGAACGGACCGTCGCCGTCAAGGAACGCGCCCTGCGCGCGGTACCCGGTGGCGGCACCCGCGAGGTGGACGTCGAGCCGGGGCGGCGGGAACTGCCCGCGCTCACCGACGCGCAGGTGCTGCGCCTGGTGGAGCTCGGCCGGCGCATCGAGGCGCGCTTCGGGAGGCCGCAGGACATCGAATGGTGTCTCGCGGACGGAGACTTCCAGGTGGTGCAGAGCCGCCCGATCACGACGCTGTTCCCCGTACCCGAGCGCGACGACCGGGACAACCACGTGTATCTCTCGGTCGGTCACCAGCAGATGATGACCGACGCGATGAAACCGCTCGGCATCTCCGTGTGGCAGCTGACGGCCATGGCGCCGATGCACACCGCGGGCGGCCGCCTCTTCGTCGACGCCACCCCACGCCTTTCGACGCCCAGCGGTCGGGCGGCCCTGCTCGACGTCGTGGGCCGGGGCGACCCGTTGTTCAGGGACGCGCTCGAAACCGTCCTCGACCGGGGCGACTTCGTCCCGACCCACCCCGATACGGAGCCCGCGGGACCGCCATCCGGTGGCCCTCCCACGCCCCTTGAGACCGATCCGGCGATCGTCACGGAACTCGTCGAGCGCAGCCGTCGGTCCATCGAGACGCTGCGCGAAGAGATCCGGACGAAGACCGGACCGGCTCTCTTCGACTTCCTCCTCGACGCCTTCGAGGAGCACAAGCGGGCCCTTGGCGACCGGCAGAGCATGCGGGTCGTCATGGCCGGTATGGAGGCCACGTGGTGGCTCAACGACAAGCTGTACGAATGGCTGGGCGAGAAGAACGCCGCCGACACCCTCACCCTGTCCGCCCCCGGCAATGTCACCTCCGAGATGGGCCTCGCGCTCCTCGACGTGGCCGACGCGATCCGCCCGCATCCGGAGGTGGTGTCGTTCCTGCGCGACGCCGAGCACGTCACGGACGAGGACTTCCTCGACGAACTGGCGAAGCGGGCGGGCGGACCGGAGGCGCGCGCCGCCGTCGAGGGGTACCTGGAGCGGTACGGGATGCGGTGCGTCGGCGAGATCGACATCACGCGCCCGCGCTGGAGCGAACGCCCCACCACGCTCGCGCCGGTGATCCTCGACAACGTACGGAACTTCGAACCCGGCGCCGCGCGGCGGCGGTTCACGGAGGGCCTGGAGAAGGCGCGCGCGAAGGAGGCGGACGTGCTGGCCCGGCTGCGCGCCCTGCCCGACGGGGACGCGAAGGCCGAGGAGACACGGCGGACCGTCGAACGGGTCCGCACCTTCATCGGCTACCGCGAGTACCCCAAGTACGCCGTCATCAGCCGGTACTTCCTCTACAAGCAGGCGCTGACGGCGGAGGCCGAGCGGCTGGTGGCGGCCGGGGTGCTGGCCGACCGGGACGACATCCACTACCTGACGTTCCACGAACTGCGCGACGTCGTCCGCACGCGGCAGGTCGACGAGCGGCTGCTGCGGCGCCGCAAGGACGACTTCCGCACGCACCAGGCGCTCACGCCGCCGCGCGTGCTGACCTCCGACGGCGAGGCCCTCAACGGGTCGTACCGGCGCGCGGACGTGCCCGACGGCGCGCTGGTCGGGCTTCCGGTGTCCGCGGGGACCGTCGAGGGGCGGGCGCGCGTCGTCCTCGACATGGCGGACGCCGACCTGGAGGCGGGCGACATCCTCGTCACGGCCTACACGGACCCCAGTTGGTCGCCGCTGTTCGTCGCCGTCGCCGGTCTGGTCACCGAGGTGGGCGGCCTGATGACGCACGGCGCGGTGATCGCACGGGAGTACGGGCTTCCGGCGGTCGTGGGCGTCCACCGGGCCACGCGCCTGATCCGGGACGGGCAGCGGATCCGGGTGCACGGGGCCGACGGGTACGTGCAGATCCTGGAGTGAGCCCCTCCCCCTCCGACCTTCCATCCCCCGATCCACGAAAGCACCCGTGAACGAACGAACCGGAACCCTGCGCGCGTTCATCGCCCTCGCCCCGCCCGACGACGCGAAGGAGGAACTGGCCTGGGCCCTCGAACCGATCTACGCGGCGCATCCGCGGCTGCGGGAGAACCGCATCGAGGACTGGCACATCACGCTGGCGTTCCTGGGCGAGCAGACCGTGGAGTCCGTCCACGCGCTGCGTTCGCCGCTCGCGGCCCTCGCGGCGGTACTGCCCTCCCCCGAACTGGCGTTGCACGGCGGCGGGCACTTCGACGAACGGGTGCTGTGGAGCGGCGTCGAGGGCGAGCTGGCCGCTCTGCACGAGCTGGCGGAGGCGGTGCGCAAGCAGGTCAGGGCCTGCGGGGTCGACTTTCCCGAGCGGCGGCTGCGCCCGCATCTGACGCTGGCCCGCGCCCGGCGCCACGACACGGTGTCGGTGCCCGCGGCGGCGGACGCCCTCGACGGCTTCGCGGGCCGCCGGTGGCGTTCGCACCGCCTGCATCTGGTGGGCAGCACGCCGGGCAACGGGCCGGTGCCCAGGCGCTACGGGGACATCGCGGCGTGGGAGCTGACTGGCGCCGCACCCGGCTGTGGCTGAGGCTAGACCTGGTCGATGGCGAACAGTTCGAGGTGCCCGCACTTGGGACAGCGCAGCGCCTGGATACGCCGTCGGGGCCGGCCCATCCGCTTGGCTCCGCCGAAGAGGCCGCGCTCCAACGCGCCCTCGATCCAGCGCGCGTAGCCGCGGGAGTGCTCGCCCGCGTCCTCGATGAAGCCGTCTTCCAGTCCGCCGGTGCCGCAGTGGCCGCATCTCTTGTCCGTCACCCGACCAGCTTAGAGGTCGTTTCATCCTCTTGTTTCATCCCGGAATGCGGCTTTGATGTACTGGTGTCGGGTCGCGCCAGGAGATGGTGCTCTCGTTGGTGAGGCGGCGGGCCATCAGGTCGGTCATGGCGAGGTGGATCATGGCTTCGGAGCGGGCGGGCAGGGTTTCGTAGTCACGGGTCAGGCGGCGGTGCAGCATCAGCCAGCCGTAGGTCCGCTCGACCGCCCAGCGTTTCGGGATTGGGGTGAAACCTCTGGCCCCGGGCGGGCGTTGAACGATTTCGAGGTCGATGCCGAGGGTGGCGGCATGCTCGACAAAGTGCTTGCGGTAGCCGCCGTCGACCCACGCCTTGCGCAGACCGGGGTGGTCGGTGGCGGCCTGTTCGAGCAGGGTGCGGCCGGCGGCGGAATCCTGCACGCTGGCCGCGGTGACCAGCACGGCCAGGAGCAGTCCGAGGGTGTCGGTGATGATGCTGCGCTTGCGCCCGGCTATCTTCTTGCCGGCGTCGATGCCCTGGCTCGTGGCGGGCACCGAGGTGGAGGTCTTCACGCTCTGCGCGTCGACGATGCAGGCCGAAGGATGCCGGTCTTTGCCCTCCTGCTGACGCACCAACTCCCGCAGCAGCCCGTTCAGCTGCGCGAAGATGCCGTCCTTCTGCCAGTGGGCGAAGTAGCCGTAGACCGACTGCCAGGGCGGGAAGTCGTGCGGGAGATAGGCCCACTGGCAGCCGGTGCGGTCCACATACAGGATCGCGTTCATGATCTCGCGCAGATCGTGCCGGGGCGGTCGGCCGAAGTCCAGGGCCCGGCCGCGGCGCTCGAAGCGCCAGGCGGCCAGCACCGGATCGATCAACTCCCAGCGGGCATCGGACAGGTCACTCGGATACGCACGACGATCGGCCATGACGTCGGCGTACCGCCGTATCGGGGCGTGCGCCCAGGCGTGCAGCCGGCCCGGTGGAAGCACGGAACAGACCGGGGCGTCCTGGAATGAGACAGGCGCAGGATGCCTCCCGTCCCGGACGCCACATCACACGCCCCGACCCCCACATACGCCTTTCCAGCCCCACCAGCATCAGACCGCCGCTATGGCTAAAACACCAGATATCGGCGCCTCTAAGAGGAAAACGACCTCTTAGAGGTCGTTTCATCCTCTTGTTTCATCCCGGAATGCGGCTTTGATGTACTGGTGTCGGGTCGCGCCAGGAGATGGTGCTCTCGTTGGTGAGGCGGCGGGCCATCAGGTCGGTCATGGCGAGGTGGATCATGGCTTCGGAGCGGGCGGGCAGGGTTTCGTAGTCACGGGTCAGGCGGCGGTGCAGCATCAGCCAGCCGTAGGTCCGCTCGACCGCCCAGCGTTTCGGGATTGGGGTGAAACCTCTGGCCCCGGGCGGGCGTTGAACGATTTCGAGGTCGATGCCGAGGGTGGCGGCATGCTCGACAAAGTGCTTGCGGTAGCCGCCGTCGACCCACGCCTTGCGCAGACCGGGGTGGTCGGTGGCGGCCTGTTCGAGCAGGGTGCGGCCGGCGGCGGAATCCTGCACGCTGGCCGCGGTGACCAGCACGGCCAGGAGCAGTCCGAGGGTGTCGGTGATGATGCTGCGCTTGCGCCCGGCTATCTTCTTGCCGGCGTCGATGCCCTGGCTCGTGGCGGGCACCGAGGTGGAGGTCTTCACGCTCTGCGCGTCGACGATGCAGGCCGAAGGATGCCGGTCTTTGCCCTCCTGCTGACGCACCAACTCCCGCAGCAGCCCGTTCAGCTGCGCGAAGATGCCGTCCTTCTGCCAGTGGGCGAAGTAGCCGTAGACCGACTGCCAGGGCGGGAAGTCGTGCGGGAGATAGGCCCACTGGCAGCCGGTGCGGTCCACATACAGGATCGCGTTCATGATCTCGCGCAGATCGTGCCGGGGCGGTCGGCCGAAGTCCAGGGCCCGGCCGCGGCGCTCGAAGCGCCAGGCGGCCAGCACCGGATCGATCAACTCCCAGCGGGCATCGGACAGGTCACTCGGATACGCACGACGATCGGCCATGACGTCGGCGTACCGCCGTATCGGGGCGTGCGCCCAGGCGTGCAGCCGGCCCGGTGGAAGCACGGAACAGACCGGGGCGTCCTGGAATGAGACAGGCGCAGGATGCCTCCCGTCCCGGACGCCACATCACACGCCCCGACCCCCACATACGCCTTTCCAGCCCCACCAGCATCAGACCGCCGCTATGGCTAAAACACCAGATATCGGCGCCTCTAAGAGGAAAACGACCTCTTAGACGTCATTTCAGTTGGCCTGATCTTGCGGCAGTCTGGGGCGATGACTGCTGCGCTTGTCGAGCGGATGGCGCCGGAAGACTTGTGGGAGTTGTTCCAGCGAGCGGTGCCGCCGGCACCGGTTCGCCCACAGGGTGGAGGCCATCGCCGGCGCGGAGACCGCGAGGTGCTCGCCGCGATCATCTTCATGGCCACCTCGGGCTGCACCTGGAACCAACTGCCACCCGGCTTCGGGGTGTCGGCATCTCCGCCGTCAACCTCCACGACAGCCAGGCCCTCATCCCACTGGTCCATGGCATCCCGCGGCATTCGGCACCGCCTCGCCCGCAAGGGCATCGAGTCGTCCCAGCACCTGGGGCGACACCGCTGGGTCGTGGAGCGGACCGTGTCCTGGCTGTCTGGCTGCCGGCGCCTGCACCGCCGCTACGAGCGCAAGCCGGAACACTTCCTGGCCTTCACTGCCATCGCCGCAACCCTCATATGTCACCGCAGACTGACCAAGTGAATTGGTGTCTAACCAAGGGCGTATGTCATCCCTGCGTCCCACGTGGCCGCACGCCCTGTCTCGTAGGCAGTTTCGTAGAGGTGGTTACCGATGGCTGCACGGGCCTGCTTCTCGCTCAGTTCCCGAGCGGCGACCCATGCGGGCATCCCGAGCTGCGGCCGGCCCAGCGTGTCCCACAACTGCTGGGCCAGGCCGAGCAGGCGGGCGGCGCGCTCGCCGAGGCCCGCGGCGGCTGTGGCGGCGGCGAGCAGGTCCAGGCACATGGCCACGCCCAAGCGGTCGTTCAGCCGCTGCTTGACCTCCAGGATCGCTTGCCCGCGGTGGTGCGCTGCCGTGTGGTGTCCTCGGGCCAGATCAGCCCGGGCGAGCAGATACTCGGCATAGGCCCGCATCCATATCTCGCCGTACCGCTCGCAGTCGGCGCGCAGGTGCTCAAGGACGACGACGGCCTTCTCGATCTCGTTGTCGAGGGTGTGCGCGTGGCCGAGGAACAGGGCGGACGCCAGGACCGGGTGGGCCAGTCCATCCTCGCACCGGTGTGCTTCGAACAGGCCCCGCGCCAGCTCCTGGGCACGCTGGGTGTCGCCGCTGATCACTGCGGCGAAGGCGGCCATGGCCCGCGCCTCGGCCGCTGCCTCGGTGTCCCCCAGGTACGCGGCCACGTCGGCACTTTCCACGGCCCGGGCCTCGGCCGACCGCGTGTCCCCCAGGGTCGACAGGACCAGCGAGCAGACCCACAGCACACGGGCACGCGCCCGGCTCCGTTCGGTGTCCCGGGCCAGGGCCCGCTCCAGGTAGTGAAGCCCCTCCCTGGTGAATCCACAGCAGTGCCAGAAGAACCACAGTGCCCCGGACAGCTCCGTGGCGGCCCGCCCTGCCGGCCGGTCCAGACCGAACTCCAGGGCGGTACGCACGTTGTCGAGCTCTGTCGTCAGGCGACCGCTCCAGGCGTACTGGTCGGGTCCCAGCCAGGCACTGTCGCCGCGTTGGGCCAGCGCCAGATAGTGGTCCAGATGGCGGTGCCGCAGCAGGTCCGTCTCGCCCAGCGCGCGCAGCCAGTGGCCGCCGAACTCACGGATGGTGTCGAGCATGCCGTAGCGCTCGCCGCCGCCGGTGGGCTGCCAGTTCAGGATCGACTTGTCCCGCAGCGCGTTCAGCACGGCGGGGATCCGCGGGCCGGGGAGATGCGGGTCGGCGCAGACCTGCCGGGCGGTGTCGGTGTCGAAACCGCCGGCAAAGACCGAGAGCCTGGCCCACAGGAGACGTTCGGCGGGGGTGCACAGTTGGTGGCTCCAGCCGATCGCCGTGCGCAACGCCTGATGCCACGGCGGATCGGCGTCGGTGGCGATGCCGTCGGTGTTACCGAGGACGGCGAACCGGTCGTCGAGGCGGGCGTTCAGTTCCGCCACCGGCAGATCGCGCAGCCGGGCCGCGGCCAGCTCAATGGCCAGCGGCAGCCCGTCCAGGCGCCGGCACAGCCGCACCAGGTCCGCACGCTCGGCGTCGGTGACGGTGAAGCCGGGCCGTGCCTCGGTGGCGCGCAAGGTCAGCAGGGCCACCGCGTCCGACGCGGCGGCCCGTGCGTCGTCGGCGTCGGGTACGGGCAGTGGCTCGATGGCGAGTACCTGTTCGTTGGCCGCGTTCAGAACGCGGCGGCTGGTGACGAGGATCCGCAGCCCCGGCGCGGCGCTCAGCAGGACCTCGGTGAGGAGCGCGCAGTCGTCGGCCAGGTGCTCGCAGGTGTCGAGGACGAGCAGCAGTTCGCGCTCGGCCAGGTACTCCGCCAGGATGTCGGTCATCGGTCGTGTGGTCTGGTCGGCCAGCGGCAGCGTTTCGGCGATAACATGCGCGAGCAGCGCGCTCTGTTCGCGCAGCGGCGACAGCTCCACCAGCCATGCGCCGTCGCGGAACCGGGGCTGGAGCGCGGCGGCGGCCTCCAGCGCCACCCGGGTCTTGCCCACCCCGCCGACCCCGGTCAGCGTCACCAACCGCGCCGGCGCCTGCAACGAGGGGCCGAGGAACATCCGCTGGATCTCCGCCACTTCCGCCGTTCGGCCCACCGTCCCTGTGAGCGGGCCGGTGAGGTTTCCCACTCGCCGCCCTCCACGTGGCTCTTCCACAACGATGTCCCTCCTCGGCCCCGGTACCCCGCCCCACTACGGGTATCGAAAGTGGCAGCCTGTACCAGCGCGCCACTCCGCGTGCCCATTGACAGCACACTGGCTGTATGCGTCGCACGGCAGACCGTGCCGGATCACACGGGATCGCTTGGGGCTCGGGACTGCCCCTTCGGTGCGTGGTTCCGATGTCCAAGATCACGCCAACTGAAATGACGTCTTAAGAGGCGCGGGTACGTTCCCGGGGCGGGGCGACGTCTCCGGTGGTCGTACGGGCGGTCGTACGGCGGTCGTGCGGGTGGACGTACGGAAACCGCATCCACCCGGCCGTAACCGGTCGTTGGCGGTGCGGGACGGTTTACGGTGCGGCAGATGCGGTCGGTTCCGCGGCGGCGGTCACGTGGCGCAGGGCTCTGCTGCAGGCTTCGTACCGAGGACTCGCGGCAGGCGAGGGCCGGGCCGAGGGGGCGACGTTTGTGGCGGCGATGCGGCGGCGTCGGGAGCCGCGTGGACGGCACCTGGTGGGGAATCTGCCCCGGGCGCGCACGGGGACGGTGGGCCGGGAGGCCGAGGTCGCCGAGATCGAGCGGCTGCTCACGGGACCCGCGCTGCGGGCGCCCGCGCGGCTGGTGACGCTGACCGGTGTGGGCGGTGTGGGGAAGACGCGGGTCGCGCTCACCGCGGCGCTCGCGCTCCAGCCCCGGTTCCGCGACGGCGCGTGGCTGGTGGAGCTGTCGCCGCTGCGCGACCAGGGCGAGTTGCTGGCGCATGTCATCGCCGAGGCGCTGCCGCTGGCCGACCAGACGACCCGGCCGATGCTCGATGTGCTGGTGGAGTACCTCGCCGAGCGGGAACTGCTGCTCGTCCTCGACACCTGCGAGCACCTGGCCGACGACTGCGCGCTCCTCACCGAGGCGCTGCTGCGGGCGGCACCGGGGCTGCGGATCCTCGTCACGAGCCGCCGCGTCCTGAACGCGGTGGAGGAGCGCGTCCTGACGATCGATCCGCTGCCGGTGCCCGAGGCCGACGACCGGGGTTCGGACCCGGCGGGGACGGCGGACGCGCTGGCCCTGCTGACGCTGCGCGCGGCGGAGGCCGTGCCCGGGTTCGCGGCGACCGGCGCCGAACGGGCCGAGCTGGTGCGGCTGTGCCGGCGGCTCGACGGGCTGCCGCTGGCGATCGAACTGGCCGCGGCCCGGCTTCGCGAGCTGCCGGTACGGGAACTGACCTCACTCCTCGACGACCGCTTCGCCGTCCTCGGTGACACCGACGGCATCGCCACCGACGCCGACCCGCCGTGGCATCAGGCGTTGCGCACGGCGATCGGCTGGAGCCATCAACTGTGCACACCGGCCGAGCGGCTGCTGTGGGCGCGCCTTTCGGTGTTCGCGGGCGGTTTCGACACGGAGACGGCCGTGCGGGTCTGCGCCGACCGCCTGCTGCCGGGCGAGGAGGTGCCCGCCGTGCTGCACACGCTGAAGGAGAAGTCGATCCTCATCTGGCGGCCGTCCGGCACCGAGGACCGGTACCGGATGCTCGACACCATCCGCGAGTACGGGGCGCACTGGCTGCGCGGCATCGGCGAGACCGACACCCTGCGCCGCCGCCACCGCGACCACTACTTGGCGCTGGCGCACGAGGGCGACGCGGCGTGGATCGGGCCCGACCAGTTCGCCTGGTACGACCGGATGGCCGCCGAGCACGACAACCTGCGCGCCGCCCTGGAGCACACCCTCGCCGAGGCCGACGGCCACACGGCGCTGGAGATGACGGCGGCGCTCTGGTTCTTCTGGTACGGCTGCGGGTTCGTGAAGGAGGGCAGGCACTACCTGGACCGGGCACTGGCGACGGACACCGCGCCCTCCCCCGCCCGGGTCAAGGCCCTGTACGCGTCGGGCCCGGTCCTCGTCTACCTGGGCGATCTGCCCGCGCTCGAGGACCGCTCAGCGGAGTGCACGGCCCTCGCGGCCCGCTACGGCGAGACGGAGCGCGACTGGGCGGCGGCCACCGAGCTGCGGGTGGCGGCGCTGAGCGGCGACCTGGAGCGGACGGTGTCCCTGGCCGAGGAGCGGCTCGCCACGGACTGGCGCGAGGCGCCGCTCACCCTCGATCCGCTGGCGGCCATGGTCTTCCGCTCCCACTCCCTCGTCGCGGCGGGCCGCTTCGAGGCCATGACCTGCCTGGACGAACTGAGCGTCACCTGCCACCTGACGGGCGAGCGCAGCATGCGGGCCTGGGGCGACTTCGTGCGCGCCCACGCCGAACTCGCCCTGGGCCACTTCGAGGCCGCCGCCGAACACGCCCGCGCCGCGCTCCTCGTCAAGCACCGCCTGCGCGACGGCGTCGGCACCGGCATGGCCCTGGAGGCCCTCGCCCGCTCCGCCACGCACCGCCCCCACGAAGCGGCCTGGCTCCTCGGCCTCGCCGCCCAACTCTGGTCCACCCTCGGCCGCCCCAGGCCGGCATCCCGGCCATAGTGGCAGCCCACACCACCTGCGCCACCACCACCCGCCAATCCCTGGGCCCCACGACCTACACCCACGCCTTCAACGAGGGCCGGACGGTCGAACTGGGCACGGGCATCGCCCGAGCGCTCGCCGCCGCGACCACACGGCCCCGGTGAGACGCTCAGCCGCCGCTCGCCGGCCAGGACACAAGGCCGTCGAGGGCCGGCGGCCGGTACCCCGGTCCCTTGAGCACCTTGCCGTCCTCACGCCGCAGGACCTGCCCGTCCGCATCGACCTTGCTCATGTTCGACCGGTGGACCTCGGAGAAGACGGCCGGCAGGTCGATGCCCAGCGCGTCGGCGGCCCCGTACGTGACGTACAGGACGTCGGCGAGTTCCTTGGCCACCGCTCGGTACGCCGCGATCGGGTCGCCGCCCTCCCTTAGGGCCACCGCGAGATCGTCAAGGGCATCGGCTGCCTCGGCCGACTCCTCGGCGAGCAGGGTTCGCCGATGTTCCGCCAGTTCGGGGCGTCCCGCATCGGCGACACCGTCGAATGCCTCGCGGAACTCGGCGACTCGGCGCATTGGTTCGTGATCCATGCGTCGACCTTAAGCAACCGCGTGGCTCAGGGATGCACCAGCACATGGCTCAGGCCCACGCGGCCTGCGTTATTGAGTTGGATGCGGATGTAGCGGGCCTTCGTGTTGGTGTTCACGGTCGTGGGGCGGAGGGCCTTGGTGGGGATGTGGGTTGTGGTCGCGGGGGTGAAGTCGGGGGTCGTGGAGAGGTGGACGGTGAAGTCGGTTGTCGTCATCGAAGCGTCGTTCCATATTTCCAGTTGGGTGATGTGGCGGGGCGTGCCCAGGTCGAGTTGCCACCATGCGTGGGGTTCGGACTGGGTGCGGGTGTCCGTCGAGGTGTCGCCGTCGAGGGCGCGGGACGCCGTGGCGGTGCCGTCCGTGGAAGACTGGGTGGCGGTGCCGGTGCGGGCGAGGTCGGGGCGGAGCTGTTCGACGGCGCCGTGAGGGTCGGCGCCCGCGGACGCGGCCACCTTCAGGGCCTCCGCGGGCAGGCGGTCGAGCTTGGTGTGGTTGTCGGTCATGGTCGAGCCGGTGCCGCCGAGGGCGGGGGCGTCGGTGTCCGTCCAGTTGCCGGTGGCGTGGTTGTCGATGCCGTAGTCCGCCCAGTTGGAGACCCACTTGTAGCCGAGCCGGGTGAGGACGTTGCGGGTGACGGTGATGTGGCTGGACTGTTCGTCGAGGTAGATGCCGTTGCCGTCGCGTTCCGTGTTCCCGTACGCGCTGCGGTTGAGGTAGTTCCCGGAGATGACGGTGCCGGGCTGGGCGCCCTGCGTGTAGATGGCTCCGCCGTCGTGCTGGTCGAAGGCGACGCGCATGGCGTTGGTGATCCGGTTGTTCGTGATGCGGTTGTCGCGCAGGACGGAATCGCGGGCCTCGGGCTGGTTCCAGCCCCAGCCGACGGAGATCCCGGAGTACGGCAGGTCGTCGAGCGTGTTGTGGTCGATGGTGGTGCCGACCTCGTACCCGGCCCAGATGCCGACGGCGTCCGTGTACTCGACCCCGGTGTGCCGGACGGTGTTGTACGACACCGTGTTGCGGGCGCCGGTGAGTTCGGCGCTCGGCAGGGGTTCGGTGTCTCCGATGTAGGCGGCGCCGGAGGACAGGTCGGTGAAGCGTGAGCGGGTGAGCGTGGAATCCTGCGTGCCGTGCTCGAAGATGACGCCCGCGCCGCCGAGATGGGTGAAGGAGGCGGCGTCCACGGTGACGTTCCGGCCGCCCCGTACGGTGAGCGCCGCGGCGGGCTTGGTGTAGTACCGGCCCGCGTGGTCGACGGGCCCCGTGGCTCCGGTGAGTGTCAGCCCCGCTTGGGTGCCCGCGTACCCCTCGTCGGTGGACGCCTGCCGGTACGCGGCGTAGGTGAAGCCGATGCCGGTCAGGCGGACGTCGCGGGCGCCGTCGAGGGTCAGCAGCCCTTCGGTGGCGGGGGTGACCGCCTTGAAGGTGCGCGGATTCTCGCCCTTGCGCGGCAGGTACGTGACGGTGCGCGCGGCCGAGTCCCAGACGAACTCGCCCGGCTCGTCGAGCAGTTCGCGCGCGTTCTCGAAGTACGACACCTTCGCGTAGCGGCTGGAGTCGACGGTGGTGGTGTCCCAGGCGGGTCCTGTCCTGTCGGTGCCCGATGAGGCGTTGGTCCAGCAGGGTCGGGCGAACGTCATGAGGTCGCCGCTGACGGACGCGATCCGGCAGTGGTAGTTGCGCCAGCGCACCCGGATGACGGCTTCCGCGTCGGTGGGCCGTTTCCACCGGTCGATGCCGGTGCGCTCGGCGCCGGTCATGCCGGACTTGGTGGCGTCGCACACGGAGGCCGGGCAGGACTCGCCCCGTGCGCGGGTGGCACGGGCGCCGTCGATGAACAGCTGGCGCGGGGTGACACCTTCCGGTGCGCGCGCCGTCCAGGTGCCGTCGTCGTTGGCGGTCCAGCCGGTGAGCGCGCGGCCTCCGGAGAGGACCGGGTGGGCGCCGGGCGCGGCGGCCCAGGTGACACCGGAGTCCTCCGCTCCGAGGTGGAGCGGCCGGCTCAACGCGTAGGTGCCGTCGGCGAGTTCGACCCGTACGTCGCCGTCGAGGGCGCGCGCCGCGTCGCGCGCACCCTCCAGCGAGCACGGCTGCGCACGGTCGCACGCGGAGCCCGCGCCGTGCGGCGCCGCGTACAGGGTCTTCGTGGTGGCGGACTGGGCGGGCGCGGACAGCAAGGTGATCGAGAGGGCCACGGCGGACAGCACGGCCGTGGCGGTGGTACGGATGGCGGATCTCATACGGGTCCTTCCTCTCTGGCGGGCGTGCGCATCGGGTGGCTCAGCCGGTCGACCACTCGGGGTGGCCCGGCATCGGCGGGTTCTCGGCCCCGAACAGCCACGCCCGCAGGAACGGGTCGATCCGCCGGTCCCCCGTCACGTCGACGGCGTGCCGGATGAAGTCCTCGCTGGTCACGGTCCGGTCCTTGAAACGACGCGGCCACAGCCCCATCACCCGGTCGAACACCTTCTCCCCCACCCGCATCCGCAGCGCGTAGAGCACCAGGGCCCCACCGTCGTAGATGTTGGTGCCGCCGAGCGCCTTGGGCAGCCCCGGAGGGCCGTCGCTCGCGCGGATCGCGTCGAGCTTCCCGTACGTGGCCTTCATCTTGTCGACCATCCGCGACCAGCCCCGCTCCTCCGCGTACAGGGCGGCGTAGTACACGGCGGGCCCTTCGTTGAGCCACGCCTGTTGCCAGTCGTGCGGGGTGACACTGTCCCCGAACCACTGGTGGGTCAGCTCGTGCACCATGGTGTTCTCGTACGTGGGGTGGCCGGCCGCGTCGGGCTTGAACCAGTTGGTTCCCATCAGGGTGAGCGTCGAGTTCTCGAGGGCGTCGGTGTACCCGTCGTAGATGTGGAGTCCGTAGACGGAGAACGGGTAGCGGCCGAACTTCGCCTCCAGCCAGGCCAGATGGTCCGGCGTCCGGTCGACGATCGGCGCGTAGAAGTCCTCCCGCCCCTGCGGGACGATGTGCCGCAGTGGCAGGCCGGTGTGCGAACTCCCGTACAGGTACGTGCCCTTGACGACGGCGATGCCGAGCAGTTCGGTGGGCATCCGCTCGCGCAGCGCGAAGTGCCACACGGTCGAGCCGTCGGCGCGGCGGTCCTTGCCGGTCAGCTCGCCGTTGGCGGCGGCGACGTAGCCCTCGGGCGCGCTGATGTGGAACGTCCAGGTCGCCTTGTCGGACGGCGTGTCATTGCAGGGCAGGAAGGTGTCGGCGCGGGAGGACTGCACGGCCGAGGCGAAGCCGCCGTCCGTCCCGAAGCGCCATCCGGTGAGTCCGGCGCGTGGCGCCTTGCCGTTGCCGTGGTAGCGGACGGTGGTGGCGAAGGCGCTGCCTTTGTGGAGGGGCACGGCGGGGGTGACGGTGAGTTCCTGGCCCGACTTGCCGAGGCTGAGGGCGGTGCGGGCCGGGCGTTCTTCGACCGTGACGGCGTCGATGGTGTGTCCGTCGGTGTCGAGGTTGAACGCCGACAGGTCCTGGGTGGCCCGCGCGCGCAGCGTCACGGACGCCGTGAAGTCGTAGGTGACCGGGGTGAAGTCGAAGGTCAGGTCGTAGTGGTCGACCTGGTATCCGCCGTTTCCGAGGGTCGGGAACAGGGGGTCGCCGACGCCGTCGGAGCCCGGCCGGGGATCGAATCCGGCCGCGCGGGCCGGGGCGGACAGGAGCGGGACGGCCGCGGCGGCGGCGAGGAACGCGCGCCTTCCGGTGCTCATTTGGCCCCCTTCTTGCCGCCCTGCTCGGCGGCCTGCTGGAACTCGGCGCGGCACTTGTCGCCGCCCGCGTTGCGCCACTTCTTGACCAGCGCGTCGTACGAGGAGAGCGGCTTGCGGCCGGTGACGAGGTCCTTCACGCCGTCGAGGTGGATGGTGTAGAGGCTGCCGAGGCCCTTGGAGTCCCAGGTCGGCGAGGTGTAGCCGCGCGTGGGGTCCTCGACGAGCATCGGGATGATCTTCGTGTACGCCTCGTGGGCGTAGCGGGCCGCCTCGGGGTGGGTGGCGCTGAAGAACGCGGGCGCGGCGGAGGCCAGCTTGGTCCACGGCACGGTGACGTCCTGCGTGCCCTGCTTGGTGAGGACGGGGGTGCCACGCTTGTCGCGCTTGTAGTCGATGCCTTCGACGCCGTAGTTCATGAGGGTGTACTCGAGGGAGCCGAAGGGCGCGGCGGCGAAGTCGGCGAGCCTCAGGAGCTCCTCGACGCGCGCCTTGCCCGCCTTGGTGATGTGGCAGTTCTCCAGGGAGGTGTTGTCGCTCCAGGCGACGGCGTCCTTGCCGACCGGGACCATGGGGCGGACGTCGAAGGACGCGTCGATGGCGGACATGGCGTCGACGTATCCGGTGCCGGTGGTGAGGTAGGCCGGCATGCCGTCGTACACGTAGGCGGCCTTGCCGTTCTTGAACAGGTCCGTGTACTGGGCCTTCTGCGCGCCGGACATCTGTACCGTGCCGGGGTAGAAGCAGCCCGCCTTGTAGAGCTTGGCCGCGGTCTCGACGGCGTGCCGGAACGCCTCGTCCTCCAGCTGGTACGTCCATTTGCCGGTCTTGGGGTCGTGCTGCCAGAAGTGCTGGGCGCCGGCGGACATGGCGAGCAGGTTGGTGGCACCGCCCGTGAAGAAGTACTGCTTCTTCTTGGGGTCGGTCAGTTCCTTGGCCAGCTCGACGAGCCGCTCCAGGCTGTCGATCTCGTCGAGGCTGTCGACGCCCGCCTTCTTGAACAGGTCCGCGCGGTAGAAGCCCGCGCCGCCGCTGCCGGAGCGGGCGATGGGGATGCCGTAGAGCTTGCCGCCGAAGATGGCCTCCTGCCAGGCGTACTCGGGGATCGCCGCGAGGTTCGGGTACCGCTTGACCTTGCCGCCCGCGAGGTACGGGGTGAGGTCGGCGCAGGTGGAGGCGAGGAAGGCCGCCTTGTTGTCGACGCCGCCGGTCTCCGGGTACATGAAGATGTCGGGCAGCTGGTCGCCCGCGACCATCGTGGAGAACTTCGCCGGGTAGTCGTCGGCCGGCACCGCCGTGAAGTCGACCTGGGTCCCGAGCAGCTTCTCGATCTCCCGCCAGGCGGCGTTCTTGCCGCGCTCGGGCGGCAGCGGCGCGAACGTCTCGGTGACCGCCGTGATCTTCTTGGCGCCCTTGAGCGGGGTGCCCTTGGTGGCCCGCGCCATCTCCTTGGGGTACGTGAGGAACGCGGCGGGCACACCGGCCGTGGTGCCGGGCAGGTCGGCCTCGATGCCGATGTTGCGGACGGCGGTGGTCGGCAGCAGCTTGCCGCTCTTGGCCTCGGCCTTGGCGGCGGTGCCGCCGTCGCCGCACGCCGCGAGCAGGGGTGCAGCGGCGACGCCGAGCCCCGCGCCCACGCCCCAGCGGAGCGCGGTGCGGCGGTTCATGGTCGTGGTGCCGGGCATGCGAAGTCTCCTCAACGTGAAGGGGCACACGGAAGTCGGGGGGTGGCGGCCGGTGTGCGGGCCCTGGGCGTCTCAGCCCTTGACGGCGCCGGTGAGGACGCCCTTGGTGAAGTAGCGCTGGAGGAACGGGTAGACCAGCAGGATCGGGACGACGGCGATCACGAGGACGGCCATCTGCACCGCCTGCTGCGGGGCTATCGCCTCACCGGCCGCGGCGGTGTCGAGGTTCTGCCCCTGGAGGATGAAGGTGCGCAGCACCATGGGCAGCGGCCACTTGTCGTTGTCGCCGAGGTACAGCAGGGCGTTGAAGTACGCGTTCCAGTAGGCAACCGCGTAGAAGAGGCCGACGACGGCGATGACCGCCTTCGACAGCGGCAGCACGACGCGTATGAGGGTGCGGAAGTCGCCCGCGCCGTCGACCTTCGCGGCGTCGTACAGCTCTTCCGGGAGGTTCATGAAGAAGGCGCGCATCACGACGAGGTTGAAGGCGCTGACCATGGTCGGCAGGACCAGGGCGGCGAAGGTGTTGTAGAGGCCGAGCTCCTTGACCAGCAGGAAGTTGGGGATGACGCCCGCGTTGAACAGCATCGTGAACAGGGCCGTCATCAGCAGGAAGCGTCCGCCGACGATGCCGCGCCGCGACAGCCCGTACGCCATGCCGATGGTGGCGAGGAGGCTGCACACCGTGCCGGCGACGGTGACCCCGATGCTCACGAACAGGGCGCGGGTGACCCGCCCGCCGGTGAACGCGGTGCGGTACGCGTCCAGGTTCGGGTGGTCGGGCCACAGCACCAGACCGTTCGCGTGGATGATGTCGGTCTGCGAGGCGAAGCTCGTCCCGATCACCCCGAGCAGCGGGTACGCGACAAGGGCCACGACCGCGACCAGGGCGAGCCCCTTGAGGACGAGGCCGACCCTGGTGGGCCGCTCCATCCACGGCGGCCGGGCGCCGGACGGGCGCAGCTCCTCAGTGTCCGCCCCGGTCGGCGCCGCCCCGCGGCGGGTCCGTACGGCGGTCGTCTCAGCGGTCAGCACCTCTGTACACCCCTTCGTGTCCGAGCCGGTGGGCGAACTTGTTGGCGCCGATCACCAGGGCCGTGCCGATGACCGCCTTGACCAGGCCGACGGCGGCCGCGGTGCCCCACTGGTTGTCCTTGATGCCGTGGAAGTAGACGTACGTGTCGAGGACCTCGCCCGCGCCGGGGCCGACGGCGTCGCGCTGGAGAAGGATCTGTTCGAAGCCGACCGTGAGAATGTTGCCGAGGTTCAGGATCAGCAGCAGCACGAGGACCGGGGCGAGGCCCGGCAGGGTGACGTGCCAGAAGCGGCGCAAGCGCGCGGCGCCGTCCATGGCCGCCGCCTCGTACAGGCCCCGGTCGATGTTGAGCAGCGCGGCGAGGATGATGATCGTGCCCCAGCCGGCGTCCTTCCACATGACCTGGAGGGCGAGCAGCCACGGGAACGCGTTCGGGTCGGTCATCATGTCGTAGTGCGGCAGCCCGACGGCCTCCAGCAGGTCGGGGACCACCCCCGCGCCACCGAGGATCTGCTGGAAGATCGAGACGATGATGACCCAGCCGATGAAGTGCGGCAGGTAGACGACGCTCTGCACGAAGCGGCGCAGCTTGTCGCTGACGATGCTGCTGAGCAGCAGCGCGAGTCCGATCGGCACCGGGAAGAACAGGACGAGCTGGACCAGGGCGATCTCCAGCGTGTTCGCGGTCGCCGACCAGAAGTCGGGGTCGGCGAAGGCGCTCGCGAAGTTCGCGAAGCCGGTCCAGGCGCTGTGCAGGTAGCCCAGGTAGGGCTGGTAGTCCTGGAAGGCCACCACGTAGCCGAGCAGCGGCACGTAGTGGAACACCACGAAGTACAGGAAGCCGGGCAGGCACAGCAGCAGCATCACCTTGTCGCGCTTGACGCGCTGCCACAGGGTTCTGCGGAGGGTGCGGGGTACGGCTGAGGGTGGCGCGGAAGCAGTCATGGGGCGGTCCTGTTCGGCCGGGTGACGCAAGAACTGCGTTACTGCGGCGGCAAGTTAGTAAGCGTTTAACCCTGTCGTCAATAGATGCGAGCGAGCGTGGCACGGTGAGCCGCCTCCAACGAGACGTGACCGTCCGAGATTTGACCTCGTGACCAGCCAACTTACGTATCGGGTACGGACTTTAGGGTTGACGATCGCCTGACGGCCTCCTTAGCGTTCGGTCACCTGATAGAACACGTTTACTGTCCGGAGGCAGGGTGCGTACCACTGACGAGGTGTCGACCGAGGCCGCGGCCACCGGCACCACACCGCCCCCGCGGCGGCCCCGTACCGTTCTGGCGATGCACTCCTCGGTCGTCGACGACGTCTTCCCGCCCGCCGTGCGGGTCCGCCTCGAGGACGTGGCCGACATCCGGCCGCCGCACGTGCTGCGCGAGTTCACCAGCCCGTCGGCCCGCGCCGCCCTCGCCGAGTGCGAGGTGCTGCTCACCGGCTGGGGCTGCCCGCCCATCGACACGGCCGTGCTCGACGGCGCGCCCCGGCTGCGGGCGGTCATCCACGCGGCCGGCACCGTCAAGCCGTTCCTCGGCCGGGAGGCCTACGAGCGCGGGATCGCGGTCTCCTCCGCGGCCGCGGCCAACGCGGTGCCGGTCGCCGAGTTCACCCTCGCGGCGATCATCATGGGCGCCAAGCGGGCCTTCCCGCTCGCCCATCTCTTCCGCACCCGGCGCACCCACCGCACCGACGCCGATCTCGACCGGCACCCCTGGATGGGCACCCGCGGCCTCACCGTCGGCGTCGTCGGCGCCTCGCACGTCGGCCGCCAGGTGCTGCGGCTGCTGCGCACGCTCGACGTCGAGGTCCTGCTGTACGACCCGTACGTCGAGGAGACCGAGGCCGTCCTGCTCGGCGTCACCCGCACCGACCTGGACACCCTGCTCACGGCCAGCGACGTGGTCACCCTGCACGCCCCGGACACCGACGAGACGCGGCACCTCCTCGACGCCCGCCGCCTCGGCCTGCTGCGCCCGGGCACCCTGCTGGTGAACACGGCGCGCGGCCCGCTCGTCGACACCGAGGCCCTCGTCGAGCACCTGGTCAGCGGACGGATCGACGCCGTGCTCGACGTGACCGACCCCGAGCCGCTGCCCGCCGAGCACCCGCTGTGGGACCTGCCCAACGTGCTGATCACGCCCCACATGGCGGGCGCCCAGGGCAACGAGGTGGGCCGGCTCGGCGCGCTCGCCGTCGACGAACTCACCCGGTACGCCCACGGAGCCCCGCTCGACCACCCCGTACGCCTCGCCGACTTGGAGCACATCGCGTGACCGGGCCGGCGGCGCACGGCATAAGCTCTGGGGCGGGCGGAGCAGGAACGGCACGGCAGGATCGGCAGGGGGTGGGCCCGATGGCCCGGCAGCGATCGACGGCGCCCGGCGGCTCCGGCCACCGGGAGCAGCGCCGCGCGACGGTCGTCGACGTCGCCAAGCGGGCAGGCGTGTCCACGGCCACCGTGTCCCGCGTGATGAACCGCAACTACCCGGTCGCCACCGCCACCCGCGAGCGCGTCGAGTCGGCGGCCCGCGAACTCGGCTACGTCGCCAACGCCCACGCGCGCGCCCTCGCGGGCAGCTCCGGGCGCACCGTCGGCATCATCGTGAGCGAGCTGATCGACCCGTTCTACGCGTACATCGCGCGCGGCGTCGAGCGGGAGGCCACCGCGGGCGACCGGCTGTGCCTGGTGTGCTGCACGCAGGGCGACCCGCAGCGGGAGCTGGCCTTCATCGAGCTGATGCACGAGCGGCGGGCGGACGCCGTGGTCCTCGTCGGCGGCAGCGTCGACGACCCGGCCTACCAGGCGGAACTCTCGCGCCGCGCACACGAGTTGGACGCGGACGGCGCGAAGCTCGTGCTGTGCGGGCGCCCCTCGCTCGGCGCGGGCGTGCCGACGGTGGACGTCGAGTACGACAACGAGGGCGGCGCGTTCGCGATCACGGACCATCTGATCACCCGGGGGCACCGGCGGATCCTGTACCTGGGCGGCCCACCGGGGCTCTCGACGGCCCGCGATCGGCTCGCCGGGCACCGGCGCGCGCTCGAACTGCGCGGCATCGACCGCGCCCCCGACCTCGAGCAGCCCGGCGCCTTCAGCCGCTCCTTCGGCTACCGGCGGATGAGCGAACTGCTGCGGGACGGGCTCGAGTTCACGGCTGTGTTCGCCGCCAACGACATCGTCGCCGCGGGGGCCGCGCAGGCCCTGGAGGAAGCGGGCCTCCGGGTGCCGCAGGACGTGTCGCTCGTCGGCTACGACGACATCCCCGTCGCCCAGGAGCTGCGGCCGCGCCTGACCACGGTGCGGATCCCGCTGGAGGAGATGGGTCGGCAGGCCGTGCGGGTCGCCCTGAACGGCGGCGACGAGGACGACTGGCGCGCCCCCACCACCGGCGCGCTGCGCCTGGGCACGCACATCGTGGTCCGCGACTCGGTGGCGCCCCCGGCCGAGGTTCCGCGCGGCAGGGGCGGTCGGCGCCAGGCCTGAGCCGTGGCTGCCGCCGAGACGGCCTCCGCGACCCCCTCTTCCCCGCCTCTCGTGCTCGATCCTGCTCGTTTCAGGGCCGCTTGACGTAGTAACGAACAGTAAATGCCGCCAGGGCCTTGCCTTGATGTGGCAAACGCTTACATGCTGACGCTCAGTTCGCACGCACCACGTCCCACTCGTCGCCCTTCCGGCGTTCTTCGTCCCCTGGGGAGTCCCTGCATGCGCCCTGCCCACCCGTCCCACGAGACCGTCACCGCCACCGCCTCCGGGCCCGGCCGGCGTGCGGTGCTGACCGCGCTGGCCGGCGCCGGCGCCGCCGGAGGCCTCGCGCTCACGCTCGGCGCGGGCTCCGCGCAGGCCGCCACGTACGCCACCGACGTGACCGTGCGGCTGACCGCCCGGCCCTCCGCCGAGGCCGAACGGCTGCGCCTCGGGCAGGCCCTGCGCGCCTCCGAGTTCCGGCCGACCGGCCGCCATGTCGCGGCGGGGACCTCGCTGCGCCTGGACGTGCAGCCCCACGACGATGTGCTGCCCACGCTGTGGATCGGCCGCTGGGACTACTACGCCACCCTGACCGCGCCGCGCCGCTACGCCCTCAAGCCCGGTTCCAACACGATCACCGACCCGCACGGCGGACCCGTCTACTTCTCCCTGGAGGGCGACGGCGAGCAGGCCACCGTCGCGTTCAAGAGCGGCAGCACGCGCATGCCGGTCTTCACGCTCGGCGCCACCGAAGAGGCCGACTTCCAGCGCAAGTTGGACGGAATGACCGATGTGCCGGTCGTCGAGCTGCACGGCCCGCGCTCCATCGTCACGCTGACCCGAGAGGGCGCGCTGCTGTACCGGAACGAGGACCACGCCGCGCTGCTCCGCCTCCTGGAGCAGATCATCGACGCGGAGTCGGCGATCAGCGGCCTCGACGGGTCGAAGCCGGTGCACCGGCCGAAGGCGGGCGGCTACCACTTCACCGAGGTGTCGGTGGTGCCCTCCGGCGTCGGCGCGTACGCCACGCACGGCTACAACGGCTTCCCGCGCGCCTACCTCGACCGGGCCACCACCGTGCAGGGCCTTCGCACGCGCGGCTGGGGTCTTTACCACGAACTCGGCCATCTGCATCAGCAGTTCGCGTACAAGCCGGCCGCGATGACCGAGGTCACCGTGAACATCTACTCGCTGGCCGTGCAGCGCGCCCTCGGCCAGCCCTCCAATCTGCTGACCGTCGACCCGGCCACGGGCCTCGACTACTTCGAGTCGGCCCGCGCCAAGTTCGGCACCGACGGGCTCACGTACGAGAAGTCCTTCGGCGCGTACGAGAAGCTGGTGCCGCTGCGGCAGCTGGAGCTGGCGTTCGGCGACGCGTTCTGGCCGAAGCTGCACCGGCTGGTGCGCGAGGAGAACCCGCAGTCCGACTCCTCGGACTCCGCCCGCCGCTACCGGGCGCTCGCCACGTACGCGAGCCGTGTCGCCGAGCGCGACCTCACCGACTTCTTCGTCACCACCTGGGCGTTCCCCATCGACGCGCAGGGGCGGGCGGAGATCGCCGCGCTCGGACTGCCGAAACCGTCCGTCGACCCGGCCACGCTGTCCGACTGATCCGAAGGGCGACCACCCACCATGCAGCTGAGCAGACGCCGGACCCTGGCCCTCATGAGCACGGGCGCCGTCGCGACCACGCTTCCCCTGGGCCTCGGTGCCGCGCACGCGCACGCGGCCGACGACCCGTACGAACCGCTGCTCGCGCGGGCGGCCCAGCAGCTCACCGGGGGCCAACTCGACCCCGACGACCCCGACGTGGCCGCCGCGCTCGCCGCCCTGGACACCCAGGCCTCCGACTGGTGGAGCAACCTGGACCGCTCCTCCGGGCGCACCGCCCTGTGGCCCGACCTCGCCCCGGCCTCCGACCCCGGCATGTTCGGCCAGAGCTACCCGAGGCTGCGCACCCTCGCCATCGCCTGGACGACCCCCGGCACCTCGCTCTCCGGCGACGCGGGCGTGCGCGACGCGCTCCTCGACGCGCTGCGCTTCCTGCACACCACCGGCTACAACGACACTCGCTCCGAGTCCGGCAACTGGTGGTTCTGGGAGATCGGCGCACCGCGCGCACTGCTCGACACGTGTGTCCTGCTGCGGGCCCAGCTCCCGGCCGAGGACCTGGCCGCCTACCTGAAGACGGTCGCGAAGTTCGTGCCCAATGCCGACCGGCGCACCAACGCGCCGTCGCTGGCCGAGACCGGCGCCAACCGCGCGGACAAGGCCGTCATCGTGGCGCTGCGCGGACTGCTCGCCCGCGACGCCGGCGTCGTCGCGCTGGCCCGCGACGGGCTCTCGGACGTCCGCGACGGCGGCAGGAACAGCCTCTTCCAGTACGTCACTTCGGGCGACGGCTTCTACGAGGACGGCTCGTTCGTCCAGCACTCCTCCGTCGCCTACACCGGAACGTACGGCGGAGTCCTGCTCGGCAGCGCCGGGCAGCTGATCGCGCTGCTCGCCGACTCGCAGTGGGCCGTCACCGACCCCGCGGTCGAGGTGCTGTACGAGGCGGTGGACCGCTCCTTCGTTCCCGTCATGTTCGACGGCGTGATGATGGACGCGCTGCGCGGCCGCGCCGTCTCGCGCGAACGGGCCCGTGACCACACCGACGGCGCGGCCACGGCGTCGTACATCCTGCAACTCGCCGACGGCGCGCCGAAGGCGTACGCGGACCGCTGGCGCTCCACGGTCAAGGGGTGGATCCGGCGCAACCAGGAGACCCCGTACCTGCGGCTCGTCGGGCTGCCCGCCCTGGCCCGCGCGAAGGCGCTGCTCGCGGACTCGGCGGCGCGCCCCGCCGAGCGCATCACGGGTCACCATGTCTTCGCCGACATGGACCGCGTGGTGCACCGGCGGCCCGGCTGGGCGTGCACGCTCTCCCTGTCGTCGAAGCGCATCGCGGCGTACGAGGCGGGCAACGGCGAGAACCTGCACGGCTGGTACACCGGCGACGGCATGACGTACCTGTACGACGGCGACGACCTCGACGCCTTCGGTGACGACTTCTGGCCGACGGTGAACCCCTACCGGCTCCCCGGCACCACCGTCGACACCCGCGAACGCGCCGACCTGGGCACGGGTGCGGGCACCGGCACCTTCCGGCCGAAGAACGCCGTGGCGGGCGGCGCGGTGCTCGACTCCCGGTACGGGGCGGCGGCGATGGAGCTGATCGCCGACGGGTCGACGCTGCGCGCCAAGAAGGCGTGGTTCTTTCTCGACAACGCCGTCGTCGCGCTCGGCGCCGGCATCACCGCGAGCGACGGCCGCGGCGTCGAGACCGTCGTGGAGAACCGGAACCTGCACGCCGACGGGACGCCCCTGCTCACCGTCGACGGCCGCCCGCAGCCGTCCGACGCGGGCTGGTCGGCGCGGCTCGCCGATGCCCGGTGGGCGCACCTGGAGGGCACCGGCGGTTACGTCTTCCCTGCCGGTGGACCGCTGCGCGCCCTGCGCGAGGAGCGCACCGGCACCTGGCGCTCCCTCAACACCGGTGCGGACACCGGCGGTTCCACCACCCCGGTCACCCGGCGCTACGCCACTCTCTGGTTCGACCACGGCCCCTCCCCCGCTTCCGCTTCCTACGCCTATGTCCTGCTGCCGGGCGCGACGGCCGCCACCACCGCCGCCTGGGCCCGCTCCGCCCCGGTACGCGTCCTCGCCAACTCGGCGACCGTCCAGGCCGTGGAGTCGTCCCGGCTCGGGCTGCTCGCCGCGCACTTCTGGGCGGCGGGCACGGTCGAGGGGCTGCGCGCGGACGGTCCGGTCACGGTGCTGGTCCGCCGCCGCGACGACGGCATCACCGTCGCCGTGGCCGACCCCGGCCGCACCGCGACCACCCTCTCCGTCGAACTCCCCTTCCCCGTGCGGGACGTCGTCCGCGCCGACGACACCGTGTCCGTCACGCCGGGCCGCCGCCCGGTCGTCACGGTGCGCGTCGGCGGTTCGCGCGGCCACACGCACTCCGCCGACCTCGCGTAACGCACCGCATCCCCCAACCCAGGAGCCGTGGAGAACGTCATGCCCGCCCCGTACCTCTCCCTGCCGCCCACCGACCGCGTCCGCTCCCCGCTGACGGGCTGGACGCGGGCGCACTGGGAGGCGCTCGCCGACCGGCAGTTGGAGGCGCTGGTCCCGTACGCGACGCCGGGGTTCGCGCAGTACCGGCTGCCGGGGCGGGGCAGCTGGTCCGGGTTGGTGCTCGACGGACTCGAAGGGTTCGCTCGGTCATTCCTGCTCGCCTCTTTCCGGATCGCGGGCGCGTGCACGGAGGGTGACGCCGCCGACGAGTCCGCGGTCTCCCACCTGATCGAACGGTATACGCAGGGTCTGACAACGGGCACGGACCGTGACCATCCGGAGGCCTGGCCCGCGCTCACGGACTGCTCGCAGCAGATGGTGGAGGCCGCCTCGATCGCGGTCGGCCTGCACGAGACACGGCCCTGGATCTGGGACCGGCTCGACGACCGCACGCGGGAACGGCTGGTCGACTGGCTCTCCGGCTTCGTCGGAGCCCGCACCTGGGACAACAACTGGCGCCTGTTCCAAGTGGTCACCGAGCAGTTCCTCGCGTCGGTCGGCGCACCCCACCGCCGCAGCGACATCGAGGGCGGGCTCGACCGGATCGAGGACTGGTACGTCGGGGACGGCTGGTACACGGACGGCGACGGCCGCAACTTCGACTACTACGTCGGCTGGGCGCTGCACCTGTATCCGCTGCTGTGGGCGCGCATCGCGGGTCCCGAAGCGGCCGGCGACCGCGCGAAGGCGTACCGCGAGCGGCTCTCACTCTTCCTGGATACGTATCCGCAGTTCTTCGGCGCGGACGGGGCGCCCGTGCACCAGGGCCGCTCCCTCACCTACCGGCTGGCCACGGTGGCACCCGTGTGGCTCGGTGCGCTGGCCGACTGCACACCCCTCGCGCCGGGCCTGACCCGCCGTCTGGCCTCCGGAACGGCACGCCACTTCGTGGAACGCGGAGTCCCCGACGCGCGTGGCCTGCAACCGCTCGGCTGGTACGGCACCCACCTGCCGACCACGCAGCCGTACTCGGGCCCGGCGTCACCGTACTGGTCGAGCAAGGGTTTCCTGGGGCTGCTGCTCCCTGCCGGCCACGCGGTGTGGACGGACCGCGAACTGCCGCTGCCCGTCGAACGCGAGCCCCAGTACACGGCCCTGCCCGCACCGGGCTGGCTGCTGCACGGCACACCGCACGACGGCATCGTCCGCCTCGTCAACCACGGCAGCGACCACAACCCGCACGAAGGCCCGGCCACCGACGACCCGCACTACGCCAAGCTCGCGCACTCCACGGCGACCGCCCCCGAGTCCGCCCCGCACGCCTGGGCCCGCACCGTCGACAACCACATCGCCCTGCTCGCCGCCGACGGCACGCCGTCGCGCCGCCGCCGTATCCACCCCCTCAGCTGCGAGGGCCGCCGAGCCTCCTCCCGTCACCTGGCCCAACTCCCGGACATGGACGAAGAGTTCCCGATCGTGTCGACCAGCGTCCTGCACGGGCCGTGGGAGCTTCGCGTCCACCATGTGCGGGCCCCGGAGGGCGTCACGGTCCGCGAGGGCGGCCACGCGGTCGCCGACGCCGTACGGCCGCACACGGAACACGGCCCCGGCTGGGCGCTCGCCCGCACGGAGTCCGGGCTGAGCAGCGCGGTGATCGCCCTGCACGGCTGGTCCCCGGAGGCCGGGACGGCCCGCGAGGTGGCGGCGAACGCGTTCGGCCCCCACTCCGCCACCCCGTACCTGCGCTCGGGACCGCACCCCGGCGGCACGTCCGTCCACGTCACCCTGGTCGCCCTCACCCGCGACGCCGTGCACCCGCGTGCTCTGCGGGAGGCGATCGAGTGCGTGGTCGACGCGGACGGCCTGGTCACCGTCACGTTCCCCGACGACGAGGTGGTGCGGGTGGCGGCGCCTCAGCCGGCCTCGATCCAACGGGCCGCGGCCTCGTAGGTGGTGTCGGGGGCGCTGTTGAACGCGATGGCCGCGTCGGGCGCGTACCGGCGCACCAGGTTGACGACCTTCTCGAGGAGTTCGACCTCGTCGTCGGAGTGCCGCAGTCCCCCGCCGACGGTGACGCACTCCCACGGCCGCGCCCGCAGCGCGCCGGCGACGACGTCCTCGATGTCGTCACTGCCGTCGAGCCCGAAGAGACACGTCTCGACGCCCACCCCGTGCTCGACGAACTTCGCGAGCCCCGCCTCGATCGCCCGCACCACGGGCTCGGGGTCCCAGGGCCCGGGAACCTTGCGGGGGTCGAGCCCGACGACGAGCACGCGGGGTGCGGGGTTGGAGTCCATACCGGGACGATACGGCGGCTCGCCCGGGCACGACATACGTCCCGGGGCGAGCCGCACGCTCGGCGCCGCTTCAGGCACCACTTGCGGCGCCACTTGAGGCGCCACTTGAGGCGCCACTTGAGGCGCCACAGGCGCTACTTCAGATGCCGCCCGTAGAACCGGTCCACGTCCTCCGACTCGAACCAGGGCGTGCCGAGGTGGCCGCCGAGGTTCGCGTGGAGGGTCTTCTCCTTGCTGCCGAAGGAGTCGAACATGTCGAGGGCGCGCTGACGCGGGTTGCCCTCGTCGTCCCATTGCAGCAGGAGCAGCAGCGGGATGGTGACCCGGCGGGCCTCCTCGCGCTGGGCGCGGGGCACGTAGCCGCCCGCGAAGAAGCCGGCCGCGGCGATGCGCGGGTCGGTCGACGCGAGGCGGATGCCGAGGGCGGTCCATCCTGAGTAGCCGACGCGGTGGCCGATCTCGGGCAGCGCGAGGGTGGCGTCCAGGGTGGTGAGCCAGTCCGGTGCCGCGTTCGCGACCAGCGGGCCGACGAGGGATTCGAAGATCGCGTCGACCGGCTCGCCGTTCTGGAGGGCGCGGCGCAGGTCGGCGCGGGCCTGCTGGGCGGCGGCCGTCCGGGGGCGGTCGCCGCAGCCGGTGGCGTCGATGGTGACGACCGCGTACCCGCGCGCGGCGGAGAAGCGGCCCCGTCCCACCAGGCGGGCGTCGCTCTTGGGGAGCCCGTTGTTGTGGGCCATGAGGATCAGCGGGGCCGGCGCGGACGCCGAGGCGGATTCCGGCAGCCAGAGGGTGCCGGGGATGTCGCCGAGGGTGAACTCGCGCTCGATGACACCGTCGTCGAGGCGCTGTTCGGATGTGACATGCATGGTCGTGCCTTTCGGGAATGCGCGGATCGGCGCTCCCGGGCGACGACCTATCGCCCGACCGTGACCCCGAAGGAGAGCACCCATGTAGAAACGTTCGCTGCGTTCACGGGTACCACCTCCTCGTTCTCTGGCACGGCTTCCGGAAGGTTAACAGCGGCGACCGGGCCCCGGGCAAACGTTTTTCGTGGCGCCGCGGAAGAGAACCGTGCCGTCATCGCCGCGCCAGCAGTCCCTCGATCGCGTGGTCGATGCGCGCCGCGGTGACCTCGCGGCCGAACGGCACCAGGGCGTGGGTGCGGGACAGGTAGAGGAGGAGGGCCTGGTGGCTCACGCGGATGTGAAGCGCGCGGCCGGTGTCGCGGGCCTGGAGGAGGACTCCGGGCGCGGCGTGGGGGTCGACGACGGGGCGTACGGTCACGTCGCCCGCGCCGGTCCTGCCGGAGAGCCCGGCCGACAGCAGGTCCCGGGAGATCAGCCAGTGTTCGGACCGGCCGCAGTCGCGCGAGACCGTCACGGAGACGACCAGCGGGTCGTCCGCGGTGTAGCGGAGCACCACCCCGCACGGTTCGCCGACGAACCCTCCGGACGCCGGGACGTACCCCCGCATGCCGGCCTCCAGCCGCCGTTCGCCGCCCTTGGCGTGCCCCATGTCGACCAACCCTTTCCCGGATCCCCGTGACCCCGTGTCCCCGTCGAGGCGCCGCCCCTCCAGGGGAACGGCGCTCGAACAAACCTAGAGACAAGGTCAGAAGTGCCGTTGGCATAGGACACGATGACCATCAACCCCACGCAACCTGTTCGACTCTTCGTACACCCGTCCTCTTTCGCGCCTACGATGCCGAGGTGCCAGAGCCGAAACCGACCAATCGCCGTGCGTGGATCGCCGTATGGGCCGTGATGTGCGTGGCCGGACTCGCCGCCACGTCCGCGCTGAACACCTCCTCCTCGACACCGGAGCCGTCCCGCGACGAGCGGCTGGGCAGCGACGGCTGCGACCGGCGCATCGCGGACCTCGACCAGTGGGTCGCCGAGCGGAAGCAGGAGCGGGAGGAGGAGGGGAAGGGGAGCGGGATCGTGGCCCTTTCCGCCGTTCACGTGGACGACGATGACGTGTGTCACGACGCCATCACCGAGCACTTCGACACCAAGCGGTGACACCTTCCCGGTGCGAACGCGGATCCTACGCCGCACGTCACCGGTTCGTATGGAGCTTCGCGCATCCCGGCGCGGGGGTGCCGGGCGGGGGCGACAATGCGCTCCATGACGTTCGGCATTGTGCGTCGCCGTCCCGGCGAACTCCCCCGTGAACTGACCGGTTTCATCGGCCGGGCCCCGGAACTCGCCCAGTTGGCGGCGGCATTGGAGACGCAGCGTTGCGTGACCGTGGTCGGCCCCGGCGGTGTCGGGAAGACACGGCTCGCGCTGCGGGCGCTCGCGGGGAGGACCGCGGGCGCGGATGTTCCGGTGTGTCTCGTGGAGCTGTCCGCGCTGCACGATCCGGGACTCCTTCCGCACACCCTCGCCGCCTGCCTCGACCTGCCGGAGCAGTCGGGCAGGCCACAACTGGACGTCGTGCTCGACCACCTGCGGGAGTCGCCCGCGCTGATCGTCCTCGACACCTGCGAGCACCTGGTGGACGCCTGCGCCCAGCTCGTGGACGTACTGCTGCGCGAGACCGACGGCGTACGGGTCCTGGCGACCAGCCGGCAGCCGCTGGACGTGCCGGGCGAGCACACCTTTCCGCTGTCGCCGCTCGGTGTGTCGGACGCCGGGGGCGAGGCGGTGTCGCTGTTCGAACAGCGGGCCGCGGCCGTCGTGCCCGGCTTCGAGGTGACCGACGCGAGCCGGGACGCCGTGGTGCGGCTGTGCCGCCGACTCGACGGGATGCCGCTCGCCATCGAGCTGGCCACGGTGCGGCTGCGGGCCGTGCCGCTGAACCAGCTCATCGACCGTCTGGAGGACCGCTTCCGGCTGCTGACCGGCGGGCGCCGCACCTCGTTGCCGCGTCATCAGACGCTGCGTACGACCATCGACTGGAGCTACGACCTGTGCGACGCGCGGGAGCAGCGGCTGTGGGCACGGCTCTCCGTCTTCGGCGACGTCTTCGACCTGTCGGCCGCCGAGGAGGTGTGCGGCTTCGGCGAGTTGGGGCGGGACGAGGTTTTGGAAGTGCTCATCGACCTCGTCGACAAGTCGGTGGTGCAGCGGGTGGACGAGGTCGGCCCCGAGGCGGGTGCGGAGGGGTCCACGCGCTACCGGATGCTGGACACGCTGCGCGAGTACGGCGCGGAGAAGCTGGCGGCGTCCGGTGAGGAGGCCGCCGCCCGCGACCGGCATCTGGCGCGGTACGTGAAGGCGGCGGACGGGTTCGCCCTGCACTTCATCGACGACGACCAGCTGCCGCGCTGCCAGGCGCTGCGCCGCGAACACCCGGACATCCGGCTGGCGTTGGAGTACGCGCTGGGGCGCGGTGACCGGGAGCAGAAGGGGGCCGGGCTCGCGGGTGCGCTGTGGGGGTACTGGCAGATCACGGGGCTGCTGACCGAGGGGCGTTACTGGCAGCAGAAGGCCGCCGCGGCGTTCCCCGGGGCGACGCCGGAGCGGGCCTGGGCGCTGATCGTCGGCGGGTACATCAGAACGTTCCAGGGTGACCCGGAGGGCGCGGTGCCGGAGATCACGGAGGGCATCGAGATCGCCGACCGGCTCGGCGAGCCGCTGATCCGGGCGCGCGGCTGGCTGTATCTGCACTGCGCGTACACGTTCGCCTGCGATTTCGACCGTGCGGAGCGGGCGGGGGTGGCCGCGCACGAGCGGCTCTCCGCGCTCGGCGATCTGATCGGTCTGGTGTGTCTGGATGTGCAGGCCGGATACCAGTACCACCTGTCGGGGCAGGACGATCTGGCGTTGGAGCGCAGCGGGCAGGGGCTGGCCCGGCTCGGGGTCGGTTCGAAGGAGTGCTGGCTGCGCGGGTTCGTGCACACCATCGTGGGGCTGAGCAACTACTCGAAGGGCGATCCGGGGGCGAGCGAGGCGGCCCTCAAGGAGGCGCTGCCGCTGAAGGCGGCGCTCGGCGATGTCATCGGCTGCGGGTACGCCGTGGAGATCATGGCGTGGACCGCGGCCCGCGACGGCAGGCACCGGAGGGCGGCCTGGCTGTTCGGTGGCTCGGACGCGCTGTGGCAGTCGACCGGCGGCGAGCTGCTGAGCGGGGCTCCGGTGTCCGTGGAGAACCACCGGATGGCGGCGGAGGCCACCCGCACGGGCCTGGGCGCCGACGTCTACGAGCAGTTGTGGCAGTTGGGGGCGACCGCGCCGCGCGACGCCCTGTTCGCCGCGGCGCTCACCGGCGCGGACGAACTGGTGCTGGACGCGCCGGAGGTGCCGGGCCCGCGCCGGGCCGGTTCCGGCGAGTCGCTGACGCGGCGCGAGCACGAGGTGGCCCGGCTCGCGGCCGACGGCCTGTCGAACCGCGAGATCGCGGAGCGCCTGTTCATCTCCCGCCGCACCGTCGACGCCCACATGGAGCGCATCCTGTCGAAGCTCTCCATCAGCTCGCGCAGCCGCATCGCGGTGAAGCTCGCCACGGCGGGGACGACGGAGTGACGCCCACACCCTGAACCGCCGTTCCCGGCACGCCAGTTGCTCGCGATTGACTGGTACGTGCATGGGGCAATGGTGAGGGCGGAGGGGGTGGTGCGCACATGTCCCACGGTGAACACGCGGCCGTCATGGGGCTGTTGGTGCTCGGACTGGTCGGGGTGGCGTTCGCCGTGCGGGGGCCGCTGGCGCGCCGGGCGGGGCTGCCTCCGGCCGCGACACTCGGGATGCTGGTGGCGGCCGCGTTCTGCCTGGGCCTCACACTGCCGGACCAAGTGCAGGAGGGCGCGTCAGCGCGCCTGGACGCGTGCTTGACCGGGGCGTCGGTGCGGGCCTTCCCCGGCGGGCCCGCCCATCACGCCTTCAACGTGGTGGCCTGGGTGCCGCTCGGGCTGTACGGGGCGCTCGCCACCCGCCGCCCCGTCGCCTTCGCGCTCGCGGGTTCGGCGGCCTGGGCGCTCGTCGAGGTGGCGCAGACGCTGGACCCGGAGCGCTCGTGCCAGCCCGTCGACTGGCTGAACAACTCCGTGGGCGTTCTGGCCGGGGCCCTCGTCGGCACGTTTCTGCTGGCGAGAGGACGGCTCCGGCTGACGGCCGAACGGTGACGGCCCGCGGACCGCTCAGCCGTCCCGCCGGGCCGCGCGGATCTCGGGTCTGACACCGCGCAGGGTCCACAGGCCGTAGAGCGCGAGCAGGGGCTTGGCCGGCAGCCATTCGCCGGGGCGCCAGTCGGCTGCCCGTACGAGGCGGGCGGCGAGGTCGGGGCGTTGCCGTCGCAGGTACGCGCGGGCCTTGAGGGCGTGGGCGGGCTGGGAGACGAACGCGATGCGGTCGGCGTCCTCGATCAGCGGGATGACGTTCGTGACGTTCTCCCAGGTCGACGCGGACAGCTCTTCGAGGACGACCGGGCCGTCGTACGCGAGGTGGGACGTCGCGCAGTCGGCCATCAGGCGGGCCTCCGACGTGGCACCTGCGACGGCGCCGCCGCTGAGGATCAAGCGCGCGTTCCCTGCGGAGCGGACTGCGGCGCGGACGCGCCAGCGGTTGACGAGGTTCGCCGTCGCCTGCGGGTTGCGGAATCCGAGCACGACGACGGCATCGGCCGGGCCTTCGCGGCCCACCAGGGTGGTCGACCAGCGCCGGTTCAGCCACTCGCTCCAGAGGAGGGTGACGGCTCCGGCCGCCAGCACCCCCGTACGGGCTCTCAAAAGCCCGGCTCCGAGGGGAGGCCGTCCGCCGCGCGCGAGGCGCCGCCCGGCCCCACCGCGAGGTCGTCCGCCGCGTCCGTCAGGGCGCGCAGCCCTTCCACCAGGCCCGCGCGGACGGCGACCGGGAGGGTGCCGACGAGCGCGGCGACCTCGCGGTGGCGGTGGTCGAGCACCCGGTGGACCAGGGTGCTGCCGGTGTCGGTGAGCCGGAGGACGACCTCGCGGCGGTTGACCGGATTGGCCTTGCGGTCGACGAGGCCGCCCGCCTCCAGCTTGTCGACCATGCGCAGAGCCGTCGACGCGTTGACCCCCAACGTATGGGCGAGGACGGCGAGTTTGACGGGGCCGCAGCGGTCGAGGACCACGAGGGTGCGCAGCTGCGGGAGCGTCAGTGTGTCGTCGACGGTGGCGAGGGCGCGGGCCGACAGGGCGACCAGGAGCCGCGACGCGGCCATCACCGTCTCGGTGACCTCCTTGGTCTCCTCGTCGACGCCCTGCGGTTCGCCGCCGTCACTCCTGGTCAGACCGTCCACCGATGCCACGCTCTCCACATCACCCATGTTCACTATTGCAGTCTGCAATGTTACTCTCGGCCTACGCCGCCCCACATCCGCATCGTGGGGCCGGTTCGAGGAAGTGATGGCCGTGAGCAGTGAACTCGTCCACCGAGGATATTCGTTCACCGACCGGCCCGCCGCGCCCCCGCGCGACACCTGAGGGCCCACTCCTTCCGCTCCCCGGGCAATGGCGCCCACCCCGCCTCCCGCACGGCCACGTGCCGACGGGCCGCTCTCCCCTGCCCACTCCCGCACCATGAAACCGGAGGCTTCGTGGCCACGCCCACAGCCGCCAGAGCTCCCCGCGAGCCTGCCGCCGCACCCCCGACTCCCGCCGCTCACCCGAAGATCCCGCACCTGGGCGACTTCCACGTCCTGCCGAGGGTGGCGGTGATCGCCGGGCTCGCCGTGCCGGTGGGGGCCGCCGCCGCGCTCGTCGCCGTGGCGCTGCTCAAGCTGATCGCCCTGTTCACCAACCTCTGTTTCCACGGCCGCCTCTCGTTCGGTGACACCACTCCCGCGACCACGACGCACTGGTGGCTGATCCTGTTCATGCCGATCGTCGGCGGCCTCGTCATCGGCCTGATGGCGCGCTACGGCTCGGAGAAGATCCGCGGCCACGGGATGCCGGAGGCCATCGAGTCGATCCTCGTCGGCGGCAGCCGGGTGCAGCCGCGGATCGCGGCCCTCAAGCCCGTCTCGTCCGCGGTGTCCATCGGGACGGGCGGGCCGTTCGGCGCCGAGGGGCCGATCATCATGACCGGCGGCGCGGTCGGTTCGATCCTCGCCCAGTTCCTGCGGGTGACGACCGACGAGCGCAAGACGCTGCTGGTCGCGGGGTCCGCGGCGGGCATGGCCGCCACGTTCAACGCGCCGTTCGCCGCGATCCTGCTCGGCGTGGAACTGCTGCTCTTCGAGTGGCGGCCGCGCTCCTACATACCGGTCGCGGTCGGCGCCGTCGTCGCGACGCTCGTCCGCGGACCGATCCTCGGCACCGCGCCCCTGTTCGCCGGGGCGCACGTGCCGGACCGGCTGCCGCTGTCGGCGTACGGGCTGTGCGTCGTGGCCGGGATCGGCGCGGGGCTGCTCGCCCTCGTCGCCACATGGCTCGTCTACTTCTCCGAGGACATGTTCGCCCGCATCCCGCTGCACTGGATGTGGTGGCCGGCCATCGGCGGAGCCGTCATCGGGCTCGGCGGTCTGGTGGAGCCGCGCGCGCTCGGCGTCGGCTACGACGTCATCGACCAGCTCCTCACGGGCCGCGCGACCGTGGGCCTGATCATCGGCATCCTCGTCGTCAAGACCCTCATCTGGGGCCTGTCGCTCGGCTCGGGCACCTCCGGCGGCGTCCTTGCGCCGATGTTCATGATCGGCGGCGCGCTCGGGGCGGCCGAGGGGCTCGTGTTCCCCGCCGTCGGCCCCGGGTTCTGGGCACTGGTCTCCCTCGCGGGCGTCCTGGGCGGTGTGATGCGCTCGCCGCTCACCGGCATCGTCTTCTGCCTCGAACTCACCCATGAGGTGAACGCCCTGGTCCCCATGGTGATCACGGCGTCCTCCGCCTATCTGCTCTCGGTGATCATCCTCAAGAGGTCGGTGCTGACCGAGAAGATCGCGCGCCGCGGACTGCACCTCACCCGCGAGTACTCGGTGGACCCGCTGGAGGTCCACCTCGTGCGCCAACTCGACACCGCGCCGCCCGCGCACACCCTGCACGCCGACGCGAGCGCGGACACGACGGCGAAGCGGCTGCGCGCGCTGCGCGACGAGTGCGACGCGGCGGGGCAGCCCGCCCAGCGGCTCTTCCCGGTCCTCGACCACACGGGCGCGCTGACCGGCGTGGTCACCGCCGATCAGGTGCTGCGCCTCTCCCCCGACGACACCCGCCCGCTCCGCGACCTCGCCACCGCCCCCGTCGTCGCCCACCCGGACGAGACCCTGCGCACGGTCGCCAACCGGATGGCGACCCACCATGTCACCCGCGTCCTCGTCACCCCGCGCGACGAACCGGACCGCGTGGACGGGATTCTGAGCCTGAGTCAGCTCCTCGAGGCGCGCCGCGTCGACCTCCATGAGGAACAGCATGCGGAACGTACGTTCCGGCGCTCACGCACCCCCGTACGGGTTGCTCCCTAGGCCCCCCTACCCATGCAAGTGCCGCCGGGGCCCAGGAGGGGGCGGAAGGTCCCCGGCGGCCGCTCCCTTGCAGAAGGAACGTTTCCACACCCACGGCGCGAAGTGCCGCAAACGCGCCGTCCGACCCGGATCGGCCGTCACCGACCTGGCACAGCGGGGCGGGACAAGCGGAACGCCGGGTGCGCGTATGTGTTCGGATCGGGCCGATATCCTGGGGGAATGGCGGAGACAACCGGCGGTGAGCCGCAGATCGACGGACGCTCGAAGCGCTGGGACGAACACAAGGCACAGCGTCAGGTGGAGTTGGTGGACGCGGCCGTCGCCCTCATCGAGGAGGAGGGTGCGCACTTCCGGATGCAGCGCCTGGCGGAGCGCGTGGGCCTGCCGCGCTCGGTGCTGTACCGCCACTTCAAAGACCGCGCCTCCTTCGACGAGTTGATCCGCCGCCGGGTGGTCGAGTCGTTCGTGAAGCGCATGGAGCCGACCCTCAGCTTCGAGGGCACGGTCGAGGAGTCGGTGCGCCGCGTGGTCGGCGCGCACCTGGACTGGGTGGCCCAACACCCCCGCCTGTACGCCTACATGGGCGTCGCCGAGCACGCGATGGGCGACGGCTCGCTGGTGGCGGACACCAAGACGGCGATCGCGCTGATGCTGAGCGAGCGGTTCGGCGACGTCCTCAAGGCGCTCGGCGTGGAGGACGCGCCGATCCGTTCGGTGGCGGTCGGCATCGTCGGGTTCGTGGACACCGCCGTCAACCAGTGGATGCGCGACCCCGACCGTCAGCTGTCCGAGGACGAGCTGCGGGCGATGCTGTGCCGTTCGGTGTGGGCGGTCCTCGACGCGGCGCTGCGGGACTTCGGCGTGGAGCTGTCGCCGCAGCAGCGCGTCTCGGACCTGGAGGGCGCCTGACCGGGCGCCGTCAGCCGGCGGCGACCGGTGTGCCCTGCGCGGCGCGGCGCAGGGACGCGGTGTCGGTGAGCTTGACGCGCGGGCGGCCCTGGGCCTCGCCCGCCTCCCGTTCGGCGCGGTCGATGGCCTGCCAGGCCGCCAGGTCCAGGGCGTTCGGTGCCGCGGTGGCGCCGGGCTCCGGCGGTGTGAGGCGGCCCGCGGCGAAGTCCTCCAGGAGCGACTCCACGGTCTCCTGGGCGCAGGTCTTGTTCGTGCCGATGAAGCCGGTGGGTCCGCGCTTGACCCATCCCGCGACGTAGACGCCGGGTTCGACGCGTCCGGCCTCGTGCGGGACGGTCGCCGTGGCCTCGTCGAAGGGCAGCCCCGCCATGGGGCGGGCGCGGTAGCCGACGGAGCGAAGCACGAGGCCGGTCTCCAGGGTCTCGGTGGCTCCGGTGGGCCGGGCGCGCACCGTGCCGTCCTCGTCGGTGTGCAGCTCGGTGGGGGTGACCTCAAGGGCCCGTACGGCGCCGTCGCCCGTGATCCGCACCGGGCCCGTGAGGAAGCGCAGGACGATGCGGCGGCGGCCCTCGACGGGGGTGCGGGCCGCGAGGTCGGCGAGGAGCCGGGTCTTCTCGCTGGTGTCGGCCGCGACGCCCTCGGGCCAGCCCTCGACGACCACGTCGACGTCCTTGAGGGCGGACAGGGCGATGAGTTCGGGGACGGTGAAGGCGGCCTGGGCCGGTCCGCGGCGGCCGAGCAGGACGACTTCGCGGACCTTGCTGTCGCGCAGCGCGGCGAGGGCGCGATCGGAGATGTCGGTGCGGGCCAGGGCTTCGGGGTCGGCGGTGAGGATGCGGGCGACGTCGAGCGCGACGTTGCCGTTCCCGATGACGACCGCGCGTTCGGTGTCGAGGGGGTGGGCGTCGTCCGCGCGGTCGGGGTGGCCGTTGTACCAGGCGACGAAGTCGGTGGCGGAGACGCTGCCGGGCAGGTCCTCGCCCTCGATGCCGAGCCGCTTGTCGGTCGCGGCGCCGACGGCGTACAGCACGGCGTGGTGCTCGCGCAGCAGATCGGCGTGGGTGACGTCGGTGCCGATGTCGACGCCGAGCCGGTAGCTGAAGCCCGGCTGCGACTCGATGGTGCGGAAGAGCCGGGTGACCTGCTTGGTGTCCTGGTGGTCGGGCGCGACACCGGCCCGCGCGAGCCCGTACGGGGTGGGGAGCCGGTCGTACACCGTGACGCGGACGCCGGGGTGGCGCAGCAGTTCGTCGGCGGCGAAGAGCCCGGCGGGCCCCGCGCCGACGACGGCGACGGACAACTCGCCCTCCGGCAGCTGCCGTTGCTTGGGCAGGACGTACATGGGGGTGCGGTCGTCGTGCGGGTTCTGCTTGTAGTAGTCCGCGTTGAGCTCCAGGAACGGCAGCTCCGCCTCGCTCAGCGCGGTGTGCGGCTTGAGGGCGTCCACCGGACAGGCCGTGGTGCAGGCGCCGCAGTCCACGCAGGTGCGCGGGTCGACGTACAGCATCTCGGCGGTCGCGAAGCCGGGTTCGCCGGGCGCGGGGTGGATGCAGTTGACGGGGCAGGCCAGCACGCAGGAGGCGTCGGCACAGCAGGATCGGGTGACGGCGTACGGCACGGCGGCTGGTCTCCGTTCGGGCGGTGCAGGTGGGGTGGTGCGGGGCTCAGTCGGTGAGCGGGGCGGGCTCGCCGCGGAAGCGGGCGGGACGGCCGTCGATGCGCAGGGCGCGCCACAGCGGACGTGACACCTTGTTCATCAGGCCGATGTCCTGGGCGAGCATCCGCACGTCGGAGAAGAGCTCGACGAGCATCTTCTGTCCGGCCTCGGACTTCCAGAAGACTTCCTTGATCACCCAGTCCGGGATGCCGACGAGGGCGGCGGACTTCTTGTCGGGGATCATGATGACGTCGCACAGGATCCGCATGATGAGCGGGAACAGCACGGAGAGCGCGCCGCGCCGCGCCTTGCCGTAGCGCGGGACGCGCAGCCGCAGGAACTCGTGCGCGAAGGAGATGTGCCGGGCCTCCTCCGCGATGTGGATCTGCATGATCCGCTGCGGCAGCGGGTGCACCGGCTCGCCGCTGCGCAGGGCGCCCTTCTGGAGGTGGTCGATGGGCTCCTCGCCGGCGAGGATGCCGGTGAAGAACGCCTCGGGGTAGAGCGAGCCGAACAGCGGCAGGACCCGGCTGAGCTGGCGGAACCAGCGCTTGCCGCCCGGGGTGTCCACGCCGGTTCGGTTGACCAGCTCCTGGAACATCTGGGTGTGGTGGGTCTCTTCGGTGATCTCGTGGGTGAGGTACCGGAACTCGGCGTTCTGGTTGCCCAGTTGGTAGATGTAGTCGAGGGCACCGCGCATCAGCAGGTTCTCGAACTGCATGCCGACCTTGGCGATGACCGCCCAGCGCCAGATCCCGATGCGGATCTGCGTCTCGAGTGGCTGCTCCTTGTACCAGGGGTGCGCGCCGAGGGCGTCCGCGGAGGTGAGCACCCAGCGGGTGTCGGTGGTGTCCACGGCGAACTCGGGGTCGTCCCACTTGATGTCGACGAAGGCGTTGAAGTTGACGTTGACGGAGCCCTCGGACAGGGTCCGCAGACGCTCGTCGTAGGCCTTCCTGGACAGGTTCGGGGGCATCTTCGTCCTCGATTGTCGGTGGTAGGGGTGGAGCGAGCGGTCAGGCGGCGCGGGTCGGTTCCTTGACGTCGGCCGTCCGGCCCGCCTTGTCGAAGCGGAGCGGGCTGTCGTCGATGGGGGCGTTCTGGAGCATGGCGCGGTCGCGGTAGTAGTTGTTCCACAGCCGCCACGGGTCGCGGGTGCCCTGGCGCGGCATGACCTTGTCGGCGCGGGCGATGTATCCGGAGGTGAGGGCCTCGCCCATGACGGAGAACTCGGAGCGGTCGGCGTCGGTGGCGACGGGCGTCGCGATGTCGTGTCCGGCGCGCCGCATGTGGGCGAGCAGCCGCGCGGTGTAGTCGGCGGCGAGGTCGGCCTTCAGGGTCCAGGAGGCGTTGGTGTACCCGATGACGAGCGACATGTTCGGCACGCCTTCGAGCAGGACGGCCTTGTAGAGCACGCGGTTGGTGACGTCCACCGGTTCGCCGTCGACGGTGAGGTCCATGCCGCCCATGAGGCGCACGCTCAGTCCTGTCGCGGTGACCACGATGTCGGCCTTCAGCTCCTCGCCGGACTTCAGGCGGATGCCGTCGGCGGTGAAGGTGTCGATGTGGTCGGTGGCGACGGCCGCCCGGCCGCTCTTGAGGACCTTGAACAGGTCGCCGCCGGGGACGACGCACAGGCGCTGGTCCCACGGCTTGTACGTGGGGCTGAAGTGCCGCATGTCGACGTTCTTGCCGGCCTGCGCCCTGACGAGGCCGAGCAGCGCCTTGCGGGCGAGCCGCGGGTACTTGCGGCAGAAGGCGTAACTCCCGCGCTGGAGCGCGATGTTGCGGGCGCGGACCACCTTGTGCGTCATCCGGGCCGGGGCGCGCAGCTTCTTCATGACCGAGGTCAGCGGGTCGACCTCGGGCAGGGCGAGGACGTACGTGGGCGAGCGCTGGAGCATGGTGACGCTCGCGGCCTTGTCGGCCATGGCGGGCAGCAGCGTGATGGCGGTGGCGCCTGAGCCGATGACGACGACGCGCTTGCCCTCGTAGTCCAGGTCCTCGGGCCAGTGCTGCGGGTGCACGAGGGTGCCCTGGTAGTCGGCCTCGCCGGGGAACTCGGGGCGGTACGGCTTGTCGTAGTCGTAGTAGCCGGTCGCGCCGACGAGGTAGCCCGCGCTGTACGTCTCGTGGGCGCCGGTGGCCTCGTCCTCGACCTCGACGGTCCAGCGCCCGGTCTCGTGTGAGAAGTCGGCGCTGATCGCGCGGCGCCCGAAGCGGGTGCGGCCCAGGATGCCGCCGTCGGCCGCGGCGTCCTCCACGTACTGGCGGATCTCGGCGCCGCCCGCGAGGATGCGGGAGCTGGACCAGGGCCGGAAACCGAAGCCGAAGGTCGGCATGTCGGAGTCCGAGCGGATGCCGGGGTAGCGGAAGAGGTCCCAGGTGCCGCCGACACGGGCACGGCGCTCGAGGACGACGAGCGATGCGTCGGGGTTGTCGCGCAGGACATGGCGGGCTGCGCTGATGCCGGAGATTCCGGCACCGATGACCAGGACGTCGACGTGCTGCTGCTCCATCGCGGAGGGTCCTCGCTCTCGCTCGTGGGCCCCTGGAGAGAACAGGGACGGGGAGGGGGCAACGCCTCTGGGGGCGCTTGCGGTTACTCAGACACGTGGTTCACATCTGCGCGGTACCCGCAATTTACCTGCGACACACTGTTTCAGATACCGCTGGTAACGTGACGTGGGTCACATAATCGGCGGTGCGAAAACGTCCGAACAACCGCGAATGGCACGGAAGTTGGCCTCGGCACCCCTCGGGGCGAGGGCGATTCTGCCTGGTCAGCCGCGCTCGGCGGCGGCGTCGAAGCGGGCCCGGTTGTGGACGATCTCGTCGTGGTGGGAGCCCGCCCAGTCGATGAGGGCGGTGACCGCGTCGATGAGGGTGGCGCCCAGGCCGGTGAGCGCGTACTCGACGCGCGGCGGGACCTCCGGGTAGGAGGTGCGGGTGACCAGGCCGTCCCGGTGCAGCTGGCGCAGGGTGTGGGTGAGCATGCGCGGCGAGATGCCGGGGATGGAGCGCTGGAGGTCGGTGTAGCGCAGGGGCCCGCCCTCGAGCGTGCCGATGACGAGCACGGACCACTTGTCGCCGGCCCGCTCGACGATCTGCCGGATCGTCTCGCCCTGCTCGGCGGGCCAGCGGGCGCAGGGCCCGGTCCGGCGCGGCGGCTCCTCGGCCATGGGATCGCGCGTCATGGTGCCGCCGCCCTCGCCTTCCTTACACGCGTGTGCCTTTTGTACGCGCTTCCATGCTGACGCAGGGTGGGTGGGCGCACCACGCGCGACAGACGTCCGCGCGCCCCGCCCACCCCTGGAGGAACAGCATGCTGATGCGTGCCGCGACCGTGTCCCGCTTCGGCGGCCCCGAAGCCGTCGAGATCACGGAGGTACCGGTGCCCGAGCCCGGCCCCGGCCAGGTCCGGATCAAGGTGGCGGCGGCCGCCCTGAACCCGGTCGACGCGGCCATGCGGGCCGGTGTCTTCGGCCCGGCCGGCGCGGACCGGATCGGCCCCGGCTGGGACGTCGTGGGCACCGTCGACGCGGTGGGCGCGGGGGCCGCCTGGTCGCCCGGTGACCGTGTCGTCGGCCTCTCCACCGGGCACCACACTCCGCTGGGCACGCACGCCGAGTACGTCGTCCTGGACGCCTCCGCGGTGGCGGCCGCCCCGGCGTCCCTCGACGACGCGCACGCGGCGGCACTCCCCCTCAACGCGCTCTCCGCCGCACAGGCCCTCGACATGGCAGGGCTCGCGCCCGGCCGGTCCCTGCTGGTCACCGGCGCGGCGGGCGGCGTCGGCGCGCACACCGTGGAGCTCGCCCACCACTACGGCCTGAAGGTCACGGCGCTCGCCTCGGCGCGCGACGAGGCGTACCTGCGCGAGCGCGGCGCCGACGACGTCCTGGACCGCGCCCGGCCGCTCCCGGCGGCCGCGTTCGACGGGGTCGTCGACGCCGCGATGCTCGGCGCCCCTGCGCTGGCCCCGGTCCGCGACGGTGGCGTCTACGTCGGCGTGTGGCCCGGCCAGGAGCCGGCCGCCGAGCGGGGCGTCCGCGTGACCGCCCTGGACGTCCGGGCCGACGGAAACAGGCTCGCCGAGCTGTCCGCGCTGGCCGACCGGGGCGCTGTCCTGCCCCGCGTCGCCGAGGTCCTCCCGCTCGCGGAGGCCGCGACGGCGCACGCCCGCCTCGCCGAGGGCGGGCTCCGAGGACGGATCGTCCTCGTGCCGTAGGCGGCGTGAGCGCCGTGAACACCCTCGTCGCGATGCGGTTGAATACGGCCTCATGAGCGACACAGGGCGCACGGCGAGCCGGACGGCCGTACTGGTCTGCCAGGGAAGGGCGGCGGCGGACGGACGGGCCGGCACGGAACGGTTCGCGGATCCGGTCGCGGTGCGGCTGCTGCGGGACGAGGAGCGGGTCCCCGTCGACGAGGTGCGCGCGGGTACGCCGCCGAAGGACTGGCGGGCGCGGATGACGTATGAAGGCGTGCGGGCGTGTGCCGAGGTGGTGGTGGTGCGCACGGTCGCCATCGACGAGGCGTTGTGCGCCCGCGCGACGGGCCAGCTCGTGGTCCTCGGCGCCGGTCTGGACACGCGCGCGTGGCGGCTGGCCGGGCTGGAGCGGACGGATGTGTGGGAGGTCGACCACCCGGCCTCGCAGCGGGACAAGCGCGAGCGCCTCGACGCCGACCTGCCCACGGTGGCCCGTTCCGTGCGGTTCACGCCGGTCGACTTCGCCGTCGACGACCTCGGCGCCGCGCTGGACGCCGCGGGGCACAACCAGGACGCGCCGACGACGTGGCTGTGGGAGGGCGTCGTCCCGTACCTCACGCGCGCCGAGGTGGCCACCACGCTGGCCGCGCTCGCCGCCCGTACGGCCCCCGGCAGCAGCCTGGTGCTCAACTACCAGGCGCCGTCGGCGAAGGCGACCGCGGGACGCCTCCTGACCCGGCTGCTCGGCAACTCCGTGACGGCGGGCGAACCATGGCGCTCCCTGTGGAAGCCACACCGCATGGCGGCACTGCTCGCCGACCACGGATTCCGGGTGACATCGGACAACCACCTCCTCGCCGCGGCCGAGGCACTCGGCACCCCGACACGGGGCCGCTCATCGCTGCGCTCGGGACGGGTGGCCGTGGCGGAGTCCGTCGGCGCCGACCGGTAGGCGACTACGCCGGCTCCGCCCGCCACTGGGTCAGCAGATGGCGCACCAGTCGTGTGCCGCGGTGGGCGGGGCCCTTGATGCGGTGCAGGTCCGGCAGCAGGCGCTCCCAGTCGTTCAGGGCGCCCGCGACGTCCCCCGTCTCGGCCCGCAGCGTGGCCAGGGTCAGCCGGGTGAGCAGGGTGGCGTCGTGGTCGGTTCCGCGTTCGCCGGTCCGCGCGCGCAGGACGTGCTCGTACGCCTCGACGGCGCCGAAGTCGTCGCCGGTGTTCCAGCGCGTCGCGGCGAGACGCTCCATGACGGCGGTGTCGTGCGGCTCGTGGCGCAGCACGTGGAGCCGGACGGGCCCCTCCACCTGCGAAAGACGTCGCGGCGGCGCCGTCCAGTTCGTGTGCCGCTGCCAGTGCGCGAGATTGCGCCGCACCCACGGGACTCTCTGGTGGTCCGGCCCGAACACGCGCAACAGGTCGACCAGGACGGCCGCGTAGTCCGCCCTGGCGCCGGGGAGGTCGCCGCTCTCCGCGCGGACCGCGGCGAGCCCGAGCCGGGTGTCCAGGACCAGCGGATGGTCCGCGCCCCATCGCCGTACGCGACACGCCAGAAGCTCCTCGTACGCGGCCGGGGCGTACGCCGCCTGCCTGCTCTCACGCAGCCCGTGGGCCCTGCGCCCGGCCTCGAACAGCTCGTGGTCCGCGGTCTCCGCCTCCCGCCACCAGTCCCGGCCCGTCTCGACCCGGTCCGGGTTCCGCCTCAGCTCCCGCCGGACGTCCCGGCTGTCGCCGATCACCCCGAGCCCGATCCACACCCACCGCCACCACGGCCTGCCCATAACGCCCCTCCGTCGTCGGCGACCCGCCCGATTGTCCTCCAACATCCATGCCGCCCGCATCCATTGACGAACTCCCCCTCCCCCGACAAAGATCGACAGAGCCCGCTCCGACAACGTTGTCCAAGAGTCCAAACGAGAGGACCGCGCGATGAGACCGAAGCGACCGACGAGGCGCCCCACACCGCTGAGATCGCTGCGGCGCACCGTCACCACCGCCTTCGTCGTCACCACCGTGGCCGCCGCTTCCCTCACGCCCGGCGTCGCGAGCGCCGAGGCCGCCGGGCCCGGTTTCGCCGCCGATCCGACGTCGCTCGTCGACACGTCGATCGGCAACAACGGCGACGGCACCACGTTCCCCGGCGCCGCCCGCCCGTTCGGCATGGTGCAGTTGAGCCCCGACACGCAGCTGAACAAGTACGCCTCGTACGACTACGCGCAGGACAAGATCCTCGGCTTCAGCCACACGCACCTGTCGGGCGTCGGCTGTCAGACGATGGGCAACATCCGGTTCATGCCGACCACCGGCGCGGTCACGTCGTCCGACCCGGCGGACTACGGCGCGAAGTTCAGCCACGACAACGAGACGCGCTCGCCCGGCTATTACGGCGTGAAGTTCGACAACGGCATCAAGGCCGAGCTGTCGGCGACCGAGCGGACCGGCCAGCACCGCTACACCTTCCCCAGCGGCTCGGACGCGGAGAACGTCCTGATCGAGGCCGGCGAGAGCAACGGCAGCACGTACGCCGGTGACATCAAGGTCGTCGGGAACGACACCGTCGAGGGCTGGGTCCAGGGCGGCAACTTCTGCGGGGAGACCGGCAAGGAGCGCTACCGGGTCTTCTTCAGCGCGAAGTTCAACCGCTCGTTCGCGAAGTTCGGCACCTGGAGCGACGGCACGCTCACCCCTGACCGGCGGGAGGCCTCGCGCGGCACGAAGCGCGCGGGTGCCTGGCTGTCGTTCGACCCGTCGTCCGGCGACCAGGTCGGCGCCTCCGTCGGCCTGTCGTACACCTCGGTCGACGGGGCGCGCCTCAACCGCACGGCCGAGCAGCCGGGTTCGTTCGACAAGGCCCGCTCGGGGGCGCACGACGCCTGGCGCGACGAGCTGAACCGGATGCGGGTCGCGGGCGGTTCGACCGCCGACCAGCGCACGTACTACAGCGCGCTGTACCGCTCGCTGCTGCACCCGTCGATCGGCTCCGACGTGAACGGCCGCTACCGCGGCTTCGACGACGAGATCCACCGCGCGGACAGCACGTACTACCAGATGTTCTCGCTGTGGGACACGTACCGCTCGCAGAACCAACTGGTGGCGCTGCTGCACCCGGACAAGGCCGCCGACATGGCCAGGTCGCTGCTGCGCGTCTACAAGGACGGTGGCTGGCTGCCGCGCTGGGGCCTCGGCAACAGCGAGACGAACGTGATGAGCGGCGACCCCGTCACCCCATTCGTCGTGGACCTCTACAACCGGGGGCTGCTGGACGACCGGACCTCGCGCGAGCTGTTCGACGCGCTGTGGAAGAACGTCAACGAGGTCCCGTCCGACCAGTCGATCTTCCGTGGCCGCGACGGCAATCCGACGTACGTCAAGAACGGCTTCGTCGGCTACCAGAACCTGCCCGGCTACAAGTTCGGCGACAGCCGGCAGGCCGGCTCCGCGACGCTCGAGTACGCGCTCGGCGACTGCGCCCTGTCCACGATGGCCGACGGTCTCGGTCACCGGGACAAGGCGGCGACGCTCGCCGCGCGCTGCGACAACTTCACCAAGCTGTGGGACGCGAAGGTCACCTCGCACGGCTTCACGGGCTTCCCGGTGACGCGGAACGCCGACGGCACCGCCGCGGGTGACACCGACCCGACGCAGTCCGGCGCCTTCCACGAGGGCACGGCCTGGCAGTACCAGTGGCTCGCGCAGCAGGACCCGAAGGCCCTCTACGGTCTGATGGGCGGCAAGGCGGCGGCCGAGCAGCGGCTCGACACGTTCTTCGACATGCCGACGGTGCTGACGGACCCGGCGAAGGCCGCCAAGGAATCGTGGGTGACGGGCGCCTACGACTACCACAACAACTTCGCCTTCAACCCGAACAACGAACCCGACTTCCACGCACCGTGGATGTACGCGTGGACGGACTCGCCGTGGAAGACGTCGTCGGTGCTGCGCGCCATGCGCACGCTGTTCACCGACGACCCGTACGGCATGCCGGGCAACGACGACCTCGGCGCCACGTCGTCACTGCTGGTCTTCGCCATGGCGGGCGTCTTCGAGGTGCAGCCGGGTTCGGCGACGTACGTCCTGTCGGCCCCGATGTTCGACAAGGTGGAGATCCGTCCGGCGCACGGCCGCCGGATCACGGTCTCGGCGCCGGGCGCGGACGCGTCGAAGCAGCAGTACGTGTCCTCCGTGACCACGGGCAAGGGCGCCCCGCTCCACCGGAGCTGGCTCTCCCACAAGGAGCTCCTGAACGCGGGCACCCTCACGGTGAAGCTCTCGTCGAAGCCGACGAACTGGGGCGTGAACGCGGCGCCTCCGGCGGTGGCGGGCAAGTAGCGCAACCAGCGGAACGGGCGCGGTCCTCCTTTCAGGGGGCCGCGCCCTTCGCATGCGAAATTCGCTTGTGCCGGCCCCGCACCGGGTGATGCGCTGCCTGGATGATCGATGGCGAAGAGGCCACACTTGTCCGGCCTCGCACGAGGGAGTGGGTGCGGCAGTTCCTCGAGCGTGGGGAGCGGATCGTACGGATCGAGGCGTTGCACGGTGGAATCACCGCGGAGATGCGGCGGCTGGGCATCGAAGGGGGCCGTGGCGGCAGCCGGGAGTTGGTGCTGCGAAGTTACGTGGCGCCGTTCTTCGTGGAACGGGCCGAGGACGCGATGAGGCGGGAGACGGGTGCGCTCAGGTCGCTCGTGGGGGTGGAGAGCGTACGGGCTCCGCGCCTCGTCGGCGTCGACGCGACCGCTGAACGATGCGAATACCCCTCGCTCCTGATGACATGTCTGCCGGGGCGGCACACCATCGCCGACACGGGCGTCGGGACGCGGGTGCGGCTGCTCGCCCGGCAGCTCGCGGCGATCCACACCGTGGTCCCCGAGCAACAGCCCCCGACGTACGAGGCGTTGACCACCGCGGACACCGTCGTGGTGCCCGAGGGCGGCGACCCGGTGGCCTGGGACGCCGCCATCGACCTCATCCGCCTGCCCCCGCCGGACTACGAAGGACGCTTCCTGCACCGGGACTTCCAGCCCGGCAACGTGCTGTTCGAGGCGCCGGACCGGATCGGCGGCGTCGTGGACTGGGCGGGCGCCTCCTGGGGCCCGACCGATTTCGACGTGGCGCACTGCTGCACCAACCTGGCGCTGCTGCACGGCCCCGAGTGGGGGCAGCGGTTCGCCGACGCGTACGAGGAGGCCGGCGGGGTGCTCACCGCGGACCGGGACGCGCGGCGGTACTGGCGGGTGCGGTCCGCGATGGCGTTCTCGGAGGAGCTGCCGGCGATCACCCGCCCGTGGCGCGAGGCGGGCCGCACCGAGCTGACGACCCAAGTGGTGGCGGAGCGGCTGGACGCGTACGTGAGCGGGCTGATGGCGCGCGGCTGTCAGTAGACCAGTGGCAGGGACACCAGACCGCGCACGAGCCGAGTGCGCCGCCACTCCAACACACCCTCCGGCACGGCCAGTTCGAAGGGCGGGACGCGCTTGAGCACAGCCCTCAGCACGATCTCCATCTCCGCCCTCGCCAAGGGTGCGCCAACGCAGCGGTGGATGCCGTGGCCGAAGGCGAGGTGGGCGGACGCGTCGCGGTTCAGGTCGAGGGTGTCGGGGTTCGGGAAGCGCGTCGCGTCCCGGTTCGCGGCGCCGATGGACACCAGGACCGGGGCTCCAGCCGGGATCTTCGTGTCGCCGAGCGTGACGGGTTCCGTGGTGTACCGGAAGGTGGCCGTGCTGACGGCGGAGTCGTGGCGGAGGAGTTCGTCGAGGGCGGCGGGGATGTGGTCGGGGTCGCGGCGGAGGCGGTCGAGTTGGGCCGGGTGCCGGAGGAGGGAGAGCAGCGCGTTGCCGAGGGCGTGGGTGGTCGTCTCGTGTCCTGCGACGAGCAACAGGACGGCCAGGGAGACGAGTTCGGGCTCGGTCAGGCGGTCGTCCCCGTCGCGCGCGGCAATGAGGTCGTCCAGGAGCGAGTCGCCGGGGTGGTGACGTTTGGCCGCGATCAGGTCCGTCATGTACCCGGCCAGCCCGTGCGACGCCGCGTCGATGACTTCGGGACGCCCCGCCGCGAACAGCTCGCCCGACCAGCGGCGCACGTGCGGCCTGTCGGTGTGCGGGACGCCGAGGAGTTCGCAGATCACGGTCACCGGGAGCGGCTCGGCGACCCCGGCCACGAAGTCGTACGGCTCCCCTGCGTGCCACGCGTCGAGCAACTCGTCGGTGACCCGGGCGATGTACGGGCGCAGCCGGGCGACCGCCCCGGTCGTGAACGCCTTGGTCACCAGCTTCCGCAGCCGGGTGTGGTGCGGCGGGTCGCTCGCGAGCATGGTCCGGGAGACGGCGGGGTGCAGGCGCCGCGACGACTCCTTGCCCGCGAAGAAGGCGGCAGTGTCCTTCGAGAGGCGCGGGTCGCGGAGGGCCTCCCGGGCTGCGTCGTAACCGGTGACGACGAAGCCGGGGCCCGACGGGGCGGGGCGCACGGGACCGCAGGCCCGCTCGCCCTCGCCGATTCCTTTCGTGTCACCCACGTTGCCTAGGATCTCGGATCATGGACATCGCAGCAATACTCATCCTCCTGGTCGGCGTGCTCATCACGGCCGGCACCATCGAGCGCAAGGTCGACCGGGCCGACCGCAGGACCGCGCGCGTCGAGCGGAAGCTGGACCTCGTCATCGAGCACCTGGGCATCGAGTCGGACTCGGCGGTGCCCGGCCTCGACGAGGTGCGGGCCCTGGTCGCCGACGGCAAGAAGATCCAGGCCGTCAAGGCCTACCGCGAGGCGACCGGCGCGGGCCTGAAGGAGGCCAAGTACGCCGTCGACCGCATCGAGGCGGGCGGCCGCTGACACGAGGATCCACCGCCTCCTTCAGCACTGGCTGAACCCCTGGTCGGTCTCGTACTGGCTGAGGGCCGCGACCTTCTCCGCCGAGGAGCTCTCCGGGTCGAAGCGGTGGGAGAGCCATTCGGAGGTGAGTTTGCGGGCCAGTTCGAGGCCGACCACGCGCTGGCCCATGCACAGCACCTGCGCGTTGTTGCTCTTGACCGAGCGTTCCACGGAGTACGCGTCGTGGGCGGTCACCGCGCGGATGCCGGGGACCTTGTTCGCCGAGATCGCGACGCCGAGGCCGGTGCCGCAGACGAGGAGGGCGCGGTCGGCGCGGTCCTCGGCGACGAGGCGGGCGGCGGCCACCCCGATGTGCGGATAGGCGGTGGTGCCGTCGGCCTCCACGCCGACGTCGATGACCTCCGCCACCCGGTCGTCGGCCTCGAGGTCGGCCTTGATGCGTTCCTTGTACTCGAAGCCGGCGTCGTCGCAGCCGACGACCAGACGCAGCCGGTCCGTCATGCCGTTGTCACTCCTTGTCGGTTCTGGTCGTGCGCGTGGTCCCGGCCGCCGGGCGCGGACTGTGCGAGCGCCGTGACGATCAGGGCCAGGGATGTGGCGCCCGCGTCGGGGGTGCCGAGGCTGCGCTCTGCGAGCGGGCGGGCCCTGCCCACCTTGGGGCGCAGGTCCTTGGTGGCCTCCGCCGCGCGGGACGCGGCTTCGGCCGCGGTGCGCCAGGCCTCGGCGGGTTCGACGCCCTCGGCCGTGGCGCGGTGCAGGGTGTCGGCGAACGGGAGCAGAGCGTCCAGCATCGTCTTGTCGCCGGGCGCGGCGCGGCCGAGGTCGGCTATCGCGTCGGCGAACGCCCGTACGCCGTCGGCCACATCGGCCGCCGTGTAGGACGCGGCGCCGTCGTCGAGCGCGCGGCCGAACGCCTCCAGGGCCGCACCCCACAGGACGCCGGACGTGCCACCCGCGTACTCGGCCCAGGACTGGCCCGCCTGACGCAGCAGCCAGCCGGCGCCGACCTCGGCGCCGCAGGCCTCGGCCCGTTCGGCGGCGTACCGGGCACCGCGGACCATGCCGCGGCCGTGGTCGCCGTCGCCCGCGACGGCGTCGATGCGGCCCAGTTCCTCTTCGTGGTCGACCATCGTGCGGTGGATGGTGGCCAGGGCGGCGCGCGCCCCGGCCGCCAGTTCGCGGGCCGCCGGTGAGGCGTGCGGAGCGGCGGTGGCCGCGGCCGTGCCGCCGTTGACGTCGGCGGCGTGCAGCCCGGACAGGGGTGCGTGCGCCTTGCGGTACGCGGGGGTGTAGGCGTCGGCGCGCCAGCGCGGCTCCAGGTCGTCGTCGAGCCACATGAGGGTGAGCGAGCAGCCGCCCATGTCGAGGCTGGTGACCAGCTCGCCGACCTCGGGGTCGACGATCTCGACGCCACGCTCGCGGAGCCGGGCCGAGACCCGGCCCCAGAGCAGGAACAGTTCCTCGTACTTGGTGGCGCCGAGGCCGTTCAGGATCGCGCCGACCCGGTGCCCCGCTGCGGCGGGGGTGTCCTGGAGGATGCGGTCGACGAGCAGTGCCGCGAGCTCGTCGGCCTTCAGCATCGGCACGTCCTCGATGCCCGGTTCGCCGTGGATACCGAGGCCGAGGCCCAGGTGTCCCTCGGGCACCTCGAAGAGCGGCTCCCCCGCGCCCGGCAGCGTGCAGCCGGAGAAGGCCACGCCGAGGCTGCGGGTCGCGGCGTTGGCGGCCCTGCCGAGGCGTTCCACCTCGTCGAGGTCGAGGCCCTCGGCCGCCGCGGCGCCCATCACCTTGAAGACGGTGAAGTCGCCCGCGATGCCGCGCCGCCTGTCCTCGTCCGCGGCCGACGCCACGTCGTCGGTGACGACCACGATCCGGGTGTCGATGCCCTCGGCGCGCAGCCGGTCGGCGGCGATCCGGAAGTTGAGCACGTCGCCGGCGTAGTTGCCGAAGCTGAGGACGACTCCCCTGCCCTGGTCGGCGGCCTTGGCCACGGAGTAGACCTGGGTCGCGGACGGCGAGGTGAAGATGTTGCCGACCACGGCGCCGTGGGCCATGCCGGGTCCCACGGTGCCGCAGAACGCCGGGTAGTGTCCCGAGCCGCCGCCGATGACGACGGCGGCCTGCGGGTGCTCCCCGCGGTGGGCGACCACTCCGCCGGGCACGCCGCGCAACCGGTCCGCGTACAGGTCGAGAAATCCGGCCAGTTGGTCCTCGGCGAAGGTCGCCGGGTCGTCGAAGAGTCTGGTCACGAGGGAACCTCCCAAAACAACTGCGGTGCGCGGTGGGTCAGCGGGCGACGGCGGCGCCGGCCGGCTCCTCCTGCGGACTGGCCTCGGTCTGGCGGACGTTGAGGAACGACACCATCACGAAGGCCGCGCCGTAGAGCACGACGAACGCCCAGACGACTCCGGCGTTGCCGAGGCCGACCGACAGCACGGCCGCGACCACCGCCGAGCCGAGGAACGAGGCGCCGCCGGCCGCCGTGGTGTACATGGCCATGGCCGCGCCCTTGAACTCGGCGGGTACGAGCGCCGGCATGATCGCGCCCATCGGGACGAACCCGGCGAGCAGGCAGCCGAAGACGCAGCCCGCGACGACGGACACCCAGAAGCCCCAGGTGGATCCGGCGGGCACCAGCTGCGGCACGTACCACCAGGCGAGGAGTCCGACGGAGGAGCCGAAGACGCCGAACCACTGGACGGTGCGGCGCCAGCCCCAGCGGTCGCCGATGACACCGAACAGGGCGTTGACCAGGATGTTCGTCGCGTAGACGAGGACGGTCATGGTGAGCCAGCGGCTCTGGCCCCAGCCCCGGTCGTCGGCGATGACTCCGGGCAGGATGATGAACATGCCGTACTGCGGCGCGGTGTTGATGAGTCGCACCAGGAAGCCCATCAGGACCTTGGGCTGACGCGCCGTCAGGCGGATTCCGGCGGACATGACTTCGAAGGAGGACTTGTCGGCGGGCGCCACCCGGCCGTTGCCGTGCGGATCCTTGACGGCGAACCGGGCGATGAGGAAGCCGATGACCACGAGCGCCGTGGACGCCGCCATGGCGCCGGTCTCGCCGCCGGTCGAGCCGCCGAACGCGGGGATCATGCCGAGCGCGAAGAGCGAGCCGAGGGTAGGGAGTCCGCCGGTGAACATGACGTAGAACCAGCCGACGGCCGCGCCGTTGCGCTCCTTCGGTGTCACCAGGTTCACCCACACCAGGAAGGCGAAGGCGAACAGCGGATAGCCGAAGCCGCGCAGGAAGTACGTGAGGAAGACCATCGGCATGCTGCCCGCGGCGAGTCCCGCGAGGAACAGCACCTCGAAGACGACCCAGACGACGGTGCCGAGCAGCATCACGCGGCGCGGGCCCCACAGGTCGGTGAGGGCGCCGGACAGATAGCTGCCGACCAGCACGGACACGCCGTACATGGAGATGATGGTGCTGGCCGTCGCGGTGCTGCTGCCCAGGACGTGCTCGATGTGCGGGGCGATGAAGTTGGACTCGGTGCCGTTGCCGGTCATGAAGACCAGGACGGCGACGAAGCCCCAGCGCAGGGAGTGGGGTATCCCCATCCGGTCGAGGCGGGTCTCGGTCGCGGCCGTCATGCGACCACCGCGTCCGCCTCGGCGTTCGGGAGGATGGAGACCTTCACCGACGCGCCGGAGGTGTCGGCGACGAGGTCGAGCGCCTTCTGGAAGTCGCGCAGGCCGAACTGGTGGGTGCAGATCTCGTCGACCGGCACCTTGCCCTCTTCGAGGAGGCGGATCGCGGCGGGCCAGCAGTGCGGGCCCAAGTGGGCGCCGCGGACGTCGAGTTCCTTGTCGTCGGAGATGATCGACCAGTCGACCGTGACGTCCGAGCCGAACACCGAGTACTCGACGTACGTGCCGAGCTTGCGCAGCAGGTTGAGGCCCTGCGCGACGGCGGGGGTCGCGCCGGTGCCCTCGAGGTAGACGTCGGCGCCGTAGCCGTCGGTCAGCTCCTTGACGCGGGCGACGACGTCCTCCTTGGCGGGGTTGAGGACGATGTCGGCGCCGGTGCGGCGGCCCAGCTCCAGCTTGTTGTCGTCGAGGTCGAGCGCGATGAGCTTGAGCGGGTTCTTCTGCCGGGCGCCCGCGATGAGGCCGAGGCCGATGGGTCCGCACCCGGCGACGACCACGACGTCCTCGAAGTGGATGTCGGCGCGCTCGACGGCGTGCAGCGCGCAGGACAGCGGCTCCGCGTACGCGGCGTGGTGCGGCTTGAGGTCGTGGGAGACCTTGTGGGCGCGGGCGTTGGGCGGCACCACCATGTACTGGGCCATGGCGCCGTGGTGGTTGCGGAAGCCGAACATGTCGTGCGGGCCGCACATCCAGTACTGACCGCGCCGACAGTAGCGGCACTCCTCGCAGGGCACGATCTGCTCGCAGGCGATGCGGTCGCCGATCCGCACCCCGTGGGCCGCGAGGGCCGCGTCGTCACCGGCGGCCACCACGCCCACGAACTCGTGACCGGGGATGATGCCACGCTGCGCCCACGCGGGCCGGTTCTCGTCGCCCCAGAACTTGGGGGCGCCGTGGTAGCACTTGAGGTCGCTCGCGCACACCCCCACCGCTTCGGTCCGCAGGAGGAGTTCACCCGGCCCCGGTGCGGGGACGTCGACCTCCTCCAGGCGATAGTCCTCGGGCCCGTGGACGACCACGGCCTGCATGCGCTTCGGCACGTTGATCACTACTACCTCCATTGGCAGTCGGCTCATTGCGGTGTCAGGACTCGGGCGCCGCCTTGCTCAGCGCGGCGACCTGCACGTTCACGCCGTCCTCGCGCAGTGCCTCCAACTCGGCCCCGGAGATGCGATCGTCGACGATCACGAGGTCGAAGTCGGACAGCGGGACGACCCGGTGCAGGGCCCGTTTCTGGAACTTGGTGTGGTCGACGAGCAGGATCTTGCGCTGGGCGGCCTCCAGGAGGGCTCGCTTGACGAGGATCGCCTCCTGCGACTGGTGGTAGCAGTGACCTTCCGCGACCGCCGACGTCGAGATGAACACCGTGTCGGCGCGCAGCGGTTTGATGTGGTCGCAGGTCGCCATGCCTTGGAAGGCGTCGTAGTGCGGGTCGTAGCTGCCGCCGAGCGAGATCAGCTCGATGCCGGGGCTGCCCGCGAGCGCGTTGACGACGGCGAGGAAGTTCGTGATGACCGTCAACGGGCCGCGGTCGGGCAGCGCGCGGGCGAGCGCGAGGGACGTGGTGCTGTCGTCGAGCAGGATCGCCTGGCCGCGGTCGATGTGCTCGAGCGCGGCGGCGGCCAGCGCCTTCTTGGCCTCGCCCTGCTGCGTCGTGCGGTAGCGGACGTTGCTCTCGAACAGCACGGACTGCTGGGCGGTGGCCGCGCCGCGGGTCTTGCGCAGCCAACCCTCGTCGGCGAGCCGGTCCAGGTCGCGGTGGATGGTCATCACGCTGACGCCCAGCTCGCGTGCGAGGTCCTCGATCCGGGCCGAGCCGAGCTCGAGCACCCGGTCGCGAATCCGGTCCTGGCGCGCCTGCGGGCTCAGCAACTCGGCCGATCCCGTGGGGAGTTCGTCGGGGGTCACCGCGTGTCCTTCCTGCCGTCGACCGACAAGTTAACAGCGGACCCCTCAAACACAACACCCCTCGTGTTAGGAATGTGTTCTGGGTTGTGATGCGCGGCCTCGCTCGCGGTGCCGGGCCACGGCGTCGTTGTTGGCGCAGCGCACCGAGCAGTACGCGCGGCGGCCGTTGCGCGAGGTGTCGACGAAGGCCAGGGCGCAGCCGCGGCGCGCGCAGCGGCCGAGCCGGTCGGGGTCGGCGGAGCAGATGACGTAGGCGAGTCCGGTCGCGGTGACGGCGCGGATGTGGGCGGCCGCGTCGGCACCGACCTCGCTGTAGTGCAGGTGGGGGCGGCCGTCGTGCAGGGAGATGCGAGGGCTGCTGGAGGCGTCGGCGAGCAGCGCGTTGACCGTGGCGCAGCGCTCCTCGATGTCCTGGCGTCCGAAGCAGCCGGCAAGCCGCCTGCTCCATTCCCACACTTCCGTCGCCTGTGCGGCGGTGAGCGCACGGTTCACGACGCCGTGCGCGGCGAGCAGTGACTCCAGGTCGTCGGGGCGCGGCGGCTCGGTCAGATTGACCAGGTCCGCCGCGAGCCGGGCGGCCTCGCCGCCGTAATGGTTGAAGTGCATAAGGGCATTACAGCAGCGTGGGCGGCGGGCCGTGCGCAGGGCGCGGGACCCGGTCGCGGGAGGTCCCGGATGGGCATGTCGGCGGGCGGAACGAAGGCGCGGGGCATGGCGGCCGCGCCCGCGCTGGTGCTGGCGCAGATCGCGAGTCTTCAGCTGGGTTCGGCGGTGGCCAAGCAGGCGTACGCGTCCGTGGGTCCCACCGCGCTGGCGGGGATGCGGCTGCTGTTCTCGGCAGTGGTGCTGTGGCTGCTGGTCAGGCCCCTGTTGCGCGGGATCACGGCGGCGCAGTGGCGTGCGGCGCTCGCGCTGGGACTCGTCGTGGCGGCGATGAACCTGGCGTACTTCCGGGCCATCGAGCACCTGCCGATCGGTGTGGCGGCGACGCTCGAACTGCTCGGCCCGCTGGCCCTGTCGATCGCCCTCTCACGCCGGATCGAGCACGCCGTGGTGGCACTCCTCGCGCTCGCGGGCGTCCTGCTGCTCACTTCGCCGGGTGCCGCGCTGCCCGCCGCCGGGCTTGCGCTCGGAGGCTGCACCGCGTTGTGCCGGGCGGCCTACGTGGTGCTGAGCCGGCGGGTCGGGCGGCTGTTCCCCGACTGGACGGGGCTGACGCTCGCGCTGGCGGCGGGGGCGTGCGTGCTGACGCCGGTCACGGCCGTCACGGACGGCGGGGCGGTGGTGGCCCGTCCGGAGGTCGTCGGCGTCGGATTCCTGGTGGCGCTGCTGTCGTCGCTGATCCCGTACGCCCTTGACATGACGGTGCTGCGGCGCATCGACGCCCGCGCGTTCGGGGTGCTGCTGGCGCTGAGCCCCGCGGTGGCGGCGGCGGTCGGGTTCGTGGTGCTCGGCGAGCGGTTGACGGGGCGGCAGTGGGGTGCGGTCGCGCTGATCGTCGTGGCGGGGGTGTGGTCGGTGCGGGCTGCACGGTCATCGGCGTAAGGGGTGAAACTGGTTGACCCCTGCGTCTGCCCCGCGCCGCGTGGCGGAACTAGGCTCGTTCTTCGCCCTCACCACCGGACCGACAGAAAAGAGAGACTGAACCGCATGGCTGAAGGAACGACGCCGTCCGTCATACGGTCGCCCGGCTTCCCGCCCCTGATGACGGTGGTGCTCTGCTGCTTCTCCGGGTTCGCGCTGCTGCTGCCGGTGTCGCCGCAGTGGGCACTGGACGGCGGGGCCGACGAGTTCGGGGCGGGCCTCGTCACCGCCGTCCTCATGACCATGACGGTCGTCTCCCAGCTGTGCGTCAAGACCACGCTCCGCAAGCTCGGGTGGACGCGGACGTTCGCGCTCGGTGCGCTGCTGCTCGGGCTGCCCGCGCCCTTGCAGGCCCTCAGTGACGATCTGTGGCCCATCCTGGCCACCACGGCGCTGCGCGGAGCGGGCTTCGGCATCATGACCGTGTCCGGTGCGACGGCCGTCGCGGCGCTGGCTCCCGCGGAGCGGCGGGGCTCGGCGATCGGCCTGTACGGGCTGTCGATCGCGCTGCCGCAGATGGTGCTCACGCCCGCGGCGCCCGCCCTCGTCGCGACGTTCGCCCTGCCGGCGATCCTCGTGTGCGGGATCCTGCCGGTCCTGGCGCTGCCGTTCACGCCCGCGCTCGGGCGGGCCCTGGACGCGCGGGCCGAGACGGTGTCGGCCGAGCCGTCCGCGCCCGGTTCGTCGACGGCGGTCGCGCTGCGGCGCATCCTCACGCCGGTCGTCCTGCTGCTGCTCGTCACGGTGGCGGGCGGCGCGATCCTCACGTTCACCCCGCAGTTCGCCGGTTCGGCGGGGGTGGCCGCGGGTGCGCTGGTGACGTTCACGGCGACGGCGGCCGTGACGCGGTGGGGGTGCGGGGTGCTGGCGGACCGGTTCAGCGCCCGGCCGCTCAACTTCGGGCTGCTGCTCGCGGCGTGCGCGGGCCTCGTGCTCGTGGCCTGGTCGATCCGCGGCGGCTCGGTCGTCGTGCCGGGGCTGGTCGGCGGGCTCCTGCTGCTCGGCTCCGCGTACGGCGGTCTGCAGAGCGTCACCCTCGTGCAGGCGCTCAACCGGGCGGGCACCGAGAACCATCACACGACCTCCGTCGTCTGGAACATCGGCTTCGACGCGGGCACCGGCCTCGGCTCCCTGCTCCTCGGGTTCGCCGCGCAGGTGTCGACGTTCTCCGCGGGATTCCTCGTGATGGCGGCGGCGACGGCGCTCGCCGCGGTGCTGACCCTGCGCGCGACGGGCGGCCCGCCCGCTCCCCCGTCGCAGCCCAGCGCACAGGGCACTCCCGCGACGAAGCGGGACTCCTTGAGCGACTGTTAGCGGCGGGCCACCGTCGAGCGCTCCTGAGCGGCTGCCGGCGCGGGGCTCCTGACGAGCGGGCCTGAGCGACCGCTAGCGCGCGGCCCCTGTCGCGCGGGCCGGGCCGAGCATGCGCAACGCGTCGGCGGCCGGCGGGGAGAGCACGCCGTCGCCGCGCAGCTCGGCGAGGGGCACCCAGCGCGCCGCTTCCGTGGATCCGTCGACCTCGGTCACCGTCGGCTCGCCGCCCCTGAGGGACACGGCGTAGAACAGCGCGGTCACGCTCCAGCTCACCCCGTGGCGGTGGGCGGTGTAGGTCCGCGCGTCGAGAAGGCGCGACGCGGTCACGACCAGGCCAGTCTCCTCGAGGAGTTCACGGGCCAGCGCCTCCTCCGGCTGTTCGCCGGGGTCGATGCCGCCGCCCGGCAGGTGCCACAGGCCGGGCGCGAAGACGGGCGAGGCGTCCGACAGTCGGGCGAGCAGCAGCCGTTCCCGTTCGGTGGCGATCGCGTACGCGGAGATGCGGGTCCTCACCTGAGCGTCCATGCCCCGACGCTACGCACCCGGGCCCCTCACACCAACGCCGCCCTCCGGTCCCTGACGATGGACCGGGTCATCGCGGTCACGCCGACCACGGGTCCGACGGCGAGCACGACCAGGGCGATCCGCCACGAGGTGTGCGCGACCAGCACCGGTACGCCCCACAGCGTCAGCGCGGTCGTCGAGTAGCCGAGGGCGAGTTGCAGCGACAGCGCCCCGCCCACGTAGTCGGGGTCGGCCCGTTCGGTGACCAGTGCCGAGAACTGGGCGGAGTCCGCCACCACCCAGAACCCCCAGAACACGCACACCGCGACGACCACGCCCGACGGCATCGCATCCACGCCGACCGCGAGCAGCAGCGCCGCCCCGCCGGAACACACCAGACAGATCCGCGCGGACCGCGCCCGCCCCCACCGGTCGCCGAGCACCCCGCCCACGAGGCACCCGAAGGCACCGACCCCGATGCACACGAAGGCGATCGCGGAGGCCAACACGTCCTTCCTGGCCGACTCCTCGACCACCGGAACACTTGCGAGCAGCGCCGCCACCGTGCCCCACATCGCGTACAGCTCCCACATGTGCCCTACGTAGCCGAGGTCGGCCAGCACGACATCGCGGTTCCGCACCGAGCGCAGGGCGCCGCCGACGGTCACCTTGCGGCGCGGGAACGGGTACGGCCCCGGTGCCCGCAGCGACAGCGCGAGCACGCCCCCGCACGCGCCCATCACGGACGTCGCCACGATCACCAGATGCCAGTCCACGCCTCCGGCCGCGTTGACGGCGTGCGGCAACGCCGACCCCACCGTCAGCGCCCCGATCATCACCCCCAACGCCTTCCCCCGCCCCGCCCGGAACCACGTCGCGGTCTCCTTCAACGCCGGCGGATACACCCCGGCCAGAAAGAACCCGGTGACCAGCCGCAGCACCACGGCGGGCCCCAGCCCGTCGGCGACCAGCACCCCGAGATTCGCCCCGGCCGCCCCCAACGCCCCACCGCACATCAGATACCGGTTCGCCACCCGGTCGGCCAGCCCCGACATCGCCGACGACACCGCCCCGACCACGAACCCGAGCTGCACAGCAACGGTCAACAACGCCCCCGACCCGGCCCCCAGCCCCCACTCCTCCCGCAGCTGCGGCAACACGAACGCCGCCGAGAACCACACACTCATCGCCAACAGCGTGCTCACCGCCACAACGGCCAACGCACCCCCTGCCCTCATCCCCCTCACACCATCAGCCCCTCCCTGTGTCGATGCCTGGCTGGTGCCATGGTGCGCGTGGATGGGGGTGTTCGGCAGGGGCCGCGCGGCAGGCCGAAGAATCAGGCGCCCGGCATCGACCGCCTCGGTCGCCGTTCGCGGAGCCCTCCGGCAGGCCTCGCCCTGCCCACCAAGGACGAGAGGAGCTCGACGTACTGCTTCTCACGGCTCTCGAAGTCCGTGGTCGCGGCCAGTCCGTCCATCACGGCGTCGTCCGGCGCCCGCAGCAGGTCGACCGACGCCTGGGCGAACTGCTCGGGCAGATGATCCTCCTGAGCCGCGTCCAGCACCAGGCGCAGTTCGGCGACAGCGGCAGCGGCGGCGAGGCGGCGCTGCGGTCCCGCCGCCAGCATGCGCCGGTATCCGGTGGCCGGTTCGGCGGCCCAGAGCAACGGCCGGAGTGTCGCGGCGAGTTGCTCGGCCCTCCGCACGACGCGTGCGGTGGCGGGCCCTGCCTCCAACACCACACGCAGCGAGACGAGCAGAGCGACGGTCCGCCGGTCCCGCTCATGGGCTCCACGTCGCGCGACGGACGCGAGTGCCGTCGGCACGTCCGCCTGCCCCACCCCCAGAGCGGCCCAGGCCTCCCGTACGGCTTCGACAGCGCGGGCGTGGTCCCGCGTGACCGACTCCGCCTCGTCGCACAGCCTTTGGGCGCGCGCCACGAGCTTGGGACGTACCCCTAGGGCCCGGCCGGCCGCCCGCACGTTCCCGCCCACGAGACCGATCGCGAGCAGGGGCAGTCCGACGATCACCAGCGTGTCGGACAGGGCATAGGGGCTGTCCCCCGGGTCCTGATCCCGCGCGGACGGCTCCAGGTCGCCCTTGTCGGGGCCGTCGACGTAGACGAAGCCGCTCTCCCAGCCGTATCCGGTCACCTCGTCGTACGCCGGGGCCTTCAGGTGCGGGTCGCGGTCGGGGTCGCGCAGGTAGGCGGCCTCGCGCCGAGTCCCGTCGTCCCTGAAGGGGTCTTCCCAGCGCACGGTGCAGGTGCCGTCGGGCTTCTCGTCGACGACCGTGAGATCGATCTGCATGGTGTCCCGGTGACCGGGCGTGAGCGCGTACGCCACGGCCGAGCACGCCACCAGGACGACGGCGAGCGTGACGACCCAACGGAAAAACGGTCGATGCTGCATGAATCCCCCCTGGGGCACAGCATCCGGGGGCGGCGGTCTCCGCTCCATTGCCGAACGCGCACGTGTGCGCGCCCCCGGTTTGCCGGGGTCCGGCAAACCGGGCGACGAACGCCCTCCCCTGCTGGCGTCTCCCTTCCGGCCGAGGCACCGGAATATCCAGCGCGCCGTCAAAAGTTGACCCCGTCATGTGGAGCAGCGAGCAACTCGACCTGGATGTCTACCTCGCCCGTCTCGGGTTCGAAGGGGAGCGGGCGCCGACGCTCGAGACCCTGCGGGGGTTGCAGCGGGCGCATGTGTTGGGGATGCGGTGGGACACCATCGACAGTTTTCTGTACCGCGAGGTGCGGATCGATGTGCCGTCGGTGGTGGACAAGCTGGTGCGGCGGGGGCGGGGCGGGTACTGCTACGAGCACACCGTGTTGTTCGCCGCCGCGCTGGAGAAGCTCGGGTTCAGGTTCACCGCGGTGTCGGGGCGGGTGCAGCTCGGGGCGGACTCGTCCGCGCCGCGTCCGGCGACGCACGCGATGCTGATCGTGGAGGTGGAGGGCCGGCGGTGGCTGACCGACATCGGGTTCGGGGCCAGTCCGTTGGAGCCGATCGAGCTGGTGGACGGCGGCACCAGTGAGGGCGGGCCGTGGCCGTATCTGCTGCGGCGGCAGGTCGTCACGCACGGCTCGGAGGGCTGGGCGGTGCATCAGCGCGGGGAAGGCCCCGAGGGGCCCGAGGGCTGGACGGTGCGGCAGGTGTTCACGGAGAACCCGCAGTATCCGATCGACTACGCGGTCGGGAACCACTTCGTGGCCACGCATCCCCGCTCCCCGTTCGTCACCCGCCCGTACATCCAGCGGCTGCGCACGGACCGGCACGACACGCTCGACGCGCTGGTGTGGACGACGGATCGGCCGGGGCGCGACCCGGTGACGGAGACCGTGCGGCCGCACGAGGTGCCCAAGCTGCTCGACGACGTCTTCGACATCCGGGTGGCGGCCGACGAGGCCGCTCTGCTCGTGGAGCGACTGGGAGAGATTGCTGCGTAATTGTTTCAGGAATGCGTTCCGGATTGCGACTGTCACAGGGGCGTGAAATCCAGTTGTCGGCGGCGCGAAATGGGTTCCCCGTTCCTTGACCCTGTTTCGCGACCGCTGCCACGCTCGACGACATGCCCGCCGCTCCCCTGAAATTCGCGTATTGGGTCCCCAATGTCAGCGGAGGACTCGTCACCAGCACCATCGAACAGCGCACCGACTGGGGTTTCGAGTACAACCGCGAACTCGCCGTCCTCGCCGAGAACAACGGCTTCGAGTACGCGCTCAGTCAGGTCCGCTACATGGCCAGTTACGGCGCCGAGTTCCAGCACGAGTCGACCTCCTTCAGCCTCGCGCTGCTGCTCGCCACCGAACGCCTGAAGGTCATCGCCGCCGTCCACCCGGGCCTGTGGCACCCCGGCGTCCTCGCCAAGTTCGGCGCCACCGCCGACCATCTGTCGAACGGCCGCTTCGCGGTGAACGTCGTCTCCGGCTGGTTCAAGGGCGAGTTCACCGCGCTCGGCGAACCCTGGCTCGAGCACGACGAACGCTATCGCCGCGCCGAGGAATTCATTCGCGCCCTGCGTCAGACCTGGACCGAGGACCACACCGAACTCGCCGGTGACTTCTACCGCCTGCGGGACTTCTCCCTGAAACCGAAACCGCTCAACACCCCCGAGCGGCCGCACCCGGAAATCTTCCAGGGCGGCAATTCCACCGCCGCCCGCGCCATGGCCGGCCGGGTCTCCGACTGGTACTTCTCCAACGGCAAGGACTTCGACGGCGTCACCGAGCAGATCCGGGACGTACGCGCCTCCGCCGCCCAGGCGGGCCGCACCCCGCCAAAGTTCGGCCTGAACGGATTCCTCATCGCCCGCGACACCGAGGCCGAGGCGCACGACACGCTGCGCGAGATCGTCGCGAAGGCCGACACCGACGCCGTCCACGGCTTCCGCGACGCCGTGCGACAGGCAGGACAGGCCACGTCCGACGGCAAGGGCATGTGGCAGGACTCCGGCTTCGCCGACCTCGTCCAGTACAACGACGGCTTCCGCACCGGCCTCATCGGCACGCCCGAACAGATCGCGGAGCGCATCGTCGCCTACAAGCGGCTCGGCGTCGACCTGTTCCTGCTCGGCTTCCTGCATTACCACGAGGAGGTCGAGTACTTCGGCAGGCGTGTGCTGCCCCTCGTACGGGAGCTGGAGGAGCACGCCCCCGAAAGGCAGGCCGAGTTCGAGTCCTCCACCCTCGCCTGACTCCCCCGCACACCTGTACCAGGGAGGTACCCCATGAGCACCGTCACGCCCGCCGACTGGCGCACCCGGCCCGCGCCCGCCACCGCCGACGAGTGGATCGCGCGCGCCGCCGAGGTGTCCGCCGTCCTCGCCACCGACGCCGCCGCCCGCGACCGGGCGGGCGCCGCGCCCCACGCCGAGGTGCGGCTCCTCAAGGACTCGGGGCTCGTCACCCTCCTCGGCCCCGTCGAGCACGGTGGCGCGGGCCAGGACTGGCCCACCGCGTACCGCGTGGTGCGCGAGGTCGCCAAGGCCGACGGCTCCATCGGTCAGCTCCTCGGCTACCACTACCTGTGGAACTGGGCCGCCCGCCTGGTCGGCACCCGCGAGCAGTGGGAGCACGTCGAGGCGGAGGCGGCGCGCAACCAGTGGTTCTTCGGCGGCGCCGTCAACCCGCGCGACGACGACGTGGTGGTGACCGAGGACGGTGACGACCTGGTGTTCACCGGCCGCAAGTCGTTCTCCACGGGCAGCCGGGTCTCCGACGTCACCGTTCTGGAAGGTGTCTTCTCCGGCACCGACCAGCACGTCTTCGCGATCGTCCCGTCCGACAGCGAGGGCCTGGTCTTCCACGACGACTGGGACAACATCGGCCAGCGTCTCACCGAGAGCGGCGGCGTCACCCTCGACGGTGTCCGCACCCCGTGGTCGTCGGCGGCGGGCTACGTCGACAAGGAGTTCAAGCCGCGCGTCTACAACACCCTCAACGTCCCCACGATCCAGCTGGTGTTCGTCAGCTTCTACCTGGGCGTCGCGGCTGGCGCGCTGGAGACGGCCGCCACGTACACGCGCACCAAGTCCCGTTCCTGGCTGCACAGCCCGTACGAGCGGGCGGTCGACGAGCCGTACGTCATCGACATCTACGGCGATCTGACGGCGAAGCTGTGGGCGGTGGAGGCGCTGGCGGACGCCGTCGCGGCGGAGGGGCAGCGGCTGCACGACGACCCGGACGCGGTCACGGCCGAGGCCCGCGGCGCCTTCGAGGTGCGGGTCGCCGCGGTGAAGGCACGTGCCACGGAAGTGGCCCTGGAGGTCGGCAACCGGATCTTCGAGGTCACCGGCGCCCGCGCCACGGCCACCGAGGAAGGCCTCGACCGGTTCTGGCGCAACGTGCGCACGCACACCCTCCACGACCCTGTCGCGTACAAGCGGCGCGAGGTCGGCCGCTGGGTCCTGGAGGGCGAACTGCCCGAACCCACCTGGTACTCCTGACCGTCCCTGCACCGGGCGCCCGCCCCGCGCGGGCGCCCGGCCACCCCTGAAAGAGGCAGCACCATGGCCACCGTCCTTTCCGTCTCCGGCAGCCCCTCCCCCACCTCCCGCACCGGCCGCCTCCTGCGCCACCTCGACCGGAGGCTGGTCGCGCAGGGCCACGAGGTGATTCCGCTGGACATCCGCACCGTCCCTGCCGACGCGCTGCTCGGCGCGGACCCGCGGCATCCCGCGATCGTCGAGGCCGCCGACCTGGTCGCCCGCGCCGACGGGCTCGTCGTCGGGACTCCGGTCTACAAGGCGTCGTACTCGGGTGTCCTCAAGGCGCTCTTCGACCTGCTGCCGCAGTATGCCCTCGCGGGCAAGACCGTGCTGCCGCTCGCCACCGGCGGCTCCGCCGCCCATGTCCTGGCCATCGACTACGCGCTGCGCCCGGTGCTCTCCTCGATGGGCCCCGACCACATCCTTCCGGGCTGGTTCACCCTCGACAAGGACATCACCATCGGCGCCGACGGCTCCTTCGCCCTCGCACCGGCCGCCGCCGAGGCCCTGCATCCGCTGGTCGAACAGTTCTCGGCCACGCTCGGTGGCCGGCCCGTCCTGGCCGCGGCGGGCTGAGCGGATGGCCGTCCGTGTCATCGCCGACGACGCCGAGGCGCTGGCCGTGGCCGCGTCACTGGCCGAGGAGTTCCGGGCCGGGGCCGCCGAGCGGGACGCCGAACGCAGGCTGCCGCGCGCCGAGTTGGACCGGCTGTCGGAGTCGGGGCTGCTCGCCGTGACGGTTCCGGCCGAGTACGGCGGGGCCGACGTCTCCGCCGTCACGCTCGCGGAGGTCTTCCGGCTGCTCGGCTCGGCCGACGCCAGCCTCGCGCAGATTCCGCAGAGCCATTTCGCGTACGTCAACGTGATCCGCCGTCAGGGCGACGCCGAGCAGCGGAAGTTCTTCTACGCCGAGCTGCTGGCGGGTCGTCGGTTCGGCAACGCGCAGTCCGAGGCGGGCACCCGGCACGTGCAGGACATCCGCACCCGTCTCGCGCCGCGCCCCGACGGCTCGTACCTGCTGACCGGTGTCAAGAACTACTGCACGGGCGCGCTGTTCGCCGACTGGATCCCCGTCCTCGCGCTCGCCGACGACGACCGGCCGCACGTCGCATACGTGCCGCGGGACGCCGAGGGGCTCACGGTGGTCGACGACTGGGACGGGATGGGGCAGCGGACGACGGCCAGCGGGACGGTCCGCCTGGAAGGTGTCGTGGTGCCCGGCGACCGGGTGCTGCCGCACCATCTGACGTTCGAGGGGCCGCAACTGCACGGGGCGACGGCCCAGTTGCTGCACGCGGCCATCGACGCGGGCATCGCGGACGGCGCCCTCGCGGAGGCGGCGGAGTTCGTACGGACGAAAAGCAGGCCGTGGTTCGAGAGCGGCCTCGAATCCGCCGCCGACGACCCGCTGCTGATCCAGCGGTTCGGCGAACTCGCCCTGGAGGTGCGGGCGGCGGGGGCCCTGCTGCGGGAGGCAGGCCGCGCGGTCGACGCGGCGCACGGTGACCTCACCGACGCGTCGGCGGCGGAGGCGTCCGTCGCCGTGGCCGCCGCGAAGGTGCGGGCGGCGGAGGCGGCGGTGTCCGTCGCCGGTGCGCTCTTCGAGGTGTCGGGGACCCGGTCGGCCCTGAACGCGCTCAATCTGCACCGGCATTGGCGGGACGCCCGGACGCACACGCTGCACGATCCGACCCGCTGGAAGGTCCAGCACATCGGCAGGTACGTGCTGAACGGGACCCTGCCGCCGCGGCACGGCCTGCTCTGACAGGCCGCGCCGCGTGCTGCGGAAGAGACGTCAGCGCGACATCGGAACCGACGCGCGTTCGTCGTCCGCGTCGGCGTCCTTGCCGGTGCGCACCCAGACGGCGCGCTGCGGGAAGGGCAGTTCGATGCCGGCCGCGTCGAGGGCCTCCTTGGCGCGGCGGCGCAGCTCGCGGGTGACCGCCCACTGCTTGAGCGGGGCGGTCTTCACGACGAGCCGGACCACGATGCCGTCGGCCTCGATGGACTGCACACCCCACACCGACGGGTCCTCCAGGAGGACTCCCTTGTACTCCTCCTCGGAGCGCAGGGACATGCCGGTCTCCTCCAGGACGGTGAAGACCTTCTCCAGGTTCGAGTCGTAGGCCACCGACACGTCGAGGACGGCGCGGGCCCACTCCTGGCTGTCGTTGCGCACGCGCATGATCTCGCCGTTGCGGATGTGCCACAGGCCGCCGTTGAGGTCGCGGACCTGGGTGAGGCGCAGGCCGACCTGCTCGACCTCACCGACGGCCTCGCCGAGGTCGACCGAGTCACCGACTCCGTACTGGTCCTCGATCATGATGAGCATGCCGGCGAGGTAGTCGGCGACGAGGCTCTGCGCGCCGAAGCCGATCGCGAGGCCGACGACACCGGCGCTGGCCAGGAGCGGGCCGAGGGCGATGCCGATCTGGTCGAGGATCATGCCGAGGCCCATGACCGTGATGACGATGGTCACGATGCTGCTGAGCACGGAGCCGATGGTGCGGGCCCGCTGCTCGCGGCGCTCCTGCGCGCGGGAGGAGTCGCGCTGGAGGACTGCGGGGCCGCGGTTGTTGCGACGCGGCTCGCCGTCCTGCTCGTTGGCCTCGAGCACCCGGTTCACGGTGCGGGTGATGGCCCGCTGGGCGAGCGCCCGCACCGCCATGGCGCCGAGCACGATGAGGACGATCCGCAGCGGAACACCGACGAACGTGCCGAGGTTGTCGCGCAGCCAGTCGGGGGCTGCGGTCACCGGGTTCTCGGCGCTGAAGGCGTACGACGACAACGCGTCGGGGGATGACACGGGAGGGCTCCGATCCGTGGCGGCAGGTCAAGTACTCGGCGCCCGAACCTATTTACCGTTGTCTCCCGAGGTCAAAGCCATGAAGAGCATGCGATGAACCCTTCACGCACACCGACAGGGCCTTCGCAGGGCCGTCACGGCGTCATGCCCGCGTCCGCGCCCACCACGGCGAGCAGGGCCAGCGTCTCGGCGTCGCGCGATCCGGGCGGGGCGCTGTAGAGAACGAGGTTCTGGTCCCGGTCGGTGAGCGCGAGGGCGTCGCAGTCGACGGTGACGTCGCCGACGACGGGGTGGTGGAAGGTCTTGGTGAGCGTCGGCGCGGACTGGATGTCACGGCGCTCCCACAGCCGGGTGAACTCGGCGCTGCCCTCCCGCAGTTCGTCGACGAGGCCGGTGACGGCGGGATCGTCGGGGTAGCGGGCGAGGGCGCCGCGCAGGTCCATGACCACGTGGTGGCGGAACTCGGCGGCGTCGGAGAGCCCGTACAGCGGGGCGTCGGGGTGCTGCGGGCCGAGGAAGGCGCGGCGCGCGAGGTTCCGCTCCTCCGGGGCGAGCAGGGCGTAGTCCTCCATGAGCGCGGCGGTCAGGTCGTTCCAGGCGAGCACCTCGAAGACGGCGGAGGTGACGAACGCGGCCGTCTGCGGGAGCCGGTCGAGGAGGGTGAGGATGCTCGGTCGGACGTCGCGCCGGTGCAGCCGCCGCCGGTTCGGCGGGGTGCCGGCGAGGACGTGGAGGTGGTCGGACTCGGCGTCGGTGAGTCGCAGCGCACCGGTGATCCCGGCCAGTACCTCGGCCGACGGGCGGGGCGCGCGGCCCTGCTCGAGCCGGATGTAGTACTCCGTGGAGATGTGTGCGAGAACGGCGACCTCCTCGCGGCGCAGCCCCGGTGTCCTGCGGCGCGGTCCTGCGGGGAGGCCGACGTCGCGCGGGGCGAGGCGTTCGCGGCGGCTGCGGAGGAACGCGCCGAGCTCCTGCTTGTCCATGCCCCCAGTGTGCCTCCGCGGCGGCGGCGCATCCTGGTACCGGTTGTGCCTGTATCGGGTGACGGGGCCGCGCCGACACTCGCCTCATGACAACCCACATGACACCCGCACCCATCGGCCTGCTGTCCGGCAAGGTCGTGTTCATCACCGGCGCGAGCCGGGGCATCGGCGCGGCGGCGGCCCGCCTCTTCGCCCGGGAGGGCGCCGCCGTCGTGCTGGCCGCGCGCGGCACGGACGCGTTGGAGCGCGTCGTCGCGGAGATCCGGGCCGAGGGCGGTGTCGCGGACGCCGTCCGTCTCGACCTCGCCGACCCGGACAGCGTGCGCGCGGCGGTCGACCGTGCGGAGGAGCTGCACGGTCGGCTCGACGGCGCGTTCAACAACGGCGCGGCGGCCCAGCGGCCGGGCCCCCTGCACACCACGAGCGACGAGGACATCGACGTGCAGTTCGCCGTCAACTTCCGCGGCCAGTGGACCGCGATGACGTGCGAGGCCGCGCTCATGCGGCGCGGCGGTGGCGGCGCGATCGTCAACACGTCGAGCATCGGCAGCCGGCGGGCGAATCCGGCCCTGCCCGCGTACGGCGCCATGAAGCGCGCGCTCAACAGCATCACGGAGACCGCGGCGGTCTCCTGGGCCGCCGACGGCATCCGCGTCAACGGCCTCACCCCCGGTGGCACCGCCACGGACATGCTCCACGACTGGGAAGCGGCGACGCCCGGCGTCCTCGACCGCGTCAGGACGGCGACGCCGCTCGGCAGGATGGCCGAACCGCACGAGGTCGCCGAAGCGGCGGCATGGCTGCTGAGCGACCGGGCGTCGATGGTGACGGGGGCGGTGCTGCCGGTGGACGGCGGGGCGGGAGCGCAGTGAGCTAACGCAGTGCCGTCGCGTTCGCCGGGGAGCCGACGCCGCCCACCAGGTTGAGGGGTTTCACCGTCAGCAGGCAGTCCCATGTGGCGTGTTGGCGGCTGTCGGCGGCGAGGGCGGTGAGGTTCCAGAGTTCGCCGAGCGGGAGGCCGAGCTTGGCGATGAGTTCCTGGTGCATCATGCCGGCGTCCTCGGGCGCGCTGTCGTGGAAGTGACTGTCGGGCGCGACGGGCAGGACCTCGACGGCGAAGGTGTCGGTGGCCATGAGGGCTATGCGGTGGTCCCAGCACCAGGCGGCGAAGTCGCGGCGCTGGGCGAAGCCGGTGGCGCGGCGCTGTTCGCGCGTGGCGGCGCGCAGTTCCGGGTCCGCGTCGAGGAACCAGCGGGCCCATCCGGTGTGCACGAGGACGAGGTCGCCGGGTTCGACGGAGCTGCCCTGCGCGCGCAGCGCGTCGTCGAGCAGGTCGGTGGTCAGGGCAGGGCCCTCGGTGTGGTCGAGGGGTGTGCCGCGGTCGCGCAGGAGCCCGTCGATGTCGATGACGAGTCCGCGTCCGGCGAGGGGTTCTTCGGCCCACAGCTGTACGCCGAGCGCCGGGGAGCCTGTCGTGATCGCCTCGTCGGGGACGCCGTTGTAGAAGCCGTGGCCCGAGGCGCGGCGGTGGCGCAGGCCGTCGATCTGGGTGGTGGCCTGGAGGTGGAAGTTGTCGAGGGAGTCGTCGCGGGCCTGTGCGTGCTTGGCAGTGATGTGGTGGCGCGGGACGCCGCGGGCCTTGGACATGGGCGGGTCGAAGGCGTCCAGGGCGTGGTCGAGGTTGAAGGCCGCGCCCCTGCGCACGCAGTCCGCGGCGCGGCGGATCTGGTGGGGGCCCGCGAAGTTGGCCATGCCGCGCTCCGCGTTCGTGGGGAACAGATGCCAGCTGGAGCCCGCGGGCGCGTCGGTGCGCCGCGAGAGTTCCTGGTACGTGGGAAGGGGCACGGCCTGGTGCTTTCTGTCAGGGGCAGCGGGCCGCGATGGCGTCGGCTGCCCGGCGTACTTCGCTGATGAGGTGCGGATGGTCGTCCGCGGTGAGTTCGGTACTGGACCCGGTGACGCTCAGGGCCCCGATGACGTCCTCGTGGGTGCTGATCGGGGCGCTGACCGCGGCGACGCCGAGGACGCGTTCGCTCAGGGAGAGCGCGTAGCCGTCCTCGCGGACCCGGCGCAGGTCGGCGGCGAGTTCCTCGGCGCCGACCTGCTCGCCGGAGATCCGGGTGAACGGCGCGGTCTCCTTGACGAAGGCGTCGAGTTCGGCCTCCGGGAGCCAGGCGGCGAGGGCCTTGCCCGCGCCGAGGTGGAGCGGGAGCTTCTCGCCGATGGGGAGCTGGTAGCGCAGCGGGTTGCGGCCCTCGACGCGTGCGATCAGGACGCGGGAGGAGCCGACGCGGACGAACAGGCTCGCCGCGAGGTGGGTGGTGGCGGCGATTTCCTGGAGGACCGGGAGTGCGACCTGGCTGAGCCGGTTGGTGACCAGGAACGCGTGGGCGGTGGCGAGGGCCGCGGGGCCCGCCGTGTAGCCGGTGTCCTCCTTGGCCGCGTAGCCGCGCTCCACGAGGACGTTGAGGATCCGCTGCACGGTGGCGACGTGCAGGCCCGCCCTGCGTGCCACCTCGCTGAGGCGCAGTGGCTGGCGGCTGTCCTCCAGTACGCCCAGGACGTCGAAGGCCCGGTCGAGGGAGCGCATGGTGGAGGCGGACTCTGCGGGCATGGGGGCGACTCCTGGATCGTCGGTCGGCACGCGTGGACCCGATAAGACTTATCAGTCCGCGAGTGTCCGCCGTGCGTCAGGAGCCGGTTCGGGCGGTCACGAAGTGCCGACCGATGCCGTGGTCGTGGGCGCCTGGGTGCCCGGTTCGCCCTCGCCCTCCGGGTGTTCCGCGTGCTGCTTCCCGTACGAGAGGACGAACGACAGGATGCCGCTGATGCTGGCTGCGATGCAGGTGGCGGGGCCCACGTCGGCGGCGACGCCCTCCACCCAGGACGCGTCGCCCAGGATCATGCCGAGGGCCTGGCCGACGACGGTGACGGTGCCGCCCGCGAGGAAGACGACGATGCTCAGCCGGAAGAGCGGTTGAAGGACGCGGTGTGCCATGAGCGGGCCTCCGGTTCGGGGGGATGGGGGCGGGTCAGACGGGGAGGACGCCGGTGGCCACGGCGGCGCCGACGAGCAGGATGGGGACGCAGTAGTAGCCGGCGAGGGGGAGGAAGGTGCGGGCCGGGTCGACGCCGGCGATGCCGCTGGCGACGTAGATGGGGGCGCCGGACGGGGGAGAGGCTCCTTCGGTCGAGGCGAAGATGAGGACGGCGACGCAGGCGGTGGCCGGGGGTACTCCGGCGCCGACGAGCGAGGTGACGGCGACGGGGCCGATGGCGGCCATGGTCGCGGAGGCCGTCAGCGGGATGGCGACGCCGACGACGAGCACGCCGACGATGAGCGCCATGACCCACTTCGGTGCCTCGACCCCGGCGAGCAGCTGGGTGAGCTGTTCGGGCAGGCCGAGTTCGCCGAGGACGTTGGAGGCGGAGAACGCGGCGACGATGGTGACACCGATGACGCCGAACTGCGGGGCGGCGCCGCCGAGGACGTCCCACCACTCGCGGCCGGAGCGGGGCAGGTGGCGGCGGCCGAGGACGAGGACGGTGGCGATCAGCAGGACGGGGATCCAGGTGATGAGGCTGATCGCGTCGGACATGACGAGCCCGACGTGGTGGCTGATCGCGGCCCCGAACGGTCCCTTGGTGAGCGCGAGGGGGATCGCGATCGCCACGAACAGGAAGAGGCTCGTCCAGCCCGCGCCGAGGCTGGTGCGCAGCGGCAGCAGGTCGGCGCGGTCGATGGGCCGCACCTTGTGGCGGCGGACCATGACGAACGCGGCGACGAGCCGGTAGCCGAGACACCACAGGCCGCCGATGGCGAGCGGCAGCACGATGTCGTCGGTGGTGGCGACGGAGGCGACGCCCGCCGAGCCCATGAGGATGAACATGGTGGAGCTGAACGGGAAGGTGACACCCATGCCGGCGCCGCCCGCGGCGACGGTGGCCGCGAGTTCCCCGCTCACGTTCGACCGCTTCATCCAGGGGATGGTGACCGAGCCGACCGCGGCGGTGACCGCGGCGCCGACGTGGGCGATGGCCCCGAAGAGTCCGGCGGCGACGGTCGAGGTGTAGACGGGGCCGCCGCGCAGCCTGCCGAGCAGCGAGTTGAGGATGCCCAGGAGGTGGTCGAGGACCGGGGTGCGGGCGAGCAGATAGCTCATGAAGACGAAGGCGAGGGCCGCGAAGGTGACCTCCTCCTGCATCGCCTCGACGAGGCCGTCCCACATGACATGGGCGATGTCACCGCCGGCGAACAGGCCGGTGACGAGGAAGCCGACGATGAGTGCCTCGCCGATGTTCCGCTTGAGGACGGCGTTCCACACGATGATGGCCACGATGTAGCAGCCCAGGGCCCATACGGCGATCACGATGTTCCTCCTGGCGTGGCCGCGGCCGCGGCGCGGATGTCGGTGCGCCGTCGCGCCTCTTCTGCCTCCACCTCGCGGGCGGCGGCCAGGACGGTCGCGGCACGCTCGGCGGGGACGACGGCCACGCCGTCGCCGTCGGCCGCGACGAGGTCCCCGGGTCGGCAGACGACTCCGCCGACGGCGACCGGGACCCCGACGTGGCCGGGACCGAACTTGTAGGGGCCTGCCGGAGTGACCGCGCGCGCCCAGACGGGGAAGCCCATCTCGGCGAGCACCTCCACGTCGCGCGCGGCGCCGTCGAGCACCATGCCGACCACTCCGCGGGCTCGGGCGCGCTCGGCGATCAGCTCTCCGACCAGGGCACGGGAGACGTCCCCCTCCCCGTTGACGACCATGATGTCACCCGGTTCGGCGATCTTGATGGCCTGGTGGAGGGCCTGATTGTCACCGGCGCGGGTCCACACCGTGAGGGCCCGGCCGACGGCCCGCGCCCCGGACCACAGGGCGCTGATGCCGGAGTCGAGGAGGCCGAGACGGTCGGTGGCGTCCCCGATGTTCGCGGTGGCGAGACCTTCGTATCCGGCGACGAGTTCGGCGGTGACCCGCGAGGTGTCCCGCAGCCCCTCGGGGCGGGCGGCGAGGGTGTGCACGTGGCCGATGGCGTCGGCGAGGCGTGCGTCGAGGCCGAGTTCGCCGACGAGGTCGGCCGCCGCGGCCACCTCGCGGGCCCGGCGCTCGCCGTGCTTGAGGGTGCCCTGGTAGAGCCGCTCGAGGGTGGCGTCGCCGTCGGCGAGTTCGCTCGCGACCTGCTGCCGCACCCACTGCTCGTCACCGGCGGCGCGCCCCGCGTCCACCGCCTCGACGATGACGGCGCCGAGGCCCTTCATGAACAGGCTCCGCAACAGCTTGCGCGCCGACGCGGCACCGGGCTCGTCGCCGATGACATCGACCGGAGCCCCCAGCGCCCCGAACCACTCGGCGACGGTCTCGGCGCCCGGGCCGCTGGTCACCAGCGAGGTGCGGTGCCGGTACTTCGGCACGGAGCCGATCACCGACACGTCCGCGAACACGGCGCAGCCGCCGACGACCTGGGCGATCCTGCGCTTCAGTTCGGGCGCGGCGGCGTTCATGTCGGCGTACACGGTGCCCGCCGTCAGATGCGGTGCGGCCTCCTCCGCCACGGCGAGCGCGGCCTTGGCGCCGGTGAGGCCGAGGACGAGGTCGCTCCCCCGCACGGCGTCCTCGATGCTGCCCGCCCGCTCGACACCCTCGGGCGTGGGCACGTCGACCGGGTCGAACCCGATGACCTGCCAGCCCTGTTCCACGAAACCGGCCGCATAGAGCGCCCCCGCCTCACCCAGACCGATGATGCCTGCCTTCACCTGAACCTCTTCTCATCGAGCGATGCTTCGTCGCCTCGGATGGTTTCTCATAGCGTGATAAGCACTATCACTGTGCGCAGGAGGATGTTGCTTGCGCATGAAGAGCACGTCAAGAGCTGACGAATGATCGATCAAACGAGGTGGGTCGCGAGCCACCACGGACACACCAAAAAGCCGCAGGGCCGAGACACTCTCGACCCTGCGGCGGCTGGGGTGTGTGGCTCCCGGTCAGTCCCCTTCGGCCGGGATCAGGCGCATGCGGCGTTCCGCGATCCTCTCGACGGCGGCGCGGCTGTAGGCGAGCGGGAAGTAGTCGCCGTCGAGCCAGGGTTCGGCGAGGTCGCGGTAGTGCGGGTCCTTCGGGACGCCGGACTGGCCCGGGGTGTTCACGGCGGCCGAGTTGTCCCAGTCGCCGACGTCCAGGACGACGCGGAAGGACGGGCCGCTGGTGTGCAGGAAGTCGCTGGTGCGGTAGGTCGCCGCATTGACGGTGTCCGGTGAGCCGCCGCTGGGCATCGGGCCGACGTCGAAGCGGGCCCGGTCGGAGTCGCTCAGGGCCGATGACGCCGGATGCTGGAAGAGGCTGTGGTGCAGCCTGCCCCACTGCCAGGCGCGTTCGTCGTCGCCGAGCAGCTTGCGCACGTCGGCGTAGGCGGCGCCCAGGGTGTCGAGCAGCAGCCGGTCGCGGGCCGCCGCGTCCTTCAGCCAGCGGCCCGGCTTCTCCAACTCGCCGATGAGGACGAGGGTGTCGGCGTCCTCGATGATGCCGGCGACCTTCGGGACGGCTGCCCGTACGAAGCCGGGGCCGAGGTGCTTGGACAGCCATACCTCGAACAGGGCGGCGGGCGCCGAGTCCGCGGATTCGACGGCGTCCCAGTCGCGCAGCAGCCGCAGGGCCCTGCGACGGTCGGGCTCGGCGCTGTTCAGCCGGGCCAGAAGCGCCGTCAACCGGCGCGCTGGTATGGAGAGTTGGTCGTGTTGCAGCGCCTTCGAGTCGGCGATGGTGTGCCGGTGCTGCCGCGAGAGGACCTCCACGATCCGCTGGTGGCGGAAGGGGTTGGTCCACTCGTAGCCGAGCCCCATGTCCTGATGATCCGGCGGCAGGTTGAACTGGTTGGCGGTGGCGATGAATCCGGCGGCCGGGTTGAGTGTCCGGGGCAGGTCGTCGCCGGAGTGGAAGCCGTCCCATTCGCAGCGGCCGTCGCCGGGCACCGGGAGCAGCCCGTCGTAGCCGACGCGCTTGGGGGCGAGGCCGCCGGGGACCCAGCCGATGTTGCCCTCGACGTCGGCGTACACCTGGTTCTCCGTCGGGGCGCCCCAGTTGCGCATGGCCTCGGTGAACTCGCGGTAGTTGCGGGCCCGCATGTAGGCGACGCTGCCGAAGTACGGGGACGTGCCCGCCTCCAGCCACGCGGTGCGCACGGCGTACGCGAGGTGACGTTCCTCGTCGACGTGGATGACGGGCCCGTGCCGGGTGAAGGCCAGTTCGACGGTCCTGTCGTCCTCGCCCGCGACAGGGACCCGCTCGCGCAGCACCTTCAGCGGTTCCCAGCCGTCCCGGTAGCGGTAGCTGCCGTGGTCGTCCGGGTCCAACTCGTAGACGTACAGGTCCTCCTGGTCCATCGGGAAGATGGTGAGGCCGAACGCGACGGTGCCGTTGTGCCCGATGGAGATGCCGGGCAGGGCCGGCTCCCCCGCGCCGATGACGTCGAGTCCCGGGGCGCTGAGGTGGACGATGTAGCGCAGGGACGGGGCGGAGTAGGAGCGGTGCGGGTCGTTCGCGAGGATCGGGCGGCCGGAGGCGGTGCGGCCGCCTCCGATCACCCAGTTGTTGGAGCCCTCGGTGGTGGCGTCGCGCAGCACCGCCTTGCGAACGGAACCCTCACTGAACTCGACTTCCTGCGTAGCGAGTTCGAAGACATCGAGCACGTCGTCGGGGAGCCCGCACGGATCGAATCCGTCCGGCACGGTCGTCCGGTGCTCGGGCTGGAGGCCCTGGCGCACCAGATCGGCGTCGACTTCGGCGGCGCAGGCGACCTGGGCGCGCTTGACCTCGCTGGTCAGATTGCGGGTCAGTCCGTGGCTGCGGATGCGGACGACGTCCTCGGGGTTCCAGCGGGCGGGCCGGTAGCCGAGCAGGCCGAACTCCTCGGGGAGCCGGTCGGGGTGGGCGTCCAGCCAGTCCACGTAGGCATTGATCCCGGCGGTGAACCGGGTCGCGACCTCCCGGGCGTCCTCGGCGTAGCGGGACCACTCCAGGTCCATGTCGCCGCGGTACAGGAACAGGCGGGTGGCGCGGTCCTGCGCGACGTAGTCGGGGCCCAGGACGGCGGAGAGTTCGCCGAGTCCGCGTCTGCGCCACAGATCGATCTGGAAGAGGCGCTCGCGGGCGGCGTTGAAGCCCTGGGCGAGGAACACGTCGTGCTCGTTGTCGGCGTAGATGTGCGGGACGCCGTAACGGTCCTCGACGATCTCGACGGGCGCCCGCAGCCCCCGCACCCGGTAGTCGGTCACCTCTACGTCGCGTGCGGTCGGGGCCGCGCTCGCGCCCGGGGACATCGCGCCGACTCCCGCCGCTCCAGCGGCCGTTGCCGCCAGCACCTGCCGTCTGGACAATCGCGCTCGTCCTGCGTTCACCACGAACAACCTCCTCGTCGGTCGACCGCCGGGCACCCGCCGCGCGGGGCGCGCGAAAGATGCCCCGTACAGACAGATCGAGGCTAGGAGGAAGCGGAACGCGCGACGAGGGGCGCGTCATTTCGTTCATATTGGCCGCGGGCCCGCGGCGGCCCCGCCGCCCACGTGCCCGCGGGCCCGGCGGGCGGGTGCGCGCCCGTGGTAGACCGGAACCTTTGCCACGACCGAACCGGAGTCCAGATGCGTCGCCTCGCCGTCTTCCTCGCCTCGTCCACCGGGCACGACCCGGCCCACACCGAACTGGCCGCCGCCGTCGGCACGGAGCTGGCCCGGCGGGGCATCGGACTTGTCTACGGCGGCGGGCGCAGCGGCCTGATGGGGACGGTGGCGGACAGCGCGTTGAAGGCGGGCGGCGAGGTCATCGGCGTGATGCCGCGCAGCATGGTCGAGCGGGAGTGGGCGCACGAGGGGGTGACGCGGCTGGTCCTGTGCGACTCGATGCACGAGCGGAAGGCGCTGATGGCGGAGTACGCCGACGCCTTCGTCGCGCTGCCGGGCGGACTCGGCACGCTGGAGGAGATCTTCGAGGTGTGGTCGTGGCGGCAGCTCGGCTTCCACGCCAAGCCCGTCGGCTTCCTCGACGCGGGCGGCTTCTGGACGCCGCTGCTCGGCGCGCTGCGCGGGCTCGCGGACTCCGGGTTCCTGCCGTCGGCCACGCTCGACGACCTGGCCGTCGCGCCCGACCTCGACGGCCTGCTGATGGCGCTTGAGGAGCGGCTGCGGGGCGGCGCGGAGCCGGCGCACGGTGAGAACTGGAGGTAGTCGGCCGGGAGTGCGCGGGGTGCCTGCGGCTTGAAGGTGGTGATGGTGACGTCAGTGGATCACTGTCGTCGCCCTACGGGATCGTCCGGGGGCGGTTCGAACGGCGGGCTGTGCGGAGCGTGGCCCACCGGGCGGTCGACGCCGGGGCTCGGGTGGTACTCGGTGGGTGCGCCCCGCGCGGCGGGTGCCCGGCGGTCGACCGTCAAGGACGGGGTGGACCTGCTGTCGGTCGCCGCCGGGGCGCCCGCCCGGCCCGGCGCCGTCGTCGGAGATCTCTGGGCCGGGCGGCCGGCACGGGTCCGGGAGGCGACGTTCTTTTCTGCGGGCCCCTCCCCGACGGCTAGCGGGAAGCGGCGGGGCGCTCCAGGACGATCATCACGGCGTCGTCGTCCAGGTGGCCTCCGACGTGGCGCATCAGGTCGCGGCGGAAACGGCCGAGGAAGGCGTCGCAGCTGTTGTCGGTCCAGCCGGTGATGCGTTCGGTGAGCGGGTAGAAGGTGCCGTCGGGGTCGCGGGCCTCGGTGACACCGTCCGTGTAGAGCAGCATGAGGTCACCGGGCTCGAACGGGAAGCCCTCGACGCGGTAGCGCCGCTCCCCCAGTTCACCGAGGCCGAGCGGCGGGGCCGGGTGGGCCGCGCTGATCACCGTCGGCCGGCCGTCGCGCAGGACGACCGGCGGCGGATGCCCGCAGGACACCATCCGGACACGCCCGCCCCGGTCCGGGATCTCCAGAACGGTGGCGGTGATGAAGGTCTCCCCGTAGCCACCCGCCTCGCCCGCCCCTGTGGAATCCCACGACACGCAACGATCCAGATACGCCACCAGCTCGTCCAGACTCGCCTGCCGATGGGCCGCGACGCGGAACGCCCCGACGAGCAGAGCGGCGTCGCTCACCGCCGTCATCCCCTTGCCCCGTACGTCGCCGACGATGATCCGGGTACCGGAACTGGTACGCGCCGCGGCGTACAGGTCCCCGCCGATCTGCGCCTCGGCCTCCGCGGCGAGATACAGCGACGCGGTCCGCAGCGGCCCGAGCCGCCTCGGCAGCGGCGGCAGCACCACCCGCTGCGCGGCCTCGGACACGTACCGCACCTGCTCCAGCTCCTTGGCGCGCCGCTCACGCAACACGCAGAAGACGACCAGACAGGTGCCGACGACGATCAGCGCGAGGATCTGCGCCTGGTGATTGGCCGAGAGCAACTGCTCCGGATCGCGCAGCACGCCTATGACGGTCTGCGCGATCACCGCGAGCGCGGCCACGAACCCCACGGCGCGCGGTCCACCGAACGACGGCGTGATCGCGGGAGCCGCGACCAGCAGCGGCCCCAGGTGTATGTGCGGTGGCGCAAGCACGTCGACCACGGACACGACGACGATCCACGCGACCGGTATGGCGATCAACGCACCACCCGCCCGCCCGGATCCCCCGGCACGCCCGTCGAGACCTTGCGACATTCCTCCTCTCTACCTCTCTCCCGCCTCATGCGCACCGGCAGGCGTCCCCGTGCGGGGAGCCACGAACAAAAATCACAGGCACCGCCCGACCGCCACGGGCAGGATCGCCGCCATGTCGACCGACGTGAGCGGAATGATCGAGTGCCGACCGGGCGCCCGGCTGTGGGGGCCCGAGGACGAGGACTCCGTGTGGGAAGCCGGCATCGACCTGTTCCTGGTCCACCAGGGCAACGCCTACGACGGCCTGGCCTGCCTCTTCGGGATCCGCAACACCTTCGGCTTCCGGCCGGTGGCCGAGCGCCGCGGTTTCCCCGACGACGCGTCGCCGGGCCTGCGTGCCGCATTCACCGCATTCGGCGGTCCGGACGACACACACGGCACCACCTGGCTGACCTGGGCCGAACTCGAAGCCACCGACTGGCAGGAGACCAACGCCTCCGGCACCCGCAGCCGAGCCGCGGCCGCCGGACCGGACACCGACTGGGACCGGGTCTGGCGGGTGATGGCCGCGCTCAGCGAGGTCCACGGAGCGGAGAACGTACGGCTCACCGTCTGGTTCCACTGACACCCGAGCAAGCAGCCGGCCGACGAGCGGCACCCACCCAACCCCGGCGCGGCGACGGCGGGCATCCGCGCGTCGGCTTGCGCGGGAAATCGAACACGCGATCTAATCAAGGGTATGCGGAACACGATCACTGAGGACCTGGTGGAGACGCAGCGGGAGTGGGACGCGACGTATCGGCAGCTTGCGGAGCGGCCCGGCCGTACCGCGCTGCGGCGCCGCCTGTTGCATCTGTCGAGGGTGCTGGCGGGTGAGCGCCTCACCCCCGCCGAGAAGGCCGAGCTGCGTCGGCGGGCGCGGGGGCGCGAGTGAGGGGCGTCCCAGTTCGCGAAGCGGAGGGCGCGGCGGCACGGTGGACGCATGGCGCCTGAGATAGTCGTGCACCGACCGTCGCCCGCCGGAGGACGCCGGGTCGCGGTCGCCGGCGTGATCCTCGGCCTCGCCCACGACGACCACGACCTGACCGAGTTCCTGCGCCGGGCCGGGCTCGACGACGCCGAGCAGTTGGTTTCAGGGGGTTCGGCGTTGATCCACTGGCGTGGTGGTCGACCTCATGAGTACGGTCCCGGGTAGCCCTCGCCCGGAGAGGCGGCGTCCGCTAGCGTGCCGCGATGACCACCGCATCGACCTCCGCCCTCGGCCCCGACTTCGACACCCCCGTCGAGAAGCGGTACTTCGAGGACTACGTGCCCGGCGCCACGTACGCGTACGGCAGCATCGTCGTCACGGAACAGGACATTCTCCGGTTCGCCGGGGAGTTCGATCCGCAGGCCATCCACACCGATCCGGAGGCGGCCGCCGCGGGCCCCTTCGGCGGGCTCATCGCCAGTGGCTGGCACACCGCGTCGGTGATGATGCGGCTGTACGCGGACCACTACGTCAGCAAGGTCGCGAGCCTGGCGTCGCCCGGCATCGACGAACTGCGCTGGCCGCGCCCTGTGCGGCCGGGCGACAGCCTCTCGCTGCGCGCCACGGTCCGCTCGGCCCGCCCCTCGCGCTCCAAGCCCGACCGGGGCCTGGTCCACACCGACGTCGAGCTCCTCAACCAGGACGGGGACGCGGTGCTCACCCTGACGGCGATGAACCTGCTGCTGCGGCGGGATCAGGACTGACGCCGCCGTCGCGCCCCGGTGCCCCCTGGCGATCATCGCCGTACGCCTGCTAAGCAGGGATGGTGACGTTACGTCAGGTGAGGAAGCGTACGGGCGGGACGGCGGCGGTGGCCGTGACGGTGCTCGCCCTCCTGGTCTCGTCCTGCGGCGGGTCCGACACGAACGACGGCTCAGGCGATGGCGGCGACGACTCTCAAGTGACCGTAGCCGCCCTGCCGTTGACGGACTCCGCGGCGCTCTACATCGCCCGCGACCGCGGCCTGTTCAAGAAGGAGGGGCTGGATGTCCGCATCCAGCCCGTGCAGCAGAGCATCCAGGCGCTGCCCGCGCTCTCCAAGGGGCAGGTCGACGTCATCGCGAGCGCGAACTACGTGACCTTCCTCCAGGCCCAGGAGAAGGGCACGCTCGACGTCCGCATCCTCGCGGAGGGCGTGCGGACGGCGCCGCACATGATGGACGTGCTGGTGCCGAAGGACTCGCCCCTCAAAAAGGCGGCCGACCTGAAGGGCAAGAAGGTCGCCGTCAACATCCTCAACAACATCCAGACACTGACGCTAGACGCCATCCTGGAGAAGCGGGGCGCGGGACCGCCCGCCTACCGGCAGATCGCGTTCCCGCAGATGGGGGCCGCCCTGGAGAAGGGGCAGGTCGACGCCGTGCACGCCGTCGAGCCGTTCGACAGCGCGATCCAGGACGAACTGAAGGCGCGGGTCCTCGTCGACGGCGGCGCGAGCCCCGTCGAGTCGATGCCCATCAGCGGGTACGTCACCACCGCCCGGTACGCGAAGCAGCACCCCGACACCGCCGCGAAGTTCCAGCGCGCCATCGAGGCCGCCTCGAAGATCGCGGACGAGGATCCCGCCGCGGTGCGCAAGGTGCTGCCGACGTACACGAAGGTCAAGCCGGCGCAGGCCGAGTCGATGGGGCTGCCCGCGTACCCGCCGACGACCGAGCCCGAGCAGTTGCAGCGGCTCGTCGAACTCATGCGGAAGCAGGGGCTGTTGAAGAAGGACGTCGACCCCGCGACGCTCGTCGTCAAGTGAGCGGGCGCGACCGCCGCCGGGACGCCGTGCTCGGCGTCGTCGGCGTGCTGCTCGCGTTCGGGGTGTGCGAGGCGGTGTCCCGCGCGGGGCTCATGCGCAGCACGTACCTGCCGCCCGCATCGGACGTCCTCGCCCGCGCCGTCGAGCTCGCGGGCGACCCGGTGTTCCTCGACGGGGTGGGCGCCACGCTGCGCGCCTGGGCGCTGGGGCTCGCGCTCGCCTGCGCGATCGCGGTACCGGCCGGGCTGCTGCTCGGGAGCGTGCCGGTGGTGGACGCGGCGGTGCGCGCGATCGTGGAGTTCCTGCGCCCGCTGCCGTCCGTGGCCCTGATCCCGTTGGTGTCACTCCTCCTCGGCACGGGGACGCGGACGGAGGTCGCGCTCGTCACGTACGCGTCGGTGTGGCCGATCCTGTTCAACACGATGTACGGGCTCGGCGAGAGCGAGCCGCTGGCCAAGGACACGCTGCGCGCCTTCGGGTTCGGCAGGGCGGCGGTGCTGCTGCGCGTGGAACTGGTCGGCGCGGCGCCGTTCATCGCCGCCGGGATCCGGATCTCGGCGGCTGTCGCGCTGATCGTGGCCGTCGCCACGGAGCTGCTGTCCGGGTTCGGCGAGGGCCTCGGCATCTTCATCGCGCAGGCCCAACTGGCCACCGACGGCGCCCGCGACGTGCTGGCGGGCGTGGTGTGGGCGGGCACCATCGGCCTGCTCGTCAACGGCGTACTGGTGTGGGGCGAGCGGCGCCTCTTCCCGTGGACGCCCGAGCGGCGTGCGGTGCGGGCGTGACACGGACGGTGCCGCGGACACGTCGGCCGCCGGTGGTGGCGAGCCCCCGGGTGGGCGGGCTGCTGCGGTGGCCGGTCCTCGTCGTCGCGATCGCGCTGTGGGAGGTGGCGGCCCGCGCGCACGGCAGCGTGTTCTTCCCGCCGCCGTCGCGGATCGCACGGCACGCGTACGACCTGTGGTTCTCGGGCCCTGTCCGCCACGCGTTCCTCACCGACGCGGCGTTCGACACGATCGGTCCGAGCCTGGGACGGATGGCGGCGGGGTTCGCGCTCGCGGCCCTCGCGGGGATCGTGCTCGGCGTGGCGATCGGGCGCTCACGGCGGGTGTACGCGCTGTGCGATCCGGTGCTCCAGTTCGCGCGGGCCGTGCCACCGCCCGCGCTGGTACCGGTGTTCGTCGTGGTGCTCGACTTCGGTACGCCGATGCAGATCACGTCGATCGTGTTCAGCGCCGTGTGGCCGGTGCTCGTGAACACGGCGGAGGGCGCGCGGAACGTGGATCCGGTGCGTCTCGAGGTGGCCGCGGCGCTGCGGCTGACGCCGGTCGAGCGGCTCGGGTACGTCATCGTGCCGTCGGCTCTGCCGCGCATCTTCGCGGGGCTGCGGCTGAGCCTGTCTCTCGCGCTGATCCTGATGGTGTTCTCGGAGCTGCTGCCGGGCACGGAGAACGGCATCGGTTTCGTCCTCACCGACGCCCAGTCCCGCTCGGACCTGCTCACGGTGTGGTCGGCGCTCGCGCTGCTCGGGGCCCTGGGGTATCTGCTCAACACCGGTTTGCTGGCCATCGAGAGACGCGTGCTCGGCGCGGGGAGGACGGCATGACGACAACGACCGTGCGGGAGGCGACCGTCGGGCTGCTGCGCGACACCGGGATGACGACGGTGTTCGGCAATCCGGGCTCCACGGAGCTACGCATGTTCCGCGACTGGCCGGACGACTTCGAGTACGTCCTGGGGTTGCAGGAGGCGGCGGCCGTCGGCATGGCCGCGGGGCACGCCCTGGGCACGGGCCGCGCGGCGTTCGTGAGCCTGCACTCGGCGGGCGGCGTCGGCAACGCGCTCGGCGCCGTCTTCAACGCCTACCGGGACCGGGTGCCGCTGGTGATCGTGGCGGGGCAACAGGCGCGCTCCCTGATCCAGCTGCGCCCCTTCCTCGGCGTCGACGAGCCGACCCGATTCCCGCGCCCGTACGTCAAGTTGAGCCGCCAGCCCGAGCGCGCGGCCGACGTGCCCGCGGTGCTCGCCGAAGCGCACCGCGTCGCGATGACGCATCCGCGCGGCCCGGTGTTCGTGTCGGTGCCGGAGGACGACTGGGACGCGGAGGCCGAGCCCGTCCAACACCGCGCGGTGCGGGCCGACTTCACGGCGAGCCCGGAGGCGCTCGCCGCGCTCGCCGCCCGCCTCGACGCCTGCGCCCGCCCGGCACTCGTCGTCGGCCCCGGCGTGGACGACGAGTCGGCGCTGCCACAGGTGCTCGCACTGGCCGAACGCGTCAGGGCGGGCGTGTGGATCAGCCCGCTGTCCGGCCGCTCGGGGTTCCCCGAGTCGCACCCGCTGTTCCAGGGCTTCCTGCCGCCGGTGGCGGGCCAGCTGGCGTCGCGCCTCGCCCCGTACGACGTGGTGGTCGCGCTCGGGACGCCGGTCTTCACGTACCACGTCCCGGACGACGCACCACCTCTCGCGCCCGGCACCGAGCTCTTCCACCTGGACCCCGACCCGGCGCAGGCGGCCTGGCTGCCGACGGGCACGAGCCTGGTCACGACACTGCGCCCCGCACTCACCCAACTCGCGGCCGTGGTCCGCGAGTCGGGGCGCGAACCGCCGCCGCCCCGCGTGCGTCCCGAACCGGTGACCGCCGCGGACCGGCTCACGCCCGAGCTGGTCCTCGACGAGCTGCACCGGCGTCTGCCCCGCGACCGGATGCTCGTCGAGGAGGCCCCCAGCCACCGCGACGTCCTGCACGCGCGCGTGCCGGTCGACCGCTCGGGCGGTTTCCTCACCACCGGCAGCGGCGCCCTCGGCTGGGGCCTGCCGCTCGCGGTCGGCCGCGCACTCGCGGACCGGCGGCGCGTGGTGTGCGTCCTGGGGGACGGTTCGGCGATGTACTCGGTTCAGGCGCTGTGGACGGCGGTGAGACACCGGGCGCCTGTCACCTTCGTCGTGCTCGACAACGGCGGCTACGGCGCGGTGCGCGCGCTCGGCCGCCGGATCGACATCGACCCGGTGCCCGGCACGGACATCGGCGGCATCGACTTCGCCGGGCTCGCCGCCTCCTTCGGCTGCCCCGCCGACCGCGCGGAGCGGCCGGACGACCTCGGCAAGGCCCTCGACCGGGCGGTGTCGGGGCTCGGCGATGAGGACGGGCCGCATCTGCTGCACCTGAAGGTCGCGGGCACCGACGGCACGCTCTACGAACCGTGGGCGAGGTGAAGGGCCGGCATGCTGCGTCTCAGCTCCGTCAGCCAGTCGTACGGCGAACACCGCGTCCTGCACGACGTCTCCCTGACCGTGCCCGACGGCCAACTCCTGTGCGTGGTGGGCCCTTCGGGCTGCGGGAAGTCGACACTGCTGCGCACCATCGCGGGTCTGCTCCCCGTACAGGAAGGCACCGTCACGGTCGACGACACACCGGTCACCGGGGTGCCCGACAGGCTCGCGATCGTCTTCCAGGACTACGGGCGCTCGCTCCTGCCCTGGCTCTCGGTGCGGGACAACGTGGCGCTGCCGCTGCGCCGCCAGGGCCTGAAGCGGGCGGAGCGGCGGGCGTCCGCCGAGCGGATCCTGGAGCGCGTCGGCCTCGGGGAGGCGGCCCGGCGGCACCCGTGGCAGCTGTCCGGCGGCATGCAGCAGCGGGTCGCCATCGCCCGCGCGCTGGTGGTGCGGCCTTCGCTGCTACTCATGGACGAGCCGTTCGGTTCCCTGGACGCGCAGACCCGCGAGGACCTGGAGGACCTGCTCCTGGACGTGCACCGCTCCGAGGGCACCACGACCGTGTTCGTCACGCACGACATCGACGAGAGCGTCTACGTGGGTGACCGCGTGGTCGTCCTCTCCCGGGGCCCCGACTCCGGGATCGCGCTCGACCTTCCGGTCAGGCTGCCCGCGCGGCGCGACCAGATCGCGACGCGCGGACTGCCGGAGTTCGTCAAGCTGCGCGCCGAGGTGGGCCGGACGGTGCGGGCGCCGGACGGCACCTGAAGGGGGCGACGGCTGGTGTGTCCGGCGTCGACGCAGATGCCGTGTGCGCCGTTCTCCAGCATGGTTCCGGCGGTGGCCGCTCAGGCGGTGGCCGCCAGCGTCTCCGTCACGAGGCGGCGGGCGTACGCGGCGTCGAGGCCGGCGGGGCGGAAGAGGATGCGGTACATGAGGGGTGCGACGACGCGGTCGACGACCGTCTCGACCTCGGGCACCCGCTCGTCGCGCCGCCGTGCGCGGTCGAGGACGACGTCGATCTGTTCGGCGGCGTAGGCGGAGCACTGGCCTGCGTTGGTGCCGTCGGGGTCGCCGAGCAGGGCGTCGCGGATGTAGGCGCGGCCCGCGGGCGAGGCCATCTCGTCGAGGAACTGCTCGGCCCAGGCGGTGAGGTCGGCGGGCAGCGTCCCGTGGTCCGCTGGCTGCGTGTCGGGCCGCAGCCGCTCGACCGCCACGTCGGACAGCAGCGCCTGGAGGTCGCCCCAGCGCCGGTAGATCGTCGACGGGGTGACGCCCGCGCGCTGGGCCACCATGGGCACGGTCACGGCGTCCCGGCCGACCTCCGCCGCGAGTTCGCGGACGGCCTCGTGGACCGCCGCCTGGACCCGTGCGCTGCGCCCGCCGGGACGTACCATCTGCCTGCTCATGGGGGCCATGCTAAAGCGAATGCATTGCGTCTAGCGTGCCTCCGTGGCGCCCTGCGGGTCCGCGATCCTCGGCCGCTGCGGCACGGCGCGCTCGTAGGCGTGGCCGACGCGCAGGAGGGTGCGCTCGTCGAGGGGGCGGCCGAGCAGTTGCATGCCGATGGGCAGTCCGTCCGTGTCGTGGCCGACCGGAAGGGTCAGGGCGGGGATGCCGGTGATGTTGGCGGGCGCCGACAGCCGTACGTACGCGTCGGAGACGGCCTCGACCGTGCCGTCGGCCCAGGTGATCGCGTCCCGGCCGGCCTCGACGGCGGTCGCGGGGACGGCGGGGGCCGCGATCACGTCGACCGTCCGCAGCAGCCGGTCCCACTCCGCGCGCATCAGGGTCCTGGCCCGCTGAGCCCGCAGATGGTCACCGGCGGGCATCCGCTCCCCGGCTTCGAGGAGGGTGCGGACGTCGTCCTCGTACAGTGCGGCGGATGTCCGCAGGGTGTCCTCGTGGTTCGCGGTCACCTCGGGGACCATCAGGCCCCACTGCACGGCCTGCACGTACCGGGTCATGGGGATGTCGACCTCGACGAGCCGGGCGCCGAGCCGCTGCAACTGGCCGATGGCGCGCCGGACTTCGGCCTCCACCTCGGGCTGCACACGATCGAAGTAGTAGGTGCGCGGCACGCCGACGCGCAGGCCCGCGAGGTCGGTGGTGCCGTCCGGCCGGTAGTCCACGACGGGGGCGTCCAGCGAGGCCGGGTCGTGCGGGTCGTGGCCGACGAGCGCGCCCAGGACGAGCGCCGCGTCCTCCACGGTGCGGGTCATCGGGCCGACGTGGTCGAGGGACCAGGACAGGGAGGCGACACCGCGCCGGGACACCAGGCCGTAGGTCGGCTTCAGGCCCACGACTCCGTTGAGGGCGGCGGGTACGCGGATCGAGCCGCCGGTGTCGGTGCCGAGGGCGAAGACGGCCGCGCCGGACGCGACGGCGACCGCCGAGCCCCCGCTGGAGCCGCCCGCGACCCGGCGCGGGTCCCGGGCGTTGCGGGTCTGCGGTGTGGTCAGGCCGTACGCGAACTCGTGGGTGTGCGTCTTGCCCAGCAGCACGGCACCGGCCCGCGCCAATTTCTCGGAGGCGGCGCTGTCGGCCGCGGCCCGGTGTCCGGCCCGCACCCGCGAACTCGCCGTCGTCGGCAGCCCCTTGACGTCGATCAGGTCCTTGAGCCCCACGGGGATGCCGTGCAGCGGCCCCCGGTACCGGCCGGCCGCGATCTCGCGCTCGGCGGCCCGCGCCTCGGCGCGGGCGCGGTCGGCGGTGACGGTGACGTAGGCGCCGAGAGTGGGCTCCACCACCTCGACGCGCTCCAGGACGGATTCCACGAGCTCGACGGGCGACAGCCGCCGGTCCGCCAGCGCGCGGGCGGCCTCGCTCAGGGACAACTCATACGGCCGCAACGGACTTCTCCTCCTCGAGCGAAAGCGGCTGTGCCCGGTACGAGACCGCGGGCGGCGTGTCACCGAAGTCCAGCTCCCGCAGGACCGCGACGACGGAGCGGATGTGCTCGGCGGTGGCTTCGACGGCGGCCTGCCGCTCCTCTTCGGACATGGACATGGACTGCCCCTCCACCCTTCAAAAGCTAAACATTTGCGTTAGTGGACCGTAGCTCGTACCGTCCACTAACGCAAACAGATTGCTTTTAGCTCCGCCGTCACCCGGAAGGAAGTCACCCATGACCACCACAGCCGTCCCCTCCTGGACCGTCGGCGACATCACCGTCCACCGCGTCGACGAGACACCGCTACCACCCGCCACCGGACCGTGGCTGCTGCCCGGCGCCACCCCGGACCTCGTCGCCGGACAGGGCTGGCTGCACCCCGACTTCGCCGACCCCGACGGCACGCTCCGCCTCGACAGCCACACCTTCGCGTTCGCCGTCGACGGGCTGCGCGTCCTCGTCGACACCGGGATCGGCAACGGCAAGGAGCGCGCCAACCCCGCCTGGCACCGCCTCGACACCGACTACCCGCGCACCCTCGCCGCCGCCGGTTTCCCGCCGGAATCCGTCGACCTGGTGATCCTGACCCATCTGCACGCGGACCACGTCGGCTGGAACACCCGCGAGGTGGACGGCAGTTGGGTTCCCACCTTCCCCCGCGCCCGCTACCTGACCTCACGCGTCGAGCGCGAGTTCTGGGCCTCGTACGACATGGACGAGGCGCGGGCGCAGATGTTCCGGGACTCCGTGGTCCCGGTGGAGGAGGCGGGGCTGCTCGATCTCGTCGACGTGCCCGCGGAGGGGGTCGACGTCGCCCCCGGCGTGCGACTGATCCCCACTCCGGGACACACACCCGGCCATGTGGCGGTCGAGCTGACGAGCCGGGGCCGTACGGCGCTCGTCACCGGCGACTGCGTCCACCATCCGGTGCAGCTCGCCCACCCGTCCGTCGGCGCCTGCGTGGACATCGACCCGGACCGCGCGGAGGCCACGCGCCGTGCGCTGCTCGGCTCGCTCGCGGGCACGGACACCCTGCTCCTGGGCACCCACTTCGCCCCGCCCACCGCAGGGCGCGTGGTCTCCCACGACGACGGGTATCGCCTCTCCCCCGCATGAGAAATGATCTCGACCGGGACCCCTACGCGATGGAGGCAGGCTCATGACGGACACCCGGAACCGGCTGCGGGAGATCCTGCGGGAGCGCTCCGCGACGCTCGCGCCGGGCGTGTACGACGGCCTTTCGGCGTCGCTGACGGCGGGCGCCGGATTCCGCGCCGCGTACATGTCGGGCGCCGCGGTGGCCGCCGCGCACGGGCTGCCGGACATCGGCCTGGCCACGCAGAGCGAGATGGTGCGTCAGGCCGGGCTGCTGGCGGGCCTGTTGGACGTTCCGCTGATCGCCGACGCGGACACCGGGTTCGGCGACGCCACGCACACGTACAGGACCGTGCGGCTCTACGAGGACGCGGGCGTCGCCGCGATCCAGCTGGAGGACCAGGAGTTCCCCAAGCGGTGCGGGCACCTCGACGCCAAGCGGGTGGTCGACGCCGAGGAGTTCACCGCGAAGATCGAGGCGGCGGCCGAGGCGCGCCGCGACCCCGGCACCGTCATCGTCGCGCGCACCGACGCCCGCGCCACGCACGGCTTCGACGAGGCCCTGCGCCGCGTCAACCGGTACGTGGAGGCGGGCGCCGACATGGTGTTCGTCGAGGCGCCGCAGAGCGTCGACGAGGTGCGGCGGGTGCCGTCCGAGGTGGCGGCACCCGCACTGTTCAACCTCGTCCCGGGCGGCAGGACACCGGCGGCGGACCTCGACCTGCTGCGCGAGGCCGGGTACGCGCTGACGATCATGCCGCTGCTCAACGTCGGCGCCGCGGCGACCGCGATGCGCGCCGCTCTCGCCGGCGCGGCGGCCGGTGACCTGGACACCGCCGGGCAGTTGCCGGTGCGGGACCTGTTCGACTCGGTCGGCCTCGGCTTCTGGGAGGAGCTGCGGGGCCGGTACGACACGGGGTCCGGCGCCCGCGACTGACGCGCACCCCCGCTTTCGGCCCGTCGGCTTTTCAGCCCGTCGGCGCCAGGCGTTCGCGGATGCCGTCGAAGTGCGTCCGCATCGCCGCCGCCGCACCAGGGCCGTCCCCCGCCGCGAGGGCGTCGACGATCGCCCGGTGGTTGGCGGCGGTGACGGCGCCCACCTGGTGGCTGTCGCCGACGTCGTCGCGGACCTGGTCCATGGCCGCCCAGAACGCGTCGAGCACCTCGCTGAGCAGGTAGTTGTCGAGGGAGCGGTAGAGCGCCACGTGGAAGGCGCGGTCCGTGGCGCGCGCGACCCGCCCCGTCTCGGCCTCCTTCTCCATGTCCTCGACGATGCCGCGGAGCACGTCGAGGTCCTCGGCGGGCACGGTCGCCGCGACGCTCTCGATCAGGCCCGCCTCCAACGCCTCGCGCACCCGCATGAGTTCGTACAGGCTCGGCTCGCCGTTGCGGTGCCTGACCGCCGCCCGGAACGCGAGGCCCTTGACGAACGGGTCGAGGGACAGGGAGCCCACGAAGGTGCCGGAGCCGCGCCGGATCTCGATGACGTGCAGCGCCTGAAGGGCCTTCAGCGCCTCGCGCAGCGAGACGCGGCTGACGTCGAACAGCTCCGCGAGCTCGCCCTCCGGAGGCAGCGGACTGCCCGGCACGAGACCGCGCTCCAGGATCAGCTGCTTGATGCGTTCCTGCACGTCCGCGGTCAGCGTGGAGCGGGCCACCGACGCCTCCTTCCGATCGGCCGGGCCGTCGCGGGCCCGGTGCTGCTTCCCTGTGTCGCTTCCCGGCGTGGGTTCCAGGTGTGACCGACGCCGCTCTTGACCTGTGGCGCCCAGCTGAGTCTATGGTGACGCCTGACGTAAGACATCTTACGTCTTACCTCGTGGTCGGTCCCGACCGCGTCTCCGCAGCAGCACTGGAGCACCGCCATGCCTCTCACCAGCCCTCTTCGCGGGGTCGTCCCGCCCGTCTGCACGCCGCTCGACGCGCACGGCGAGGTCGACACCGCCTCCCTGACGCGCCTCGTGGAGCACCTCGTCGACGGCGGCGTGCACGGCCTGTTCGCGCTGGGGTCGACGAGCGAGGTCGCCTACCTCACGGACGCGCGGCGCGCCACGGTCCTGGAGACGGTGGTGCGCGCGGCGGCGGGCCGGGTGCCGGTCCTCGCCGGTGTCATCGACACCACGACGCCGCGCGTCCTCGACCACGCGGCGCGCGCCGCCGAGCTGGGCGCCGACGGGCTCGTGGCCACCGCGCCGTTCTACACGCGCACCCACCCACTGGAGATCGCCCGGCACTTCCGGCGGATCCGTGAGGCCGTCGATCTGCCGCTGTTCGCGTACGACCTGCCGGTGTCGGTGCACAGCAAGCTGTCGGCCGCGCTGCTGCGGGAGCTGGCGCAGGACGGCACGCTGGCGGGCGTCAAGGACAGCAGTGGAGACGAGGGCGGCCTGCGGCGGCTCATCGTCGAACTGGGCGGCAGGAGCGGCCGCAGGAACGGGCCCGCGCCCGACTTCAGCGTGCTCACCGGATCCGAACTCACCGTGGACGCCGCCCTGTTGGCGGGCGTGGACGGCGTCGTGCCCGGCATCGGGAACGTGGACCCCGCCGCGTACGTCCGTCTCTACGAGGCCGCGCGCGCCGGTGACTGGGAGCTCGCGGCGAAGGAGCAGGAGCGCCTCGTCGAGCTCTTCGGCATCGTCGACGTGGGTCCCGAGGAGGACATGGGGCGCAGCTCGTCGGCGCTCGGGTCCTTCAAGGGCGCGCTGCGGCTGCTCGGCGTGATCGACGACGGCGCCACCGCGTTCCCGCAGATCCCGCTGAGCGACGCCTCCGTCGAGGCCATCGCCGCGCGCCTGCGGGCCGCCGGGCTCGCGCCGGTCCGATGAGCACCGCGCCGGGCCCCGTCGTCGGGCTCGACCTCGGCGGCACCAAGATCGACGCCGCTCTGGTGGGCGCGGACGGCTCCGTGCTCGACCGGCACACGGTGCCGACCCCGGCCGCCGACGGCGCCGTCGCGGTCCTCGACGCGCTCGCCGGTGCCGCGCGGGCCGTCGACCGGGGCGCGCACGCGGTGGGCGTCGCGGCGGCCGGTGTCGTCGACCCGCGTACGGGCACGGTGACGGCGTCGACCGACACGATCCGCGGCTGGGCGGGCACCGCGCTCGGCGCGGGACTCGCCGAGCGCACGGGCCTCCCGGTCGCCTGCGACAACGACGTGCGGGCGACCGCGGGACCCGAACTCGCGGCCCTCGACGCGGAGTCGACGCTGCTGTTCGTCGCCGTCGGCACGGGGGTCGGCGGCGCCGTGGCCGCCGACGGCCGGATGCTGCGCGGAGCCGGGGGCGTCGCGGGACACCTCGGGCACCTGCCGAGCCCGGAGGCCGCCGGGTTGCCGTGCACCTGCGGCGCGCGCGGTCACCTGGAGGCCGTCGCGTCGGGGCCCGGCATCACGGCCCTGTACGAACGCCTTGCGGACGTCCGCGTCGACCGCTTGCAGACGGTCGCGGAGCGCGCGGCGGCCGGGGACGACCACGCCGTCCGCGCCATCACGCTCGGCGCGACCGCGATGGGCCGCGCGCTCGGCGGCCTCGCCAACGCGCTCGGCCCCGACCGGGTCGTGGTCGCGGGCGGTGTGCCGCGCATCGGCCCCCTGTACCGGGACGCCCTCGACCGCGCCTTCGCCGCCGAACTCATGGCACCGCTGCGGCACTTGAGACCTGCGCTCCCCCGCCACGGCGCGGACGCGGCGGTGCTCGGCGCCGCCGCCCTCGCCACGACCGCACCCCTCCACCACCCCCGAACCCACTCCGCCGCCCTCCACCAGAAGCAGACACACTGATGCCCCCTAACGCTCCCTCCCCCACCGCCCTCGCCGACGCGCTCGCCGGCCGGCTCATCGTGTCCTGCCAGGCCCCGCCCGGCGACCCGATGCGCGAGACCGGCACCCTCGTCCGCCTCGCACGGTCCGCCGCCGCCGGTGGCGCCGCCGCCATCCGCACGAACGAGCCGGAGGTGGTGGCCGCGATCCGCGCCGCCGTCGACCTGCCCCTCATCGGGCTCTGGAAGGACGGCGACACCGGCGTCTACATCACACCGACCGTCCGGCACGCCGTGGCGATCGCCGAAGCGGGCGCCGACGTCGTCGCGATCGACGCCACCGACCGCCCGCGCCCCGACGGCAGCACCTTCGCCGCGGCAGCCGAGGCCGTGCACGCGGCGGGCGCCCTCGTCATGGCCGACGTGGCGACGTACGACGAAGGTGTCGCCGCCGTCGCCGAGGGCGCCGACCTCGTGTCCACCACTCTGTCCGGCTACGCGCCGGGCTCGCCCCGGCAGGAGGGCCCCGACCTCGACCTCGTGGCCGCGCTCGCCGCCGCGCTCGACGTCCCGGTGGTCGCCGAGGGCCGCATCCGTACCCCGCACGAAGCCGCGCAGGCACTCGCACGCGGCGCCCACAGCGTCGTCGTCGGCACGGCCATCACCGCCCCCACCGCTCTGACCGGCCAATTCGTCGCAGGACTCGCACAGCGCTGACACGCCACCGCCCGCGGCCCGTGCTCAATGCCGAGGCGGTCCGACATCATGGAGACATCGTGCGCACATCACCCCACGACACACGTCCCTGGTACCGAGAGGTGACCGGTACCCAGTGGAAGTCGTTCTTCGCCGCCTGGGTCGGCTATGTCCTGGACGGATTCGACTTCGTCCTGATCACCCTCGTCCTCACGGAGATCAGTGACGACTTCGGCCTGAGCACGGTGGAGGGCGCCAGCCTGGTGTCCGCCGCGTTCATCACCCGGTGGATCGGCGGAGCCGTGCTCGGCGCGCTCGGCGACCGGTACGGCCGCAAGCTGTCGATGGTGGTCAGCATCCTGCTGTACTCCCTCGGCACCTTCGCCTGCGGTTTCGCCTGGGACTACACGAGCCTGTTCGTGGCCCGGCTCGCCATCGGCATGGGGATGGCGGGCGAGTACAGCGCCAGTGCCACGTACGCGATGGAGAGCTGGCCGGCGCGGCTGCGCAACCGGGCGAGCGGCTTCCTGATCTCCGGGTTCTCGGTGGGCTCGGTGCTGGCTGCCGAGGTCTACAAGTGGGTGGTGCCGGCGCTCGGCTGGCGGTGGATGTTCTACATCGGGATCGTCCCGATCGTGGTCGCGCTGTGGCTGCGCAGGGCGCTGCCCGAGGCCGCCGAGTGGAGCGAGACGGTCGAGCGGCGGACGACGAAGCCCAACCCGTTCTGTCCGCTGTTCGCGACGCCGGCCCGCGCGACGGTGAACCTCGTGCTCACGGTCGCCGCGACGATCTGCCTCTTCGCCGTCTTCACCCCGCTCGGCGCCGGGTACGTGCCGGTGCTCTCCGTCGTCGCCGGTGTCGGCCTCGTCGCCCTCGCCGCGCAGATGGGCGGGCGCCGCAACTGGACGCTGTACGTGGCGATGACCGTGACGGTGTTCTTCGCGTTCCTCTACACCTGGCCCATCCAGGCGCTGCTGCCGACGTACCTCAAGACGGACCTCGGGTACTCGCCCGGCCAGGTCAGCAACGCGATGTTCTTCGCCGGGTTCGGCACGATGGCGGGCTGCTGGCTCGCCGGGTTCGTGGGTGACTGGATCGGCACGAAGAAGGCGTACGCGTTCACGCTGATCGCCTCGATGGTGTTCGTGTTCCCGGTGTTCGCGGTCAAGGACAACCTGCTCCTGCTCGGCGCGCTCCTCTTCGTGCTCCAGGGCCTCAGCTTCGGCATCTCGGGGCTGCTGCCGCGCTACATCGGCGGCCACTTCCCGACGGAGAACCGGGCGGCCGCGCTCGGCTTCACGTACAACGTGGGCGCGCTGGGCGGCGCCGTCGCCCCGGTGCTCGGCGCGCAGCTGGCCTCCGGGATGCCGCTCGGCCGGGCCCTGGCGGTGCTCACCTTCGCGGGCACGATCATCGTCGTCCTTCTGGTCGGCCTCGATGTACCGGCCCGCCTGAACCGTCTGACCGACCCGGACGCCACGCACGACCACCTCGCGGCGGACCAGCCGGCGCCGGTGGCCGACACCCCGCAGCCGAACGGGGCGGGCAGGGCCTGACGGGTCGGGTGCGCGGCGCCGTCACCACCAGGCGTCGCGCACCCGCAGGCTGCCGGTGTCCACGCATCCGGCGCCGTTGACGACCTCCTCGGTGTCCAGGCTCCAGCCGACGACACCGTTGCCCTTGCGCCCCAGTTCGATGACGCGCTGCGACGTGGCCTCCGCGCCCTCCTGGACCTGGCATTCGAGGACCGACGTCCACGCCTTGCCGTCGAGCGCGGAGCCGAAGGCGAGCAGCGGCAGCACGACGACGGTGAGCAGCAGCGACAGCAGCCGCTCGCCGCGGTTCCCGCTGACCACGCCGAGCCGCAGCACGTACGCCACGACCCCGGTGCCGAGCCCCCACCAGGGCCCGTAGAAGCAGACGGCGATGATCCCGACGGCGACCGGGTTGACGAGGGTGAGCGCCACGCGCCGCGCCGCGTGCACCGCCCCGCCGCCCTTGGGCACGGACCCGCGCGCGGCGAACAGGGCGAAGACGACACGGGAGACGACGACGCCGAACACCGAGCCGAGTGCGGGTTCGGTGAGCAGCATGCCGATGAGGACGTCGGGCCAGTTGGACAGCTCCATGCCGACGAACACGTCGCGCGCGGGTTCGCCGCCGCCGACGGTGTAGGCGACCTTCACGGCGGGGATCGCGAGGGCGAGCGCCATCAGGAGGGTGTGTCCGGGGCCGCCCTTCTGGTCGAGTGAGCGTTCTTCGCTGCTCGTGTGGGCGTCGTCGTGGACGGGTGGTGTGCCGGGCATGGGGGCCATGAAACAGGGCGCGCCCGCCGTGGCGGCGCCGACACGGCGGGCGGGGTCCTGTCCTACGCGTCGACCACCAGGTCCTCCAGCGGTGTCGAGCAGCACAGCAGGATCTTGTCGGCCGCGATCTCCCGGGGGCGGATGCCTCCGGCGTGGCGCATGTCGACCGAGCCGGACAGGAGGGTCGTCTTGCAGGTGCCGCACATGCCCTGTGCGCAGGAAGCGGGCAGGGTGACGCCTTCGCGGGCGGCGGCCGCGAGGACGGGGGTGTCGGCGTCGCACTCGATGGTGCGTCCGGTGCGGGCGAGGTGGACCTTGAATCCGGTGCCGGTGACGGGGCCGGGTTCGGCGGGCCGTGGTGTCTCGAAGGCGAAGCTCTCCTCGTGGTGGTGTGCCATGTCGAAGCCCTCGGCCGTGAGGATGTCGCGTACGGCGGCCATGTAGCCGGCGGGTCCGCACGTGAACACCTCGCGCTCCGCGAAGTCGGGGGCGGTCTCCCGCAGCAGCCGCGCGTCGAGCGCTTCGCCGTGGTCGTCGAGGAGGTGCCAGACGCGGAAGTCGGGGGCGGTGGCGGCGATGAGGTCGAGTTCGCGGCGGAAGATGATGTCGTCGTAGGTGCGGGCGCTGTGCACGAAGACGACGTCCACGGGGTGGTCGAGGTCGTACAGGGTGCGGGTCATCGACATCAGGGGTGTCACTCCGCTGCCCGCGGAGAGGAAGAGGTACTTGGCGGCCGGGTGCTGGTTGATGGTGAACCCGCCGAGGGGCCCGCGCGCCCACACCGTGTCGCCGGGTGTCAGGTGGTCGTGCAGCCAGTTGGAGACCGGGCCGCCGGGGACGCGTTTGACGGTGATGGTGGCGAGGTCGGGGCGGGTGGGCGCGGAGGAGATGGTGTAGCAGCGCTCGACGGGGGTGCCGTCGATGTCGAGGCAGAGGGTGAGGTACTGGCCGGGGTCGTGGCGGAAGAGGCGGGGTTCGGTGGGGGCGAGCACGAAAGTACGGACGTCCGGGGTCACGTCGTGGACCCGCCGGCACACCAGCAGGCCGTCGGCCCAGGCGGGCGGGGAGCCCGCCGCGGTCAGTGTCGCTGTCGTCATGGCCCCTCCAGGTGTGCCTTCAGCCGGTTGACGTACCAGGTGACGAAGTCCTCGACCTGCGATTCGGTCGGGCTGTAGGGGCCCGGCCGGTACGCGGGGTCGCCGACGCCCCGCTGGGCCCGGGAGACGAACGCGGCGTCCTGTTCGTTGGTGGCGACCCAGACCCCGGTGAGGGTGTCGGGGTCGTAGTCGACGCCCTCTTCGGCGTCGGCGTGCACGAGCCAGGTGGTGCGGACGAGGGTGCGGTCGGCGGCGAGGGGGAGCACGGAGAAGAGCACCGCGTGGTCGGCGGAGAAGTGGAACCAGGCGTTGGGCTGGAGATGGAGGCCGAGGTGGCCGAGCCGGGCGGTCGGGAAGTCGGCGAGCAGCCTGCGCACGGCCGCCTTGCCGTCGCCTGTGAAGGACTCCCCCGCGAGGTCGAGGGGTTCGCGCTGGATGCGGAACCCGGTGGGCCGGTCGACGAGGTCCTCGATCGTCTCGTACGGCAGGCCGAGGGACTCGTACGTGGCGCGGGCCTCGGCGTCGGCCTTCAGGAAGCGTTCGTAGGTGGCGCGCATGCCGGGTGGCACCGTGTCCTCGGTGAAGTTGTAGAGCGGGAAGTAGCAGCGCTGGAGTTCGGGGTGCCCTGAGCAGTGGTAGCACTCCCGGTTGTTCTCCATGGTGAGTTTCCAGTTGCCGTGCTCGACGAGGTCGATCTGGTGGGCCACCTTGGCGCGCGCCAGGTTGTGCGGTGCGAGGTAGGGCTCGACGCGGGCGGCGAACTCGTCGAAGTCGGCGGGCGGTTCGGCGGCGAGGGACAGGAACACGAGGCCGGCGACGGTGCGTACGTGGACGGGGCGCAGGCCGAAGCAGGAGCGGTCGAAGTCGGGCGGCTGGGACTCGGCGTGCAGCAGGGTGCCGTCGACGCCGTACGTCCAGTGGTGGTAGCCGCAGACGATGTTGCCGACGGAGCCGCGCTGGTCGTTGAGGATGCGGGTGCCGCGGTGGCGGCACACGTTGTGGAAGGCGCGGACTTGTTCGTCGTCGTCGCGGACGAGGATGGCGGACCAGGGGCCGACGGTGACGGTGACGTAGTCGCCGGGTTCGGGGAGTTCGGCCTCGGCGGCGACGAAGATCCAGCTGCGGGCGAAGACGGCGTCGATGTCGAGCCGGAAGAAGGTGTCGCTGGTGTAGAAGGGGGCTTCGAGGCTGTGGCCGGGGGCACGGCGGGCGACGAGGTCGGCGGGGGCGGTGTCGGAGGCGTGGACGGTCATGGTGTCACTCCGAGGCTCGTCAGACGGGCAGGCACAGGCGCAGCGCGTCGTACACGGCGGCGTGGATGTTGCGGCTGGTGACGGCGTCACCGATGCGGAACAGTTGGTAGCGGCCCGCGTCGTTGCGGACGACGGTCTGCGGGGCGCGGGCGAGGAGCGCCCGGTGGTCGACCTCGCCGTGGTTGCGGGAGGCGGGCAGCAGCTCGGTGTAGAGCTCGTCGTTGGGGAGGGTGCCGTGCTCGACGACGACGTGGTCGACGACGCGTTCGGTCTGGGTGCCGGTGTACTCGCTGAACAGGGTCGCCACCAGCCGCCCGTCGTCGCCCCTGCGCACGGAGCGCAGCCGTCGGGCGAGGGTGACGGTGACGTCCTGCTCGGTGAACGCCCGCAGGTAGGCAGGTGAGTTCATGCTGCCGATGTCGGGGGCGAGGGTGCGCTCGGGTGTCACGTACTCGAGGCGGGCGCCGTGGCCGGCGAGGAGTTCGGCGGCGTCCATGGCCGGGTAGCCGCCGTGGTCGTCGTAGACGAGGACCCTGCTGTCGGGGCGTGGGCGCAGGGAGCCGGACATGACGTCCCAGGTGTCGGCGACGAGTGCTTCGCCCGCGGTGAGGAAGGTCCGGTTGGGCAGGCCGCCGGTGGCGACGATCACAAGGTCGGGGTGTTCGGCGAGGACGTCGCCGGCCTCGGCGAAGGTGCCGAGGCGCAGGTCGACGCCGAGGTGTTTGCATTCGGCGGTGCGCCAGTCGACGATGCCGAGGAGGTCGCCCCGGCGGGGGTTCTGCGCGGCGAGCCGGAGCTGTCCGCCCGCCTGGTCGCCCGCCTCGAACAGGACGACGTCGTGGCCGCGTTCGCCGAGGACGCGGGCGGCTTCCAGGCCCGCGGGGCCGCCGCCGACGACAACGGCCCTGCGGCGCGGGCCCGTTGCGGCGGGGATGGTGTGCGGGATCTGGAGTTCGCGTCCGGTGGCCGGGTTGTGGACGCACTTGGTGTCACCGGAGTCGTAGATGGCGTCGAGGCAGTAACTCGCGCCGACGCAGGGCCTGATGCGGTCCTCGTCCCCTGCGGCGATCTTGGCGACGAGGTGAGGGTCCGCGATCTGCGCGCGGGTCATGCCGACGAGGTCGAGGAGCCCTTCGCGCAGGGCGTGCCGGGCGGTGGCGGGGTCGGCGATGCGGGCGGCGTGCATGACGGGGATGTCGAGGCGGCGGCGGATCTCGCCGGTGAAGTCGAGGAACGGGCCGAGCGGGGTGCCCATCGAGGGGATGGTGCGGGCGAGCGAGGCGTCGGACTCGATGGTGCCGTGGATGGCGCTGACGAAGTCGATGCCGTCGGCGGCGAACCGCTCGGCGGCGGCGAGTCCTTCGGCGAAGGTGAGCCCGTCGTCGCGGCCCTCGTCGAGCGCCATGCGGATGCCGACGACGAAGTCGGGTCCGACGGCTTCGCGGACGGCGTGGATGACGCGGCGGGGGAACGCCGTCCGGTGGTCGAGGTCGCCGCCCCACTCGTCGTCGCGGTGGTTGGTCGCCGGGGACAGGAAGCCGTCGAGGAAGTGGCCGTAGGACTGCAGCTCGATGCCGTCGAGGCCGCCTTCCTTGCAGCGCACGGCCGCGGCGGCGTAGTCGGCGACGATCCGGTCCAGGTCCCAGGGCTCGGCGGCCTTGGGGAAGGCGCGGTGCTGGGGTTCGCGCAGCGGGGACGCGGCGACGACCGGCAGCCAGTCCCCCGTGTAGTTGCTGGTACGCCGCCCGAGGTGGGTGACCTGGCACATGACGGCCGCGCCGGCCTCGTGCACGTCGTCGGCGAGGCGGCGCAGCCACGGCACGATGTCGTCGCGGTAGAGGAGGAGATTGCCGAACGAGGGCGGGCTGTCGGGTGAGACGACGGCGGAGCCGCCGATCATCGTGAGGCCGACGCCGCCGCGGGCCTTCTCCAAGTGGTAGGCGCGGTAGCGGTCCTTGGGGAGTCCGTCCTCGCCGAAGGCGGGTTCGTGGGAGGTGCTGACGACTCGGTTGCGCAGGGTGAGGTGCTTCAGCGTGAACGGCTGGAGCAGGGGGTCCAGGTTCGTGTTCGGTGCGCGCACGACAGCTCCAAGGAAGGCAGGGAAGCTCTGTGGCCCGGATGTGGGCGCCGTTGTTCCGCGACCGCCGTTTCGCGATACGAAACATCAACGCGATGCGAGACAAATGTGCGGCGCGTGAGAGCGCGTCGTCAACCCCTACCGCTGCGTAATCGTGGCGCTGTCGGCCGGCCGTCAGCCGCGCCGGATGTACCCCTTGCGCCAGGAGATCTTCTCGCCCGCCGCGACCAGCTGTTCGGCGAGGCCGGGGATGGTGTGGTCGTTGATCCGGAACGTCGGCCCGGAGACCGTGACGGTGGCGACGACCTCGCCGTTCAGCGCCCTGATGGGGGCGGACAGCGAGGCGAGCCCGATCTCCAGCTCCTCACTGATGGCCCCGTAGCCCAACTCCCGTACGGTCTGGAGCTGTTCCTTCAGCAGGGCCGCGTCGGTGATGGTGTGCGGGGTGTACTCCTCCAGCGGCTGCTCGAGGATCTCGGCGGCCTCCGGCTGCGGCATGTGGGCCAGGAACACCTTGCCCGCCGACGTGGCGTGCAGCGGGGTGCGCTTGCCGACCCAGTCGATGCTGGTGATCGCCGCGTTGCCGAGCACCTGGTCGATGCTGATGACGGCCTCGCCGTCGTAGACCGCCACGTTCACCGTCTCACCGACGGCGGCGGCCAGTTCCTGGCAGACGGGGCGGCTGAGCAGCGACAGATCGTTGCCCTTGGTGGCGCCGCCCGCGAGCTCGACCACGGTGTAGCCGATGCGGTAGCGGCCGCGCTCGCTGTCCTGCTCGACGAGGCCGCGCGCCTCCAGCGTGGCCAGCAGCCGGAACACGGTCGACTTGTGGATCCCGAGGGCGTCGGCGATCTCCGTGACGCCTGACGGCCCCTGGACCGCCAGCACCTGGAGGATCGACACCGCCCGGTCCACCGACTGCACCGACGTGTCCCGTGCGCGACCTTTGCTGCTCATACGGGGGAGCCTATCCAGGAAGCGCCCGCGCACACCGGCCGCCGGGCTCAGCCCCGCTTGACCTGTCCGCGCCGCCAGGAGATCCGCGCGGCGGCCTGCACCAGGAGCGCGGCGAGGGCCGGCGCGGTGTCCTCGCGGATCCGGAAGGCGGGCCCGGCCAGCGTGACGGCGGCGACGACCGTGTCGTCCAGGGCCCGGACCGGCGCGGCGAGGGAGACCAGGCCGACCTCGTACTCCTCGAACGAGACGGCGTACCCGCGCTCCCGCACCGCCGCGAGATCCTTGGCCAGGTGCTCCTGACGGGTGAGGGTGCGGGCGGTGTACCGCTCCAGGCGCCTGCCGCGCGGCGGCTCCGCCGGCAGCCGCCCGTACCGGTCGGGGGCCGGATGGGCGAGGAAGATCTTGCCCGCGGCGGTGGCGTGCAGCGGGCAGCGGCGCCCCACCCAGTCGACGCTGGAGATGGACGCCTCCCCCGCCACCTGGCCGACGGTGACGACGTCGCGGCCCTCGCGGACGGAGACGCTGACCGTGTCACCGGCGGCCTGCGCCAGCTCCTGGCAGACGGGGCGGCTGAGCAGGAACAGGTCGGAGTGCTTGGCGGCCGCCGCGGCGAGTTCCGTGATCGGGTGGCCGATGCGGTACCGGCCGCGGGTCGGGCCCTGTTCGACGAGCCCTCGCCCCTCCAGGGTCACCAGCAGCCGGAACACGGTCGTCTTGTGCACGCCGAGCAGCCCGGCGATCTCCGTCACGCCGCACGGTCCGCGCACGGCCAGGATCTGCAGGACCGACACCGCTCGGTCGACGGACTGGACCGCACGGTCGCGCGCTCGCCGGCTGCCGGTCGTCACCACAGCACCCTCCAGCTCTCCGCCTCGGCGGCCCAACGTGCCGCCCGTAGACGTTAATTCGCGGTTGCCCGGATGCAAGAGCCTTGACGCGCCGTCACGGTCGACGGCATCGTCACACCGTACTGCACATCTGTTGCGCAATGCGAAACACCAGCCCGGACTTGTTCCAACCGCCCCGCGCGGTCCCCTGGAGGTGGGGCACGGTGATAGAAGCAGCACGACTGAACAAGGTTTTCGACACCGCAGACAGTCAGGTGCACGCGGTCCGCGACGTCTCCTTCACCGTGGAACCGGGCGAACTCTTCGTCGTCATGGGCCTGTCCGGGTCCGGCAAGTCGACGCTGCTGCGGATGCTGAACCGCCTCGTCGAGCCGACATCGGGCGAACTACGCGTGGACGGCAGGGACTTGCTCGCGATGGACCACGCGGAACTGCGCGAGCTGCGCAACCGCAAGGTCAACATGATCTTTCAGCACTTCGCGCTGTTCCCGCACCGCACGGTCCGCGAGAACGCCGCGTACGGCATCAAGTTGCGTGGCGGCACCGCCGCCGAGCGGCAGGAGCGCTCCGACTGGGCGCTGCGCACCGTGGGCCTCGACCGCTGGGCCGACTCCTATCCCAGCGCGCTGTCCGGCGGCATGCGCCAGCGCGTCGGCCTGGCCCGCGCGCTCGCCACGGACGCCGAAGTGATGCTGATGGACGAGCCGTTCAGCGCACTCGACCCGCTGATCCGCCGGGACATGCAGGACCTGCTGCTCGGCCTCCAGCGCGATCTGCGCCGCACCATCGTGTTCGTCACGCACGACCTGAACGAGGCGATGCGGCTCGGCGACCGGATCATGGTGATGCGCGACGGCGGCGTCGTGCAGCTCGGCACCGCGAACGACATCCTCGACTCCCCCGCCGACGCCTACGTACGGGACTTCGTCTCCGACGTGGACCGCTCTCGCGTGCTGACCGCGCGGTCCGTGATGCGCGAGCCGCTCGCGACGGCCCGGCTCGACGACGCCCCGCACGACGTGCTGCGCAGCCTCGCGGACACCGAGGCGACGGCCCTGTACGTGCTGGACGCCGAGGGGCACATCACGGGCGCCGCGCACGCCGACGGCATCGCGCGGGCCGCCGACGCGGGACACGCCGCGCTGCGCGACAGCCCGGAGTGCGTGAGCGACGACTACGGCCGCACGGGCCCCGACACCCTGCTCGTCGACCTGTTCGCGGCGGCCGGGCGGTACAAGGTGCCGCTGGCCGTGACCGACGACGACGGGCGGCTGCTCGGCGTGCTGCCGCGGGCGGCGCTGCTCACCGCGCTGTCCGGTCCGCGCAGCCCCGGCCCGGCCTCCGCGTACGGCGGTTCAGGAGATCCCGACAGCGCTCAGGAGGAGGTGGCCGATGCTGTTCAGCGTTGACCTCGGCACCCCGGTCAGCAAGGCCGTCGACTGGCTGACCGAGAACCTCGGCGGACTCTTCGACGCCATCACCTCCGTGATGACATCACTGGTCAACGCGGTGCTGTATGTGCTGACGGCCCCTCACATGCTGGTCGTCATCGTGGTGTTCACCGCCCTCGCGTTCCTCGCGCGCGGCTGGCTGTTCGCGGCGTTCACCCTCGGCTCGTTCCTGCTCATCCAGGGGATGGGCCTGTGGACCGCGGCGATGCAGACGCTCGCCGTCGTCGTGGTGGCCTCGGCCTTCGCCGTGGTCATCGGCGTGCCCATCGGGGTGTGGGCGGCGCGCAGTCCGCTGGTCAGCACCCTGGTCAGGCCCGTGCTCGACTTCCTCCAGACACTGCCGGTGTTCGTGTATCTGATCCCGGCCGTGTTCTTCTTCGGCATCGGTCTGGTGCCCGGGGTCGTGGCCACCATCGCCTTCGCCGTCGCGCCCGCCGTGCGCCTCACCGAACTCGGCATCCGACAGGTCGATCCGGAGGTCGTGGAGGCCGCGCACGCCTTCGGCGCGCGGCCCGCGCAGATCCTGCGCGGCGTCCAACTCCCCCTGGCGCTGCCCTCGATCATGGCCGGCATCAACCAGGTGATCATGCTGGCGCTGTCCATGGTCGTCATCGCCGGCATGGTCGGCGCGGCGGGACTCGGCACCGTCGTGGTGCGCGGCATCAGCCAGCTCGACATCGGGATCGGCTTCCAGGGCGGTCTCGCCGTCGTCTTCCTCGCGATCTTCCTCGACCGTGTCACGAGCGCGCTCGCCGCACCGGACGGACGCCGGTTCCGGATCCGCAGGCGCACCGGTACGCCCGACGCGGCCGACATCGAGAAGTCGCCCACCGCCGCCGCCCCCACAGCTCCCGTTTCCGCGTGACGACAGGAGAACCCGTCATGATCCGCAATCGACGCCGCCGCACCACCTACCTGTTCGGCTGCACCGCCGCCGCGCTCACCCTGCTCGCCACCGCGTGCAGCGGGAACACCTCGAAGGTCGAGGGAGGTTCCGACGACGACGCGAGCGGCGGCTCGAAGACGGTCAAGCTGGCCTACGTCGCCGGGTGGGACGAGGGGGTCTCGGCGACCTTCCTGTGGAAGCAGATCCTGGAGGACAAGGGGTACAAGGTCGAGACCCGCGACCTGGACATCGCCAGCACGTACACCGGCGTCGCCAACAAGCAGGTCGACGTGTATCTCGACGCCTGGCTGCCGGTCACCCACCAGAACTACTGGGACAAGCTCGGCCCCAAGATGGAGAAGCTCGGCACCTGGTACGAGCCGGCCGACCTGAACCTGACCGTTCCCAAGTACGTCAAGGACGTCAACACCATCGACGACCTCAAGGGGAAGTCCAAGGAGTTCGGCGGAAAGATCGTCGGCATCGAGGCGGGCTCGGGCCTGATGCGGCTGACGCGCTCCAACGTGCTGCCGCAGTACGGACTCAAGAGCGAGTACGAGCTCGCCGAGTCCAGCACCTCCGCGATGCTCTCCGCCCTCCAGAAGTCGATCAACAACCAGAAGCCGGTCGTGGTCACGCTGTGGCGTCCGCACTGGGCGTACACCAAGATGCCGCTGAAGGTCCTCAAGGACACCAAGAAGGCCTACGGCAAGCCGGACAAGGTCCAGATGGTCGCCAGCAAGGGCTACTCGAAGGCCAACCCGGAGGTCGCCGGCTGGCTCAAGAACTTCCGCCTCACGAGCAGTCAGCTCGGCAGTCTCGAACTCCTCCTCCAGAAGAAGGGCACGGGCCACGAGCAGGAGGCGGCGAAGGAGTGGATCGACGGCAACAAGAAGCTGGTGGACAGCTGGCTGAAGTGACCGCCGCTGCCAGACAGGGCACATGACGACGAGGACCCAGCTGCGCCCGGCGCCCGAGGCGGTGCGCGATGCGGTCGCCGCGCATCCCGGCGCGGAGCCCGTGACGCGGGCCGGGGCCACCATCGGCGTGCGGCTCGCGCTCGCGGACGTGACCGGCCAGGACCTCGGCGCGCTGGTGCGGGCCTCGTGGGCGCACCGCGCGCCGAAGCGGCTCGCCGCCGCGTCCGCCACGAAAGGGCAGCTTCCCGCCGGCATCGGTAGGCCCGCCACGCGGGCGCTGCTGGGCGTGGGTCCGAAGGCCGTCCGTGTCCTCGAGGAGGAGCTGGCGGGCAAGGGCCTCGCTCTGCGGTCCTGAGCGTCCGCCGGTCAGCGTTCGCCGTCGCGGAGCCGCAGCAGATACGTCGCCGTGAGCGCCACGGCACGGTCCTCGTCGGCCGTCAGGCCGGCCAGGGCGCGCGTCGCGGTCGGCCCCGGGATGCCCGCGAGGGCCTGGGTGAGACGGCCGCGCGCGGGCGCCCCCGTGTCGGGACCGTCGAGGCGGTCGACGAGGGCGGTCGCGATGTGCTCGGCCGACGCCGCCCGGTCGGCCAGGACGCTCAGGGCGTCCGCCGCGTCGGTGTCGTTCCTGCCCGCCACGATCATGTCGACGAGCTCGGGGACCGCTTCGGGCACTCCGCGGTTGCCGAGTGCCACGGCGGCGCGGGCACGGACCGCGGTGTCGGGGCCGGTCAGGGCGTGGCGCAGGTGCGTGGCCGCCTCGGCGTCCGGCAGCTCGGCGAGGCACTGGGCGGCCCGCTCCCGCACGGCGGCGTCCGGCGCGGCGAGCGCCTCGGCCAGCAGGGGCAGGGCCGCGGAGTCATCCGCGCGTACGAGCGCCCAGCGCAGCGCTCCGGCGACGTTCGGGTCCTCCTCGCTCAGCACCGCGTCGACCAGCGCCGCCGCCGGAAGCGGGCCCTGCTCGGCGGTGGACAGGGCGGCCCGCTGACGGGCATCCGGGCTCTTGGAGCCCAACGCCTGGAGGAGAGCCACCACGTGGAGGACGTCCTCCCAGCCCTCGGGTCCCGCCGCGTCGATCCGGCTGAGCCGCGTCAGCAACTCGGTCTCGGCCGCGATGCGTTCGCGAGTCTGCCGGATGAGGTCGCCGACGAGCGCGGCGGGCGCGAAGCCCGGCTCGTCGAGGGCGCGCCCGATCTCGCGCAGCGACAGCCCGAGCGAGCGCAGGCTCTCGATGTGGAAGATCCGCCGGATGTCGTCGCCGGAATACTCCCGATAGCCGGACCCCGTGCGCTCCGACGGGCGCACCAGGCCCAGGGACTCGTAGTGCCGGAGCATCCGGGCACTGACCCCGGACCTCCGCGCCACCTCACCGATCAGCACACTCCATGGTCCATCCCGGGAGCCCCGTCGAGCGCCACGACGCGCTTGGCGTCCTCGATCGCGAAGCCGATCCTGGTGTCCGGGTCGCGCAGCACGCGCCCGGTGGCGAGCGCGTGGGCGCGGACGTCCGGGTCGGCGGCACGCGTGGCCCGGTCCACGGCGGGCACGGCCGTGTCACCGAGGTCGAGGAGGGCACGGCTCAGGCTGAGCTGTGTCTCGCGCCCGCCCCGGCCGAGCTGTGTGGCGAGGACGTCCGCGAGGGCCGCCCTCTCCGACTCGTCGGGGACGAGGACGACGGCGGCCCGCCAGGCGCACCGGGCGACCTCGTCGTCGGGGTCGGTCAGCAGCTCCCGCGTGATCACCGGCCACGCGGCGGGCTCGCCGAGCTTGGAGAGCGTGTGCAGCGCCTGGCTGCGGGCCTGTGCCTTCCCCGCGGTCACCTCGCGGACCACGGCGGGCAGTGTCAGGTCCACCGGGTGCCGGGTGAGCGCCCAGGTCAGCATGTCGCGCACGAAGAACTCCGGCTCGACCGCGCACCGCTCGACGAGCGTCTTGACGTACGCCGGGCGGGGCGCGGAGCCGACGGCCAGCGCGGCCCGCAGCCGCACCGACGCGTCGGCGTCCTCCAGTGCGCGCAAGGTCTCCGTGTCCTGCTCCGTGATCGTCATCGAGACCACCTCCTCGGCAGGCAGTGAAGACCTTGTCACCGTGTCAAGGTCAAACGCGCAGCGGCGGCACCGCCGGCACCTCGATCGCGTTCTCGATGTCGGCCTCCGTCAGCTTGAACGCCTCCGGGTAGGCGGCGCGGCTGGTGCGGCGGGCCGGTTCGGTGGTGCGCCAGGTGAAGAGGCAGCGGGTGCACTGGAGCACGTCCCACACCCCGGGGACGGGGGACGTGGCGAGGCGGGTGACGGTGTCGGCGGGGCAGCGAGGGCACTCGGCGCCCTCGACGAGCTTGTCGTTCACGGGAGTTGTTCCTTTGCGGGAGGTACGGGTCAGTGGCGGGCGGCGATCATGTCCTGGAGCCGCCGGGCCCAGTCGGCCGTCTCGGGGAGGTCCTTGGCGGGCGTGGAGAAGTTGCCGCGGACGTCCGGGGAGACCGGCGTCGTCGCGTCGATGATCATCTTGCTGGTGATGCCCGCGGGCTGGGCGGCGGGGGCGAGTTCGAGCACCGACAGGTTCGGGATGACGACGACGTCGTCCTTCGGGTTGACCTTCGCCGACATGGCCCACATGACCTGCGGCAGGTTGAACGGGTCCACGTCCTCGTCGACGACGATCACCTGGGCCACGTAGCCGAGGCCGTGCGGGGTGGTCATCGCGCGCATGCCGACGGCCTTGGCGAAGCCGCCGTACCGCTTCTTCGTCGAGATGATCACCATCAGGCCGTGGGTGTACATGGCGTTGACGGCCTGCACCTCGGGGAACTCGGCGCGCAGCTGCTTGAGCAGCGGCACACACGTGTTGGGGCCGACGAGGTAGTCGCACTCGGTCCACGGCATCCCGAGGTAGAGGGACTCGAAGACGGGGTTCGTGCGGTACGAGACGCGGTCGACGCGGATGACGGGCATCCGGCGGCCGCCCGAGTAGTGGCCGGTGAACTCGCCGAAGGGGCCCTCGATCTGCCGCTTGCGGGACTCGATGACACCCTCGATGACGACCTCGCTGCCCCACGGCACGTCGAATCCGGTGAGCGGGGCGGTGGCGATCGGTGCGGGCGCCCCGCGCAGCGCGCCGGCCATCTCGTACTCGCTCTGGTCGTACGCCATCGGCATGCCGGCGACGATCGCCATCACCGGGTCGTTGCCGAGGGTGATGGCGATGGGCAGGTCCTCGCCGACCTCCTCGGCCTTGCGCAGGTGCTGGGCGACGTCGTGCATCGGGACCGGCTGGAAGGCGAGCCGGTTGCTGCCGATGACCTCGATGCGGTACGTGCCGACGTTCTGCTTGCCGAAGTCGTCCGGTGCCTCGGGGTCGCGGGAGACGACGGCGGCCTTGTCGAGGTAGAAGCCTCCGTCGCCGTCGTTCAGGCGGAAGAGGGGAAGCACGGAGAAGAGGTCGACGTCCTCGCCCTCCTGCGCGTTCTCCCGCCAGGGAGCGTCCTCGCGGCGCTCGGGGGCGACGGGGAAGGCGTCCCAGCGGCGGGCGAACTCCTCGACCTGCTCCTTGACGGGGGTGTTCTTCGGCAGGCCGAGCGCGAGGGCGTGGTTGGCCCAGGAGCCGTGCACGTTCAGGGCGATCCGGGCGTCGGTGAAGCCCTTGACGTTGTCGAAGTACAGGGCGGGGGCGTTCTCGCCGATGCGGCCCGTGGCGTTGGCCGCGGCGGCGAGGTCGGGCTCGGGCAGCACCTCGTCGGTGATGCGCAGCAGCTGGCCCTCCTTCTCCAGGGTGCCGAGGAAGCTGCGCAGATCGTCATAGGGCATGGTGGTGAACTCCTTCTTACAGTACGGAAGTTGTGGCCTCGGCATCGCGGGCTGCTCGGGCGGCGCGCATGCCGGCCCAGCGCTCGGCGGCCGGGGCCGGCAGGTCGAACTGGTCGAGGACGCGGGCCACGATGTGGTCGACGATGTCGTCGACGGTCCGCGGGTTGTTGTAGAAGGCGGGCATGGGCGGCACCAACTGCACACCCATGCGCGCGAGTTCGAGCATGTTCCGCAGGTGGATCTCGCTCAGCGGTGTCTCGCGCGGAACGAGGACGAGCTTGCGGCGCTCCTTGAGGACGACGTCCGCGGCGCGGGCCACGAGGCCCTCGGCGTACCCGGCGCTGATCCCCGCGAGGGTCTTCATCGAGCACGGCACGATGACCATGCCGTCGGTGTGGAACGAGCCGGAGGAGATGGTGGCGCCCTGGTCGTCGGGGTGGTGGGTGACGTCCGCGAGCGCGGACACCTGCGCCACCGAGAGGCCGGTCTCCAACTCGATGGTGGTGCGCGCCCAGCGGGACAGCACGAGATGGGTCTCGACGTCCGGCAGCTCGCGCAGACACTCCAGGAGACGGACACCGAACGGAGCGCCCGTCGCCCCCGTCATTCCCACGACCAATCGCACCGGACACTCCTCACACGTCGCTGACCTGTGCTTTCACGCTAGGCGGCGGGACGAGGGCGAGGGCGGTACGCTCGGGACTCACGATGGGCAAAATCGGACAGGAACGCCGTCCCGACGTCAGGGACCTCGAGTACACGCCGACCGTGGGCGCGCCGACCGGCGTGGAGGTCGAGGAGCTCGCCGACCTCCACGACCGCTCGCTGCGGCACGGCAACGACCCGTACGCGCCGCTGCGCCCCGCCTTCCACCAGCTGATCGGCGCGCGGGAGCGACCGCTCCAGGTGGCGGTGGACTTCGTCGAGTACGAGCTGCGTCCCGGGTCGTGGCTGTGGATCCGCCCGGGGCAGGTGCAGCGCTTCGGCCCCGGCCTGCGGGGCGCGGACGGCGTGGACGTCGTCTTCAAGCCCGGGTTCCTGCCGCCGGCGGTCGTGTCGGCCGCCCACATGGACCCGCCGTACGAGCAGCGCCCGCTGACACCGAGCGGCGAGGACGCGGAGGGCGTGCGCCGCGCCCTGGCCCACCTCGCGTACGAGTACGACGCGATGGCCTCGCTCCCCCTGGGCTCCCACGTGGAGGTGTTGCGGGCGCTGCTGTCGGTCCTGGTGATCCGCCTGGCGAAGGTGCGCGCCCCGGGCCCGGCCCCCGCCGAGGCCTCCGACACCTTCCACCGCTTCCACGCGGCCGTCGAGCGCGACCACGCCGTGACCCGCCGCGTCGAGGACTACGCGGCGGCCCTCGGCTACAGCCCCCGCACGCTGACCCGTGCGACCCGCGCGGCGGCGGGCCGCACGGCCAAGCAGTACGTCGACGACCGCGTGCTCCTGGAGGCCAAGCGCCTCCTGTGGCACAGCGGCCTCCCCGCCAAGGAGGTCGCCACCCGGCTCGGCTTCGACGACCCGAGCGACTTCACCAAGTTCTTCCGCCTGCGCACGGGGACGACGCCGGGGGCGTTCAGGACGGGGCCGTGACCGGCCGGGTTCAGCTCTCGGACGCCGCCAGGGACTCCTTCGCCGTGGCCGCCACGTTCTCCGGGGTGAAGCCGTACTCCGTGAAGAGGGTGGTCGCGTCGGCGGAGGCGCCGAAGTGGTCGAGGGAGACGGTGCGGCCGGTGTCGCCGACGTAGCGGTGCCAGGTGAGGGCGATGCCGGCCTCGACGGCGACGCGGGCCCGCACCGACGGGGGCAGCACCGTGTCCTTGTAGGCCCGGTCCTGTTCCTCGAACCATTCGACGCAGGGCATGGACACGACGCGGGTGGCGATGCCCTCGGACTCCAGCCGTTCGCGGGCCGCCACCGCCACGTGCACCTCGGATCCCGTCGCGATCAGGAGCACGTCGGGGGTGCCGGTCGAGGCCTCGGTGTGGATGTAGGCGCCCTTGGCCGTGTTCTCGTTCGGCTCGTACGTCGGGAGTGCCTGGCGGGAGAGGGCCAGGCCGTGCGGGGCGGGGTTCTCGGTGCCGCGCTTGAGGATCTCGCGCCAGGCGATGGCGGTCTCGTTGGCGTCGGCCGGGCGGACCACGTTCAGGCCGGGGACGGCGCGCAGCGACGCCAGGTGCTCGACCGGCTGGTGGGTCGGGCCGTCCTCGCCCAGGCCGATGGAGTCGTGCGTCCAGACGTACGTGACCGGGAGGCCCATGAGCGCCGACATGCGGACGGCGTTGCGCATGTAGTCGGAGAACACGAGGAACGTGCCTCCGTAGACGCGGGTGTTGCCGTACAGGGCGATGCCGTTCATCTCGGCCGCCATCGCGTGCTCGCGGATGCCGAAGTGGATGGTGCGGCCGTAGGGGTCGGCCTCCGGGAGCGGATTGCCCTCGGGGAGGAAGGACGACGTCTTGTCGATCGTGGTGTTGTTGGATCCCGCCAAGTCGGCGGATCCACCCCAGAGTTCGGGGACGATCTCGCCGAGCGCCTGGAGGGTCCTGCCGGACGCGGCGCGCGTGGCGAGCCGCGTGCCGGGCGCGAAGGTCGGGAGCTTCGACTGCCAGCCCTCGGGGAGTGCTCCGGCCCGGATGCGGTCGAACTCGGCCGCCCGGTCCGGGTGCGCCGCCCGCCACTCCGCCAGCCGCGCGTCCCACGCGGCGTGTGCCTCCGCGCCGCGGGTCAGCGCCTCGCGGGTGTGGGCGATCACCTCGTCCTCGACGATGAAGGACCGCTCCGGGTCGAAGCCGAGCAGTTCCTTCGTGGCGGCGATCTCCGCGTCCCCGAGCGCCGAGCCGTGCGAGGCCTCGGTGTTGCGCGCGTTCGGGGCGGGCCACGCGATGATCGAGCGCATCGCGATGAACGACGGCTTGTCCGTGACCGCCTTCGCGGCCTCGACGGCGCGGAAGATCGCCTCGGGGTCCAGGTCGCCGTCCGGCTTCGGCTCCACCCGCTGGACGTGCCAGCCGTACGCCTCGTACCGCTTCGTCACGTCCTCGGAGACCGCCGTCTGCGTGTCGCCCTCGATCGAGATGTGGTTGTCGTCCCACAGCAGGATCAGGTTGCCGAGTCGCTGGTGCCCGGCCGTCGAGGACGCCTCGGCCGCGATGCCCTCCTGCAGACAGCCGTCACCGGCGATCGCGTAGACGTAGTGGTCGAACGGGGACGTGCCCGGTGCGGCATCGGGATCGAACAGGCCGCGCTCGTAGCGGGCCGCCATCGCCATCCCCACCGCATTCGCGACTCCCTGCCCCAGCGGGCCCGTCGTCGTCTCGACGCCCTTGGTGTGTCCGTACTCCGGGTGGCCCGGCGTCTTCGAGCCCGCCGTGCGGAACGCCTTGAGGTCGTCGAGGTCCAGGCCGAACCCGGCCAGGTACAGCTGCACGTACAGCGTGAGCGACGAGTGGCCCGCCGACAGGACGAAGCGGTCGCGCCCCGCCCAGTCGGCGTCCGCCGGGTCGTGCCGCAGCACCTTCTGGAACAGGGTGTACGCCGCCGGGGCCAGGCTCATCGCCGTGCCGGGGTGGCCGTTGCCGACCTTCTGCACGGCGTCCGCCGCCAGCAGCCGCGCGGTGTCCACCGCCCGCTGGTCGCGTGCGGTCCACTCGAAGTGTTCGGTGCTCACCCTGGCTCAGGGCTCCTTGTCGGGTTCGGTCGTGCGGGGGGGGGCGGGCGGAGAGAAGGTGCCTCAGCGGCGGATCAGCGGCGGATTTCCTTGATCTTCAGCATCTTCGTGATGACCTTGTCGAGCTCGCCGTCGTCGAAGACCTTCTTCCAGTCCTCCTTGACGATGGAGTCGCGCCCGTAGTCCATGGCGATCAGGCAGGCGTCGGAGAACGGGTTGTCGCCCTTGAGGGTGTTGGCGAGGGCGACCTGGGTGTGGCCCAGGAGCATGGCGCGCGCGGCCTTCTCCGGGACGCCGACGGTGTGCACGGTCTCGTGCAGCGCCTCGTTGAGGAGCGCGCCGACCATGCAGGCGATGGTCTCGACGAGGGTGGGCTCCAGGACGGCGAGCTGCTTGACGGTGACCCAGTGCACGTCGACGACCGGCGCGTACATGACGCGGATGACGGACTCGGCGAGCGCCTGCTTGTCGGCGTCGCCGCCCTCGTACGCGGCGACGACCTCCTGCGGGGCCGCGATGCCGCCGAAGGTGTCGTCGAGCTCGGCCTGCGTCTTGCGCTGCAGGAACACCGACGGGTGGCAGGGGTGGGCGCACACGTAGTGCACGTCGGCGCGGGGGTGCAGCAGGCCCGCGTAGGCGGCGGCCGGGTCGAGGGTGAGGACGACGGCGCCCGGCTTCAGGAGCGGGACGAGCTGCTCGGAGACCTTGCCCAGGACGATGTCCGGGACGGCCAGGATGAGCACGTCGGCCTGCTGGGCCGCGGCCTCGGACTCGGTCAGCTCACGGCCGAGCGAGCGGATCAGCTCCCGGCCCTTGGGCGAGTTCTCGGAGAAGAGGACGGTGAAGTCGCTCTCGACCAGGTTGTTGGAGACACGCTGGCCCATCTTGCCGGCGGCCCCGATGACGGCAACGGTCTTGTTGTTCTCGGAGGCCATGTTCATTCGCCTTTCGGGAGGTTCAGGAGGGTGCTGATGCTGTGCTGGGTCCACTGGTGTTCGAGCTCGGCGGTGGCGTCGAAGCCACCGTCCTGCCACGGGAGCCAGTGCTCCACGATCTGGTTGATGCCGCGCTCGTCCGGCCGGACGGCGGCGATCATGCCCTCGTAGTCGAGGAGTCCGGTGCCCAGGGGCGCGCCCGCGTAGGTGAAGCCGACCCAGCCGTCGCGGCGGGTGAAGGCGAAGTCCTTGACGTGGATGTTCACCGTGTAGGGGGCCGCCGACTCGACGACGTCCACCGGCCGTTCGAGGCGGGCGACGCTGTTGCCGGGGTCGAGGACGACACCGAGGTGCCGGTCGTCGACCGCCTTGACCACGGTGACCAGGTCCTCGGTTGACACCTGCTCGTACGTCTCCAGGCCGAGCGTCACTCCGGCCGTCGCGTACGCGGGGACCGCCTGCCGGAGCAGGGCCGTGGCCTCGTCCACCGAGGGGCGGTGGACGGCGGTGTTCATCATGGAGCGGACCAGCTTGACACCCAACTCCCCCGCCATGTCGAGGTACTTGGTCAGGTGCTCGGGACGGACGCCGCGGGTGCCGAGCTCCAGGGTCAGGCCCAGGTCGCGGGCCGCGTCCCGCACATCGGCGAGCCGCGCGGCGTCGTACGCCTCGATGGCCGGGTAGTCACAGATCTGGAAGACCTGGCCGCCGAGTTCCTTGGTGTCGACGAGCATGTCCTCCAGGGACATCGGCTTCGGGGCACGCTCGGAGATGCGCCAGAAGTACGCGTAGGTGCTGATGCCGTACGCCATTACGCCACCGCCTCTCGCGCGTCGACCTCGTCGAGGATGCGGGCGACGGCCTCGGGGTCGTGGGCGAAGCGGCCGAGGAAGAGGCCGCCGACGGCGCCGCCGAGGCGGGTGAGCAGGCCGGGGCCCGCGCTGCCGCCGTAGATCACGGTGGAACCGGTGTGCTGGGGGCGGGAGTCGAGCCACTCCCCCAGTGCGGCGCACACCGTGGTGATGTGCTCCGGTGAGGCCGGTTCGGGGGCGCCGATGGCCCACTGCGGTTCGTAGGCGAGGACGACCGGGCCTTCGAGGCCGTACAGGAGGCGGGCGGCCTCGGCGACGGTGCGGCGGGCGGCCTCCTCGGGGTCGACGGGGTCGAGTTCGCCGACGCAGAGGACGGGGGTGAGGCCGTTGCGGAGCGCGGCCGCGGTCTTCGCGGCGACGACCGTGTCGCCCTCCCCGTACAGGCGGCGGCGCTCGGCGTGGCCGACCTCGGCGTAGCGGCAGCCGATCTCCTTGAGGAAGGGCCCCGACACCTCGCCCGTGTAGGCGCCCGCGTCCTCGGTCGCGAGGTCCTGCGCGCCGACGTCCACGCCGCTGCGGGCGAGGATCCCGGCGACCGGCACGATCGCCGGGAAGGCGGGCAGCACGAACAGGCGCGCCCTGCCGCCGGTGACGGCCGGGTGCCGGTCCGCCAACCGCACGATGCGGCGGGACCAGTTGAGGGTCTCGTGGTGGCCGAAGTACATCTTCAGGCTCACCCCGAGCAGGACGGGGGCGTTCATCAGGCGGCCTCGTAGTCGCTCATCAGCTGGACCTTGGCGGCGGAGGCGGACTGCTCGTCGAAGCGGTAGGTGAGCCACTCGGCGGCGAGGCGGCGGGCCAGTTCGAGGCCGACGACGCGCTGGCCGAAGGTGAGGACCTGCGCGTTGTTGGAGAGGATCGCGCGCTCTACGGAGAAGGAGTCGTGGGCGGTGACGGCGCGGATGCCCTTGACCTTGTTGGCGGCGATGGCGACGCCGAGGCCGGTGCCGCAGATCAGCAGGGCGCGGTCGGCCTCGCCGCGGGCGACGCGCTCGGCGGCCTCGATGGCGATGGTCGGGTAGGCGGTGTGCCCGTCGGCGTCCACGCCCACGTCGACGACGGTGTCGACCAGCTCGCTGGCCTGGAGGTCCTTCTTGAGGGCCTCCTTGTACTGGTGGCCGGCGTCGTCGCAGCCGATGACGATGCGGAGCTTGTCGGTCATGACCAACTTCCTTGGCGGTAGCGGTGGTTCTGGTGCGTGCGGATGGTTCGTGCGGGCGGTTGGTGCGGGCGGTTCAGGCGGCCGCGAGGACGTCCGCCACGGCCCTGGTGATGAGGGCGAAGGAGTGGGCGCCCGCGTCGGGGGTGCCGAGCGCCTTCTCGGCGTGCGGCCGGGCGCGCCCCATGCGGGGCAGCAGGTCCGCGGTGGCGCGGGCGGCTTCCTCCGCGGCGGTCGCGGCGGTGGCCCACGCGGGGGCGAGCCGGTCGTCGGCCGCGGCGGTGAGGGCGGCGGCGAAGGGGACCAGCGCGTCGACCATCGTCTTGTCGCCGACCTGCGCCCCGCCGAGGTCGCGTACGGCACGGTCGGCGGCGGCGACGCCCTCGGCGACGCGCGCCGGGGTGGGCCGCCCGCTGTCGCCGAGCGTCCGGCCGAGCGCCCGGAGCATCGCGCCCCACAGCGCGCCCGATGTGCCGCCCGCCTCGTCGGCCCAGGCGTCGCCCGCGAGCCGCAGCGTGGTGCCCGCGCCTGCGCCCGCGGCGACGGCGCGCTCGGCCTCGGCGTGCGCGGCGTGGGAGCCGCGCCGCATGCCGATGCCGTGGTCGCCGTCCCCGGCGACGGCGTCGATGCGGCCCAGCTCGTCGGCGTGGGTGTCGACGGTGGCGCGGGTGGCGGCCAGGGCGGCGAGAACGCGGGTGGCGGTGGCGCGGGAGGCGTCGTCGGCGGGCGGCGGTGTGTCGGCGGTGACGGGCTGCCGGGCGGTGGTCTTCGTGTGGACGGGGGCCGGGGCGACGGCGCCCTTGCGGAAGGCGGGGGCGTCGGCCGGGGCCTGCCACAGTTCGGCGAGCTCGTCGTCGAGCCAGGTCAGGGTGAGCGAGACGCCGGCCATGTCGAAGCTGGTGCACAGCTCGCCGACCTCGGGGTCGACGGCCTCCACGCCCGCGGCTTCGAGGAGCCTGGACACCTCCCCGTAGAGCACGAACAGCTCTTCGTACTTGACCGTGCCGAGGCCGTTGAGGATCACGGCGGCGCGTGCGCCGCGGAGCTGCGGGAGTTCGGCGAGGAGCTTGTCGACGAGGAGCGCGGCGAGGGTCCTGGCGTCGGGGATGTCCTGTTCGCCGATGCCGGGTTCGCCGTGGATGCCGAGGCCGACGGCCATCCGGCCCTCGGGGACGGTGAACAGCGGCTCCTCCGCGCCGGGCAGGGTGCAGCCGGTGAAGGCGACGCCGAAGGAGCGGGTGCGGTCGTTGGCGCGGACGGCGGTGGCGTGCACCTCGTCGAGGCCGGCGCCGCGCTCGGCGGCGGCCGACGCGATCTTGAAGACGGGGAGGTCGCCCGCGATGCCGCGGCGCTTGTGGGCCTCGTCCGTGGCGGCGGAGGAGATGTCGTCGGTGACGGCGAGGGTGCGGGCGGGGATACCGTCGGCCTCGAGGCGCTGGGCGGCCTGTCCGAAGTGCAGGACGTCACCCGCGTAGTTGCCGAAGGCGAGGAGGACGCCCGCGCCGTTGTCGGCCTCGGCGGCCACGTCGTGGATCTGGCGGGCGGACGGCGAGGCGAAGACGTTGCCGACGGCGGCGCCGTGCGCGAGGCCCTGGCCGACGAGTCCGGAGAAGGCCGGGTAGTGGCCCGAGCCGCCGCCGATGACGACGGCGACCTGTCCGGGGGCGGTGCCGCCCGCGCGGACCACGCCGCCGGGGGCGGGGCGGACCCAGCGGCGGTGGGCCGCGACGAATCCGTCGAGCGCCTCGTGGGCGAAGTCGGCCGGGTCGTTGGCTATGCGGGTCACTTCGAGACCTCCGCGAGCTCGGGGTCCGTGCCGGTGCGGCGGCCACGGGAGGCGAGCGCGATCATCAGGGCGGCCGAGACGAGCATCAGGGCGCCGACGAGGAACAGGGGTACGTAGTAGGCGCCGGTCCAGTCGTGCAGCCAGCCGGTGACGTAGCTGGCGGCGAACCCGGCGACGTTGCCCATCGTGTTGATGAGGGCGATGCCGGCCGCCGCGGCGGCGCCGGTCAGGAACCGGGAGGGCACGGCCCAGAACACCGGGAGCGCGGCGAAGATGGCGCAGGCCGTCACGGTGATCACGGCGACGGTGGCGGTCGGCGAGTTCATGTAGAGGGCGACCGGGATGGAGACACCACCGACGACGGCGGGGACGGCGACGTGCCAGGTCCGCGTGCCGCGGCGGGTGGCGTCGCGGGACCAGAAGTAGAGGACGATCGCGGCCGGCAGGTACGGGATGGCGGTGATCCACGCCTTGTCCATCACGGAGAACGAGGTGCCGAACTGGTCCTCGAAGCCGCTGATGATGGTCGGCAGGAAGAAGGCGAGCGCGTACAGGCCGTAGACGAAGCCGAAGTAGACGACGGACAGGATCCAGACGCGGGGGTTGGTGAAGGCGGCGATCAGGTCGGCCTTGCCGTGGCCGCTCTTCCTGGCGCGCTCAGGAGCTTCGTCGTGGCCGGTCTTCTCGGCGTTCTCGGCCTCCAGCTCGCGGGTGAGCCAGTCCGCCTCCTCGCGGGTGAGCCAGCCGGCGTCGGCGGGCTTGTCCTTGAGGTAGAACCAGCCGATCAGGCCGAGGACGATCGCGGGCAGCGAGACGAAGAGGAACATCACGCGCCAGCCCTCGAGGCCGAAGAGCCCGTGGTGGCTGATCAGCCAGCCGGCGAGCGGGGCGCCGAAGACGGTGGTGAGCGGCTGGGCCAGGTAGAAGAGGCCGAGCACCTTGGTGCGGTGCCGCTGGGGCACCCACTGGGAGAGGAAGAGGATCGCGCCGGGGAAGAAGCCGGCCTCCGCGACACCGAGCAGGAAGCGCAGCCAGTACAGCTGCTCCGTGCTCTGCACCCAGGTGAAGAGGAGGGAGACGATCCCCCAGGTCACCATGATCCGGGCGAGCCAGCGGCGCGCGCCGAAGCGGTGCAGCGCCATGTTGCTGGGGACTTCCAGAATGATGTAGCCGATGAAGAAGACGCCCGAGGCGAATCCGTACTGCGCGGCGGTGAGCCCGAGATCCTGGCTCATGCCGTTCGATTCGGCGAACGAGACCGCGGTGCGGTCGAGATAGTTCACGAAGAACATCAGCGCCACGAAGGGCACGATCCGGACGGTGAATTTCCTGATCGCCGACTTCTCGACGGCTGACTGGCCGGCCTCCAGGGAAGGCAGGGCACCCATGGCGACTCCTCACTCGTGCCGGACTGCTCTGTCCGGCCGCGGGTCCCTCCGGTCCGGCCGCCCCGTCGCGCAGTGCGCGTCGGGCGGGTTCACACGGGCCTCAGGACCTTTCGTGCGACTCACGTTAGCCCTGACTGGTTAATTGGTAACCAATTTACCGCCGTGTCGAGGCTCACAGTTTTCCCCGCCTCGCACCCCCTTGACCTGCACTTTCGCAACTGGTGTCATACGCGGCCGCGCGTGCGCGTGCGCCAGGGAAGGGCAGTGGAGCTTGCACGGCCCGTGCAATTGTTTGATGTACTTGCGCGGTGACCAGTACGCCCGAGCCCCGCTCCGACGCCCCGCTGCCCGCCGAACCGGCGGGCGACCCCGCCGACCTGTCCCGACTGCTGCGCCCCGTGGTGCGCGAGTCGACGGTGACCGAGGTCGCCAAGCGGCTGCTCGACCACCTCGCCGCGGGGAACATCAAGCCCGGCACCCGGCTGCCCGCCGAGCGGAATCTCGCCGAGGCGCTGAACGTGGCGCGCTCCAGCGTGCGCGGCGCCCTGTCCGCGCTCGACGTGCTGGGCATCATCGAGATCCGGCCGGGATCGGGCTCCTACGTCCGCGAGGGCACGTCGGACTTCCTGCCGCAGGCCATCAACTGGGGCCTGATGCTGGGTCAGCGCCGCACCCAGGACCTGGTCGAGGTCCGGCGCTACATGGAGGGCGTCTCGGCCCGCCTGGCCGCCGAGCGCGCCCGGCCCGAGGACGTCGAGCGCCTCGACGAGCTGCACGCCGCGCTGCGCAGGACGAGCGACGAGGGCGGCGGCACGCAGGCTTTCGTGGAGGCGGACATCGCCTTCCACCTGGAGATCGCCCACATCGCGGGCAACACGGTGCTCAGCGACATACTCCACTCCATCCGCGCCCTGCTCCAGGTCTGGATGGAGCGCGTCAACGACCTGGAGGGCACGGTCAGCGGCACGCTGTGCGAGCACGCCGCGGTGGTCGAGGCGATCCGCTCGCACGACCCCGACGGGGCGGACCGCGCGATGGCGGACCACATGCACAAGGCGAGCGAACGGCTGCGTCAGACGGTGTAGTTGAGCCCGTCAGGTCCGTGCCGTACGCCGCCCCGTGGTCGGCAGCGCGGGCCTGCGCCGCGCCTCGTACCGCGCGATGTCCTCCTCGTGACGCAGCGTCAGGTCGATGTCGTCGAGCCCTTCGAGCAGTCGCCGGCGGTCGGCCTCCGGCACCTCGAAGGGCACCGGGTCGAGACCGGGAGCATGCAGCAGGCAGCGCTCCAGGTCGACGGTGACCGGGGCGGTGGGCTCGCGCTCCAGCAGGTCCCACAGGCGCTCGACGACGTCGACGGGGACGACCACCGGCAGCAGGCCGTTGCGGTGCGCGTTGCCGGTGAAGATGTCTCCGAAGCGGGGCGCCACGATGGCGCGGAAGCCGTGGTCGACCAGTGCGTACACGGCGCCCTCGCGGGAGGACCCGGTACCGAAGTCGCTGCCCGCCACGAGCACGGTGGCCCGGTCGTACGGGCTCCGGTTCAGGACGAAGTCCGGGTCGTCGCGCCAGTCCGCGAACAGGTCGTCGCCGTAGCCGCGCTTGGTCAGGCGGCTGAGGAACCGGACCGGGATGATCTGGTCGGTGTCCACGTCGCTGACGCGCAGCGGGGCAGCCTGTCCGGTGTGGACGGTGAACTTCTCCATCACTGCTCCAGGTCCTTGGGGGCCGCGAGCCGGCCGGCCACGGCGCTGGCGGCGGCGACCGCGGGTGACACCACGTGGGTGCGGGCGCCCTTGCCCTGGCGGCCCTCGAAGTTGCGGTTGTTGGTGGACGCGGCGCGCTGCCCCGGCCGCAGCCGGTCCTCGTTGACGGCGGCGCACAACGAGCAGCCGGAGGTGCGCAGTTGGATCCCGGCGGCCTCGAAGACCTCGTCGAGTCCTTCGTCGACGGCCTGGGCACGCACGGTGTCGGAGCCGGGGACCAGGAACACCTCGACGCCGGGTGCGACGCGGCGCCCGCGCAGCACGTCGGCGGCTGCCCGCAGGTCCTCGATGCGGCCGTTGGTGCACGAGCCGATGAAGACCGCGTCGATCTCGATGTCGCGCAGGAACGTGCCGGGGGTCAAGTCCATGTAGGCCAGGGCCCGTTCGGCGGCAGAGCGGTGCTGGGGGTCGGCGAAGGAGTCGGGGTGCGGCACCGTTGCGTCGAGCGGGGCGGTCTGTGCGGGGTTGGTGCCCCAGGTGACCTGGGGGGCGATCGTGTCCCCGTCGAGGGTGACCTCGGTGTCGAACACGGCGTCGTCGTCGGAGCGCAGGGTCCGCCAGTGGGCGAGTTCGCGCTCCCAGTCCTCGCCGGTGGGGCGGTGCGGGCGGTCGCGCAGATACGCGAAGGTCGTCTCGTCGGGGGCGATCATCCCGGCGCGCGATCCGGCCTCGACGGTCATGTTGCACACCGTCATGCGGGCTTCCATGGAGAGTGCCTCGATGGCGGTGCCCTGGTACTCGATGATGTGCCCCTGTCCCCCGGCGGTGCCGATGCGGGCGATCAGCGCCAGGATCAGGTCCTTGGCCGTCACCCCTTCGGCGAGCCGCCCGGTGACGGTGACCCGCATGGTACGCGGCCTGGTCAGCGGGAGTGTCTGGGTGGCGAGGACGTGTTCGACCTGCGAGGTGCCGATGCCGAGGGCGAGCGCGCCGAACGCGCCCATGGTCGTGGTGTGCGAGTCGCAGCACACGACCGTCATGCCCGGCTGTACGAGGCCGAGTTCGGGGGCGATGACATGGGCGATGCCGCGCTGCGGATCGCCGCGCCGGTACACCTCGATGCCGTACTCGGCGCAGTTGTGGGCCAGCAGCTCGGCCTGGCGGCGCATCGCCGGTTCCTCGATGCGCTTGAACAGGTCGGCGGTGGGCACGAGGTGGTCCTCGGTGCCGAGGGTGAGGTCGGGGCGGCGTACGGTGCGCCCCGACTCGCGCAGGCCGTCGAAGGCGATCGGGGTGTTCACCTCGTGCAGCAGATGCAGGTCGACGTAGAGCAGGTCGGGCTCCCCGGGCGCCGAGCGCACCGTGTGGGCCTTCCAGACCTTCTCCGCCAGGGTCTCCCCCATGTCGCGGGTCTCCTTCCGGTCGGGGCGCACTCAGGCTGACGGGTGCGTTCGGCCTGGTCAACATCGGTGGGATTTCTTGCACAACCGGCCACGTCCTACGTCTTGTTGAGGTGCCAACGGCGCACCACTGGCCCACTTCTCCGGCGCCGTGCGCGATGACACCTACGGCGTCGGCGCACACCGTTGACGCCCGCGTACGTTGCCGTATGCTCACCGCGAACCGCAGGCCGCTGAGCACCTGGCCACATCCGGGCACCGACGGGAGCGCCAATGTCCACCGCCTTCGAACGACTCGACCTCGCGGTCCTGCGACTGATCGCCGAGGAGCCGCGCGCCGGTGTGCGGGAGTACGCCCGCCGGCTCGGCGTCGCCCGCGCGACGGTTCAGTCACGGGTGGACAAGCTCCAGCGGCTCGGTGTGCTGGTGAGCTGGCGGCCGCAGTTCGACCCGGCGGCCATGGGGTACGCGGGTCTGGCCTACGTACGACTGCACCTGGCGCAGGGGAAGTTGGACCAGACACTCGCGGGTCTCGCCGCGATACCCGAGGTCATCGAGGCGAACGCGGTGGCGGGCGAGGCCGATCTGCTGTGCCGTGTGGTGGCGAAGGACAACGCCGGGCTCGAGGAGGTGCTGCAGCAGATCATCGCCGTCGAGGGGGTCGAGCGGACCTCGTCGGAGGTGGTGCTCAGCCGACGCCTGATGCCCCGCATCTCGCCGCTCATCAAGAAGATGCACGACGAGCTCTGGCGCTGAACCGGGCGGCGGGCGGCCGCGGTTCAGCCGATGAGCGCGGCGAGCGGGACGATGAGCCCGATGGCCACCACAGCGGCGACGGTGACACTGGCGGAGAACGTCTTGAGGGTCCCGCGCGTGGTGAGACCGGTCAGCGACTGCACGAGCCAGAACGTGTTGCTGGTGACATGGATGGCGACCAGGGACCCGGCGCCGGCGGCGAGCGCGATCCACACCGGGTCGATGCCCAGCGAGGGCGCGATCGGCGCGAGGATGCCCACGGCCGTCATGGCGGCCAGGGTCACCGAGCCGACGGCGATGTGCAGCACGGCGGCCACCACCCACACCATAAGCAGCGGGGCCACGGTGCTCGCCGAGAAGTAGTGGCCGAGGATGTCGCCGAGGCCGACGTTCTTGATGGTGAGGGCGAGGGAGCCGCCGACGCCGTTGAGGACGAGGATGAGCCCGCTCTCCCGGAAGCCGTGCCCGATCGCCTCCTCCGTCGCCTTGCCGCCCACGGCGCGCCGGGTGACGAGGATGGTGCCGATCAGCCCGATGAGCAGCGCCACGACGGGTTCGCACACGAACTTCAAGGGCCCGACGGAGACGCCCCCGATCTCCAGGAACGCGCCGGTGGCGATCAGCACGAGAGCCACCAGGACCGGAGCGAACAGGGTCAACAGGCGCACGTCGGTGCCCGCGCCGGTGGTGGGTCGGACGGCGACGGCCGTGGGCGCGGTCCCCGCGGCCCCGCCGGTCCCGGGCAGCTCGTCGCCGGGAGCGGGCTTCCCGGGATCCGATGGGGCACCGCCTTCGTCCTTCGCGGGCAGTTCGTCCTTGGCCGGGTTCCACCAGCCGCGCCGGAACACGAACTGCATGACGGCCACGCTGATCAGCGTCGTCGGCACCGCGATCAGCAGCCCGTACAGCAGCATGGTGCCCAGGGGTACGTCCATCAGCGCGGCGATGGCCAGGCAGCCGATGCCCGGCACGACCATCACGACGCCCACCTCCATGCCGATGGTCATCGCGGACACCATGCGCGGCAGCCCCGACGAGCCGAGCCGCAGGCCCAGCTTGCGGGCGAGCGGGGCCACCATGACCACCAGCACGTCCAGGAAGATGGACTGGAGGGCGGTGACCAGCGCGGCGGACAGGGCGTACGGCATCCGGCGCGGGCCGACCCCGCGCAGCAGCGCGTCGACGAGTCGGTCGATGGCCCCGGATCTGCGCAGCAGCGCCCCGGTGAGGACACCGAACACGGCGAGGAGTCCGATCTCCGCCATGAGGTCGCCGAAGCCCTTGGTGATGGCTCGGACGGTGCCGTCGGCGCCGAGCCCGGACGTGATGCCGAGATACGACGACGCGAGCAGCAGCGCGATGACGGGGTGCACCCGCCACCGGACGATCAGGAGGACCGCCGCCGTGACGGCGATGGCGGTGTTCGCCAGGATCAGCGTGTCTGTCATGACTCCAGGAAGCTAGACGGCGCTGCCGGGTGTGAGAAGAGGTGTGTGAATTGTTGGACCAGTGGTCCAGCCGGAGGGTGTCTCACGTGGCCGGTCGTCACCACTGGTCACTCCCCGACGGCGCGCGTTGACCATCGGCCGCTCCACAGGTGCCATTTGGCGGCTCCCGGTCAGCGGAACCGCACTGCTCATGGCCAGTTGCCACGCCCCCGTCACGCCCCGTTGACCACTGTGCGAACGGGCTCCTACGGTCGTGCCACCCGGCCACCGACGCACCGCGCAAGGGAGCCCCTGCCGTGACCGCTGTTGAACCGAGTTCGCCCTCGCTGGAGGACCGCTTCCTCGCCGAGGACGGCACCGTCTACCTCACCGGCGTACAGGCGCTGGTGCGGATGCTGCTCGACCGGCAGCGGCACGACCGGCGCGGCGGCCGGCGTGGCTCGCTGTACGTGACCGGCTACGAGGGCTCGCCGCTCGCCGGGTACGACCTGGAGATCCAGCGGCGTTCCGCGCTGATGGCCGCGCACGACATCGTGCACGCGCCCGCGCTCAACGAGGAGTTGGCGGCGACCGCGCTCGCCGGCACTCAACTCGCGGGCACGGTCGCCGAACTGACCACCGATGGTGTCACCGGCATCTGGTACGGCAAGGCTCCAGGCCTCGACCGCGCCACGGACGCCGTCCGGCACGCCGCCATGACCGGCACGTCCCCCACCGGTGGCGTCGTCGCGCTCGTCGGGGACGACCCCAGCGCGAAGTCCTCGACCGTCCCGTGCTCCTCCGAACCGGCACTCGCCGACCTGCAGCTGCCGACGCTGTATCCGGCGGACTCGGCCGAGGTGCTGGAATTCGGGCTGCACGCCGTGGAGTTGTCGCGGGCCAGCGGGCTGTGGGCGGCGATGAAGGTGGCGACAAACGTCGCGGACGGCGCCTCGACCGCGTCGCTGCGCCCGGACTGGACGCCGCCCGACCTGACCGGCCTCCCCGACGGGCTGCGCGCCTACAGCCACACACCGAGCGCCCGGCTGCTGGGCACCGAACTCGCCGCGCTCGAACGGAGTCTCCAGCAGATCCGGCTGCCGATCGCCCTCGAATACCTCCGCCGCAGCGGCCTCAACCGCGTCCTCGGCGCGACGGGTCCCGCCCGCGTCGGCATCGTCGCGGCGGGGAAGACCTACCTCGACGTGCGCCAGGCCCTGGCCTCGCTCGGTCTCGACGACGCCGGCCTCGAACGCTCCGGGATCCGCCTCCTCAAGCTCGGCGCCATCGTTCCCGTCGAACCCACCGTCGTCCGCACCTTCGCCCAGGGTCTCGACGAGATCGTGGTCGTCGAGGACAAGCGCGCGTTCCTGGAGTCGGCGGTCAAGGAGATCCTGTACGGGGCGGTGGGCGCGCCCCGTGTCACCGGCAAGCGGGACCCGTCCGGCGCCCGCCTCTTCAGCGACGTCGGGGAACTCGACCCGGACGCCGTGGCGACGGGCCTGGTCTCCCGGCTACGCGACCACGACGGCTTCGACGGGCTGAGCACCTGGCAGGAGCGCAGGCCGCGCGAGCGCATACTCCTTCCGCTGGCGGCCCGCACCCCGTACTTCTGCTCGGGGTGTCCGCACAACTCCTCGACGAAGCCGCCCGATGGCGCGCTGGTCGGCGGTGGCATCGGCTGCCACGCGATGGTGCTGATGATGCCCGAGGAGCGGGTCGGCACGGTCGTGGGCCTGTCGCAGATGGGCGGCGAGGGCGGCCAGTGGATCGGCATGGCGCCCTTCGTCGACCGGACACACTTCCTCCAGAACCTCGGCGACGGGACGTTCGCGCACTCCGGCAGCCTGGCGGTGCGGGCCGCGGTCGCGGCGGACGTGTCGGTCACCTTCAAGATCCTGTTCAACTCGACCGTCGCCATGACCGGCGGCCAGGACGCGGTCGGCGCCCAGGGTGGCCTTGCGCAGCTCGTCGCCACGGTGCTCGCCGAAGGTGTCTCGCGCGTCGTGGTGACCACGCCCGCACCGAAGGCCGCGCGCCGCGCCCTGCGCCGGACACGCTCGGGCCCGGGACGGGGCCGGGTCACGGTCCGCCATCGCGACGAACTCATGGACGTGCAGCGCGAGTTGTCCGAGGTCTCCGGTGTCACGGTCCTGGTGCACGAGCAGGAGTGTGCGGCCGAGCGGCGCCGCAAGCGCAAGCGCGGCACGGCGCCCACGCCGACCGCCAAGGTGATGATCAATGAGCGGGTGTGCGAGGGCTGCGGCGACTGCGGGCAGAAGTCCAACTGCCTGTCCGTGCGCCCGGTCGACACCGAGTACGGTCGCAAGACACGCATCCACCAGTCGTCGTGCAACCTGGACTACTCGTGTCTGGACGGCGACTGTCCCTCCTTCCTGACGGTCACCCCCGCCGCCCGGCGGGACACCGGGCCCCGCACGCCCGAGGACCCGGGCCCGCTGCCCGAGCCCGATGTGCGCGAGCACGCCGACGGCGCCCGGATCCGCATCACCGGGGTCGGCGGCACCGGCGTCGTCACCATCGCGCAGATCCTCGCCACGGCGGCCTCCCTCGACGGCCGCCACGTCCGAGCCCTCGACCAGACGGGCCTGGCCCAGAAGGGCGGCGCGGTCGTCTCCGACCTCAAGATCACGCGTACGCCGGTGGAGCTGGCGGCCAAGCTGGCGGGCGGCGAGTGCGATCTGTACCTCGGCTGCGACTCCCTGGTGGCCACCGACCCGACGCAGCTGAGGGCGGCCGACCCGGAGCGCACCACGGCGGTGGTGTCGACGGCCGAGGTGCCGACCGGCCGCATGGTGACCGACCCGGCGGCGTCGTTCCCCGCGCAGCGGGACATCCGCTCGACGCTGGACGGCCGTACGCGCGCGACACACCATGTGCCCGCCGACGCGCTCGCCCAGGAGCTGTTCTCCGACGAGCAGTTCGCGAACATGCTCCTGGTCGGGTCCGCGTTCCAGGCCGGTACGCTCCCGCTGTCCGCCGCGGCCGTCGAGCAGGCCATCACGCTGAACGGGGCCCGGGTCGAGGCCAACATCCAGGCGTTCCGCCACGGCCGCCGCTTCATGGCACAACGGTTGGGCACCCTGACGACACCGACGGACGACACCACCACGGAGGACAAGCCGACGGCCGTCCTCGTGTCCGAGCGCACACAGGACCTGACGTCCTATCAAGATGCCTCCTACGCGGTCGTGTACGCGGAGTTCGTCGAGCGGGTCCGCACCACGGAGACGTCCCTCATCGCGCCCGACAGCGACGTACTCACCCGAGCCGTGGCCCACCACCTCCACAAGCTGATGGCCTACAAGGACGAGTACGAGGTGGCCCGGCTCTCCCTCGACCCATCGCTCGACGCGTCCGTGCGCGCCCAGTGGGGTCCCGGCGCCCGTGTCTCGTACCGTCTGCACCCACCGCTCCTCCGCGCGCTCGGCGTGCAACGCAAGATCACGCTGGGGCCGTGGTTCCGGCCCGCGTTCCGCGTCCTGCGCGGCATGCGCCGCCTGCGGCACACCCCGTTCGATCCGTTCGCCCTGGCCCGGGTGCGCAAGGTGGAGCGGGCGCTGGTCGGCGAGTACCGCGAGGCGGTGGAGGAGGCCCTGCGCCACCTGACACCCGAGACCCTCCCGGTCGCCGTCGAACTGGCCGGGCTGCCCGACATCGTCCGCGACTACGAGGACATCAAGCTGGCCTCCGTGGAGCGCTTCCGGGCCCGCCTGACGGAACTGCGCGGGGAGCTGCGGGCGCAGCCGGTGTCCGCCTGACCTACCAGCCCCCGGCCTCGGAGCGCTACGCCTCCGGGGCCGGCCCCGTGCTCCCGCGCGGCACGAGTTCCACCGGCAGGACGACGTGTCGCTCCAGGTTCGCCTCGGGATCCTGGATCACGGAGCGCGCCAGTTCGGCGGCGGCAACGCCCAGTTGGCGTGCCGGCTGGGCCAGGGTGGAAAGGTCCCAGGGCCCCGCCATCGCGTGGTCGTCGAAGCCGAGGACCGAGACACTCCCTGGCACCGCCACGTTGGTGCCGCGCAGTACGGTCAGCAGCCGGAAGGCGATGTCGTCCGTCTCGGCGAAGACCGCGGTGGGCGGCTCGGGGAGGGACAACAGCCGGCCGACCGCCGCATCCAGGCTCGGCCCCTGCCACTGGGCGACCCGTCGGACCAGGTCCTCGTCCTCCTCGATCCCCGCCTCCGCCAGCGCGGATCGGTAGCCCTGGAGGCGTGCACGACTGCTCCAGGCGAAGCCCGAGTCGTCGACGGGCTCGATGTAGGCCACGCGGCGGTGACCGAGGTTGAGCAGGTGCCGCGTGCCGCGCAGGGCGGCCTCCGCGTCGTCGACGTAGACGCTGGCCCGGCCCGCCTCGTGCTGGCTGACGAAGATCAGCGGCATGCCCAGGCCGTCCAGGCGCGCGCGCTCCTCCGGGGAGAGCGCGAAGCTGACGACGAGCAGCGCGTCCGCGTTCCTGCGGGCGGGCAGCCGGTCGAAGAACTGGGCGCGCTGCTCGGCGGTGGTGACGCTGTAGACGAGCATGTCGAGGCCTGCCGCGTTGAGTTCGGGCCCGAGCCCCGCGAGGACCGCGCCGAGGAACCAGGACTCCATGTTCGGAACGAGCACGGCGATCCTGCCGGTACGTCCGGTGACCAGGCTGGAGGCGCTGCGCGATATCGCGAAGGACAGCTCGCGCGCGGCCCGTTCGACGCGCTCGCGCGTCTGCGGTGACACCGTCGACAGGCCGCGCAGCGTGCGCGAGACGGTCGAGGGAGACACTCCGGCCCGTTGTGCGACATCCGCCAATGTGGCGCCCCGTTCACCGCTCATGAGCGGGACGCTAACACAGTGGTCACCCACCCCACACCCTCCGGAATGCCATCGCTGTCATCGGGGACGGCTCGGGATTCACCGCACCCTGGGCATTGACACTCCATCTCGGCGATCCCTACCGTGCAAGCGCTGTCATCGGGCAGTCCTGAAGGGGAGGAGCAAGTCATGGCTCTGCGCCGCAGAAGCCTGCTGGCGGGCGCCGGAAGCGCCGTCGCGGCGGGCCTGTTGTCCGGATGCGGAGGGCGGGACCTCGACGACCTGCTCACACGGGCGGCCGCCGTCCCGAGGGGCCCGGCCCGGCTCACCTGGTGGGTGTCGGAGATTCCGTCCCGCCGAGGTTCCGTCGTCGCGGACCTCGTCATCCGGGCCTTCGAGCGCCGCCACCCGAACGTACGGATCTCGAAGATCAACGCGCTGTCCACGTCGGACGGCAATCGCAGCGCCCTCACGACCCAGCTCGCGGGCGGCTCTCCCCAGCCCGATGTCTATCTCGGCGACACGACGTGGCCCGCGCAGTTCGGCGACTCATCGCTCGCCCTGCCTGTCGACGAGCTGCTGCCCGACGGTTTCTGGGATGCCTACCCGGCGGCACTGCGGCGCAGTTCCACCTACCGGGACGCGGCGTACGCGGTGCCGTTCTTCCTCGACAGCACGTATCTCTTCTACCGCAAGGATCTGTTGGCCAAGCACGGCCTGCGGGTTCCACGCAGTTGGGAGGAACTGCTGCACACGTCGAGGACGGTGCAGCGGGCCGGGGACACATCGGCCGGATTCCTGTGGCAGGCCGCGGTGACGGAGTCACTCACCGCGAATGTCACCGAGTTCCTCGCCGACGCGGGCGGCACCGTCCTGGACGAGCGAGGTCGGGCCGCGCTGAGCGGGGCGGCGGCGGAGCGGGCGTTCTCGCTGATGGCCGAGTTCACCGCGAGCGGGGTCACGCCGAGGACCGTCACGACCTATCAGGAGGCCGACTCCCAGGACGCGTTCGTCAACGGGCGGGGGCTGTTCCTGCGCAACTGGTCCTACGCCTGGGTCAACGCGTCCACGCCCGATGTCTCGCGTGTCGCCGGGAAGGTCGGCGTCGTGCCGCGCCCCGGCTTCGAGGGCGTCGGGCGCGGTGGCGTCTCCTGCGCGGGAGGCTGGAGCAACTTCGTCAACCCGAGCTCCCGACAGCTCGGCGCCGCCATGGCGTTCGCCCGGTTCTGCGCCGGTGCGGAGGTACAGCGCCTGCTTGCACGGGAGGCCGGGGTGGTCCCCGCCATGACGTCCGTGCTCCACGGACGCGAGGCGCGGGCCGCCGACGATCCCACGGTGCTGCGCGCCGCCGAGCTCCGCCTCGTCGCACGGCCGGTGCAGACCCCGCACTACCCGCAGGTCAGCAAGGCGCTCTACACGTCGGCCAACGCGGTCGTCGGCGGCAACCTCTCCCCTGCCGCCGGGGTCCGTGCCGCGCAGGACGGCGTTCATACGGCTCTGGAAGGGAAGGCGCTGTGATTTCCGCACTGCGGTCGAGAACACCGGCGGAGACGAAGGGCGGGGGCGGACGGCCCCCGGAACCACCCCCGGACCCCGAAGGGTCCCCGGCACCGTCCGGATTCGCTGCCCGCCGCCGCGCCCGGGCCGGCTGGCTCTTCGCCTCACCGGCCCTGCTGGTCGTCGCGGTGGTGACGGTCTTCCCCGTGCTCTTCTCGCTGGCCCTGTCGTTCGCCGACGTGCGCCTCGCATACGGCGGATTGCGCCTCGGCTCCCCCACGCTCGCCCACTACGAGGCGCTGCTCACCAACCCCGCGTGGTACCACGCGCTCGCGTTCACCCTGGGGTTCACGGCCGTCTCCGTGCTCCTCGAGCTGGTCCTCGGCACGCTGGTGGCACTCGTCCTGGAGCGGCTCGGCGCGGCCCGCGGCTGGCTGATCGCGCTGCTTCTGCTGCCCTGGGCTCTGATCAATGTCGTCGCCGCCCAGCTGTGGTCGTACCTGTTCAACGGCACGTACGGTGCGGTGAGCTGGCTGTGCGAGCAGGTGCTCGGCGGTCAGCCGGACATCCTGGGCCGACCGGTTCCCGCGATGGCCGCGATGGTCGTGGTCGATGTCTGGAAGACCACGCCGTTCGTGGCGATCGTCGTGCTGGCGGGGCTGATGCTGATCCCGCAGGAGGTGTACGAGGCGGCCGAGATCGACGGCGCCGGGAGGTGGGCGACGTTCTGGCGGGTCACGCTGCCGCAGCTGAAGCCCATCGTCGCCATCGCGGTGCTCTTCCGCATTCTTCAGGCGTTCGGCATCTTCGACCTGCCCTTCGTCCTGACACAGGGCGGCCCCGGAACGGCCACCCAGTCGGTGGCGATGCTCGGCTACCGGGTGCTGTTCCAGGATCTCGACTTCGGCGGAGGCGCCGCTGTCGCCGTCTGCACCGCGGCCATCGTGATGGGCTGCTGTCTGCTGTTCCTGCGCGTCTTTCGCGCCCAGGCCGATGAGGAGGCCCGCTGATGAGCCGCCGGACTTCCCGATCAGGTGTCCGCCGTTACGTCAATGTCGTCAACGTCGGCGGTCTCCTGATCGCCGTCTGCGCGACGCTGCCGCTGCTGTGGATGGCGTCGACCTCCTTCAAGGGACCGGCCGAGATCAGTGCGACGCCGCCGACCCTGCTGCCGAAGTCGCCGACGCTCGACAACTACACAACGGCGTTCGTGCGCAACGGCATCGGCCAGTACTTCGTCAACAGTGTCGTGGTCGCCTGCATGTCGACGGCCCTGATCCTTTCCCTGGCCTTCCTCGCCGGCTACGCCCTCGCCCGGTTCGCGCTGCGGGGCCGGGGTGCCATCATGATGGCGCTGCTGATGCTGTCGGTGTTCCCGCCGATCGCGCTGCTGGTCCCGCTGTTCCTGATGGAGCGCCAGGCAGGGTTGCTCAACAGCTATCCCGGCCTGGTCATCCCGTATGTGGCACTCAATCTGCCGTTCGCCGTCTGGATCATGCGCAACTACCTCAGCAAGATCCCACGCGAACTGGAGGAGGCGGCGACAGTCGACGGGGCGGGCGCCCTGCGCACGGCCCTGACCGTGATCCTGCCGCTGGCCCGGCCGGGGCTCTTCACCGCGGGCGTGTTCTCGTTCACCGCCACGTGGTCGGAGTTCCTGCTGGCACTCACCTTCAACGGCGTCGACGACCGGCGCACCGTGTCCGTCGGCATCGCCCTGTTCACCAGCCAGTACCAGGTCCCGTACGGGGTGATCTTCGCCGGGGCGATGGTGGCCACCGTGCCCATCGCCCTGCTCGTCCTGATCTTCCGGCGGTCCGTGGTCTCCGGCATGACCACGGGCGCGGTCAAGGGCTGAGCCGCACCCGTATTCCTCGCACGTCCTGCCCGCGGCGCTCATCGCGGACACCGCACCACCCCGAAAGGTCCTCGCATGTCCCAGTGTCCTCGCCCCCTCGGTACCTCCGTCGACGCCGACTGGTGGCGACAGGCGGTCGTCTACCAGGTCTATCCCCGCAGCTTCGCGGACGCCGACGGGGACGGCATCGGCGACATCCGCGGCGTCACCTCCCGTCTCACGTACCTCGCCGACCTCGGTGTGGACGCCGTCTGGCTGAGCCCCTTCTACCCCTCGGAGCTGGCCGACGGCGGGTACGACGTCGCCGACCACCGTGACGTGGATCCCCGGCTCGGCACCCTCGACGACTTCGACGCAATGGTCGCGGAGGCCGAGCGGCTCGGCCTGAGGGTCCTGGTGGACATCGTTCCCAACCACTCGTCGGACCGGCACGTCTGGTTCCAGGAGGCCCTCGCCGCGGCCCCCGGCTCAGCCGCCCGTGACCGCTATGTGTTCCGCGACGGCCGCGGCGAGCACGGCGAACTCCCGCCCACCGACTGGCCGTCCAGCTTCGGCGGACCCGCCTGGACGCGCGTTCCCGACGGCCAGTGGTACCTGCATCTCTACGCTCCCCAGCAGCCGGACTTCAACTGGGACAACCCGGAGGTCCGCGAGGACTTCCACACCACGTTGCGCTTCTGGTCGGACCGGGGCGTCGCCGGATTCCGCGTCGACGTCGCGCACGGACTCGCCAAGGACCTGGCCGAACCCCTGCGCGACCTCGGCGACGCGCTCAGCTACGATCCCGACGCGCTGCCCGACGACGGCAGCCACCCACTGTGGGACCGGGACGCCGTCCACGACATCTATCGCGGCTGGCGGCGGGTGTTCGACGAGTACGAACCGCCGCGTTTCGCCGTCGCCGAGGCCTGGGTCCGCTCCTCGCGGCGCGCCCCCTACGCCTCTGCGGACGAGCTCGGCCAGGCCTTCAACTTCGATTTCCTGCACACGCCTCTTGAGCCCCGCGTCATGCGGGCCACCATCGACACCGCCCTCGCCGACGCCCGGGGCGCCGGCGCCACCAGCACCTGGGTGCTCTCCAACCACGACGTCGTACGCCACCCTTCGCGCTACGCGCTGCCCACCGGCTCCACCAAGTCCGACACCGAGGCATGGCTGATGACGGACGGCCAGGTGCCCGTGCCGGATCCGGTGCTGGGCCTGCGCAAGGCACGCGCCGCCACGCTCCTGATGCTGGCGCTGCCCGGCTCCGCGTACCTCTACCAGGGCGAGGAGCTGGGCCTTCCGGAGGTCGCCGACCTCCGCCACGAGGACCTCCAGGACCCCATCTGGGTGCGCAGTGGCGGTCGTGTCAAGGGCCGCGACGGCTGCCGCGTGCCGCTGCCGTGGACCCGGGAGGGAGCGAGCCACGGCTTCGGTCCCGGCGGCTCCTGGCTGCCGCAGCCCGCCGGCTGGGGCTCGTACGCCGCCGATGTGCAGGCCGGTGACAAGGACTCCGTCCTGGAGCTGTACCGGGCGGCTCTGCGCCTGCGTCGTGAGCTGGTCGCGGACGAGCGTCTGGAGTGGGCCGACACCCGCGCGGCGGAGGGCCCGGTGCACTTCTCCCGCTCCGGTGGCTGGCACATCGTCAGCAATCTGACCGACGAGCCGGTCCCGCTGCCGCAGGGCACTGTGCTGTTGTCCTCCGGGCCGCTGGCGGAGGGGGAGTTGCCCGCCTGGACCACTGCCTGGATGCTCACGTAGCGCCCCAGGAGGGGCAGTTGCGCCGACCGGGTCCGCCGGTCGGCGCACCCGGAGCACGAGGCTCCCTACCGCCGGCCCTCCTCCGGAAGCCCCTCCCGCCACCGCTCCGGATCGATCCGCCCCCCGTACAGGGGCAGTTCGAGCGGCGGCTGGCCCGCGGTGAACGGGTCCCAGACGCGGGTGAGGCCCGCCGTGCCGTGGGTGCGGACGCGGCGGGACTCGGTGAGGTCGAGGACGTCCGTGACGATCTGGGCGGTGGCGGACTCGGCCTCCGCGCGCACCCGGCCCTCCGGGTCGACGACGACGCTGCGGCCGATGCCGTCGGGCTGTGCCGCGTTGACGCTGGCCACGGCGACCTGGTTGACGATGGCGTTGGCGCGGGCCAGGACCAGTTCCTGGGTCCGGTCGACGGTGGGGGTGCGCACGAGGTTCAGGACCAGGTCGGCGCCCTGCCAGGCGAGGTGGCGTGTGACCTCGGGGAACCAGGCGTCGTAGCAGATGGACAGGCCCACGCGCCCGTGCCCCGGCATGTCGAAGACGACGAACTCGGCGCCGGACGCGGTGGTCTCGTAGGGGCGCCAGGGGAACATCTTGCGGTACGCGGCGACGCGCTCGCCCTCCGGTGAGTACACGGGGGCGGTGTTGTAGATCGCTCCGTCGTCGTCGCGTTCGTAGATGCTTCCGGGCACGAGCCACACACCCGTCTCGCGTGCGAGGGCGGCGAGGCGGGCGCCGCGCGGGCCGTCCAGTGGCTCGGCGGCCGACTCCATCACGGACTCCGGGTCCTCGTCCGGCCGGTGGCCGCACACGTGCAGCTCCGGGTAGAGCAACAGGCGGGCGCCGGGATGGGCGCGGGTGACACGGCGGACGTCCGCCGCGAACGCGTCGAGGGTGTCGGGGTCGGCGTGGTGGAGGGCGGCCGACTGGACGAGGCAGAGCGACAGCGGGCTGGTCATCGGCGTGGAGACACCTTCCGGCGGGGTGATGTGCGGGGCCCGTCCGAGCCAATCAGGCCGCTCCCCCACGGACAACCCCGTTGCTTCCTGCGGGAGGGGCAGGGTTAGCCTGTGGCCGCATGACGCTCACCCAACTGAGAGCCTTCGTCGAGGCGGAGCGGCTCGGGTCGTTCACCGCCGCCGCGCGGGCCCTGGACATGGCTCAGGCCTCCGCGTCCGAGCTGGTGCGACGCCTCGAGGCGGAACTGGACGCCGAGCTGTTCGTGCGCGGCAGCCGCACCCTGACCCTCACCTCGGCCGGCCAGGAGCTGCTGCCGTACGCCCAGCAGTCGGTCGCGGCCGCCGACAGCGGGACGCGGGCCGTGCACTCGCTCGGTTCGCTCGGCGGCGGCACCGCCACCTTCGGTGTCCTGCGCAACGCGGACTACTACCTGCTGTCCAACCTGGTCCAGCTGTTCCACGCCCGCTACCCGTCGGTGCGGGTGCGGCTCGTCGGCCAGAACTCGGCGGAGACGGCCGCCGCCGTCGCGGCCGGGCGCATCGAGGCGGGACTGGTCGTGCTCCCCATCGACGATGAGGAACTCCAGGTCACCCCACTGCTGCGCGACGAGGTGCACTACGTCAGCGCCAGCGAGGAACGCACCCGGACACCCGTCACCATCGAGGACTTCGCGCGCGCCCCGCTCGTCCTGTACGACGCCCACTACGGCTGGCAGGACCCGACACGGCGGCAGCTCGCGGAGCGCGCCCAGCTCGCCGGCGTACGCGTCGACCCGCTGATCGAGCTGGAGCACGTGGAGGCCGCGCTGAAGCTGGCGGCCACCGGGGTCGGTGACACCATCGCCAGCCGCGCGGTCGTCGACAGCCCCGCCTTCCCCGACGGTCTGCACACGGCCCCGTTCGCGGAGCCGCTCTACGACACCATCGCGCTCGTACGACGCCGGGGCCACCCCCTGTCCCGTGCCACCCGCGAGCTGGTCCGCATCGCCGAGGACACCCTGCGCGAGATCCGCACCGAACGGAGCCTTTGAGCGGCGCGCGGACACATGTGCAGGGAAACCCTGCGGGTTGGACAGGACTCGCCCCTCTAGTCCTGTGGCAGCGGCGCGTCTAGCGTCCTCGCCATGCAGATCACGCACGCCGAAGCCCAGTCCCTCCCGCCCCTCACCTGGCTCAAGAAGCCGTCCGTCGACGGACCGCCCGCCCAGCGCGACCCGAAGGTCGTCGAGCGCGTCTCCGAGATGCTCTCGGAGATCGAGCGCAAGGGCATGGACGCCGTACGCTCCTACGCCCAGGAGCTGGACGGCTGGTCCGGCGAACTCGAGGTGTCGGCACACGAGTTGAAGAAGTCGGGCGACGCGCTGCCGCCCGACGTCCGCACCGCCCTGGAGATGGGCTACGAGCGCACCCACCGGTTCGCCGCCGCCCAGCGCGAACACCTCACCGACTTCGAGATCGAGCTGGCTCCCGGTGTGAAGGGCGGCCAGCGGTACGTGCCCGTCTCCCGCGTCGGCGCCTACCTCCCCGCCGGCCGCTTCCCGCTCCTGGCCAGCGCGTTCATGACGGTCAACGTGGCGAAGACGGCCGGTGTGCCCACCGTCGTGGCATGCACTCCGCCGTCCGGCGAGCACGGCGCCCACCCGGCGGTGCTGTACGGCGCGTACCTGTCGCGCGCCGACCGCGTCTTCGCCCTCGGCGGTGTGCAGGCGCTCGGCGCGATGGCGTTCGGGCTGCTCGGCGAGGCGCCGGTGGACATGCTCGTCGGCGCGGGCAACGCGTTCGTCACCGAGGCCAAGCGGCAGCTGTTCGGGCAGGTCGGCATCGACCTCCTCGCGGGTCCGTCGGAGGTGGCGGTCATCGCCGACCACACCGCCGATCCGGAGTGGGTGGCCGCCGACCTCCTCGGCCAGGCCGAGCACGGGCCCAACTCCCCCGCCGCGCTGATCACCACGTCGGAGCGGACGGGCCGGGCGGTCGTCGCGGAGATGGAGCGTCAGCTGGCCACGCTCGCCACCCGTGACATCGCGGGCCCGGCCTGGCGGGACTTCGGCTCCGTCATCGTGGTCGAGGACCGTGACGCCGCCGTGGCCGTGGCCGATGTCATCGCCCCGGAGCACCTCGAGGTGCACACCGAGGACGACGACTTCTACCTGGAGAACCTCTCCAACTACGGTTCCCTGTTCATCGGCCGGTGGTCCACCGTGGCGTACTCCGACAAGGGCATCGCCGGCACGAACCATGTGCTGCCGACGGGCAAGACCGCCCGCTACAACGCCGGTCTGTCGGTGTCCCGATTCCTGAAGCCGCTGACGTACCAGCGCGCCGCGGAGGAGGGCACGGCGGCGCTCGCCCCGGCCGTCGAGCGGATCTCCGCCTTCGAGGGGCTCGCGGCGCACGGCGCCACCGCCACCCTGCGCATCGACCGGATCGGCCGCACCTCCGGCGCGTTCGACGCGGTGCCCGCCGCGCTGCGCGACCAGCTCTGACCTGCCCTGCACCACCGGGCCGGGGGCGGCCGCGTCCCCGGCCCACCCTCCGTGGCCACCCCCCGTCCGCGAAGCCAAGGAACCTCTCATGCACCCACCCTCCCCAGAGCCCGCGCCCGCCTCCGGCGCGGCCCTCACCCAGGGCCTGAAGGGCCGCCAGATCACGATGATCTCCATCGGCGGGGTGATCGGCGCGGGCCTCTTTGTCGGCTCGTCGGCCGCCGTGGCCACCGCGGGTCCCGCCGTGATCGTCTCGTTCCTGCTGGCCGCCGCGCTCGTGGTGCTGGTCATGCAGATGCTCGGCGAGATGGCCGTCGCCAACCCCGACACGGGCTCCTTCTCCACGTACGCGGACCGGGCACTCGGCCGCTGGGCCGGATTCTCGATCGGGTGGCTCTATTGGTGGTTCTACATTTTGGTCATTCCCATCGAGGCCATCGCGGCGGGTGAGGTGATTGCGGGGCTGACCTCGATCCCGAGCTGGATACCGGCGCTCGCGGTGATCCTCGTGCTGACCGGCAGCAATCTGCTGGCGGTGCGCAACTACGGCGAGTTCGAGTACTGGTTCTCGCTGATCAAGGTCGTCGCCATCGTGGCGTTCCTGGTCCTCGGGGCGCTCGCCGTGCTCGGGCTGCTGCCGGGCTCCGACACCCATGGTGTGTCGAACCTCTGGAGCCACGGCGGCTTCGCACCGCAGGGTGTCACGGCCATCCTGGCCGGGCTGCTCACCGCCATGTTCAGCTTCCAGGGCAGCGAGATCGTCACGATCGCGGCGGCCGAGTCGCAGGAGCCGCGCAAGAACATCAAGAAGGCGATCCGGGCGGTGGTGTGGCGGCTCGGCCTCTTCTACCTCGGCTCGATCCTCGTCGTGGTGTGTCTGGTGCCGTGGAACGCCGACGACCTGGCGACCGGTTCCTACCAGGCGGTGCTCGACCGGATGAACATCCCCGGCGCCTCCCGGATCATGGACGTGGTGCTTGTCGTCGCCGTGTGCAGCTGCCTGAACTCGGCCGTCTACACGGCGTCGCGGATGCTGTACTCGCTGGCCGGGCGGAGCGACGCCCCCGCCGCGTTCGCCCGTACGTCGCCGCAGGGTGTGCCCCGCAACGCGGTCCTCGCCTCGACCGTCGTCGGCGTCGCCGCGGTGGTGGCCAACTACCTGCTCCCCGACGTGTTCTCGTACCTGATCGCCTCCAGCGGGGCCATCGCGCTCATGATGTACCTGGTCATCGCGCTGACGCAGTACGCGGTGCGGCGCAAGGGCGGCAGGCCCGCCGAGGTACGCATGTGGGGCTTCCCGTATCTGACGCTGGCCACCATCGCGTTCATCGCCGGTGTGCTGGTCCTGATGGCCGTGCTGCCGGGGCACCGTCTGGAGCTGTGGCTCTCGCTCGGGCTCGCCGCCGTGCTTGCCGCGGTGGGTGTCGTGCGGCAGCGGAGCGACAAGGCGCCCGCCGTCGAGCCCGTACGGGTCGTCTCCCGGTCGTGACGGGTCAGCGGGCCTCGGCGTGGGTGGCGCGCGGCACGAACTCGGTGGGCAGGACGAGCCGTTCACCGTCGGCCGGGACCTCTCCGCCGATCCGGCGGACCAGCAAACGGGCGGCCTGGCAGGCCAGTTCGCCGAGGTCGTGCCGGACCGTGGTGAGCCGGAACACCTCCCACGCCGCCATCGGGAGGTCGTCGAAGCCGATGACGGTGAGGTCGTCGGGCACCTTGACGCCGGCCGCGAGCGCGGCGTTGAGCACACCGATGGCCACCACGTCGTTTCCGCAGAACACGGCGGTGGGCGGCTCGGCCGCGTCGAGGAGCGAGGGCAGGGCCGCGTAGCCGGTGTCGTACTCGAAGGCGCCGCGCACCACCCGGTCGTCCGGCAGGCCGATCCCGGCGTCGGCGAGGGCGAGCCGGAAGCCCAGCTCGCGGTCCCGGCCCGTGGTGGTGTTGGCGGCGCCGAAGATCCCGGCGATCCGGCGGTGGCCGAGCGCGACGAGTTCCTTCGCGACGAGGCGACCGCCGCCTTCGTTGTCGACGACGGACGCGATGTCCCCGGGCCGTCCGGTGTCCCGGTTGAGGAAGACGTACGGCATGCCGCGCCGCTCCAGGAGCGCGGGCAGGCGCGAGTCGGTGGTGGCCGTCGCGAGGACGACGCCGTCGAGCGACTGGTCGAGCAGCTTCTCCTCGGCCACCGCCTCGTCGGAGCGCTCGGTGAGCAGCATCATCCGGTACCCGAGGCGCTCCAGCTCGTCGTGGAGCGGGGCGACGACGTGCGGGTAGAACGGGTTGGTCATGTCGGTGACGATGACGCCGACCCGGCGCGTGGCCCGGGTGGACAGGGTGCGGCCCGCCTCGCTCGGCACGTAGTTGAGCGCCTCGGCGGCCCGCTTGACCTTCTCGCGCGTCGCGAGGGACACGCGGGGGTCGTCACGCAGGGCGCGGGACACCGTGGGCTGCGAAACGCCCGCGAGCCTCGCCACGTCGTGACTCGTGATCGCCATGACTCTCTCCTCGTCGACTCCATCGGGCCGAGGGCCCGCGGCCGGGCCAGTATACGTACACGCGGTTCGAATACGTATGCCTCTCAGGCATGCCCACACATCCCGGCACCCGAGAAACCCGAACATCCCTCTTGACAGGACACACACATGGAGCCTGTCATGGCAATACATACGTATTCCATCCCTCGTCACGAGCTTTTCAGAGCCTCACGAGCTTTCCCTGGGAGCCCCCATGCCCGATGTCGTCGTGTCCACCCCCGAGCTGGAGCGCCGCACCGTCCGGCGCAGTGACTTCGTCTCCTGCAACCAGGCCTTCATCGACTGCCGCACGCCGGGCTCCGACCGGAAGGAGAACTACGCCATGATCGGGCCCGGCGTCTCGCAGTCCTCCGGTCAGCACGTCAACCTGCGCCTTCCGCACGGCTACAACATCGGCGCCGCCGCCATGCCGCACGGCATCACCAACAATCTGCACCTGCACTACACCGCCGAGGTGTTCGTCTGCACGGCCGGCGAGTACCTGCTGCGGTGGGGCGCCGAGGGCACCGAGGGCGAACTCCCACTCAGGGCGGGCGACATCGTGTCCGTGCCCACCTGGATCTTCCGCGGCTTCACCAACACGGGTCCCGACGACGGCTGGCTGTTCACCGTGCTCGGCATGGACGACACCGGAGGCATCATCTGGGGTCCCTCGGTGCTGCGCGAGGCGGCGCGGCACGGCCTGTACCTCACCGCGGACAACCAGCTCGTCGACACGGTGGCGGGAGACACCCTCCCGCCCGAGTCCGAGCGGGTCACGCCGATGGCGCAGGAGCACATCGAGCGGCTGCGCCACTACAGCGCGGACGAGATGCGGCGGCGGGTCGCCTCGGCGGACGACCTCGTCTGGTCCGAGCACCCGTTCATCGACAGCTCCCTGCCCGGCGGCGGCGCGCGCCTCAGCTGCGTCATCGGCTATGGCATGACGGAGGACCCGCACCAGGAGCCGCGCGTCTTCAACCCGCACGGCCACAACGTGGCGTGGCTGCGCGCCGAGCCGGGCGAGGGTGTCTCGCAGCACCGCCAGCACGAGACCCAGACGCTCATCGTCAAGGACGGCGAGTGGGAGGTCACCCTCAACCGCACGGACCCGGTGTCGGTCCGCCTCGGCCCGCGCGACATGCTGTCGGTGCCGCAGGACGCCTGGCGGTCGCTGCGCAACGTCGGCGACGAGGAGGGCGACCTGCTCGTGGTCAACTCCGGCGACGGGCGGGTCCGCCTGGAGTGGGACGAAGAGGTCCTCAAGGCCGCCGCCGACGCGGGCCTGGGCCTCGACCACAACGGTTACGTCGCCCCGTACGCCCTGCTGCCCCGCTCGGCGCGGCGCTGGTGACCGGAGTGTCGCCGGGGGCCGGCGACCGACCGGTGAGCGGGGCGCCGCCGGTGGGCGGTGTGCCGTCGAAGAGCGACGTGCCGTCGGCGAGCGGCAGGCCATCGGTCAGCGGTGCAGCGTCGGCGAGAAACGCGCCGCCGAGGAACGACGCACCAGCAGCGAGCAAGGTGCCACCGGTGAGCGATGCGCCGTCGGCGGGCCAGGCGCCGCCCTCAGGCAGCGCACCGTCAATGAGGCACACACCGTCGGCAGGCGACGCACTGTCCACGAGCGGTGCGCCGCCGGTGAGCGGCACCCTGTCCACGACCGACGCTCCATCCGTGAGCGGCGCCCCGGCCACCCCCAGCGGTCCGCTCCCGTTGGTCGTCGTCCCCGGCATGCTCTGCGACGCGGATCTGTGGGCCGACGTCGACTTTCCCGAGGGGCACCCCGTGCACCACGTCGCGCTGCAGCGGGCGGACATCGGGGCGCTCGCGGAGGATGTGCTGGCGGCGGTGTGCGGGCCGTTCGTGCTCGTCGGGCTCAGTCTCGGTGGCATCGTCGGGTTCGAGGTGCTGCGGCGGGCGCCGGAGCGGGTCGCCGGGTTGTGCGTGATGGCGACGAACGCCGGCGCACCGCGGCCCGAACAGTACGCCGCCTGGCGGGAGTTGGACGGGCTTGTGACGGCAGGGCGGTTCGCGGAGGTGGTCGAGCGGACGCTGCCCGACATGTTCCCCGACCGCAGCCCGTCCCCGGCCGACGCCGAGCGCTACCGCCGGATGGCGCACGCCGTGGGCCCGGACGCGGCGCGCGCCCAGCTCGCCGCGCAGACCACGCGCCGGGACGCGTTCGGGGCGCTGCGGTCCGCGCGCTGCCCCGCGACCGTCCTGGCGGGCGGCCGGGACACGCTCTGCCCGCCCGCCTTCCACCACGCCATCGCCGAGGCCCTGCCCCGGTCCCGTACGCACGAACTCCCGGACGCCGGGCATCTCCTGCCCTGGCAGCGCCCGGACGCCGTGAGCGCGGCGCTGCGCGACCTCGTCGCGGCGGCCGGCGCCCGTACACCCCAGCCCGCGAAGCCACCCGAGGAGAGCCGTGGTGCCTCGATTTCTTGAACTCCCAGACCTCATGACACCGACACACACCCAGGAGGCCGGCGCATGACGACCGACCGCACCCGAACACCATTGGCCGGGCGGACCGCGCTCGTCACGGGTGGTGGCAGCGGACTCGGCCGGGCCATCACCCGGTCCCTGCTGGCCGAAGGCGCCCGCGTCGTGATCACGGGCCGCGACGTGGACACCCTGAAACGGACCGCGGACGCGCTCGGCCCCGACGTGGTCCCGCACGTCTGCGACGTGTCACGGCCCGCCGACGTCGAGGCGCTCGCCGCGGCGCTCGCGGACGAGGAGATCTCGATCCTGGTCAACAACGCGGGCATCGCGGGCCCGGTCGCACCGCTCACCGACATCGAGCCCGCCGACTGGGACGAGGTCTTCGACGTGAACGTGCGCGGCGTGTTCCTGATGTGCCGCGCTTTCCTCCCGGCGATGACACGCCGCGGATCCGGTGATGTCATCAACGTCGCGTCGGTGTCCGGGAAGCGTCCGCTGCTGCGGCGCACCCCGTACTGCGCGTCGAAGATGGCGGTCATCGGCCTGACCACAACGCTGGCGGGCGAGGTCGGCCCGCAGGGTGTCACGGTCAACTCCCTCTCCCCCGGACCCGTCTCCGGGCCCCGGATGGAGCGCAACTTCCGCCTGGAGGCCGAACGCACCGGCAGCAGCTACGCGGAGGCCGAGAAGGCGTTCGTGTCACGTGCCGCGCTCGGGCGGATGGTGACCGAGGAGGAGGTCGGCGACGCGGTGACCGCGATGCTGCGGATGCGCGGCATGTGCGGCGCCGACATCGACCTGTCGGCGGGGATGGTGGCCCGATGACGGTTCCTCGTACAGGGCACCGGAGCCTCAAGCAGCGCCTGGCGGACGGGGAGACGCTGCGCGGCGCGCTCCTGCGGCTGCCCTCGGAGACGCTCGTGGAGATGGCCGGGGTCGCCGGCCTCGACTACGTGCTCATCGACTGCGAACACGGGCCCGCCGACACGGCACTGCTCCAGCAGCACATCATGGCGGCGCAGGTGCACGGCGTCGACGTCCTCGTACGCATCGGCACGGCCGAACCCGCCTTGGCACTGCGCGCCCTGGACCTGGGCGCCGCCGGCCTCGTCCACCCGCACGTGGACAGCGCGGCGGACGCCCGGCGGGTGGTCGCCGCGAGCCACTATCCGCCCTGGGGCGAGCGCGGCTTCGCGACGTACAGCAGGTCCGGACGGTTCGGGACGGTGAGCGCGGCCGAGCATGTGGCCGCGTCCCGGGAGACGTTGGTGGTGGCGATGATCGAGACGGAGCGCGCGTGCGCGGCCGCAGACGAGATCGCCGGCACCGAGGGCGTCGACGCCGTCCTGGTGGGCCCCGCCGACCTCGCGGCGGACTGTGGTTTCCCCGGCCCCGACCTCGTGAACGGCCTGGTCGAGCGGGCGCACAAGGCGACCTCGGAGGCCGGACGCACGGTCATGACGATCGTCCCCACCCTCGAAGCGGCGCGCGCCGCGGAGGAGTCAGGGACCCGCATGACCGTCTTCAACATGGCCCAGGTACTGATGGACACCATGCGCACCCTTGCCGGGCCCACCCGGCCCTGAGAACACCGCGGCACCGACGTTGCCGCACCCCTTGACGCTCCACCCCGGGAACCTTAGCGTTCACCCTCGCCCCCCTCGTTCATACGTATGCATCACATCGTGCGTACGCGTCAGCATCCCCGTCCCGCCTTCCCCGTTCGGTTCGGGACTCCCCTCATCCACCGCGCGATCGGAGCAGCCATGTCCTCTGCAGCGCCACCCCGCACCGCACCCGCAGCCGCCTCGGAGGAGGCGGCGAAGCGGAGCGCGATCCGCCGAGCCATCGGCGCGGGCAGCATCGGTAATTTCGTCGAGCAGTTCGACTACGGCCTGTACGGCTACATGGCCCCGATCATGGCCCCGGCGTTCTTCCCGGAGAGCGACAAGACCGTGGCCGTCCTCGGAACGTACGCCATCATCGCCATCGCATGCCTGGTCAGGCCGCTCGGTGGCACCCTGCTCGGCCGCTGGGGCGACCGGGTGGGCCGCAGGAAGACGCTGCTGTGGACCCTGGTGGCCATGGGCGCGTCCACCGCGCTCGTCGCGGTGCTGCCGACGTACCACCAGGTCGGCATCCTGGCGCCGCTGCTGTTGCTCGCGCTCCGCGTGGTGCAGGGGACGGTGTCCGGCGGCGAGTACGTCGGAGCCGTGGCCTTCATCGTCGAGTGGGCCGAGCCCAAGCGGCGCGCCTACTACACCTCGTACGCCTCCAACAGCTGCTTCGTCGGCACCCTCGCGGGCGCCGGGGTCGCCGCGCTGACCAGCTGGGTGTTCGAGGGGCCCGCGCTCGACTCGTGGGGCTGGCGGATGCCGTTCCTGCTGGCGATCCCGCTCAGCCTGGTCGGCCTGTGGATGCGCAGCCGCATCTCGGAGAGCCCGGAGTTCGTGCGGGCCACCGAGGACGGCACGGACGTCGTCAAGTCCCCGGTGCGGGAGGCGCTGCGCTCGCAGTGGCGGCCGATCCTCGTGTTCTGCGGCATCAGCATCATGTGCGCGATCCTGTCGTACACGTGGGTCACGTTCTATCCGCAGTACCTGACGAACACGCTGGGCCTGCCGCGCTGGATGGGCCTGGCCTCCAACGCGATCTCGATCGCCGTGCTCATCCCGACACTGCCGCTGGCCGGCATGCTGTCGGACCGCATCGGGCGCAAGCCGATGCTCATCACCGGCGCCGCGGCCTGCATCGTCCTGGTCCCGCTCGCCTTCTGGGTCGGCGAGGCCGGCACCTTCGGCGCGGCGATCGTCAGCCAACTCATCTATCTCGTACCGGAGTTCTTCCTCACGGGCATCGTCACCGTCTGCGCCGCCGAGCTGTTCTCCACCCGTACGCGGTTCAGCGCCAGCGCCATCGCGTACAACAGCTCGTTCTCCATCTTCATGGGGATCACGCCGTTCGTGGCGACGTTGCTGGTCGACACCTTCGACACCATCTACGCCGTGTGGGCCTACCTGGCCGTCGGCGCCGTCGTGGCCCTGGTCGTCGTGACGGCCTTCATGACGGAGACGTACCGGAGCCAGCTGGGCGCGGACAAGTTCCCGCGGAAGGAGACACTCACACCCGCCTGACACACCTGCATACATACGCATTCACGCACGCCCTCGCCACGACCACACCAGCCACATCAGCCCCATCTCACCGGAACGGAAACAGCACCATGGCCCTGGACCCCGTCGCGTACCAGCCCTACAACGACCCCGACGAGTTCATCCGCGAGGTCACCGACCGCATCTGGGTCGAGCGCGACATCGCCCACATCGTCGACAACTACGAGCCGGACTCGATCGTGCACGCCAGCCTCGGCACCGTGGTGGGCCGCGACGGTGTCATCGAGGGCAGCACGATGCGGATGGCGGCCGTGCCGGGCCACATCGGCCAGGCCGAGGACGTGGTGTGGGAGGCCCGCGGCGACGACGCCTTCCTCAGCTCCCACCTCGTCTTCTCCGCCGACGAGCACCTGGTGGACGGCCGCAACATCCGCGTCCGCAAGCGCACGGTCGCCAACTGTCTGTACCGGCGCGGCCGCATGGTCGAGGAGTGGGTGGTCCGCGACGACCTGGCGGACTGCCTCCAGCTCGGCATCGACCCGGACGAGGCCGCGCGCGGTCTCACGTTCCAGGGGTACACCGGGTCGATGACCGAGGAGCCGCCCAAGGACGTCCTCGTGGAGGGCGTCAGCGGGCCGCGTCCCGACGACTTCCGCCCCGAGTGCGAGATGGTCCTCGAGTTCATCGACCGTGTCTGGTCGCAGCGCGAGCTGAACAAGGTCAACGACTTCATGGCCCGCGACCTCTTCCTGCACACCATCGGCGACCGGACGGTCATCCGTCCTGAGCGCTACCAGGCCGATCTGCTCGACATGGTCGGCCCGTTCCCCGACGCCCGCTTCGCCGTGCGCGACGTCCAGACCCACTACGCCGAGCGCTACGCGGGCCTGCGCGTGGCGGTCACCTGGACCATGCACGGCACCTACCGCGGCATCCCCGCCTTCGGCCCCCTCACGGGCAAGCCGGTGACCGTGCTCGGCGTCTCCCAGTTCCTCGTCCAGAACGGACGCATCGTCAAGGAGGTCCGCGTCTACGACGAGATCGCCCTGCGCGCGCAGATCAACGCGGGGCGGGAGGAGGGGGCCGAGGTGGCGGCGAACATCTACTGACCGCCGTACGAGTGAAGACCGTGTGACCGCGGCAACCGCGGGCGCGGCGAGGGCCGTCTTCCGCTGTGGCCGCCCCTGACCAGGGCGGCCCGACAACAACAACGTTCGTCGCCTCACCAGAGGCCACAACATGGGGAGTTGTATGTTCAGGAAGCTGGCATCGGCGCTCGGCGCGGTCGCACTCGCCGCGGGTGCCGTCGTGACCCTCGCACCTTCGGCCTCGGCCGCCGACGGCTGCCGGCCGGACGGCAACCGGCACTGGTGCGACAACGTCGTCGGCGCTCCGGTGTACGGCACCATCGGCAACAACCACATCTACCCGGACCCGAACACCGTGGTCGGGTACATGAACTCCAACCCGAGCTGGTTCTACTGCAAGATGGACGGTCAGGACTGGGTCGGCGGTCCGCATCCGACGCGGTGGCTGATGACCGTCGCGGACAACGGCAGGCTCGGATTCATGAAGGACACCGACATCATCAGCGAGACCGATCCGGTGCGTGACTGCTAGTCGTTGCGCGTCGGTGGCGGGCGGTACGGGCGTGTCCGTGCCGCCCGCCACGTCGTTCGCCGCCCGAGTAGGCTCGCCGGATGAATCTTCTGTTGACGGCGGCCGGAGTGCGCAACGACACGCAGCGGGACGCACTGCGGGACATGCTGGGCAAACCGTTCGGATCGGCGAACGTCGTGTACGTCCCCACGGCGTCGGTCGCCGAGCCCGGTGACCACGGCTGGTCCCTCGCCGACATGAACCGCGTGCACGCCCTGGGCTGGCGGGAGTTCGACATCCTGGAGCTGAACGGCCTGCCGCCACAGCTTGTGCTCGACCGGTTGCTGCACGCCGACGTGATTCATGTCGCGGGCGGCAACCATTACCACCTCGCCCGCAGCATCACGGGGAACGGCCTGGCCACCGGCTTCCTGGAGGCCCTGGAGAGCCGGGTCTACGTAGGGTTCAGCGCCGGTTCGATGATCTTCAGCCGCCACCTCGACGAGCACTCGGCCGACGTCATCGGGGACGCAGCCGACCTGCACGTGCTCGGCGCGACGCCCCTCCGGCCGCCGTTCGGCCTCCACGACTGGTACCTCAAGCCGCATCTGGACTCGCCGGACTTCCCCGAGCGCGACGACGCCTGGGCCGACCGCATCGTCGCCCGCGCAGACTTCCCGCTCTACTTCCTCGACGACGAGTCGGCCGTCCGCGTCAGGGACGACAAGGTGGACGTCGTCTCCGAAGGCCGGTGGCGGTTCCACCCCTGAGCTCCGCGGCGCACCATGGACCCCGGCGCCGCCGTACGTTCACCCGCACCTCACCCTGAGGCGCCACCGTAGGGCCTGCCCGTACTCGAACGCACCGGGAGGAACCATGACCGAGCACCTCCGGATCACACGGCGCCACGGACTGCGCGCGGTGGCCGCCGTGGCCGCCGCGCTGCCCGCCGCCGCGGCGCTGACGACCACCGCCGCGAGCCCCGCCCGCGCCGCGACCGCCGACCGCGGCGGCCGCCTGCACGTCATGACGTTCAACCTGCGCTACGCCTCCGACACCCCGCCCAACTCGTGGGCCGAGCGCCGCCCGGTGATGCGCGCGCTGCTGCGCACGGAGCGTCCGCACGTCATCGGCACCCAGGAGGGCCTGTACCAGCAGCTCCAGGACATCCACGCCGACCTGGGCGAGCACTACGCCTGGATCGGCACCGGCAGAGCGGGCGGCAGTCGCGACGAGTTCGCCACCGTCTTCTACGACACGCGGCGGCTGCGCCCGGTCGCGTACGACCACTTCTGGCTCTCCGACACCCCTGAGCTGATCGGCTCGAAGACCTGGGGCAACTCGGTGATCCGGATGGCGACCTGGGTGCGGTTCGCCGATCTCACCGAAGGGGGCCGGGAGTTCTACGTCCTGAACACCCACTTCGACCACCAGGTGCAGGTGTCACGGGTGAAGTCGGCGGAGCTGATCGCCTCCCGGATCGCGGGGCTCGACACCTCCCTGCCGCTGCTGATGACCGGCGACTTCAACGTGGCCGCGCACGGCAACCCCGTCTACGACCAGCTCCTCGCCACCGGCCTGAAGGACACGTGGGACGCGGCCGCCGAGCGCAGCAGGCTGTACGCGACGTTCCACGGGTACAAGCCGCTGGTCCCGGACGGCGACCGTATCGACTGGATCCTCGCGACGCCGGGCGTGACCGTGCACTCGGCGGCCATCAACACGTACGAGAAGGACGGCCAGTACCCGAGCGACCACCTTCCCGTCCAAGTGCGGGTCACGCTCGGCTGAGTGACGGCCAGTCAGTCCGCCGTACGGTAGAAGCTGCGGGAGACGTAGCTGGTGGCGTCCTTCGCCCGTAGCGCGCACAGCTCGCGCTTGAGGGTGCGGGCCGCCTCGATCTCGGGGGTGTCGCCGGGGGCCAGGGCCAGGAGGTCGACGACGTGCAGGGCCTCCTGGACCCGGCCCGCGTCGCGCAGGCGGGCCGCGTGGTCGAGGACGGCCTGTTTGTCGGTGACGGCGTCGGCGCGGGCGACCGCCGCGTCGGCGGGGCGGGACGGGTGCAGGGTCGTCGGGTTCCCGTCCCACCAGCCGGTCTCGGAGCGCACGATGTCACGGACGATGTACTCGCGGTGGCCGTACGTCTCCCGCATCCACGGCACGTCGAACAGCTCGGGCGGGTAGTCGAGGTCGTGCACGATGTCGTCCGCGCACCGCCCCTCGTTGAGCCGCTCGACGACGGCGGCGCGCAGCCAGCGCAGGGCGGCCGCGGTGGCGGTGAGCTGTTCGGCGCCGCCCTCACGGATGACGGGGCCGAACTCCGGTATCACTACGGCGGGTTCGAGCGCGGCGAGCCGGTCGAGGGTGTCGGCCCAGCGGACGGTGTCCCGCATGGTGCGCATCGGGGTGCCGATGTTCGGTATGCCGTTGATGACGGCGGCGCTGCCGTACAGGATCCGCTCCTCGGGCAGCCACACGGCGGTCACGTCGTCGGTCTCCGACGGCGCCCACAGGAGTCGCACCGTGCGGCCCGTGCTGCCGAGCGTGAGGGATTCGCGGTACGTGGTGTCGGGGAAGGTCAGCGGCGGGACGGCGGGGAACGCCTCGGAACGGCGGCGGAACTGGCGGGTGTTGATGTGGTTCTGGAGCCCGGCGGTCTCCAGGTATCGCCGGTAGCGGCGCACCACGTTCTCGTGCGCGACGACGGTCGGGCGGGGGTGTCCGCGTTCGGCGGCGGCGTCGAGGAAGCCGGGCACGCCGTAGTTGTAGCCGAGGTGTCCGTGGCTGTAGACGATCCAGCGGACAGGCTGGTCGGTGTGTTCCCGCAGCCGGTCGAGGGCCTCGGGGACGACGGCGGGTGCGGGGCCCGAGTCGACGACCAGGAGGCCCTGGTCGGTCTCGACGGCGAGGCTGTTGCCCTGGAGGCCGAGGGTCCGGACGCCGGGCGCGACGGTGTGCACCTCGCGGGAGCCGAGCAGCGGGTTGTCTTCGGGTTTCGTGGTGAGCACGGGCGACGCTCCTTCGGGCTTCACGGGTGGGGGCGGGCCAGGCGGAGAGCGTCGCGTTCGGGGCGTACGAAGGCGATGGCGAGCAGTCCGCCGAGCAGCATGAGGACTCCGGCCGTGCCGAACGCGAGGCCGTATCCGGCGGCCGGGTCGGGGGCGGCCTCGATGATCAGTCCGGTGGCGTAGGGCGCGAGCAGGCCGGCCGTGGTGACGATCCCGACGGTGAGGGAGAGCACGGAGCCGCGCTGCCGCGCCGGGGTGATCTCGCTGGTGACCGTGACACCGATGGCGAAGAGGATCCCGCCGAGGCTGAACGCCAGGGTGAGCAGGCCGAGTTGGAGCGCGCCGCCGGGAACGTTCGGGAACAGCAGCATGGCGACGCCGGAGACGAGGATCGCGACGCCACCGAGGACGCCGCGCGCCATCCGGCTGGAGACTCCGCGCCGCATCAGCCACTGCGTGAGGACACCCTGCGACAGGTTGAAGACGGCCGAGGCGATCCACGGCAGCACGACGAGGGTGCCGGTGGTGTGCGCGCTGTAGTGGAGGACGGTCTCCAGGTACGGCGGCACCCACGCGATGAGCAGGGCGAGCGACCAGTACGCGGCGAACGCCGCCAAGAAGCCGCCCAGCCAGGTGCCGCTGAGCAGGATGCGGCGGTACGGGACACGGGGCTCTTCCATTCCGTCGGGAGCCGGTGTCCCGGCGGCGGGCGCCCCGGAGGTCGCGACGCTCCCCTCCTTGCCGAGGATGGCCCACGCCACCGCCCACACCACGCCGACCGCGAACAGGGACACGAACGCCCAGCGCCAGCCGAACGCGGCGATCACCGCGACGAGCAGCGGCGAGGCGAGCGCGACGCCGATGCCGGGGCCGACGTTGAGCAGCGCGGTGGGCAGGCTGCGCCGCTCGTTGGGGAACCACTTGTGCACGGCGTGCATGGCGACCGGGTTCGCGGGCCCCTCCGCGGCGCCGAGCACGATGCGGCTGGCGAGCAGCACGCCGAAGCCCACGGGCGCGAGGACCGGCAGCATGGTCAGCGCCCACACGACGGCCATCGCCATCAGCAGCCACTTGGTGGGCACACGGTCGGAGGCGAAGCCGACGAGCACCGCCGAGATGCTGAACAGGAAGTAGAAGCCGCTGGAGAGCAGCCCGTACTCGCTGGGGCTGAGCTCCAGGTCGTGCATGATCGGCTTCGCGGCGAGGCCGAGGACGGCCTTGTCGAGGAAGTTGATCAGCATGAAGACCAGCAGCAGGAAGGTCACCAGCCAGGCGCGCCGGTTACGGCGGGGCGCGCCTGCCCGCGGGTCGTCGGCGAGCGTCGCGGACGAGGGTGCGGGGTGTGCGGAGGGTGGTGTGTTCACGCCTTCACTCCTTCGTCAGATCGCCCATCGGGTGCGGCCCGCGGCGCGTTCGCGGAGCTGGCTCTCGAGGTCGTCGCCCGCGAGGACGGCGCGGGACTCGGCGGCGGCCCAGGCGTACACGCCCTTGGCCATCGTGGAGGTGGCGGCCTTCTCCAGGGCGGTGAAGACCTCGGCGCGGGCGGCGTGCGCGTCCTTGTCGTCGGGGGCGGCGTCGGCGGCCAGTTGGGCGAAGTGGCCGGCGAGGCGGTGCTCGCCGCGGGCGAGGAGTTCGCGGGCGCGATCGGCGAGCCGGTCGGCGCCGCCGGTCAACTGGGCGATCTCGCGGGAGAGTTCGGAGCGGCGGGCCGGCTTGAGGTGGGAGGGGTCGCCGTCGTACCAGCCGCCGTAGAGCCGCCACAGGTTGCGGACGACGAACTCGGGCTCGTCGTAGGACGGCTTGAGGTAGGGCTTGCGCAGCAGTTCCGCGGGGGCGGTGACTTCGTGGACGACCTCGTCGAGGGTGGCTCCGGCGTTCATGGCGTCGAGTGTCTGGTCGTGCAGGGTCTGGAGGAAGTCGGCGGTGTCGGTGAGCGCGGTGCGGATCCGCTCGGCGCCGACGATCGGGACGCCGTGCCCCGGCAGCAGGATCTCCGCGCCGAGTCCCGCCATCCAGCGCAGGGCCCGCGCCCATTCGAGGGCGTAGCGCTGGACCTTCTGCGGGTTGCCGGGGTTGGGCGAGGACCAGATGAAGAAGTCGCCGCAGCACAGGATCCGGCGTTCGGGCAGCCACGCGATGGTGGCGTCGTCGGTCTCTCCGCGGGCGTGCGTCAGCTGTACGTCGAGGTCTCCCACGCGCAGGGCGGTGCGGTCGGAGTAGGTGACGTCGGGGTGGCGGTAGTCGGTGGGCCAGCGGAAGTCGGGGCGCTGGAACTGGCGTTGGTTGATGACGCCGTTGTAGCCGGCGGTCGCGGCGTAGCGGCGGAAGCGGGGCGGGGTGTTCTCGTGGGCGAGGACGGTGGGGCGGGGTGCGCCGCGTTCGGCGGCCTCGGTGTCGAAGGGGGCGACGCCGAAGACGTGGTCGATGTGTCCGTGGGAGTAGACGGCGGTGTGCAGCCGGTCGTCGGTGCGGGCGCGGACGGCGGCGTGCAGGTCGGTGGCGGTGCGCTTCTCGCCGGTGTCGAAGCAGAACAGGCCGTCGGAGGTGGGGAACAGGTAGACGTTGCCGAAGGCGGGCCACATCCACACGCCGTCGGCGACGTCGCGCAGGCCTTCGCGGCGCAGTTCTCCGGAGTGGTACACCTTGGTGCTCGCCTCTCCACGCCACACGCGGTCGGCGTATGCGAGCAGGTCATCGGGCATGGTGTGCTCCTTCTTCGGCGGGGTGGGTGATGAGCGCGTCGACGGCGACGAGGCGGTCGCCGACGACACACAGCGGGTTGATGTCGACCTCGCGGATGCCGGGGTGCTCGTCCAGCAGGCGGATCAGGGCCGTGACGGCGCGCGCGGTCGCCTCGGCGGGCGCGTCCAGGGCGAGGGCGGCCCAGTCGGCGAGGTCGCGGATCTGCTCGTCGGTGGCGGGGAGCAGGAGTCCGCGGCGCGGCGCGGTGGGGTCCTCGGCGCGGTCGCCGCCCGCGCCGAGCAGCAGGGCGGTGCCGTAGACGGGGTCGTGGGTGGCGCCGAGGGCCAGTTCGGCGGTGTGCTCCTGGAGGGGCTGCGCCACCAGACGGCGCTCGGGGTCTCCGGACACCTCGTGGAGGATCGCCGCCAACTCGTTGGCTTGCCTGTCCAGTTGCTCGTAGGCGACTCCGACACGTACGAGGCCGTGGCGGGCTCGGTGCGGGACGTCGGCGGCGTCGCCCTTGAGGACGTACGGTCCGCTCCAGCCGGTGCGCCGGACCTCGGCGACGAGGGCGTCCGGGGCCGCGGCGGACACGGTCGGTACGTGGGGGATGCCCGCGGCGTCGATCAGTGGCGCGGACCGCAGCTCGGACCACACACCCCGCGGCGGGGCTTCGGAGGATCGGTTCGGCTCGTGCTTCGCGGGGGCGCCGTCCGGGACGAGCACACGCATCCTGCGCAGGAACGCCCCGATACTGCCGAGCACCGTCTCCGGCATGCCGAGGCGCCCGAGCTCACCGGCGGGGGCGCACGCCCACACGAACCAGGCCGGCGTCCGCATCGCCTTCGCGGCGCGCGCGAGCCGGTGGTACGCGTCGGGGAACAGGTCGCCGAACGTCAAGTACAGGACGACGCCGTCGAGTTCGGGGTCGTCGTCGAGCACGCCGAGGAGGTCCTCGACGCGGTCCATCCAGCGGAACAGGTTGCCGCCGAGGTCGACGGGGTTGGCGTCGGTGGCCTCGACGCCGCCGATCTCGGCGAGCCTGCGCCGGGTGTCCGCCGACAGGGGTGGGACGCGGACGCCCATCGCGGTGAGGTTGTCGGCGAGCACGCCGCCGGCGCCGCCGGACATGGTGAGGACGGCGAGCCGCGGCGCGGGCGGCAGCGTGACGCCGCGGCGTGCGCACAGCACGGCGTCCACGAGCTGGTCGTCGTCGGTCACCAGGTGGATGCCCTCCTGTCGGCACAGGGAGGCGAGCAGCAGATGGTCGCCCGCGACGGCGGCGGTGTGGGAGAGGGCGGCGCGGCGTCCGGCGGCGCTGCGGCCGACGGTGAGCGCGACGACGGACTTGCCCGAGCGGCGGGCGGTGCGGCCGAGTTCGCGCAGGGCGGCGGCGTCGCGGACACCCTCCAGGTACAGGACGAGGACCTCGATGTCGGGCTGCGCGAGGAGATGGGTGCCGAGTTCGCCGACGGACAGGCAGGCCTCGTTGCCGACGCTGGCGTAGTACGAGTAGCCGAGCCCCGCCTGTTCCAGGAGGTCGGCGAGGACGAAGCCGACGGCGCCGCTCTGGGTGACGACGGCGACGGGGCCCGGCTCGGCCCGCTCGCGGTCGAGGAACACGGTGGTGGAGACCTGCACACCGGCCGGGCGGCTCACGAGGCCGAGGCAGTTGGGGCCGAGCACAGGCATGTCGCCCGCGGCGGCGCGCAGTTCGTCCTGGAGCGCCTCGTCGCCCTCCTCGGCGAACCCGGAGGCGTAGACGATCGCGGCGCCCGCGCCCGCCTCGCGGGCCTCGCGCAGGAGCCCCGGTACGGTCGCGGCGGGCGTGGCGAGGACGACGAGGTCGGGGCCGTGCCCGATCTCGGCGAGCGAGCCGGCGGTCCGTACGCCTTGCAGGGTCAGCTCGCCTCGGGTGACGGCGAAGATCTCGCCCTCGTACCCGCCGGACAGCAGCCGCTTGACCGTGATGCGCCCCCAGGACAGCTCCTGGGACGCCGACACACCCACCACGGCGACGGACTTGGGGCGGAACAGCGGCTCGCACCGCACGACATCGGGCACCAACGGTCAACTCCCTGGCTCGGACCCCCGTGGACGGCTCCACTGTGCCGACGCGAACCACCGGGAGTAAGCGCTTGGTCACCAAGATTTCGGCTAGCGTGCTGTGACATGTCACAAGGACTGTGGGACAGGCTGGAGCGGCGGATACCCGCGACGGTGGAGCGCACCATGCGCCGGTACGTGGACGGTTCGCCGCACTATCAGGGCGTCGTCACGGAGCACCTGGGCCGCCACATGGCGCACACCTGCCGGGAGGGCGCACGGCTCTACGTGCGGATGGCCCGGGAACTGCGCGAGCCCAGGGACGAGGAGCTGCGCCTGTTCCGCGAACGGGCCCACGCGCGGGGCGCGGAGGGGCTGCCCGCGGTCGACTTCATGGAGGCGTACCACCTGAGCGCGGAGGAGCTGTGGCACGAGCTGACGCAGGTCGCCGACGGTGAACTGCCGCCGGAGGCGGCTGCGGTGCTGCTGCGCTGGCTGCGTCATGTCACACGGGCGGCGCTCGACGCGCACCAGCAGGAGTTCCAGGCGGCGCGCGGCGAGGAACGGGAGGCCAGGCGGGCCACGGTGCGGGCGCTGGTGGCGGGCGAGCAGGCCGCCGAGTCCGCCGTGCGCTTCGGCATCCGGCTCGCCGGGTCGTACGGGGTGCTGGCGCTCCGGTTCGCCCCGGAGGCGACCGAGTCCATCGGTGACGCGCTGGGGCGGCGGCTCGCGGGGCGCCGCAAGGTGCACCGGATCACGGAGGAACTGGTGCGCGCGCTGGGCGAGACGGCCGTCGACGCGGACCTGCTCACGGCGCTCGACGCGGACGGCGGCCTCGTCCTCGTCCCCGCGCCGTCCGACCGCCCCTCCCCCGTCCTAGACGCGGCGCGCGACGCGCTGCCCCGGATCGCGCGGACGACGGGCGTCGACATGTCCGCCGGTTTCGCGGACGCCCATGACCTCGCCGCGATCCCGGCGGCCGCCGCGCAGGCCCGCCGCCTCCTCCCGCTGGCCGAGGCGCCCGGCGAGATCGCCGTCCTCGACGACCACCTGTTCGCGTACCACCTGCGCCACGACAGCGAGGCGGTCCCCCACCTGCGCTCTCTGGTCGAGCGGCTGGCCACCGAACCGGACCTCCTGACGACCCTCGGCGCCTACTTCGCGAACGACTTCAACCGGCGCGGGACCGCGCAACAGCTCCACGTCCACCCGAACACGATCGACAACCGCCTGTCCCGGGTGGACACTCTCACCGGGGTCAACCCGCGTACGTCACAAGGGCTGTTGGTGCTCGGTGCGGCGCTCGGCATCGCCGGGCCCCGGCCGAATTGATGTGCGCCGGCCGTCGGCTCGTGTTTGGCTCGGACACCATGAGCACACTTCCCCTCGACGAAGCCGACGTACAGGACAGGATGGAGCGGAACCTGGCCGAGCACGCCTGCCACCTGCACCGCGCCATGGCGGGCGCGAGCGTCACCGAGGAGCCCGACCTCCTGATCGCCGACAGCGGCCTGTCCGACGACACCTTCAACATCGCCGCCCGGGCCCGCTTCGCCGACGCCGCGGCCCCGACACGGATCGCCGAGACGGTCCGGGCCCTCACCCGCACCGGCCGCCCCTTCTCGTGGTGGGTGGGCCCCGCCTCGACACCCACGGACCTCGGCGCACGCCTGACCGCGGCCGGCCTCCCTGAGTCGGAGACCGAGACGGCGATGTGGACCACGCTCGACGACACCTCGCCGCCGGCCCCCGTCGAGGGCCTGACCACCCGTACGGTCACGACACCCGACCGGCTCGCCGACTACGCCACCGTGCTCGCCGCGAACTGGGACCCGCCCGCCGAGACCGTCCGCCGCTTCTTCGCCCACGCCGCTCCGGGGGCCCTGGCCGCCGACTGCCCGGCCCATTACCTCGTCGGCTACGTGGACGGCCGCCCGGTCTGCTCCGCCGAGGTGTTCCACCACGCCGGCGTCGCCGGGATCTACAACATCGCCACGCTCACCGCCCACCGCGGACGCGGCTACGGCAGCGCCATCACCCACGCGGCCCTCCACGCGGCCCGCACCCGGGGCGCCCGCGTCGCCGTCCTCCAGGCATCGTCCGACGGCGAGCCCGTCTACCGCCGCCTGGGCTTCCGCACATGCGGCCACTTCACGGAGCATGCCGTCACGCCGTGACCCGGACACCGCCGACATGCGTGAAACTGCTTGAACTGCCGCCTCTTCGCGCAACATTGACAGCGCATCAGCGAAGTGGTCTAGTCCGCTAGAGCATGTGCCTACCGTGGAGGTTCACGTATGTTCCGCCCGAAGCACAGATCCCGCAGGACGTCGCTCGTCGCCGTGCTCGCCGTGGCCGCGCTGGCCGCCGCTCCCCTCACGTTCGCGCCGGGGCCGGCCGCCGCCGACGGCGAGGACGGGACCCCGTCCACCATCACCCCGACTCCCCACAGCGAGCGGCAGCGCGGCGACCGGGTCGCCATCACTCCCGACGTCACCCTCGTGACCGGCGCGAAGTCCGATCCGGCGGCCGTGAAGGTCACCGCCGCCGCGCTCAAGGCGGCCGGTGCGCAGCGGGTCACCACGAGCCGGAAGGCGCCCTCCGGCACCGGTTCGCTCACCGTGTTCGTCGGAGGCCCTTCCGAGAATCCGGCGTCGGCAGGAGCGCTCGACTCCCTCGGCACCGAGGGCCCGGACGGGCTCGCCGACGAGGGGTACGTGCTCGCCCTGGGCGGCAAGGGCGCGGGCCGCATCGTCCTGTCGGGCGCCGACCCCACCGGCACGTACTACGCTGCGCAGTCGCTGCGCCAGGTGCTGCCGCACCGCACGGCCCCCGGTGCCACGGTGCGCGGCCTGGCCGTGCGCGACTGGCCCGCGACACCCGTGCGCGGTGTCATCGAGGGCTTCTACGGCACTCCGTGGTCGCACGAGGCGCGCCTCGACCAGCTCGACTACTACGGCGCGCACAAGATGAACATCTACGTGTACTCGCCGAAGGACGACCCGTATCTGCGCGCCAAGTGGCGCGACCCGTACCCGGCCGAACAGCTCGACCAGATCGGGGAGTTGGTGGACCGGGCGCGGGCGAACCACGTCGAGTTCACCTACGCCCTCTCCCCCGGTCTGAGCGTCTGCTACAGCTCGGACGAGGACCTGAAGGCGCTCACCGACAAGTTCCAGACGCTGTGGGACATCGGCGTGCGGCAGTTCGCGGTGCCGCTGGACGACATCAGCTACACCGACTGGAACTGCGACGCCGACAAGGCGAAGTGGGGCACCGGTGGCGGCGCGGCCGGGCAGGCGCAGGCGTATCTGCTCAACCGCGTGAACCAGCAGTTCATCAAGACGCACGAAGGCGCGCTGCCGCTCCAGATGGTGCCGACGGAGTACTACAACACCACGTCCACGCCGTACAAGACGGCGCTCTCCGGGCAGCTCGACAAGGATGTGCTCGTCGAGTGGACCGGCGAGGGTGTCGTGGCGCCGACCATGACGGTGGCTCAGGCGCGGCGCGCCAAGGCGGTGTTCGGGCACGAGATCCTCACGTGGGACAACTATCCGGTCAACGACTTCGCGACCGGGCGGCTCTTCCTCGGCCCGTTCACCGGACGCGAGAAGGGCCTCGCCGAGGAGCTGGCCGGGATCACCGCCAACCCGATGATCCAGCCGTACGCGTCGAAGCTCGCACTGCACACCGTCGCGGACTACACGTGGAACGACGCGGCGTACGACCCCGACGCCTCCTACCGCGCCGCCGTCGCCGAGGCGGCCGGCGGCGACGCGAAGGTGACACGGGCGCTGCTGGCGTTCACCGACCTCAGCCACAGCTCGCGGATGGACTCCGTCGAGGCACCGGACCTGTCGAAGCTGATCAAGGGGTACTGGGAAGGTTCCGTCCCGGCGGCCCGGCTGACGGCGGCGTTCGCGGCGCTGCGGGACGCGCCCGCGACGATCCGCGGCGGCACCGAGAAGGGCTTCGTCGAGGACGCCGGACCGTGGCTCGACTCCACCGGGGCGTGGGGCAGGGCCGGGATCGCGGCGGTGCGGATGCTGGAGGAGCAGCGCGCGGGACACACCGCCGCCGCCTGGACACTGCGCCAGCAGCTGCCGGAGCTGGTCGCGAAGGCGAAGTCGTACCGGTACACCGACCTGAACGGCACCAAGGTTCCGGTGGTCGTCGGCGAGGGTGTGCTCGAGCCGTTCTTCGCGAAGGTGCGGGACGCCTCCAACAAGGCGCTGGGCCTGCCGCCGCAGCCGACCGGCACGACCGGTCTGCCGGTCTACAACGGCAACACCCCTGACCGGATGACCGACGGCGACGACTCCACGTACTTCTGGAGCAGCCGCGCGCCCAAGAGCGGCGAGAGCGTCGGCGTGGACCTGGGCGACGAGCAGCCGCTCGGCTCGGTGACGGTCGCCATGGGCAAGCCCGGCAGCACCGACGACTATCTGCACAAGGGTGTCATCGAGTACTCGTCGGACGGCAGCACGTGGCACGCGCTGGGCGCCGAGTTCAGCGGCAGGGCGACCTGGACGGCCGACGCGCCGAGCGGCGCGACGGCCCGGTACGTGCGCGCCCGCTCGACGGCCGAGCAGCCGAACTGGCTGGTCGTCCGCGAGTTCACGGTGGTCCGCACGGACCGTCCGACGGTGAGCGGTGGCCCCGCGGCGGCCGAGGGCAGCAGCCTGGCCGCTGCGGCGGACGGTGTACCCGAGACGGCCTACCGCGCGGCCGCCGCGCCCGCGTCGGATGACGCGCTCGCGGTGACGTATCCGGCGCCGCGCGCGGTGTCGTCGGTGACGGTACTGCGCCCCGATGCCTCGACCGCGGCGAAGGCCCGCGTGGAGCTGCGGGTCGACGGTGTGTGGCGGCCGCTCGGCGCGCTCGCCGGGTCCGTCACGACGCTGTCCGCACCTGCGGGTGCGCGCGCGGACGCGGCGCGACTGGCATGGGACGACGGGTCGGCCGCTCCGGTCGTGAGCGAGGTCGTCGTGAAGTAGCCGCGCACGGTGGGTGCGGGGAGCCGGCACCGGCTCCCCGCACTCCGTCAGGTGTGCTCGGGCGGGTTGATGCGCGAGGTGTCGATCGCGGACGCGGAGGTGCCCCACTTCCTGAGGATCCGGCCGTACGTGCCGTCCTTGATCAGCTCGTTGACGGCGGCCCGGAACGCCTTGGTGAGCGGGGAGCCCTTCTTGAACGCGAAGCCGACGTCGAGCCGGTGGAACTCGCCGAGGAACGTGGTGTGCGACGCGGTCTTGCTCGCCTGGTGGCGCAGGCCGTTGATGGTCGACATGATGACGTCGATGCGGCCCTGCTGGAGGGCGGTGAGGGTGGCGCCGTTGTCGGAGAAGACCTGCACGTCGTACGGCTTCTTGCCGGCCTTGGTGCAGCGCGCCTTCTCCGCGTCGAGGGTGGCCTCGAAGGTGGTGCCGGCGCCGACCCCGATGTTCCGGCCGCACAGCTGCGTCAGGTCGGTGATCTTCTTGCCGAACGAGGTGTCACCCGTCTTGACCGAGAAGCCCTGGCCGTCGTTGATGTAGGTGACGAAGTCGATGGTCTTGAGGCGCTCGCCGGTGACACCGAAGTTGCCGGTGCCGAGGTCGTACTTGCCGCTCTCCAGGGCGGGCAGGATCGTCTCGAACGAGGCGTCCTGGCGCTGGAGTCTGATGCCGAGCACCTTGGCCGCCGCGTCGGCGAGGTCGATGTCCTGGCCCTGCGGCGCCTTGCCGGTGCCGTTCGGGTAATACGCGGCGGGCGGCCCGCCGGTGGACGTGCCGATGCGCAGGGTGCCCTTCTTGCGGACGTCGGCGGGGAGCAGGGCGGCGGCGGAGTCCACCTTGTGGGCGGCGGAGACGGGGTTGCCGCTCGGCGCCGCGGCGGCCTGCGCGCCGGTCCCGGACGCCCCGCCGGTGTCACCGGAGCCGCAGGCGGTCAGGCCGAGCAGCGGCAGCAGGGCGAGGGCGGCGACGAGCGGTCGGGTTCTGGTCCCGGGCAGGTTCACGGGTCGGGGGCCTTTCGGGTGTGCGGGCAGCGCGCGGCGCCCGCGGGGCGACGGGTCGGGGCAGACGGGTGTGACGACGCCGGGCGTGGTGTCACGCACGGGGGTCGTGGCAGAAATCGAAGAAGTGGCGTGGCAGCGCGCGTCAGGAAAGAGCTCGGCCCGCGACGGGGTCACCGAGGGAGGGAAGGGCCGGTCGGACGGCCCGCTGCCGCGTCAGGCGGGACACGCCGCGGACCACACCCGACCGAAGTCGATGTGGTCACGCGAGACCAGGCGCTGGGCAGTCATGCGGACAATTGAGCAGGACTTCTCCGGTCACGTCAAGCCGCGCCCGCATGCCGGCCCGCTCGATTCGCGTCCGTCCGGGCCGTGTTGACACATCGACGGCGCGGGCGCCTACGATCGGTGGTGGACCGGCCGCGCCTCGCGCGGGACCGCTCCGGCCGCGTTGAGGGACGCGGCACATGTGACGACGCCACCTCCGTGCACGCCTTCCCGCCTGTGCCGCGGGGCGCCCCGCCGCGCCCGCGCCTCCCTCCTCCGGAGAGCCTTCGATGACCACGACGTCGTCCTACGTCGAACCGTCCCCCGCCGCATCGCCCGACGATCGGGCGCCCACCGCCTCCACCACCCGGATCGTGCCGCGCCGGCATCCCGGCCGCTGGGCCTCGGCCGCCGTCGCGCTGCTCGTCTTCGCGATGGTGCTCAACTCCGTGGTCCGCAACGACGCCTTCCAGTGGAGCGTGGTGGGCCACTACTTCACGACGTCCGCCGTGCTCGACGGGCTGCTGCTCACCGTGTGGCTGACCGCGGCGGTGATGACACTCGGCTTCCTGCTCGGCACGGTCCTGGCCACCATGCGGCTCTCCGCCAACCCGGTGCTCCGCACGCTGAGTTGGGGGTACGTGTGGATCTTCCGGTCGACGCCGCTCCTGGTGCAGCTGCTGTTCTGGTTCAACATCGGCACGCTGTACCCGACGCTCGGCCTCGGCATCCCGTTCGGCCCGCAGTTCGTGACGGTCAAGACGGTGAACCTGCTGGGCCCGACGCTGACCGCCCTGATCGGCCTGACGCTGCACGAGACGGCGTACGCGGCCGAGGTGGTGCGCGGCGGCATCCTGTCGGTCGATCCGGGGCAGGCGCGGGCCGCGCAGGCACTCGGCCTGAGCAGGCGCCGCACGCTGCGCCGGATCGTGGTGCCGCAGGCGATGCGCTCGATCGTGCCGACGGCGGGGAACATGCTGATCGGCACCCTGAAGGGCACGAGCATCGTGAGCGTGCTCGCGGTGCACGACCTGCTGTACTCGGCGCAGCTGATCTACAACCAGACGTACCAGGTCATCCCGCTCCTGATGGTCGCCACGCTCTGGTACATCGCGGTGACGAGCGTGCTCGGCGTGGGCCAGTACTACGTCGAGCGGCACTACGCGCGCGGCGATGCGCGGGCGCTGCCGCCGACGCCGCTGCGGCGGCTGCGCGACCAATTCGGGGCGGCACGCGTCTGGTTGCGGCGGGTCACGGCCGCCGACGCACGCCCCGCGGTCGGCGGGGACCGGTGAGCGGGGCCCTCGCCGCGAGGCTCTCGCTTCTCAGCATGCGAGACCTTCCCCACTTTCCCTACCGAATTACTAGGAAATCCTTGACCGGGTCCGCGCGGACCCACAGGATGATGCACATGTCCCGGAAGCAGCAGCGACTCGTTCGTCGTCGGCATGTCGACTTTGGTCACGTCGTCAGCGCCGCGTGCTGTCGCGCCTGAGGCACGGGCCCACACACCTCCCGTGCCGCTCCGCCCCGTTCTCCCCTGCCGCCGGGGCGCCGCCACCCCGTGCGCCCGACGGCCCCGACACACCTCTCGAGGGACACACGCCATGACCACGGCACCGCCGCTCCGCACCGACCACGCCACCGCGCCGCCCGCCGACAACCGCCACCTGAGCCTCGTACGCGACACACCGCCGGCCGGGGGCACCGGGCGGCGCGGATCCGTTCCGATGGTCGGGTACCTCCTGCTCGTGCCGGAGGGCACCGACCCCACCGAGCTGTTCGCCGCCGACCGGCCGCGGCCCGAGCTGCGCCCCGTCGACACCGCCGCCGCCCTGCCCGTCGCCGCACCGGCCGCCGCGACGGGATCCGACGACGAGGTCATCCGCATCGATCCGGTGCGGCACGTCGCCGAGCTGGAGGGCCGCGAACTCGACCTGACCTACCTGGAGTTCGCGCTCCTCTCGCATCTCGTGAACCACCCCCACCGCGTGCTGACGCGCGAGCTGCTCGTGTCGTCCGTGTGGGGCTACGAGCACGTCGGCGACGGCCGCACCGTCGACGTCCACATCGCCCGCCTGCGCCGCAAGCTGGGCAAGGCGCACCGCCGCCGGATCGTCACGGTGCGCCGCGTGGGCTACAAGTACGTGCCCGGCGACGCCGCGCCCTGCCACCGACCCTGAGGAGAACACCGTGATGGGCCCCGCCACCGCGTCGCCCCGCCCCGCCGCCGTCCACGGGCGGAGCGGGATCGACGATCCGTACTGGCTGCGCGTGGCCCGCGAGGTGGCGGACGATCTCGCCACGGACGCGGCCACCAGGGAGCAGGCGGGCAAGGCCCCGGTCGACGAGGTGTCACGGCTGCGCGAGGCGGAGCTGCTGACACCTCCGGCGCTCACGGAGAGCGGCGCGGGCGGCGGGGACTGGGCGGCCGCCTGCGCCGTGGTCCGCGAGATCGCGGCGGCGGACGGCGCGATCGGCCAACTCCTGGGCTGTCACTACTTCTTGGCGGGCAGCGCCCGGTTCTTCGCGGGGCCCGCCGTCGCCGCGCAGCTCGAGGAACGCTCCGCGGCCGACCAGTGGTGCTGGGGCGGCGGCTTCGCCCGCCAGGAACCCACGCTGACGCTGACGCGCGCCGCGGGCGGCTGGGTGCTCAACGGGCGGCAGGACTACACGACGGGCGTGCTCGTCGCCGACCGGCTCGCGGTGCGCGCCGTACGTGCCGACTCGGGCGCGCCGCTGGCCGTCACCCTGGACGCGGGCAGGGCCGGCGTCGTGATCGACGCGGACGCCGACACCTTCGGACGGCGGCTCGCGGCCGGCGGCAGCGTCGAGTTCGACGACGTGCCGGTGGCGGCCGACGAGGTGCTCGGCCCGCTGGCGGCCGACGAGGACCTCCTGCCGCCCCGCACCGCCCTGGCATCGCCGGTCGCCCACCTCGTCTCGGTGCAGGTGCTGCTCGGCACGGCCGAGGGCACGCTCGCCGAGGCCCGCGAGTACAGCAGAACCGGGCAGACGCCGCTGCACCCGTCCTGGCCCGTCGGCAGCCCGCACGACCCGCAGGTGCTCACGGCGTACGGGGAGCTGACCGTGCTCATCCGCTCCGCCGCCGCCCTCGCCGACCAGGCCCTGGACGCCGTACGGACCGCGCTCGCGCTCGGCGACGACCTCACCTATGACGAGTACGCCGAGGTGTCCGCCCTGGTCACCATGGCCGAGGCGGCAGCCGCACGGGCGGCGCAGGAGTCCACCACGCGGGCCCTGGACATCGTCGGCCCACGCGCGGCGTCCGCTCGCCTCGGCTTCGACCGCTTCTGGCGCAACGCCCGCACCCACACGCTCCACGAGCCCGTGGCCCACCAACTCCGCGACATCGGCGACCACTTCCTCAACGGCGCACAGCCGCCCTTCGCCCTCCCGGCGTGACGCGCCAACCTGCACGTTCTCAGTATCCAAGACGTGTACGTCCATAATATGAACAACCCCTTGGGGTGAGCGCCACCTTCTGCCACGATCCCTATCACTCAGGTAGGAAAACTCGGGAAGGCAGAGGGGTGGCGCCATGCGGACGTTCCGTCGCGCGGATCTGTCGCGCTTTCTGCTGACCTCGCGCCGCCACGTCGACTACGGCCGCATGTCAAGCGCCATCTGTCGGGCCCGCTGACCCGCCGTCCCCGCGACGGCCCCGGCCCCCCTGGCGCCCCGCGCCCCTTCCACGAACCATCCTTTTCCCGAGAGGACACCTCCGTGTCTGCCGCACGCCCCCGCACCATCCTGCGCACCCTCGCCGCCACAGCCGCGCTCCCCCTCGTGCTGAGCGCCTGCGGCTACGGCTCGCAGGCGAACGACGACGACGCCCAGGCCAAGGCCGCGTCGGGAGGCAAGAAGCTCTCCGCCGACTCCGTGAAGATCGGCTACTTCCCGAACCTGACGCACGGCACCGCACTCGTCGGCGTCCAGCAGGGCCTGCTCCAGAAGGAGCTCGGCGGCACCCAGATCAAGCCGTCGACGTTCAACGCGGGCCCGTCCGAGATCGAGGCGCTCAACGCGGGGTCCATCGACATCGGCTGGATCGGCCCCTCCCCCTCCATCAACGGCTACACCAAGTCCCAGGGCAAGTCCCTGCGGATCATCGGGGGTTCGGCCTCCGGCGGCGTCAAGCTGGTCGTCAACCCGAAGAAGATCAAGACCCTCGACGACCTCAAGGGCAAGAAGATCGCCACGCCCCAGTTCGGCAACACGCAGGACGTCGCCTTCCTCAACTGGATCGCCGAGAAGGGCTGGAAGGTCGACGCGCAGAGCGGCAAGGGCGACGTGTCCGTCGTCCGCACCGACAACAAGATCACCCCCGACGCCTACAAGTCGGGGTCCGTCGACGGCGCCTGGGTGCCGGAGCCGACCGCGTCCAAGCTGGTCTCCGAGGGCGCCAAGGAGCTGCTCGACGAGTCCGACCTGTGGCCCGACAAGAAGTTCGTGATCACGAACATGATCGTGTCGCAGAAGTTCCTCAAGGAGCACCCGGACGTCGTCGAGGCGGTGCTGCGCGGCTCCGTGAAGACCAACAAGTGGATCAACGCCAACCCGGAGAAGGCGAAGGCCTCCGCCAACGCCGCGCTGAAGAAGCTGTCCGGCAAGGCACTCCCCTCCGCTGTCATCGACCCGGCCTGGAAGTCCATCGACTTCCTCGACGACCCGCTGGCCGCCACCCTCGACACCGAGGCGAAGCACGCGGTCAAGGCGGGCCTCCTGGAGAAGCCGGACCTGAAGGGGATCTACGACCTGAAGCCGCTCAACAAGGTCCTGAAGGCCGAGGGCGCGGACCCGGTCGACGACGCCGGTCTCGGCGTCAAGTAGCCCCCACCGCACGCCAGTCGATTTCCGGAGTCCCCAGGAGGTGACGCCATGGCCACCACGTTCACCAAGTCGGCCGAGGCCGTCGGGGCGGTGACGCACGCCGCCCGTATCGAGCACGTCTCGAAGTCCTTTCCCGCGCCCGGCGCCCCCGGCGGGCAGCAGCTCGTCCTGGACGACATCACCCTCGATGTCGCGCCGGGCGAGTTCGTCACCCTCCTGGGGGCCTCGGGCTGCGGCAAGTCCACCCTGCTCAATCTGGTCGCGGGCCTCGACAGGCCGTCCACCGGAAGCATCGCCACGGACGGCAGGCCCGCCCTGATGTTCCAGGAGCACGCCCTGTTCCCGTGGCTGACCGCGGGCAAGAACATCGAGCTCGCGCTCAAGCTGCGCGGCGTCCCCGCGCAGGAGCGGCGCGCCGAGGCGCAGCGGCTGCTCGGCCTGGTCCGGCTCGCGGACGCGCACGGCAAGCGGGTGCACGAGCTGTCGGGCGGCATGCGCCAGCGCGTGGCGCTCGCCCGCGCCCTCGCGCAGGACAGCCGGCTGCTCCTGATGGACGAGCCGTTCGCCGCGCTCGACGCCATCACCCGTGACGTGCTGCACGACGAGCTGACCCGCATCTGGCGCGAGACCGGGGTGTCGGTGCTGTTCGTGACGCACAACGTGCGCGAGGCGGTGCGGCTCGCCGAGCGCGTCGTGCTGCTGTCGTCCCGGCCCGGCCGTGTCGCCCGCGAGTGGACGGTCGACCTGCCGCAGCCGCGCCGCCTGGAGGACACCTCGGTCGCCGAGCTGTCCGCCGAGATCACCGAAGAACTGCGTGGGGAGATCCGCCGTCATGGCCGCAACTGACAACGCCGCAGCGCCCGTCGACCGCGCCGGCGGCAGCGACCTGGCGGGCCTCGAGGCCGGGCTCGACGCACTGGACTCGGTGCGCGCCGTCCGTACGCCGCTGCGCGAGACACTGAGCCGCAAGGTGCTGCCGCCGGTCACCGCGATCGTGGTGGTCCTGGTGGTGTGGCAGCTGCTGGTGTGGGCGGCTGTCGTGCCCTCGTACAAGATGGCCTCGCCGGCAGAGGTGTGGGACGAGGTGCGCACGGCCTGGCTCCAGGGCACGCTCCTCGACTCCATCTGGACGTCCGTCTCGCGTGGCCTCTTCGGCTTCCTGCTGGCGCTCGTCATCGGCACGCCGCTCGGCCTGCTGGTGGCCCGCGTCCGGTTCGTGCGGGCCGCGATCGGGCCGATCCTGTCGGGGCTCCAGTCACTGCCTTCGGTGGCGTGGGTGCCGCCCGCGGTGATCTGGCTGGGTCTGAACGACTCGATGATGTACGCCGTGATCCTGCTGGGCGCGGTGCCCTCCATCGCCAACGGGCTCGTCGCCGGCATCGACCAGATCCCGCCGCTGTACCTGCGCGCCGGGCGGACCCTCGGCGCGACCGGGCTGCGCGGGGCGTGGCACATCGTGATGCCGGGCGCGCTGCCGGGGTATCTCGCGGGGCTCAAGCAGGGCTGGGCCTTCTCGTGGCGCTCGCTGATGGCCGCCGAGATCATCGCCTCGTCGCCCGATCTGGGGGTGGGCCTCGGCCAGTTGCTGGAGAACGGCCGCAACAACAGCAGCATGTCCCAGGTGTTCCTGGCGATCCTGCTGATCCTGGTCGTCGGCATCGCCGTCGACCTGCTGATCTTCAGCCCGCTGGAGCGTCGGGTGCTGCGCGGCCGGGGGCTGCTGGCCCGACGCTGAGATGGCGGAGCGCGTTGCTGCACGCGAGTGTCGTGCGGCCGCTCGAGATGCGAGCCCCCGTGCGGTCTGGTGATGTTTTAAGTGATCACTCGACCCCCTCCTCGAAGGAGCAGTTCATGGTGCGTCGCATCGCAGCCGCTGCCGCCGTCGCCGCCGCGGCCGGATTCATCGCCGCCGGTCCCGCTGTCGCCGACGGCGGCGAAGGACAGGCGGAGACCCACGTGGGAGCCGCCACCCAGGACTTCGTCAATGTGGGTGGGCACAACGGCATCACCGTCGGCAACCAGGCGGAGGCCATGGCCCACTTCGGCGCCTCGTTCGACAACGACTGAGCCACCGGGTCCCGCCCCTTCGCGTGACGCATGACGCAGGCGGCTCCGCTTCGGCGGGGCCGCCTGCGCGTGTCCCGGGCGGCAGCCGGTGGAACCTGATAACGAAGGTGTCTTCGCCCGGCGTGTCGCGCTGACACGGGGCCATTCATCGGAACCACTGCTCGTATGAGTGAACTCAGCGATCTGATCCCCGTCGAGGCCGTCCGCCTCGACGTGGCCGCCCCCGACTGGCAGGCAGCCGTGCGCCTCGCGGGCGACCTCCTGGTGGCCACCGATGTGAGTACCGATACGTACACCGAGGAGATGCTGCGCAACGTCGAGGAGAACGGGCCGTACATCGTCATCGCGCCCGGTTTCGCCTTCGCGCACGCCCGCCCCTCCCCCGCCGTCCGGCGCACCGGCATGTCATGGGTGCGTCTTTCGACGCCGGTGAGCTTCGGGCACGAGACCAACGATCCGGTGCACCTCGTCGTCGCCCTCGCCGCGCAGGACGCCGGGGCACACACCCAGGCGATGGGCGCGCTCGCCCGGCTGCTCGCGGACCCGGACACCTCCGCGGCCCTGGAGCACGCCCCGACGCCTCAGGCGCTGCGCCGGATCCTGGCCGGGGACACCGAGCCGTCCGACGCGGGACCCGACGAGCCCGCGGCCAAGGGCTCGGGCCACGGCATGCACAAGATCCTGACGGTGTGCGGCAACGGCGTCGGCACGAGCCTGTTCCTCAAGTCGACGCTCGACAAGGTGCTCGACCGCTGGAAGTGGGGCCGGTACATCACCACCGAGGCGACCGACACCATCTCCGCGAAGGGCAAGGCGTCCGAGGCGGTGGCCATCATGACCTCGCGGGAGATCGCGCGGACGCTGGGCGACGTGGGCGTGCCGGTGCGGGTGATCGAGGACTTCACCAGCACCAAGGAGGTCGACGCCGCGATGCGCGACCTCTACGACGTCTGATCCCCCGCCCTCACCGCTCCCCTCCCCAGGAGTCCCCATGAACACCCTCGTCGACATCGCGAAATTCATCGTCAACGAGATTCTCAGCGTCCCCGCCTATCTCATCGGCATCATCACGGCCGTGGGTCTCATCGCCCTGAAGAAGACCACGGGCCAGATCATCGGCGGCGCCATCAAGGCGACGCTCGGCTTCCTGCTGATCGGCGCGGGCGCCACCCTGGTCACCAACTCGCTCGCTCCGCTCGGCACCATGATCACTGGCGCCACCGGCTCGCACGGTGTCATCCCCACCAACGAGGCGATCGTCGGCATCGCGCAGGCCGAGTACGGCTCGCGCGTGGCATGGCTGATGATCCTCGGCTTCCTGGTGAGCCTGCTGCTCGCCCGCTTCACCCCGCTGTCGTACGTCTTCCTGACCGGCCATCACATGCTGTTCATGGCGACGCTGTTGACGATGGTGATGGCCACCGCGGGTGTCACCTCGTGGGTCGTGGTCGTGGCGGGCGCGGTGCTGCTCGGCATCATGCTCGTCGCGATGCCCGCCTTCGCCCACCCCTGGACCAAGCGGGTCACCGGCAACAACACCGTCGCCGTGGGCCACTTCGGGACGGCCGGGTACATCGTGTCCGGCGCGACGGGTCAGGCCGTCGGCAAGAAGAGCCGCTCGACGGAGGAGATGAACCTCCCCGAGGGCCTGCGCTTCCTGCGCGACTCGATGGTGGCGACCGCGCTGTCGATGCTGCTCATCTACATGATCATGGCCATCGTCTTCCTCGCGAAGGTGGGTCGCACGGAGGCGTTCAAAGCGTTCGCGACGGGCGGCGGCTCGCCCTCGACGGGCATCGGCAACTACCTGATGTCATCGGTCAACCAGGGCCTCCAGTTCGGCATCGCCGTCGCCGTCATCCTCTTCGGTGTCCGCACGATCCTCGGCGAGCTGGTGCCCGCCTTCCAGGGCATCGCGCAGAAGGTGGTGCCCGGCGCCATCCCCGCACTCGACGCGCCGATCGTCTTCCCCTACGCGCAGAACGCCGTGCTCGTCGGCTTCATCTGCTCGTTCATCGGCGGTCTGGTCAGCCTCGGCCTGCTCGTCGGTGTGTTCAAGCCCGCGTTCGGCACGGCGCTCGTACTGCCGGGGCTCGTCCCGCACTTCTTCACCGGCGGCGCGGCGGGCGTGTTCGGCAACGCGACGGGCGGGCGCCGCGGCGCGGCCCTCGGCTCGTTCCTGAACGGTGTGCTGATCACGTTCCTGCCGGCGTTCCTGCTCGGTGTGCTCGGCTCGTTCGGCTCCGCCAACACCACGTTCGGCGACGCCGACTTCGGCTGGCTGGGCCTGATCCTCGGCAATGTCGCCAAGGCGGACGACGTCGCCGGTGTCATCCTCATGCTCGTGGTCGGCCTGCTGATCCTGGCCGCCGCCATCACGTGGCAGAAGCGGGTCGTGGAGACCGGCTGGGACCCGGGCGCCAAGCGGGCGGCGCTGCTGCCGCCGGAGGACCGTCCCGAGCAGCACGACGAGGCGGCGGGCGGCGAGACGCCGGTCTCCCGTACGTACGCGAAGATCACGCCGCCGGCGGGTGCGCCGAAGCCGCCGCCTCCGCCGGAGGACTGAGTCACCGTCCGGGCGAAGGCCCGCTGAACTCGTAGGAGTTCAGCGGGCCTTCGGGCGCACTGGTGCCGCGGCCGGCGACCGGTCAGTGCGCGAAGCCCCAGTCGAGCATCTTCGCGGCGTCGCCGAAGACCTCCTTGTCGGCGCCGACGATCGCGCCGACGAGGGTGCGGTTGTCGCGCTTCGCGGCGAACACGAGGGAGTAGCCGGCCTCCTCGCCGCTGCCGGTCTTGATGCCGAGCGCGCCGTCGTAGCTGCTCAGCAGGTCGTTGGTGGTCCCCCAGGTGTAGTACCGGGTGCGGCCGTTGGCGGCGGGGGCCTCGGTCTCGAACTTCTTCAGCTTCACCACGTCGGCGAAGACCGGCTGGAGCATGGCGCGCTGGCCCAGCTTGGCGAGGTCGCGGGCGGTGCTGCGGTTGTCGCCGTGCGAGATGCCGTCGAAGGAGTCGAAGTGGGTTCCGGTCATGCCCAGTTGGGCCGCCTCGACGTTCATCTGGTTCACGAAGTCGGCGATCCGCGCGTCCTGCGTGGCGCCGACCCCGAAGTTGTCGGCGAGAGCCATAGCGGCGTCACCGCCGGACGGGATCAGCATGGCGTGCAGCAGCTGGCGGACGGTGAGCCTGTCGCCGGTCTGGAGGTCGGCTGTGCTCGCGCCGTTCTGCTGCACGTAGTCCCGGTACTCCTGCTTGACCGTGATCTGCCGGTCGAGCCACTCCGGGTGCTTGAGCACGACCACGGCGGTCATGATCTTCGTGGTGCTGGCCATCGAGACACTCTCGTCGGCCTTGGGCCCGGCCCACATCTCCCGCTCCTGGCTGCCGTCGCGGGCATCGAGGAGATAGGCGTGGTCCGCGGCGACGTCGGGGACGTCCGTGGTGGCCGTCGCGCCGTCGCCCTGCTCGGCGGCGTGCGTGACACCGGGCGTGGCGGCCTGGGCGATGCCACCCGCGGTGATCGGCAGCACGGCCCCGAAGAGCGCGACGGTCGCGACTCTGGCGCCGGTCCTGTGCAGCCGGTTGGGTCGGGCGTGAGCACCCATGGGACGTCCCCTCCTCCCGGCACCGCGGCGCCGGCTCTCCACGTTGGATCAGTGCACACCGAACCTACGTGTCCACCGCGTGCGGGAGTCAACATCGCCACGTCATAACCCGGTAACAGCGCTCACCTGCACTCACCCGCATGAACATGGTGTGTGGATTGTCTGCCGAAAGCGTGTGTCGGCGTCGGCCTTCACCACGTACACCTCCCAGGGTTCACGCCCCGGACCGTGTACCCAGACCTTGTCCTGGAGTGCGTAGCAGCAGGAGGTGTCGCGCTCCTCGAAGGTGGCGAGCCCGGCACCCTTGAGCCGGTCGACGGCCGCGGTGACCTCATCGCCGGACTCGACCTCGACACCGAGGTGATCGAGCCGGGTGTCCTGGCCGGGCTCCCCCTCGATGAGGACGAGCTTCAGCGGCGGTTCGGCGATGGCGAAGTTGGCGTAGCCCTCGCGCCGCTTGGCGGGTTCGACGCCGAACAGCTTGGCGTAGAAGGTGATCGACGCCTCCAGGTCGCTGACACGCAGGGCGAGCTGTGCTCGGGACATGACGGTCCACCTCATCGAGTCGCGCGGGTTGTATTGATGTCTGTCGATGCAAGATTGCGCCTTGGATCGATGGATGTCAACATAGAGACATGTCGAATCAAGAGCTCGTGGTGCTGGGGCAAGCCGGTGACGCGGACGAATGCTGCCCGGGACTGCTCAGCGCACCGCTGGACGAGGAGCAGGCCGACGAACTCGCCAAGGTCTTCAAGGCACTTGGCGATCCGGTGCGTCTGCGCCTGCTGTCGATGATCGCCTCGCGGGCGGGCGGCGAGGTCTGCGTCTGCGATCTGACACCGGCCTTCGATCTGTCGCAGCCGACGATCTCGCACCACCTCAAGCTGTTGCGGCAGGCCGGTCTGATCGACTGCGAGCGGCGCGGCACGTGGGTCTACTACTGGCTGCTGCCGGAGACGACGGACCGCCTCGCGGGCGTCCTGACCCGTCCGGCGGGTGCCGCCTCGTGAGCATCGACGCACCCGAGAAGAGCGTGGCCGGGCGGCTGTCGTTCCTCGACAGGTACCTGGCCGTGTGGATCCTCGCCGCGATGGCGGTCGGCCTCGGGCTCGGACGTCTGATCCCCGGCCTGGGCGAGGCGTTGGCGGCGGTCTCCGTGAGCGGGGTGTCCCTGCCGATCGCGCTGGGCCTGCTCGTCATGATGTACCCGGTCCTCGCCAAGGTCCGCTACGACCGCCTCGACACCGTGACCCGCGACCGGCGTCTCCTGCTGCCCTCGCTCCTGCTGAACTGGATCGTGGGCCCGGCCCTGATGTTCGCCCTGGCCTGGCTGTTCCTGCCGGACCTCCCCGAGTACCGCACCGGACTGATCATCGTCGGCCTCGCGCGCTGCATCGCCATGGTCGTCATCTGGAACGACCTCGCCTGCGGACACCGCGAGGCGGCGGCCGTCCTGGTCGCCCTCAACTCGGTGTTCCAGGTGATCGCGTTCTCGGCGCTCGGCTGGTTCTACCTCCAGGTGCTGCCGGGGTGGCTCGGCCTGGAACAGACCAGCCTGGACGTGTCGGTGTGGGAGATCGCCCGCAGCGTGCTGATCTTCCTGGGCATCCCGCTCGCCGCCGGATACCTGACCCGCCGCGTGGGCGAGAAGACCAAGGGCCGCGCCTGGTACGAGTCCACGTTCGTCCCGCGCATCGGCCCGTTCGCCCTGTACGGACTGCTGTTCACCATCGTGATCCTCTTCGCGCTCCAGGGCGACGCCATCACCGGCAGGCCGGTGGACGTGGTACGCATCGCGCTGCCGCTGCTGGTCTACTTCGCGCTCATGTGGGCCGGATCGATGCTGCTCGGCAGGGCTGTCGGCCTCGACCACCCGCGCGCGACCACGCTCGCCTTCACCGCCGCCGGCAACAACTTCGAGCTGGCCATCGCGGTGTGCATCGCCACGTTCGGCGCGTCCTCCGGCCAGGCCCTCGCGGGCGTCGTCGGCCCTCTCATCGAGGTGCCGGCCCTGATCGCCCTGGTGTACGTGGCGCTGCGCGCGCGCCGCTACTTCCCCACGCCGACCGCCCCCGCCCCACAGGAAGAAGCAGCCCGTGCCTGACACACCCCACCGGCCGTCGGTGCTGTTCGTCTGCGTCCACAACGCCGGGCGCTCGCAGATGGCGGCGGCCTTCCTCACCCGCATCGGAGGCGACCGCGTCCGGGTCCGCTCGGCGGGCTCGGCGCCGGCCGACACGGTCAACCCGGCCGTCGTCGAGGCGCTCGCCGAGGTCGGCATCGACATCTCCGCCGAGGTCCCGAAGGTGCTCACGGCCGATGCCGTCGAGGCCTCCGACGTCGTCATCACGATGGGCTGCGGCGACGCCTGCCCGGTCTTCCCCGGCACCCGCTACCTGGACTGGCAGCTGCCGGATCCCGCCGGACAGGGCCTCGCCGCGGTGCGCCCCGTACGCGACGAGATCGAACGGCGCGTCCGGGCCCTCCTCGACGACATCACGGCCGCCTCCTGACGCCCCGAGTCACTCGTCGTCGAAGACCCTGCGCGCCCGCTCGATCGCGGGCAGATGCGTCTCAGCCCACTCCAGGAGTACGTCGACGGGGTGCCGCAGGGTCTTGCCGAGCGGGGTGATGCGGTACTCGACCGCGACCGGGCGTGAGCTGATCAGCTCGCGTTCGACGATGCCGTTGCGCTCGAGCCGCCGGAGCGTCGCGGTGAGGGACTTCTGGGTGACCTCCGGGATGGCGCGGCGCAGTTCGTTGAACCGGCGGGGGCGTTCGCACAGTTCGTTGAGGACGCTGAGCGACCACTTGTCCAGCACCTGGTCGAGGAGTTCCCGGTGCGGCGGCGCGATGCGCAGCTCGCCGTCGGCGGCGGGGGCGGTATCCATGGCGAAACCTGGTTCCGTTGAAGTGTCCTTCGTGCACCAGGTAGCAAAGGTATACCTGCGGGTCGCTCGACCTCAGGGTGTTCCGACTTCAGCCACGAGGAGCCTTCCATGCCCGTGCACCGCCTCTCCCCCGCCGGACTGCTCGCCCCCGTCCCGTACGACCATGTCTCCGTCGCCACCGGCACGCGCCAGGTGCACGTGGCCGGACAGATCGCCCGGACCCCGGACGGTGCCCCGCTCGCGCCGGGCGACCTCGCGGGCCAGGTCGCGCACGCGCTGCGCAACACGGCGACGGCGCTCGCCGGAGCGGGGGCGACGTTCGACGACGTGGTGCGGCTGACGTTCTACGTCGCGCGGTGGACACCCGACCGGATCGAACCGTTCATGGCGGGCGTCGACCGCGTCCGCACGGAGCTGAACCTCGGCGACCGCCTCCCGCCGTCATCACTGATCGGCGTCGACGTCCTCTTCGAACCCGATGTCCTGGTGGAGGTGGAGGCGACAGCGGTGCTCGACTGACGAGAAGCGGTCCGTCTCCTACGACAACCGTCGATCGCCCAAGTGCGCCCCGTAGTACTCCACCTGACGCCGCATGACCTCCCGCATCGGCGTGCCCCGCGGCACGCCGTACACGGTGCCGGGAAAGTCCAGGCCCTCCTGTTCCTCCCACAGTTCGTCGTGCCGGTCCGGGGAGAACAGGCGGGCCGGGGAGCCCGCGGCGATCCAGCCGATGGGCAGTGTGGTGTCCGGTGGCAGGTGGGAGTTGGCGTGGAGGACGCTGTTGATGCGCAGCTCGGAGCGGGCGCCCGCGACGGCGCCGGGGAACATCGACACCCCGGTGGCCACGAAGACCTCGTCCTCGACGCGCGCCCCGTTGATGTGCGCGTGCGGCCCGACGAGTACGGAGTCGCCGAGCACGGCGGGGTGCTCCGCCCGGCCCCGGACTAGGGCGTTCTCCATGACCACGACGTCGTGACCGGTACGTACCTCACCGTCCTCTGCGGTGAGCACGGCCCCGTGCAGGACGCGGGCGCGCTCACCCAGGACGACCGCGCCGCACAGCACGGCCGACGGGGCGACGTAGGCGGACTCGGGGACGACGGGCCGCTCTCCGCGGTGCTCGATCAGCATGCCCACGGAGCGTAGGGCAGTCCGGGGCGGCTGGGCACTCTCGACCGCCCCGGGCGCGCCTCAGGCCGTTTCGAGACGGTGGACGCTGACCGCGTACCCACCGCCCTCGTACGGCGCCGCGTCCCACGTCGAGAAGCGGTCGACGAGGGTGAGGCCCGCCGTCGCGCAGTACGCGTCGTACTCGGGCAGCGTGATGGTGGGTTCCACCGGCAGGTGGGCCGCGTCCAGGCCGAAGCCCGCGACCATCAGGCCGCCCGGGCGCAGCGCCCCGGCCAGCCGCTCGACGACGGTGGCCTCGGTGCCGGGGGTGAGCAGCGGCATGACGTTGCCCGCGGCGACCACGAGGTCGAAGTCGGCGGTGATGCCGAGGGCCGCCGGGTCGAAGTCGGCGAGGTCGGTCCGGTACCAGGGCAGCTCGGGCGCCCGCTCGCGCGCCACGTCGAGCATGGAGGCGTCGAGGTCGATGCCCACGCAGTCGTAGCCGAGCTCGGCGAGCCGGATCATGACACGTCCGGTGCCGCACCCGGCGTCGAGGACGCGGGCACCTTCGGACAGCAAGGCCGCGCAGAACGACGCCTCTCCGTGCACGTCCTTCCCACTGCGGGCCAGCGCCTCGAAGCGGGCGGCGTACTCGTTCCCTGACGTCCCACCGGTCAGTTCCTGCCAACGACTCATGAGATCGACTATAGGCCGCCCACGCCGCCGTCCAGGTCAGGCGGTCCCACCCACGCAGTCCCCCGCGATCTCGTCCAACAAGTCGATCAGCGCGTGCAGCGCCGGATTCGGGTCCCCCGCCCGCCACGCGAGGGCCAGGGGCAGGGGTGGGATGTCGGGGACCGGGATGAGGAGGACGCCGGGGACCTTGAGGTGGCTGGCGGAGGAGGGGACGAAGCCGATGCCGACGCCCGCGCCGACGAGCGTCAGGATGGTGTGCGTGTCGGGGGCCTCCTGGACGATGTGCGGGCTCGCACCGTGCGCCAGGTACACGCTGTGGATCAGGGCGACGATGCCCGCGCCGCGGTTGGTGGGGTGGCTGACGACGGGCTCGTCCTGGAGGTCGTCCATGCCGATCTCCTCGCGGTCCGCGAGGCGGTGGCCCGCGGGGAGGGCGACGACGATGCCGTGCCGGGTGAGTTCGCGGGCCTGGATGCCGGTGCCCGCGACCGGCAGCCGCATCAGGCCCGCGTCGATCTCGTCCTTGGTGAGGCGGGCCACCAACTCTCCGCCGTAGACGGGCCCGTTGATCTCCAGGCGCACCCGTGGCCGGTGCTCGCGGAACTTCCGGGTCATCAGGATGAGGACCTCGTGCGAGGTCGGCCCGCTGAACCCGAGGCGCACCACTCCGGTCTGTCCGCTCGCCGCTCGCCGGGCCGCGAGCGGTGCCTCACGCGCGGCCCGCAGCGCCGTCCGCGCCTCGGCGAGGAACGCCTCCCCCGCCGCGGTGAGGGCGACTTGTCGTGTCGTGCGGCGCAGCAGTGCGACGCCGACCTCGTGCTCGAGGCGCTTGATCTGCTGGGAGAGCGGCGGCTGGGACACCCGGAGCCGCTCGGCCGCGCGCCGGAAGTTGAGCTCCTCGGCGACCGTCACGAACGACTGAAGGTGCCGCAGCTCCACGTGAACTCCCGTTCCTTCGCAGGTCATCGGCGATTGTGTCGCGCCGCCGAATCAACGGTAGGGAACTTTGGTGTTAGACGAAACCAGTCGGCAGTCATAGCTTCCCTGTGAGCGCGATCACGTTGCTTCTACGGGAAGGACGGGACGAGATGCCGAGCACACGGCTGCCCGCAGAGGAGAAGATGGCCCGCAGGGCGGGCTGGGCCTCCTATCTTGGCTCGACCATCGAGTGGTACGACTTCTACGTGTACGGCACGGCCTCGGCCCTGGTGTTCGCCCCGCTGTTCTTCGCCGACGTGCCGCCGTCGATCGGGGTGCTGCTCTCCTTCGTCACCTTCTGGGTCGGCTTCCTGGCCCGGCCGCTCGGCGCGATCCTCTTCGGTCACCTCGGCGACCGCCTGGGCCGCAAGAAGGCGCTGGTCGCCACGCTGCTGCTGATGGGTGTCAGCACGGTCGGCATCGGCTGTCTGCCGACGTACGGGCAGATCGGGGTGGCCGCGCCGGTCCTGCTCACCCTGTTCCGTACGGTGCAGGGCATCGCGCTCGGCGGCGAGTGGGGCGGCTCCGTGCTGATCACCACCGAACACGCCAGGAAGGAGCGCGGGTTCCTGTTCGCGGCGTTCGCGCAGCAGGGCTCGCCCACGGGCCGCATCCTGGCGACGCTGTCCTTCCTCGCCGTGGGCCGGCTCTCCGACGACGCGCTGCTGGCGTGGGCCTGGCGGATCCCGTTCCTGGCCTCCGCGCTGCTCGTGATCATCGGCCTGGTGATCCGGCTCAGCCTGGAGGAGTCCCCCGCGATGGTGGCCCTCAAGAGCGCCGACCAGACGGCGAAGGTGCCGGTCGTCACGCTGGTCAGGGAGCACTTCAAACTGCTCCTGCTGGGCGTCGGCGCCGCGTTCACGGTCTTCGCCATCGTCTACGCCCGTGACACCTTCGCCCTGTCCTGGGCGACCGGCGAGGTGGGCATGGACCGGCAGGACTTCCTCACGGTCATCCTCATCGCCAGCATCGTGCAGTTCTTCGTGCAGCCGCTGGGCGCCGTGTGCGCGACCCGCTGGGGTGTGCGCAGGGCCGTCACCGTCATCCTGGCCTGCCAGATCCCGACGATCCCCGTCATGTTCGCCCTGATCGGCACGGGCAGCTTCCCGCTCGCGGTGACCGGCGCGGTCCTCGCCACCATCCCGGACGTCATGTACTACGCCATCGTCGCGGGCATGTTCGCGCAGGCCTTCCCCGCCAAGGTCCGCTACACCGGCATCTCCACGGCGTACGGGCTCGCGGGCGTGCTCGGCGGGCTCGCCCCTGTCATCCTCCAGTCGCTCCTCTCCGCGTCCGGGACGATCGTGCTTCCGGTGCTCTTCGTGGTCGTCCTCGGGGCCGTCTCGCTCGTCGCGGCCCGTGCCTTCCTCACCCTGTCCGCCAGGACCCGGCACGAGGACCAGGAGCCGCGGACCGCGCCGTCCGCGGCCGTCAACTGACCTTCCCTCGCCCGCACTTCGAGTCGCACCCCGAGGAGCCGCCGTGCAGCAGCACGCCACCCCCCGCCCCCGTACCGACGACGCCCTGACCGCCCTCCTGCATCCACGTTCCATAGCGATCCTCGGCGCGTCGGACCGTCCGACGAAGCTGTCGGGGCGGCCCGTCGACTACCTCAAGCGGTTCGGGTTCACGGGCCGGATCCTGCCGGTGAACGCCAAGCGCGAGCGGGTGCAGGGGCTGCCCGCCCATCGGAGCCTTGACGACATCGAGGGTGACATCGACCTCGCCATGATCATGCTGTCGGCGGAGCAGTGCGCCGACGCCGTGCGCGCCTGCGGCCGGCGCGGCATCCCCGCCGCGATCCTCGGCGCCTCCGGGTTCGCCGAGGTCGGCGGCCGGGGCGTGGAGCTCCAGGAGGAGCTGAGGGCGGCGATCGCCGAGAGCGGGGTGCGGGTCCTCGGCCCTAACTGCCTCGGCATGATCGCCTCCCGCGAGCGGGCGCTGCCCACGTTCACGTCCGCGCTCGACGAGGACGCGGAGCTGGTCGAGGGCCCGATCGCGTTCCTCAGCCAGAGCGGCGCCTTCGGCGGGTTCGTCTTCAACGCCGCGCAGAACCTCGGCATCGGCATCTCCCACTACCTCAACACCGGCAACGAGGTGGACCTCTCCGTCGCCGAGCTGGTCGAGGGGCTCGTCCGCAGCGACGGCACGGACGTCGTCCTCGCCTACCTGGAAGGTGTCACCGGCGGCCGCCGTCTCCTGGACGCCGCCCGCGAGGCCCACGACCGGGACAAGCCGGTCATCGCCGTGAAGGTGGGCCGTTCCGAGGCGGGCGCCCGGGCCGCCCAGTCGCACACGGCGTCGCTCGCCGGTGAGGACGCGGTGTTCGACGGCGCGGCGCGCCAGTACAACATCCTGCGCGTGGACGGGCCCGAGTCGATGCTGGAGGCCGCGCAGATCTTCGCCACCGGCCGCCGGGCACGGGGCCGCAGGCTCACCTCGCTGTCGGTGTCCGGCGGCGCGGGCGCCCTGATGGCGGACGCGGCGGCGGCCCACGGCATCGAGGTGCGCCCCTGGGACGAGCGGTGGCAGCACACCATGGCCGCCGCCATCCCCGCATACGGGTCCCCGCGCAATCCGGTCGACCTGACCGGCACGCTCGTCGCCGAACCCGACATCCTGCGCCGGGCGTTGAAGGTGGCCGTCGAGCATCCGGACACCGACCTGATCGCGGTGCTGCTCGGCTGCGCGGACAACTGCGCGGACACCCTCATCGAGGCGCTCGACGAGGCGTACCGGGCCACGGACCGGCCCTTCGTGGTGGTGTGGACCGGCGGCAGCGGCAGGCCCCGCGCCCGGCTGCGCGAGCTCGGCATCCCCTGCTACACGGATCCGGCGCAGGCGGCCCGCGCGCTCGGCCTGCTCGCCGACTTCAGCCTGCGGCCGCCGCTGCCCGCCCCCGTACGGCCCGCCGACGTGGACACCGAGGCCGCGCGCGCCGTCGTGGCCCGCGCGCGTGCGGAGGGCCGCGCCCAGCTCGACGAGTACGAGTCGACCCGGCTGATCGCCGCGTACGGCGTGCGGACCGCGGCCTCCCGCCCGGCCGCCGACCCCGACGAAGCGGCCCGCGCGGCGGCGGAGTTGGGCGGACCGGTCGCCGTGAAGCTGCTGTCGGAGCGGATCGGGCACAAGAGCGACATCGGCGGCGTCCGGCTGGGCCTCGACGGCGCGGACGCGGTGCGCGGGGCCGCAGCCGACGTGCTGCGCGTGGCCCGCGACGCGGGTGTGCCCGATGCCCGTGTCCTCGTCCAGCGGATGGCCGAGGGCGGCGGCACCGAGCTGATCGTCGGCGTGAAGCGCGACCCGGTGTTCGGCCCCGTCGTCGTGACCGGGCTCGGCGGCATCCTCGTCGAGGCGCTCGCCGACAGCCGGGTGGCGGTCGCGCCGGTCGACCGGGACGGCGCCCGCCGGATGCTGCTCTCCCTGCGCGGCAGCCGCCTGTTCGGTGCCGTGCGCGGCCGGCCGGCCCGTGACGTGGAGGCGGCGGCCGACACGATCGTCCGCCTCTCCTGGCTCGCCGCCGACCTCGCCGACGACCTCGCGGAGCTGGACGTCAACCCGCTGCTGCTCGGCGCGGCGGGCGAGGGCGCGCTCGCCGTGGACGCGCTGGCGCACCTGGACTGACCTTCATGGAGCGCACCTCGACCGACCTTCTGGGAAAGGAGACTGACGATGGAAGCAGCGGAGTTCGACGCGGTCGTCGCCGCCGTGCGCACCCTGGTGCGCGAGGACGTCGTGCCGCGCGAGGACGAGATCGAGCGGACCGACGCGATTCCGGACGACATCCGGCGCAAGGCGGCCGACATGGGCCTGTTCGGGTACACGCTGCCCGAGGAGTACGGGGGCCTCGGCGCGAGCCTGTCGGAGGACGTCCGGCTCGCGTTCGAGTTCGGGTACACCACCCCCGCGTTCCGCTCGATGTTCGGCACGAACAACGGCATCGCGGGCAAGGTCCTCGACAACGCGGGCACCGAGGATCAGAAGAAGCACTGGCTGCCCCGGCTCGCCGAGGGCGCCGTCGCGTCGTTCGCGCTGACCGAGGCGGAGGCGGGCTCCGACCCCTCGGGCCTGACCACGCGGGCCGTCAGGGACGGCGACGGCTATGTCCTCAACGGCAGCAAGCGGTTCATCACCAACGCCCCGCTGGCCGATCTGTTCGTCGTCTTCGCGCGCACCGGCGAGGAGGCGTCCGGCACGAAGGGCATCTCGGTGTTCCTCGTCGAGGCGGGCCTCCCCGGTGTCACGGTCGGCCCGAAGGACGCCAAGACGGGGCAGGCGGGCGCCTGGACGGCCGAGGTGTTCCTCGACGACGTACGCGTCGGGAAGGCGGCCCTGGTCGGCGGCGAGGAGGGTGCGGGCTTCGGCACGGCCATGCAGTCGCTGGTACGGGGCCGGGTGCACATCGCGGCGCTGTGCGTGGGGATGGCCGAGCGGATCCTGGAGGAGTCCGTCGCGCACGCGGCGACCAGCAGGCAGGGCGGACACCCCATCGGCGACTTCCAGCTCGTGCAGGGCATGCTCGCCGAGATCCAGACCGGCGTCCTCGCGGGCCGGGCCATGGTCCTGGACGCCGCCGAGAAGTACGACTCCGGCGAGGACCGCAGGATCCGTCCTTCGGCGGCGAAGCTGTTCTGCTCCGAGATGGTGTCCAAGGCCGCCGACCTGGGTGTGCAGATCCACGGCGGCATGGGGTACATGCGCGGCACGGTCGTCGAGCGCTGCTTCCGCGACGCCCGCCTGTTCCGGATCTACGAGGGCACGAGCGAGATCCAGAAGGTCATCGTCGCCAAGCAGCTGCTGCGGCGGGCCCGGTCATGATCGAACCCGCCGTACGGATCACCTACGAAGGGCCGGTCCACACGCTCACCCTGAACCGGCCCGCCCGCCGCAACGCGCTCGACCTCGCCGACCGGCGCGAACTCCTCGCCGCCCTGCGGGAGTCCGAGCGTGACCCGCGGTGCCGGGCGGTCGTCCTGACCGGCGCGGGCGACGTGTTCTGCGCGGGCGGCGACATCCGCTCCATGTCGCAGGACCCCGACGTGGCCCGCGAACGCCTCGCGGTCGTCAACGACGTGGCCCGCGCCCTGGTGTGCTCGGCGAAGCCGGTGGTCGCCGCGGTGCGCGGCGGGGCGTACGGTCTGGGGCTCGGGCTCGCCGCCGCGTGCGACTGCGTGGTGGCGGCGGACGACGCCCGGTTCGCGGCCTCCTTCGCGAAGATCGGGCTCACCGCGGACTCGGGCCTCAGCTGGAGCCTCGCGCAGCGCGTGGGCCCGGCGCGAGCCAAGGAACTCATCCTCTTCGCCGAGGACGTGGACGCCGTCGAGGCCCACCGGATCGGCCTGGTCAGCGAGATCACCGCGAGCGACAAGGTGTTGGGGCGGGCGCGGGAGCGGGCCGAGCGGCTCGCAGCCGCGTCCCCCGCCATGGTCGCCGCCACCAAACGGATCTTCGCGCAGGAGGCGCAGGACTTGGACGCGGTCCTCGAGGCCGAGGCCGCCGCTCAGGTCGAACTGCTCGGCGGTGCGGGCTTCGCGGAGGGTCGCGCCGCGTTCCTGGAACGCAGGCGTCCGGTCTTCCCCGCTTGAGCCACCAGCCACTCACCGGCCGCACACGGCAAAGGAGTACGCATGGCACCACCCCCGACGCCCCGCTCCCGCCCCCTGGAGGGCATGCGGATCGTCGAGCTCTCCAGCTACGTGGCCAGCCCGCTCGGCGGCATGACACTGGCCCAGCTGGGCGCCGACGTCATCCGCGTCGAGCCGCTGAACGGCGCCCCCGACCGCACCCGGCAGCCGCTCGCCGACAGCGGCACGAGCCTGTACTGGTCCGGCCTGAACAAGGGCAAGCGCGCCCTGGAGATCGACCTGCGCAGCCCGGAGGGCCGGGAGCTCGTCGCACGCCTGGCCGCCGGGGGCGGCGCGGGCGGCGGCATCGTCCTCGCCAACTCCGAGCGCCACCAGGAGCTTTCGTACGAGACGTTGGCCGCGCGCCGCCCGGATCTGATCCACGTCCTGCTCACGGGGCGGCGGGACGGTTCGGCCGCCGTCGACTACACGGTGCAGGCCGCGACGGGTTTTCCCCAGCTCACCGGTCCCGAGGACGCGGCCGGACCGGTCAACCACCTGATGCCGGCGTGGGACGTCGCCGCGGGGCTCTACCTCGCGGTGGGTCTGCTCGCCGCCGAGCGGCACCGGCTGCGCACCGGCGAGGGGCAGCAGGTACGGGTCGCGTTGGAGGACGTGGCCCTGGCGACCGCGGGGAACCTCGGGTACCTGGCCGAGGCCCAGCTCTCCCCGACCCCGCGCACCCGTGCCGGGAACCACGTCCACGGCACCTTCGGCCGCGACTTCGCCACCGCCGACGGCAGCCGCCTGATGCTGGTCGCGCTGACCGACCGGCACTGGCGTGGTCTCCTCGACGTCACCGGGCTCACGGACGCGGTCGACGCCCTCGGCCGCGCGCTCGGCGCCGACTTCGCGGACGAGGCCGAGCGCTACGCCCACCGCAAGGTGCTCGGGGAACTCCTCGCCGAGTGGTTCGCCGCGCGCTCCCTCGCCGAGGCGCGGGCCGCGCTGGGCCGTACCCGTGTGCTGTGGTCCACGTACCGCAGCTTCGCCGACCTGGCCGCCGACGACGCCCGGCTGCTGCGCGAGCACCCGTTGATGGCCCGTGTCGCCCAGGACGGTGTGCCCGCGCACTGGGCACCCGGCTCCCCCGTCGTCCTGGACGGCATCCAGTCCTCGCCCGAGCCCTCGCCGTCGGTCGGCGCGCACACCGGAGACGTACTCCGCAGTGAACTCGGGCTCTCCGAAGACGAGTTGGACACACTCCGCGCGGCGGGCGTGATCCGCCCGCACCGACCCGCCGCACACCACGTCACCACGACCGCAGGAGGCTGACGACAGACATGGCACTGCTCGCCGACAAGACCGCCGTCATCACGGGCGGCGCCCAGGGCATCGGGCTCGCCATCGCCAGGACGTACGTGCGCGAGGGCGCGCGCGTCGTCATCGGCGACCTGAACCTGGAGGCCGCCGAGGCCGCCGCGAAGGAGCTCGGCGGCCCCTCCGTCGCGCTCGCCGTGCGCTGCGACATCACCGACGCCGAGCAGGTCGACGCCCTGCTCCGGGCGGCGCTCGACACCTTCGGCTCCCTCGACGTCATGGTGAACAACGCGGGCATCACCCGTGACGCCACCATGCGCACCATGACGGAGGACCAGTTCGACCAGGTCGTCGACGTGCACCTGAAAGGCACGTGGAACGGCACCCGCAAGGCCGCAGCCGTCATGCGCGAGCAGAAGCGCGGCGCGATCGTGAACATCTCCTCGCTGTCCGGCAAGGTCGGCATGGTCGGGCAGACCAACTACTCCGCGGCGAAGGCCGGCATCGTCGGCCTGTCGAAGGCCGCGGCCAAGGAGATGGCGCACCACGGCGTGCGGGTCAACGCGATCCAGCCGGGCCTGATACGCAGCGCCATGACCGAGGCGATGCCGCGGAAGGCCTGGGACCAGAAGATGGCGGAGATCCCGATGCGGCGCGCGGGCGAGGTCGACGAGGTCGCGTCCGTCGCCCTGTTCCTGGCGTCCGACCTGTCGTCGTACATGACGGGAACGGTCCTCGAAGTGACGGGCGGGCGTTTCATGTGAGGCGCCCCGCCGCCGTTCCCCAGCACATCCCTCATCCGGCAAGGAGAGCCAGCATGCGTGAAGCCGTCGTCTGCGAACCCGTCCGTACCCCCATCGGCCGCTACGGCGGTATGTTCAAGACGCTGACCGCCGTTGACCTCGGTGTCGCCGCGCTCGAGGGACTCATCGAGCGCACCGGCATCAGTCCCGAGATCATCGAGGACGTGATCCTCGGGCACTGCAACGGCAACAGCGAGGCGCCCGCCATCGGCCGCGTCGTCGCGCTCGACGCGGGACTGCCGGTCACCGTCCCCGGCCTGCATCTCGACCGCCGCTGCGGCTCGGGCCTCCAGGCGGTGCTCTACGCGGCCATGCAGGTGCAGACCGGGGCGCACGACGTCGTCGTGGCGGGCGGCACGGAGTCCATGAGCAACGCGGTGTTCTACTCGACCGAGATGCGCTGGGGCGCGAAGGGCGCCGCGATCCAGCTGCACGACGGCCTCGCACGGGCCCGCTCCACGGCGGGAGGCCGCAACCACCCCGTTCCCGGCGGCATGTTGGAGACGGCGGAGAACCTGCGCCGGGAGTACGGCATCGGCCGCGACGAGCAGGACCGTCTCGCGCTCGCCTCGCACCAGCGCGCCGTGCGGGCGCAGGCGGACGGGGTACTCGCCGAGGAGATCGTGCCCGTGACCGTGCCCGGGCGCCGCGGCGGGGAGGACACGGTGATCGACACCGACGAACACCCGCGCGCCGACACCTCGTTGGAGTCCCTCGGCCGCCTCAAGCCGATCCTGCGCCACTCCGATCCGGAGGCCACCGTCACGGCGGGCAACGCCAGCGGGCAGAACGACGCGGCGGCGATGTGCGTCGTGACCACGCCGGAGCGGGCCGAACAGCTGGGTCTGCGTCCCCTCGTACGGCTGGTGTCGTGGGGTGTGGCGGGGGTGCCGCCGAAGACGATGGGCATCGGGCCCGTGCCGGCGAGCGCGCTGGCCCTCGACCGGGCGGGGCTCGGCCTCGCCGACATGGACCTGATCGAGCTGAACGAGGCGTTCGCGGCGCAGGCGCTCGCCGTGATGCGCGAGTGGGAGTTCGGCGAGAAGGACCTGGAGCGCACCAATGTGCACGGCTCGGGTATCTCGCTCGGGCACCCGGTCGGCGCGACGGGCGTCCGCATGCTGGCCACCCTCGCGCGCGAACTGCACCGCCGTGAGGCCCGGTACGGCCTGGAGACGATGTGCATCGGCGGCGGTCAGGGCCTCGCGGCGGTGTTCGAGCGGGTGACGTCGTGACCTCGCTCGACCGGGCGACCGCGCTCGTCGAGGCGCTGGAGGAGGTCGTCGCGGCGGCCTCCGCCCGGCTCGGCGCGGCGCCCGCGACGGACGACGACCAGAGCGTGCCGTACGACATCGCGTCGGTGTCGTCGGCGGTGGCGGCGGCCCGCCAGTTGCTCGAACTCGGCCCGCTCGGCGAGGCGGAGGCGGACCTGGCGCTGGTGTTCGCGGCGGACACGGCGGCGGACCTGGCGGGCCGGATGCTGGGGCGCGAGGAGCTGTGGGGTGTGTCGCCAGAGGGTGTCTCGTCCGGGGGTGTGTCGGCGGAGGGCGTACGGGCGAAGCCGCTCGACACGGTCGCCGAACACATCGCGGCGGGCCGCGACCCCGCGTTCCTCGACACGGTCGCCGAGCGGGTCCTTGCGGCCGGCGGGGAGGCGGCGCCGCGCCGGCTCTCGGACGAACTCCAGCTGGTGCGCGGCACGTTCCGCGACTTCGCCGAGGCGAAGGTGACACCGGTCGCCGAGCGCATCCACACCCACGACGAGGACATCCCCGACGCCATCGTCGAGGGCCTCTCCGAGATGGGCTGCTTCGGTCTGTCGATCCCGGCCGAGTACGGCGGCTTCGCCGAGGGCGGCGCCGACGAACTGCTCGGGATGGTCGTGGTGACGGAGGAGCTGTCGCGGGCCTCGCTCGGCGCCGCGGGCTCGCTCATCACACGCCCCGAGATCATCGGTACGGCGATCGCACACGGCGGCACCGAGGAGCAGCGCCGCCGCTGGCTGCCGTCGATCGCCTCCGGGGAGCGGCTGTGCGGTGTCGCGGTCACCGAGCCGAACCACGGCTCGGACGTCGGTGGCATCACCACGACGGCCGTCCGCGACGGCGACGACTGGGTCCTGAACGGCGTCAAGACGTGGTGCACGTTCGCGGGCCGCGCCCACTACCTGCTGGTCCTGGCCCGTACGGACCCGGACCGCGCGTCGGCCCACCGGGGTCTGTCCCTGTTCGTGGTCGAGAAGCCGTCCTTCCCCGGGCACGCGTGGGAGGTGGCGCAGGACGGCGGCGGCTCGGCGTCCGGGCGCGCGATCCGCACGCTCGGCTACCGCGGCATGCACTCGTACGAGGTCACCTTCGACGGATTCCGGGTGGCTGCGGAGAACCTGATCGGGCTCGACGAGGGCCTGGGCCGTGGCTTCTACCTCCAGATGCGGGCCTTCGCCAACGCCCGCCTTCAGACGGCGGCCCGCGCGGTCGGCGTGATGCAGTCGGCCCTGGAACTCGCCGTGGCCCACGCCACGCAACGCCCCGTCTTCGGCCGCCCGCTCACCGCCTACCAGCTGACCCGCGCCAAGCTGGCCCGCATGGCGGCCCACATCGCGGCGTGCCGCGCCTTCACCACCACGGCGGCGCGGGCCGTCACGGCGGGCGCGGGCGTACTGGCCGCGGCCCAGGTCAAGCAGCTGGCCTGCCGCTCCGCGGAGTGGATCACCCGGGAGTCCCAGCAGGTGCACGGCGGGTACGGCTACGCGGAGGAGTACGCGATCTCCCGCCTGTTCGTGGACGCCCGCGTCCTGTCGATCTTCGAGGGCGCGGACGAGGTCCTGGCCCTGAAGGTGATCGCCCGCCACCTGCGCTGACGCGAGATCCACCCACCCGCACGCCCCCATAGCCCGCGCTTATGGGCTCATAGGAACCACGCCGCTACCAGCAACGACCGGGCACACCGACGCTGGAACCATGACGACTACTGACACCGCGGTCAGCGCAGCGCACGGCGTGGTCAAGCCGGTCCCGGACGCGTACATGGAGGACACCGGGACCGGCCTCGACTTCGGGACGAGGGCGGACCGGATGGCCGGGCACCTCACACCGAACGACCGGTTCTTCGTCCGCAGCCACTCCCCCACGCCGCGGATCGACCCCGACACGTGGTCGCTGCGGATCGAGGGCGACGCGGTGCGGGCTCCCGTCACGTTCACCTACGACGACCTGTGGCACACGTTCCCGTTGGTGTCGGTGACCCGCACGATCGAGTGCGCGGGCAACCGCCGTGTCCTGTTCGGCCGCCAGCACGGCCGTCGCATCGCCGGTACGCCGTGGGGCCGGGGCGCGGTCAGCACCGCGGAGTGGACCGGCGTACGGCTCCGGGACCTCCTCGAGGCGGCCGGAGTGGGCGCCGACGCGCACGACGTCATGCCGGTGGCTCTCGACGAGTGCGGGGCGCGCCGACCGATGCCGCTCGCCAAGGCGCTAGCCGACGACACCCTCCTCGCCCTCGCCATGAACGGCGAGCCGCTGCCGCCGGACCACGGCTTCCCGGCGCGTGTCGTCGTCTCCGGCTGGCTGGGCGCGGCCAGCATCAAGTGGGTCGGCCGCATCGAGGTGTCCCGTGCCCCGATCCACGTCCCGTGGAACACCGAGGACTACGTCCTCATCGGCCCCGAGCACCCGGCCCACGGCCCCGTACTCGGCACCCCCATCAACGAACTCCCGGTCACCAGCCTCGTCGAACTCGACTGGCCCGCCGAACTCCGCCCCCGCCCCCAACTCATCCGGGGCCGCTCCTTCGCCGGCGAGCAGCGCATCGCCTCCGTGGCGTACAGCATCGACCGTGGCCCGTGGCAGGAGGCCCGCCTGACCGGCGCGTGCGAGGCGGGCGCGTGGACCCGCTGGCACTTCACCTGGTCCCCCGCCCCCGGCGACCACACCATCTCGGTCCGCGCCACCGACACCACGGGCCGCACCCAGCCGTCCCACGTCCCGTGGAACCGGTTGGGCTACCTCAACAACCAGATCCTGGAACATCCGGTACGGGTGTCCGCCGCCTGACGCGCGGCGGGGCCTCCTCAGCGTGGCGGCGCGGTGGTCTCCCGTACGACCAGGCGGGTCGCCAGTTCCACTCGGTGGGTGTCGGGTTGTTCGCCGCGGGACTGGCGGAGGACCGCGCGCAGGGCGGCGCGGCCCATTTCCTGGAGGGGCTGGGCGACGGAGGTGAGGGCGGGGACGGAGTCGCGGGCGAGGGCGGTGCCGTCGAAGCCGACGAGGCTCAGGTCCTCCGGCACCCGGATGCCGCGCCTGCGGGCCTCGCGCAGGACGCCGACCGCGATGGCGTCGTTGCCGGCGAAGACCGCGGTGGGAGGCCGGGGCCCCGACAGCAGGGCGGCGAGCCCTTCGGCGCCGTGTTCGGCATGGAAGCGGCCGTGCAGCACCAGCTCGGTGTCGGCCTCGACGCCGTACGAGGTGAGTGCGGCGAGGTAGCCGTGCAGGCGGGCCTGGTTGCACTCGATGGTCTCCGGGCCGCCGAGGTAGGCGATGCGACGATGGCCGAGGTCGAGGAGGTGTTCCGTGGCGGCCTTGCCCCCGGCCCAGTTGGCGGCGCCGACGCTGACGACGTCGGCGGGCGGCGGGTTGAACGAGTCGATGACGACGACGGGGATGCGGCGGCGCCGGAACGCCGCGATGCCCGCCCCGTCGTAGGCCGACGTGACGACGATGACACCGGCGCGGCCGTCGTTGAGGAGCCGCTGCGCCTTGCGGGCCAGACCGTTCTCGGTGGTCCGCTGTCGGCCGGTGGTGCCGACGACGACCTCGACGCCGGTGCTCGCGGCGTGGTCGAGGATGCCGTTCAGGAGGGCCGACGGGTACGCGGAGTCGATCGCGTCGAAGGCCACCTCGACGACGTCGGGCCCGGCCGGCGCCCTGCGCTGCGACGGCGAGCGGTACCCGGCCGCCTGCAGCGCGGTCAGCACCTTCGCGCGCGTCTCGTCGGCCACGTCCGCCCGGCCGTTGACGACCTTGGAGACCGTGGCCGTGGAGACCCCGGTGCTGCGGGCGACGGCGGCGAGCTTCGGCCGGGGCGAGGGGGACGGGTTCGGCATGCGGCTCCCCGAAGGCTCGAAGTTTTTGAAGTCTCGAAATCTTTTCGACGGACGCACAGCGTGCGACGTGGGGAGGCTCCCGTCAATCCCCTCCGAAGTCTTCCTGCCGCAGGGCCTCTTGACCACCTCTGCGGCCGCTTCTACGGTTCCCGGGTCTCGCACAATCCTCGAAACTTTTCGGCGCACGTCGCAAGAGGAGACACGTGACCACAGCCAAGAAGGCACTCGTCGTACGCGGCGGCTGGGACGGGCACCAACCCGTCGAGGCCACCGCCCTGTTCATCCCGCATCTGGAGGCGCACGGCTACGAGGTGCGCGTCGAGGACTCGCCGAAGGTGTACGCCGACGCCGCGTACATGGCCGGTGTGGACCTGGTGATGCAGTGCGTGACGATGTCCACGATCGAGCGGGAGGAGTTCGAGGGCCTGCGCACGGCCGTCGAGAACGGCACGGGGCTCGCCGGCTGGCACGGCGGCATCGCCGACTCCTACCGGAACACCGCGGACTATCTGCACCTGATCGGCGGCCAGTTCGCCTGCCACCCCGGCAAGCATCCCGACGAGCGCAGGGGTGAACAGGCCGACAACTACGTCCCGTACACCGTGAACATGCTCCCGGCCGCGGCCCACCACCCGATCACCGAGGGCATCGAGGACTTCGACCTCGTCACCGAGCAGTACTGGGTGCTCGCGGACGACTACATCGACGTGCTGGCCACGACGACGCAGAAGGTGCGGCCGTGGGACCCGTGGCACCGGGAGGTGACCTCGCCCGCGATCTGGACGCGCGGGTGGGGAAAGGGCCGGATCTTCGTGTGCACGCCGGGCCATCACGTCGACGTCCTGGAGCACCCGAGCGTGCGCACCATCGTCGAGAGGGGACTGCTGTGGGCGAGCCGTTGAACGTCGGGATCGTCGGCTGCGGCACGATCGTGGGCCAGTACCTGGAGAGCCTGCGCAGGCTGGAGCGGACCGTACGTCTGGTGGCCGTGGCCGACCTGGACGCGTCACGCGCGCAGGCAGTGGCCGACAAGTGGGACGGCGCGGGCGAGGTGCGCGCGGTCCCCGTCTTGGAGCTGCTCACCGCGGACGACGTGGACCTGGTCCTCAACCTCACGATTCCAGCGGCACACGCGGACATCGCCCTGAAGGCGATCGCGGCCGGAAAGCACGTCTACGGGGAGAAGCCCCTCGCGGCGACGACCCACGAGGCCCGCACCGTCCTCGACGCCGCGCGCCAGGCGGGCGTCGTCGTCGGCTGTGCGCCCGACACGGTCCTCGGCACCGGCATCCAGACCGCCCGCAGGGCCGTCGACGAAGGACTCATCGGCACACCCGTCGCCGCCACGGCGACGATGGTGACACCGGGCCACGAACGCTGGCACCCCTCCCCCGACTTCTACTACGCCCCGGGCGGCGGCCCCCTCCTCGACATGGGCCCGTACTACATCACGGCCCTGATCACCCTCCTCGGCCCGGTGACATCGGTCATCGGCGCGGCGAGCCACACCCGCACGGAACGGGAGATCGGCACGGGCCCGCGGGCTGGCGAGCGCATCCCGGTCACGGTCGACACCCACGTCACCGGTGTCCTCACCCACGAGTCGGGCGCCCTCTCGACCCTCCTGATCAGCTTCGACGCCGTGGCCACCCACTCCTCGAACATCGAGGTCCACGGCCCCGAAGGCACCCTGTCGGTCCCCGACCCGAACCACTTCTCCGGCGACACACGTGTCTTCCGCCTCGGCGCCGACTCCTGGGAAACCCTCCCTCCCTCGGCCGGCTACCTCACCTCGGGCCGCGGCTACGGCATCGCCGACCTGACCACGACACTCCCGTCCCCCGAACCCCGCGCATCGGGCACCCTCGCGTACCACGTCCTGGACGTCATGGAGTCCCTCCTGTCCTCGGCCTCCACCGGCGCATCGGTCCCTGTGACAAGCCGTGCACCACGTCCGGCGCCGGTTCCGCTGACGGATCTGACGGCGGCCGACTAGCGACGGTCACGCACGAACCGGCTCCCGGGGCTCTGAGTGTCCCGGGAGCACAGGAGCCCACGGGAACGGCGGGTCGGGGAGGGTGTGACGCAGAGGGGCGGCCACTTCGGACTGGAAGAGTTCGAGGGACGTGCGGTGTTGGGAGGGGGTCAGGCCGTTCGCGTCCGCCTGGACGTGGAGGGCCGAGTGGCCGAACTCGGCGTGGTAGCGGTGCACCTTGTCGATGATCTGCTGGGGGCTGCCGATGAGGGCGGAGCTGCGGGCGACGAAGTCCTCGACGGTCTCGAAGACGACCGGAAGGCCGGACTCGCGCTGGAACGCGAGCGTCGACTCGAAGATCGGCCGGTAGACCTTCACCGCCTCCTGGGACGTGCGGGCGACGTACAGGCCCGCCGTGCCCGCGCCGACGGCGATGCGGGCGGGGTCGTGGCCGTAGTGGGCCCAGCGGTCGCGGTAGTGGCGGACCAGTTCGGCGTAGGGCTTGATGGGGTGGGTGACGTTCGCCGAGAACAACGGGTCGCCGTAGCGGGCCGCGAGGTCGACGGACTCCTTGCTGGTGGCGCTGCCGTGCCAGACGCGGACCGGCCGCTGGTACGGGCGCGGCCACACCTCGGCGTCGGTGAGCGGCGGGCGGAACCGGGTGTCGGCCGTGACCTTGTCCTGCCGCCAGAGCTTGCGGAACACCTCGTAGCTCTCGGCGTTGCGGTCCCACTGGTCCTCGGGGGTGACGTGGAACAGGTCGCGCTGCGCCGTGCCGTTCCCCTTGCCGATGATCAGGTCGAGGCGTCCGCCGGAGAGGTGGTCGAGCGTGGCGTAGTCCTCGTAGGCGCGCACGGGGTCGAGGAGGCTGAGCGTCGTCACGGCCGTGAACAGGCGGATGCGGCTGGTCAGCGCCGCGACATGGCTGAGCACGACCGTCGGCGACGACGAGATGAACGGCCGTTCGTGGCGCTCACCGACGCCGAATCCGTCGAAGCCCAACTCCTCCGCGAGCACCGCGTGGTCGACGACTTCGCGGAACCGGTCGTGGGTCGTCCTCTGGATGCCCGTGATCGGGTCGGGGCGGTGGGTGATGAGGGTGATGGCGAGGAACTTCATGGCTACTCCTTGCTGAACCCGCGCCTGAGCCCGGGCCGCTGAGGGGCGGGTGCCGAGGCATCGGGCAGGGCGGGTCCTCGTGATCAGCGGGCGCGCGTAGGCGGGAGCGCACGGGCGGCAGGACAGTGCTCCGGCAGGCGAAAAGGTGAGGTGAACCGATCAGGCGAGGAGCCGACACAGCGCGGCGGCGACGCGGACGAGGTCCACGGTGCGGCGGCGGGTCAGAGGCTCCAGCGGAGGCATGGCGCGATGCAAGCACGCGGGGCGCGAAGGTGTCAACGGGGCCCGATCGTCCGATGGTTGGGCCGCGGGCGCGCTCGCGCTGGCATCATGGCGCGCGTACGGCTCGCGTGACCGGCGACGTACAGCGGCGGACAGACGTGAATCGGGGGGCATGGCATGCGGGGTGGCAGAGTCGCGGTCGTAGGGGGAAGCATCGCGGGGTGCGCGGCGGCGCTCGCGGTGACGCGTGGCGGGGCCGACGAGGTCACGGTGTACGAGCGCGCCTCGGGACACCTCGCCGACCGTGGTGTCGGCCTCGCCATGCACGACGCCCGGTACGCGGAGCTGGAGGCGGCGGGCTTCGTCGATGCGGCGATGCCGTGGCTTCAGATGGTGCGCCGCCGGTGGTACGTGCGGGACGAAGCGGCGGCGGGCGCCGGGCGGCCGTTGGGCCGGGAGATCGCGTCGATGCCGTTCCCGTTCCGCACGTACAACTGGGGTCCGCTGTGGCGGGAGTTGAGTCGACGCGTGCCGGACGGGGTCGACTTCCGGCACGGCGCGGAGGTCGAGGCGGTCGAGGTGACAGCGGACGGCGCGGAGGTGCACGCGGGCGGGCGCACCGAGCGCTGCGACGTGGTGGTCGGCGCGGACGGCTACCGGTCGGCGGTCCGCGCGGCGGTGCACCCCGACATACGGCCGAGGTACGCCGGATACCTGGCGTGGCGCGGCGCCTATCCCTCTGACCGGCTGGCCGATCCGGAGCTGTGGCCGGAGGACGAGTGCGCGTACGTCGTCTTCCCGGGCGGCCACCTGATCGTGTACCGCATCCCGGACGGGACCACGGGCGGCCATCGGGTCAACTGGGTCCTCTACACGGCTCCCCCGCCCGGCCTCGACCGGGGCCTGGAGACACCGACGACGCTGCACCCGGGCACGGCGGGCGACGGCCTGCGCGCTCATCTCTCGTACGTGGCGGCCGAGTTGCTGCCCATCTTCTGGGCCGACGTCGTCCGCTCCACGACGTACGACGAACTGTTCCTCCAACCCCTCTACGACTTCACGGCGCCGCGCTACGCGGTGGACAGCGCGCTGCTCGTGGGTGACGCGGCGACGGTGGCCCGCCCGCACACGGGAGGCGGCGCGGTGAAGGCGTTGCAGGATGCCACGGTCCTCCAGTCGTCCCTGACCTCGGCCCCCGACTGGCTCAAGGCCCTCTCCGCGTACGACGCCGACCGCGCGCCCACCGGCCGTTTCATGGTCGACCTGAGCCGCAGCCTCGGCCGCGCCCTGGTCCAGGACACACCGGACTGGACGTCCCTGGATCAGGCGGGTCTGGAGGCATGGTGGCAACGGGCGGACGGGACGGGCGCGTTGGGCGGTCGGCGACTGGGGCGCGGGTGAGCTTTCTCCCCCTCTCTCCCCCCTACTCCCCTCCTGCCTCCGGCGGAGGTTTCGCCATGAATTTCGCCATGAATCACGCGACCAGCGCGCCTCGTTGCGGCGATCAACGCCGTCTCCGGCCTACAGTGACCGCCCATGAGAAGCCATGCGCCCCGACCCGATCCGATGCTGCTGGCGACCGCCGAGCGGGCCGACCTCGCCGATCTCCTCGACTCCCTGACGGACGAGCAGTGGGAGGCACCCACGCTCTGCGAGGGGTGGTGCGTGCGTGAGGTCGTGGCGCACGTCGTCAGCTACGAGGAGTTGGGGGCAGCGGGCGGCCTGAGGCGGTTCCTGCGGTGCGGATTCAGTTTCGATCGGGCGAACGCGGCGGGGTTGCGGGAGTACGGCCGGCGTTCGCCGGACGAGCTGCGTGACCTGTTACGCCGTCACCTCCGCCCGTCGGGGCTGACCGCGATCAGGAAGGGTGGCGTGGGGCTGACCGACGGCATGGTCCACCACCAGGACATCCGCCGGGCCCTGGGGATGCCGCGCGAGATCCCCGCCGAGCGGCTGCTCCCGACGATCGAGTTCGCGCTGCGGGCGCCCGCGCTGCCCAGCCGCCGCGCCGCCGACGGCCTCGGCCTGCGTGCCACCGACCTCGACTGGTCGCACGGAAGCGGGCCGGCCGTCCGTGGTCCGGGTGAGGCACTGCTCATGGCCGTCGCGGGGCGTTCGGCGGCCCTCGACGACCTGGAGGGGGACGGTGTCGGTCTGTTCCGGGAGCGGCTCGTGGAGCTGCGGGCCCGCGGAGCGTGAGGCCGTCGCGGGCCGGCCCCGACCGACCGGTTCAGCCTCCCGGCGCGTCTCCGGCGGGCGTCGTGCGCATCGCCCGTGCCACCTCTCCCGCCGCGTCGTCCGCCCCCATCCTCTTCGCCAGGGTGAGCAGGCCGCGGTGCGTCAGCAGGCGTGCCGCCGCGCGCGGTACGCGAAGTACGTGGGCCGTCTCGGGTTCCGTCAGGCCGACCACGTGCCGTAGGAGGATCGCTTCGGACTGGGGGCGAGGGAGGTCCGCGAGCAGGTGGACGACGGGGGCGGCGGACGCGGCAGGTGCGCGGCGGTCTTCGGCGTGTGCGAGGCGGCGGGCCGTCCGCGTCGTCCGGACACGGAAGCCGTGGCCGTCGCCCCGGTACCCCGGCAGCTCGCGAGCGATCTCCTGCCACGTCACCGCGGCCACGGTCTCCGCCCGGTCGGGCACCATTCCGCGCAGATAGCCGAGCAGGCCGGGGTGGACGTGCCGGTACACGGCGGCGAACGCCGCCTCGTCGCCGGACCGGGCCCGCGCGAGCGCCCTGTCCAGGGCCTGGTCCTCCGCCGCATCGGGAGGCGCTTGGCCACGACGCGCCAACGTCCGCACCTCTCCCCGACCGAAACCGACGCCCGGAGCGTATGTCACACACCACCCGCTCCACAGCCGCTTGATGATCTTCAACGCACCGGTCCGCGGTCAAGGCTCGCCACCGTTCGTGTCATCGAACGGAACGGAGTGCGGCCGAGTTGAGTGTGCGTCTTCACGGTGGTGTCGACTCCGTGAGGATGGCTCTTCCGCCGTGACAGTTCCGGCGTGGGCCGCGCAGACACAAGTGACCCCCGTGCGGGTCGCAGGTGTCGCCCTTCAGGTCGGCGGGGCGGGCGCCGATCCGCGGAGGCGGCCCGTCTCTCCCCCCGATGTCGGGCCGCCTCCGCACCCGTGAGTCCGTGGCGTCGCGATCGACTGCCTGTGGGGAAGGTGAGCAGCATGGCGGGCGGGGCGGACGCACCGGACACCTTGGCCGGTCGTTACCGGCTCCAGGTCCTCCTGGGGCGTGGCACGTCGGGCGAGGTGTGGCGGGCATCCGACGAGGTGCTCTGCCGGCCGGTGGCGGTGAAACTGCTGCGCGGCGACGGACCGTCCGGCGCGCATCGCTTCCACCTGGAGGCACGGACCGCCGCGCGCCTCAACCACCCCAACCTGGTGGGCGTGTACGACTTCGGTTCCGACGGCGACCGGCTCTTCCTGGTCACGGAGTACGTCGACGGCTGGAGCCTGGCCCAGGAGCGGACCGTGCGGGCCACGCTGCCGCCCGCGGAGGCGACCGGGATCGCCGCGCAGATCGCGGCGGGGCTCGCCGCGGCCCACCGGCGCGGCGTCGTCCACCGTGACATCAAGCCCGCCAACGTCCTGCTGACCACCGAGCGCACGGCGAAGATCGTGGACTTCGGGATCGCCCGTTTCACGGACACGACCGGCACGCTGACGGCGACCGGGAAGATCCTCGGGACCGCCGACTATCTGGCTCCGGAGCGGGCCCAGGGCTACGACGCGCGGCCCGCGTCGGACCTCTACTCGCTGGGCTGCCTGCTGTACCAACTCCTCACCGGGCGGGCGCCGTTCACCGGGGCCACTTCGGTGGATGTGGTGCGGCAGCACGTCGATTCCGTGCCCGCGTCGCCGCGTGAGCTGCGGCCGGAACTGCCGCGGGCGCTGTCCGACTACGTGATGCGGCTGCTCGCCAAGGATCCGGCGGGACGGCCCACGGCCGAGCAGGCGGCGGAGTGGCTCGCAGGGGGCGGCGCGGAGCCGGTCGCCGCCGATGGCGCTCGCCGGTCCGACGGGGCGCGTGCCGGGGCGCACTCCCGACCGCGCGGGTACCGCAAGAGGGCCACCAAGGCGGCCGTCTACGGCGTCGGTGTCGTCCTGCTGACCTCGGCCGCGGCCCTCGGCTCGACGCTGCACGAGCGGGACGCCGAGCCGTCGCGGTCGCCCGAACCCACCCCGTTCGCGGTGCCCTCGGCGCACCCGACCGCGTCGCCGCCGGGTGCGCCGTAGCGGAGGGTCAGGCCGCCCGGTTGATACGGGCGGCGATCCCGTGGCCGACCAGGAGATAAATGACCGCAGGAAGGCCGTAGTTCAGGACGACACGAACACCCTCGGTGTCCATGGTGAAAATGTCCTGCGCCCACCATCCGAGCCAGTCGGCCGTGCCGTGCACGAAATCAACGAATACGTTCGCCTGATTCGCGCCGAGCAGGAAAAGCGCGATCCACAGGACCAGGAATCCTGCCGCGACATCCGCGATGGTGCTGACGGTGAGAGCCGTGCGACGCGCACCGTTTTGCGGGCGCGCACCGTACTCGGCGTCCATGCGTCGATCATGCGTGGGGTACCCCGAAGCCGGGTCGATGTTGCTCACGAGAATTCCGTTCTGGACGTTCTGAAGGGTGGGACGTCGACTGCTCTGTTCTTCTGCGTCGCGGCGGCCGGAAAGTGTTACACCGGCCGCCGCGGCGCCGTCGACTAGCGGTCGCTGGTGACGGTGACGGGGGCGTCGCCGCGCAGTTCGTTCACCAGCTGTTTCACCTTCGGCATGTCCCAGGCCAGATTTCCGCCGACGCTTCCGGAAATCGGCATGTTCATCGACTTCCCCTGGCCGCTGTTGACGTTCTTCATCGCGAGGAACATCCGGCCGAGTTCGTACGGGTTCATGTCCTTGTCCACGACGAGGGTGTCGAGGCCCGCGCTCATCAGGGGGTAGACCGTGAACGGGTTGAGGAGCGTGCCGGGCGACGCCGCCTGATTCGAGAGGGTGGACAGGAACTTCTGCTGGTTCTTGGTGCGGTCCAGGTCGCTGCCGGTGAAGGCGTGCCGGGTGCGGACGTAGGCGAGGGCCTGCTTGCCGTCCAGGGTCTGCTCGCCGGCCTTGAAGTCGGCGCCGGACCACTTGTCCTGGAAGCCCTTGTCGAGCTTCATGTCGACGCCGCCCATGGCGTCCACGACGTTCGCGAACCCGGCGAAACCGATCTCCGCGTAGTGGTCGATGCGCAGTCCGGTGTTGTACTCGACGGTGCGGGTGAGGAGCTGCGGGCCGTCGAAGGCGTACGCGGCGTTGAGCTTGTTGGCGCCCATGGCGGGGCGCATCTGCCCGGACTCGGAGCCGCGGAACTTCGGGATGTTGACGTTGGAGTCGCGGGGCAGGGAGATGAGGGTGGGGTCGCCCTGGCCGACGTGCAGGATCATCATCGAGTCGGTGCGCTTGCCCTCGGCCGCGCCCGTGTGGAGGTCCTTCTCCTGCTGCTTCGACATTCCCTCGCGGCTGTCGGAGCCGACGATCAGGTAGTTCGTTCCTTCGCCTGCGGCGGGCCGGTCGACGACCTTCCCGAGGTCGACCTCCTTTCGCAGGTTGGAATCGATCCAGAAATAGGTTCCGCCAACAATCAGGAGCAACAGTACGAGGATCGTTATGAGCAGCCTTCTGAAGCGGCGCCCCCGACGACGATAGGGCCGACCGGAATCGGGGGGAACATCACCGCCGGGATACGGCGCCGCCATCGGACGCTGCTGCGGATGCGGTCCACGCATACCGTCCGGGCGAGGCGCGGCATATCCGCCCTCGAAGCGATCCTGGAAATCGACGTTCTGAACGCCGCGCCTCTGATTCATGCGGGGCAGTGTGCATTCCGCACCGCCCCCGCGAGCAAGTCGCCACCGCCCACACCACAAATCCGACGTTGACCTACAACCCGCCCCTCGTAAAGGGGACCCACCCCTCAATTCCGACAACAGGCCGAGGAATCCTCACGCCCAACGCCCCCACCTTCCGCCGAACACTCACAGAAACCACGAAAACGCCCCGCGATGTTCACGCCTCCACACCGCGGAATCCCGCTCCACGGAACCAGAACCCTCGCTCCCCGCATCTCCTTCCACGACCGCAGCCGCCACACACCACGGGGAGTACGAGCAGTTGACCACCGAGACCACACACCAGGACGACCCCGCGGCGCCCTGGTGGGCCGACCTCGGGGCCTGGGGAGCCGTCGCCCTCATCGCCTTCGGTGCCCTCGCGGCAGCCTGGGTCACCCTCCGCCTCCCCGGCACCCCGGACAACCTGGCCTCCGGCTACTACGGCGCCGCCAAGGTCCTGGCCATCGGCATGGTGGTCGCCGGAACCGCCCTGCTCGGCCGCCGCCGCACGCGCGGGGTGGCCAACGAGGAGGACGCGTAGGCCTGTTGGGGGCAGCACGGCCCGCCCGGTCGGACCGCCGCGGGCGCGTCGACGCATGGAACACGCAGTCCGGCGGGAAGGATCCCCGTCATGGCCGACTCAGCTCTGTGGATCGGAGCACTCACAGCGGGCACCGCCGTACTCGCCAGTTGGGTGACCAGCCGCGGCACGTCCCGAGCCGCGGAGATCCAAGCCGCGGCGGCGGAGCGCACGCAGCGCGTGGTGCGGATCAGTGAAGCACGCCGCGCCGCGTACATCAGCCTGATCGAGCAGGCCCACAAGATGGCGGAGCTGTACTGGTCGGCCTCCGACGTCTACTCTTCCGGCAACCCGCGCGTGGAGCAGCTGCCGAAGCTCAAGGAGATCCGGCTCGCCCTCCGCGAGGAGTACGGCCGGCTGCGCCACCACATCTGGGTCATCGGCCTGGAGGGCCCCGACAACGTCGCCGCAGCCGCCGAGGCGCTCCGTCTCACGACTCGGCCCGCCTACCAGGCGCTCGAGGCGTCGATCGCCGGTGATCCCGACGCTCCCGCCCTCTTCAACGAGTGCTACGACCCCTTCTGGAACTCCGTCCTCTCCTTCGTGTCCGTGGCGAGGACCGCCGTTCACGGTTTGTGAGGGCGCGGCGGCGTTGCAGGATGTTCGGGGTCGTGGTGGTTCGGTGGTGAGGAGGGGTGGATGCTCAATCTGGTGCATGTGCAGACGTTTCAGGCTGTGCTGGAGACCGGGTCGCTCAGTGCTGCGGGCAAGCGGCTCGGGTATACGACGTCGGCGGTGTCGCAGCAGGTGGCGGCGCTCGAGCGGGGGCTCGGTGTGCGGCTCTTCGAGCGGGGGCCGCGGAGTCTGCGGCCGACGCATGCCGCCGAGCGCGTCGGGTTGGTGGCGGCATCGGTGCTGAACCGTGTCGACGACCTGGAGGCCGAGGTGCGCGGCCTGGCCCGCGGCGACCGTGGCCGGCTGCGCCTGGGGGCGTTTCCCACCGTGGGCGCGCAGTTGGTGCCGCGGGCGCTGGCGCGGCTGGTCGGCCGGTTCCCCGAGGCCGAGTTCACGGTGCACGACGACGCCCGGTCGGCGGCGGTCGCGGAGGCGGTGCACAGCGGCCGGATCGATCTGGGGCTCGTCTTCGAGTACGACGTGGTGCCCGAACGGTGGTCGCCGGAGCTGACCGTGCACCCGATGCTCGACGAGGAGATCGTGGTGCTCTCGGGCGCCGACCGGCACGACCGGCTGCCGCCGAGGGTGGAGCTGGCGTCGCTGGCCGAGGAGATCTGGGTGTGCAATCCGGCGGGTTCGACGGGGCGGGCCAACCTCCAGCACTGGTGCGCGCGGGCGGGTTTCGCGCCGCGCATCCGGTTCGAGACGGACGACTTCGACGTGATCCGGGGCATCGTCCGGGAGAACCTGGGCATCGCGTTCGCCCCTGCCCTCGCTCTCGGTGTCGACTCGTCGATCCTCATGCACCGGATCAGCGACCACCGCCCGCGCCGCCGGGTCCGCGCCGTGCATCGGGCGGACGACCCCAACCCGCTGCTCGACGAGGCCCTCACGGCCATCAAGGAGGGCATCGCGGCCTTCGTGGAGTGGACGACCGGCGCCTTCGAGACGGACACGGAACGGCTGCCGCTGGCCCGGCCGGACGCCTGAGCCGGCCACCGCGCACCCAGGCGACCGCACGCCCGGGCCCTCGCACCCTTCGCACCCTCAGAACACCGCGTTCTCCAGGACCGCCCCGGCCCGCTCCCCGAACCTGCCGAGCGCGAGCGCGCTCAGGTCGAGCGGTGGCGCCCCGTCGAGGAACCAGCCCGCCACGGCCTCCCCCACGGCCGGCGCCTGCATGAAGCCGTGTCCGGAGAACCCGGCGGCCACCCACAACCCCGGCACCTCCTCGACCGGGCCCACGATGGCGTGGTCGTCGGGTGTCATCTCCCGCAACCCCGCCCAGCCACGGGTCACTTCGAGGTCGGCGAGGGCAGGGAACCGGTGGCTCAGCGCCGCGGCCAGCGAGCCGACGCGCTCCCAGTCGACCCGCGCGGTGTCGCTGCTCGGGACCTCGCGGTCGTTCCCGCCGATCACCGCGGTGCCGCCCGCCGCCTCCGGATGGACGTACGCCCCCGTGGCCATGTCCACCGTCAGCGGCAGCCCACCGTGCACGCCCGGCAGCGGTCCCGTCGCGAAGGCCTGCCGCGAGTGCGGGTGCACCGGAATGTCGACGCCGCACAGCCGGCCCACCGCCCTGGACTGCGGGCCCGCCGCGATGACGACCCGGTCGGCCTCGATCACTCCGTCCGGCGTCCGCACGCCCGACACGGCGCCGTCCCCGTCCCTGTCGATGGCCACGACGGGGGTGCGCTGGAGGATCCGCACCCCGTGCGCGCGGGCGGCCCGCAGGAACCCACCGACCGCGTCGGCCGGTGACGCGGAGCCGTCGGTCGGGGTGTAGGTGGCTCCGACGAGGTCGTCGGTGCGGATGCCGGGGAAGACATCGGCGACCGCGTCGGGGGCGAGGCTCTCGACGGGCACACCGAGCGAGCGTTGCAGCGCGGCGTTCCGCTCGAAGGTGTCCCGCGTCGCGGGGTCGGTCAGCAGGAACAGGTAGCCGTGCTGCCTGAAGGTGAGCGGGTGTCCGGTGCGTTCGGCGAAGGTCAGCCAGAACGGCAGGGAGCGCTGGGCGAGTTCGATGTTCACGCGGGAGGAGAACTGGCGCCGGATCCCGCCGGTCGCCCGCGCCGTGGCGCCCTCCCCGACGAGCCCGCGTTCGACGATCGTGATGTCCCGGTGCCCCCGCGCGCTCAGGTGGTGGGCGATGGACGCCCCGATGATGCCGCCGCCCACGACGACCACACGCCCGTCCAGTGCTGTCATGCGGCCGATGCTCTCCCCGCCCCGCGGGCCCTCGCAATCGACCGAGGTGCAGGGGATCTGAAGGCAGGTTAAGGGACGCGTAACCTGCCCCCTCTACCGAGCCACGTCCCGCCCCGTTACAACCGCTAGAACCGCTCGAACCGCTCGAACCGCTCGGACCGGCACGACACCCGGCAGCCCCACCCGCACACCCTCCCCGCCCTCCCCCGGATGCCCTGCGAAGGGATCGCTCATGACCGCCGCCCCCGCCGTCACCATGGACAACGCACGCCCCACCCCCTTCCACTACCGCATAGCGGTGTTCAGCGCGGGAGGGATGCTGATCGACGGCTACATCCTCGGCGTCCTGACGATCGCGCTGCCGCTCCTCCCGACGAACTTCGGGATGACACCGCTGTGGGAAGGCCTCGTCGGTTCGTCGGCCCTGATCGGCCTGTTCCTGGGCGCGCTCACGCTCGGGCTGCTGGCCGACCGGATCGGCCGGAAGAAGCTCTACACACTGGACCTGGTGCTGTTCCTGGTGGCGTCGGTCGCGCAGTTCTTCCTCCAGGACGCGCTCCAGCTGTTCCTGGTGCGCCTGGTGGCCGGCCTCGCCATCGGCGCGGACTACGCGGTGAGCCCCACGTATCTCGCGGAGTTCCTGCCCACGAAGCTGCGCGGGCCGCTGCTCAGCAGCCTCGCCGCGATCTGGCGGGTCGGCTTCCTGGCGGCGGTGGTCGTCGGCTTCCTGTTGCAGGACATGGGTCCCGACGCCTGGCGGTGGATCCTGGCCAGCAGCGCCGTGCCGTCCGCGGTCATCGCGGCGCTGCGCATCGGTGTGCCCGAGTCACCCAGGTGGCTCGTCCAGCAGGGCCGGCACGCCGAGGCCGAGGCCATCGTGAAGCGGCACATCTCCCCCGATGCCACCATCGACGACATCGTGCTGCGCGCGGGCCACGGACAGCATCGGGAACCGCGGCCGCTGCGCACCCTGTTGAGCCGGACGTGGCGCGGCAGGACGTTCTTCGCGGGCTTCTTCTGGATCGCCCAGTCCACGCCGCAGACCGCCATCTTCACCTTCCTGCCCACCGTGTTCCTGTCCCTCGGCGTCGAGGGCGGCGGCGCCACGGTCCTCCAGAACGTGTTCTTCGCGGTCGGCGGTCTCGTCGGCATGGTGGTCATCAACCGGGTCGGCCGACGGCGGCTGCTGATCTCCACGTTCTGGCTGATGGCGTTCAGTGTCACCGCGCTCGCCGTGCTGCCGAGGCCCGGCGCCACGATCGTGATCGTGTGTCTCAGCCTGTACGCCTTCATCGAGGCGGTCGCGGGCAACCTGCAGTTCGTCTACCCCAGCGAGCTGTTCCCCACGTCGCTGCGCGGCGCCGGTACGGGGATGGCAGCGGCGCTCAGCCGGATCGGCGCGGCGTTCGGCACGTTCGTGTTCCCGATCCTGCTGGCGTCGTTCGGCATCCGGGCGGTGATGATCGGCACGGTCGCCTTCCTCGTCCTGGGTGCGCTGGTGTCGCACCGGATGGCTCCCGAGACGGGCCGGGACGGGCTCACCGAGGACGACGGCCGCCCGCACGACGAGGTCGAGCGGGGCGGCCGGGTCCTCAGCCCGGAGTGAGCGATCCGGCGCCCACAACGACGTGCCGGGACCTCAACGCCGGTGCACCGCGCGGTAGTCGAGCCCGAACCCGCGCTCGTACAGCGGGTGCGACGTGTCGTCCGGGACGTCGCCCTGCTGCGCCTCCACCTCCTTCATGGACGACGGCAGTTCGAAGGGGAGCCTGCCGCCGGGGTCACGGTCGCCGAAGACGGTGTCGAGCAGGACGCGGTCCGAGACACCGAAGTTGGCCAGGACCGCGTCGGCGGTGCGGGTGACACCGGTCAGGACGAGCGGGCGGTCCAGCTTGGGCACGGCGACGGTCGGTGTGCCGCTCGCCGCGGCCTCGCGCAGCGCCTGGTACGACGCGTCGGACTCGGGGAACTCCAGGCCCGTGAGGTCGGATCCGGCCCGCGGGTCGGCGAGCCGTACGACCGCGAGGTCGGCGTCGGCCGGGTCGTCCACGACGGTCAGTCCGCGCGCCTCGGCCGCTTCGGCGGAGACACCGTGCAGGTAGACGGTGCGTACCGTGGAGGAGCGCGCGGGCAGGGTGCGGTCGGCGTTCTTCAGGAGTGTCAGCGAGTCGGCCTGCGCCTCGTCGCCGACCGCCTGGAACGCGGCGCCGCCGACGATCCGCCCGGCCGCCTCCTCGTCCACGTACGGGTTCTCGAAGAGGCCGAGGCGGAACTTCTGCTCCAGGACACGGCGGGCGGCCTCGTCCACGCGCCGCTCGTCGACCAGCTTCTGCCGTACGGCCTGGACGACGTACGAGGGTTGGTCGCTGCCGCCGATCTGGTCGACGCCGGCGTTGAGGGTGAGCGCCGTGCGCTGGAGCACGGACCGGTCCTCGACGCCCCAGGGCATGCCGACACCCCAGGACCCGACGAAGGAGGCCGGTGGCCGGGTGTTCCGGCACTGCTCGGGGCACTCGCCGGTGATGCCCCAGTCGGAGACGATGACACCGTCGAACTTGTAGGTGCCGCGCAGCAGGTCCTTGAGCAGGTACGAGTTGAAGCCGGCGCCCACCTGGTCCAGCTTGTGGCCCTTGTACGTGAGGTCCTTGAGGATGGAGTACGTGGGCATGATGCCGGAGGTGTGCGCGGCGAACGCGCCCTTGAACGGGGTGATGTGGTCCGCGAAGTTCCTGCCGGGGAACGTGGCGTAGCGGCCGTAGTAGTAGTGGCTGTCGTATCCGTTGGCCTGGGCGCCGTAGCCCACCCAGTGCTTGGTGACGGTGGCGGCGCTGTCGGGGCCGAGGCCGCGGGAGCCGTGCTGCATGCCCTTGACGTAGGCGTTGACCTGGCGGCCCGCGGCGTTCGGGTCGGAGCCGAAGGTGCCGTTGATGCGGGTCCAGCGGGGTTCGGTGGCGATGTCGGCCTGCGGTGAGAGGCCTTCGGTGATGCCGACGGCCCGGTACTCGCGGCGGACGATGTCACCGAGTCGTTCGGTGAGCCGGGTGTCGTGGGCGGCGGCGATGCCGATGGCGTCGGGCATGGCCGTGGTGCCCGCGCCCGCGACGGTCTGGCCCTCGACGACGGAGAACCCGTTGCGCGGGTCGGTGGAGATCACCACGGGGATGCCGAGGCGCTGCTTCTCGGCGACGGCCTGCACGCTGTTGTTGGCCGCGGCGACCTTCGCCGGGGACTTCGAGAGGCGGGTGATGGCGGTGGTCACGTGCCGGTCGCCGACGAGTTGGGCCGTGCCCGCGGCGTCGTAGCCGTCGCCCGATGTGGGGAGTGTGCCGTGGACGAGGAGCCCGGCCTTCTCCTCGAGGGTCATCCGGGAGAGCAGGTCGCGGGCGCGGGCGGCGGCGCTCAGGCGCCAGTCCTCGTAGGGGGTGAGGCGGCCGTTGCGGTCCAGGTCGCGGAAGCGGATGCCGTCCTGCGCGAGGATCGGTGCGTCGCGGGAGGACAGCGCGGGCGTCGTGGCGGGTCTTCCGTGGGCGCCGGCCGGGGCGGTGAGGATGCCGGGCTGGGCGACGAGGGCGGCGACGGTGCTGATGGCGGCCCCGACGGCCAGCCTTCGCCGGCCGCCCGTGCGGTGATTACGTGAACGCATGCGTTCCTCTCCATCGAGGTCCACTTGAGCGCTTGCAGGGCCTCCTGCGCAGCCACGTCGCCGGTCGGCGGCCGGGCAGCGCGGAGGGTCACGCCTTCATGCTGTGAAGCGATGCATCACCGGAGCGCCTCAAAAGTAGGTTGCACATTCAAGCGTTGCAAGAGGTGTGACATCACGCGCTCGACTGGTCACGCCGGAACCGGGCGGCGAGTTCGCCGATGGTGTGGTCCGCGGGGCGGCGTCGGCCCCTACCCGACTCCCTGCGTGGCGACGTCGAAGAGGCGGTTGTCGCCGTCGTCCGCGAAGTGCAGCTTGCCGGGCTGGGTGGCGTGGATGACCACCACGGTGCCGCCCTGCACATGCTCGCCCGGCTGGAGGCTGTCGGTCGAGGTCAGGTCCTCGGGGAGGTACGCCTCGTCCAGGTAGCCGGGGTCGACGCCGGCGACCTGGCCGTCCTCGCCGGTCCACGTGATGTTGGAGTTGTACGGCATCATGTCGATCTGGTCTTCGCCGGTGTTCTCGACCTTGAGCGTGACGACGACCAGTTCGTCTCCCTGGGAGAGGTCGGCGTACGAATCGGCTGGCAGATCGGCGGAGCCGTACTCCTTCACCGACACCAGGGTGACGTCCGCGGACCCTTCGAAGGTGCTGAAGTCCTCGTCGCTGATCTCGGCGGTCTTCAGGTGCACCGTCTCGCCGGCCTTGAGCGTGGCGGGCTGGGACGACGATTCCGGCTGCGACTCCGAGGGGGTGTCCTGTTGGGGCTCCGACGGGGTCTTCTTCTGCGTCTCGGTCGAGACCGTGTCGCCGCTGGTGTCCTCGCTCGTGCTGGTGCCGCAGGCCGCCGCTCCGCCGAAGAGGACGAGGGCCGCGCCGGTCGCCGCTACGACCCTCTTCATCGCGACGCGCCTTCCGGGCGGCGTGCCAGGCGGACGACGGCGTAGGTGATGCCGAGGATGATGTCCGTCACGGCCCAGAAGATGACGATGAGGCCGACGCCGATGGCCGTGCCGACGCTTTCGGCGTCGTTGCAGGTCTGGGAGCGGGCGAGTGCCGCGAACTCGCCTTCAACGTTACGTCCGCTTTATTGGCGTTTCTACGGTCCCTCTTTTCGTGCTTCCGCCGTCGTGCACGCAGGTGCACGGCCGCCGCGCGGGCCCGACTGCCCCGGCCCTGCCCTCCCCGACCCCCGACCTCTACGATCAGGTGGCGTTTCGACGTCGAACGCCGAGCAGTCGAGGAGAGGATCGTTCATGCGTGCTCGCAACATCGGTGCGGCAGCCGCGACAGCAGTGGCCCTGGTGGCCGCCCGCGACCTCGTGCAGAAGAAGCACGCGCTCCTGCGGAACTTCCCGGTGATCGGGCACGCCCGGTACATGCTGGAGACGATAGGGCCCGAACTGCGGCAGTACGTGGTGACGTCCAACGACGAGGAGCGTCCCTTCAGCCGCGACCAGCGCACGTGGATCTACGCGTCGGCGAAGGAGGAGAACAACTACTTCGGCTTCGGCACCGACAACGACGTGGAGCACGTACAGGGCCACCCGTACATCAAACAGCGCACGTTCGCGGGCCCGTTGCCCGATCTGCACGACCCGCAGGCCCCGCTGCCCTCGGCGAAGGTGCTCGGCGGCCCGCGCGGGCGCGCCAAGGCGTTCCGCCCCGCGAGCGTCGTCAACATCTCGGCGATGAGCTTCGGTTCGCTGTCCGGCGCCGCCGTGACGGCGCTCAACAAGGGCGCGGCGCTGGCCGGCACGATGCACAACACCGGTGAGGGCGGCCTGTCGCCCTACCACCGCAACGGCGGCGATCTCGTCCTCCAGATCGGCACCTCGTACTTCGGCTGCCGCAACGACGACGGCACGTTCAACCTCGACAAGCTCAAGGCCGTGGTCGAGAGCGCCCCCGTCAAGGCACTGGAGATCAAGCTGTCGCAGGGCGCGAAGCCGGGCCTCGGCGGCATGCTGCCGGGCGCGAAGGTGACGTCGGAGATCGCCGAGATCCGCGGCATCCCGGTCGGCAAGGACTGCGCCTCGCCCTCCCGGCACACCGCGTTCCACGACGTCGACTCGATGCTGGACTTCGTGGAGCTGCTGGCCGCGGAGACGGGTCTGCCGGTCGGCATCAAGAGCGCCGTCGGCGAGATGAGCTTCTGGGAGGAGCTGGCCACGCTGATGGCGCGCGGCGACCGCGGCGTCGACTTCGTGACCATCGACGGCGGCGAGGGCGGCACCGGCGCGGCCCCGCTGATCTTCAGCGACTCGGTGTCGCTGCCGTTCAGGATGGGCTTCTCGCGCGTCTACAGCACGTTCGCCGAGCACGGGCTCACCGATCGACTCACCTTCATCGGCTCGGGCAAGCTGGGCCTGCCGGAGAACGCCGCCGTGGCCTTCGCGCTCGGCGTCGACATGATCAACGTGGGCCGTGAGGCAATGCTGTCGATCGGCTGCATCCAGGCGCAGAAGTGCCACACGGACAAGTGCCCGACGGGCATCGCGACGCAGGACCCGTGGCTGGTGCGCGGCGTCGACGCGCCGTCGAAGGCCAACCGTGCGGCGATGTACCTGCGCACGCTGCGCAAGGAGTTGCTGAAGGTGTCGGGCGCGGTGGGTGTCGCCCACCCGTCGCTGATCACGCCGAACGACATCGACATCATGAACGGCGACTACGACGCCCGCAGCCTGGCGAGCGTGTACGGCTACAAGGACGGCTGGGGCGAGCTCGGCACGGACCTCACCGAGGAGATCACCGAACTCCTCACCGGCGAGTCGGCCCCGGAGCCCAAGCCGGGGGTCTGACACCCGGATTCGCACGGTCAGACCGATCCGGCCGACGGTGCCGCCCTTGCACCGTCGGCCGATGCGCGTCAGCCCGTGGGCGCGGTGCGCAGCAGGTGCGGTCCGAGGTCGGCGACGGTCGCGGCGCCGAGGAGCTGCATGGTCACCTCGATCTCCTTGGCGAGCAGGTCGACGACCCGCGACACACCTTCGCGGCCGCCCGCCATCAGCCCGTACAGGTACGCGCGTCCGATGAGGGTGAAGTCGGCTCCGGCGCACAGCGCGGCGACGATGTCCGCGCCCGACATGATCCCGGAGTCGAGGATGATCTCGACGTCGTCGCCCGCCTCGGCCCGCACCTCGGGCAGCGCGTGCAACGAGACGGGCGCGCGGTCGAGTTGGCGCCCGCCATGGTTGGACACGACGAGCCCGTCGGCCCCGGCGCCGAGGGAGCGGCGCGCGTCCTCGGCCGTGAGCACGCCCTTGACGAACAGCTTGCCGGGCCACTGGGACCTGATCCACTCCAGGTCCTCGATGGACAGCGTCGGGTCGAACATCGAGTTGATGAGCGTCGGCAGGTCCTGGCTCGTGCCCGACAGGGACGCGAAGCTGAGCGGGTCCGTGGTCAGGAAGTTGAACCACCATTCAGGGCGGTACGAGGCGTCGAGCACGGTCCTGAGGGTGAGCCGGGGCGGAATCACCATGCCGTTGCGGGCGTCGCGCAGCCGCTGGCCCGCGACGGGTGTGTCGACGGTGACGAGCAGGGTGTCGAAGCCGTTCGCGGTGGCCCGCTGGAGGAGGTCGAGCGAGCGCTGCCGGTCCTTCCACAGGTACAGCTGGAACCAGCGGCGCCCGTCCGGCGCCGCGGCGGCGACCTGCTCGAGGGAGCGGGTGCCCATGGTGGACAGGGAGAACGGGATGCCGGCGGCCGCGGCGGCGCTCGCTCCGGCGTCCTCGCCCTCGGCGTGCATGAAGCGGGTGAAGCCGGTGGGCGCGATCCCGAACGGCAGCTCGGACCGCGCTCCGGCGATGTCGGTGCCGAGGTCGACCTTCTCGGTGCCGTGCAGGATGCGCGGCAGCAGCACGACGTCGTCGAAGGCCCGGCGCGCCCGACGGGCCGTCAACTCACGCTGGGCCGCCCCGTCGACGTAGTCGAAGGCGGGCCGCGGTGTGCGGCGCCTGGCTATGGCGCGCAGGTCCCACACGTCGGCGGCCCTCCCGAGCCGGGCGGCGCGTCTGTCGGGGTTGAATCCGTCGAACTTCAGCAGGGGACGCAGCTCGGAGATCTGGGGCAGTCGGTGTTTCATGACCGCACGCTACAGGTCGCCCCGTGGCGCGCACCTGCCCCGGCGGCGACACCCCGGGCCGCTCGTGTCATCGCCGGTCAGGAGCCATAGAGTGCTCACAAGGGGGCCTCGCGGTACGTGAGGACCGCGGGCCGCACACCACGGCCCTTCCGCTCGCACGCTTCTGGAGATTTGATGTACGCAGTCACCGACCCGGCCACCGGCGAGACCGTCGAGACCTACCCCACCGCGACCGACGCCGAGGTGGCGGCGGCGGTCGACGCCGCGCACAAGGCGTCCGCGTGGGGCCGCACCAGCACCGTCGCCGAGCGTGCCGCGCTGCTGCGCCGCCTGGGCGATCTGCACGCCGAGCACCGCACCGAGCTGGCGGACAGCATCGTGCGCGAGATGGGCAAGCCGCGCGACGAGGCGGAGGGCGAGGTCGACTTCTGTGTCGACATCTACCACTACTACGCCGATCACGCCGAGGAGTTCCTCGCCGACGAGGAGCTGAACGTGACGTCCGGGCCCGGCCGCGCCGTCGTGCGCCGCAGCCCGGTGGGCGTCCTCCTCGGCATCATGCCGTGGAACTTCCCGGCGTATCAGGTCGCCCGGTTCGCCGCCCCGAACCTGGCGATCGGCAACACCATCGTCCTCAAGCACGCCCCGCAGTGCCCCGCCACGGCGGCGCTCCTGGAGAAGCTGTGTGCCGAAGCGGGCTTCCCCGCGGGCGCGTACGTCAATGTGTACGCCACCAACGAGCAGATCGCCGAGGTCATCGCCGATCCGCGCGTCCAGGGTGTCTCGCTGACCGGTTCGGAGCGGGCGGGCGCCGCGGTGGCGGAGATCGCCGGCCGCAACCTGAAGAAGGTCGTCCTCGAGCTCGGCGGCTCCGACCCGTTCGTGGTGCTCGCCACCGACGACCTCGACGCCGTCGTGGAGTCCGCGGTCGCCGCGCGCCTCGACAACACCGGTCAGGCCTGCAACGCGGCCAAGCGCTTCATCGTCGTGTCCGACCTGTACGACGCGTTCGTGGAGAAGTTCGCCGCGCAGCTCCTGGCCCGCCAGTCCGGCGCCCCGCTGTCGTCGGTGGCGGCAGCCGACAACCTGGAGCGGCAGGTGGCCGCCGCCGTCGCCGAGGGCGCCACGCTGCACACCCAGGGCGAGCGCAAGGGCGCCCACTACCCGGCGGGCGTCCTGACGGGCCTGACCACCGAGTCCCCGACGGCGCGGCAGGAGCTGTTCGGCCCGGTCGCGATGGTGTTCAAGGCCGCGGACGAGGCCGACGCCCTGCGGATCGCCAACGACACCCCGTACGGCCTGGGTTCCTACGTGTTCACGACCGACCCCGAGCAGGCGCAGCGCGTCGCCGAGGGCATCGAGGCGGGCATGGTGTTCATCAACGGCGTCGGCGCCGAGGGCTCGGAGCTGCCGTTCGGCGGCGTCAAGCGCTCCGGCTTCGGCCGTGAGCTGGGCCGCCCCGGCATCGAGGAGTTCGTGAACAAGAAGCTGATCCGCACCGTCGCGTAGCTCCCGCGCGCGTGTCCCGAGGGCGTCGGCCGAACCCGTTCGGTCGACGCCCTCGGTGTTTCGGCCACAATCGGTGCCACAGGAGCCGGTTGTGTCGGGAGGGGACACGGGTGAGCGAGGGGTTCAAGCGCCGTGAGCAGAGCCAGTGGGGCGAGGGGGCGGCGCTGAAGGACGAGATCCTGCGCACCGCGGCCCGGATGCTGATGGAGTCGGGCCGGGAGGGCGATCTGTCACTGCGTGCGGTGGCCCGCGAGGTCGGCATCGCGGCGCCCAGCGTCTATCTGCACTTCAGGAATCGGGCGGAGCTGGTGGCCGCGCTCACGCAGCGGGCCTTCGGGCGGCTCGCGGTGGAGTTGCGCACGGCGCGCGAGGCGGCGTCGGCGGAGGGTCCGCGGGGCGCGCTGCGGGCGATGGCGCGGCACTACTGCGCGTACGCGCTGGACAACCCCCGCGTGTATCGGCTGATGTTCGGCATCGAGCGGATCCAGGTGCCCCGTGAGGAGGCGGATCCGAGTCCGCTGCGCGAGGTGCGTCAGGTGTGGCAGGACGCGGTGGCTCCGCTGCGGCGCGGTGAAGAGGGGCCGGGCGACGAGCAGTTGGCGGTGCTGCTGTGGGCCTCGCTGCACGGCATCGTGTCCATGTCGGTGGCGCTGCCGTTCCCCAGCGACCGGGAGTCGGTGCTGGCCAGGGCGGACGACCTGTTGGATCTGCTGCCTTCCGGGGCGTGAAGTCCCAACGCACGCAGGATGCTTGGAGAGTCGGCCGAATAGCGATGTTTCAACGGGAAGGACTCGATCACATCGTTGCCCTAGGCACCTAACACTGTTAGGCATGTGGGGACGCACCAGCGCCACCGATCACGCACCCTCTCCCCACGGAGGCCTCGATGACCGACACCCAGGTCGCCCCCGCGACCGACCTCCCCACGCACCCGAGCCCCCGCGCCGCCGGCTGCCCCTTCGACCCGCCGCCCGCCCTTCACGCCCTCCAGCCCGAGCAGCCGCTCGCCCGCGTCCGTATCTGGGACGGCAGCAGCCCCTGGCTGATCACCCGCTACGACCACGTGCGTGCGCTGCTCGGCGATCCGCGGGTCAGCGCGGACGTGAACGCGGACGGCTACCCGCACACCTCGGAGGGTCGGCGGGCGAGCGCCCGAACCCGGCAGACGTTCCTGACCATGGACGACCCCGACCACGCGCGGATCCGCCGCATGGTGACCGCACCCTTCGCCGTCAAGAAGATCGAGACGCTGCGCCCCTCGGTCCAGCGCATCGTCGACGACCTGATCGACGACATGCTCGCCGGGCCCCGGCCCGTCGACCTGGTCCAGGCGTTCGCCCTCCCGGTCCCCAGCCTCGTCATCTGCGAACTGCTCGGCGTGCCCTACGCGGACCACGACCTGTTCCAGCGCAACACCCAGGTCATCGTCAAGCGCGACGCCAGCCCCGAGGAGTCCGTCGCCGCCACCACGGCCCTCGCGGACTATCTGGAGGAGCTGCTGGCGGCCAAGGAGGCGCGCCCTGCCGACGACCTGCTGTCCGAGCTGGCCGTCAAGCGGGTGGCCACCGGGGAGATGACACGGCGCGAGGCCGCGCACATGGGTGTGCTGCTGCTCGGCGCCGGACACGAGACGACCGCCAACATGATCGCCCTGGGCACCCTCGCCCTCCTCCAACACCCCGATCAGCTGGCCGCCCTGAGGAACGCTCAGGACCCGAAGACGGTCTCCGCGGCCGTCGAGGAACTCCTGCGCTACCTCAACATCACGCACTCGGGCCGCCGTCGCGTGGCACGGGAGGACATCGAGATCGACGGTCAGGTGATCCGCGCGGGCGAGGGCATCATCTTCGCCAACGAGGTCGCCAACCGCGATCCCAACGCGTTCGCCGGCGACCCCGACACGCTCGACATCACCCGCGACGCCCGCCGCCACGTCGCCTTCGGCTACGGCGTGCACCAGTGCCTGGGTCAGCCGCTCGCCCGCGTCGAACTCCAGGTCGTCTACAGCACGTTGTACCGCCGCATCCCCACCCTCGCCCTGGCCACCGACATCGACCGGCTGGAGTTCAAGCACGACGGCCTGGTGTACGGCGTCTACGAACTCCCCGTCACCTGGTAGCCACCACTCCCCGTACGAGAAGAGAAGCGAGAGTCACCATGCACATCACCGTCGACCAGCCCAAGTGTGTCGCCTCCGGCCAGTGCGTCATGCTCGCCCCCGACGTCTTCGACCAGGACGACGACGGCATCGTCGAGCTGCTCACCGACACCCCCGACGCCGCGCACCACGACGACGTACGCGAGTCGGCCGCCGTCTGCCCCGCCGCCGCCATCCACCTGGCGGACAAGTGACCCAGCACCGGCCGCCGCGCCGGGTCGTGGTCGTCGGGGCGTCGGCGGCGGGCCTCGCCGCAGCCGAGACACTGCGGCGCGAGGGCTACGACGGGCCCCTCGCACTCGTCGGCCGCGAGGCCCATCCGCCCTACGACCGACCTCCGCTGTCCAAGCAGGTCCTGTCCGGCGCCTGGGAGCCGGAGCGGACCGCGCTGCGCCCGGCCGCCGACCTCGCCGCGCTCGACCTGGACCTGCGCCTCGACACGTCGGCCACGGCCCTGTCCACCGACACCCGCACCGTCACCCTCTCCGACGGCTCCGCCCTCGACTACGACGGCCTGGTGATCGCGACCGGCGTACGGCCCCGGCGGCTGCCCCAGTGCGAACTGCGGGGCGTGCACGTGCTGCGCGACCTGGACGACGCCCTGGCACTGCGTGACCGGCTGAGGTCGGGGCGGCGTCTCGTCGTGGTGGGGGCCGGGTTCCTGGGCGCCGAAGTGGCCTCCTCCGCACGCGCGTTGGGCGCCGATGTCACCCTCCTGGAAACCGCCCCGCTCCCCCTCGCCCACGCGGTCGGCCACGAGGTCGGCGCCCACCTCGCGCGGGTCCACCGCGCGCACGGCGTGGACCTGCGCACCGGCGTCAAGGTCGACGAGCTGGTGGCCGACGCGGGCCGCGTCACCGGCGTGCGCCTGGCGGACGGGGCGCTGCTCCCGGCCGACGACGTCCTCGTGGCCATCGGCTCCGAGCCCAACACGGAGTGGCTCGCCGACAGCGGGCTCCGCGTGGCCGACGGGGTGGTGTGCGACCAGTACTCCGCCGCGGCGCCCGGCGTGTACGCGGCCGGGGACGTGGCCCGCTGGCAGCATCCGCTGTTCGGCACGAGCATGCGCGTCGAGCACCGTACGAACGCCGCGGAGCAGGGCATGGCCGCCGCCCGCAACCTGTTCAGTCCGGAACGGCCCAGGCCCTTCGCGCCGATCCCGTACTTCTGGTCCGACCAGCACGGGCTCAAGATCCAGGCGTACGGGCACCTGCGCGGCCACGACGAGGCACGGGTGGTGGAGGGATCCCTGGCGGAGGGCCGTTTCCTCGTCGCGTACCGCAGTCGCGCACGGCTCACCGGGGTGCTGTCCGTCGGCATGCCGCCGAAGGAGCTGCGGCGGTGGCGGGCGGCGATCGCCGCGGGGGCCGACGGGCCCTGAATCCTCCCGTCGGAGGGCTCAGGGCTTTTGCCGACCGGTCACGACGTCCGAGGGGCGCACCGCTCCGACGGGTTCGCCGTGGCCGAGGACGGGGGTCTCGGTGAGTTCGGTGAGGCGCGGGTCCGCGTCGACGACGACGCCGAGGTGGCGCAGCGCCGCGGTCATCACGACGGGGCGCGGCCGCTGCGCACCGTCGGCGATCTTGAGGGCGACGGCGGAGCCGTCCGGGCGGGCCAGCGCGTAGACACCCTCGGCGCCGTCCTTGGCGACGACGCCGGGGAGCGCGCGCATGAGGGTGGTGACGTCGCGGCCGGTGCCGCCGACGTACTCGGGGTGGGCGTTCATGGCGGCGGCCACACGGTGTTCGTGGCTGCCTTCGGGAGCGGTGGCGATCCGAGCGAAAGCGCGGGCCAGGCCGGTGAGGGTGAGCGCGAACAGCGGGGCGCCGCAGCCGTCGACGCCGACGGACGTGGACTTCTCCCCCGCCAGGTCCTCCAGGGCCTCGCGCAGGGCGACCTGCAAGGGGTGCGCGGGGTCGAGGTAGTCGTCGAGCGACCAGCCGGCCGCGACGCAGGTGGCGAGCATCGCCGCGTGCTTGCCCGAGCAGTTCATGGTGATACGGGTGGGGCCGAGCCCGGCGGCGAGGTGCGCGGGCTGCGCCTCGGCGCCGATGGGCAGGGCGGCGGTGCACTGCAACGCGTCCTCGGTCAGGCCCGCGCCGGCGAGGATGCGGCGCACCCCGTCGAGGTGGAAGGCCTCGCCGGAGTGGCTCGCGCAGGCGAGGGCGAGGAGTTCACCGTCGAGGTCGAGCCCGGCGCGGAGCATGCCGACGCTCTGGAGCGGCTTGTTGGACGAGCGCGGGTACATGGGGCTGTCGACGGGCCCGGCCGCGAGGACGGGGGCGCCCTGCGCGTCGAGCACCACCAGTGAACCGTGGTGGACGGACTCCAGGAAGTCGCCGCGCCACACCTCCGCGAGCACGGGCAGGGACGGGGTGGGGGCTGCGGCGGCGGTCATGGGCTGTCCTTCGGTCGTGGGCGTCGGAAGGGCCGACCGGCGGCCCTCAAGTGTCGACAGTTATCAGTTTCGGCTTCAAGTGTCGACAGTTGTCCGCGATGAAAGACGGTCACCGGAAAGCCTTGACAGGGAGTTCGGCGCGCCTGTCCACTGACGTCTGTCGACACTTCGGCAGTGCGTTTCGCCCCCCCCCCCCTGCGCTGCCTCATCCCCCTCGTTGCCCTCCGGAGGTTCCCGTGACCGGACTGGTCCACCGTCGCCTGGCGGGTCAGGTCGCCGAGATGCTGCGCGAGCAGATCCTCACCGGCGTGCTGCCGTCCGGCTCCCGCCTCAACGAGGTGGAGATCGCCCGCGATCTCGGCATCAGCCGCAGCCCGCTGCGCGAGGCCATCGGTCAATTGGTCAGCGACGGGCTGCTGGTGCACGTCCCGAACAAAGGCGCGGCCGTGCTGACCGCGGGCCCCGACGAGGTGGCGGCCCTGTTCGAGCTGCGCTCGGCCCTTGAGTGCCGGGCGGCCCGCCTGGCCGCGCTCCGCGTGCAGCCGAAGGAAGTGGCCCGCCTTCGGAAGGTGTGCGAACGCTCCCGCAAGGCGCGCGAGACGGGGCGGAAGCTGCCGTACAACCTGGACCTCGAATTCCACCGTTCGCTGATGGAGGCCGCGCACAGTCCTCGTATCGCCGAGCAGGTGTGGCTGGTGCAGCAGCAGGTGATCGTGCTGCGCAGCGGCCTGGTGTCGCAGCCCGCGCACACGGAGGCTTCGCTGAGCGACCACGAGGCGATGGCCGAGGCGGTCGCGGACGGCGACGCCGATCTCGCGGCGAGTCTGATGGAGGCCCATCTCGGCCTGGTCGAGACGGAGTTGCTGCACTCGCTCAAGGCCGAGCCGGTCGCCGCCGAGGGGGCGGGTACCGCGCGCCGCACCACCCGCCGGGCGGAGGCCAGGTGACACCCCAGGCACCCGAGCCCCGCCCCCGCCCCCGCACCCTGGGCATCGCCCCCGGCATCCTGCCGCCCGGCCCCACGAACTCCCTCACCGACGTACGAGGTGTGCGCGTCGGCCACGTCACGCTCCACCACGACGACGGCGCGCACCCGGCGCGGACCGGTGCGACCGTCGTCGTCCCCGCCCCCGGCTCCGTGTTCCGCGAGAAGCCGGCCGCGGGCCTCGATGTCGTGAACGGTTTCGGGAAGGCCGCAGGACTCAGCCAGGTCACCGAACTCGGCGTCCTGGAGACCCCGTTGGCGCTCACGAACACGCTCGGCGTCGGGGCCGCCTTCGAGGGCCTGGCCCGGCACGCGCTCCAGGGGCACCCGGAGATCGGTGTCACCACCGGCACCGTCAACCCGGTGGTTCTGGAGTGCAACGACGGCTGGCTCAACGACATCCGCGGCCTCCTGGTCCGCCCGGAGCACGTCATCGACGCACTCGACGCGGCGTCCGACGCGCCCGTGCCGGAGGGGGCCGTCGGGGCGGGCACCGGAATGGTGTCCTTCGGCTGGAAGGCCGGCATCGGCTCCAGCTCACGGCTCGTCGACACCGGTGAGGGCGATCCCTTCACCGTCGGCGTGCTGGTCCTCGCGAACTTCGGGCGGGCGGCGGACCTCACCGTGCTCGGCACTCCCGTCGGCCGCCACCTCACCCCCGAACGGGCGGCGGAGCAGGCCGAGTTCGCGCGCGGCGCCGGCTCGTGCGTCGTCCTCGTCGCGACGGACGCCCTGGCCGACGCCCGTCAGCTGCGCCGCATCGCCAAGCGCGCCTCTGTCGGCCTGGCCCGCACCGGCGGCATCGTCCAGCACGGCAGCGGCGAGTACGCCCTGGCCTGGTCCACGACACAGCGCACCCCGCACACCCCGACCGGTCCCGTGCGCGCCGCGACGGCCCTGGCCGAGAACGGCCCGCTCATGGACCTGATGTTCCGGGCCACCGCGGAGGCCACGGAGGAGGCCGTCCTCGGCTCCCTGTTCGCCGCCCGCCCCGTGACCGGCATCCGCGGCCACCACGCGCCCGCGCTGCCCACGGACCTCGTGGCCCGCCTCGTGCGCGCGCACCGGCCACCGGAGCCCTCGGCGTAACCCGCCGTCCCCCACACCCCGCACCACCGCACACCCACCGGCCGTCGGCATGCCCCGCGGCCCGGTTCGACCTGCCCTCACCCACCCCGGAAAGAGCGAACCATGCCCGAAACCGCTCCGGTCGCGGCGCCGCGCCGGACACCCACCTTCCTCCAGGCTCTCGTCCCGATCGCCGTGATGATCGCGCTGCTGGTCGTCGGAACCGTCTGGCTCGGCCTCGACCCCGTGATCCTCCTCATCGTCGCCTCCAGCTTCGCCGGGGTGTACGCGCTGTGGTTCGGCCTGACCTGGGAGCGGATGCTCACCGGCATCCGCCGCAAGATCGACTCGACGATGCCGGCGCTGCTGATCCTGATGTCGATCGGCATGCTCACCGGCACCTGGATGATCAGCGGAACCATCCCCATGGTGGTGGACTTCGGCCTCCGGGTGATCGAACCGCACTGGATACTCCCGGTGTCGTTCCTGGTCACGGTCGTGGTGTCCACGCTCACGGGCACGTCCTGGGGCTCGGTCGGCACGGTCGGTGTCGCGCTCATCAGCGTGGCGGGCGGCCTGGGCGCCTCGCTGCCGATGACGGCGGGGGCGATCGTCGCGGGCGCCTACTTCGGCGACAAGATGTCACCGCTGTCGGACACCACGAACCTCGCGCCGGTCGTCGCGGGCGCCAACCTCTTCGAGCACATCCGCCATCTCCTCTACACCACGGTGCCCGCCGCTCTGGTGTCGCTGGTCGCCTACTTCTTCCTCGGTCTGACCATGCACACGGGCGACGTGCAGGGCACGGGCAGGCAGACGGAGGAGCTGCTGGGCTTCCTCGGCAAGGCGTTCACCTTCAGCCCGCTCCTGCTGCTTCCGCCGCTCGTGGTGCTTCTCGGAGCCGTCCTGCGCAAGCCGCCGCTGCCCACGATCATCCTGTCGTCGCTCGTGGCCGCGGTCCTCGGCGGCCTCGTGCAGGGCTTCTCGCTGTCCGACCTGAGCGCCGCCGCGTCCGAGGGTTTCAGCACCGACATGCTCGCCGCGCACGGCTGGGACGCGCAGGCCGTTCCCGAGGCCGCCAGGACCCTGCTCGACCGGGGCGGCCTCGCGTCCATGACGAGCGTCGTCCTCATCGGCCTCGCCGGGTTCGCGTTCGCCGGCATCATCACCGAGGCCGGTTTCATGGACGTCCTCATGGCGCGCCTGCTGCACCGCGTGCGGCGCACCGGAGGCATCGTCCTCGCCACGGTCGGGTCCTCGATCGGCGTCGCGCTCGCCACCGGGACCTCGTACCTCACGATCCTGATCCCCGGCGAGGGCTTCAAGCAGGTCTACGCCGACAAGGGCCTCGCGGCGAAGAACCTCTCGCGCACCCTGGAGGACTCCGGGACGGTGATGGTGCCGCTGATCCCGTGGAGCGAGGCCGCGATGTACATGTCGACGACACTGGGCGTGGCCACCCTCTCGTACGCCCCGTACGCCTTCCTCTGCTACCTGGGCGCCGTGTTCGCGGTGATCTGCGGGTACACCGGCATCGGCATCGCGCGCACGAGCGTGGCGGCGGGCCGGACCGCGTCGTCGGAGCCGGCCACCGCTCCCTGACGCTCGCCGACCGCCGGCGTGTGCACGGTGTGACGTGGGCTACAGAACCGCCCCCTTCCGGCCCTCCGGCGAAATTGCAAGAATCCGCAGCCGGAGGCTGATCCCATGCACGGAACCGCAGCGCGGCCCCCGGCCGGCCGGGTGTCCACGACGGCCGCTACCGCCGCCGCGACAACGCTCGATGAACTCGACCTGGCGCTCGTGAACGCCCTTCAGCTCGCGCCCCGCGCGCCGTGGTCCCAGCTCGCGGGCCCGCTCGGCGTCGACGCGGCCACGCTGTCGCGGCGCTGGTCACGGCTGCGGGACAGCGGCGCCGCGTGGGTGACGTGCTATTCGGCGGCGGGTCAGGTGGTGTTCGGCTCGCTCGCCTTCGTCGAGGTGACGTGCGCGCCGCAGGCCCGTGAGCCGCTCGCCGCCCGGCTGGCCGCCCAGCCGCACGCGGTGAGCGTGGAACTCGTGGCGGGATCGTGCGATCTACTGCTCACCGTCGCGGCGGCGTCGACCCGGATGATGAGCGACTTCGTGCTGTCGCTCGCCCGCTACCCGGAGATCACCGGCACCCGTACGCATCTGGTGCAGCGCCTGCACCAGGAGGGCAGCCAGTGGCGTCTCGACGCGCTCAGCCGGGAGCAGCAGCGTGACCTCGAGCCCGATGTGTCGGGCAGCGCCGACCGTATCCTCAACGCCGACGAGCGGGCCCTGATGCTGCTGCTCGCGGAGGACGGCCGGCGGCCCGTCGCCGCGCTCGCCGCCCGGCTCGGCCGCCCCGAGTCGACGGTGCGGCGGCTGCTCGCCGGGGTGCTCGGCGGCGGCAAGGCCACACTGCGCTGCGAGGCGGCCCACCTCCACGCGGGCTGGCGCAGCACGGCGACGCTGTGGATGGCGGCGCCGCCCACGGAACTGGACGCGGCGGCCGAGGAGTTGACGCTGCTGCGCGACACACGTCTGTCGGCGTCCGTGGCGTCGGAGGCGAATCTGGCGGCCGTGGTGTGGATGCACGGCATGGACGACCTGTCGCGCTACGAGGCGCGGGTCGGCGCGAAGTTCCCGGCGCTGCGCGTCCTGAACCGGGCGGTGACGCTCCGCTGGGTCAAGCGGATGGGGCGCCTGCTGGACGAGGAGGGCCGCAGCGTGGAGTGCGTCCCGATGGACGTGTGGCGCCCGGTGCCGACTCCCTGAACAGTGCCCTCTCCTGGCTAAACGGTGCCCTCTCCCTGGGCTGCTTCGGGGTGTGTGAACCGCACGGGCTTGCCCAGTGTCCGGGCGTAGGCGATCTCGGCCCGGGTGCTGTCCCCGATGTGGTCGCCGACGACGAGCACCTCGTCGGCGAGCCGGATCTTCGCCCGGTGCAGGGTGGCGAGCCGGTCCTTCAGTGTCTCGGCCTCCTTGGGATCGGCCCACCGGGTGTGCGGCGACTTGGGATCCCAGGCCGGTTTGACGACGATCCTTCCGGCTTCGGTCTCCCGCAGCTCCGCCTCGGCCATCTCGGCCATGAAACGGGTGGATCCGCAGATCACGACGGTGGGCGGGAGGTTCAGCTCCTTCTTGGCTTCGGCGAGCTTCCGTTCGGGCGTGGTCGGGTGAGGGTGTGTCCCCCGCTCCTCCAGGTCGTGTTCGCCGCGCAGCACGCAGAACTCGTTGCCCTCGGGGTCCGCCAGGACGGCCCAGCCCGTGTCGTCCGGGTTGCGGCGGTCGGTGACCAGGGAGGCGCCGAGGCGCAGCAGCCGCTCGACCTCCTCCTCGCGCGAGGTCGTCGGGCGCAGGCACAGGTGGACGCGGTTCTTGGTCGTCTTCGGTTCCGGCACCTCGTTGAAGTGCAGCAGCGGGCCCTCCGGCAGCATCACGTCGATCTCCGGGTCGCCCGGCCGATCGTCCGGATGCAGCGGGCAGCGGGTCACCTCGCTCCAGAACCGTGCCAGCGCATGGGCATCCGCACAGTCGACCGCCACGTTCCGCACCACCGAGACCATGCGGGTGAGACTGCCCCACTCCGGTACCCCGATCAAGCGCGGCCGTGGGCGAATTCGGCGCACCCGGACCCGCCGATCTGGCGGATCCGTGCAATCCCACGCCCATCCGCCGCTCATCCCCGAAGGTGGCCGCATGACTACCGCCGAACTCACCTACCTCAGCGCCACGGAGGCCCGCCGGCTCTTCGCCGCGCGGGAGTTGTCGCCCGTCGAGCTGATGCGTGCCGTCGTCGAACGCACCGACCAGGTCGAGCCGAAGATCAACGCCTTCACGGAGCGTCTCTTCGACGAGGCCCTGGAGCAGGCGCGGCAGGCCGAGGAGACATACCTCGGCAGGAACGGCCGCGAGCCGCGCGCACTCGAAGGCATTCCGGTGGCCACCAAGGAGAAGCACGGCATCCTCGGACGCACCCTCACCGAGGGCTCGCTGACCCGCAAGGACGAACTCGCCACCGAGAACCACCCGTTCGTCGACCGCATCCTGGACGCGGGCGGCATCATCCACGCCCGCACCGCGACGCCCGAGTTCTCCATCGCGACGTACACCCACACCCGGCTGTGGGGTGTCACCCGCAATCCGTGGAACACCGAGTTCACGCCGGGCGGTTCGTCGGGCGGCGCCGGCGCCTCGCTCGCCGCCGGTACGACGCTCCTCGCGTCCGCGTCCGACATCGGCGGCTCGACGCGCATCCCGGCGGCGTTCACCGGCACCGTCGGCTTCAAGGCGCCGTACGGCCGCAACCCCGGTTACGGCCCGATCGCCGCCGACCACTACCGGGGCGACGGCCCGATGGCCCGCACCGTCGACGACGTGATCGCGTTCCAGAACGTGCTGTCCGGCCCGGACCCGCGCGACCACGCCACGATCCGCCCGAAGCTGACGCTGCCGACGGTGTACGACGACGTGGCCGGGATGCGGATCGCGCTGTGCGTGCGCCTCGGCGAGTACGACGTGCACCCCGAGGTGGAGGCGAACCTGCGGGCCACGGCCGCGGCCCTCACCGAGGCGGGCGCACATGTCGAGGAGATCGAACTCCCGTGGACCCACCTCGACCTGCTGACCTCGATCGCGGGCCACTTCTCCACGATCTTCGGCGCGCAGATCACCGAGATCGCCGCGACGCGCTCCGACGACCTCACCTCCTACGCCCGCGCCTTCGCCGACGCGATGGAACGCGCCCGCTCCCGCGTCAGCTACCTCGACAGCCTGCGTGCCGAACACCGCCTCCAGAACCAGCTGGCCACCGCCATGGGCCCGTTCTCCGCCCTGCTGTGCCCGACGACGGCGATCCCCGGCTGGCACGCGGGCGACGAACTCGCGGACGAGAAGGTGATGGTCCACGGCGAGGAGACCGTCGACCCGCTCTGGTGCGCCATGACCAACCCCTTCAACATCAACAACCGCTGCCCGGTCCTCAACGTGCCCTCCGGCATGTCGAGCTGGGGCCTCCCGACGGGCGTCCAGATCGTCGGCCACACCTACGACGACCCGACGGTCTTCCGCGTCGGCAAGGCGGTCGAGGCGGCGCGGCCGTGGTCGTACGAGGCGCTGGTGTAAGGGCCCGCACCGGCCGTCTCTCGCTCTGGACACCCCCTCGTCCTCACGTCACGCCTGATCTACGCTGGCGGCGCCGCCGACCGGGCACTACCGGTGTGCGGGCCGGGACGAGGGGAGAGCGCATGGCCGGGGCTGTCCCGCAGGAGCCGGGTCGGGCGACGTCGTCCGGTGCGGGTGTGTCGTTCCAGCGCGGGCTGAGCGTGCTGATCAGTGTGGCCGAGTCCGGGGAGACCCGTGTCGAGCAGATCGCGGCCGACGCCGGGATCCCGGTGAGCACGGTGTACCGGTATCTGCGCACGCTGCGGGAGTTCGACCTGGTGGAGGAGCGGTCGGGCACCTACGTTCCGGGGTGGCGGCTGCTCGAGCTGTCGGGGCAGCATCTGACACACACCCGGCTCGTGGAGCTCGGGCATCCGCTGCTGCAGGAGCTGACGGACGCGACCGGGGAGACGGCGGTGCTGACCGTGCGGGTCGGCTCGCAGGCGATGTGTCTGCGGCAGACGCAGTCGCCGCACGCGATCCGGATGGCGTTCCGGATCAACCAGCTGCTGCCGCTGTACGCGGGCGCGGGACAGCGCATCCTGCTGGCCCACGCGCCGCGCCCGGTCATCGAGCGGGTCCTCGACCAGCCGATGCGCACCATCACCGCGCACACCCCCGACCGGGCCCGGCTGGCCCGGGAGATGGAGCGGATCAGGGCGAGCGGGTTCCTGATCTCGCAGGGCGAGCTGAACGAGGGCGCGGTCGCCGTCGCGGTGCCGGTGACCGCGACGGGCGAGGTGGTGTGCGCGCTGACCGTGGCCGGGCCCGAGCAGCGGTGCGGGCCCGCCTGGCGGCGGCAGGCCCGCGACCGCTTGCAGGCGGCGAGCCTGCGGCTCGGGGAGATCCTGGAGTACGGGACCGGGGCACCGGCCGGGTGACATGTCAGGCCGGTGTGACGCGCACCGGCAGGCGGCTCCAGCCGCGCAGGGTGTTGTGCAGGAACGGAACCGGCTCGCCCGCCGGTTCCACCGTCCTGACCCTGCGCGCCAGTTCGCCGATGAGGACCTCCGCCTCGAGGCGCGAGATGGGCTGGCCGACGCACTGGTGGATGCCGAAGCCGAACGCGAGGTGCCCGGAGGCGTCCCGTTCGATGCGGTAGGTGTCGGCGTCGTCGCCGAAGCGCCGGGGGTCTCGGTTGGCGGCCCCGGTGAACAGGGCGAGCTTGGTGTCTTCCGGGATCCGCACACCGTGGAAGTCGACGTCGTGGGCGGTCGTGCGGAAGAAGGACTGGAACGGTGACTCGTGGCGCAGCGCCTCGTCCACGGCGAACCGGGCGAGCTTCGGGTTGGCGTGCAGCAGCGCCCACTGGTCGGGGTGGGCGGTCAGACACCTCATGGTGTTGCCGAGGGCGAGTGCCGTCGTGTCGAGGCCCGCGGACAGCAGGGCGCGCACCAGGCGGGTCGCCTCGTCGCCGGTGATGACACCCTGGTCGGCGTACGCCCACAGTTGCGCGCCGAGTCCGTCGGGGGTGAGGTTCTCGCGGGCGCAGTTCTCCATGACCCAGTCGACGGTGTGCTCGCCGGCCGCGAAGTAGGCGTCGTGGCGGGCGTCCTCGGGTCCGAAGGCGGCGAAGTTCATGGCCCCGTACGGCAGGAGGTGTGCGGCGCGGCCCTCGCGGGGGATGCCGACGGCGTTGCCGAACACCTCGACGGGGAACGGCTCGGCCATCTCGGTCACCGCGTCGAACTCGCGCCGGTCGAGGAGTTCGCCGACGAGCCGCTCGGCGTATGCCTGGAATCCGGGGCGCAGCGCGCGGACGCCGCGCGGGGAGATGACACCGGACATGGCGGTGCGCAGCGGGGTGTGCACGGGCGGGTCGGAGTCCAGGATGCCTGCGGGCTTCCACGGCGGTTCCTGGTGGTAGTTGCGGGGCCCGACGCCGGCCCCTGACAGGAACGACTCGTGGTCGGTGAGGATCTCCCGGCACTCGGTGTACCGCGTGAAGGCGTGCACCCCGTAGCGCTCGAGCCACACGGCGGGCCCGGCCTCCCGCATCCGCGTGAACAGCGGGTACGGGTCGGTGAGGTGGGCGTCGTCGTAGGGGTCGTCGGCGAGGTGTGCGACGGGGGTGTCGGCCGGGGCGGACATCTGGCGCCTCCTTGGGTACGGCGGTGGGGCCGGGTGGACCCCGCACGGGCAACGTAGACCGGCGCCCCGAGTGCGGGACACGGCCGTTATCACCCGCTGAGAACCGCTGTTGCCGCCGCGGTGCCGGGTTTCTGACGATGCGGCGGAGCACGGGGCGTTCCGCCGGCGGACGTGCCGGCCAGGACGAGACGGAGGAAGCAGCATGCCGACGCAGGACCATCTCACCGTGACCGTGAAGGAGACACGTGCCGAGGCGGCGGGGGTGCGCTCCTTCGTCCTGGCGGCGCGCGAGGGCCGGTCGCTGCCCGCGTGGTCGCCCGGCGCGCACATCGACGTCGTCCTCTCGCGCGACCTGGTGCGCCAGTACTCGCTGTCGTCGGCGCCCGAGGACGCGGGCTGGCGGATCGCGGTGCTGCGGGAGCCGGACGGGCGGGGCGGCTCGGCGTATCTGCACGACCGGGTACGGGAGGGCGACACGCTGCTGGTGAGCGCGCCCCGGAACACGTTCGCCCTCGACCTGGACGCGCCGCGCCCCGTGTTCGTGGCCGGTGGCATCGGGATCACGCCGATCCTGCCGATGGTCGCGGCGGCGGAACGGGCGGGCGTGGACTGGCGGTTGCTGTATCTGGGCCGCTGCGCGGACAGCATGGCGTTCACCGCCGAGCTGGCCGCGTACGGCGACCGGGTGCGGCTGCACCGTGACGACGAGTCGGGCGTCGCGGACCTCGCCGCCGAGCTGGACGCCATGGGCGCGGCGGACGCCCCTGTGTACGCGTGCGGCCCGGCGGGGCTGCTGGCGGCGGTCCAGGAGTACACCGCCGCGCACCCCGCGTCCCGCCTGACATTGGAGCGCTTCGCCGCCGCGCCGGACTCTCAACAGCGCGGCGACGACCGCCCGTTCACGGTGGAGACGGGCGACGGGCGGGAGATCGCGGTAGCCGCGGGCCGGTCCATCGTCGACGCCCTGGCCGACGCCGGGGTGCGCACCCTCACCTCGTGCCGCGAGGGCGTGTGCGGCACGTGCGAGACGGCGGTGCTCGACGGCGTCCCCGACCACCGCGACCAGCTCCTGAGCGAGGAGGAGCGGGCCGCGGGCGACGTCATGATGATCTGCGTGTCACGGTGCAGGGGCGACCGTCTCGTCCTCGACGTGTGAGCGCTGGTCACCCATCTCCCGTACGGGTCACAGGACTTGGTCCACCGCCCGTACCACTCCCCCGGACCTGACGAGGTCGATCGCCGCGTGCACCCGCGGGTAGAGCACGACGTCGCGGGTGAGGTGGTCGATGGGGCGGCCGTCGGTGGCGGGTGTGTCGCGCAGTCGGTCGAGGGCGGCGCGGGTGGCCGGGGCGAGGGCGTCGGCGTCCCGTTTCTGCTCGGCGAGGCGCAGTTCGATGGCCTGGCCCGCCATCAGCAGCTCGGTGGCGACGACCGCCTCGATGTTGGCCACGATCTGCCGGGCGTGCCGGCCCGCGTTGGAGGCCATCGAGACATGATCCTCCTGGTTGGAGCAGGTGGGGATGGAGTCGACGCTGTCGGGGTGCGCGAGGGTCTTGCAGTCCGACACCAGCGCGGCGGCGAGGTACTGCGGCAGCATGTAGCCGCAGTCCATGCCGACCTTCTCGCCGTCGACGAGCATGTCGGGAAGGCCCCGGTTGAGGGTGCCGTCGTTGAGCCGGAACAGGCGGCGTTCGGCGATGGAGCCGATCTCGGTGACGGCGATGGCGAGGAAGTCGGAGGCGAACGCCAGGTACTGGGCGTGGAAGTTGCCGCCCGAGACGGCCTTGAGGCCGCGCGGCAGCTCGGGCACGACGAGCGGGTTGTCGGTGGCGGCGTTCAGCTCCGTCTCGACGATGCCGTGCACGAAGGCCAGGGTGTCGCGGACGGGTCCGAGCACCTGCGGCACGCACCGCAGCGAGTACGCGTCCTGGGGTGGCTGGCGTACGGGGTCGGTGTCGGCGGCGCCGTCCACGAAGGCGCTGCCGTCGAGGAGTGCGCGCAGCCGGGCCGCCGTGGCGATCTGCCCGGCGTGGCCCCGGGCCTCGTGGAGCTGCGGCAGGAAGGCGTCGCCGAAGCCGAGCAGGGCCTCGATGCTCATCGCGGCGGTCACCTCCGCTGTGGCGAGGAGGTTCTCGGCGTCGGCGAGGGCGAGGGCGCACAGGGCGGTCGAGTACGAGGTGCCGTTGGTGAGGGCGAGTCCCTCCTTGGCGCCGAGGGCGAGCCGCTCGATGCCCGCGGCGGCCATGGCGGCGCGTCCGCTCGTCAACTCGCCCTCGTGGTGGGCGAGTCCGCTGTCCTCCTCCGGGTCGGCGCCACCGGCGGGGCGGCTGAGGGCGAGCGCGAGGTGGGCGAGCGGGATGAGGTCGCCGCTGGCGCCGAGGGAGCCGTACTCGGGGACCGCCGGGTGGACACCGGCGTTGAGCATGGCGAGGAGGGTGTGCACGACGTCGGGGCGCACACCGGAGTAGCCGCGCGCGAGGCTGGAGGCGCGGATCAGCATGGTGGCGCGGACGACGTCCTCGGGGCAGTGCCGGCCGACGCCGCAGGCGTTGGAGACGATGAGGCGGCGGGACAGCTCGACGGCGTCCTCCGCGGTCTCGAAGGCCTGGCGTCCGGCGAGCGAGCCGAAGCCGGTGTTGACGCTGTAGACGGGCCGGGCGCCCGCCCCCTCGGCCATGTCGTCGGTGAGCCGGGAGATCCAGGCGGCGCTCGGCGCCATGGCCTTCTCCGCGGCCTCGCCGAGGCGTACGGGCCGGTGGTGGCGGGCGACGGCGACGAGGTCGTCGAGGGTGAGCGGGCGGTCTCCGAGGACGAGGGGTTTGGTGGCTGTGGTGGTCACAGGGCGGCTCCTTCCGGGACGGTGGTGGTGGCGGGGCGGGTGTCGTCCCGGTGTGTCGCGCGGTGCCGGGTGGCGGCGCTGACGGCGGCGAGCACGACGATGTTGGCGACCATGGCGACGACGCCGACGTCGAGGTCCTGCACGGGGCGCGGCGCCCACGGCAGCAGGCTCGCGGTGGTGGCGTCGGTGAGGGTGGTCCAGCCGACGAGGGCGACGCCGGTGCACACACCGGCCCAGGCGCCCGCGGTGGTCACGGGGTTGCGCCGGAACATCGAGGCGACGAGCACCGGGAAGAGCTGGACCACGAACCCGTACGCCATGATGAGGAGCATGGCGATGGCCTCGCCGCCGCGGAACGTGAGCACGGCGGCGACGAGCGCGAGGACCGGCACGAGGACGCGGCTGAGCCGTCCGACGGTCCGCTCGCTCGTGGTGGGGCGCGCCACTTGGTAGATGTTCTTCGCGACGAGCATCGCGGCGGACTGGAGCAGCATCGCGCCGGGAACGAGCGCGGCGAGCATGCCCGCGACGCCGACGAGGCCGACGAGCCACGGCGGCAGCGCGTCCTTGGCGAGCGACAGCAGCGCGAGGTCGCCGTCCTTCAGTCCGGGCACCTCGAGCACCGCCGTGAACCCGATGACGAGGACCATCACGAGGACGATCTGGTACGCGGGTGTGATGACGGCGTTGCGGCGCAGGGCCTTGGCGCTGCGGGCCGCGAGGATGCCCGGCATCATGTGCGGCCACGTGCAGATGCCGAGGGCGAACAGCAGGCTGGTGGAGATGTACCACCACACGCTGTACCCGTGGTCGGGCAGGGTCAGGAAGTGCGGGTGGGCGGCGGCCAGGGCGTGGAACATGTCACCGAGCCCGCCGTAGTAGTGGATCGGCAGATACAGCCCGAGTCCCACGACGAGCACGAGCATCAGGGTGTCCTTGATGACGGCGTTCCAGGCGGTGCCGCGCAGCCCGGACACGGTGACGTACACGGCGATGACACCGACGCCGATCCACACGGCCGCGCCCTGCGGGATCCGCCCGTACGAGCATTCGTGGACGATGATGCCGAGGCCCTTGAGCTGCAGTACGAGGTACGGGACGAGGGACACCACGCCGACGACGGCGGTGAGCACGCCGAACGCCTTGGACCGGTACTTGTGGGCGTACAGGTCCGGGGCGGTGAGCAGCTTGTGGCGGCGGGCGTAGGCCCAGATCGGCGGGGCCAGCCAGTAGAAGACGACGTAGCAGATCGACGAGAACATGTAGATCATCGGGCCGCCCATCGAGTAGGCGCCGCCACTGCCACCGAGGAAGGTGTACGTGGTGAAGTTCTCGCCCGCGGCCAGCAGGAACACCAGCAGGCTGCCGAGGCCGCGGCCGCCGACGGACCACTGTTCGAGGTCCATGGTGCGGCCGCGCCGGGCGAGCAGCCCGAGGACGAGGACGAGGACGAAGGAGCTGCCGAGAACGGCGAGGGCGACGTTCACCGGGCGGCTCCCTCTGCGGCGGTGTCGTGGGCGAACTCGTCGGCGGGTTCGTCGGGTTCGTGGTTGGCGGGATCGAGCCAGTACACGACGGCCATGACGACGGTGGTGAGCACCACCCACAGGGCGGCCCAGAACACCACCATGGGCAGGCCGAGGACGTAGGGCTGCTCGGTGTTGACGACGATCAACGACCCGGCGACCGGGACGGCGCTGAGCAGGATGAGGATCCAGCGGCGTGACACGGGACGTGCTCCCTTCCGGACGGACGGGGAATGCTTGCCCGGTGAACCGATCTTGGCAATGCCGGATTCTCACTGCGCAGGAACGGGGGGCCGCTACTCCCCCGGCGGCAGGCGGGACACCGTCCCCCGGAACGATGCGCCCGGTACCGGCCCGTCGGCAGGCTGTTGGGAAGTCCGGCGCCTTGGAGACGGGAGGCACACCATGCTGTTGATCGAGGTCCACGTCCCGCGCGGCGCGCTCGCGGAGCACGAGCGACAGAGGCTGGCGCGGCGGCTGATCGACACGTTGATGGTCGAGGACGACAGCCACGCCGTCGAAGTAAGTCCTCGACGCCCAGCGCACCATTACGCAGGTCCTCGTCCACGAGCCTGCCACCTGGGTCCTGGGGCAGCGTCCGGCCGCCGATCCGGCCGATCCGCCACACTATCTGGTGCGGGTCACCGTCCCCGCGTCATGGCGCAAGGAGTTGAGCGCGCACGCCGTGCCCCTCATCACCGAGGCGCTGATGGAGACGGAGCGGGAGGCGGGGCGCGACCCCGAGCGGCTGCGGAGCGCGCCGCACGCCGTCGTGCTGGTGGACGGTGTCGCCGAGGGCGGCATCGGCCTCCTCGGCCGCCCCATGGGCAGCCTGGACCTCACCGAGTTCATCAGCCGCCCCTACCGCGACGCCGCCTCCGGGGTCCCGGCCGCCACCGCGCCGGACGGCCGGTTCCTGGATCCGGTCTGCGGCATGACCGTCGAACGGGACGACAGCGCCCTCACGCTCGTGCACGACGGGGTGCTGTACGGCTTCTGTCACGGCCTGTGCCGGCGCTCCTTCGCCGACGAGCACGGCATCGCGCCGGGCGGTTCGTGACACGGTTCGCGGTAGCGGAGCAGGAGCATGGCCGCGTCGTCGTGGAGCGGGCCGCTGGCGTGGCGGACCACGTCCTCGCGCAGTGCCTCCAGGGCGTCCTCGGCCTCGGCGGCCTTGAGGAGGTCGGCGCGGTCCTGGAGCGGGAAGAAGGCGCCGGACGCGTCGCGGGCCTCGGTCACGCCGTCGGTGTAGAGCAGGAGTTGGTCGCCGGGCGCGAAGTCGACCCGGTAGGCGCTGGGCGGCTCGGCGCCGTGCATGCCGAGGCCGAGCGGCAGGGCGTAGGCGGGCGGTTCGGGGAAGGTGACCGTGCCGTCGGCGCGTACGAGCATGGGGGCAGGGTGTCCGCAGTTCAGCATCGCGGCGGTCCGTTCCTCGGCCCGCACCTCGACGAGGACCGCCGTCACGAACTTCTCGCCGTTGACCGCGCGGGCCACGCTGCGCTCCAGGCGCGCGGCGAGGGCGGCGAGGTCCGGTTCGTCGTGCGCGGCCTCGCGGAAGGCGCCGAGGACGAGCGCCGCGGTCTCCACGGCGGCGAGCCCCTTGCCCTGCACGTCGCCGACGATCACCCGCACGCCCTGCGGCGAGGCCACCACCTCGTACAGGTCGCCGCCGATGCGTGCCGCCGCGTCGGCCGACGTGTACGAGATGGCGACCTGGAGGGGGCCCGCGCCCCGGGGAACCGGGCGCAGCAGCACCCGCTGGGCGACCTCGGCGATGGAGCGCACGCTGGCGAGTTCGGCCTCGCGCCGCCCGCGCATCACCGCCGCGGCGACGCCGGCCACGGTCACTCCGGCCACCGACATCATCGCGGTGTATCCGCGCCGGGTCTCGAACAGGCCGTCGTAGACGCCGAGTCCCGCGCACAGCAGCAGCGCCACGCCGCCGATCACGGCGGTCCGCCGCCACGTGCCGATGAGCCCGGCGAAGGCCGGTCCGAGCGACACCAGCGGGAGGAATCCGACCCCGGGGCCTGCGGTGAGGTCCACGACGACGACCACCGCCATCACCACGGCGGGCAGCCAGTACAGCACCTGGTTCCTGCTGTTCTGGCGTTCCGTAGCGGCCACAGTGCCCCCACTCGCGTGTCGTCTCCGGCCCGGCCCGGCTGCGCGGGACGCTTTTAGACTATGCAAACGTCACGCCGCTCCCGTGCGGCTTACACGCGTCTTGTTATCCAATCGAGTCGGACATGGGGGCGTTCGCCCAAGTCTCGTACGCATCCCGTCGGACCTCGTACGGATCTCGTACGGATCTCGTACTGATCCAAGGCGGCCCCCGCCGGAAATCGCCAGGAACGTCGGCGGGGGCCACCGGCGAGGACGCGCGGCTCCCCTTCTCACGCGCCTCGCCCTGCTCCGCCGGGCGTGACGCGGTCCGGGAGCGTGCGGGAAGACCCGCCCCACGGGCCGCGTACGCGGCGGAGGGCCGGAGCCGCGTTGTCGGCGGGCGGCTCCGGCCGTCTCCAGTAGTGCACAGTTCGACCCGGGGGCTCGGGGCCGTGCGGCGCGCAAGGCGCCTCGCGCCAAAAATGGTACGGCACATGCAAATTTTTCCTCAAGGGCCCCTTTCAGCCGGGACGTTGACGGAACTGGCCCCACCGGTGCTCAGCCCTTGCGGACGGGCGGGCAGTAGCCCGTGTCCTCGCCGATGGAGTTGATCTCGGCGTTGGGGCGCGGGTCACCGGCGTAGTTGATCTGGTCCGTGCACTTGACGCCGGGCTTCTTCGGGGTGCCTGCGGGCTTGTCCGACTTCTGCGGGGTGGGGCAGGTGCCGGTCCGCGCGCCGATGGAGTTGATCTCGGCGTTCGACCGGGGGTCACCCGCGTAGTTGATCTGGTCCGTGCACTTGGTGTCGGACTCCTGCTTCTGGACCGGCGGGCAGGTGCCGGTGCGCGCCCCGATCGAGTTGATCTCGGCGTTCGACCGGGGGTCACCCGCGTAGTTGATCTGGTCCGTGCACTTGGTGTCGGACTGGGCGGGCGTCCCGGACGAGGCACCCTTCGAGGCGTCGGACTTCGATGCGCCGGACGTCGACGCGTCGGTCTTCGCGGCGCCGGTGGCCGATGCCGTGTCACTCGCGGACGAGTGCGAACCGGAGGATGTGTTGTCGGTACCCTCGCTGCCGTCGCAGGCCGTCAGGGACAGCCCGAGGGCGACGGCGGTGACGGCCAGTACCGAGATCTTCCGAGTGCGCATGCTGATGTCCTCCGCGAGTACGTGTCGTGCTTTCCGCCTCATCAGACAGCGGTGCGGTGCACGCAGTTGCTCCTTGATCGCGCTCAGGACACGTTCGTGACATGACGGTCGTCGCTCCGTGAACTCTGCTCTACGGTTGTCACGCGGCTCAGCGTGCCGGGCGACAACATGGCGCAGGTCACAGGAACTCCGCCGGGGTCACGGAGAGACAGTCGGTGTGAGGGACTCAGAAGACGATCTGCGCAGACGCGTGCGCGCCGGGGAGCGCGAGGCGTTCGCCGAGCTGTACGAGAGGTGGGCCGCTGCCGTGCATCAGCACGCGCTGTGGCTCACCGGAGACCGGACGACCGCCGAGGACGTCATGTCCGAGACGTTCCTGACCGCGTGGCGGGTGCGGGAGCGCCTCCACGAGGACGGGGGCTCGCTGCGCCCCTGGCTGCTCGGCATCGCCACCCACAAGGCGGAGAACGCCCGCCGCGGCCTGCGCCGCCGCGTGGCGTTCCTGGCCCGCCAGCGCCGCTCCCCCGTGGTCGAGGACTTCGCCGCCGAGGTGGCGGGCCGGGTCGACGACGCGCGCCGGCTGGCCGCCGTCCAGAGCGCGCTCGACCGTCTGCGCCGCCCCGAACGGGAGGTGCTGACGCTGTGCGTATGGTCGGGCCTCGACTACCGCCAGGCCGCCGAGGCGCTCGGTGTGCCCGTCGGCACCGTGCGCTCCCGCCTGTCGCGGGCCCGCGCGAAGCTGGCCCGACTCACCGACGAGGCGCAGGCCGCACGCCAGGATTTTCCGGAACCGCGCACCGCTCGCGGAGAGACGAAGGGTGACGCCGCACTCGCGGCCCTGCCCGTGCGGGAGGAGACGGCATGAGCCAGGACAAGGACCTACGAGCGGACGCCGACGCCGCCGAGATCGCCCGGCTGCTGCCGGCCCCCGAGCGCCACCCCCTCCCGCGCGCGCAGCACCTCCACCACAAGGAACAGCTGATGCGGCACATCGACGCCGAGAACGCCGAGCCCACCCCCGCCACCCCCGCAAGGCGCCTGTGGCGTCCCGCCGTGCTCGCGCCCGTGGCGGCGCTCGCGGCCGGCGGGATCCTCGCGGCGAGCACCCTTCTCGCCTCGGGCGACGACACTCCGGCACCGCACAGGGCACGTCCCGCCGTCGCCCTCCTGACCCAGATCTCCGACGCCGCGGGCAGGAGCGCGGAACTCACCGTCCGCGACGACCAGTTCGCGTACACGCGGGAGAAGTCCCAGGGCGCGGAACTCGCCAGTGGCAAGGCGGTGATGGAGCCGCTGAAGGAGTCCCGGACGTGGCTGGCGCAGGAGCCGGGGCCGCTGAAGAAACTCGGCGTCGTGGAGCGGAACGGCGAGACACTGCCGATCAACGCCGAACTGGGTGACACCAAGGGAACTCCGGAGGGCTTCGGCCGCCCGACGTACCACTGGCTGTCGACCCTGCCCACCGACCCGGACGAGCTGCTCACGTACCTGTACGAGAAGACGCCCAGGTTCGAGGGCCAGGAACGCGACCAGGAGGTGTTCGACCGCATCGGCAGCATGCTCGGCGGTCTTGTGCCGCCCAAGACGGCCGCCGCCCTGTATCGGGCCGCCGCGAAGATCCCCGGAGTGACCAGGGCTCCCGACGCCCATGACGCCATCGGCCGCACCGGCGTCGGCATCGCCCGCGACGACACCGAGTTCCACACCCGTACCGAGTGGGTCTTCGACCGTCAGGACCTGACGTTCCTCGGCTCGCGCAGCTATCTCGTCGAGGACTCCACGTACGGCAAGAAGGGCACGCTCATGTCCGCCACGGCGATCCTGGACCACGCGGTCGTCGACAAGGCGGGCCAGGAACCGTCGAAGACGCGACAGAGCTGACACGAGCTCAATTCCCCCTGCTGCCTCTACGCTTGGCAGGAAACACCGGGACAGGGGGACCCAGGCATGGACACGAACGGCACACGTCGGACGCAGGCCGAGCGGGACGCGATGACCACCGAGATCGGCTTCGCGTTGTTCTCCGCCGCGCTGTACGCGGGCGCCGCCTTCCTCGTCGTCATCCTGCCGGTGCTGTACGGGCTGGTGTCCGGCGGGGTGCGGAGCGGGTTCGTCACGGCGGCGGGAGCGGTCGCGGCCGTCGCGTTCGTGGCGCGGACCGTGGAAGTGCTGTGGCGGTTCGGGCAGCGGACTTCCGGGGCCGACCACCGATGAGTTCGGCGGTCGGCTCCGGTCTCCCCTCATATGACCACTGTGAAAGCCAATGACGTCGCCCTCGGCATCGAGTCGTTCGGTGCCGAGGACGCGCCTCTCATCCTGCTCGCGGGCGGGACGACGATGCTGTCCTGGCCCGACGCGCTGTGCGAGCGGCTCGCTGCGGGCGGGCGCCGGGTCGTGCGATACGACCTGCGCGACAGCGGGGAGTCCACGACCGGGGATCCGGAGGCGCCCGCCTACACGCTCCGCGACCTGGCCGCCGACGCGGCGGCCCTGGTCGAGGCGCTCGGCGGTGGTCCCGCGCACCTGGCGGGGATCGGTGTCGGCGGCATGGTCGCGCAGGTGGCCGCGCTCGACCACCCGGGGGCGTTCTCGGCGCTCACTCTGGTCGGCACCCGCCCCGTCGCGCCCGGCCCGGTCGACGACGACCTTCCCGATCACGACGGGGCGACGATGGGCCGGTTGTTCTCGAGACCGATGCCCGACTGGGCGGACCGCGAGGCGGTCGCGGAGTTCGCGGCGGCCGGCGCGGAGGTCCTGGGCAACGACCCCGTCGCCGCGCGCGCGACCGCGGCACGCGTCTGGGACCGGACACCCGGCACGGACCCTCAGATCCAGATGGCCAACCACCTGGGCATGGTGTTCTCCCGGCTCGACTGCACACCCCGCTGGCGCGAACGCCTCCCCGAGCTCAGCCTCCCCACCCTCGTGGTCCACGGCCGCCACGACCCGTTCTTCCCCGTGGGCAACGGCGAGGCGCTCGCGCGCGACATCCCGGGAGCACGACTGCTCGTCCTCGACGAGGCCTCGACCGCGATCCGCGAGGCGGACGTCGAGGCGATCACCGAATCGATGCTGTCGCTGCGCTAGCTGCTCTGTAGCCTGGCGGCGCCGTCCGTCGGAGGGGGAGCTGACCGTGGAGAACATCCTGTCCGTGGCCATCGGGGCCGTCATCGGCCTCGTCGGGGCGGTGTTCGGTTCGTGGTTCACCGCGCGGCGGCAGGACCGCATGTGGCTTCGCGAGCAGAAGCTCAAGGCCGGCATCAACTTCAGTACGGCCGTGGTTCAGCTCCTGGACCACCTCAAGGACACGCAGCTGGGTGACGACGGCCCCGGGGCCAACGAGTTGGTCAACCGGATGCAGGAAGCGCGTTCCGGCCTCTACCTGCTCTGCGCCGACGACACCGTCGACCTCGCCGCCGCTCTCGCGCGCCGGGTGTGGGCCACGCGGCCCACCGAAGGCAGGGACGACCGCAGGGCCGAGTTCCGGGAGACGTTGGAACTCCTGCGCCGTTTCACTCACCAACTCCGGCAGGAAATCGCCAGGTCCTAGCTCCGCCCGCCGCCGGGCGCCACCGCGTGCTGAACCGCTCACTCGGTACGGATGAAGATCAGTTCGGTGACGTCGGTGTGGCGGGCGGGGGCGAAGCCTTTGTCGGTGCCGATGCGCGCGAACCCGTTGCGTTCCAGCACCCGCACGGATCCGGTGTTGTCCTCGACGACCCGGGCGTGGATCGGCCGGTGCTTCACCTCGGCGAGCAGCGCCGCGACGGCCGCGGTGGCGACTCCCCTGCCCCACCAGTCCTTGCGGATCCAGTAGGTGAGCTCGATGTCCCCCTCCATCGGGAACGTGGCAACGCTCCCGATCACCTCGCCGTTCGCCTCCACGATCCGGTTCACGGTCGCGTTGTCGGCGAGGATCCTGCGGTACTTGCGCGTGAAGGCGTCGACGTCGCGCGCGGCCTCGGGATCGACGAAGGCGGCCAACCGCTGTGCGCCCTCGTCGAGTTGGATCTCGAAGAGGGCGGGGATGTCCGCCTCGGTCAGCGGTCGCAGCGAGATGTCCACGGCCCCGTTGTCACTCATCACGCCTCCACGTCGTACCGGACGCGTCTCGATCCCCGTCGAAATCGCGCAGAGGCCAGCATGCCCCGGGAGCCCGGCCCGCGGGGCACTTTCCGCGAGGCGCCGCCCGCGGCCAGGGTCGGACCATGTCCAGCCCCGGGATGCGCGCGTTCCGGTCAGGAGTGCTGCGGCTGCCACTCGCGTCTGAGGAGCCCGTAGACCCACGAGTCGGACACGTCGCCGTTGACGACGCAGTCCTCGCGGAGGGTTCCCTCTCGTACGAAGCCGAGCTTCTCGAGTACGCGGGCGGAGGCCGCGTTGCGGGTGTCGGCCTCGGCCTGGACGCGGTTCAGGCCGAGGGTGTCGAACGCCCAGCCCAGCAGGGCGCGCGCCGCCTCGGTCGCGTAGCCGTGGCCCCATGCGGACTCCGCGAAGCAGTAGCCGAGCGACGCACTGCGGAAGTCCGGGTTCCAGCTGTTCAGGGTGCACCAGCCGATGAACTCGCCGTCGGAGACACGTTCCGCGGCGAGCCGCGCCCCGGTGCCCTCCTGTTCCATCCGCCGGCAGTTCGCGAGGAACTGGTCGGCGCGTGCGGGGTCGGTCCAGGGTGGTGAGTCCCAGTAGCGCAGGACGTGAGCGTCGCTCTGCAACGCGTAGAGGGCGCTCGCGTCGGCGTCCTCGAAGGCGCGCAGGCGCAGGCGGGCGGTGCGCAGATGGGGTGTGGGAAGCGCCCCCGTCATTCCGATCCCCGTCCCCTCCGTGGTCGGTGACACGATCGCCCCATCAGATCCGGGTCGCGGGCCGTCCGCAACGGGTTTTCGCTCACCGCTGCGCGTCGATGAGGACCTTGCCAGAACGTCCGCCGCTCTCCGCGCTCTTGAGGTACGTGGCCAGTTCGCCGAGGCCGACGCGGGCGCCCACCGTCGTCCGCAGCCGGCCGCGGCGCAGGTGGCCGAAGACGGGGGCGAAGAGGGCGGGGAGGTGGCGGCCGTCGTGCTGTTGGACCGTGTCGCGGAGGCGGAACAGTTCGACGCGGGCACCGTGGCCGTCGAAGCAGCTCGCGGGGAGGGGTGTGCCCGACAGGAGCCCGTAGTGCACGAACACACCCTCGCGCGCCGTCGCCGCGAACACGTCCCCGCCCACATCGCCGCCGACGCAGTCGTACGTCATGTCGGCGCCGCGCGGTCCGAGTGCCGTACGCAGGCGGGCCCGCCAGTCGGGCTCGTTCGTGCGGATCACGGCCCGCCAGTGGGAGAGCTCGGCGACGTCCCGTCCCGGTGTGCCGCGCACGACACCGATCGGTGCGACGCCTCGGTCGGCGAGCAGTTCGGCCAGGTGTCCTCCGATGGCCGAGGTCGCGGCCGTGACGACGACGTTGCGCGCGCCCGGCCGGTGGAAACCGTCGACCATCAGCGTCGCCGTCAGCGGGTTGATGTACGCGAAGCAGGCGACGTCGTCGGGGAGTTCGTCCGGCACCGGGACGCACCACGAGTGGTCGAGCCGCTTGTACTGCTGCCAGTTGCCCGCCGACCCGAGCGGCAGCACCCGCCGCCCCACGGCGTCCTCGGGCACCCCGGGACCGACCGCCTCGACCACCCCGACACCCTCGAACCCGGGAACCATCGGGAAGGTGGTCCGCGACCCGTACGCGCCCGAGACAGTGACCTCGTCGGACGGATTCACGGTGGTCGCCAGCATGCGCACCACGACCTCCCCCGCGCCCGGCACTCCCGGATCGACCACCTCACGGACGGTCAGGACATCGGCGAGCCGACCGGGCGATTCGACAACGGCAGCCCGCACCGCCGGCCTCCCTACCTGTGCACACGTACGAGCCCGCATTCTACGGACGCCGTACCGGGTACCGTCGGCCGCGTGACCTCACTCGACCCCGCCACCCTCGCCGCCCTCCAGCGCGCCCGCTACGTCAGCCTCACCACCTACCGCAAGGACGGCACCCCGCGCGCCACCCCCGTCTGGCACGCCATGGACGGCGAGCGCCTGTACGTGCGCAGCGCCGCCGCGGCGTGGAAGGTCAAGCGCCTGCGCCGCGACGCCCGCGCGGAGGTCGCCGTCTGCGACGTCCGCGGCCGCGTGGCCCCCGACGCCGTACGCGCGTCGGGCACGGGCCGCGTCCTCGACGAGGAGGGCACGAAGAAGGCGGGCGCCCTGCTCCGCCAGAAGTACGCCCTGGCCCGCATCGGCGACTGGTGGTCCGCCCTGTCGGGCCGCCACCGCCGCCATCCGGTGATCGGCATCGAGATCACGTTCTAGGACGTCAGCACCTGCCGCAGCCGTTCGGCGAACTCCTTGGGCTGCCCGATGAAGCCTCCGTGGTCGCCGGGGAACGGAGCCGGTGGCGTGCCCAGACGCTCGGCCAGCGCCGTGGACGTCGCGTGCGTGATCAGGGCGGTCGATGCCTCGCCGACCCCGACGACGACACGGTCCGCCCCGGCCTTCAGCGCGGCGGTGTCGGGGACGTGGCGGACGGTGTCCCGCAGCTCGTGGGCGAAGAAGCGGACGCTGTTGGCGAGGTCCTGCTCCGACGGTTCTCCGGGCGGCCCCGCGGGACCGTCGTCGCCGACGTCGAACCCGGCGTTCGTCATGAATTTCCCCCACGCCGCGCCCACGCCCTCCCGGTGGAAGGTCTCGACGATGTCGTCGGACGCGGCGAGCTGTGCCGCTGCGTCGGGGAGCAGTGTCAGGAGCGGCGGTTCGTGGGCGACGAGCGTGCGCACACGCCCCGGGTGCCGCGCGACGAGCGCGAGACCGGTGACGGCCCCGCCGCTGCTGCCGAACACGTCGGCGGACTCCGCGTTCAGGGCGTCGAGGAGCGCGGCGACGTCGTCGGCCCGCAGCTCGGGCGTGGAGTCCTGTCCGGGGTCGTCGAGGACACTGCCGGAGATGCCGCGCGGGTCGTGGGTGACGACGGTGCGGTCCTCGGCGAGCGCGTCGGCCAGAGGACCGAACGCCGCGGCGTCCATCGGCGATCCCATCAGCAGCAACAGCGGTCCGGAGCCCCGGACTTCGTAGTGCAGCCGCCCGCCGACGACCTGGAGGGTTCGAGTGGTGGTCACGAATGATCCTTCCCCTTGGCGGTCGCCATGATCGCGGCGACCGACTGACACAGGGAGGACTCCGCGCGGACCGAAAGCTCATCGCCGCGCCCGCAACGCCCTTGCTAGTCACGCACGTTGCGGGCCAGCCACGGGCTCAGGGACATGGGTGGGATCAGTTCCTTGTGGGTGGTGTCGGCGGGGAGGGGGACGAGCAGCCACAGGGCGGGTGGGAAGCGTTTGCGGCGGACGTGGGCGAGGCCGCCGTAGACGGAGCGGAGGAAGGCCGGGACGGCGTCGCGGGGGATGTCGTGGAAGTCGACGTTCTCGACCGTGATCCTCGCGTCGTCCTCGGGAAAGATCCGGACGGACACGGACGGTGTGCCGCCGAGGTCGATGTGGGCCTCGTGCGGGAGCGAGCCGTCCGGGTCGAGGACGGTGAACGCGCCGGCCGAAGTGCGGCGGGACGTCTGGTCGGCGCCGATGTCGTCGGTGACGGTCATGTCCAGGCGGTGTTCCGCGGCGATTTCCCGGACGGCCGCCACCGCGGCCTCGGTGGTCGCCAGATGCGGGTACGTCATCGGGGCGTGACTCCGTCCGCGAGTTGGTTGTTGCGGTCGATCTCCGGCATGTGAGTCTCCGCCCACGTACGCAGGGCGGACAGCGGGGCTTCGAGGGAGAGGCCGAGGTCGGTGAGCCGGTAGTGGACGGCGGGCGGCACCGTGGGTTCCACGCGGCGTGCCACCAGTCCGTCGCGGGCCAGGCTCTGGAGGGTGACCGACAGCATCTTCTGCGAGATACCGGGGGCACGGCGCCGCAGTTCGGCGAAGCGGAGTTCGTCCGGGGCCTGCTCCGCGAGCACCTTGACCACCATCGACGTCCACTTCGTGCCGATGCGGTCGAGCAGTTGGCGGGTCGGGCAGAGCGGATCCAGCAGGTCGCCGGTTCTGGACGTGGTCACCTGGAGCTCACCACCTGAAGGGAAAGTGCCGTCTTGGGAGAGACAGCGTAGTTGCCTACGGTGAGGTGGTCACCATTCCTCACCACCCTGTCCCTCCACTCCCCTACTGGAGTTCTCCGTGACTGAGCTGCGTCGTTTCCACGTGAACGGTGTCCGACTCAACGTCGCCCTCGCCGGGTCGGGGCCGCCCGTCCTCCTGCTGCACGGCTTTCCGCACACCTGGGAGCTGTGGACCGATGTCATCGCCGGGCTCTCCGACCGTCATCTCGTCATCGCACCCGATCTGCGCGGGTTCGGCGCGAGCGGCCGGGCGGCGGACGGGTACGACGCGGGCACCCTCGCCGAGGACGCGGAGGCCCTCCTCGCCGCACTTGATGTGTCGTCGGCCGCGGTCGTGGGGATCGACGCCGGTGCCCCGCCGGCGTTTCTGCTCGCTCTGCGGCGGCCGGATCTCGTACGTCGGCTCGTCGTCATGGAGTCCCTGCTGGGGCAACTGCCGGGCGCCGAGGAGTTCCTGGCGGGCGGGCCGCCGTGGTGGTTCGGGTTCCATGCCGCCGCGCACGGCCTCGCCGAGACCGTGATCGAGGGGCACGAGCCCGAGTACGTCGACTGGTTCCTGCACGCGGGCACGCTGGGCGACGGGGTGCGCCCCGCCATCCGCGACGCCTTCGTCCGCGCGTACACCGGCCGCGAGGCCTTGCGCCACGCCTTCGCGTACTACCGGGCGCTGCCGGAGAGCGCCGCGCAGATCGACGCGGCGGTCGCGAGGACCCGGCTCACCGTGCCCACGCTGGCGGTGGGCGCCCAGCCCGTCGGCACCGCGCTCGAGCGGCAGCTCCGCCCGGTCGCCGACGACCTCACCGCCCACCTCATCGAGGACTGCGGCCACATCGTGCCGCTGCACCGCCCTGCCGCGTTGCTCGCTCTACTGCGTCCGTTCCTGGGCGGTGAGGTCCCGCAGGCGGCGTGACACCCTCACGCCCGTTCGCTCACCTCGATCGCCGCCACGGGACACACGCTCGCGGCCTCCGCGGCACCCGCTCACGTCAGAACAGCCGAATCAATCAAGCGGATGGCTCGATTCCATCGTGAAGAGTCCGGAACGAAGAGGTGGTTCCGGTGACCGGGCGTGGACGGGACGGGATACTCGCCGCCATGAACTCCGGCCCCGCTCCCGTACCTCCCGGCACCCCGGTGGACATCCGGCACTCCGGTCACGCGCATCTCGTGGTCGTCCACCCGCCGTTCTCCGCCCCGCTCATGCCACGCGACCGGCCGGTGGCCACCGCCCACGACGCCGAGGCGGCGCGGGCGGCGGTCCTGTCGCTCTCCACGGTCGCGTCGGTGCGCCGCGAGGACGCCCCGGCCCGGCTCTCGCATCCGGGGAGCCCCACCGTGCGGGAACACCTCGACGAGGTGAGCGTGGCCGTGTGGGGCTCCACGGTGAAGATCACCGACCCGGCCCTCGTCGAGGACGGTCTCGGCGGGGCCCTGGACATGGAGTTCGATGCGCTGCGGAAGCGGTTCCCCGACGCGCGGATCGTCGCCGTCTGCGAGCGGGATTTCGGCGCCTCGTACATGAAGGTGCTCGCGGCGCTGCCGGGCGCCCCGGATCTGCTGATCGAGGGCTTCGACGAGTTGGAGACCGTCGGCGACCCGCGCGCCACGCTGGCCGCGGCGGGCGTCGGTCCCGGAGCGGCCTGCGCGGCGTACTTCAATGACGACGAGGACGGGGACGAGGACGGCGGTGGGATCGCGGATTTCCACGCGTTCCTCCACACCCTCACCGGCGGCGCCCTGAGCGTGTACGTGCACGAGCAGCGCCGCGAGTCGACGTTCCTGGTCGAGCGGACCGAACACGGCAGGGACAACATCGACGACGTCTGGTTCCCGTAGCCGTGCCCCGCCCCCCCTAGGCGTCGAGCCGTGGGGCGCGGATGGCGTCGATGGTGCGGGTCCAGTTCTCCTTTCCGTGGCCGGCCGCGATCGCACGGTGGTACTGCGCCCGCACCGCGTGCGGCAGTGCCGGGTCGAGGCCCGCCGCGGCCGTCGCGACGGCGATGTGGTCGGCGGTCGCGCCCATCATCGTCACCGTGCTGAGGTCGCCGGGGTGTTCGCCCGCGTCGATCTGGGTGCCGATGTCCGCGCCGGCCCGGAGCATGGCCGGGATGCCCGCCAGCGTCGACATCAACTCCCCCACCGCGTCCTTCGCGGTGATGCCCGCGGAGCCGAGCAGCGCCGTGCCGTGGAGCAGTGCGGACAGACTGGTCAGGAAGACGTCGAGGTGGGCCAGGTACATGAGTGGGGCGAGGCCCGGGTCGTCACCGAGGTGGCGGGGTGCGCCGATGCGGGCAAGGGTCGCGCGGTGCGCCGCGAAGATCTCGGTCGGGCCGCTGTAGTAGACGTACGCCTCCTCCGTGCCGACCATCGGCGCGGGTGTCATCACGCCGCCCGTCAGGAACGTCGCGCCGTGCGAGGCCGCCCACGTCGCGGCCTCGCGGGCGCGGTCGGGGGTGTCCGAGCTGAGGTTGACGAGCGTCCGCCCCGAGAGGGCTTCGGTCGCGGTGCCGAGGATGTCGTACATCGCCGCGTAGTCGGTGAGGCTGAGGACGACCAGGTCGCTCGCGGCGACCGCGTCGGCGGGCGTGGCGGCGAGGGTGGCTCCGTCGGCAACGACACCCTCGGCGCGGGCGGCGGTGCGGTTCCAGACGGTGACCGGGTGGCCGGCCGCGAGCAGCGCCCTGACCATGGCCTGCCCCATGGGGCCGAGGCCGATGAGGGTGACGGGTGTGGCACTCATGCGGCGTTCCCTTCCTCCGCGCGGGCCGCGCGGAGCGTCTCGTAGATCCGGGCGAGGCCGTCGGAGCCGTGCCCGGCGGCGATCTGCCGGGCGATCCGCTCCTGGACGGCGGCGATCGGGCCCGCGTCGACGCCCTGTTCCTCGCTGGCGCGCACGAGGGGGGTGAGGTCGGAGAAGTCGAGGCTCTGCTGTCCTGGCACCGTGTAGTCGCCGCCGTCGACCACCTTCGCGTAGCCGGCGAGCTCCTGGGTCATGGCGGCGAGGAACGGCGCCTGCCGCGCCGCGAACCCGGCCGCGCTCATGCCCGTCGTGGCGACCATCGCGGCGCCGTGCAGGAAGCCCACGAACATCTGGTACATCCCCGACAGCATCGCGAGGTCCACGAGGGCCGCCTGCCCGGCGTCCGCGCCGTGGTACTCGGGGGCGGCCCAGAGGTCGAGCGTCGGCCGCAGGGCGTCGTACACGGCCCGTGATCCGCTGTAGAAGATCTGCCCGTCGCCGGAGCCGATCATGGCGGGCACGGCCATCACGGCGCCGTCGAGGTAGTCGATGCCGTGGTCGGCCGCCCAGGCGGCGAGTCGGCGGGACTCGTTCGGCGTCGTGGTCGTGAGGTTGAGCAGGGTGCGGCCGCGGAGCGCGTCGGCGACCGGGTCGAGGGTCTCGCGGACCGAGGGGTACTTGAGGAGGCAGGCGACGACGACCGGGCTCGCGATCACGGCCTCGCGCACGGACCCGGCGGCGCGGGCACCGCGGGCGACGGACTCCGCGGCTCGTTCCGGGGTGCGGTTCCAGACGGTCACGGAACGTCCGGCGTCGAGCAGCGCGGTGGTCAGCGCGCTGCCCATGGCGCCGAGGCCGAGCAGGGTGAGGTCGGTCAACTGGGCTGGGTTCGTGGTGTGTTCAGGCACGACGACCATGCTGGGCGACCGTGTACCGTCTCGGAAGTACCCACTATTTACTGCGGTACTTACCTTTTGGTGCGTGAGGAGATCCCATGGCGAAGGCGCCCCGCAACGGCCCGTACATCTGCGGCATCGACGCCGCGCTCGACGTCGTCAGCGGCAAGTGGAAGGGCCTGGTGCTGTGGGAGCTGCACACCCACGGCGTCCGACGCTTCGCGGAACTGCGCCGCGCGCTGCCGGGCGTCAGCGAGAAGATGCTGACCCAGCACCTGCGCCAGATGGAGGAGGACGGCCTCGTGCACCGCGAGGTGTACGCGGAGGTGCCACCAAGGGTCGAGTACTCCCTGACGGAGTCGGGCACGGCCCTCAACGAGGCGCTGCGGCCGCTGGGCGAGTGGGGCAGGACCCGGATCCGCGAGCAGGGCCTGACCGTCGTCCCGGAGACCGGCCTGGCTGTTGCCCCGGAGACCGGCGCGGCAGCGTGGTAGCTTTCGTATACAAGTTGTATGCGATTCCACGGGAGCTCAGATGGGGACGTCCGGTCGGGAGAAGGCGTACGCCTACCTCAAGGGGACGGTGCTCACCGACCCGGAGATGCAGGGCGAGTTCCTCTCCGAGCAGGAGATCGCGGACCGCATCGGCGTCTCCCGCACCCCCATCCGCGAGGCACTGCTGCTGCTCGCCGCCGAGGATCTGGTCGAGATGGTGCCGCGGCGCGGCGCGCGGGTCTCGCGGCTCACCGGGCGGCAGATCACCGAGCTGATGGAGCTGCGCGGCATGGTGGAGCGGTATGCGGCGGAGCAGGTCATCAAGGCCGACAAAGTGCCGCTCGACGAGCTGGCCGAACTCCTGGAGCGCCAGCGCGGGCTGAGCGGGCCCGACGACGCCAAGGAGTTCATCGACATCGACCACCGCTTCCACGCCACGATCGTCTCGGCCGTCGGCAACGGGCTGCTGGACCGCCACTACGACGGGCTGCGCAGCCGCCAAGTACGGGCGGGCGTCGTCGCGTTGTACAACCAGAGCGGCCGTCAGCAGGCGGTCATCGACGAGCACCGCAAGATCCTGGACGCGCTCGCAGACGGTGACGCGGAGGCGGTCACCGCAGCGATCGACAGTCACCTGGAGTCGACGCTGCGGGTACTGCTCGCCGGGTGACCCGGCGCATGAAGTGAGGGGCCGGACCGGGGAGTTCCCGGCCCGGCCCCGTCGTCGTACGACTGTGTACGGCTACGGGTGGGTGATCGCCGAGCCGTCGCGGCCGAGGCGCCGGTTGGCCAGGACGGAGATCTTCCCCCGGACGCGTTCGAGCTCGTCGACGTCCAACTCGGCGACGATCAGGCCGGGTTCGGCGCCCAGGCTCTCGCGGACCGTGCCGTCGGGGCCGACCAGCATGCTGTGTCCGACGCCGGTCGGCGCCGTGCCCTTGGTCTCGATGCCGCTCGCGGCCGGGTCGGCCTGGTCCACCGCCGCGACCCACACGGTGGCGTCGAGGGCCCGTGCCCGTACGAGGAGTTCCCACTGGTCGACCTTGCCGGGGCCCGCGCCCCAGGACGCGGGGAGCAGGGTGGCGACGGCACCCGCGTCGGCGTGCGCCCGGAACAGTTCGGGGAAGCGCACGTCGTAGCAGGTGGCGAGGCCGAGCCGGACGCCGTCCACGTCGATGGTGACCACGCGGGTGCCGGGCGCGACGTTGTCGGACTCCGCGAAGCCGAAGGCGTCGTAGAGGTGGATCTTGTCGTACGTGTCCTCGACGCCGGGACCCGTCGCGAGCAGCGTGTTGGTGACACGCCCGTCGTCGGCGGGGGTGAACATGCCCGCCACGACCACGATGCCGGCGTCCGCGGCGATGGCCCGCAGCCGGTTCGCCCAGGGCCCGTCAAGCGGTTCGGCGAGCGGGCCGAGGCGGGTGCCGAAGCAGGCCATCGCGGCTTCGGGCAGCACGACGACGCGGGCGCCCGCGTCGGCCGCGCGCCGGGCCTGCTCCTCGATGAGGTCGAGGTTCTTGGCCGGGTCGGGTCCTGTGGTGAGCTGGCTCAGGGCGATGAGCATGAAGGGTCCCTCCTGGTGAAGCGGTACGACTGAAAGACTGACGGATCAGGCGGTCGCCTGCGCGACCAGCTCGGCGTCCTCGTCGGTCGCGGCCCCCGCGTCGCGGCCCAGCAGCAGCCCGGTGACGGTCACGGCGGCGGTGACGGCGACGTACACCGCGAGCGGCACCCAGCTGTGGAACGAGCCGAGCAGCGCCGTGAACAGCAGCGGGGCGATGGCGCCGCCGATGAGTCCGGCGAGGGTGTACGCGAGCGAGGAGCCGGTGGAGCGAAGGCGCGGCGAGAACTGTTCGGCGACGAACGCCGCCTGCGGCCCGTACATCAGCGAGTGCAGGACGAGCGCGACGATCACGCCGAGGGTGAGCAGGCCCCACGAGCCGCCGTCGACCATGCCGAAGAAGACGAACGGCCACACGCCGGCGCCGACCGCCGAACAGCCGTAGAGGAGACGGCGGTTGACCCGGTCGGACAGGGCGCCCGCGAGCGGGATCAGGACGATCTGGAGCGAGGACCCGATGAGGACGGCGGTCAGGGCCGAGCCGCGGGACATGTCGAGCTCGTCGGTGGCGTAGGTCAGCACGAACACGGTGAACAGGGCGTACAGCACGTCCGGGGCGACGCGGGAGAGGATCGCGGCGGCGAGGGCGCGGGGCTGGCGGGTGAGGACCTCGCGCACGGGCGCCTCGGGGCGGGCCTGCTCGGCCTCCATGGCCTGGAAGACGGGGGTCTCCTCCAGCTTGGCGCGGATCCACAGGCCGAAGCCGACGAGGACGCCGGAGATCAGGAAGGCGACGCGCCAGCCCCAGGAGAGGAACTGGTCCTCGGTGAGCAGGGCGCCGAGCGCGGCGAGCACGCCGTTGGCGAGGAGGTTTCCGGCGGGCGGTCCGACCTGTGCGGCGGAGGCGAAGAACCCGCGCTTCTTCGGGTCGCCGAACTCGCTGGAGAGCAGCACGGCGCCGCCCCACTCGCCGCCGACGCCGACGCCCTGGGCGAAGCGCAGCACGACGAGCGCGATGGGCGCGGCGGCTCCGATGCTGCTGTGGGTGGGCAGCAGGCCGATGAGGAACGTCGCGGCGCCGATCAGGACGAGCGTCGCGATCAGTACCTTCTTGCGGCCGATGACGTCGCCGAGGCGGCCGAAGACGATGCCGCCGAGCGGGCGCGACACGTATCCGACGGCGTACGTGGAGAAGGCCAGGAGGGTGCCGGTGAGCGGGTCCTCGGAGGGGAAGAACAGGTCGCCGAAGACGAGGGCCGACGCCGCCGAGTAGACGGCGAAGTCGTACCACTCCAGGGCGGTGCCGGTCAGGCTGGCGAAGAAGGCGCGGACGAGACCGGAGCGGTTCGGGGTGACGACCGGTGCGGCGGCCGGGCCGCGCGGGGAGTCTTGCAGCATTTCGGTCCTCGGTTCGGGGGACTTCGACGGTCGGGGGGCGGTCATCGACGTTCGGGGGGACATCGACCTTCCGGCATACTTCTTGTATACAGGTCGTATGCGCAAGCCCCGAACGGGAAGTTAACCGCTTCGCAACCGTCCGCCCTGCCCTCACCCCTGGAGATTCCCATGACGCTGCTCACCTTCGAACTGCCCGACGGCTCCACCCGCGACGTGGAGGTCGCCCAGGTCCTGAACGCCGGCTACGCCGGTCGCAGCCAGGACGACGTCGCCGCGCACGTCGCCGAGCTCGCCGAACTCGGTGTGCCCGCGCCGACCACGACCCCCGCCCTCTACCCGATTTCCCCGTACCTGGCGCAGCAGACCGACCGGGTCGCCGTCCAGCACGGCCGCACCTCCGGCGAGGCGGAGTGGGCGCTCGTGGTGGCGGCCGACGGCGAGCTGCTGCTCACGGCGGCGTGCGACCACACGGACCGCGAGCTCGAGGTGCACGGCGTGGCCTGGAGCAAGAACGCGAGCCCCGACGTCCTGGCCCGCCGCGCCTGGCGCCTCGCGGACGTGCAGGACCACCTGGACGACATCACGCTGCGCGCGTGGGTGACGGTGCGGGGCGAGGAGTCCCTGATCCAGGACGGCACCCTCGCGGAACTCCTCACGCCCGCGTACTGGGCGGACGTCCTGCGCGAGCGCGGCGAGCTGCTCCCCGGCACGGTCCTGATCTCCGGCACGATCCCGATGGCCGAGGGCGTGGACCAGTTCGGCGAGGCGTGGCGGGTGGAGCTCGCGGACCCGTCGACCGGCGACACCATCGACCTGTCGTACGCGGTGCGGGCGCTGCCGGTGCCGATCGGCTGAGCGTTCCGGAAACGGGCGTGGCGGCCGGCTCCACGGTGTGCGGGGCCGGCCGCCGGGGCGTGCTCAGACGACGCGTTCGCTCTCCGCCATCGCCGTCGCGACCGGGTCGGGGCCGTGCCGCCCGTCGAACCCCTCGTAGGCGTTCTCGATCTCCCGGTGCACCCGGGTCACGAACGGGCCCCACTCGCGGTGGGTGACCACCAGGAACTGCCCCTCCCGCACGGCCTCGACCGCCTGCTCACCGACGCGGTCGGGGTCGGCTCCCCGGGAGAGCAGGGCGCTGTTCCGCTCGGCCGCTTCCCTGTCCATCTGCCGTCCGAGCAGCTTCGCCTCGGCCTCGCCCGCGTGGAAGTTGATCGCCGTGGCGACCGAGCCCGGGACGAGCAGCGAGACACCCACGTCCGTGCCGCGGAGCTCTTCGCGCAGCACCATCGAGAACCCCGCGCTCGCGAACTTCGACGAGGCGTACGCGGCCACCCCCGCCATCGGCACCAGGCCCGCGACGGACGACGTGTTCAGGATGTGGGTGCGGCCGCCGCGGCTCTGGAACCGGGGCAGGAAGGCCGCCACCGCGGCGAACTGCGCGTCGAGGTTCACGCCGTGCACCCAGCGCCACACTTCGAGCGGCGTCCTGTCGGCCGTTCCGCCCCCGTTGACACCCGCGACGTTGCACAGCACGGACACGGGGCCGAGTGCCTCCTCCACCCGGTCGGCCAGCTCCTCCCAGCGGTCGGTCTCGGCGATGTCGAACGGCACGGCCAGCACGGTGCCACCGGCGGCCCGCAGGGACGTCTCGGCTTCCTGGAGCCGTGCCGCGTCGATGTCGACGAGCGCGACCCTCGCGCCCACGGCGACCAGCGCCTTGGCGATGCCGAAGCCGATACCGGACGCCGCGCCGGTGACGAGTGCCGTGTGTCCTGTCGGCCAGCTCATGTGCCCTCCAGTGGAGTGTCGGGAGCGGCTACGCGGTCCCGGAGCCGCTCGGGGGAATCGGGTCGGCGAGGCGGAGCAGGAGGGCCGCGGCGATGTAGCGCATGCGGCCCGTGTTCGTGCGCGGGTCGTAGCCCAGGGTGTGGGTCAGGGAGTCGTGGCGGGCCTGGACCGTGGAGTGGTGCATGCCCAGGTCGGCGGCGGCGGAACGGATGCTGTCGGCCTCCACGAGGGTGCGCAGGACCTCGGCCGCCCGCTGGTCGAGGGCGGCGAGGGCGCGCACGTCGTCGTGCGGGTCCCGCGGGTCGTAGGCCTGGGCGAGCAGGAGCATCGCGCCGAGGTCCGTCGCGTCGACGACGGGTGTCGCGGCGTCGGTCAGGCGCAGTGCGACGATCGCCGCGTCCCACGACTCGGGCGCGCGGTCGGCCCGCACCCAGGTGCCCAGACCGACCGGCTCCGGCGGCGTGAGGTTTCCTGAGACGTCGAGGGTGGCGCGCAGCAGCCCGTAGCGGGTCGGCACGATCGCGGAGGGCCGGCCCGTCTCGGCGGTGTCCGCGAGGGTCGCCAGGATCCGCACGGGCGTCGCCGGTTCGAGCCGCCGCTCGGCGAGGAGGGTCACGCGCTCGGACAGCGGGCGTTCGGCGTCGATGACACCGTCGAAGCCGCCCTCGGGACGGCGCCGCGCCTCGATCAACTCGACGCCGAGCGCGAGCCGTTCCACGATCATCTCGTCGTTGGGTCCCGGCTCGCCCTCCCGCTCGAGCCACACGGTCCAGGCGTCTCCGGACCTCCGTACGGAGCGCAGGGGCTCGTCCGCCGCGCCGGAGTGCAGATGCCCTTCGGGATCGCGGCGGGTCGTCCGGCCCCGCAGCTCGGCCCCCGCGACCGTCCCGGACAGGACGGCGGCGCCGCGCAGCAGACCGTCGAGGCCCGCGCCCCTGGTGAGCAGGACATCGAAGTACGACACGATCCGCAGCGTCTCGCTCGCCTGCGGGTCGAGTGAGTTCAGCCGTCCGACCAACTGGTGCACGTGCGCTCCTTCATGCCTGCCGCGGGTTCCCGGGCTCGGGGCCGGCCCTCAGGATCCCAGGGTGCGCGCGACCCAGGCGTTTCGCGCGGCCGTCATGGCGTGCGCGAGGGCGGTGTGCGGTGCGGTCAGGTCGAAGCCGTGGAAGCCGCCGGGCCAGATGTGCAGCTCGGCCTGGACACCGGCTGCCCAGAGCGCGGAGGCGTAGGCGACGTCCTCGTCGCGGAACACCTCGGCCGAGCCGCAGTCGATGAAGGCGGGCGGCAGTCCGGTGAGGTCGGTCGCGCGGGCGGGCGCGGCGTAGATCGACACGTCGTCCGTGCCGCGCCGCTCCCCCAGGAGCGCGGTCCAGCCCATGACGTTGCTGCCGCGGTCCCACACCCCGACCCCGCTGTACTGGGCCGACGACACCGTGCTGTCCCGGTCGTCGAGCATCGGGTAGATGAGCACCTGGCCGATCAGGGCGGGGCCCTGCCGGTCGCGCGCCAGCAGCGCGGTGCCCGCCGCGAGGCCGCCGCCCGCGCTCTGCCCCGCGATGATCATCCGGTCCGGGTCCATGCCGAGTTCCTTGGCGTGCTCGGCGGTCCACACCAGACCGGCGTAGCAGTCCTCGACGGGGTACGGGTCGGGGTGCTCGGGGGCGAGCCGGTAGTCGACCGTGACCAGCACGGCATCGTGCTCGACGACCCACGGCAGGGCCTGTACGAGGCCGGAGAACCGGTCGCCCGTGACCATGCCGCCGCCGTGCGTGTGGTAGATGCCGGGGCCGAGTCCCTGGTGGTCCGCGCGGGCGATGACGGAGACGGTGATCTCGTCACCGAGGTGTCCCGGGATCGTGACGTCCCGCCTGGTGAGCCCGGACTCGTCGAGCAGTTCGTCGGTGACCTCGGCCGGGGCCGCCTGGCGCATCTGCGGGATCATCTCCGCGGTGAGCGTCGGCGGTATCTGGTCGGCGAGAACGGCGAGCACCGCCTCCAGTTCGGGGTCGAACGGCGGGCGCGGAACGTTCACGGACATCGGGGCTCCTTCGTCTGCGCCGCGTGCTCGCGGCATGGATCCATCGTGCGGGGCGCGGCGGCCCCGCGGAACCGCCGAACGCCGCGGTCCGGGGCGCCGCGCCCCGCCATTCGCGCGGTCTCAGCCCACCCGGAGCAGCACCTTCGCACCGACGCCGTCACGCAGCGCGTGCAGCGCGTCCACGACCCCCTCCAGCGGCAGCTCGCTGACCCACCCCGTGGTGTCGTAGAACCCGTCGGCCATGGCCGCGATGACGGCGTCGAACTCCTCGGGCCGGTAGCCGACGGCGCCCACGATGTCCGTCTCGCCCATCATGAGCTGGGTGGGCTGGAAGTCCATCGGATGCTCGTGCAGCGCGGCGACGACGAGCCGCCCGCCGGGCACGAGACCGGCCACGGCGGAGGTGATGGCGGGCCCCGCGCCCGCGGCGTCCACCGCGACGTCCACGCCCGCGCCATCGGTGAGCTCGGCGATGGCGGCCGCGAGATCCTCGTTCACGGGGTCGACGACACGGGCCCCCAGCGCGCTCATCAGCGCACGCCGGTCGGCGCTCGGCTCGGACACGAGCACGTTCTCCACGCCCCGCGCCTTGAGCGCGAACCACGTACCGATGCCGATGGGTCCCGCGCCCGCGACCAGCGCGGACCCGCCGGCCTCGACACCGCTGCGCGAGACGGCGTGCCAGCCCACCGCCATCGGCTCGACGAGCGCGCCCGTCCGCAGGTCGACACCGTCCGGCAGCACATGTGCCTTCGACGCGTCGCACACCGTGTACTCGGCGAGGCCTCCCCCGTCGACGTTCGACCCGAGCGCACCCATCAGCCGGCAGGAGAACGGCAGCCCCCGCCGGCAGGCGGCACACTCCCCGCACGACACGGCGAGCGGATACACTGCGGCCCGGTCCCCGACCCGTACGTCCTCGACACCCTCGCCGACCTCGACGACGGTGCCGGAGAACTCGTGCCCGAGGATCTGCGGCAACGCGGCCCCGGTCAGCGGATGCGGCTCGCTCGGATCGAAAGGCAGCGACTCGGGGAAGAAGTAGAAGTGCAGGTCGGACCCGCAGATCCCGGCGAAGGCGTTGCGCAGCTTCACCTGCCCCGGCCCCGGCTTCGGCTCCGCCACTTCCTCGACGCGAAGATCTCCCTTGCCGTGGAACCGTGCTGCCTTCACGCGTCATCTCTCCTTGCCTCGACACTCGAACCCGCCACGAACGCGGCGGCGCCTTCATCGTGGCTCCGCCCGGCTCCGCCGAACCACCGCCAAGCGCGGCGGATTCGACGGACCGGGCCCGCCATGCGCGCGGTGCCCGTTCGGGGGCGGTGGCGAGGTCAGTAGAGGGCGGCCGTCAGGGCGTCGAGCGCGCTGTGCTGACGGGCGGCGTCGGCCTTGTCGAAGGGCCCGTTCCAGTGGAACCCGTAGTAATCACCACTGCGGTCAAGGGTGTTGAGCGCATCGGCCTGTCGCTGGATGAACCCGGAGTAGGGGCGGTCGGGCAGGGCGCGGTTCAAGGCGCTGAGTCCGCGCATGTAGGCGCCCTTGAAGGACGGACCGTCGGCGCCGCCGTCCGAGCCGTCGTCGTTCGGCTCGGAGAGGATCCCGTCGGGGGCGAGCAGCGGCGAGGCGGCGACCGCGTCCGCGATCTTCCGCCCCTTGGCGAGCACCGCGTCGGAACCGGTCGCTTTGTGCAGCTCGACGAGCCCGCCGAGGATGACACCCTGGTTGTACGTCCAGGTGGTCGACTCCCCCGTGTTGACGCAGGCGTCGTTGAGCCCGTCGTTGATCAGGTTGTCCTTGTTGATCAGCTTCTTCGACTGGAACCAGCCCCATACGTTCTGGGCCCGTCCCAGGTACGTGGTGTCGCGGTCGAGGCGGTTGTGGATGCCCGCGGAGAGCGTGATGAACAGTTCGTTGGTGATGCTGTTCTTGTACTTGTGGTCGTAGTTCCACCACACCCCGCCGCCGCAGGTGTCGTCGTGGTGCTTCCACATGTGGTCGGCGTCGGCGACGGCCGTGTCGAGGTACTTCTTCTCGCCGGTGAGGTCGTACGCCCGCAGCCAGGCGAGGCCCCACCAGCCGGTGTCGTCGAGGTACTCGTTGCGGAACTTGCCGTCCTTGGCGTCGACGTTCTTCTCGTAGACCGTGGCGGCGATCTTCTTGATGTCGTGGCCTCCGGTGTCGCCCGGGGCCTGCCAGAAGTCGAGCAGCGCCTGAAGGTCATTGGCGTTGTTCCACCATCCGGTGCTCTCGAAGGCCCCGGTGTCCTGATTCCACCAGCTCATCAGCCCGTCGACGGCGTCCACGGCGTCCTGGTGCCGGTCGGCCGACCGTGGGGTGTCGGCGCTCGCGGGCCCTGCGGCGAGCATTCCGAACGTCAGGGCGGCGGCGGTGAGGAGCAGCGGAAGCCTTCTGCTCGGAAGCCTTCTGGTCGCGAGCGTTCTTGCACGGGTGCGCATGGTGCGGTCCCTTCGGAGAGGCGAGATGGGGGTCTGACATCGTTGTCATACCGCGTTCCGGTGGCGCCACGCCGTGAGAACGAAACCAGGTGCGTGATACACCGTCAACCCTGGTGCACACACCGGAACTTGAGGCCCCTTCAGCCCTGTCACCCCACCTTCCGCGCCACACCCCCGTAGAAACCGACCTCCTCGGCCCCCGCCGCGGGCGGAGTATCCGGACGCCAGAACGGGATCTGGGCCACGCCCGGTTCGACCAGCTCGAAGCCCTCGAAGAACGTCTCCACCTCCACGCGCGAGCGCAGATTGAGCGAGGCCGTCGCCTGGTTGTAGACGGCCGCGGCGTCGCGGCGGTCCGCGAAGTCGCTCGTGGCGTGCGACAGGACCAGGAAGCTGCCCGCGGGCAGGGCGTCGCGCAGGGTCGCCACGACCCGGCCGGGTTCCTCCTTGTCGGCGAGGAAGTGCAGCACGGCGACGAGCAGGAGCGCCACCGGTTCCTCGAAGTCGATGAGCCGGCGCACGTCCGGGTGTTCCAGGATGTGCGCCGGTTCCCGTACGTCGCCGAGGACGACACCCGTCTGTCCCGAGCGGCCGAGGAGGGCGTCGGCGTGGGCCTTCACGATGGGGTCGTTGTCGACGTAGGCGACGCGGACGCCGGGGGCCACCTGCTCCGCGATCTCGTGCACGTTCGGGGACGTGGGCAGTCCAGTGCCGATGTCGAGTATCTGGCGGACGCCGTCGCCGACGACGTGGCGGATGGCGCGTTCCATGAAGGCGCGGTTGGCGCGCAGGCCGACGCGGGCCTCGGGGGCGGCGGCCACCAGCGCCTCTCCGGCCTCGCGGTCCACCGCGTAGTTGTCCTTGCCGCCCAGCAGGTAGTCGTACACCCGCGCCGGGTGCGGCCTGCTGGTGTCGATCGGCCCGACGCCCTTGCCGTCCTGCGCCACGACGTGCTCCCTCCGGAATCAAGATCGGACGAGGGCAGCTTCGCACATCAACTTGCCCGGCCGTCACCGCTATTGCCGCACCAGCCGTGCGGCGCTCGCCACCAGCGTCGCGTTGTCGCCGGCGGGCGTGCCGTCGTGGTCGTGGAGGACGTCCTCCAGGCCGATGCGGGTGTCGAGGCCGAGTGCCACGGCCATGCGGAGGACGGGCCAGGCTCCGCCCTCCTCTCCGTGCAGCAGGATCGGGGCGTCGACGGCGGATCGCAGTGCGCGGAGGAGGGTGGGCGCGGCGTGCGTGGCGGCGTCCGCTTCGTGGTCGACGACTTCGGCGAGGACGCGCAGGACGTGACCGGCGAGCGAGGACCGGCGGAGGCGGGCGGCCGCACCGGTCCCCGAGTAGACGCCGGCCTCGACGCCGACGCCCCTCTCCAGCAGCGCTTCCGCGACCGAGGCGGCGCCCTCCTCGTGCCAGTTGACCGAGGCGTGGTCGGGCAGCACGTCCCAGGCCCGGACGAGCCGCGCCCGTTCGCGCGGGTCGGGCACGGCCCACGCCCCCGTGGTGACACCGACGGGGACGCCGGGGACCGCGGCCCGTACGTGCTCGATCGCCGCCGCTACGACGTCGGGGTCGAGGGTGTCCGTGCCGTCGGGCTTCTTGGGGTGGAGGTGAATGTCCTCGGCCCCCGCGTCGACCGCGGCGCGGGCGGCGTCGGCGAGTTCCGCCGCCGAGACGGGCAGCGTCGGGCACTGTTCCCGCGTACGGGATCCGTTCAGGCACACCTGGAGCATGGGTCGGATGATGCCAGGTGGCGGGGCGGTCGGCGGCGGGGACCGCTCAGTTCCCCGCCCCCGCCAACCGACTGTCAGGGCGGCGTTGCGTGAGTTCCGCGCGGCCGAAGAGAAGGGCGTATCCGGGCGGGAGTTGGGCGAGGATGCGGTCGAGGAGTTCGGGGCCCGCCAGGGCCGCGACCGCGCGCAGGACCGTGCCGACCGCCCAGCGGGTGCAGGCGATGCTGCCGCCGGTGCGGTTGGCGATGTCCTGGACGAAGGCCCAGCCGGTCAGCGGCTCGGTGTCGGGGATCTGGCAGGTGAGGGTGCGGGCGGCCGTGAACGGGAGGCGGGCCGCGAGGTCGACGCGTTCGTCGCCGGTGAGGCGGCGGCCGAGAGCGGCGAGGACGTCGGTGGTGACCTGTTCGGCCTGCTCACGGGTGGCGTAGACACCCTCGTACCTCACGCGCTCCAGCAACTGCTCGTAGGTCGCGTCGGACCACAGCTGACTGGTGGTGGGGTCTGCCGGATGCATCGCTCGAAGTTCCCTTCTGTAAAAGGTGATTGTCGAGTATCGAGATATCGAGTTGTCGGTACGGGCGTGGGTCAGGGCTGGGTCGTCGGCTCGGCCGGGCGGCCGAAGAGGAGGTCGTAGCCGGGCGGGAGTTGGAGCAGGACGCGCCGCGTCAGGTCCTCTCCCGCCGCGTCGGCGGCGACGCTCAGTACGGCGCCGACGTCCCATGCGGCGGTCCGTTCGGTGGCGCCCTCGATCCACGCGGCGGTGGCCCGCACGAACCGTTCGGGACTCAACGGCTCGGCGGCCTGCAACGGGTTGAGCAGGATGAGGGCGAAGGCCTCGGGCAGCCGGGCGGCGAGTTCGGCGCGGACCTCGCCGACCAGGTGCGCGCCGAGCAGTGCCAGCACGGTACGCGCGGCGCGTTCCGCCTCCACGCGATCGTCGTATCGGCCGCGCTCCTGGACCTGTTCGAGAAAGACGTCCCCTCGCATGACCATGCGTGCCCCCGGATGTGTGCGGTCGGCGGACGAGGAGGGGCGGGGCGGGCGGCCCGAAGGGGAGGGTCGTACGGTGGCTGCCGCCCGCCGCGCCCCGGATCGACGCCGAGTGTCACGGTTTCAGGCGCTGATCTGCTTGCGGTCCTTGCCCGCGCTGATGCTGATCTTGCGGGGCTTGGCGCGCTCGGCGATCGGGATGCGGACGGTGAGGACCCCGGCGTCGTAGTCCGCGTCGATGTGCTCGGTGTCGAGCGTGTCGGCGAGCATGATCTGGCGGGAGAAGACACCCAGCGGGCGCTCGGACAGTTCGACCTGCACCTCGTCGCCCTTGGCCAGCGGGCGCCGCTCGGCCTTGACGGTCAGCATGTTCCGCTCGACGTCGATGTCGATCGCGTCCGGGTCGACGCCCGGGAGATCGAAGGCGATCACGTACGCGTCGCCGTCGCGGTAGGCGTCCATCGGCATCGCGGAGGGCCGTGTCCACGAGCCGGTCGTGTTGTCGAGGAACTGCTGGGTGATCCGGTCCAGTTCACGGAAAGGGTCGGTGCGCATCAGCATCGTGAATACACCTCCACGTAGGTCCAGGCAGTGTCTGCCATGCGCTGTCACCTGTTCCTGTTGTAGCATGTCGTCCATCGGATGACAAACACGGTCGTCATCGAATGGATGACACGAGACGAGGGGTGCTGATGACCACCGACGACCGCGGCGTGCCGACGGCGCCCGCCTCCTTTCTCGCCGCCGATCACGCGCTCAAATCGATCGAGAAGAGCGTGCGGGGCGCTCAGGCCGCGCGGCCCGACACGGCCGCCCCCGACACCGATCCGGCGCAGGCGCTCGCCGCGCTTCTGCTGCTGCGGCAGTTGCGCGAGCAGCTCGCCGGATGGGAGCCGGGGCTCATCGAGACCGCCCGGGACGCGGGCGCCAGCTGGGCCGACCTGGCGGATCCGCTCGGCGTCGCGAGCCGGCAGGCGGCCGAGCGCCGCTATCTGCGACTGCGACCGGGCGCTCCCGGCACGACCGGCGAGCAGCGCGTGCAGGCCACCCGGCGCCGGCGGGCCTCCGACCGCAGCCAGGCGGCCTGGGCCCGTACGAACGCCGCGGGGCTGCGCACGCTCGCCGGTCAGATCAGCGCGCTCACCGACGTACCGTCACCGACCCGCGCCCGTCTGACGGAGGCGCTCGGCGCCGACGACGCGAGCGCCCTGCTGCCGCCCCTGTCGGACGCCCACCCCTACCTCGACCGCCACCACGCCCCGCTCGCCGACCGGCTCAGCGAGCTGCTGGGCGGGCGTACGGGAGACGGGGGCGACGAACAGCGGCCGTGAACGCGCGGGAAGCGGAACTCACGCGTGCCGCACTGTCAGTGGCTGCTTCTACTGTTGCCTCATGGGGAACTACTTTCAGACCGTCGTCGACCTCGACGCCACGCACGCGGACGCCGGAACCCTGGCGGACGGCGCGCTCGACTGGCTGGTCAGGGAGGGGATCGTCCGCGCCGAGCTCACCGACTGCGTGCTCGGGGCGCCGTCGGGGCATCCGCCCGGTCCCTCCTGGGCCAAGGCGGTCGGTGAGGAGGGCTGGGAGCCCGACGGCGGACTCAGGATCGAGACCGGCCGCACCGTGTTCACCTGCGGTCAGGGCGACCCCATGTTCGCGGTGTGCCCGCACTGTTCCGGGCGGACGGACTTTTACACCGACCGGCTGGAGGAGATCGAGGGTGCGTGGGACGTCTTCGGCGAGGCCATCGAGGACTGGAGCGACATGGGCAGCGCGACGGTCGACTGCCCGCGGTGCCGACGCCCTGCCGACCTGACCGCGTGGACCTGGTCGGACGACTACTTCGCCTTCGGGTACCTCGGCTTCGAGTTCTGGGGCTGGCCCGAGTTCAGCCCCGGGTTCCTCGACGGTCTCGCCCGCGCGCTCGGCGGGCATCGCACGGTCGTCGTGGGAGGCAAGCTCTGACGGAGCCCGCGCGCGTGGGACCGGGCCGAAAGCGGTCGAGCCGCACCCGGCGGACCGAGTGCGGCTCAGGCGGAAACCGGTGACGGAAGCTGTGGCTCAGTTGTGCTCTTCGTCGATGGTGACGGCGGCGCCGTTGTCGAGCTTCACGACGACGCGTACGCCGCCCTTCTTGGCCGCGGCTTCGAGTTCGCCCTCGGTGCAGCGCTTGTTGTCGCCGTTCTCGCCGCAGATCCAGCCGTTGCCGTTGATGGTCGTGGCGGTCGCGCTGTAGAAGGAGAGCGTGTTTCCGTCGCTGTCGCGCAGGGAGTACTTGCCCGGCGCCAGGTAGCCGAGTTCACCGGAGCGCAGGCCGCTGGGCTTGCCGGTGTCTCCGTCACCGCCGCCGCTGCCGGCGTGGTCCTCGACGATACTGACGGCCGTCCCGTTCTTGATCTTCACCGTGGCCGAGACGCCCTTCTTCGCGGCGGCCTCCAGCTGCTGCTCCGAGCACGGCGTGGCGGCCTGCCCGTCGGCGTCGCCGCAGATCTCCCCCGCACCCTCGATGTCGGTGTCGGTCGAGGTGAAGAACGCCTGCTCGGTGCCCTTCAGGTCGCTGACCGTGTACTTGCCCGGGGCCAGGTAGGACACGGTGCCGAACCAGGTGCCGCTCACACCCTTGCCCTTCGCCGCGCCACCGCCGGACTGCGACTGCGTGCCGCCCGCGGAACCCGAACCGCCGCTGCCCGCCTCGCCCTTCGCGTCCGCCTTCGCGTCGGAGGCCGCGGTCGAGGCGGATGCCTTCGAGTCGCTGGACGTGTCGCTGGCGTCGGCGCCGCCCTGGCAGGCGGTGAGCAGGGTGGTGGTGGCCATCAGGGCGGCGGCGGTCAGGACGGCCTTGCGGCGGTGGTTGCGAAGCATGGTGTGGTTCCCCCGTGCGGTGTGAGCGTGCGGTCGGTCGAACGGTCGGGCTGTGCGCCCTTGTTCGATCTTGAGCCTGCACGATCGGATGCGTGCGGGGGAAGCGCCGTTACGAGGTGATGACGATCTCAACGTGCCCCTGAGACACCGTGTCAGCCGGGTGCAGCAACGGCGACGGCCGCGCCGGGCGCCGGACCGCTCACCCGGGAAGCGTGTCCCCGGGGAAGCCATGACACGGGTGCACCTCGACGCGCATCATCCCTGCTCGTACGCAGGGATCCCCCGCCATGATCTCCGCGGCCTCCTCCGCCGGAACGGTCATGATCGCGGCTCCCGCCACGTCGTCCGATGCGACCGGACACAGGATCGCGATCACCCCGTCGGCGCGCAGCGACACCATGCGTCGCTGGTGTTCGAGTTCCACCGCGTCCGCGCCGTCCATGGTCCGCTCGGGTCCCCAGTGCAGCAGGGCCAGGCTGTACGGCTTGGCCGTCGCGGCCAGCGCCTGAATCTGTTCGTCGGTCACGTTCGCGCTCACGGTGTCTCCCACCTGCTCGATGTGTCACTTCTCCGTGCGTTACCGCTCGACCGCCACTACTCGGCCCGCTACTTCTCCAGGCGCTGCTTGTCGACGCGTTCCGCCAACGACACGATGATCCCTTCGGGCCCGCGGACGTACGCCATCCGCCACATGCCCTCGTACTCGCCGATGCCTCCCACCAGTCCGTAACCGGCGGCCGCCGCGTGGTCGACCGCGGCCCGGAGGTCGTGCACCTCGAAGGCGACGTTGCGCAGGCCCAGTTCGTTGGCCGGCGCGGCGGGCGAGCCCGGGAGGTGGTCGGGGCGCGTGAAGCTCGACAGCTCCAGCGTCGTACCGCCGTCGGGCGAGCGCAGCATGACGATCTCCGTACGGGCGCCGGTCGTGCCGATCACCGTGTCCAGGAACTCCCCCTCGACCGCCATCTTCCCGTCGGCCTCCAGGCCGAGTCCGACGAAGAACTCCGTGACCGCGTCGAGGTCGGCGACGGTGATGCCGACGTGGTCGAAGTGCCGGATGAATGTCATGGGATCCCTTTCCGGGCCTTCTCGTTCCGGGCTTGTCGAGTCTCCCCAAGAGATGCCGAACAAGCCAGCACCCCGGGTTCCTCGGGCCGGGGTGCGCCGCTTCGAGCACACCCAGAACGTCAGGAGCCCTTCGGTGCCCGCCCCTTCTGGTCGGCCACGCCCACCTCCAGCAGGGCGGTCCTCGTCGTGCCGAGGTAGGCCAGGCTCGACCGGTCGAAGACCCAGGTCACGTGGTCCCGCGAGCCCGCGAAGGCGAGCCCGATGCCCTTGCGGCCCGCGGCGTCCTCGACGGTCCGCACGACGCGGACACCGGGCAGCCGGGCCGTGGCACGGTAGAGCGCGGCGCCCAGGTCGGGCAGCAGCGTGGCCTGGCCGAGGATGACGCGGATGTACTCGACGACGGCCTCGGTCCGGTCCGACTGCACGCCCTTGGTGTCGCGGTAGAGCTTCTCGAGCAGCGCGTCCGGGTCGGTGGGCAGCGCCCGCAGTTCGCGGAACGTCAGATACGGCACCCCGGACATCGCCATGTCCTGCGTCCGCGCCTCCTCTGGCCAGTCGCGAGCGTCGAGCGCCTCGTACCTGCGCAGCCCGTCGCGCTTGCCGTCGACGGGGTCCCACTGCTCGCTCACCACCGGCCCTTCGTAGGGGACGGCCCCGACGGTGTCGCCGTCGCGGTCCTTGACGAGCCGGTCCGGGCCGCCCAGCACGGACGAGTCGCCCTGGGACCTGGTGTAGATGTACTGGTCGTCGCGCACGGTGTCGGCGGGGCGGCGGCCCGCGGCGCCCGCGATCCGGTTCAGCAGCCGCTCGGCCTCGCGGCGCTCGGCCACGGTGACCTGTTGCGTGCCCGAGCCGCCCGAGCCGTCCCGCACGTGGTCGACCACGACGGCCCCTGCGGTCACGACGACGGCCAGCGCGAGCGGCGCGGCGAGGCGCCGGAACCGGCGCGAGGGAGGCGGCAGCGGGGAGAGTGAGAGGGTCGCGCGGCGGTCGGGCTCGGTGGGCCGGGCGGATTCCCGGGTGATGTGCTCCATCATGTGCTCCCTCAGAACGCGGTGGCGGTCCTGTCCGAGCTCCGGTCGGCCGGGCGCCGGCAGCAGATCGGCCAACTCCCGGTACTCATCGGGGTTCTGGCCGTCCGGGCCGTCCTGGCCGAGGGCCCGGCGGCCGCTTCGTCGCGGGTTGCCGTTCATGGCCTCTTCTCCTGTGTCGGCGCTTGCGTGGACCGGGCCGCGGGAGTGCGGCCAACCGGTAACTGTCCGACCGCGGCAGGGCGTTGCGGGCCGTCGGGCCGTTCGTCGGCCCCGGAGGCGAGTTCGGACGCGGCGAGGTGGCGCAGCCGTTTGCGCGCCCGGGAGAGCCGGGCGCGCACGGTGCCGACCGCGACGCCCAGGGCCTCCGCCGCCGCTGCGGAGCTGAGCCCCTCCCACACGCACAGCGTGAACACCTCACGCTCGCCGCGCCGCAGTCGGCTCAACGCCCGGTGCGCCGCGGCCAGTTCATCGGCGTCGGCGAGCCGCTGGACCACCTCGTCCGCGATGTCGGGAGCGGGGGCGGGCGGCGGCACCCGGGCCAGGGCGGCCTGATGTCTGCGGGCCGCTCGCGCAGTGTTGCGCGCGACGTTCGTCGCGATGCCGAGGAGCCACGGCCGCAGGCTCCCCTCCCCCGGCAGCACCCGCCCGCGCAGCCGCCAGGCCTCCAGGAAGGTCAGCGACACGATGTCGTCGGCCACGGCGCCGTGCCGTCCGTGACCGGTCAGCCGTACGGCATGCCGGTGGACCGCCGCGGCATGCTCGTCGAACAGCTCCCCGAACGCGTCGGGGTCCCCGTCGCGCACCCGGGCGCGCAGTGAAGTCTCCACACCCTTGTCTGTCCACGCGGGCGCACGCGCTGCTGTGAAGCGCGCCACACCGCCCGGCCGGAGAACCGGAGAACTGGAGAACCGCAGAAGGGGAGTGACTAGATCCGCGAGTTGCGCAGGGACTGCCACACGGCACCGGCCAGGGCCCGCGTCGACCGCGGCACCGACAGGTGTTCGTGCTTGCGGTACAGCTCCCAGTTGTACTGGACGAGGCCGAGCTTGTTGGAGGACAGGGAGCCCGCCTGGTGGGCCCGGTACACCGCGAGGGGTTCGGCCAGGCCGCGCGCGTCGTGGCCGTCCCGCATGATCGACAGCCACAGGGCGTAATCCTGGCGCTTGCGCATCTCCGGCATGAGCCGCGTGCCGAGCACGTTGCGGTCGTACATGGCGGTCAGGGCGCCGATGTAGTCCCGTACCAGCATCTGGCGGTAGTCCACGTGCTCCTTCGCGGCGATCACCCGCCCGTTCGGCACGAAGTCGGTGCTCTCGCCGTCGTGGTCGGCGTCCATCTTGAAGTACGAGGTGAACGTCAGGGGCGCGCTGCCCTGGGCCGCGAAGGCGAGCTGCCGCTCGGTCTTCTCCGGCAGCCACATGTCGTCGCTGTCGAGGAAGGCGATGTAGTCGCCCTTCGCCCGTTCGATGGCGAGGTTGCGGGCCCGCCCCGCGCCGCCCTGCTCGGGCGCCGACTCCGGCAGGACGCGCTCGTCCTGCCGTGCGAACTCCCTGAGGAGCTCCATGGAGTCGTCGGACGACTGGTCGTCGGTGATCAGGAGTTCCAGGTCGCTGTGGGTCTGCGTGAGGACAGACCGTACGGCCGCACCGAGTGTCGCCGCCGCGTTGTAGACGGGCATCACGACAGAAACCAGGGGCACCGAGCTACTCCAATTCAGCCTGGGCTGGGACGACGGCCTATTCAAACATCCGGAGCGGGAGGAGCGGCCGCGAGCCCCACGCCCGTGCCGCTCTACGCCTTCACGTCCCCGGACAACCTCTACGCCTTCACGACCTCGAACAGTGCCGCCACCGCGCCGCGCACCTGTTCCTCGACCGTCTCCGGAGTGGACGCGTCGAGCTTGCCGTCGAGGTGGAGGAAGGCCAGGCCGTGCACGAGCGCCCACACCGTGGTCGACAGGGCGGCGGAACCCGAGTCCGGGAAGGCGTCGCGGACGATGGCCTGGACGTACTCGGAGATGACGGCCGTCGCGGCGACGCGCTCCTCGCTGGTCGGGTCGCAGGGCTCGGCGAACATCGCACGGAACAGGGCCGGGTGGTCGAGGGCGAACCGGACGTACACCACGGCCACGTCCGCGAGCTCGTCCGGCGTCGAGGGGGCGGGGTGGGCCGCGGTCAGCAGCCCCGCGAGTTCGCGGTAGCCCTCGGCCGCCACGGCGGAGACGAGCGCGTCGCGGTCCGCGTAGTGGCGGTACGGCGCCGCCGCCGACACCCCGGCACGGCGCGCCACCGCGCGCAGCGAGAGACCGGCGCTCCCGTCCTCCTCCAGCAGTTCCCGCGCGGCCCGCAGACAGGCCGCCCGCAGATCGCCGTGGTGGTACGCCTTGCCCTCGGCCATGGGCCACACTCCCGATATGTAAATGGCGCACACATTGTAGTCGGTCGTGGCGTTCGGCGGAGATCCGCGCGGTGTCGAGCGACGGACGGCGGGCGCCGGAACCCGCTACCAAAGTCGCGGCGGCGCCTCCCTTCGGCCGATCCGCCGCCTTCCCCGGTCTCCGTAGCGTCGGCCGTATGCGACACGTCACGCCCGCGGTGGGCCTCTTCTTCCTCTCGCCCGTGATCGGCGAGATGCTCCTGGGCGCCACGTCCCTCGACGCCCTGGCGCTGCTGCCGGTGCTCGCGCTGCTCTACGGCAGCGGGGCCCTGCTCATCCGTGAGGTCGTGCGCAGGACCGGTAGGGGCTGGGGGTCGATCCTGCTGCTGGGCGCCGCGTACGCGCTGCTGGAGGAGGGGCTGCTTGACCAGATGCTGTTCAATGCCGATTACTCCGGCAACTACGACATGGTGAGCGTGACGCCGATCCCGCTCGTCGGCACGGGGGCGTACGGGCTGGTCTCCGTGCTGGCCGTGCACGCGCTGTGGAGCATCGCGGTGCCGATCGCGCTCGTGGAGGCCCTGGTGCCGGAACGTGCGGACCGGCCGTGGCTCGGGCGGTTCGGGCTCGGTGTCACGGGCGGGCTGCTGGTGCTGGGGGCCGCGGTCGTGGGGTGGGGCAGTTACGACGAGAGCGGGTTCATGGCGCCGTGGCCGCTGCTGTCGGGGACGGCCGTGGTGGTGGTCGGGCTCGTGGCGGGCGCGTTCCTGATCCCCCGGCCGCGGGCCGGGCTCGAAGGGCGCCGGGCACCGCGGCCGCTCGTCGTCGGTGCCGTCGCGTGCGCGGGCACGAGCGCCTTCTGGCTGGTGCTGCAGCCGAGCTGGTGGGGTGTGGGCGCCGCGCTCGCGGTCGCCGTGGTGGGTGCGGGTGTCGTACGGCTTTGGGCGCGCGCCCTCGACTGGGGGCCTCGGCACGTCTTCGCCCTCGCGGCTGGAGCCACCTTGACGTACGCCTGGGTCGGCTTCGGGCAGACGCCTGATCAGGGGTCGGGCGGCGCCGTGAATCTCGCCGGGCACGTGCTCCTGGCCCTGGGCGCGGTCCTGCTGCTCTGGGCGGGCGGGAGGCGGGTCCGGGGGCACTGCGTGTGAGCTGCCCGAATGGCCGGGTGCGCACGGAGGCCGCAGCATGGGTGATGTCGTCGGTATGCCCGGTGTGTGCCCTTTCCGGAGGCGGTTCCGTCCGAAACGACCTCCGGTCCGCACCCCCGCAGGGCCGCCGCCGCGCAGAGCGAATCCCGTCGAAAGGCACGCGCAGCTCATGAGTGACGACAAGGCCAACCCGACCACCACGGATGCCGGCGTACCGGTCGAGAGCGATGAGCACTCCCTCACCGTCGGCGCCGGTGGCCCGATCCTTCTCCAGGACTCGTATCTGATCGAACAGATGGCGCAGTTCAACCGGGAGCGGATTCCGGAGCGCCAGCCGCACGCCAAGGGCAGCGGCGCCTTCGGCCACTTCCAGGTGACCGCGGACGTGAGTCCGTACACGAAGGCCGCGGTGTTCCAGCCCGGCACGCGGACCGATCTGGTGGCCCGCTTCTCCACGGTCGCGGGTGAGCGCGGCAGCCCCGACACCTGGCGCGACCCGCGCGGATTCGCGGTGAAGTTCTACACCACCGAGGGCAACTACGACATGGTGGGGAACAACACCCCGGTGTTCTTCGTGAAGGACCCGATGAAGTTCCAGCACTTCATCCGCTCCCAGAAGCGCCGCGCCGACAACAACCTCCGCGACCACGACATGCAGTGGGACTTCTGGACCCTCTCCCCCGAGTCCGCGCACCAGGTGACGTGGCTGATGGGCGACCGCGGCATCCCGCGGACCTGGCGCCACATGAACGGCTACACGTCGCACACCTACATGTGGATCAACGCCAAGGGCGAGCGGTTCTGGGTGAAGTACCACTTCAAGACCGACCAGGGCATCGAGTGCTTCACGCAGCACGAGGGCGACCAGATGGCCGCGGCCGACACGGACTACCACACGCGGGACCTCTTCGAGCACATCCGCGACGGGGACTTCCCGAGCTGGACGCTGTACGTGCAGGTCATGCCGTACGAGGAGGCGGCGAACTACCGGTTCAACCCGTTCGACCTCACCAAGGTGTGGCCGCACGCCGACTATCCGCTGGTGGAGGTCGGCAAGATGACGCTCGACCGCAATCCGACGGACAACCACGCGGAGATCGAGCAGGCCGCGTTCCAGCCGAACAACCTGGTTCCCGGCATCGGCCCCAGCCCCGACCGGATGCTGCTCGCCCGGCTGTTCTCGTACGCCGACGCGCACCGCTACCGCATCGGCGGCAACTACCAGCAGCTGCCCGTCAACGCGCCGGTCGCGCCCGTCCACACGTACTCCAAGGACGGGGCCATGGCGTACCGGAAGACCGAGGACCCGGTGTACGCACCGAACTCCAAGGGCGGTCCGGCGGCCGACACGGCCCGCTACGGCACGCCGCCGAGCTGGTACGCGGACGGTGACATCACGCGCGCCGCGTACGTCGACCACGCCGAGGACGACGACTGGGGCCAGCCGGGCACGCTGGTGCGCGAGGTCCTCGACGACGCGGCGCGCGACCGCCTCGTGGACAACGTGGTCGGCCACCTCCTCAACGGGGTGACCGAGCCGGTGCTCCAGCGGGCCTTCGAGTACTGGTCGAACATCGACCGGACCATCGGCGACCGCATCAAGCAGGGCGTGCGCGCCAAGGCCGACGAGAAGGACCCGAAGGCCTCGGAGCAGGCGAATCCGGCGCGGAGCAGCATGCAGGACAAGGCGTAGGGCGCTATCGCCGCGCGGTGGCGGACGATCGGGCGCGGGCCGGCCGCCGGCTCGCGCCCGCTGTCGTGTCGTCGCCCCGGGTGAGGTGGTCGATCAGGGCGGTGGCGGCCGGGTTGCGGTGGGTGGGGCCGCGGCCGGCGAGGACGACCGTGCGGCCCGGGTCCGGCTGGCGGATGCGGACGCACGGGAGGCCCGCGTCCTCGCCGATGCGGCGGGGCACGAACGCGACGCCGATGCCCGCCCCGACCAGGGCCACCAGCATGCCGATCTGCGTCACGTCGCAGGTGATGCGGCGGTCGAGTCCGCAGTGGGCGGACAGTCGGCGCACCGCCGTCTCCAGGCCGGTGCCGGCACGGAAGTCGATGAACGACTCGTGGGCGAGGTCCCGGATCAGGGTGCGGCCCGCGTCCGCCAGGGGGTGTCCCGGCGCCGTGATGAGCACCAGTTCCTCCTGCCAGGAGCCGAACTCCACGAGCCCGTCGGGGAGTTCGGCCGCGTCGGGGGCGACGTAGGCGAGGTCGAGTTCGCCCGCGCGCAGGGCCGCGTACAGCTCGTCGACGGGGGCGTCGCGCACGGACACCTGGATGCCGGGCAGGCGCCGGTGGAACAGGGCCAGCTCCGTGGGCAGGTCCACGCAGGTGAGGGTCTGGATCGTGCCGATGGCCACGCGTCCGGTGGTCAGGCCCGCGACGGCGGCGACCGCGTCCCGGGCCGCGTCGGCGCCCGCGAGGAGCGACCTGGCCTGCGGCAACAGGGCGCGCCCTGCCTCCGTGAGCACGACGCGGCGGCCCGTGCGGTCGAAGAGGTCGGCGCCCAGTTCGCGCTCCAGGTTGCGGATGGACGTGCTGAGCGCGGACTGCACGATGAGCTCGGACCGGGCGGCGGCCGTGAACGTGCCCTCCGTGACGACCGCCAGGAAGTGGCGGAGCTGACGCATCTCCATGCCGCCACCTTAGAGAGCGAGGCCGGAGTCATCCATCGGTTTCATAGATGACAGGTAGCGATTCGATCTGTTGGACCGACCGGGCCGGGTCGCCCGATCCTGCTGCCATGAACCGCGTACCCGCCCTGTGGACCGCCGCCTACTCGCCCCGCCACCCGTCCCCGCTGCGCGCCGCGGCCCGCCAACTCCTGCGCCTGCGCTGCTTCCTGCGGGCGCTGGCGCTGGCGGATCACACGCCGGGCGGCGGGTACTAGGCACCGTCGTACGGGGCCCGGGCAGCGGCCGACCGGTTGCTGGACGTAGGCTTCGGGCGTGACTGAGATGCTGAATCCGACGCCCGACGAAGCCTTCGCGATGCTGCTGGACGGCAACCGGCGCTTCGTCACCGGTACCCCCGGGCACCCCAACCAGGACGCCGCGCGGCGCACCGAGATCGCACCGGGCCAGAACCCCTTCGCCGTGCTGTTCGGCTGCTCCGACTCCCGCCTCGCCGCCGAGATCATCTTCGATCAGGGGCTCGGCGACATGTTCGTGGTCCGTACGGCGGGACACGTCGTGGGTTCGGAGGTGCTGGGCAGCATCGAGTACGGCGTGAGCGTGCTGGGCTGCCCGCTGGTCGTGGTCCTCGGCCACGACTCGTGCGGGGCCATCGCCGCCGCGAAGGACGCCGCCGACGGGGGCAGGGCGCCCGCCGGGTTCGTGCGCGACGTCGTGGAGCGGGTGACGCCGAGCGTGCTCGCCGCCCGTGCGGCCGGCCGGGTCGAGGACCAGGAGATCCTGCACGAGCACATCCGGCACAGCGTCGACCTGCTGCTCGACCGGTCCCGTGTGCTGTCCGAGGAGGTGGCCGCCGGGCGTCTCGCCGTGGTGGGCCTGTCCTACCGGCTCGCCGACGGCACCGCGCAGCTCGTCGCCTCCCACGGTCTGAGCGAAACCGCCGCCGCCGCGCGGTGATCCCCCTCCCCATCGAAAGAAGCGCACCACAGTGAAGGACACCGCGCCGGTGACGGCATCCGGCAGCGACATCGACGTACGGGCGGACGCCGCCGACATCGAGAAGGCGGTCGGCGTGCTGCGCGCCGGCGGCCTCGTCGCCCTGCCCACGGAGACCGTGTACGGGCTCGCCGCGGACGCCGAGGACCCGGCGGCCGTCGCCCGCATCTTCCAGACCAAGGGCCGGCCGCCGAACCACCCGCTCATCGTGCACATCGGCGGCGCCGAGCACCTGGACGCGTGGGCGGAGGACGTGCCGGAGGCGGCGCGGCTGCTGGCGGAGCGGTTCTGGCCGGGGCCGCTGACGATGGTGCTGCGGCGCGGCGCGCGGGTCCCGTACGAGACGACGGGCGGCCTGGACACGGTGGCGGTGCGGGTGCCGAACCACCCCGTGGCCCTCGCGCTCCTGGACGCCTTCGGTGGCGGTGTCGCGGCGCCGTCCGCCAACCGCTTCGGTTCGGTCAGCCCGACCACCGCCGACGACGTCCGCGCCGAGCTGGGCGACGGCGTCGACTTCGTGCTCGAGGGCGGCGCCTGCGAGGTCGGCGTCGAGTCGACGATCATCGACGCCACCAGCGAGTCGCTGAGCATCCTGCGGCCGGGCGGCGTGACGCGCGAGGAGCTGGAGGAGGCCCTGGGCCGCCCGCTCGACGTCCCGGACACCAGCGAGGTCCGGGTGCCGGGCCAGCACCCCTCGCACTACGCGCCGAACGCGCGCGTGGTCCTCGTCGACCCCGACGAGATCGTCGCCGAGGCGGAGCGCGCGCGGGAGCTCGGCCATCGGGTGGGCGTGTTCCTGCCGGCCGACCTCTCCGGCACCCCCGTCGACGCGCACGCCGTGGTCACCGTCCCGGCGTCCCTCGACGCCTACGCCCGCGGCCTGTACGGCTACCTGCGGGAGCTGGACCGGCAGGGCTGCGATCTGATCCTGGCGTACCTGCCGGAGCAGGAGGGCCTCGGCCTCGCGATCGCCAACCGGCTGCGCCGTGCGGCCGGGCCCCGTCCCGCGTAGGGACCGGGGCCCGGAAGGGGTCAGCGGGCGGCGAGCAGTTCCAGCGTGTCGATGACCCGGTTCGAGAAGCCCCACTCGTTGTCGTACCAGGCGACCACCTTGATGTGTCGGCCGTCGACGCGGGTGAGGGCCGAGTCGAAGATCGACGACGCCGGGTTGCCCACGATGTCGGTCGAGACCAGCGGGTCCTCCGAGTACTCCAGGACACCGGCGAGCGGTCCTTCGGCGGCTGCGCGGTAGGCGGCCAGCACCTCGTCGCGCGTCACGTCGCGGGCGACCGTCGTGTTGAGCTCGACGATCGAGCCGACCGGGACGGGAACGCGGATCGAGTCGCCGGACAGCTTGCCGTCGAGGCTCGGCAGGACCAGGCCGATCGCCTTGGCGGCGCCGGTCGTGGTCGGCACGATGTTGACGCCGGCGGCGCGGGCGCGGCGGGGGTCGCGGTGCGGGCCGTCCTGGAGGTTCTGCTCCTGGGTGTACGCGTGCACGGTCGTCATGAACCCGTGCTCGATGCCCGCGACGTCGTCGAGGACCTTGGCGAGCGGCGCGAGCGCGTTGGTGGTGCAGGACGCGTTCGACACGATGGTGTGCACGTCCGGGTCGTACGCGTCGGTGTTCACGCCGTAGGCGAGGGTGACGTCGGCGCCGTCCGACGGGGCGCTGACCAGCACCTTCCTCGCGCCCGCGTCGAGGTGGGCGCGGGCGGCCTTCGCCGAGGTGAACCGGCCCGTGGCCTCCAGGACGATGTCGACGTCGAGTTCGGCCCAGGGCAGCTTCGCCGGTTCCCGCTCGGCCAGCACCTTGATGCGGCGGCCGTCGACGACGAGCTCGTCCCCTTCGGCGGTCACCGGGCGGCCGAGGCGTCCCGCCGTGCTGTCGTAGGCGAGCAGCCGGGCGAGCGCGGTGGGCTCGGTGAGGTCGTTGACGGCGACGATCTCCAGATCGCTGTCCCGCTCGATGAGCGCGCGCAGCACGTTGCGTCCGATGCGGCCGAATCCGTTGATGGCGATGCGAGTCATGAATGGTGTCCCTTCCGTTCCCCACCAGGCTCGCGCGCGGCGCCCACCGCTGACAGTGGCGGGATCGCCATGGTTCAAAAGGATGTCGCCAAGGCGTGGCTGTCACTCATTGGGGGTGAACGTGCGCCGGTACTCGCTGGGTGTGGTGCCGAGGATGCGCTGGAAGTGCAGGCGCAGATTGGCGCCGGTGCCGAGGCCGACGTCGGCGGCGATCTGTTCGACGCCGCGCTGCGAGCGTTCCAGGAGTTCGCGGGCGAGGTCGATGCGGGCACGCATCACCCACTGCATGGGGGTGTAGCCGGTCTCGTCGACGAAGCGCCGGGAGAAGGTGCGCGGTGACACCCCGGCCTGCCGGGCGAGGGTGTCGAGGGTGAGGGCTTCGCCGAGCCGGTGCAGCGCCCATTCCCGGGTGGCGGCGAACTGCTCCCCCAACGGCTCGGGCACACTGCGCGGCACGTACTGGGCCTGGCCGCCGCTGCGGTAGGGCGCGGCGACGAGGCGGCGCGCGGCGTGGTTGGAGGCGGCGACGCCGAGGTCGCCGCGCAGGATGTGCAGGCACAGGTCGATGCCGGAGGCGGCGCCCGCGGAGGTGAGCACGCTCCCCTCGTCGACGAACAGCACGTTCTCGTCGACGCACACCTCCGGGTACCGCTCGGCGAGCGCCCGCGTGTAGTGCCAGTGCGTGGTGGCGCGCCTGCCGTCGAGCAGTCCGGTGGCGGCGAGCGCGAAGGCCCCGGTCGAGATGGCGGCGAGCCGGGCGCCCCGCTCGTGCGCCGCGAGCAGCGCCTCGACGACGGCCGCCGGCGGGTCCTCGCTGTCCGGATGCCGGTACCCGGGCACGAACACGATGTCCGCCCACGCGAGCGCTTCAAGCCCATGGGCGACGGAGTACGCGAGCCCGTCCCCGCCGGTCACGAGCCCCGGCGCGGCCCCGCACACCCGCACCTCGTACGGCATGCTCGCCCGGGTCGTGAACACCTGCGCCGGAATCCCGACATCGAGCGGCTTGGCCCCTTCGAGCACGAGGACGGCGACGCGGTGGAGAGGTGAGGACGACACGGGACGAGATTACGCGGCGGACACCATGTCGCCGGTGTCTACTGCCACTGCTCGTCCTCCCTGTGCACATCCGGGATCGGGCCGAGGAGGGTCCATCCCGAGGTCAGGGAGCGGGTGGTGCGGAAGCCGCGGTCGGCGGCGTAGGACGACACATCGGTGTCCGCGGGGGCGTGGAGGAGGGTGTAGCGCGGGGGGTCGTCGGCGTAGAAGCGGAAGAAGGTGCGGTGCTTGTCGTGCGACTGGCGGACGATCACGTCGACGCCGCCCAGCGACTCGTACCTGGCCTTGTCGCGGGCGGACGTCGGCTTGCAGGAGTCGGCGGCCCGGCCCGGTTCGCGTACGCAGATCAGGGCCAGGCTCCAGCCGATCCGTTCGGCGCGCGGGTGGACGGCGGCGAGTTCGCTCATCCGGGCGTCGGCCTCGGCGAAGGCCTCCTGCCGGTGCTCGAACCGGGCTTCGAGCGTGTCGAAGCGCCGGTCGTCGTAGCCGCTGCCGAAGTGGGTCTCGAGGACGCCGAGGACGATGACCTGCCAGGCCAGGAAGAGCGCTGTCACCACGAGCACGACGGTGAACAGGATCCGGCCCGGCGAGCACCGGCCTCGGCGACGCTCGCGCCCGAGGGCGTCAGAAGGTGCCACTGATGGGGATCTCGACGTCCGCCACCGCGATCGGCGGGGCGTACTTCCCATCGAACCGCTCATAGTGCTGCAGCGTAAACCAGTCGATGAATCCGTACTCCGTGACCTCGTCGTCGGGGTCGAGCCCGAAGTGGTCGTAGGAGTGGAACAGCAGCTTGCCGGAGAAGGTGTTGCCCTCGACCTTGTAGTCCTTCAGCCGGATCGTGTGCCCGTGGAACTGGTGGATGGCGATGGACAGGGCGCGCTGGTTGGCGTCCCAGAGCGAGAAGTCGTACACCGGGTACTGCACGCCGGTGTTCTTGAACTGCTGGTACAGCAGGTTCTTGTTGAGGTCGTCCTGGACCTGGAACTGCGCCGTCTCGCCCTTGTTGTCGGTGAGGGACTGCACGATGAGCTTCTTGGCCTGGTCGATGTACGTCTGCTCCTGCGGGGACGCGGCGACCGCGCGGGACAGCGCGCCGCCAGAGCCGACCTGCTGGAAGCGGGCGGGGTCGTAGTTGTCGTCGACGGTGACCTTGCCCGCGCTCTGCCCGTTGTGGCCGTAGCGGAAGGCGTTGCGCAGGTCGTCGACGGTCTGCTGGTTGTCGCTGTCGGCGCCCGCCTTGCCGAAGTTCATGATGTCGTTGAACTCGCCCCACATCAGGAACTCGGGCGTGATCGAGGCGTTCCAGAACGACCAGCTGATGTCGGTGAGTTCGTCCCAGTTGTAGTCGTTGAACGTGAGGTCGTCCGCGACGAGTTGGCTGGGCGGCACCTGGAAGTGGTCGGGGTCGGGCTCCTTGCGGCGGCCCTCCCGGTTGGCGGACTGGTGGATGAGCATGTCCGGCTGGTCGGAGACGAGGGGGCGCGCGTCGGAGCCGTCGCGGGTACCGTCGCCGTCGGTGTCCCGCTTCAGCGGGTTGGATGTCACCTTGGCGTAGGCCGACTGCCGCGTCCCGGCCGCCGCGCCGGTGACGACCCGGACCTCCTTGCCGTCCTCGACCGAGTCGCCGTCGGTGTCGGGGTTGTGGGGGTCGAGCGCGCCGACGGGCACGCCGTTGCCCTGGAGCAGCTTCCCGGCCCGCGCCTGCCGTTCGTCGTGGTCGCTGATGCCGTCCTTGTCGGAGTCCTTGCCGGAGCCCTTGGAGGTGGCGGACGCCGTGTGGTCGGTGTGCTGCCAGGCCCTGTCGTACGCGTGGCTGTCGAGGACGACGTACTTGGCGAGGGAGCGGGTGGTGGCGGTGATGGTGTCGCCGTCCCGCTTCTGGTCCGCGAGGGGGACGAGGCGCTGGGTCCTGTCGTCGTAGCGGTAGACGGCCGGCGCGAAGTCCTTGCCCGCGGACTTCACGGTCTTCGGGTCGAGCGTGAAGCTGAGCCTCGCCTCGCGGACGGTGCCGTCGACGGCGAACTGGTAGCCGTTCCCGACGTATCCGGGAGTGGACTTGGGGAACTCCGGTTGCCTGTCCGGCAGTTCGGTGACGGTGAACGACGACACCTGCTTGCCGCGCAGGCCCTTGATGGTGGCCGACGCCGTGGTGGCGCCGCCGTCGGCGGACCGTGTCACGTCGAACGCGGACTCCTTGGCGCGCGGGTCCGAGCCGATCCGGACCTCCTGGCCGTCCGCCACGCCGTCGCCGTCGGTGTCCGCCTCGACCGGGCTGGTGTGCCGGGCGAGTTCCTTGCCGTCGGCGAGGCCGTCCATGTCGGTGTCCGCCCGCACGGGCGAGGTCTTGAGCCGCACCTCGCGAGCGCTCGACACCTTGTCGCCGTCCGGGTCGGCCTGGCCGTCGTCGACGCCGTCGCCGTCGCTGTCCTTCTTCAACGGGTCGCTGCGGTTGCCGAGTTCGACGAAGTCGGTCAGCCCGTCGTGGTCGGTGTCCCGCTGCTTCGGGTCGAGCTTGGCGCGCTGCTCCATGTCGTCGGGGAGGCCGTCGCCGTCGGTGTCCTTGGTGGGGCGTGCGCCGTCCTTCGCGAAGGTGGTCCAGGACGGGGTGTGCGCGGTTCCGTCGGACTGGGCGCGATACCAGAGCGTAGAGGTCTCGCCGGCCTCGATGACCTTGTTGTCCCCGGAGTTCTCGATGGTGGTGCGGTCGCCCTGCCGGGCGTCCAGCTTCGCCGCGCCGGTCTCCGTGACCTTGTCGGCGAGTTCGAAGGTCAGGGCCCAGTCGGAGATCTTCTTCTCGGAGACGTTCTTGATCTGCACCTGGGCGACGTAGGAGCCCTCCGGCGCCTTCCCGCGCAGCGCGCGCGGCACCTTGTCCCACTGCGGGTCGTCGGTCGCGAGCTGCCGGAACGAGACGTCGACGGTGTCGTCCCGGTAGATCGTCTTCGCCTGCTCGGCGCTGCTGTCGTCGTTGCCTGCGAGCGCGGGCGTCGCCGCTCCCGCCAGGAGTAAGAGGGCGCCGATTGGCATGGTGACGCGTCTGTACATGGTGCCTCCCCCGTATTGAGAGTTACCTGTCGTCGCGAAGCAGCCCGTGTGTCACGGCTGTTCACGGGTCGAGGCAGAAGCTAGCAGGGGCGGGCGTGGGATTTCCGGCCAATCCGGCGGGGCTGGTGGGGAGCGTTGGTTTCGCGCCAACTTCCGTTTGTGGCGGGTCAGTTGAAGAATTGTGCATCCTTCGTGGCGACCGGGCCCGGGTGGATGCCGCCGCCCGATCCGGGGCCGTTGCCGATGGACTCGTATCCGGCGCAGAGGCCCAGGGCGTCGCAGTGCCAGATGTCGACGGCCGCGCCGCCCCGGGCGTGTGTCGGCCGGGTCAGTGTCGCCGCACCAGGGGGAACGGAAGGGTCTCGCGGATGGTGCGGCCGGTGAGGAACATGATGAGGCGGTCGACGCCGATGCCGAGGCCGCCGGTGGGTGGCATCGCGTATTCGAGGGCGTCGAGGAAGTCCTCGTCGAGTTCCATGGCCTCGGGGTCTCCCCCGGCCGCGAGGAGCGACTGCGCGGTGAGGCGGCGACGCTGTTCGACGGGGTCGGTCAACTCGCTGTAGGCGGTGCCGAGTTCCGTGCCGAAGGCGACGAGGTCCCAGCGTTCGGCGAGGCGGGCGTCGCCTCGGTGCTGCCGGGTCAGGGGCGAGACGTCGGTCGGGAAGTCCTTGTAGAAGGTGGGGAGTTCGGTCTTCTTCTCGACGAGCCGTTCGTACATTTCAAGGACGACATCGCCGCGCGTGTCGTCCGGATCGCAGGGTACGTCGGCCTGCGCGCAGAGGCTGAGGAGGCGGGGCAGTTCGGTGTCCGCGTCGACCTGTTCGCCGAGCGCCTCGGAGATGGCTCCGTAGACGGTCTTCACGGGCCAGGGCCCCGAGATGTCGTGCTCGACGCCGTCCTTGCGGGCGACGGGCGCGCCGAACGCGGCGACGGCCGCGCCCTGGATCAGCTCGCGGGTGAGGTCGAGCATGACGTCGTAGTCGGCGTGCGCCTGGTAGGCCTCCAGCATCGTGAACTCGGGGTTGTGCTTGAAGGAGACGCCCTCGTTGCGGAAGGTGCGGCCCATCTCGAAGACCCTCTCCATCCCGCCGACGCACAGCCGCTTGAGGTACAGCTCGGGCGCGATGCGCAGGTACAGGTCGAGGTCGTAGGCGTTGATGTGGGTGGTGAACGGGCGGGCGTTGGCGCCGCCGTGGATCTGCTGGAGCATCGGTGTCTCGACCTCCAGGTAGCCGCGCTCGAGCAGTCCCTGGCGCAGCGCCTGGACGGCCACGGAGCGGGCGCGCACCACGTCGCGGGTGTCGGGGCTGGTGACGAGGTCGAGGTAGCGGCGCCTGACCTTCGTCTCGGGGTCGGCGAGCCCGTGCCACTTGTCCGGCAGCGGGCGCAGGCACTTGCCGGTAAGGGTCCAGCCGGTGACGAAGACGGTGACCTCGCCGCTGTCGCTTGCGCCGACCTCGCCGGTGACGGTGACGTGGTCGCCGATGTCGGTGTCGGAGGTGAAGGTGTCGATCAGGTGCTGTCCGGCGCGGTCGCGGGCGAGGGCGAGCTGTCGGTCGCCCGACCAGTCGCGCAGCACGGCGAAGACGATGCCGCCGAAGTCCCGTACGAACATCAACCGGCCCGCAACGGTGACCTGTTGGCCGTTCAGGGCGGCGGTGATCCCGTCGAGCGTGTGCGTGGGCGCGGTGTCGGCCACGGGGTAGGGGTCGGCCCCCTCGGCGAGCAGCCGGTCGAGCTTGCGGTGGCGGACGCGTACCTGCTCCGGCTGCCGCGCCGCCCCGCCCTGTTCGCCGGGCTCGTCCGGGGCCAGGCGCAGGGACTCGATGGGCGGCAGGTGTGCGGTGGTGGCGGGGGCGGCGACGGCCGGGGCGTCGGTGTGTCCCCTGCCCCACAGGCGGCGCAGCGAGGGTACGGAGACGAAGCCCTCGGCGATGCCGGACGCGAGGCTGATCCGGGCGAGCGCGGCGGCGTCGGCGTAGCAGATGAAGCGGGGGTACCAGTCGGGGCGGTACTTGGCGTTGGCGCGGTACAGGCTCTCCAGCTGCCACCACCGGGAGGAGAGGAGCAGCAACTTGCGCCACAGTCGCAGGACGGGGCCCGCGCCGATGCGGGCGCCTTCCTCGAACGCGGAGCGGAACACGGCGAAGTTGAGGGAGATCCGGCGGACGCCGAACCGGGAGGCATGTTCGCAGAGTTCGGCGACCATGAACTCGGTGACCCCGTTGGGTGCGCTGCGGTCGCGGCGCATGAGGTCGAGGGAGACACCGTCCTTGCCCCACGGCACGAAGGACAGCAGTGCCAGCAGCCGGCCGTCGGCGCCGAGCGCCTCGACGAGCAGGCAGTCGCCGTCGAGGGGGTCGCCGAGGCGGTCGAGTGCCATGGAGAATCCGCGTTCGGTCTCGGTGTCGCGCCAGGCGTCGGCCCTGTCGACGACGTCCCGCATCTCGGCCTCGCCGAGGCCGGAGTGGCGGCGTACGCGGCAGGTGGCGCCACTGCGGCGTACGCGGCCGACGGCCTGCCGGGTGACCCGCATGTCGTGGCGTTCCAGGTCGAAGTCGGCGACGTGGACGATGGCCTCGTCGCCGAGTTGCAGGGCGCCGAGACCGGCCCGCGCGAACGCGGTCGCCCCGTCCTCGGACGCGCCCATCACGGCGGGGGTCCAGCCGTAGCCGTGCGCCACGTCCAGCCATGCGGCGATGGCGTGCGGCCAGGCCTCCCGGTCCCCGACGGGGTCACCGCTGGCGAGACACACCCCCGCTTCGACGCGGTAGGTGACGGCGGCCTTGCCGCTGGGCGAGAACACCACCGCCTTGTCGCGGCGGGTGGCGAAGTAGCCCAGGGAGTCCCGCGCGCCGTAGGCACCGAGGAGATGGCGCAGGCGGGGTTCCTCGTCGCCGTGCAGGGCCGCCTCCATGCGCTGCGAGCGGAACAGGACGGCGCAGGCGTTGAGGAGGACGAGGGCGCCGAGGAGTCCGAGCAGGAAGGCGAGCGGCCGGGGCGCCGCGCCGTCGTAGTGGCTCGCCGACACGAGACCGCCGCACACCTTGTCGGCCGCCCACAGCAGCCGCTGGTCCCCCGGAAGTGTGCCGGGGAACAGCGCGACGAGGCCCCATCCGACGAGGACCGCCGCGACGAGCCCGAGCAGCAGCGCCGACAGGGCGCGGCGCAGCGAGCCGTGCCGGGTCCGCGCGGAGAACTCGCGGCGCGCGGGCAGCAGGACGACGAGGACGATGGCGCACACGATCAGCGAGGGCAGCGAGTCCGCGAAGAGGCCGACGAACACACCGAGCACGTCCACCAGGACGAGCAGGCCGAGGTAGACCACGACCAGCCACCAGGCGACCTTCTTGCGGGCCGCGGTCGCGCCGGCGAGCAGCAGGAGGAACGCGGCGTAGGCCAGGTTGGCGCTGACGGGGACGGTGAGCGTGTCCAGGAAGTTCGTGACCGGGCGCAGGAGTCGGCGCAGGGGTGCGACGACCGCGATCACCGCGCAGTAGACCGCGACGACGGCGAAGGCGGTCGATACGGCCTTCGGCACCTTCCGCGTCCACCGCGCGGAGGTGTCGCCCTGGGGCGGCGCGGTGGTGGGTGGCTCGGTCGACACGCTGGTGACCATGGGGTGGTCCCTTCCGTTCCGTTACCTCGGCTCCCGGTCCGCCGCGCGCGGCGGTTCCTCGGGGGCCTGGTTGTGCTTGCCGGCGAGCAGTTCCTGGAGGGCGACCTTCTTCCGGTTGACGGGTGTCCACCAGCGGGCCTCGCGCCTGCGTGCGGCGACGTCCTTGCGGGATCCAGGGGCGTAACGCGACCGCCCCCACGGGGAGTTGGGTCGGGCGAGGCGGATGGCTCCCACGACGAGGAACACGTTGACGAACACGCCGAACAGGCCGGTCCACAGCTTGCCCTTGAGGAGGGTGACGACGGCGAGCGAGGCCTGGAGCAGCCAGCAGACGACGGTGACGGCCAGGGCCGTGCCGTCGCCGACCTCGCGTCCGGCGGTGATGAGCGGGGCGGGGCGGAAGCCGAGGAGCATCAGGCTGATGGCGGCGACGGCGACGAAGATGGCCTCGACGGAGGCGCGTCCCTCGCGCTGCCAGTACACGTCCCGCAGGTGCAGGATGAGCGCGAACTCGTCGAGCACCAGGGCCGCTCCGACGCCGAAGAGGACGGCCAGGACCGACTGCACGGTCAGGGACGGGCTGCGTACGGCCACCAGGCCCACGCCGCCGAGCAGCATGAATCCCACGCCGAACACCACGTGGTGGATGTGCAGGCCGCCGGGTGTCACGTTGCCGGGCCACCAGCGGACCTGCGCGCGGATCATGCGCACGCTGAAGCGGATGAAACCGAACGTGGCGATGAACGCCACGAGGAGGCAGAACAGCGGGAGCTGGCCCTGGTCGACGATCTCGCGCGTGAACCATGTGCCCATGGCAGGTCACCCGATCCCCTGGCGATCGGGGACCGCGGCGAAGCGGCGCCGCTCGGGCTCGGGGAAGGCGTGCTCGACGTGCTCCTCCAGGCGTTCCCGGTAGCCGGTCACCACCGGGCGTCGGTCGGGCGGGGCGAGGGCTTCGAGGTCGTGCAGGAGGGCGGCGAAGCGGCGGGTCACCTGCGGGGCGGGGCCGCAGTGCACCAGCATCTCCTCGCAGCCCAGAACCACCAGGTCGTCCCACGTGGGCGCGCGTTCGACCAGCCGCACCGCACCGGTCCTGTCGCGGTACTCGATGTCACCCCACGGGACCCGTGCGCAGGCGGTGAGGACGACCTGGATGCGGTCGAGCACCTGCACGGCCGTGGTGGGGTCGTTGACCGAGTTCGACAGGGCGCGCAGTCCGATGTCGACGAGTTGCCGGAGCCCGAAGGCGACGTCCTCCACGGATCCGCGTTCGCTGCCGGTGCGGATGTGCCGCCGGAAGTGCCCCGGCCGCCGCACCGGTCGGTCCCCCGTCTCGTACACGACGTACAGGGGACTGCCCGGTACGAGATAGTCACCGGTCCTGGCCAGCAGCCGCAGCCCGCACTTGTTCCTGGCCGCGTCCCTGACCAGGGCCTTCCGGTGCAGCCCGATCAGCACGCCGGGCTGCCCGGCATGACACACCTCGTGCTCGACGCCCCGCCACTCATCCCCCGCCGGCTCCCGCGTCCTGCTCAGCGCCCGCACCACATGCACGCTCTTGAGCGTCTCCCGCATGAGCAGGTCGACGACCTCGGTCAGCCGCATGAGGCGCAGGGTGTGCTGCACGTACGCGATGAACGCGAGGACGCAGCAGGCCACGAGCACCATCGTGGAGAACCCGGACAGAAAAGGAACGAATTCGTTCTCCCGCCCCTTCTTGTCCTCCACGTGCAGGGACAGATAACGCACCACGAGCGTGTAGAAGAAGGTTCCGAGAAACAGCGCGAGGGCCGTTTTCGTCACACGGCTCTGCATGAAGAGCCGCACGACGCGCGGCGTGAGATTCTCGGCGGCCATCTGCACCGCCACCAGCGTCAGGGAGAACACCACGCCGATGAAGGTGAGCATCGGCGGCCCGACCGATTCGATGACCGCCCTGCTCGGATCGCGGAACGCCTGGAAATCCGGATCGTCCGCGAGCCACGCCGAGGAGGAAAGGGCCTGATCCACGCCCGTAGTGATGACACCCCACACACCACCCGCGACAAATCCCAGCAGCGGCACGAGCAGAGAGAACCGCGGCACACGGGACGTGGCATTGCGCCGCCATCTCTGCGGCCTCATCGCGCGCCACCCGCCCGGTGCGCCCACGCGCATTCAGGAAACCGCAAGAACCTTCCCTTCTCGGAATTTCCCCGGGTCCGAGAAAGCTATCGCGGCCAAGATCACCCCGCACATCGGAGTTATGCGCGCACCGCCTGCGAAAGCGCCTCGACGGTGACGTCCACGACGGATTTGAGCTGGGGCGGGGTCGCGCCCGCGCGGCTCATGACGGCGAGCGACTGGTTGACGGCCGCGGCGTGGACGGCGAAGGACTCGGCGCGCTCGTCGGTCAGGAGGCCGGTGTCCAGGGCGGCGCGCAGGCGTCGGAGCTGGAGGCCGAGGGCCTGCTCGGTGTGCGCGGCGATCTTCTCGCTGAGTACGGGGATCGCCATGGCCGACTGGGCGATCAGGCAGCCGTCGGGCAGGTCGGGGTCGGCGATGCGGTCGAGGGTGACGTCGAAGAACGCGCGCAGGGCGGCGACGGGGTCGGGGGCCGCCGCTGCGAGGGCGGCGTCGTACTTCTCGCCGTAGCGAGCGGAGTAGCGGTCCAGGCAGCGCAGGAAGAGGGCGTCCTTGTCGCCGAGGGACGAGTAGATGGAGCTGCGGTTGAGGCCCGTCGCTCGGGACAGGTCGTCCAGCGAGGTGTCGGCGTGGCCGGCACGCCAGAACTGGAGCATGGCGGCGTCGAGCGCCGCGTCCATGTCGAACTGCTTCTTGCCTGCCACGGGCTGCTTCCTCGTCGATGTCTCGATGGTCCGGCGCGTCCGGACGGTGTCGTCCCGCTCCCCATTCTATCTTGAACCGATCAGTTCAAGATGTGTTAGCTTGCGAAGGAACCTCACACCTCACATCGACGGAGGAACCCGTGACCGGACCCGTCCCCGACGACCTACCCCAGCACCACCTGGCCGGATTCACGCACCGCTGGATCGACACGGACGGGCCACGGCTGCACGCCGTGGAGGGCGGACGGGCCGACGGGCCGGTCGTCGTCCTGCTGGCCGGGTTTCCGCAGACCTGGTGGGCGTGGCGCAAGGTGATGCCCGGCCTCACGGACCGGTTCCGTGTCATCGCCGTCGACCTGCCGGGACAGGGCCACTCCGAACGCCCGGAGGGCAGCTACGACACGCATACCGTCGCCGCGTACGTCCACACCGCCGTGCAGGGGCTCGGCGTGTCGACGTACTCCCTGGTCGCCCACGACATCGGCGCGTGGGTGGCCTTCTCCCTCGCCCTCGCGTTCGAGAGCGACCTGCACGGGGTGGCGCTGCTCGACGCCGGCATCCCCGGCATCACACTCCCGGAGTCGATCCCGACCGACCCGAAGCGCGCGTGGAAGACGTGGCACTTCGCTTTCCACACGGTGCCCGAGTTGCCGGAGAAGCTGCTCGCGGGGCGTGAGGGTGCGTACGTGGACTGGTTCCTGAAGGCGAAGGCGCTGGCGCCCGATACGTTCGACGCCGCAGAGGTCGACCACTACGCGGCGTCCCTCACCGCGGACGGCGGGCTGCGGGCCTCCCTCGCGTACTACCGCGACGCGGAGGAGTCGGCGCGCAGGAACCGTGAGGCACTGGAGCTCCGCCACCTCACCGTGCCGGTCCTCGGTGTCTCCAGCAGCCACGGTTCCGTCCCGGACATGGCCGCCTCCCTCGCCCCGTGGGCCGACCGCACCACCGGAATCGTGGTCCCCGACGCCGGCCACTTCATCCCCGACGAGCAGCCGGCGGCCGTGACCGCGGCGATCACGGCCTTCGTGTCCGAGCACGCCACCTCGGAGCAGGTCACGGGCCGCTCGTAGGCGGACGCGCCCTCAACGCCCCGTCACCAACAGCCAGATCCCCACACCCGCGAACAGTGCGCCACCCGCGAGGAGTGCCACCACCTCGCCGATCCGCCTCCCTGCGAGGTCGATGCGTGCGGTGCGCGGGGCGTCGGGGAGGTAGCGGACCGGGACGTCGCGTCCGACGGGAAGGTTCTTCACGCCGGACGAACCGGCCTGGAAGGTGTGTCGGGCGCCGCACGCGTCGGCGTATTCGACGATGGCGTAGAAGACCGGACCGCCTTCGCGGCCTCCGGTGCTCCGGTGGTGGCGGACCACCACCCCTGCGGCGCGGGCGCCTTCACGCTGGAGGCGGCTCTGCAGGACCGCCTCCCGGACACCGCAACCGAATACGGCGAGGCCCGCCACGAGCGTCGGCACGCCGCAGTTCCGCGAGCCGGGCGATGGCTCCAAAGGCTGCCCCGTGACTGTCGGTTGTCACCGGTCGGCGGCGCCCAGATCCCGGATGTACCAGTCGAAGCGTGTGCCGTCCTTGCTGTGCGTCGGCCTGCCCGGCGTGAACCCCGCGCGCTGCGCGACCGCGGCAGACGCGGGATTCCCCGGCTCCACCTGGATCACCGCCTCCGCCCCGCCCTCACTGGCCGCGTACTGGGATGCCAACAGAACCGCGCGGGTGGCCAGGCCGCGCCCGCGCCACGACGGATAGAGGCCGTAGGCGACATTCACCTGGCCGGGCGCCAGACCTTCTCCTGCGAACCGCAAGTCGATCGTGCCCGCGAGCACTTCGTCGGCACCCGTCCGGATGCCGAACGCGCGGAGCGGGCCGGCGGTGTCCCACTGCTCCCGGCAGTGCCGAAAGTAGGCTTCGACGCCCTCCCGTGTGCCGGGACCGCCGTTGAGCCAGCGAACGAGCAGCTCGTCCTCCCCCGCAAGGTGTGCCTCGACATCACCCAGGCGCAGGGGGGACAGAGTGATGATCCCGTCGGACAGCTTCACTTCATGCATCAGGCGATTCTTGACGCCGGAGCCGCGCCGCACCATCGGATTGCGTCCCGCATTTCGACGACGACCGCGGATCCTTCGACCGGATCACGCGGACGACGTCCGGCCGCCTCGAACGACACCGCCTAGCGCAACGCCGCGTGGACCAGACCCTCCAGCGCCTCGCAGGGCACCCCTCCGCCGTTCACGAGGCGGTCGAAGACGAGACCGTCGAGGCAGGTGAGCAGCGTGTGCGTACGGGTGTCGGCATCCCGGACGCCGTGATGGGCGAGGAAGTCGCGGACTGCCTCGCGGCCCGCGTTCTCGCGGGGCACCAGGATCTCGCGCAGCTCCGGATCCCGGACGCTCTCGACGGCACACGCATGCCGGGCGAGCGAGCGGCGGCGGCCCTCGCCGGTGAGGCGCTGTCGGGTCAGGGTCAGCATCCCGTCCACCAACTCCTCCGCCGTACGCAGCGGTGGAAGCGCCGCGGCCGTCGACTCCAGCTCCTGCTGGTCGAGTTGGACCAGGCGGGAGACGAGCGCGGTGAGCAGCGCGGCACGGGTGCGGAAGTAGGCGGAGGTGGTGCCGGGCGGCAGGTCCGCCCTGCGGTCGACGGCGCGGTGGGTCAGGCCGCGCATCCCCTCGTCGGCGAGGACGTCGAGGGCCGTGTCCGCGAGGAGGGTGCGCCGTTCCGAGACCATGACCCCTTTCTACACCCGTAGAGGGTTGGGGGTAGGGTCGGCCTTCGCAGACAGGTTTCTACAGGTGTAGAAGGCGAGGGGGTTCGGCATGGGGCATAGGGCCGTGGTGGTCGGTGGCGGGATCGGCGGGCTGGCCGCCGCCATCGGGCTGCATCGCGTCGGCTGGGACGTGACGGTCCTCGAGCGCGCGGACACGCTCGACGACGCCGGGGCGGGCATCTCTCTGGCGGCCAACGGCATCCGCTCCCTCGACGAACTCGGCGTCGGCGGGCCGGTACGGGAGGCGTCGCGCGGTCAGTACAGCGGTGGTACGCGGACACCTGGGGGCGGCCGCCTCTCCCGCCTGGACGGATTCGTGCTCGAAAGGGCCGTGGGCACGCCGATCATGGGCATCCCGCGTGCCACGTTGCACCGGTTGCTGCGCGAGGCGCTGCCTACCGGGGCGTTGACGAGCGGCGTCGAGGTGGAGGCCGTCGACGAGGACGGGCCCGGCGGCGTACGCGTCCGCCACGGGGGCGGTCACCTCGACGCCGATCTCGTCGTCGCGGCCGACGGCATCGGCAGCTCCGTGCGGCGTCGGCTCTTCCCCGGCCACCCCGGCCCGGCCTACAGCGGCTCGACCGTGCTGCGCGCCCTCACCGCCCAACCGGTGGGCCTCGGCGCCGACTTCGAGCTGACCTGGGGCCGCGGCGAGGAGTTCGGGCACATCGCCTTCCGGGACGGACGGGCGGAGTGGCACGCCGTGCTCAACCTGTCGGCGGGAACCCGTTTCGCCGACCCGCTCGCCGAGATGCGGCGCCGCTTCGGCGACTGGCACGAGCCGATCCCCGCCCTGCTCGACGCGACACGGCCGCAGGACGTACTCCATCACGACGTGTACGAACTCCGTTCCCCGCTCCCGTCGTTCAGCGTGGGCCGTGTCGCGCTGCTCGGCGACGCGGCCCACGCGATGACACCCAACCTGGGGCAGGGCGCCTGCCAGGCACTGGAGGACGCGGTCACCCTGGCCGCCGCCCTCGGCGCCGAGCCCACGGTCGAGGCGGCGCTCGTCCGCTACGACGTCGAGCGTCGTCCGCGCAGCCAGGCCGTCGCCCGGGCGGCGCGGCAGGCGGGTGCGATGGGGCAGCAGTTGGCGCACCCGCTGGGCGTCGCGCTGCGGAACACGGCGATGCGGCTCACCCCGTCGCGCGTCTCCACGCGGATGATCCTGCGCCACCACGCCTGGACCCCGCCGCCGCTCAACTGAACCGTTCCGCACGCCTACTTGCTCTGCAGGACGCGCGCCACGCGCGGGCCGAGCCACCGCTTCAGGTTGCGCAGCGCCTGGGTGTGCTCGACCGCGCGGTCCATCCGGTAGTAGAGCTGCGGCGGCACGTACGGCAGCAGCGGCGAGTGCCGCTGGCCGAGCAGGGCGAACATCTGGTGCGGTTCCAGGTGGATGTAGCGCGTCAGGTTCTCGTACCAGTGGGCGCTGTGCCGGGCGCCGCTCTGCACAGGCAGCAACTCCCGCCTGCGCACCCGCTCGTAGCGGCCGAGCGCGGCCGGGAGCGATCCCGGCTCGCTCAGGGCGTCGGCCAGCGCCATGGCGTCCTGCATGGCGAGGGTGGTTCCGGCGCCGATGGAGTAGTGCGTGGTGTGGGCGGCGTCGCCGAGCAGCACCAGGTTGTCGCGGGACCAGACCCGGTTGGTGACGGTGCGGAACCGCTGCCACTGGGAGGGCCCGTCGGTGTCGGTGCGGCCGATGAGCGGGTGTCCTTCGAGCACGTCGACGAAGAGGCCCTCCAGGAGCTTCAGGGCGACGGAGCGCTCCATGGTGTCGAGGCCGAGGCCGGTCCAGGTGGCGGGGGAACATTCGACGATGCAGGTGCTGTGCGTGCCGTCGAACCCGTAGGCGTAGCACCAGAGCCAGCCGTGGTCGGTCTCGACGAAGGCGAAGGTGAAGGAGCGGAACACCCGTGTGGTGCCGAGCCAGATGAACCGGTTGTTCCCCAGGGCGACCTGCGTGCCGAAGTGTTCCTTGTGCCGCTCGCGCAGGGTGCTGCGGGAGCCGTCGCCCGCGACGATCAGGTCGGCGTCGAGATCCGTGTCGGCGTCCGGGGCCGGCTGCCCGAAGCGGACGTCGACGCCGAGCGATGTCGCGCGCTCGGCGAGGAGTTCGAGGAGGCGGTGGCGGCCGACGGCGTAGCCCTCGTCGCCGTGATGGGTGGTGACCCGGTCGCGGACGTGCGCCACGCCGTCGCGCCAGCGCACCGAGTGCTGCTCGATGGCGCGCGCGGACACCTCGTCGTGCTCGGCGAGCAGGGCGAGCATGTCGGGCCAGTAGGTGACACCCCAGCCGTAGGTCGAGCCTGCCGGGTTCTTCTCGTACACGGTGATGTCCCGGCCGCCGTCCCGCAGTTTCAGCAGGATCGACAGGTACAGGGACGCGGGTCCCCCGCCGGCGCAGACCACCTTCATGCGTGCTCATTTCTGCCGCGGACGCGGCGCTGTCTCGCAGTTGTCGCGGCCGGACCGGTGCGGCCCGGACCATGAATGTCCGGAATGTACCGGGCGGCTCTCACCCATTGAGGCTGAATTCTTGGTGTTTTGACGATCTATCCGTGTATGAACCGTGACCGGGGGTGCCCCTCGCCGTTGAATGAGCCGACGGCTGCGACCACGCGGCCGCATCTGCAGATCAAAAGGAGAACGTGATGTCTCGCATCGCGAAGGCAACCGCTGTCGCATTCGGCACGGGCGCCGTTGTGCTCAGTGGTGCCGGTCTGGCCATGGCCGACGCGGGCGCTCAGGGCGCGGCCAGCAACTCGCCCGGCGTCCTGTCGGGCAACCTGGTCCAGGTTCCGATCCACATCCCGGTCAACGTGTGCGGCAACACCGTCAACGTCATCGGCGCGCTGAACCCGGCCTTCGGGAACGCCTGCACGAACGGTGACGGCGGCCACGACGACGACGGCAACGGCGGCGGTGGCTACGGCGACGACGCCGGCTACGGCTACGGCGGCTGACCCTCGCCACACCCTGACGACGGCCCCCGGCACACGATGCCGGGGGCCTTCGCCTGTGCGCGCGGTCATTCGTACCGGTAGATCGAGCCGTGCTCGAGCATGTCGCGCAGCGGGGTGTCCCACGGCGGCATGGTGTCGCCCAGGGCGAGGACGCGGCCGCGCTGCGAGTCGCCCGGGCCCGGCTTGCGCGCGGGCAGGTAGCGCTCGGCGTTCGGGTGGCGCTTGCGCCAGCGGGACCAGCACAGGTCGACGAAGGCGTGGTGCAGCCAGAAGACGGGGTCGTTGACCGAACCGGCGCCGAGCATGTGTCCGCTCACCCAGCGGTGCACCAGGTTGTGGTTGAACCACCGCCGGTCGCCGCGCTTGACGGGCCAGCCCTCGAGCTTGTTGCGAAAGCCGCGCGGCGCAAGGGAGTTCCACGGCTCCACGTCGTACGTGGTCTCGTCCATGGCACCGGCGAGGTCCGACTTGGTCGGCAGCTCGACGGGGTTCTGCGGCCGCCCGAAGTCCCGCATCAGGAAGTCGCCGTCGGTCACGGCCACCTTGATGTCCCAGCGTCCGTTGCGGGCCGCGAAGGGCCCCGACGTCACCTGGTGGTCGGAGCGCCGCCCGTTGCCCCCGAGGAAGTCCTCGCCCCACAGGGAGACGGCCGGTGTGCGGTCCACGGTCCAGTCCCAGTACGGGACGGTGACACCCGAGTCCACCTTCTGGAGAGCCCGCTCGAACTCCAGCAGGAACTTGCGGTGCCAGGGGAAGAACGAGGGCGTCATGTGCGCGACGCGCAGCCCCCCGTCGCCGTCGCCCAGGTAGAAGTCGATGTGCATCCGCACGAAGTCGTCGTACCGGCCGGAGCGCTTCAGGGCGAGCACGGCGTCGACGAAGCGCCGCTTCTGCGCCTTGGTGAGGGTGCGCTGGTTCTGGCGTGTGTACACCATAGGCCTCACATCTCCCCTTCGTGCGGCCGCAGTTGCTGGTCCCCGAGCTCGTCGACGGCGGCCTTGGCCGCGGCGAGCGGACTGTCGTAGGACGTGTAGTGGTCGACCATGCTCATGTAGCTGCCGTCGGCGCGACGCATGAGGTGCAACGGGCGGCCGTCCACGGTGACCTGCCACGCTCCGGCGCCCGCGGCGGAGCCGGGCTGCCGGGTGCCGACGATGTGCCGGCCCAGATACGTTTCGTCGAACGCGTCGGCGTTCGGGCCCGGTTCGGCTCGCTCGAACGGGCGGACCTGGAGGACGGCGGTGGCGCTGCACAGGGCGCCCACCAGGATGAGGCCCGCGCTGCGCCGGGTCAGGCGCGGTCTCTCGCCCGACGGCTGCCCGGTCGGCGCACCGGCCGGGATCGCCGCGGAATTCACGACCGCCTTCCCCTCGTACGTCCCGCGCTGCACCGGGGGTCCGGGACAGGGTGGGGGAATTTCCGTTCGATCACTGGGGTGTGCGACAGGTTGACGTCGCAGGATGGTCGTGATGTTCACAACCCCAACATACCGGCGCCTTAGCTGAAATCCGCACTCGACGCTTTCATGATTAATGCGTCGCCGTCGCACCTCGAAATGGCCATTTCCATGATCATGTCATGCAGTACATGCCGCCTTGACCAGGCCACCCGCTTGCCGTGTGAATCAACGGACCAGGGTTGACGAAGGTTTCGGCTCCGATCGGGTGATTGCCCGCGCGGGCCTTGAAGTGTGTCGCGAGACGGAGTCGCAGGATGGGTGACAGTTTCACAACTCCAACACAGTGGTGTATTAACTGAAGGCCGTTTTCCGGCGGAGCCCGACAGAAAAGTATGACTTCCTCATTAATTGCCATGCGCCACAGGGCGTCCACCCATTCCTGAAAGGGAAGCAGGCCGTGCCCCATTCGAAAGGCTGTTTCCTGCCGAGCGCGACGCCGACGCCCGCGTCCGCGCCACCGCGGGTCCTGCACGTCACCCAGCCTGCCGACGGCGGAGTGGCCCGCGTCGTCACCGACCTCGTCCGCGTGCAACGCGAGCAGGGCATGCAGGTGTCGGTGGCCTGCCCCAGCACCGGCGGTCTGCGGGAGGATCTGACCGCGCTCGGCTGCGAGGTCATCGACTGGGAGGCCTCCCGCTCCCCGGGCAGGGGCATCGTGGGCGAGTCGCGCCGCCTCGCGGCCGTGGTGTCCCGGGTGCGCCCCGATGTCATCCACGCCCACAGCTCCAAGGCGGGCATGGTCACCCGGCTCGTGGTGCGCGGCCGGGTCCCGACCGTGTTCCAGCCGCACGCCTGGTCGTTCGAGGCCGTCGAAGGGACCGCGGCGCGGCTCGCCCTGACGTGGGAGCGGCGCGCGGCCCGCTGGGCCTCACGGCTGATCTGCGTCAGCAGGGCCGAGCAGCGCACCGGCAGCGGCCACGGCATCGCCGCGCGCTGGCAGCTCGTGCCCAACGGCGTGGACCTGGAGCGCTTCCACCCGGACGGGCCCACCGCACGCGGCCGGCCGGCCCCCGCGAGGGAGAGCCCGCTCGTCGTGTGTGTGGGCAGACTGTGCCGACAGAAGGGTCAGGACGTGCTGCTCGCGGCGTGGCCCGAGGTGCTGCGCGCCGTGCCCGGCGCCCGCCTCGTCCTCGTCGGCGACGGGCCCGAGGAGGAGCGGTTGCGCGCGGCGGCCCCGCCCTCGGTCACCTTCACCGGCGCGCTCGACGACCCCGCGCCCTGGTACCGGGCCGCGGACCTGGTCGTCCTGCCGTCCCGGTGGGAGGGCATGGCGCTCGCCCCGCTGGAGGCGATGGCGTGCGGCAGCCCGGTGCTGGCCACCGACGTGTCGGGAGCCCGCGAGAGCCTGCCGCCGCATCTCGCGCCCCGCTGTCTGGCCTCGCCGGACGATCCCGCCGATCTGGCACGGGCGTTGCGGTCGCTGCTGCGGGACACCGAAAGCCTGCGCGCGCTGGGGCGTGACGCCTGCCGCCACGTGCGCGCACATCACGACGTCCGCCGGACCGCCGCGCTCGTCGCGGACGTGTACGGCGAACTGCTGGGGCCGGAGACCATCGAGTGCAGAGAGCCGATCACGACGTGACCCACGACCGCATCGTCTCCTCGCCCACCCGGCAGCGCGCCCGGGACGAGGCCGGCGCCGCCACCGTCATTCCGCAGCGCACCGCGAACAGCCCCCGGACGACACTGTCCGGCGGGACGCCACGAGGTGCCTCCCGTGCGCTGCTCGTGGTCACGGACGGCGCCGCCGCCGCGCTCGGCGCGCTGACCCTCGCCCCGCTCACCCAACGGCCCTGGCTGGTGGCCGGGTTCGTACTGCTCGCCCTCGCGCTGTTCGGCGTCGGCGGCCTGTACCGGCTCGCCCACGACCAGCACATGCTCGACGACTGCCCTTCGGTCGTCACCCGCGCCGCCGCCGCGTGGTGTGTCCTCACGGCCGTCTGCGCAAGCCTGTCCCTGCTGCACGCGATCCCGGGGCAGAGCCTGATCCTGGGCTGCGCCGCGCACATCGCCCTCGCCCTCATCGGTCGCGGCTTCGTACACCGCAGGCGCCGCGTCGCGCTGCTGCGCCACCCGAGCGTGGCGCTGCTCGTGGGCTCGGAGCCGGCCGCTTCGCGGGTGGCCGCGGCGCTGCAACGGCACCCGGCGAGCGGCATCCGCCTCGTCGGCATCACCGGTGAGGGCGCCGCCGAACCGCAGCGCCAGGACGACACCACGCCCCCGCTTCCGGTCCTGACGACCGTGGAGGACATGCGCCGCGCCGTCGTGCAGAACGGGGTGCGGCAGGCGATCGTGCTGGGCAGCGCGGGCGCCCCGCAGCAGCAGCCGTGGCTGCGGGCGCTGACCGAACTGCGCTGCGAGATCTGGGAGTTGGACCCGCACCCGTCGCCGTACGTGCCCCAGCTGCGCGAGGCGGACCGGTACGTGGCGGGCTTCCGGTGCAGACCCCTCGCGGGTCCGCGGCTACCGCTGCACCCCGGCAAGCGGGCGCTCGACCTGATCGTGTCCGCCGCGCTGCTGGTGCTCGCCTCTCCGGTGCTCGCGACGTGCGCGCTGTGGCTGCGCGTCAGCGAGGGGCCCGGTGTCGTGTTCCGGCAGGAGCGCGTCGGCAAGGACGGCCGCCCGTTCACCCTGCTGAAGTTCCGCACGCACCGGCCCGCCGACCCGCTGGAGTCGGCGACGCGCTGGAGTGTCGCGAACGACCAGCGGATGTCGTGGTTCTGCCGGTTCCTGCGCCGCACCTCCCTGGACGAGCTGCTCCAGCTGTGGAACGTCTTCCGCGGCGACATGAGCCTGGTGGGACCGCGCCCCGAACGCCCTTACTTCGTCGTGCAGTTCAGCGAGGCGCACCCCGGATACGGCGACCGGCACCGGATGCCGACCGGGATCACCGGGCTCGCCCAGATCAACGGGCTGCGCGGCGACACCTCCATCGAGGACCGCTGCCGGTTCGACAACGCGTACATCGCCGACTGGTCGCTGTGGAAGGACATCACCATCCTGGTGCGCACCGCGACCGAGTTCTTCCGGCCGACGGGGAGCTGACGCCGTGACCGTTCTGCCCACCTCCCCCGTCCTGCGCCCCAGCCTCCTGAGTGCCGGGCTGCGGCACGTGCGCCGCGCCGGGCCCGTGCTGCCCGTCCTGCTCCTCATCGGCATGCTCGCCCTGCCGGTGTCAGGGGGCGAGGGCGGCGGCACCCCCGCCGACGCCGTCTCGGGGCTCGTCGTCGTCTTCTGCGCCGTGCGTCTTGCCCAGCGCCGCACGCGCCCGCTGACCCGCACCGCGTTCGTCGTCCTGGGCCTGCCCGTGGTCGCCGTCGCGGTGGCGGCGCTCGGCGCGGACTCCCCCGCCAACGCCCTTGAGGGCATGGCGCGTTACTACCAGATCCTCGTCCTCGTACCCGCCGCCGTGCTGCTGCTCGTGCGCGACCGCGCCGACTTCCGGCTGGTCGCCTGGGGGCTCGTGACGCTCGCCCTGTGGCAGGGCACCATCGGCGTCCACCAGTACCTGACCGGGACCGGCGCCTCGTACGCGGGCGAGGACATCAGGGCCGTCGGCACGTTCGGTGCCACCGACGTGATGGGCATGTCCACCGTGGTGTCGTACGGGCTGGTGTGCGCGGTCGCCCTGGCGCTCGGCGGGGAGAGCCGGCGGACACGGATCGCCGCCCGGATCTGCGCGCTGGCGCTCGTGGTGCCGCTCGCGCTGTCCTTCAGCCGCGGGGCGTGGATCGCCACGGCCGTGGTGTGTGTGCTGCAGGTCGCGCTCGGCGGGATCGGGCGCGCGCTGCGGTTGCTGGCCGCCGCGGTCGCCGCGGCCGTCGTCCTCGTGGGCGGGTTCGGTGTGGGCACGTCGATGCTGGAGGAGCGCCTGAGCAGCATCACGCAGGTCACCGCGGCGCCTGACCAGTCCGTCACGGACCGGTACACGATGTGGGCGGCGGCCATCGACATGTGGGAGGAGCACCCGGCCACCGGGGTCGGCCTGAAGAACTTCCCCGCCTACCGCGACAGCCACGCCTCCATCGCGCTGTCCGCCGGCAGTGACGTGGCGGGCGCGGGGGCGGCGTTCCAGCGCCAGCCGCTGCTCTCGCCGCACAACATGTATCTGCTGATCCTCAGCGAGCAGGGCCTGTTGAGCTTGTGCGCGATCGTCGGGTCGTGGGCGGCGCTGCTGGTGTGCGGTGCGCGCCGGCTGACCACGGCACACCGCCGCGGGAACGGCCTGGACTGCGCGCTCATCGGCTGCGGGCTGCTCACCTGGCAGCTGATCGACTTCGTGTACTCGGACATCGGCGGGCCCTCCACGGTGCTCACCGCGGTCGTGTTCGGCCTGGCCGCCTGGTGGGCCTTGTCGCCCGCGGCGTCCGGGACGGCGGGCCGCCGGTGAGGCGCACGCTGCCCGCCAGGCGGGGCAAGTCGCTGCTCTCGTCCACGGTGCCGACCCAGCCGGCCCCGGACGGCCTGGAGGTCGACGGGGACGGGCATCGCGCATCGAACTCCTTCCTGGCGCGCGTCGCGCTGCTGACCGCGGCGCTCTCGGCAGCCGGTTCGCTGCTCGGCCTGGGCCGCGACCAGGCGCTCGCCCAGCTGTTCGGGGCGGGCAGCGAGACCGACGCGTTCCTGGTGGCGTGGACGGTGCCCGAGGTAGCGGCGACGCTGCTCATCGAGGACGGCTTGGCGTTCATGCTGGTGCCCGCGTTCAGCGCCGCGATCGCCGCGCGGGCGGCCGACGGGGCGGGTGCGCGCGGGCAGGACCCGGTGCGGGCGCTGGTGGCGGGGTCGCTGCCCCGGCTCACGCTCGCGTTCGTGGCGTGCGCGGCGCTCCTCATGGTCGGCGCGCGGCCGCTGGTGACGCTGCTCGCGCCGGGCCTGCCCGATCCGCAACTGGCGGTCGACTGCACGCGGTTGACCGCGACCTGCGTGCTCACCTTCGGGCTCGCCGGTTACTGCAGCGCCGCGCTGCGCGCCCACAGCAGCTATCTGCCGCCCGCCGCCATCTACGTCGCGTACAACACCGGCATCATCGCCACGATGCTGGTGCTCGCCGACCGCTGGGGCGTGCGCGCCGCGGCGGCGGGGGTCGCGGTCGGGGGCGTCCTGATGGTGCTCGTGCAGGCGCCGTCGCTGCGGCGCAGGCTGCGGCGCGGGGCGCAGCTCACGGGAGGTTCCGACGCGAAGGCGGCGGACCGGCAGCCGATGAACCTGGCGCTGATCGCCACGGTGCTGCTGTTCGCGCTGTGCCGGCAGGCCCAGGTGTTCATCGAGCGCTTCCTCGCCTCCTCGCTGCCGTCGGGGGCGATCTCCGAGCTCAACTACGCGCAGAAGGTCGCGCAGTTGCCGATGGTGCTCTCGCTGATGCTGTGCACCGTCACCTTCCCGGTCGTCGCCAAGGCGCTCGCGCGCGGCGACGTCGAGCAGGCCCGTGACCGTGTCGAGCGCGATGTGGCGCTCGCGGCCTGCATCGTCCTGTCGGGCGCCGCGGTGGTGTTCGCGTGCGCCCCTCAGATCATCGAACTGCTCTTCCAGCGCGGCGCGTTCACCGCGGAGGACACCGCGGCCACCGCGTCCGTCATGCGGGTCTACTCGCTGGGCCTGCTCGGGCACTGCCTGGTGGGGGCGCTCGTGCGCTCCTACTTCTCGGCCGGGCGGCCCAGTTGGTACCCCGTCGCCGCGATGGCGGCGGGCATGGTGCTCACCGCCGGTGCGGGTCTGTGGGCGGTCGGCGCCTGGGGCGTCGGCGGCATCGCGGCCGCCAACGCGCTGGGCATCACGTTCACCGCCGTCCTGCTGCTCACGGCGATGGACCGGCGCAGCGTGCCCGTGCGGATCCCCGCGGTGCTGCGCGAACTCGCCAAGACGCTGCTCGCGGCGGTGGCCGCCACCGCCGTCGGCCTGCTGTGCACGGCACGCGTCGCACATCCCCTGTCCGCCCTCGCCGCCGGTTGTCTGGCCATCGGGGCCGTGTTCGGGCTCCTCCTGTGGGCCCTGAAGGTCCAGGCGTTTCTGCCCGCCGTCCGCATCGCGACCAGAAAGCTCCGGAATGCCCGTTGAACCAGCGCTCCAGGAACCACCCGGTGCCCGCCCGCGGGGTCTGTTGGCCCGCAGGTCGCCATGGGTGGCGATGTACCACTCCGTCGACGACTGCTCCGACGACCCCTACAACGTCACCGTCTCCCCCGAACGGCTGCGCCAGCAGCTGAGCTGGCTGCGCTCGCGCGGTCTGCGCGGGGTCGGCGTCGCGCAGCTCCTCGACGCCCGCAGCCGCGGTCTCGGGCGCGGCCTCGTCGGCCTGACCTTCGACGACGGCTACGGCGACTTCGTCGAGAACGCGCTGCCGCTGCTGCGCCACTACGAGTGCACGGCCACCGTCTTCGTCCTGGCGGGACGGCTCGGCGGCGAGAACGCGTGGGACGCGAGCGGCCCGCGCAAGCCGCTGCTGACCGCGCAGGGCATCAGGGCCGCCGCGTCCGCGGGCATGGAGATCGGTTCGCACGGCCTCATGCACGTGGACCTCACCCGCGTCGACGCGACGGAGCTGCGGGCCGAGGTGCAGCGCAGCAGGGCGCAGATCGCCGAGCTCATCGGGGGTACGGTGCACGGCTTCTGCTACCCGTACGGCAGCGTGAACGCGCGGACCGTGGAAGCGGTGCGCCGGGCGGGCTACCGCTACGGCTGCGCCGTCTCCCCCGGCCCGCTGACCGGAGTGCACGCCATGCCCCGCGTCTTCGTCGGGCAGCGCGACGCGCCGTGGCGGCTCGAGCTCAAGCGCCGCGTGCACCCGGGCTGCCGGCACGCCTGGGGCCCCGGCGAGGACACCCGATGAAGGCGCTGCATGTCATCACGGGCCTGGGCGCGGGCGGCGCCGAACAGCAACTGCGCCTGCTGGTACGGCATTTGCCCGGCACGCACGACGTGCTGACGCTCACCAACCCGGGCCAGGTCGCCGACGGCCTGCGCCGCGACGGAGTGCGCGTCACCCACCTGGGCATGGCCGGCAACCGCGACGCGCGCGCCCTGCCCCGCCTGGTGCGCCTCATCCGCGAAGGGCGCTACGACCTGGTGCACACGCACCTGTACCGGGCCTGCCTGTACGGGCGGATCGCGGCGCGGCTGGCGGGGGTGCGGGCCGTGGTGGCCACCGAGCACTCCCTGGGCGACGGCCAGATCGAGGGGCGCCCGCTGACCTCGGGGGTGCGGGCGCTGTACTTGACGGGTGAGCGGCTGGGCCGGGCCACGATCGCGGTGTCACCGGCGGTGGCCGAGCGCCTTGGCCGCTGGGGCGTGGCACGCCATCGGGTGCATGTCGTCCCGAACGGTGTCGACGTCGACCGCTTCGCCTTCGACGCCTCGGCGCGCGCCGCCGTCCGACGCGAACTGGGCCTGCCCGCCGACGCGTTCGTGATCGGCGGCGTCGGCCGGCTCGTCCCGGGCAAGCGCTTCGACGTGCTGGTCGCGGCGCTGCGTGAACTGCGCGGCGACGTACGCCTGTTGTTCGTCGGAACGGGCCCCGAGGAGGAGTCGCTGCGCCGGGCGGCGCAGGACGCGGGCGTGCTCGACCGGGTGTGCTTCGCCGGGGAGCGCCCGCACACCGCGAGCGGCCCCGCCGGGACGGTCGTCGATCTGCCGGCCCTGATGTCCGCGATGGACGTGCTGGCCTCCCCGTCCGTCGACGAGGCGTTCGGCCTGGCCGTCGTGGAGGCGCAGGCCAGTGGGCTGCCCGTCCTCTACGTCACCTGCCCGGCCCTCGACGACCTGCCCGGCGGGGCCGAGGCGGACGCCGTGCGTGTGCCGTGCTCGTCCACCGCGTTCGCCCGCGAGGTCCGAAGACTCGGCGCCGCGCCGGCGGGCCCCAGGCTCCCGACGCGGGCCGCCCTCCACTACAGCATCGCCCGCAGCGCCGCCCTGCACCACGAGGTGTACGCGACGGCCCTGGGCACACCGACATCCGCACCCCAGGAGTGATGACGTGAAGACCGAAACCGCACAGGAGACCGAGGCCCCCCGCGCGCTGTCCCACCGCATCGGCGGCACCCGCAAACTGCCGCGGTGGTGGCCGCTGCCCGTGGGCATCGTGGTCGGCGCGATCGCGGGCGCCACCTACGGGGCGGTGAGCACCCCGCAGTACACGGCGACGAGCTATGTCATCGCCGTGCCCACCAAGCAGTCCGACTCGATGTCGGCGCTCGGCTTCGCCCAGGCGTACAGCCGGGTGGCCACCCAGGTCGCGGTCCTCGCCGACGCGCAGGACAAGGCGGGTGTGTCGGCGGCGACCCTCAAGTCGCGGGTGCGGGCCGAGACATCACCGGACGCGCCGATGGTGGCGGTCTCCGCGTCGTCGGCGAAGCCCGCGCAGGCCAAGCAGATGGCCGACGCCGTGGCCCGCGCGCTCACCTCCAGCGCGAGCGATGCCAAGGGTGACACCCACGTGAAGCTGCTGCGCTTCTCCAAGGCCGTCGAGCCGACCGAGCCCTCGACGCCGTCCACCGCGCTGACCACACTGGTGGGCGGGTGTGCGGGCGGGCTGCTCGGCGGGCTGGCGCTCCTGGTGCGCCCGCGCCGCGAGTCCGGCGCCGCGACGGCCACGGTGCCCGCCCCCGCGGCCGGTCTTCGAGGTGGCGCCTGATGGCGGGTGGCGGTGCCGCCGTCACGGTGTGCACGGACGCGGCCGAGTTCGCGGCGCTGCGCGAGGAGTGGAACAGGCTGCACCGCTCGTCGCCGACCGCGACCCCGTTCCAGAGCCACGCCTGGCTGCACTCGTGGTGGCTGTCGTACGGGGACGCGGGCGCGCTGCGGGTGGTGCTCGTGCGCCGGGGCGGTCGGCTCGTCGCCGCCGCGCCGCTGATGCGCAGGATGCGGCCCTTCCCCGTGCTGACGCCGCTCGGGGCGGGGATCTCCGACTTCGGCGACGTACTCGTGGACGAGGAGGCGGGCGAGTCCGCGGTGGAGGCGCTCGGCGCGGGCCTGTGGCGGCTCGCCGGGAGCGCGGTGATCGACCTGCGGGAGGTCAGGCCCGGCAGCGCCGCGATGACGCTGCACGACAACTGGCCCGGCCTGCGCCGCCGGTTCGACGACTCCGCGTGCCTCGAACTGCCGGCGCTGCCGATGGACGACCTGGTGCAGCGGCTGCCGCGGCCCCGGGCCCAGCGGGCGCGGGCCAAGATGCGCAAGCTGGACGCCACCGGGATCGAGCGCCGCGTGGTGCCCGCCGCGGAGGTCGACGCGTCGGTGCGCCGCCTACTCGACCTGCACCAACTCCAGTGGCAGGAGCGGAAGGTGACGACGGAACACGTGAAGCCGCGGTTCGCCGAGCACCTGTCGCGCTCGGCGGCCCTCATGGCCGCGACGGGCGACGCGGTCGTCACGGAGTTCAGCCTGGACGGCTCCGTGGTGGCCGCCGACCTGACGTTCGTGTCCCCGCGGCTCGCGGGCGGCTACCTGTACGGCGCGCACCCGCGGCTGCGCGAACGCAAGATCGACGTGGCGACGATGCTGCTCCGCTCGTGCACCCAGCACCTCCAGGAAGGCGCGCGGTCCCAGGTGCTCAGCCTGCTGCGCGGCACCGAACCGTACAAACTGCACTGGCGGCCCGAGCAGCTCGTCAACCAGCGGCTGCTGCTGGCCCGCCCCGGCTCCGCACCCCAACTGGCCGCGCTCCTCGCCGCCATCGGCGCCCGCTCCGGCGCGAAGCGGGCGCGGCAGGTCTGGCGCGAACGCCGGGGCGGCCCCGCCTAGAAGGACGGGGCCGCCACACCGGGGTCGTACCGGCTCAGGACTTGCGCAGCCACCAGTCGAAGCGGACACACACCGTGCCGCCGAGCCAGCGCTCCACCCAGTCGCCCAGGTTGATCGGCTGACACTTCGGTGTCTGCGTCGGCTGGGTCGGACGCGCGGGGGCCGTCGGCTTCGTGGGCGCGGTCGGCTTGTCGCGTCCGGTCAGCATGGACCGGTACACCTTGGACGCCTTCGGGTTGTCGTCGCACTGCCACACACCGTGCGGGCAGTAGTCGGTCAGGGTGTTGTAGAGCGGCTTGTGCTCGTCCATCCACTCGAGCATGCGCCGCATGTACTCGGGGTTGTCGCCGTTGCGGAACAGGCCCCACTCCGGGTAGGAGATCGGCTTCTTGTGCTCCTTGGCGAAGTCGACCTGCTTCTGGAGTCCGTAGGGCTCGGTGACCTGCTCGTCGAAGGACTTGCCCGCCGGCTGGTCGTAGGAGTCCATGCCGACGATGTCGACGACGTCGTCACCGGGATAGCACTGCGTCCACGGCACGGCGTCCCGGCCGCGGCTCGGTGTGAAGTCGAAGCGGAACTTCTGCCCCGGCACCGAGCGCATCGTCTTCACGATCCGCGTCCAGTACGCGCGCCAGGCCGCGGGATCGGGGCCGCAGCGGTGGGTGTACGTGGTGCCGTTCATCTCCCAGCCGAGCACCACCACGGTGTCCGGCACCTTCAGGTCGACCAGGCGTTTGGCCAGGGTCTTGAAGTGCTGGTCGAAGTCACCCTGGGCGCCGCGCCGCAGCATGATCTGCACCTCGGCGTCCGAGACGCCCGCCTCGTTGCGCTCCAGCATGGGCACGTTGAGCACGAACGTCCGGTCGTCGCGCGCGTTGCGCCACTTGGCCCACGCGTCGAGGAAGTCGGGCGCACCCTCGATGTTGCTCCAGCGGTCTCCGGGCAGGTACGTGTGACCGACGCGGAGGTCGGCCCCGCCGAGCCAGTCCGCCAGCTTCGTCATCCGGGTCACGCCCTGCGGACCGTAGTCCAGGTAGGCGCCGAAGGCGGGGAACCGGTCCTTGGTGGGTGGCGGATCCGGGGACGTGGTCGCGGTGGGACTCGGCGTGGTGGTGGGTGTGGGGCTCGCCGACGCGGAGGGGCTCGGGCCGCCCCGCGGATTGGCGTCCGCGTTCTCGATGGACACGGACGAACCCGATACGACGACGAGCGGGACCAGGGCTCCCGCCGCGATCAGTGGCAGCCGTCTCCGGCTCGTCCGGCGGTGCTTTCCGACCATGCATGCTCCTCGTCCCGCGCTCGCTCCATTCCTGACACTCAGTCATATGTATGCTCATGACGCCATTCGTGGATTCGCCAATGGCCCCCTTCGTCACCCTCACGTGTCATGCGCGGACGAGCATCGGGTCCGCGCCGGATCGAGCACGTATCCGCCCCGGCACCGATTGGGGTGAGGTTGTGGGCGAACGGGTGAAGGGGTTTCGTGCGGCGGGCACCGCGGTGTTCCACTGGTGCGCGGCATGAGGACGCCCGCGCTGCCTTCCTCCCAGCCGTCGGCCTCGCGCCGTGGGGAGGCAGCCGTCGACGGCCGCGTCCTCTGCGGGTCGGGAAGGGCGCGAGGGGGGCCTTCCCGACCGGGTCCGCCGCTCCGTCACTCCGCCATTCCGTCAGGACGCGCGGGCGCGCGCGGCGAGACGATCGGCGAGCGCGGCGACGCGTTCGCGCAGCTCGTCGGGGCGCTCGATCACGAACGGCCGGTCGAGGGCGGCGAGCAGCGGAGGCACCCAGTCGAGCCGCTCGGCCCGCAGCTCGAGCCGCAGCCACCCTTCCTCTCCGTCCGTCCCCACGGTGGCGACGGATGCGGGGAAGTGGGCACGCACCTCTTCGGCCGTCGCCCGGACCCGTACGGTCACCTCGTGCCGGTACGCGGCCGTGGCGAAGCCCTCCAGCAGGCGCCGCGCCGGTTCCGGATCGGCGGGCGGTTCGAAGGAGCCGGGCAGGGCGCGCGCGTCGGCGATGCGATCGAGGCGGAGGCTCCGGTCCGCGGCGCGGTCGGCGTCGTGGCCGGTGACGTACCAGCGGCCCGCGTGGGCGACGATGCCGTACGCGTGCAGGGTCCGTTCGGTGCGGCGGCCCTCCCGGTCGGTGTAGCGGATCGCGACGGGCCTGCGGTGGCGCACGGCGTCGGCGAGCGTGAGCAGGACGTCCGTGTCCGGCGCTTCGGGGGCGGGTCCTGGGCGGTCCGTGACGTCGAGGGTGTCGAGGAGGGCGTCGAGGCGGTGGGCGACGTGCCGGGGCAGTACGCGCTGGATCTTCGCGGCCGCGGTCTCGCTCGCCGTGGAGTCCGCGGTCGTCAGACCGGCGCGGCGCCCGGCGATCAGGCCGAGCAGTACGGCCAGCGCCTCGTCGTCGCCGAGCATGAGCGGGGGCAGGCGGTGTCCCGGGCCGAGCCGGTACCCGCCGTAGCGCCCGCGGACCGACTCCACGGGAACGTCCAGGTCGACGAGGTGGTCCACGTACCGCCGCACCGTGCGCCCGTCGACGCCGAGCCGGTCGGCGAGTTCGGCCACGGTGCGGGTGCCGCCGGACTGCAGCAGCTCCAGGAGGGTCAGTACACGGCCGGTGGGTCGAGGCATGCGCACAACGTAACGCGAATACCGGACCGTTTCTGTCCGCTATCTCTCCTACGGTGCGCAGCACGGGCACCAGCTCGGACACACCGAACCACGCAGGGAGAGCGCCATGAACTTCACCTCGATCCGCATCATCACCGGCGATGTCGCGCGCATGGTCGCGTTCTACGAACGGGCGACCGGCGCGGAGGCGGCGTGGGCGACCGAGGACTTCGCCGAGCTGAGGACCCCGGGCGCCACGCTGGCGATCGCGAGTACCCGCACGGTTCCGCTGTTCGCCCCCGGCTCGGCGCGGCCCGCGGCCAACGACAGTGTCATCACCGAGTTCCTCGTCGACGACGTGGACGAGGTGCACCGGAACCTGGCCGGTGTCGTCACCGACTTCGTGAACGAACCGACGACGATGCCGTGGGGCAACCGTTCGCTGCTGTTCCGGGACCCCGACGGCAACCTCGTCAACTTCTTCACTCCGGTCACCGACGCGGCGAAGGCGAAGTTCGGCCGCTGACGGGGGCGCCTACGGGAGGACGGGCGGGTGCCCGGTGGTCCAGATCGCGTGGACCGTCATGTGCGCGATGCGCCATCCGTCCGGGGTGCGCCGCAGCTCGGCGTCGTAGCGGCCGCCGACGGTGAAGAGCGGGGGCACGTTCTCGCCGAGCCGCTCCAGGGTGGCGTCGTGGTGGACGTGTGTCATCAGGGCGTTCCAGGAGGCCCGCGCCAGGTCCCCCGTAGTGTCGCCTGCCGTGTCGACGAGGACGTCGGAGGAGATGTGCTGCGTCCTGGCGTACCGCTCGACGCTCACCTCGGTCTCGGCGACCACCGCGCTCCCCTCGGTCGTACCGAGCGGGGTCACGGTGCGTACGTCGTCGGTGAAGAAGTCCCGCGCCCAGCCGTCCTTGAACTCCCGTGCGTCCAGGGCCCGGAAGAAGCGGCTGACGAGCATGCTGATGTCGAAGTGATCCGTCTGCGAAGTCATACCGGGATCCTCCGACCTCAAGTTCACTTGAGGTCAAGCGGCATCCCCCTAATGCAACCCACGGGTTGCAGTCGCTCGAGACATGTGCAACCTTTGAGTTGCAGGCAATGTCGCCAGGAGGATGCCATGTCCGACGCACGCGCCACCCACACCACCGACGAGCTCGCGGAGCTCGACCGCATCGCACGACGGATCGACATCGACGCTCCCGCGGAGCGCGTCTGGGAGCTGGTCGTACGGCCCGGCTGGTACGTCAACGACGGGACCGTCGAGGCCGAGCCCGACGTCCGGTACGAGGGGGACGTCGCCGTCGTGCGGCACGCCTCGCTCGGCGAGTTCCGGTTCCGGACCGTCGAGCTCGACGAGCCGCGCTACGCCGCGTTCCGCTGGATCGGCACCCCGTACCGCGACGAGTCGACGGGCTCGACACTCGTCGAGTTCTGGATCGACGAGCGCCCCGAGGGCGGCGTGACACTGCGCGTCGTCGAGAGCGGGTTCTCCGGGCTCGCCGACGACCCGGCCGCCTGGCTCAAGGAGCGCGAGGGCAACGACAAGGGCTGGCTCGCCGAGCTGGCCGCGGCGAAGGCGTTCGTCGAGGCCCGCGCGTGAGCGCCCCGCCGCCGCCCGTCGTGTGTGCCGCGCTCGGCGACGCGACCCGCTGGGAGATCCTCACCCGGCTCGGCCGGGGCCCGCTGTCGGCGTCCGCGCTCGCCCGTGAACTGCCGGTGAGCAGGCAGGCCATCGGCAAGCACCTCGACGTGCTGCGCGAGGTCGGGCTCGTCGAGTCCGAGCAGCGCGGCCGCGAGGTCGTGTACGTCGCCGTGGGCGCCAGGCTCGGCGCGCTCGCCCGCGAACTCGACCGCATCGGCCGCTCCTGGGAGACGCGTCTGCTGCGCCTCAAGCAACTGGCCGAAGGGCCGAAGGAACAGGAGAAGGAACAGCAGGAGGAGGAGTCATGAGCGAACGTGCCACGGCCGTGCCGCCGGTCACCGACCGCGCCGCCTTCGAGGCCGAAGTGGCCAAGCTGCGCGAGCGGGAGAAGGCGCACACCCACGAGGGCGACGCGATCGCCGCCGCCCGGCGCAGGCTCCCGATGGTCGAGGTCGACGCCGGTCTGGAACTGACCGGGCCGGACGGCCCTGTCACCCTGCTCGACGCCTTCGAGGGCCGCAGCCAGCTCCTCGCCTACTACTTCATGTGGCACGACGGCCACCCGGCCGCCGAGCAGTGCGAGGGCTGCACCTGGTGCGCGAGTCAGGTCCGCGAGCTGTCGTACCTGCACTCGCGCGACATCACGTACGCCGTCCTGTGCCAGGGACCGTACGAGGAGAGCAGGCGCTACCGGGACTTCCTGGGCTGGGAGATGCCCTGGTACTCGGCGGTGCCGTCGCTCGACGAGCTCCTGGTCGGCCGGCAGGTCGGCATGATGCACCTGGTGAGCTATCTGCGGGACGGCGACCGGGTCTTCGAGACGTGGTGGACCACACGGCGCGGCGTGGAACAGCTGGACAACAGCTACCGGCTCATGGACCTCACCGTCTACGGGCGCCAGGAGCTGTGGGAGGACTCCCCGGCGGGCTGGCCGCGCGGCCAGGGCGAGCCGGCCGAGGACATCCGGCTGCGCGTCGACGGCCGGCCCATCCCGCACTGGCCGCGCCTCGCGGCGGGCCACTCGGACGATCTGCGGGGCGGGTAGGCGGCCTGACGCCTGGGTCATCGTCCTGGGCCACCTCGCGGCAGCGGCTTGTCGGTGCGCAGCGCCTGCCACAGGTCGTGGGCGGCGGGCTCGTCCGCGACCACCCGGTTGGGGTCGCACGGCGCGTGGCGCGGGTGGATCGGGCGTGGCGGGCGGGGGCAGGCGGCACGGGCTCCTCCGGGCGGCGGCCCGCGCGTGGGAGCGGGCCGCCGGGTACGTGCGGCTGTGGACGACTGCTGCGGCTCAGACCTGGTAGCGGTCCGCGGCGAAGAGGTGGAGGTGGGACGCGACCCAGTCGGAGGTGCGGCGCAGGCCCTCGGTCAGGGGGACCTGTGGTTCCCAGCCGGCCCAGTCGCGTGCGCGGGAGTTGTCGGAGAGCAGGCGGTGCACCTCGCTGCCCGAGGGGCGAAGGCGGCTTTTGTCGACGACGACCTCGGCGTCCCGGCCGGAGGCGTTGACGAGTGCCTTGGCGAGGTCGCCGATGGAGATCTCCTGGCCGGTGCCGAGGTTGACGCTGTGGCCGAGGGCCGCGTCGCAGGCGGCGAGGGCGAGGAAACCGCGGGCGGTGTCGGTGACGTAGGTGAAGTCGCGCGTCGGTGTGAGCGAGCCGAGTTCGATCTGCCGTCGTCCGGCGTGCAGTTGGGCGAGGATGGTGGGGATGACGGCGCGGGCCGACTGCCGGGGCCCGTACGTGTTGAAGGGGCGCACCACCGTCACGGGCAGCTCGAAGGCGTGCCAGTGGGACAGCGCCATCATGTCGGCGCCGATCTTCGAGGCGGAGTACGGGGACTGCGGCTGGAGCGGGTGTGTCTCGCTGATCGGGGCGGTGAGCGCGGTGCCGTAGACCTCGCTGGTGGAGGTGTGGACGAGGCGGCGCACCTGGTGGCGGCGGCAGGCCTCGGCGACGTTCTCGGTGCCGACGACGTTGGTCTGCACGTAGGCGCCGGGCGAGTCGTAGCTGTACGGGATGCCGATGAGGGCGGCGAGGTGGAAGACGGTGTCGCAGCCGGCGACGGCGTCCATGACCCGCCCGGCGTCCCGGACGTCTCCGGCGATCGTCTCGACGGGACTGTGCGGGTCGGCGAGGTAGGGGGCCAGGTTGCCCTTGTCGCCGTACGGCTTGTAGTGGACGAACGCACGGACCTTCGCGCCGCGTTCGACGAGGAGGTCGACGAGGGTGGAGCCGATGAAGCCCTCGGCTCCGGTGACGAGGACGGTGCGACCGGTCCAGTCGAAGTCGGTGGGGGCGGTGTGGGTGGTCATATGGCGATCTCCGTGTGCGGTGCGGTCGTGGGTCGGGCGGCGGGGTGGCCCGCCAGGTCGAGTACGTGGGCTGCGAGCAGGTCGGCCGCCTGGGTGTGGCGTCCGGGGTGTGCGGCGGCCGACATGGCGGCGAGCCGGTCCGGGTCGGCGAGGAGCGGCTCGACGAGGTGGGCCAGGCGGTCGGCGTCCGTGTCGGCGTCGGGGAGCAGGAGGCCCGCTCCGACGTCGGTGAGGACGCGGGCGTTGTGGGTCTGGTGGTCGCCCGGCGCGTGCGGGTAGGGCACGAGGACGGCCGGGGTGCGGGTGGTGGCGAGTTCGGCGACGGTCGCGGAACCTGCCCGGCAGACGGCGAGGTCGGCGGCCGCGTACGCCAGGTCCATGCGGTCGAGGTAGGGGACGGCGGTGGCGACGCGGTCGGCGCCGGTCTCGGCGAGCAGCCGCCGGACGTCCGAAAGCGCGGCGGGGCCGGTCTTGATGAGCAGGTGGACGCCGGTGCGCTCGCGCCAGCGCCCGGCGAGCTCGGCGGCGGCCGCGGTGAGCCGGGCGGCGCCGAGGCTGCCGCCGTTGACCAGCAGGAGCCGTCCGTGCACGGGCACGCCCAGGGCCTGCCGGGCCGTGCCCTGGAGCCGGGGCCTGTCGAGGGCTGCCAGCTCGGCGGCGATGGGCATGCCGACGACGTCGGCACCGCGGCTGCCGGACAGATGTGCCCGGCTCTCCTCGAAGGCGAGCGTGATCCGGTCGGTGAGCAGGGCGGCGAACCGGTTGGCGCGCCCGGGCACCGCGTTGGACTCGTGGATGACGCTGGGCAGCCCGGCCATCCGCGCGCCGACGATCGCCGGGGCGCTCGGGTAGCCGCCCATGCCCACGGCGACCTGCGCGCCCTGCTCGCGCAGCACGGCCCTGGCCTGGGCGCCGGACTTGATCAGCGCCGCGGGCAGCAGGAAGCGGCGGGCGCCGAGCGACGGATCGAAGGGGATCATGTCGACGGTGTGCAGCTGGTATCCGGCCTCCGGGACGAGCCGGGTCTCCAGTCCGCGTTCGGTGCCGACGAAGGAGATCTCGGCACCGGGCACGGCCCGGCGCAGCGCGTCGGCGAGCGCGAGCCCCGGATAGATGTGTCCGCCCGTGCCGCCCGCCCCGATCACCACCGAGAGGCGCTTCCGGGCCGTCCGCCGTGTCCCCGGCATCGGGGGTGTGTGCTGTGTCCTCATGGGCCGACACACTGCTGACGCGCTCTAAGAACTTTCTAAGACCCGGTTTTGGCAGGCTGTGACCATGAGCGCGGCTGACGGGTGCCCGAGCGCACCGAAGGTTCTGGTGGTCGACGACGAGCCGGAGGTGCGGTACGCCGTCGAGGACGGTCTCACCGTGGAGGGCTACGAGGTGCGCGGGGCGGAGGACGGCCTCGCGGCGCTGTCGGCCCTCGCGGCATGGGGGCCCGACGCCATGGTGCTCGACGTGATGATGCCCGGACTCGACGGCCTCGCGGTGTGCCGGCGCCTGCGGGCACTCGGCGACCGCACACCCGTCCTCGTCCTCACGGCGCTCGGTTCGGTGAGCGAGCGGGTGGACGGCCTGGAGGCGGGCGCCGACGACTACCTCGTCAAACCGTTCGCCCTGGACGAGCTGGTGGCACGGATCCGCGCGCTGCTGCGCCGCACGGCCGAGCCCGAGGAGCAGGCGGCGGCCCTGGGTTTCGCCGACCTCGTCGTCGACCCGGCCACCCGCAGCGGGCGGCGCGGCTCGCGGTTCATCGAGTTCAGCCGCACCGAGTTCGCGCTCCTGGAACTCCTGCTGCGCCATCCGGGCCAGGTGCTGCCCCGCGAGACCATCATGGAACGTGTCTGGGGCCGCGACTTCGGCCCCGACTCCAACTCCCTGGCCGTCTACGTCGGGTATCTGCGCCGCAAGTTGGAGGCCGACGGCGAGCCGCGGCTCGTCCACACGGCGCACGGCGTCGGCTACCGCCTCGACGTGTCATGACCGGCTCCCGACACCCGAAGGGGGCGCGCAGGCACGCCCGCTGGATGCGCCGCCGCCCGCTGCGCACCCGCCTCACCCTCGCCGCGGCGGCGGCCGTGGCGGCGGTGGCGGTGGGCCTGTGCGCGGGAAGCTTCGTGGTGATCCGCCACCAGCTGCTGCACCAACTCGACCTGCACCTCACGCAGTCGGCGCGCCTCGCCACCCAGCAGTTCGGGCACGAGCCGTCCGGGGTGGTGCAGGACCAGTGCCGCTACCTCGCCGCCCCGGCCTGCGCCCAGCTCGTTCCGGCGCGGGCCGCCGCCGACCCCTCGAAGCCGTATCTGTTGCCGGTCACCGCCACCACGCGGGAGGTCGCCGCCGGGGACCACGGCCCGTACTACAGCGACCTGAGGCTGTCGGGGCACCGGGCCAGGATGCTCACGGCGCCGCTGGACGACGGGCGTGCGCTGCAGGTCGCGGTGCGGGCCGACACCGTGGACCGGGGTGTGCGGCAGGCGGCGGTGCTGCTCGCCGGGATGGGGGCGGTCGGTGTGCTCCTCGCGGGCGCGCTGGGCGCGTGGGTGTCCCGTACGGGTCTCGCTCCCGTCGGCCGGCTGACCGCGACCGCCGAGCGCATCGCCTCGACCCGCGACGCCCGGCACCGGATCGAGCTGCCGCCGGAGCGCACCGGCCAGGACGACGAGATCACCCGGCTCGCGGCCTCCTTCAACACCATGCTCGACGAGCTGGAGAAGTCCGTCGGCGCGCAGCGCCGCCTGGTCGCCGACGCCTCGCACGAGTTGCGCACGCCGCTGACCGCTCTCCGTACCAACGCCGAACTCCTCACGCGGAGTTCACGCCTCACCGACGCGCAGCGCGAGCGTGCGGCGGGCGCGCTCGGACGGCAGTTGCGCGAGGTCACCCATCTGGTCAACGACCTGGTCGAGCTGGCCCGCAACGAGGAACCCGACCCGCTGATCGAGGACGTGCGCCTCGCGGACATCGCGGAGCACACCGTCGAGGCCGCGCGCGGCCACTGGCCGGACACCCCGCTCACTTTGTCGGTCGATCCCGAGGCCCGCACCGCCACGGTCCCCGGTGTCCCGGCCCGGCTCGCGCGCCTGATGTCGAGCCTGCTGGACAACGCGGCCAAGTTCGGCCCGCCGGGGCGCCCCGTCGAGGTCACCCTCACCGCGGGCCCCGCCGACCTGGAGCTGACCGTCCGCGACCACGGCCCCGGCATCGCCGAGCAGGACCTGCCCTACGTCTTCGACCGCTTCTACCGGGCCCGCAGCGCCCGCGCCCTGCCGGGTTCGGGACTCGGTCTCGCCATGGCCCGCCAGATCGCCCGCGCACACCGGGCCGAGCTCGTCGCCGAGTCGGCCGAGGGCGGCGGCGCCCAGTTCCGCCTGACGATTCCGCGGGCTTCGTGAGCTTCGCCGCCGCGGCGCCTCAGTTCCAGCCCCGGCGCCGTGCCACCAGCAACGCGATGTCGTCGGGCGCTCCGGGGTGCCGGAGGTGTTCCAGGAGGTGGTCGCAGGTCTCCTCCAACGGGCGCTCGCCCGCGAGGAGTTCGAGGAGCACCTGGATGCGGGTGTCGATGGCGTCGCTGCGCGTCTCCACGAGGCCGTCGGTGTAGAGGACGAGGCGGCTGCGCGGTGCCAGCGTGAAGTCGCGGGCCGTGTAGACGGAGTCGCCGAGGCCGAGCGGGGCGCCGGGGTCCATGTCGAGGGTCTCTGCCGGTCCTTCCGGGTGCGCGAGGACGGGTGGCATGTGGCCCGCGGTGGCGATCCGGCACTCCCCGGTGGCCGGCTGGCAGATGACGTAGCTGCACGTGATGAACGAGGAGCCGTCGAGTTCCGCGCTGAGCCGGTCGAGGTGGTGCAGCACCTGGCAGGGGGTGAGGTCGAGTTGGGCCAGGGTGCGGGTGGCGGTGCGGAGCTGGCCCATGGTGGCGGCGGCGTTGATGCCGCTGCCCATGACGTCGCCGATGACCAGGGCGGTCCTGCCGTCGGGGAGCGCGAGGACGTCGTACCAGTCGCCGCCGATCCCGGAGGCGTCGTCGGCCGGACGGTAGCGGGTGGCGATCTCCAAGCCGGGGCGCTCTGCGGCGCGTTGGGGCAGCAGGCTGCGCTGCAGGGCGAGGGCGGTGTCGCGTTCGTGGCGGTACCAGCGCCCGTTGTCGATGGAGATCGCGGCGCGATCGGCGAGTTCGGTGGCGAACGCGCAGTCCTCCTCGTCGAACGGACGCGGGTTGCTGGCACGCAGCAGGGACAGGGCACCGAGGACGCACCCGTGCGCGGTCAGCGGCACGGCCAGGTACGAGTGGGCTCCGGCGCGCGCGAGGGTCGACGAGTGCGGTGCGCTGCCGAGCCGCCGGAAGGTGTCGGCCGTCAGCTCGGGCACCATCACCGGGCGCCCCGTGGTCACGCACTCGGTCACCAGCCGGTCGGTCGCGTAGACGACCGCCTCGCCGACCGGGTCGGCGGCGTGCACGGCGTCGCTGGGTGGCTTGGCCGCGACCGCGAGGGGCCGGAAGGCGGCGCCCTTCCCGGTGTCCGGCACGGCCGGATCGACCCCGGTGAAGATCACGTCGAGTACGTCCACGGCGGCCACGTCGGCCAGGTCCGTCACCGCGATGTCGGCGAGGTCGCGTGCGGTGCGCTCCATGTCGAGCGTGGAGCCGATGCGCACGCCAGCGTCCGCCAGGGTGGCCAGGCGCCTGCGGGCCCGGTCTGCCTCGACGGCGGCCCGGTGCCGGTCGGTGTCGTCGATGACGGCGGCCGCGACGCCGATGACACGGCCGCGGGTGTCCTGCAACTGGTAGTACGAGGTCGACCAGGCGTACTCGTGCTCCGGGTCGGGGTCGTCGGGGGTGATGCTCGACGTGAACTGGTCGAGCATGGGCCGTCCGGTCTCGAGCACCCGGCGCAGCCGCGCCTCTATCGGGGCGGTGTCCATGAAGGTCAGCACGTCGGCGGGGCGCAGTCCGACACACTCCGAGGCCGGCTTGCCGTGGAACTTCTCCAGCGCCGGGTTCATCAGCAGGTAGCGCAGGTCGGTGTCGAAGACGGCGAGGCCGATGGGCGAGTGGTAGAAGAGCGGCGCGGTCAGCGCGAGGCCGGTCTCGACCTCGCGCAGCTGGGTCTGCTCGGTGGCGATCCCCAGCGCGTAGACGCGGCCTTCGATGTCCTTCAGGGGTACGTTGCGGAACTCCGCCTGGCACACCGTGCCGTTCTTGCACCGGATGGGAAAGCCGCCGGCCCACGGTTCACCCTCCAGGACCCGCCGGAACCACTCCCTGACCTGCGGCGCGTGCTCCGGCGCGACCAGGAGGTCCTCCGCGCTCCGCCCCAGCGCCTCCTCGGCGCTGTAGCCGAACAGGCGCTCGGCGTCGGGGCTCCACAGCGTGATCCGACCCTCGACGTCCAGCACCACCGCTGCCACGCCCAGCAGGTCGAGCAGGCCCCCGGGAGCCGAGAACACGTCGCTCTCCCGTATGTCGGTGGGCCCGACCGTGAAACCGTACCGATTCACGCCGACCACCACCTTCTCTCACCCAGGCGACCGGCGCACCGGCCCCGCCTGCACACCCACCAGCATGCTGCGGACGCGGCGGCCGCGCACATCCTCGTCCGCCGTTCCCCTACGACAGGTTTTTACGCATCATCGTGCACACGGTGTCATGGCGGCGCACTGTGCCATCGGGGCCCTGCTCGTCCCATGCGTCCGGCCTGCGGTCGTACGCGACGTAGCCGAGCCGCTCGTAGAGCGCGCGGGCACGCGGATTCTCCTCCTCCACGCCCAGCTCGGCCCAGCGCAGGCCTCTGTCCCTGATCCGCTGCTCGGAGGCCCGGACGAGGGCGGTACCGATGCCGCACGACTGCAGCGCGGGGTGGACGGCCAGCTGCCAGAGCGTGCCGGCGCCCTCCGTCACCCGGTAGTCGATGCCACCCTTGGCGACGGGAAGGCCCGCGGGCGTGCAGACGGCGAGATAGTCGACGTCACCGTCGGCGGCGCGCTTCAACTGCCGCTCCACATTGGCGAGATGAAGATCGGAACCGGCCCAGCCGCACGCGGCGAGGTCGGCCTGCGTGAGATCACGCACGGTCAGCGTCAACGCCACCTCGATCACGAGTACCACCTCCGGCAAGCCAGCATTCCCGGGGGCGGGGGCCACCGCAAGCCGGATTCCTCCTCAACCACAGTGCCCTCACACCCAGTTGGCCTCGTAGGGGCCGACGCCCACGGCTCCGATTCGGACCCGACTTCATCCGTGCAGGGCACGGTACGCAGGGGTGGGGCGGTCCCGATCGTCGAGCCGGGGACCACCCGGGAGGCGTGACAGCCGGCACGGGCACGAAGAGTCACATCCTCAGCCGTGTCACGACCCCGTCCCGCCTTCATGACATGTCGCCGCCCGCCCCGGACCGCGTGCCACGATCGCCAGGACCCGACGTACCCGACGACGAACCGGGCCGGTCTTCAACGGAGTTCGGCCCGCGTCCCAAGGAGCGCGCATGTCCGCGACACCGGCCAGCGACGTCGATCTCTACACACCCGCGGCCCGAGCCGACCCGTACGCCGTCTACGCCGAGTTGCGGTCACTCGGCCCGGTCGTGCACCTGACCCGTCACGACCTGTACGCGCTGCCCCGCTACCAGGAGGTGCGGGCCGCGCTGACGGACTGGCGGACGTTCTCCTCCGCGCCCGGGGTGTTCGTCGATCCGGGCATGAACGCGCAGCTCGAAGGCATCACGCTGTGCAGCGACCCGCCCGAGCACACCGCGATGCGCGCCGTACTGGGACGGCCGCTGCGCCAGGACCGGATGCGTGAGGTCACTCCGGTGATCGAGGCGGAGGCCGAGCGGATCGTCACGGAGCTGGTCGAGCGGGGCCGGTTCGACGCGGCGACGGAGCTGGCCGAGCAGCTGCCGATGGCCGTCGTCTCCGACCTCGTCGGGCTGCCGGACCGGGGCCGCGCCAAGATGTTGGAGTGGGCCGCCGCGATGTGGGACATGCAGGGCCCGGCCGACGACCGTTTCGCGGCGGCGGCGCCGGTGGTCGCCGAGTTCATGGAGTACGTCGCCGAGGAGGCGGTCCCCGGCCGCGTCCGCCCCGACGGCTGGGCGGCGCACCTCCACCAGGCGGCGGACCGTGGTGAGTTGCCGCGCGAGAAGTGCCCGGCGCTGATGCTCGACTACGTCACGCCGAGCCTCGACACCACCATCCTCGCCATCGCCAACACGATCGCCCTGTTCGCCCGGCACCCGGACCAGTGGGACCTGCTGCGCGCCGACCGCTCCCTGATCCCGCACGCCATCAACGAGTCGCTGCGCCTGGAGACGCCGGTCCCCCAGTTCAGCCGGGTCCTGACCGAGGACCACGTCATCGACGGCGTCCCGCTGCCCGCCGGCGCGCGGGTGGCCCTCCTCTACGGCTCCGCCAACCGCGACGACCGCCACTACCCCGACCCCGAACGCTTCGACATCACCCGCCGCCCCTCCGACCGCCTCGCCTTCGGCCGCGGCGAACACGTCTGCGTCGGCATGCACCTGGCCCGCCTGGAGATGGGCGCACTCCTGGAACACCTGGCGGACCGGGTGACCCGCTTCGAGACGATGACGTCGAAGCCGCTGGTCAACAATGGGTTGCGGGGGTTGGAGCGGCTGGAGGTGAAGGTGCGCACCTGACCGGCGCGCCCGCGCCGGTCCCAGCCGGGCAAGGCCGCCGCATGGGACCTAGAATGGTATACCAGGTGCCCGATCGGCACATCGAGGGAACGCGCGAGGAGTCGGGGTCGGATGGCAGGCGCAGAGGGCAGGGAGGCCGAGTCGGTGCGGATCGCGCGGCTGATCCGTGACGACATCATCAGCGGCGCCCGCCCGCAGGGCAGCAAGCTCGTCGAGCGGGACCTGGCGAACGAGCTCGGTGTCAGCCGGGTACCGGTGCGCGACGCGTTGAAGGCGCTCGTCGCCGAGGGGCTCGTCACGCCGCGACCCCGCACCTGGGCCGTCGTCCGCGAGTTCACGAAGAGCGACATCGCGGACCTGCAGGAGGTGCGGTTCGCGCTGGAGACCGTCACGTTCAAGCTGGCGGCGCAGCGCCGCACCCGGGAGGGCCTCGAGCGCCTGAAGGCCGTGCTCGACGCCGAGCTGGCGGCCGCGGAGGCGGGTGACGCGGCGACCGCGCGGCGGATCGCCGCCCAGTTCCACGAGTGCGCCACGGAACTCGCGGGCAACCACGTCTTCGACGAGCTGGAGCTGACCCTGCGCAGCCGGATGCGCTGGCTCCTCGGTCAGCACGACGACCTGGCGAAGGTCGCCGAGGAGCACCGGCTGCTCTACGAGGCCATCGAGCAGCGCGACGTCGCCGAGGTCGAGGCACTGGTACTGCGTCACCTGGAGACGGGCCGCGCGCAGCAGGAGGCGCGCGCCCACAAGGTGGACTGACCCCCGGGCCAACGGGGACCCGACCCGGCTCCGGTGGGGCGTGGCGCCTGCCACCGGAGCCGGGAGCCTTGCACAGGCCTTCGCCCGGAGACGGGAGCCTTGCACGGGCCTTCGCCCGGAGACGGGAGTTCTCCGCCGGCCTTCACCGGTGACGGCCGCGCGCGTCAGGCGTAGACGATGCCCTCCGGGACCTCCGCGCGGATCTCCGTGCCCACCTTGCGGTCGAGGAGGTCGTCGAGGCGGTCGAGCGGGCCGATGAGCGCCCGGCCGCCGGCCCGGGCGACGCGCACGGCCGCGTCGATCTTCGGGCCCATCGAGCCCGCGGCGAAGGCGAGTTCACCGATGGCTTCGGCGGACGCCGTCCTGATGTCCCGCTGTTCGGGCGTGCCCCAGTTCTCGCTGACGTACTCGGCGTCCGTCAGCATCACGAGCGTGTCGGCCTTCAGCTCCGCCGCGAGCGCCGCGCTCGCGAGGTCCTTGTCGACGACCGCCTGCACACCGCTCGTCCGGCCCGCGCTGTCGGCCTTGACCGGTACGCCACCGCCGCCGACGCAGACGACGAGCCGCCGGTTCTCCAACAGGAGCCGGATGTCCGGGGCCTGGAGGATGCGGACCGGGTCGGGGGACGGCACGACGCGGCGGAAGGTGTCCCCGTCGCGGGCGATCGTCCAGTGGTACTCGGCCGCCGCCTCGGCCGCGTCCTGCGCCGAGTAGGTCGGGCCGATGAGCTTCGTGGGCCGTTCGAAGGCCGGGTCGTTCTCGTCGACGAGAGTCGTGGTCAGTACGGCCGTGACCTCGCGCTCGCCCGCGAGGGCGTTGGAGAGCTCCTGCTGGATGACGTAGCCGATCATGCCCTGTGTCTCGGCGCCCAGGATGTCCAGCGGGGAGGCGGCGACGTCCTGGTAGGCCAGGTTCTGGAGGGCGAGCAGGCCGACCTGCGGGCCGTTGCCGTGCGTGATGACGACCTCGTGCTCGCGGGCGAGTCCCGCCAGGGCCCGGCAGGACGATCTCACGTTGGTCCGCAGCCGGTCGGCCGTCATCGGTTCGCCGCGACGAGCCAGGGCGTTTCCGCCCAGTGCTACCACCACGCGCATGGTGACTCCCCTCTCCGTGCTCCCTGGAGGCGTTCGTGCTTCCGGGAGGCAGCCCCGCGCTCCAGGAAGGCAGCGCTCTCGAAATGGTATACCAATTGAGCTAGGGTGCGAGGGCCCGATCGCGCATGAGGAGGTGGCGCACATGGCCCGGCCCGCACCGACGTCCCCGGCGGCGCTGTCGATCGACGCCGAACTGGCGCGGCTGCTGCGTCACGGCCCCGTGGCGGCACGCGTGGAGAGCGTGTTCGCTCGTGTCATCAACCTTCTGACCAGTGACGATCAGCTGGTCTCTCTGTGCGTGCGGCGGCTCGACGACGCGCCATGGAGTGTGCGCGTCGACGTCGAGGAGTGGAACCGCGCGGCGATACGGATCGGCGTCCCGGTCACCCTCGACTCCGCTGGGATCGCCTTCGGCGGCACCCGCCCCTCGCTCGCCGTCACCCTCGACGCCCCGCACGAATGGCATGCCAAATCCGTGCCGCTGCGGCTGACCGGTCCCAAGCTGGCCGCACGTGCCGACGCACTGGACGCGCTCACCCGCGCCGACCGCACCCCCTCCGCCAACGCCTTCGAAGCCGCCATGGCCACCGCGCTGCGTCGCGGGCAGGACGCGATCCACCACGCCGTACGCGCCGATGACCGACCGGGGACGAGCGCCGCCGTCGAGCAACTCCTCGGCCTGGGGCCCGGATTGACCCCGTCCGGCGACGACTTCCTCACCGGGCTCGCGCTCCTCGCCGCCCAGCCCGGCAGCCGGATGCCCGGATACCTCGCCGCAGTACGCGACGTACTGGAACGTCTGCCGGACCGTACGACACTGCTGAGCCGGACCACCCTCGTCGAAGCGCTGCGCGGGCGCGCGCGGCAGAGCCTGCTCGATGTGCTGCATCCGCTGCTCGACCCCGCCGAGGTGACCGCCGCGGACCTGTCGCCCCGGCTGCGCCCTCCGGTCGATCGCGTGCTCGCCATCGGTCACACCTCCGGCGCCGACCTCCTGTCCGGCCTGCTCGCCGGACTCCGCCTGGAAGCAGAGCTGAAGCAGAACTGAAGTAGAACTGAGAGGTTCCATGTGAACGCCACCGCGGTGATCAAACAGAACACGTACTTCGACTCGGTGTCGCTGATGTCGATCTCGACGAAGGCGAACGAACTCGACGGTGTGGAGCAGGCGTTCGTCGCCATGGCCACCGAGAAGAACAAGGAAGTGCTGCGCAATCTCGACCTGCTCACGCCGGTTCTGGAAGCGGCGGGAAACGGCGACCTCATGATCGTGGCCGTGACCGGGGACGGCGTGGACACCGACACCGTCCTCGCCCGTATCGAGGAGCTTCTCGAGCGCAAGGCCCCCGCCGGCGGCGCGTTGAAGGTCACCCATCGCACGCTGTCCTCGGCCGTCGCGGCCGATCCGACGGCGAATCTGGCCGTCGTCGCGGTCAACGGCGCCTACGCCGCCCGCGAGGCGCGCACCGCGCTCCAGAGCGGACTGCACGTGATGATGTTCAGCGACAACGTGCCGCTCGACGACGAGATCGCCCTCAAGGCCCTGGCGCACGACAAGGGCCTGCTGATGATGGGCCCCGACTGCGGCACCGCCATCATCAACAACGTCGGTCTCTGCTTCGCCAACGCGGTGCGCCCCGGCACGGTCGGCGTCGTCGCCGCGTCCGGCACCGGGTCGCAGGAGGTCAGCGTGCGTGTGCACGCGCTCGGCGGCGGGATCTCGCAGCTCATCGGCACCGGCGGGCGCGATCTGAGCGCCGAGGTGGGCGGCGTCATGATGATGGACGCCATCCGCGCGCTCGCCGCCGACCCGGGCACGGAGGTCATCGTCCTCGTCTCCAAGCCGCCGGCCCCTGAGGTCGAGCGCAAGGTGCTCGCCGAGATCGCGGTCGTGGGCAAGCCGGTCGTCGTCTACTTCGTCGGTGGCTCGCGGCAGGCGGTCGTCGAGGCCGGCGGGCACTTCGCCGGGAGCAGCCAGGACGCCGCGCTCCAGGCGGTGCGCCTGACCAGTGACCCGAAGGCGGACGTGCCCGACCTTGACGCGGGCCGCGTCGCGGCGGTACGCGCGAAGCTCGGCCCCCAACAGCGGTACGTACGGGGCCTGTTCTGCGGCGGAACCCTGTGCGACGAGTCGATGTACGCGCTCCTCGACGCCGGCGAGGAGGTGTGGAGCAACATCCAGAAGAACCCGGACCGCCGCGTCGGCGCGGCGGACGCGAGCCGCGGGCACACCTTCCTCGACTTCGGCGACGACGAGTTCACCAACGGCCGCCCGCACCCGATGATCGACCCGTTCCCGCGCCTGGAGCGGCTGCGGCGGGAGGCCCGCGACCCCGACGTGGCCGTCGTCGTCCTGGACTTCGTCCTCGGGTACGGGGCGCACGAGGACCCCGTCGGTGTGTCGCTGCCCGCCATCGCCGAGGCACGCGACGCCGCGGCCGCGGACGGGCGCCACCTCGAGATCGTCGGCTACGTCCTCGGCACCGACGAGGACGACCCCCGACTCTCCGCCCAGGTGGCCGCGTTGGAGGCCGCCGGGGTCACCGTCACCCGCAGCAGCACCGAGACCGGGCAGTACGCCCGCGCCGTCATCAGCGAGGGAGCCCACGCATGAGCAGCACACCCACCACCCCCGTCGGCCGGCTGTTCGGCGGCGAGCTGAACGTCGTCAACGTCGGCCTCGCCATGTTCGAGGAGGACATCGCCGCCCAGAACGCCAAGGTCGCCACCCTCGACTGGGTGCCGCCCGGCAACGGCAAACCCGAGGTCGTCGCCGCGCTCGACCTCCTCGCCCGCCCCGACATCGCCGCCCGCGTCGAGGCCGCGAACGCCGAGGCCGTGGAGCGGATCACCAGCGCCAAACCGATGCTGGTGGGCTTCGGCCGGGCCATCGACGTCGTGCCCGGCATGACATCGACCACCATCATCCACGCGGGGCCGCCGATCACCTGGGAGCGGATGTCGGGCCCGATGAAGGGCGCGGTGCTCGGCGCCCTCGTCTTCGAGGGCCTCGCCACCGACCTCGCGGAGGCCGAGCGGGTCGCCGCCTCCGGTGACATCACCTTCTCCCCCTGCCACGAGCACGACTGCGTGGGCTCGATGGCGGGTGTCACCTCGGCGTCGATGTACATGCACGTGCTGCACAACGAGACGCACGGCAACCGCGCGTACACCAACCTCTCCGAGCAGATGTCGAAGATCCTGCGGATGGGCGCCAACGACGAGTCCGTCGTCGAGCGCCTGATCTGGATGCGGGACGTCCTCGGCCCCATGCTCAAGGAGGCCATGGAGCTCGGCGGCCCCATCGACCTGCGGCTGCTGCTCTCCCAGGCGCTGCACATGGGCGACGAGGCGCACAACCGCAACATCGCGGGCAGCCTGCTGCTCATGCAGGAGCTCGCGCCCCGGATCGTGCAGACGAGCTTCAGCGCCGAGCGGCAGAAGGAGGTCTTCGACTTCATCGCGAGCTCGGACTACTTCTCCGGCCCGACGTGGCTGGCGATGGCGAAGGCGGCGCTGGACGCCGCGCACGGCATCGAGGGCTCGACCGTGGTGACCACGATGGCCCGCAACGGCGTCGAGTTCGGCCTGCGCGTCAGCGGCCTGCCGGGCAACCAGTGGCTGACCGGGCCCGCCCAGAAGGTGGTCGGGCCGATGTTCGCGGGGTACCGCCCCGAGGACTCGGGCCTCGACATCGGTGACAGCGCGATCAGCGAGACGTACGGCTTCGGTGGCTTCGCCATGGCCGCGGCCCCCGCCATCGTGGCGCTCGTCGGCGGCACCGTGGAGGAGGCCGTCCAGTACACGCGCGAGATGGGCGAGATCACCACCGCGCGGAACCCGAACATCACGATCCCGTCGCTCGGCTTCCAGGGCCTGCCGACCGGCATCGACGTCCGCAAGGTCCTGGACACGGGCATCCTGCCGGTCATCAACACGGCCATCGCCCACAAGGAACCGGGCATCGGCATGATCGGCGCGGGCATCACCCACCCGCCCGCCGAGGTGTTCGAGAAGGCGGTCGTTGCCCTCGCCGCGACGTTCTCCTGACCCGCGGTGCGCCCGCGCGTCGACGCGCGGGCGCACCGGACGCACCGGACCCGCAGGCCACCAAGGAGCACGCAAGGAGCACGCATCGTGAACCGCTACGTCCTTTGCACCGCCTTGTTCACCGGACTGCTGTGCGGCCTCTGGGGAGGCTTCGCCGGAACGCTCGGGCTGTCCGCCTGGGCCGGATTCGCCGGCTGCACCGCCTACTTCGCCTGCGACGAACGGCTCCTCCCCGGCGCGGCCCTGACCCTCACGAGCAGCTACGCGGGCGTGCTCTGCGCCTGGCTGATGATCCGCGGCGCCGAGACCCTGGGCAGCACCGACTCCTCGTACGCCCTGACGGTCGGCGCCCTCGTCACCTGCATCGTCCTCCTGGGCCGCTTCCGCTGGACGTCCTTCGTCCCCGGCACGTTCGTCGGCTGCTACTCCCTCTTCGCCATCGAGCACAACGCCACCACCCTGCTCCTCACCTCCCTGGCCGCGGGCATCCTCCTGGGCCTGCTCTGCGACGGGGGCGGCAGCAAGCTGTTCGCACGGTGGCGGCCCGAGCCGGAAGCTACGCCGTGACGGGCACGCGTGCGTAGGGTGTCAGACGCACGGGGCCGAGGAGCCCGTAGGCCTGGGTGCTGGGGTACTTCGCGTACAGGGCGAGGTTCTCGGCACCCGTGTCCCGGGCAGCGCGCACCAGCGCGTTCCTGAGGGTCGTCGTCAGCTCCACCGTCAGCTCGTTGCGCCCTGGCCGCAGCAACGCGGTCACGTCCGTGGTGTCGGGCAGGATGTCGGAGGTCGCTCGCACACCGTTGACGTGGACCTGGATCGGGCCGTGCGCGACGCCGAGTTCGAGGAGCACGCCGCGTTCGGGCCGAAGCCACGACTGCGGTAGATGTATGTCGGCCGTGTAGCGGCCCCGGCCGGAGACGGAGGCAAGGCCGGGGATGTCCCGCCAGTCCATGAGGGTGTCGAGGCGTACCTCGTGGACCTGCGTGCCCTTGGGTGACACCTCCTCGACACGCAGCCGCCAGGACTCGGGGCTGCGCGGCTCGGGCAGTGCGGGCACGGTGAACGATGTGGTGCTGCCGTCGCTGAGCCGCACCTGTCGTGGGCCCGGGGATGTCTCGCGTGCCTCGATGCGGCCGTGCTCCGTCACGAACAACCGGGCCGGGCCGCCGACGGCGTGCGTCCGCCGTGCCCCCTCGAACACCAGCATGCGTGTCTCGCCCGGATCCAGAGTCAGTGTCATCCGGGTCCGGCCCCCGGCGGGCACATACTGCGCGCAGTCGCTCATCTCGCCGGTCCAGAGGTCGACCGTTCGGGGTGCGCCCCGGTCCACGGCGAAGGACGCGGTGAATGTCTCGCGGCGCTTCCCCGCGTTCCACAGGTAGTACAGGTCCATGGTGTCGAGCCGACGCCGCTGGGAGTACACCGGCACCGGGCGTTCCCAGGCGGCTGCCGGAGTCACGTCGAGGGAGCGCAGTGCACCGGGCACGTCGGAGGGAGCGTCCACCCTGCGCGCGCGACCGGAGCGCAGGATCCGCCGGACGCAATCCCGTACGGTGCGGTCCTCGGAGGTGGGCCGGTCGCCTCCGGTGCCCCGGTCGGGCGGGGCGCCCAGGAACACCACCGCGAGTCCCCGGTGGACGTGGCGTGCGAGGGCTTCGGCCGCCGCGCCAGGCAGTGCGCGCTCGTCGACGATCAGCGCCCGGTAGCCGGGGCCCTTCGGGTGCAGGACGCCTTCCCCGGCCGCCTCGGTGTCGGACAGGCCGCGCGGGTCGATGAACTCCAGCGAGTAGCCCGCCCGTTCCAATGCGGCGGAATCGAAGAACGGCGCCGGTCGCTCGGTGGCGGCGAGGTCCTCCTCCGCCGCGTCGCCGAGCACGAACCGTTTCCAGTCGGCGCGGGCCGCGGTGGTGACGAAACCGTCGCGGTAGACCGCCACGTCCACGCGGGCCTGCCCCTGTTCGAGCAGGTCCGCGCCGCAGGCCCAGTAGTCGGCCAGCGGCTTCCACATGTCCCATTGGGGGAAGGTGCGGTGGTTCCAGCTCTCCGACGTCAGGCCGCCGAAGCGGTCCCAGCCGGGCCACGGCGCATCGGCGCTCTGGTGTCCGTAGCCGTGGATGACCGGGCGGGTGATGCCGCACGCCCACGCCTTGTCGACGAAGGTCTTGTAGTCGCCCAGCCATTCCTTGTTGCCGCGCAGCATTTCCGCGCCGGTCTCCAGCGACAGCTGGTTGCGGCCGGCCTGGTGGGAGCCGGCTGCGAGGGTGCGGTAGTGGTCGAGGGTGAAGGCGAGGTTGTCGTCGCCGAGTGGCCAGAAGTCGCCCGCGTTCAGCGTCTCGTCGTCCACGACGCCTCCGGCGCGCGCCAGTTCGCGGCCACTGCGGATGGCGTCGAAGGTGTTCCCGAAGGCCACCTGGCTGCGGAAGCGCATGCCGAGGGTGGCCGCCCAGCGCTGGAGGGGCAGCAGGTGCCGCTCGACGTAGAGATCGGTCAGTGTGTGGTGGAAGTCGGCGCGGATCCGGTCGCCCGCTCCGCCCGGGAGGTCGAAGTCGGGGCGCGGCAGCGGGTCGGGCACCCAGTAACGGTCCCGGCCCTGCACGAAGATCAGAGGCAGGTGGCGTACGAGGTCGTAGCCTCGGCGTGTCCGGAACTCGTCGAGCATCCCCCAGGTCCAGAACAGGGTCGCCTCGCACTCCAGGGAGTCCTCGAAGATGTGGCCGCCGACGGCTCGGAGCAGGGGCAGGTTCTCGCCGCCGATCTGTTCGCGCTCGATGTATGCGGTGACCGCGGCGACGGTCTCGGCGCTGAGGACGTCGCTGATGTCCTGGGAGGAATTGCGCTGCCAGAAGGCGAGCAGGACGTGCGGCCCTGCCGGTGCCGTCCAGTCGATGGCGCCGTCGCGCACCTGCGAGGTGAGGTCGGTGAGGCCGTCGGGGTCGAGCACCGTGGAGGACTCAGGGGGTGTGCCGGCTTCGGTGACGGCGGGTCCGGGGGTCAGCACCCGTGCGGCGGTGACGGCTATGAGGCGTGCCGAGCGCTTGTTGTCCGGATCGTCCAGCGGGCCCGGCACCTGCCGTCGGACGCGTTGGCCGCCCTCGACGTCGAGGCGACCGTAGCTCAACTCCTGTTGAGACAGGCGGTTCTTCGAGGTGTTGGGTGTGGTCACGGGCCATGCCGCGCCCATCGTCATGTCGACCTCGATGCCTTCGGTGCGCGCCTGGCGCAGCACGGCCGCCAGGACGTCCCGCTGGTCCTGCGTGGCCCAGCCCTCCGCGTTGAAGGCGATCTCGACCGCCCCGAATCCGGCCTCCTCAATGGCCTTCACCTCGTCGGTGAACTGCTCCGGCTCGTACGGTGGCGCCCACCACCAACGGAACTTCGGACGGAACGCCGCCCGCGGGGCGTGTGGCGACATGCCAGGCGCGGTCACGGACCGCGTTTGTCCGGAAAAGGGCGCGCGCCTCGCCGGGAGCGGCGAAGGGGGCCGTGAGACCCAGGGCAGCCGCGCCCGTGGTCCATCTCAGCAGGCGGCGCCGGGACGGTCGTGTGTCGTCCGCCATGAAGTCACTTCCCTTCCTGTCTCGTGGAGTCCGCGACGTGCCGCGCCCCCGCCACCGCCAGCGCCACCGACGTCAGCGTCGGGTTGCAGGCGGTGGGTGTGGGGATGACGCCGTTGCCCGCGACGTGCAGGGCACGTACGCCCCACACCTCGCCCGTCGGGGCGCACACCGATGTGCCGTCGTCGGTCGGGCCCATGCGGACCGTGCCCTGGTAGTGGAGGGAGGCGCCGAGGGCGACGAGGCGGGGTTCCGGGTCCAGGGGGTCGCCCAGGGCGTGTGCCGCGCGGCGGACGGCGGCGCGGGCCGCGGTGAGGGTGGCGTGGTCGCGGGCGGTGAGGGAGTAGTGGATGCGCATCGCCGGCATGCCGTAGCCGTCGACGCGGTCCGCGTCGAACTCGACGCGGTCCTCGGCGCGGACGTCCTTCGCGCAGAACCAGCCCAGGCCGACGATCGAGCCCGGCGCCGGGACGTCGTCGTCGGCCAACGGCACGGGTGAGGCGTCGAGTTGCATGACCTGGCCGTGGAACGGTTCGGCGTCGGTGTACGGGACCCAGCTCACGCCGCTGTGCCGGGCCAGGCCCACGCCGTCGCTGTCGCCGTCGGACGCCGTCACGTCCCGCAGACGTACCGCGTACACCAGCTGCGGCTGGTCGTTGAGACAGCGGCCCAGCGCGGCGGGGCGGATGCCCGACGCCCACAGCAGTTGCGGGGTGCGCAGCGCGTCCGCCGCGACCACGACGTGTGCGGCCAGCACGGTGTGTTCGGTGCCGGTCCGCATGTCCTTGACACGGACGCCCGTCGCCCGCCCTTTCTCCACCAGGACGCGTGTCACCAGCGCCTCCGGGAAGAGGGTGTGGCGTGCGTTGGCGCGAGACACGTCCCCGTAGACGACGTCGGATCCTGACCAGGTGACGGCGCCGTCGGGTGCGCGGTGGACCGCGAGCGGCATCGGGCGGACGCGGCGCTCCGGCGGGCGGTCGGTGTCGAGGGCGTCGGCGAGGCGCTTGCGGACCTCGGCGGCGAAGGGCGCGTCGTCGAAGGCGTGGGCGTCGACGCCGAGCAACCGCTCGGCCTCGTCGAGGAGTTCGTCGAGGCCGGGCAGGAAGTCGATGCGTTCGCTGTCGCCGGGGCGCGGGCAGGCGGCGGTCCAGTGGGCGCCCATGCCGCCGACGTTGCTGGACATGGCCGCGTTGGGGAGGCCGTCGCCGCCGGGTTCCGTGTGCCCGGACTCCAGGAGGTACGTGCCGGGGCGGGCCAGTCGCCCGTCGGCCGCGGCCGTGCCGGGGCCCTGGGAGCGGCGCTGGGCGTGCTCGCGCGCGGCCGGGTCGGCGATGTTCTTGACGTGGAGTCCGGGCGGGTCCGCGAGCAGCGGCCCCACCTCGAAGGTGGCGAGCCGCAGGTCGGGGCGGCGCTCGGACAGCACGCGGATGTACGCGGCTCCGCACGGCCCGCTGCCGACCACGGCCACGTCCACGGACTCCGGAAAGCGCCCGGTCATGAGCCGAGGGTGAGGCGCTTGCGGTCGCTGCCGCCGCCGGGCACGGGCATGTACGAGATCCGCAGCCGTACGGACACGGCGATGTCGTGCTCACCGGGCGCGAGCGGCTGGTCGGTCTCGAAGGCGAGCACGGCCCGCTCCCCCATCTCCCACCGGTCGTCGGTGATGCCGGGCAGCTCGGCGAAGCCGTACGTGGCTCCGTGGACGGTGAACGTGGTGCGCTCGGCGGGTACCGGTGTGCCGTCGACGGTGAGGTCGACGGCCTCCACCATGGAGAGGAACAGGCCCCGGTAGTACGGCATCCTGACCTCCACCCGCCCGCCGGGGCGCCCGTCGTCACGGGCCCGGAAACCGTCCTCGCAGACGATGTACTGGTCGAACACGGTGATGCTCCTTGCAGTTCGGAAGAGGGGCGGGGGTCAGGCGCTCGCGCCGGGTTCGCCCAGCAGGGCGGCCAGCATCCGCTGCTGGCGGGCGACCTGCTGGACGCTGTCGACCGCGAAGGCGTCCTGGATGTGCCGGTTGCCCTCGTACTCGCTGGAGAAGTAGCCGCTGAACCCGCCCTCGACGTAGACGGGCAGGATGTCCTCGTAGGGGATGCTGTACTCGCCGGCGCCCTCGGTCATCTCGTAGAACTTCGCCTGCACGTGGCCGATGAACGGCATGTGCGCGAGGGAGTCCTTCGGCTCGGTCCAGATGTAGTGGGTGGCCTGGCGGGCGAGGGAGAACTCGACGGGTCCGCCGCCGCGGTAGTTGACGATGTCCATGAGCGCGTGGGTGTCACCGTGGTCGTCGTAGGTGCGCACGATGTAGTCGACGAGTTCCGGGCGCGCCCCGTCGCGCAGCGCGCGCTCGCTGACCACGCGCGGGAACCGCTTCACGTGGATGCCCATGTCGGGCATGAGGCCCAGGACGTGGGGCCCGACGCGGTGCATGACCTCCAAGTGCTCCAGGATCCACGGGTGTTCGTAGTGGAAGGGCGCGTGCACTTCGAGGAGGACCCGGATGCCGTGTTCCTCGGCGTAGGGGGCGACGGCTGCCATCACCTCGGGCGGGAAGTTGATGGTGGCCTTCACGATGGGGGTGCCGAGGCGGACCGCGATGTCGATGTCGCGGCGCACGGACGCGGCCTGCTCCTCGGGGGTGAGGAGGCGGCCGGGGTGGAGCCTGGTGTCGAGGAAGGCATTGGTGGCGACGGGTGTGGTGCCGTACCTGCGCATCCACGCGTGCCAGCGCTCGACGAAGGCGTCGGTGAGCACGGGGTAGCCGGGGATGGACTGTTCGGGGATGATCTCGATACCGAGGGCTCCCGTACCGGCGGCCGCGGCGACGCAGTTTTCGACGGTCATCGTGCGCAGGAAGTACTCCTCCTGGAAGGAGTAGAGGCTGACGGCGCGGCGGATGCCGTGCGGCGGCGGGGCGGGAGTGGGTGTCTGGGGCGTCATGTGCGGCTGTCGTCTCCTTCGTCGGTCCCGTGGGGCCAGTGTGTGCCCCACACAGAGCAAATTCAAGATTCTGATTCTGTTTTTTGGGCGTGCGGCGCCGCTCCCAACGGACGCCGCACGCCCGCCTTTTGGTCGCTACTCGACGTTCGTCCCGGCCGACGACTCGCGGCGGTCGATCTCGGCGCGCATCTCCTCGTGCCGCCCGTCGAGGTTCCAGAACCACATGGTCACGGCCTGCGCCGCCACCAACAGCAGCGGGACGCCGTAGAACATGACACGGATCGCGGTGAGCGCGGCCCCACTCGCCTGCCCCGGCTGATAGTCGGCGAGCGCGAGCCCGTACGCGACGGCCGCCGAGCCGATGGCCTATCCGACCTTGGTGGCGAAGCTGACGCCGGACGACAGCAGCCCCTCGTTGCGGGTGCCGAACCGCCACTGCTGGAACTCGACGGTGTCCGCGACCATCGTGAACATCGACACCATGGACAGGCCGATGGCGAAGGTCGCGACGATGTAGAAGCCGAGCAGCACGGGGAAGTGCCCCTCGGCCGGGTACATCGCAGCCCAGGCGACGCCGCCGACGGCGAGCGCCTGGAGATTGCCGCGCCGCTTGCCGAAGCGCCGGTAGTAGGGCGGCGCCACGAGCCCGCCGACGATCATCGTGCCGGACACCAGCGGCAGCAGCACCGAGATCGCCCACGGCTTGTGCAGGACCGCGAGCGCGAAGTACACCGTGACACCGAGGACCAGCGAGAGGCGTACGAAGTTGAGGACTCCGTAGACGAAGGTGACCACCCAGGGCCGGTTGCGCCACAGCGTCCGCAGCGCGGCGCCCGGCGAGATCTTCTCCGACTCGGCCGGCAGCGCGTAACGCTCCTTGCAGGCCCAGAAGGTGACGACGAAGAAGGCGACGCTGAGCACGCTGTAGATGATGGTGGCGAGCGTCCAGCCGCGCTGCTCGTCGCCCGAGCCGAGCCAGGCCACGAAGGGCGTGGTGCTCGCCGTGACGATGATGGAGCCGACCGAGCTGCCGACCGCCCGCAGCCCGCCCATCTGCATCCGCTCGTGCGAGTCCCGCGTCATCATCGGGAGCAGCGAGCTGTACGGGACGTTGACCAGGGAGAACAGCAGCCCCAGGGTCAGGTAGGTGACGAAGGCGTAGACGAGCTTCCCGCCGTCGCCGATGTCGGGGACCATGAACGCGAGGACGCCCACGACGCCGAAGGGCACCGAGGCGAAGATCAGATACGGACGGGCCTTGCCCCAGCGGGACTTGGTGCGGTCCACCAGGACACCGATGGCCGGGTCGACCACGGCGTCGAGCAGCCGGGCCACGAGGAAGAGGGTGCCGAGCGCCGCGACCGGGACCCGGGCGACGTCGGTGTAGTAGTAGAGCAGGAACCCTCCGACGAGGTTCCAGGAGAGGTTCGAGGCGAGGTCGCCGGCTCCGTAGCCGAGCTTCTCCCGCCATCCGAGCCGGATCTCGGGCCGCCGGGCCGCCTGCTGTTCGATCGCCTTACTGGTGATGTCCAACGTGCTCCGCTCCTTCGCGCGCACTGTGCCACCACGTCGCGGCACCTTGGAGAGACAGAGCACACGACAGGTGCGGCCCGCACAAGACGAAGTAAATTCAAAATTCGGATTTCGTTTATTCGTCCAATGGATACCTGCGCCACCTCGCGCTCGTGACCTGCGAGTTCGCGGTTCGGTGCGGTTCGGGCGCGGAGTGCGGCACCGGTGCGGGACCACCGGCCGGGAGGGCATACTCGCCGCCGACGGCGGGGTGCGCCCGCGCGCCGCCCGCCGGGAAGCCGACCCCTCTCCCGCGCCCGATGCCGCCGTCGAAAGCCGCCCCCGGGAACGCCCATGACCCGTCGCGCACTCTTCGCCTGCCTCGTCCTCGTCACCGGGCTCGGCGCGCTCGACCAGACGATCGTCGCCACCGCCCTGCCCGCCGTCGTCGCCGACTTGGGGGCGCCGTGGCGCGCACCCTGGGTCGTGACGGCGTACACCCTCGCCCTGGCGGCCGCGATGCCGGCGTTCGGGGCGCTGGGCGACCGGTTCGGCCGGCGCCGCATGCTCATCGCCGCCATCGCCGTGTTCGTCGCGGCGTCCGCCGCCTGCGGACTCGCGGGCGATCTCACGACCCTTGCCGCGGCCCGCCTCGTGCAGGGCATCGGTGGCGCCGGACTCCTGACACTCCCCCAGGCCGTGGTCGCGGACGCGGTGCCGCCGCGCGAACGGGCCGCGTACCTGGGTCCGTTGGGCGCGGTGTTCGCGCTCGCCACCGTGGTGAGCCCGCTGCTCGGCGGGTGGCTGACCGACCACGTGTCCTGGCGGTGGATCTTCTGGCTGAACGTGCCGCTGGGCCTCGCGGCGGCCGTTCTCGTACGGGTCGTGGTGCCGCGGCGCGCGCCGGGCCGCCCCGCCTTCGACACGGCCGGCGCGGTGCTGCTCGCGGCGACGACGGCCGGTCTGGTGGTGAGCGTGGAGGCGGGGTCCGGCCTCGTCGCCGTGGCCACGGGGCTGCTCGCCTTCGCCACGTGGCGCCGGGAGCGCCGCGCGGCGGAACCGGTCCTGCCGGTGGCGCTGCTCGGCCGCCAACCGGTGCTGACCTGCTTCCTGTTGGCGCTGCTCGGCGGCGTCGGACTGTTCGGCGTGCTCGCCTACGTACCGACGTGGATCCAGGGCACGTACGAGACGTCGGCGACGACGGCGGGGCTGATGCTGCTGCCGGTCACCCTGGGCATCGCGCTCGGCATGAACGGCTCGGGGTTCGCCGTGCGGCGGCGTGGTGTGTGGCGGCCGTTCCCGCTCGCCGGGTGTGCGCTGTCGGCGACGTCCGCCGCCGCCCTCGCGCTCCTCAGCGACGCCCGGCCGCCGCTGCCGGTGACGGCGGCGCTGCTGTTCCTGCTCGCCCTGGGCGCGGGCCTGTTCCTCCAGATCGTGGTCGTGGTGGCGCAGGACGCAGGCACCCCCGGGACGACGGGGAACGTGACGGCGGCGATGGCGTTCGTACGCGAGATCGGGGTGGTCGCGGGGGCCGCGGGGCTCGGGGCACTGGTCGCGCGCGGCGCCGGGCACGGCGGATACGGGGCCGCGTTCACCACCGTGTTCGCCGTGGTCGCGGCCTGCTTCGCCTGCGGGTTCGGCTGCGCGCTGCGACTGCCTCGACGCCCGCTCCGGGCCTCGAACGCGGCATCTCCGCAGACGTCGCACCCCTAGAAACGAAATCAAGATTCTGTTTCAATCGCAGCCAGAGCAGCAGTCCGGCCGCTCGGACGAGTCGAGCCACCGCGCCCCGAACCAGCGCCCCTCCCCCAGGAGTTGATCACCCATGACCGCGCTCCGCTGGAGCTACATGGACCACTGGCGGACGGACAGCCCACGCGGCCCCGTCACCCAGTACGCCGCCCGCCGCCACATGGACGACTTCGTCAAGCAGATCGGCGCCGTGGGGTTCGAGGGCCTCGACATGTTCGACTTCCAGGTCTACGCGCTGACCGGCATGTTCGGCTCCGTCGAGAAGTACGAGGACTATCTGCGCGACCACGGCATCGAGAAGATCGTCAACCTCTTCCGGGGCATCATGTACGACCCCCGGGTCGCCGACGCGCACGTCCGCGAGACGCACGACGAGATCGTCACCAGCACCCGCCGGATGCTCGGCATGTGGGGCGCGCTCGACATCGAGAGCCTCATCGTGATGCCCGCGAGCCTCTACAAGGACACCGCTCCGGTCACCGACGACAAGATCAAGGCGGCGGCCGAGTGCTGGAACCGGGTCGGCGAGATGACACTCACCGAGTTCGGCGTGCGCACCACCTGCCACCACGAGTTCTTCTGCGCGATCCGCACCGAGGACGACATCCGCAAGTTCTACGAGTGGACCGACCCGCGCTACGTGTCCTTCTTCTGCGACACCGCCCAGCACTGCATCGCCGGCATCGACCCGGTCGCCCTCTTCATGGACCTGCACGACCGCTGCTCCGGTTTCCACTTCAAGGACACCCGCCAGCGCGACACCACCGAGGCGTACCGGCACAGCCCCGACGCCGAACTGATGGCGCCTCAAACCCCGCAGTGGTTCCACGAGATGGGCACGGACGGCGGTCTCGTCGACTTCCCGCGCCTGATGCGGGCCATCAAGGACGTCGGCTACGAGGGGTGGATCACGGTCGAGCACGACAAGGTCAACATCGGCGGCGACTACGCCGAGGCCACCGCCCTGTCCATGTGGTACGCCCGCAACGTCCTCTCGGAGATCTACGCATGAGCGCGACGATCAGGCTCGGCTACGCGATCAACCAGTGGAAGCCGAACTTCGACGACTTCACCCGCCCCGAACAGCACGAGCGCGCCCTCAAGGTGCTGGCCGCCTGCGGATTCACCGGCGTCGAGCTGCGCGGGGGCACCGGCCGCTGGGACCCGCTCGGCCGCCCGGCGTCCATCGCGGCCACGTACGGCTCCACCGGCGCTTTCCTCGACATGGTGCGCCGCACGGGCCTTGCGGGGGTGAGCAGTTGGTACGTGGACCCGGGCGAGCCGGTCGACGAGGAACTGCACCGGGGCCGCTCGGTCCTCGACCGCGCCCAGCACGCCGCCGTCGCCACGTCCCTGCTGCCGTTCGCCCGCTTCCTCGCCGAGGCCGGCGGCTCGCGTCTGGTGGTACGGGCGCTGCCGTCGGCCGGATCGCTGGACCTGCCGCTGTCGGACGAGGCGATCGGGGCCGCGGCGGAGTGCTGGAACACGGTCGCCGCCACGATCGCCGAGACCGGCGTCCGCCTCTCCCTGCACGTCGACTGCCTGAGCGCGGCGGCCGACGAGAAGACGCTCGCCGCGCTGCTCGACGCGACCGACCCGGCGCGCGTCGGCCTGACCCTGGACACCGCCGAGGTCACCGTCGCCGGGCTCGACCCGGTGCACCTCTTCGACACCCACCACGCACGCGTCGACCACCTCAACCTCAAGGACACCCGGCACGTCGACGAGACCGGCGAACGCCTCGCCCCGCACGCCGAGTCGAGCATGCTCTCCGAGGGCGGCGCCCGCGGCGTCGAGCGCTGGTTCCACGAGTGCGGCACACCCGGCGGACTCGTCGACTTCCCCGCCCTCGCGGAGCGGCTGCGCGCCCACGACTGGTCGGGCTGGGCCGTCTTCGAGAGCGAGCAGACACCGAACCCGGCGCGCAGCGCCATGCTCAACGGCTGGTACGCGCAACGCCTCTTCCCCACCCCTTCCGCAAAGGACCGCCCATGACATCCTCCGCCACGCCCGCCCTGCCCCTGTCCGTCAACGTCGAACTCCTCTTCCGGGAGGCGGGTGACGACCTCGGCGACCGCATCCGCGCCGCGGCCGACCACGGCATCCGCACGGTCGAGATCTGGTCGCACAGCGACAAGGACCTGGACACCGTCGAGAAGGCCCTCGACGCGACCGGCAGTTCCCTGCACACCTCCCTCGTCGAGGGCCGCCTCACCCTCGCGGACGCCTCCACGCACCCGGCGTTCCTCGACCACGTGCGCGCGGCGGCCGAGACGGCGGCGCGGCTCAACTGCACGCGGATCGTGACGGGTTCGGGCGTCGGTCTGCCGTACATGAAGCGCGCGGTGCAGCACGGCATCGTCGTCGAGGCGCTGAAGGCGGGCGCCGAGATCGCCGCCGAGCACGGGGTGTCGATCCTGCTGGAGAACCTCAACACCCGCGTCGACCACCCCGGCACCCTCTTCGACACCACCGCCGAGTGCCTGGCGGCGGTGCGCGAGGTCGACTCACCCGGCCTCGCCCTCCTCTACGACGCGTACCACTCGCTCCAGATGGGCGAGACGCCGGAGGACGTCCTGTCGGCCCCCGGCACGATGGACCTCGTCTCCCACGTCCAGATCGCCGACCTCCCCGACCGCTCCGAGCCGGGCACGGGGTCGGTGGACTGGGCGGGCCTGTTGAGCGGGCTGCGCGGGCTGGGCTACGCGGGGCCGATCGGTCTCGAGTACCTGCCGACGACCGGGACGGTCGAGGGACTGGGGCACATCGAGGGCGTCGTGCGCGCGCTCTGAGGACATGTGCGAAGGGGAGGTGCCGCGCAGGCACCTCCCCTTCTTCACGTCCCTACGGCTCGTGGACGAGCACCTGCACGATCTCCTCCACGGACCGTCCGACCAGCACCTCATGAGGGCCGGGCGGGGCGACCCAGCCGTGCTTCTCGGGGGCCCAGCGCTGCCAGGCGCGGTCGTCGAGGGCCACCTCGGCCTCCGCCGTCGCGCCCGCGTCGAGGCGTACGCCCGTGAAGCCCGCCAGGCGGAGGTCCGTCTCGCCGGGGGCGCGGACGTAGACCTGGACGACCTCGCGGCCGGGGCGGCGGCCGGTGTTGGTGACATCGAGGCGGACCGCCCAGCGGGCTCCGTCGCGGTGCAGGCCCGCGTCGCCGAAGCGCCAGGTCGTGTAGCCGCGGCCGGAGCCGAACGGGAAGCGTGCCGTCGTTCCCGTGCGGGCGAGGTGGCGGTAGCCCGTCGGTTCCGCCGCGTCGTAGTCGCGCCGCAGGTCGGTGTCGAGGTGTTCGCCGTGCGTGGACCGGTCGGCGTCGGCGCGCGGCACCGTGACGGGCATCCGGCCGCCCGGCTCCGCGTCGCCCGCGAGCACGCGCGCCAGCGCCGTACCGAAGCCCTGCCCCGCGAACCAGCCCTGGACGACCGCCGCCACGCCGTCCGCCCACGGCGCGTGGACCGGTCGGCCGGCGTTGACGACGACCGCCGTGCGGGGGTTGGACGCCGACACCGCGCCAATCAATTCCGTCTGAGAAGACGGGAGTTCGGAGGTGTCCAGGTCCTTGCTCTCGCGGGAGGTCTCCAGCTCGTCGCCGACCACCAGGACCACGGCGTCCGCCTCGGCGGCGGCGCGGCGGGCGCGTTCGAGGGCGCCGGGGCGGGCCGGTGGCGCGCAGGTGACGGTCAGGGCCTGGACGCGGGCTCCCTCCCCCGATGCCATCTCGACGGTGACGGTGACCGGTTCACCGGCCCGCAGTTCGACGCGCGCCGCGCTCGTCTCGGCGCGCGCCACCTGGCCCATCACGTCCTGCGGGGCGGGGGCCTTCCGTTCGGCGAGGACGCGCCCGTCGACGGAGAGCACGGTCGTCCCGGAGCCGCCCGCGCCGAGTGTCCACTCCCCGCCGGTGTCGGGGGTGAACACCGCCGTCAGGCGCAGCACCCCGGGTTCGGCGGTCGGTCCGGCGCCGGGCACCTCGCCGAACCAGATGAACGCGCTGTCACCCCTGACCTCCTCCAGGACCGTGCGCCCGCCCCTGACGTGTTCGAGGAGCACGCCGGGCGTGCCGTCCGGCGCGGTGACGCGGAAGGCCCCGAGGGAGGCGGCGGGTGTCGTGTCGACGCCGCGCTCGTGGACGATCTCGCAGTGCGGGCCGAAGCGTTCGCGCAGCGCCTGCAGCGGGGTGGGCGCGTCCCGTGCGGGGCGGATGCGGCCGAAGGTGGCTCCCTGATAGCACGGCCGGTCGGCGTTGGGTCCGATGACGGCGAGGCGGCGGATCGTACGGGGGTCGAGGGGCAGCAGGTCGTCTTCGTTGCGGGCCAGGACGAAGGAGGCGGCCGCGGCATCGACCAGCGCCGCTTCGGCCTGATCCGGGGGCACGTAGGCGTCGGCGGCGGTCACTTGGCGTTCCGAGCCCTCGACGGCGCCGACGCGGCGGGCGAGACGCAGGAGGCGGTCCACCGCGTCGTCGAGGCGGGCGCGCGGGACGTCGCCGCGTTCCACCGCTTCGGCGAGGCGGTCCCCGAAGTGGATCGCGGGACCGGGCATCTCCAGGTCGAGTCCGGCCAGCGCGGGCCCGAGGGTGTCCTGGAGCGCGAAGTAGTCGGAGACCACGACGCCGTCGAAGCCCCACTCCCCCTTCACGATGGCCAGCAGTTCGGCGTGGGCCGTGCAGGGGGTGCCGTTGAGCCGGTTGTAGGCGGCCATCAGGCCCCAGGCCCCGGCGCGTACGGCGAGTTCGAAGGGGCGCAGGTACACCTCGCGCAGCGCCGTCTCGCCGATGTCCGCGCTCATCCGCTGGCGCGCGGTCTCGGTGTCGTTGCACACCAGGTGCTTGGGCACGGCCGCCACGCCCTGCCCCTGGAGCCCGGTGACGTACGCCGCGCCGAGCACGCCGGCCAGGTGCGGGTCCTCGGAGAGCATCTCGAAGGTGCGGCCCGAGAGGCCGGTCCTGGCGAGGTTCAGGTTCGGGGCGTACACGGCGTCGTAGCCGCGCCTGCGGGCCTCGGACGCCTGCGCCGTCGCCACCGCGCGCACCGTGTCCTCGTCCCAGGTGGCACCCAGGGCGATGCCGCTGGGCAGCAGGAGGGCGGTGTCGCGCTCGTCGAAGGTCGGGCTGACGAGGCCGAGCGGCCCGTCGACCAGGTGCAACGGCCGCAGCCCGAGGGCGGGTTCGGCCACCGTGCTCCAGCCGGTGTGACCCGCGGTGAGGGCGGCGGTCGATGCGGGTGGCTGCTGTGTGCGTCGATCCATGACCGCCTCGAAAATATCGGAATCAGAAGATTGATTTCGCTTCAAGCTACCTTGACGGGCGGACACCTCGCATCTACTTTCAGAATCACAATTCTGATTCTTCACCGGCTTCGGCACTTCCGCACCGGATTCCTAACGGGAGGTCCCTCCGTGCGCTTCTCCGCCTTCCTCGTCGGCCGCTCCATGAGCCCGTCCGACGACGCGTACGTCATCGAAACCCTCACCGAGCACGCCCTGGAGGCCGACCGGCTCGGCTTCGACGCGGTGTTCCTGCCCGACCACCACTTCACGGGCTACGCCCCGATGTCCTCCGACCCCTTCCTCTTCGCCGCGCACCTGGCCGCGCAGACGAAGAACGTGCACTACGGCTTCTCCGTGACGACGCTTCCGCTGCACCACCCCGTCCGCTTCGCCGAGCGCGTGAACCTGCTCGATCACCTCACCAAGGGCAAGCTCCTCATCGGCATCGGCTCGGGCACCACCCCCGAGGAGACCATCGGCTTCGGCGTCGACTTCCAGGACTCCAAGGGCCTGATGGACGCTCAGGTGGAGCTCGTCCAGCGGCTGTGGGCCAAGAAGATCGACGACGAGCCGATCCAGTTCGAGCACGGCCCGTACAAGGGCGCCGTCGTGCAGCGCATCGTCCCCGCCCCGTACAGCGAGCGGCGCCGTCTGATGAGCGTCGCGATGCGCGAGGCGAGCACGGCGCGGGCCGCGAAGTACGGCTGGCCCGCCTTCATCCCCGCGTTCGTGCCACCGATCCCCGCCAGCGGCGAACCGTCCACCGCGTTCCAGAAGTACCTCGACGCCTACCGCGCGGCGATGGCCGCCTCGGGACACCCCCAGCAGGTCGTCGACGACTGCATGTCCTGGACCACCCACTCCTACCAGTGCGTCCACGTCGCCGAGACCGACGAGCAGGCGCGCGCCGAGCTGGAGGTCATCCTCGCCGCGTACCAGGAGGCCATCGACCGCGAGTACGCGTACAACAAGCGCGCCGAGGACATCAGCGGCGTCGACCTGACCTCCGCGCAGGCGCCGAACGCCCTGAGCGAGGAGTGGATCCGCACCTGGTGCCTGTACGGCAGCCCCGACACGGTCGCCCAACAGCTGCGCCACTACGAGGAGTTGGGCGTCGGCAACGTCCTGATGGGGTTCACCAACGGCCCGCTCACCCCCGAGCGCTACGCCCTGACGAGGAAGTCCATGAACCTGTTCGCGAGCGAGGTCATGCCCCGCTTCCGCCCGGACATCACCGCGGGGAGCGAGCGATGAGCCGGCTGATCGTCGGCATCGGCGGCACCACACGCCCCGGCTCCAGCAGCGAGCTCGCCGTGCGCGCCGCGCTGGCCGCCACCGAGGAGCGCGGCGCCCGCACCGTCCACTTCGGCGGCGACTTCCTCGCCTCGCTCCCCCACTACGCCCCCGAGAACCCGGAACGCACCGACGGTCAGCGCCGCCTGGTCGACGCGGTGCGCGCGGCCGACGGCCTGGTCATCGGCTCCCCCGGCTACCACGGCGGCATCTCGGGCCTGGTCAAGAACGCCCTCGACCTGCTGGAGGACCTGCGCGACGACGAGCGTGTCTACTTCGACGGGCGTGCGGTCGGCCTGGTGGTGACGGCCGCCGGCTGGCAGGCCTGCGGCACCACGCTGACCGCCCTGCGCAATGTCGTGCACGCCATGCGCGGCTGGCCCACCCCGCTCGGCGTCACGCTCAACTCGGGGCAGGGCCCGCTGTTCACCCCGGACGGCGCGTGCGCGGACCCGGCGGCGACGGCGCAGCTGTCCCTGCTGGGCAGCCAGGTCCACGGCTTCGCCGAGCGTGCCGTGGCGGCGCCCGCGCGGACGGTGTACGCGGCCTGAGCGGTCCCGAAGGGCACACCTCCGGGGCCGTCCGGCCCTGGAGGGACACCGGACTGCATAGACTTGGCCAATGCCCACACCGTCACGGCCGACAGCGAAGAACAGCGGCATCCGCGCCCCCAAGCAGGAGCGGAGTCAGCGCTCCTTCGACCTGGTCCTCGACACGACCCTGGGCCTGCTCGCCGAGAAGGGCTACTCGGGCTTCGCCCTGACCGAGGTCAGCCGCCGCTCCGGTGTGTCGGTGGGCTCGATCTACACCCGCGTGGACGGCAAGGACGATCTGCTGCGGGCCGCGCAGGCCCGTTTCCAGGAGCGGCTGCTCGCCGACCACCAGCGGATGACCGACCCGGAGCGCTGGGCAGGGGCCTCGCTCGCCGAGCTGGTCCCGCAGCTCATCGCGGAGTTCGCCGCCGTCCTCGAACAGCAGGGCAAGACGCTGGGCGCGTTCCTCCAGCGGGGCGCCGTCGACCCGGCGGTGGCCAAGGTCGGCAAGGCCGGGTACATGGACGCCCGTGACCGCTTCGTCGACCTGATCCTGTCGCGCCGCGACGAGATCGAGCACCCGGATCCGGTGCGCGCAGTCAGCTCCTGCTTCACCACGGTCTACGCCGCTCTCGCCCGCGCCCTCGCCCTCGACGTGGCGCCCGAGGCGGCGGAGGGCAGCGATCTGCCGACCCTCATCGAGGACCTGGGCGCGATGACGCTCGCGTTCCTGCGCTCCGCGGGCCACCGCACGGCCTGAGCGTCGGGGACGTCAGACGTCCCGCCGCCGCCCGCCGCCCCTGCGCCCGCCGCGCCGTCGGCGCGCCACGGCCGTCGGCTCGTGCCGCGGCGGCTCCGACAGCTCGGCGCCGGCATCGTCCGCGCCGTAGTCCGGGGCCACGAACAGCCCCTCCCACTGCGGCCTGGGCGCCGGCATCCGGCGTCCCGCGGGCTCGGCGGGGCGACGCAGTCGCGATTCACGCATCCAGTGTCCAACTCCTCAACAGGCTCGACGTTCCCGCGGGGCCGGGCCCCGCACTCGTATGGCTAACCGGTCGGGCGGCACACCAATCGTGTGCCGCCGGATCCGGGCCGCGGGGCCTGGAGGTCGCGGGCCTCAGTCCCGGTCGACGTGCTGCCGCACCGCCTTGCCGTCGGCCGCGTCGATGTCGACGGTCGTCTTGTTCCAGGTGCCCGGGGTGACCACGTCGACCGACCAGACCGTGGAGCCGTTGTCGGAGGTGTCGAGGGCGACGGCGGTCACGGTGCCCTTCTTGATGTCGGTGGCCTTCTTCGCCGCGTCCGCGGCGCTGACCTTGGCCGCGGCGAGCGTGTCGGTGTTCTCCTTCTTGTCGTCCGCGTCCTGGTCCTTGTCCGTCGTCGAACCGCTGACCTTGCCGGTGGCGGCGTCGACGCGCACGTCGGTGGCCGTGCCGTCGGACGCGACGACCTCGGCGTCCCACTCGGGCGCGCCCTGCTTGCTGTCGCTGTCGCCGAGCTCGATCTCCAGGAGCTTGCTGCCGGAGACCTCCTTCTGGGCGGTGCGCGCCGCCTCGTCCCAGTCGACGTCGGTCTTGGACAGCAGTTTCTTGCGCTCGCTCTGGTCGTCGTTGAGCCGACCGCTCGGGCCGGCACTGGCGCTCGTCTTGGTGTCCGGGGAGTCGCCGCCGTCGTCCGACGAACAGGCGGTCAGGAAGGAGAGCGACGCGGTGACGGCGCACAGGGCGCCGACGGAACGCTTCACGGTTGCACGGTGCATGAGGAGGCCTTTCGTGCCGGGGTCCGGCGGGGATCTCGGTCGCCCGCCGATCGTCCCAACCGCCCCGGCGCCCGGCATCCCGACGCTCCGGCACCTGGCCCATCCGGGCCCCGCCCGTCAGCCCTTCCGCAGCTCCTCGGCCAGCATCACGATGATGCCGCTGGGTCCTCGCACGTACGTGAGCCGGTAGATGTCCTCGTAGGTGCCCACGCCGCGCAGCGGGTGGCAGCCGTGTTTGGCGGCCGTGGCCAGCGCCTCGTCGAGGTTGTCGACCGAGAACGCGACGCGGTGCATGCCGATCTCGTTCGGAAGGGTGGGTTCCGTCTCGATCGCGTCGGGGTGGATGTACTCGAAGAGCTCGAGGCGGCCGTGGCCGTCCGGCGTCTGGAGCATCGCGATCCTGGCGTGGTTCCCGTCGAGGCCGACGGCGGTGTCGGTCCACTCGCCGCTGACCTCGTCCCGGCCCAGGACGGTGAGGCCGAGGTCGGTGAAGAAGGAGATCGTGGCTTCGAGATCGCGGACGGCGATGGCGACGTTCTCAAGTTTGATGGCCATGTCCGGCATGCTACGAGCCGGAGGCCGCGGCCGCGGCGTGCTCGCACGTCTCGTCGATGCCGTACGTGTCCCAGGCGGGGAACGGGTCGGCGGTGGGCGGAGGCTCGGTGTCCGTCATGAGGCAGGCGGTCAGCGCGGCGTGCAGGGCGGGCGCGTCGAGGCGCGTGCCGATGAACACGAGCTCCTGGCCCTCGGGGCTCTCGGCATCGCGGGCCGCGGTCGGCTCGAAGCGGGCGACGGAACCCGCCTGCGACCACAGGCCCGTCACGCGGGGCCGGCCGGCGAGCGCGAAGAAGCCCTTCGAGCGCAGCACCCGCCCGAACGCCCCGCCGTCCAGCTCCCGCGTCACGAAGTCCCACAGCCGCCCGGGATGGAAGGGGCGCGGGGAGCGGAAGACCGTGGAGGAGATGCCGTACTCCTCGGTCTCGGGGACGTGGTCACCGTTGAGTTCACGGACCCAGCCGGGGGCCTGCTGCGCGCGGTCGAGGTCGAAGAGCCGGGTGCCCAGGACGTCGCTCGCGGGGACCCGGCCGCGTACGGCGGAGACGATGCGGGCGACCGGGTTGAGGCGGGTGAGCACCGCGCGCAGCCGCGCCGCCGCCTCCTCGTCGACGAGGTCCAGCTTGTTGACCACGATGACGTCGGCGAACTCGATCTGGTCCATCAGCAGGTCGCTGACGGTGCGCTCGTCGTCCTCGTACTGGTCGAGACCGCGCTCGACGAGTTCGTCGCCGCTGTCCAGCTCGGTGAGGAAGTTCGCCGCGTCGACGACCGTCACCATCGTGTCCAGGCGGGCGACGTCGCCGAGGGTGGCGCCGTCGTCGCGGGCGAACGCGAAGGTGGCGGCGACCGGCATCGGTTCGGAGATCCCCGACGACTCGATGAGGAGGTGGTCGAAGCGGCCCTCGCGGGCCAGCCGGTCGACCTCTTCCAGCAGGTCGTCGCGGAGAGTGCAGCAGATGCAGCCGTTGGTCATCTCGACGAGGCGTTCCTCGGTGCGCGACAGGGCGGCCTCGCCGCCGCGCACCAGGGCGGCGTCGATGTTGACCTCGCTCATGTCGTTGACGATGACGGCGACACGCAGCCCCTCGCGGTTGCCGAGCACGTGGTTGAGGAGGGTGGTCTTGCCGGCGCCGAGGAAGCCGGACAGGACGGTGACGGGGAGGCGGTCGGCGGACATGGGCGCTCAGCCTTCGGGGCGCAGGAGCCCGCGCTCGTACGCCTTCACGTGCCGCTGCGGCACCAGGTGGGTGACGCCGTCGACCGTGACGGGGACGAGGTGGGGCGTGGTGGCCTTCCACTGGGCGCGGCGGTGGCGGGTGTTGCTGCGGGACATCTTCCGCTTGGGAACGGCCATCGGATCCTCCATGGGGTGTGAGGTGAGGGGGCGGGGACGACACCGAGACGCTACATGAAAACGGTTCCCATTCTCAATCCGAGCCGAATTGCATCAAGGGAGCATCAAGGCGCTGGTCATTGGCCATACTTGAGGGCACGGGGGCGGGAGGGCCTCTGGTTGTTCCGAGCAAGGAGGCGGCGTCCGGTGAGCAGCGTGACGACGGGACTGCAGAAGATCGAGGTCAGGCTTCGTTGGGATCCCAGTCCCGTGGGAGAGTCACCCCGCCACCTCGACATCGTCGCCGCGACGTACTCCGACGAGTCCCCCGACGACCGGCCCGAGTACGTCGTGCACTACGACAGCCGCTCCCCCGACGGCACGATCAACATGGACCGGCACAGCGAGACCGGCATGGGTTTCGGGTTCGTCGAGGTCATGTCGCTCGAGCTCGACCGGCTCGCGTCCTCGTACACGCGGGTGGTGGTCGGCGTGGTGATCCACCAGGACCTCACGCCGCGCACCTTCTCCGACATCGAGAACGCCGGTGTCCTGGTCGTGGAGAAGTACACGGACCTGCTGGAGACGGACTTCACGCCGGTGGCCGGCTCCACCTGCACGACGGTCGTCGAGTTCCGGCGCAACGACGCGGGCGCGTGGAAGCTCCACGAGCTGATTCAGGGCTTCGACTGCGACGCCTCGGACTTCCCGACGCAGATGGGCAGCGCGCACTCCGTCGACTGACCGCTACCCTTCGAGCGCGACCTCAGCTCAGCTCGAAGCCGTGATAGTGGCTCACCGCGATGCCGTTCGTGAGGTCGCGGTAGAGCCCGACGCCGCCGATGAAGGGCATGAACACCCGTTGCTTTCCGGGGATGTTGGCGCCCATGTACCAGGACGCGGCCTGCGGCATGAGGGTCAGGTCGGCGAGGTCGTTGGTGGTGTTCACCCAGTTGTCCTCGGCTTCGGGGTCGGCCTCCATGCGGTGCAGGTCGCGCTCGCGCAGGTGCGTGAGGGCGCGGGTGATCCAGTCCACGTGGTGCTCGATCGACGTCATCATGTTGGACAGGACGGACGGGCTCTGGGGACCTGTCACCGTGAACAGGTTCGGGAACCCGGCCGACATCAGACCCAGGTACGTACGCGGACCGTGCGCCCACTTGTCGCGCAGCGCGAGGCCGTCGACACCCCGGATGTCGATGGCGTTCAGGGCACCGGTCATGGCGTCGAAGCCGGTGGCCATGACGATGACATCGACGTCGTACGTGACGCCGTCCCGGGTGCGGATTCCGTGCTCGGTCATCCGCTCGACGGGGTGTTCGCCGAGGTCGACGAGGGTGACGTTGTCCTGGTTGAACACCTCGAAGTAGCCGGTGTCGACGCACATCCGCTTGCTGGCGATCGGATACGTGCGCGGGGTCAGCCGCTCGGCGACCTCGGGGTCCTTCACCTTCTCGCGGATCCGGGCGCGGACGTACTCGGCGACGGCCGCGTTGGCGTCCGCGTCCTTGAGCAGGTCGCTGAAGCCGCTGCCGAAGCACAGCCCACCGACGTCCCACCTGCGGTCCAACTCCCGTACGACATCGGCCTGCGCGGTCTCGACGAGCAGCACCTGCTGCTCCTCGTCGCAGTCGAAACCCTTCGACGAGGCGCGGGACACCTCGCGCCTCTCGGGGTAGTGGGCGCGGGCCTCGGCGAGGCGGTCGGCGATGGGGCCGTTGTGGGCGGGGACGGCGTACGAGGGGGTGCGCTGGAAGACGGTGAGCGAGGCGACCCGCGGGGCGATGGCGGTGATGGTCTGGAGCCCCGAGGATCCGGTGCCGATGACGGCGACGCGCTTGCCGGTGAGGTCGGCGCCCTCGTGGGGCCAGCTCGACGTCCACAGGACCTCACCCGCGAAGTCGTCGAGCCCCTCGAAGTCCGGCCGGGACGGCACGGAGAGACAGCCGGTGGCGGCGACCACGTATCGGGCACTGCGCGCCACGCCATCAGAGCAGGTGACACACCACCTCTGCTCCCCCTCACTCCAACGCAGGTCCTCCACACGGGTGTTGAAGACGATGTCGCGCCGCAGGTCGAAGCGGTCGGCGACGTGTCGCACGTAGGCGAGGATCTCCGGCTGGGCGGCGTAGCGCTCGCTCCAGTCCCACTCCTGTTCCAGGTCGGCGTCGAAGGAGTAGGAGTACTCGACGGACTCGATGTCGCAGCGGGCGCCGGGATACCGGTTCCAGTACCAGGTGCCGCCGACGTCCGCACCGGCCTCGACGACACAGGTGTCGAAGCCGAGCGCGCGCAGCCGGTGCAGCTGATAGAGCCCGGCGAACCCGGCACCAATGACGAGCACATCATGCTCAACCACGCCTCACACCACCTTCCCGGCGACGAACTGGTTGATGTGCTCCGCCACGAGCCGCAGCCCGTCCTCGAACCCCGGCAGGATCCCGGCCATCTGGAAGAAGGCGTGCATCTGCCCGGCGGCCTCCTCCAGCTCGACGGGCACACCGGCCTCCCGCAGCGCCTCCGCGTACGCAACGCCTTCATCGTGCAGCGGGTCGTACTCGGCGACGTACACGAAGGCGGGAGGCAGCCCGGCCAGACTCTCGGCGCGCAACGGCGAAGCATCGGGATGAGTCCGCGCGGCTTTGTCCGGCAGATAGTGATCCCAGAACCACATCATGGTGTCGCGGGAGAGCAGGAGCTGGTTCCGCGGATCGACGTACGAGGGCCGGTCGAAGTCGCAGTCGGTGACGGGATAGACGAGGACCTGGTAGTCGACGCGGGGCCCACCGAGATCACGCGCCCGCCGGGCGACGACAGCGGCGATGTTCCCACCGGCACTGTCCCCGGCGACAACCAACGGAACCCCCGCCGGGGCAAGCTCCTTCGCATGCTCAGCAACCCACTCCACTCCCCGCCAACTGTCCTCGACGGCGGTCGGGAACGGATGCTCGGGCGCCTTGCGGTAGTTGACCAGGACGACGGTGGCCCGGGTGGCCTCGACGATCCTGCGCCCCACGTGGTCGTACTGAAGGTCGATGTCCCCCAGCACCCAGCCACCACCGTGGAAGTACACGACGACGGCCCGAGGTTCGCCCTCGGGCCGCAGCACCCGCACCCGGATCCGCCCGTCGACCTTGACGTCCCGCACCGACCCGACCTCGGGCCCCCTGCCACTGAGCCCGGACAGGATCGGCCCGTGCAGCCGCGCGACCGCCGGCGTCGACTCATGAATCGCCGGCCCATCGGCCTCGGCCAGCTCCGCCAGAAACACCTGCGTCACCGGTTCCAGTGCCATCCGGCAGCCCCCTCACGAGCACCGTCCGCTGTACCGTGCACGTTTCATGGTGGCGGGAGACAGGGCCGGGGTCCAGACCCGGTACGCCCCGACTCTCACCGGCTTTCCGTGCCGCCGGCGACTCCGGTCAGCTCGCCCGGTAGTGCTCGAGCTGCGTGATGCCGTTGTAGCCGTAGCTCTCGGGATGGAGTTCGTGGAGCGCCACTCCAGCGACTGGTGGCAGCGCCCCCAAGGTCTCCTTCAACAGCTCGTAGGCGCCCCTGATGAATGCCTCCTTCTCTGCCGCGCTCGTCGTGCCTGCGGTGATGCTCGCCTCGACATGTGCGGCGGTCGCGCCGGTACCGGTCACCGGGGCGCCTGCGATGTACACCAGCGCGGCGGGGACGAGGCTGAGGTGCACGGTCGTGCGGGCGGCCGACTTGTTGAGGGCGCTGACGGCGAGTTCGGTGAGACCCTCGGCGATGCGTCGCGTGGTCTCGGCGGCAAGGTCTGGTTCGTTGATGGTCACGCGAATGAATGGCATGGCTGAACGCTCTCCCGCCAGGGAGAATGCGTCCAACAAGCATCGTCGATCCCCGATGAGAGGCCTTCATGACCGCACCTCCGCCGGCCCACGACACACTCCTGAACCTGGCGCAGTTGCGCGCCTTCGCGGCCGTGGTGGATGCCGGGGGTTTCGGTGCGGGCGCCGCGGAGCTCGGCCTGAGCCAGTCGGCCGTCTCCCACGCGGTGGCGTCCCTGGAACGCAGCCTGAACGCCCCTCTCCTCGTACGATCGACGCCCGTGCGCACGACCGCTCTCGGTGCGGAGGCGGTGCGGCATGCGCGGGCGGCGGTGGCCGCGGCGGCGGCAGTCCAGGACGCGGCGCAACGGCATGCCGCAGGGGTGGTCGGTACGGTCCGCCTGGCGTCCACGCCGTCCGTCTGCCGAGGCCTGCTTCCGCCTCTCCTGGAACGGTGGTCCGAGGTGCTGCCGGGCATCCGCGTACGTGTCCTCGAAGGCACGGAGACCGAGTCGGGGGCCTGGCTGGAGGACGGCACGGCGGACCTCGCGATCCTCGACGACGCATCGGATTCGGGCGTCCACCTGGCCACCGACCCGTATCGCGCGCTGCTGCGGCGAGACCATCCGCTGGCCCGAGAGGAGCGTGTGCACGTGGCGGACCTGGAGGACGACGCCCTGCTCATCTCGCTCACCGGTTGCGAAAGCCATGCACGGGCGATCCACGAGGCGGCAGGGATCCGGTTCACTCCCGCGCAGCGCGTACGCGAACTGGGCACGCTGATCGGGCTGGTGGAGGAGGGCGAGGGCATCTCCCTCGTCCCCGAGGTGGTCCGCCCTCTGCTCCCCGACACACTCACCCTGGTCCCGCTCGTCCCGCACCACACCCGCACCCTGACGCTCCGCGAACCGCCCGGCCGGGCTTCGAGTGAGGCCGCCAAGGCCCTCGTGGAGGCGGCCGCGTGAGTGCTCGCGCGGTCGTGGACTGGTTCATCTGCTGCTTCGCCATCACTGTCCCGTGCGTGGGGCTCGGGATGGCAATCGTCCGAGACTGGCGAGGTTTTCGCAGCCGCGTCTACCAATCCGGCACGGGGCCGCCTTCGGAGGCGGAGGAGCGACGTTACGGCGGACCAGTCCGACTGACTGGGTGGGTCTTCATCATCGTCGGCACGTATCCGCTCGTGGCCGAGACGGCACGGCTGACCGGCTGGACGTTCTTCGTGCGCGTGCTCATCCCGCACGTCGCGCGCTCGGTGCGGCTCTTGCCGTAGACGAACTGAGCGAACAGGACGGCAGCCAGACGTCGGCCCGGCCTTGCCCCAGCCGGCCGCCCCCTTCCCCGCCCTCCCCCCGTGATCTACGTTTGGCAGCGCCCTCGGAGTCGGCCCGGGTGGCTGCGTTGTTGTTGCCGCCTTGAGAGGTAGAGGTCGAGGATGCCGTTTCCCAGCAGCGTCAAGGGTCATCCGGTCGTCCGGCAGGCCGTGGAGCGGTTGGACGGGTTGGGGGATCGGCGGTTCGGGGAGATGTTGGTGCGGTGCCTGGACGACACGTTGGCGCGCACCATCCGGGAGATGCCCGATGGCACCGCGTTCGTCGTGACCGGGGACATTCCCGCGATGTGGTTGCGGGATTCGACGACGCAGATGATGCCGTACCTCGCGTTGTTGGACGGGGATCGGGCGTTGCAGGAGTTGCTGATCGCCGTCATGCGGAGGCAGTTTCGGCAGATCGCGCACAATCCGTACGCCAACGCCTTCAACGCCGAGGCGTCGGGGCGGGCCCACGATCCGGACGATCTGTGCGAGGACCCGTGGGTGTGGGAGGAGAAGTACGAGGTCGACTCGCTGGCGTTTCCGTTGCTGTTCGCGCGTCGGTTCTGGCGGGCGAGCGGGCGGACCGAGCATCTGGCGCAGGCCTTGGACGCGGCGCGGGCGGCGATGTCCGTGTGGCGTGTCGAGCAGGATCACGAGGGGGCGTCGGCGTACCGGTTCGTGCGGGGTGGGGTGCCGGAGACGGACACACTTGCCAATGACGGGCGTGGGACTCCTGTCGGCGTGACCGGGATGACGTGGAGTGCGTTCCGGCCGAGCGACGACTCGTGCACGTACGGGTACAACGTTCCCGCCAATCTGTGTGCCGCTGCCGCGCTCGACGGCGTCGCGGCCATGGCTCGGGAGGTGGGCGAGCTCGGGCTTGCCGAGGAGGCTGTGGCGCTCGCTGGGGAGTTGCGGGGCGGGGTGGAGAGGTGCGGCGTTGTCCGGCATCCGCGGCACGGGGATATGTACGCCTATGAAGTTGATGGGCTCGGGAGTGTGTTGTTGGCGGACGATGCCAATATGCCGAGTCTGTTGTCGCTGCCGTTGGTTGCCGGTGTCTCGGCGGAGGATCCGCGGTATCTGGCCACGCGTGCGTTCGTGCTGTCGGTCGACAATCCGACTTGGTATCGCGGGACGGCCGCCTCAGGTGTGGGCAGTCCGCACACGCCCGACGGGTACGTCTGGCCGATCGCCCTCGCCGTCGAGGGGCTGACCAGCACCGATCCGGAGCGGCGCCTGGAGTTGCTGCGGACGCTCGTCGACACCGACGCCGGTACCGGAGCGATGCACGAGTCGTTCCACAAGGACGATCCGGGCAGGTTCACGCGGGACTGGTTCTCGTGGGCCAACGCCATGTACGCGGAACTGGCCCTGGACGTCGCCGGGTTCGGCACCCGGGCCCTGTGGGACGTGACGGCAGGTGCGGCGGGTGCGGCGGTTCAGGAGAAGTCGTAGACCGCGAAGTCCGTGACGGGGCGGTAGCCGAGGCGCTGGTAGAGCGCGTTGCTGGTGGCGTTGGCCAGGTCGGTGAAGAGGAGGACCTGTTCGGCGCCCGCCGCCAGGGCGGCCCTCGACACCTCGGCCGTCGCCGCGCCCGCGTAACCACGGCCCCGGAACGGCTCCGGTATGTAGACGGGGGCGACCCTGACCTGCCCCGCGATCATCGGCGTGGTGCCCGCCATGGCGACCGGGGTGCCGTCCGGTGACTCCCAGAGCGTGACGCCGCCCTGGGCGATGCGGGTGTCCGCCCACGTGGTGCCGGGCGAGGTGGCGATTTCGCCGACCGCCGTCATGAACTCGTCGTGCCAGCGGGCGAGTTGTGCGCGGTCCTGCGGGCCCGCGATGCGACTCCGGCCCGCCGGGAGCGGGTCCGGTGGGGTGAGGTGCGCGAGACGGTACAGGCGTTCGCGCTCGTGCAGGCGCGCAGTCGCGCCCGTACGACGTGTCCAGGCGTCGGCGAAGGCGGTCGCGGTGTCGTGGTCTGCCCGGACGCCGGAGAGGCGGTGGCCGAGGCGGGCCAGGTGGGCGGCGAGGGTGTCGGCGTCCGCTGCGGTGAGCGGGGTGAGGAACGGGTGGCGTGGCGGCGTTCGGAAGAAGGCACCCCGTATCTCGCCCCCTCGGTCGAGGAAGCCGAACACGGGAGCCCGCGGCCCGTACGCGTCCGCCCCGCGCGTGCGCAGCCCCTCCGTCACCGTCAGCGGCACGGTGTGCAGGTCGGGGCGCGAGCGCAGGAAGTCTCCCGCGTGGTCGAGGAAGTCGTGGACGTCGTCCGTGATGTGCCAGCCGTCGGAGCGCATGGCTCATGATCCCGTACGCCACCGGCGCACGCCCGTGATTTTCGCGCGCACCCGGCCCCGCCGCATCGCGCCGATTCCTGTCACGGAGATCGAATGAAGTCGCCCGGAGCGGGCAGCCGACCTCACGGCCCTCGGACGGGAGGCCGGGGCACGGACTGGAATTGCAGGTCTCTCTCCTGTTCCCGAACTCTTCGGTAACGTGTTGTTCTACTTGTTCTACATGGCGCACGGGGAAGCGCACTGCGCAACAGAATCCGGTCGAGTGCCCGGTCACGTCAAGGGCGTCTCGCAGATGCGGTCGGGCAACGGGCCGCAAGGGAGTTGAGCTATGACCCGCAAGCAACCGCAGAGGGGACCGGGAGCGACGAGTACGCCGGAGGCGACGAGCACGGCCGGTTCGGAGAAGCCGGCCAAGGGACCAGCCAGTTCGGTGCAGTCCGTCGACCGGGCGGTGAGCGTCCTGGAGATCCTGGCGCGGCACGGCGAGGCCGGCGTCACCGAGATCGCCGACGACCTGGGGGTGCACAAGTCCACGGCCTTCCGGCTGCTCGGCGTCCTGGAGAACCGGGGCCTGGTCGGCCAGGCCAAGGACCGCGGCAAGTACTTCCTCGCGGCGGGCATGCTGCGCCTCGCGGGCGCCGCCGCGGTGCGCCTGGACATCTCGCAGGAGGGCGCGCCCGTCTGCCGCGATCTCGCGGACGAGCTGGGCGAGACCGTGAACATCGCCATCCTGGACGAGGACATGGCGGTCAACGTGATGCAGGCACGCGGCGCCGCCGCCGTGACGGCGCAGAACTGGCTGGGCAGGCGCACACCCCTGCACGCCACCTCCAGCGGAAAGGTGCTGTTCGCGCACCTCACACCGGTGGTCCGCGAGGGCCTGCTGGCCCGCACCCTCCCCCGGTTCACCGAGCACACCACCGTGCGTACGGCGGCGCTGCGCACCGAGCTGGAACAGGTGGTGGAGCGGGGGTACGCCATCGCCGTCGAGGAGTTGGAGCTGGGGCTCGCGGCGGTGTCGGCGCCGGTGCGCGCACACGACGGGAAGGTGATCGGCGCGATCAGTGTGTCGGGACCCGTCTTCCGGATGACGCCCGAACATCTGCCGGAGCTCGCCAAGTCCACCGTCGCCGCCGCCGTCGACCTATCGCGACGCATGGGGCACGGTTTCTGATCCCCGATGGGCCCACGAAAGGGTCCACCAACGGGCCCGTCGATCGGACGCGGAGTCGGAGAAGCCACCGGCTCCGCGTTCTCGTGTGTCGCGGAGGTTTCGAGCCCGTCGGCCGATTTGCAGATGCTTAACTCCCGCCCCTTGACGGCGTCTTGCTGTCCTTCCCAGTATGACTCCCGTCGTCTCTCATCGCGCATCGCATCCTGCGATACGCAACACGCGATGACGGGGCGCCCACTGCGCAGTCACCACAGAGGAGTTGGGCCGTGCCACATGAAGTCCGCGCCGTCGTCGCCCTGAAGAAGGGTGCCCCCGTCGAGGTGCAGACGATCGTCGTGCCCGATCCCGGACCTGGCGAAGTCCTGGTCACGGTGCAGGCGTGCGGGGTCTGCCACACGGACCTGCACTACCGGGAGGGAGCCGTGGGCGACGATTTCCCCTTCCTGCTCGGCCACGAGGCCGCGGGCACGGTGGAGGCCGTCGGGGACGGTGTCACCGACCTCGTGCCCGGCGACTACGTGATCCTCGCCTGGCGCGCCCCCTGCGGGACCTGCCGCTCGTGCCGCCGCGGCCGCCCCTGGTACTGCTTCGACTCGCGCAACGCGGCGCAGCCCATGACCCTGCTCGACGGCACCCCGCTGAGCCCGGCCCTCGGCATCGGCGCGTTCGCGGAGAAGACGCTGGTCGCGGCCGGTCAGGCGGTGAAGGTCGACCCGACGGCCCGCCCCGAGGCGGCCGGCCTGATCGGCTGCGGTGTGATGGCCGGCTACGGGGCGGTGGTGAACACCGGCAACGTACAGCGCGGTGACACCGTCGCCGTCATCGGCTGCGGCGGCGTCGGCAACGCGGCCATCGCGGGCGCCTGCCTGAACGGCGCGCGCAAGGTCATCGCCGTCGACATCGACGACAAGAAGCTCACGCAGGCCGAGCGGTTCGGCGCCACGCACACCGTCAACTCCCGCGGCATGGATCCGGTCGAGGCGGTGCGCGCCCTGACGGACGGCTTCGGCGTGGACATCGCGGTCGACGCGGTGGGGCAGCCGGAGACGTACAAGCAGGCCTTCTACATGCGGGACCACGCGGGCGTGCTGGTCCAGGTCGGGGTGCCGGACCCGGAGCTGAGCGTCGACATCCCGCTGATCGACCTGTTCTCGCGCGGCGGCGCCCTCAAGTCGTCCTGGTACGGGGACTGCCTGCCCAGCCGCGACTTCCCCGTCCTCATCGACCAGCACCTGTACGGCCTCCTCGATCTGAACGGCTTCGTCACCGAGACCATCGCCCTGGATCAGGTCGAGAAGGCCTTCGCCAAGATGCGCAGCGGCGACGTGCTGCGTTCGGTGGTCCTCCTGTGACCGCCGCGCCCTGAGCCGTTCCTCCCGCACACCTCCCGGTACATCCGTTCTCCCCCGCCACGTCCCAGGAGGGGCATGTCCGTCGTACCCGAGAACGTCCCGCAGGCCTTCCGCGCCCCGCCACGGGGCACGCGCCGAAGACCGTTCCGCACCGCCATCAACCACCACTGCCCGATCGAGCAACTGGGGGCCGAGAGTGCCTGATCTCTTCATCGGCGGCACATGGACGACACCGCGCGACGAGCGCACCCGCGAGATCCGCTGCCCCGCCGACGGATCGCTGGTCGCGGTCGTCGACGAGGCGGGCGGCAAGGACACCGTCGAGGCGATCGCCGCCGCACGGCACGCCTTCGACGAAGGGCCGTGGCCGCACACCACCGGCGCCGAGCGCGGCGATCTGCTGCTGCGGGTCGCCGACCTGCTCGCCCGCGACCGGGACGCGCTGGCCCGCGCGGAGTCCCTGGACACCGGCAAACGGCTGGTGGAGAGCGGCTACGACATCGACGACGTCATCGCCTGCTTCCGCTACTACGGGCGGCTCGCGGCCGTCGACGAGGGCCGCGTGGTGGAGAACGGGGTGCCGGGCTCGGAGAGCCGGGTGGTGCACGAGCCGGTCGGCGTGTGCGCGCTGATCACTCCGTGGAACTACCCGCTGCTGCAGACGAGTTGGAAGGTGGCACCGGCGCTCGCCGCCGGAAACACCTTCGTGCTCAAGCCGAGCGAGCTGACCCCGCACACCGCGCTGCACCTCGTCCGGCTGCTCGCCGAGGCGGGTGTCCCGGACGGTGTCGCCAATCTGGTCCTGGGCGCGGGCCCGGAGGCCGGGGCGCCGCTCGCCGACCACCCGGACGTGGACCTGGTGTCGTTCACCGGCGGGCTCGTGACCGGGCGGCGGCTGATGGCGGCCGCGGCCGGCACGGTGAAGAAGGTGGCGCTGGAACTCGGCGGCAAGAACCCCAACATCGTTTTCGCCGACGCGGACTTCGACGCCGCCGTCGACATGGCGCTCACCGCCGTGTTCGTGCACTCGGGCCAGGTGTGCTCGGCCGGCACCCGGCTGCTCGTGGAGGATTCGCTGCACGACCGGTTCGTCGACGAGGTGGTGCGGCGGGCCCGGGAGATCCGGCTCGGCGGCCCGTTCGACGAGCGGGCGCAGACCGGGCCGCTGGTCTCGGCGGCGCACCGCGAGAAGGTCGAGGCGTACGTCGCCCGTGGCATCGAGGAGGGGGCGGTGCTGCGCTGCGGCGGCGCGCGCCCGGAGGGCCCCGCGTACGACGACGGCTTCTACTACCTGCCGACCGTCCTCGACGAGTGTGCGAGCCGGATGTCGGTCGTCCAGGACGAGTCCTTCGGCCCGGTCCTGACCGTCGAGCGGTTCCGCGACGAGGAGCAGGCGGTGCGGCTCGCCAACGACTCGATCTACGGGCTCGCGGGCGCCGTGTGGACGAGCGACGCGGCGAAGGCGGAACGGGTCGCGGCCGGTCTGCGGCTCGGCACGGTGTGGATCAACGACTTCCACCCGTACGTCCCGCAAGCCGAGTGGGGCGGCTACAAGCAGTCCGGGTTCGGCCGCGAACTGGGGCCCGCGGGGCTCGCCGAGTACCGCGAGACGAAGCACATCTGGCGCACCGCGGCGCCCACCGTCCAGGGCTGGTTCGCATGACGCGGCCCGGACAGGAAGGCAGCGACGACGCCGGGCTCGCCGAGTTCGGCTACCGGCCCGAGCTCAAGCGCACCCTCGGCACCTTTCACACCTTCGCCGCGGGGATCAGCTACATCTCCATCCTGACCGGCACGTTCCAGCTGTTCTACTTCGGTTTCGCCCATGGTGGCCCGGCCTACTGGTGGTCCTGGCCGATGGTGTTCGCGGGCCAGTTCATGGTGGCGCTGTGCTTCGCCGAGCTGGCGGCCCGCTATCCGGTGGCGGGGTCGATCTACAACTGGGCGAAGAAGGTGGGCAACGGGCACGTCGGCTGGCTCGCCGGCTGGATGATGCTGGTCGCGTCCGTGGTGTCCATCGCGGCGGTGGCCCTCGCCTACCAGCTGACGCTGCCGCAGATCTCCTCGGTGTTCCAGTTCGTGGGCGACGGCACGGGGACGTACGACGTGGCGACGAACGCGGTCGTGCTGGCCGCGGTCCTCATCCTGTTCACGACACTGGTGAACGCGTTCGGCGTGAAGCTGATGGCGACCATCAACACCGTGGGGGTGTTCCTCGAACTGCTCGCGACCGTCGTCCTGATCGTGCTCTTCGCGGTGCACGTGGTGCGCGGCCCGCAGGTGGTGACGCACACCGCGCACAGCGGGAACGGCTCGTTCGGGTATCTGGGCACGTTCCTGGTGGCCTCGCTGGCGTCCGCGTACGTCATGTACGGCTTCGACACGGCGGCCTCGCTCGGCGAGGAGTCCCTCGACCCGTCCCGCAACGCGCCGCGTGCCATCATCCGGGCGATCCTGGCGTCGTTCGTGCTCGGCGGGCTCATCCTGCTGCTCGCGCTGATGAGTGTGTCGTCGCTGCGGGGCGACAAGCTCTCCACGGACGGGCTCCAGTTCGTCGTCCTCGACGTGCTCGGCCCGACGGCCGGGAAGGCCATGCTGTGGTGTGTGCTCATCGCCGTGACGGTGTGCGCGCTCGCGGTGCACACGGCGGCGATCCGGCTCGCGTTCGCGATGTCACGCGACAACAATCTGCCGGCCGCATCGCTGCTCGCCCGGGTGAGCCCGCGCTTCAAGACACCGGTGGCTCCGGCCGTGATCATCGGGGTGCTGGCCCTTGCGATCCTGCTGGTGAACATCCGCCAGCCGCAGATCTTCACCGTGGTCACCAGCATCGGCATCATCATGATCTACCTGGCGTATCTGCTGGTCACCGTGCCCATGCTGGTGGCACGACTGCGCGGCAGGTGGCAGCCGGCGGGAGAGGGGAAGTTCTCGCTGGGCCGTTGGGGTCTTCCGGTCAACATCATCGCCGTGCTGTGGGGCGCGGCGATGACCCTCAACCTCATCTGGCCGCGCGCGGCCGTCTACAACGCCGCGGCACCGCACCACTGGTACCTGCGCTGGGGCGCCGTCCTCTTCATCGGTGTCATCGCGGGCGGCGGTTTCGCCTACTACTGGTTCGTCCAGCGTCACCGCACCGGCGTCCTGTCCGAGCACGCCGCCGAACAGTCCGAGCAGTCCGAACGGTCCGAACCGTCCGCAACACCCCTGGAGGTCACCGCACATGAGCACTGACGTCTTCGATTACGTGGTGGTCGGCGGCGGCACCGCCGGCAATGTCGTCGCGGCCCGGCTCTCCGAGGACCCCTCGGTGTCGGTCTGCGTCCTGGAGGCCGGCCCGAGCGACGTGGGTGACCCGAACGTGCTCCAACTCGACCGGTGGATGGGCCTGTTGGAGTCGGGTTACGACTGGGACTACCCTGTCGAGCCGCAGTCGAGCGGCAACAGCTTCATGCGGCACGCCCGCGCGAAGGTGCTCGGCGGCTGCTCCTCCCACAACTCGTGCATCGCGTTCTGGGCCCCGGCCGAGGATCTGGACGACTGGGCGGCGGGCGGCTGCGCGGGCTGGAGCGCGGAGGAACTCTTCCCGCTGTACCGGAAGTTGGAGAACAACGACGCGCCCGGCGACCACCACGGCCGCAGCGGTCCGGTGAAGCTGCGCACGGTCAAGGGCGACGACCCGTGCGGCACGGCGCTCCTGGAGGCGTGCGCGCAGGCCGGCATCCCGACGACGCCGTTCAACACCGGCCGCACCGTGATCCGGGGCGCGAACTGGTTCCAGATCAACTCCGACGAGAACAACATCCGCCAGTCGTCGTCGGTCGCGTATCTGCACCCGATCCTCGGCAAGCGCCCCAACCTGACGGTACGGACCGGGGTGCGCGCCAAGAAGCTGCTGTTCGAGCAGAAGCGGTGTGTCGGCGCCGAGTACCTCGACCCCGACATGATCCACACCCGGGCCGTGCGCGCCCGCCGCGAGGTGGTCGTCTCCTGTGGCTCGATCGACACACCGAAGCTGCTGATGCTGTCGGGCATCGGTCCGGCCGCGCACCTGCGGGAGTTCGGGATCGACGTGCTGGTGGACGCGCCGGGCGTCGGCGAGAACCTCCAGGACCACCCGGAGGGCGTCATCATGTGGGAGGCGAAGCAGCCGATGCCCACCACGTCGAACCAGTGGTGGGAGGCGGGCATCTTCTACGACACCGAGCCCGGCCTCGACCGTCCCGACCTGATGTTCCACTACGGCTCGGTGCCGTTCGACATGAACACCGCCCGGCACGGCTACCCGACCACCGACAACGCCTTCTGTCTCACGCCCAACGTGACGCGCGCCAAATCGCGCGGCACGGTCCGCCTGCGCACCCGCGACTTCCGCGACAAGCCGCGCGTGGACCCGCGCTATTTCACCCACGAGCACGACGCGCGGGTGATGACGTACGGCCTGAAGCTGGCGCGGGAGATCGCGGCGCAGCCCGCACTGAGCGGCTGGAAGGGCGCGGAGCTCGCGCCGGGCCCCGACGTGCGCACGGACGACGAGCTCCTGGACTACATCCACAAGACGCACAACACCGTCTACCACCCGGCGTGCACGGTGAAGATGGGCGCGGACGACGACCGGTCGGCTCCGCTGGACGCCCGGCTGCGCGTCAAGGGCGTCGAGGGCCTGCGGGTCGCCGACGGCTCGGCGATGCCGGACCTCGTCACCGTCAATCCGTGCATCACGACGATGATGATCGGCGAGAAGTGCGCGGAGCTGCTGCGCTCCTAGTCGCCCATCTCCCGTGCCGTCTCGGCGAGGGCCCGCGCCAGTGGGGTCGCACGGTCCGTGCGCCAGATCAGGCCCCACTGGACGGGCGGGGCGTCGCGGAGGGGGAGGTAGACGATGTCCGGCTGGGCGTGGTAGCGCCGTCCCTCGTCGGGGACGGTGCACACCACCTCGCCGGACGCGACGAGGGCGAGTACCTCGTAGAACGTGGCGACGGCCGGTCCCCTGCGGACCGGCCGTCCCGCCGGTGTGCGGTCCGGCAGCACGGACCGCGGCCAGTAGTCGGGCACTGGTCCCGCCACGCTGGGGACCACGTGGTCGCCGAGCACTTCCAGGCTCACCGACTCCCGCCGGGCGAGCGGGTGGCTCGCGTTCACCATCAGATTCAGCGGTTCCTCGCGCAGCACGACACCGACGGTCAGGTCCGGTTCGCACACCGGGAGCCAGGTGACCGCCGCGTCGACCTCGCCCGCCCGCAGGGCGCTGAAGGGGTCGCTGAAGAAGACTTCCTTGAAGCGGAGTTCGACGCCGGGATGCCGGGTGCGGAAGAGGTCGAGGACCGCGCGCATCTCGTGCATCTGCGCGCCCATCATGCCCAGCGTCAGCGCGGCGGGCGGCCTGCGGGCGATGGCCGTGACCTCCGCCAGGGCCGTCTGGATGCTCTCGTAGGCCGGTTTGAGGCGCTGGTGCAGCTCCTCGCCGATGGGGGTCAGGGTGACCTGCCGGCTGGTGCGCTCGAAGAGCAGGGCGCCGATGCGGCGTTCCTGCTTCTTGATGGCCTGGCTGACGCGGGCCGGGGAGACGTTCAGCCGTTCGGCGCTGCGGCCGAAGTGGAGTTCCTCGGCGAGCGTCAGAAAGATCTCGATGTCACGCAGTTCCATCCCGCCCCCGTGGATGCTCCCCCGGCCCACCCCGATCATGAACCTGTGGGTTAACGACCCTAGCAAGATCGGCTGTTGCTCCCGGGGTTTCCGCTGCGCATGCTGGGTCCGAGCCGGGGGCGGCGCGTACCGCCCCGTACCAGACCACCCAGGAGAGATCCCCGCGTGACAGCCGACCGCAGCCCCACCGCAGCACGTACACCCGACCCCGCCACCCTGCACCCCGTGGCCGGGCACGACCGGGTCGCCTTCCTCAAGCCGCTGGTCATCGGGACCAACGTCGTGGCGGGCGACTTCACGTACTACGACGACCCCGACGGGGCGACCGACTTCGTCGAGCGCAATGTGCTGTACGCGTACGGTCCCGAGCGCCTGGTCATCGGCAAGTACTGCGCGATCGCCACGGGCACGAGGTTCCTGATGGCGGGCGCCGACCACCCGACGATGGGCGTGTCCACCTTCCCGTTCACCATGTTCGGCGGCGAGTGGACCGAGCGGACGCTCGACATCGTCACCGGCATGCCGAGCCGCGGCGACACGGTGGTGGGCAACGACGTGTGGTTCGGCTACGGCGCCACGGTCTTGCCGGGCGTACGGATCGGCGACGGCGCCGTGATCGCGGCAGGGGCCGTGGTCACCTCGGACGTACCGCCTTACACCATCGTGGGCGGGAACCCGGCCCGCACGATCAGGCAGCGCTTCGACGACAAGGGCGTCGAGCAGTTGCTGCGCGCGGCCTGGTGGGACTGGCCGGTCGACGTGGTGACCGCCAACGCGCGCGCCATCATGGCCGGTTCCCCGCAGGACATCGCGGACATCGCCGCGGCCGAGGGTCTGGAGCGGTCATGACGGGCACGCCGACGGTCGAGGAGTACGTGGTGTCGGACCGCGCGGGCGGCCCGTACGCGGTCGCCACGGGCCCGGACGGGGCGCTGTGGTTCACCCTGGTGCACAGGGGCGGGATCGGGCGGCTCGTGCCGGGCGAAGATCCGACGGTGCGTCAGCTGGACCCGGACTGCGGTCCTACGGTGATCTGCGTCGGCCCCGACGACGCCCTCTGGTTCACCGAGTACCAGGCGCACCGGATCGGGCGGATCGGCACGGACGGTGAGGTGCGCGCCTTCCCGCTGCCGACGCCGCAGTGCGGCCCGTTCGGCATCGCCGCGGGCCCCGACGGCGCGCTGTGGTTCACCGAGACCGCGTCCGACCGGATCGGCCGGATCACCACGGACGGTGCGGTCACCGAGTACCCGCTACCGACCACCGGCGCCTTCCCCTCGGCGCTCGCGGCGACCGAGGACGCCGTGTGGTTCACGATGAATCAGGCCAATGCCCTGGGCCGCGTCGACTTGAAGGGCGGCATCACGGTCCACGAGCTGCCGACCGCGGGGGCGGCTCCGGTGGGCATCGCCGCGGCCCGCGACGGCGGTGTCTGGTTCACCGAGATCGCCGCCGGTCAGATCGGCCGCATGACACCCGACGGGCGGATCGTCGAGCATCCGCTTCCCGACCGCTCGGCCCGGCCGCACGCCGTCACGACCGACGCGGACGGCAGGGCCTGGTTCACCGAGTGGGGCGCCAACCGGGTCGGCTCGATCACCGTCGACGGAGCCATCACGCTCCACGACCTGCCCACCCCGGCATCCGAGCCGCACGGCATCACCGTGGGCCCGGACGGCGCGCTGTGGACGGCGCTGGAGACGGGCGCGCTGGCCCGCATCGCCCCGTCCTGACCGCACCCACCCCAACTCCCCTCCCGGCACACACCGAACAGCAGAGGACAACACCATGAAGTACGCCCTCGTCATCTTCGAGACCGACGCCTCCCGCGCCCGGATCCGGGCCGACCGCGACGCCCACCGCAAGGCGTACGAGGGGTGGATCGGCGAACTGGCCGCCGCGGGCAAGCTGGTGGGCGGCGACGCCCTCGACACGGAGTCCCGGGGCGCGGTGTCCGTGCGGACCGCGGCGGACGGCTCCGTCTCGGTCGCGGAGGGGCCCGTGCACGGCGGCGAGGAGACGCTCGGCGGCTGGTTCCTGCTGGACGTGGCCGACCACGCGGAGGCCGTCGAGCTGGCGCGCCGCTTCCCCACCCCCGAAGCCCTCGAACTGCGGCCGGTGCTCGAATCGGCCTGACGGAATGGGGCACATCGGACCGGCGGGGCGCACGAATTGGCCAGAGGTTTACCGCTCCGCCACCACGCCCCCTTCCCAGTGGACCAGACCTCTTGGAACACTTTGGCGACTTCTGTTCGCTTCTCCCCCACGAGGCTTTGTATCCATGCCAGAACTGAATCGCCGGCGTTTCCTCCAGATCGCCGGCGCGGCCGCCGGCACCGCCACGGCCGCGACCGGCATCGCCGCCCTGACGGACTCCATCGACCGCGCCGCCGCGATCCCCGCGGCCCGCAGGTCGGGCACGCTGGAGGACGTCGAGCACGTCGTCGTGCTGATGCAGGAGAACCGGTCCTTCGACCACTACTTCGGCGCGCTGAAGGGCGTGCGCGGGTTCGGTGACCCGCGGCCCGTCACGCTGCCCAGCGGAAAGCCGGTCTGGCACCAGGCGGACGGCACCGGCAAGGAGACACTGCCGTACCACCCGGACGCCGAGAACCTCGGCATGCAGTTCATCGCCGGGCTCAACCACGACTGGGCCGGCGGCCACAAGGCCTTCAACGACGGCAAGTACGACGACTGGATCGCCGCCAAGACCACGGGCACCATGGCGTACCTGACCCGCGAGGACATCCCGTTCCACTACGCGCTCGCCGACCGGTTCACCGTGTGCGACGCGTACCACTGCTCGATCATCGGGGCCACCGACCCGAACCGCTACTACATGCTGTCCGGGCACGTCGGCAACGACGGCAAGGACGGCGGCCCGGTCCTCGGCAACGAGGAGGCGGGCTACGACTGGACCACGTACGCCGAGCGGCTCGAGGCGGCCGGGGTGTCCTGGAAGGTGTACCAGGACATCGGCGACGGCCTGGACGCGGACGGCGGCTGGGGCTGGATCGACGACGCCTACCGCGGCAACTACGGTGACAACTCGCTGCTGTACTTCAACCAGTACCGCAACGCCAAGCCCGGCGACCCGCTCTACGACAAGGCCCGCACCGGCACGAACGCCAAGGCTGGCGACGGCTTCTTCGACATCCTGCGGGCCGACGTCAAGGCGGACAAGCTGCCCCAGGTGTCGTACGTCGCGGCGCCCGAGGCCTTCTCCGAGCACCCCAACTTCCCGACGAACTACGGCGCCTGGTACATCTCCCAGGTCCTCGACGCGCTGACCTCGAACCCGGCGGTCTGGGCGAAGACGGCGCTGTTCATCACGTACGACGAGAACGACGGCTACTTCGACCACGTGGTGCCGCCGTACCCGCCCCGCTCCGCCGACGACGGCCGCTCCACCGTGGACACCACGCTCGACGTCTTCGACGGCAACGCGAAGTACGCGGCGGGCGTCTACGGCCTCGGCCAGCGCGTCCCGATGCTCGTGGTGTCACCATGGTCGACGGGCGGCTATGTGTGCTCCGAGACCTTCGACCACACCTCGATCATCCGGTTCATGGAGCGCCGCTTCGGGGTGAAGGAGCCGCACATCTCGCCCTGGCGGCGCGCCATCTGCGGCGACCTCACCTCGGCGTTCGACTTCTCCCTCAAGGACACGGACCCGGCCGAGCTCCCCGACACCGACGCGTACGAGCCGCCGGACCACGAGCGCCACGACAGCTACGTGCCCAAGCCGCCGGCCCAGGGCACGCTGCCGCGGCAGGAGAAGGGCAGCCGCCCCGCGCGCCCGCTGCGCTACGCCCCCGCGGTGGACGGCGCCGCGGACCCGGCCAACGGCCGCTACCAGCTCACCTTCACCGGCGGCCCCGACGCCGGCGCCCACTTCTACGTGACGGCCCCGGTGCGCACCGACGGCCCCTGGACGTACACCACGGAGGCCGGCAAGGAGATCGCCGACACCTGGAACACCGAGTATTCCAAGGGGACGTACGACCTGACGGTCCACGGTCCGAACGGATTCCTGCGCGCCTTCCGCGGCCCCGGCACGGCCAAGGCCCCCGAGGTCACCGCCCGCCACGCCGCCGACACCGGCGGCCTGAACCTGACGATGACCAACCCGACGGACACGGCCGTCCACCTCACGGTCACCAACGCCTACGGCTCCGCGAGCGAGACGTTCGCCGTCAAGCCCGGAGCGACGGTGCGGCACACCGTCGACCTGCGGGCGAGCAAGCGCTGGTACGACGTGTCGGTGACATCGGACGCGGACACGTCCTATCTGCGCCGCTTCGCGGGCCACGTCGAGAACGGGCAGGTGGGGGTGAGCGACCCGGCGATCCTGACCTGACGGGGACCGGCGCTCACGGCGGGGAACCCTCCCGCCGGGCGCCGGGTCGGCCGACGTCGAGCAGGCCCGTGACGATGTCGCGGGCCACGTCGGCAGGATCGCGCCCGTGGGCACGGGCGTGCCCGCGCAACCGGGCCAACGCCTCGTCGACCGAGAGGCCGTGCCGCCCCGCGACGACGCCCTTCGCCTGCTCGACGACGATCCTGTCGCCCAGCTCCCTGTTCCTGAGGGCGACGAGGGCCCTGCTCTCCCGCAACTCCCGCTGCAGGGACAACGCGTGCGCCGTCACCTGGCACAGCGCACGGCCCCAGGCCCCGACCGGGCCGCTCAGCGCCTCGTCCGACGCGTCGAACAACACCAGCGCGCCGACCGGGCGGCCGCGCTCGACCAGCGGCAGCGCCCTGACCCTGCCGAAGCCGAGGTGTGCCGCCCGCGGCGCCCAGCGCGGCCAGCGCCGCCGCGCGGACGGCGCGCGCAGATCGACGTCCGCGAGTTCGCGCCCCGACGTCGCCGCGTCGTCCCCCGGCCCCTCGCCCCACGCCAGGGCCTGCTCCGCCAGCGCCCGCAGCGCGGCACTCGTGCCCTCGGCCCGGCCCGTCGCCCGGCCGTGGGGCGTGTAGCGCACGAGCGCGCCGCGCGCCCCGCAGGCCCTGCGGCCGCCGTGCGCGCACGCGCCCAGCACGTCCCGCGCCTCGCCCGGCTCCCTGTTCGCCGACGCCATCACCTCGGCCAGGATCGCCGCGCGCGCCCAGGCTGTCGCTTCCATGTCCGGCCTCGCCCCCATACGTCCCCGGCTGGAACGCTCCAGATTGTGTCCCGCGCCCAGCACACCGCAAGCACGCGGGCGAAGGACCGGGGCCCGTAAGCGAAATGGTCGCCCGCACCGGCCACGCCCCACGGCCGGGCAGGCATCCGGCACACTGGAGGCCCACCTGTGCGGCAGGCCCGGCGCGACGAGGCGCCGGGGCCGGCCCCGGCCCGAAGGAGCCCCCGCGTGAAGCGCCCCACCGCCCGCGACGTCGCCCAGCTCGCCGGCGTCTCGCGTGCAGCCGTGTCGTTCGTCTTCAGCGGGCGCGCCGAGGGGAACCTGTCGGCCCGGACGCAGCGGCGCATCAAGGAGGCGGCGGACACTCTCGGCTACCGGCCCGACGAGGTGGCCCGCTCGCTGCGCGCACGCCGCACCGGAGTGATCGGGATGCTCAGCGACTCGATCGCGACGAGCCCGTTCGCCGGCCGCATGGTCCTCGGCGCGATGGAGGCCGCCCGGGCCCGCGGACACCAGGTCCTGCTCATGGAGTCGGGAAGCGACGGCGCGGCGGAGGCGGAGGCGATCGCCGAGCTGCGGGCGCGCCGCGTCGACGGGATCGTCTGCGCGGCGATGGATCTGAGCACGAAGGACATTCCCGAGGCGCTGGACCCGGCGCGCACCGTGCTCGCCAACTGCCTTCCGGGCAAGGAGGGTTCGTACGCGGCCGTGGTCACGGACGAGCGGGCCGGCGGGCGCAGCGCCGTGGAGGCGCTGCTCGCGGCGGGGCACCGGGACATCGCCCTGGTGGGCGGGCCGAAGGGGAACATCGCGGCGGACGACCGCGCGCTCGGCTTCACGGACGGGATGCGCGCGGCGGGCGTCAAGGTGCTCGCGCGGCGTCGGCTGCGGGTCGGCTGGCAGATCGACGAGGGGTACGCGGCCGCGCTGCGGCTCCTCGACACGGCGACGCCGCCGACGGGCGTGGTGTGTGCCAACGACCGTGTCGCGACGGGGGTGCTGCTGGCCGCCGCCCGGCTGGGCATCCCGGTGCCGGAGCGGCTTTCGGTGGTGGGCTACGACGACCAGGACCAGATGGCGGCGCATCTGGTCCCGGCCCTCACGACGGTGGCGCTGCCGCATCACGCGATGGGCGCGCGGGCCGTGGACACGCTGCTCGACGCCGTGGAGTCCGGCGAGCCGGTGGCGGCAGGGCGTGTGCAGCGCCTGGAGTGCCCGGTCGTCACGCGCGCTTCGGTGGCGGCCCCCGCCGAGGCGTGAGCACCCGGGGCGCCCGGGTCAGGGGTGCTCCCACGCCGCCACGTCGATCTCCGCGCGGCCCTGTGTCACCTCCGCCCGCCAGGTGCCGTGCGGCGCCGGGTACACCTTCTCCGTGAGGGCGACGCGTTCGTCCCACACCGCCTCGACGAGTGGCCCGTCGACCAGGACGCGCAGCCGTCCGCCTGCGCCGGTCGGCCCGGCGGCGGTGACGGTGTCGGGGCGGGGCCTGGGGCGGGTGCCGGAGGCGGGTGTGCCGCTGCGGTCCAGGGTGAGGGTGCCCCGGGTGGGATTGACGCGGAGGACGAGGCCGGTGCCGAGGCGCAGGGTCAGCTCGGTGTCCGGTTCCTGGGCGCGGACGTCGGCCTGGATCTCGTAGGCGGGAGGCAGGGGTGTGCCGGGGCGGAGTTCCGTGCCGCGCAGCGCGGTCAGTTCGCGGGCGAAGGTGTGGCGTGGGGTGCCGTCGGGGTGCCGCCCGATCTCGCGCGGGTGGGTGAGGCAGCCCGCCCAGCCCGCCGCGACGGACTCCGCCTCGGTGCGGGACTCCCAGCTCCAGCCCCACACCAGGGTGCGGTCGGCCTCGACGAGCGCGGTGGGGGCGTAGAAGTCCCTTCCGTGGTCGAGGAGTCCGCCGCTCTCGGCCACGAAGCGCAGGCCGTCGCCGTGCGGGCGGAGTGTGCCGGTGAGCTGGGTGGCGGTGTGGGTGACACCGTCGGCCCACAGGGACAGGACGAGCATCCAGCGCCCCTCCCCCACGGGGAACACGGCGGGGCACTCCCAGGCCGTGGCCGGCATGGCGTGCCGGGCGACGGCGGGTTCGGCGGCGTCGAGGAGTGAACCGGCGTACTCCCAGGGCGAGTCGAGGGTGTCGCCGGTGATGCGGTAGAGGAGGACGTCGGGCCGGGGTGTGCCGCCCCGGTGGCCCGCGCCCAGCAGCGCCCAGCGGCGCCCCTCGAAGGCGAAGACGTACGGGTCGCGGAACGCGAGCAGCTCGAGCCCCGGCGGCGGTCCTGCGACCACCGGTTCGGGCAGCGCGTCGAAGCGGGTGAGCCCGGGGTCGGCGGCGCGGGCCAGCATGACGCTGCCGATGCCGTCGTCGCGGTCCATGCCGGTGTAGACGGCGGTGGGCACGCCGTTGTCGACGAGCGCGCAGCCGGACCAGGCGCCGAGCCGGTCGGGGCGCTCGGGGCCGGGGGCGAGGGCGATGCCGTGGTCGCTCCAGCGGACGAGGTCGGGGCTCGAGGCGTGCCCCCAGTGGATGTCGCCCCACACGGCGGCGTGCGGATTGTGCTGGAAGAACAGGTGGTAGCGGCCGTCGTGGTACAGCGGGCCGTTGGGGTCGTTGCACCAGTTGCCCGCTGCGGGGCGGACGTGGTGGCGCGGCGCCGAGCGGTCGGCGGCCGGGGCCCCCTGGGGCTGCGGGGCGAGGTGCGTGACGTGCGGCATGCGGCGTGACTCCTCGACGAGGTGACTGGGTTCAGGGGGCTGACGCGGGCCTGAGGCCGCTCGCGTATGCCCTGCACAGCGCAACCTAACACGTGATAGCTTCGCTGCTCCTCCGCCTGCCGCACCCCGTCGGAACCGGCGGGGACACGGCCCGTCCGGACACCCGGACGACCTCAACACCCGGAATGGAGAAGGCTCTTGATCGTCGTCACCGGTGAGGCCCTCGTCGACCTCGTCCCCCGACAGGGCCCCGATGCTCCGCTCGCCGACCTCTCCCCCAAGCGCGGCGGCGGGCCCTACAACACGGCGGTGGCGCTCGGGCGGCTCGGCGAGCGCACCGCGTTCCTGTCCCGCGTCTCGCGCGACGCCTTCGGCGAGCGGCTCCTGGACGGGCTGCGGACCGCGGGGGTCGACGTGTCGCACGTCCAGCGCGGCGACGAGCCCACGAGCCTCGCCGTCGCCTCGGTCGGCGCCGACGGCTCGGCCGGATACTCCTTCTACGTCGAGGGGACCGCCGACCGCCTGTTCCGCGCGCCCGACCACCTTCCGGACGGCACACGGGCGGTGTCGTTCGGCACCTGCTCGCTGGTCCTCGAACCGGGCGCGAGTGCGTACGAGGAGGTGCTGCGCCGGGCCCACGCACAAGGGCTGTGCACCGCACTCGACCCGAACATCCGGCCCGGCCTGATCCCGGACCCCGACGCCTACCGGGCGCGTTTCCACTCCTGGCTGGCGAGCACCACGCTGGTCAAGCTGTCCGACGACGACAGCCGGTGGCTCGGCGGCGATCCCGCCTCCTGGCTCGCGCGGGGCCCCTCGGCCGTCGTCGTCACCCGCGGCGCGGCGGGCCTCACGGCCTTCACGCACGCGGGCGAGGTGACGGTGCCGGGCGTGCCCGTGCCCGTGGCGGACACCATCGGGGCCGGCGACACCGTCAACGCCGCGCTGCTGCACCGCCTTTCGACCCACGACGCGCTGGACGGGCGGGCGATGACCGCGCTGACCGCGGCGCAGTGGCGCGACGTGCTCGCGTTCGCGGCGCGGGCCGCCGCGGTGACGGTGTCCCGGGCGGGCGCCGAGCCTCCCTACGCCGACGAGCTCGGCTGAGCCGCGCGGGCGCCCGCCGTGCACGGGCGCCGGTCAGCCGAGCCCCAACTCCCGTATCTCCAGGCCCCCGAGGACGGCGGGTCCGCCGGAGGAGTACAGCGCGACGCGGTTGTCGCCCGGCAGGCCGAACGCCTGGTGGGTGTGGACGTACCGGCCGTCGCCGACGAACACCTCCACCGTCGTCCGGTCCACCAGGATGCGCAGGGAGACCTTCCCCGCCCCCGCGTCGACCGGCGTGTGCGTCTCACGGGTGCCGCCCGGGTACAGGGTGCCGCCGCGGTTCACGTAGGCGTAGCCACCCTTGACGTACACACCGACGTCCACGTGGCGGGTGCCGCCGGGGGCCTTGCGGAGCTGGAGGCCGACGTTCTCCGTCTCGCCTGGGGTCCAGCGCAGTTCACCGCGGATCTCGTAGGCGGTGCCGGTGAAGTCGAGGGGCGTGGTGCCGTCGACGCGCACGTCGCCGAGTTTCGTGGTGCGGGTGACGTACGCGTCCAGGGCCGGTGTCGGGCGTGAGGCGAGGAAGTAGGTTCCGTCGCCCGCGCGTTGGAGGGTGATCTCGCGGGTGACGGAGTCGGTGCCGTTGAAGCCGTCGGCGGGGAGCGTGGGCGTGTTGTGCGGGTACTCCCAGTTGTTCGTCCAGGCGAAGGCGTAGCGGGCGGTGGGGTCCACCGTGCCGTCGGCCGCCCTCTTCTCGCAGGTGACGGCCGCGTACCAGTCGGGTCCGTGGTCGAGCCACTGCGGCGCGTCCGCGTCGGCGGTGAAGGTGTCGCCGTCGAAGTCGCCGGTCCAGTAGGCGTAGGTGGCGGGCAGTCCGCGTGCCGTGCCGTTGGCGCTGGCGGCGAGCACCCAGTGGAGGGTGCCGTCGGCGGCCTCGATGCGGAAGAGGTCGGGGCATTCGAGGGTGCCGTAGCCGTCGCGGACGAAGCCGCTGCGGTAGGTCCAGGTCTTGAGGTCGTCGGAGGTGTAGAGCCCGATCTTGTCGCGTTCGGCGAGCGCGAGCACCCAGCGGTCGCGGTCGGTGTCGCGGACGATCTTGGGGTCGCGGAAGTCCTTGACGCCCGGGTTGGGCAGGACCGGTTGGGTGCCGTGGGGGCGGAAGGTGCGGCCGGAGTCGGTGGAGTACCACAGGTACTGCGCCTGGGAGTCGGCGGCGGCGTCCGGCTCCATCGTCACGAGGGCGACCACGGCGCCCGCGCCGAAGCCCGCCGTGTTCCGCTCGTCGACGACGGCGCTGCCCGACCACGCGTCGCCGGCCGGAGTGGTGTCCTTGGGCAGTGCGACCCCGCGGTCCGTGTAGCGCACCAGGTCGGGCGAGGTGGCCAGCCGCCAGGCGGTGCCCTCGGCGCCGGTGATGTAGTCGGCGTTGTAGAGCGAGTAGTACGCGTAGGAGCCGTCGATCCACAGGGGGCGCTGCGGATCGTTCTTCCAGTTGTCGGGGATCGTGTAGTGGTACGCGGCGCGGTAACTGCCCAGCGCCGCCTCGGACTTGGGTCTCGCGGCGGCGGGCGCGGACAGGGCGAGGCTGCCGCCGAAGGCCGTGGCTCCGAGGAGTGCGGCGCGGCGGGTGACGGGGCGGGACTTCATCGTGCTGCGGCCTTTCGGTCGGTGGGGGCCGTGCCGTGGTTTCCGGCCCTTTCGGCAAGCCCACACCTAACTCGTGCTAGGTCAAGTCCCGCAAGGGGTGTGGCGCCACCGAAAAAACCTTGACCCAGCCCCTTGACGCGACCCCGCCGCCGCTTCCATCATCCCGAGGTCACCTCAACTATCACGAGTTAGGCCCGGCCTTGATGTTCCTCACCGCCCCGGGACGGCAGCCATGACCACACCCCCGACACCCTCGGCCCCGCGCCGCAGCACACCCAGCCGCCGCACACTCCTGCGCGCCGGCGGCTACGGGCTCGCCGCGGCCGGGCTCGCCTCCACCGCCGCGAGCTGGGACCGGCTGACCGCGTCCGACATACCGGGCCGCGACGGTTCCATGCTCACCGTCGCGATCCTCGGCTCCGCCATCGATCCGAAGCAGCAGAGCGTGCTGGTCGAGGACTTCCAGCGGCTGCACCCCGGCATCAAGGTCCGGCTGCTGGCCGTGCAGGCCACCGACTGGAACGACTTCTTCGCCAAGATCCTCACCCAGATCGCCGCGGGCAGCGCCCCCGACGTGGTGTACGTCGCCACCGAGGGCGTGCAGCTCTTCGCCGACCGGCTCGGCCTGGCCCTCGACGACCGGGTCCGCAGGGACGCGGGCGAGCTGCGCGAATTCTTCGCCGACGTCCACCCCTCGCTCGTCGAGTCGATGATGTACGAGGGCTCGCTGTACCAGCTGCCGGTGGAGTTCAACGCGGCGGACATGTACCTCAGCAAGAAGGTCCTCACCCGCACGGGCGCCGAGCTGCCGCCCGCCGACTGGACCCGCGACGACTTCACCGCGCTGCTGCGCGACATGAAGCGCTCGGGCGGCCGCGGCTTCACCCCGTTCTTCTGGACCAACCGCCTGTGGGGCGGCGTCGTGCCCTGGCTCTTCGCCAACGACACCAACATCCTCACCGAGTCCAAGGCGCCGGGCGGCGACTGGCTCTGGAACACCTTCTACGACCCCGCGATGCGGCGCGGACGCGGCGGCGGCTTCCGCTGGAGCACCCCGCAGGCCCTCGACGACCGTGTCGAGGAGGTCTACGAGTACCTGGCCTCGCTCGTCCGCGACGGCCTGTGCTCACGCCCCGAGGGCGGCAGCGGCACCAACCTGATCGGCGCGTTCTCCACCGGCCGCGTCGGCGCCACCCCGGCCGGCGGATTCTGGGCGGGCGGGCTGAGCGCGGCGGGTGTGCGCCGGGACGCGTACGACGCGCAGTTCTTCCCGCGCTGGCGCACCCAGCGCCACCAGTACGGCGCGGCGGGGTACGCGATCCTGCGCACCTCGAAGCGGCAGGACGAGGCGTGGGAGTTCGTGAAGTACTCGGTCCGCAAGGACGTGATGACGCGGCTGTTCCAGGCGAACCAGACCACTCCGGCCCGCCGCTCCATGGTCGACGCCGAGCGGTACGCGAAGACCGGACCCGCCCACTGGGACGTCTTCTACGACACCCTCGACCGCTTCCCCACCACCGGGCCGATCCCGGCGCCGCCGCAGGTCGCCGCCGTCGATCTCGCCCTGACCAAGCACACCGCGACCGCGCTCGGCAGCGCCCGCGGCGTCCGCCCCGCGCTGCGGGCCATGCAACGGGACCTGGAACGAGCCATGGAGCGTGACGTATGAGCACCACCCCGAGCCCGACCGCGGGCCCGTCCAGGAGCCGCGCCGCACGTGTCACCGCCTGGCTGTTCCTCGCGCCGACCGTGCTCGGTGTCCTCGTCTTCACGGTGGTCCCGATCGTCGGCTCCGTCGTCCTGTCCTTCTTCCACTGGAACGTCATCGACCGGCCCTCCTACGCCGGGGCGTCCAACTACACCGACCTCGCGACGGATCCGGCCGTCCTCACGGCCTTCCGCAACACCCTGCTGTTCATGGTGTTCGCCGTGACGCTCCAGCTCGTGGTCGCGCTCGTCCTCGCCCTCGCGCTGCAAGGGCGCATGCCGCGCTGGATCCAGCAGGCGCTGCGCTCCGCGTTCTTCTTCCCTCTGGTGCTGTCGGCGGCCTCCATCTCGGTGGTCATGAAGTACCTGTTCAACCAGGACTTCGGGGTCGTCAACTGGCTGCTCGGACACCTCGGTGCCTCGCCCGTGCCGTGGCTGACCTCCGAGAGCTGGGCCATGGCGGCGGTGGTCCTCGTCTACGTGTGGCAGCAGTTCGGCTTCTCCTTCCTGCTGTTCGTCGGCGGGCTCGCCAACATCCCGCGCGAACTGCACGAGGCCGCGGCGATGGACGGCGCGACGGGCCTGCGCAAGCACCTTCGGATCACCATTCCGCTGCTCTCCCCCACCCTCCTCGTGGCGTCCGTGGTGGGTGTCATCAACGCCCTCCAGGTCTTCGAGCAGCCGTACGTGCTCACCGACGGCGGCCCCGGCGACGCCACCCGCACCGCGGTGATGGTGCTCTACCAGACCGCCTTCGAGCAGCTGCGGTTCGGCGAGGCGTCGGCGGTGGGCGTGGTCCTCTTCGTGCTCATCCTCGCCGTCACCGCGCTGCAGTTCCGCCTCAGCCGCCGCTTCGTGCACTACCAGTGAGAGGCCTTCCCACCATGACCGCAGTGTCGTACTCCTCCACCTCCCCGTCCGCGCCGGAGCGGCTGCGCGAGCGGGCCGGTTCACTCACCGCGCGCCGCCTCGGCACGGTCGCCCGGGTCACTGGACTCGTCCTCGTCGCGCTGCTCACCATCGGGCCCGTGGTGTGGACGGTGTCCACGTCGCTGCGCGCGCCGGCCGAGTCCTTCGACCTGCCGCCGCGGCTGATCCCGGCGGACGCCACGCTCTCCGCGTACCGGCAGGTCTTCGGGCAGCTCGACGTGTGGCTGCTCGCGCTCAACTCCGCGCTGGTGACCGGGCTCATCGCCTTCGGTCAGATGATCACGGCGGGGCTCGCCGGATATGCCTTCGCGCGCCTGGACTTCCGTTTCAAGCGGACGCTGTTCGGCCTTGTGCTCGCCACCATGATGGTGCCGGTGCAGGTCACCATCGTGCCCGTGTTCCTGATCCTCAAGGGGATGGGGCTCACGGACACCCTTCTCGCCCTGATCGTGCCCGCCGTGCCGACGGCGTTCGGGACGTTCCTGATGCGGCAGTACTTCATGACGATGCCGAAGGAGCTGGGCGAGGCCGCGATGATCGACGGCGCCGGTCCGTGGCGGATCTTCCGCTCGGTGTACGCGCCGCTCGCGACGCCGGGCCTCGCCATCGTCGGCGTACTGGCCTTCAACTACCACTGGAACGAGTTCTTCCGTCCGCTGATCCTGGAGACGAGCAACCAGAACTTCACGATGCCGCTGGGTCTCGTCTCGCTCCAGGGGAACCTCGGCACGGGGTCCATCTCCGTGGTGCTCGCCGGGGTCGTCCTGTCGATGATTCCGGCGGTGGTGGTGTTCGTCGTCGGCCAGCGTCCTCTGCGCGAGGGCATCACGTCGTCGGGGCTCAAGGGATAGCTCGGAGGACACGTCGGGCGGGGCCGCCCTCCACCCGCATGGCCCGCCCATAGGTGCCGTCCCGGCCTCCGCCCCCGATCCTCGGAACAGCAGGTATCGGCCGGACATCAGGGGACGTCGTCGTGGAGCATCCGGGAACGTTGATCCTCATCATGGCCGCGGCGGTGCTTGCTCCGCTGTTGGCCCATGGTGTCGGGCGCCGGGCCAAGGTTCCCGTGGTCATCTTCGAGATCGTGCTGGGCATCGTCATCGGCCCGGACGTCCTCGGCTGGGCGCACTCCGAGGAGCTCACCGACGTCCTCGCCGACCTCGGCCTCTCCCTGCTGATCTTTCTCGCGGGGTACGAGATCCAGTTCGACGCCATCCGCGGTGACACCCTGCGCCGCGCGGTGTGGGCGTGGGTGATCTCGCTGGTGGTGGGACTCGCGGGGGCGCTGGCGCTCACGGGTCTGGACTTCGCCCGGAGCGCGGTCATCGGCACCGCGCTCACCAGCACGGCTCTGGGCACGGTGGTGCCGCTGCTGCGGGACAGCGGGGACCTGCACGGCCGGTTCGGCACCGTCGCCCTCGCGTTCGGCGCGGTCGGCGAGTTCGGGCCCATCATCGCCATGTCCGTGCTGCTCAGCGGGCGCGATCCCGGTGTGTCGACGGTCATCCTCGCGGTGTTCGCCGCGATCACCGCGGGGGCGGTGATGTGGGCGCTGCGGCCGCGGCCGCCCTGGTTCACCCGGGTCATCCAGACCACGCTGCACACCAGCGGCCAGTTCGCGATCCGCTTCGTCATGCTGCTGCTCGTGTCGATGCTCGCGCTGTCCGAGGCGTTCGGCCTCGACGTGCTGCTGGGCGCGTTCGCCGCAGGGCTGCTGACCCGGCTCGTGCTCCAGGGCACGGACCCGAGGGTCGGCAAGGACGTCCTGGGGAAGATCGAGGCCCTTGGCTTCGGCTTCCTCGTTCCGCTGTTCTTCATCGTGACCGGCATCCAGTTCGACCTCTCGTCGCTCCTGGACGGCGGCCGCCCGCTGCTCCTGCTCCCGGTCTTCCTGGTGCTGTTCCTCGTCGTACGGGGCCTGCCGGTGTACGCGCTCGCCCCGCGCGACCTCTCCCCGCTCGGCCGCCGGGCCCTCACGCTGCACTGCGCGACCTGTCTGCCGCTGGTCGTCGCCATCACCACGATCGGCCTGGACGAGGGGCTGCTCGGCAGGAGCGAGGCCGCCGCCATGGTGGGTGCGGCCATGGTGTCCGTCCTCGTCTTCCCGTTGCTCGGCCTGAAGTTGCGGGGCCGGGAGCGTACGGGCGGGACGGCGTCGGTGGGGAGCGACGCCGCGGGGGCCGAGACGTGGTGATGCGCGCGCGGCGGGACCGTGCGGGTCTCCGGACGATCTGGTGCGGCGGGGCCCTGATGTGGTTACCTGGCCGCATGACCGTGCTCGTGACCCGCCGCCACGTCGACTACGCGCGTGTCACCACCACGGGGTGTCGCACCGCGAGCTGACGCCTCGCCGCGGTCGCCGACCAGCCTTTTCCGTCGCTGAGCGGCCTTGTCTCCCGCCGTTCTTCTTCTGGTTCTCCTCACCGCGTCGCGCCGGCCGTGGTCCCTTGTTCGGGGCACGTCGCGCGGCCGGCACCTCCTTCCCCGAAAGGCAGCACGCACCATGTCGCCTCGCACCGCGACCACCGCCGTCGCCGTCCACTCCCTGCTCGCCGAGCGCTGGAGCCCGCGCTCGTTCGACGCCGCGCACACCCTCGCCGACGACGAGCTGACCTCCCTGCTGGAGGCGGCCCGCTGGGCGCCCTCCGCCCGCAACACGCAGCCGTGGCGGTTCCTGCTCGGGCGGCGGGGTGACACCGCGTACCAGCGGATCCTCGACACCCTCGTGCCGGGCAATCAGGTGTGGGCGGCGAACAGTTCCCTGCTGGTGGCCGCCGTCGCGGCGGACCGCCTGGAGGACGGCGCGCCGAACCCCGGCGCCGCCTACGACACCGGACTGGCCGTCGCCCAACTCGCCCTGCAGGCCCACGCCTTGGGCCTCCACGCCCACCAGATGGGCGGCTTCGACGCCGAGCGGCTGCGTGCCTCGCTCGGTGTGCCGGACGGCTACCGGCCGCTGTCCGTCACCGCGATCGGGGCGCTCGCCGCGCCGGACCTCCTGCCGGACAAGCTGCGCGAGCGGGAGACGGCGGCACGCGAACGGCGCCCGCTGGAGGAGACCTTCTTCGCGGAGGGCTGGGGGACGCCGCTTCCGGTCGGCCCTTGAGCCCTCATCCTTGTCCTGGCCCTCACTTGGAACCCGTGAGCGCCACCACCGCCTCGTCCGTGTGGACCAGGAAGGTCAGGGTCTGGCGGAAGTACAGGTCGATGCCGTGGGCGTCGTGGGCGGTGTAGCCGATCGCCAGGTCCTCGCCGAGACGCCGACCGTGCGCCGCAGTCCGGCGAGGTCGGACAGCAGGTCCCGGACCGTGGACTCGCCGCCGTGGTCGACGGTGCACACGAGGAACAGGGCCGCCTCGGCCGGTGGGGCGATCACAGACTGCGGCTGAGGCGGCGGCTGCGGGTCGGCCACGTGGCCTTCCTCCTCGGTGGTGCGGGGGGGCAGGTGAGGTGTGATCGACAGTAGGCGCGTTTCGGCGCGCGAAAGACGCGGCACCGCCGGTTCTGTTCTCCGCGACAAACACCTTTGTCGCGGAGAACATTCGGTCTGCCGGTTCAGCCGGTGAAGATGCCCGCGACGAGATTGATGACGGTGGCGAGAAGGCTCGTTCCGAAGAGATACGAGAGGAGACAGTGCCTCAGGACGACCGATCGGATGCTCGAACTCGTGACATTGGTGTCGGATACCTGATACGTCATGCCGAGGTTGTAGCTGAAATAGAAGAAGTCCCGATATGCGGGCGGCTCCTGGGAGTTGAAGTCGATTCCGCCCACGTTTCCCTCGTAGTAGAGATAGGCGTAACGCGCCGCGTACATCAGGTGCAGCGCCGCCCACGCCAGGAAGACGCCGGCCAGCGCGACGGCCGCCCCGGCGTTCCGTTCCCCCGATCCGCCGATGAGGAGCAGGACGACGATGGCCACCAGGGCGCACAGCGCGGTGCCGACCACCGCGAACTCCTCGGTGACGGGCGAGAAGTCCTCACGTCGTGCCTCGCTGCGCGTGGCGTCGGCGTCCATCGGCCACAGCACGGCCCACCCGGAGACGACGAAGGCCAGTTCGGTGGCGGCGATGCCGCTGAGCACGCCCAGCGGGAAACCGGTCGGGACGCCCACGGCCACGGCGGCCACCAGCCCCACGGCCACGGAGACGGCCAGGCGGGGCACAGCGGACGTCGGCAGCCAGGCGCTCATGGCTCGCACACTAGACGCACCGGCGGCACCCCGCCCCTGCTCGTCGCCCCGACACGGCCGGGTGGCCGACTTGACGCCCACGACGCGCCGCGGCTACTCCTGAGGCCCTCGCACGACCGCCCCACACCACATCGCACCGCACCGCACCGCACCGCACCGCACCGCACCGCACCCACAAGGGGAACCCCGCCCATGGCTGAGCACATCACCGACCCTCACGGCCGGGCGCCCGACCCCCTGCTGGGTGAGCTGGTGACGTGGGCGGAGCAGCATCTGCCCGCGCTGATCGACGACGTGTGCGCGGCGACCCGCGACCGCATCGACCTGTATCGCGACGAAAGCATCGTCCCGGCGGCGGAGTTGCGGGCCTCTGTCGCGGTCAACCTGTAATTCATCCTCGACGGTCTCGCCGGAGCCGCGTCTGCGAAGGACCTGTCGGCACCCTCCGAGACCGGCCGGCGCCGCGCGCACCAGCGGGCGCCGCTGCCGGAGGTGCTGCGCTGCTACCGGATCGCCTGCGCCATGCTGTGGGACCTGTTCGTGGAGCACGCGCGGCACGTCGCGCGCCCGGACTTCCTGGACGCGCTGCTTTCGGCGTCGAGCACCTTGTGGCGGCTCTCCGACGAGCACGCGCTGGCGCTCACGGAGGCGTACCGGTCGGCGACGGCCGAGCTGCTCGTCGCCCAGCAGCGGCGGCGTTCGGCGCTCATGGAGGCGCTGTTCACCGGCCAGTTGGTGCCCGAGTCGGGTTCGTGGGAGGTCGGCAGGCTGCTCGGGCTTCCGCTGGACACGAAGCTGATGGTGGCCGCCGCCGAGACGGCGGGCCTCGCCGAGGAGAGCCTGGTCGGCGTGGAGCGCATGCTGGCCGCGCGCGGCATCGTGTCTGCGTGGCATCTGACGCCCGCCCTCCAGGCGGGGGTGATCGCGCTGCGCGACGAGCAGCGCGACGACGTGCTGGGCGTGCTGCGCGCTGCCGCCGCGTCCCGTACCGGGGTGAGTCCCCCGTACGAGTCGCTGGCCGACACCCCGCGCATGCTCCACCTCGCACGGGCGGCGCTCGCGGACCTTCCCGTGGGCAGGCCCGACGTACGGGAGTTCAGCACCAGCCCACTGGCCGCGCTCATCGCCTACGACCCCGACGAGGGGCGGCGCCTGGCGAAAGAGGTGCTCGGGCCGATCCTCGCCCTGCCCGCGGAGGACCGCGTCGCGCTCCTCCAGACGCTGCAGGCGTACGTCGATCACGCCGGCTCGGCCGAGAGCGCGGGCCGGGCGCTGCACTGTCACCCGAACACCATCCGGTACCGGCTCAACCGGGTGCGGGAGCTGACCGGGCGCTCGCTCAGCGATCCGCGGTCGCTGGCGGAGCTGGTGACGGCGACGGACGCGGTCCGTCTCGGCGCCGAAGGCTGAGCGGGCGAAGGGCGGGTCAGCCCAGGCGGCGCAGGAGGCGGTGGGCGCGCTGTTCGGCCGCGGCGAGTTCGGCGGGGTCGAGTTCGGCGGGCCACAGCTCGCCGGCCGCCGCGTCGTCGGCCTCGCGCAGTTCGACGACGGCCTCGGCCAGGCGTGCCCGCAGCTCGGGCAGCGCGGCGGAGCCCGGTTCCGCGAGGGCACGCTCGGCGAGCCCGGCCGCGGCATCGCAGGCCGCGAGGGCGCGCTGCACCCGTTCCGCTGCGCGCCCGTGGATGAGGACGAGGGCGCACAGCAGGGCCACGACGATGCCGACCACGCTGCCGAGGACGCGGTCCTGCACCAGGTCCTCCGCGGGTGTCGGGGTGGCGAGGTCGCTCATCAGCAGGGCCAGGGGCGTCAGGAACACCACTCCGATGCCGTAGTTGTGGGCCACCCCGTACTCCAGCAGGAACTCCAGGAGCACGATCACGAGGACGAGCGTCACGGGCCCCGGGTGCAGCGCGAGCACGACGAGGGCGAGAGCGAGTCCGGCCGCGGTGCCGAGGGTGCGCTGGACGGCGCGCTGCGCGGCGGTGCGCACGTTGATCGAGTGGAGGACGGCGGCCGCGGAGATCGCCGCCCAGTAGCCGTGGCCGAGGCCGAGCAGCAGGGCGACGCCGCCGGCCAGGCCGGTGCCGGCCGTCATGCGCAGGGCGGGCACCAGGAGGACGGCGCGGCGGGAGGCGCGGCCCGTGGCGTCGGCGCGGCGGCCGACTCAGGACGGAGGCGCGCCGTTCCAGGCCCTGGTCCGGGTCGGTGGCTGTGACCTGCCGTGGGCCCGGTGCGCCTGGTGCTTCGGGTGTGATCGGTGCGCCGGGCGTGCCGGGTGCGCCCGGTGTGCCCGCGCCGTCCGCCCCTGCCGCCGCTTCCGCGAGCGCCGCCAGCTCGGGCACCAGCTCCGGCTGCCCCCTGCGCCTCCCGAGCAGCAGGACCGCCTGCCCGCGCAGGTGCACGGAAAGACCGGCCGGCAGGTCGGGCGGCAGGCTCGCGGACCGGATCAGGACGGTCCAGGACACGGCGGCCAGGAGGACGCAGGGCCCGCCCGCACGCCCCCGCTCGGCGACGGTCGCGGGCGGCAGGCCGAGGGCCCGGTGTGCTTCGAGGACGGCGGCGGTCGCCTGGTGGCGCGCGAGCCGGTCCGCGCCTCCAGGTGCGGTGGCGGCGTCGAGCAGCCCGGCGAGCTCACGCAGCGCGACGGCCACGGCGAGGCGCTGCGGCCGCTCCGGATGCACGAGGCGGCCCGCCATCGCCAGAGCCCAGGCCACGGCGGCGCCCAGCGCGGCCAGCGCGGTGCGAGCGGCCACGTCGGAGGGTTCCGGAGCCCCGTAGGCGGACACCGCGAACGAGAACAGCAGCAGGACCGCGCCGAGCCCCCGCAGGCGTGTCGCGTCGCAGCCGAGCTTCGCCGCGCCCGCCACCAGCGCCATGGCGGCGACCACCACGGCGGCGCCCGCCCCGCCGTCCTGCGGGCGGGCCCAGAGGCCGAGCGCGGAGCCCGCGCCCACGCAGGCCGTCATGGCGAGTCCGACGAGGGCGAGCGCCCTGGCCCTGCGGGCGTAGGGAAAGTTGCGGCCGAACGTGGTGGTGAACGCGCCGAGCATCGCGTAGACGGAGGCCTCGGCCTGTCCCGCGAGCGCCATCGGGACGGCGACCAGGGCCATGGCGAGGGCGGCGCGCAGCCCGAAGGAGAGGGTGCCGTCGACGCTGTGCAGCGCCAGGGCGCCGCGTGGGGAGAGCGCCCGCCGCACCCGATCGGCCACGCGCGGCAGGTGTCTCACTCAACTGTCCAAACGGCCCGGGAATCTTGTTCTCACCGTCCGGGAAATCGCCGAACAAGTCAAACAAACAATCAATTTCAATTGCCCCGCCGCACCGGAATCAATGGGTGTTTGTGCGCCGGGACAAAGGAGATTGTGACCGCCGCCAGAATCATCGACACGCGTCCGACGGGTGCATCCGTTCTGCGAAGATCAGCTTGCGGGGGGTCAAGGGCAGAGGTTGGCTTGGACAAACCCATTGCGCACCTGGAGTCACCATGTCGATGTCGCCGTTCGGGTTCGGTTCCTCGGATCCCTTCAGTGAGATGTTCAATCGGTTCTTCGGTACGTCCCCCGCGAGCTCTCCCCCGGCGGTGCAGCGGGTGCCGATCGGGCGGCTGCTCACCGAGTCGTCCCAGGAACTGCTCAACCTGGCCGCGCAGAAAGCCCATGAGGACGGCACCTCCGATCTGGACACGGAACATCTGCTGTGGGCGACGACCAAGGTGCAGCCGTCCCGCCGGGTGCTCGAGCAGGCCGGTGTGGACCCCGACCGGCTCGCCGAGGAGATCGCCAAGGTGCTGCCGCAGGAGGCGGGGCAGCCGTCGGCCGAGCCGGGTCTGACCCCGGCCGCCAAGCGTTCCCTCGCCGCCGCGCACGCCCAGTCGCAGGCGGCGGGTGTCTCCTACATCGGCCCGGAGCACATCCTGGCCGCGCTGATCTCCGACCCCGGCACGGGCGCGGCGCGCCTGCTGAGCGCGGCGGGGCTCGACATGAACAAGCTGGCGGACACCACCGAGCAGGCGGCGCGGGCGGACGGCGGCGGCAGCGGCTCGTCCGGGTCCGCCACGACGCTCGACGAGTTCGGCCGCGACCTCACCGAGGAGGCCAAGGCGGGCAAGCTCGACCCGGTGGTGGGCCGCGCCGAGGAGATCGAGCAGACGGTGGAGATCCTCTCCCGCCGCTCGAAGAACAACCCGGTGCTGATCGGCGAGCCGGGCGTCGGCAAGACGGCGATCGTCGAGGGGCTCGCGCAGCGCATCGTCGCGGGCGAGGTGCCCGACACCCTGAAGGACAAGCGGGTCGTCGCCCTCGACCTGTCCGGGATGGTGGCGGGGGCGCAGTACCGCGGCCAGTTCGAGGAACGCCTGAAGAAGGTCATCGAGGACGTCCAGAACGCGGGCGGCGACATCATCCTGTTCATCGACGAGCTGCACACCGTCGTGGGCGCGGGCGCGACGGGCGAGGGCTCGATGGACGCGGGCAACATGCTCAAACCGGCCCTCGCCCGCGGCGAGTTGCACGTCGTGGGTGCCACCACCATCGACGAGTACCGCAAGCACATCGAGAAGGACGCGGCGCTCGAGCGCCGCTTCCAGCCGGTGCTGATCCCGGAGCCGACGGTCGAGGAGACCGTGCAGATCCTGGAGGGGCTGCGGGACGCCTACGAGGCGCACCACCAAGTCCGGTTCGCCGACGGCGCGTTGACGGCGGCGGCCGAGCTGTCGGACCGTTACATCAGCGACCGGTTCCTGCCCGACAAGGCCATCGACCTCATGGACCAGGCAGGCGCGCGGGTGCGGCTGCGTTCGGCGAGCCGCTCCACGGAGGTCGTCGAGCGCGAGGACCGGATCGCGAAGCTGACGCGCGAGAAGGACCAGGCGGTCTCGTCGGAGGACTTCGAGAAGGCGTCGGAGCTGAAGAAGCGGATCGCCGAGGTGGAGGGCGAGCTCGCCGGGATCGAGGAGCGCCGCGAGGGTGTCGTGGAGGTGACCGCCGCGGACATCGCCGAGATCGTCTCGCGCCGCACCGGCATCCCCGTCGCCCAGCTGACGGCGGGCGAGAAGGAACGGCTGCTGCGCCTCGAGGACGAGATGCACGACCGGATCGTGGGCCAGGACGAGGCGGTCACCGCGGTGTCCCAGGCGGTGCGCCGCAACCGCGCCGGCATGGGCGACCCGAACCGGCCCGTCGGCTCCTTCCTCTTCCTCGGCCCGACCGGCGTCGGCAAGACCGAACTCGCCAAGACCCTGGCCGAGTTGCTGTTCGGCGACGAGAACCGCATGGTCCGCTTCGACATGAGCGAGTTCCAGGAGAAGCACACCGTCGCCCGCCTGGTCGGGGCGCCTCCCGGTTACGTCGGCTACGACGAGGCCGGTCAGCTCACCGAGAAGGTGCGCCGCCAGCCGTACAGCGTCGTGCTGTTCGACGAGGTCGAGAAGGCGCACCCGGACGTCTTCAACACGCTGCTCCAGATCCTCGACGACGGGCGGCTCACGGACTCCCAGGGCCGCACGGTCGACTTCCGGCACTGCGTGATCATCATGACGTCGAACATCGGCGCGCACCGCATCCTCGCCCACCAGGGCGACGCCGCGGAGCTCAAGGACGAGCTGATGGAGGAGCTGCGGGGCCGGTTCCTGCCGGAGTTCCTCAACCGCATCGACGACATCATCGTGTTCCACAGCCTCACCGAGGAGGACCTCGGCGAGATCGTCGACCACCTGCTGGCGCAGAGCGAGCACCGGGTGCACGCGCAGGGGCTGAAGCTGGAGGTCACCGAGGCCGCCAAGAAGCTGCTCATCGCGCACGGCCACCAGCCGGAGTTCGGCGCGCGGCCGCTGCGCCGCACGATCCAGACCGAGCTCGACAACCGCATCGCGTCGCTGCTGCTGGGCGGCGAGGCCGAGCCGGGCGACACGATCGTCGCCGACGTGCAGAACGACACCCTGCACTGCACGATCCGCGCCACCACCGACGCGAACGACAGCGACTCCGGCCCCGACACCGGCTCCGGTCCCGACTCCGACAAGGAACAGACCACGTGAGTACCACCGAGGACGACAAGCCCGCGACGGAGTCGCAGGTGGGTCCCACGCCCGAGGGGCAGCCGGACTTCCACCCCTACCACCACCCGGCCGCGGGCTGGGGCGCCGCCAAGAGCGTCACCCGGTTCCTGGTCCGCGAGCGGGAGCTGGTCGACGGTCCGCGCGCCATCCTCAAGATGAACCACGAGAACGGCGGCTTCGACTGTCCCGGCTGTGCCTGGCCCGACGACCGCAAGGGCCTGCACCTGGACATCTGCGAGAACGGCATCAAGCACGTCACGTGGGAGATGACGCGCAAGCGGGTGGGCCGGGAGTTCTTCGCCGCGCACTCGGTGAGCGAGCTGTCGGAGTGGAGCGACTTCGCGCTCGAGGACCAGGGCCGGCTGACCGAGCCCATGACCTACGACCCGGAGAGCGACCACTACGTCCCCATCAGCTGGAAGGACGCCTTCGAGCTCGTCGGCCGGACGCTGCAGGGGCTCGACAATCCGAACCAGGCCTCGTTCTACACGTCGGGGCGGCTCGGCAACGAGGCCACGTTCCTCTACCAGCTGTGGGCGCGGGAGTTCGGCACGAACAACCTGCCCGACTGCTCCAACATGTGCCACGAGGCCAGCGGCCGTGCCCTGCAGGCCTCGCTCGGCACCGGCAAGGGCACGTGCGACCTCGCGGACTGGGAGAGCACGGACGCCCTGTTCATCATGGGGGTCAACGCGGCGTCCAACGCGCCGCGGATGCTGACCGCGCTCGCCGAGGCGTACCAGCGCGGCGCGCAGGTCGTGCACGTCAACCCGCTCGTCGAGGCGGCGGCGACGCGCACGATCATCCCGCACGACTTCAAGGACATGGCGCTCAACAAGGCGACGCGCACCAGCACCCTGAACCTCCAGGTGCGCATCGGCGGCGACATGGCGTTCCTGCGCGGCATCGCCAAGGCCGTCCTGGAGCAGTCGGCGTCCGACCCGAAGGCCCTGGACCGGGAGTTCATCGACCGCTACACCGAGGGCTTCGAGGCGTACCGGGAGCTGTGCGAGTCGACGCCCTGGGAGGAGATCGAGCGCCAGTCGGGCCTGAGCCGGAAGGACATCCTCAAGGCGGCCCGGGTGTACCGGGACGCGGACCGCAGCATCATCAGCTGGTGTCTCGGCGTCACCCAGCACGAGCACGGCGTCGACACGGTCCGCGAGATCGTCAACGTCCTTCTGCTGCGCGGCAATCTGGGCCGCGAGGGCGCGGGCCCCTCCCCCGTGCGCGGCCACAGCAACGTGCAGGGCAACAGGACCTGCGGCATCGACCACCGCCCCAGTGACACCTTCCTCGACCGGCTCGCGGAGGCCTGCGAGATCGACCCGCCGCGCGAGCACGGGCTCGACACGGTCGGCACGATCGAGGCGATGCGGCGCGGCGACGTGAAGGTGTTCGTCGGCATGGGCGGCAATTTCGCGCTCGCGGCCCCCGACACCCCTTACACGTACGAGGCGTTGCGCACCTGCGAGTTGACGGTGCAGGTGAGCACGAAGCTCAACCGGAGCCACCTCGTGCACGGGCGGCGGGCGCTGATCCTGCCGTGCCTGGGCCGCACCGAGAAGGACGAGCAGCGCGGCGGGCTGCAGTCCACGTCCGTCGAGGACTCGATGAGCATGGTGCACCTGTCGGTCGGCATGAAGCGCCCGGCGTCCAAGCACCTGCTGTCCGAGCCGGCCATCATCGCCGGGATGGCGCGCGCCACGCTGCCCGAGAGCGACACTCCCTGGGAGTGGTACGTCGAGGACTACGACCGGATCCGTGACTCGATGGCGCAGGTCATCGACGGTTTCGAGGACTGCAATCGGCGGGTGCGGCTGCCGCTGGGCTTCCGCATCAAGCAGCCCGCCCGCGAGCTGGTCTTCCTCACCGACTCGGGCCGCGCCGAGTTCTCCGCCGCCCCGCTGCCCGACGTGATCCCCGAGCCGGGCACCCTGGCCCTGGGCACGATGCGCTCCCACGACCAGTGGAACACCACCATCTACTCGGACAACGACCGCTACCGGGGCATCAAGAACCTGCGCACGCTGGTCTTCCTCAACCAGGACGACATGCGTGAGCGCGGCATCGCCGAGTTCGACCCGGTCGACATCACGAGCACGGCCCGCGACGGCAGCCACCGCAGCCTTCAGGGCTATCTGGCGGTCCCGTACGACATCCCGCGCGGCTGCGCGGCCGGTTACATGCCGGAGATGAACGTGCTGTGCGCCATCGGCGACCACAGCACGCAGAGCGACCAGCCGATCATGAAGCACGTGAAGGTGACCGTCACGCCTTCGGCCTGAACGGCGACCACCCATCGGACGAGCGCACGAGCGAGGCGACCGTGGCACCGAACCTCATCCACCAGATCGAGGACATGCAGGCGTTGGACGGCTTCTGCCATGCGGCGGCGGGCCTGGTCGGACGTGTCACGCGTGCCGCGAAGGTCAAGAACGCCCTGTCGGGGACCTGGTTGAGACATCCGCTGCACCCTCCGCTGACGGACGTCCCCATCGGCGCGTGGACGATGGCTTCCCTTGTGGACGTGGTCGCGGGCCGTTCCGGTGCCCGGGTGTCACGCCGTCTGGTGGGCCTGGGCGTGCTGTCCGCGATCCCCACCGCCGCCTCCGGTGCGGCCGACTGGGCGGACACGTACGGCGCGGAGCAGCGGGTCGGCGCGGTGCACGGCGTGTGCAACGCGGCGGCGACGGTGCTCCAGACCGCGAGCTGGCTGGCCCGACGCCGTGACCACCGGTGCGCCGGAATGGCCCTGAGCGGCCTGGGACTCGGCCTCACGCTCGGCGCCGCCTACCTGGGCGGCCACCTGGTGTTCGCGCGGGGCGTCGGCGTCAGCGACACGGCGTTCCAGCCGACCGTCGACGAGTGGACCGACGTCGCCGCCTTCTCGGAGCTGCCCGACGGCAGGCCGGTGCGTGTCGCGCCGGGCGCCGTCCCGGTCGTCCTGGTCCGTGACGGCGACATCGTCCACGCCCTCTCCGCCGTGTGCACCCACGCGGGCGGCCCCCTCGACGAGGGCAAGGTCCTGGACGACGGCTGCATCCGCTGCCCCTGGCACGGCAGCGAGTTCCGCCTGACGGACGGCGCCCCGACCCGCGGCCCGGCCTCGGTGTCCGCGCCCCGCTGGGACGTGAAGGTGAGCGAGGGGCGGGTGCGGGTGCGGTCGGCCGCGTCCTGAGCCGCGCCCCCGACTCGGCGCGCAGCGCGCTCAGACCGGCCGAATCGTCCGTGCCTCGTACGCGACGGATGTGCTCGGCTGGGGTCCCCTGCACGTCAGGCGGTGCGGGGGCGTGCGGTGGGCGTGGACCTCGATGTCGAAGGCGGTGGGTCGTGGGGCGTGGAGTTCGACGCGGATGCGCCAGACGTCGCCCTCGCGGGACGTGCCGGTGACGGCGTAGTCGTGGCGGCCGGCCGGTCCGTAGCGGGCGAGCAGGGCGGTGACTGCGGCCTGTTGGGCCGGCGCGAGGTCCGTGTATCCGCGCAGGTGCCGGGCGTGGATGCGGCCCGCGAGGTGTTCCTCGACGACGTGGGTGGCCGAGTCGGCGTCGAGGTCGCCGTAGTAGACACCGTCGGGCAGGACGACGACATTGGCGGCGAAGCGGTCGCCGCCGACGTGGGTGCACTCCCAGACGAGGTTCGGCCAGTGCTCGCTCAGCGCCCGCGCGACGGGGCGGCCGCGCACGGCACAGCAGATGTCGTGCTGGCCGTGGACGCAGACGAGGACGACCGGCGGATGGTCGAGTCCGCCCGGTGTCCGCAGGGCGTCGGCGATCTCCAGCAGGTCGGCGTCGCGGGTCCAGGTGCCCCAGCGCTGCCGGTACGCGCCGGAGGTTTCGTGGTGCAGCACGGCCCACCGCGCCGGCGCCTCGGGCCGTGGGCGTGCGCAGCGGCGGACCAGGAGGATGCGGGCCCTGAGCGCGTGGGCGGCCGCCCAGACGTGTGCCTTGGTCTCCGGGTCGAGGTCGATGCCGTCGAAGCCGTTGGTGGGCCAGGCGCGCCGGTACTCGATGAGCACCCACGCGGTGCCGCGGGGCGCCGTGCCCGTGAGGGCGTCGCCGCGGACGCGGGCGGCCTCGGCGCAGAAGAAGCGGTCGGTGGCGGTCAACGGGCGGCTACCGTCCGGCGGGTACCAGGACGCCCGCGCGCAGTAGTCGCTCGGCGAGTGCGAGCCCGATGTCGCCTGCGGTGCGGGCCTCGCCGTCGAGCAGGGTGTTCACGGTCGGCCGCTCGGCCTCGGGGAAGTCGAGCCAGCCCACCCGTGTCATCAGGCGCGCGCCCTCCCACCTGGCTTCGAGGGACGGCCTGAGCCGTACGAGGGTCCGCGCGTCGAGGGTGTCGACGGCGGCGAGCTGGGCCAGCGGGCCGAGCGGCGCCGGGCGGGCCTGGCCGCGGCGGGCGCGGTGGAAGAGCGGGGCGGGGTCGGCCTCCGCGACCGCCTGGGCGAGGCGTTCTCGGATGTCGTCCGTCGGCGCCGTGCCGCCCAGCGGCAGGGAGCCGCGCATGTCGGGGTCGTCGCGGAGGGCGGCGAGGGCGGCCTGCGCGAGGTGTTCGGCCAGCGCGTACCGGGTCCAGACATGGACGCCCAGGGTCAGATGGACCGACACCTCGCCCTGCGCCTCTGCCGCGTGCAGCCAGCCCCGCGGCAGGTACAGCACATCGCCGGGCTCGAGGACGGTGTCGATGTACGCGGGTTCGCGCGCGGCATCCGCCACGGCGGCGCGGCGGTCGGTCCACGGCTGGTCGCGCAGCGGGTCGGGGTGCACCGGTTCGTGGACGAGCCACCGCTTGCGGCCCTGGATCTGGACGACGAAGACATCGTGCACGTCGTAGTGGTCGTCGAAGCCCCGGTTCAGCGGTGGGGTGATGTACGCGTTGGCCTGCACGGGGTGACCGAGCTCGGCGCCGAGCCGCGCGCACAGGTCGCCGACCGGGGCCCAGGTGCGGTGCAGTGCCTGGAGGACGAGGGTGGCGCCGTCCGCGAAATGACGCCACAGCGCGGTGTCGTCGACCTGGTCCGCGATGGTCGCGCCGACGCCCGCGGGCGAGGTGTACGAGGACTCGGGGAGCACGGCGCCGTCCTTGGCCACGCGGAGGAACGGCGTGCGGAGTCCGCGGCTGGAGACGAGTTCGTCCACGGCGTCGGCGCCGAACACGTCAGAGAAGTCGCTCGCGGCGTTCGTGAGCAGGGCGGTGCGCGACCACACCTTGTGGGCGAACTCCTCGAAGGCGAGGCCGGTCAGACGGGTCTCCAGAATCCCGGCGCCTTCTGAGGCACCCGGATTCCGGACCCCGGTCCGTGCAGCGCTCAAGAGGCGTTACCGCCGCCGTCCGCACCGCCATCGGCACCGCCGTCGTGCACACCGGGCTGCCCGGCGGCGCCACCGTCAGCAGGCCCTTCGGCACCACCATCGGCGCCACCGTCGTGCACACCCGGTTGACCAGCCGCGCCACCATCGGCAGGCCCCTCGGCACCACCATCGGCGCCACCGTCCTGCACACCCGGCTGACCAGCCGCACCACCATCGGCAGGCCCTTCGGCACCGCCGTCCGCGCCACCGTCGTGCACACCCGGCTGCCCGGCGGCACCGCCGTCGGCGGGACCTTCGGCGCCACCGTCCGCACCGCCGTCGTGCACGCCCGGCGTCCCGGCCGCGCCGCCGTCCGCGGGGCCCTCGTGCTCGTTCGCGTCCTGGTCGGAAACCATGTGTCCTCCTCGGTGTCGACGTCATGTGCCCGTCGCCCCTCCGATGAGGCCGGTCATGGCTCACCAGCGGGTCGAGGGCGGTTTCGACCATGCTCACCCAGGAGTCGGGGGTCTGCATCCGCTGACGTCACATGGAGGACGGGGGCGGATACGTCAGACGTCCGTCCTCGTCGACCCGGGCGTTCTCGTTCAGGGTCGCCGGCTTCGTCGACGTGGGTGACATGATGTGCGCGACGTCGGCCCCGGCCACGAGCAACGCGTCGGTGATCAGGCGGCGATGGCAGCGCCACGGCACCGCCTCGCTGCACATGATGGCGGGCCGTTCGTGTTCCGCGATGTCGAGCAACTCGGCCAGTCCTTCACGGAATTCGTCGCTGTCCATGTAGTCGGCGTAGTCGCGGAACGCCTTGACGCGCCATGCGCCGTTCGGGCTGTGCACGCCCTTGGGGGTGTGCCGGCGGCCGCCGAGCCGCGGGAGCCACCGATAGGAGATGTCGGGTGGCAGTGCCTCGACGACGGCCGCCTGGTTCCACTGCGGGTACTTCCGCGACGACGGGTACGAGCGGACGTCGACGAGGCAGGTGACGTCGTTGTTCCGCAGCATCCGCACGACCTCGTCGAAGTCGCGTGTGGAGTGTCCGATCGTGAGGATGCGGTGTGCCATGTCCCGTGCCGGTCAGCCGATCTTCGTGAGCGCCGTCCCCTTGTGCATGGCGATGTGGTCGGTCTTGTCGCTCTGGATCTCGTACTGGGGTTCCTTCTCGGTGGCGTGCCGGGTGTACCCCTTGTACTCCACGTTCTGCGTGTGCTTCTTGATGATCACACCTGAGACGTGCCCGGCCTCCGAGTTCCACCGGACGTGGTCCCCTACGGCAAAGTCCTCCGCCATGTCTCCTCCTCCTGCGTGAGCCACCTACGCGAGCCGTACTCCCAGTCGCAGGACGAGTGCGCCGCCGTCGAGCAGATATTCCTTGATCATCCAGGACTGTGCAGGCAGCTCGGTCCCCGCGCGGCTGGTGTGCGCCTCCACGGCGAGCACGCTCGATCCCGGGTCGCCGTCGCCCGGCACGAGCAGCTCGGCGGCGGCCTCCTCGCCGTCCGCGAAGTGCACGACGAAGGTCAGCGGTTGCGGGTCGTCGAGCTGCGCCGACGGGGCCTCGAGCCCCTCCACGCGAACCCGCGCCCCGGGGAACAGGTGGCTGTGGTCCACCTGCGCCCGAGGCTGGTCGGCACTGCCCATCCGCCCATCATCTCCCGGCCGTCGTGATCGTGCATGGCTCCGTGCCGGGTCGACACCCCGGCACGTTTCATGCCGTTATGGGATCATTTTGTACATGAATCCGGCGAACACCACAGGCTCGGACGACACCGTTCTCTACTACGGAAGCCTCGGCAGTCCGCACAAGCTCCAGGTGTTCCTGGAGCTGCGGGACCGGGCGAGTTTCCGCATGGTGGAGAGTCTGCTCGACACCATGCGGCAGGGCGCGGACGAGGGCTCGTACGTGGTGATGTTCCACTTCGCGGCCACGTTCGACGACACCGTCGGCGGCAGCGGGTCCGTGCGCGGCCTGAGTGCCCTGGCCGCGGCGAGCGACGTGGGGCGGCGGCAGTTCCTCGACTACCTGGCCGTGCTGTTCGCCGCGCAGCCGTTCCCGCCGGGCAACGACGACTTCGCCGAGCCGTCGGTGCTGCTGTCCCTGGCGAGCAAGGTCAACGGGCTGCGCTCCCCCGGCTTCGACCAGAAGGTCACCGACGACACCTACGGCGAGTGGGCGGCCCGCTCCGTGAGCGACTTCGCGTCCTACGGCGTCGTGGGCACGCCCGTGTGCTGGTACGACGACGAGGTGGTGCCCGTCGTGAAGGTCGACGGGCCCGCCGTCGACCCCCAGGAGTTCCGCGCACAGCTGCGCACGTGAGTCAGCCGCGCAGGCGGACCGGGATCTCCTGCCAGCCGTACGCGATGAACGACGGGACCTGGCGCAGCTCTTCGGGAGCCACCGCGAGCCGCAGGTCGGGGTAGCGGTCGAAGAGGGCGGGCAGCGCGGTGCGGGCCTCCAGTCGGGCGAGCGGGGCGCCGATGCAGCGGTGCACGCCGATGCCGAACGACATGTGGTCGTCGGCGGCGTGGTGTGCGTCGAACTCCGCGGCCGTGGGCCCGTAGTGCTCGGGGTCGTAGCCGGATGCGGCGTACGTCGTGAGGATGGCGTCGCCGGCCGGGATCGTCACCCCGTCGACGGTGATGTCGGTGACGGCGAAGCGCAGCGGCAGGTTGGAGATGGAGGGGTGGACGCGCAGGGTCTCGTCGATGACGGCGTCCCAGGTGAGTTCGCCGGAGCGGACGGCGGCGAGCTGTTCGGGGTGGGTGAGCAGGGCGACGATCGCGTTGCCGATGAGGTTGACGGTCGTCTCGAATCCGGCGCCGATGACCAGGAGCAGCGTGTAGAGGAGTTCCTCGTCGCTGAGCCGGTCGCCGTCCTCTGCGCGCACCCGCAGCAGCTCGGTGGTCATGTCGTCGCCGGGGTGCTCGGTACGGTGCGCGATGATCGCGGGCAGGACGGTGCCGATCTGCTCCTGCACGAACGCGCCGTGCTCGGGGCTGGGGTCGGAGGTGTCCATGATGGCGTCGACCAGGCGCTCCACCGGGCCGAGCAACTCGTCGGGCACACCGAAGAGTTCACAGATCAGCTGCATGGGCAGCTGGTTGGCGTAGGTGGGCCGCAGGTCGACGTCGGTGTCGGGTTCGGCGCCGTCGAGCGCGGCGAGCAGCTCCTCGGTGATCTTCTCGACGCGGGGGCGCATCAGCTCGGTGCGGCGGGCGGTGAAGCTCGGTGCCACGAGCTTGCGGAGCCGTGTGTGGTCCTCGCCGTACGTGGAGAGCATGTTGACCACGCCGACCCAGCCGAGGACCCAGCCCCACTCGGGGTGGTCGCCGACCTCGGGCCACAGCGACCAGTGCTTGCGCGGGTCCTTGCTGACCCGCGGGTCGAGGATGAGCGAGCGGAGGGTGTCGTAACGGGTGGGCGCCCAGGCCGGGATGCCGCCGGGCAGTTCGACGGGGACGAGGGGGCCCGCCGCGCGCAGCCGGGCCGCCTCGGCCGGCAGGTCGGCGCCGAACGGGTCGATGGCGATACGGGTCGAAGACACGCTCTCGGTCACTCGGCTGCTCCTGACGTGTACGCGGTACGGGGAACGAAGCGCACGGGCAGCTCGGTGAGCGAGCGGTGGAACGGGCCTGTGCGCCAGGTCAGTTGCTCGCGCGGGACGCGCGGCTCCAGGTCGGGCAGCCACTGGGTGAGGCGTTCGATGGCCTCGGTGGCGATGAGCAGCGTGTGCTGCTTGACCGGGCAGGCGTGCTCGCCCGCCGACCAGGACAGGTGCGAGGCGTCGTGCGGGTGCCGGTCGGCGGGGGTGTCGCTCTCCGCCTCCTGTCCCAGGGCCCCGTAGGAGATGACGACGGGCACGGCGGCGCGCACCCACACACCGTGGAAGGTGAGGGGCTTGCGGGCGTAGTGGATGCCGTAGTTGGCCAGGGGTGTCTCGTGCCGGAGCACCTCGACGACCGCGTCCATGACCGGCCGCGATCCGCTGGTCAGCGTCGAGTAGTACGCCGGGTTGCCGAGGATCCGCGACAGCGAGTTGGAGACGAGGTTGGCGGTGGGTTCGTGGCCCGCGCCGAGCATGAGGAAGACCTGCCAGGTGACTTCCTCGGGGGTGAGGCCGAGGGGGTGGTCGAGCAGCCAGCTGGTGAGGTCCTGGCCGCGTTCGGCGGTCTTGGCGGCGACGAGGTCGAGGATGTAGCGGCCGAACTCCTCCTCGCCCTTCGCCGCGTCGCCGCCGCCGTCCATGACCCGGGCGATGGCGCCCTGGAGGCGGTCGCTCTCGCTGTCCGGGAGCCCGAAGAGGCTGTTGAAGACGAGGGACATCAGCGGGCGGGCGAACTCGGCGACGAGGTCCGCGCGGCCCCGGGACGCCATCCCGGCGGCCAGCACGTCGACGGCGCGGTGCACGCGCTCGCGCAGGTCGTGCGGCTCCACGAGGTCGAAGGCGTCGATGAGGGCGCGCCGGTAGCGCACGTGCTGCTCCCCGTCGGCGAACAGCGCGTTGGGCCGCCAGCGCATCATGCCGAGGATCGGCGAGTCGCTGTCGACGGTCTCCTCCCACGGCCGCGGGTCGTGCGACCAGGACTCGGTGTCGTGCAGCAGGTCGAGGGCGGCCCGGCGGTCGGTGACGACGTACGCGGGCACGCCGGGGGCGAGTTCGGCGTGGCCGACCGGGCCCTGGGCGCGCAGCGTCGCGTAGTAGGCGTGCGGGTCTGCGGCGAAGCCGTCCTCCCACAGCCGGACGGGCGCCGCCAGGTGGAAGTCCTCGGCCTGCGCGGGGTACGTCATCGGGGCTCCGGGGTGTTGCGGTCGATCAGGTGCTGCACGAGGGCGAGCAGCGCGTCGACGGAGGAGTGCGTGTCACGGGCGTCGCACACCACCATCGGGGTGTCGGGCTCCAGGTCGAGGGAGAGCCGCAGCTGCTCCTCGGTGTAACTGCGGGAGTCCGGGAAGGTGTTGAGGGCGACGGCGTAGGGCAGGCCCGACTCCTCGACGAGGCCGAGGGCATCGAAGGACTCGTCGATGCGCCGGGTGTCGACGAGGACGAGCGCGCCGAGCGCCCCGTAGGCGATGTCGTCCCACAGCGCGCGGAAGCGTTCCTGTCCTGGGGTGCCGAACAGGTAGAGGACGGCGCCGCCCTTGAGGCTGATCCGGCCGAAGTCGATGGCGACGGTGGTGGTCGCCTTCTCCCGTACGCCCGCGAGGTCGTCGACGGCGACGGACGCCTCGGTGAGCTGTTCCTCGGTGTGCAGCGGGCGGATCTCGGACACGGAGTCGATCAGGGTGGTCTTGCCCACCCCGAAGGGCCCGGTGACGAGGATCTTCACCAACTCGCGTGCGGTGTCCGGCAGATGCACTGAGCCGTGGGTGTGTGAGGGCGCGGATTCAGCGCTTGAGGGCGCGGAGGCCATCGGCGACTCTCTTCAGCAGATCGGTATGGGGCTGCGCTGCGGGCGGGACCGGCGGGCGGGCGCCGACGAGCCCCTGGTCGATCAGTGCGGCGGCCAGCACGCGTACGGCGGAGACCGGCAGTTCGAGCAGGGCGGCGGACTCGACCACGGTGAGCGAGCCGCCGTCCAGGGTGCGCAGGAGGGCGTGCTGGGCGGCGGGCAGCCCCGTGGGCCAGGGCGCGCCGACGCCGGTCAGTACGGAGAGCCGCTCCAGGCTGTTGCGGCTGGGCCGCGCCACCCCGCCGGTGGCGAGGTAGGCGGGGACCAGCGGCCGGCCGCCGCGGCGGCCCGTCATGCCTCGGCGGCGCCGTCGGCCCCGCGGGGCGCGGCCGCCATGGCCTTCTCGCCGAGCCGGGCGACCTGCGAGTGGACGCGGTGGCCGAGCAGGTCGAGCCGGACCTCGGGGTCGCCGAACGCGGCCACGCAGGTGCCGTGCGCGGTGGGCGCGACGAGGATGTAGCCGTGGTCGGACTCGATGACCACCTGGCGTACGTCGGCGGTCTCCTGGTCGGCGAAGGCGGCGGCCGCGGTGCGGCAGGCGCCCTGCACGGTGCTGGTGATGGCGGCCACGCGCTCCGCGGATGCCTGTGTCAGCGCCTCGGTGTATCCGGAGACCAGGCCGTCCCTGGTGAGCAGGACGGCGGCCTGGACGTGCGGGATCTCCAGGATCGGATCGAGGACCCAAGCGCTGTCGCCGAGGTCGCGGCTACTCATCGGGGGTGTTCCCTTCCCTGTGCTCACCGGTGCCGGGGTGGTCGCCGGCGGTGTCGTGCGGTGGGTGTGCGGGCCGCTCCTCGCGTGCGGCGGCGGTGGCGGCCTGGAGGGCGCCGAGCGCGGCGGCCTGCTCCTCGGGGCTGCGGTGTGCGGCGGGCCGCGGGGTTCCGGGCGCGGGTGCGGACGGCGCGTCGGTGCGGACGCGGCGGCGGCGCCTGGGCAGTTCGGCGTCGTCGGCGGCGGGCCGTGCGGGCGCGGAAGCGGCGGGTGTCTCGTCGGCGGCGAGGGTGTGCGTGGTGTCCTCGGCCGCCGTCTCGCGGGTGGAGCGCGGGGCCGCGGCGGCGGGCTTGCGCTCCTCGGGGGCGATCGTGCACAGGAGGTGGTCGCGGACGAGCAGGACCGCGCGGACGCCGCCGTACGGGGACGGCGACGACAGGTCGACGGAGAGGTCGAACTGGCGGGTGAGCTGGCCGATCGCGGCCAGGCCCATGCGCGGCGGGTCGCCGAGCTCGGACAGCAGGATGGGCTCCTCCCCCGCCACCATGCGCTGGGCGTGGGCGCGTTCGTCGGAGCTCATGCCGACGCCCGCGTCGTCGACGGTCACGCTGACGCCGTGGTGGACGCGCTCCAGGTGGACGCCGACCGTGGTGTCGGGCGAGGAGTGGCGCAGCGCGTTGTCGAGGAGTTCGGCGACGATGATGGCGACCGGTTCGACGGCGTGCGAGATGAGCCCGGTGCCGTCGTCCAGGTGGTTGTGGACCTCCACCCGGTCGTATCCGGCGAGCCGCGACTGGCCGCCGGTGACGGCCTCCACGAGGTACGACTCGCCGCGGGCGAGGCCGACCCAGGCGCCGCAGACGACGGCGGCGACCTGCGCGCGGCGCAGCGACTGCTCGTTCTCGTGGTCGAGCGCGTACAGGGTCTGCGCCAACTCCGGGTCGTCGTAGCGCTCCTGGAGGCCGCGCAGCACGTCCTGGAGCCGGTACAGGCCGGCCTGGATCTCGCGGGTGGCGCCGCGCATTCCGGCGCGGGCCGCGGCGTCGACGCGCTTGCGCTCCTGCGCGATGGCGGTGCGCAGGCCGTCGAGTACGGCGTCGAGGCCCGCGGCGAGTTCGGCTCCGCCGAGTTCGGGCTGCTGGGGGCCCGGCACCTGGTAGTGGGGGTGGGCGGCGTGGGTGGCCGCGGCCGGCATGCGGGTTCCGGCGAGGTGGGCGAGCTCGGCGGTGAACGCGGCGGTGAGGTCGTCGAGTTCCTCGCGGGCCGCCTCGACCTCCTCGCGCGCGGCGACGAGCCGGGCGCGCAGCGCCTCGGTCTCGGCGCGCTGTCTGCCGGTGCTCCGGCGGGCCTTGACGAGCCCGCCGCCGAGCACGAACGCCGACACGGTCCCGGCGGCCAGGGCTCCCGCGGCCAGCTCGGGTATCTCAATCATGGGTGCGGACCTCGGGGGGTACAGGGCGTGGGGACCGAGTGCGAGGAGGGTGAGGAGGGTACGGAGCAGGGCGGGGCCCGGAAGCCCGCATGCCGCTTGCGACCCTACCTCCCGCCACACGTTCGAGTGAAGCGGTCCGGGATCTTGACGCGGTTTTCCCCGCCGCCGACCGGGCGGCGGGGAGCGCCAGGACACGAGTGACGCCACGTCAACTCGTCAAGCATCACGCGGGCGTTGACGTCTCGTCGTCGGCCGTCGCCTCGAAGGGGGCCTGGATCGAGGGCCAGACCGTCTGCTCCTCCAGGGCGAACGCGACTTCGAGAAGCGTGCGTTCGTCCCCGTACGCCGCGGAGAGGTGCACACCGATGGGGACGCCCTCGCGGGCCATGCCCATGGGGAGCGAGATGCCCGGCGCGCCGGTGATGTTGTGCAGCGGGGTGAAGGCGACGTAGCGCTGGAGCCGGTCCATGAGTTCGTCGAAGGGGACCGTGGGCGAGAGGTGGCCGAGCAGAGGGGTCACATGGGCGAGGACGGGAGACAGGATCAGCTCGTGGCGCTCGAAGGCGGCCGCGTACGTCCTCGCGGCGCGGCGCAGCCTCCGCAGGACGCCGGGCAGGCGGGCCCAGCCGCCCTGGGTGAACTGCTTGCGGAGTCCGAGGGTGAGGCCGTCGAGCCGGGTGGCGTCGAAGGAGCGGTCGAAGGCGAACCTGCCGAGCCCGCCCGCCATGCCGGCCAGCATGCCCCAGTACGTGATGAAGTCCTCCGCGAGGCTGTTCGCCGCGGGGATCGGGACGGGTTCGACGATGTGGCCCTGCGCCTCCAGGAGCCGGGCGGTGTGTTCGACGGCGGCGCGTGTCTGCTCGTCGACGACCGCGCCGGTGACCGATTCGAGGACCATGCCGACGCGCAGCCTGCGGTGGGCGGGCCCGCGGACGAGGCCGATCGGGGCGAGCCGCGGGTTGCGCCAGTGGTCCTCGACGGCGGCGACGTACGCGGCGGTGTCCCGGACCGTGCGGGTCAGGACGCCCTCGGAGATGATGTTGAGCGGCATCGTGCGTGCCATCTCGCCGTTGAGGTGGCGGCCGCGGCTCGGCTTGAGGCCGATGAGCCCGGCGGCCGCGGCGGGGATGCGGATGGAGCCGCCGCCGTCGTTGGCGTGGGCGAGGGGCAGCGCGCCCGCGGCGACCAGGGCCGCGGCGCCGCCGGACGAGGCACCGGTCGAGCGTTCGGTGTTCCACGGGTTGCGGGTGGGCACGGCGGTCCGGAACTCGGTGGAGGCGTTGAGCCCGAACTCCGGCATCCGGCTCTTGCCGAGCACGGTCGCACCGCAGCTGAGGAGTTGGGCGGCGTAGTGGCCGTCCCAGCGGGCGGGCCCGGCGCGGAAGGCGTCGGTGCCGTGGTTGGTGGGCATGCCCGCCACGTCGGTGTTGTCCTTGACCAGCATGGGCACGCCGTACAGCGGTGCCTGCGGCGTCCGGGAGCGCCGGGGCCTGTCGTAGGCCTTGAACGCGACGGCGTCCAGGTCGGGGTCGACGCGCTCGATGCGGGCGACCGCCGCGGCCTCGACCTCCTCCGCACTCAGCTCACCGCCGCGGATCAGCTCGGCGACGGCTACGGCGTCGTGGTCGGCGAGGGCGTCGTCGGTGAAGGCGTGCACGCGCGTGGGTCGACTCATGCGGTCACCCTAGGCGGCGGCGCGGCGCGCGGCGACGGTCCCCCACGGCTTCAGCCGGCCATGCGCCGCTCCAACTCCCCTATGGCCGTGGCCACCTCGGCTGGTGTCTCGTACATGGGGCTGTGGCCGGCGTCGAGGAGGTGGAGGCGGGCGTCGGGGATCGCGGCGGCCATGGACTCGGCGGCGTCGACGGTCCGCACCGGGTCGTGGCGGCCGTGCACGACGGAGACCGGCATCCGCAGCGCGGGCAGGTCCGGGGTGAGGTCGGTGGTGTGCTGGCTGCGCAGGACGTCGAGGGCGGCGCGCAGGGGTGCCCGGTGGGCGTAGTCGAGGAGGCGCTGCCGGTCATCGGGCGTCGGGGCGGTGTGGAAGGAGCGGTCGAGGACCGGGCCGATGACGCCGGAGGCGCCGTCGCGCTCCATGCCGGCTATCAGCGCGGCGACGTCGCCGTGTCCGCGCATGTGGGGTCCGGTGTTGACGAGCATGAGTCCGCCGACGAGGTCGGGGCGGGTCGTGGCCAGGCGCAGGGCGATCGCGCCGCCGGTGGAGTGCCCGATGAGCAGCACAGGCCCGCGCGCGGCGGCGGTGACCCGGTCGGCGACCCAGGTGGCGACGCCGTCGAGCGTGCAGTCCGGTGCGTCCGTCATCCAGGAGGGCGCGTCCACGTCGAAGCGCTCGGCGAGCAGGTGCCGCACGCGCTCGTAGATCACCGGGGAGCAGAACGTCCCGGGCAGCGCGACGACCGTGCGGGTACGTGACGGCATGACGACCTCACCACTCTCGAAACTCTCGAAACTCTCGAAGTTCATGGCTGACTGCGGCTGCGATTGCCACTGCGCACGATCATCCAGTGATGGAGAAGAAGATCGTGTCCGGGGTGTATCCGCCGCGGCCGGACCGCTCGCTCCACTCCTCGTGCTCGAAGTCGAGCCGGTCGATGAGGACTTGCAGCTCGTGGGCGAATCCCTCGCCTATCTTCTCCAATGCCGCGCGGTAGGCGTCGACCGCCGGCTTGACCCGGTTCAGGGGCCAGTGGCCGAAGTTCTCCATCGCGTGCTCGGGCAGCGGGAGCGGAAAGGGGAAGTCGGCCGGAAGGCCACCCATCACGTGGTCGCCTGGCAGCAGTTCGGCGGGCACGCCCGCGCCGCGCAGCTCGGTGTCGAGGGCGGCGAAGAACGTCGCCGGTTTGGAGTGGACGGCGAGGTCGAGCGGGTCCGAGGCATTGCAGTCGATGACCGTCTGCATCGCGGCCGCGTACGCGTTCCCCGCCGCGTGCGCCGTGCACGTGGCGTGCCCGGAGAGCAGGTGGTCGAGCGCGTCGGGCACCGTGAGCCCCCAGTCCAGGCCCTGCCGCTCCACGTCCGCCTGCTGCGCCCGCGCCCGGTCGTGCATGAACGCCGCGATGCGCCGCTGCTCCGCGGTGAACTTCTCGGCGGCACCGAGGAACCCGATGATCTGCGCCTTGTCCGCCGTGCTGAACGAGATGATCCGACTCATGCGGACACAGTGCCACGCGGCACTGACAACGGCCCCTGACCAGGCACGAGATGGTCGAGCAGCCCGTCGGGGACCGGGTAGGCGTCCTCCGCCGGAAGCAGCCGCCGCGCCGCGTCGAGGTCGCCGTCCCGCACATGCCCGTGGATCTCGTGCGCGAGGGCGGTGACATCGGTGACCGAGACGATCCACTCGTCGGCGTAGCGGTGGGCGGCCTCGCCGGACAGGCCCAGTTGCAGCGACCGGTGGTCGAGCGCCCGCAGCCGCAGATCGCGCTCCGGGTCCCACTGCACGCGCGCCGGGGACCGGCTCAACTGCCGCTGCCAGTCGGCCCGGTCGGCGTGCAGCCCGGGCTCGTAGTGGGACAGGCAGGCCCGTTCCAGCGCCCACTCGAAGCCCTCGCGGGTGATCTCGACGGCGAGGACGGTCTCCTGGCCCTCCTTGGTGCCCCAGCCGCAGCGGTACATCATCCACAGGAACGAGGGCTTGATCCATGTCATGCGCCCGCGCCGCCATGCCGACGGGAAGCGTCCGTGCGCGGCCGTGGGCAGGCCGAGCTCCGGCGCGTACGCCTGGTAGACGGTGACGGTGGACGGGGTGTGGCGGGCACGGATCTGGTACTTGGGACATGACACGCCACCCAGCGTGCGCAGCCAAGTGGCTGCCGTGCCACCGAATTTCGTCCAGTCCCGGAGGGCTCCCCCGCGCCGCCGGAAACCCGAGTGCGCCGCCCGCACACCCCTGCCACCATTCCGGCATGGTTCACCCTCTCGAGCATCTGCTCGTCCGACACACCCACCGTCTCCCCGCCCCCGAGGGCGCGGCCGGTGACGGTGGCGTGGCCGCGCGGCAGTTCGACGCCGCGCTGATGTCCGTGGGCTTCAAGCTGTCCGCGCCGCTGCTGGAGCGCATCTCGGCGCTGTCCACGGGCGCGGTCGTCGACATCGCCGTACGGACCCTCGCCTGCGTGCGCGAGTCGGTCGGCGACCACGTGCAGCACAACACGTACTTCGTCGACTTCCCGGCGAACGTGCCGGACACCTTCGACTTCTGGATGCAGTGCGTCCGTGACGCGCTCGCGGACGACCACGCGCGCGAAGGCGCCCTCAAGCAGCTGAGCTCCGGTGTGGTGAATCTGCTGACGCTGCCGACGTACGGGCGCTACCAGCACACGTACGCCGAGATGCTCGGCCACCACGAGGAGCTGATCGCGGCGGCCGGCGACCGGATGACCGTGCTGCACCTCGGCGGCGACGCCCGGGACGAGGTCACCGCGCTGTACCTGGCGCTCGCGGGCAGCCGCACCCCGCTCGGCGAGGACGATCTCCGTGACCTCGACGCGCTGGCGGAGCACTGCGCGGACGGGCCGCAGCCCGACGAGATCCCGGTCAGGGAGAACCGCGCGGTCGTCAACAAGGCGCGCCTGCGCGCGGGTTCGGGCCTCCTCCTCGACACCGTCACCGATGTGCTGCGGCTCGCCTGCGCGCTCTCGGACGGCGACGTGTCGCTCGTCGAGCCCACCCGGTTCGTGAAGCTGTCGCGGCCCGTGCGCCGGGCGCTGCTCGCGGGCCTCGACGCGGTGGTCGCCGCGGCGCCCGCGAAGCTCGCCGACGTGGCCGCGCACCGGGAGCGGTGGAAGCGGCTCGGCGAGCGGCTGCACCCGCACGAGTACCCGCGGTGGCCGTACGCCGCCCAGGTGTTCGCGGTGGCGCGTGGCGAGCAGCGTGCGCCGTCGTTCGCCGCGCGCACCGAGGAACTCCTCGGCCGTGGCGACCTGACGGGCGCGGTGGAGCTCCTGAGGTCCGCTCCGGGTGTGCTGCTCCGCTCGGTGGACCGGCTGCTGCGCTCGGCGCGTACGGACGAGGAGTGCGCGGCGGTGCTCGACGCGGTCGAGGAGACCGCCCCGCGGGCCGCAGGACGCGTCCTCCTGTCCGTGCGCCAGCACCTCCTCAACCGCGGCGACCTCCTCGAACTGGACGGAGCGCGCCGGGTGTTCGTCAACCGGCGCGGGCGCGCGTGGGTCACCGAAGACACCCGCCACGCGCTTCCGGACACCGCCAAGGAGCGCCTGATCGCGCTCCTCGACGCGGAGATCGCACGCCGCCTGCCGCCCGCACCGCGGGTCCTCGTCGACCCGGACGTTCTCGACGTCGCGCTGCCGCTCAGCGGCAAGGCGGTGCCGTCCGGGCTCGGGGTGCTGCCGCGCGGTTCAGTGTCCCCGGTCGAGGGCGAGCTGCTGCGCTTCTTCGTGTACTGGAAGCAGCGCAGCCGCACCACCGACTACGACCTGTCGGCGGTCGTCCTGGACGAGGGGTACGAGCAGGTCACCTGGCTCTCGTACACCCGGCTGACGGACGTGGACGGCCGGCACTCCGGCGACATCGTCGAGGCGCCCGAGGGCGCGTCAGAGTTCATCGAGCTGCGGCTCGGCGCGGTGCGCGGCAGCTTCGTCGTGCCTCAGGTGCTGCTGTTCGCCGGGGAGAACTTCATGGACGTCGAGGAGTCGTTCTTCGGGTTCATGCTGCGGGAGAGCGAGCAGAAGGGCCGCCCGTTCGAACCGCGGACCGTGCGCATGAAGTCGGACCTGCGCGGTCCCGGCCGGGTGGCGCTGCCGCTCGCGTTCCGGCGCGGCGACGACGGCCGGTGGCAGGCGCACTGGCTGCACCTGTACCTCAAGGGCATGCCGGCGGCGAACCGCGTCGAGGAGACCCGTGTGACGGTCGAGTCGCTGCTGCGCGGCATCGTGGAGCGCGAGCACCTGACCGTACGGTGGCTGCTCGGCCTCATGGACGGCGCGCGGGTGACGGTGTGGGACGGCGGGAGCGTCCCGGAGGGCCCGGTGACGTACATCGGGATGCGGCGCCCCGAGGGACTGCACCCCGCATCGCGCGTCCTGACGCCGGAAAATCTGCGCGACATGGTCCCCGAGTGACTGCTAGCGTCCAAGGTGTTGAGGCCATGAAGGGGCTTCCTTCTCCTCCCTGTCAGGGGTTCGATGCCAGTCCCTTCGCCTTCCTCGACCCGGGCCGGTGAGGCCATGAAGAGGCTTCCTTCTCACACCACTCCTTTGAAATAGCCTCTCCGCTTTCCTCACCGGCTCAACTGTCCGCTCAGTGGCGGCCGATGCCGACATCGCGGACGACGCGGGCACGGGTGGCCTCGGTGTGGCGGGCCGACGGCAAAGAGTCTGCCATTGCCTGACGTAGGGGACCCCGTGGGCATACGGTGAGCGCCCGCCACAGAAGGAGCGCGACCATGCCCGGCATCACCGTGCTTCTCGTGGACAACCACCAGGAGACCCTCGTCGCGCTGAGCGCCGCCCTGGCCCCGCTCCCCTGCCGCATCGAGACGGCCGAGAGCGGCGAGCAGGCCCTCAAGGCCGTGCTGCGCGGCGGCATCGACCTCGTCCTCCTCGACGTCGTCATGCCGGGCATGAGCGGCTTCGAAGTGGCCGGCTTTCTGCACCGCCTCGACCAGACCCGGGACATCCCCGTCATCCTCATGACGGGGATGGTCGGCCAGGCGCAGCTGACCGAGGACGCCTACGAGATCGGCGTCGTCGACCTGATCATCAAGCCCGTCTCCCCCTGGCTGCTGCGGCTCAAGATCGCCGGCCATCTGCGCTACTTGCAGCGCATCAGGGAGCTGCCGGGCCCGGCCCCCGACTGAGAGCGCCTCAGGCGCGGCGTTCCGCCAGCCGGTGCGGGTGCGCCGGGTACACGCCGAGCACGCGCACCTCGGACGAGAAGAAGCGCAGTTCCTGGAGGGCGAGGGCGACGTGCGGCTCGTCGGGGTGGCCCTCGATCTCGACGTAGAAGCAGCTCGGGTTGAGGCCCGCGCCCATCTGATAGCTCTCGATCTTGGTGAGGTTCACCCCGCTGCTCGCGAAGCCGCCGAGCGCCTTGTAGAGGGCGCTCGGGATGTTCCGTACGGCGAAGAACAGGCTCGTCATGGTCGGCCGGTCCGACAGCGGGGCGAAGTCGGCGTCGCGGGAGAGGACGACGAAGCGTGTGGTGTTGTCGGGGTCGTCCTCGACGCCCTCCTGAAGCACCTCGAGCCCGTAGTGCGCGGCCGCGGCCGGCGGGGACAGCGCGGCGTGCCGCGGGTCGTTCAGATCCGCCACCTCGCGGGCCGCGCCCGCGGTGTCGTCGCTGACCCGCGTGCGCCAGCCGCCCGCACGCAGCACCTTCCTGCACTGGCCGAGGGCGTGCACATGGCTGCGTACGCTCTCCACCTGGGCGAGGGAGGCGCCGGGCACGCCCATGAGGTCGAAGCGGATGGCGAGGAAGTACTCGCCGATGACGAACAGACCGGACTCCGGGAGCAGGTGGTGCACGTCGGCGACGCGGCCCGCCGTGGAGTTGTCCACGGGGATCACCGCGAGATCGGCATCGCCCAACGTGACCGCGTCCAGCGCCTGTTCGAAGCCGACGCACGGCAGCTCCGCGCTGCCGGGGAACAGCTTCTGGGCGACGGTGGCCGAGTTGGAGGCGGGTTCGCCCTGGTATGCGATGCGGGTCACTGGGGTTCGCTTTCGGTGTGGGGGCCGTGTGTCACGTGCGCCGTTTTCTTCAGGTGGTTCACAGGAGATTCAACCGTGTCGGCTCCGCGAGGCGGCCTGAGGGCCTCAAGACCACAGAGTCTCAGAGGCTCCAGAGTCTCAGGGGCTTCAGGGACTCAGGGCGATGACCACGGCGAGGGCAATGAGCACCAGGCCGGTCACGGCGTTGAGCGCACGTCGGGCGCTCGGGCGGCGAAAGACGGCCTGGAAGGCGCCGACCGCGAGGGAGACCGCGCAGAACCACACCAGCACCATCAGGACGGTCACGGCACCGAGCACCGACTTGTCCGCCCAGGTCGACCGGTCCGTGAGGAACTGCGGAAGCAGTGCGACGAGGAACACGATCGACTTCGGGTTGAGCACGTTGGTGATGAGGCCCTGCCGGAAGGCCGCCCGGCGCACGCTGCCCGCCCCCTGGTCGGCATCGGTGTCCTGGCGGCCGCCGTCGTCGACCGTGCGGGCGGCGAGCAGGGAGCGGACGCCGAGGTAGCAGAGGTACGCGGCGCCGGCCAGGGTGACGGCCCGGAAGACCGCGGGCGACGCGGTGAGCGCGGCGCCGACTCCCGCCACGGCGGCGATGGTGTTGACCGCCATGCCTGCCGCGACGCCCGTCGCCGCCCCCAGTCCCGCGAGCCGTCCGCGCAGCGCGGCGAAACGGCTGACCAGGGCGAAATCGGGGCCGGGTGACATCGCGCCGAGCAGCGCGACGCCTGCGTAGGAGGCCACCACTTCGGGACCGATCGTCATCGTGGCTCCACCCGTATCCCCCCTGCATCCCCCTGACCGCGTTCCGAGCGGCACCCTCGCCACCCTGGCATGTGCGCATGGAACCGTCAAGCGGCTAGCATTCACTGAATGAGTCAGCCGTTTGGAGGGTCGATGTGATGAGCAGCGACATCATGGACGACACGGATCGGCGGATCGCCTCCGCGCTCCAGCTGCACGGCCGCGCGCCGTGGGAGCAGATCGCCAAGGCCCTCGGGCTCCCCGAGCGCACCACCGCGCGACGCGGTCAGCGACTCCTGGAATCCGGCCTGGCCAGGGTCGTCGGGGTGCTCGACACCCAGCTCATCGGCCGCCCCGCCCCCGTACTGCTTCGACTGCGCGCGGAGACCGGGTACGCACGGGAGATCGCCGAGGCGTTGTGCCGGCTCACCGAGACGCGGACCGTGATGGCCCTGCTCGGCACCTTCGACCACTTCGCGGAGCTCGCCCCGGAGAGTCACGACTCCCTGCGCACGCTGCTGTTCGACAAACTGCCGCCGCAGGTCCTGGGCTCGTCCTCGCATCCGGTCATGCAGTTCTACGCGGGCAGCCACGAGTGGATCGGCGGGACGCTCACCGACGACGAGACGGAGCGCCTGCGCCAGCCGGCCCCCGCACCGTTCGGGACGCGGCGCGGCGCCGTGCAGGCGCACCCGGACGACCTGCGCACGGCCGAACTCCTGGCCCAGGACGGGCGGATGCCGACCACGCGCCTGGCGGCGGAGCTCGGCGTCAGCCAGGCCACCGCGTCCCGCAGGCTCACCTCGCTACTGGAACAGGGCGTCGTCCGGATCCGCACGGACGTCGCCCCGTCCGTCTTCGGTCTCACCGTGGAGGCACTGCTCTGGCTGAACGTCGGCTACAGCCACCTGGACACCGTCGGGCGCAGCCTGTCCGGGCGCCCGGAGGTCATGACACTGGTGTCGATCACCGGCGAGTACCAGATCTGCGCCCATGTCGCGCTCCGCGATTCCCATCACCTCCAGAAGTTCCTCACGCGCGTGGTCGGCCCACTGGAGGGCGTCGGCGAGATCGACGTGACGGTCCTGCTGGAGATCTTCAAACGCGGCGGCTTCGCCGTCCCGCCGAGAGGGGACGGTAGCGGGTGCCACGCTCGACCCTGACCTCGGCAGTCGCCCCGCCGTGACCCTCGCGCCGGACGCGCGCCGAGCCGAGGTGGTCCGGGCACACATCGGTGGTGACCGTCGCCGGCCAGGCGCCAGGCGACTCGATGGCGTCCTGCTGCGGCCGGGTCATGGCGTACCAGCGGGTGCACGTCTCCTGGAGGACCTGGCGTTCGCACACGGCTTCGGCCACCTCGGCGGCACGCCCACCGACGGGAGCGTCGCGGGCGGCATGTGGGTCCGGGTCACCTTCTGCTTCCGGAAGGTCGACGGCGCCTGGCTGATCGCGCACGACCAGGTGTCGGTGCCGCCGGACATCCTGAGCGGGAAGGCCATCGTCGTGTCGTCGACCTCGCCACCTGGCGTCGGCGGGTCCGCCGGGGCGGAACCGGGCGCTTCAGGCCTTCCGGTCCGTGCGCCGCACCCCGTACCGCGCCTCGATCCCCGCCACGATCAACTGCAGCCCCTCCTCGAACCGCTCGTCGTACGCCGCGAAGAGCTGGTCGCCCGCCGCGGCGGCCAGCGGATAGTCGGCGAGCCTCTCCGCGCGGTCGGCGATGTCGACGAGCGACTCGTCCCGCGTGGGCTCGGGCCGCATGCCCTGCTCCTCGGTGACGAAGCCGAGCGTGTACATGTTCGCGGTGGCGCTCGCCCAGGCGGCCTGCTCGGCGGTGAACCCAGCGTCGATCAGCAGCCGCAGGTGCGCCTCCATCTCGGGTCCGTGGTCCGTGCCGGTCAGCCGTGAGCCGCTGAAGACCTTCGCGCCGTCGCGGTAGCGCAGGAGCATGGCCCGCAGGTGCCGGTTGGCCTCGAACAGATGCTCCTGCCAGCCGTCCACCGGCTCGTATCCGACCGCGAAGCCGCCCGCCTCCGTCATGCGCCGGAACATCACGGTGGCCATCTCGTCGAGCAGGGCCTGCTTGTTCTTGAAGTGCCAGTACAGGGCGGGGGCCTGCACGTTCAGCTGCTTGGCGATGGCGCGCAGCGTCAGCCCCTCGAGCCCCACGTCGTTCAGCAGATCGAGGGCGGTGTCGGCGACGTGCGCCTTGTCGAGCTTGGGCTTCGCGGGCTTCGCAGACTTCGCGGGCGTCGCCTTCGCGGACTTCTGGGCCGGCGTCGGCTTCTCTTTCGGCTTCTCGTTCTCGGACACGCTTGACAGTTTAACGCCGTTAAGTCCATGCTCGAAGACGACGGAACTTAACGCCGTTAAGGAGAGGAGTGCGGACGATGAGCGCAGAGCACGCGACGCGGACGGGGACAGGGACAGGGACAGGGACAGGGGCAGGGACAGGGGCAGGTCCGGCGACGGGGGCACCGCCGGATCCGCTGTCCACCGACGTACTGATCGTGGGCGCGGGCCCGACGGGCCTCGCGCTCGCGGTGGACCTGGCGCGGCGCGGCACGCGGGCGCTGCTGGTCGAGCGGGGCGACGGCCTGTTCCCCGGCTCGCGCGGCAAGGGCCTCCAGCCGCGCACGCAGGAGGTGCTGTACGACCTCGGGGTGCTGGACGCCGTCCACGCGGCGGGCACCCGGTACCCGATGATGCGGGTGTGGGAGGGCGACGAGCCGGGCCAGGAGTGGGACATGATGGAGCGCTCCGAGCCGACCGAGCAGATTCCGTACGCGGAGGGGTGGCTGATTCCGCAGTCCCGTACGCAGGAGGTGTTGTACGGGCGGCTGCGGGAGCTGGGCGGCGAGGTCCGTTTCGGCGCGGCGCTGTGCGGCCTGGACCAGGACACGGACGGGGCGACGGCGACGTTCGAGGACGGCTCGACGGTGCGCGCACGGTACGTGGTGGCAGCGGACGGCGGCCGTTCCACGGTGCGCAGGCTGCTCGGCATCGGCATGACCGGCGAGACCGTCGACCCGAAGCCGATGCTGGTGGCGGACGTACGGCTCACGGCCGATGCCCCGCTCCCGGACACGCACTGGCACGTGTGGCCGAAGGCGGAGGACGGCACGGTGGCGTTCTGCCCCCTGCCACCGGATTCGCCCTCGCAGGAGGGCCGCCAGGGCCGTCTGTTCCAGATGGCGGCGCAGTACGCCGACGAGTCGGCCGTCCCGGACGCGACACCCGACGGCGTGATCAAGCTTCTCGCGACCCGCACCGCGCTCTCCCCCGAGCACATCGCCGAGGTCCCGTGGACGTCGGACTTCAAGGCGCGGGCGGCGCTCGCTGACCGTTTCCGGGAGGGCCGGGTCTTCCTCGCGGGCGACGCGGCGCACATCCACTCCCCCGCGGGCGGCCAGGGCCTGGACACCAGCGTGCAGGACGCGTACAACCTGGGCTGGAAGCTGGCGGCGGTGCTCGCGGGCGCGCCGGAGCGGCTCCTGGACACTTACGAGGAGGAGCGGATACCGGTGGCCGCCGGCATCCTCGGCATCAGCACGCGCATCCACCGCGCGAGCTCGGAGGGCCGCCGGACACGGCGCGGCGGCGAGATGCGCCAACTCGGCATCGCCTACCGGGACTCGTCCCTGACCCGCGAGACCCGCCCCTTCCTCACGGACGACGCCCTGCGCGCGGGCGACCGCGCCCCGGACGGCCACCGGGGCGGCGTACGCCTCTTCGACGCATTCCGGGGCCCGCACTGGACACTGCTGACGGTGGACACCGGACCCCAACTCCCCTCTGAGGACGGCGAACTCATACGCACGGCACACATCCCGGAGGAGTACGAGGCGTACGGCCGGGGTGTGTTCCTGGTCAGGCCCGACGGATACGTGGGCTGGGCCGGGGAGACGGCGGAGGGCGCGGAGGAGTATCTGGCGGAGGTGCTGCACCGGCACGGTGCTGTCCGGGACGGCGAGGCGCTCGCCCAATAGAAGTGGGGCCGGGCCTCCGCCCCGGCACGCGAAGCCGCTTCCCGGGAGGGGCCGGCCGCCCCTCGTCCGGGCCCGAGCGGCCCTGGGCCCGCGCACCCCGCGGCGGGACTCTGAAGGTGACCGATCCACCCCATCGGACGGGAGGTTCCACATGACCGGCATGCTGGAATGGCGGCCCCCGATGCTGCCCGACCTCTTCGACTGGATCGAATCGGGGCTCGGCGGCCTCCCCGCGCACCGAGCCGCACCCTCGTTGCACGGCATTCGCATCGAGGAGCAGCTCACGGACGACGGGTACACGCTGTCCGCCGAACTGCCCGGTCTCGCCCCGGAGAAGGACATCGAGATCAGCGTCACCGGTGACATCCTCACGCTGCACGCGGAGCGCACGGCGCAAACAACGCAGAAGCGCCACACAGAGTTCCGGTACGGCAGTTACGCCCGGGCCGTGCGGCTCCCCTCGGGAACCCGTTGGGAGGACGCGACGGCCGACTACAAGGACGGCATCCTCACCGTGACGGTTCCTCTGGCCCAGGCCGCGAAGGCCGACACCCGCACCATCCCGGTGCGGCGCGAAGCGACCTGACCGTACGGACGAGCGGGGCGCGGCGCGCCCCGTCGGGCCGAGGTTCGCCTCAGCCATGGGCCGAGCCGGGGTCCGTGGGCGGCGGGTTGTCCAGGGCGAGCAGGATGGCGCTCGTCCCCGTCATGTCCAGGACGCGTCGTACGGGTGCGGTGACCGCGACCAGGCGCAGGTTGCCGCCGGCGGCAACGGCCTCACGTCGGTGCCGTGTCAGCAGGCTGACGCCCGTGGAGTCGGTGAACTCCACGTCGGCCAGGTCCAGTTCACAGTTCCGCTCGTGCAGCCGTGCCAGGGCCTCGTCGAGCTGTGGAACGCTGTCGATGTCGAGGTCTCCGCTCACCCGCAGCAGGACCGAGTCTCCCGCGTCGACCGCGCTGAGCGCGAACGGGGTGGGACCGGGTATTCGGTTCAAGGCGCATGCTCCCCAACTACCCCGCGCTCTTCGGATGTCGTCACTCCATGAAACCAGCCCTGGGGCGGCCCGGCACCCAAATGGAGGGTGCACGTTGTGGGTTCAGGCGTGTGCGACGACGGCGACCGGCACGGCGGCGTGGTGCAGGACCGCGTGGGTGACGGGTCCGATGTGGGTGCCCAGCGACGCCCGACGGACGCGGCGGCCCACCACGACCAGGGAGGCCTCCTCGGCAGCGTCGACGAGGTGCTGCGCGGGGCTGCCGCAGCGGGAGAGCTCGACGACGTCGACGTTCGGGTACTTTCCGCGCCAGGAGCGCAGCACGTCGGCGAGTTGGGCGCGCTTCTGCCGAAGGACCTCGTCGTGGGGGTCGAGCCCCGCGGACACCCCGTACACGTAGTACGGCGGCAGGTTCCAACCGTGCACCACGTGCAGAGCGGTGCCGCGGCGCGCGGCCTCGTCGAAGGCGAACGCGATCACCGTGTCGTCCGGGGCGTCCGCGTCGAGGCCGAGGACCACGGGCCGGAAGGCGGACGCGGCGGACGGGATGCCGGAGGGGTCCATGACGTGTTCGTCGGCGGCCTGTTCCCCGGCCCGGACGAGGACCACCGGCGTCTCGGTGTGCCCGATCACCGCCTGCCCCACCGAACCCACGAGGTAGCCGGCGAGGCCGCTCAGCCCGCGCGAGCCGAGGACCAGCAGTTCGGCGTGCCTGGCGGCCTCCACGAGGACGGCGGCCGGCTCCCCCGTCGACTGCTCCGACGTGACGTCCAACCGGGGATGCCGCAGCCGTACGCCTTCCGTGACCTCGCGGGGGAGGCGCTCGGTCCAGTGCTGGTGGGTCTCGGCCCCGAGCAGCGGCGCCTGGGCGATCGGCTCGGGCACCGGCTCCCACACGTGGACGAGTTTCAGCGGCAGATCACGGGCCTCGGCCTCGCGTGCCGCCCACTCAGCGGCGGCACGGCTCTCGGCCGAACCGTCGATTCCCACGGTCACGGTGCGGGGCATGGTGTCCTCCTCATGTGTCGGCTGCTGACTCCAGGGTCTGCGCCGGGGTTCCCCGGGAAGAGGGGCCGACTGGCCCCGTTCATCGCCGAGGGGCCCTGGTGGTCCACACCTGGCCGCTCTCGAAGCGCGCGGCCCTGGGAGGGTTTCATCCTCCGGAGCGGGAGCCTTCGCGCCAGCGGGCGATGAGCGCGGGCAGCTCGCGTCGCATGTGCGCGTAGAAGTCGCGCATCTCCGTCAGGCGTCGCACTGCCGGAGTCCCGGCGCCCGCCACCGCCAGGCCGTCGGTCGCGCTGCGGACCATGACGTCCAGGATGGCGTTCTGACTGCCCATCAGCGTGGCCAAGGCCCGGCCTTGACCGCCGACCGAGACAGCGGGCTGCTCCCCCGGGCTCCTTCCGATGCGGCCGCAAGTCGAACCCGTAGTGCCGGGCCGCTGTCTGGTGCACCGCCGCAGAGCGGAGCATTCTGGGTCCGACGGCTTTGTCCCGCGAGCGCCGCGGACAGGCCGGAAGGGGGGCGCTGATGGACGCCGGCGAGCGTCGGGCTCTGAGCGATTGGCGTGCCAGGCGCGCGAAGGAACGGGATCGGCTGGCCCGCGACGTGGTGCTGTCCGCCCGGGAAGCGGCCTTCGAACTGCGCCACGGAAGCGTCGGGCCTGACCGGCGGGCATGGGTCCTGGGAGTGCTGGCCGGGCAGACCCAGGCGCTACTCGGCCCGGACCTGATGGTGTCGATGCCCGAGGGGGCCGCGGAACAGGACAGGTTCGTTCACACCGCGCTGGCTCTCGCCGTGCACGTACGGGCACACAGTTGGGCGGAGACGGACTTCGGTCCGGTCCCCTCGCCCGATCAGGTCGATGTCCACCCCGGGGAAGCCGTCACGGCGGAGGCGTTCGATGTTCTCGGACGGCTCATGCTGCCCCACTCCTCGCCCGAAGGCTGGGCCGCCACGGTCCTGACCGACACGGCCGCAGGCGACCGGAAGCTGGAGGCGGCGGTCAAGCTGGGCAAGTACCTCCTGCACCCCACGTTCCTGGCCCTCGCTGACGACACGACCCGCCTGCTCGGCGACGCCGTCCACGGGATCGGCGTCCGTCGTCTGCACGAGCTGGCCGACGCGTTGGCACAGCCTCCGGACCTCGCAGGACTCAAGCCGACGTCACGGAACAGGGCCTCGTCCGGCACTCCTGCGACCGAGCGCACCCCGGTCCACCCGCGAGAGAAGGCATCGCCCTCTGCGCCGCGAGATCGGTGGCGCTCCGTGCCCTCCACGCGAAGCCCCAGGAGTACGCGTCGGCAGATGGACATTCCCCGAAAGACACGCAAGCCCGAACCGCCGCCCGCCACACAGCCTCCACCCCCGCTGCCGCCTCCGCTGCCGCCGCCGCTGCCAAAGCCGCCCTCCCAGCGCCCGCCGGAAGGGCCGGAGCCGCCGGGGAGCCCTTCCGCGTTCTGAATGCCGTCCCTCGGTCGGCACGGCCCGTGCGGTCATCCGGAGGTCTCCTCCGGAGGCGGCTCGTGGGCGGTGAGCAGCACGCACGAGGCGCCGGAGAGGTCCAGGACCCGACGGACCGGGCCGCTGACGGAGATCAGGCGCAGGCTGCCGCCCGCGGCGACGGCCTCCCGTTGATGACGTACCAGCAGGTTGACACCCGTGGAATCGATGAACGGGACGTCGGTGAAGTCGAGTTCACAGTGGCGCGGATGCAACGGGACCAGCATGCGCTCGAGTTCGGGCGCGGTGTCGAGGTCGAGCTCCCCGCGCACGCAGAGAAGAATCGGGTCACCCACATCGATGACGCGGATGTCGAACAGGGGTGAAGGCGGCATGCTCATCTGCGTGGCTCCCCAGCCTCCCCGCGTGCATGGCGTTGAACGCTCCATGAAAGCAGCGAGGGCGCCGCTCAGGCACCCGTATCGACAAAGGTGGACACGCCCCGGCCTCAAGGGCGCCCCGCCCCCTCCTGCTCATCGCTCTCGGGCGCGCCGCCCATCATGCGCAGCATGCCGATCCCGCCGGTGCGCACGAAGCGGGTCACCAGGGCCGCCGCCAGGCACAGGAAGGCGATGTTGAGCCAGGTCGTGTGGTTCCACGTGATGCCGCCCGTGGGGAGCGTGGCCCGGGAGCGGTCCGGGACGGCGCCCAGGCCGCCGAAGATCAGCTCGGTGACGTACCCGGCGACGACCATGGACACGTAGAAGGTGGCGAGCAGGAAGGCCGCGGTCCGCGGGCCGTAGTACTTCCGGTAGATGTTGAGGATCGGCAGGATCAGCAGGTCGGCGAAGAGGAAGGCGATCACGCCGCCGAAGCTGATGCCGCCCTGCCACAGCACCACGGCCAGCGGCACGTTGCCGACGGAGCAGACGAACGACGCGAGCGCGACGAACGGGCCGACCACCGGGCCCCACAGTTGGGCGGCCAGCGGGTGGCCGTCGAAGAAGAGGGCCTGCCAGAAGGAGTCCGGCACCCAGGCGGCGACCGCGCCGGCGATCAGCAGTCCGAGGACGAGGTCGCGCAGGATGGCGGCCCACTCCATGACGAAGACGTGCGCGACGGCCGTGCAGCCTTCGCCGGACAGCAGCCGCCGGACGAAGGAGCCCTCCTTCCGTACGGACATGTCCATCGCGGCGTGCCCCTCCATCGCGCCGGCCAGTCGGCGGTCCGCCTGCTCCCGCGCCCGGCGCACGAGCCGCTCGCGCAGGAAGAGACGGAAGAGCACCGCCAGCACGACGATCATCACGGGCCCGCCCACGAACTCGGCCGCGGTGAACTGCCAGCCCATCAGCAGGGCCAGGATCACACCGAGTTCGATCACCAGATTGGTCGAGGCGATCTCGAAGGCCATCGCCGCGGTGAAGTTCGCGCCCTTGCGGAACAGGGAGCGTGCCAGGGCCACCGCCGCGTACGAGCAGGACGACGACGCGGCGCCGAGCCCGGTCGCGACGGCGAGCGTGCGGGGCCGGTCGTCGCCGAGCAGCCGGACGACGGACGAGCGGCGCACCACGGCCTGGACGACGGCCGACAGGGCGAAGCCGAGCACGAGGGCCCAGAGGATCTCCCAGGCCATCACTCCGGCTTGGGAGAGAGCGTGCAGGACGGCGTCCACGGACAGGTCCTTCGAAGCGCGGAAACGGACAGGGCCACCACGGGGCGGCCCGCCGTGCGTGTACCCCGGGCGGCGTCCGGCGTACCAGGGAACCACCGTTCGCCGCGCACGCCCGTGGGGCCGCTCAGGTCCGGCTCGGCGGCGCCGTCAGCCGGAACGACCTGACCACCGCGATCGTGCATCCGGCCACGAGGACGGCCGACAGCGCGGCGAGGCGAAGACCCGACCGGCGCAGTTCGCCCGGCGCGGAGAGCCCCCGGGTGGGGGCCCGGCCCCGCGGGTCGTAGACCACGGGCAGGGTGTCCCCCGGAGTGAGGGACGCGGCGCAGCCACGCCACACGTCGACACCGGCGGGGGCCGCGTCCGTGTCGGTGACCGAGCAGACGGTGCGGCCGTGCCGCGCCGCGGTCTGCACCGACGACACCCGCGCCGGCTCGACGACGCCGCGCTGCTCCAGGGCGACTCCGGCCGCGACGCCGGGCGCCATGAGTGCCAGGCAGGTCCCCAGTACGGCCACGAGTCCGATCAGCACTCGGCCGGCCCGCAGCACCGCCAGGTAGACCGCAAGGGCGGCGACCACCGTCAAACCGGCCTCCCCGGTGATCAGGCCCCGCGGGCCGCCCCACATTCCGGCGAGGGCCGGACCGACGACGAGGACCACCGCGATGCTCCCGGCGGCGACGCCCGTGAGGAAGAGGCGGCCTGGAATCCCGACGTACTCCGCGGGCCCCCACAACGCGACCCGCAGATGCTCGGCGAGCCCCGCCCCCGCATCCGCCGCTCTCACGGCGACCACCACGCACCCGGTCCGCCCCCACGCCATTCGATCAGGGGCGAGGTGGCCACTTCGTCGACGTCCAGGGCGACTCCGGCCAGGCGGAGCAGTTCGACGACGTCGGTCAGGGAGCGGGCGACTCCGGCGCGCCTGCCGCGGAGCGTGACGAGTCGGCCGTCGTCCCCTCGCACGGGATGCACGACGACGGGCCGAGGTCCCGCCCTGCGAGCGTCGGGCGGCAGCGACCAGGCAGGTCCCGCCGACGTCCGCGCCGGGTGGTACGGGGGCCGGTGTCCCTGGGGCCGTTCCGTCATGAGTTCCCGATCTCCTGCCCTTCGTTGCCGAGGTCGTGTGCTTCCGGGGCGCCGTCGGTCGCCCTGTCGCCCATCCCCCACGTTTAGACTATGCAAAGATTGCATCGCCCAAGTGAAGCCCCGGACAAGTCGTTATCCGATCGAGTCGGGCATCGGGCGACGCCTGGAGCACTTCGGGCCATTTCACCCCCTGAACAGCCCTACGATGTGGCCCAAGCGCGTGTGGGAGGGAGCAAGCGATGCGAAACGGTCTCGCCGTGCCACGGTGGACGCGGCCGTACCTGCTCCCTGCCCTGTTCGTCGTGCTGTTGACCGCTCTGGACCTGGCGTACCACGACCAACGGCAGGGCATCATCGTCGCGTTGGCCGCGGCTCCCGTGCTGCCCCTCATCCTGCCGGGGCCGCTGACGCCGCGTCAGCCACTCGTCACCGGTGGCCTCGCGCTGGCCGGAGCCCTGCTGGCGGGCGCCGTCGACTGGGTCGGCCGCCCCGTCGTCGTGCTGGCCACGCTGGCCAACATCGCCCTTCTCACCGCGATCGGCCACCACCGACGCCGCAGGTGCGAAGCCTCCGACCCGGTTCCTGCGGCACAGCCCGACCCCCTCCCGGTTCCGACGACGCGGACGCACCACCTGGGCGAGTTCCGCGTGGCGCTGCGGAATCTTCCGCAGCCGGACCGTACGACGATGGCGGCGGACGTGTGCGACGTCCGAGAGACCCCCTTCGGCACGCGTGTTCTGGTCGCGGATCTGATGGGCAAGGACGACCGCACCAGGTCCGCCGGCACCGAACTGCTCGATCTGTGGCGGGGGTTGGCGACCACGGAGCCGAGCCTCGCGGAGATCGCCCGCCTCCTCGACGGCGCGCTGGCCGAGCGCACCGACCGGTTCGCCAAGACGCTTCTCCTCAACCTGGAGGACGGCCGCGGTGAGCTGGTGTGCTGCGGGCATCCGCTGCCCCTCGTGCTCTCCGCCCACGAGGACGTCAGGGCACTGGACATCCTCGCGCCGCTGCCGCCCCTCGGCCTGTTCGGCCTCGTCCCGGGCGGCATCACCGTCTACACCACCTCGTTCACCGTGGGCCCCACGGAGCGGCTCCTCATCCGCACGGACGGCATCGACACCGTGCGGGACGCGGCGGGCACCCCCTTCCCGCTGCTCGAGCGCGTCCGCTCGCACGCGGGCCGGAGCGCGACCGCGCTGCTCGACGCGCTCGTGGCCGATGTCGCACGGCACGCAGGCCCCGAGGGTGACGTCAGGGACGAGTCCCTGCTGCTCCTGCTGCAGACGGAGAAGCGCGAGTTCCAACACCTCACCACGACCCTGCACCTGCCCCGCCAGGGCGCCCCGGCCCGCTCGGACGGCGACCGGGTGGGGGCCTGAGCGTCAGGGAGCCCGTGGTTCAGGCCAGCTCGGCGAAGGCCTCCACGGCCGGGGTCCTGCCGGTGACGATGATGACGTCGCCCTTCTCGACGACCGTGTCGGCGGCCGCGTGCGTGAAGTCCTCGCCGGCACGCTTGATGCCCACGACCGTGACGCCGTGCCTGCTGCGCACCAGGCTCTGGCCGAGCGGGACACCGGTGACGGCTTCCGGCGCGACCGTCTTGATCAGGGCGTAGTCGTCGTCGAACTCGATGAAGTCCAGCATCCGCCCGGTGACGAGATGGGCGACCCGCTCCCCCATCTCGTGTTCGGGCAGCACCACATGATGGGCGCCGAGGCGCTCCAGGATCTGGCCGTGCTGATGCCCGATGGCCTTCGCCCAGATGTTGGGCACCTCGGCCTCGAGCAGGTTGGAGGTCACCAGGATGCTGGCCTCTATGTCGGTGCCGATCCCCACGACGACGCTGGTGAACTCGTGGATTCCGAGCTGCCGCAGCGCCTCGGGGTCGGTGCAGTCGGCGACCGCCGAGTGGGTGAGCGAGTCGCTCAGCTTCTGGACGAGCCGGGCGTCCGTGTCGATGCCCAGGACGTCCCAGCCGCGGCGCATCAGTTCGTTGGCCAGGGAGCTGCCGAAACGGCCCAGCCCGATCACCGCGACGCGCTGGTCCCCCGAGGACTGCGGGGCGTGCTGGTCGGTGAGCCGCTTGCGGCGGCGACGGCGCAGGGAGTGCAGGTAGTTACCCAATGACAGGTCGCTCCTCGGGCAGTTCGTAGCGTCGGGTGCGCTCGCGCAGGGCGAGGGCGGAGACGAGGGTGATCGGGCCGAGCCGTCCGATGAACATCAGGACGACGAGGATCAGCCGGCCGGCCGTGGGCAGATCGGCCGTGATGCCCGTGGACAGGCCGACCGTGGCGAAGGCGGAGACGACCTCGAAGAGCACGGCCTCCAGGGACTCCTCCGTGATGGTCAGAATCACCAAGGTGGCACCGACGACGAGACCGATGCCGAGCAGCGTGACGGTCAGCGCCTGGCGCAGCACCTGGGGCGCTATCCGTCGGCCGAGCACCGCGGCGGTGGGCTCACCGCGCACCTCGGCGAGGATGGCGGCGGCGAGGACCGCGAACGTGGTGACCTTGATGCCGCCGGCCGTGCCGGCGCTGCCGCCGCCGATGAACATCAGAATGCAGGTCACCAGGAGCGTGGAGGCGTGCAGGGCGCCGATGTCGAGGGCGTTGAAGCCCGCGGTGCGGCTCATGGCGGAGTGGAAGAAGCCGCCCAGCAGTTTCTCCGGCCAGCCGAGCGGGCCGAGGGTGCCGCGATTCGTCCACTCCAGCAGACAGGTCAGCACGGTGCCCACCACCAGCAGGGCCGCCGTGGTGATCAGCGTGAGCTTGGTGTGCAGCGTCCAGTTGCGTCGCCCGGTGGTGCGGCGGCGGTGGCGGTGGCGCAGCACTTCGAGGAAGACGGGGAAACCGATGCCGCCGAGGATCACGGCCGCGGCGATCGGCAGCGTCACCCACGGGTCCTCGGCGTAGCGCGTGAGGCTGTCGGCGTACAGCCCGAACCCGGCGTTGTTGAAGGCCGACACCGCGTGGAAGTAGCCCAGGTACACGGCCCGGCCGATGCCCTCGCCGTATCCGTACCGGAAGCGCAGTGCCAGCACCGCGCCCACCGCCAGTTCCACGATCAGGGTGGATCCGGCGACACCGAGGAGCACCTTGCGCACGTCGCCGATGCCGAAGCTCTTCGTCTCGGCCGCGGCGGTCAGCTGCATGCGCAGGCGCAGGCGCCCCGACACCAGCAGGGCGAGCAGCGAGGCCATCGTCATGATGCCGAAGCCGCCGACCTGGATCAGCGCGAGGATCACTCCTTCGCCGAATCCGCTCCAGTGCGTCCCGGTGTCGACCACGGCGAGTCCCGTCACGCACACGGCGGACGTGGAGGTGAAGAGCGCGTCGACGACGTCGGTCGCCGAGCCGCTCTCGGAGGCGAGAGGCAAGGCGAGCAGGACGGTCCCCAGGGCGATCACCGCGGCGAACGCCCAGACGGCGCTTCGTGCGGGATGTGCGGCGAACACCGCCCGCAGCGTCCCCGACGCGCCTGTCCTCACCGTCGTGCCTTTCGTCGTCCACCGTCCTGTACAGCGGCGTCACCCTACCTTGACGCACCGTTGGCGCCGGCTTGACGGTCTCCTGACGCGACAGCGCGCGCTTCGCCCGTTCGGCCCGTTCCCGTACGACACTGGAATCGGCGCGGGGAGACGGCGCTCACGACGTCCCACACATCAAGGAGCCGGTCGCATGCGGGCGAAGGATCTGGCGGTCGAGTACGAGACGGTCGGCGTGGACAGTGCCGCCACCGACGCGGCGCGACTCATGGCGGACCACAAGCTGCCGGGGCTCCTCGTGCTCGGGAGCGGCGGCGAGCCGAGGGCCGTTCTTCCGGCGTCGCAGATGGTCAAGGTCCTCGTGCCCTCCTACGTCGTCGAGGACCCCACGCTGGCCGCCGTGATCGACGAACGGTCCGCCGACCGGATCTGCCGGGCGCTGTCCGGGCGGACCGTGGGCGACTGTCTGCCCAAGGAACCCGTCGCCCCGCCCGTCGCCGCGCCCGACGACACCGCGCTCGAGGTGGCCGCGCTCATGGCCGGAGTCCGCAGCCCGCTGGTCGCCGTGGTGGAGGAGGGCGGGGACGGCCCCCGGCTGCTCGGGGTGATCACCGCCTCGCACCTGTTGCACGAACTGCTCGGCATGGCCGACGACTCGGCCTGAGCCTCAGGGATGCCCCGGCCGCCCCTCGGGCAGCTCCCGCCCGTCCGCCCCGCGTCGAATCGCCGCTTCGATGTCCGCCGCGCGGTCGGCGAGCAGGCCGAGGGCGGCGATGGTTCGGCCGGTCGGGTCCTCGGTGCCGCCGCCCAGTGCCTGGTGGCGGACGTAGGCGGACTTCACCTGGTGCCAGCGGGTCTCCTCCTCCGGCGTGAGCCTGCCGCACAGTTCGGCCAGTTTCAGCAGGTTCGCCTCGGCTCCACCGGTCAGGGTCTGCGCCTCGGCGCGGTAGTGGTCGTCGACGAGGGCGGCCAGTTCGGCGTCGTCCATGGCCGCGTCGATCCGGGCGGCGATCTTGTTCATGTTGCGGTAGGAGCCCTGGAGCCGGAAGGGCGGCTCGGTGCGCGTGGCATCCGACTGGGCGGCGGAGGCGATGTAGGCGGCGTTGACGGACAGGACGGTGTCCCGTGCCGCGACCAGGTGGCGCAGCACGGCGGTGACGCGGCTCAACTCCTGTCGGCTGTAGGGGTGTTCGAGCTGGTCGGGGCGCGCCGTCGGGTCGGCCGCCGCGAGCCGCAGCAGGACGTCCAGGTCGCCGCGGGGGCGCCCGGCCAGCGGTGCGAGGTCGGGGTGGGAGGTGAGCGCGTTCTCCACGAAGCTGAGCGCGAACGCGTCCTGCTTGCCGGTGAGGACGTCGCCCAGGTTCCACACGTCGGCGCGGTTGGCGAGCATGTCGGGGACGCGGAAGCGGGTGCCCGACTCGGTGTAGGGGTTGCCTGCCATGCAGACCGCGAAGCGCTTGCCGCGCAGGTCGAAGGTGCGCGGTTCGCCGTCGAGCACACCGTCGATGCGGCGGGTGGAGTCGCACAACGGGATGAAGCGCTGGAGGAGTTCGGGTGAGGTGTGCTGGATGTCGTCGAGGTACAGCAGCGTGTTGTTGCCGGCGGCGAGCGCGAAGTTGATCTTTTCGAGTTCGCGGCGGGCGGTGGCGTCGGGGGCCTGTGCCGGGTCGAGCGAGGTGACGTCGTGGCCGAGGGCAGGTCCTTCGACCTTGACCAGGAGCAGGCCGAGGCGCTGGGCGACGTATTCCATGAGCGTGGTCTTGCCGTAGCCGGGCGGGGAGACGAGGAGCAGCAGGCCGCCCGTGTCGGCGCGCCGGGCCTCGCCCGCGGTGCCGATCTGGCGGGCCAGGCTGTCGCCGATCAGCGGCAGGTAGGCCTCGTCGATGAGTCGGCTGCGGACGAAGGAGGACAGGGCGCGCGGGCGCAGCGTGTCGAGGCGCAGCCGCTCGCGTTCGGCCGTCATCAGGGCGGTGCGACGCTTCTGGTAGGCGCGGTAGCCGGGGGCGGTCACGGTGCGGAACTCCCTGGTACGCGCGAGGAGTTCGTCGACGCGCAGTGGCAGGGTGCGCTCGCGCGTGATGCGCGGGTGGGTTCCGAGCAGCCCTTCGACGGTGGTGGCCGTCGCGGCGGTGGACGGGTGGCGGGGCAGGTCGGGGCAGAGTTCGGCGGCGACGGCCTCGGCCAGGTCGCCCTCGTCCAGCCGCGGTCCGCCGGAGGCCGCGTAGGCGCTGAGCCAGGCGTGCACGTGCTGGTGCCGGGCGGCAGGGTCGTCGTCGAGGGCGGCGAGGGTGTCCTCGTAGACCGGGTCGCCGTTGCCGTGCCGGAACTTGTCGAGGAACGAGCGGGTGGACTCCGGCAGCACGAAGCCGTCGGGCGCGGTGGTGAGCTCCTCGAAGAGGTAGGCGGCGGCGAGCGCGGGATCGGCGGCGGCCCGGCCGTGTTCCGCGATGGCGGCGGCCAGTTCGGCCTCCAGGTCGGCGATGGCCGGGGCGAGGCCGAAGGTGTCGCGGGCGCGGGCGAGGGAGATGGCGCGGGCGGTCCAGGTGCGGCGTTCGCGCTCCGTGGTGCCGTGCGCCCAGAACAGCTGGGCCGTGGCGCGGGCGGCGGGCAGGTGGCGCAGGACGCCGGCGTCCGCGTGCAGCCGGAGCAGCGCCGTGAGGATGAGGGTGGCGTCGTGGTCGTGGACGCCGCGCTCGTACCCCTCGTCGTACGCGTCCTGGGCGGCGCGCAGCACGAGTGCGGGCAGGTCGTCGGCGGCGGCGAGCGCGGTTGCCCCGTGCTCGGCGAGGAGGCGGGCCGCCAGGTGTTCGCCGCGGTAGACGGCGGGTGACTCGGAGGGCAGGTGCTGGTCCCAGAAGGGGCGGGTGGCGGCGAAGCCGGGGTCGGTGACCGGGCCGTGGTAGTCGGTGCCGGTGAGGGCGAAGGCGAGCCCGTCGCCGTCCGGGACGAGGGTGAGGTCGAGCGGCTGGGTGTTGACGGCGAAGCGGTGGCCGCCGAAGCGGATCGTGGTGCCGTCGGCGTCGTAGAGGTCGGCGCGGTCGCGCAGGGTGCGGGCGGCCTCCTGACGGGCTGCGGTGAGCCGGGCCGCGAGGTCCTCGGCGCGGACCTGCTCGCCGAGTGCGCGCAGTTCGTCGGCGACCGCGCGCACCTTGGCGGCCATCGGGTCGGAGGTGAAGAACACGGCCGCGGCGTCGGCATCGGGCAGGTTCGCCGCGCGGCGCGCGAGGGTGTCGAGGACGCGCCCCGCCGAGGCGGCCAGCTGCTCGGCGCGGCGGGCGCGCGCGTCGACGATGCCCTGTCTGCGGGCGGCGAACGTCTCGTGGATCTCGGTGCGCTGCTCGTCCAGCCGCGCGAGGAAGTCGTCGTGCTCGGCGAACCGGGACTGCAGGTTCTCCACCTGTACGAGGAGCCGGGCGAGGTGGTCGTCGCAGTCCTCCGGCGTGTCGGCGGCGGCGAGCGCGCCGGCCACGGCCTGGCCGAGCAGGGTGGCCTCCGCGGCGAACGCGGCGCGCCCTTCGTGGTCGAGGAGTTCGCGGCGGCGGCCGTCCAGGCGGGCGCGGGCGCGGTTGACTGCGCCGAGGGCGTGGGCGATGTGTTCGAGGATCGTGGTGCGGTCGGCGGCGTCGGCGATGTCGAGCGCGCCGACGACGTCGGTGACGGCCCCGAGTTCCTCGGCGAGCGCGTCGAGGCGGCCTGCGGCCTCGTCGGCCCGGGCGGTCGACGTCAGCCCCTCGCTCTCCTCTGCGATCTCGTCCGCCTGGGCCAGTTGCTCGGCGAAGGCGTCGTCGCGGGCGAGGAAGGCGACGGCGCGCTGCCCGAAGTGGGCGAGGTCCTCGGCGGCCCCGGCCGCGATCTCGTCGATCCGGTCGGTGTCGGCGTAGCGGACGTCCTTCAGGGTGAGCAAGTGGCCCTGGGCACGCCGCAGTTCGGCGAGGCCGCGCACCCACTCCCCCGCGCTGCGCGGCACCTCGCCGCGCAGCCTGCGTACGACGGCGGTGATCCGCTCGGCGGCCTCCGCGAGCTGCTCCGCGGCCCGGTCGGTGAGCTCGCGCACGGTGGCGAACTCGGTCACGACCTGTTCGGCGGTGGCCCGCATCCGGCCCAGGGAGCCGGCCAGGTCGCCGAACTCGGGCTCGTCGAGCCACGGGTGGGCGTCGGCGGCCCGTACGCAGCCGGAGAGCAGCGCGGCGTACCCCTCGACGGTGGGGGTGGCCGTGCCGGCGGCGCGGGCCAGGGTGAGGAGTTCGGAGATGCCGCGCACGAGGTCCGCGTTGCCGATCCGGCCGAGCGCGCCCTCGCCGACGGGCCGCGCGGCGGCGTGGGTGTCGCTGACGTACGGGGAGGCGTACCGCTGCACCGGGTGGACGCGGCCCGGCTCCGCGTCGGGCTGCGAGCGCAGCAGGAGCAGCGTGCCGTCGTCGAACAGGGCGTGGCCGTGGCAGTCGAGCGGGGTGACGACCTCCTTGCGGATCATGTTGTACGGCAGGAGCAGGCTGCGGCCGTCGGCGCGCGCGTGGAACACGTACAGCAGGTCCTCGCCATTGGGCGAGCGCACGGTCCGCTCGTAGGCGAGCCCGGTGACGTCGACGGTGTCGAACGTCTTGTACGGGCCCGAACTCAGGCAGTACCCGCCGGGGAAGACGATGCCCTGCCCGTCCGGCAGGGTGCGGCAGCCCTGGCCGATGCCGTCGAGGCGGACGACGTCGCGCGTGAGGGTGTTGTGGACGAGGTAGCGGTCGGCGGTCTCCTTGTAGGGGCGCACCCGCAGCAGGATGAGGGAGCCGACGCGCGCGTGGGCGATGTCGGCGTCGGCGAGGGACTGGAGGGGTTCGTCGACCGGTTCGGTGTGGATGCCGTCCGCGGTCTCGGTGTCGTTGCCGGTCTTGACGGTGAGGCTGCCGCCCACGGTCGAGACGTAGAGGTCGCCGCCGATGGAGACGTGCGGGTGGCGGCCGAGCACGTGGTCGTCGCGGCCGCTGACGTGCCAGGTCAGGTCGTCGGCGGGCGGCAGCGCGTGGTCGCGTTCGCCGCGCGCGTCGAGGAACCGTACGGTACCGTCCGCGGGCAGCGCCCAGCGCAGCACGCGGATGTCGGTGGGCCGGTCGCCGGTCTGGAAGACGGCCAGCAACTTGCCGTCCACGAGCCGAAGTTGCAGCAGGCGCGCGCCCTGGTAGTAGCGGTGCAGGGCGGCGAACTCGCGCTGGAGGTCCGGGTCGTCGAGCAGTCCGGGGACGGCGTCGTCCGGCAGCGGGTTCAGGTCGAGGTCGTAGAGGGAGAAGACGTCGCCGGGCGCGGTGCGCGGCGGCCTATCGACGGTGGGCGTGTGGCGGCCGAGCAGCAGTTTGCCGCCGACGGCGACGAGGTCGCGGGGCACGGCGGGCCGCTCGGTGCGCAGCCGCTCGGAGCCGGTGCGCTCCAGGCCGGCCGACGCGAACTCCGTGACACGGCGGGCGTTCAACTCCTCGGTCTTCGCCGCGAGTTCCGCGGCCTGCTGGGCGAGCCGGTCGCGCAGCAGCTCGTACGTGCCGGTGTCCAGGACCGTTGCCATGGTCGTCCAGCGTCCTTCCGGTCGTGTGCTGCGAACAGGGCGGGTTGCCGGTGCGCAGAGGGATGGCCGGGGCTCCCCACCCCCGTCGGGGAGCCCCGGCCCGTCGTGGTCGCGCGTCAGTTGCGCGCGGCGCCGTTCAGCTCGGTGAGCGAGAGGTCGGCGAGGCCCAACTGGCCCGCCTTGTCGAGCAGTTCACGCAGCTGTCCGGACTGCTCGCCGCCGCCGCTCTTCATGAGCCTCATCAGCAGCGTGGACACCGTGAGGTTCTGGACGTCGGCCGTGGAGACCGAGCCGAGGATCCTGGTGAGGTCCTCGCTGAAGCTGCCGGTGCCGTCCAGCCAGGGCTTGGCCAACTGCTGGGCGACGTCCGAGTTCTGGACGAAGCCGTCGACGCTCTTGCCCAGGGCGATCGAGTTCATGAGCCGGTCGAAGAAGACGGACTCGCCGCCGACGATGTTGATGTCCGCGCTCTCCAGGCCTGTGGCGAGGACGGTGGCCTGCGCCTCCGCGACCTGCCGCTGGACGTCGATACCGGCCAGCCGGATCTCCTTCTCCGCCTGCAGGCGCAGCCGGTACTCCTCGTGTCCGCGGGAGGCCTCGTCGAGGGCCGCCATCGCCGCGGCCTTCTGGTTGATGCCCTCGGCCTCGGCCTTCAGCTTGGCCTCGATGGCGGTGGCCTCCGCGAGTGCCTGCTCGCGGGCGCCCAGCGCCTCGGCGCGCATCCGGGCCTCTGTCGCCCCGGCCTCGGCGCGCCCCGCCTTCTCGGTGACCTCGGCCTCCTTGTCGCGCACCTGCACCTCGGCGAGGCCCGAGGCCGCGGCCTCGGCCTGGATGCCACTCGCGAGCTTCAGCTTGGCCTGCGCCTGGAGGTCCGCCGACTTCAACTCCGCCTCGGCGAGGGTGAGCTGCTCCGCCGCGCGGTGCGTCGCCGCCTGCTCGGCCGCCTCCGCCGCCTTGATGTCCTTGACGAGCCGCTCCTGCGCCTCGGCCTCCGCCGCGATGACGACGGCCTGCCGGCCGCGCTCGGCCTCCTCGACGGCGCGCAGCTTCTTGATGGACTCCTCCTGCTCGGCGACCGTCCGGTCCACGGCGACGCGCTCGCGCACCACCTCGGCGATCTCCCGCTTCTCGGCCTCGACCTCCTTGTCGGCGGCGATCCTCGTCAGCTGGGTCTCCCGCTCCCGGGCGATGACCTCCAGCATGCGGTCCTTCTCGATCCGCTCGCTCTCCACGGCGATGACCCGTTCGCGGTTCTTCTGCGCGACGGCCACCTCGCGGGCCTGGTTCTCGCGCTGCACACCGAGCTTCTCCTCGGTGGCGAGGAACGCGCCCTGTGCCCGCAGCCGCTCCTCCTCCACCACCCGCGCCGTCTCGGCCTCCTCACGGGCCCGTACGGTGTCGATCTCGCGCTTCTGCTTGATCTCGGCGTCGGCCTGGCGGCGCTCCAGCTCCAGGATGGCCTCACGGGCGTCCACGTTCTGCCGCGTGATCTCCTTCTCCTCCGTGCGCTGGAACTCGTTGGTGCGCACGTGCTCGGCCGTGGTCAGCTCGGTGATCTTCCGGATGCCCTGGGCGTCCAGGACGTTGCTCGGGTCGAGCTGGGACAGCGGCGTCTGCTCCAGGTAGTCGATCGCCGCGTCCTCCAGGTGGTACCCGTTCAGGTCGACGCCGATGACCTCGATGATGCGGAACCGCAGTTCCTCGCGCTTGGTGTAGAGGTCGGTGAAGTCCAGCTGCTTGCCGACCGTCTTGAGCGCCTCGGAGAACTTCGCGTGGAAGAGCTCCTGAAGTGTCTCCCGGTCGCTGGCCCGCTGGGTGCCGACGGCCTGCGCCACCCTGATGACGTCGTCGACGGTCTTGTTGACCTTCACGAAGAACGAGATGCGGATGTCCGCGCGGATGTTGTCCTTGCAGATCAGACCGTCCCGCCCGGTCCGTGTGATGTCGATGGTCTTCACCGAGATGTCCATCACCTCGGCCTTGTGCAGCACCGGCAGCACCACCTGTCCGGTGAAGGTGACGTCGACCTTGCGCATCTTGGAGACGATGAGGGCCTTACCCTGCTCGACCTTGCGGAAGAGGCGGGTGAAGACGAGCAGCAGCACTGCCGCGACGAGCACGAGGGCCACGGCCGACACGCCGATGCCCACAGTTGTGGCATCCATGATGAAGTCCTTCGGATTGAGGGGCGTTCGCCACCCCGCAGTGAGAGCGGGAACCCGGACACCATCCGGTCGTCCCACGTCCCCGGCGCCGACCCTCATTGCAGAGGACCGGCACCGGGGCCCGGCCCCCGTTTCCGCCGGGCCCATCTTGACGCGCTCTTCACACGGACCGCATTGCCGGATGTCGGCAGTTCTGACGCCCCGTTGATGCCTACCGCCACCACCTCCCGAGCCATGCATGGCCGGCGCCCCCGAGACCGCGGTGCGCCATATTTGGCGCATGCCGGACACGATTCCGAGCGGCTCGCGCTCCGCGCCGGGTGGTCGGGCTCAGGTGAGGGCGAAGTAGCGCAGCCAGACGTAGGCGGCGGAGAACGCGACGGTGACCGCCGTGACCACCAGTCCGTACTTGGTGAACTGCCAGAAGGAGATGGGCTTGCGGTTGCGCTCCGCGATGCCCAGGACGACGACGTTGGCGCTCGCCCCGATGGCGGTGGCGTTGCCGCCGAGGTCCGCGCCGAGCGCGAGGGCCCACCACAGCACATGGTCACCCGCGCCTCCCATGTCCCGGACCAGATCCGCGGTGATGGGGGCCATGGTGGCGACGAACGGGATGTTGTCCACGATGCCCGACAGTGCCGCGGAGGCGCCCAGCAGCACCATGGAGCCGCCGAGTTCGTTCCCGCCGATCACACTGGCCAGAGTCTTGGAGATGTCGCTGATGACACCGGTCTCGATGAGCCCGCCGATCATCACGAAGAGGCCGGCGAAGAAGGCGAGGGTGGGCCACTCGACCTCCTCGAGCACCTCACCCGTTTCGACCGTCGAGATCGCCACCAGCAGTCCGGCGCCCAGCAGGGCGACCACACTGGGTTCGTAGTGGAGAACCGGGTGCAGCACGAACCCCGCGACGACGAGCCCGAGGACGACCAGCCCCTGCACGAGCAGGCGCCGGTTCTTGATGGCCTCACGCTCCTCCAGGGCCATGATCTCGGAGGCCCGCTCCTCGTCGTACACGAACGCCTTGCGGAACATGACCCGGCACAGCAGCACGAGGACCGCCGTCAGGAGGGCGGCGAGCGGGGCGAGGTGGACGAGGAAGTCGTTGAACGTCAGACCCGCCCGGCTGGCGATGATGATGTTCGGCGGATCACCGACGAGGGTGGCCGTGCCGCCGATGTTCGACGCGAAGACCTCGGCGATCAGGAAAGGTGCCACCGGCAGGTTCAGCCGCTCGCACACCAGCAGGGTGACCGGTGCGACGAGCAGCACGGTGGTCACGTTGTCGAGCAGGGCCGACGTCACGGCCGTGATGACGACGAGCATCACCATGACGCGGAACGGTTTCGCTCGCGCCCGTTTCACGGCCCAGATCGCCAAGAACTCGAACATGCCGGTCTTCTTCAGCACGCCGACGATCATCATCATGCCCATCAGCAGGAAGATGACGTCCCAGTCGACGCCTGACCCCTCGGAGTAGAAGGCCGAGGAGTCGTCCGTCGCGCCGATGGCGAGCATCAGGCCCGCGCCGCCGAGCGCGGCGGCGACGCGGTGCACCTTCTCGCTGATGATCAGGACGTATGCGCCGACGAAGACGACGACCGCCGCCCAGCTGTGCCAGTCGTTCACTGTTCTCCGATGTGTCGTTGCCCGGGACGGCCTGCCGCCGCCGACCGGTCACGTGGTCGCCGACGATCCGGGGCCCCTGCGGATTCACGGCCTGACATCCACGGGCTCCTTCCCGGCAGCCCTGGCGGGCGGCACCTGGTCGACACCCGCGAGCTCCTCGACGTCGAAGAGTCGGGCGATGGGCACGTCGGTGCTGCTGTGCGCGACGATCGAGAAGGCGATGCACACGGCGATCAGGGTGAACGCCTCCTCTCCCCCGGGGATGCCGGCCTGCAGCACGAGCAGTCCGTAGACCACCGAGGCGAACCCCTTCGGTCCGAACCAGGCGGCCACCAGCTTCTCCTTGCGCTCGAAGCGGGTTCCGTACAGCGACAGCAGGAGCGAGGCCGGACGGATCAGCACGATGGCCAGAACCACGGCCACGTACCCGCCGAGGGACAGCGCCCCGAAGAGGTGCGGAGTCAGCAACGCGCCGAACACCAGCAGAGCCGCGAACTTGGCCAGTTCCGCCAGCGCCTCGCCCAGCGGCTCGAACGCCGCCTTCGCGTCCGCGGAGCGCGCCGTGAGGACCGCTCCGGCCGAGAAGGCCGCCAGATACGGGTTGGCGTGGGTGAGGTGGCACGTCGCGTAGAGGATCACGCCGACCGCGAGCGGCAGCAACGGCTGCAGCTTGGGTTCCGCGCCCAGGAACCGGAACCGGACGAGGGCGATCACCACCATCGGCAGCACCACGCCGAACGCGAGTCCGAGCGCCAGCTCCAGGGCGATCCTCCCCAGGTCCGACTCCGCGTCCCCGGACGTGGGGCCCGCCGCCGCGATGAGGACGAGTACGACGGGCAGAGCGAGGCCGTCGTTGATGCCGCTCTCCACGTTCAGCAGCTGGCGCAGTTTGGCCGGCACCTCCTTGCGCCCGACGATGGCCGAGGCGAACACCGGGTCGGTGGGCGCGAGCACGGCGCCCACCAGGAACGATGTCGTCCAGTCGAGACCCACCAGATAGTGCGTGATCAACGCCGTCCCGACGAAGGCGAGCGGCATGCCGAGCCCCAGGGCGCGGGCCGGGTTCCTCCAGTTCTCCCGCAGCTTCGGGAACGACACGTGCATGCCGTCCGTGAACAGCACGGCGAACAGGGCCAGGTCGGCCGTCACGGACACGATCTCGCTGTCGGGCGTGATGTGGATCAGACCGAGAAAGCCGTCGCTGACCAGGGCGCCGCCGACGAGGAAGAGGAAGGAGGTGGACAGCACCGAACGCGCGGCGAGACCGGACAGCAGCACCGCCACGAGCAGTGCCACCCCGAAGACAACAACCAGAACCATGACCGACGACCCCGATCGGAAGAGAGATCCCTGACAAGACCGCCGACCAGACTTCCCGGCACACCGCGGGGAACCTTACACGTCCCTGACACGGCATTGTCAGAACCTTGACGGGCACTCAGGGCGCCCCGACATTGCCCACCCTCGGCAACGAGGAACCGTCCGGCCGACCGTGCCCGTAGGGTTCGCCGGATGCGAACGAACGGCTCTGCCCCGACGGACCGCGGGCGCTTCCCGGCCGGCCCCTGCTCAGGCTCAGGCTCAGGCTCAGACAGGCGTGTCGTCCAGGTCCGCCCGCCCGTGGACGACATCGTGCGCCACGTCGTGCAGTGGCAGGTTGTGGGTGAAGGCGTAGGCGCGCAGGCGGACGAGGGCCTGGTCGATGGGGATGCCGAGCCGGACGCTCAGCGCGCCGGTGGCCTGGTGGACGACCGCTCGGTGGAGGGCCATGGGCTGGTCGATGCCCACGTCGTGGATGCCGGCAGGCCGGGTGAGGATCGTGACGGCCCCGTCGGCGAGGGCGAGCAGGTGGCCCATCTGAGGGCGGGTGAGCGGCCCGGGGGCGGCGCGGTGGCCGGTCAGGGTGCCGAGCCGGACGGCGCCCAGGTGCAGCGGGACGGCGTGCACGGCGCGCGGAAGCCTGTGCCGGGCGCCGGACAGCAGGGCGGGCCAGCGCCCCTCGGGCACGGCGCGCAGGTCGGGGACGAGCACGGGTGTGCCGGTCCGCGCGGTGTCGATCGTGGGTCCCTCGCCGAGGGTGAACTGGAGGTCTTCGAGTGCGGTTCCCGTGGCGTCCGCCGTGTCGTACCAGACCAGTTCGAGGCCGGACCTGTTGTGGAGGCTGAGGGTCAGGCCGTCGAGGCCGAGCGCGTGCGCGCAGGAGGTGGCCGACAGTCCGGTCAGGCCCTCGTCGGCCCGGGCGGCGGCGGACAGGAGTGCGGGAATGTCGGAGGCGTCTGCGGGCACCGGTGACACCACTCCTTCGCTGGGGTGCGGGGACGCGGGCGGTGTGGGCCGCGGGGGCGGACGGCGGGACTCGTCATCGCTGTTGCCGCCCGTCGCGGGGCGAGGCGAACTCCTGGGCCTGCACGCGTCCGTCGACGACCTGCTGGCTGAGCCGGGTCAGCGGTGTCCGCCGGGCGCGGGCGTAGGAACGCAGACGTGCGAAGGCGGCGTCGGGTGCGATGTCGAGGCGGGCCCCCAGGCAGCCCTTGGCCTGTTCGATGATGATGCGGCTGTTGAGTGCGGTCTGGAGCTGGCCGACGCGTTCGGCCTGGTCCTGGGAGAGGCGCTGGTGCAGGATGCCGATGGTCGCGGCGTCGGCGAGGGCCTGTCCCAGACGCAGGCCCGCGGGGTGCAGGGCGTCGCGGCGGGCGTGGAAGACATTGACCGCACCGATCACCTCCTCCCGCAGCCTCAGCGGGAGCGCCGCCACGGCGGTGAACCCGGCCGCGCGGGCCGTCTCCGTGAACCGCGGCCAGCGCTCGGAGGCCCCGGGCCCGGTGAGGTCCACCGGTCCGACCTGTTCGTGCGTGCGGCAGCTGTCCTTGCACGGGCCCTCGTCGAACTCGATCTGTGCTTCCTCGAGTTGGTGGGCGGTGTGGGTCGACGCGGTCACATCCACCATCCGCCCCTGGGCGTCGACCATGACGACGCCGATCGCGGTCACGTCCAGCAGCGCGAGCATGTGGTCGGTGAGCACGTGCAGGAAGTCGACGAGGTAGAAGCCGTCCGTCAGGGTGTCGGCCAGTTCCAGGAACGCGCGCGCGAGCCGCTCGTCCCGCTCCCACTGCGCCATCACGCACCTCCTCGCCCCCCCGGTGCGCGGCCCCTCGGGCCGCCGGGTCGGCTCCACGCCAGTGTCCCGCGCGGGCGCCACGACCGGAACGGATTCGCTCCATTTCCCGGTTTCTTCGAGGGCTGCGGCCCGCGTGTCGAGGCGCGAGCCACACGGCCGACGTCCGGCCACGTGACCGCCCGGCGCCACTTCCGGCCGCCTGCCGGACGAGCCGGACCCGCCCCTTGCTCACTCCATCCGGAGTCAGCCGTTCAGAGCCGTCGTCGCCGCTCGGGCGGTTCGCTCGACGACCGTGCGGTGCCAGTGTCCGGCGTCGCGCAGCATCGCGTGATCGCCGCCGGGTACGAGGACCAGGTCCGCCCGCGCGCCGGCGGCGCGGGCCCGTTCGACGAAGTGGGCCGAGGCCCGCGGGTCGGTGACGCGGTCGGCGTCGCCGTGCAGGACGACGACGTCCTTGCCCCTGAGGTGGGCGACGGGTTCGTGCTCCGGGCACCAGGGGGCCAGCGCCACGACGGCGGCGACCTGGGGTGCCCGGGCCGCGCGCAGGGCGGCGCGGCCACCCATCGAGTGGCCCACGAGCACCACCGGTACGTCGCCGGCGAGCCGGTGCAGGTCGTGGAGCGCCCGTTCGGCGTCGCGCAGGGCGTCGGCGTCGGCTCCGTTCCAGCCGCGCACGCGGTAGCGGACCCGCGCCAGGAGGACCGGCTCGTCCGCCAGGGCGGCGGCGACCGCGCGCACAAAGGGGCGCATACGCAGCCCCGCCAGATGCCAGGGGCGTGAGGGGGACCGGCTGTCGGCGCGGCCGCCGTGCAGGAACAGGACCGCGGCCCGCGCGTCTCGCGGGGCACGGTGCGGCACCAGGGCGTCGCTCGCCTCCGCCGCCGCGGCCCGCCGTTCGGAATCCGTCACCCGTCGCCCTCCCTGCCCACGACGTCACCTTAAAGCCGTCGATGCCGGTGATCCGGCGCCGACCGTGAAACGGTTTGGTCGACCGGGCCAATCCATGGCCTCGCGGGGTCCGGATTACCCCTGAGAGATCCCAACGACGGAGGGCCCCGTGAAAGAAGCCGTGCACATCGGCAGAAACCCATCGGCAGAACCGGACCTGGAGACGCTGGTGGGCCGCGTCGCCCTCGGCGACGAGGACGCGTTCGCCTCGGTGTACGACAGGGTGATGGGCCCGGTCCTGGGCACCGTGCGCGCCGTGCTGCGCGATCTGGCCCAGTCGGAGGAGGTCGCGCAGGAGATCCTCGTCGAGGTGTGGCGCACCGCTCCCCGCTACCGCACCGACCGGGGCACCGCCATCAACTGGATCCTCACGCTCGCGCACCGGCGCGCGATCGACCGAGTGCGGTCCCTGGAGGCCTCCGCGGCGCGCGACCGCAAGGCCGCGCTCCTCGACCACATGCCGGAGTTCGACCAGGTGAGCGAGCAGGTGGAGGACCGGTTGGAGCGGGAGCAGGTGCGGCGCTGTCTGCGCACGCTGACCGAGATCCAGCGGCAGGCCGTCACGCTCGCCTACTACCGCGGCCTGACCTACCGTCAGGTGGCCGAGTCGCTGACCCTGCCGCTGGGCACGGTCAAGACCCGGCTGCGCGACGGCCTCATCCGACTCCGCGACTGCCTGGGGGTGACCGCGTGACCACCGCCGACCTGCACACGCTCACCGGCGCGTACGCCGTCCACGCGCTCTCCGACGAGGAGCGGGCCGCGTTCGAGCGGCATCTCGCCGACTGCGAGGCCTGCGCCCGGGAGAGCGCCGAGCTGACGGCGACGGCCGCACGTCTCGGCCTGGCCGCCACCGTCACGCCCCGCCCGGAGATGCGGGCCCAGGTGTTGCGCCGCATCACCACGGTCCGCCAGGACTCGCCTCGCGAGCCGGTCCTGTCGCGGGCCGGTCGCGCCGCCTCCGACCGGCGGCGGCTGCTGTCGCGATGGGCGCTCGCCGCCTGCCTGGCGGCCGCCACCGCGCTGGGCGGCACCGCGGTGTGGCAGCACCAGCGGGCTCAGGACGCCCAGGAGCAGGCCCGGCAGGCCGAGGAGGGCAACGACCGGATCGCCGCCGTGCTCGCGGCCCCGGATGCCAAGAGCGAATCGGCGCGCCTCGGTGACGGCGCCGCCGGCACGGTCGTCGTGTCGAAGAGCCAGGACCGGGCCGTGTTCATCGCTTCGGGCATGGCGCACCCGCCGAAGGGCAAGGTGTACCAGCTCTGGTTCGACGACGCGGGCACCATGCGCCCCGCGGGCCTCATGGACGCGGACCGCGCCGACCAGGCCGTCCTGCTGAGCGGCTCCGTGGGCAAGGCGTCCGGCATGGGCGTCACGGTCGAGCCCGCGGGCGGCTCCGACCGGCCGACCTCCGATCCGGTGGCACTGATGCCCTTCCCCACCTGAGTCACCCGAATCGACGTGCGGCGCGGAGCGCCCCGGCTCAACGGCGCGGCGGCAGCGGGAAGAAGCCGCTGGTGCGCTCCGCGTAGGCGGCGTAGCCGGGGCGCTGCGCCATGTGCCGTTCCAGCAGCCGCTTCCCGCTGCCCTTGGTGAGCAGCAGGCTCATCACGAGCGGGGAGACGACCGAGACGGCCGCCGCGGCGGGCGCGTCGCACGCGATCAGGAACAGGCCCCACCACACGCAGAAGTCCCCGAAGTAGTTGGGGTGCCGCGTCCAGCTCCACAGTCCCTCGTCCATGATCCGGCCCCGGTTCGCGGGGTCGGCCTTGAACCGGGCGAGCTGCGCGTCCCCGACCGCCTCGAAGAACATGCCGACGGCCCACAGCGCCGTACCGGCCCAGGCGAAGGCGCTCAGGGGCGCGGTGATGTACTGCGCGGCCTGGACGGGCAGCGACACGAGCCAGACGAGCGCGCCCTGGAGGACGTACACCATGCGCAGCGCGTACAGGTTCCGGTTGCCGGGGGCCTTGGCGAGCATGCGGTCGTAGCGCGGGTCCTCGCCGTGGCCGCGTCCGCGCCGGGCGATGTGCGCGGCGAGCCGCAGTCCCCAGACGGCCGTCAGTACGGTGACAAGGACCCGGCGCCCCGTGTCCCCCGCCTGCGCCGACGCCAGGAAGGTGGTGGCCGCGACCGCCGTGAAGCCCAGTCCCCATGCCACGTCGACGATGCGGTGCAGGCCCCTGCGCACGGCCACGGCGAAGGTGACGAGCATGACGCCGAACGCGGCGGCGGCCGACCACGCGAGGTTCGCGGCGAGGCCGTTCACGACTGCTCCAGGGCCTGGTACCAGTCCCGCGGCGTCGCGGGCGCACCGCTGACGCCCGCCGCCGTGGGCCGCACGGCGAGGATCTGGTCCACGCCCATGCGCCGCTCCGCGAAGGCGAGCGCGCCGCCGACGAGGTACAGGCGCCACACGCGGGCCGTCTCCTCGCCGACCAGCTTCACGAACGCCGGCCAGTGCTCCTCCAGCGTGCGGTGCCAGGCGTCGACGGTGCGCACGTAGTGCTCGCGCAGCGACTCCGCCGCGCGCACCTCGAGGCCCGCCGCCTCCAGCAGGCCGATGGTGTCTCCCAGCGGGCGCATGTGCATGTCGGGCGCGATGTACGCCTCGATGAACGCGCCGCCGCCCGGAGCCGTCGCGCCCCGCGACATCTGCTGCACCAGGACCCGTCCGGCCGGGCGCACCATGCGGTGCAGGGCGGCGGCGAACGCCGGGTACTCGGCGTCGCCGACGTGCTCGCCCATCTCGACTGTGGCGACCGCGTCGTGGTCGCCGCCCTCGATGTCCCGGTAGTCCTGGCACCGCACGTCGACGCGGTCGCCCAGCCCCCGCTCGCGCACCCGTCGGCGTACGTACTCCGCCTGCTCTGCGGCGAGGGTCACCGCGGTCACCCGGGCCCCGTGGCGCTCGGCGGCGTGCAGGGTGAGGGAGCCCCAGCCGCAGCCGATGTCGAGCAGTCGGGCCCCAGGAGTCAGGCCCAACTTGCGGCAGATCAGCTCCAGTTTGGCGCGCTGCGCGTCGGCCGCGCCGAACCGCAGGTCGTCGCCCGTCCAGTAGCCGCAGGAGTAGGCCATGGTCTCGTCGAGGAGCAGTTCGTAGAAGGCGTTGGAGAGGTCGTAGTGGTGGCTGATCGCCGCCCGGTCGCGGGACCTGCTGTGCAGGGCGCCGCGCAGTCGGGCCTGGGACGCGGGCGGGGCCGGCGGCGGTCCGACGGCGCCGAGCCGGGCGGCGGCCACGGCCGCGCGGGCCCGGCCGGAGAGCGTGAGGCGTGGGGCGTGCAGCCCGCGGTCCCTTGCCGCCGACCACATGGCGCGCAGACCGGCGGCGAGGCCGCCCTCGACGTCGATCTCCCCGGTGACGTACGCCTGCGCCAGCCCCAACTCCCCCGGATTCCACAGCAGTCGGCGCAGGGCGCGACGGGAGCGGACGACGACCACGGGGGCGCCGTCCGGGCCCGCCTCGGCGCCGTCCCAGGTGCGCAGGCGGACCGGGAGCGGCCCGCCGAGCGCGGTCTCGGCGAGTGCGGCGATGCGGTGGGCTGCGCCGGTCATCGTGGGGTGTCCTCCTTGGTGAGCAGGTACTGCTGGACGTCGAGATATCCGGAGCGGAAGCCGGCCTCGGAGTAGGCGAGGTAGAACGTCCACATGCGTCGGAAGGTGTCGTCGAAGGCGAGCGCGGCGACCTCGTCGGCGCGCTCGGTGAAGCGTTCCCGCCACAGCCGCAGCGTCTCGGCGTAGTGCGGGCCGTAGGCGTCGCGGCGGGCGACGGTGAGGCCGGTGTGTTCGCGTACGGTCCCGGCGATGGCCTCGACGGACGGCAGCAGGCCGCCGGGGAAGATGTACTTCTGGATCCAGGTGTGCGTGGAGCTGCTGGCCAGCATCCGGTCGTGCGGCATGGTGATGGCTTGCAGCGCGGCCCGCCCGCCGGGGGCCAGGCGGGCGTCGAGGGTGCGGAAGTAGGTGGGCCAGAACTCGGCGCCGACCGCCTCGATCATCTCGACGCTGACGACGGCGTCGTAGCTGCCGCGCGCCTCGCGGTAGTCGCGCAGTTCGACGTCGACGCGGTCGGCGAGTCCGGCCGCGGCGACGCGTTCGAGGGCGAGTTCGCGCTGTTCGCGGGAGAGGGTCAGCGTGGTGACCCGGGCGCCCCGGGCGGCGGCGCGGATGGCGAGTTCGCCCCAGCCGGTGCCGATCTCGAGGACCCTGCTGCCGTCGCCCACGGCGGCGAGGTCGAGGAGGCGGTCGATCTTGCGGCGCTGGGCGTCGGCGAGCAGGTCCCAGGTGGCGGGCAGGCCGCGGAAGACGGCAGACGAGTAGCTGAGTGTCTCGTCGAGGAAGAGCGCGAACAGGTCGTTGGACAGGTCGTAGTGGTGGCTGATGTTGGCCCGGGAGCCCGTGGGTGTGTTGCGTCGCGCCGCGGGCCGGCGCGGCGCCCACAGCCCGCGCAGCCGCTGGAGGGGCGCGGGTACGAGGTCCGCCGCGTGCGCGGCGAGGACGGTGAGGACGGCGACCGGGTCGGGGGCGTCCCACTCGCCCGCCATGTACGACTCGCCGAACCCGATGAGCCCCGACCGCCCGATGCGGGCGTGGAAGGCGTCGGGGCGGTGGATGTGCAGGACGGGGCCGCCGCGGCCGAGTTCGGTCCCGTCGGCGAACCGCGCGCGCAGCGGCAGCCCGCGCAGGGCGTGGCGGACGACGGCCGCGGCGACGGCGGTCCGCGGCGGCGACGAGGCGGGCGGCGCGGCGACGTCGGGCCAGCGGGCGGGGTCCACCGGGGCGGGGTGAGCCGTGGGGCGGGCGCCGGTTCTCATGAGACGTTCTCCGGGTGTGTCGGGCGGTCGTGGGGTCGGGGCTGGACGGGCAGGCCCCGCAGGTGGAGCCGGATGCCGTGCAGGCGGATGGCCGCGGACACGGCGAGCGTGGACCACGGCCTGCGCAGGGCGAGCCCCAGCAGGGTCCTCGTCCGTACTTCGCGCCGAGTGCCGCGGACGGTTGCGGTGAAGGGCCGGCCGCCGTCCCGCTCCAGCTGCACGGTCAGGTCGAGCCGGTCGCCGGGGGCGGGCAGCCGCATGCGGTAGCGGCCGTCGACGGGGAAGAACGGCGAGACGTAGAACTCCTTGTCCGTCGACGCCCGGCCCGCGGCGTCGGTCTCCAGCAGATAGCAGTGGCGCCCGCCGTACGTGTTGTGGACCTCGGCGACGACACACCTCGGGGCGCCGTCGGGGGTGTGGCACCAGTAGAGGGTGAGCGGATTGAAGACGTACCCGAGGACCCGGGCGTGGGTGAGCATGACGACGGGCCCGCCGCGGAGGTCGACCCCGCGCCCGGCGAGGAAGGCGTCGAGTCCCGCGCGGATCGTGGGGCGGTCGCCCGCGAAGTGGTCGCGGGCGTCGAAGCCCGCCAACGGCCGCAGTGGCAGCGGGAGTCGTGGCGGGCGGTCGGGGTCGACGAGCCACATGTACGTGCGGTGGCGCAGCGCGTAGCGCCACGGGACGGTCCGCACGTGGCCGACCGTGACCCGGTACAGGGCGGGGGCGGCGCTCACCATGACACTCCGAGGGCAGCGGCGGCCGCGGCGCCGGATCGGCAGCCGTCCTCGTGGAAGCCCCAGCCGTGGTAGGCACCGGCGAACGCCGTGGTGGGAGTGGCCAGTTCGGGCAGCCGCCGCTGGGCCGCCACCGACTCGGGGGTGTAGACGGGGTGTTCGTAGACCATGCGGGCGCGGACCGTGCCGGGGTCGACGCGGTCCGCGCCGCCGAGCGTGACGACGTACGTCTCGGGCGCGTCGAGGCGCTGGAGGCGGTTCATGTCGTAGCTGACGCGCACCCGGTCGGCGTCCGCCGTGCAGGACGGCATCAGATAGTTCCAGGACGCGCGGGCCCGCGGGGCGCGGGGCAGCAGGCCGGTGTCGGTGTGCAGGAGGGTGGTGTTGCGCGCGTACCGGAAGGCGCCGAGCACCTCCTTCTCCCTCGGCGTCGCGTCGGCCAGCAGGGCCAGGGCGTGGTCCGGGTGGGTGGCGACGACCACCGCGTCGTAGCCGCGCGTGGTGCCGTCGGCGGCGACGAGGGTGACACCGTCGGGGTGCCGCCGCACGGAGCGGACGGGCGAGGAGGTGTGCACCGCGTCGAGCCCCCGCGCGACGCGCTCGACGTACGCGCGCGAGCCGCCGGTCACGGTGCGCCAGGTCGGCGATCCGCCCACCGAGAGCATGCCGTGGTGGTCGAGGAAGCGGAACAGGTACGCGGCCGGGTAGCGCAGCGCCGTGGCCGCGTCGCAGGACCACACCGCGGACACGAGAGGTGTCATGAAGTGGGTGCGGAAGTAGGGGGTGAAGCCCTCGTGGTCGAGGAACTCGCCCAGCGTCCACCCCGGTTCGCCCTCTCCCTCCCGCGCGAGATGGCGCCGGGCCGCCCGGTGGAAGGCGGGCACCTGCGCGAGCAGGCGCAGGTACCGGGGCCGCAGGGCGGGCCCGGGCCGGGCGAAGAGGCCCGCGGGCCCGCGCGCACCCGCGTACTCCAGGCCGCAGCCCTCGCACCGCACCGACATGCTCATCTCCGACTCCTGCGTGGTGACACCGAGTTCGGCGAAGAGCCGCAGCAGGTTCGGGTAGGTGTGCCGGTTGTGCACGATGAACCCGGAGTCGACGTGGTGGCGCGATCCGTCGGGCGCGGTCAGGTCGTGGGTGTGCGCGTGTCCGCCGAGCCGGTCGTCGGCCTCGTACAGGGTCACGTGGTGCGCGCGGGCCAGTACGTGCGCGGCGGTGAGGCCGGCGACGCCGCTGCCGATCACGGCGGTGCGCCGCCGACCCACCCCCGTGCTGCCGTCCGTCACCTTCGACATCGCCTCTCCTCTCACCCGGCACACCCGATCGGCATCGCCGTCTCATGGGTAATCCGGAGCCGATCAAGGGGCGGATTGGAGTGACGTGGCCCGGTCCGCTGCCCGGTGCCCGGGTCAGCTCTTGGGCATCAGCACGCTGTCGATGATGTAGACGGTGGCGTTGGCGGTCTTCACGTTGCCGCAGACCACGTTCGCCGAGTCGTCGACCTTGTAGGAGTCGCCGGAGCCCGACGTGGTCAGCTTCGACTTCTCCAGGGTCTCGAAGGAGCCCTTCTCCAGGTCCTTCGGCGTGAGCTGCTTGCCGACGACGTGGTAGGTGAGGATCTTGGTGAGCTGCTCCTTGTCGTTGAGCACCTTGTCCAGATCGGCCTTCGGAATCTTGGCGAAGGCGTCGTTGGTGGGCGCGAACACGGTGATGTTCTGGGCGTTGTTGAGGGTGTCGACGAGTCCGGCCTTCTTGACCGCGGTCACCAGGGTGGACAGGTCCGGGTTGTGCGACGCGGCGGTGGCGACCGGGTCCTTCGCCATGCCGTCGAAGGAGCCCGCGCCGTCCTTGGGCACCGAGGAACAGGCGGCGCCGAACGGCTCGGTCATCGCGGCGCTGTCGCCGGAGGGGCTGGTCTTGTCGGTGCCCTTCGTCGCGGAGGAGGAGGCGCTGTCGGAGCCGCCGTCCTTGGAACCGCTGTCGGAGGAGCAGGCGCTGAGCGCCAGGGGCAGCACGGCGGCCGCCGCGACGGCGACGGCGGCACGACGGGTTCGGTTCAGCATGGCGGTACCTCCACGGTGGGTGCGTCGGAGCCGTGTTGCTCCCGACACCCGTAATCCGGGGTGGCGGTCGAGGCGGATTGGTGGATTCCCCGATCGGGTGAACAAACCGCCGGGACGGCGCCGCGGACCAATCCGAACCCCGCTCCGGGACGTATTCCGGGGTATGGACGACATCGACACCCACCCCCGGGCACGCGGCCGCACGCGCCTCGCGTTCGGCGCGCTGAGCGGACTGCTCGCCGGATACGCGGCCCTCGCGACCGCCGAACTGCTCTCCGCGGCCGTGCGCCCCGAAGCGGGGCCGGTCGTGGCGGTCGGCGGAGCGGCCATCGACCGCACCCCGCCCGCCGTGAAGGACTGGGCGATCCGGCAGTTCGGCACCCACGACAAGCTGGTGCTGCAGCTCGGCATCCTCGCCGTCCTGTCGCTCCTGGCGCTGGCCCTGGGCGTGCTCGCGACGCGGCGGCGCCTCGCCGGTTCGCTCGGCGTCCTGGCCTTCGGCGCGGTGGGCGCGCTGGCCGCCGCGAGCCGCCCCGACGCGACGGGCCCGGCCGACGCGCTGCCGTCCCTGATCGGCGGGGTGGCGGGGGCGGGAATCCTGTACTGGCTCGCCGGCCGTCTCGACCGCCCGGTCGCCGCGGGCCAGGAGACGGAGGGGTCCGACTGGGACCGGCGCGGCTTCCTCCTCGCCGCCGGCGCGGCGGCCGCGGCCTCCACCGGCGCCGGGGTCGTGGGCCGGGCCTTCAAGGGGTCCCGCGGCAACAGCGCCGTCGCCTCGCGCGCGGACGTAGCCCTCCCCTCCCCCGCGTCGGCGGCCCCGCCCACACCGCGCGGCGCCGCGCTGCGCGTCGACGGCATCAGCCCGTACGTGACACCCAACGCCGACTTCTACCGCGTCGACACCGCCCTGGTCGTCCCCAAGGTCGACGCCACCGCCTGGAAGCTCCGCATCCACGGCAAGGGTGTGTCCCGCGAACAGACCTTCTCCTTCGACGACGTGCTGAGGATGCCGCTCATCGAGCGGACCATCACCCTGAACTGCGTGTCCAACGAGGTCGGCGGCCCCTACGTCGGCAACGCCCGCTGGATCGGGGTCCGCCTGGCCGACCTGCTGAAACAGTGCGGCGTCAGGCCGCCGTCCGGGGGCGGGCCCGCCGACCAGCTGGTGGCGCGCTCGGTGGACGGCATGACCATCGGCAGCCCGGTCGAGGACGTCATGGACGGCCGGGACGCGATGCTCGCGGTGGGCATGAACGGACAGCCGCTCCCCTTCGAGCACGGCTTCCCCGCCCGCATGCTCGTACCCGGCCTGTACGGGTACGTGTCCGCGTGCAAGTGGATCGAGGACATCGAGCTGACCACGTTCGACGCCTACGACCCGTACTGGGTGCGGCGGGACTGGGCCCGGCGCGCCCCCGTCAAGACGCAGTCGCGCATCGACACGCCCAAACCGTTCGCCCACCCGAAGGCCGGCACCGTGATGGTGGCCGGGGTCGCCTGGGCGCAGCACCGCGGCATCGACAAGGTCGAGGTCCGTGTCGACGACGGGCCGTGGCAGGAGGCCCGCCTCGCCGCCGAGGACACCCGGGACACCTGGCGGCAGTGGTCGTACGAGTGGCGGGCCGCGAAGGGCGGCCACACGCTCACCGTCCGGGCCACGGACCGCACGGGCACCACCCAGACGTCCGAGCGCGTCCCGCCGATCCCGGACGGCGCGTCGGGGTGGCACTCGGTGGTGGTGACGGTCGGCTGAGTGCGCCTACCCTTCAGGCAGTGCGCAAGCGTTCGGGGGGGGGAGGCGGTTCTCTTGCGGATCACGTGGCGCCGCGTCGAGGAGGAGGACTTCCCGCTGCTGCGGACATGGCTCCAGCAGCCCCACGTGAAGCGGTGGTGGAACCACGAGACCAGCGAGGAGGCGGTGGCCCGCGACTTCGGGCCGGCGGCCCGCGGCGAGGAGCCGTCGGAGGACCTCCTGGTCTTCCTCGACGGCGAGCCGGTCGGCCTCGTCCAGCGCTCGCGTCTGCGCGACTACCCCGCGTACGAGGACGAGTTGGCGGCCGTCGTCCCCGTGCCCGACGGCGCGACGACCCTCGACTACCTGATCGGCGACCCCGACCGTACCGGCCAGGGCATCGGCACGGCGATGCTCCGCTCCATGGTCGCCCGCACCTGGGCCGACCAGCCGGACGCGCCCTGCATTCTCGTCCCGGTGGTGGCGGCCAACCGCCGTTCGTGGCGGACGCTCGAACGGGCAGGGCTGCCCCGGGTCGCGGTCGGAGAGCTCGAACCGGACAACCCGGTCGACGACCGGACCCACTACGTCTACCGCGTCGACCGGCCGGGGCCCGGCGCCTGACGTCGGCGCTCTACTCGGGTATGACCGGCAGGAGTTCGCCCAGTTCGGTGCGGACGAGAGCATCACGGACCGCGGGGCTCACTCCGGTGCAGGAGAGGCTGCCGCCCACATGGTTGGCGGCGTGCCGGACCCCGAGCAGGGTGAAGAGGCTGCCGTTGTCGCACCAGGTGACGTCGGACAGGTCGAGGCAGAAGTGCCTGCCCCCGTGTTCCAGCGCGTCGACGACGGTGTCGACGAATTTGCCGACGTTGACGATGTCCAGCTCTCCGGAGAGCACGTAGACGCGGAAGAGGGCTCCCTCGGGCGACACCTGCCGGACGCTCAAACGATCCATGCCGGGAACAATGCCCAGCGCATTCCCGGCCAAGCACCGAAAGGAACGAGCCGTGCCCGGCCGGGACGTCCTCACGCGAAGGTCACACGAGCCCCGTGACCGTCACGGTCACCGACGGCCGCACATCGTCCCCAGGGAGGCCCGCGGACAGTGCTTCCCCGGCCGTCCTGCGAGCCGCGCGCGCCACGTCCACCGCCCGGGCGTCGGCGAGCGCGACGAGGTGGATCTCGACGCGCCAGACGTCGTCGGCGTCGCGCGGCGGGGTGATCCGGACTCCGGAGGCCGCCCCGCCCGCGGACGCTCCGGGCCGGCCGAGCGCGGAGCGCAGGCGCCCGGCCAGAGCGGGCCTGAGGAAGGCGACACCGGGCACATCGGCCACGGCGCGGGCGATGTCGTCCATGAGCTGTTCGGGAGCGCTGGTCCTGGTCATCGGTTTCGGCCTTCCTGGTCGTCGGCCGCGCTGTCGACGAGGTCGGTGACACGGATGTCCACCGCCGCGACGGGCATGCCGAGTTCGCGGTCGGCCGCGTCCCACACCCTCGTACGGACCTCCTCGGCGAGGTCGGGCAGGGCGGCGTCGAGCGGTGCGTAGATCTCCAGACGGACTTCGACCCGGTCCGGGGCGTCGGCCTCGGCGGGCAGGGGGCGCAGGCGGCAGGAACCGGCCCGTACGCCGGGAACGGTCTCCGCCGCTGCCCGCAGGCTCCGCGCGGCGACGGCCTCCATGACCCACAGGTCCTCGTCGGGTTCTCCGAGGGGCAGCGGCCGTCCTGGCCGCAGTTCGAGTCGTACGACGTCCATGACCCGGCGGGTCAGAGCGGCCGTGTCGTCGTCGGACGCGGTGTCGGTCGGCGGGTCCGCGCGCAGGTCGCGCACGGCCGACTCCAGCCGGTCGAGGTCGCCGACGGCCGCGCGGCAGTGCGGGCACTCGGCGAGGTGCGGGTCGTCGGCCTGGTCCTCCCAGGCCGCCCAGACCTCGGAGAGCAACCGGCCACAGGGCAGCCGCTCGTCCCCGGTGTCCTCGGAGTACGCCTCGGGCGGATCAGTGTGAGCGGTCATCGCCAGGCCCCCAGTGCTTGGGTCAGGGTGCGTCGTGCGCGGAAGACGCGGGCACGTACGGCCTCCTGGCTGATGCCGACCGTGTCCGCGATGAAGTCGTAGGGCCGCCCGTCCAGCTCGCGCAGCACCCAGCACGCACGCTGTTCGGCCGACAGCTGGTCGAGGGCCTCGCCCAGTTCCCGTACGGCGTCGCGGGCCTCGGTGATGCGGGCCGGCGAGACGGCGTGTTCCGGCGCCGCCACGTCCGGCACCTTCTCCAGCGGTACGACGGGCCTTCGGGAGCGCAGGACGTTCAGGCAGCGATTGGTGACGATGCGGTACATCCACGTGCCGAAGGCGGCCGCGCCCCGGAACTCGGGAAGCCGCCGCCACGCGCTCACGAACGCGTCCTGCACGGCGTCCTCCGCCTCCGTGCGCGAGCCGAGCAGCCGGGTGGCGAGCCGCAGCAGCGCGGGGGCGTGCCGCTGGACGAGCACGGCGAAGGCGTCCTCGTCGCCTTCCGCCGCCCGGACCGCCAGCAACGCGTCCGGTGTCCCGCCGCCGCCCTCCGGCGGCGCGGTGTGTCTGGGGGCGCCCGCCACTGCGTGGCTCCTCTCGTCTCTTCCTGCCTGTTGGACACACCCGCGCCCCATCTGTGACGCGGCGTTTCGAAAAAGGTGCCGAACGGCGGCCCGAGGTGCCCCGATCCGGAGTACCGCGAAAAGTTCCTCGTTCCGCAGCGTCACAGATGCATCCGCCGCGGGTCTGTCCGAGCAAGCACATCCGACGTTTCGCACACGGAACGTCCGCACGACGACCACCCGCAGAGAGAAGGACACATCATGAGCACGAACACGCAGAGCGCGCCGGCCACGACGAGCACCCCGGCGGCACGGGCCGACCGCGGCCGCGCCGCCCAGCCGCAGACGACGGCGCTGTCCGGCGGTGCGACGGGCGCCGATCAGCCCGCCGCCGACCGCGGCAGGACGTCCATCGCCGACGTCGTCGTGGTGAAGGTCGCCGGCATGGCCGCCCGCGAGATCCCCGGCGTCCACGACATGGGCGGCGGCCTGTCCCGCACCATCGGCGCCGTGCGCGACCGGGTGCCCGGCGGCCGTCCGAACGTCGGCCGGGGCGTGAAGGTCGAGGTCGGCGAGCGGCAGACGGCCATCGACATCGACCTGGTCGTGGAGTACGGCGTCCCGATCGCCGACCTGGCCCGTGACGTGCGCGAGAACGTGATCGGCGCGGTGGAGCGCATCACGGGGCTCGACGTCGTCGAGGTCAACGTCACCATCAACGACGTCCACCTGCCCGAGGACGACGAGGCGCCCACGGCGGAGACCCGCGTGGAGTGAGCGGTCTTCGTCGTACGAGTACGGATGCGTGGAGAGGGGATGAGGCGGCAGTGAGCAGAGCGACGACCGGGATGCTCGCCGGGATGGCGCTGGCGTTCGCAGGGTACTTCGGCGGCTTCGGGGCGTTCCTGCTCGTGGCCGCCCTCGGCGCCCTGGGCTGGATGGCCGGGCAGTGGTTCGACGGCGGTGGGCGGGTCCGTGACCTGCGCGACGGCTGGGATCGGAGCCGACGATGACGGCGGCGGCCGAGCGGGGCACGACGGTCGTCTCGGACAGGGCCGTGCGCAGGATCGCAGGACGCGCGGCCCAGGAGGTCACACCGTCCGCGGCCGGTGGGGCGGAAGGTGCCGCGAGCGTGCACGGCGGCCGGGCGGACATCGGGGTGAAGGTGGCTCTTCCGTTCCCGGCCCGGCTCACCGACGCGTCACGTCGGCTGCAGGCCCATGTCACGGACCGCACAAGCGAGTTGACGGGCCTACGGGTCGGCACGGCGCACGTCCACATCACCAAGCTCCTCCCGACACCGGCCGAACCTCCCACCGCGCCCGACACGCACGACACGTCCCGCGCCCCGAGACGCTGGTGGTCGCCCCGCAGGCTGCCCACGGCGTTCCTCGCCCTCGCGGCGGCCGTCGCCTGCGGCGCGCTGGCGCACGACCTCCTCATGGTGCACCTGGCACACCGCCCGGCGGCGCCGTGGCGCGCCGAAACCCTCCACTGGCTGGAGCGGCACGGCCCGGACACACCGCCCGTCACGGCGGCCGCCGCCGCACTCGTGGCCCTCGGCATCGTGATGATCACCCTCGCGGTCACCCCGGGGCGCCGCGCCCTGCTGACCCTGAACTCTCCCGACGCACGCCTGCGCGCGGCCGTGGACCGCAAGGCCGTCGCGCTGCTGGTCCGGGACGCCGCGGGAGACGTCGCGGGCGTCGACACCGTACGCGTCCGGGTCCGCCGGCGCCGCATCGTCGTCCGCGCCCAACTGACCTTCGGGGACAGGCAGATCGCCCACCGCGACATCACGACCGCGGCCCACACGGTCCTCGACGCGTGCTCCCTGCGCCGCACACCGAGCCTGCGCGTCAAGGTCCGCACGAACGCCTCCACACCCGTCCGGGCAGGTGCCACCGATGACTCGTAGCCGTACGCTCCTGAACCGTCTCGCGCTGGGGGTGTGCGGCCTGACCGCCCTCGCGGCAGGCGCCTGGCTCTCCTTGCGCACGACACCATGGCCGGCGCCGACACCCCTCGTCTCCCCCGACGACGTCTCCTGGCTGCGCGGACACGGATGGTGGGTGCCTTCGATGGCGACGGCGTCGACCGCGGCCACCCTCCTGCTCGCATGGTGGCTCGTACGCCAACTGCGCAGCGGGCACCGACGCCGCGTACCTCTGCCCACCTTCCGGAGCCATCTCCGTACCCGCGCCCTGGAAGACACCATCGCCCAACACGTGGAGGACCTCGACGGTGTCGACCGCTGCCGGCCCCGGATTCGCGTCGGCACACGGACCGGCCGTCTCGACGCGACACTGCGCGTACGACTGCGGCCGGACACGCCGCCGTCCGCCGTCCTGCCCACGCTGGGCCGGCTCACCTCCGACACGGAGGCCGCGCTCGCCCCGTACCGTTTTCGCATGCACATCCACTTCACCGCGCGCCCGCACCGCAGGCCCCATGTCCGCTGACCCGCACGCGTCACCGAACCGCCCGGTCGGCGCGGTCGTCCCCGTATCGGTCTGGAGAGCCGCGCTGCGCCGAACTCCACTGTCGATGTGGCGCGACGACATGTCGGACTACGCGGCGGCGCTGACGTACTACGCGATCCTCACGGTGCTGCCGTCGCTGCTCGTCATCGCCCTCGCCTTCCGCCTGTTCAGCCCGGACACGGCGGAGGCGTTCATCGCCCATGTCACCGAGTACGCGCCGGGCCAGTCCGGCACGCAGCTGCACGACGTGCTCTCCCGGGCGCTGCGCGACGGCGCGGCCGCGTGGACGTTGCTGGGCATCGGTCTGGTCAGCGCGACGTGGTCGGCCTCCAGTTACCTCGCGGTGTTCCGTCGCGCGGTACACCGCATGCACCGGGTGGCGGACCGCCGCTCGACGTGGCACAAGGCCCACCGCATCGTGCTCACGGCGCTCGCCCTGCTCGGTCTCCTCGTCGTCAGCGCGCTCGTGCTCCTGATGACCGGCCCGGTCGCCCAGGCCACGGGCCGCTACTTCGGTCTCGACACGGCCGCGGCGTGGGCGTGGAGCCTGCTGCGCTGGCCGATGCTGCTGTGCGTGGTCGCCCTGCTCGTCGTCATCGTCTTCCGCACGGGCCCCGCCCAGGCACGTACCCGCGCCCACAGCATCCCCGGCGGCGCCCTGGCGGCGGCCCTGTGGCTGTGCGCCTCCGCCGGCTTCGCCTTCTACACCTCCCAACTGAGCACTTACAGCAGGCTCTACGGCTCCCTGGCGGGCGCGGTCGTCTTCCTGATCTGGCTGTGGCTGTCCAACTTGGCGCTGCTGGCGGGGGCGCAGTTCACGGCGGAGTTGAGCGGGGCGGAGGGGCGAGGGGTGGGCTGAGGGCTCGCTGGGGGTCGCTCCGACAACGCCTGGGCCTGTACCAACGGAACCAACCGACGAGAAAAGTGATCAATGCATATACGAACCGAATAGCACAACGCTGTTCGAGAACGGGGGCATTGAGTCGATGTTCATGGTCCGTCCGCCGAGGTCCGAGCAGTCCGGGAGAGTCGCGGTGGCGTTGCTGGCGCTCGCCGGAGTCACCGCGAGCGTGCTGATCGGCCGGGAAGGGCTGCGCACCGTGGTGGGCTGCGGCCTGGCCAATGACCCGTACGCGTCCCAGACCGCGGCGGACTGGAAGGAGGGGGCGGACCACGTGGTGGTGGCCCTGCCGACCTCCGAACGGGAGATCAACCGGGAGGACTTCGACAAGGGGCCGGTGCGGTACACGGTCGACCGGTCGGTGACGTTACGGAAGGAGAAGGTGCTGTGGTCCGCCGCCACTCCCCGTCACGAGATGGGGAGCACCTTCGACATGACCGCCCCCGGCTGGTCGACGTACCGGAACGGCAATCGGGTCAAGCGCACGGCTCCGGACGCACCTCGGCTGGAGACCGGCCACGCATACGTCCTTGCCCTGCGCTGGGACGCCGGGCAGTGGGTCGTCCTCGGAGAGGGCGCCGCCGTCCCCTTCGACGAACACGTGGTGGGGCGAGGGGAATGGTGCGGCCGGGTACTGAACGAGGACGACTTCGCCAAGGGCGAGCAGTTCTCGCCGCGGGACGACCCCAGCCTGGAAGAGACGGTGCGCGGTCAGGACGAAGACGCCATCTCCCGCGAACTCGCGAAGGCGGGCGGCAAGAGGCCGTAGCACGGCCCGGTGCCTGGCCCCGTCGCGCGGTGACCGGCTCCCTCGGCACACACCTGATCAATGCGACGGCAGACACCTACGCGGCGGCCGTCACGGTTTGCTCAGGCGCCCCGGTCCGGGGTGACGGCGCGACTTACGCAGTCTCGGAGCAGGGCGCGCCGCTGGTCGTGCACGCTCTCGGGCTCCTGGGTGGTGGCGGCGTAGACGTTGCTCACCGGAGACCAGGCCATGGACATGGCGATGACCATGGCCATCACGTCGAAGGGGTCTCCTTGTCTGATGCGTCCGGCGGCCTGGGCTTCTGCGATGGCGCGGAGTTTGTGGTCGTCGTAACGGTCGTGGTCCGCCACGAGGTGCCCAGTCGGGCGCCGCTCGAGGCGCGCCCAGGTCGCGAGCCTGATCAGGTCGGGGCGGCTGAGGTACTCGTCGTAGAGGCGCACCGCCCAGTCGGCGAGGTCGGTGGCGTCGATGGGGACGACGTTGGTGATCCGCTCCAGTGAGGCGAAGAAGATCGCGTCGAAGAGCTGTTCCTTGTTGCCGAAGTAGCCATACAGCTGCGCTTTGTTGGTGCGTGCGGCGGCGATGATCCGCTCGATGCGTGCACCGGCGATGCCGTACTCGGCGAACTCCTGGGTGGCTGCGTCGACGATGCGCTGGTACGTCGCGGCTCCGCGGCTGCTGGATGGCTGGTCGGGCATGCCCGGACCTTAACAGACAGACCAGTCTGTTTGCTTATTGGCTCGCATCTCTCTACCGTCAAACAGACCGAACAGTCTGTCTTAGGAGTCAGAGATGCGTTCCACGACCGGATGGCAGGCCGACAGCGCGACACGCACTCTGCGCCGCGCCGCGTTGCAGCGCCGGGACCTGCGCCCGGACGACATCGCGGTACGTGTCGACTACTGCGGTGTCTGCCACACGGACCTCCACGCACTGCAGGCGCACGAGAGCGACGCGAACGGCGTCCTCGTACCCGGACATGAGTTCACGGGTGTGGTGACCGAGGTCGGCAGCGCGGTCGCCGGCTTCTCCGCGGGCGACGCCGTGGCCGTCGGCAACATCATCGACTCGTGCGGCGTGTGCCGCATGTGCCAGGCCGGTCAGGAGAACTTCTGCCGTGAATTCCCGACACTGACCTACGGCGGAGCCGACCGGCAGGACGGCGCGCCCACGCTGGGAGGGTACTCCCGCGAGTACGTCCTGGGTCATCAGTTCGCCTACCGTCTCCCCGCGAACCTCGACGCAGCCGCCGCGGCCCCGCTGCTCTGCGCCGGCGTCACCGTCTGGGAACCGCTCCAGGCGCTCGGAGTGGGCCCGGGCAGCACCGTCGCCGTGGCCGGGTTGGGCGGCCTGGGCCACCTCGCGGTCAAGATGGCGACCGCGCTCGGCGCCGCGACCTCCGTCATCAGCCGGACCTCGGACAAGGCCGACGAAGCGCGCAGCCTGGGGGCGCAGGGATTCGTCGTGTCCACCGACTCGAAGCAGATGGAAGCGGTCCGCGACCGGTTCGACGTGGTCATCGACACCATCTCCGCGCCCCACGACCTGGCTCCTTACCTGCGCGTGGTCGCCATGGACGGCACCCTCAGCCACCTCGGCCACCTCGGCCCGGTCACCGTGGAAACCGTGGACCTGCTCATCGGCCGCAAGAAGCTCAGCTCCGCCGGCAGCGGCGGCCGCCCGTCCACCGCCGCCATGCTGCACTTCTGCGCTGAACACGGCATCACCGCCGACATCGAGCTGCTGCCGTCGTCCCAGGTGAACAAGGCTCTCGAACGCCTGGCCCGCAACGACGTCCGCTACCGCTTCGTACTCGACATGTCCGATCTCGACTGACCGACGACGCTGCTTGTCCGAGCGACATCATCGGCCAGTACCGGCCGAGGCGGCGGCATCCGCCTCTTGCCTCTCGCCGCCTGCCACCGCCCTTGCCATCCCCTCCAACCTCGCCCGATGCGCCGCACGCGCCTCCTCGTCGATCGGCGGCTCGTGTTCCGCTCGGAGCCCGGTCCGGCCGTCGATGCCCTCGCGCAGGATGTCGGCCTGCCCCGCGTGGCGGACGGTTTCGCCGAGGACGTGGAGCAGGACGGCGAAGAGGTTCGTGGTGGCGTGCGGAGGCGGCCACCACGGGACGTGACCGGGGGCGTCGAGGGCGAGGGTGGTGATCGTGGTGTCGGAGTGGGACCACGTGCGGCGGTAGAGGTCGACGATCTCGTCGCGGGGCTCGTCCTCGGACGCCCAGAAGTCGCTGCCGTCGGAGTCCTGCCAGCGGGGCAGCGGTTCCGGGGAGGGGCGGGCGAAGACCTCGCCGAAGTAGCGGGCCTCGACGTTGGCCACGTGTTTGACCAGGCCGAGGAGGTTGGTGCCGGTCGCCGTCAGCGGGCGCCGGGCGTCGTACTCGGACAGGCCGTCGAGCTTCCAGAGCAGTGCCTCGCGGTCGCGCCGCAGTCTTCCGTGCAGCGTGGCCTTCGCGAAATCGTCGTCGATCATGCGGCATGAGCCTGCCAGGGGCGGCCCGCGGGCTCAAGATCCCGCGCATCGGCGCAGGTCCCCGGCTCCCGGCAGGTTTGCTTCGCGCGCGTAGGCCCACTCAGTCAAGAGGCCCAGCGAGGTCACTTCGCACACCGGAGAACCCGGGAGTAACCATGAGCCATCACGACGACACCCGCGCCAACCCGCCCCAGGACCCGACCACCGCGCACCCGCAGCCCGATTTCCCGCAGCAGGATCAGGAGCCGCCAGGGTGGACAGGGCCCATGGATCCGCGGCCCGATCACGGGGAGGACAGTTACGAGGGGTCCGGGCTGCTGCGGGGGCGGAAGGCGCTGGTGACCGGTGGTGACTCCGGGATCGGGCGGGCCGTGGCCGTCGCCTACGCGCGCGAGGGCGCGGACGTGCTGTTCACGCATCTGCCGGCCGAGGAGGACGAGGCCCGCGAGACCGTCCGGCTCGTGGAGGAGGCGGGGCGCAAGGCCGTGGCCGTGCCGTGCGACCTGCAACGGGAGGACGAGTGCCGGATGGTCGTGGACCGTGCGGTGCGGGAGTTCGAGCGCATCGACGTGTTGGTGAACAACGCCGCGTATCAGATGTCCCAGCCGGACGGCATCGGGGCGATCTCGACGGAGCAGTTCGACCGCGTCGTGCACACCAACCTCTACGCCATGTTCTGGCTGTGCAAGATGGCCGTTCCGCACATCCCCCGTGGTGGGTCGATCATCAACAGCACGTCGGTGCAGGCGTACAAGCCGAGCCCGCATCTCCTCGACTACGCGATGGCCAAGGGCGGCATCGTGACGTTCACGCAGGGGCTGGCCCAAATGCTCGTCGACGACGGGATCCGGGTGAACGCGGTGGCTCCCGGGCCGGTGTGGACACCGTTGATCCCGGCGACGCTGCCGGACACCACCGAGTTCGGGAAGCAGGCGCCCCTGGGCCGGCCGGCTCAGCCCGCCGAGCTGGCGCCCTCGTACGTCTTCCTCGCCTCCGACCAGGCAAGTTTCATCACGGCTGAGATCATGAACGTCACGGGCGGCACCCCGCTGCCCTGAACGGGCCCCGGCTCTCTCGCGGGCCGTACCAGTCCAGGCACAAGGTGGTCGCGTCGTCCTGCGGGGTGCCGCCGGCGGCCTCGGTGACCGCGGCGGTCAGGACGCGCACCGCTTCGCGCGGATGGTCGTCCGCGGTGCTGCGCAGGAGTCCGTGCAGGTCCACGGTCTCCGCGCGGCGCTCCCGCATGCCGTCGGTGTAGAGCAGGAGCCGGTCGCCGGGGCGCAGGTCGAGCGGCTGCACCTGGTAGGCGGCGGTGTCGGCGAGGCCGAAGGGCAGGTCGACCGACAGCTCCACCTCCTCGACCGTGCCGTCGCGCAGCCGCAGCGGCCAGGGGTGTCCGGCGTTGACCAGGTGCGCGCCTGAGCCGTCCAGGGCGACGCGCAGCAGTTGGCCGGTGGCGAAGACACGGGGGCCGTGGTCGATCAGGGCCTGGTTGGCCTGGCGCGCCTGCTCGGCGAGGTCCGCTCCGGCGCGGCGGGCGCCTCGCGATGCGTTGACGAGGAGGGTCGCCATGAGCGCGGCCTCGACGTCGTGGCCCATGACATCGGTGACCGACAGGTGAAGCGTGTCCCGGTCGAGCGTGTAGTCGTAGGTGTCACCGGCGATGCTGGCCGCGGGGACCAGCGTGCTGCCGAGGGCGAACTCGGCGGCCTCGCAGGACGGCGCCGACGGCAGCAGGTGTCGCTGGATCTCGGCCGCGAGACTGACCTCGGCGGTGCGCTTGGTGCAGTGGTAGAAGTCGGTGAACCGGCGGTCGGTGACGATCAGGTACGCGAGGGTGTGCGCCGCCTCCTCGATCGCGCTCAGCACCTCGTCGGTGACGATGTCGTCGGGCAGGAACAGCTCCAGGACGCCGATGGTGTCACCGCGGTTCGTGACCGGCGCGAGGACGCGCTGCGTGGCGTCGTCGTCGCCCGGCCCGTGCACCAGCTGCTGCGTGCGCAGCACCTTGTCGTACGGGCTGCCTGCCAGCGGATCGTGGTCGATGCGGTCCCGTGCGGCGGCGTCCTCGCCGACCCGCAGGATGCGCCGGCCGAGCAGGTCGACGAAGAGGAACGACACGTGGTGTGCGCCGAACCGGTGGCGCAGGCCGCGGGCCACGACGGCGAGGGAGTTCATGGGCGCGGCCTGCTCCGCCGCCGCCAGCACGTCCGCCGTCCCGCTGCGCTCCACCGCCATGTCCGCCTCCCTCGAAAGCCACTCTCCCGCCGCCGCGGCGTGCACGCAGTCCGACACGCTGGCGGCGGGGGGCGCCCGGGTCCCGTGGCCCCCTGATCCCGGCTCGCCCGATGTCCGACCACCAGGGCTCACCGGACCGCACCCGGATTTCACCGGACCGCATCTCAGAACGCGTGTCGCGATCACCTCGAAAGCAGTCGTTCGCGGCACTCTGCCCTGATACGGACCTTCCGTAGCGTCGATGAGGCAAGCGACGACCGGCTTTCGAGGAGAGGACCAGCCATGACTGACCTTCCAGCCCCCACCACGCCGTACCTGGAGCCCGAGGCCAGGGAGCTCGCCGAGGCCACCGACCCGCATCCGCGGATCTACGAGGTCCCGCCCGAGGAGGGGCGCAAGATCCTCAGCGACCTGCAGAGCGGCGAGGGTGTCGAGCGCCCGGAGGTCGACGAGGAGTGGGTCGACGTCGACGCGGGCGAGTGGGGCACCGTCCGCACCCGCATCATCAGGCCCAAGGGCGCCACCGGCCCGCTGCCCGTGGTCTTCTACCTCCACGGCGCCGGGTGGGTCTTCGGCGACGACAGGACCCACGACCGGCTCTTCCGCGAGCTCACCGTCGGTGCCGGTGCCGCCGGTGTCTTCCCGGTCTACGACTGGGCGCCCGAGAAGGGCTACCCCACGCAGGTCGAGCAGAACTACGCCGTCGGCCAGTGGCTGCAGGAGAACGGCGCCGACCACGGCCTCGACACCTCCCGCGTCGCCGTCGCGGGCGAGTCGGTCGGCGGCTGCATGTCCGCGGTCTTCGCGCAGATGAACAAGGACCGCGGCGGGCTCGCGCTCAAGGCGCAGATCCTGCTCTACCCCGTGACGGGGCCGGACTTCGACACGCAGTCGTACCACCAGTTCGCGGAGCACTACTACCTCACCCGCGACGGGATGAAGTGGTTCTGGGACGCGTACACGACCGACGAGTCGAAGCGCGAGGAGAAGTACGCCTCGCCGCTGCGGGCGACCCTCGATGACCTGGAGGGGCTGCCGCCCGCCCTCGTCATCACGGCGGAGGCCGACGTCCTGCGGGACGGCGGCGAGCTGTACGCGAACAAGCTCCGTGAGGCGGGGGTCGAGGTGACGGCCGTCCGTATCAGCGGGACCGTCCACGACTTCATGCTGCTGGACAGCCTGCGGGACACCCCGGCCACCAACGTCGCACGGAAGCTGTCCGTCGACACGCTGCGCGAGGCACTCCACCAGGAGTGACCGTAATCAGGAACACGGGCGGCAGACTTGAGCGGTCTGCCGCCCATCGCTTTGCCGGCCACGGACCTGGAGGAGATGACGATGAGCCCGACCGCCACAGGTCCGCACGTCGACGGGAGGGGGGCGCGGGTCGTCGCCGAGGTCGGTCTGCTGGAGTACGAGGACTGTCAGGTGTCGGCGATCCACGGCCTGCGGGACATCTTCCGTGTCGCCAGCGAGTACGCCGTGGAGTCGGCCGAGCCTCCGAGCGTGATCCGGGTCAGTACCTGGGCGGTGTCCGCCACCGACGACGGGCCGGTCATGGTGTGCACCTCGGACACGCATCCCGAACTCGCGCACCGGCTCAGCCACGTCATCATCCCCCCGAGTCTCGTCGTGCCCGAGCTGATGGCATCGGTCGGCGAGCTCACCGAATGGCTCGTCGGACTCCGGTCCCAGGGCACCACTTTGTGTGCCGTGTGCGCGGGCGTCTTCGTCCTCGCCGAGACCCACCTGCTCGACTCCCGGGACGCCACGACCCACTGGGCGTTCGCCGAGGAGCTGGCACGCCGACACCCGAAGGTCCGTGTGGACGCCTCACGCATGGTGATCGACGACGTCGACATCATGACGGCTGCGGGGATCCTGGCGTGGGTCGACCTGGGCCTCACCCTCGTCGACCGGATGCTCGGCCCCAGTGTCATGCTGCACACGGCACGCTTCGTACTGGCCGACCCGCCGCGCCGACGGCAGTCCCTCTACCAGGAGTTCACACCCCGGCTCCAGCACGGCGACGGCGACATCCGCGCGGTGCAGGCCCACCTGCACGCCCGCCTCGACGAGCCTCACTCCGTCGAGCACCTCGCGCGGACCGCGGCCATGCACCCGCGTACCTTCCAGCGACGGTTCAAGGAGGCCACGGGCCTGACGGCGACGGAGTACATCCAGGCCGCGCGTATCGCGAAGGCACGCGAGTCGCTGGAGCTGACCAACGAACCCGTCGCCCAGATCTCGCGCGACGTCGGCTACTTGGACGTGTCGAACTTCCGTCGGCTCTTCCAGCGCGCCACGGGCGTCACGCCGTCGGAGTATCGACGCCGGTTCGGCGTCGCGGCACGAGTGAGCCCTCGGGAGGAGCTGCCGACGGGTCAGCCGGCGAGAATCCGCTCCACGCCCTCCCGGTAGCTCGTGACCTGGAACTCGGGGAAGCGGGCGGCGAATTTCGAGCTGTCGAAGATGTTGTCGTCGCGGTAGCGGGCGATCAGCTCGTACATCTCGTCGAGCTGCTTGACGAAGCGCCGCCCCAGGCGGAAGGCGAGCATCGGCAGCACCGTGTAGCCGATCCTGCGGCCGGTGACCTCGCCCGCGATCTCGACGAGCTGCGCGTAGGACCTGCGGTCCGGGTCGATGGGCAGGTGCCACGTCTGTCCGTAGGCGTCCGGCGTGTTGCCGAGCAGGACGAGAGCGCGGCCCGCGTCGGGGGTCCAGATCAGGGACCGCTTGGCGCGTGCGTCGACCGGGACGAACGGCTTCTTGCCCGCCTTGATCCGGTCGAACACGAACGAGTTCGTGTAGCTCTTCGTCCGGCCGGGACCGTAGAACTCGGGCGCTCGGCCGATCAGGGCCTCGACCCGCCCCGCCCGCATGGCCTCGAGCAGCATGGTGGCGAGCTCCGCGCGGACCCGTCCCTTGCGACCGGCAGGCGCGAAGGGTGTCGACTCGGTCTGCGGCGTCGACGTTCCGGGATACATGTACGTGTTGTCGAAGAAGACGAGCTTGGTGCCGTGTTCGGCGCAGGCGTCGATGACGTTGCGCATCATGACGGGGAACTGTCGCTCCCACAGCTCCGAGTCGAGCGGCAGGCCGACGGTGAGGTAGGCGATGTCGCTGCCCGCGACGGCGCGGCTGGTGGCGCCGGCGTCGGTGAGGTCCGCGGCCACGAGCTCGTCGGTGTCGTTCACCCTCGACGGCTTGCGGCTGACGAGGCGGATGTCCTTGGTGTGGTGGCGGTGGAGCTCGTTCACGAGCTCGTCGGCGATCGGTCCGCCGGCGCCGAGAACGGTCTGCATGGGGGTGGCCTCCTTGAGGTGAGGGGTGCGGGTGTCGTCGACGCGCGCCGTTCGGCTCGCACCATCATTGTTGACGGTGTTTACATCCCGTGCGATTCTCGATGTTAGCACCGATCACATCCAAGGAGCGTCCATGCCATCGACCGCCAAGCCGACCGACCGGACCGTAGAGGTCGATCTCGGAGGACGACTCGTCACCGTCCCCGAGGGCGGCCTCTACGACCGGTTCCGTATGGACACCGACCTCGACGAGGTCGCGCGGGACCCGCGGGTGAGCAGCGTCGACTTCTTCCGCCGGATGCCGAAGAGCCGCGTGGAGTCCCGCATCGGACCCACGCTGACGCCGAACTTCTACTACCGCATCTCCACGGCCCGGCTCACGATGCTCGCGCCGACCAGGGCGATCCGGGCCCGCCTGCCCCGGGAGCTCGACCCGCTCGAGATCGCCCCGGGGCTCGGCGTCGTCTCCCTGATGGCCTTCCGGTACGACGTGTGCGACATCGACTTCTACACCGAGGCCGCGGTCGGCATCGCCGTGAAGCCGGCCCGGCACGGCGGGCTCGGCCTGTTCGACCTGGTCACCGGGCTCAAGAACGACTCCCTGCACTCCTACGTCCTCTCGCTCCCGGTCAACACCGAGATCGCGCAGGTGCGCGGCCACGACGGCTACGGGTTCCCCAAGTGGGTCGCCGAACTCGACGTCGACATCGACGCCGAGCGCGCCTCCGCCCGCCTCGCCAACGACCGGGGCGGCCTCGACCTCACCCTGTCGGCCCCCACCCCGAAGCAGACCGCCCGGCCCAGCGGCGCACACGTCTCGACCCTGACCTCCTACACCACGATCGACGGCGCCTGGCACTCCACGACCAGCCAGATCAACATGCTCGCTTCAGGAACCACGCGCTTCCCCCGCGACGTGGACCTGCGGCTCGGCGAGGGGAGGGTGAGCGACGACCTGCGCTCGCTGCGGCCGACTCGGACGCTCCAGCTCGATGTCACCACCGAGGGCCAGCTGGCGCTGCACATGCCGGTGCCCACCTCCGTCCAGGACCGGAGCTGAGGACGGAGCGCCACCTCGCCGCCCCGGCCCGCATGAAGGAAGATCAGTCATGACCAAGCGCATCCTCAATGTCGTCACCAACGTCGGCCACTACGACGACCCCTCCCACGCCACGGGCCTGTGGCTCTCCGAACTCACGCACGCCTGGCACGTCTTCGAGGAGCACGGCTACGAGCAGACGCTCGTCAGCCCGGCCGGCGGCGCGGTGCCTCTCGAACCGCGGGCGCTGAAGTTCCCGAACTACGACAAGACCGCCAAGTCCTGGCGCGCCGACCCCGACAAGACGGCCCTGCTCGAGAACACGGCGAGCCCCGACCGGATCGACGCCTCCGAGTACGACGCGATCTACTTCACCGGCGGGCACGCGGTGATGTACGACTTCCCCGACAGCGAGGGCCTGCAGCGCATCACCCGCGAGATCCACGAGCGCGGCGGCATCGTCTCCTCGGTGTGCCACGGCTACTGCGGCCTGCTCAACACCCGCCTCTCGGACGGCTCCTACCTCATCGCGGGCCGCAGGATGACGGGGTTCGCCTGGACCGAGGAGGTCCTCGCCCGCGTCGACAAACTGGTCCCGTACAACGCCGAGGAGCAGGCCAAACAGCGCGGCGCGCTCTACGAGAAGGCGACACTGCCGTTCGTCTCCTACGTCGTGACCGACGGCAACCTCGTCACCGGCCAGAACCCGGGGTCGGCCAAGGCCACGGCGAAGAAGGTCGTCGAGGCCTTGGAGGGCGACGGCCGCGTCGACCCGCTCTGACCCGGCATCGCACTCACGTCGTTTCGCGAGTGCGGCCGCCGATTCCGTCCAGGAGGTACATGGTGCGGCGGTCGTAGTCGCCCCGGGGCGGCAGCTCGCCGTGCTTGAGGGCGAGGGCGTTGTCGAGGACGAGGGCGTGGAGGTCGCCCGCCGTGAACTCGGGCCGCAGCGCGCCGGCGGCCCGGGCCGCGGCGACGAATTCCTCGTTGGCCTCGCTTCCGGCCCGGCAGATCTCCATCAGCTGCCGCGCGTCCGGGTAGGTCTGCAACAGCACGTCGTTGAAGGCGGGTTGGCGGTACTGGAGGTCGCGGAGCGCGGTGAGGTAGTACGTGATCCGCTCGCCCGGGTCGTCGACGGCCCGCGCGCGGCCGATGAGGGCGAACAGCTCCCTTGCCACGACCTCTTCGATGACGGCTTCGATGAGGCCGATCCGCCCGCCGAACCGGTTGAAGATCGTCGCCTTGCTCACCCCGGCCGCCTTGGCGACCTCCTCCAGCGGCACCGTCAGGCCCTGGCCCTGGAAGGCGCCGATCGCGGCCGCTCGGATCTGCTCGGAATTGCGCCGGGCGTCGGCACGCAGCCGGGACCCCGCGGGGGTCGCACCGGTCATGCCCCTCACCACTTCCCATAACTTGACTCGCCGAGTCAGCTTACCTACGGTCGTCACCGGAAGTGAAGTTGACCAGCTTGGTCAACTTATGGTCCGCCCACCGCCACGACACAAGACGTGCACCGTGGGCGCTCGGAAAGGTGAAGAACATGATCGTTGTCACCGGCGCCACGGGTGGTCTCGGCGGAGCCACCGTCGAGCACCTCCTCCGGCGCATACCGGCCGACCGGATCGGTGTCAGCGTCCGCGACACCGCCAAGGCGCGACACCTCGCCGACCGCGGCGTGCGGGTGCGGCAGGGCTCGTACGAGGACCCGGCCGCACTGCGGCACGCCTTCGAGGGCGCCGAGCAGGTCCTCGTGGTCTCCGGCGGGAAGCCGGGCGACGACGTCGTCGGCCTGCACCGCAACGCCATCGAGGCCGCGGTGGCCGCGGGCGCCCGGCGGATCCTCTACACGAGCCAGCACGGCGCCGCACCCGGCAGCCCCTACGCGCCGTCGGAGGTCCACCTCGCGACGGAAGCACTGCTCGCGGGGACCGGGGTGGCCTGGACCGCCCTGCGCAACGGCCCGTACGGCCCCCTGGACCAGGTGCTCGGCCCGTGGCAGCGGACCGGTGTGATCGCCCAGCCGCAGGACGGCCCGACGCCCTATGTCGACCGTGACGAGGTGGCCGAGGCCACCGCGGTCGTCCTGGCCGGTGACCGTCCGTTCGACGGCCCCGTCGACCTGACCGCACCGACCGCCGTCACCCTCGGCGACCTCGCCCGGATGGCCTCCGACATCACCGGGAGCACGGTCGAGCGCGTCGTGGTGGACGACGAACAGTGGGTCGCAGGCCAGATCGCGGCCGGCGTCCCGGAGCAGGTGGCCCGCTTCCTGCTCGGCTGGTACGAGGCAAGCTGCGCGGGCTATTTCGCCGACGCCTCCCCGCTGCTCGCCGAACTCATCGGCCGCGAGCCCCGAAGCGTGGCCGACCGCCTCCAGGCCGCGAACGGCACACCCTGACTCCGCCGCGGCTTCCGCCCTCTCGCGTCACGCCGCGCTCTTCTTGCCCCGCCCCTTACCGAGGGCGTCGACCAACTCTTTCCGGTTCATCTTCGAGCGCCCCTCGATCCCCTGCTCGGAGGCCCGCTCGTACAGCTCCGCCTTGCTCAGCTCATCGAGTTCCTGCCCGGCGGACTGCTTCTTCTTCGGGGAGGAGGTGGAGCGCTTCCCGCCGCGGGCCCGTTCCAGGCTCTCGCGCAGGGCCTCCGTCAGGTCGACGACATTGGTGGGCTCGGGGGCCTCCTCGGCCGTCTCCACCTCGTGGCCCTCGGCCTTCGCCTCCACCAGCTCGCGCACCTTCGTCTCGTACGTGTCCCGGTAGCGCGACGGGTCCCATGGGGCGGCGAGGCTGTCGATCAGCTGGACCGCGGTGTCGAGCTCCTTGCCCTTGCCCGCGCGCCCGGACGGCAGTTTCGGCAGCTCCTTGGAGGGGTCGCGGACCTCGTCCTGCCAGTGCAGTGTCTGCAGTACGAGGATCTTGTCCTCGGCCCGCAGCGCGGTCAGGTACTGCTTTCCGCGCATCACGAAGGTGGCGATCCCGGCCTTGTCGGTCTCGGCGAGGGCGGCCCGCAGCAGCTCGTAGACCTTCTGGTTCTCCTTGTCGCGCGGAGCGAGGTAGTACGTGCGGTCGAAGTAGACGGGCTCGATCTCGTTCAGGTCGACGAAGTCGCTGATGTCGATGGTGCGGGAGCGGCCGGGAGCGATGTCGTCGAGCTCGTCCTGCTCGACGATGACGTACTGGCCCTCGGACACCTCGTAGCCCTTGACGATGTCGTCGGGTGACACCTTCTTGCCCGTACGTTCATTGACCCGCTGGTTGCGGATCCGGTCGCTGCTGTCGCGTTGCAGCTGGTGGAAGTGAGTGGTGTGGTCCTCGACCGCCGTGTACAGGCCGACGGGCACGTTCACGAGCCCGAAGGTGACCACTCCCGTCCAGATCGCGCGTGCCACCCGGCTCAGCTCCCTCCGTCGTGTGTGTGCGACTTCCATGGCCAGTGTCCTGGTGGCGCGCTTCGTCGGCCACCGGTCGGCACGGGAGCCGCGCCGCGTCCGCGTCAGATCGGTGCGCCCGCCTTGAGCGGCAGGACTGAGAGCACGGGCGGGCTCAGTCTTCGACGATCCGGCGCAGGTTGTCGATGTCGCCGCAGGCCGCGTCGAGGTGCTTGGCGCGGTCCTTCGTGAAGGCGGCGCCCAGCTCCTCGCGGCGTTCCATGGGGACGTTCTCGCGGGCTCCGTTGAGGATCGTCCGCTCCTCCTCGTCCGTGTGATGGGTGACCGCCTCGACGAGCTTCTCCAGCTTCTCGTCCCAGTCGTCACCGCCGACGTCGTCCACTTCGAGGAGGGCGAGGAGCGCCTTGTTGCCGTCGTCGTGCTCCTCCTTTCCGTGGTCGACCTCGTCGTTGTCGACGTCACGGAAGCGCTTGAGCGCCGGGTAGACCTCGTGCTCCTCGGCGAGCGCGTGGGCCACCAGGAGGTCGGCGAACTCCCGTAGCGCGTCGGCCCGTTGGGCCTCGACGCTGCGCATCCGGCGGAACAGGTCCTCCATCCGGCGGTGGTCGTCGAGGATCAGTTCCACGACATCCTTGGGCGCTGTCTCGTCCGGCATGGGGTGGCTCCTTCGGCGGGTGGTGGTGTCCTCACTCGCATCGGTCGCGGTGCTGACATCGATGGCGTGTCCCGGCTACTGAGGCGGGTACGGGGAGTCCTTCAGGAGTCGCGCGAGGTGGGCCGCGTTGGCCGCCAGGGCACGGGTGTTCGCGGCGACGCTCTCCGGTGTCTCGTCGAGGTCCTGGTAGTCCGTGCCGTGCTGCGCCTCCCCCACCCAGTACGTGACCGCGCCGGGCGCCAGCGAGAACCCCAGGTCGTTGAGCCCCTGGAAGACATCGGCGCTGACCTTGTGGGCACCGTCCTCGTTGCCGACCACGGCACCGACCTTCCCCGAGGGCAGCTGCCTGCCCTGGTCGTCGGTCTCAGAGATGTCGGCGTTGAGGCGCTCCAGTACGCGCTGGCACAGGCTGGAGGGGTGCCCGAGCCAGATGGGCGTGGCGATGAGCAGGATGTCCGCGGCGAGCACCTTCTCGCGCAGCCGGGGCCAGTCGTCGCCCAGGTCCACCTCGACTCCGGGACGTACGTCGAAGTCGGCGACCCGCAGTGTCTCCCCCTCGACGCCGAGTCCGCGCAGTTCGGCCATCACCTGGTCGGCGAGGAGCTGGCTGCTCGACGGGTCGGGCGACGAGGTGAGCGTGCAGACGAGGGCGAGAGCGCGAGTCATGGACGTGTCTCCTCACGGTGGGGGGGCGCCCGCCCGGCGCGGGCAGAGCCGCAGACGAGTACCCACACCTCACGCTCCGAATCCGTCCCCTGCGGCACGCCACGAGGCCGCTGGCGCGGCGCCGTCGCGTGCCCCAGGCTGGAAGAACAGGGGGCCAGTGACAGCGGAACGGGGGCCGACCCACAGGAGACAGTGATGAGGGCTCTGACCTGGCACGGAAGGCGTGACGTCCGGGTGGACACCGTGCCCGATCCGAGGATCGAGGACCCGACCGACATCATCGTGCGGATCACGTCCAGCGGTATCTGCGGGTCGGACCTGCATCTGTACGAGGTCTTCGGCCCGTTCCTCGATCCGGGTGACATCCTCGGGCACGAGCCGATGGGCGTCGTCGAGGAGGTGGGCCCCGAGGTGCACGCCGTCGCGGTCGGTGACCGTGTGGTGGTGCCCTTCAACATCTCCTGCGGCACCTGCTGGATGTGCGAGCGGGGGCTGCACTCGCAGTGCGAGACGTCCCAGGTGACCGACCAGGGCATGGGCGCTTCCCTGTTCGGCTTCACCAAGCTGTACGGTCAAGTGCCCGGCGGTCAGGCCGAGTTGCTGCGGGTCCCGTTCGGCAACACCCTGCCCGTCAAGGTCGAGCACGGGCCGCCGGACCAGCGCTACCTCTACCTCTCCGACGTCCTGCCCACCGCCTGGCAGTCCGTCGCCTACGCGGACATCCCCGAGGGCGGCACCGTGACCGTCGTCGGCCTCGGCCCCATCGGCGAGATGGCCGCCCGCATCGCCCTGCACCGCGGCGCGAGCCGGGTCATCGGCGTCGACCTCGTCCCCGAGCGCCTCGCCCGCGCCGCTTCCCGCGGCGTCGACACCATCGACCTGCGGGACTACGAGGACGGGGTGGGCGACGCGGTGCGCGACCGGACGGACGGGCGCGGCACCGACGCCGTGATCGAGGCCGTCGGCATGGAGGCACACGGCGCGCCGCTGGCACGGGCGGCGCAGCGGGCGGCCGATCTGCTGCCCGACTCGGTCGGCCAGAAGGTGATGGGCCGCGCCGGCGTGGACAGCATGGTTGCCTTCAACACAGCCGTCGACGCCGTCCGCCGCGGTGGCACGGTGTCGGTCATCGGGGTGTACGGCGGCGCCGTCGACCCGGTCCCGATGCTCACCATGTTCGACAAGCAGCTCCAGCTCCGCATGGGCCAGGCCAACGTCAAGCGCTGGGTCGGCGACATCCTGCCGCTGCTCGACGACGAGGACGTGCTGGGCGTCGAGGACTTCGCCACTCACACGCTGCCGCTGGAGGAGGGGCCTGCCGCCTACGCGACGTTCCAGGCGAAGGACGACGGCATGATCAAGACGGTCCTGACGCCCTGACCAGCATCCGACTCAGGAGACAGACACCATGACGCACGACGACGAACTGATGACCGTGACCCTCAGCACCTGCACGGAGGAGGATGCCCGCGGCGTCCTGGCGTACCTCGGCGCGGACTCCCCCACGACCTCCGACGACGTCCACCCGACGGTGTGGACGGCGGAGGTCTCCGCGAGCGACACGCCCGACCACCGCCCCGGCGCGCTCAAGGGCTCCGTGGCCGTGACGGTGCAGGGCGCGCCGCACGACGTCGAGGCGCTGCGTACGAAGCTGGATCAGGTCTACACGGTCGAGGACGCAGGCTCGGCCTCCGGCGACCAGGAACTCGACACGCAGTTCACGCTGACGTCGGGCTGAGATCTGGTGTCGCGCAGGCGGCTCACGAAGACGGGCAGGTCCTGACCACTTCCACGCCTCGGGCTCCGTCGCTGTCCGACAACGCAGAGACGGGGGCCCCGCCGCGACGGGGGATGCACGGCGGGGCCCTCCGGTCTCATTGTCGCACGACGCTTACTCGCGAGTAAGCGGGAGGGTCGACGAGGGATTTGCGAGCCCCGCGCCGTAGGCCGGGCGTGCGGGAGCCCCACCGCGACGGGGGAGACACGGCGGGGCCCAAGACAGCGAGTGCCCCGGCCCTGCGGCGATATGCACACCCAGCTCCGGCCGTGGCCGCACCTGCCCCCGTCGGCCGCTGCGCACCGGCCGCCCGCCGCCGCTCACGCCAGATCGGGCCAGCCCCGCCGGAAGTACGCGAACGCGGCGGCCAGGGAGTCACGGGGCGCGGGGTCGGAGGCCACGAGGTCGGGGAGTTCGAGGAAGTAGCGGGCCAGCAGGCGCAGTTCGACGCTGTCCGCGTCCTTGCCCGTCTCCTCGGCGATGACCTGCGCCAGCTCGTGCTCGCACTCCACCCACAGCGTGCGGGCGTACCGGCGCAGCGCGGGGGTGGTGACGACGAGGTCGAGGCGGCGGCGGAACTCGTCGTCGAGGTCGTCGGCGAACATGCCGCGTCCGGACATGAAGTCGTGCAGCGCGTCCAGCACCGAGACACCGTCGGCGCGCTCGCGGACGGCCGCCGTCAGGGACGCCTTGCGTTCCTCGCTGTCGCCGAGGATGAGCGCTTCCTTCCCACCGGGGAAGTGGGCGAACAGCGTGGTCAGGGCGGTGTCGGCGGCGGCGGCGATCTCGGCGACCTTCACGTCGTCGTAGCCGCGCTCGAGGAACAGGCGCAGGGCCGCGTCCGAGAGCGCCTTTCGGGTCGCGGCCTTCTTGCGTTCGCGCCTGCCCGGGGTCTGCTGCGTCTGCGTCATGCCGCCATGCTAGCGGCCTCTTCCTAGCCACTTCAAAACTGTAGTGATTGCGTTTTCCTAGTGACTATGGTTTTCTGAATTGGCGCGAGGCCGTTCCGCGCCCGCCGCACTCACCACCACCGGAAGGAGCCCGTCATGACGTCCACGACCCCGACCACGCAAGCGGGGACGGGGGCCGGGCCCTCCGGCCCCGTCGCCGCGCTCTCCAAGGCCGCCTTCTGGGCGATCCTCGCGCTCGTCCTGCTGGCCGATGCGCTCGACATGATCGACTCGACGGTCACCAACATCGCGGCGCCGACGATCGTGGCCGACATCGGCGGGGGCGAGGCCCTCGTCAAATGGCTCGGCTCCTCGTACGCACTCGCGATGGGCGTGCTGCTCGTCATCGGAGGAAGGCTCGGCGACAAGTACGGTCAGCGCCGGCTGTTCCTGATCGGCATGACGGGCTTCACGCTCGCGTCCGCGCTCGCGGGCCTCTCCCCCGCTCCCGCGCCGCTGATCGTGGCCCGCGTACTACAGGGTGCGTTCGGCGCGGTGCTGATCCCGCAGGGCATGGCGATCATGGCCCGGAACTTCTCGCGGGAGCAGATGAGCAAGGCCTTCGGGCTGTTCGGCCCGCTGCTCGGGCTGTCCTCGGTCGGCGGCCCCGTCCTCGCCGGATTCCTCATCGACGCCGACATCGCGAGCCTGTCCTGGAGGCCGATCTTCCTCATCAACCTGATCCTCGGCACGGTCGGCGTCCTCGCCGCCGCCAGGCTGCTGCCGCGCGACGCGGGCGACCGGTCCGTCACCGTCGACGGCATCGGCTCCGGGCTGCTCGCCGTCACCATGTTCGGCCTGATGCTGGGCCTGATCGAGGGCTCCACGGAGGGCTGGAACGCCCTGGCCATCGGCTCCCTCGCCGTCGGCCTGGTCTTCCTCCTGCTGTTCTTCCGCCGTCAGCGCACGGCTGCGGAACCCCTGATCACGCCGTCCCTCCTCAAGAACAAGGGCTTCACCTCCGCGCTGGTCCTCGGCCTGTTCTTCTTCGCGGTCACCTCGGGCCTGATCTACGTGATCTCGCTGTTCATGCAGCAGGGCATGGGCGTCGCGCCCGCCGACGCCGCGCTCGGGCTGCTCCCGCTCACCCTCGGCATCATCGTCTCGGCGTTCGCCACGATGGGCGGCCTGACGAAGCGGCTCGGCCGCCACGTGGTCGCGCTCGGCCTGCTCCTCACGCTCGCGGGCGGCGCGGCACTGCTCGCGCTGGTCGTCGCGCAGGGCACGGCCCTGTCCCTCTGGACGATGGCCCCCACGGTCTTCGTCATCGGGCTCGGCATGGGCTGCTGCTTCGGTACGGTCTTCGACTTCGCCCTCGGTGACGTCTCGGCCGAGGAGGCGGGCAGCGCCTCCGGCTCCCTCACGGCGATCCAGCAGCTGGCCAACGGTCTCGGCTCGGCGATCGTCACCACCGTTTACTTCCACGCCGGTGCGCCCGCGCACGCGATGACCGTCTCCCTGGTCGTCGTCCTCGCGGTGACCGCGGCCTGCCTCCCGGTGGTCCGGCTGCTGCCGCGGCGAGCGGCGGAGGACCCGCACGGGCACTGACGGGGACCGACGGGCCCCGAAGGCCGCTCGAGGGCGATGAAGGGCACCGTCCCGGCCATCGCCCGAGAGCGCGTCCGACGGTAGCTTGGAGAAGAGGTCGCCCGAGGGAGGCTGGTCGCATGCCGTGGTACGTCTGGCTGATGGCCGCCGCGGCGCTGGGCGCCGCGGAGGTGTTCACGCTGACCGTGGTCTTCGGCCTTTTCGCGGGGGCGGCCCTGGTGACGGCGGTGGTCGCCGGCGTGGGTGTCGGCCTGTTCGGCCAGCTCGTGGCGCTCGGCGTCACGGCGGGGGCGGGACTCCTCCTCGTACGCCCCGTCGTCCTGCGCCACCTGGCGCAGACGCCCCTCGTCCGCGACGGAAGCGACGCGCTCATCGGCAAGCGGGCCGAGGTCGTGCGGGAGGTCACCGCGACCCGCGGCCTGATCAAACTGTCCGGCGAGGAATGGTCCGCCCGCGCGCTCGACGAGAGCCAGGTGATCCCCGTGGGGGCGCTGGTCGACGTCATGGAGATCGAAGGCGCGACGGCGGTCGTCTACCCCAGAGATCTCCTGCCCTGAACCCGCGTGGTGACCATCCAGCAACGGAGGAACCGTGGACGCAATCCTCATCCCGATCCTGGTGGCGGCCATCGTCGTCATCTTTCTCGTGGCCACCTCCGTACGGATCGTCCCGCAGGCCCGCCGCTACAACATCGAGCGGTTCGGCCGCTACCGCCGCACGCTGCAACCCGGCCTGAACCTCGTGCTGCCCGTGGCCGACCGGGTGAACACCAAGCTCGACGTGCGTGAGCAGGTGTACTCGTCCGATCCCAGGCCGGTCATCACCGAGGACAACCTCGTGGTGAACATCGACACCGTCCTCTACTACCAGATCACCGACCCCAGGTCGGCCGCCTACGAGGTCGCCGACTACCTCCAGGCGATCGACCAGCTCACCGTGACCACGCTCCGCAACGTCATCGGCAGCATGGACCTGGAGGAGACCCTCACCTCGCGCGAGGAGATCAACACCCGGCTGCGTACGGTTCTCGACGACGCCACCGGCAAGTGGGGCATCCGCGTCAACCGCGTCGAGATCAAGGCCATCGATCCGCCCAACACCATCAAGGAGGCGATGGAGAAGCAGATGCGGGCCGAGCGCGACAAGCGCGCGGCCATCCTGCACGCCGAAGGCGAACGGCAGGCCAAGATCCTCACGGCGGAGGGAACGAAGCAGAAGGACATCCTGGAGGCCCAGGGCACGCAGCAGGCCATGATCCTGCGGGCGGACGGCGAGGCCAAGGCCGTCGAGCGCGTCTTCCAGGCGGTCCACCGCAACAACGCCGACCCGAAGATCCTCGCCTACAAGTACCTCGAGACGCTGCCCCACTTGGCGAAGAGCGAGAACAACACGTTCTGGGTGATCCCCGGCGAGCTGACGGAGGCGGTCCGCTCCGTCTCCAGCGCCTTCGGCGACCACTCGACGATGGGCCTCCCCAAGGACGTGCGGCCCGAGGAGTCCACCTCCGACGACACCGACACCCCGGAACTGACGGAGCCGAACACCACTGCCGTCGCGGCGGCCGACGAGGTCGCCAAACAGGCCGCCGCCGCGGTCAACAACGCGAAGGCGGAGGCCGAGGCCGCACAGTCCACGCAGATCCCGGGACGGGGCAAGCCGTCCACCGACTGAACCTCTGAACGCCCCCTCACTCGTAACGCAGACGCAGCGACTCCCGTTCGTTCTCCCGTACCTGATCGAGCGTCATGTCCGGCAGGTCCAGCTGGGCCAGCGTCACCTCGGCGCTGCTCGGCTGGGCGTCGGCGGGCAGCCACTGTTCCGGCCGCCAGGCGTTGGCGCGCATCAGTGACTTCGGGCAGTGCGGGTAGACCTGTTCGACCTGCACCACAAGGGCGGTGACCGGCGGCTTCCCTACGGGTGTGAGCTGGGCGAGCAGTTCGGGGCGCGCCGAGACACAGGCCCGCCCGTTGACCCGCAGGGTGGTCGGCCGGCCGGGTATGAGGAAGAGCAGTCCGACGCGGCCGGTCTCCAGCACGTTGTGCATCGTGTCGAGCCGCTTGTTGCCGGTCGCGTCGGGGATCACCAGGGTCTGTTCGTCCAGTACGGAGACGAACCCGGTCGGGCCGCCGCGCGGTGTCACGTCCGCCCGCCCCTCGGCGTCCGCGCTCGCGACGAACACCAGCGAGGAACATCCGACCAGCGCGCGGGTCTCCGCGTTCAGTCGGTCGGTCTCCTTGCGCAGCGCGTGCGGGTTCGGCTGCGGGTAGAGCTCGCGCAGTTGGTCGGGGTTGGTGAGAGCGTCCGCCTGGAGGGAGGCGAAGAGCGAGTCGGTGGCACCGGCGTTGATCGTCATACGAGCGACCCTAGAAGGTGTCCCGGAGCCCGTGGGCGGAAACCGGGCACGGGATCCTGTCGACGGTGTGCGTCACGGGGGCGGGTTCGCCGGTCAATGGTCCAACGCCCGTCATCCGCAGGGAAGTTCGGTGCGGAGCCATACCCACCGCTCCCCCGGTTCCGTAAAATGGACCGGCTGGAGGGCCGACGCGGAGCGAGTCGACGATCCGATCGCGGTCCGGGCTGGAAAGCGGGGGGCCGCCATGGAGACCACCAGTCCCTCTGGGTCCACGGAGCCGCCGGATCCGCTCGACGGCGAGCCCGCGGGCCCCACCGTGGTGAGCTTCTACTCGTCCACCGGAGGCGTCGGCCGCACCATGGCCGCGGCCAACGTGGCGTGGATCCTCGCCAGCGCCGGCCGCCATGTCCTGTTGATCGACTGGGACCTGCCCTACCCCGGCCTGCACCGTTTCCTGCGGCCGTTCCTGACCGACCCCGAACTCGCCCGCACACCCGGCATCGTGGATCTGGTGCTCGCGCACCGGGCGGCCACGGGCGCCGGGCCCGACGTCGATCTCGCCCGGCACACGGTGACGCTGCACTGGGCCTTCGACAACCCGTCGGGGCGCATCGACTTCCTCGGTGCGGGGCGCCAGGACAGCGCGTACGCGGACGCCGTCGCCGCCTTCGACTGGCCGGAGTTCCGCGACAGCGCCGCGGGCGGCCGGTTCATCGGGCAGCTGCGCTCGGCGATCCGCTCGGGGCCGTACGACTACGTCCTCATCGACACCGCGGGCGGCCACCCCGACACCCCGGGCGTCTGCGCGCCCCTGCCGCCCGACGTGCTCGTCATCGGCTTCACGCTCAACAACCAGGCCATCGAGGGCGCCGCCGCGATGACCGCGGCCATCCAGCGCACCGCGCCGCACGGCCTTCGGATCCTGCCCGTGCCCATGCGGGTCGAGCAGGGCGAGCCGGAGAAGCGGGAGCTGAGCCTCGCGCTGTGCCACCAGCGCTTCGCCCGGCTCCTGCCCGGCGCGGAGGGCGCCGAGCAGTCGCGGTACTGGGGCGCGGTCGAGATCCCTTACCGGCCGCAGTACGCGTACGAGGAGGTGCTCGCCACCTTCCACGACCGGCCCGACTCGGGGAACACACTGCTCGCCGCGTACGAGCGGCTCACCTCCGAGATCACCGAGCGCCGCGTGACGCGGCTGGTGCCGATGGACGAGGGACGCCGCCGGATGTATCTGCGCCGCTTCGAGCGGCAGACCGCCGACGCCCCGCGCACCGCCTACGTCGTCTCCTCGCCCAGGGACCGGCTGTGGGCCGACTGGATCCGTGAGCAGTTGCGGCAGGCCGGGATGACGCTCATGGAGCGGGCGCCCGGCAGCGGTCATGACCCTGAGCTGCCGGACGTGGACTCCATCGTCGTCGTCCTCTCGCCGACCCTCGCCCTCGCCCCGGACGCGGAGCGGGTGATGGAGCTGTTCCTGCGCGGCGCGGCGGGCAGCCCCTCTGGGCCGCCCGGCCTGGTGGCCGTGCGTGTCGAGGAGGGCCAGGACCGCAGCCTGGACAGCGCGTTCACGGCGATCCCGGGTGTGAACCTGAAGGACCACGACGAGGAGACGGCACGGCAGCTGCTGATCGAGCAGTTGGGTCGGATCGCCGCGCTGCCGCCGCTGATCGACGAGGATCCGTCCGACACAGGCCCCCGTTTCCCCGGCCGCACCCCCGCCGTCCGCGACATGGCCCCGCTCAACCCGGTGTTCGTGGGGCGCGAGCCGCTGATCACGGAGCTCCGCAACCGGCTGCCGCCCGGCGCCGGCGCGAAACCGAGCCTGCTGAGCGGCCTGCCGGGGATCGGCAAGAGCCAGATCGCCCTGGAGTACGCCCACCGCTTCGCCTCGGACTACGACGTGGTGTGGTGGATCGACGCCCGTCAGGCCATCTCCGTACGACGCTCCCTCGCCCTGCTCGCGCTGCGCCTGGAGGCCGTGGCGTCGGCGTCGATGCCGAACGCGGCGGAGGCCGCACTGCGGGCGCTGTGCGCGGACGACCGCAAGCACCGCAGGTGGCTCCTGGTGTACGACAACGCGGACACGCCGGGCGACGTGGTCACCCTGCTCCCCGAGCCGGGCGCGGGGCACGTCCTGATCACGTCGCGCAGCGCCGCGTGGAAGGACACCATCGCCCCGCTGCGGGTCGGCGAGTTCGCCCCCGCCGAGAGCGTCGAGATGCTGCATCGCCGGATGCCGCACCTGGACCCGCGCGAGGCGCACCGGCTCCTCGACACCATCGGGCATCTGCCCCAGACCGTGGAGCAGGCGGCGGCGTCCCTCGACGTGTACGGCGAGGCTCCGGGCGACGCCGTGGACACCTACGTCACCCGGTTCCGGCACGCACGGCAGCAGGCGCCCGCCGCGGACTTCGCCGAGTACGCGGCGACCACGGCGGCGGCCTGGCGCCTCACCCTCGACGACCTGCGCGCGGAGCAGCCCGCGGGCAGCCGGCTCCTGGAACTGATCGCGTTCCTGTCGGCCGACGGGGTGGCCCTCGATCTGCTGCACTCCCCGCGTGCGCTGGAGCTGCTGTGCGCGGCCGACGAGCGGCTCGTGGACACCGTGCTGTTCCCGCGCGTCCTGCACGACCTGGCCCGGCGCGCCCTGGTCAGGGTCGACTACCAGGGCCGCGGCCGCATCCTGTCGCACTCCCTGTTCCTGGCCTTCCTGCGCGACCACATGGACGAACAGTCGCAGCAGAGCACCCGCCACCAGATCCTGCGGCTGCTCGCCGACTACGCGCCGCCGGATGCCTCGGCCGACGACACCTACTACAACGACGGGTACGCCGAACTCAACAAGCACATCAACCCGTCGGGCGCGCTCGACAGCACGGACGACGCGGTGCGTCGCTGGCTCGTCAACCAGGTGCGGTTCCTCTGGCGCACCCACCAGTGGTTCAGCGCCGTAGAGCTGGGCGACCGGGTCCTGGCCCGCTGGCAGTCGGCTCGGCCGGCACGCGAGGCGGATCCGCTGCTGCCCCGGCTGTGCGTGCAGCTCGCCAACGCGCACCGCGCACTGGGCGAGTTCGGCCGCGCCGAGCAGCTGAACACACCGGCCCTGGAGGAGTTGCGGCGGATCCTGGGCATCGAGCACCCGCACTCCCTGACGGCCGCCCGCAGCCGCGGCGTCGATCTGCTCTACGCCGGACGGTTCCTCGACGCCTTCACGGAGGACCAGGCCACCTGGGACGGCTACCGGCACCTGTTCGGCGACGAGCACCCCGACACCCTCAGCGCCGCCAGCAATCTGGCCGTGTCGCTGTCCCTCACCGGCGTCCCCCAGGAGGCGATCCAGCTCGACCGGGAGACGTACGAGCGCCGCAAGCGCGTGCTCGGCGCCGACCACCACCGCACCTGGGTCTCGGCCCGCAATCTCGGCACGTACTACCGCGAGCTCGGCCAGTACGAGACGTCCCGCGTCCAACTGCGCGAGGCCTATGAGCAGTTCACGCGGATGGGCGAGGCGGCGAGGATCGACCGCTCGCACACCGCCCGCAGCCTCGCCGCGACCCTGCGCCGGTGCGGTGGCTCCGGCCTCGTACGGGAGGCGCAGCGCCTCGACGAGATGGCGCTGGAGCGCTACCGCGAGCTGGGCGGCGCCCGGCACCCGAACGCGCTCGCCTGTGTGCTCAGCCTGGCGGCGGACTACCGGGCGCTCGGACGGCACGAGCGCGCCAGGCAACTGGCCGACGAGGTACTGCCGTTGTACGAGCAGGTCTTCGGCGCCCAGCACCCCTTCACCCACATCTGCCGCGTGAACCTGGCGCTGCTCACCCGCGAGTCCGGCTACTCCTCCCCGCACCCGGACTGGGGAGAGGAGGGCCGCCGGGGGCTCGCCGACACGGTCGGCGCCGAGCACCCGTACACCCTCCTCGCCTCCCTCGGGCAGGCGAACGCGCTGATGGCGGCGGGCCGGGCGGAGGAGGCCCTGCGTCTCGACGAGAGCACGGCGGCCGGGCTGCGCACCCGGCTCGGCCCCACGCACCCGTACACGAAGGCGGCCGAGGAGAACCTGCGCGACAGCCGCCACCGCGCGGAGCGGCGGGCGGACGGCGCCGTGCCGGACGGCCGCCCGGCGCATCCCGTACAGGACCGCGGGCGCACCGACATCGACATCGACATGCCGATCTTCTGAAGACACCGAGGGGGCCGGCCGTGACGTACGAGGACCGCATTCCGGGGCAGCCGCATTCGGTCGCCCTGGTGTCCGCCGGGTCGGGCAGCGGAAAGACGCTGATCGCCGCGACCGCGGCCATGCTCACCGATGCCGCGGTACGCGACACCGGCCACGAGATCTTCCTGATGGACGGCGACACCGCGAGCGCCGGACTCACGCGGCTCCTGACCGCGTACCGGGGCGCCCCGCGCCACCGGGATCTCGCGGACTTCGCGCTGGATCGGCGGGTGGAGCTCGCGCACCGCTCCGTGGAGGGGTTGCTGCGGCCGCTGTGGCCGGCGGACGACGCGGAGCCGAGCACGTACCTCCTGGGCCTGGCCGAGCCCGGACGACTGGCGGCGGCCTCGGACGTGCCGGCCGTCCTCGCGTGCGCCGTCGACCGGCTCACCGAGCTGGCGGGACTGCTGGTCGTGGACTGCCGGGCGGGCTGGGGACCGGAGACCCTCGCGGTGTGTTCCAGGGTCCAGCACATCGCCGTCGTGACCGAGCCGCAGGAACTCGCCGCCGGAACGCTGGAGCGGTTGCAACACGCCCTGTGGGAGCGGGGCCTGATGGGCCGTGTGCTCGGCTGCGTACTCAACAAGACGCAGCCGCACGACATCGCGGGCGAGCCACCACCGCTGCCCGTCGTCGCCGAACTCCCCTACGACAAGGAGGCCGCCACGACGGCAGGGCCCGGAGAACTCCCTGCCACGGACGGCCCGTTCAGCGCCGCCATCCGCACCGCCATCGCCACGTTCGCCCCCGAGATCTTCCCGGGTCCCGCGTGACCCCCGACACCGAAGGACGGATCGTGTCACCGACGGAGCAGCTTCCGCACACCACGCGCGAACCGGAGATCCGCGTCGCGGCCCACGTGCGCCGCGCGGAGAGCCAGTCCCTGATCGACCTGTGCCGGAGCGCCTTCGCCGCCGACGAGCCCCGCTCCCTCCAGTACGTCGCGCACTACCTGAACGGTGTCTTCAACTTCTCCGCCGACCTGCTCGACGCCCACGCCCTCGACGGCCACTTCAAGCCCGGCGACAGCAGGGACCGCCGCCGGGACTTCTATGCCCGGATGGGCCGCCAGCTCAACTACCTCGTGAACCGGCTCGACGAGTCGCTCGCCCCCGTGGAGAGCGGCCGCCTGATCCGCACGGTGTGGGACCTCCACGACGGCGCGCTGTACCACTACGTCGTCCGGCCCGGCGAGTGCCTCGTCGGCGTGGCCCTCGACACCGCGTCCGTGCACCGTGCCGACCAGGCGATGGCCGCGCTGGCCCTGTCCGTCCAGTCGAGCCTGCACCGATCCGCGCCCGACGCCGGCGGCTTCCTCTACACGGCCGCCCACCGCACGGAGCTCGAGCACGAGCGGGAGCGGGAGCAGGAAGAAGCGGACAGAAGGCGGTCGGCGCGGGCCGGAGGAGTGCCGCGGCAGCGCTCCGGGAGCCGCCACACCCATGTGCCGCAGCCACTCACCCCGCTCCAGCAGGACCTGCTCGGCCTGTGCGCGGCCGCCGTCAGCGTCCAGGACCTGCACTACGTCGCGTACTTCCGCGCCGGCGACCACCACTTCGCCGTCGACGTCCTCGACCACGAGAAGCTGCGCCCCTACTTCGCGTGGGTCGGCCGCGACGAGCGGCGCGAGCGCTACGAACACATCGGGCACCGACTCCACTTCATCACCGGACGCCTCGACCACACCCTGGTCCCCGTGATCGGCAGCCGGCTGTCGCGGACGGTTCTCGACGTCGAGGAGGGCGCGGTCTACTACTACGCGGTCGGCGACGGCAGCTACCTGCTGGGCGTCACCCTCGACCAGAACCGGGTGGGCCGGGCGGACCAGCGGATGACACACCTGCTTGCGGACATCAGGTCGTGTTCCGCGGCTTCGGGCGCCGAGCCCGGCATGTCGGAGTGACATGGGCGGCCGCCCGGCGCCGCCCTCCGGCGGACCGGCACGGCTGTCACCGGCGATCAGGGGTCTGCTGCTCGCCCCGGCGCTCATGGCCATCGGTTGGGCGGTGGCCCGTTTCGGTGACGTGGAGGACATCAGCGGCTCCGACGGCTTCCTCGCCCTCGCGACGATCCTGCTGGCGGTCGGCCTGTACGGCAGCACGTACGGGGTCAGTCGTTCGGACGTGCGGGACGAGCTTCCGACCGTTCTGACGGCCGTCACCGTCGGTGTGGTGTGCAAGGCCGCGCTGATCGCCGGGGCGCTGTGGTGGGTCGTGCCGGACCCGTCGTACGTGCTGCTCGCCGTCGTCATGGCACAGATCGACCCACTGGCGGTGTCGGCGCTCCTGGACCGCTCCCGGCTCTCGCAGCGGGGCCGCGCGGTCCTGGCGATCTGGGCGTCCTTCGACGACCCGGTGACGGTGCTGCTCGCGGCGTACGTCGCCCGGTTCGCGCTCGCGGGGCAGTCCGGTTCCCCGGTGCGCACGACTGCGGGCGCGTACGCCGTGGAACTGGCGGCCAACGCGGCGCTCGTGGCGGTCGCGCTGGCGGCGCATCGCGGGCTGCGGACGGCGCGGCGCACGTGGCCGGGAGCCGAGCGGCGGGTGCACGTCGCCGAAGTGGCGCTGCTGCTGGGGTTCCTGGCCGCCGCGGTGCGCTGGTCGTTGCTGCTCGGTCTCGCCGCCGTCGGCCTGTTCTACCGTCCGCGGCTTGGGGCTTGGCTGGAGCGGGCGGTACGGGGCGCGTTCGTGGCGGCGGCCGTCTCGCTGGGACTGCTGCTCGTCCTGGGGGTCGACCCGCTGCGCGGCCTCGTGCTGGGTGTCGCCGCGTTCGCGGCGCAGGGAGTGGTGGGGTGGTTCGTCGCGCGGCGCCTGGAGCACATGGACCGCGTGCTGCTGGCATGCCAGCAGCAGAACGGCATCACCGCGATCATCCTCGCGCTGATGCTGGAGCCCGATCTGCCCCGCACGGTGGCCATCGTCGGGCCGGCGATCGTGGTGGTGAACGCGCTGCACTTCACCGCCCACACATGGTGGTTTCCGCGCTACGCGCGACGACGCGCAGACGCCGAGGGGGGACAGCGACATGGAGTGTGAAGTGAAGGCGGGGGCCGCGGAGGTGACACGCAGCCAGTTCGGCCCGCAGCCCGCTTACGACATACGGCCCGGAGCCGGTGACCGGGCGCACGTCGTCATCGGGTCCGGCGTGAGGCGGCTCTACGTTCCCGAGCCGATCGCCGACCTGCGTCTGGAGCGCGAGCCGGGGGCCGGGGCGCTCGACGAGCCGCTGTCGGTGATCCTCCCCACCAGCGCGGCGCAGCGGAACATGCGTCTGACGGTGGTGGGCCTCGAGGTCGCGGTGCAGCGGGCGCCGGCCGCCCTGGTCCTCGGCGAGGGCAGCACACTCGTGTCGCTTCAGGGCTGCGACCGGCTCGCGGCGCTGGAGATCACCGGCGCCGCGACCCTGCGGGTGCCGCTGCACGCCACCACGGTGACGTTCGCCGAGGGGCGGCTCGCCCCGGCCGATGAGCTGACGGCCGACGAGGTCCGCGGCGAGGCCGTCGTGCTGACCGGAGTCTCGGGCCGCCCCCGGGCGACCCTGCGGTCCGGGGCGCTTCGCGGGGTGCGGGCGGTGTCCCTGGCCTCCGGCACCCGTCTGCTGGTGCGTGGCGTGCAGGGCGACAGCGGCATCGTCTTCGGCGGCCCGGGAGAGCTGGCGGTCGAGGGCGGGTCCCTCGATTCCCCCGTCTTCCGGGGCGAGTTGGGGCTGACCGTGCGGGAGGGCGGCAGGATCCTGCGGGCCCGCGGCACGGTGCACACCCTGTCGGCGGAAGGCGGCAGCCGAGTGGACGGCCATCCCGACGCGGGCCTTGTCGTCGCGGGGGTGGAGTCGGTCGAGGACGCCGAGCTGTCCGCCGTCAACGCGTTCGAACTGCGCCCGCACTCCCTGGCCGAGCTCAAGAAGGCGGCACATGTGTCCTTCTGGGCGGGCCGCAGCGCATCCGACGGCGTCAAACGCGCCCGCGCCATGGACCGTCCGGGCGAGGACCGCGAGCTGGCGAGGTACTGGAGCGACCTGCTGCACCAGGTGGAGGAGAGCCACGACCACGCTCAGGTACGGATGACAGCGCGCCGCGCCGAACTGGACTACCGCCGCAAATCCCTGCCCCTGTGGAGCGCCGACCGTCTCGCCCTGGAGATCCTCCGCCCCATCCAGTACGGGCAGAGCGTCCTGGCGCCGCTCGTCGCGCAGCTGATCATCTGCGTGTGCGGTGCGCTGCTGCTGCGCTCGATCGACATGCTGGCCGACGACTCGGCGCGCGGCACCCTGGTCATGGTGGTGCGGCTGTACTTCGCGGCCCTCGCGGGCACGGGCCGGAACCCTGCCTTCCGACCCGACTCGCTGCCGGGGATGTGGGACACCGCCGTCTGGCTGGTCTGCCTGCTGACGAGCATCTTCCTGTTCGGGGCCGCGGTCCTCGCGGCGAGGCGCCGCATCATCGCCGGGTGAGGGGACCCGGGGGCGTCAGCGCAGCCGCCACCGGTCGAGGCAGCGGCCGAGCCGCGCGTCGAGCGGCTCGGCCGCCGGTTCCGCGGCGTTCACCACCTCGGCGTAGCGGCCCTGCTCCACGTGTGCGGCGACGGCGGCCGGGTCCGCCTCGGCCGCCGCCGTCAGGAACTCGTCGGGTACCCGAATCGCCTCGTCGCGCCGGGAATTGCGCCGGTACAGCATCGGCCGCGGCGCGGTGACGTACAGCGCGTAGGTCTCGTAGCGCCCGAGGGACGGCAGCGCGGCGAGGGTGGCGCGGTAGTCGGAGGAGGAGAACTCCACCAGCACCACACCCCCGCCCTCCGCTTCCGCGGCGATGGCCGCGTCGAAGGCCTCCAGCGCCTCGGCGACCAGCCGTGGCCGTTCGTCGAGGACGAGCATCCCCCGCTCGTAGTGATAGCCCCGCCCTTCCACTCCAGGCGGGCACAACGCACGGTGGACGGTGTCGAGTTGCAGCAGCCGTACGTCCTGGGGTGCGAGCAGCCGGGCGAGGCGTGCGGCGGCGGTGCTCTTGCCGGCTGCGGGCGGCCCGACCAGGAGAAGTGCGCTCGTCACGGCGTCTCGAAGAAGAGCGGCGACAGTTCGGGGCAGCCTCCGCCGCCCGCTCCGTTCCCGTCAGCGCCGGCCCGGGGCCCCAACAGCTTGGCGATGTCGAGCAACTTGTCGGTGGGCAGCGCGGGGCTGTGCGTGAGATTCGGCTGGATCCAGGAAATCGCCGCAGGCAGCAAAAGGGCGCTCCCCAGCCTCCCGTAGGCCTCGAGAGCACAATATCGAAGAAATGCGTTGGCGACCGGGAGATAGAGCCGTCCCTCGCGCCAGAAGTTTTCCATCTCCGCGACGTCGTACCAGGCGAAATCGCTCCCCTGCCGCAACGACGACTGCCGTGGAACGGTGAAGAGAAAGGTCATGTCCACATAGTGGTTCTTCTCGCCGCGCCGCATGTTCGTACAGGCCAGCAAGGGCCCCGGAGTGAAGACGCTTTCGTCGTCCAGGAGAAAGCGGTCCTTGCCGTGCCGCAGGATGACGTCCGTGATGTTGGCGTCCGAATCCAGTGGGCCCCCGAAGGTGCCGTACTTCTGATCACCGTTCTTCCACTCCCGCTTGGAGAGGAAGAACGTCCCCTCCTGGCAGGCCACCAGCAGGCATCCGACCCCCAGGATCGGCCCTTCCAGAAGGGACTCCTTGATCCGCTTGAGCGCCTCGGCGCACCACAGGAAACCCTCGTTCCACTTCCCCGCCCACTGCGCGAGAGGCTGGGTCTCCTGGGGGATGGCATAGTGCGGATTCCCCTTGCTGGAGATGTAGTTGAGGACGTCCCAACTGTCACCCGACAGCATGAACACCATGAAGGCGACTCCGGGGCAGCACTCCCGCACGCTGTCGATCGCGGCGAAGATGCCGTTCCTCGCCGCATGCGGGCCCACGAACAGCATCACCGCGTGGCACGGGTCCCCGGACTCCGACGTCCCGACGAATCTGTCGAATTGCTCCCGCCCGTCCAATCCCCCGTCTATGTAGAAGGAGTCACGGTCGAAGACAAGGGCCTGCGCGTCGTATTTCACATTCAGCAGTGGCTTGCATCGCTTGTTGAACTCGTTGTCCAGCCAGCGCGTTTTCATTTCGAACGCCTGCCCGGCGCTCCCTTGACCGATCAACCCGGCTTCCAGCAACGGCCCCAGATCGTCCCTACAGGCCAGGGCCATCACCTTCAAGATCGGCATCGCCCATCTCCCCCCGTGTGCCCACCGGCTGTGTAGTCTGACCGCCGTGAACGCACTTCCCGTTGTCGGTGGAGTTCTGACGGATTCCTCCCTCAGGATCCTCCTCCTCCATCGCACCACCCCGCGCCCCCGATGGGAACTCCCGGGAGGCAAGCTTGAAAAGAATGAGACCCCTGAACAGGCGGTGATCCGCGAACTCCGGGAAGAACTCGGCATCACGGTCGCCGTGCAGAACCGATTGGGTGGCTGCACCTTCACCGAGGACGGACAGCCTTTCCGGTACGCGTGGTACAAGGTCCGGCTGATGGCGGGCTCCCCCGCACCCGCCGAGCAGGCCTTCGACGCCGCCCGCTACATGAGCCTGGCCGAGGCGCGGGAACGCTGGGCGGACCTCTCCCCCAACGTCCGCGAGCTGATCGACACCTGCGAGAAATCCCGCAACGACCTTGCACGAGCGGAGAACTGACGCCGCATGAGACTCCAGACCATCGTGGACGGCGACACCGCTCAGCTCGCCCGGCGTCTGCGCAAGCAGCTCGCCGACCACGTCCGCGCCGACTACACGTACATGTATCCACCCCGTCAGACCTACGGTCCGGTGGCGGCGGACGACCTCACCGCGGCGGTCGGACGCTCCCTCGCGAACTCCGTCGGCGGACCGCTCAATCTCTATCTGCATTTCCCGTTCTGCGAACAGATCTGCGGATTCTGCAATCTGTTCGCCGTCGCGTCCCGCGACACGGACCTGATCGACACCTACATCACCACCCTGATGCGGGAGTTGGACGCCTACGCCCCCCTGGTGTCCGGTCACACCCTGGACACGCTCTACCTCGGCGGCGGCACCCCGTCACTGATCTCACCCGCCCAGCTCGCCCGGCTCTTCGAGGGCATCGAGCGCCGTCTGGGCACGGACATCGCGGCCATCCCCGAGGTCGCCATGGAGGTCAGCCCCAGCACCGTGGAGCCGGCGAAGTTCCGCGAGTTCCACCGGCTCGGCATCAACCGGGTCAACCTCGGCTTCCAGTCCCTCGCGGACACCGAACTGGCGGCCATCGGCCGCGACTACACCTCCGCCACCCCGCTGCGGGCACTCACCGAGGTCATGGAGGTCGGCTTCGGCAACGTCTGCGTGGACCTCATCTACGGTCTGCCCGGCCAGGACCACGCCTCCTGGCGCCACAGCGTCGACACCGTCATCGGACACGCCCCGCAGACCGTGTGCGCGTACGCGCTGACCCTGCGCCCGCGCACCGGATTCGACCTGCGCGGCTACCACTCGATCGACGGCGCGGAGCAGTACGCCAAGTACGACTACGTGGACGAGCGGCTGCGGGAGGCCGGATACCGGCAGCAGACCCATGTGCGCTGGGCCCGTGGCCCGGCCGGCGGCTACCGCCAGAAGGCCAATCACTGGGGCCTCCAGCCACTGGTCGGCCTCGGCGCGGGCGCCCGCGGATATCTGTGGGAGTGCGACTACCGCAACGGTTACAGCGTCCGGCACCGGATGCGGGTGCTGCGCGACTACCTCGAAGCGGTTCCGCGCCACACCCACGGCCGCACGGACGGCTTCCTCATGGACGACGACGAGCGCCGGCGCAAGGCCGTCATCCTCGGCCTCACCGACCTCGACCCCGACTGGTACCGCAAGACGTTCGACGCGACGCCCGAGGACCACTTCGGCCCCCAGCTGGCCACACTGCAGCGGATGGGCCTCCTGGAGTCGACACCCGACCGCCTCCGCCTCACCCGCCTCGGCCTGCGCCACCGCGACGTGATCGTGCAGCACTTCTTCAGCGGGCAGGTGCGGGACCGGCTGCTGGCCTTCGACTACGACGAATAGCAGTACCGCCAACGGCTCAACGGACCGAGTCACCACTTACTGCATAAGGGTTGATAGCGGACAAACTACGCAACTCTTCACCGTGAACCCAGGTTGAACGCAGGCCCACGTCCTCGCTTTCCTACGGAGACTGCTCGTGTCTGGGTCCAATCTGCCAATTCCCGCCGCCCGGCCCGTGATCGGTGAAGCCGAGATCGAGGCCGCCGTCCGCGTGCTGCGTAGCGGCCATGTCATCCAGGGGCCGGAGGTGGCCGCCTTCGAGGAGGAGTTCTCGGAGCTGGTCGGCGACCGCGCCTGTGTCGCCGTCAACTCCGGCACCTCCGCCCTGCACCTGAGCCTGCTGGCGCTCGGCATCGGGCCGGGTGACGAGGTGGTGGTGCCGTCCTTCTCGTTCGCGGCCACCGCCAACGCCGTCCGCCTGGTCGGCGCCACCCCGGTGTTCGCCGACATCGCGCCGGACACCTACTGCCTCGATCCGGACGCCGTCGCCGCGGCCGTCGGCCCACGCACCGCCGCGCTCGTCCCCGTACACCTGTACGGGCACCCGGCCGCGATGGACGCCCTGATGCCGCTGGCCGAGCGGCACGGGCTCGCCGTCGTCGAGGACGCCTGCCAGGCGCACGGGGCGACGCTGCACGGGCGGCCCGTCGGGGCGTTCGGGCAGACCGGGTGCTTCAGCTTCTACCCGACGAAGAACATGCACGCCCTCGAAGGCGGCATGATCACCACCGCCGACCGGCAACTCGCCCGCACGCTGCGGCTGCTCAGGAACCAGGGCATGGAGCAGCGGTACGCGAACGAGATCGTCGGCGCGAACCTGCGCATGACCGACGTCTCCGCCGCCGTCGGCCGGGTGCAGCTGAAGCAGCTCCCGGACTGGACCGAGCGGCGGCGCGCCAACGCCAAGGTGCTGGACTCGCTGATCGAAGGGGTGGCCACGCCGTACGTCGCCGACGGCGCGCGGCACGTCTACCACCAGTACACCGTCGCCGTGCCCGACGGGCGCAGGGACGCCGTGCAGGAGGAGCTCGCGCGCGAGGGCATCGGCAGCGCGGTCTACTACCCGACACCCATCCACCGGCTCACACCGTTCCGTGATCCGGCCGGGCCCGAGCTGCCCGCGACCGAGCGCGCCGCCGCGTCCGTGCTGTCGCTGCCGGTGCACCCCGGCCTCGGGCAGGGCGACCTGGAGCGCATCGCCCGGGCCGTGAGCGCCGCCGGAGGTGCCCGATGAGCAGACGGACACTGCGCGCGGGGCTCGTCGGGCTCGGCGCGATGGGGCGCAACCACGCCCGCGTCCTCGCCTCCCTCGACGGCGTCGAGCTGGTGGGCGTGATGGACCCGGCGGGCGATCCGACGGGTGCGGCGCGCGGCGCCCCGGTCGTGGCGACGCTGCCCGAACTCCTCGCCCTCGGCCTCGACTACGCCGTGGTGGCCTGCCCCACCGTGCTGCACGAGGAGATCGGCCTGCACCTCGCCGCGAACGGTGTGTGCGCGCTCATCGAGAAGCCGCTCGCGCACTCCGCGGCGGCGGCCCGGCGCCTCGCCGACGCCTTCGCCGGGGCCCGGCTGGTCGCGGGCGTGGGGCACATCGAGCGCTTCAATCCGGCGCTCCAGAGCCTGCGTTCACGATTGGAGGCGGGCGAACTGGGTGACATCTTCCAGGTGGTGACGCGGCGTCAGGGCCCGTTCCCGCCGCGCATCGCGGACGTGGGCGTCGTCAAGGACCTGGCCACCCATGACATCGACCTGACGAGCTGGGTGACCGGCTGCCGCTACGCCTCCCTGGCCGCGCGCACCGTGTCCAAGAGCGGCCGGCCGCACGAGGACATGGTGGCGGTCGTCGGCGAGCTCACCGACGGCACGATGGTCAGCCACCTCGTGAACTGGCTCAGCCCGCTCAAGGAGCGCTTCACCGCGGTCACGGGCGAGCGCGGGTGCTTCATCGCCGACACCCTGACCGCGGACCTCACCTTCCACGCCAACGGCGCGTTCGCCACCGAGTGGGAGGCGCTCAGCGCGTTCCGCGGGGCCGCCGAGGGCGACATGGTGCGGTACGCGATTCCCAAGCGGGAGCCGCTGCTGGTCGAGCACGAGCGGTTCCGCGACGCCGTCGAGGGCAAGGCCATGGACATCGTCACGCTCGACCAGGGGCTGCGGACGGTGGAGGTCGCCGAGGTGGTCCTGGACTCGGCACGGCGTAAGGCGTCGCTGCCGCTCCAGGACGCCGCCCAGCCACGGGACCTGGCGGCGGCCGTACAGCCGTCCTGAGCCACCCGACACACGTGTGTGTCGTCATCGCAACGCGGTGTGCGGCTTCCCCGCGGCGGGCACCCTGAACACCCACCAGCGGAACGCGGCGTAGTTCGCCACCGCGTTGACGATGGTCGACGTCGTCTTCGCCCCCACGTACGGCAGGCCGAGCGCGGTCAGTCCGGTGACCGTCGCCACGGTCGCGAAGTAATTCAGCACGACGAGCACCAGATATTTCGCGAAGGCCGGGCCGACCATGGTGCCGCTGCGGAAGACGAACGACCGGTTGAGGCAGAAATTCACGGCCAATACGGTGACGAACGCCAGCGAGGTGGCGGCCGCCAACGGCATGCGCAGCACGCCGTGGAGCAGGACCAGCGTGCCCACGTCGATGACGTAGCAGACGCCTCCGACCAGGAGGAATCTCGCCGTGTCGGCGCGCGCGAAACGACGAACGGATTTCCACGTTCTCTGAATGATTTCTGGTACCTTCCTCCGTGCTCGATGCCGACGTCGCAGACAGGTTCAATTTAAGAACCGTGAGAGGGTTTTCCGTGTATCAGAACACGAAAATCGCCGTCGTGGTTCCGGCGTACAACGAGGAAAAACTGATCGCCCGCACGATCAGCACCATGCCGGAATTCGTCGACCACATCGTGGTGATCGACGACGCGAGCACCGACGAGACCTCCGCGGAGGCGCTGTCCGCGGGCGACCCGCGCACGGTCCTCATCCGGCACGAGAAGAACACCGGGGTCGGCGGGGCGGTCTGCGACGGCCACCAGGAGGCGCTGCGCCTGGGCTGCGACATCTCGGTGGTCATGGCGGGCGACGGGCAGATGGACCCGGCGTACCTGCCGGCCCTCCTCGCCCCCATCTGCGACGGCACCGCCCTGTTCACCAAGGCGAACCGTTTCTACTCCCGGGATTCGTACCGGGGCATGCCGAGGCACCGGATTCTCGGCAACATCGTCCTTTCCTTCATGACGAAGCTGGCCTCCGGGTACTGGCATCTCTTCGACCCGCAGAACGGCTACACGGCGATCCACAGAACGGCGCTGGAAAGACTCGACCTCGACGCCGTCGCCAAGGACTACTCGTTCGAGAACGACCTGCTGATCAACCTGAACATTCTGCGGATTCCCGCCTGCGACGTGCCGATTCCCGCCGTGTACGGGAACGAGGTCTCCACAATGCGCATGCACAAGGTGATTCCCGCCCTGATGTCCAAACTGGCGCGGGGAACCGGTCGGCGCGTCGTCCTGAAGTACGTCCTCTTCTCCTTCTCGCCGATCGCCCTGCTGCTCCTCGCGGGAATGCTCCTGGTGGCCTTCGGCGGCGCGGCGAGCACGTGGGTGCTTTTCCACACGCTCGGCCCCGCGAGCGCCAGCGCGGGAAGCGTCCTGCTGGCAACTCTCCCGATCCTCACGGGAATTCACTTCCTCATCGGCGCCCTGATGCTCGACATCCAGGAGAGCCCGGACCGCCGAGCAGCAACCGCGGCGGTGGGCGGCTCCTGAGCCGACTCCCGCCACCACGGACGCACGGAAACCCACGTGCGCGACCGGGTCGGCTCGGGGACACTTCCCGCATGAGCTTCGACGCCGTCCGAACACCGCGGGAACGGGCCCTCGCTCATGTCGCCGAGCTGTCGTCGGGCCCGCCGATCGACCCGCTGCTCCGGGTCACGCTCAACTTCCACCCCGACCGCCTGACACGCCTGACACACGGCAAGCCGGTCCTCGACTCCCTGGCCCAACACGGCCTCTACGTCTCCCAGTTCGTCACCGGCACGAGCAACGGCGGTCTGACGGCCCATCCCGGCGGCGACCGGTGGCGATGGGAGAGCCGGATCTTCGACGGGGCCTACGACGACGCCGCTCCCGGCGAGCGCCCCGTCTACGGGGCTCTCAACTTCCGCCACAGCGCGATCGGCGCGGCGCCCCGCTTCGGGTCGGCCCACCTGCGGCTCACCAGCCAGGCGCTGGAGCGGACGACGTTCTGCTACCCGGACAGCTGCGTGGAGCCGTCGGACTTCGGCACGGCGCGCCGCATGGGGCTGATCGCGCTCGCCGCGGCCGACCGCCGCGACGCCCTCGACGACTACGTCGAGGCCCAGGTGCACGGCCCCGTCCGCCTCGATCGCGACGTCGAGGCCCTGGTCCTCGACCCCTGCTTCCGGGGCACCCCCGTCGAGGACACGGCCCGCCGCCTCCCGTGCCCCGTGGAGTGGCACCCGGGGTTCCGGCTCACCGTCGACGAGCTGCGGCGGCATCCCGGCTACCGGGGGCCGGAGTTCGTCGAGCTGGGTGCACGGATCGCCGTGGAGGGTGTGCTCGATCCGTACGTCGTCGGGGACGCCGCCCGCAGCGGGCGGTACGACCCGCAGGCGGTCAAGAAGGTGTGGCACTGCCTGGCGAGGTTCGGGGCACCCCGGGCAGCGGTTGCCCCGGTCAGGACTCCGTGAGGGCCCCGTCCCGCTCCGTGTAGCGCGCCCCCGTCTCCGGGCACTCCCACACACCCGGTACGCCGGGTACCTCGTGGAGGCGGTGGCCCGCGCGGCCCACCCAGCCGATGCGGCGCGCAGGGACGCCCGCGACGAGGGCGAAGTCGGGGACGTCACGGGTCACCGTGGCCCCCGCCGCCACCATCGCCCAACGCCCCACCCGCACCGGCGCCACACACACCGAGCGCGCCCCCAGCGAGGCGCCCTCGCACACCGTGACACCCACCGGCTCCCAGTCGGCGCGCCCCTTGGGCCGGCCCTCGGGGTCGACCGAGCGCGGGTTGTGATCGTTGGTGAGGACGACGGCGGGGCCGACGAAGACGCCGTCGTCGAGCCGCGCCGGTTCGTAGACGAGCGCGAGGTTCTGGATCTTGACGCCGTCGCCGACGCGCACGCCGGGGCCGACGTAGGCGCCCCGCCCCACCACGCAGTTGTCGCCCAGGACGGCGTGTTCGCGGATCTGGGCGAGTTCCCACACGGCGGTGCCGGGGCCCAGCGCGGCCGACTCGTCGACCTGGGCCCCGGCCGCCACGCGTACCGGTGCGAGGGTCACCTCAGTGTTCTGCTTCATGTGTTGGGAAACGAATCACCGGGCATGGAAGGTGCGGCCCGGGTGCGCCGTCACCACTCCGCCGGATGCTCGCCGCACACCGGGCCGAGGACGACGCACTCCGTCTCGGCCGTGTCGCACATGTGCAGCGTGAAGCAGTGCTGGACGGCGCCGTAGAAGTAGCCGACGACCGTCTCCCCCGCCGGGACCGTCTCCTTGACCTTGCCCGACTCGGGGCCGCCGGTGGTGTCGACGTACCAGACCGAGTACGTCATCTCCTGCGCGCCGTTGTTGGTGATGACGTACTGGAGGCCGGTGACGTCCTGGACCTCGCGGGCGGTGACGCAGACCTGGGTGGATCCCAGCTCTCCGCACTGGCTGCTGACCGGCGGGTCGTCGCGGGTGGGCTGCGCGGCGGCGGGCGTGCTCGCCGCCGCAGGGAGCCCGAGCGCGAGCGACGACGCGGCCGCCCCGGCGAGCACGGTGCGCCGTGACATCTCTTTCATGGTCTCTTCTCTCCGTCGGGCATCGCGCGTCGCACGTGGCTACGCGACGGCCTGGGTGAACACGTTCTGAAGGAGCTTCTGGACCGCGCTGTCCGTCGGGACGCTGCCGGTGAAGGACAGCGAACCGGCCGTGAACACCCAGCCCTTGGTGCCCGTGGGCGGTACGTAGAGCATCTCGGCGCCGCCCGTCTTGTTCATCCCCTCCGCGATCAGCACGGAGCCGGGCACGTCGGCCTGCCTGCGGTCGACCTCCCAGCCACTGGCGGCGATGTCGTAGGAGCTGCTGCCGAAGACATCCCCCACGCTGAGCCCGGTGCCCGGCGTGAACGGGTTGTTGGCCGTGTCGCGCACCTGGTACGGCGAGAAGCTCATGTACGTCGGCCCGTAGTGCGAGACACCGAGGATCTGCTCCTCGGACTGCCCGGCGTCGGCGTAGACGTCGCGGCTGCCGTCGGCGCGCCGGAAGACGATGGCGTTGCCGTCGGCCGTGTACCGCATCCGTTCGTAGATGCCGTTGCCGCCGAGGTAGATGATGCGTCCGCCGCTGTTCTGGAAGGCGACGAGGTTGTCGCGCGCGGTCTGCGTGAAGTACTCGGGGTGTGTGGTGAGCACCAGCGCCTTGTACGTGCCGCCCTGGGCGGATGTCCGCAGCCAGCTGGCGCCGGTGGCGTGCAGATCGGTGTCGGCCCAGCAGTCGTAGGCGATGCTCTTCGACGTCATCCAGCGCAGCAGCAACAGGTCGCTGTAGAGCAGGTGGTCGATGATGCCCGGAGAGGCGCGATAGCCGTTGTCCCACGAGGTGCCCATGTTCGGGCGCTGCATGGAGACGGTGCGCTGGGCGCCGCTCTGCCCGGTCGTGTACTGGTTGTGGCCGCCCCAGAAGTTGTAGGCGTTGTACGTGTTGGTGGGCACCAGCACGGCGATCTGGCGCTGGGGTGTGGTGGGCCGCACGACGAACATGACGTTGTGCTCTTTGCCGTGCGACGACTTGAGCTGGGAGGCGTAGATGCCCGAAGGCCAGCTCGACCCCGTGCCGACGGCGACGGAGAAGGATGTGCTCCAGCCGCAGCCGGCGCTGTGGTATCCGCTCTGCAGGGGCTGGAACTTCCCCGTCCTGCTGGTGGGTTGGGTGACCACGATCGGGTTCCCGGTGGCGGGCGCGAGGCGCAGCGTGGAGGACGTGTAGGAGGGGAACGTCGTGGACACGTGGATGCCGAGGCTCGTGCCCTGCCGTGCGGAGACCGTCGTCGGGTAGCCCTGGAGGGCCGCGCACTCCTCGCGGGTGAAGCCCGAACCGACCACGCTCCCGGACCCGTTGGCCCACTGCACACCCTTGGTGTCCACGGTCTCGGAGTTGAGCAGGCGCTGCCACTGGAGGCGGGTGTCGGCGCCGGGCGGATTGGCGGTGCTCGTCTGGATCTTGTAGATGGTGCCGGAGCCGTTGGAGAAAAGGCCCCGCTCGAAGGGGCCGAGCATGGTGGTGTCGATGGCCTGACCGCCGTTGGCCCATTTGAACGAGCCGTCCGTGCCGAGATAGCGGAACCAGCTGAGCGCGCTGCCGTGCCGCGTTCCGTAAATGACCCCGTTGGGGTCGGCGAAAAGCTGGGTGTAGGGCTGCCACTGCGTGCCGATCCTGGCGCCGGAATTCGCGGCCCAGCTGAACGAGCCGTTGGTGCCGGTGTATTTGTACCAGCGCAGGTCGCCGTTTCCTTCTTGGGCGAAGAAGACGTTGTTCCAGCCGCCGATCACCCGGGGGAAGTTCCACTGGGTGCCGATCCGGGTGCCGCTCGCCGCGTGCCAGCTGCCGGCGCCGGTCGAGCTGTTGGAGAGGATGTAGCGGTACCACAGCAGGTCGCCGTTGGGCATGAAGGCGAAGATCTGGCCGTCCGCGGCGGCCAGGACGAAGCGGAACTTCTGCCAGCCGCCGTTGCCGATGACCCGCCCGGAGCCGGAATTCGCCCAGGAGGCGGGGGTGCCGGTGCTCCAGTTGGTGTGCCGGTACCAGTAGAGCTTTCCGTCCGCCTGGATCGCGTAGATGATTCCGTTGCCGCCGGGCACCAGGTTCAGGAACCGTTGTTGCGGGTCATAGGCCATTTCTTTCGGTGTCCTCCCGGAGGCACTGTTGTGAGCAGGGATGATTGTGGGCCGGTCGGCCCGGCGCAAGAATCGACACGTGCGGGGTTTTCGCCGCGTCCGACCGCAGCGCGGAAATCAGCGAAAGGCACAGCACTCCGATGAACATGGGTGCGGCCATATAGCGGAAACACGGCGCCGGATTGGCGGCGAGCACGGTGAGTTGCGCACCCAGGGTGACGCCGGCGAGGGAGAGCAGGGCGCGTCGGCGGCGGGCTCGGGCGAGCAGCGCGACCAGGACGTAGGTGAGGTAGCACCAGGTGGCGCCCCGCCACAGCAGCCACTCCAATTGGGGGACGAGGAAGGCGGAGCGGCCGAAGGTGGCGGCGTCGTGGAGGGTCGACGACAGCGGGCGTGCCTTGAGCTGGTCGCGGTACGGGCTGTCCTGGATCGGGCCGTAGCCCCACAGGTCGGCGGGGATGGTCGTGTTGTACGTCCAGGTCCTGGCGCCCTTGTCGGCAGGTCCGGGGAAGACGGCCCAGGCGATGTGGCCGCGGCACAGGCGGGCGTCGATGATCTGCTGGGGCCGCTCGCGCAGGGTGCGCCACCACATGCGGACCAGTGGTGTGCTGAGGCGGTCGGCCTCGGTGCGGTTCCAGGAGGTGTTGTAGTAGAGGATGTCCGATACGTAGCAGTTGTCGCCGCCCGCCTTCCAGGTCTTCAGCGGTGCCACGTGTGTCATGACGCGCCGGTCTGCGGCGCTGAAGCGCTCGGGGGTCTGCGCGTACGCGACGGCGAGGTCGGCGTAGTGCAGGTTGTAGAGGAACGCCTTGTTCGGCTGCTCGACGCCGAGCGCCGGGCAGACGGCGAGGGCGAACACCAGGGTCAGGGCCGTGGTCACGGCGGCGATCGTGGCAATCAGGAGCCGGGCTCCGGGCAGCACCAGGACGAGCGCGAGGGCGGCGATCAGGGACACCGGGAAGCCGTTGTTGCGGAACAGGTCGACGCCGAGGAGCCCGACGCACAGGAGCACCAGTTCCGAGGTCCGCGGCCTGCCGGTCCACGTGCCGTGCGCCCGCCTGCCCACCAGCCGTACGGACACGGCGAACACCAGGACCGCGCAGATCGTGAACGGCACGTCCTTCCACACGAAGACCACGAACGACCCGAGCGGCGGCGCCACCACGCACACCAGCGCGGCCGACGCGCTCCACCTCCCGCGCACGCCCAGCGTCCGCAGGCCCGCGCACGTGTACGCGAGCACGGCGGACATGGCGACTGTCTGAAGCAGCGTCAAGGCGGCGAATCCGCCAGTGCCTTGGAGGCTGAGCCAGACCAGGGCGTCGTAGAGCACCGAGTGGTCCGAGCGCCAGTTCCCTGTGGTGACCTGCCAGGTGTACGCCGCCGTGTCGATGGTCATCAGGCCCGGGTGGAAGGCCGCCCACCAGAACAGCAGGCAGGCCTGGCAGGCCGCGAAGACGGCCAGCGGGAGGCGCTTCGCGGGCGGTACGCGCGAGGGGAGGACGCGCACCGTCGATGCCGCCCTCACTCCGGGTTCCCGGTGCGCGCGGCGGAGGAGGACGCGACGGGGAACGGCTTCCTCGCCGGTGCGCCGGACAGCGCCCCACCGTTGGCCGGGGGCGGCACGACGTGGCCCGGTGTGCCGCGCAGAGCCGGGATCAGCGACAGGGTGAGAAGTCCGATGAAGATGGGCGCGGCCATGTAGCGGAAGCACGGCGAGGGGGTGGCGACGAGGACGGTGAGCTGGGTGCCGAGGGTGACTCCGGCGAGCGCGTACAGCGGGCGGCAGCGCCGCGAGCGGGCGAACCGGGCGACGAGCAGGTACGTGGCGTACGACCAGATGGCGCCCCGCCACAGGATCCACTCCAACTGGGGTGTGTGGGCGGCCTCGTAGGCGAAGGTGCCGATGTGGCCGAGCGTCGTGGACAGGGGGCGGGGTTGGGCCGCCGCGCTGTAGGGGCTGGTCCGCATCTCCGGGTACCGGTGGTAGAACGCCGGGTCCACGCGGTCGAGCCGGTTGTACGTCCTGCCGCCCTGGTCCTGCGGCCCCGGGAAGACGGCCCAGGCGATGTGGCCGCGGCACAGGCGGGCACCGAGCACGTCCTGCGGGGCCTTGTGCAGGGTGCGCCACCACACCTGGACGAGCGGCTCGGTGAGCCGGTCGTCGACCGCGTACAGACTGCGGTACATCGGGTCGGAGGCGAAGCACGACGTACCGTTCTCACGCCAGGTCGCCAGCGGCGCCGCCTTGGACATGACCGCCAGGTCGTCCTTGGTGAACAGCTCGGGCGCCTTGGCGTAGGTGACCGAGAGGTCGGCGTAGTGCAGGTTGTAGACGAGCGCCCTCGGCGGCTTCTCGACGCCCAGCGCCGCGTAGCCGGCGAGCATCAGGGAGAGGGTGACGGCCGTGGTGGCGACGACGAGCGCGGCCAGTACGCGGCGCGCGCCGGGCAGCGCCACGAGCAGGCACAGGCCGGCGATCACGGCGACGGGGAAGCCGTTGTTGCGGAACAGCCCGATGCCGAGGAAACCGACGGCGAGCAGCACGGTCTCGGAGCGGTGCAGGCGCCGCTCCCATGTGCCGTGCAGGCGCCTGCCGACCAGGCGCGCGGCGACGGCGAAGACGAGGACCGCGCAGATCGTGAACGGCACGTCCTTGCCGACGTAGACCGTGAACGCGGCGAGCGACGGGACGAGCGCGCAGGCGAGGGCCGCGGGCGCGCTCCACCGGCCGCGCACACCGAGGGTGCGCAGGCTCGCGCACGTGTAGGCGAGCACCGCGGACATCGCCACGGTCTGACACAGCGTCAATGCCGCATGCCCGCCGGTGGACTTGAGACTGAGCCAGAGGAGGGCGTTGTAGAGGACCGAGTGGTTGGAGATCCAATGCCCGGTGGTGACCTGCCAGGTGTAGGCGAGCGCGTCGTAGTCGATCATCCCGGGGTAGAAGGCCGCCCACCACAGCAGGTAGACGGTCTGGCAGGCCAGAAAGACGACGAGCGGCATCCGCAGGGCCTGCGGCACACGCTCCCACCGGGCCCGCGGCGGGGAGGAGGGCGGGGCTGCGGCATCGGGCATGGCGGGGTTCTCCTCGGGAGGCGGGGCCTGGGTGCGCACGGTCAGCGGGTGCCGTCCGGGAGGGCGGGGTGCGTGGCCTCGGGGTGCGGTGGTGTGTCCTGCTGCGGGATGACGGAGGGGTGGTCGCGGCCGAGCATGACCAGGGACACGACGCGGGCGGCCGCCTCCCCGTCGTCGTAGACGCAGTAGCGGCGGCGGAAGTCGGCACGCAGCGCAGCGGAGCGCTCGTCGTCGAAGGCACCGGAGGCGAGGATCCGTGTCAACTCCTCGGTGCTGGTGGTGACATGACCGGGCGGGTCCGCCAGTACGTCGAAGTAGGCGCCGCGGGCCGCCCGGTACGCCTCCCAGTCGTCGCCGTGGACGACGATCGGCCGGCCGGTGGTGGCGTAGTCGAACATCAGGGAGGAGTAGTCGGTCACCAGGGCGTCGGAGGCGAGCATCATGTCCGTGGCGGAGGGCTCGTCGGTGACGTCGATGAGCAGTCCGCGCCGCTGGAGGTCGCGCAGTTCCAGGTCGCGGTACGGGGAGCGGGCGTCCTTGGGGTGCAGGCGGACGAGCAGGGTGAAGCCGGGGCCGAGCCCGTGTGCCAGGGCTTCGAGGTCGAGGCGTGGCACGTACGACCTGCGGTGTTCGCGTCGGGTGGGGGCGTAGAGGATGGCGGTGCTGCCGTCGGGGACGCCGAGCCGCTTGCGCAGGGCGAGGGTGCGCAGCGGGTCGCCGTGCACGAGGACGTCGTTGCGCGGTGCGCCGGTCGGCAGGGAGGTGAATTGGCAGGGGTAGGCGCGGTCCCAGACCTGTTGGGCGTAGGGGCTGGAGACCAGGCTGTAGTCCCAGCGGTCGGCGCGGCGCAGTTCGGCGCGGACGTCGACCTGATGGCGGGCGGCGGGGTGGCCGAGCCGGTCGGCGCCCATGTGTCCCAGGGGCGTGCCCTCGTGGGTGTGGACGTGGACCTGTCCCGGGCGCTTGTCGAGGGCGAGGGTCCAGCCGACGTTGTTGACGAAGTACGTGGCCCTGGACGCGATCCGGTGGTAGCGCGGCGAGTCGGGGGTGACGTGGTCGATGTCCTCCGGCAGGTGCGGCACGGCGTCGGGGCGCACCACCCACACGGTGTCGATGTGCGGGGCGAGGAGGCGTGCCGCCTCGTGGATCGCCGCCGGGTCACCCAGCACGCCGCGATGCCAACTCGCCGAGTACACCGCGAGGTTGGGGTCGAGTCGGTGGCGACGCTGCGTCCTGGCGTAGACGCGCTTGGCGCGCCGCGCGGCCGACGTCGACAGCTCCCGCTGCTTGCGGACGGAGGCGCGGCCGATGCGTTCGGCGAGCGCGTACGCCCGGAACACCGGATAGGGGGCGGCGGCGACCAGACGCCACTGCGTGCGGTAGGCGTCGTCGGGCGGTGTGAAGCCCTCGGGCCTGTGGCGTCGGTGGAAGTCGACGGTCCGCCGGTAGAAGGCGGGCCTGTCCTCGGGCAGCACGCGCTCGGTGAGCGGCAGCGTCGCCAGGAAGTGGTTGATCATCCGCTCGAAGAGGTGCGGCCGGGCCGCGCCCAGTTCGGGGTGGGCGTCCAGGAACGCGAACAGGCCCGCGTACTGCGTGAAGATGTCGAAGTGCCGGCGCCCCGGTGTGCGGGTGATGGCTCCGCGCCTTCGTTGGAGGTACTCGACGCACACCCGGTCGAGACACGCGACGCGGCGCGCCGAGATCAGCGCCTGGTACGTGACGGGGGCGTCCTCGTACAGGCCCTCCTGGTAGGTGAATCCCTGGCCGGTGAAGAAGTCGCGGCGGTACGCCTTGTTCCAGGCCACCAGGAACAGGTGCAGATACTGGGGGCTGCTGAGGATGTCGAAGGTGTCCGTGCCGGCGGAGGCGAGCAGGTCGGCTGTCATGCTGCGGCCCCCGCGCCCCCACCAGTGCGTGCGCACATGGTCGAAGACGAGGACGTCCGGGTCGTCGGTGGCACGCAGCCGTTCGTCGATGGCCCGCAGGGCGCCTGGTGTGTAGCAGTCGTCGCTGTCGAGGAAGAGCAGGTAGTCGCCGGTGGCGCGGGCGACTCCCGCGTTGCGGGCGCGGCCGAGGCCGACGTTCTCCGGCAGGTGGATCGCGGTGACCCGGCTGTCGCGCGCCGCGTACTCGTCGAGGATCGCGCCGCAGTTGTCGGGCGAGCAGTCGTCGACCGCGACGACCTCGATGTCGGTGAAGCTCTGGGTGAGCACCGAGTCGAGGCAGGAGCGCAGATGGCCCTGGACCTTGTGGACGGGGACGATGACGCTGAAGCGAGGCACGGACTCTTCCTGGTCGTGGGGTGGGGACGGGTCAGGGGTGCTGCGGGACGCGGGCAGCCGCGGGCGCCGGGACGCGCCGCTCCAGGGGGACGATCGGCGGCAGGGCCGCGGCCGGTTCGCCGAGCAGCACCCGGCGCACCACCCGCTCCGCCGCGAACCCGTCGTCGAACTGGCAGAACCGGCGCCGGAACGCGCCGCGCAGCCGCTCCGACTCGGCGCCCTGCCACGCACCGTCGCGGAAGGCGGCCGTCAGCTCGTCCTGGGTGCGGGCGACGGGGCCCGGCGGCGCGTCGACGAGGTCGAAGTACACACCACGTGTCTCCCGGTAGACGTCCCAGTCGTCGGCGTACACGACGACGGGCCGGTCCAGGTTGGCGTAGTCGAACATGATCGACGAGTAGTCCGTGACCAGCGCGTCCGCCGCCAGGCACACGTCCTCGGTCGAGGGGTGGTCGGTGACGTCGATGAGCGCGCCGGACCGCAGCAGCCTTTCGAGGGCCGGGGCGCCCGCGTACGAGTGGTGGGCGCGCAGCAGCACGACGAACCCGTCGCCGATGTCCCGGCAGAACGCGGCGAGGTCGAGCTGCGGCAGGAACTCCGTGCGGTAGTCGCGGTGGGTCGGCGCGTACAGCACGGCCACCTTGCCGTCGGGGACGCCGAGTCGGCGCCGGATCGCGGCGACGTCGGCGGCGGTCGAGGTGTAGTACGCGTCGTTGCGCGGATAGCCGACGTCCAGGCTCTCGTACGCGCCCGGGTAGGCGCGCTCCCAGACCTCGGTGGAGTGGTGGTTCGAGGAGATGTTGAAGTCCCAGCGGTCCACGCGCTGGAGCAGCTTGGCGAGGGACCCGGCAGCGGCGGCGGCCGCCGGGTACTCGACGAGGTCGACGCCCATGCGCTTGAGCGGAGTGCCGTGCTGGGTCTGCACATGGACGGTGCCGGGCCGCTTCTCGACGGCCATCTCGAAGTTGACGTTGTTGAAGGTGTACTTGGCGGTGGCCATCACCTCCCAGTAGCGGGAAGTGCCGATGACGACGCGCTCGACGTCGTCCGGGAGGCGCGTGTCGGCGTGGCGCTCGTCGACGAGGAACACCGGCTTGATGTGCGGGGCCAGGCGGCGGGCGGCTGCGTGCACGGCGGCGGGGTTGCAGCGATAGCCGCTCCCCCAGTAGGCGGAGAAGACGGCGAGGTTCTCGTCGACGGGCCGCCGCAGATACGTCCGGTACGGGTTGACGACACGTCTGCGTACGCGGCCCGCCCATCTGCGGCCGAAGCGGACGGTCTTCCCGAGCCGCCGCTTGGTGCCGCGCAGCGCGCCGAACGCCGCGTAGGAGCCGGAGGCCAGCAGGGTGTGCTGGAGGCCGACGCTGCCGCCGGGGCGGCGGCTTCCGGTGGGGCGGTGCTCGCGGTAGAGGCGGGCGGCCCGGCGGAAGTAGCGCCTGCGCAGCGCCGGGGTCGGGAGGCGGCCGGGTGTCGCCGCGGTCTTGAGCACCTTGCCCGCCATCTGCTGGAAGAGGCGGTCGAGCAGCACCGGATCGTCCGTCAGCTCGGTGGCGCGGCGCATCACCAGGTCGAACTGGTCGAGCAGGTCCATGTGGTGCAGGCCCGGCGCGTAGGTGCGGCTGCCCTGGCGGCGCAGCAGGTGACGCACGCAGACCCGGTCGAGCAGGGCGATGCGCTCGGCCTTGAGCGCGGCCACCGTGTTCCAGACGGTGTCGGTGAACATGCCGGGAACGAACGCGAGTTGATGCTGCGTCACGAAATCGCGGCGGTACGCCGCGCTCCACGCCGGTACCCACACGTCGGGCAGCGCCGGGTGCTCGCGCGCCGTGAAGGTGCCGACCGGCGCGCCCTGCCACAGGCGGCCGAGGGCGGGACCCGTGCCGCCGTCGTACCAGTGCACCCGCTCGTGGTCGAAGTACAGCAGGTCGGGGTCGGCGGTCTCGGTGAGCCGGGCGTCGATGCGTTCGAGGGCTCCGGGCGCGAGGGTGTCGTCGCCGTCGAGGAAGAGCAGGAACTCGCCCTCGGCGACGGCCGTTCCCGCGTTGCGCGCGCCCGGCAGTCCGTCGCCGGGCGCCGACCGCACCACCTTCAGACGCGCATCGCGGTCGGCGCGGCCCCGCGCGATCGACGCGCACAGCTCGTCCGGCGCGCCGACCACCGCGATCACCTCGACGTCCGCGAAGCCCTGGCCGAGCACCGAGTCCAGGCAGTCGGGCAGCCGTCCCGGCACCTCGTGGGCGGGCACCACCACACTGAAACGGGGCAACACACTCTCCTTCGACGGTCGGTCAGGCTGCGCCGGTCGGCACGGTCGCGGTGGGCCCCGGCTCCTGGAGCCGGCCGGGCACGGGCTCCGCCCGCCGCTCCTCCGCCCCGCCGAGGAAGACATGGCGTACGACCCGCTCGGCGGCGCCCCCGTCGTCGTACGGGCAGAACCGCTCGCGGAAGGCGGCGCGCCGCCGGGCGGCCTCCGCGTCGCGCCACTGGCCGCTGAGGAACACGTCGATGAGCGCGGCCTCGCTGCCGGCGACCGCGCCGGGCGGGAAGTCGCGGACGTCGAAGTAGCTGCCGCGGGTGGCCTCGTAGATCTCCCAGTCGCCGGTGTGCACGACGATCGGGCGGTCGAGGTGGGCGTAGTCGAACATCAGCGAGGAGTAGTCCGTGACCAGGGCGTCGCTGGCCAGGCAGAGCTCTTCGACGCGGGGGTGGTCCGAGACGTCGAGGAGCCGCGGCGATCCTTCGCCCAGGCGCGGGATCGCGGAGAGGTGGTGGTCACGGACCAGCACCGTGAAGCCGGGGCCGAGGGAGCGTGTCACGCGCTCCAGGTCGAGGGTGTGCCGCTCGGCACGGCGGTGGTCCCGGTGGGTGGGCGCGTACAGGACGGCGGTGGTGTCCGCGGGGATGCCGAGGGACTCGCGGAGGCGGGCCACGTCCTGGTCGGTGGCGGTGCGGTAGATGTCGTTGCGCGGATAGCCGTACTCGAGGGTGGTGTAGGCCGCCGGGTAGGCGCGCTCCCAGACGAGGGTCGAGTGGCGGTTCGCGGACAGGACGTAGTCCCACTTGTCGCAGTTGGCGAGCATCCGGTGGACGTCGGTGTCGCCGACGGCGAGCGGCCGGTCAAGCAGGTCGAGGCCCATGCGCTTGAGCGGGGTGCCGTGCTGGGTCTGCACGAACACCTGGCCTCGGCCCTTGACGAGTCTTCGGTCGAAGTTGACGTTGTTGACGAGGTACTTGGAGCGGGCGAGCGCGGTCCAGTACGCGGCCGTGCCGGGGACCAGACAGCGGGTGCCGGGCGGGACCGTGTGATGGTGTTCGGGGTCGGCGATCCACGCGGTCCTGATGTGCGGCGCCAGCTCGCGGACCTTCGCCTCGACGGCGGCCGGGTTGCAGCGGTAGCCGCTCCCCCAGTAGGCGGAGAACACGGCGTCGTGGGCGCGCAGCGGCAGGAGCCGCTGGATCCGGTAGTGGATCTGGAGGGCGGCGGCCCTGGCGGCGCGCAGCGCGGCGAAGCCGGCGCCGCTGACACGTCGTTGGAGGCCTCGGGCGATCTGCAGCGCCCGGTAGCTGCGGTGTGCGCCCATCCGGACGAGGGCGTGCCGGACACGGGTGCGCAGGCGGGGTCGGGCGCCGAGGGTGCGGTACCGGCGGCCGTAGGCGCGGGCCCTGCGCAGGAACTCGGCGCGGCTGCCGCGCGGCAGCCGGTCGGGCGCCGTGAACACGGTGCTGAAGTGGTCGAGCATCCGCCGGAAGATCAGCGCCCGCCAGCGCGCCGCCTCGGGGTGGGCGTCCAGGTAGGCGAAGACCCGGTCGTACTGGCCGAACAGCTCGAAGTGGCGGCGGCCGGGCGAGCAGGTGATGGCTCCGGTCCTGCGCTGCCGGTAGCGCACGCAGACGCGGTCGAGCACGGCGATGGACTCGGCGGTGACCAGCACCGGATACGTCCAGGAGACGTCCTCGTAGTAGCCGGGCGCGAAGACGAAACCGGCGCGCTCCAGGAAGTCGCGTCGGTACGCCTTGTTCCATACGACGTGCAGCACGCGCAGCAGGCCGGGGCGCTCGTCGAGGGCGAAGGAGGCGGGGCCGGTCTCGGCGAGGTGGACGCTGCCGGGGTTGGACGGGGCGTCCCTGCCGGTCCAGTAGGCGCGTACGTAGTCGTAGACCAGGACGTCGGGGTCCGCGGTGTTCCTGAGCCGGTCGGCGATGGCGTGCAGGGCGTCGGGGACGAGGGAGTCGTCGCTGTCCAGGAAGATCACGTAGTCGCCGGTGGCGCGTTCGAGGCCGGCGTTGCGGGCGCGGCCGAGGCCGACGTTCTCGGTCAGGTGGACGGCGCGGACCCGCGGGTCGCGGTCCGCGAACTCGTCGAGGATCGCGCCGCTCGCGTCCGGCGAGCAGTCGTCGACCGCGATCAGCTCCAGATCCGTGAAGGACTGCTCCAGGACGGACTGGAGGCACTCGTGGAGATAGGCCTGCACCCGATAGACGGGAATGATCACACTGAACCGTGGCAATGCGCATCCAGGGGTCGTCACCGGCGGTAGCGCGTGACAACGCGGGGCGATATGTCCGAGTTACGCGAAATGCGGCATACGAGGGACGGCCATTCGAGCGGGGCCATGTGCACGTCGGCGACGGGGCCGATGAGATGGGCCGCTCCCGGGAGTCCTCCCTGTGTCACCTTCTGATGCCGAGCAAAGAGGGAGGCCGGACATGGGCGGTCCCAGCGGTCCCATTCGGCTCTACATGTCGATGTCGCTCGACGGATACATCGCCGGTCCCGACGACCGTCCGGGCCAGGAGCTCGGGCGCACGGGCGGTCGGCTCTTCAACTGGCTCGACGACCGGAAGTCCGAGGGGCCCAGCGGTCAGGTGTACCGGGAGGCCCTGGCGACCGGCGCGCTGATCTCCGGGCGCCGCACCTTCGAACTCGCCGGGCGCTGGCAGGGCGACCACCACGACGGCGTACCGATCCTCGTCCTCACCCACCACGTGGACGAGGGGGACGAGCCGCCGGGTCACGCACGGTTCGTGACGGACGTCGACGAGTGCGCCCGGCTGGCCCGCGAGGCCGCGGGCGACAGGCCGGTCATGGTCCACGGGGCGGGCGCGGCGCAGGCGCTGCTTCGCGCCGGGCATCTGGACGAGATGGAGATCCATCTCGTCCAGGTGCTGCTCGGGGACGGCCGCCGGCTGTTCGAGCACCTGGGCGCGGAGCCGATCGAACTCGACCTCGTGCGACGGCTCGACGACCGTGACGTCACGCACCTGCGCTACCGTGTGCGGCGCCCCGAGGGGTCCGCATGACGCCGCGCCGACGCACCCCGGAGGAGGCCGTATGAAGACGCTGTTCGTCTCCTACCGCGTCACCGACCTGGACCGCTCGCTCGCCTTCTACTCCGCGCTCGGCTACGTGGAGCTGGGCAGGGTCGAGGCGGGCGACGCGGGTCACCTGGCGATCCTGAGCTTCCCCGGTGAGCCGGCGGCCTCGCTCGAACTGGTCCACCGGCCGGGCGCCGCGCCGATCGAGGTGGGCACGGGGTTCGACCACCTCGCGGTGCAGGTGGAGGATCTGGCCGGGACCGTGCGACGGCTCGCGGACGCGGGGCTCGAGCCGGGGCCCGTCGAGCACCCGGGCGGGCCAGAAGGGCCCCGGACCTCATGGCTCAGCGATCCGGACGGCTACCGGATCGAGCTGGTGCAGTGGCCGCCGGGGCACGCGGACGGCATCACAGCGGCCGACTTCTCGTGATCCCCGAACGCCCTACTTCGGCGCCTGGAAGCCACCCATCTCGTCCTCCAGCAGTTCGGCCAGCCGGAGCGGGGTGCGGTCCTCGTACATCGGGCCGATGAGCTGCACACCCACCGGCAGCCCCTCGGGCGAGAGGCCGGTGGGCACGGCGGTCGCGGGCAGGCCCGGCATGGTGGCCACACCGGCCCACACGAGCTGGTCGAAGTACGGGTACGTGACACCGTCGACGTCGATCCCGCGCTCCCGCGGGTCGGGGTGGTGGTCGTGCGGGAAGGCGGGCGTCGGTGTGATGGGACACACCACGGCGTCGTACTCCTCGAAGAGCCGCCGCCAGGCGTGGCGGTGGAGTTCGCGGCGTTCGTTCACCTCGATCCAGTCACGGTGGCTGAACACCATGGCGCGCAGCCGGGCCGCGTCGAGGCTCCGGTCGTCCGCGCCGAGCGCGGCGGCGCGCGCCCGCAGCTCCTCGTACGCCTCGACGGGGAAGCGTGCGACGGAGCCGGAGAACAGCAACTGCGAGTAGAGCGTGGCCGCTTCGGTCAGGTCGGGCAGCAGCGGGCTGTGCCGCTCGACGCGGGCGCCGCCTGCGACGAGGGCGTCGGCCACGCGTTGCACACCGGCCCGTACGGCGGCGCCGGTCGGGATGAGCGGGTGGTCGTCGACGACCAGGACCCGGAAGGCGTCGAGACGTTCGTGGCGTGCGGGCGGCAGCCTCACCTCGTACGCCAGCCCGGCGGTCAGCGGGTCGGGGCCGGCCATGACGTCGAGCAGGAGGCCGAGGTCGCGGGCGCTGCGGGCCATCGGGCCGACGACGGCGAGGTCGAGGTCGGCCGGCAGCGGGTCCTCCGGCGGTGCCACCATGCCGCGGGTCGCGGCGAGTCCGAGCGTCGGCTTGTGCGCGTAGATGCCGCAGAAGTGGGCGGGGGTGCGCAGCGAACCGGCGAGGTCGGAGCCGATGGACAGCGCCCCGAACCCGCAGGCGAGGGCCGCGGCCGAACCGCCGGACGAGCCGCCCGACGTGCGCTCGGGGTCCCACGGGTTGGTGGTGGTGCCGTAGAGCTCATTGAAGGTCTGGATGTCCTGCAGGCCGACCGGCACGTTCGTCTTGCCGAGGATCACCGCGCCCGCGTCCTTGAGCCGCGCCACCTGCACCGCGTCCTCGGCCGGCACGAAGTCGCGGTGCTCCGGCATGCCCCAGGTCGTGGTCGTTCCCGTGACGTTGTAGCACTCCTTGATCGTCACCGGGATGCCGAGGAGCGGCCGGTCCTCGCCGCGGGCGCGTGCCTCGTCGGCGCGGCGCGCGGCGTCCCGGGCACGCTCGAAGTCCGGTACGCAGACGGCGTTGACCGTCTTGTCGTCCCTCTCGATGCGGTCGATCGCCTCGTCGGTCAGCTCGACCGAGGTCACTTCACGGGCACGCAGGGCTGCGGCCATTTTCTCGGCCGTGGGAAAGGTGGGCTCCATGGATCGGGACCGTACAGACACCTCGGTGAGGGCAGGAAATACTTCTTCGCACAAGCGCTTCGCGCAGGACAAGCAGGTGTCCCAGGCATGGCAGGTGTCTCAGGAAGCCCCGTCGAGTACCTCGCGCAGCCGCCGCGCGAACTCGTCCGGCTTTCCGGGGTACCCGAACTCGCCGTCGAGGAACCCGCCGTGGTGACTCGGGAACACGGTCACCCGCTGCCCGAGCAGCTCGGCGGTCGCCACCGCCGTACGCCCTGTCTGCACACCCTCCGACTCCTCCCCCATGGCGATCACGACACGCGTCGGCGCGGCGGCGAGCGCGGCCACGTCCGGCCGATGGCTGCTGACCGCCCACGACCGGTCGGACAGCAGCGGATCGTCGCGCGAGCCGTCGTCCTCCGTGGGCATCCCGAAGGCGGCCGGATCGGGATCCGGCCACGCGAAGTACGCGTCGGTGAACTCGCCCTCCCACGAGGTCATCGCCACGAACGCCGCCATCCCCGCACCCCACCCGCGCTTCTCGTAGACGTCCCGCAGCGCGGCCCGCGCCCGCAGCGCCGCCTCACCGTCCGGCAACAGCGTGATGAGCGGCGGCTCGTGCGCGACGAGCGTGGTCACGTCCTCCGGATGTGCCACCACGAGCGCGAGGGCCGTGACGGCTCCCCCGCTGCTGGCGAACATCTCGACCGGCCCGGCCCCGAGCGCCTCGACGACGGCGTGCACGTCCCCGGCCTGCACCTCCGGATCGTGATCGACCCGCCCGTCCTTGCGGACGCTGCGCCCGAGCCCGCGCGGGTCGTACGTGACCACGGTCCGCTCCGGGAAACGCGCAGCGAGCGCGGCGAAACCCGAGGCGTCCATCGGCTGCCCGATCATGAACAACGGCGGCCGCCCGTCGGCGGTCGGCAGCGGACCGCGGACGTCGTGAGCGAGGTCGGCCCCGGGGGTCTCGAGCGTGTGTGTCTTCATGCCTGTACTGACCGGCCCGTCCGGGAAAATCATCGTCGGGACGGCGATCGCACGAGTGAGGGGCAGGAGCACTGATGAGCGGCATTCACTGCACGGTGTGGGACGAGACCGGCGACGCCGGCGTGCCCGCCGTCTTCGTGCACAGCATCTTCGCGTGGGGCAGCGACGACACGTACGGCTTTGGCGCCCAGCGTCCGCTGGCCGACCGCAACCGGCTGGTCCTGATGGACCGCCGCGGTTTCGGCGGCAGCCCCGACATCGACCGCAGCGACTTCGACGTCGACGCCGACGACGTGGTGGATCTCCTCGCGCGCCAAGAGGGCGGCGCGCATCTGGTCGGGCACGGCAACGGCGGGCTGGCGGCCATGCTCGCCGCCGGCCGCCGCCCCGACCTCGTACGCTCCCTCACCCTGATCCAGCCGTCCGCGTTCTCGGCGGCAGCCGAACACCCGGTGGTGCGGGACATGTTGAGCCGCGTGGGCGAGAGCGCCGGTGTGCCGGAGTCGGTCACGGCGGAGCAGTATCTGCGCGCCTCCACGGAGGGCCTGGGCATGGCGATGCCCGACCCCACGCCCGAGCGGCTGCGCGCCGTCGCCACGTCGATGCGGGAACGGCCCGTGTGGGAGGCGGTGGTCCCCCTGGAACCGCTGCGAGACGCCCCCTGGCCCACGCTCGTCATCCGCGGAACGTGGGAGGATGCGCCGGACCTGTACCGCACGTACGCGGGCGAACCCCTGATCGCCTGCGCCGAGGCGGTGGCCACGGCCCTCGACGCCCGACTCCTGCGCGTCCCGGGCTACTACCCGCACACCCAGCAACCGGCGGCGGTCAACGCGGCGCTGGGTGAGCTGTGGAGGTCCGTCGAGGACGAGCAGTCCGCTCCGTCAGGGCCGATTCACGGCCGATAGATGCACTCCGCGATGGTCGAGTGCTTCTTCCAGCCCAGCGTCTCGTACAGCGCGCGCCCCGCGTCGGTCGCGCCGAGCACGCCCGTTTCCGCGCCCCTGGCCAGGGCCTGGTCGGCGAGCGCACGCATCACGAAGCTCCCGAGTCCACGCCTCCGGTGGGCCTCCGAAGTCACCACCCGGTCCACCACCGCGGCATCGCCGATGATCGCCGCCTGCCCCTGAGCCGCCCGACCGCCCGCCTCGTCCAGCACACGCATGTGCACGACCCCGTCGACGTACTCCACGTCCATGGCGTACCCCGCGGGTGTGCGTGGTGTCGTGGCCGCCAGGTCGACGGCCATCAGATGTCCGGTCTCCTCCCAGGCGACCACCCACCCCTCCGCGAGCCAGGGTGCGACGTCCTCGGGTTCCGCGGGCATCTTCATCCAGGTCCGTGGAACCGTGACCGCGGCGGCCGCGCCCCGGACCGACGCTTCGTCGGCCAAGGGCAGGACGTGCCGGCCCACCTCGGCGGGGTTGTCGGCCACTTCGATGTAGTACCCCCACGGCTGTTCGACCGGCGGCGGCGTCCGCCGCGACACCGCCCACCCCGCCACCCAAGTCCTGACCGTGCTCGCGAGCACCGTGCTCTCCCCTCGTAGGCGACCATCGAGGGTCAGCCTACGTAACGGCTGCACACGAGTTCCACCCCTTACACACCTTCGCCGGTCGGGGCCGCGAGCAATCACCGCGCCCTGCGGCCAGGGCCTCGCCTCCGCGACGATCCGGTCCCGCCCATTTCTGCCTCGGATCGGGTCCGCTGAAATATGATCACGCCATGCCCGACATGACCGAGACAACGCCCGGGTGGCTGGCCTCCGACGAGTTGGAGCTGGTCCGTGCCCGTATGCCGATCCTGTACGTCGAAGCCGTGCCGGTGCGCGTCGCGGACAACGGCGAGGTGACCAGCGTCGGCCTCCTGCTCCGCATCGGCCCCGACGGCAACGTCAGCCGGACCCTGGTGTCCGGCCGCGTGCTGCACCACGAACGGGTGCGGGACGCCCTGCTGCGCCACCTCGAGAAGGACCTCGGCCCGGTGGCGCTGCCCCGGGTGCCGGTGTCGCTCCAGCCGTTCACCGTCGCCGAGTACTTTCCGACGCAGGGCGTCACGCCGTACCACGATCCGCGGCAGCACGCGGTGTCGCTCGCGTACATCGTGCCGGTGGCCGGCGACTGCCAGCCCCGCCAGGACGCCCTCGACCTGGTGTGGTTCAGCCCCGAGGACGCCCTGTCGCCCGCCGTGCAGAGCGAGATGCCGGGCGGGCACGGCGCGCTGCTCAAGCAGGCGCTGGCTCATGCGGGGCTCGTGCCCTGATACGGAGAAAGGGCGTCAGCGCAGGGCCGCCTCGATCGCGTCGGCGATCGGCGTCGTGGGGCGGCCGATGAGGCGCGCCAGGTCGCCGTTCCGCCGCGCGAGCAGGCCCTTCCCGACCGCCGTGTCGACGCCCACGAGGATGTCGGCGAAGGGGGCGGGGAGGCCCGCGCCGAGCAGGATCTCGCGGTTCTGCTCGGGCGTGACCTGCCGGTAGACGATCTCCTTGCCGGACTGGCGGGCGACCTCGGCGGCATACTCGGCGAGCGACCACGCCTCGTCGCCGCTCAGCTCGTACGTCGCGTTCTCGTGGCCCTCGCCGGTCAGCACGGCGACGGCCGCCGCGGCGAAGTCGGCGCGCGAGGCGGAGGCGTACCGGCCCTCGCCCGCGTTCGCCACGACGGCGCCGTGCTCCAGGACCGGCGCCAGGTTCTCCGTGAAGTTCTCGTGGTACCAGCCGTTGCGCAGGAACGTGTAGGGAAGGCCCGAGTCGAGGATCGCCCGCTCGGTGACCTTGTGCTCGGCGGCGAGCTCGAAGTCGGCGTCCGGGCCGCCGAGCACACCGGTGTACGCGAGGAGCGCCACGCCCGCCGCCTTCGCCGCGTCGATCACCGCCCGGTGCTGGGCGACGCGCTGCCCGACCTCGCTGCCGGAGATCAGCAGGACCCGGTCGCCCGCGCGGAAGGCGTCGGCGAGCGTCTCGGGCACGCCGTAGTCGGCGACGCGCAGCTCCACCCCGCGACCGGCGAGGTCGGCGGCCTTCTCCTTGTCGCGGACGACGGCGGCGATCTCCTGGGCGGGCACGCCCGCGTCGAGCAGTCCCGCGACGACCAGGCGGCCGAGCTTTCCGGTGGCGCCGGTGACGACGTAACTCATGTGTCCATCTCCTTGATCAGTGCTACTCCCTCACCGTAGGACGGGTACTAAGGATTCGTAAGTACCCACTTTGAAGTAAGGTACTGGTGTGAAGGTGAGCAGGGTGCGGGAGTGGACGACGACCGGCGACGCGGGCATGTGTCCGCAGCGGCTGGTCCTGGAGCATGTCACCAGCCGCTGGGGCGTGCTCGTGCTGCTGGCCCTGGAGGAGCGCTCGTTCCGGTTCAGCGAGCTGCGCCGGGAGATCGGCGGGGTCAGCGAGAAGATGCTCGCGCAGACGCTCCAGACCCTGGAGCGGGACGGCATCGTGCACCGCGACGCGCAGCCGGTGATCCCGCCGCGCGTCGACTACTCCCTGACCGGCCTCGGGCGCGAGGCCGCGGCGCAGGTCAGGGCGCTGGCCGACTGGACGGACCGGCGGCTGCCCGAGGTCGAGGCGGCGCGGGAGTCGTACGACGGGGCGAAGCAGGCCTGAGCCGGTCGCCGCCCCGGCCTGGTTCAGGTCAGGTGGGCGGCGAGCAGGTTGGCGTCGAGCAGGCCGAGGTCGGCCGTGCGGTCGGCGCGCGCGTAGCCGGTCAGGATGCGCTTGGCGGCGATCATGGATTCGTGGGGGCGGCGGCCGAGCAGCCGCGTCCAGGCGGCGACGGCGGCGTCGAGGCCGTCCTCGGGCACGACCTCGTGGATCAGGTCGATGCGGTGCGCCTGGGCGGCGTCGAACTCGCGGCAGGTGAGCATGAGTTCACGGATCCGGGCGACACCGACCTCCGTGATGAGCCGGCCCGTGGCGCCTCCCCAGGCGGGCGGGAGCCCGAGGCCGACCTCGGGCATCCGGTAGCGGCTGGTCTCGGCGCCGACGCGCAGATCGCAGTACGAGACGAGGGCAAGGCCCGCGCCGACGACCCGGCCGTGCAGCCGGGCGACGGTGATGACGTCGGTGGTCTCCAGGGCCTGGCACAGCCGGTAGCCCTTGTCGACGACGCGGCGCAGGGCGGCCCCCGTGGGGTCCGCCTCGCGGGCGGCGGCGAATTCTCCGCGGTCGGCCCCCAGGCAGAAGTCCCTGTTCAGGGACGACAGCACGAGGACCTTGACGTCGGTGCGCTCGGTGAGGCCTTCGAGCAGCTTCAGGAGGTCGTCCATGGCGGCGACGTCGAGGACGGCGTCGGTGCGTCCCGCGTGGAGCCGGGCGTGCAGCACCGGCCCGTCCTGCTCGACGCGGAGGGTCTTGAAGCCGTCGGAGGGCTCGGGATGGTCGGTCATGCGAGGGCGAGATCCAGTTTCAGGAGACGGCGGAAGGCCACCCGGGGCGCCCAGCTGGGCGGGCGGACCAGGGCGAGTCGGGGGAAGCGGCGGGTGAGCCCCGCGAGGAGGATCTGCGCCTCCATGCGGGCCAGCGGGGCGCCGAGGCAGTAGTGCACGCCTCCGCTGAACGCCAGGTGGCCCGGCGCCCGCCGCGGGTCGAAGGTGGCGGGGTCGGCATGGCGGGCCGGGTCGTGGTGTGCGGCGCCGATCATGAGGTGGGCCATCTCGCCCTCGCGGATGTCGCGTCCCGCGAGGACGGTGTCGCGCGCGGCGACGCGGCTGATCACATGGGTGGGCGGGTCGAAGCGCAGGCTCTCCTCGATCGCGCCGGGGACGAGGTCGGGTTCGGCGGCGACGGCGGCCCACTGGCGCGGGCGCTCGACGAGGCGGAGCACGGCCTGCGACAGCAGCGTCGCGGTGGTCTCCAGGGCGGCGAGCAGGACGAAGCGGGCCAGGTGGTAGACCTGCCGGTCGGCCTCCTCGCGGTCGGGCTCGAGGGTGTCCCAGGTGGCGATCCAGCGGGAGACCGGATCGTCTCCGGGATGCGCGCGGCGGGCTCGCACCAAGTCGGTGAAGTAGGTGCGCAGTTCGACGGTGGCGGCGTCGGAGCGGGCGAGCTGGCTGGCCGTCGGCAGGAGTTCCTGGGTGAAGACCTGGTCGTGGGTGAGCTCGCGCAGGCGCGGCCAGTCGGCGCTCGGCAGCCCCAACCAGTGTCCGATCGTGGCGATGGGCAGTTCCTCGCCGACCAGCGAGGTGAATTCGGCCTCCCCGTCCCTGAGTCGTGCGTGCAGGTCGTCCAGGAGGCGGTCGGTGGCGGCCTCGACGGCCGGGCGCAGGCCCTCGACGGAGCCGCGGTCGAATCCACCGGCCGCCCGGCGTATTCGGGTGTGCTCCGCGCCGTTGAGGGTGGGCAGGGTGTGGCTCATCTCGCGCGAGGAGGGCGCGGTCCAGCGGGTGCCCTCCCCCTGCCGCTCGCGCCAGGCCCGGTCGGGCTCGTGCCAGCCCTTGTCGCGGAGCACCTGGTCGCACTCGGCGAAGCCGGTGACCAGGTGTCCGCCCCAGGGCGCCGGGCTGACGGGCCCGGCCGCGGCGAGTTCGGCGTAGTAGGGGGCGGGGTCCGCCTGCCCCCTCGCGGTACGCAGACGTGAGAAGACCTTGACGGTGGCACGGCGCAGATCCTGCGGCAGTACGGCGACGATTCCCACAGCGCTCCTTCCCGAGCATCAGCCGCCATGACTACCCACAAGATCATCTGACTATCCGACAACTCCCTTGCCAAGTGAAGTTGCCTGCGTCACTCTCCCTTGGTCCATGCCAGGAAGCGGCTGAAGAGTCCTCCCTTGCGGGACTTGGGCGTCTCGTCCTCCTGCGGCGCCTGGGCGGCGGGCATCGCCGCGGGCGGCTGCACCAGGTCGGGCGCCGGCTGGGAGACCACGGGGGCGGCGGACTCGTACGCGGCGGGGGCGGCCGGTACGGAGCGGGGCGTGAAGTGGACCGGCAGCTCGGTCAGCACCCGGCTCCACGGCGACGGCACCCAGCCGAGCTTCGAGAACGGCTCGTCGAGCTCCATGTCGGGCAGCCGGTTCAGAAGGCACTCGACGGCGGTGACCGCGATCATGAACGCGGGGTCCTTCGCGGGGCACGCGTGCGGGCCCGCGCCGAACGCCAGGTGCGCCTTGGAGCTGAGCTGCGCGCGGTGCTCGGTGAGCTTCGGGTCCCGGTTGGCCGCGGCGAACGAGATCAGCACCGGGTCGCCGGCCCGCAGCGTCCGATCGCCGAGCTCGACGTCCATCATCGGGTAGTGGCCCGCGTAGTTGGCGATCGGCGCGTACGACCACAGGGCCTGGGACACGGCGTCCTCGACGGGAAGCCCGGTCGGCCACTCCTCCCCCAGGTACAGGGCGCTGCTGGTGCCGATGGCGGCGGCGAGCGGCGCGGTCCCGCCGGAGAGCAGGGTGACGAGCTGGTGCAGCACCGCCTGGTCCGCCTCCGCCTGATCGGACGTCAGGAGGGCGTGCTGGCGGATGAGTTCGGTGGTGACGTCGTCGCCCGGCCTGCGGTGCTTGAGCGCGATCAGCTCGGCGAGCGCCTGGCCGAGCACCTCGTCGGCGCCCGCGGTGCCCTCGAAGATGCCGCTGATCCCGGCGATCACCCGGTCGCCGATCTCGGGAGGGCAGCCGAAGAGATGGGAGAAGACGAGCAGCGGCAGCGGGCTCGCGTACTCGGCCATCAGCTCCGCGCTGCCGTCGCGGTCCGAGCAGAAGTTGCTGATCAGGTAGTCGGCCGACTTCTGCGTCTGCCGGATCAGCGCCCGTTCGTCGACGGTGTCGAGCGCCGCGATGACCGCCTGGCGGAGCTTGGCGTGGTCGGCGCCGTCGGAGAAGAGGGCGTTCGGCCGGTAGCCCATCATCGGAAGGGCGGGGCTGTCGGCCGGCACGCGGCCCTCGGCCAGCGCGTTCCAGCGCCGCGAGTCGCGGGGGAAGGCGGCCGGGTTCTGGAGGATGTGCAGCGCGGCGTCGTAGCTGGTGACGAGTTCGACCTCGACGCCGGGGGCGATGTCGACGGGGGCGCTGGGCCCCTGCGCGCGCAGGTGGGCGTAGTACGCCTCCGGGTCCGCCGCGTAATCGGGCCCGTACAGCTGGATGTTGCCGCCCTGGGCGTGCGCGGGGCAGCCGGGTGGCGGTGTCCTGTGGTCGTCGGTCGGCTGGGACATGCGGGGGCTCCTAGGCGGCGAGCTGGGTCATGAGGTGCTGCACGAGGGTGATCAGGGCCTCGGCCGACGAGCGTTCGTCACGCACGTCGCAGCGCACGATGGGCGTCTGCACCTCGAGGTTCAGTGCCTCGTGGACTTCTTCGAGGGCGTACTCGGCGCCGCCGTCGAAGCTGTTCACGGCGATGGTGTACGTCAGGCCGAAGGACTCGACGAGGTCCAGGACGGCGAAGCTCTCGTCGAGGCGCTCGGGGTCGACGAGGACGAGCGCGCCCAGCGCGCCGCGTGACAGGTCCTCCCACATCTCGGAGAACCGTTCCTGGCCGGGGGTGCCGAACAGATAGAGGACCAGGCTCTCGGAGAGCGTGAGGCGGCCGAAGTCCATCGCCACGGTGGTGGTCGTCTTGTTCGGGGTGCTCGACAGGTCGTCGAGGCCGACGCTCGCCACGGTGATCTGTTCCTCGGTCCGCAGCGGCTTGATCTCCGAGAGACTGCCGATGCACGTGGTCTTGCCCACGCCGAAGTGACCGACGATGAGGATCTTCACCGCCTGGGTGACAGTTGGATCGAGGTACACGCTCACGCTCCGAATTTCTTCTGCAGGCCGGTGAGGACAGCGCTGACGACGTCCATGTCCACCTGCTCGGCGGGCGGGACCGGCTTGCGGACGACGAGCAGGTCGGCCTCGGCCAGCTGGGCCAGCAGGATGCGTACGACGCCGACCGGCAGCCCGGTGTGCCCGGCGACCTCGGCCACGGACAGGAAGCCGTCCGCGACGAGGTCCATGACCGCGCGGGCCTCCGGGGACAGGGTGCGCAGGGCGGCCGCCGTCCCGTCGGCCGATGTCACCATCGCGGTGTGCTCGTACTCGTGCTCCGGGGGCAGGGCCCTCCCGTTCGTGATGACGAAGAGCGGCACGAGGTCGGACGTCACGACGGGGCCCGGATCGTTCGGCTCAGACATTCCCGGGTGTCCTGCCTGTCACGGCAGGGGCCGCGATCTTCGGCGCCACCTCGTGCAGCCGGGCCGTCAACGCCTCGATGTTGCAGTCGTGGTCGGCCGACGCCGCGAGCAGCACCCCGTCCCCGGCCGCGATGAGGAAGATCCAGCCGTGCTGGAACTCGATGGCCGTCTGCTGCCACACCGCGTTCGTGGGCGGCCCCGCGAACTGGGCGGTGGCCCGGCTGTTGGCGTGGATGCCGGTCATCGCGGCCGAGATCCGGTCGGCGAGGTCGCGCGGCAACCCGGTGGTGGCGCCGCGCGGCAGTCCGTCGGCGCCCAGGAGCAGCGCGTGGCGGGCGCCGTGCACATCGGCGAGCGCCGCGTCGAGGTCGGGCAGCACCTGGGCGGGCACCTCGCCCGACGCCACGGAGGGGCTGCGGTTCTGGCTGCTCTCCCCGTGCTGCACGCGGGGCGCGGACGTCATGTTGTGGCCGAGCCTGGCCACGAGGCGGTGCATGCGGAAGCTGATCTGCTGCATGTTCACGTCGCGCTCGGCGGCCGCCGCCAGATAGGCGCCCTGACCGGCGCCGATCAGGAAGATCCAGCCGTGCGAGAACTCGATGACGGTCTGCGTCCAGGCCGCGTTCGGCGCCGTCCCGATGAAGGGTGCCGTGGCCCGGCTGAGCGCCTGGATCCCTGACATGGCCGTGGAGATGGTGTGGACGTGCCCCTCGGCCAGACCGTCGGTCGACGCCCGGGGAAGTCCGTCGGCGGAGAGGAGTACGGCGTGCCGGGCTCCCGGCACGTTCCGCACGATGTCGTCGAGCATCCAGGAGAGGTCTGTGCTCACAGGTCATCAGACCCTTCGCCCTGCGCGGTCTCGCCGGCGCGGGCCTCGATGGCGCCGCGCTGGAAGGCGCCGAGCCCGCTGCTTGAGGCGCGTGGCGCGACCGGCGCGGTGTTCTCCGCCGGGAGCGGGGCACTGGCCGGGGCGGCCGAGGCGGCGGGCGCGGCCGGCGACTGCCGGGACGCGCGCTTGGGGAGTCCGTGCGCGGTGCGCTGCGGGGCCACCTCGGAGCGGGTCGGGCCCTGCTGCGCGGCGGCGGTGCGCGCGGGCTGCTGTGCCTGCGGGGCCGCGGCGGGCGCGGCCTTGGGGGTCGCCTCTTCCATGGTCCACAGTTCCTCGGGAAGTCGGACAACGGCCCGTACGCCGCCGTAGCGGGACACACCGGTGACGTCCACGTCGAATCCGTACTGGCGGGCGATGAGCCCGATCACCGGGAAGCCGAACTTCGGCTGCGTGCCCAGCTGGGAAAGGCGCGGCAGCTCGTCGCCGGACAGCAGGGCGGTGGCCCGCTGCCGGTCCTCGTCGCTCATGCTGACGCCGGCGTCGTCGATGATGATGCAGAGATTGCCCTGCACGCGCTGGAAGTTGACCTCGATCGGGGCGTCGTGCTGCGAGAAGCTCGCGGCGTTGTCGAGCAGTTCGGCCACGGCGAGCGCGACCGGCGCGACGGCGGAGGCCTTCAGGGCCAGGCCGGTCTGCTGCATGATCGAGACGCGCTGGAAGTTGCGGATCTGCGCCTGGGCGCTGCGTACGACGTCGTAGACGCTGGCGGGCCGGTTGCGGCGGCCCAGCGGGGCCCCGCACATCACGGCGATGCCCTGCGCCTTGCGCGCCATCTGGGCGTTCGCGTGCGAGACGTCCAAGAGGTCGCTCAGCACCTCGTGGCCGCCGTACTTGCGCTGCACGGTGTCCAGCAGCGCAGTCTGCTCCGCCGCGAGGCTCTGGAGGAGGCTCGCCGCGCCCTTGAGCACGGACTTCGTACGGTCCTCAGCGGCTCCGCGCGCCTCCGCGATGACACTGTCCCGCTCGGTCAGCAGCGAGTTCAACTCGGCTTGTTTCGCGGCGAGTTGCTGACTCGCCTGACTCAACTGCTGTCGCGACTCGGCCTCCGCGTGGCGCCTGTTCGCGGCCAGCGCTCGGGTGCGGGCAGTGAGTACAACGACAGCGGCGACGGATATCAGCGCAATCGCACCCAGGATCCACACAAGTGCGTGTGTCATTGACGCCTCTCTTGGCACGGGCAGGAAATCCGGCGACCCGTACCCCCGCTCTCGTCCGGCGGCCCACTGTCAAGGCGGCGCGCGGGACGAGTTGATCAAGATCGCCGCCGGGATGCTATCAGGGCCATGTCACATCAACCCGCCACCCCCGCAACGCCGTTGAAGCCACAACCTCCACCCCTCCTCGCAGCCGATTCTTACCGGCCATGGAGGCACCAATTCCGGCCAGAACGCCACCACTCAGGCCCCGAAATCCGGCCCGCCCACCCCAAACAGGCACCTCGACAACTTTCACTGGAACTCCACAAAATCGCGCACGCGCGCCGGGAGGACACCATGCTGAAGCAGGTCGCTGAGGGAGTGCTCGTCCACCAGAGCGCCCTCCTCCAGAACAACACGGTGGTCGTCCAGGGCGGCGACGGCGCCCTCCTGGTGGACCCCGGCATCACGAACGCCGAACTGACCTGCCTGGCGGACGACCTGCGCGAGCTCGGCCTGCCGGTGACGGCGGCCTTCGCGACACACCCCGACTGGGACCACGCCCTGTGGCACCCCGCCCTCGGCGAGGCACCCCGCTACGGCACGGCGCGCTGCGCGGCGGAACTCAAGGAGCTTCGGGCGCAGCCGGACTGGCGGACGCGGCTGGCCGACGGACTGCCCCCGGAGATCGCGGACGACACTCCCCTGGACGCCTTCGGCCTCGTCACGGGCCTGCCCGCGGGCGCCGCACACCTCCCGTGGAACGGCCCCGCCATCCGCGTCATCGAACACCCGGCACACGCCCCCGGCCACGCGGCACTGCTGATCGAGCCGAGCCGCGTCCTCGTCGCGGGCGACATGCTGTCCGACGTCCTCATCCCCATGCTCGACGACTCCGCGGACCCGATCGAGGACTACCTCCTGGGCCTGCGCCGCTTGGAGGAGGCGACGGCGGGGATCGACATCGCCGCCGCCGTACCCGGCCACGGCTCGGTCTGCGGCCCCGACGAGCTGCGCACACGCATCGCCCAGGACCGCTCCTACGTCCATGCCCTCCGCGAGGGCCGAAACCCCGCCGCCGACCCGCGCCTCGGAGCGTCGGCGCGGCCGGGGTGGGAGTGGGTGGACGACCTGCACGAGGGCCAGGTCCGGAAGGTGGCTCGGCTGGGCGACACATAACGGCCTTGCCACCGGCTGGCGGTCACCGCCAGAGTCTGCGTCCATGATCGCTCAGATAGTGACGCTCGCCGGTGTCCTCATCGGCGCCCTGACCTCGTTCCTGGCCACTACCGTGGCCGAACGCACCCGCCATCGACGGGCGATGGCGACCCGCTGGGACGAGCGCAAGCTCACCACGTACATCGAGTACGCGGCATGCGTGAAGGAGATCTCCAGCACGGCCAAGCGCGCCCGCCAGGCGGCGGACGACTCGGACGAGCGCCGTGAGCACCTCGCCGCCATGGAGGCGGCCGAGTTGAGGCGCAGCGTCCTGTTCGAGACCCTCGTCCTCCTGGCCTCCCCCGCCGCGATCCGCTCCGCCCACGAGGTCAACCGCGTCCTGTGGCAGGAGGAGAACAGCGCACGGGCCGGCGCCGCCGCCGTGGACGAGCCAGGACACACCCTCATCGACCTGATCAACCGGTACCACGAGCAGGCGAGGGCGGATCTGGGCGTGCCGCACGGCATCTGACGGGGCGTCGGGCGGCACGCCCCCAGGCCCCGCCCCCACGCCCCCGTCAGTTGAGGTCGCTGCTGTACCGCCGGCTCTGGTCGCACACGGCCCCGACGCCGATGAACAGCGCCCCCGCGAGGAACAGCAGCGACACACCCCACGTCGCATGGGACGGCGACGCCTGCACGATGGCGAAGGCCGCGACGGGCGCCAGGCCGCCGGAGAACGCGCCGCCCACCTCGCGTCCGGTGCCGAGCCCGGTCCCGCGCACCGCGGGCGGGAACTGGCGGGCGAGGAAGGCGCCTTGTGCGGAGAGCAGCGCGGGCACGGTGATGCCGGTGGCCAGGGTGAGCCCGAGCCAGATCAGCCAGTTGTTGCGGGTGTCCAGGAGCCAGAAGAACGGGAAGGCCAGCGCCGCGGTGGCGACCGCGCTGAGGACGACGACCTTCTTCGAACCGATGGCGTCGCTCAGCCGTCCGGCCAGCGGCACCGTCACGAGTGAGCAGCAGCTCGCGATGCTGATGCCCAGCGCGCCGACACTGGCCGACACCCCCTGGAAGTCGGTGAGGTAGGACAGCGAGAAGGTCTTGAAGGTGTAGCTGACGCCGTTGTAGCCGATGGTGATGGCCATGACGACGGCGAGGCCCCGCCAGTCCGTCCGGAACAGCTGGATGAGCGGGTTCTTCTTCCGCGCGGGGCGGACGCGCTCCTCCTGCGTCAGCTCCTTGAACGCCGGTGTCTCGGGGAGGTTGCGACGCACCCACAGGCCGATGCCGACGAGGAGGAAGCTCAGGACGAACGGGATCCGCCAGCCGTAGCTGTAGAGGAAGTCGTCGTTCATGCTGGTGAGCGCGGCGACGGTGAGCGACGAGGCGAGCAGGCCCACGTTCACCCCGAGCGCGGGCCAGGAGCCCTGCCGCCCGCGCGACTTCGCGTCCGCGTGCTCGTAGGCGACGGCGATCGCGCCGCCGAACTCGGCGCCCGCGCCCAGCCCCTGGAGCAGGCGCAGCACGATGAGGAGGACCGGAGCCATGACGCCGATCGAGGCGTAGCCCGGGAGCAGGCCGATGCAGGCGGAGGACGCTCCCATCAGGGTGAAGGTCAGCGACAGCACCTTCTTGCGGCCGAGCCGGTCGCCCATCATCCCGAACACGATGCCGCCGACGGGGCGGGCGAAGAAACCGACCGCGAAGGTGCCGAGCGCGGCCATGGTGGCCAGGGCGGGCTCCCCGGCGGGGAAGAACACCTTCCCGAACACCAGGGCCGCCATCGAGGCGTAGAGATAGAAGTCGAACCACTCCATCGCGGAGCCCGCGATGACGGCCGAGCGCACGCCTTTCGGCGCCCGCGAGGCGGTGGCGCGCTCTTCGTCGAGCGTACGTGCCATGTCCCTCTTCTTTCGGTGCCGAGCCGGACGCGGACCGCGCGATGTGGCGCGCGTCGGGGCTCGGAGGAGTGGGATGCCTTGAACAGTGAGTTCTTATATACGAACCATCACTCGGATATGCGAAGGCTAGGCGAGCGCGAAAGTGGGCGTCAAGGAGTCGGCACCGCGCAATCCCGGGCACACGAAGACGCCGGGGCGCACGGGCGCCCCGGCGAGGGAGGAGGTGGGAGGCGGCGCCTGCTAGCGGTCGCCGAGCCGCGCCGCCGCCGCGGACGCCGCCCCGGTGAGCGCGTCCGCGATGGCGGGAAGGTGGTCCGCGATGCGCTGAGTGGGGCCGGCGACCGAGATGACACCACGTACCGCGCCCTGGACGACGATCGGCCGGGCGGCCGCGCTGACGTCGGGCAGCGTCTCGCCCCTGTTGAACGCCACGCCTTCGGCGCGTACGGCGGCGAGTTCGTCGAGCGCGGCACCGCGTGCGTCGTCGTCGGGCAGCGCGGCGCGCAGATACGCCTCGCGCTGCGCGCCCGTGCGGTACGCCAGGATCACCTTGCCCGCGCTCGGCGGATACAGCGGGCGGCGCACACGGATGGGCGCCGAGTACCGGATCAGCTGCTGCGATTCGGCGGAGGCCAGGTACACGACGGAGTCACCCACCGCCACGCCGAGCATCGCGGTCTCCTGGAACCGGTCCCGCAGCGCGTCGAGGCTGGGCTGCGCCGCCCCTGCCACGTCGAGGGAGGGCTGCGACAGCAGGTTCGCGAGCGCGGGCCCGAGGGTGTAGACGCCGTGCTCCTCGACCAGGTACCCCGTCGACACCAACCCCTTGACCAGCCCGAAGACCGACGACTTCGGGGCGTCGAGAGCGGTGGAGAGCTCGTGCATACGAGCACCGTCCCGCTGCGCGACGATCTCGAGGATGTCGGTCACCCGGCTCACGGTCCGGTGCGCCTTGGCGACGGTCTCGGCCACGACGGCCCTCCCTCTCGGTTCGTATCTACGAACCCTATCCGGCGCCGGAGCTCCCGGTCGACTCTTGACCGGCCGCATCCGCACGCCTACGTTGATCGTATCTGCGAACGCGATGACGCAAATACGAACGGACATCGTCATGCACACCGAGACGCCCGCCGAGCCGGACACCGCACCGCTCGCCGAGATCACTCAACGCGGCCTGTACTTCGAGGAACTGGAACCCGGCGTGCGCTACGCCCACCGGCCGGGCCGCACCATCGGCGAAGCCGACAACACGTTCTTCACCACCCTGACCATGAACCCCCAGAGCCTGCATCTGGACGAACACGCCGCGGCCGAAACGGAGTTCGGCGGGCGGCTGGTCAACAGCCTGCTCACGCTCTCCACCGTGGTGGGGCTCAGCGTCGGCCAGCTCACCCAGGGGACGACGGTCGCCAACCTGGGCTTCGAGCACGTCGCCTTCCCCGCCCCCGTGTTCCACGGCGACACGCTCTACGCCGAAACCGAGGTCGTCGCCAAGCGCGCCTCCGCCTCGCGCCCAGGCGACGGCGTGGTCACGTTCGAGCACCGGGGCCGCAATCAGCGCGGCGAACTCGTGGCCGTCGTACGGCGCGTGGCCCTGATGCGACGCGCACCGGTCGACACGCCTCCAGGGGACGGTCGATGAGCGAGGTCAAGGGCCCCGCCCTGCTGTTCTGCCCCGGTGACCGGCCCGACCGATTCGCCAAGGCCGCCGACCGCGCCGACAGCATCGTTCTCGACCTGGAGGACGCCGTCGCCCCCGAGGACAAGGCCCGCGCCCGCCGGTCGGTCGTCGAGGCCCTCCCCCGCCTCGACCCGGCACACACCTTCGTACGGATCAACGCACTCGACACACGATGGGGCGAGGACGACCTCGCGGCGCTGCCCGCGCACACCATGGTCATGCTCCCCAAGGCCGCCTCCGCCGCCGATGTCCACGCCTGCGCGCCGCGCCGCGTCCTCGCGCTGTGCGAGACCGCGGCCGGAGTGCTCGCCGCCGAGACACTCGCCCGCGCCGACAACTGCGCCGGCCTCATGTGGGGCGGCGAGGACCTCGTCGCCGACCTCGGCGGACGGTCGAGCCGCGGTCCTGGCGGTGGCTACCGCGGGGTGGTGCTGCACGCGCGCGCCCAGGTGCTGCTCGCGGCGACCGCCGCGGGCAAGTACGCCGTCGACGCCGTGCACCTCGACATCCCCGATCTCGACGGCCTCGCGGTCGAGGCCGAGGACGCGGCGGCCGTCGGCTTCCGCGCGAAGGCCTGCATCCACCCCAGCCACGTGCCGGCCATCCGCGCGGCGTTCGCCCCCACCGAGGCCGAGACCCGCTGGGCGCGCGAGGTGCTGGCGGCGGCCGAGAGCCAGGGAGCCGTCTTCCGGTACGAGGGCCGCATGGTCGACGCCCCCGTACTGGCCCACGCCCGCTCGCTGCTCGCCGCCTCGGCCCCCGGCAGCGCCGACCACCCCGCGAGTCACCACACAAGGAAGTGACAGTGCCATGGACTTCGAACTGACCGCAGAGCAGCAGGACATCCAGGCGGGAGTGCGCGACCTGGCACGGTCCTTCACTCCCGACTACTGGGCCCAGCAGGACCAACGCGCCGAATTCCCCTGGGAGTTCTACGAGGCGTTCGCCAAGGCGGGCTGGCTCGGCATCGCCGTCCCCGAGGAGTACGGGGGCGGTGGCCTGGGTGTCCTCGAGGCCGCGCTCCTCCTGGAGGAGGTGGCGGCATCCGGGGCGGGCATGAACGGGTGCAGCACCATGCACCTGACCATCTTCGGTCTCAACGTCCTGGCCAAGCACGGCAGCGAACAGCTGCGCCGCGACGTCCTGCCGCACGCCGTCACCGGCGACCTGCACGTGTGCTTCGGTGTCACGGAACCCGACGCGGGCACCGACACCACCCGGGTGTCGACCTTCGCCCGCCGGGACGGCGACCACTACGTCATCGACGGCCGCAAGATCTGGATCACCAAGGCCGGTGACTCGCAGAAGATGGTGCTACTGGCCCGCACCACACCCCGCGACGAGGTCGCCAAGCCGACCGACGGGCTCTCCGTCTTCCTCGTCGACATCGACCGCACCGCCATGGACATCCGGCCGATCCCCAAGATGGGGCGGAACGCGGTCGCCTCCAACGAGATCTTCATCGACGGCCTGCGGGTGCCCGCCACCGCCCGCATCGGCGAGGAGGGCCAAGGGTTCCGCTACCTCCTCGACGGCCTCAACCCGGAGCGGATCCTGCTCGCCCACGAAGCGCTCGGCATCGGCCGCGCCGCCCTCGACGTGGCGACCCGGTACGCCAAGGACCGCGTCGTCTTCGACCGCCCCATCGGCCGCAACCAGGGCATCGCCTTCCCGCTCGCCGAGGCCCTCACCCGCCTGGACGCCGCCCGCCTCATGGCCCGCAACGCCGCCTGGCGCTACGACCAGGGACAGCACTGCGCCCGCGAGGCGAACATGGCGAAGTGGCTGTGTGCCGACGCCGGTTTCCAGGCCGCCGACGCCTCCGTCCAGACACTGGGCGGCATGGGGTACGCGAAGGAGTACCACGTCGAGCGGTACTTCCGGGAGTCACGCCTGATGCGGCTCGCCCCCGTCAGCCAGGAGATGGTTCTCAACTACGTCGCCCAGCACGTGCTCGGTCTGCCGAGGTCCTACTGATGGCCGCGCCCGAACCCGCAGCCGAGACCGCGCACGGCGCGCTGGCCGGGCTCAAGGTCCTCGACCTCTCCCGCGTCCTCGCAGGGCCGCTGTGCACGCAGATGCTCGCCGACCACGGAGCCACCGTCGTGAAGGTGGAATCCCCGTCCGGCGACGACACCCGCCGCTGGGGTCCGCCGTTCCTCACGGACGACACCAGCGCGTACTACGCGAACGTCAACCGCGGAAAGCAGAACATCGTCGTCGACCTGGCCACCGACCGGGGCCGCGCCGTCCTGGCCGCCCTCATGTCCGACGCCGACGTGCTGGTGGAGAACTTCAAGGCCGGCACCCTCGCCGCCTGGGGCTACCCGGACGAGGTGATCCGCGAGCGCTGGCCCGCGCTGATCCACTGCCGCATCACCGGCTTCGGCACCGAAGGCCCGCTCGGCGGACTGCCCGGATACGACGCCGTGCTCCAGGCGTACGGCGGCCTGATGAGCGTCAACGGCGAGCGGGAGGGCCCACCGCTGCGCATCGGCGTCCCGGTCGTCGACCAGGTCACCGGCATCCTCGCCTTCTCCGGGATCCTGCTCGCCCTCCACGAGCGACAGCGCTCGGGACGCGGTCAGCTCGTCGACAGCACGCTCCTCGACACCGTCGTCAGCCTGCTCCACCCGCATTCGGCGTCATGGCTCGCCGACGGCCGCGTCCCGACCCGCACCGGCTCTGCGCACCCCACCATCGCCCCGTACGAGAACTTCGCCACGCGCGACGGCCTGTTCTTCATCGGCGCGGGAAACGACCGCCAATTCGCCTCGCTCGCCGCGGTGTTGGGCGAGCCGTCCCTCGCCGCCGACCCGCGCTTCGCGACCAACCCGGACCGCGTGCGCAACGTGGCGGAACTGCGGGCGATCCTCGCCGAGCGCATCGCGGTCCGCCACCGCGCCGAACTCTCCGAGCAACTCCTCGCCAGGGGCGTACCGGCGTCCCCCGTCCACGACATCGCCGAGGCACTGACGGCGCCGCAGGTACGCCACCGCGAACTGGTCGTCGAACAGGACGGCTACCGGGGCATCGGAGTGCCCGTCAAGCTGAGCCGCACCCCGGGCCGCCCCGCCGCCCCGCCGAGCCCGCCGGGCGCCGACACCAGAGCCGTACTGGCCGCGGCCGGCTGGACGGCCGAGGAGATCGCGGAGGCGCTGGAGGGAGGGGCGGTGACGGCACGGGACGACGACGCATCACATGCAGCACGCACGCCGAACTCGTAGACACACCAAGCCGGTTGAGGTCGTGTGCGCCTGGCGCCTGGTCAGCCTCCCCCGGCATGCCCGATCGCCCGCGTGTCAGGGCCGATCAACTGTGCCATGTGTTTTCTGATGCTGAGGACCACCGAGCGGTCCGCGATGCGGGAGTCGGGGAGGGCGGAGCCGAGGGCCATTTCGAAGCGGTTGACGTCGGCGAGTCTGCGGAGCCACACCGCGAGGATCAGGTTGTAGCGGCTCGGTGAGGTGAACGCGAGGCGGACCTCGGGGACGGTGGCGAGGGACGTGCGGACCGTTTCGATGGTGCGGGCCGAGGCCTCGACGAAGTACCACGTGTAGACGGGCCAGCCCGACACCTCGCGGGCGAGGTCGGTGCGGAAGTGCAGGTCGCCGTTGCGCCTCAGCGTGGCCAGGGCGTCGGCGACCCGCTGGGTCGAGAAGCCGTGGCGCTCGGCGATGGTCGTGACGGGGACCCGGCCGTCGCGCCACACCTCGGTTTGGCCGCGCTCGTCCTGACGGGCCTCGGCGCCGCCCGGCTCACGCGGGGCCGCCTGCCCGCGATCGTCGTCGTCATCACGCTGGGCGCGCTCGCCACCTCGCCCGTCTCCCCCATCGCCGACCGGCTGGCCTCCGTCGGCGAGAGCGTCGACATCCTCACCGTCATCACGATGCTCCTCACCGTCGCGGGCCTGAGCCTCGGCAAGGACCTTCCGATGCTGCGGAAGATCGGCTGGCGCATCCTTCCCGTCGGCACGACGGCGATCATCGCCTCCTTCCTCCTGTCGGCCGTCGCGGCGGAGTTCGCGCTGGGCCTGTGGGGGTGAAGGGGGAAACAGACCCCGCCGGCAGGGGAACGGCCTTCCCCCTGCCGGCGGTCTCGACCACGGCCGCACCACGTGCGACCCTGCGCCGTGGAACGTGTCGACACCGTCGGGCAGTGCCTCGGCGGTCAACTGAACAGCGGAGCAGGGGATTCGGGGCGCATGGCTGCGGTTCTGAGCACGGAGTGGGACAGCGTACGGCAGCGTGCCAGGCTGAGCGCCGACGCGAGCGGGGCCGGGGTGCCGCTGGAACGGCCGTCGGCGCGGCAGCGGGCCGAACTGCTCGGCCGGCTGCGCTGGGAGGTCATTCAGGGCGGCTCGCTCTTCCTCGTCTACCCGCAGCTCCTCGACGGCGCGGCCTTCGCCGACCTGCGCCCCGCCGAGCTCCTGGACGAACTCGCCGTCCGCGCGATCGACGGAGGCGCGGCGCTCCCGCTCCGGGTGAACGCCCGCGGCGCCGACCTGGCCGGGCAGTTGATCGGGATGCTGACGACCGGCTTCGTCTTCTACTCCCTGCCGCTGCCGGAGAGCCAATGCCTGCTCCTGCACCGGGAGTTGAGCGCCCGCTCCGACCGCGAATCGGCCGCCGAACTCCTCGCGGCCGAGGGCCCGGCGGGCGCGGCCGACCGGCTGCTCGCCGCGACGGGTGTGCTCGACGCGCCCCTCCGGCGGCGCACGGTCGCCCGCTGGCGCCACTGGCTGGACGCCGCCGACAGCGGACTGCTGCGGGTCTCCTCCCTCACCCCCGCCGACTACCCGGCCGCGTACGCCCTGTGCCCGCCGCCCCGACCGGACGCCCTGTCAAGCACCGCAGGCCGTGCGGAACTTGAGGCCTGGACCAGCGGCCGGTACGACAGGAACGGCCTGCCCAACCGCAGCCTCCTGCACGAGAACCTCGACCCGCTCCTGCGCTCGGGGGACGCCGCGGAACGGGCGGACGCGCAGATGCTGCGCGAGTCCTTCGACGAGACGTACTACCGGGCCATCGCGATCAGCGAGGGCTGCGCGCTCGGGCTCTCCTCGCCCCGCCGCGGCCTGCTGCGCCGCGAGACCACCGGACTGCCGGCGTCTACCCGCGTGGTCCTCTTCCCCACCCGTTTCGAACTGCGGCTCGGTCTGATGACGGCGGCGGAGTGGCAGCGCTTCACGGACGAGGCCGCCGACGCGCTGACCGGATGGTGGCGACGGCAGGACCTGGCGGCGCTGCAGGAGGTGGGCGATCTGCTCGCGGGCCGTACGAAGGAGCCGGCGTCCGGCGGCGAGGACGAGGTGCCCGTGACACGCCTCCAGCGCTTCGTCAGGCAGGCGAGCGGCGCCACCGCGCAGATGGTGGCGGGCGGCGGGATGAGCGCGGCGACCGGAATCCTGGGCGGCGGATTGCCGGGAGCGTTCGCCGCGGGCGCGGGCGGCGCGCTGGCACCCATGCTGGTGGCGGCGGTGACGGCCGGGGTGAACCGCCTGGGCTCGTTCCGCGGACGGTACGACGTGATCGAACTTCCGTCGCCATAGCTGTACGCCCCGTGGCCCGCATAGCCTACGAGTACCCATTGCCCTGCTACGTACGGCGACCAACGGCGAGTACGTTGCCCCGATCGACACCGGAGGTCCCCATGGACGCCGAGACACCTCGCGCGGAGTCCCGGAGGGCGTACGTCGACTCCGACGGCGGCCGCTGGTGCGAGGTCCACCTCGACACCTACCGGTCGCCGTCCGGCACGGAGACCGTGCTGCACCGGGTGCGTGTCGGTGGCGGCCGTCCGGGAGTCGTGGTGCTGGCACGCCGCGGCGACGACGTCCTCCTGGTCCGGCAGTGGCGGCCCACGCTGGGCCGTTGGGCGTGGGAGCTGCCCCGTGGTTTCGGCGAGAGCGATCCCGTCTCCGACGCACTCCGCGAACTCCAGGAGGAGGCGGGCGTGACCGGCACCGACGCGACGGTCATCGCCCATCTGGACGTGGATTCCGGCATGTTGGAGAGCGAGGTGACGGTGGTCGAGGTCCGGGTCCCCGACGACGCCACGCCGCACGCCGACGCGGCGGGCGACGGCGAGGTGGCCGCCGCACGGTGGTGGACCCCGTCGGACCTCGCGAAGGCGATCCGCGAGGGCACGCTGCGGGACGGGTTCACGCTGGCTGCGCTGGGGGCGGCGGGGGCCGCGGCGGGAGGCTGAGCGTGGCGGCGCACGCCACAGATGCCGCCCGCCACGCCACGCCCCCCCTCCTCCGCCCTCGACTGGAGATAACTCCATGACACTCGCGCGCACCTGTATCGCCGTTCCAGCGACCCTGGCGAGCGTCGTCGCACTGTCCGGCTGCTCCCTCGTGTGGAACTGCACCGACACGACGGCGAAGCGCGGCAAGGCCGCGGCCGAGGTGCGGATCGTGGACACGTCCGAGCGGCCGACCGGCGCCACCGCCGAGATCGTCGACTGGCGGCTCGAACCGCACCCGCAGACGCCGGCCGAGGGCGACCAGGTCCACTTCCGCGTCCGGTTCGGTGGAGCGTACGCATTCGCCTCCCCCAACGTCGGTCCCGCCGTGGACAGCTGCGCGGTGGACGAGAAGCGTGTGGCGCTCGGGTGCCGGACGGTCCATTCCAGCGAGGCGTTCGGGCCGGCCGACGCTCTCACGGCCGACCCCTATCTCGCCGTCGACCACCCGGAACGCGTCGCGAAGGTCCTGCTGATCCCCAACGACCAGTCCTACAACGGGCGGACCTGCGACGAGGACCTCAAGGACGGCGGCGGCCACCACCCACCCGAATCACCCTCCGTGGGCGACCAGTTGTAGGCACCGGGCCGCAGGAACCGAACCGGTCAGGCGTTGTACCCGCCGTGCGCGTCCAGCACCGCCCCCGTGACGTACGACGCGGCAGGGCTCGCCAAGAAGGCGATCGCCTCGGCGATTTCTTCGGGGCGGCCCTTGCGCTGCAGGGCGAGCGAACTGAGCAGCGCCTTGAGTGTGTCGGGGTCCGGGGCGTCCATGCCACCCTCCATCAGGCCCGCCTCCACGACGTTCGCCGTGATGTTCCGCGGCCCGAGGTCCCGCGCGGCGCCCATGGTGAACCTCTCGACCCCCGCCTTGGTCGCCGAGTAGTCGGCGAGGCCCGGGACGCCGACCCGGGAGCCGAGACCCGAACTCACCGTGACGATGCGGCCGCCCTCGCGCAGTACCCGGGACGCGGCGCGGATGATGGCGATGACGCCGAGGTAGTTGGTGGCGTGCACCCGGTCGACCGCGGTGGTGTCGGTGTCCGGGTCGTCGACCGTGCGCCCAATCCCGATCGCCGCGTTGTTGATCAGGATGTCCAGGCCGCCGAAGCGCGCGACGACGTCGTCGATCAGCGCCGGGGCCCCGCTCGTGTCCGCCTGGTCGGAGCGGAAGGCGACGACCTTCACCCCGGTCCGCTCCTGCACCTCCTCGACGACGGCCCGCGCCCGGTCCTCGGAGCTGACGTAGGTGAAGGCGACGTCGGCACCGCGTTCCGCGAGGAGTCGTACGGTCGCGGCCCCCAGTCCGCGCGTACCTCCGGTGACCAGGGCGACCTTGCCCTCAAGCGGCTTGCTCATTGTTCCCACCTCGTTGCGTGACATGAGGTCTCGACCGACCTCACTGCTGTTCGCTCGTTCGTCGTAACGCTAATTGTTACGACCGACAGACGCAACCATTTCTGTTACGACTGCGGCCGTCGTAACATGAAGCGTTGCGGCAGAGAGGAGGCCGAGGGTTCATGAGCGCCAACAGCAGGCTGACCCTTGCCGCCCACGCGCTGGCCTGGATCGGCCTCTACCAGCGCCAGGGCCACGACGTCGCCACCTCCGAGCAGATCGCGTCCAGCGCGAACACCAACCCCGTGGTCGTCCGGCGCCTGCTGAGCGAACTGCGCGCCGCCGGGCTCGTGGAGTCACGCCGAGGCGCGGGCGCGGGCTGGACGCTGGCGCGCGAACTGAAGTCGATGAACCTGCTCGACGTGTACGAGGCCGTGGAGACCGGCCCCCTCTTCGCGATGCACCGGGCCACCCCCGACCAGGACTGCGTGGTGGGCCACGGCATCCAGCCGACGATGCGGGGCATCTACGACGGCATCGAGGACACCTTGAGGAACGAACTCTCCCGCGTCACCCTCGAGGACGTCCTCCAGGACGTCCTGGCGACACCTCGTTAGCCGCTGGAGCCGGAGTCATCGACTCGCCCCGGAACGACTCTCCTGCCCCGCGCCCACGGTGAACGTCTCGCCCGATGCGGGCACTCCGACGTCGCGCCAGGTGAACGGGAGCCCGCCCGCCGTGTCCGGGTCGGGGCCGTCCATGAGCTGGAAGTGCACATGCGGCTCAGTGGAGTTGCCGGAGTTTCCGCAGCGGGCCAGCACCTGTCCGGCGGCGACCCGGTCACCGGGCCCGACCTCGAGCGAGCCCTGCTGGACGTGCGCGTACAGGGCGTACGTCCCCTCCCCCAGGTCGAGGACGACGTGGTTGCCCACGACCCGGCGGCTCCCTCCGAGTGTCCGGCCGATCCCCTCGACGAGCCAGAAGTACAGCACCCCCAGGAGGGAGCTGCGGCTCAGGTGGTCGCGCTGGCCGTCCTCGGCGCGCACGACGGTGGCATCGGCGACGGCACGCAGGGGTTCCCCGAAGGCGGGGTACTCGCGGCCACGGCGGGCCGGGGGCCAGAACCACACGGGAGCCGGCCGGGGCGGCCCCTCCGTCGGCTCGGCCACGATGTCGATGGCGTACGTCTGGGCGAGGTTGTGCGTGCCGTGGCTCGGGACCTTGTCCGCCGGGCTGTTGACGGCCGACCACCTGCCGACCACCGGAGGGGCGACCTCGATCGGCGCCGGGGGCCGGGACTTGATCCGCTCACGGGCGGCGCGCGAGGCCACCAGACCGATCGCGATCGCGCCGATCGCGGGCAGCCAGCTCACCCCGTAGCCGTACGGCAGCTCCGTGAAGAATCCGACGACGATCTGCACGAAGAAGACGAGCCAGAGCCCGTGCTGGACCCGGGCGGCGAGCTTGCGACGGCCTTCGGACATGGTTCCCCCTGGTGCGGTCGGTGGTCAGGTCACGGGGCGCGCGGCGGTGAGGAGGACGAGCAGGGGCACCACGCGGCCCGCGGGGACCTCGTAGCGCCCGCGGTCCGGCGTGTGGAGCCAGCCCGCGCCGGTCAGTTGTCGCAGGTGGTGGTAGATCTGGCCCGTCGTGCCGATGTCCGCGAGGGCGGCCAGCTCGGCCGCCGTGCGCACGCCGCCCAGGATTTCGCGCAACAGCCTGAGGCGTACGGGGTTGCCGAGCGCGGCGAACGACTCGGCCGCCTGCTGCCAGTCACAGTCGTCGTCGAACAGCGCCTCCGTGAGCTGCCCGTACTGCCATTCGTAGCGGTGCCCGGTGGGCACCCGGACCGCTCCGGTGAACATGACGGCGCCGTCCGCGTCCCGCGTGACCGGGTGACGCTCCTTCAGCGCGTCCAGGGCCCAGAAGTCGCCCTCACCCACGGGTGGCGCGGCGGGCCCCCCGCTCTCCAACTCCGCCATGCGCCGCTCGAGCTCGGCCACGCGCTCTTCCAACCCCATACAACGAGATTACGTAATTACGTAATCTCGCGCAATGGTCCTCGCGGTCCGGCAGGATGGGGTCGTGCCGTACATCCCCGCAGGGCTCGTCGTGCTCGTCGGCCCGCCCGCCTCCGGCAAGACGAGCTTCGTTCGGGCGCTGATCGAGAGCGGGCGGATCGACGCGGATGCCGTGGTGTCCAGCGACGAGATCCGCGCGGAGTTCTTCGGCACCTCACCCGTGGAGGCGGTGTCCGACGCGGCGGACGCCCGGATCTTCGAGGAACGCGACCGCAGGATCGCCGCCAGGCTCGCCGCCGGGCGCAGCGCGGTCGCCGAGTCGACGAACGTCACGCCTCGGGCCCGCGAGCGGCTCGTCGCCGTCGCCCGCCGTTTCGACGCCCCGGTGACCATGCTGCGCTTCGTCCCGGAGGTCGCCGACCTGCTCCAGCAGTACACCGAGCGGGGCCGCACCGACCTCACCGCCGCGGACGTCCGCGCCTACGCCGAGGCCATGGCCCGGGACGCCGGTAGCGACCGGCTCCGCGCCGAGGGCGCGATCGCCGTGCACGACGTGCCCGGCCGCCGCGAAGCGACCACGCCCGCCGAAGCGGCCGCGCTCTTCTCCTTCGCCTGACGAACCACCCCGCTCACGCCCGCTCGCGGACCCCCGCGAGGAGCACGGCGACCATGCGCCTGGCGTCGTCCCGGCCGTAGTCGGGTCCGGTGATGCAGAGGTTCCCGACGGCGCGCATGAGCGTGTACGCGGTGACGGTGTCAGGGGCGATCTCGTCGGCGGCGACGCACGCCTCGAGGAGCGTCCCGCACGCCGGGACGAGCGTGCCGAGCATGAGGTCGTGGAGGTTCTCGAGGCCGGGGTCGTCGGAGCCGAGGGCCGCGCCGAGGCCGTGCTTCGTCACGAGGAAGTCCACGAACGCGTCCACCCAGCCCGTCAGCGCGGCGAACGGTGACTCCGACTCCTCCAGGAGCCGCGGCGCCAGCGCCGCGCACGTGTCGATCTGATGCCGGAAGACGGAGGTGACGAGGTCGGCGCGTGTCGGGAAGTGCCGGTAGATCGTGCCGACGCCGACGCCCGCGCGCTCCGCGATGTCCCGGATGGGCGCCTGCACCCCCTGCTCGACGAACACCTCCGCGGCGGCCGCCAGCACACCCTCACGGGTGCGCCGAGCCTGCGCCTGACGTACTCCCACCTGCTCGGGCACAGGCCCTCCTTTACTCGCGGAACAATGTTCCGCTAAATTGACGGAACGGCGTTCCGTCAATCTACGGCAGCGCCGCCTCTCAGAGAAAGCGCAGGTCTCCCATGCCCTTCCGCAACCTCGATCAGCGAATCCTCTCGGTCAAGCCCCTCACGGTGCCCGCGCCCGGCCGCGACATCGACCTGCAGGTGAAGGTCACCGCGCCGGTGTCGGGCGACGGGCTGCCCGTCATCGTGTTCTCCCACGGCAACGCGTGGTCCCTTGACGGCTACGAGCCCCTCGTCGACCGGTGGGCCGCCGCAGGGTTCGTCGTCGCGCAGCCGACCCACCTGGATTCCCGTGGCAACGGCTTGAGCTGGGACGATCCCCGATTCAGCACCATCTGGCGGGTCCGTATCTCCGATCTTCACGCGGTCGTGGACCACCTCGCCGACACCCTTCGGCAGGCCGGCGACCTGGAGCGCCGCGCCGACCTCACGCGCGTCGCGGTCGTGGGCCACTCCTGGGGCGCGCAGACCGCGGGCACGCTCCTCGGGGCGCGGGTGCTCGACGCCGACGGCGTGCCCGGCGAGGACTTCTCCCACCCCGCGGTCTCGGCCGGCGCGCTGATCGCCGCGGCCGGGAACGGTGACACCCTCACCCCGTTCGCCGCGGAGCATCTGCCGTTCATGCGACCGGACTTCACGACCATGACCACCCCGGCCCTGGTCGTCGCGGGCGGCAAGGACCAGTCCCAGCTCTCCACCCGGGGCCCCGACTGGTTCACCGACGCGTACCACCTCGCCCCGTCCCCGAAGACCCTCCTCACCGTCACCGACGGCGAACACACCATGGGCGGCGTCGCGGGCGAGGCGGTCGCCGAGACGACGGACGAGAACCCGACCCGCGTAACCCTGGTGGCCGACGCGATATCGGCCTACCTGCTGGACACCCTCAAGCTCGACACCACGCCATGGTCCGCCCTCCAGCAGACCGCTGCGGATGCCGACGGCGCGTGGAGCATCTCGGCCAAGTGATACCGGCCGGCGGCGGCTCGATAGGCTGGCCTCCCATGGAACTTTGGGGAGCACAGCTCTATGGAAACCCGTGCCGGGACTGCGGATTCGACTGGTCACTGACTCCCGGCGAAGCCGTGGAACAGGTCAGGCGCCTGCACGCGCGGTACGCCGATCAGGCCAGGGGTCGCCGGGGCGACGAACGGCATCCGGACCTCGCCTGGAACGTCTCGGCCTACGTCAGTCACGTCACCGACAACCTGCGCACGTGGGCGGAGCGCCTGGCAGGGGCGAGGATCGCCGGCATACGTCAGGTGCCGGGATACGACCAGGATCTGCTGGCACAGGCCCGTCACTACAACGACGTGTCCCTGGCCGGTGCGCTGTGGTCGCTGCAGCGTGCGGCCGATGCCTGGGTGGAGTCGGTGTCCGCGGCGCTGGACGAGGACGTGACACTCGAGCACGCCGACCGCGGTGTGCAGCGCGCCGAGGACGTGGCGCGCAACAACTCCCACGACGCGGCGCACCACGCGTGGGACATCGAGCGCATCCTCACGTACGTCGGTGGCTCAACTGGCAGCTGAGGGCTGGTGGTTGAGCGGGCGGCGCCGCGGCTCGCGAGGGCGACGGTTCTCGCGAGCCGCGGCGTTCAGGCGTCAGATCTGCGGCGCCTTCACGACCTTGCCCGACGGGGCCTTCGCCGAGACCGGGGTGCCGAAGTCGGACCAGGTGATGGTCTGGTCGCCCGTGCCGTTGCTGTACGGGGCCACCTGCTTCAGCAGGTACGGCTTGCCCGTGGTGGCGATGCTGTACGTGGCCTGCTTGCCCGGGGCCGTGCCCTTGGCGACGACCGTGGCCACCGGCTGACCGTCGACCTCGCCGTCGGCGCCCTTCGTGAACTTCAGCGAGCTCTTCTCCTGCTTGCCGAACTGTTCGCCGTGGCAATAGCTGGCGAACACCTTCGTGGCCCCGTCGGTCGGCGAACCGTGCATCCACTGGTCGGCCGGGACGGTGCTGCCGTTCTTCTTCAGCCAGGAGGCGAACTTCGCGTCGACCTTGCCCCAGACGTCGTCGCCCTTGCGGATGACGTCAAAGCCGCCCATGCCGATCAGTTCGACCTTGCCGACGCACTCCGTGGCGGACAGCCGCAGGTCGGACTTGGCGTCCGAGCGCGACATGACCTCGTGGACTGAGCCCGCGGCGGCCTTCGTCTCCATGCCCTTGGTGCGCAGTTCGACGGCGGAGAGCTTCTCGGCGCCGTTCGGCTTCGCGTCCGCCTGGGCCGGCTTGTCCGCGGCGGTCGACGCCTTGCTGTCGGAGGCGCCGTCGGCCTTGTCGCCGTCGTTGCAGGCGGTCAGCGACAGCAGGGCCGCGGCGCAGGCGAGCGCGGTGGCGGCGCGGCGGGCGGTCAGGACGCGCGCGCCGGCCTGCGTGTTGACGTGCGTGTTGACGTGCGTGGTCTTCATCAGATCCCCGTGATTCCCCGTAGTTCCCCGTGTGTGCATGCCGTTGTCGACGTGCACCGTCGGCGGCACACGTCTTTCTTGGCATGCACATCTAATCAGGCGTCGAGTGACGCCCCGTGGGCGGGGGGTGACACCTCGTAGGTTTCGGGGAGGGGGCGGTTACCTGAACAGGGTCCCGGTCTTGTCGCCGATCGCCCGCTTGCGGTCGAAGTAGTCGTTGATGACGACGCGGAAGCGGTCCGATTCCGGACGGGCCCAGTTGCGCATCAGTTCGCAGCCGAAGGCGAGTGACGTGATCGGCTGCGCGCCCGCGTGTGTCATCCGTTCGACGGCCGTGGCATGGGTGACCGGCGAGACACCACCCACCGCGTCGACGACGGGGTACACCTCGAAGCCCTCACGGAGCATGTCGAGCGTGGGGAACGCGAGACACACTTCCGTCCACAGCCCCGCCATCACGATCTTCTTGCGTCCTGTCGCCGTGACGGCCTCGCGGAAGTCCGCGTCCTCCCAGGAGTTGACGCCCGTACGGTCGATCTCCGGTACGTCGGGGAGCTCACCCGCGATCTCGGCGACCGTGCCCTGGTTGACGCCCATCCCGACGCCGACGGTCGAGAGGATGGTCGGGACCTCGTACGCGCCCGCCAGCTTGGCCAGGGTGATGGCGCCGAGGTCGATCTCCTCACGGGTGGCCGAGCCGATGGTGGCGTACTGGCCTTCCTGGTAGTCGATGAAGACCACCGCGCAGTTGTCCGGCGTGAGCAGGTGGTCGGCGGTGGTGTCACGGACGGGTTCGGGAGAGGTCTTCGCGGATGCGGCGTCGGCGTCGGCAGTCATGCCGTGGTCCCTTCTCGCGTCTCGGTCGTGGGCGACGGCCCGGCGGGGCGAGGGCAGGGAACGAGCGTACCCACGGCCGGGCAGGCCCGGCCGAAGGCTTTCTGACGGCGCGTCGGCGAAGAAGGGGCGTCCGAAGGAGCGGCTCGTCCGTCAGCCCAGCCGACCGCGCAGCCAGGTCGTGATCTCCGGGGTCACGGCGTCGACGACGTCCGCGGTCTCCTCCTCGCGCTTCTTCACGTACTTGGCCCAGTAGGGGCAGACCGGAACCACCCGCTTGCCGCTGTTGCGGACATCGGCGAGGGCCTCCGTCACCAGGGTCCCGGCCAGTCCGCGCCCCGCGAACCGCTCGTCGACCTCGGTGTGGAAGAAGACCCGCTGGTCGCCGCGGTCGCGGTACTCGGTGAGTCCGGCCAGTTCGCCGTCGACGGCGATGATGTAGCGCTGCTCGTCGGGACGGTGTTCCACGATCGGGGTGGTGGGGGTGGTCATGGTGCGTGTCTCCTTGAACGGTGGCTGGTGGGCGTGTCAGTGGTGTGTGCGGTTGCCGCGTGACTTGAGGGTGCTGTTGGGCAGTTCGGGGGCCGGGAGGCGGTCGCCGGGGTAGCCGGTGACGGTACCGAAGCGTTCGGCGGCGGCCTGCCATTCCGTGCGCGCGGCGACGATCTCGTCGTGGCTGCGGCCGATGAAGTTCCACCACATCACGATCTCTTCGCCGAACGGCGTGCCGCCGAGCAGCAGGAGCCTGGCCGGGCCGCTCCCCTCGTTGGCGAGGGTGATGGTGTCACCGCCGGGGTCGAGGTAGCCCAGTTCGCCGCCGGGCACGAGGGTTCCTTCGACCCGAACGGCCCCCTCGTCGACCAGGGCGCCGAGTTCGAAGGCGGGGTCGACGGCGAGGGTGACCCGCGCGCCCGCTTCGAGCACGATCTCGGCGCCGAGCAGCGGGGTGTGGGTGGGGACCGGGGAGGTGTCGCCGGCGAGCGTACCGAGGAAGACCTTCGCCTCTCCCCCGTCCAGGGCGACGGCGGAGGGGGCGTGGTGCTGGAACGCAGGTGCCACGTCGCGGCGGCCGTCCGGCAGGGCGATCCAGAGCTGGATGCCGCGCAGGATCGTGGTGTCGGGGGTGGAGACCTCGGAGTGGCTGATGCCGTGTCCGGCGGCCATCAGGTTCAGCTCGCCGGGCCGCACCATGGCATGGGTGCCCAGGCTGTCGCGGTGCTCGATCTCGCCGTCGAACAGCCAACTCGCCGTCTGGAGACCGATGTGCGGGTGCGGCGCGACGTCCATCCCGCCGGTGGCGGCGACGGCGTCGGGCCCGTAGTGGTCGGCGAAGCACCAGGCGCCGATGAGGCTGCGCTGCCGCTGCGGGAGGGTACGGCGTACGGTCATGGCCCGTGGCCCGCCGAGCGGCACCTCGCGGGCGGGCAGCACCTCCACCCGCCGCCTCACCAGCTCCTGTTCACGTTCGGTCATGACTCTCGGCCCCCTCTGTGGATCTTCTTGTTGATCTTCCCCGTAGCGCGGTGGTTGAACAGTAAACTATATTGACGTGGGCCGCCACCCCGACCGGCGGCCACGAACGAGGGAGGGCCTCAGTGAGCACCAGCGCAGCCACGACGGACACGCACGTCGGCGACCGGCGGCGGATCTTCATCGACAAGCAGACCCCGGACGCGTACCGCGCCTTCCGCCAGGCCTCCGACACGGTCCGCGCCGCGGCCACGGCGGCCGGTCTGGAACCGGCGCTCCTCGAGCTGATCAACGTACGCGTGTCGCAGATCAACGGCTGCGCCTTCTGCCTCGATCGCCACACCCGTACGGCCCTGCGTGACGGCGAGTCCCCGTTGCGCCTCGGCGTGCTGCCGGGGTGGCGGGACGCGGCCGTGTTCTCCGAGCGGGAGCGGGCGGCGCTCGGCCTCGCCGAGACGGTGACGCACCCGGACGACGACACCGCGCAGGAGTCGGCGTACGCGGCCGCCCGCGAGGTGTTCGACGACGCCGAGATCTCCGCCGCGATCTGGGCGGCGATCACCATCAACGCCTTCAACCGGGTCTCGATCCTCAGCAAGCACCCGGTGCGCCGGTCCGCCATGCCGGGCCCGTCGGTCCAGTGACCGAGCCCCTTCCCTGCGTGAAACTACGCACAGCGCCACATACGCCACACCCCTGAGCCGTATCCACCATCACGAACCATCATCACGACACGGAGGGCCCCGATGGCCATCGAGATCACCGACAACGCCGAGGCGAACCGTTACGAGGCCCGTGTCGACGGGCAGCGGGCGGGCGTCGCCGAGTACATGCGCACCAAGGAGAGCGGCCTGGTCGTCTTCACGCACACCGAGGTCGCCCCGGAGTACAACGGCCAGGGCATCGGCTCGGCCCTGGCCCGTGCGGCGCTCGACGCGGCACGCGCGGACGGCCTGCGGGTCCTCGCGGTGTGCCCGTTCATCTCCGGCTGGATGGCCCGCCACCCTGACTACCAGGACCTGGCGTACCAGAGCCGGAGCAAGGTCGAGGACTAGGAGCGGCGCGCGCGGCCCCCGGAGTGACGCACCTCACGCGCCCCAACTGCCGCGCGCGTACAACCCTTTCGCTCCATCGCCGATCAAGACTGTGCGGCCGCTGAGGCCGTGCGCGACGCGGGTCCGGCTCACCCCGACCCGCGTCCGCCCGTCGACAGGTGACAACGGAGCCTCCTCATGTCCCAGCACTCCCGCAAGAAGTTGACGTCCGGCAAGAAGGTGACCCTGGGCGTCGGCGCGTTGGCGGCCTCCGGGCTCGCCGTCGGCCTGCTCGTCACACCGTCCGCGATGGCGGGCGGGACCGACGCGGCCGAGGCGCAGGAGCAGAGCAGGGCCGCGGCCGCCGACGCCTCCGCGGCGAAGGACGCCGCGCCCAGGGCCAAGACCCTGGCCGCGAGCGCCGACGCGTCCACCGTCGTCTCCGGCGTCACCGTCGACGGCGGCAACAGCGCCCGCGTCGGCACGACGAACACGCAGACGATCACCGTGAAGTGGACGCTCAGCGGCGGGACGAAGCTCTACGGCAGCAACGCGTCGATCTGGCGCGGCACCGACCGCGACAGCGGCCTCGAGCAGTTCATGAACTCCGAGCAGTTCGCCGACGACGTCGACCCCTGTGTCCGGTCCGGTGACACCACGTTCAGCTGCACGGCCACCTTCAAGATCGACCCGCGGAGCGACCTCGCGAACGAGGACGCCGGAGCCTGGAAGATCGCCCTCTGGGCGGTCACCGACGCGGCCACGGACGTGGACACCGACAACGCCAGGACCTGGTACCTCAAGCGCTGGTCCCGGCTGAGCAACAACGCCGCCCCCGAGCCCGTCGCCAAGGGCAGGACGATCACGATCACCGGCAAGCTGGAGCGCGCCAACTGGGACACCCACAAGTACGCGGGCTACACCCAGCAGACCGTCCGCCTCCAGGAGCGTTCGCTGACCGGCTCGTACGCCACCACCAGCAGCCACAAGACCGGCACCGGCAGCCTGGCGGGCGTCGAGAAGCAGACGCGCACGGCCACCACCGACCGCTGCTACCGGTACAAGTTCGAGGGCACCTCGACCACGCCGCCCGTCACCGCGACCGGTGACTGCGTGGACGTGCGCTGACCCCACCGCCCCTCCCCGGCCGGCCCCATCGGGTCGGCCGGGCGTCGGGCCCGCGCCGACCTCTCTCGGACCGACATACCGGCGTAAAATTCACGACGTACGGTCTCTCCCGTTCGATCTCCACTCCTGGAGGCGGCCATGGCGTCCGTCGACCGTCCTTACGTCATGACGAGCAGCGAGGGTCAGGCGCTGTGGTTCACCGGCAACCTCGCCACCGTGAAGGCCGCGGGGCCCCAGACGCGAGGTCGCGTCAGTGTGGTGGAGTTCCTCAATCCCGCCGGATTCGCCCCGCCGCTGCACCGGCACCTGGAAGAGGACGAGATGTTCTACGTCCTGTCGGGCTCGGTCCGCTTCCTGTGCGACGAGCAGGAACTCGCCGCCGGCCCAGGGGACTTCGTGCTGCTGCCGGTGGGGCTGCCGCACACCTTCGTGGTCGGCTCCGAGGAACCGCTGCGGTGTCTCCAGATCACCACGCCGTCCGGTTTCGAGGACTTCGCCGCGGAGGCCGGCACCCCGGCCCGTGAGCGCCGCCTCCCGGACCCCGGCCCGGTCGACCCCGCGGTCCTCGGCCACGCCGCGGCCCGCCACCACATCGAGATCCTGGGCCCGCCACCGAACGCTCCCGCGGGCGCCTGAGGCCCGCCCCCTCCACGCCCCACCCGGGTACGCCGCGGTTTCCTGAGCGCAACGGCGACGAAATACCGCCTCTCTAGTGTCACCCCCACACCGGTCATGGCTGCAACGGCCGGTGGGCGTCCGGCTGCGCGCTCGTCCGGGCGCTAACCAGCCGTCTTCCGCCGAGCTGTGAGGAGGAACGATGGCTGTTGTCGAGCATGCCGTCGCGCCCGCACACCCAGGACCCCACCCCGTCGACGCCCGCCCGCCGTGGCGTCGGCTCGTGCCGCTGAGTCTTCAGCATCTGCTCGTCGCGTACGCGGGCATGGCCACGATGCCGCTGCTCGTGGGGACCGCGCTGCATCTGCCCGAGGACCGGATCCGGCTGCTGATCAGCGCGAACCTGCTGGTCAGCGGGATCGCCACCGTGTTGCAGTCACTGGGCCTGAAATGGTTCGGGGCGCGGTTGCCGGTCGTGATGGGCTCCACGTTCACCGCGATCACTCCCGCGATCCTGATCGGGCAGGAGCACGGGCTCGCCGCCGTGTTCGGGGCGACCGTCGTGTCCGGTCTGGTGACGCTGGCCGTCGCGCCGTGGTTCGGGCGCTGCCTGCATCTGTTTCCGCCGCTGGTCACCGGGACGGTCATCGCTGTCATCGGGTTCTCGCTCGTGCCTTCGGCCGCCAGTCTCGTCACCGGCGACGGGGGCGGCGGCAGCGGGCTCGCGCTCGCCGCGGGGACGGTGCTGCTCGTGGTGGTCGTGGAGCGCCTCGCACCACCCGCTCTCGCCCGGTTCTCCGTGCTCCTCGCCATGGCGGTGGGGACCGCGGCCGCGCTGCCGCTGGGGCTGTTCGACGGGTCGGGGGTCGCGGACGCGCACATCGTCACGGCGCCCGATCCGACCGCTTTCGGGGCGCCCACGTTCGTGGTGCCCGCCATCGCGGCGATGCTCGTCGTGCAGCTCGTGAACATGGTGGAGTCCGTCGGCGACACCCTCGCGGTCGGCCAGATCGTCGGCCGCGGCGACGACGCGCCCACCGTCGTACGGGCGCTGCGCGCGGACGGGGCGGCCACCGTCGTTTCGGGGGCACTCGCCTCCTTCCCCATCGTGACGTTCGGGCAGTCGGTGGGCCTGGTGAGCGTGACCCGTGTGAAGAGCCGTCATGTCGTGGCGCTGTCCAGGGTGTTGATGGTGGTGCTCGCGTTCGTGCCCGTGCTGGGGGCGGCCGTCGCCGCCGTGCCGGGCCCTGTGCTCGGCGGGGTCTCGCTCGTCATGTTCGGGACCGTCGGCGCCGTGGGGCTGCGCATCCTCGCGCGCGCCGATCTGAGCGAGCCGCGGAACCTGCTGACCGTCGCCCTCGCCTTCGCACTCGGCATGATCCCGCTCGGGGCGCCGGACTTCTACGCGCCGCTCCCCTCGTACCTGCGCACCGTCCTGGACAGCGGCATCGCCGTCACCGGGATCGTGGCGTTCCTGCTCAATCTGCTGTTCCACCGCACGGGCGCGGCCCGCCCCCGGAAGGAGCCCGCCCGATGACGCTCGGGACGATCACGGACGTCACCGTCTTCAGCGGGGGCCGCTGGCTGCCCGGGATGGACGTGCACATCGCCGACGGACGGGTCACGGCGCTCACGAAGCACGGTCAACTCCCGCACAGTGGTGAAGTGTTGGACGGAAGCGGCGGACACCTGACGCCGGGCCTCGTCAACACCCACACCCACCTCTTCCAGGCGGGGCTGCGCGGCATCGGCGAAGGACTCGGGCTGCTGGCGTGGCTCAGCGCCGTCGGCGACGAGGCGGCGCTGCTCACACCGGAGCGGGCGTACGCGACCGCTGCCGCCGCCGCGGCCGAGGCACTGCGCAGCGGCACCACCACGCTCGTCGAGCACATGTGGCCGCACCCCTCACCCGAGGTGCACGACGCGGTGCTGCGGGCCCTCAAGGACAGCGGCGTACGGGCCGTGCTGTGCCGGGGAGTCGCCGACCGGGCCGACGCGAGCCGCAAGTGGGGCTTCGATCCGCGGCTCATGCAGCCGTTGAAGGAGGCCCTCGCGCACACCGACGAGCTGATCGCGCGGGCGCGCGGCAGCCGGGTCGACGTCGGCGTGGCCGTGCCCAATCCGCGGTGTCTGACGCCGGAGGGCATGGGCGCCGTGCGCGCGTACGCCGAGGAGCGCGGGCTGCCCGTCTCGCTGCACCTGCTGGAGACCGTGACGGACGACGTGATGTGCCGTGACCGTACGGGGGTCGGTGCCGTCGCCTACCTGGAGCGGGCCGGGTTTCTGTGGGAGCGGCTGCTCGCCGTGCACTGCGTGGAGCTCGGCGCCGAGGGGCGGGCCACCCTTGCCCGACACGGCGTCGGTGTCTCGTACAACCCGCTCAGCAATATGCGGCTCGGCAGCGGGATCGCGCCGGTGCCCGAGATGCTGGAGGCAGGACTGAGCGTCGGACTCGGCGTCGACGGGGCCGCGAGCAACGACACGCAGGACATCCTGGAGGCGCTGCGCATCGGCGCGTATCTGCAGCGGGCCGCGCACCGCAAGGCGGATCTGTTCGGCTTCCCCGAGATGTTGGCGATGGCGGCGGGCGGCGCGAACCGGGTGCTCGGGATCGAGGAGAACCCGGACGGCGGGGTGCGGGTGGGGATGCGGGCGGACCTCGTCCTGCACCGCTTCGACCGTGACTACGCCTGCCTCCCGGTCCGCGATCCGGGGGCGACGCTGCTGACCTGCGCGGGCAGCAGGACGGTGGCGGCCGTGCTGGTCGGGGGCGAGGTGCTGGTACGCGACGGTGAGCACGTCCGGCTGCCGTCCCGGGAGTTGGCGGCGGGCCTCGCCGCGGGCTTTACGGCCGCGTAACAGCACGATCCCCACCAGTAACACACACCGTGCAGGCTGACCCCATCGCGTGCGGGCCCCGGCGACCGGGGCCCGCGCCAGCCCACGGCGCCGGGCCCACCAAGGGGTCCGACGTGACCGTGCACGCGGACCTCTGAGTGTCCGCGCTGGGGATCGCAGGGGCGGTGACTGCATCCCGTACGCCACTGCGTGTCCGAGGAGCGAAAGACGCGATGACGAACACCACGTACACACTCGACGAGTTGGCCAAGGAGACCCGCATGGGCGGGGCCGGGACGGAGACGTCCGCCCGCGAGATCCGCCGCATCGACCTCACCGACTTCGACCGCCGCAAGGCGGAGATCACCGAGGAGCTGTGGGCGGCGGCCACCGACATCGGCTTCTTCCAACTGGTCAACCACGGCATCGAACCCGACGCCGTGGACGGCGCGTTCGCCGACGCCGAGGCATTCTTCGCGCTGCCGGACGAGACCAAGGCGCGGCACGGCCTGAAGAAGGGGCTCAACTCCGGCTGGGAGTCGATGACCCAGGTGCGTCCCTCCATCGGGACGCCCGACCAGAAGGAGTCGTTCCAGGTGACCCGCCCGCACATGGACGGGCTGTGGCCCGACGACGCGCTGCCCGGGTTCCAGGAGCGCGTGCTGGCGTTCGAGGCACAGTGCCGGGACCTGGCGATGAAGGTGCTGTCCTGCTTCGCGGACCGGCTCGGGATGCCGGCGGGGTTCTTCGCGCGCGCCCACGACCCGGCGAGCCCGCGGTACCAGTCGACGCTGCGGATGCTGCACTACTTCGCCGTGCCCGACGACGCGGTGATCCCCGAGAACGTGTGGCGGGCCGGGGCGCACACCGACTTCGACTGCCTGACGCTGCTGTTCCAGCGGGACGGGCAGGGTGGCCTCCAGGTGTGTCCCGGCAAGGAGGCCGAGGCGCAGGAGTGGACGCCGGTCGAGCCGGCGGACTCCGTGATCACCTGCAACATCGGGGACATGCTGATGCGGTGGAGCGACGACCGGCTCCCGTCGAACTTCCACCGGGTCAGGTCGCCCGGCCCGGACGACGACCGGTCGGCGCGGCACAGCATCGCGTTCTTCGCGCAGGCCGACCGTGACGTGGTGATCGAGGGCCCGGAGGGCCGCTACCCGCCGATCACCGCGGCCGACTACATCCAGCAGCGGATCGCTGCCAACTTCGCGCGATAGGACGGTGGTTGACGTGACGATGCCCGCGCAGGGCGGACAGCGGGCCGGTTTCGGGCGGCTCGCGGTGCTGGGACTCCAGCATGTGCTCGTGATGTACACGGGGTGTGTGACCGTGCCGCTGGTGTTCGGCGCCGCGGCCGGCCTCGATGCCGCGACGATCGCCGTCCTGATCAATGCCGATCTGCTCGTCGCGGGCGTCGTCACGACGATTCAGGGCGCCGGCGTCGGCCGCTTCCTCGGTGTGCGGATGCCGGTGATGGCGGGGGCCGCGTTCACCGCGGTGACGCCGATGATCCTGATCGCCGGGGAGTACGGCCTTCAGGCGGTGTACGGGTCGATGCTCGCGGCCGGGGTGTTCGGGCTGCTGGTCGCCTACCCGTTCGCGAAGGCGGTCCGTTTCTTCCCGCCCCTGGTGAGCGGCGTCGTGATCACGGTGGTGGGGCTCGCGCTGATCGGTGTGGGCGTGGACCTGGTCGTCGGGAACGATCCGAAGGCCGCCGATCACGCGGCGCCCTCGCGGCTCGCGCTCGCCGCGTTCGTGGTCGTCGTGATCCTGCTGGTGGCCCGGTTCGGGCGTGGCTTCCTCGCCCAGACCGGCGTACTCCTCGGCCTGTTGGTGGGGACGGCGGTCGCCGTTCCGCTCGGCCTGGTCGACTTCTCGGCGGCGCGGACGGCGGACTGGGTCGGGGTCAGTGCCCCGTTCCACTTCGGCGCCCCGGAGTTCCCCGCGGTCGCCGTCCTTTCGATGTGCGTGGTGATGCTGGTCCTGTTCGCCGAGTCGACGGCGGATCTGATCGCGGTCGCGGAGCTGACCGGGAAGCGGCTCACGACCGCCGACATGGCGCGCGGACTGGCGGCGGACGGGCTCTCCGGGGTGCTGGGAGGCGTCATGAACGCCTTCCTCGACACGGTGTTCGCGCAGAACGTGGGCCTGGTGACGATGACGAAGGTGCGCAGCCGGCACGTCGCGACGATCGCGGGCGGCATCCTCGTGGTCCTCGGCCTGGTGCCCAAGCTCGGGGCGCTGGTCGCCGGGTTGCCGCAGCCGGTGGTCGGCGCCGCGGGGCTCGTGATGTTCGCGACGGTCGCCGCGGTCGGCATCAACACGCTCCGCAAGGTCGACTTCGACGGCACGCACAACCTGCTGATCGTGGCGGTGTCGATCGGCGTCGGCATGGCCCCCGAGGTGGCCCCCGACCTCTACTCGCGCTTCCCCGAGGGCGTGGGCATCGTCCTCGGCTCCCCGGTGACGAGCGCGACGCTCCTGGCATTCGCCCTGAACCTGGCCTTCAACGGCGGACGCTCACGCCGCGGCGAGGCCGAGCTCCCGCCGGGGCCGGTGGTGGAGGTGCGGCGTGAGGAGCCGGTGGGGCGGGCGGGAGCCTGAAATGGCCGGGCGGGTCAGACTCGACGGCCCGCCCGCAGTTCCAGGTGTTCGGCCTTGAACCGGGCACGGAAAGCGCGGTCGTGGGAGACCGCCACCACCGCGCCCGGGTAGGCCGCCAGCGCCGTTTGGAGGTCCTCGATCAGGTCGAGGGCGATGTGGTTGGTCGGCTCGTCGAGGACGAGGAGGTCGGCCGGTCGGGTCAGCAGCGTCGCGAGTTGGAGGCGGCGTTGTTGTCCCACGGACAGCGCGGCGACCGGGACGTGCAGGTCGTGTTCGCGGAACAGGCCCAGGGACAGGAGCTGTTCGGCGTACTCGTCCGGAAGGCCCGGCCGTCCGGAGGCGAACGCGGCGAGGAGCGGCAGGCGTGTGGCGTGGGTGGGCAGCTCCTGGGCGAGGTAGCCGGTCGGGGCGGAGCGGCGCACCGTGCCCGCGTCCGGGAGCAGGTCGCCCGCCAGGACACGGAGCAGCGTCGTCTTGCCCGCGCCGTTCTCGCCCGTCACCAGGAGGCGGGACCCGGGCTGGATCGTCAACAGGCCGTCCAGGCGCAGGCGTTCGCCGACGCGTACGTTGTCGAGCTCGGCCAAGGGACCCGATGGGGGTCCTTCGGTCGTCGATGGCAGTGACGTGGTGAAGCGGAGGGGCTCCGGCGGCTTGGCCACCGGGGTGCGCCGGAGGCGGTCCAGGCGTTCGCGCACGGAGCGGACCTGCCCGCCGAGCTTCGCCTCGCTGGAACGGCGGTGTTTGCCGAAGCCCTGTTTCGGGTCACCGCCGGTACCGGCCAACCGCCGTCCCGCGGCCTCGAGCAGTTCCTCCGCGCGGGCCACCTCCTCGACCCAGTCCGCGTACCGCTGCTCCGCCCCGCGCCGGGCGGCGGCCTTCGCGGCGCGGTAACCGGCCCACCCGTCGCCGTAGCGGCGCACGGTGCGCTCGTCGCGGTCGACCTCGAAGATCGTGGTGGCGATGCGCTCCAGGAACCCTCGGTCGTGGGTGACCGCGACGACGGTGCCGCGGTGGGCACGCAGGTGCTCCTCCAGCCAGCGCACGGCGGTCGCGTCGAGGTGGTTGGTCGGTTCGTCGAGGAGGAGCAGTTCGGGTGCCGCGGCCAGGGTGCAGGCAAGCGCGAGGCGTGACTGTTCGCCGCCGGACAGCGAACCGAGCGCGCGCTCGCGGGTGATCCGGGCGAGGCCGAGTCCGTGCATGGCGGCCTCGACGCGGGCGTCCGCCTCGTAGCCGCCGCGCTCCTCGTACGCGATCAACAGCTCGCCGTACGCGGCGAGTTCGGCCTCGGTCGCGGCGCCGAGGGATTCCTCGGCGGCCCGGAGCGCGCGCTCCATGGCGCGCAGGTCGGCGAGGGCGAGGTCGACGGCGTCCTGCACGGTGCGGTCCGCGTCGAGGTCCAGGGTCTGGGCGAGGTGACCGATGCCGCCGGGGAAGCGGACGGTCACCTCGCCGGCGTCGGGCTCCTCGACCTCGGCGAGCAGCCGCAGCAGCGTGGACTTGCCGGAGCCGTTCTCCCCGACGACGGCGGCCCTCTCGCCGGGGCGGACGGTGAAGGACACCTGGTCGAGCACGGTCCGGGTGCCGTACGACTTGGTGACCGACCGGACGGACAGTTGCGCCGCGGCCGGGGCGGAGGCGGCGGTGGGCAGGGTGGTGCGAGCGCGTTCGCGCATGGGGGTTCCTCTGGGCGTGCGAAGGGTCTAACGGGCGGACAGAGACGGCGGCGGTGCGCCGCACCCGGACTCAGACGAAGAAGAGGAAAGCCATGCGGACACCATAACAAGACGAGACGTCTCGGTTCAACTCATGAGCGACCACGGGCGAGACCGCTCCGCCCACTCCTTGCACATCGCGCACAACGACACCCCGTCCACACCGCCCACAAGATCCGGCCCCTCTTGTCGAACCATCCATTCCTGTGCGTAAGGTATGCCTCACCTTTCCTTTGAATGTTTGATGACTGCTCCGGGGGCACCATGCTTCTCCGACGGCGCGGCGCTGCCGCGGCCTCGATCGTTCTCGCCGGTCTGCTGTCCCTCACGGCGTGCGGCGGATCCGGCGACGGCGCGGCGGGCGGCGGCGAGTCCGCGGCCGCCGGCTCCGGCAAGGACTCGAAGTCCGTCGCGCAGGGCGGCGAGGACTTCGGCGACGCGGCCAAGAAGACCGCCGCAATGGGCACCGACGCCAAGCCTGGCGAGTGGCCGCGCACCGTGAAGCACGCCATGGGCAGCACGGAGATCAAGCAGCGGCCCAAGCGCGTCGTCGTCCTGGACGTCGGCGAGCTGGACAACGTCGTGTCGCTCGGCGTGAAGCCCGTCGGCCTCGCGCCGAGCGAGGGCTCGCCGGAGCTGCCGTCGTACCTCAAGAAGGACGCGGGCCACCCGAAGAACGTCGGCACCATCAACAGCCTCAACCTGGAGGCCATCGCCGCGCTCAAGCCGGACCTGATCCTCGGCAGCCAGCTGCGCGCCGCGAACTCCTACGACGAGCTGTCGCAGATCGCGCCGACCGTCTTCTCCATCCGCCCCGGCTTCACGTGGAAGGAGAACTACCTCCTCAACGCCGCCGCCCTGGACAAGACGGCGCAGGCCAAGAAGAACCTCTCCGCGTACGAGAAGCGCGCCAAGGACCTCGGTACGGAACTCGGCGCCGACAAGCCGACCGTGACGATGCTGCGCTTCATGCCCGAGGGCAAGATCCGCCTCTACGCGAACGACTCGTTCATCGGCACCATCCTCAAGGACGTCGGCATCCCGCGGCCCAAGAACCAGGACATCTCCGACCTGGCCGCCGAGGTCAGCGCCGAGAACATCGACCAGGCCGACGCCGACTACATCTTCACCGGTGTCTACGGGAAGCCGAACGCCACGGAGAAGTCCGCGGTCCAGAAGAACCCGCTGTGGAAGAACCTCAAGGCGGTCAAGGCCGGTCACGCCTACGACGTCCCGGACGAGACCTGGTACCTCGGGCTCGGCACCATGGCGGCCGACGCGGTCCTCGACGACCTGGGCCGACACCTCACCAAGTAGCCGCCCCCGTAAGCGAAGCCCGAAAGAGAAGAGAGTGAGCGCGGCACATGGCGCGAGCTTCCCGCCGCCGGATCGCCTGGCTGCTCGGGTGCGCGGCGATGCTCCTCGTCGCCGTCCTGCTGAGCCTGGCCGTCGGCAGCCGTCAGATCGCACCCGCTGAGGTGGTGCGGGCGCTGGTGCAGCACGGCACCAGCCCCGACGCCCAGTTGGTGCGCTCCCTGCGGGTGCCGCGCACCCTCATCGGCATCCTCGCCGGGGCGGCGCTCGGCGTCGCGGGGACGGTCATGCAGGGCATCGCCCGCAACCCGATCGCCGAGCCGGGCATCCTCGGTGTCAGCCAGGGCGCGTCGGCGGGTGTGGTGTGCGCGATCGCGTTCCTCGGTGTGCACAGCCTCACCGGGTACATCTGGTTCGCGTTCGCGGGCGCGGCGCTCGCGGCGGTGGCGGTGTACGCCGTCGCGGCCGGGGGCTACCGCGGGGCGTCGCCCGTCAAGCTGGCGCTATCCGGCGCGGCGATGAACGCGTTCCTGGCCGCGATCGTCTCCGGCATCGTGACCACCGACGCGCACGCGCTCGACGAGTTCCGGTTCTGGCAGGTGGGCTCGCTCAGCGGCAGGGACGGCGAAGTCGTCGGCCAGATCTGGCCGTTCGTCCTCGTCGGCCTGGTGCTCGTCGCGGTCGCGGCCCGCGGCCTCGACGCGCTCGCGCTCGGCGACGACGCCGCCCGCAACCTCGGCCACAACGTCGGCCTCCTGCGCGTCCAGGGCGCCGTCGCCGCGACCGTGCTGACCGGCGCCGCGGTGTCTGCCGCGGGGCCGATCGCCTTCACCGGCCTGGCCGTTCCGCACATCGCGCGCGCCCTGGTGGGCACCGCGCACCGCTGGGTGCTGCCGGCCGCCGCCCTGCTCGGCCCCGTGATGCTCCTGGTCTCCGACGTGATCGGCCGTATCGTCTTCCCGCCGTCGGAGGTGCCGGTGGCCGTGATGACCGCCCTGCTCGGTGTGCCGTTCCTGATCGTGCTCGTACGTCGCCGGGCGGTGGCCGCCGCATGAACAGCGCGACCACCACGCCCGCCCGCCGGCTGCGTCCCGCGGGACACACCGTGCTGCGGCCCGGCCGCTCCAGCTTCCTGGTGCACCGCAGGTCCCTCGTCGTCGCCTGCGCACTCGCCGTGCTGCTCGCGGCGGCCGTCGTCGCGTACCTGTGCGTCGGCGAGGCCTTCGTCTCCCCCGCCTCGGTCGTCGACGTCCTGCTGGGCAGGCCGAGTCCCGACCAGCTCGTCGTCGGCACGCTGCGACTGCCCCGGCTCACCGTCGGGCTGCTCGCCGGGCTCGCGTTCGGGATCGCGGGCGCCCTCGTGCAGACCGTCGCCCGCAACCCGCTGGCAAGCCCCGACATCATCGGCGTGACCCACGGCGCGGGCGCGGTCACCGTCGCCGCGATGAGCTTCGGCCTCGCCTCGTACACCGCGCTGCCGTACGTGTCGGTGGCGGGCGGCATCGGGGCGGCGCTGCTGGTGTACGTGTTCGCCTGGCGGCGCGGCATGCAGGCCTCGCGGTTCGTCCTCATCGGCATCGGCATCTCGGTCGCGCTCGGCTCGCTCACCCAGCTGTTCCTCACCAAGGGCGACGCGCTCGTGGCCCAGCAGGCGAAGGTGTGGCTCACCGGTTCGCTCAACAGCCGCGGCTACGACCAGGCGGCCCCGCTCGCCCTGGTCCTGCTCGTCGCCGTGCCCGCCGTCCTGTGGGCGGCGCGGGCGCAGCGCTCGGCGTCCCTCGACGACGACACGGCGACCGCCCTCGGCGTCCGGCTCAACCGGATGCGGCTCGGCCTGACCGTGCTCGGCGTCGTGCTCGCGTCGATGGCGACGGGCGCCACCGGGCCCGTCGACTTCGTCGCCCTGCTCGCCCCGCAGATCGCCCGCCGCCTGACCCGTACCGCGCAGATCCCGCTGCTTTCGTCGGCGCTCACCGGTGCGCTGATCGTGGTGGTCGCCGATCTGCTGGCCCGGCGCCTGTTCTCGCCCGTCGAACTCCCCGTCGGCGTCCTCACCGCAGCGGTGGGCGCCCCCTACCTGATGTGGCTGATCGCGCGCGGCCTCAGCCGTTCCGGAGGCAGCACCTCATGAGTACCGCCACCCGCCGTACGACCGACGGCACGAGCCGGCTCACCGCCCGGTCCCTCACCCTCGCGTACGAGGACAGGACCGTCGTCGACGGCCTCGACCTGGAGATCCCCGACGGCAAGGTCACCGTCGTCGTGGGACCCAACGCCTGCGGCAAGTCGACGCTGCTGCGCGCGCTCGGACGGCTGCTCAAGCCCAAGAGCGGCTCGGTGCTGCTGGACGGCGCCGAGCTCGCCCGCATCCCCGGCCGTGACATCGCCCGCGCCATCGGTGTGCTCCCGCAGAGCCCGACCCCGCCCGACGGCATCACGGTCGCCGACCTCGTGGCCCGCGGCAGGCAGCCGCACCAGAAGTGGTGGCAGCAGTGGTCCGAGGCCGACGAGCACGCCGTCACGCAGGCCCTGGAGCACACCAACACCACGGCCCTCGCGGACCGTCCGGTGGACGAGCTGTCCGGCGGGCAGCGGCAGCGGGTGTGGATCGCCATGGCGCTGGCCCAGGAGACCGAGCTGCTGCTCCTCGACGAGCCGACCACGTACCTCGACATCGCCCACCAGGTCGAGGTCCTCGACCTGGTGCGCCGCCTCAACCACGAGCGCGGCCGCACCGTCGTCGCCGTGCTGCACGACCTCAACCAGGCCGCCCGCTACGCCGATCACCTCGTGGCCATGCGGGACGGCCGCATCGTCGCGCAGGGCCCGCCGTCCGACGTCATCACGGCGGATCTGGTGCACACCGTCTTCGGCCTGCACTCGGTGGTCGTCCCCGACCCGGTGACCGGCAGCCCGCTGGTGGTGCCCGGCGCACCGTGGCAGTCGACTCCGTCGGTACCGAAGCAGGCCGACTGACTTTCGGACATCCGGAGGATCTGAGGGCCGTCGCGTCACCGGTGGCCGCGCACCCTCCGCCGTACGAGCAGGGTCGCACCGGCGAGCACCGCGGCCCCCGCGCACACCCAGGCGACGACGACACCTGTCCCCGGCCCCGACTCGGTGTCGGCGGCCACAAGGTGGGCATCCGCTCCGAACAGGGCGAAGGTACGGGTGTTGTTCGTCGTGTCCTCGTCGGCGTGGTCCCGGCTGGTGTCGGCGGCCTTGAGGGCGGCCCTGGCCTTTCCTGTCACCCCGTCCCCGCTCTCGCGCACCTCGAAGTCGACCGTCGAGGACTCGTGGGGAGCGGGCGGGCTCAGGGGGCAGGTGTACGTGAGCCCGCGGTGTCGGCACAGCGGCTCGAACACGTCGTCGTCGATCTCCTCCATGGGCTCCTTGCGGACGTCCGTCCCCGGCGGCAGGGTCACGGTGAGCGAGACACCTCCGAGACCGCCGCCGGGGTCGCCGGAGCCGTCGTTGCGCGCCCCCACCCGCAGCCGCCTGCTGTCGTCGTCCGCGGCGGAGAGCTGTGAAGTGACCGCGTAGTCCGGCCGGTTGGCGATGCGGACCTTCGTCCAGACGTCCTTGTCCTCGCTGTACTTGCCGCTGCCCGCGCGGGCGGTTCCCACCTGCGGGACGAGCGCGGGGCCCGTGCCCGCGCGGGGTGTGCCGGGCGGGGTGGGGTCCTTCGTGGAGCGGGAGGAGCCGTCGAGGCCCCCGTTCTCCGCGCCGCGGCCGACGAGCGTGACGGTGGTGCGGAAGGAGGAGTCCATCAGGGTTTCGGAGGCGTCGAGGCGCAGCCAGTCCTTCACGTACACCTCTTCCCCCGGCCGCAGGGCCGTCTTCGGGAAGCGGCATGTCACGGTCGTCGCACCGCCGTGGGGCAGGTACGTGCACGAGCGGGATCGGTGTACGGGGCGAAGCCCGTCGTCGACCGTGGTGGTGACGGCGAAGCCGTCGGCGGGCAGTTCGCCGGTGTTGCGCACGCCGAGCGCGACGTCGGTCCTGGCGCCCGAACCGACCCGGAGCGTGTCCTGCTCGCGCAGCGCCAGAACCGGCCCGCCGACCACGACACGGGTCGTCGCCCGGCTCAACTCCCCTTCTGAAGTGCGGAAACTGACGCGCAGTTCGCCCTCGTCGCCCGGCTTGCTGCCGGGCGCGGCGCGGGGCAGCGCTCCGGCCCAGTCGGTCCAGCTGTCGTACGCCTCGCCGACCCGGCACACCACCTTCCGGTCCGTGCCGGAACACCCGTTGCCGTACTGCTTGAGGCGCAGGACGTCGGAAGAGTCCGTGACGTCCATGGTGAGCGTCGACCCGTGCGCCGTGCCGCGCGGCACTCCCCTGTCGTAGCTGATCAGGATGCGCTTCTCCCGGTCGGGGCGCGGCTTTCCGCCGTACGGGGCGACGCGGAAGGACGCGGGTGCGCTGAGCCCCTGCGGGTCGGCGGCGTGCGCCGCGGGTGCCGGGAGCGCGCCCCAGCCGAGCAGGGTGAGGACGGCGGCGAGCAGGGCCCGCACGGGGGCGGCGGTGTCGAGACGGGGCATCGCCCCAGTGGAACAGTCCCCCTGCCACACCTCGGGTACCGGCCGATCACGGAACCGCAACGTTTGCCGCGGAACCGGCGGGGCCTCAAGGCCTGACGTTCCTCACGCCGGGCACGAACCGCCCTTGCCGGGGCTCGTACGGAAGGGCTTCGGTGGGCGGTAGTCGGACGCGCGCGGGTACTCGACGACGGGCACGATCTTGCAGACGGGCCAGTTGTCGTTCTCCGACGTGAAACCGAAGTCGCCGCTCGCGCCGCGCACGCAGTCCCCGCAGTCCCCGTCGGTGCCCACCTTCATGTTGCTGATGTTGCTGTTGACGTCGTACTTGGTGGGCAACTGGCCCTTGTTGTCCTCGTCGTTGGTGAACTGGGTGACGCCCTTGATGAGCACCTGGAACGCGTCGTAGTGCATGATCGCGTACCCGTCGTCGAGGTCGCTCCCCTTGAGGCCCGCGTCCTTGGCGACGGTGGCGGCGAACGTCCCGTACTGGCGGGGCGCGTCCTGCCCCCGGCTCCACGACAGGTTGTCCGTGGGCGCGGCGTTGAGGGTGACGACGTTGGCCTCCTTCATCGCCGCGCGCATGGCGTCGCCGGTCAGGCGTGAGGTGAGTCCGGTGGAGACGCGCAGGACGCGGATGGGGTGCTTGGCCTTGTCCTTGCGGGCCTGGCAGTCGGCGTCCTTGGCGATCGCCTCGACCAGCTCCGGCAGGTCCCAGTCCCGTCCGGCCACGAACACGGTGTCCGCGCCGGACTGGCACAGCCGGGAGGCGGCCGGTGCCATCGCGGCGGGCGCGCCCTCGTAGGGGCCCATGGTGCCGATGTACGAGCGGTCCCTGACCGCCAGCTGGTACTTCGTGCCGAAGCTCTTGAGGAGTTCGGCCTTGGTGTTGGTGACGTAGTCGTCGCCGGAGCGCGAGTCCCAGACGAGGAAGCCCTTGCCGTTGCCGGGGTGTTCCTCGAGGTAGTGGGCGAGGGCGAGGACCGAGTTCCGGTTGTTGGGCGCCGTCTTGTAGAACGTCCTGGCCTTGATGTTCGGGGAGCTGAGGACGCCGCTGACGGCGGGGATGTTCCGCTTGGCCAGGGCGGTCGCCGCGTCCTGCGAGTCCTGCTCGCTGTTGGGCAGCCCCATGACACCCACCAGCGGGGAGTCGCCCTCCTGCTGCTTCCCGCTGCCGGTCAGCTCGGCCGCCGCGTCGACCGCGGGCTCCCACAGGTCGAGGTCGGCGCCGATGTTGCCGAGCAGCATCTGGAAGTTGACGCTGTTGCTGGACGTGTTGGCGTCGCGCTGCGCGGCGTAGGCGCCCGCGAGACTGCGTTCGAGGAGCGGCGCGGTCATCGCCCCGGACTTCGAGGTGTTGAACGGCAGCAGCAGGGCGACCTTCACGTACGGCTTCTTGTCGGCGGCGCCCTTGGGGTGCTCCCACAGGTCCCGTACCCGCCCGTTCTCCTTCGCGATGCGCGCGACGAGCCCGGATATCTGCTTGCCCGGCCCGTCCTCGCCCGGCTTGAACACCGGTGCGCGCACGGTCGCGTCGACGAGGCCGACGCATTCACCGTCCTTCTCCTCGAGCCCGTCCTTGCAGTCGCTGCCGGTGACGATCGGCACGACGATCCACGCCGCCGCTCCTACGAGGACGAGGGCCACGAACCCGGCGATCCAGCGGCCGAGGATCCGCTCACCGCGCCTGAGCGGGCGCCCCCTGACGAAAGGGCGGACGAAGATGTCAGTGAAGCTCACCGTGGCTCCCTTCGGGGCCGAGCGCGGGCAGGGCGGATGCGGGGGTGCGCAGCTCGCGCAGGTCGTCGTGCCACTCCTGCGCGGCGTCGAACAGCGTTCCTGCGCCGGTGACATGACGGCCCGACAGAAGCTCCAGGTCGAAGCGGATGCGCTCGCAGAGCCGCTCGTCCGGTGCGGTCAACGGATCGGCGGCGAGCCACACCGCGTGCAGGAGGCGGTGCACGGAGCGCAGCACGTCGTCGCCGACGGGTTCGGTGCCGCTCTTGCCTCCGGCCTTGTTCCAGCAGTCCCTGGCCCAGCCGGCGTCCGGCGGATGCGGCGCCGTCGCCACCTGCCACAGGTCGCGCAGCCACTGCTCGGCGTCGCCCTCCTCCACGAACCGCTCGTACAGGCTGCTCGCGACGTGTCCGGTGGCGCCGCCCGCGAGCGCGTGGTGCAGGGCGTCGATGTGCTGTCCCGCGCGCTCGTGGTGGGCGCGGAGCAGTTCGTGCAGGGCGTGCCAGGTCGGCGTGGTGCCGGCCGGCTGAGGCCTGCGGCGGCGCAGTTCGAGGACGAGGACGGCGCGCAGGAACGGGTCGGTGACGAACGGCCGGGGCGTCTGCGCGCCGTGCTCGGCCCGCAGGTGGCCGCGGGCGGTCTCCACCGCGGCGCGGTCCGGGTCGGCCGGCAGGTACGCGGCGGCCAGGGCGCGCGCGGCCGCGGTGTCGCGCGCCACGGAGAACAGCGTCAGGTTGCGGCGCAGCTCCGGGTCGGGGACGAGGCGCACCGCGATCTGCCGGGTGACCGACTGACCGTTCAGTTGCAGCGCGCCGACGTCGAAGCCGGGGGTGGCCGCGGTGTTCGGCGCGGCCCGTACGGCCTCGGTCAGGAGCCCGCACCCGAGCGGCGAGCCCTGCGTGAAACGGCGTACCACGCGCGGCAGTTCCCCGCGCAGCGATGGCGCGGCGTCGCTCAGCATGGTGACGATGTCGTGCCGGTCGAGCCGGGGCAGCTCGACGGTGACGAGCCCCGCCGACGCGGTGCCGGTCTCGGGCCGCTGCCAGTCGGCGGCGCCGCCGGTGACCTGTTCCAGGGTGAGGTGTGTGGCGTCGGGGAACGAGCGGCGGCGGGCGCTGCCACGCGCGGCGGCCACCACGATCAGCGGGTCCCCGGGCTGCTTGGCCCGGTGGGCGAGGAACTGGTCGAGGAGGTGGGCGCCGGCCGGTGTCTGCGCGTTGTCGAGCAGGAGCAGCGGCCTGGGTGGCCGGTTGAAGCGCATCCAGCGGGTGCCGTAGCGGGCCCGTAGATCCTCGAGGAGCGCGACGGCGAGGGAAGCCTCGGCGAGTTCACGCAGGTCGCCGCCCTGGTGGAAGGCGCGGGAGTGGGCGACGAGGGGAGACTCGTCGCGGCGGGTGCCCGGCCGCCCCGCGTAGAACGCGACAACGTCTCCCGCCTGCTCCTTCTTCGTCAGATAGCGCTCGGTGAACAGCTCCACCGAGGCGTCCACGACGGGCTGGAGCTCTTCGGGGGCGACACCGTTCGGCAGCCGGTCGTTCACGTCCCGCACCCAGTCGTCCGCGACGGCCGCCTCCGCGAGACCGCAGCCGGTCAGCAGCCGCCGTACGCGCTCCTGGGCGGCGTCCTGCTCCGCGGTGTCACCGAACCGCCAGGCGCAGACGGCCACGAGCCCGACCCACAGCCGCGGCAGCCGCAGCAGCTTCCGCTCCCCCGCGACCGCAGAGCACAGCCCGCACGCCGCCTCGACGAGGAAGTCGGCGCCCTGCGAGGTGTTCCCGACGAGCCCGTCACCGCTGCCCGCGCCCTGCGCGCAGTCCACCTCCGCGACCGGGACGCGGCCGCTGTAGGAGCGGTACAGCGCGTCGAGGACGGCGGTGCGGCCGCGGCCGTGCGGACCGGTCAGGAGCAGCGCGGGCGGATCGTCCCTGTGGACCTGTTCGACGTCCCGGGCACCGTCCTCGCGCGGGTGTCCCACGAGGCGCGGCACCAGGTCGTCGAGGAGGGCGTCCCGGCCGTACAGTCTGCTCACGCGCGTCCTCCTTCGCTACGTTCGTTCAGCCGCCCAGCACGCGCGTCAGTACGGGGCCGATGGTCTGCAACAGGACCTGCGCGGCCGTGGATTCGGGCGCGGCGGCGAGCTGCGCGCGGACGCGGGCGGCGAGCGAACGTGTCTCGGGACTCGGCGGCGCCCCGTCCTGTCCGTGGCGCAAGTCCTGGTCGGCCTGGATGAGTTGACGTATCTGTTCGGGATCGAGGTTGACCCCGGTCTCCTGGTTGAAGTTCTCGATGGCCCCGTTCAGAACGTTGACGTTCCCCGTGACCGATCCGATGGTGATGCCCATCGCCGGCGGCGCGTGCGCCACGTAGGCGGCCACGTCGCCCTCCCCACTGGTCGCGCAGGTCCGCCCGTGGTCGGTGAGCCGGACACGGGCGGCGATCCCGTCCCCGTCGAGCGTGACGAGCCCGGCCTCGCGCAGATACACCGCACTGCCCTCGACGACGCTCTGCGCGAGCACCTCGCCGTGGAACGACGACCGCTCGGCGATGAAGAACTCCTTGAGCCGCGGCGTGCGCCCGGACCTGCCCTCCTCGTACGCCCACATCACCAGGGCGTTCTCGGTGTATCGCCGGACCGCGTCCGGATTCCCCAGGTCGGCGACGTACTGCTCCGCCTGCGCGAGCCCCGCCGTGGTCAGCTCCGCGTCCGGCGGTGGCTGCTCCTCGTCCTCGTGGACGCGTACGAGGCCGCGCTCCTGCAACGCCTCGACGAGCGCGGCGACACCGAGCGCCGGCATGTTCTTCTGCTGCCCGAAACCGCTGGTCGGCACCGGCACATCGGTCTGCCTGCCGCACTGCTCGTACAGCCACAGCAGCAACCGGACTTCGTGGCGGCCGGGCGAGGCCGCGTGCAGCGTCATCGTCAGCCCAACCCCCGTTGGCGCAGATGCATGAGACAAGCTGTTTGAGCAGTCGAATGTACCCCTCCGGAGGAGCCGTCACCAGATCTTTGACATCCCGGCGGCCCCACGACTCCCGTGATTACCTGAGGACTTGGGCAGTATCCGGAAGCGCTCACACCGCGAGGGAGTCGCACGCATGGCGAGCAAGCAGACCTTGTTGCGGGGCGGCCGCGTCATCGACCCGTCCACGGGTGTCGACGAAGTGACCGACGTCCTCATGACCGACGGCAGGATCGCCGCACGCGGCCCCGACCTCGTACCGCCCCCTGACGCCGAGACGATCGACGCCACCGACTTGATCGTCGGCCCCGGCTTCGTCGACCTGCACAGCCATGTGCACTCCATCGCCGGGCACCGGTTGCAGGCGATGGACGGCGTGACGACGGCGCTCGACCTGGAGGCGGGCCTGATGCCGGTCGAGCGTGCCTACGCCGAGGCAGCGGCGGCGGGCCGCCCCCTCCACTACGGTTTCTCCGCCTCCTGGGGCGGCGCGCGGGCCCAGGTGCTCGCCGGTCTCACCCCCGACGCCCGCATCACGTCGAGCCTGTCCGTGCTGGGCGACCCACGGTGGCAACGCTCCTCGTCACCAAGCGAGTTGGCGGCCTGGCTCTCACTCCTGGAAGCGGAACTGGCCGCCGGAGCACTCGGGATCGGCGTCCTGATGGGCTACGCGCCCGCCTCCGACCCCGCCGAGTTCCTGGCGGTGGCCCGGCTCGCGGCGAAGGCCGGGGCGCCCACGTTCACGCACGTGAGGGAACTGGTCGAGATGGATCCGGCGACGCCCGTCGACGGCTCGGCGGAGATCGCGATCGCGGCGGCGGAGACGGGCGCGGCGATGCACCACTGCCACGTCAACAGCACCTCGGGCCGCCACGTCGAGCGCGTCCTCAGCACCCTTGAGGCCGCGCGGCGATCGGGTTCACGGGTCACCGTGGAGGCGTACCCGTACGGAGCGGGCAGCACGGCGGTCGGCGCGGCCTTCATCGCGCCGGAGCGGCTGCGGCTGAAAGGGCTGGGCCCCAGCAGCGTCATCATGGTCGAGACCGGCGAGCGGATCGCGGACGCGGCCCGCCTGGAACAGCTCCGCGCGCAGGACCCCGGCGCGCCCTGCCTCCTCGAATTCCTCGACGAGGACGACCCGCACGACCTCTCCCTCCTGCGCCAGGCACTCGCCTTCCCCGACGCCGTGGTGGCCAGCGACGCGATGCCGGTCTTCTGGCCGGACGGCACCCACGACAGCACCCGGTGGCCCCTCCCGCCGGGCGGCACGACCCACCCCCGTACGGCGGGGACCTTCGCCAAGACGCTCCGCCTGATGGTCCGCGAGACGGGTGCCTGGACCTGGCTTGAGGCCTTCCGCCGCTGCTCCTACCTCCCGGCCCGCATCCTCGACGACATCGCACCGTCGGCCCGCACGAAGGGCCGTCTGTCGGTGGGCGCGGACGCGGACGTGGTGGTGCTGGACCCGACGACGGTGACGGACACGGCGACGTACGCGGATCCCACGCGTCCGTCGGTCGGGGTGCGGCACTTGTTCGTGAGCGGGGTGCCGGTCGTGGCGGAGGGGGCGCTGCGGGAGGATGCGCTGCCGGGGAGGGCGGTGAGGGGGGAGGCGCGCTGAGCTGCCTGTCGGCCGGCGGACGTCAGTTGGTGCGGTCCGACCAGCCCTCCGGGAGGTCACCGGGAGCGATGGCGACCACGCTCTCGTCGTCTTCACCGACGTACTCGAACAGGGTGATGTGGGCGAACTCCGGGACCTCGAAGATCGGGTAGGTCGGTCCGGCGTCCCGGTAGGCGCGCATCTCGTCGAGGTGGTCGCTCTGGAAGAGCACGGTGCGCTCGCCGTGCTCCTTGATCCAGTGCGGGAAGAAGATCACGCCGTGCAGAACCCGCTCGGCGGGGACGACGTTGACGCTCACCGACGTTCCCGTGGGCTCCGTCCAGGAGACCTTGTACACGCCTTCGGTGAGCCGTACGAGGTCGACCTTCTGGTCCTTGACCCAACGCCCGCCCACGTGCCCCGTGTGGATGCGGTAGTCGATGGTCGAGGCGTTCTTCACGTACATCTCGTACTGCCAGCCGTTGGCGTAGGTGTAGATGAAGCGGTGGCCGACGATCCCGGAGAGGTCCTGGGGCGGGACGGGGCTCTCGACGGTGGTGGGGCGGATGTCGGTGGTGACTGCCATGGTGCTTCAGCTTCTTTCTGTCTCTCTCGGCGCCGTCGTCCAGGGCTCGGGCCCCGCGGCGCCGCAATTCAAGTTTGCCACAAAATGATTTTGCTGCAAAACAAACAGGCTGAGCAGGCACAATGACTCCATGGACATCACCGAGGCGGACCAGGCCGCCGCCAGCGAACTCAGCCACCTCCTCGGCCCCCTGCGCCGCGCGGTGCTGCGCGCCACCCGCAACGCCGCCGACCTGCCCGACCTCCCGGAGGCCCAGATCGAGCTGCTGCGCGTCCTGGCGGACGGACCGCTCCCCGCCCGCGAGACCGCCGACCGCCTGCGCGTCGCCCCGTCCACCGTGAGCAACCTGGTGAAGTCCATGCGCGCGGCCGGCCTCGTCGAGCGCCGCTCCCGTCCGGACGACGCCCGCACCGTCCTGCTCGCCGCCACCGCGAAGGCCACGGACCTCCTCGACCGCTACGACCACGCGAGCGCCGCCGCCCTCGCCCGGGGCATCGAGCACCTGACCCCACAGGAACGGACCGCACTGCGCGCCGCGCTCCCGGCCCTGTCCCGTCTGGCGGCGGGGCTCACGGAGAAGTAGGACCTGAGGCGGCACCGTCAACCGTCGCTCCGCCCGCACCGTCGCCGAAGAGGCCGCGCACGAGGTCGGGTTGACGGTTCGAATGGTTGTCTCGGTAGGCTCGTGAACAGTTGCGACGCAACGCGATGAGTGCGCAGGCAGCGTTCGGTGCGCGAGAAGGGCCCTCCGGGCCCGAAGGGGGAACTCATGGCCAACAGGCCGGGAAGCGGTTCGGGATACGGGCCGGGGAACGGGCCCGGAAGCGGGTCGGCGTCGAACGATCGGGAGATCGACGACTCGGAGCTGATGGACGTCGCGCAGGATCCGGAGCAGGCCCACAGCCTCCACAAGGCCCTGCGCACCCTGGCCCGCAACCCCAATGTGCACGGCCCGCTCCAGGAGATGGCCCAGGGCATCCTGTCCGGACGCATCGGCATGACCGACGCCATCAAGGACGAGCGGTACATGGGCGCGCTCGGCGACCGCATGACCGAGATCCGGCACGCCGCCGAGTCGCAGACCATGCAGGACCGCGAGGCCGAGCGCGGAAAGCGCGAGGAGTGGGAACGCAAGCGGGAAGAGGAAGCACAGAAGGAGCGCGAGGAGCGCGACGGCCCTTCGACCAACCTGTTCACCGGGTCGAAGAAGCGCGGGCAGGGCGGCGGCCACCGGGGCTGAACCCGGCGTCCGAATGATGCCGGTCGCGCCCGGAGTGCGCGCTGTGCACCCTGCTGAGCGCGCACTCTTGGAACAGCACTGTGACGCCCGGAGGTTGAGGGCGTGTCAGTCCCTTTGGGTACTCTGGAACAGACATGAGGCGGACGCGAACCGGCGGCACAGCGCGGCTGGTTGGTGAAACGGGGGCGTGGTCATGGGTGATGGATTCAGGAGCAATCCGGAGTCTCTGAGGACCGAGGGGAAGAGCTTCTCCGAGATCGGCAGGGACTTCTACGCGGCGACGAACAGGCTACGGAGCGGCCTGGCGGCGCAGGGCGACGGCGGTGGCGGCGGGGGCGAACCGCCGAAGGACACGTCGTTCGCGAGCGTCGCGCAGGACGCCTGGAAGGGCATGACCACGTTCAGCGACAAGGCGGGCACCCCGCCCTGGGGCGACGACGAGCTCGGCGAGAAGTTCGGTGTGGTCTACGAGGGCCTGCGCGACGGCATGACGGACTCCATGGACCACCTTGCCACCAAGCTCAACGAGATCGGCAAGGCGCTGGAGCGGATGGCGAAGAACCACGAGGAGAACGAGGACTTCAACGAGGCCCTGGTCAAGGAGCAGACGCCGGAGAACCAGTTCGGCGGCGAGGTCCATGTCCTGAAGTCCGCGAGTCGCTAGCTCTCATCTCCACTCCGACCATCAGCTGTTATCAGCAGTCGTCCTTCTACTTCGCAGGAGCGAGTTCGTGTCACAGCCCGGCACGCCGGAACCGGTGCAACCCGTACCCACCACCGCCGACGAGGCCCTGGCCGCCGCCCGGTCCCGGTTCGAGGTGCTGGACCAGGAGGGGAACCCCGCGCCGCTGCACGTCGCGGAGTTCGATCTCGGCTTCCTCGTCCACGCCGTCCTGCCTCCGCCGCCGCCCGGCACGCAGGCACCGCTGGGCGGCAGCCACATGGTGATCTCCAAGACCGACGGGGCCGTCACCTACGTCCCCAATTTTCCGCCGGACTCCGCGATCGACCTCTACCGGAGCATGCGCCGGTCCAACGGGTGAGGCAGCGCGCTTCCGACTGGCTTCAGCTGAGCCGCTGAGCAACAACAACGAGCCGTCCCACAAGGCCGGCGCAACACAGACTGCATGACGTAACGGGGGAACTTCGTCGTGGCTTTGATGCTGCCCAACGGGCTTGAGTGGCTTCTCGAGATGTGTGGCTTCGACTGGCCCACAGGCGACGAAGACAAGATGATGGAGTGCGCCAACACCTGGCGCCAGTTCGCCTCCGACGTGGCGGACCTCCAGTCACGCGGCCTGACCGCCGCCGGAAACGTGCTCGCGGAGAACGCCGGCGACTCCATCGACGGGTTCAACAAGACCTGGGAGAAGTTCGCCGGCGGTTCCGGCTACCTGGACGACGCCCGGCAGGGCGCCGAGATGATCGCCATCTGCATGGACGCCGCGGCGATGCTCATCATCGGGCTGAAGATCGCCGTGATCGCGCAGTTGGTCATCCTCGCGGTCGAAATCGCGGCGGCCCAGGCCGCCGCCCCGTTCACCCTGGGCCTGTCGGAGATCGGCGCGATGGGCGCGGCCGCCGCCACGCGCATGATCCTGCGGAAGCTCCTCAAGGAAGTTGCCCAGCAGATCCTGCAGGCGGTGCTGGAGACCGCGAAGGAACCCTTCGTCTCCGCGCTCGAAGCGATGGTCTCGGACGTCGTCTCCCAGACCGTCGAGCAGAACTTCGGCAAGCAGTCGGGCTACGACCTGGGGCGCACAGCCAAGGCGGGTTACGAAGAGGGCAAGAGCGCCCTGGAGAACTCGGGGTCCACGTTCGGCGAGTCCCTGCGTGACGGCGCGGGCTCGCGCGCGGGGCACGGGGCGCGAAGCGGGTTGACCGGTGGTGGGCACGACGGTGGCGACGGGTCGTCGTCGAGCTCCGGTGGCGACGGCTCGTCGAGTTCCGGGAGTGGCAGTTCGTCGAGTTCCGGCAGTGGTGACTCGTCGAGCTCGGGTGGCTCGTCGTCCGGTTCCGGTGGTTCGTCGTCGAGTGCCGGAGGTTCGTCGTCGGGTTCCGGGGGTTCGTCGTCGGGCGGCAACTCGTCGTCGGGTGACGGCAGTTCATCCAGTGGGCCGTCGAGCTCGGGGGCGGGCGACTCCTCCACCGGTTCCGGCAGTTCGACGAGTTCGAGCGGTGGTGACTCCGGGCGCAGGGCGCCGGACTTCGGTGGTTCCTCGTCCTCGACGTCCTCGTCGTCGCCGTCGGGTGGCGGTGCGGACACCTCCGCGTCGGGCTCTCCCTCCTCTTCTCCGGGTACGGCGCCGAGTGGCGGCTCGGACGGCGGCGACACCTCGTCGTCCTCGCCGGCGCCGAGCCGCGGCTCCGACCCGCCGAGCCCGTTCGACGTGGGCACCCAGGCGTACCAGGACAGCATCAGTCAACCGTCGGGCGGTGACACCTCCACTCCGGACTCGTCCGGCCCCGACTCGTCCACGCCGGGCTCCTCTCCGGACTCCTCTCCAGGTTCCTCTACGAACTCCGCTCCGGACTCGTCCACGCCGTCCGCCTCGACGCCGGACATCGAAGGTGGGCCGGCTCCGGACAACACCCCGGACCACGCCCGCCCGGACAGCACACCTGCCCCCGCACCGAGCACGCCTCCGGGCAACGAACCGTCCCTGTCCTCCGACCCTTCGCCCAGCGGAACGGCGGGCCCAACCCCGGATGTCAGCACGTCCCCGACACCGGACACCACTCCGGAGGGTGCCGCCCCGGGCCGCCCGGACGGGGCCGACACACCAAACCCGGGCCAGGGCGCGTCGATCCCGGACCAGCGCGGTCCCGAGCCCACGCCGTCCACTCCGCCCGAGAGCGCGCCGACGCCGGCCCCCGACCCCGGTGTGCACCAGGTCGACCCCGACTCGGTCTCCACCATGCCCGCGCACGCCCAGGGCCCCACGCCGGGCGACTCCGGCGACGGCACCACGAACGACAACCAGAACCAGGGCACCGGCAGCGGCCGCATCCCGAGCGGCGCCATGCCCGGCAACGCTCCCACCTCGCACGCAAGCCCCGGCCAGGGCCACGCGCCCACCCATGCCACCCCGACACCGCACGACCCGAGCGATCCGAGCGACCCGGACGGCATCAGCCTCATGGGTGGTGCCGCCACCGCTGCGCCCCCGGCCCCTCATGCCCAGTCCGGTGACGCCGGCATCCCACAGCAGGCGGCCCAGTCCTCCGCGGCGCCCCCGACTGCGACCCCTGGTGCCGTGCCGCCCCCGACGGCCGGCCCCATTCCGACGCAGGCCCCGGCGGCGGGCGGCCCCACGACCACGCCACGGGCGAATACGCCCAGCGCCACGACACCGCGTACGGATCAGCCGGGCACCCGGCCCACGACACCGTTCCGCGACAACGGCCAGAACGGCCCGGCATCACCGCCGCGCCGCGAGAGCCCGCGCACGCAGACGCCGAGCCGCCCGACCACGCCCCCGCGCGGCGACCGTCCGACGGGCACCCAGTCACCGTCCCAGTCCCCCACGCCCACGCCGAACAACCAGGGGATGCCGGCGCAGAACAACCAACAGCCGGACAGCCACCAGGCGGACAACCACCAGCCGAACACCCCACAGCCGGACGCCAACAACCAGACGCCCGACCAGAGCCAAACGCCCGACGAGTCCCAGACACCGGACCAGAACCAGAACCAGCAGCCCACCGCACCTGCGCCCCCGCCCCAGGCGGACAACCTGTCGGACATCCGCGGCGACCTGAACATCCCGCACGAGGGTCTGACCACCCCCGACCCTGCCCACCAGCAGGACCTCGAGAACGCCCACCCGAGGAACCCCGACGGCACTCCTCAGGTGTTCGCCGACCCCCGGCAGGGAAACTGGGCCGGTCTCCAGAACGACGGCGGCCCCGGCGTGCCCGGCCGCTCCAACAACTGCGCCGACTGCACCCGCTCGTTCCTCGAGACGTGGTTCGGCCGCCCGACGGTGTCCGCTCCGCGCACCCTGGACACCAATCCGGACGGCAGCCTGAACAGGTTCTCGGCGGAGCGCAACTCGGTCGAGAACCAGGAGCGTTGGGCCGGCGCCCCGAGTACGTACGCGGGCAGCGACCACCCCAACCCGTACGCGCGAATATCCCACGAGCTGACGCAGGCGGGTCATGGCTCCGCCGCCATGATCGCCGTCAACTGGCCCGGCGGTGGCGGCCACGCCTTCGCCGCGGTCAACCACAACGGCCAGGTCCTCTTCGTCGACCCACAGACGGGCGTCGTCAGCGAGACCCCGATCCATCAGGGCGCCAAGGACGTCTTCTACACCCCGCTGGACGCCAACAGGAACCCGATCACCCCGTACTTCCTCCAGCCGTCGACGCCTCAGACGTCCACGGAGAACACCCCGGACACGACGAACAACACCTCGGGCACCGACACGTCTACGCCCGAAGCCCAGTCGTCCGACCCGTCCCAGGACCAGGCATCCGAGCCCACCACGACCCCGGAATCGGACACGCCGCAGGAGCCGGAAGCCGCAGACAAGGACACGCAGGACAGCCCGGACTCTGACCCCGCGCGGGATCCCCAGAACTCCCAGGACTCCCCCGACAGCGACAGCGACGTCGACACCGACACCGACACCGACACCGACACCGACAGCACCGACGACACACAGACCCCGGACGACAGCACCGACCAGCACCAGGACTCGACGGAGCCGGCACAGACACCGACGCCCTCCACGGCGACCCGCCCCTCCGGCCCCCCGGACGGCTACGACGACCCCACGGACGCCGACAACCGCGCTCAGCAGGAACGATTCCCGCGCGACGAGGACGGCTCGTTCCAGCGTGCTCCCGACCCGCGCGAGGGCTCCTGGCTCGACGACATCCGCGGCCAGAACCCCGACGACTCCGGCCGCGACGTCAACTGCGCCGACGGAGCCCTCGCGTTCGCGGATTCGTACGCCGGCAACCCCACGGTCGCCGCCCGCCGCAGCCCGAACGAGGACGGCACCCCGGCGGACACTCCCGAGCCGGGTGGCCGCGACCGTATCGAGAGCACCCTGGGCGCCGAGTTCGACGACTTCGGCGACGGCCGGGACGCGTACGACAATCTGGAGACCACGCTCCTCAACGAGGGCCACGGCTCGCAGGCCGTGATCATCACCCAGAACGCCGACGGCCGCGCCCACGCCTGGAACGTCGTCAACCACAACGGCCAGATCGTCTACGCCGACCCCCAGACGGGCCAGAGCAGCACCACCCCGCTCCACAGCGGCAACAACGGCGTCTTCGCCATCCCCTTGGACGCCAACCGTCGTCCGCTCGCGACCACCCCTCAGCCCGACGACCAGAGCACGTCAACACCCGCGCGCCCCGCAGGAACGAGCCCTGATTCCAGCGCCCAAGGCGCGGAGGCCACGCGCGCACAACGCAACCAGAGCCTTCCCGACCCGGAGGCCAAGGACCAGGAACACGCGAATCTCCCTCCCGACCAGGCGCAGCGCGATCTTCGCGGCTCCCACAATGTCCGTCGCATCGACCTGGACCCGGTCCAGGCACAGATGCGGCGCTGGGCCGAGCCCACGGGCACCCCGCCCCGGTCGCCCTTGTCGGAGCTGCTGCGCGAGTCCCTCGATCGCCGCCAGGCACACGCGGAGTCGGCACGCCATGTTCGTGCCACACGGCACGATTACGACAGGGCTCAGAAGGAAGTCTCCGCCGCCACGGCAGCACGCACCCGGGCGAAGAAAGCCGAGGAGAACGCGAAGACCGATGAGGCGAGGCAGGCGGCTCACAAAAAGCGGGTAGAGGCGGAGCAGCGGCTCGCCCAGGCCATGCAGATCCTCGGCCCGGCCGAGACCGCCCACAAGGCGGCGATGGAGGCGCATCGCAACGTCCCGATGCCGTCGACGAGCTTCACCGACAGCACTCTCCGGAACCATCTCGATCCCGCCTGGTCGCAGATGAACGATGGCGAGCGGTACGCCTCCATCGCCGCTATGGCCCGCATCAGCCAGTCCTTCCACGCCAATAACGCGGTGGGCTCGAACCCTCGCCCGGCCACGGACAACGACGCATACGGCGACGGCCAGTTCCACGAATCAGCGGCCGCCTGGCGGCGTGAGGAATCCCTGCTCCCGGAGGGGACGCTCCCTCAGGGCATCGAGGACATCAAGCGGCTGGTCGAGGCAGCGGAGTTGGATTCGCCCGACCTCACCGGCAAGAACTACGCGGTTGTCGAGGTCTTCGACCCGGAGACCAACGAGAGTCATTTCATCGTCGATTCCTCGGTTCCCGCCGGTGTGGACGGCGCCACCCCGGCGCACTCCGAGTCACACATCCTCAAGTGGATCGACGACCTCAATGCGAATCTGGCGCCCGAATCGCAGGTCAAGATCAAGGGTCTCTTCACCGAGCGTGAGCCTTGTGGCCTGCCCACCAGCACGAAGACCGGCCCGGACGGCAAGGTTTCCCATCACCCCACAGGCCATGCAAATTGCAGTAGGACGATCAACGAGTCCAAGGCGATGGACCGAGTTCCCGTCTACTACGGCACCACATATCGAGCGGACCCGGATGCCAAGGACCTGAAGGCCGCCGAGCCGGACAGGCTCCGCGACGAAGAAGGCCTGACACCGTCCCAAGTCAGGACCGCGATGCGGAACTACCGCACGCCGAGTCAGACTCTCCAGGACGCGGAGTTCAACGAGCACCTCAACTTCGTCGACGAGTTGGTGCAGACCCTGGCTCCCCAGAGGCAGCCCTCGATGCCACCTCCGGCCCCCGGCCAGAGCAGCCCTCCAATCCAGGAACACCAGGCGGGTCCGCAGAGCCCTGGAGAGGCCCGCAGGCCTTCGGCCAGTCCGGCAGGCACATCGAACACGAGTCGGACCGACAGCACCCCTGCGCCTACGGCGGACGTCGCGAGCACCCTCGACTCCGCGAGCACGCGAGACATCCCTCGCGCCGCCCCCGCGTCCGGCGGTCCGGGCGAACACGACGGCTCGAGCCGGCTGGACGACGGGCCTCGCGAGAGCTCGCCCGCCCCCGACAGGCAGTCCGCCAAGCGGGGCCGCTTGCAGCGCGTGTGGCAGGCCATGATGCCGACGGCTCCGGCCGAGCCCACGGAGTCCACCACTGAGGTGGACCATCCGAGCTTCTACGACGAGGCGAAGCTGCCGGAACGCCAACCCGACAGTTACGGCAGGCCACTGGACCGTCCCGACGGAACACGCATGCCGCTGTTCGACGGGCCCCCGTTGCGTGAGCAGACGCAACAGGGCTCCATCGGCGACTGTGGCGTCATCGCCACCATGGGGGCCGTCGCGAGCAGGTATCCGGATCTCCTCCAAGACATGATTCGCGAGACGGAGGACGGCAACTATGAGGTCCGCTTCCACGAGGCGGCACGAAGCAACCCGGGTGGCTTCGCTCCGACCGGACGCATTCTGACCGTGCGCGTCACCCCGGAACTTCCCATTTACAGCGACTTCCCGCATTCGACAGTCTTCGCCAATGCCCACGCAATGGGCGTGGCCTGGCCGGCCATCATGGAGAAGGCCATCGCCGGCCTGGACCAGTTCTGGGACGAAGAAACCCGTGAAAACAAGTTGTTGTTCGCCAAGAACAGGGATTCCGACAAGAATTTGCTGACGGGCTACTCCCGTCTGACCAGGGGGACCAACGTGGGCGAACGCGCCGAACTGCTCGCTCAGATCACGGGACGCGCAACGGAGAACCACGAGTTCCCGACGCAGTACGACATGAACGGCCGATCCCGAGAGAGACAAGTTCTGGATCATCTGCGGGAACTCCTCGACAGCGGCAGGCCGGTCCTCATCGGCACCCAGCAAAGGGGCGAAGGCGTAGAGAACAGAATGGAGAAGAACCTTCGGAGTGAACACGTCTACGAGATCGTATCGGTCGACGACAGGGGCCTGATCCAGTTGCGCAATCCCCACAACTCCGACCAACCCGACCCTCTGACGGCCAAGGAGCTCATGAAATACTGCCGCGACCAATACACGACTTTGAAGGATGGGCAGTGAGCAGCGCCGACATCATCTATCTCTGGCATGGGATCCAGCGAGAGTCCGAGAACGTGAGGTTCTCGGTGAACGACATCTACAGAGATCCCGGCTCCTCGGTCAGGGTTCGCCTCGTGAGTGTCGCCGAAGAGGAGCAGAGGCACGTCCTCCAAGTCGGGGAGACGTTCATCGTGGGCAACGAGACATGGCAACTGGCCGACCTGGAGGGGTGGCCGAGCCACCACGACTGGACCGTGGTACTTCGTCGCCTCACGTCTCCCGGGCACACGTAAGGTCGGCGTCGGTACCCGACCAGGAGGATCATGTCCGAGCCAACCACCAGCACCCCCGAAATCCCCGAGGAAGAGGTCGCCCACCATGTCGGCGCCTGGTGGCGTGAGGGTGGCCGTGGCGGTCAAGTGGCCTTTCTCGCCCTTGCCGACGGCCACGACGCCACGGACCTCGTGCAGGAGACGCACGAGCGGACGCCCGGCAGTGTTGTCGTCGACGCCACCGGCCTCACCGCCGAGCAGGTCATGAGGCAGGCCCTCACGGCGCTCGGCGTGGACCCGTCCGCGGGCGGGCGGGAGGGCTGGCGTTCCGCTCTCAGGTCATGGCCGGAGGAGCGGCTGCTGCTGATCGTCAACGCCCGCCGCGCCGGGCCGACGCGGCGGTCGTTCGAGGCTCAGCGCCTGGTGCCACGTGTGCTTCGGCGGTTGGCGTGCGGCAAGTTGGCCGTGATGACCCATGTGGTCCCTCGCTCGGTGCCCACCTGGGCCGCCCCCGAGTCGGTGTTCCGCGTAGCCACGCCCGCCAACGGGCCGACGGTGGTGCCGGAATCGGCGGTCCTGCGCGCCCTGGCGCTGGCCGAGCCGCGCATCGTGCCCTTCCCCGTCTGGGCCGAACTCGTGGCCGCGCTGACCGGCGAAGCCGTGCCCGAAGCCGAGCTCACCGAGTTCGCCCGGGAGGAGTCCGGAACACTTCAGGTCGGCCCGCTGGGCGTTTCCTTCGTCGACGAGGGACTGGCCGAGGCCCTGCGCCGGGAAGCCCACTCCCCCGAACTGACGCGTATTCACCGGCATGTGGTCGCTTGGCTCACGCGCTCGGCACCCCACCTCCGCCACCCCGAAGGTTGGGCCAGGCGCGGTGCCGTCGGCCTGTACGCGGCCGCGGGGCTTGCCATGCACGCCGTACAGGCGGAGATGTACGACGAGGTGCTCCGAGACGGGCGGCTCATCGCCAATCTGCCGCAGACCGCGCTCATGGACGCCGCGCGCAGCATCACCTACCTCGTCCCCGGAAACACGGCAGCGGCCGACGCACTCCACCTGTGGGGCTGGGGAATCGCACCCCGACGTCAGGCGGAGTGGGCCGCGTGGCTGCACCTAATGGCGCTTTCACGCGACGACCTGGACTTCGCGTCCGCGGTCGCCGCCTCCGGTGTGACCCTGCCCTGGCGTGCGAAGTGGGCGCACTGGCGGCCGCCGGGTGGCTACGACGCTCGGTTCCTGCGGGCGGGGAGGTTCGTGGCCCTGACGGAAGTGCGGTGGCAGGGCCGGCCCGCCATCGCCGCTCTGCAGCAGCGGACCGTGCTCGAGGAACAGGAGTTGTACGTCTCGGTCTGGGACGCGGAGACGGGAGAACTGGCCGCGGGCCCCTGGGAACACGACGAGATGTCGCCGGCGCACCTCGCGGACCTCGCCTGGCCCGCCTCGTCCGAGAGCGACACCACCCTGCCCGTACAGGTACGGGACCTGTTCGCCCCGTCGTCTCCCCGACGCGATCGCCGTGCGTTCCTGCTCCCCTGCGCGCCGCTGACCGTAGGAGACGTGGCGTTCTTCGCGGGCGACTTGGGGATCATCGCCGTCGAACCGGCGAGCGGCGTGGACATCGACGAGTGGGGCGCCCGACTGCAGCTGTTGAGCGGCGACTACGCGGACGCGGGCCCCTGCTCCCCTGTCGACGGGCCGGCACCGAGTCCCGAGGACATCATCGCCCTCTTCGGTGAGGACCTGCTCTGCCCCATCCCGCAGGAGGACCTTCCGGACGGGCTGACGCACCCGGCCTCGCGCGAGCTGCTGCTCGACTTCGGACTGCCCTACATGAACGAGGGGGCCATGGGGATCTTTCCCTACGGCGGCTGGGGCATGGGAACGCTGGACGAACTCCCCTCCTGGCCCGAGGAGTTCGACCCCGTCCCCGAAACCGGCCCGTTCTTCCAGTTCGGCAAGTGGATGGGCGGCAGGCTCGTCATCGACGGACCCACCGGAGACATCTTGCGTGTCCCCACGAAGCCCGGCGAGGACCACCTCGCGGGCCTTCCGGTCGCGCACAGCCTCGAAGGCTTCCTCACCATGGTCGCGCTGTTCGTCACCGGACTGCGATCGCGGGAGACCACTCCCCCGATCAGTTCCGAACGGGACCAGATCCCCTACTGGGTCGAGGGAGCCCTGGCAGAGGTCGACGAGGAGGGCAGCCGACAGCCGGCCTGGGCGTACGCACTCCACAACGCGTGACTCGGGCCACGGAGAGCTCGCGGACCGCCTGCCGAGCAGTCCGGACGTGTCACCCCGAGAGCCTTCCGACCAAGCGCCTCAGCCCCTCCTGGCAGTTGACACCGGTCTGGAGGGTCTCCCAGGCCCGTGCGATCTGCTGGTCGGTGAGCTCGGGCAGGGCCCCGTCGATCCAGGTGCGCAGGGTCGGAACGGGCCAGCGGGTCAGGTTCGCCGGGCGCATCGTGGCCATCAGTGTCTCGACCGACTCCCGGTCTGCTTCGCAGGGGAGGTCGGCGAGGACCAGAGCGACGACATCCACGGCCGCGAAATCGCGTGCGGCGGCATCGTCCTGCAGCAGTTCGTCGACGGCCCCGCCGATGTGCACGAAGGGGACCATCACGCACACGAGCCCGTTCAGGTCGAGTCCCGCGCGCAGGCGTGCGCGTTGGCGGTCCAGCCAGACGCGCAGAGCCTCCTGGCCCGCTTCCGTGCGGCAGACACCGGGGGTGTACGGCCAACTGCCGTGAGGTGCGGTCTCGTGCGGGAGGTAGACGTGGCGGTACGGGTCTCCTCCGCGCTGGACCGCCACGCCTTCCAGTTCGATGTCCAGGGCGTTGCGCAGCTCGCGCGCGAAGCGCGGGTCGGCGTGGAGACGGGTCAGGTGCGGGCGTCGGTGGACGAGCAGGTGGCAGGCCCCAGGAACGCCGAGACCCCGTGGCGGGTCCGCCAACGGGACGCCGAGTTCCATGAGTTCGTCCGCCAGGTCGAGCGGCAAGGGCGCGAACCACCCCGGCGCCGGGTCCCGGTACGGCAGGCGCACCGGAACGGCGTCTGCGGCCAGGCGCGGGGCCAGGCTCACCGCCACGTCGTACAGCTCCTCGGTGCGCGCCTGCCCCAGCGGTTCGCCCGCGAGCCAGTCGTACAGCAGGCGCTCGGCCTCACCTGCGGGAAGCCCCGCGCGCTCGTCCATGAGCAGGTCCACGGCCCCGCTCCGCCGGAGCAGCGACTGCCATTCCTGTGCGTCGGCCACGTCGCGGGGCATCAGCCGCAGCACGTCGTGCACCGTCTCCGGGCGTCGCTCCACCAACAGCGCCAGGGCCTTTCCCTTCAGCGCATCGGCCCAGAACTTGTGCACGTCGCCCGCACACAGCCCGGTCTTCGGCACGATGTCCTCGAGCAGGGTCGCGACTTCGGACTCGGGATCCGTCTTCGCCGCGCGGGCCACCCTGCGCAGGTCGGCGGCCATGCCCGGATACAGGTCCGCAGGCGTGTGCACGCGTCGCACCAGCAGCTCGCGGAAGCTCCGCAGCCGGTCGGGCGAGACCGCCGCGCCCTTGGGGGCCAGTTCCTTGGCACGCGCCCGTACGGCACCGACGGCCAGCGCTCTGTGGTCCGCGAAGGCGACGTAGCGGGAGTCGAGCCATCGCTCGTCGGGCTTGGTGTGCTGCTCGCGTTCGGCGTTCCGTGCACGCGTGAAGTACCCGGTGGCGAACTCCGTGTGCTTCCCGCCCTCGTTCAGGCACATGTCGGCGAGTTCGTCGAGGACGGCGGGCAGGAATCGGGGTGCCGTCCCGGCCAGGTCCTCCAGCTTGTCGTCCAGGATGGACTTGTAGAGGCTCGGGCTGCCCCAGAAGCTCCAGCCGAATGCGTAGGCCGCCTCCAGGGCCTCCTGTTCCTGGCCGGGGTACGCCTTCATGAGCCGCTCCATGAACGGAAGTTCACGTGCCTCGTCCTGGGCGTCCGCCGTGGGAGCCTTCGCCGGGATTCCGGTGTCGAACGTGCCCGTCAGCTCCCACTCCTCCTTCGACGCCAGGAGCGCGTCCCAATGACGTACGAAGGGTGTGGGCTCCATGAGCAGCGTCATGGTGGGGCCCTCGGGGTGGACGTACGACCGCGCGGTCAGCGTCGGAGTCCCGTCGTCGTCCTCGTCGGCACACGGCGCGGGTCGGGTCGACAGCAGCTCGACTCCCGCATCGGCGAGCGCATCGCGCCACACGGCATCGGACTCGGCGAGAGCCGCCGGTACGGGCGTGTGCGCGGCGGCCCATGCCCCGGCCTGCGCGCTCGCGCGCTCGCGATGCCCCCTCACACCCCGTCGCAGCCGGTACAGACGGCGCACGCCCGCGCTGTCCAAGAGCCAGTCGGGTACCTGCTGAAGCGCCCTGCCGCGTGGGTTCCGGAAGACGAACCTGAGGTCGTCGCCCAACTCCGCGGTGTAGCCGTCCACTTCACAACGTCCGAGCATGCTCCCGTGCTTCCCCCGACTCGACGAACTCCTCTGCACCTGCGTACTGCTCAGAACAGCCCGTGCCACATCTGCTCGACGATCACGGACCACCAGTTCCGCGGATCGTCCAGGGCCGAGGCGTCGATGGCGACGAGCTGCTCCTGGAGGCCGGCCACGGCGGCGCCCGCCATGACCGGGTCGAGCGCGGTCATCCCCGTACGCGTGGTGTCCAGGAGGGCGAGGGAGCGGGCGAACGCGGCCACCGAGGCGTTGACGCGGCGCCCCGCGCCGTTCTCCGGTGTGACGGCCCAGACCTGCCCGACCGGCTCGCCGTCGAGGTCGGACTCCGTGCACTGGACGGTGATCAGCGCGACGCCGTCGGTTCCGATCCGGACGTGGTTCTCCAGGAACGTCAAGGCGTCGGCCCCTGCCCCGGAGCCGGTCGCGCGCAAATGGGCGGCGGCGTTGCCGAACAGGCCGCCCGGAAGCGGCGTCTCCGGGGACTCGGGCGTGAAGAAGAACGGAACGTCGGGGAGCCCGGCCCAGATCAGCGTGTTCCTGGCGGACTCCGGAAGGGGCGTGCCCGCCACGTCATCGGCGTCGTAACGGCGTACGTCCTCGGCTCCCACGGCATCCGTGAGCACGCGCCCCAGAGCGACGTCGCGCAGCGCTTCGGCCGGTTCCACGTCGGACGGCAGCGCGGCCCGGTGCGGCCGCGGCGGTGGCTCCTGCCCGGCGATGCGGTGGGTCTCTTCGACGTGCTCGACCAGCGCGGCGACGGCCTCGGCGCGCTCCTCGCCCCGAATCCCGTACTCGTGGAGGCAGGTGAACGTGGCGAAACGGAAGTTGCGTTCGAGCAGCAGGCCCGGGTAGCCGCCGGGAAGCAGGCTGGGGCTGAGGTCGGTGTGGATCGCGATCACGTTCCGCGGCGGGACACCGAGGGCGTCGAGTTCCACCACTGCCTGGTACTCGGCATGCGGCTCACCGGGCGCCGAGTTCTTGGCGAGGCTCGTCTCCTCCCCGGTGGCCGGGTCGATGTAGGTGAAGACCGCGGTGTTGCCCGGCCCGGTGACGGGTGGCTGCGCGGGAGGCTCCGCCTCTTCACCGCCTCCGTGCTTCTGCCGGTACATCCGGACGACCTCTTCGACCGGCACGGACGGCCAGGTGCTCAGCTCGCCGGTGCGGCGGTCGACGACTCCGCAGGAGTGTCCGAACGTGGCCGGCGGACGACGCTTGCCCGTGACCGGGTCGCGCTCGAGCGGCGGGGGCGCCGCCCACACCACCCAGCCCAGGTCGAACTCCTGAATCCGCACCTCTCGGCGCGGCTGCCCCTCGGGGTTGAGCCACGCCTCTGCGGTCGCGAGCGCCTGCTCCTGGCTGATCACGGGCATTCCCTTCGAGTCTTCGCGATACGTGTTGTCGTCCGGGCTTCGGGAGACCTGAGTCCGTCAGGCCGTCGTGTCGGGGCGCTCCGGGCGGATCTGCAGCGCCTTCACACCGTTCTCCGTGGCAACGAGAAGGATGCCCGAGGGAGAGAGGTCGGTTCCCGTGAAGGGCGTTGCGGAGACGAACAGGGTGACCAGCTGCTCCTCACCGTTCGTCTCGGCACGTCGCCATACGCGCACGTAGTCGGCGCCACGGCTGTACCCGAGCGGCCCCGCGGCACGTTCCTCCTCCGAAGGGCGCCGCACACCGGCCGGATCCGCGTCGACGACGGCCCCGGTGGCGAGGTCGTGCACCACCACGGCGGGCGCCTGGGGATCGTCAGCCCTCGACGGCCGTGAACCGGGTGTGCCGTGGGGCACCGCACTGACGGCGACCGGGACGCGCACCTGCTCACCGACGCCGTCGACCGTGCCGACGGTCACGCCTTCCACCCCGGCGACCGGCACACTCCACAAGGTGTGCCAGGGCAGTTCGGGCAGCGAGCGGCGCAGCACCTCCGCGTAGTCCGGCAGCGCGTCCTCGACGAACGCGGTCTCCAGCAGCGCCGCACGCAGCACGGCCGGTGCCTGGGTACGGGTCAGCAGCGGCGCCGTCCGCAGATATGTGCGCGCCGGCGCGTCCAACTGCCCGGCGGGCAGGGCGTCGACCGCGGCGCGCAGCAGCACCGGGTCGGCCTGCGCGAACAGGTTGGGGTCGGTGAGGAGCCGGGGCAGCAGACCGGCCTCCAAGGTGTGCCCCGCGATGCGATCGCGCACGTACTCCCCTGCCTTGGCCCAGTCCTGGTCGGGGACGGCCTCAAGCAGCTCCATGGCGATCCGTGCCTGAGCGCCCGGCACGTCCGGAATGCCCTCCCGGACGGCCTCTGCGATACCGGGGTGGTGCAAGGCCACCAGTGTCCGCTCGTTCTCCGGGAGGGCATCGTCGGCCCTTTCGACCGGGCGGATGAAGGGGGCGGCGAGTCGCATGCCGCGCGCCATGTCGTCGCTCATGTCCCGTCCGGCGACGGCGGAGGCGAGCGGCGTCAGCAGTGGTACGGGCAGGCCGTCGCCCTCGGCGAGAGCGAGGGGCGCGAGGATCTGCCGAAGGGTGCGAGGGTGGGCGCCGAGCCGCTGGGCGTGCAGGTCGACGGCTTCGGCGATACTGCCCGGGAGTTGGTCATCGGCGCCAGGGTCGAAGCCGTCGGGGTGCGTCAGGATCGACTGTACGGCGAGGTGGGCCGTCAGACGGCTGCCCGCGCCGTCGCCCGCGCGCCGCGCGATCGACTCGGCGAGGGAACGCCGAGCGGCGGGATCGCTCGTGAACGGCAGCTCAGGAGCGCCGAACCGAGGGTCGAGCAGCGCGTCGGCCTGCAACACGAGCCCCTCCGGGTCGGCCCACTCGGGCGCGTCGAGGTCGATGATCCGGGCCGTGCCCGTCGGCAGGCTGTCCGCGATTTCGGCGGCGAACTCGCGGGGCACGTCGACGAGCAGACGCAGGGACTCGACGGCGGCGAGCGGCTTGAGGACGTCCCGGACCAGGCGCCCGGGTTCACCGGCTCCCCGTACGGGCCCGGCCCTGTCCACGTCCGGCACCACGATCGTCACCGGGCGGCCCGAAGCGGCGAGCCGACCGAGCTCGGGGAAGATGTCGGCCGTGCGGGTCACGGACAGTCCGTAGTGGTCGGCGAGCAGCCACAGCGTCTGAGCCGCCGTAAGGCCGGCGACGCTCGGCACGGCGGGCGCCGGCAGATCCGGTGGCACGGTCGCCGGATCGAAGGCGTCCAGGTCGAGCCGCTCGCGGTACTCCGGGTCGCACAGCATGAGAAATCCCGTGAGCAGCCGCGAACACCCGGTACCCGGGCTCCCGGTGAGGATCACGACCCTGGGCGCACCGGGCCACTCCATGCGCCACGCGGCGAGCACGCGCAGCGCCGCGTTGCGTCCCCCGATGTACGGGTGGGGTTCATAGTTTGCCTGGGCCTGCTCTGGGGCCTTGATCGGGCTGGTCATCGTTCCCCCGTTGTCCTGTCCGTCCGGCACCGTCAAAGAGAGTTGACCGTACGGGTTCATCCTATGGGTGCGACACGGGGGGCTGTTGCGGGACCACATGACAGTGAGAGCGGCAGGCGATCAGTTGTCGCCGGCCGCCCCCACACTTTCGCTACGAATTCCCGGACACCTTCAGGTCGCGGATCCGGCCGACGTTGTCGAACGAGCCGAAGCCGACGCGGCCGTCGCCGGGGCGGGTGGAGACCGCGGTCATCAGGGGGTGGCGCGAGCCGTCCATGTAGACGGCCGTTTCGCCGGTGTCACCGCAGCGGACCACCGTGACACGGTGCCAGGCCATGTCGCTGATCGCGGGTGGGGCGCCGGTGGTGCCGTTCCACTGGTCCTCCACGCGCAGGCGGTCGGCGTCGTCGACCGTGAAGACGCCGTTGTGCGGGTAGATGGTGTTGTCCTGGGAGAGGTGTGCGTAGCCGAAGCGGGTGTCGGACTCGTGGCCGAAGACGACGATGACGTCCCGGTTGTCGATGTCGGTCGGGGTGTCGATGCGAACTTGGGCGTCGATGCGGACGTTGCGGTAGGCGGGACCCGCGGTGAGGACCGCGTACTCGTAGGGGCGGCGGGGGCCCGGGCGTTCGGCGCCCGGCTCCGTCATCACGGCCTCGCCGTCCTTGAACTGCCACTTGGAGGGTGTGACGGGCGCCCAGTTCTCCTCGGACATGACATCGGTGAGGGTGGTCCCGCTCGTGTCGCAACGCGCGAACGTGCGGGTCCCCGTCACCTTCCAGATCTTGCCGTTGGCCTTGGAGAGGATGTACAGCTCGCCGTCCGCGTCCTGTCCGAACCGCAGGTCGACGCGCTTGTCACCGGCGAGTTGCTGCATGGTGACCCGCTTGCCGGACTGCGCGTCGTAGACCATCAGGCTGTAGAGCTGCGCCAGGCGCTGCTCGCTGCCGGGCTTGGCGCGGCGCATGTCGGCGGCGTCGGAGTAGAGGAGCCTGCCGTCGACGATGTCGCCGAAGATGTACTTGCCCTGGAGCCCGTGCAGGTCGTGGCCCCGGTAGACGTAGCCGCCGGAGATGCCGACGCCGACATCGGACTTGCAGTTCCAGTCGGCCGGCGGGTCGTGGTCGTAGGCGGCGACGGGATAGGTGTAGCCGTACTTCGCGTCGTCCTCGGGCAGCGGGAGGATCTTGGCGCAGGGGTCGGTGGCCTTCTTGTCGAAGACGAAGGCGCCCTCGCGTTCGCTCCAGCCGTAGTTGTCGCCGGCCTTCACCTCGTAGACGGACTCGATGGCGTGCTCGCCGACGTGCGAGAGGAACATGCGGTGGCTGCCGCGGGTGTCCCAGCTGAAGCGGTGCGGGTCGCGCATGCCGATCGCGTAGATCTCGCCGAGGGTGCCGGGCTCGCCGACGAACGGGTTGGTGGCCGGGATGCCGTACTCGCCGTTCGCGCTGTCGTGGCCGCGCGGGTCGATGCGCAGGAGCTTTCCGTGCGGGAGGGCGCGGTTCTGCGGGTCGCCGGTGGTGTTGCCCTTTCCGCCGTCGCCGACCGCGATGTAGAGGAGCCCGTAGTCGGCGTCGCCGGGCCTGGCGGTCGGGTCGAAGTCGATCTGCTGGATGCCGTGGACCTGGCCGTTGAAGCCGATGCGGAGCAGTTCGCGGTGAGTGCCGGAGAAGGTGGGGGCGCTCGGGTCGTCGGCGGTCCACTCGGTGACGATGCCGTGGAAGCCGTTGCCGCTCGGCTGGTTGAAGTCCGGCTTGGCGTCGGTCAGTTCGGGCTTCTCGGTGTGGACGGTGTAGAAGCGGCCGTTGTGCCGGAAGTCCGGGTCGAAGGTGACGTAGCCGAAGCCGGTGCCGAGGCCGCGGCTGGCGTAGTAGGCCGAGGAGAACTCCTTGTACAGGTCCAGGTAGGGGCGCTGCCCCGAGCCGTCCTTGTTCAGGGAGTAGAACATGCCGTTCTGGTCCGCGACGGCGAGGCGGTTCGAGCCGTCGGGGAACGGCGTCAGGTAGTTGATCCGGTTGTACCGGATGAGCCGCTCGTCCTCGACGGGCCCCGGGCGCGGCTCCGACTTCGGCAGCTGCGCGAACTCCTTCACCTCCAGGCCGATTCCGGAGGTGACGGGCTTTCCGGGAATGGGATCGGTAACTGCGGTGGCGGACGCGGCGTCGGCGGACGCGGCGTCGATGGGCGCTTCGGCCGCGCTCGCCGACGAGGCGAACGGCGCCGCGGCGAGCGCGGCGGTCAGCAGGGCGCCGGTGACGAGCTGGACGAGGAGCGATCTCGTACGATGCCGAGCGCGTGGGCGGCTCGGGCTCTTACTGGGCAGGACGTGCGGGGCCGATGGAGACAAGGGGGCTCCCTTCGGGTGGGACGCGCGGAAGGTGCGTTCGACGGCGGGGACGTCCCGGGGGCTCACGCCGCGGGGCGCCCGCCGCTGCGGCGGTACTCGGCCATGACCTGTCCCGGCGTGGCGGCACGGTCGAGGAACAGGAGGTCGTCCATGCGGCAGTTGCAGGGGTTGGCTTCGCGGGTGTTCTGCGGGAAGCTCCCGCCGATCTTGATTCCGCGCGGGTCGGTCGCCGACGCAAGGTCGGGCTCCGGCTCCCCGGCGAGCGCCCACGGGTCGTCGTCGCGCACATAACTTCCGGGCAGAGCCTGCCCGTTGCGGTAGAGCGCCATCTCGCCCGTGTCGAAGTCGAAGGTCGCGGCCAGGTGGACCCACTGACCGTCGGGCAGGTGCGTACGCCAGTCACCGTCGGCAGCGAACGTCTGGGACGCGGACCCGTCCACGCGACGCCCCAGGGCGACCAGCCGCAACTCACCCTTTACGTCGATGAGTTCGAGGAGAGCCCGGACGTCGTGCCCGTTCGAGTCGCCGGTGAGGAGGCCCGAGAGCCCGATGGCGTTGTAGCGGTCGTCGGGGTCGGCCGAACCCGAATTCGGGCTCGGGTTCGGCCCCGTGGTGCGGAACCAGCCCATGACGGTGGCCTGGCGCGCCCCGTTGAACGCGTGCAGCGAGGCCGCGCCGTCCGGGTCGTACACACCGGCCTTCCAGTCGTCGTTGCCCGCGACGTCCGGGGCGACCTGCCGGGTCTGAAGGACGTGGCCGCGCCGCGGATCGGCGTCGTCGCGCACGCGCATCGCCGCGCCGCCGTTGACGAGCGACAAGGTGGTGCCGGAAGGTCCGATGTCACGTTCACGCGCGGGGTCGACGGGGTCCGGATGCTCGAAGTTGTAGCCCGCGACCAGGCTTTCCCGGATACCTGTCCCGGCGGCCGGGGAATCGGCGCCCGGCGCGGAGGCTGCCCCGGCGGGCGGGGTGAGGAGCGCGGCAGCGAGCAGTGCGGCTCCGGCGGCCGTCGCGAGGGGCAAAGATCTGACTCTCAAGGGTCTGCTTCGGCGTGACGACGTGACTGTGCGAGGCGCCATGTCCCCTCCCGGGAGCAAGCGGTGAAAGCGCTTCCTACGTGATGCCTGGTGCAACGTACAAACATCGTGGGCGGGCGACAAGGGTTTGGACAACGTTGTCGAAACGAGTACCGAAAGCGCGGCCACCCTTGACGCGCGCGGCGCGCATCAGGACACGATGGGCGGCGGGGTCATGCCGGGCGGCTCGGCGCTACTAGCCTGGTGCGGGGCGAGCGGCGACGATACGACGCTGAACGCCTCTCAGCTCGGCCTGCTCAGCGCCGATCTGTCGGGGTCCGACCCGCGCCGGCGACGTTCTTATTGAGCTTTTCGTTAGTTCCGTGGTGGTTCGTGATGGATTGTTAGGCCGGTGTGGGTGAGGAAGGACCACGGGAGCTGGTTGTTGGAGCAGATCCGGTGGATGCCGCGTTCGGCCGCGTCGGCAACATCGGCGAGGTGGTCGCCGGCGAGGTTGGCCAGCTCGCGGGTTTTGATGGCCGACCACAGCAGTTCCACCGGGTTGAGTTCGGGGGCGTAGGCCGGCAGCCGCTCCAAGGTTAGCCAGTCCTGTTCGGCCGCCCAGGCCCGCATGGCCCGGCTCCAGTGGGCCGACAGTCCGTCCCATACCAGCACCACCGACTCGCCGGCGTAGAAGGTTTTGATGTGTTCCAGCACATCGATCAGGGATGTGGTGTTGTAGCTGCCGGGCTTGAGGTGGAAGCACAGCCTGGGGCCGCGTTCGGGGTCGGTGGCGTGGTAGCCGAGCGCGGCGGCCATCCCGGCGCGTTTCCAGTTCAGCCGGTGTCGAAGCACGGGGGTGTGCCCGCGGGGTGCGTAGGTGCGGCGGACCTGGGGAAGCAGCGAGACACCCGATTCGTCGAAGAAGACGAGCCAGGCACGTTTCTTCACCGCCCCTTTTTGATGCGTGGCCACTCCTGGGCGGCCCATCGGGCGATCTCGGACTCGTCCCGCTCGACGGCCTGACGTCTGGGCCGCTGCAGGCTCCACCCCATGCGTCCGGTCAGTAGCCGCCACACCGAGGCCCGGGACAACGTCACCTCGGTGATCCGCTCCACCACCACGCCGACCCGTTCCAGGGTCCACAGATCCGCCTCGAACCCGTGCGCCTTGGCGCCCTGCTCCAATGCGGCCCGCACCAGCTCGACTTGGGCATCGTCCAGCTTGGGCGGCCGGCCGGTGGCCGTCCGCCGCCGCAGCGCATCAGCCCCACCCTGCTCCCACTGGCGTCTCCACCGGCGCACGCTCTCGGGGTGCATCCCCACGGTCCGTGCCACCTCGGAGGTAGAACGCCCCAGTTCGAACAACTCGGCCGCGCGCACCCGCCGGGCCTCGGCCAACTGCGGCCGTGTCAGCGGCGGAACAGAGACGTCGGAAACAACAGCCTGCGACTCGGAAGACACCCCCAACATGCTCACACCGCCGACGCCCCTGCACCCACGGAACTAACGAAAAGCTCAGTAGACACCGACCTCACCGGCGAGATTCGTGGCCCTGCCCACCCATGGGATGGCAACGCGGAAAGCGAACTCACGGGCCGCACACTGGAGTTGCGCCCGAACGGCCGCGGGTCGTCCGTCAGCGTGCTCAACTCCCCTGCCGGCACCGTCACCTACTACGCTCGCGTGGGCGACGAGTTCCCCACGACCGCCGACAGCAAGGATCATCCGTGAACACGGAACTCGAGAAGTTCATCAAGGTCTACCTCGACTACGACCAGGCCTACGACACCAGCGGAACGCTTCGCCCGACTCTGTACGTGTTCAATCCCGAATACGTCGAACGCGTGCGGGAGGGTTTGGCGACCGTGCTCCGGGATCGCCCGCTCTCGACGGCCGATTACGAGAGAATCACCGACATCGAGTTCGAGAGCGACGAGGTCCTGTACTCCTACCTGCGGGACATGTACCGGTACCTTTTCGAGAACGGCGCCGCCCAGCCGATGCCACCCGAGTAGGTGGTACACGGATTGACGATGCGAGTCGACAGGGCAGACACGTGCACAGAGGACGACAACGTGATCGTGCGCTACGAGGGCAAGCCCTATACGGGTGAGGTCGTATCGCACGACAAGGAGGGGCGGCTGATCCAACTCCAGACGTACGTCGACGGTGTGTCCTCCTGCCCGTACCGCCGTCGGTGGCCTGACGGGTCCTTGAAGGCAGAGGAAACCCTCCGTCTGGGAGCGCACGTTGGCGAGTGGCGTTCATGGCACCGCAATGGCCACTTGGCCAGGCGCACCTTCTATTCCGATCGCGGCATAGGCGTGTGCGGCCGCAAGTGGGACAGGCGAGGCAACCCCCTCCAGACATACAGGGCCTTCCCCGAGGACACCAACACCCCCACACCTCCTGGAAAGTAAGTTGATTCTCCGCCGCCTGCGAGCCATCGACTGGGACGACTGGACAGTGGCGTTCGACCACTCGCGGTCGCGCGCCCTGCTGATGCGCGAGTACTTGCGCCGGTCCGCCCTGTGGGCCCGTCACTACGGTGCGGAGAGCGTCTGGCCGTTCTTCGACATCGCTGAACACATCGTCCCTTGCGTGCAGTTGCCCCTAGACATCGCGAGCGACCTCGACGCGTTCCTGCGCGGCGGGATCGGGCCGAACTCGGTCGAGCGAACCGTGACGGGCGCGGTCCGCTGGACGGAGTTGCGTCGTCAGGGGCGCACGGACCTGCCCGACCTCCCCGAACCGTACGAGCCCTTGCTGCTCATGTACGAACGCGGGGGCGGCTTCTACGTCGATCAAGCCATCGACCTCAACGGCGTGAGCCTGCCCCGCTGGGGCCTCGACACGGCCATCGCCGCTCCGCCGTTCCTGACCGTGGGCCCAGCGACGCTCGACGCCCTGGATTCCGACGCGAAGGGGAAAGTCACGTACTTCGCGGTGGTCGAGGAGAGGTTCCCGAGGGAGCGGCCGATGGGGCTGATACGACGTCGGGCGGTCGGGAGGGAGCCCGTCACGCACGACGAGGCCTTCAGCCGGAACCTGCGCTGGGAACCCACCGACTATTTCGACCTGTACGCGCTGGGACACAATGACACCGACCACGTGGAAATCTCTGAGATCGAAGCGGCGGCCTTCATCGACCGGGTGATTCAGAAGTACAGGCAGTCCCGTTCCTCCTGAGTCCGGGACTGGCCGACACGAACCGGGGAGAGACACAGTGCCCGAGCCGTCCACCGACACCTCCGCCGCGATCCCCGAAGGGGAGGCCGCCGACCGCATCGGCACGTGGTGGCGTGAGGGCGGGCGTGGCGGTCACCTCGCCTTCCTCGCCCTGGAGGACCACCACGACGCCCGACGCTCGTCCGAGGCGGAACGCCTGGTGACACGGACGCTCCCGCGAAGAGAACAGCTGGAGTGAGCGCATTGTCTGGTACCCGTGATGTGAGCAGAACGGTGCGGGTCATGCCGCGCGATCCGGCGGGCGCGGCGGCGCTGCTGGCCTGGTGTGAGGCGAGCGATGACGATACGACGTTGGACGCCTCTCAACTCGATCTGTCCGGGGCCGATCTGTCGGGGGCCGACCTCGCGCTGGCGACTCTCTTCGACACCGACCTCACCGCCGCCAAGCTCGTGGAAGCGGACCTGTATCGGGCCCAGAGTGCCGATGCCATACTCGATCACGCAGACCTCACCGGGGCGTCGCTGGTGAAGGCCGACTTCCGTGACACACGGCTGCGGGGCGCCGACCTCACGCGCGCCGATCTCGGCAGCGCGGCGCTCTGGAAGGTGGATGCACGATCGGCTTGTTTCCGTCATGCGGTGTTCGACGGGGCCTCCCTCCAGGAGGTGTCCCTGCTCGGCGCCGACCTCACCGGTGTATCCGCGCACGACGTGACACTCAATGTCGCCGTCGACGAGAGCACCGTCGTCGCCGGCCTCACCGGTGAGATTCGCGGTCCGGCCCGGCTCGCTCAAGGCGATACGGAACGTGAACTCGCCGGACTGGAATTTGAGTTGTGGCTGAACGGTCGCGGGGCGTCGGTCAGCGTGCTCAACTCCCCTGCCGGCACCGTCACCTACTACGCCCGCGTGGACCACGAATTCCCGCGCGAGCGTCCCGCTGGCATCGTCCGCCGACGCCGAGCCGGAAGGGCCCTCAGCGACGAGGCCTTCACCCGCAACCTGCGCTGGGAACCGACGGAGTACCTGCGCCGCCACGAACTGGGCCACAACGAGGACGACCACGTCGAGATCACCGAAGAGGAAGCCACCCGGTTCATCCGCCGTATCAGGGCCAAGCTCCAGAGGGGGAACGGTCCAGATCGCGCCGCAGGCGACAACTCGGTCCCGCCAGCCAATGGACAGCCGGAATGATCGAGCAGTGCAGGTGGCCACGGACAGGGGTGTGAACGCCAAACCCTGCCCCGGCCGTCATCCGTAGCGTTCAAGCCCGAATACGTCGAACGCGTCCAGGAGGGGTTGGCGACCGCAGCCCCTGCCCGGTCGACGTCCGGCACCACGATCGTCACCAGCCGCCCGGACGCGGCGAGTTGCCCCAGCTCGGGGTAGATGTCGGCGGCGCGGGTCGCGGACAGTCCGTAGTGGTCGGCGAGCAGCCACAGAGTCTGCGCCGCCGTCAGCCCCGCGACGCTGGGCACCGCGGGCGCGGGCAGGTCCGGCGGCACGGTCGCCGGATCGAACGCGTCGAGGTCGAGCCCCTTGCGGTACTCCGGGTCGCACAGCATCAGGAACCCGGTGAGCAGCCGCGAGCACGCGCAGCGCGGCATTGCGCCCCCCCCGATGTACGGGTGGGGCTCACAGGTGACACTGGCCTGCTCTGGGGTCTGGGTCCGTCCGGCACCGTCACGTCGTGTTGACCGTACGACGTCATCTTATGGGGGCCGCACGGGGTGAATCACGCCCCGGCCACCGCTTGTTGCCCAGTCGTCGCACTGGCCCGCCGGTCGGGCACAAGCCGTCACGGAAGCGCGGGTTGTGCTCGATCATGGGTGGATGACCGCCTTCTACCATGTGTGCTTCGCCGTCCCCGACCTCGAGCGGGCGATGCGGGACTTTCGGCGTTCGGCCGGGGTCGAGTGGAGTGAGCCCGCGGGCGATCGGCTCGGGGAGTGGGAGTACCGAATCGTGTTCACGACCGGTGGGCCGCCGTTCATCGAGTTGATCGAGGGGTCGCCGGGCAGTCCGTGGGACGCGTCGGGCGGGGCCCGGTTCGATCACATCGGCTTCTGGACGAGTGACGTACAGGAGGGTTCCCGCCGCTTGGAGGCGGAGGGGCTGCCCGTGGACTTCTCCGGCTGTCCCTATGGCCGGCCGTTCGCGTACCACCAGGTGGACAGCATCGGCGCGCGGATCGAACTCGTCGACGTCGAGAGGCAGGGGCCCTTCCTCGACCGGTGGCATCCAGGTGGTGCCGTCATGCCCGTCATCGACGAGGGCGACCGGGGCTGAGGAGAAGAAGGGACGGGGTCAAGCTTCGAGGTCGGGGCCGAAGAGCTCCGCGAGGGCGCGGTCGACGACGCCCTCCACGTCCTCCTGGCCCGCCGCCACCAGCGCGTACGTACGCAGCAGGAAACGCCGCAGGGCCGACGTGTCGAACTGCAGCACCGCCATGCCCTCCGGCGAGTGCAGCTCGATGACGGTGCGGGCGCGGCCGCACGGCCACACGTGGACGTCCCCGGTCCCGGTCGGCACGCGCAGGCCGTCGTCGAGGAGCGCGCGGGCGAAGGCCCATGTCACCTCGGCACCGGAGAGGGTGGCCTCCGCGGGGAACACCACCTGGAGGGCGAGCGGGTCGGTGGACTTGTAGCGGAGGGTGACGGTGACGTTGCGTTCGGGGCCCTCGCCCTCGGACGTGACGAGCCGGGCGCGGGCGGGCTGTTCGAACGTGACGGGCAGCGTGGTCGGCATGGCAGGTCCCTTTCTGCGCTGCATGTTCCAGATGCCCGTTCGACGCGGCGGCGGGCCACGTCATTACGGCGTTTCCGAAAAAGGTCGTTGTGACCTGCGCCACTCACCCCTCCCGTAATCAGACATTTGTGAATTACGGTTTCAAACTCCTTCTCATTCTCCTCTCCCGATCCGCAGTCGGGCAGAGCAGAGCCCCGCCGATGCCGGACGGAACGGAAGTTTTCTGCCATGACCGACGGCCCCGCCGCCGCGCCGATACCCCCCGCCGCCACGGAGGGCGGCCTCAGCCCCGCCGCGTACGCGCGCATCTACGAGGCGGAGCAGCCTCGGCTCGTCGCGTACGCCCGCTCGCTCACCGGCAACCCGTGGCTCGCCGACGACCTCGTCGCCGAGGCGCACTTCCGGGTCTGGCGGCGCCTCGCGGCGGGGCACGACGTCGACAACGTCGCGGCGTACCTGACGACGACCGTGCGGAACCTGGCCGCCTCGGCCGGGCGCGGGGCCGCCCGCGAGACACCGCTCGACCCGCACACCGGCATCGAGCCGGTCCAGGTGTCGACCGCCGCGTACGGGTCCGGGGCCTACGGCGACCAGGACCCGGCCACCCGTGCCTCCGAGGTCGACCTGCTGTCCCAGGTCCTCGGGCAGCTGCCGGAACGGTGGGTGAAGGCCCTGTGGCTCTCCGAGGCCGAGGGTCAGCCGCTGGAGGCGGTCGGCCGGGGCATCGGCGCGGGCAGCGGGGCCACGGCCGTGCTGCTGCACCGTGCGCGCGAAGGCATGCGGCAGGCCTTCCTGCGGACGCATCCCGGGGCACCGGCCGACCCGGCGTGCGAGGGGCACTGGGAGCGGATGCCCGCCTACGTGCGCGGCAACGCCTCCCCGCGCCAGTCCGAGAAGCTCCTCGCGCACGTCGACGACTGCGACGACTGCCGGAAGCGGCTCACGGTCCTGCTCAGCGCCAACGACCGGCTGCCCGCCCTGGTCGGCCCGGCGCTGCTCATCTTCGTCCTCGGCGGAGCCGGGAAGTTCCTGCTGCCGCTCGCCGTCGGGGCGGGCGCGGGAGCCGGGGTGGGCGCCGCCGGTGCCGCGGGGTCCGCCTCCAGCGGGCACGAGGCCGGTTCCGGTCTGCTGCACGGCGTACGACATGTGCTCACCGGTGGGTCGAAGACCCAGGGAGCCGTGGCCGGGGTGCTTGGTGTCTCGGTCGCCGGTGCCGCGGTCGCGGCCGGACTCGTACTGACGTCGAACGGTGGTGACACGGTGCCGCCGCAGCGTTCGGCGGCGATCCAGAGCGAGAAGGGCGACACGGCCCAGAAGAGCCAGGAGGGTCGGAAGAGTCAGGAGAGCCAGGAGAGCGAGAAAGGGCAGGAGACCGGCGCGCGTGACAGCGCACCGTCGGACACCTCGCCCTCTGCGCAGCCCTCGACCCCCTCCTCTTCCTCCTCCCCCGAGCCCGCCTCCCCGCAGGACAAGTCCAACGAGTCGAACGAGCCGAGCAAGGAGCAGGACGCCCCGCGCCCGACTGACACCGACACCAGCGCCGAGCCGGAGCCCGACACCTCCGACTCCCCCGCCACCCCGTCCACTCCCCCGTCCCCGTCGGCCTTCGACCGCGCCGTGCCGCCGAAGGAGTCCACGCCCGCCGAACCGTCCCCCACCGACACACCCTCCGGCGAGCCCACACCGACACCCACCCCGACGACCGAACAGCCCTCGCCCACCCCGACGACGACGGAACCAACTCCGGAGCCCACCAGTCCCGAACCCTCGAACCCCGCCCCTTCCCCCAGCTGCACCCGCTGGCTCGGCCCGATCCACATCTGTCACATCATCAAATGACGGTTTCCCCACGGCAGTTCACAGAGACGGCTCAGAGCTCGTCCGACGCCAGGAGCTGGTCCCGCATGCGGAGCATCCCGCGGCGCGCATGGCTCTTGACGGTGCCGAGCGGCCATCCGGTGAGCTGGGCGATCTGCGTCTGCGTCAGGTCGTCGTAGAACGTCAGCTCCAGTACGCGGCGCTGCGCCGCGGGAAGCCGGTGCAACTCGTGCGCCACGACCACTTGGTCGAGCACGCGATGGACGTCCCTCTCCTGCGTCGGACGACGCACCGAGAGCTGGGCGCCCGCGGCCCCTATCAGCTCGGTCCGCCGCGTCCGCGCGCCGAGGGTGTCGGCCACCTTGCGTCGAGTGATGCCCACGAGCCAGCCGGCGAGCCGACCGCGCTGCGGGTCGAAGTTCCGGCTGCCCCGCCACGCCGCGAGGAAGACCTGCTGGGTCACGTCCTCCGCCTCGCGCGCATCGCCGAGCGAGCGGTAGGCCAGCGTGTGCACGAAGGTCGACCAACGACGGTAGATGCCCTCCAGGGCGGCCTCGCTTCCGCGGCGCAGTTCCGTGGCGAGCTCCTCGTCCGAGAGTTCCCGCTCGGACACATCTCCGTCGGAGTGATCTTCCTTCGTCATCATGACGGCAGACATCGCCCGGTCCTTTCGCCGATGGGTGGCGAGATCACTCTCTCGACGGACGGCGCCGGGTACGACATGAAACGAAGTTGCATCGATTTGCTTCAGCCGCCTCATCGAGCGTCACACAGGAGCAAAGACCGAGGTCGGCGCCCCGCGCACGGCGTCGGATCGGCACCCCTTTGCCAGGCTTCGGGAGTGACGCACTGTTCCTGCGTCGATATGGTGAGGGCATGGAGCGTCATGCGGGCGAGGAGCAGGCGGGGGCCGCACACGGGGCCGGAGCCACCTCGGGCGCCGTGGCCCGCCGGCTCGGAGTCTCGCCCACCACGTTGCGTTCCTGGGACCGGCGCTACGGCCTCGGTCCTGCGCGCAGGAACGAAGGGCGCCACCGGCGCTGGTCGCCCGACGACGTCGCCGTGCTGGAGGCGATGTGCCGACTCACCGCGCAGGGCGTACCTCCGGGCGAGGCGGCGCGCCTGGCCAAGGGCGGCACGGCCGCCGGGACGACGCCCCTCCTCTACGAGGAAGCGCCGCCCCCGGCCGTCGACGGCGAACGAAACGCACCGGATGCGGGGCGCGACGGCCTCGACGCCGACATGGTGCGGCGGGAGTGCCGCGGGCTCTCCCGCGCAGCCATGCGGCTCGACGCCGACACCGTCGAGGAACGCCTCCGCGGCTTCCTGCGCGAACACGGCGTCGTCGACTCGTGGGAGGGGCTCATGATGCCGGCGCTGCACGCCGTCGGCCGCAAGTGGGAGGCCGCGGGCGACCGCTTCGTAGAGGTCGAGCACCTGCTGTCCTGGCAGGTGTCCACCGCTCTGCGCTGCGCCCCTTACCTCGTCGGCCGCCGGGCTCAGCGACAGGGCGCGCCCGTCCTCCTGGCCTGCACCCCCGGCGAACGGCACACGCTTCCGCTGGAGGCACTGCACGCCGCCCTTGCTCTCGAAGGGCGGCCGGTCCGGATGCTGGGCGCGGCCGTCCCCGTGGAGGCGCTGGCGGAGGCGGTGCGCCGCACCGGCCCGGCGGCGGTCATGCTGTGGTCCCAGACGCGTTCCTCGGCCGGCGCGCCACTCGCCGAGCACCTCCTGCGCGTGAGTTGGGGACAGAAGGGCGCACGCCAGAAACCGGTGGTGCAGCTCGCCGGCCCCGGCTGGCGGGGCACGACGGTCGAGGGCGCCGAGTACCCGCACACCCTCGCCGACGCGGTCGCCACGCTACGGAGCCGCTGACGCCGCGCCCGTGCCACCCGAGGTCTCGTCCGGGTGGCGGCGCATCCGAACGCCGCCGCCCCGCGGAAGTACGGTCCACGGACGGAAGAGGTGGTCGAATGCCGGCGGGTGGAGACGAGCGCCGCTCGGACGTTCTCGTGGTCGGGGCCGGTGTCTCGGGACTCGCGTGCGCCCGGGACCTGTTGTCGGCGGGCGTCGACGTGCAGGTGCTGGAGGCGGGCGACGCCGTCGGCGGCCGGATGCGCTCGGACCGGGTCGACGGATTCGTGGTGGACCGCGGGTTCCAGGTCTGCAACACGTCCTATCCACAGGTCCGCCGCAGAGTGCCGCTGAGGCGCCTCGGCCTGCGGCCCTTCACCCCCGGCGTCCTGGTCCACGGCCCGCACGGGCGGCTTCGCTTCAGCGATCCCACCCGCCGTCCGCGGACGCTCCCCGACCTGCTGCCCGGCCGCCTCGCGGGCCCTCGCGACCTGGCCGCGCTCGGTGTGCTGTCCGCCCGCGACATGCTGACGCCGCCCCGCCTGCTCAAGCGGTCCGCGGACACCACGACACGTACCGCGCTCGCCGACGCCGGGATCTCCGACGAATTCGTGCAGCGGTTCTTCCGGCCGTTCCTGTCCGGTGTGTTCCTGGAGGACGAGCTGGAGACGTCGGTCCGGATGTTCCACCTGGTCTGGCGGAGCATGCTGCGCGGGACGCAGTGCCTCCCCATCACCGACGTCGGCGCGCTCCCGCGGGCCCTCGCGGCCGACCTGCCCCCGTACGTCGTGCGCCTGGAAACACCGGCCGCGGGCCTCACGGACAACGGCGTGCTCACCGCAGCGGGCCGGGAGATCCCCGCACGCGCGGTCGTCGTCGCCACCGGGCCCGGCGCGGTCCCGGGGCTGCTGCCCGGCGTCACCCCGCCCGCCGGTCGTGTCGTCACGACGTACTACCACGTCGCCCCGCGGTCCCCGCTCGGCGAGCCGACCCTGCTGGTCGACACGCGACGCCGATTCCTCAACACCTGCGTCCTCAGCGACGTCGTCCCCGCGTACGCCCCGCCAGGGCACGCCCTCGTGGCGACCTCGGTCCTCGGCCGGGACACGGCGGGTCGGGAGCGCGAGGCAAGGGCGGCGGCGGGCGAGGCCTACGGCGCCGGATCCGACGGCTGGGATCTGCTGACCCACCGCACCGTCGAGGAGGCGCTCCCCGTCATGACGCCTCCCCTCCCCCTGACCCGGACCACCCGTGTGTCCCCGGGCCGCTACGTGTGCGGCGACCACCGGGCCACCGGATCGGTGCAGGGCGCGCTGGCCTCCGGCGCCCGAGCGGCCCGCGAGGTACTGGACGACCTGCGAGGGTGAACCTCAGGGAGCGCCGCTGCCGCGCCCACGCTCCTGGCGCAGCAGCTCGTCCAGATCCGCCAGGCGGTCAAGCCCGCGCACCGGCTGCGCCGTCCGCGGATTGCGTTCGAGGCGCGCCCGGTGGCGGTGCAGAAAAGCCCAGTAACCGGCGGTGAGCGGGCATGCCCGGTCACCGGTCCGGTCCCCCGGCCGGTACGCGCATCCCTTGCAGAGGTCGCTCATCCGGTGCACGTAGGCGCCGCCGGACGTGTACGGCTTGGTGGTCATCCGGCCGCCGTCCGCGTACTGCGACATGCCGACGACATTGGGCACCATCACCCAGTCGTAGCCGTCGACGAAACAGCGGTGGAACCAGTCCGTCACCCCCTCCGGGTCCCAGCCCCGCTGGAGGGCGTGGCTGCCGAGCAGCATCAGGCGAGGGATGTGGTGGGTCCAGCCGGTGTCCCGTACCTGGGCGAGGGCCGTGGACAGGCAGCGCGCCCGGACGGCGTCGGCGTCGAGTTCCAGGAACCACTCGGGCAGCGGCTCGTGATGCCGAAGAGCGTTGCGGTGCCGGTAGTCCTCGCCGAGGTACCAGTACAGCTGCCAGACGTACTCGCGCCATCCGGCGACCTGCCGCACGAAACCCTCCACGCTGGAGAGCGGGGCCCGCCCCGCCCGCCAGGCGTCCTCCGCCCGCTCCACGCACTCTGCCGGGTCGAGGAGGCCGAGATTGAGCGAGGACGACAGGAGGCTGTGACTCATCACCGGGTCCGCGGCGAGCATCGCGTCCTCGTACGGGCCGAAGGCGGCGAGCCGGTGCGCGACGAAGCGGCGCAGCGCGGCAAGTGCCTCCCGCCGCGTGGCCGGGAACAGCCGCGGCCCGTCCCGTCCGACGAACCGCACGTCGCCGTCGCGCTCCCAGCGGTCCAGGTCGTGGCGCACCTGCTCGTCGATCTCGTCCTCGCGCGGCCTGTAGGGCGCGGGGACGCCCAGCGTGTCGGCCCCCTTCGGCGGGGGTTCGCGGTTGTCGTGGTCGTGGTTCCACCGCCCGCCGACCGGCCGGTCGCCGTCCATCAGGAGGTCGTGCGAGCGCCGTACCCAACGGTAGAAGTCCTCCTGCCGAAGCCGCTTCGCACCGCGCCCGTCGGCCCACGCACGGAAGTCCGCCTGCGCCACGAGGAAGCCGCGCGCGGGCAGCACCTCGACCTCCTCCATGCGTGTCACCAGGCGCAGTGCCGCGTACGAGGTGGGGTGATGCACCGTCACCGGCCCGACGCCCGGCACCGCTTCGCGCAGCCCTTCCGGGTACGTCTCTGCCTGTACGTACCTGACCCGGTCACCGAGCTCGGCGGCCCGGTGCCGCATCGCGGAGAGCATCAGGTGCGCCTTGGCCCGGTGGAAGCGGCGGCGCCGGAAGACCGACCGCGCCTCGATCATCACCACGGGCGCGTCGGCGAGGCCGGCGAGGTGGTGCGGTCCGAGCTGGTCGCCGAAGAGCCAGTGGGGCGCCGCCATGACAGTTCCTCCTCGCGGACGCTCCCGGACACGTACGCCGGGATACCTACCGGTTTTCGTGCCGACGCCGCCCGCCGGATGCGCCGGGGACGCCGGTGCAACCGTTCGGGGCGTGTCGGCGGAAGAGGTGTCAGTTGCGGGAGGGGCGTTTCCACGAGGGAGAGGACCCGTCATGAGGCTCAGTGAGGAACTGCCGGTCGACGGCCGACTGGCACGCGTGTACCGCTACGGCGCCGGGCTGTGCGGCGTCGTCCTGCTGGTCTTCGGCACTCTCGGCTTGGCCGACCGACTCAGCCCGTTCAGCACGGACGGCACCAGGATCGCGGGGCTGTCCACCAATGGTGCGCTCAGCGTCATCTCGATCGTCGTGGGCGTGCTGCTGATCGGCGGCGCCGTGATCGGAGGAAACTTCGCGTCGACGCTGAACATGACCATCGGCGCGCTGTTCGTGCTCAGCGGCTTCTACCACGTCTTCGTGCTGGACCGTCCCGCCAACTTCCTGGGCTTCGGCATGACCAATGTCGTGTTCAGCTTTGTCATGGGGCTGATCATCGCCATCTTCGGGATGTACGGGCGGGTCTCGGGCGGCCTCCCGCACGACAACCCGTACTGGCGCCGCCGTCACCCGCGCGAGGCCGCCCGCGAGACCCTGGCACGAAGGGAACTGGGCCGCCGCTGAACCATTATCTGTTCCGGCCGAGTGAGAATTTCCCCGGGGTGACTCACAGGTTTTTGCCGCAGCAGCCGGAACGAATTTCTCCCGTGAACACGGGCCGCTTCGGCGTGCTACTGTCGGCGTCAGTTGCAGTTGTGGTTGTGGTTCCCAAGAAAAACTCCGGTCTTTTCTCCGGGCAGGGCGATCATCGCGGCGACACAGACATTCGCGCCGTGCGAATGTCTGCTGCACTGCCCCGAAGGAGAATGACATGAGCACAGGTACCGTGAAGTGGTTCAACGCGGAAAAGGGCTTCGGCTTCATCGAGCAGGAGGGCGGCGGCGCGGACGTGTTCGCCCACTACTCGAACATCGCCGCCCAGGGCTTCCGTGAGCTGAGCGAGGGCCAGAAGGTCAGCTTCGACATCGCGCAGGGCCAGAAGGGCCCGATGGCGGAGAACATCGTTCCCGCCTGAGGCGACTGATACGCACGTGCAGCTGGGGCCCGCATCCTTCGGGGTGCGGGCCCCAGCTGCACGCACTTTTCCCGCCTCGCCATTTCGGCCAATTCTTGCGATTCCCTCCGCTGTTCGACACCGCGGAATTTCCTTGACGAGGGCCCACCCAGGTGCGACCCGGCTCCGGAGCGGCGGCCCGACACGTCTGCAATCAGGAAACTCGGCAATCTCTGCAGGAGGCACCTTTTGACGCTGATCCAGCTGGACACCCCGGACACGGCCGGACCACAGGTATGGGATGCGATGACCGTCGAGGTCGCGCTCTCGGTCATGGCCGCAGCCCGCACCCACCACCTCGTCATCTGCGACGAGGACGGCCAACGCACCGGCAGGGTCACTCGGTCCGGGCTCAACTCGGTCCGGGACGGCCTCGGATACACGGATCAGGTCCGTCTGCGCGACATCACCGACGGTTCGGAGCGCCACGCCGATCCCTGCGACAGCGCTCAGGGCGCACTCGCCCACACTCACTGAACGCCCCCCACCACCAGGCCACTTCCCCTTTGTGAGGCATCATGCGCTGCGTCATCGCACGATTTCCGTTCGACCTGACCAAGAGCGGGGTGATGGAGTCGATGAAGGGCATCCGACCCGAGCCGGTCACCGGTGGCTTCGTCGTCATCGGACGACGTCATTACCCCGCCATGCAGGTGGGCCAGGTCATCACGGGGCAGGACCGCCGTGACTTCAACGCGGGCGAGGTACTGAGGGCGATGACCCGCCTCGGCTTCACCTGCCGCACCACACCCTCGACCCCACCATCGACCGAGCCCTCGGGGACTACCACGGAGTACGAGCGGGCCGCCGCCCTGCTCGGCCCTTCTCCCGCCTGAGCGGGGAAAGGCCGTGCCGCCCCGCGTCGGTCAGTCCGCGGCCCGCGCCTCGTCGGTGCCGCGGCTGCGGAGTTCTTCGTTGATGCGCCGGGCCTCCTCGAGCTGGTCCTCGAGGATGATGATGCGGCAGGCGGCCTCTATGGGCGTGCCGGTGTCGACGAGTTCGCGGGCGCGGCCCGCGATGCGCAACTGGTAGCGGGAGTAACGGCGGTGGCCGCCCTCGGACCGCAGCGGTGTGATCAGGCGGTGTTCGCCCAGCGCACGCAGGAACGCGGGCGTGGCCCCGATCATCTCCGCGGCCCTGCCCATGGTGTAGGCGGGGTAGTCGTCGTCGTCGAACTTGTCGGCGGGGCTGGTACTGCGAGCCGGCATAAACCTCTTCTTCCGGGGACGCGTCGAGGGGCCCGGACGCCGTCCTGGCGCCCGGGCCCCGAGCTGTTAACACCATCTACCGGCTAACTGCACCGGCTTTTCTTGTTCCGCCGATCCGCCCGATGGGGCGGGACTGCGGGATCGCGACTGCGTGACCGGGGACCACCTTCCAATCCGGGGCCTGCGGTACCCGGGTGGACTCCGTCCGTGCCCGGGCGATCCTGATGGCGCTCTGCTCCTTACCTTTTCGATCCATTACCTGTTGCCGGCAGGAAACGCCGTCCTGCGTGCGCCCCCTGGGGGCGCCGACCCGGCAGCCAGGGGAAGAGCCCACTGCTTCCGGCTCCACCCCTCCACTGCCAGGCCGTCCCTGCGTTGACCTTGCTTGCACGGCAGTTCGCCTCTGCCGCGTCCTTGGACTTCTGGGCTACACAGAAAACATAAGCCCGGCCGACCCGAATGTCTACTCTCGTCGCTACAGATTTTTGGCAGTGGCCAGTCGCGTAAATCTGTCCCCTCTGTCGGGACTACCGCCCCTCCCGCACCCGCACGTTCTCCGCCTTGATGTCCGGCAGCTTCGACTCCAGGGAGTACGTGGCGATCACCGCCGCCTGGAGGGCCGCCACCGCGATGGGGAGGCCGATGAAGAGCCAGGCGATGCCGTCGCCGACCGAGGAGGTCACCGAGCCCGGGCTGTAGTCGATGGCCGCCAGGCCCCACGCCAGGCACGCCGAGCCGAGCGCCGCGCCGATCTTGGTGCTCATGCTGTAACCGGCGAACAGCAGGCCCTCGTCGCGGCGGCCGCTGCGCCACTCGTGCCATTCCGCGCTGTCGGCGACGAGCGCGGGACCGGCCACGAAGCCGAAGCCACCCACGAGGTTCGCCACGAAGAACACCGCGGTGAACGCCATGAGGTTGTCGCGCAGGAAGAACAGCACGGCGCTGAGCACGATGCACGCCACCAGGCCCAGCAGGATGCCGCGGCGCTGCCCGAGCAGGCGCAGGACGCGTGCGGTGAGCAGGGAGCCGAGCACCGCGGAGAGCGAGAACGCCAGCAGGATGACCGGGACGGCCGACGGCTTGTGCAGGACGTGGAGCGCGAAGTAGACGGCGCCGCCGGTGATGATGCCGAGCCGCGCGAAGGACAGGATCGAGAAGGCGAAGACGGTCGTCCAGGGGCGGTTGCCGGCGAGGGCCTTGATCGAGGTCCAGATCCCGGCGCCGCCGCCCTCCGTGGTGTGCGGCGTGGTGGGCACGCGTTCCTTGACGAGGCCGTACACCGCCCAGAAGAGGGCCATGCCCACCACCGCGTAGAGGCCGATGGTCCAGGCGAATCCGGAGCGTGATGTCGCCGAGCCGCCGAACAGGGTGATGAGCGGCTGGGTCGCCGTGGACACCACGATGAGGCCGATGCCGACACCGAAGGAGCGCATGCCCGCGAGCTGCATGCGTGTCCCGGAGTCCCGCGTGGCCATCGCCATGAGCGCGCCGTACGGGACGTTGACCAGCGAGTACGCCAGGCCGACCAGGACGAAGGTCACGTACGCGTAGATCACCGCGGCCGTTCCGCCGCCGCCCGGTGTCAGGAACGTGAGGAGTGTCAGCACCCCGAGGAGGGGTGCGCCGAAGAGGAGGTACGGGCGGGCGCGGCCCCACCGGGTGCTGGTGCGGTCGACGAGCAGGCCGACGGCCGGGTCGAAGAAGGCGTCGAGGAGGCGGGCGATCAGCATCAGCGCGCCGACCGTGCCCGCCGCGATGCCGGCGACGTCGGTGTAGAAGAAGAGCAGGTAGCTGGAGATCGTCGTCCACGTCAGGTTGGACGCCACGTCCCCCAGCGCGAAGGCGGCTCGTTCGCCGCGGCGTACGGCGCGCGGGTCGTCCGCCGCGTCGCGCGGCCCGTCGGCGACGCCGTCGTCCTGGGCCGGGGCCGGCCGTGCCGCGTCCCTGCCGGGCGTTTCGGGCTTCCTGGTGCTGCTCATCATCGAGTCCTTCACCTCAGCGTCATTGCCTGGATGGCGTGTAGCGCATCTTGTGTGCCTCACGGACCTAAGTCAACGCTTCAGGCGCGACAAGTTCCGGTAACCACCGACTTCACAGGAAGGGGACGGTCGAGCGCGATCGCTCTTGCCTTATGTTCCTCACGCACTTAAGTTGAGGGCGTTCGTTCCGAAGCACGCGGCGTCCGCGCTCCGTGCGGCGCCCGAGGAGGCCCCATGCCCCGTTCCCCCCGTGCCGGATTTCCCGCCGATGTCGACGTCGCGATCGTCGGCAGCGGCCCCGCGGGCGCCGCGTACGCGCGGGTGCTGAGCGAGCGCGCGCCCCAGTTGCGGTTGGCCGTCTTCGAGGCCGGACCGCTGATCAGCGACCCGCCGGGCACGCACGTGAAGAACATCGCCGACACCGCGCGGCGGGCCCGCGCACAGCGCGACTCCGAGGGGCCGCGACCGCTCGTCGAGGCCGCGTCGACCGACACCATGGACGACTACGCCACCGACCGGGCGCGGTTGCAGCGGCCGGGGACGTTCCTGCTCCCGAACGGGCCGCAGGGGGACGGCGATACGGGGATGCCCGCCGCGGCCATGTCGAGCAACGTCGGCGGCATGGGCGCCCACTGGACCGGCGCCTGCCCGCGCCCGGGTGACGCCGAAGTCATCGGTTTCCTGCCCGAGTTGGGCGCGTGGCTGGACGAGGCCGAGCGGCTCCTCGATGTGTCCGCCGAGGTGCTGGCCGACGCGCCGTTCGCCGACGAGGTCCGCAAGCGGCTCTCCGTCGCGCTCGACCACGACCGGGCCGGTGACCGGCAGGTTCAGGCGATGCCGATGGCCGTGCGGCGCGCGGCGGACGGCCGGTTGCTGTGGTGTGGCGCCGACACCGTGTTCGGTGATGTCACGCGGGACAATCCGCGCTTCGAGCTGTTCTCCGAGGCGTTGGTGACGCGCGTCGTCCTTGAGGAGGACGGGCAGTGCGTACGTGGTGTGCGGGTGCGCGACCTGCGGACCGGCACGGAGCACGAGGTGGCGGCCCGGTACGTCGTGGTGGCGGGTGACAGCCTGCGCACCCCGCAGCTCCTCCACGCCTCCGGCGTGCGGCCCGCCGCCCTCGGCCGCCACCTCAACGACCAGCCCCAACTCGTTTACGCCGTACGGATGCGGGACCTGCCCGACCTGCCGCCCGCCGCTGGCGGCGGGGTGGGTGTGTCGGCCAGCAGTGGCGTGGCCTGGGTGCCGTACACCGACGCGCATCCGTACCACGGGCAGGTCATGCAGCTCGACGCCTCGCCGGTGCCACTGGAGGACGACGATCTGGCGCCCGGTTCCGTCGTGGGCCTCGGGTGGTTCTGTGCCAAGGAGTTGCGCGCGGAGGACCGGATCGCGTTCCGGGACGACGAGATGGACGGCTACGGTATGCCCGCGATGGAGCTCCACTACCGGCTCACCGAGACCGACCTGGCGGCCATCGACGGCGCCCGTACCGAGATCCTGCGCGCCGCTGAGGCCCTCGGCGAGCCGCTCGACGACACACCCCCGCTGCTCTTCCCCGCCGGCGCGTCGCTGCACTACCAGGGCACCGTACGGATGGGCGACATCGACGACGGCGCCTCGGTGTGCGACCCCAACAGTCAAGTGTGGGGCGTACGCGGCCTGTTCGTCGCGGGGAACGGTGTCATCCCCACCGCCACCGCCTGCAATCCGACGCTGACGTCGGTCGCCCTCGCCGTCGGCGGCGCGCGCGGCATCGCTGCCGCCGAAAGCTGACCGCCCCCCTACTCCCCCGTTCCTACTCACCGGAGGCTTCATGCTCGACCGGGACATCATCCAGAGCCGTGGCGTACGCAATGTGCGCGTCGACGGCGAGACCATCGGCTTCCAGTTCCAGCTGCGCATGCCGAACTACCGCGGCCTGTGGGGCAGCCTCATCGAAGGTGTCTCCGTGCAGGTCGGTGATCTGCGGTGGGACCGCGAGACACCACGGTGGACGCTCCAGGGCCGCGAGTTCACCTGCGCCGAACTGCGCACGTCGACCGATGTCCGCTGGCAGCTCGACGAGCCGGCCGTCATCACCGTTCCGCACCCCGGCGGCCTGCCGACGGGCGTGCACCTCGTCGAGGTCGACATCGCCCTCCAAGCCCCGTACATCCCGGCCGAGTTCCAGCCCTCGGTCTTCCACGCCGAGCGAAAGGTCACGCTCCTGTGACGAGTGGACACGACACCTTCCAGTACGGCGTCTCCCTCTACAGCTACACGGGAGACATGTACACCCTGCTCACCCTCGACGACGCCATGGCCCACATCGCCGACATCGGCGCCACCGGCATCGAGATCCTCGGCGAGGGCAACATCAGCGGCTACCCCACGCCCACCACCCGGTGGATCGACGACTGGCACGCCGGTCTCGAGCGGCACGGCCTCACCGCCACCAACTACGGGTCGTGGATCGACTCCCGGATGTGGCAGCACCGCGACCTGACCGTCGACGAGGGTGTCATCATCCTGCGCCGCGACCTCGACCTCGCCGCCACCCTCGGCTTCACCACCCTGCGCCCCAAGATCGGCGTGATCTCGCAGGACCTCAAGCCGCACCCCATCTGGGAGGCGGTCATCGAGCGGGTCCTGGACCACGCCGCCGGGCTCGACATCGTCATCTGCCCGGAGATCCACGCGCCCACCCCCATCAAGCACGAGGTCGTCGACGACTACCTCGCCTTCATCGAGCGCACCGGCACCGATCACTTCCGGCTTCTCATCGACACCGGTGTCTTCCAGCGCGCGGCCACCGACGCCCACCACGCGGGGCTCGACGAGGAGGCCCAGGAGGCCGGCTGGCGTCGTCCGCTCGCCGTGCCGATGGCGGATCTGGTGGCGGTCCTGCCGTATGTCGCCTTCATCCAGGCGAAGTTCTTCGACATCACCGACGAGCTGAAGGACCCGCACATCCCGTGGCCCGAGATCGTCGACACCCTCGTCGAGCACGGCTACACGGGCTGGCTCTCCAGCGAGTACGAGGGCGACCGGATCCCCGCCCGCTCCATCGAGCAGGTCCGCCGTCAGCACGCGCTGGTGCGGAAGCTGGAGCGAGAGGCACGAGGGCGTTGAGCCCTGCCTCCGCCGTCGCACCCTCCCGTACGAACGAGAAGCGAGGTCTCATGCGCACCGTACGCGCCGCCGTCGTCGGAACCGGCTTCATGGGAGCCGTCCACTCCCGCTCGATCGTCGCCGCGGGCGGCGAGCTTGTGGCCGTCGTCGGCTCCACACCGGCCAAGGGGCGTGCGGCGGCCGAGGCGTTCGGCGCCCGCTCGGGCGTCGGCACCCTGGACGAGGCGCTGGCCGAAGGCGTGGACGTCGTCCACATCTGCACGCCCAACGCCACCCACGCCGACCTCGCCGAGGCCGCGATCAAGGCGGGCTGCTCGGTGGTGTGCGAGAAGCCGCTCGCCACGGACGCGGCCACCGCCGCCCGTCTGACCGCCCTGGCGGAGCGGGACGGACTCGTCGCGGCCGTGCCGTTCGTGTACCGCTACTACGCGTCGGTGCGCGAGGCACGGGCCCGTATCCAGGCACCCGGCGCGACGCCGCCCTGGCTGCTGCACGGCAGCTACCTCCAGGACTGGCTCGCCGACCCGAACGGCACGAACTGGCGGGTCGACGCCGAACTCGGCGGCCCGAGCCGGGCGTTCGCCGACATCGGCGTCCACTGGTGCGACCTCGCGGAGTACGTCACCGGGCAGCGCATCGTCCGTCTGCACGCCCACGTCGGCCGCTCCGCGCAGTCCCGCCCGGGGCCCGACGGCACCCCCGTCCCCGTCACCACCGAGGACGGCGCGGTCGTCACCTTCACCACCGACACCGGGGCGCTCGGCAGTGTCGTGGTCAGCCAGGCGAGCGCGGGCCGCAAGAACGCCCTGTCGTTCTCCTTCGACGGGCCGGACGCCAGCTACGCGTTCCAGCAGGAGACACCGGAGACACTCTGGATCGGCGGCCGGGACACCAACACGACAGTGGCCCGTGATCCCGGGCGCCCCGGCTCCCCCGCGCCCCTCCGCAGCACCCTGCCCGCCGGTCACCCGCAGGGCTACTACGAGTGCTTCGCCGACTTCGTGGCCGACACCTACGCCGCCGTGCGAGGCGAACCCGCCGACGGCCTGCCCCGCTTCGCCGACGGCCTGCGCGCCGCCCGGATCACCGAGGCGGTCCTGGCATCGGCCGGGACCGGCGACTGGGCCGACGTCCCCACCGACAACACGGAGGAGGAGCACACCGCATGACATCCGCACCGCCGCAGGGCTCCGCCCGCCAGCCGGTCACCCTCTTCACCGGGCAGTGGGCCGACCTCCCCTTCGAGACCGTCGCCCGGCTGGCGAGCGAGTGGGGATACGACGGCCTGGAGATCGCCGCGTCCGGCGACCACCTCGACCTGGAGCGCGCCGAGGCCGACCCGGCGTATCTGCGCGGCCGGCTCGACATCCTCGACACGTACGGGCTGCGCTGCTGGGCGATCTCCCACCACCTCACCGGGCAGGCCGTCTGCGACGACCCCATCGACTTCCGCCATCAGGCGATCGTGCGGCCCTCCACCTGGGGCGACGGCGATCCGGAGGGCGTGCGGCAGCGGGCAGCCGATGACATGAAGCGCGCCGCCCGCGTGGCCCGGCGGCTCGGCGCGGACACCGTCGTCGGCTTCACCGGATCCAAGATCTGGAAGTACGTGGCCATGTTCCCGCCGGTGCCGCAGTCCGTGATCGACGACGGCTACGAGGACTTCGCCCGCCGCTGGAACCCGATTCTGGACGTGTTCGACGCCGAGGGTGTGCGGTTCGCCCACGAGGTGCATCCGGCGGAGATCGCGTACGACCACTGGACCAGCGTGCGCGCCCTGGAGGCGGTCGGCCACCGCGCCGCGTTCGGCTTCAACTGGGATCCCTCGCACATGCTGTGGCAGGGCATCGACACGGTCGGCTTCATCACCGACTTCGCCGAGCGCATCCACCACGTCGACTGCAAGGACACCCGCGTACGGCCGGCCACCGGGCGCTCGGGCGTCCTCGGCTCGCACCTGCCGTGGGGTGATCCGCGCCGTGGCTGGGACTTCGTGTCCACGGGCCGCGGCGACGTGCCGTGGGAGGACGCCTTCCGCGCCCTCGCCGCGATCGGCTACACGGGCCCGATCTCCGTGGAGTGGGAGGACGCCGGCATGGACCGGATGCACGGTGCGGCGGAGGCCGTACGGCGCGTCAGATCCCTGCTGTGGCCGCTGCCGACGGCCTCCTTCGACGCCGCGTTCGAGAACCAGTGACGGCGCCCGCGGCCCCCGCCCCGCACCAGGGGCGGGGGCCCGCTGTCGTAACATCGCGTCACAAGGCAACCGCGGACACGACGAACGGGGAAGACATGGGCCGCCCGGTCCCGCTCGGCAGCGCTCCGACACCGGACCAGCCGACGCGGTTCTTCCCGGCCGCCACCCTCCCGACGCTGGAGGCGGCGCCGCTGGCCATAGTCGTCAACCTCGTCCGTACGGGCCGCGCCGCCACCCGGCCCGAGCTGGTCACCACGACCGGGCTCAGCCGCAAGGTCGTCGCCCAGCGCGTCGACCAGGCCATCGAGCTCGGGCTCCTCGAGGACGGCGAGCTGGCCGCGTCGTCCGGCGGCCGCCAGGCGCGCACGCTGCGCTTCCGTGCCGACGCGGGGCACATCTACGCCGCCGCCATAGGGGCGTCCGAGTTCCACGCCGCGATCACGGACCTGTCGGGCGTGACGATCGCCTCGCACCACGAGGACTGGGACGTCGACGCCGGGCCCCAGGCCACGATGGAGCGGGTGCAGGCGGCCTTCGCCGCGCTGGCCGCGAAGACCGGGCTCGGCAGGCCGTGGGCCATCGGCATCGGTGTGCCCGGCCCCGTCGAGTTCGCCACGGGACGTCTCGTCGAGCCGCCGATCATGCCGGGCTGGGACGGCTTCAGCGTCCGCTCCTGGCTGCGCGAGCACTACGACGCGCCGGTCTGGGTCGACAACGACGTGAACCTGATGGCCCTCGGAGAGTGGACGCGGGGCACCCCGCGCGACGGCCGGGACATGCTGTTCATCAAGGCCGGCACCGGCATCGGTTCCGGCCTGGTGGCGGGCGGCCGGCTGCTGCGCGGCGACCGCGGGGCCGCGGGCGACATCGGCCACACGCACATCACCGACGATCCGTCGGCCGTGTGCCGGTGCGGTCAGATCGGCTGCCTGGAGGCGGTCGCGAGCGGCTGGTCGATGCTCGACGAGTCGCTGCGCCGGGTGGACGAGAGCGCGTACCTCACCAAGGTCCTCGCCCGGAACGGCCGGCTGACGCTCGGCGAGATCGGCGCCGCCGCGGTCACCGGCGACGCCCTCGCCCTCGAAATGATCGACACCCGGTCACGTCATGTCGCCGACGTCATCGCCAACCTGGTCAACTTCTGCAACCCCGGCGTCCTCGTCCTCGGCGGCGGCGTCCTGCGCACGGGCCCCCGCTTCCTCGACGTCGTCGCCTCGACGGTCCGCAGCCGCTGCATCCGCCTCGTCACGGCAGGCCTGACGATCCGCGCCGCGTCCCTCGACCACCGCGAGGGTGTCATCGGCGCGGGTCTCCTCGCCGCGTCCGGCATCTTCTCGACGGCGCCGCTGACGCACTGGGTGGAGTCCGGCACGCCTCTCGGCCACGCGACGACGCTCCAGCGTCTGTCGGCCGAACTCATCTGACCCGTCCGGGAGTTGGCGTCAGCGGCGCTCCGGTCGCCACTCGAACATGACGATGGTGGCGTCGTCCCGCAGTCGGCTGTCCTGGGCGTCGACGATGGAGTGGATGAGACGGCGCAGGGTCTCCGGCGCGAGTTCGCCGGTGGCCGTGGCGCGGATGATGTAGTCGGCGAAGCGGGCGAGGCCCAGCTCGTCGCCGTGCTGGGTGCGGGACTCGGTGACACCGTCCGTGTACATCAGGACCCGGTCCCCCGGCTCCAGGTTCATCTCGTGCACGCGGCGCGGGGTCGAGGAAAAGGTGGCAGGAAGCCCGAGCGGCGGGTCCGAGTCCCGCTCCATCGCTCCGGTCACCAGGCGCTGGTCACGGATCAGGAGAGGCGCGGGGTGACCGCAATTGATCCAGCTCAGGGCGCCGGTGGGGAGGTCGAGCTGGCACAGGATCGCGGTGCAGAACTGGTCGGGAAGCCACTCGGTCAGCGCGTCGTCGACGGAGCCCACGAGCTCGGACAGGTCGGCGCCGGTGCGGCGCGCGTTGCGGCAGGCGGCGAGTGACACCACCGTGGTCAGGCCGGAGGCCAGGTTGTGCCCCATCGAGTCCAGGATCCCCGCGTGCAGGGTCGTGTCCGTGAGGGCGTGGTCGAAGGCGTCGCCCCCGATCTCGTAGGCGGGCTCCATGACCGCGGTGGAGACGGCGTGTGTCGTGCCGATGGTGCGGGGCGGCAGGTAGGCGCGCAGCATCTCGGCGGGCAGCCGCATCGGTTCGGTGCGGGCACGGCGTACGTACGTGTCCTTGAAGGCCCGCTTGGAGGTGACCATCATGGCGCACAGATGGGCCAGCGTCCTGCCGCGCCGCAGGGCGAGCGGGTCGAGGGCGGGCGTGTGCACGGCCAGCACACCGAGCCGCTCCACGCCGTCGACCATCGGCAGCCAGGCGGTCATGCCGCCGAGGTCGGACTCCTCGACGCGCAGGGACTGCGTGCGGTAGGCCCAGCCCGCGAGGGAGCCGTCGATGCGGAGGGTCGGCACGACGTCGTTCAAGGGGGCGAGCTGCCGCTGCTGCAGATCGGCCAGATACACCACGGCGCCCTGCAGCCCGAGCGCCTTGGAGCACCGTGCCACGGCCGTGGTCAGGTCGACGGCGGCGTTCTCCGGGTCGGCCAGGAACTCCCCGAGGACACCGTCCGCGGTCTCGGGCACCGACACGTCATCACTCCCTGGGCCGTCCTGGCTCGGTCCGCCTGCTTCTCCTGTGCAGTCTCGCTCCGCGGGGCGGCGGGCGCCTGTGGGGAGGGGTGGGGTTACCGCGACATGGGTGAAAGACGCTCAGGTGATGCTCAGCGCCAGGCAGAAGTCGATGCGGTCGTGGAGGGTCGTGAGGCTGTGGCCGGTCAGTTGTTCCACGCGTTGGAGGCGGTAGCGCAACGTGTTGACGTGGATGTGGAGTTGCTCCGCGCAGCGCTGCCAGGAGCCGGAGGCGTCGAGGAAGGCGCTGAGCGTGGCGAGGAGGTCGCTGCCGTGGGCGGCGTCGTAGCGCTCGATGACACCGATCAGGCGGTCGCGGTAGAAGCGGCGGACATCGTCGGGGACGGCGGAGAGGAGGAGTTGGTAGGAGGAGAGGGAGTCGGTCGAGGCGGTGCGGATCGTGCCGGTGGAGAGGGTTGCCACGCGCAGGGCGTTGCGGGCCTCCTCCAGGGAGCGGCGCAGGGCGGCCGGGCCCGTGGCGGGCTCCCCGGTGCCGATGGCGGCGTGCCCGTCGGCGAGGAGGGGCGCGAGGCGTTCGGCGGCGCCGGTGGCGTCGTGATCGCCTTCGGGTACGAGCATCAGGTACGCCCCGTCCTCGGCGAGGATCGGCACCGAGCAGCCGGGCAGTCGTTCGGCGACGTCCTCCAGGACGGTGGCGGCGAGTTCGGCCCCGTACGGGCTGCCGGTGGTGCGCACGTACACCGCCCGCAGCGGCACGTCGAGGGCGAGGCCGAGGCTGGTGAGGCGGTCGGCGGCTGCCTCTTCGCGTCCGGCGGTGAGCAGGTCGACCGCCTCCCGTAGGAAGCGGGCCTCGACGCGGCGGCGTTCCTGGGCCGCTGCCCCGTCGAGCGCGAGCAGCGCGCACACCTCCCACGCGGCGTCGGCCACGCCCGGCGCCCAGTCCCGGTAGTCGCCGGAGGAGGCGAGGTACGCGGAGGGCGGTCGGTGCGCGGCGGGCGACGCGACGGGGAACAGGGTGAGTTCGCCGCAGCCCGGCACCGTGCGCACGGCGGGGAAGCCGCCCGCGCCGAGGGCGTCGTGGTGGGCGCGGGCGAGCTGCCGCTCGGTCACCATCGGGACCCCGCCGGCGCGCGGCGCGCCCGTCGCGGAGAGCACGGCGCACCACACTCCCGTCGCCCGCGCGAACACGTCGATGAGCCCCTCGGCGCCCTCCCCCGCGGCCATGCTGGCGACGAGGCCGCGGTGCAGATTCACCGACGGCGCGCGGCGGTGGCCGCCCCCGAGCGCGGCGAGCACGGTCTCGGTCAGCGCGGCGAACGACACCTCGTCGTCGATGGTCAGCAGCGTCAGACCGTGCCGGGCGCAGGCCTCTGCGAGCGGCCCCGGCACCACGCCCACGTCCGCGGTCCCGGCGACGAGCGCGGCGACGCCCGCCCCGGACAGCGCGGCGACGAACACGTCCGCGTCGCGCGGCTCGTGGTACCAGGTGGTGCTGGTCAGGACGAGTTCCCCGCCGTCGAGGTAGCGCCCGGGGTCGGGCAGGTCCGTGGTGTAGACGCCCCGGATGCGCGGGGCGTCGGCGGGGGACGTCACGACGGACCGCAGCCCGAGTCGTGGCATCGCGAGCAGTTCGGCGAGCTCCACCGGTCGGCCTCCTCGGCACCGCCCGAGGAAGGGGCGGAGCGACTCGTGTTACAGGCATGCACACCGGCGTGCAAGGGGTTTGGAGCATAGTACGGGCCCGCCGCGTGAAAACGGCCGCTCGTCTGGAGAGATCTGCAATCCCGCGAGCGCCACGCTCCCGGTTCACTGAGTCACGCAACGCACTGATTCACGTGACGCACTGATTCACGTGACGAACTGCGTCACGCAACGAGCCGCATGTCCCGCACCACCCCGCTCCGTACTCCCGACCTGTCCTGGTGAGGAGCCCACCATGCGCGCCCAAGACCGACCCGCCCCCGAGCTACGCCCGACCGTCGAACGCCTCGGGGCCGAGCCCGTGCCGCTCACTCAGCGGCACGGCCGCCCCTGGTCGCTGTTCACGCTGTGGTTCGGTGCGAACGTGCAGTTCGCGACGCTCAGCGTGGGCGCCCTCGCGACGTCCGTTTTCGGCCTCGACCTGCTGCCCGCCGTCCTCGCGATCGTCACGGGCACGCTGCTCAGCTCGGCGCTGGTCGGCCTGTTCTCGACGCGCGGGCCGCTGACCGGGGTGCTGCAACTCATCCAGTCGCGTGGACCCTTCGGCCGGCTCGGGAATCTGCCGTCGGCGGCGTTCACGGTGGTCAACGGCGTCGGTTGGTGTGTCGTCGACTCGCTGCTCGGTGTCTTCATCCTGCGCGATCTGACGGGCATGGGCTTCGGGCCGGCGCTCGCCCTGATGGCGGCGGCACAGCTCGGCATCGCGATCGTCGGGTACCGGCTGATCCACACCGTGGAGCGGGTGCTGGCGGTGGTGCTGGTCGTGGTGTTCGCCGTGATGTCGGTGTACGGCTTCGGTGCGGCACACGCGTCCGCGCCCGTGGCTCCGAGCGGCGGCCCGGTGTCGGCCTTCCTCCTGGTCGTCGCCGTCACGTCGGCCCGCGTGCTCGGCTGGTCCGCGTACGCGTCCGACTACAGCCGCTATCTGCCGGCGCAGAGCCCGCCGCGCCGGGTGTTCCTGGCGGCGGGCGGCGGCGGTGCGCTCGCCGGGGTGTGGATCGGCTCGCTCGGGGCGGCGCTCGGCACAGTGGGCGCCCTCGACGATCCGAGTGCCATGGTCAGCGGCCTGCTGCCGCACGCCGTCGGGGCCGTCGTGCTGGTGTGCCTGCTGCTGTCGACGCTGGCCTCCACGGTCATCGACCTGTACTCCGGTGCGATGGCCGCGCTCGTCGCGGGGTTCAGCATTCCGCGCTGGGTGTCGGTGCTCGTCGTCGGCGGCCTCGGCACGGCGCTCGCCTGGTACGCGGGTCACGGCGACTTCGCATCGCAGCTCAACGACTTCCTGCTGATGACGGGGTACTGGCTGGCGCCGTGGGGCGCGGTGATGATCGTCGCCTACTGGGGGCGCGGGCGGCGCGCGCTCGCCGATCCGTACGACCCGGGGCACCGCTTCGGCCGGGGCCTGCCGTGCGTGCTGCTCGCCGTCGCCGCGGAGCTGCCGTTCATGAACCAGTCCCTGTACACGGGGCCGCTCGCCGAGGCACATCCGATGCTCGGCTCGTTCGGCCTGTTCGTCGGGTTCGCGGTGGCGGGGGCCGCGTACACCGTGGTGTGTCCGCGCCCCCGCCCGTCCGACGACCGACCCCGACCCACCACCTCGTACGAGAAGTTGAGGAGCCAGGCATGACCACCACCACGACCACCGCGCAGGACGAGGCCTTCCTGCGGGCCGCCATCGCCGCGGCGGCGAAGTCCCGCGCCGACGGCAACCATCCCTTCGGCGCGCTGCTCGTCCTCGACGGCGAGCAGGTCCTGGAGGCCGGCAACACCGTCGTGACGGAGCGCGACGCCACCGGCCACGCCGAGACCAATCTGGTACGCCTGGCGACCCGAGCCCACGACCGCGACACACTCGCCCGCGCCACCCTCTACACCTCCACCGAACCGTGCGCGATGTGCACCGGAGCCGTCTACTGGAGCGGCATCGGCCGGATCGTGTACGCCCTCGGTGAGGACGAACTCCTCGCCCTGACCGGCGCGAACCCGGAGAACCCGACGATGGCGCTGCCGTGCCGCGAGGTGCTGGCCGCCGGACAGCGGGAGGTGGCCGTCGTCGGCCCGTGCCTGCACACGGAAGCGGCCGCGGTCCACGAGGGGTTCTGGGCATGACGCGCACCCACCGCACCCTGATCCACAACGGCATCGTCATCCCCTGCGACGGCACGAGGACGGTCCTCGACCCCGGGTCCGTGCTCCTGGAGGGCGACCGCATCCTCGCCGTCGACCGCCCGGAGGCCTTCGCCACCACGGACGCGCGGATCGTGGACGCCACCGGGCGTGCTGTCATCCCCGGCCTGCACAACACCCACCTGCACTCGGGCCTGTTGCGCGGCACCGCCGAGTCCAAGTCGCTGTGGGACTGGCTGCGCGACTACGTCGACCCGGCCCACAAGGCGCTCACACCGGAGATCGCTGAGGCCGCGTCGCTGCTCTGCTACACGGAGTCGCTGCGCGCGGGCACCACGTCGGTGATGGACATGTGGCGCCACATGGAGGGCTCGGCACACGCCGCCGAACAGGTCGGCATCCGCGCCACCCTCGTCCCGTACGTCGCCGATCTCCCCGGCTACGACTACTTCGAGACGCTGGAGACCAACCGCCGCCTCCTGAAGGAGTACCGCACGCACGCCCACGGCCGGGTGCGCTCGTGGGTGGGCCTCGAGCACCTCTTCTACTGCTCCGAGGAGGCGTTCCGGGCGGCGGCGGCGCTCGCCGACGAGTTCGACACCGGCCTGCACACCCACTCGTCCGAGACGACATGGGAGGTCGAGGAGTCGCTGCGGCGGTTCGGACGGCGGCCCGTCGAGGAGTTCCACCACCGCGGAATCCTCGGGCCGCGCACCGTGATCGCCCACTGCGTGTGGCTCGACGACCGCGAACTCGACCTGCTCGCCGAGACCGGCACGAGCGTCGCGCACTGCCCCTGCTCCAACATGAAGCTGTCGTCGGGGCCCGCCCGGGTCGCCGACATGCGCCGCCGGGGCATCGCCGTCGGTATCGGCAGCGACGGCGAGAAGGAGAACAACAACCTCGACCTGCTGGAGGAGATGAAGTTCGCCTCCCTGCTCCAGAAGGTGACCTCCCTCGACCCGACGACCGGCGACCCGTGGGACATCCTCGACATGGCCACTCGCGACGGCGCCCGCGCCCTCGGCCTCGACCACATCACCGGTTCCCTGGTTCCGGGCAGACGCGCGGACGTCGTCACGGTCGACCTGCGTGCCCTGCACACCACTCCCCTCCTCCACGGCGACGACTTCAACGCCGTCCCCCACCTGGTGTTCTCGGCGTCCGCCTCCGACGTCGACCATGTGTGGGTCGACGGCGAGCTGCGGGTGTCGGGCGGGAAGGTACTGAGCGTGGACACGGAGGAGGTGCGGCGACGGGCCCAGGGCGCGGCGGAGGAACTGTTCCGGCGCCGGGCGGCGCTCTAGGTGTCCCGGTCCCGGGGCGGGGTCACCGTCTCGACCAGGTCCCTGAGTTGGGCGCGGGCCGTGATGCCGAGCTTGGGGAAGGCCCGGTAGAGGTGGGAGCCGACGGTGCGCGGGGACAGGTGGAGCTTCTGAGCCACCTCGCGGTTCGTCAGGCCGAGCGCGGCGAGCCGTACGATCTCCTGCTGCTGGGCGGTGAGCAGCGCGAAGGCATCCGGCTCCCCAGGGCCGCCGCGGGCTCCGGCCGCCCTCAGTTCGGCCTGGGCCCGCTCCGTCCACGGACGGGCGCCGAGCCGGCGGAAGACGGCCTCGGCCTCGACGAGCGGCTGCCGGGCGTCCGCGATCCGCCGCCGGCGGCGCAGCCACTCGCCGTGTGCGAGGCGCGCGCGGGCGAGCTCGAAGGGCCGACGGCCGAGCGCCGGATGGCCCAGCGCCGCGGTGAAGTGCGGTTCCGCCGCGTCGACAGCGGAAAGGACCGCCCGGCTCAGCTCGACCAATGCACGCCTGCGTGGGGCGAGGACACCGGCATCCGCGAGGGACCGCTCGACTCCGTCGACGATCCGGGTGGCCTCCTCCTGATGGTGTGTCCTGGCCGCGGCGGTCGCGAGCTCGGGCAGCGCCGGGTGGGAGAGGTGGTAGTGAATCGGATTGCCGCGGCCGTCGAAGAGCGTCCGGTAGTGCTCGTACGCGGTCTCGTGGTCGCCCTCGACGGTGGCGGCCGTGCCCAGCGCGCGGTGGGCGAGGACGAGGACGGAGCGGCTCTCGTCGGGGTCGACCAGGGAGAGGGCGTGGCGGGCTCGGGTGCGGGCTCCGGCCGTGTCACCGCGCAGGGCGCGCAGCAGCGCGTCGGTCGACGCGGCGCAGGCCACCGCGTGGTCGAGGCCCGCGTCCGACGCGACGGCCTCCAGGTCGGCGCAGGCGCTCCGGGCGCGGGCCCACCGGCCCTGGTCCAGGTAGGCGAGGGCGGCGACCCCGGCGAGGCCGTCCGGCAGCGGCCCCTGCGCCCGCCACGAGGCGAAGGCATCGTCGAAGATCCGGGCGGCCGAGTCGGTCTCGTCCCGCAACCACGCTGCCACGGCGAGCATGGTCAGCGCCTCCGGCTCGTCGCGCGCCTCGGGGAGCCACCGCCCGGCCGCCTCGGGGTGCGCGACGGTCCCGGCCCACGCCGCGAGGAACCTCTCCCGCTCGCCGTACGCAGCAGAGGACCGCTCCCGGACGCGCGTCAACAGGCCGTCGATCTCGTCCAGTTGGCCCGTGTCGCCTGAGTAGAAGCGGACCACCGCCGCGGCGGCGACGGCCTCCAGGGCCGCGCCGGGCTCGTCGAGTTCCGCGAGCACGGCCGCGGGGCGCGTCAGCTGTCCGAAGGCGGCACTGTGCGAGGCGGTGAGTGCCATGAGCCGGCCGACCTGGAGAGCCGTCAGGGCCACGGTCCTCGGATCGTCGGTGGAGGAGCGGACGCGGGCGGCGAGTCTCTCGACGGCATCGAGGTGACCGGTGAGGACGGCCGCCCTCGTCGCGGCGGCGAGCAGTCGGGTGCTCTCGCCGCGGTCGGGGTGCAGGTCCGCGGCCCGCTCCAGCAGGTGCGCGGCGGCCGCGTGCCCGCTGCGCCGCCGTGCCCGCTCGGCCCCGCGCTCCAGGGGCGCCGCCACGCGCGCGCTCGGCCGGGAGGTCGACGCCGCGAGGTGCCGGGCGTGCCGGTCGGGGTCCTGCGCACGGAAGAGCTCGACGAGTTCGAGGTGCGCCGCCAGCCGTTCCCGCGCGGGGGCCGCCTGGTGGATCGCCGGCCGGGACAGCGGGTGGGCGAAGCGCAGCCGTCCCGCGTCGCGCCGGACGAGCCCGGCCTCCTCGGCGGGCGTCCACACCGGGTCGGAGATGTCGGGCAGCCAGGACCGCACCGCCTGCGCGGAGTCCTCGGCGTCCGCGACGGCCAGGCGTACGACGGCACGGCGGGTCGCCTCGGGGAGGGCCGCCAGGCGGCCCACGTACAGCCGCTCCACATGGCCGGGCACGGGCAGCGGGCCGTCGGAGGCATGCAGGGCATCGACACCGGGAGCAGTGGCGGCGCGGGCCAGCTCCACCAACGCGAGGGGGTTGCCCTCGGCCTCGACGAGGACGCGCGTGCGGAGGAGCCCGGTCGGCACCTTGGGCTGGAGGTCAAGCAGTCGGGCCGCCGCGTCCCGGTCGAGCGGCGCCAGGTCGAGGGTCGGCTCCCGTGCCTCGATGCCTTGAGGCGCATCGTCCCGCGAGGCGACCAGGAGGGTCACCCGCTCTTCGGCTGACAGCCGTCGAGCGGCGAACGAGAGCACGTCCAGCGAGGCTCGATCGACCCACTCGGCGTCGTCGACGACCACCAACAGCGGTCGCTCCACCGCCAGTTCTGTCAGCAGGCTCAGCACGGCGCCCCCTACGAGCATGGGGTCCGGTGTCCGGCTCGGCTCCGCCAGGCCGAAGGCGGCACTCAGGGCTTCACGCTGCCGTGCGGGCAGTCCCTCCGTGTCCTTGCGGACGGGACGCAGCAGCTGATGCAGACCGGAGTACGCCAGGTCGCGCTCGGACGGGCTGCCGTGAGCCCGCAGCACGCGTCCGCCGTCCGCGACGAACCGGTCGGCGACCGCTTCCAGCAAGGTGGTTCTGCCCGACCCCCGCTCTCCCACCACGGTCAGCAGCAGCCCTCCGGCGCGCGGGGACCGCACCGCCGCGAGCAGCGTGCGCAGCTCCGCGTCCCTGACCACGTCGTCCACAGGTCTCCTCACCCCCGTACATCGTACGAAGGCGGGCACGGCGTACGCGCAGGTGCAGTCAGGTGACCGATACCGCCGAGGCACCCGTCGCCCGCAGGGTGGAGAACGACCGAAGCCACCACGGCCGACAAGCCCCCCGAGGAGTGCCATGTCTCCCCACAGCTCCCCCACGACCGGCGCCGAGGCCCCGGCGGTCACCACGCTCGAACTGGGTGACGTCCAGGTCCACCGCGTCATGGAGTTCTCCGACACCACCCCGATGACGACCGACGTGTTCTTCCCCAACAGCACGCCCGAGGAGTGGCGGCGTCACACCGAGCTTCTCGCACCCGACCACTGGGATCCGCAAAGCGATCTCACCCGTGCCGCCACCCAGTCCTGGGTGCTGCGCAGCGAGGGCAGGATCATCCTGATCGACACGGGTGCGGGCAATGGCAAGTACCGTCCGCTCCAGCCGATCTGGTCCTACCTGAACACGTCCTACCTGGAGAATCTGGCCGCGGTCGGTGTGCGCCCCGAGCACGTGGACCTCGTCGTCAACACCCATCTGCACGACGACCACGTCGGCTGGAACACCCGGCTCGTGGGCCGGGACTGGGTGCCGACGTTCCCCAACGCCACATACCTCATGCCGCGCCGCGACGTCGAGTACTGGAAGCCGGAGAACCTCCACAACACCGTGTTCGGACGGGGCAACCAGAACGTCTACGAGGACAGCGTCGAGCCGGTGGTCGCGGCCGGGCTGGTGGAGACCTGGGACGACTCGTACACCATCGACTCCCATCTCCGCCTGGAGTCGGCGCCCGGACACACACCGGGTTCCTCGATCATCCACCTGGAGTCGGCGGGTGACCGCGCGATCTTCGCAGGGGACCTTCTGCACGGTGCGATCCAGGTGCACGAGCCGCACATCAACAGCTGCTTCGAGGAGGACGAGGACGGCGCCCGCGCCAGCCGCGCCCGCATGTTCGCGCGCGCCGCCGACACCAACGCCCTCGTCCTCCCGGCCCACCTCCCCGGCCACGGCGCCTTCGAGCTGCGCCGTGAGGGTTCCGGATTCCGGATCGCCGACTGGGCTCCGTTCTCCCTCACGTGATGGCACGGCCGGGACCGCGTGTCACCCCGGCAGCACTCCCGTCTCCGCCACCCGCGCGTACCACCGCGCGCTCGCCTTGGGTGTGCGCCTGCCCGTCGGGTAGTCGACGTGGACCATGCCGAAGCGCTTGCTGTAGCCGTAGCCCCACTCGAAGTTGTCCAGCAGGGACCACAGGAAGTAGCCGCGGACGTCGGCGCCGGCGGAGATCGCGCGGTGCACGGCGGCCAGGTGGTCGCGGACGTAGGCGATGCGCTGGGGGTCGTTGACGTTGCCCTCGGGGTCGACGTAGTCGTGGAACGCGGCGCCGTTCTCGGTGATCACCATGGGCAGGCCGGGGTGGTCGGCGCCGAGGCGGATGAGGAGTTCCTCCAGGCCGGAGGCGTCGATCGTCCAGCCCATCGCGGTCCTGTCGCCGGGGGTCGAGTGGAAGGCGACGCGGTCCGCACCCACCCAGGGGCTGTACGCGCTGGCGCCGTGGCCGTCGTTGCCGTGGGCCGGGTCGCCCTCGGAGACCAAGGTCGGCGAGTAGTAGTTGACACCAAGGAAGTCCAGCGGCTGGTGGATCCGCTTCAGGTCGTCGTCCTCGACGAAGGACCAGTCGGTCAGCGGCGCCGTGTCCCGCAGCAGGTCCTCCGGGTACTCGCCGCGCAGCATCGGCCCGGTGAAGACACGGTTGGCGAGGGCGTCGATGCGGCGAGCGGCGTCCACGTCCCCGGCCGCGTCGGTCAGCGGGCGCACGTGGTGCACGTTGAGCGTCACCGAGACCTGGGCGGCGGGGCGCAGGCGGGAGCGCAGCGCCTGCACGGCAAGGCCGTGGCCGAGGTTGAGGTGGTGGGCGGCGCGCAGGGCGGCGACGGGCTCGGTGCGGCCGGGGGCGTGCACACCGGACGCGTAGCCGAGGAAGGCGCTGCACCAGGGCTCGTTGAGGGTGGTCCAGGTGTCGATGTGGTCGCTCAGGCCCTCGGCGGCAAGGGCCGCGTACTCGGCGAACCGCTCGGCGGTCTCGCGGGCCGGCCAGCCGCCGAGGTCCTCCAACTCCTGTGGCAGATCCCAGTGGTAGAGCGTGGCGACCGGCTTGATGCCCTTGGCGCGCAGCGCGTCGGCCAGGCGGCGGTAGAAGTCGAGGCCCTTCTGGAGGGCGGGGCCGCGGCCGGTCGGCTGGATGCGCGGCCAGGCGAGCGAGAAGCGGTACGCCTTCACGCCCAGGTCGGCCATGATGTCGACGTCCTCCGACCAGCGGTGGTAGTGGTCGCAGGCGATGTCGCCGGTGTCGCCGTTGAGGACCTTGCCGGGGGTGCGCGCGTAGGTGTCCCAGATGGACGGGGTGCGGCCGTCCTCCTGGGCGGCGCCCTCGATCTGGTACGAGGCCGTCGCCGTGCCCCACAGGAAGTCGGCGGGGAACGTGAGCGCGGGTGACATGGAGGGCTCCTCGGAGAAGAACGGGCGGGAAAGGAAAGGGAGTTGAAGCAAGGGGGCGGGATCCGGGCGCGTGGGCTCAGCCCTTGACGGCGCCCTGCATGATGCCGCCGACGATCTGGCGGCCGAAGACGATGAACATCGCGAGCAGCGGCAGCGTGCCGAGCAGCGCGCCCGCCATGATCAGGGACTGGTCGCGGACATAGCCCGCGCTGAGCTGGGTGAGGGCCACGGGCACCGTCGGGTTGGTCATGTCGAGGGCGATGAACGGCCAGAAGAAGTCGTTCCAGGCGTGCACGAACGTGATCATGAAGATGACGGCCATGGGTGCGCGGGCGATCGGCAGCACGATGGACCAGAAGATGCGCAGCGAGTGCGCGCCGTCGACCCGGCCCGCCTCGACGAGTTCGTCGGGCAGTGCCTCGGCGAAGTACTGCCGCATGAAGAACACACCGACCGCGCTGACAAGGGTCGGGAAGATGACAGACGGCAGCTGCTGCCCCCAGCCGAGGTCGCTCATCATCATGAACAGCGGTACGACACCCAGTTGGGGCGGCACCATCATGGTTCCGATGACGACCATCAGCAGGGCGTTGCGGCCCTTGAAGCGGAGCTTGGCGAAGGCGAATCCGGCGAGCGTCGCGAAGAGGACCGTGGACAGCGAGATGGCGCCGGCCACGATCAGCGAGTTGATCATCGCCTTGCCCATGGCGGCCTCGGTCCAGGCCCGGGACAGATTGGTGAAGAGGTTCGGCCCCGGCAGGAAGGGCGGCGGGGTCCGCGAGATCCGGGCGCTGTCCGTGGAGGCCGCGACCAGCGTCCAGTAGAGCGGGAAGAGCGAGACCAGCGCGGTGATGCCGAGCAGGATGTAGGCGAGCGGCCCTGCGTGGTGCTGTTTGCCCGCGCCCTGCCTCAGGCGCCTGCGGCGTGCGGGCGCGGCGGGTTCGGCGGCGCTGCGGCCTCCGGCGCGGGTGCGGACCGGAGCGATGTCGGTGGTCATGGCGTGACTCCCCGGTCAGTGCGTGCGGTTGCGCAGGCGCGAGACGACGCGCTGCAGGACGAAGACGAGGACGAGCAGCAGGAACATCGCCCAGGCGACGGTGGCCGCGCGGCCCATCTGGTAGTTCTTCCAGCCCTCTTCGTAGAGCAGCAGGCCGAGCGTCTGGTACTGGTTGTTGGTGCCGCCGGTGACTCCGTTGGGGCCCTGGCCGAAGATCAGTGGTTCGCCGAAGAGCTGGGTGGCACCGATCGTGGAGAGGACGATGGTGAAGACGATCGTCGCCTTGATGCCGGGGACGGTGACGGTGCGGAACTGCTGCCAGCGGTTGGCGCCGTCGATGGCCGCGGCCTCGTAGCGCTCCAGCGGCACCGCCTGCATGGCGGCCAGGTAGAGCAGGGCGTTGTAGCCGGTCCACCGCCAGATGACGATGGCGGAGATGGCGGTCTGGGAGGCGCCCGTGGAGTTCTCCCAGTCGATCGGGTCGATGCCCACGAGGCCGAGACCCCAGTTGATCATCCCGAAGTCGCGCTGGAAGAGCATCGTGAACACGAGCGCGGCGGCGCCGACCGAGGTGGCGTACGGGGTGATGGCGGCGACGCGGAAGAAGGTCGAGCCGCGCATCTTGTAGTTGAGCAGATGGGCCAGGCCGAGGGCCATGAGCAACTGCGGAACCGTGGAGATCACACCGATGGTGATGGTGTTGCGCAGCGCGTTCCAGAACCGCTCGTCGGCGAACAGCGCCGTGTAGTTGTCCAGGCCCCGCCAGGTCATCACGTCGAAGGTGGACAGCTCGACCTGGTGGAGGGAGATCCAGGCGGTGTAGATCAGCGGGTAGAAGCTGAAGGCCGCGAAGATGATGAAGAAGGGCGCGACGAACGCGTACGGGGCGCCCTTCACGTCGAGGCGGTGCAGCAGCGGCACCTTTGAACGGGCCTTTTCCGTAACGAGAGTTGAGGCGGCCACCGGGGTCCTTCCGGGTCGGGCGGCGGGCTGGCGGGCGAGCGGGCGATACGGCGTCGGGGGGCGGGGCGGGGACGGCCGGGGGCGATCCGGCCGCCCCCGCCCGGTGCCGTACGCGTCAGCCGACGGCCTTCTTGACCCGTTCGTCGGTGGTCTTCCACGCCTGGGCAGGCGACTTGCCGTTCTCGACCAGCTGGAGGCCCTGCTGGAAGACGTCCTTGATGGTGCCGTCCTTGCGTCCGAGCACCTGCTCCGACGGCACCTCGTTGGCCGCGGCGCCGAAGATCCGCCCGGTCGGGGCGCCGGAGAAGTACTCCGACTTCGCGTCCTTCACCTTCGGGTCGTCGAGCGCGGTCTTGGACGACGGGAAGTTGCCGAGCTTCTCGAAGAGGTAGGCCTGCTGCTCGGGCGCGGTCAGCCATGCCACGAGCTTCTTGGCCTCGTCCTTCACCGGGCTCTTCTCGGTGACACCGAGGAAGGAGCCGCCCCAGTTGGCGCCCTTGGGGGCCTTGGCGACGTCCCACTTGCCCTTGTTGGCCTTGCCCGCCTTGTCGGTGATGTGGGCGAGCATCCAGGCCGGGCAGACGGTGGTGGCGAAGGTGCCGTTGGCGAGCCCCGGGTCCCAACCGGGCTGGAACTGCGGCAGCTTGGCCGTCAGGTCCTTCTGCGCGGCCTCGGTCGACAGCTTCCAGGCTTCCTTGATCGCCGGGTTGGTCTTGTAGATCAACTGGCCCGACTTGTCGTAGTACTGCTCGGAGTTGCCGTAGACCATGGCGTTGAACAGGCCGGACGCCGAGTCGAGGTAGGAGACCTTCTTGTCCTTGTTGCCCTTGGCGAACTTCTCGCCGGTCTCGACGTACTTCTTCCAGTCGCCCTCCCACAGCTTGCCGACCTTCTCGCGGTCGGTGGGCAGCCCGGCCTGCTCGAACAGGTCCTTGCGGTAGCAGACCGCCATCGGCCCCGTGTCCGTGCCGAGGCCCAGGACCTTGCCGTCCTTCGTGGTGATCTGCGCCTGCTTCCAGGGCTGGAAGTGGTCGGTGCCCTTGGTGCCCGCGAAGTCGGCGAACTTGTCGGCCTGCGTCTCGGTGATCTCCTTCGCCCGCGCCACCTCGATGCCCTGGACGTCCTTGAGCCCGGAGCCGCTGGCCAGATGGGTCTGCAGGGCGGTGTAGTACGTCTGCTCGTCCCCGGCCGCCTCGACCTTGACGGTGACGTTCGGGTGCTCCTTCTCGTACTTCTCGATCAGGCCCGTCTCCTTGAAGCCCATCACGCCGTACAGGCCCATCGTGATGGTGACCTTGCCGTCCTCGACACCTCCGCCGGTGGCGCTCGCGCCCCCGCCGCCGCACCCGGCGAGCAGGGCGCCCGCCGCCGTACAGGCCAGCACAGCTGTGACTTTTGTACGCAGTTTCCGCTCGACCTTGAGCATGAACGTCCTCCCTGAGACGGCGCCGACGCACCGGTGGCACGAGTCGGCCCCAAGCCCGGCCGCCCGCGGCAGGCACCACGAAGTTCCCAGCTCAGAGCGGGTGCGCCGAAGGCCGCCGCGTAAGGTTCACGGTCTTCTGCGCACCTGCTGAAGAGTTGGTGGGAACGTGCCCACTGAGTTGCTGGAAGACTGGCGGGCGCCAACTCCTGTGTCAAGAAGTCGAATCCAGCTCGTTTCCACCTCGTTATCGACGAACGCTTCCTGAAGGCGGCCGGGAAGCGGGCAGAATCGGGGTGGCGACTGGCAGAATGCGCAGGCCGGGAGGGTGCCAGTGGGGTTCCTGGACGGGTGGCACATCCAACGGGGCGGCCCTGGTGGCGAATTGGAGGTTCGGGAGCGATGACGAACGGCGAACAGGTACAGGGACGGGCGGCCGCCTCCCGGCCGACCATCAAGACGGTGGCGGCGCGGGCCGGCGTCGGGCGCACCACCGTCTCCCGCGTGGTGAACGGCTCGGAGCTGGTCAGCGAGAAGGCGCGCGAGGCCGTGCTCGCGGCCATCGCCGAGCTGGGCTACGTCCCGAACTCGGTCGCCCGCGGCCTGGTCACGAGCCGCACCAACGCCGTCGCCCTGGTCATCCCCGAGTCCGAGAGCCGCCTTGGCTCCGAGCCGTACTTCTCCGCCGTGATCCGCGGCGTGAGCGCGGCACTCGCCGACACCCGCACCCAGCTCCAGCTGACGCTCGTCCGCGACCAGGGCGAACGCGACCAGCTCACCCGGTCCGTCGCCGAGCGCCGCGTCGACGGCGTGCTGCTCGTCTCGGTGCACGAACACGACGTGCTGCCGGGTCTGTTGGAGTCGGCGGGCCTTCCGACGGTCCTCGCGGGGCGGCGCCGCGAGGACGACCCGCTGAGCTACGTCTGCGCCGACAACCGGGGCGGGGCCGCCACCGCCGTGCGGCATCTCCTGGAGCGCGGCCGGCGCCGCATCGCCACCGTGGCGGGCCCCCAGGACATGGAGGTCGGCCGCAGCCGACTGCACGGATTCCAGGAGGCGCTCACCGAGGCAGGCATCCCGGCCGCGGAACACCTGGTCGCGACGGGCGACTTCACGGAGGAGGGCGCCCGCGCGGCGATGCGTTCGCTACTTGAACGCGCCCCCGACCTGGACGCCGTGTTCGCCGCGTCCGACCTGATGGCGGCGGGCGTCCTCCTGGAGCTGCGCGCCCAGGGACGCCGTGTGCCGGAGGACGTCTCGGTCGTCGGCTTCGAGGACTCCTACCTCGCCCGCCACACCAACCCGCCGCTCACGACGGTCCGCCAGCCCACGGAAGAGATCGGCCGCACGATCGCCCGCACCCTCCTGCGCGAGATCGGCGACCCGTCGGCTCCGCGCACGCGGCTTGTGCTCGACACGGAGCTGGTGGTGCGGGAGTCGTCGTGACGCGCCCCGCCCGCCGGGCCCTGGTTGTCAGTGCCGCATGGCGGTCTGCCGACCATGAACTCACCCAGGAGGGCCGGCTGCACGTCCAGCAGGTGGCCGACGATCAGGCCGTGATTGATGGCGTTGGTGACGAGTTCGGAGGCGATCACCGTGGTGTCGTACTGGTCTCCGGTCCAGCCCCACAGGGCCAGTTGGCGACGGGTGTGCACGCGGGCCGGGCGCTCGGAGGGCGGGCGCACGCATGCCGTTGCCACACTGGCCGGCGTGGACGCCGCAAACCAAGAGCACCTCACCCAGGCCGACCTTCACCGCTCCGAGGCACCCCGCGTGCGCCTGCCCGCGTGGGTGCCACCGGTGTGCGCAGTCATGTTCGGCGCCGGTGTGGCGCTGCAGTCTCCTCGTGGTGCCGAGCCGGGGCTGGCGGCGCCTCTCGCAGGTCTTGCCCTGGTCCTCGTCGCCTGGGGCCTGCTCATGTGGGCTCGCGCTCGACAAGGCGTGTCGCGGCGTCGCCCTGCGCCTCGGACTCGTGCGGTGGCTGTGGCCGTCGTACCCATGGCCCACTACTACGCCCTGGGCAGCACGTCAGATCTGCGGTGCTTCTACCTCGGCCTGGGAGTCGTGGTCGCCGCGGTCATCTGGTATCGGCTGCGGAGGCAGCACCGGTAGCGCAACCGTCTCGCGCGCTGTCACCTGAGCGGTTCCGCCGCGGTGGCCTTGTGTGAGTCCGGCACGACGAAGTTGTGAGCCTCAGCAAAGGCATTGCCGAGAGGCTTCGGCATGTTCGCCTTCGCGCCACTGATGTCATAGCCGTGCTCTCGGGCCCAAGCCTTGATCTCGTCGTAGGTTCCGCCGTACTTCTCCGCGCACAGACGGTCTCGCCTGTCGGCGTGGGCCGCCCGGCCGGCCGCGCCGGTGTCCCGACCGAGAGGAGGCAGCCCGGTCACCGGTGGCCCTGAGCGTGGAGCGATGCCCAACGCCTCCGCCGCCTCCCGGAGCACTCGCGCCGCTTCCTCGTACGCCGCCGCGGCGTCCCGCAGGGCGGACAGGTCCGCATCGTCGCCGACGTCACCCCGATAGGTCGTGCCGTCGATATTCAGAGCGATGGTCTTGGTGATCCTCAACATCCATGTCCCTCCACCGGCCCACAGCGCCGCCCAAGGCCCCACGTACCCCGCACAGCGCACAATGACTTCATTGGAGCGTACTCTTTGAGGCTTTGGGACTTTAGGGCTTTAGAGCTTTGGGGCTTTGAGGCTTTGGGGTGATGAGCAGCGGTCGTCACCCGGTTCGACAAACGCGCGGTGCGCTTCGCGGGTGGCGCGGCTTCTCACCACAGCAGCGCGATCTTTTCGGCCAGGGCCTCGCCCTGGGCTCGGCCGGCTTGTGCCGCGGCCTTGCGGCGCTGGGGATCGTAGGGGTTGGGGCCGATGGCTTCGACGCTGTGTTCGTCCGGCGCGATGAGACAAACCTCGGCCTGCTCGGCCAAGGCTTCGGCATCCGCGGCCGCACCGGGAATCTGTCCGTACCCGTCAGGCATCGGTGCCAGGATGACGATCCTGTCGTGGCCGGCGGCCAGGCGTGCGTTGGCGGTGGAGACCATGCCGCCGTCCACCCAGGAACGGCCCAGGAAGTGTTCGAGAGGCCAGACGCCGGGGACCGCACCACTGGCGGAGACAGCGTCGGTCAGCGAGACGCCCGCGTGCTCGTCGAACAGATGCAGCTCGCCCGTGTCGGCGTCGATCGCGGTGACCTTCAAGTTGGCGGGCCAGTCGGTGGTGACCAGACGTGAGGCGACGACTTGCCGTCGGGTGGCCGAGGGCACGGGCTCGGGGTCTGCTTTGGAGACGCGCCCCATCGCCGCGCCGACCTTGCGCGGGTCGTCGCCGCCCTCGGCGAGGGCCGCCCACCAGGCGTTCATGGTGGCCTCGGACGCCTTGACCCCCACCTCGTGCTCGTCCGGGGCGAGTTGGGAGGCAAAGAGCCGCTCCAAGTCGTAGCCGCTGGCGACGGCCGTTCCGACGAACGATCCCGCCGAGGTCCCGATCACTGAGGTGGCCTTGCTCCAGTCGATCCCCCGGGAGCTGAGCCCTGCCAGGACGCCGACTTCCCATGCGATCCCCGTGACACCGCCGCCGCCGAGGACGAGAGCGCGCGAGAGGGGCTGGATGGGATGTGCCATGGGATGACTCCTCGCTCGACAGAACCACTCGGAACCCACCCATGATCCCTCTCTACGCGTTCATCGCACGGTGAGGGCGCCGACGGTGAAGACCAGCGACCGTGGCGTCACCGAACCCACCACCCCGGGCGGACGAGCCCAGGGTCGTAGTCGGCCAGGTCGCAGGGTTCCGGATCAGCCCGCCGACACCCCTGCACGCCCGGCCCCCAGTTGTGCGTTCGGTGCCACGTCCGCGTTCTCCGTGATGTCCGCCCGGTGGGACTCGCGGGTCAGGGCGATCGCCGCCGCGCTGACCAGGCAGACCGCGATCACGTAGAGGCTGACCGGGGCGGAGTGGGTGCCGCCGCCCGCACCGGCGAGCAGGCTGCCGGCGATCAGCGGAGCCGTGCCCGCGCCGAGGGTGGAGGCGAGCTGGTAGCCGAGTGAGGCGCCGGTGTAGCGGGCGCGGGTGCCGAACATCTCGCTGACGAACGCCGCCATCGGCCCGTACATCGAGGCCTGGAGGATCGGGTTGCCGATGATGTACGCCGCGAAGAGGAGCGCCACCGAACCGCTGTTGACGAGGGCGAAGAGAGGGAAGGCGGCCGCGGCCGTGACCAGCGCGCCGGTGATCATGACGGGGCGGCGGCCCACCCGGTCCGACAGGATCGCGAACGCCGGGATGGTGAAGATGTGCAGCGCGGACGAGACGGTCTGGGCGAGCAGGACGGTCGAGCGCTCGAAGCCGACCCCGGTCGCGTAGGTGAGCATGAAGGTGGCGAGCAGCGACTGGACGACGAGGGCCGCGCAGCCGCCGAGGCAGGACAGGACGATGTTCTTGCGGTAGCGGCGAAGCACGGTGAGCAGGGGTGCCTCCTGCTTGGCCGCCTTCTGTTCGGTCGCCTGCCGTTCCGCCCTGCGCCGCGCCTCCGCGAACACCGGGCTCTCGGTGACCTTCATCCGGATGAACAGGCCGATCGCCATCAGCAGCAGGCTGAGCAGGAACGGCACGCGCCAGCCCCACGCGAGGAAATCGTCCTCCGGCAGCGCGGAGAACGCGGCGAAGACGGCGGTGGCGAGGACGGCGCCTGCGGGTCCGCCCATGTTCGCGAACGAGGCCATCAGGCCCCGGCGTTCGGTGCTCGCGTGCTCCATCGCCATCAGGGCGGCGCCGCCCCATTCGCCGCCGACCGCGATGCCCTGGACCAGGCGGCAGGCGACCAGCAGCAGCGGCGCCCAGATGCCGATGGTGTCGTACGTGGGCAGCAGGCCGATGGCGAAGCTGGCGAGCGCCATCAGCGTCATGGTGAGGACGAGCATGGACTTGCGGCCGACGCGGTCGCCGAAGTGGCCGAAGACGATGCCGCCGAGGGGGCGGGCGACGTAGCCGACGGCGAGGGTGCCGAAGGCGGCGACGGTGCCGGCGAGCGGGTTCAGGTCGGTGAAGAACAGTTCGTTGAAGACGAGGGAGGCGGCGGCGCCGTACAGCAGGAAGTCGTAGAACTCGATGGCGCTGCCGACGAAGCTGGACAGGGCGATCCGGCGTGACTCGGCGCGACGCTCGGCGTCGTTGAGGGGCATCTTCGGCTCCGGGGGTTCGGCGCGCTGCGGAGTCCTGGGCACCGGGCGGGCGGCCGGTCGTCCTCGGCCACCACGCGCCTCGTATGCGTTCCGCCTCGTGTGCATTCTCCGCACAAGCGCTTGTAGATAGCGAACACGATGCGGGTGGTCCCGGAGAGTGTCAAGAGGCACCCGGATGATCGATCAAAGCCGCCGACGCTCTCTTCCCTGCTCGCCGACGCGCACCTGAAGCAGGCCCCCGCGTCGGACGCGAGGGCCTGCTCCGTGTGGTGCGCGGGGCTCAGCCCAGTGCCGAGATCTCCTTGGCGACCGCCTTCATCGCCGCCACGGACGCGTCCGCCACGTCCTCCCGCGAGGTGATCAGGTTGACGCACATGTGCAGCGCCGGGTCCGCCATGCGCAGGGGCACGGCGACACCGTGCGCGCCGGGTTCGATCTGGCCGAAGGTGCGGGCGTAGCCCTGTTCGCGGGCGTGCGTGACCTCGGGGGACTCCCCCGGCGCGGGCAGCCGCAGGGTCGCGAGTGCGAGGCCCGCGGCGCCGACCCCGACGGGGTGCCGGCTGCCGACCCGGTAGCCGATGTGGTAGTCCACGGACCGCGGTTCGACCACGGCGACGGCGACCGCCTCCTCGCCCTCCGTCGCGATCAGGGCGACCGTGGCGCCGAGCTCGTCGGCGGCCCGGCGCAGCACGGGGAGCGCGGCCTCGCGGACGCCCGACGCGTAGCCGCGGGCGAGCGTGACCGTGCCGGACCCGGCGCGGTAGCGGCCGTCGGAGTCCCGGACGACGAGGTGGTGCTCGGCGAGCGTGACAAGGGTGCGGTACGCGATGGTGCGGTGGACGCCGAGGTGTTCCGCCACGTCCTGCACGGCGAGGCCCCCCGGCTGCGCGGCGACCAGTTCGAGGGCGCGCAGTCCACGGGAGAGGGTCTGGGACCCGACGGCCTTGCCCACCTGCTTGTCACTCATCCGCCCAGTCTACGTGCGCGCTGGTGACACACCGTCACCCCGGATCGGCCGTCGCACGGACCGGTGCCCGCGCGCACCGTCCCGTACTCGCGCACACCGTCCCGCACCATGCGCACCGTCCCGTACCCGCGCACACCGTCCCGTACAGTCGAGACACCCCCTGGTAACCAGGCCCCGGAAGCGAGCCCCCGGAAGGAACACCCCGTGAGCGACGACGCGCCGAGCGGCGTCCTGGCCAAGGCCCTCACCGTCCTGCAGGCCTTCACCGTCGAGGACACCACCCTGGGCTTCGCCGAGCTTCAGCGCCGCACGGACTTCCCGAAGAGCACGCTGCACCGGGTGCTCGGCGATCTGGTGGCCGCCCGGCTCCTCGACCGCGTCCATGGGCGCTACCGGCTCTCGGGGCTCGTCTTCGAGCTGGGCATGCGCGCCTCGGTCGAGCGCGGGCTGCTCGAAGTGGCCACCCCGTTCCTCGAGGACCTCTACGTGCGCACGCACGAGCTGGTCCACCTGGGCACGCGCGAGGGCACCGAGGTCGTCTACGTCGCCAAGATGGGCGGCCACCAGCAGGCCGACTCGCCCTCCCGGCTCGGCGGCCGGATGCCGCTGCACGCGACGGCGATCGGCAAGGTGCTCCTCGCCCACGCCCCCGCCGAGGACCGCGAGGCCGCGCTGCGCGGGCCGCTGGAACGCAAGGCATCGCGCACCATCACCAACGTCGACGTCCTGACACGTCAGCTGTCCGACGTCCTGACCAAGGGCGTGGCCTTCGAGTACGAGGAGTCGGCGGTCGGCATCGTGTGCGTCGCGGCCGGGATCTTCGGTCCGGCGGACGAGATCGTGGCAGCGGTCAGCGTGACGGGCCCGGTCCACCGCTTCCAGCCCGCCCGGCACGCCAACAGCGTGCGTGCCGCCGCGGCGGGGATCTCCGCGACGCTCGGGCGCCGCGCGGAGCTGCGCAGGCACTGATTCGCGCACGAGTTCCGCCGGACGGAACTCTTTGCTGGGCCGCAAGCGATCCCGTTGTCCAAGCTGAGGGCATGAACGACACCTCCCCCGCACACGGGCCCGGCGACGACGCCGTGGCACAGGCGGCGCGACGGCTGCTGCGCGCCGCCGCCGACCACACCCCCTGCGCCCCGGTCCGCGACCTGATCGGCAGCGACGACGTGAAGGCGGCGTACGCCGTCCAGGAGCTGATCACCGCCCATCACCTGGACGCGGGCGGTCGTGTCACCGGCCGCAAGATCGGCCTCACCTCCCCCGCCGTACAGAAGCAACTCGGCGTGGATCAGCCGGACTTCGGGGTGCTGTTCGCCGACATGAGCGTCGAGGACGGCGCGTCCGTGGCGGTCGACGGGCTGCTCCAGCCGAAGGTCGAGGCGGAGATCGCGTTCGTGCTGGGCGCGGACCTCGCCGATGGCCCGCTCGACGCCGCGCAGGTCCGGGCCGCCGTCGCGCACGCCGTGCCCGCCCTGGAGATCGTGGACAGCCGGATCGCCGACTGGGACATCACCTTCGGTGACACCGTCGCCGACAACGGCTCCTCCGCGCTCTACGTCCTCGGTTCCCCGGCCGAGCCGCTCGCCGGGTTCGAGCCGGTCGAGGCCGAGATGACCATGAAGCGGGGCGCGGAGACCGTCTCGACAGGGAACGGTGCGGCCTGCCTGGGCGATCCACTCACCGCGCTCGCCTGGCTCGCCCGGACCGCCCGCGACGTCGGCGATCCGCTGCGCGCGGGCCAGGTCGTGCTGTCCGGCGCGCTCGGCCCGATGGTGCCCGCCGCGGCCGGTGACACGTTCACCGCCGACATCGGCGGCCTCGGCTCCGTCTCCGTCCGCTTCCACGCCTCCACCCCTGAGGGAGCCACCGCATGAAGACCAAGGTCGCCGTCATCGGCTCGGGCAACATCGGTACCGACCTGATGATCAAGGTGCTCCGGCTCTCGGACACCCTCGAGATGGGGGCGATGGCCGGCATCGACCCCGAATCCGACGGCCTCGCGCGGGCCAAGCGGCTCGGGGTGCCGGTCACCGCCGAGGGTGTGCGGGGGCTCATCGCGATGGACGGCTTCGACGACATCAAGATCGTCTTCGATGCCACCTCCGCGAAGGCGCATGTCGCCAATGCCGCCGCGCTCGCCCCGTACGGCAAGCAGCTCGTCGACCTGACCCCGGCCGCCGTCGGCCCGATGGTGATCCCGGCGGTCAACCTCGACGACCATGTCGGGGCGGACAACGTGAACATGGTGACGTGCGGCGGCCAGGCCACCATCCCGATCGTCGCTGCCGTGTCCTCCGTGGCCCCGGTCCCGTACGCGGAGATCGTCGCCTCGATCGCGTCGAAGAGCGCGGGCCCCGGTACCCGCGCGAACATCGACGAGTTCACCGAGACGACCAGCCACGCCATCGAGACGGTGGGCGGCGCCGCGCGCGGCAAGGCGGTCATCGTCCTCAATCCCGCCGAGCCCCCGCTGATCATGCGGGACACCGTGCTCGCGCTGGTGAACGCTCCCGACGAGGCCACGCACGACGCCATCCGCGCGGCCATCGCCCGGCGCGTCGACGAGGTGTCCGCGTACGTGCCCGGGTACCGCCTCAAGCAGCAGGTGCAGATCACGCCGGTCCCCGCCGACCAGCCCGTGCACACCCTCACCGAGTCCCCCGTCACCCACCAGGTGTCGGTCTTCCTCGAGGTCGAGGGGGCCGCGCACTACCTGCCGGCGTACGCCGGGAACCTCGACATCATGACCAGCGCGGCCCTGCGGATGGCCGAGGCCATGGCCGCCCGCGCCACCGAACTCCAGGGAGCCGACGCATGAGCGACACCACCACCAGTGCCACCACCAGTGACACCGCCGCGGGTGACACCAGGCTGTTCATCCAGGACGTCACCCTGCGCGACGGCATGCACGCCATCCGGCACCGCCTGGGGCCGGGGCAGCTGGGGAAGATCGTGGCCGCCCTCGACGCGGCGGGCGTCGACGGCATCGAGGTGTCGCACGGCGACGGCCTGGCCGGCGGCTCGCTCAACTACGGCCCCGGCAGCCACACCGACTGGGAGTGGATCGAGACCGCCGCCGCGCACATCGAGAACGCCCGCCTGACCACTCTCCTGCTGCCCGGCATCGGAACCATCAAGGAGCTGAAGCAGGCGTACGCGCTCGGGGTGCGCTCCGTGCGCGTCGCCACGCACTGCACCGAGGCGGACGTGTCGGCCCAACACATCGCCACGGCACGCGAGTTGGGCATGGACGTGTCCGGCTTCCTGATGATGAGCCACATGACCGACGCCAAGACCCTCGCGACGCAGGCCAAGCTCATGGAGTCGTACGGCGCGCACTGCGTCTACGTCACCGACTCCGGCGGCCGCCTGATGATGGACGGCGTCCGCGAGCGGATGCGCGCCTACCGCGACGTCCTCGACCCGGCCACCGAGCTGGGCATCCACGCCCACGAGAACCTCTCGCTCGCCGTCGCCAACTCGATGGTCGCGGTGGAGGAGGGTGTGACCCGCGTGGACGCCTCGCTCGCGGGTTTGGGCGCCGGCGCCGGGAACTGCCCCATCGAGCCCTTCGTCGCGGTCGCCGACCTCAACGGCTGGCAGCACGGCTGCGACCTCTTCGCGCTCCAGGACGCGGCCGAGGACCTGGTGCGCCCGCTCCAGGACCGCCCTGTCCGCATCGACCGCGAGACGCTCACGCTCGGGTACGCCGGTGTGTACGGCTCGTTCCTGCGGCACGCCGAGGCCGCGGCCGAGCGCTACGGCGTCGACGTCCGCACGATCCTCGTCGAGGTCGGAAGGCGGGGCCTGGTCGGCGGCCAGGAGGACATGATCGTCGACGTCGCGCTGGGCCTCGCGCAGGCGAGCTGACACCAGCGACGACGCAGGGCCGGGAGAGCAGGGGCTCCCGGCCCTCTTCGGCGTGCTCGGACAGCGACGAAACCCCTGGTCACCGGGCATGCGCCACCCGAAAGGCGTGACCGAACACCCCTTGACATTCCCACCGGGCGGGCGTTCCATCGAAGTGTCAGGCGTGTAAATAACGCTCTATTGAGTGCAAATAAAGAACGAGGAGTCGGGACATGCCCCTCACCAAGGAAGCCGCATCGCGTGACATCGCCCTGCCGTCGGGCCTGCGCATGCGCTACTACGAGGCCGGTGAGCCCGGCGCCACGCCCGTCGTGCTGCTGCACGGCTCGGGCCCCGGCGCGACGGGATGGTCGAACTTCTCGGGCAACATCGGCGCGATAGCCGACGCCGGATTCCATGTCGTCGCACCCGACATGCCGGGCTGGGGCGACTCCGACGCCCAGGCCACCGAGGACATGGACCACGACGCGACGCTCGTGGAGTTCCTGGACGCCCTCGGTCTCGCGAAGGCCGCGCTCGTCGGCAACTCGATGGGCGGACACACCGCCGTCCGCTTCGCCACGCTGCACCCCGAGCGCCTCACCCACCTGGTCACCATGGGCGCCTCGCTCGGCCGGGGCCCCGCCTGCCTGTTCGGCCCCGGCGACGGACCGAGCGAGGGCCTGAAGGTGCTGGTCAAGGCGTACAAGGACGCGAGCCCCGAGAACATGCGGGCGCTCGTCGAGATCATGACGTACGACAAGGAGCGCTTCGCCACTCCGGAGCTGACCAGGGCGCGCTCGGAAGCGGCGCTCGCCCGCCCCGACCACCTGGCGCATTACGTCGAGGGCCTGGCCCACGGCGCGCCGATCCCGATCAAGGTGGACCGCGATCGGATCCCCGGGATCCAGGCGCCGACCCTGCTGATCCACGGCAAGGACGACCGTGTCCTGCACTACGAGACCAGCCTGTGGCTCCTCGCGAACATTCCCAACTCCCGTCTGGTGCTGCTGAATCGGTGCGGGCACTGGGCGATGATCGAGCACGCCGCCGAGTTCAACCGCCTCGTCGTCGACTTCCTGTCGCACAACTGAGCCGACCCGCAGCACTCCGCACCGCATCGATCGGAACACCCCATGACCACCTTCGACACCGACGTCGTCGTCATCGGAGCGGGGCCCGTCGGCCTCACCCTCGCCAATCTGCTGGGCGTCCGTGGCCACCGCGCCACCGTCCTGGAGGCCCGCGACGAGCTCATCGACTATCCGCGCGGCGTCGGCCTCGACGACGAGTCGATCCGCACCCTGCACACCGCGGGCCTGTGGGAGCGCGTACGGCCGTACACGGTCCCGCACCACGTCGTACGTCTCGTCAACGGCACAGGACAGGTGCTCGCCACCAACAACCCGCACACCCAGGAGTTCGGCCACCCGCGCAAGCACGGCTTCGTGCAGCCGCTCGTCGACCAGGAACTCGCCGCGGGCCTCGACCGGTTCCCCGACACCCACCTGCGCTTCGGCCACAAGGTGACCGGCCTGGAGGACCGCGGCGACCATGTCACCGTGACCGCCGAACGGCGCGGCAGCGAGGGTGAGTCGACCGACACGGTCACCGTCACCGCCCGGTACGCGGTCGGCTGCGAGGGCGGCAGCTCCTTCACCCGCAAGTGGATGGGCGTGGACTTCGAGGGGAAGTCACCGTCGACGCGCTGGGTGGTCGTGGACGTGGCGGACGATCCGATCGGCACCCCTTCGGTCTACCTCGGCGCCGACCCGCGTCGCCCGTACGTCTCCATCGGCCTGCCGCAGGGCATCCGCCGCTGGGAGTTCATGCTGCACGACGACGAGCCGACCGAACTCTGCGACGACCCGGCGTTCATGCACACCCTGCTGCGGCGGCACGTCCCCGACCCCGCCGCGCTGAAGGTCATCAACCAGCGCACCTTCACCCACCACGGCCGAGTGGCTTCCGACTTCCGCAAGGGTCGTGTCTTCGTCGCCGGCGACGCCGCGCATCTGATGCCGGTGTGGCTCGGCCAGGGCTGGAACTCCGGCATCCGCGACGCCACGAACCTGGCGTGGAAGCTCAGCGCCGTCCTCGCGGGCGACGCCTCCGACGCGCTCCTCGACACGTACACCGAGGAACGCCGCAAGCACGCCTCCGACATGATCGATGTGAACATGGCGGCGGGCACCGTCATGAAGATGGGCCGCTTCGGCGGCGCGGTCCGCGACGTCGCCGCGTCCGCGCTCAACCTCGTACCGAAGTGGAAGTCGTACTTCACCGAGCTGCGCTTCAAGCCGATGCCGCGCTACGCCGCCGGGGTCGTCGTCGACCAGCAGACACTCGCGCCGGGCCGGGCGAGCGCCGGGTTCAAGCGCGGTGGGCGCCTGGCGCCGTTCATCGACTCGGCCGGTGAACTGTCCCCGGTCGGGCTCCAGTTCATCCAGCCGCGTGTCACCACGGCGGACGCCGCGGACGTGCTGCTCGACGACGTCACCGGGGACTGGTGGACGCTCGCCACGTGGGGCACGAACCCGACGGCTTTCCTCACCGACGCCGATCTGGCGCTGGTCCGGCGCCACCGGGTCAAGCTGGTGTCGTTCATGCCGGAGACCCAACGCCCCTGGGCGGAGAAGGAGTTCGCGAACTCGCCCGCACCGGTCACCGTCGTCGGCGACAGCACCGGAGCCCTCAAGGACTGGTTCGACGTGCGCGCCTGCGGGCTCGTCGTGCTGCGTCCCGACCACTTCGTGGCCGCGGCCTGCCTCACCCGTCAGGCGTCCCGGGCGCTCGCGGCCCTGCGCACGGCGGCCTCGCTCACCACCGCCCCCGCCCTGGAAGGAGCCCCGGCATGACCGTCGCGCTCGTCACCATGTCGCACAGCCCGCTCCTCGAGTACGCGGACCCGCCCGCCGAGGTCGACGCCGCGGTCCAGGGCGCCTTCTCCGCCGCACGCACCTTCGTCAGGGAGTACGACCCGACCCTGGTGGTGTCCTTCGCGCCCGACCACTACAACGGCTTCTTCTACGATCTGATGCCACCGTTCTGCATCGGCTACGAGGCGTTGGGCGTCGGCGACTACGGCACCACCGCGGGCCCCCTGAACGTACCGACCGGGCGCGCCGAGGAACTCGCCCAGTGGGTGGCCGAGCGCGACATCGACGTGGCGATCTCCCGGCGCATGGAGGTCGACCACGGCGCGATCCAGCCGCTGGAGATCCTCTTCGACGGCATCGACACCGTGCCCACCATTCCCGTCTTCGTGAACGGTGTGGCCAAGCCCTTCGTGACGATGCGCCGCGTGCGGCGGCTCGGCGAGGCCATCGGTTCCTTCCTCGCCGGCCTGGAGAACGAGCGGGTCCTCGTCATCGGCTCCGGCGGCCTCTCCCACGACCCGCCGGTCCCCCAGTGGGCCACCGCCGACGGCGCCGCCCGCGCCCTGCTCCTCAACGGCCGCCATCCCACGGCCGCGGCCCGCGACGCCCGCCAGCAGCGCGTCATCGACACGGCGAAGGCCTTCGCCGCGGGCACCGCCCCGATCCGGGACCTCAACCCCGACTGGGACACGGCCCTGATGGCGACGTTCGCCTCCGGTGACCTGTCGCCCGTCGACGCGATGACACCCGAGCAGATGGCCGAGGACGCCGGCAACTCCGCCCACGAGGTGCGGACGTGGGTGGCCGCCTTCGCGGCCCTCGGAGCGGCGGGCGCGTACGACGTCACGTACTCCTTCTACCGGCCGATCAAGGAGTACATCGCGGGGTTCGGGGTGATGACAGCGAAGACGGCGATGACGACGGCTCGGTGAGACACCCTGTCGGACACTCGAGGACCAAGGCGTCTCAGCCGGCCGCGCCGACCCGCTGCCGTGCGTGTGTCCGTGTCTCCTGGCGGTGCAGACCCCGGCCGATGTCAGCCGCCGTCGCCCACAGCGCGTGCACCAGCTGCTGGTCGTCGCGGCGGTCGGCCGGGACGGTCGCGGAGATGGTGGCGACGACGCGGTCGTCCCCGAAGTACATGATCGGCACCGCGAAGCTGTTGTAGCCGTGCATGCAGCTCTCCCGCTCCTGCGCCCAGCGCCGGGCCCTGATCTGGGCCAGCTCGGCGCGCAGCGCCACCGGGTCGAGCCGGTCGGAGCCCGGGACGCCGTCCGCGCGCTGCTCCTCCAGGTCCGCGAGCACGTCCTCCTGGTCGTCGCTGTACGCCAGGAGGACGCGGCCGGAGACGGTGAGCGGCCGGGACACGTTCGAGCCGACGGCCGCGACGACGGCGGCCTCCCTGCGCCCGCCCAACCGCTCCAGGTAGCAGCAGTCGGTGCCGTGCGGCACGGCCAGGTGGATCACCGCTCGGGTCGCGGAGCGCAGGTCCAGCATGGCGGGACGCGCGACGGCCCGCAGATGGGCGGGGCCCGGCACGAGGCGGCCGAGTTCGAAGATGCGCCAGCCGAGCTGGTACCCGTCCGGTGTGCGGCTCAGGTAGCCGAGTTCCACGAGTTCGCCGCCGAGCCGGTGCACGGTCGCCTTCGGCACCCCCGACCTGCGGCTCAGCTCGCTCAGGCCGAGGCAGGTGGAGCCGGAGGTGAACGCTCCGAGCACCAGGTGCGCCTTGCCGAGCACGGAGCCCAGGTGCGATTCGTTCGCGCTCATGCCGCTTCCCCTCGCCGATCCCGCCGAACAAGGGGGATTGTTCAAAGTTCTTCAAGGGATTGGCAACCCCCCGTCGATCCGGCCAGTGGACCGATCGGTTCCGTCCGGGGCCGCCCGCCGGGATGCTGCGGCCATGAGCAGCCAAGACACCATCGACAGTCTCGTCAGGCGCATCGAGGTCCTCGAGGCCGAGGCCGACATCCGCCGCATCCAGGCCCGTTACATGTTCCTGTGCGACACACCGTGCCCCGAGTACGGGGTGGAGAACGACGCGCAGCGCATCGAGCTGATCCTCGACCTCTACACCGACGACGCAGTCTGGGAGGGCGTCGGCGACTACTACGACGGCCAGTTCGGCCGGGCCGTCGGCAAGGAGGCGATCCGCGCGCACTTCCAGCGCTTCTGGCCCGAGGACCAGAATCCGAAGCTGCTCCTGAACGCGCACTGGCTCACGTCCGAACAGATCCACGTGCACGGCGACGAGGCCGATGGCCAGTGGATCCACTTCCAGCCCTGGCTGTTCGACGACGGCACGTCGCTGATCCGCGGCAGCCGCCTCAACAACGCCTTCCGCAAGGTCGACGGCGTCTGGCGGATCAGCAGGACCAGGACGGAGAACGTGGCCGTCGCCGACCTGCCGGACTTCTTCGCCGCCAGCCATGCGAAGAAGTCCGTCCTGATGAAGGCGCCGGGCACCAATCACACCAACGAGCACGTCACCCACGTCACCGACGCCTGAGGCACCTGCCCTGAGACACCTGATTCCCGAGGTGCCGCTCCACCCGCGCCGCCGCGCGCAGGGCCGCCGCCTCGGACTCCGCAATCACCTGGAGCCCGAGCGGCAGGCCCGCCGCGTCGTGCAGGCCCGGCACGGCCACCGCTGCGAACCCGAGGGCCTGCCACGGCCGGCTGAGCACGGGGTCGCCCGTGGCGTCGAGGCCCTGCGGCGCCGCGCCGGGAGCGGCGGGGCCGAGGACGGCGTCGTACCGGGTCAGGAGCGCGGACACCTCGTCGCGTGCGGCGGAGACGAGCCGGCGCGCGGCGTCGTAGTCGGCTTCCGAGGTGTCGGCTCCGGTGCGCAGCAGCCCGGCGAGGGGTGCGCTGAGCCGGTCGGCGCGCTCCAGTTCGGCGGCGCGCTCGCGGGCGGCTTCGTAGGCCATCACCACCGGGTGCGCGGCGGTCGCCTCGGCGATCAGTGCCTCCAGCGGGAAGGCGTCGATGTGCGCGCCGCGGTCGGTGAGCCGGGCCGCGGTGTCGGCGAGGGCGACAGCCATCTCGTCCTGTACGACGTCCAGGGGCGCGGCGTTCCAGAGCGCGAGGCGCGGCAGGCCCTGCGCGTCGTCGGCCGGATCCGGTTCGCCGGTGAGCGCCGACCAGGCGAGGCAGACGTCGGCGACGGTGGCCGCGTACACGCCGTGCGCGTCGAGGCTGGGACTGAGGCCTGCGACACCGTCGGTGGGCAGGTGGCCGTGGCGCAGGACGAGCGAGGCGACCCCGCAGTACGCGGCGGGCCGGGTCACCGATCCGGCGGTCTGGGAGCCGATGGCCAGCGGCACCTGCCCCGCGGCGACCGCCGCGGCCGAGCCGCTGGAGGAACCGCCGGGCGTGTGCGCCGGGTTGGCGGGGTTGCGGGTCGGCCCCGGCGCGAAGAACGCGAACTCGGTGGTCACGGTCTTGCCGACCGGGATCGCACCGGCCGCCCGCCAGGCCTCGACGACGGGCGCGTCCCGCTCGGCCGGCGGGGCGTCGGCGCGCAGCTGCGAACCGCACCGCGTGGGCAGCCCGGCCAGGTCGATGATGTCCTTCACGCCCATCGGTACGCCGCCCAAGGGGCCCGCGCCGACGGTCGCCGGGTGTTCGTCGAAGGCCACCCACGCGCGGACCACGTCGTCGGTCTCCGCGATGCGCTCGTGGCTGCGCCGCAGGGCCGCCTCGGGTGTGCACCGCCCCGTACGCAGGTCGTCGACCAGCTCGCGCAGGGACCAGGTCTGCCGGATGTCGTCGCTCATTCGCTCCCCCACTGTGCGTCCGCCTCCCAGAAGTCCACGCCGCCCGCGCTCACACCGTGACGCCAGGCGGAGGTGCGCCGCAGCGCGGGTTCCACCCGGGCGGTCTCCTCGTCCGCCGCGTCCGGGCCGTCGCGGGTGACACCCCAGTGCACCCAGCTGAGTTCGCGTCCTGCCGCGTCGTGGACGAACAGGTCGACGTGCTTCCAGCCGTACCCGTGGTTGTCGTTGTAACAGGTGAGGGTCATCCGCGGGGCGCCGTCGGCCGACTGCGCCGGTACTGCGTCGACCGGCTCTTCGCTCTTCATGGTGCGCCACTCCTCCTTCTCCGTGCTCCGCCGCTCCCCGGATCCGACCACATCGCCGCGCCGCTCCGACCGCATCGGTCCACTCACCGGTCCGATCCGTCGCATCGCCCTCCCCGATGGCCGAGCATCCCGTTGGGCGACCCGGAAACACCAAGGAGACGAAGGCATGACCATCGAGTTCACCGCGGCGAACATCCATCAGCTGGAGCCCGCCGACCTGGTGCAGGACGACCGCGTCGCCGCGCGGGTCTACACCGACCCGGAGATCTTCGAGCGCGAGATGACCCAGATCTTCGAGAAGACGTGGATCTGGGTGGCGCACGAGAGCGAGCTGCCCAAACCGGGCACCTTCAAGTCCACGTACGTGGGCCGCAATCCGGTGATCGTCACCAAGGACCGCAAGGGCGCGATCCACACCCTGGTCAACCGCTGCCGGCACCGCGGCGCGAGCCTGTGCGAGAAGCCGCGCGGCGAGGCCAACGGCTTCACCTGCCCGTACCACGCCTGGTCCTACGGACTCGACGGGCGGCTGCGCGGCATCCCCTACCCCGACGGCTACGAGGGTGTCCTGAGCAAGGACGAGATGGGCCTGCGCAAGCTGCGCACCGAGAGCTACCGGGGCCTGATCTTCGCCACGTTCGACCACGACGCCGAGCCGCTGGAGGAGTTCCTCGGTGATGTGCGGCTGTGGGCCGACCGGTTCATGAAGCAGGGCGGCGGCTATCCGCTCAAGGTGCTCGGCACCCACCGCTTCAGGTTCCGGGGCAACTGGAAGATCCAGCTGGAGAACACCACCGACGGCTACCACTTCCCGATCGTGCACCGCTCCTGGATGAGCTCGGTCGACAGCGAGACGGCCGACATGCTCAGCTTCATGACCGACCCGGCCTCCACCTGCCACGACCTCGGCAACGGGCACAGCGTGATGCACATGGTGCCCGCGCACATCGACCTCGACGCCGACGACGGCAGCGAGCCGCTCCAGCCCCGGTTCGACGGCCTGGTAGCCGAGTTGCGGGAGGGCGGGGCCGACGAGGCGCAGATCCGCAGGCTGGTGCGCGCGATGCACGGCACGGGCTCGAACCTCAATCTGTTCCCCAACGTAGGCCTGTCCTCGGCGTTCTTCCGTGTGCTGCGTCCTGTCAGCGTCGACGAGACGATCATCGAGCACGTGGCGCTCGGCGTGGACGCCCCCGAGGAGATCGCACGACCGATCCGCCGCGAACGGCTGCGCATCCACGAGCACTTCCAGGGCCCCTTCGGCTTCGGCACCCCCGACGACGCCGAGGGCTGGGACCGCGTCCAGCGCGGCGCCCAGGCCGCGCCCGACATGCCGATCATGGTGAACCGCGGCCTGAAGCGCGAGGTCCAGGCCCCCGAGGGCTGGGCCACCTCGCACAGCACCGACGAGACCGGTATGCGCGCCGCGTACCGGATGTGGAAGAAGATGATGAGCAATGGCTGACACCGCCACCCCCACCGCCCCCGTCACCCTTGCCGCGCCGCTCGACGACCCCCGCGTCGTACGCGCCGTCGAACTCCTGTGGCGGGAGGCCGACTTGCTCGACCGCAAGGAGTACGTCGCCTGGAACGAGCTGTACGCGGAGGACGGCATCTACGTCATCCCACTGGACGCCGACGCCGATGCCGACGACTTCGACGACACCCTCAACATGGTCTACGACGACGCCCGGATGCGGGCCATGCGCGTGGCACGCCTCACCGAGGGGTACGCCATCGCGGCCGTCGACTCGGCCAGGACCGCGCGCACCGTCTCGCGCCTCGTCCCCGTCGAGGTCACCGACGACTCGGTGTCGCTGCGCGCGGCCCAGGTTCTGGTCGCGTACAAGCGGGGCCGCCACCAACTGTGGGCGGGCGACGTCGACTTCACGGTGCGGCTCGGCGCGGAGCGGTCCGCGGACCGGATCGTGCGCAAGGTGGTCCGCCTCGTGGACGCCGAGGACGCCGTGCCCGCCGCGGGGTTCCTGCTGTGAGCGTCGCGGTCGAGGTCGCGGAGATCGTGGAGGAGAGCGCGGCGGTGCGCTCGCTGCGGCTGCGCAGGGCCGACGGGGCGGCGTTCGGCCCGTTCGCCGCGGGCGCGCACGTCGATGTGACCGGGCCGACCGGTGTGCTGCGCCAGTACTCGCTGGCGGGCGACCCGGCCGACCGCTCGTCCGTCCTCATCGCCGTGAAGCGGGAGGCGGAGTCGAGGGGCGGCTCGGCGGCGCTGCACCGGGCGGCGGTCGGCGACCGGCTGACGATCGGCCCGCCGCGGAACCTCCTCGGCATCGCCGACGACGCCGACCGGCATCTCCTCGTGGCCGGCGGTATCGGTGTCACCCCGCTGCTGAGCATGGCGTACGAACTCCACCGCAGGGGCGCCGACTTCGCGCTGCACTACTTCGTACGCTCACGTGCCGAGCTGGCCTTCGGCGACCTGCTGGAGCGGCGTGCCGCGTTCCGCGACCGGGTCACCCTGCACATCGGCAGACCACGCACGGAGCACCCGGATGTCCTGCGGCCGTCGGCGGCCACGCTGAGCCCCGCGAGCCATGTGTACACGTGCGGGCCCGTGGGCTTCATGGACCAGGTCACGGCCGTGTTCGCGCCGGTCGTCGGCGAGGAGCAGGTTCATGTCGAGCACTTCTCCGCCGAGCCGGTGGACTCCTCGGACGACAAGCCCTTCACCGTGGAGCTGGACACCGGCGAGGAGTTCGAGATCCCCGCGGACAGGTCGATCCTGTCGGTGCTCGAGGAGGCGGGCGTCCCGGTCGCCAAGTCCTGCGAGGAGGGTGTCTGCGGCTCGTGCGTCTCCGGCCTGCTCGAGGGCACGGCCGACCACCGGGACCACTGCCTGACCGCCGCGGACCACGCGGCCGGCACGGAGATCGCGCTGTGCGTCTCCCGGGCGCGCACGGAGCGGCTCCGCATCGAGCTGTACTGACACCTGTACCGACGCCTGCACTGCCGCTGCACCGCCGCGCGGATCACCTCACCGACTCCCCCTGACAGGCCCCGAGGAAGAGACATGACCGAGCAGACATCGACGGCGGCCCCGGCGACCTCGCCACCGCCCGCCCGCAGCGGACTCGCCCGTATCGCCATCGCCAGCGGGGTGGGCACGTCCCTGGAGTTCTACGACTTCGCCATCTACGGGACGGCCACCACGCTGGTCCTCACGGACACCTTCTTCAGGACCGACGACGCGTGGTTCGGCACCTTCCTCGGCCTGGCGACCTTCGCCATCGGCTTCCTGATGGCTCCGCTCGGCGCGGCCGGGTTCGGGTGGGTCGGCGACCGGTACGGGCGGCGCTTCGCGCTGCTGCTCACGTTCATCGGCATGGGCGCGGCCACGGTCCTGATGGGTGTGCTGCCGACGTACGCGCAGATCGGTGTCGCTGCGCCGCTGCTCCTCGTCGTCCTGCGCATGTGTCACGGACTGTTCCGCGGCGGCGAGACCGGTGGCGCGGCGGCCCTCGCCATCGAGCACGCGCCGGACGAGAAACGGGCACGGTACGGGGTGTTCGTCGCGCTCGGCTCGCCGTTCGGGACGATCCTCGCCAACCTGGCGTTCGCCGCCGTGCTCTTCCTTCCGGAGTCCAGCGTGGAGTCCTGGGGGTGGCGGCTGCCGTTCCTCGCCGGTGGCATCGCCATCGTCATCGGCATCTGGATCCGGCGCGGTGTGGCCGAAAGCCCGGTGTTCCGGCAGATGGTGCGCGAGGAGGGCGAGGCGCTCAAGGACCGGCGCCCGGTGGTCGACGTGCTGCGCTCCAACTGGCGCCGGGTGCTGCTCGCGGCGGGCGTGAACATCGGCCTGAACTCCTGCACGTTCGCCCTGGTCACCTTCATGATGTCCTACGCCACGTCCGCCGCACCCGACGGCCTCGGGCTGCCCCGGCAGGAGGTGGTCAACGCCAGCACGCTCGGCCTCCTGGTGCACGCGGCGTCGAACGTGGTCGGGGCGTGGGCGTCCGACCGGTTCGGCCGCCGCCCCGTGATGTTCACGGGAGCGCTCAGCTCGCTGCTCGCGGTCCTCGTCATCTTCCCGCTCGCGGGCGTGGGCACCATGGGCGCGCTCACCGGCGCGCTGTGTCTCGGCTTCGCGACGACGGGCCTGCTCTTCGGCCCCATGTACACCTTCTTCACCGAGCTCTTCCCCCGCGACCAGCGCCAGACCGGCATGGGCATCGCCTTCCACCTGGGCGCGGTCCTCGGCGGCGGCATCTCCCCGCTGGTGGCGAACCGCATCATCGCGTCCACGGGCGACGCCCTGAACGTCGGCTACTACCTCGCCGGGGCGTGCGCGCTGTCGGTGGTGTGCCTGTGGGCGTTGCCGGAGACGGCACCGAGGGTGGTGGGGAAGGTGCGGCTGAAGGCCGATCCCGGGGACGCCGGGGTCCGCTGAGCGGACTGGAGACGTGGAGCGCCCGCGCCGCGCGGCACATCATGGCGCCCCCATCGCTCCGACCTCTCAGGAGATCCCGTGCGATCCACCGTCCGCAGGAGACTCGCCGCGCTGGCGAGTCTCCTGTTCCTTTGTTCCCTCGTACCGGCGGCGCCCTCGTCGGCCGCCACGCACCCCTTGACCGTCGCCACCGACAAGGGCGCGGTCGCGGGTTCCTCGTCCGGCGGCGTCGACCTGTTCCAGGGCATCCCGTACGCGGCCCCGCCCGTCGGCGCCGCACGCTGGCAGCCTCCGGCGCCCGCCAAGGCCTGGACGGGCACCCGGCCCGCCACCGCTCCCGGCCCCCGCTGCATGCAGTTCGGTGCCGACTCGGGCCCGGGCAGGAGCGAGGACTGTCTGTACCTGAACGTCTACACGCCGACCCACCAGAGCGACCGGCCGCTGCCGGTGATGTTCTGGATCCACGGCGGCGGGTTCTCCACCGGTTCCGGGGACACGCAGGACGGCTCGCTGATCGCCGAGACCAACGACGTCGTGGTCGTGACGATCAACTACCGCCTCGGGGCGTTCGGCTTCCTCGACCTGCCCGGGCTGAGCAAACAGGGCGCGGGCAACTACGGCCTGCTCGACCAGCAGGCGGCGCTGCGCTGGACGCAGCGCAACATCGGCGCGTTCGGCGGGGACGCCGGACGTGTCACCATCGCCGGGGAGTCCGCGGGCGGGCACTCCGTCTGCGCGCTCATGGCATCGCCTCCGGCCCGCGGCCTCTTCTCCGGCGCGATCATCCAGAGCGGTGGCTGCCCGAGCCACACGGCCGAGCAGGCCGTAGCCCGGGGGAAGAAGTACGCGACGGCCGCCGGATGCCCCGACGACCACGCCGCCCTGGCCTGCCTGCGGTCCAAGCCGGCCGACCAACTCCAGGCCGCGGCGAAGGACTTCGTCGGCGGCATCCTGAGCGGCCCGCTGCCCACGTCCGGCGGTCCCGAACTGCCCGTCCCGCCCCTGGAAGCCGCACGCACGGGACGGACCGCGAACGTCCCGCTGCTCATCGGTCACACACGCGACGAGGTGCGCTCCTGGGCGCTGCCGTTCGCCGACGCGACGAAGGAGCAGTACGAACGCGCGGTCCGGATCGAGTTCGGGGACGAGGCCGACGCCGTCCTCGCGCACTACCCGTTCGGCGCCTACGGCGACGCGTACACCGCCACGTACGCCTTCAGTGACCTGTGGGGCGACAGCAGCGTCTTCTACGGGCTGGGCGGCTGCCAGTACCAGAAGCTCGCGGGCCGATTCTCGAAGCGTCAACCGCGCACGTACTACTACGAGTTCAACGACCCGCACCCGCCGACGGGCCGGCCGGACACCGACTTCGACCCGGGCGCCTCGCACGCGAGCGAGATGCCGTACCTGCTGCCCTCGGATGTCTCGAAGATGTTCACTCCCGAGCAGCGGCAGCTGTCCGCGGAGATGGTGGGCCGCTGGGGTGCGTTCGTGAAGCACGGGAACCCGTCCGCGCCGGGTCTCGCCGCCTGGCCCTCGTACCGGGCGGGCACGTTCATGTCCCTGCTGCCCGGCGGCGAGAGCCGGGCACTGAAGAACGAGGTGTACGAGGCACGCCGCCAGTGCGCCTTCTGGAACTCCGTCGACTACGACTGGCTCCCGGTGGATCCTGACCGGCTCGCCGAGCAGGCAGGGGTTTCGCAGCCCTGACGGGGCATGCCGGTCCGTGTGGCGGTCTCCGCCCTGGTGGCCCGGCCGACGGCCGGGCCACCTAGCATCTGCGGCATGTCTCTTCACGCAGTCCGGATCGACGCCCTCCAGGGCGGCCCCGCGGACCTTGCCCAGTACCGGGGCAAGGCGATCCTGGTGGTCAATGTCGCCTCCAAGTGCGGCCTCACCCAGCAGTACGCGGAGCTGGAACAGCTCCAGAAGAAGTACGCCGCGCGGGGGTTCACCGTCCTCGGCGTCCCGTGCAACCAGTTCGCGGAGGAGGAGCCGGGCACCCCCGACGAGATCGCCGAGTTCTGCTCGTCCACGTACGGAGTCACCTTCCCGCTGACCCAGAAGGTGGAGGTGAACGGCCCGCGACGGCACCAGCTGTACGCCAAGCTCGTGCGCACCGCGGACGCGGACGGGTATCGCGGCGACATCCGCTGGAACTTCGAGAAGTTCCTCGTCGCCCCCGACGGCACGGTCCGCGCCCGCTTCTCCCCGCAGACGACGCCGGACTCCTTCGAGGTCGTCGAGGCGCTGGAGGAGATCCTCCCCTGACAGAGCTCCCTCGCGACGCCTGGCGTCACCGGGTCAGCGCGCGACGCTCCCGAGGTCGAGCACGATCTTGCCGACCGCCGTGCCGGTGCGCAGCCGCTCCACCGCCGTGCCGAGTTCGTCCATCGGATAGCTCTCGTACGGCAGCGACAGCGCGCCCGAGGACAGTTCGGGGAGCAGGCGGAGCACCTCGGGGGCGACCTCCTGGCTGCGGGAGATCATGTTGACCGGCAGCAGGGTGACGTCGGCGAGGAAGAAGTCCGCGAGGTCCAGGGTGAGTTCGCGTCCTGCCGTGTAGCCGAGGAGGGCGGCGCGGCCGCGCGGACGGACCAGGGTGAGGGCGTCGCGCAGGATCCGGCCGCCGACGGTGTCGATGAGGACGTCGACCTTGCCGCCGATGGTGTCCTCGGAGAGGTCCTTGGCGAGCAGGGCCTTGGCGGCGGCGCCGGGGACGTGCTCGAGCTTCGTCGGGCGGCCGACCGCGCCGATCACCTCGGCGCCCGCACGCGCGGCGAGCTGGACGGCCATCGCACCGACCGCGCCGGACGCGCCGGTGACCAGGACCCGCTCCCCCGGCCGCACCTTCGCGATGTCGTGGACGGTGGCCCAGGCGGTGCCGACCGGGGAGAAGTAGATGCAGGCGAGGGCAGGGTCGGTGCCTTCGGGCATGACCTCGGCGGCGGCGTCCGGGACGAGCGCGTGCTCGGCCCAGGCGCCGTCGCGGCTCAGGCCGAGGCCCTCGCCGCGCAGCCGGACGAGGGCTCCGACGGGGTGGGTGTCCGAGGCGACGACGTGGCCGCTGCCCTGGGTGCCGGGGACGAACGGCAGCTCGGGCAGGATGCCGAACTGTCCGTCGAGGATGTTCAGGTCCAGATGGGCGGCGGTGGCCGCAGCCATCCGTACGAGGGTGTGGCCGGGGCGCGGCTCGGGGACGGCCCGCTCCGCGAGGCGGGGCAGGGTGCCGAACCCCTCCAGGAGCAGGGCCCTCGATGTCGTTGCGGAAGTGCTCACGTGCTGTGTTCTCCGTTCCTGTCCCCGTTGGCCGAGCTTGTCCCCGCACTCACACCCTAGCTCCGTACTTGTGCAGTACACGCATCGCGATGAGGCGCAGGATCCGGTCGTAGACGAGGCCCAGGATTCCGAGGGTGATGATGCCGACGAAGACCCAGTCGATGCGGCCGTAGTTCCGCGAGGTCCAGATCAGGGAGCCGAGGCCCACCTGGGAGGCGACGATCTCGGCCGAGACGATCGTCAGGAAGCTGTTCCCCATCGCCAGACGGGCGCCCGTGAGGATGTACGGGACGGTGGACGGCAGCACGATCCGCTGGAGGACCTGCCGGCGGCTCGCCCCGAGGCTCGCCGCCGCCCGTAGCTTGGACTCGTTGACGGCCATCACACCCGCGCTCGTGTTGAGGGTGACGATGAAGACGGCCGTGTAGAAGATCAGGACCACCTTCGACGACTCACCGATGCCCAGCCACACCACCGCCAGGGTGACGAACGCCACCGGCGGGATGAAGCGGAAGAACTCGATGTAGGGCTCGAGGAGCTGGCGGACGACCCTGATCTGGCCGATCAGCAGGCCGACAGGCGCGCCGACGAGGACGCCGAGGCCCCAGCCGATCAGGATGCGGCGGCTGGAGGCGATCACCGAGTTCGCCAGGGTGCCGTCGGCCGCCAGCTCCCCGGCGGCCGCGAAGGTCTGGCCCGGCGACGCGACCAGTGAGGGGCCGTACTTCATCGCGACGAGCTGCCAGACGCCCAGGCCGACGAGGACCGCGAGGGCGTACAGGCCGAGGGTGCGCAGGGCGCGTCCCCTCGCCCTCGTGCCGCGGCGGGGTCGGGTGCGTGTGCGGGCCGGGGCAGGTGACCCGGTCGTGGTGATGGTCATGCGCCGTTCGCCTCTCGGTCGGGCTGCTCGTCGAGTCCTTGGTCCCGCATGGCCTTGCGGACCTCTTCTCCGATGTCGTCGCGCAGTTTGTGGCGCAGTCGTACGGCGGCCGGGTCGGACTCGTCGCGGGGGCGCGGCAGGTCGACCTCGTACAGGGACTTGATCGAGGCGGCGGGGCCCGCCGTCATGACGGCGATCCGGTCGGCCAGCAGGATCGCCTCGTCGATGTCGTGCGTGACGAAGACGACGGTGCAGCCGGACGCCCGCCAGATGCGGGCCGTCTCCTCCTGGAGCACCTGCCGGGTCTGGGCGTCGAGGGCGCCGAAGGGTTCGTCCATGAGGACGACGTCGGGTTCGTTGGCGAGGACCCGGGCGATCTGGACGCGCTGGCGCATGCCGCCGCTGAGCTGGTTCGGGTAGCGGTCCGCGCAGTGCCGCAGGCCTACCAGGCCGAGGAACTCCTCGGCCGCCCGGTCCTGTTCGGCGCGGGACCGGCCGCGCATCCGGGGCCCGAAAGTGACGTTCTGCCGCACCGTGAGCCAGTCGAAGAGGGCCTCGCTGCTCTGGAACACCATGCCGAGTTCGGGGTCGGGTCCGCTGATGGGGGCGCCATCGGCGGTGAGCGTCCCCTCGCTGACCTTGATGAAGCCGGCCATCGCGGACAGCAGCGTGGACTTGCCGCAGCCGCTCGGGCCGAGCAGGCAGAGGAACTCGCCTGCCGGGATGTCGAGGTCGATGCCCTGGACGGCCTGGAAGTCGCCGAAGGCGATCCCGGCGTTCTCGGCACGCAGGGCCGCGCCGCGGCCGGCCGGTGCGTCCGACCTGTTGCGGGGCGTCGTCACGGTGCTCCCCGGTTCGGTCGTCGTGTCCTTCTCGATGCCCTTGGTCATCGGGATTCCTTCGTGTTGTCGGGGAGCCAGCCGCGCTGAACGGCGCCGGACACGTCGGGGCGGGACCTGGCCTTGCCGGTGTCGAGGTAGAACCGGGCCGTGTCGTCGTAGCCCTTCAGGTCCTTCGCGGTGAAGTCGCGGACGCCGAAGTCGATCTCCTTGACCGCCGTCAGGGTCTGGGCGGTGGGGATCTTCGCCGCTTCCCTGGTGGCCCGCGCGGCGGCCTCGGGGTCCTTCTCCGTCCTCTCGGCCGCTTCCGCGAGCGTCTCGGCCACCTTGGCGGCCACGTCCTCGTGGCCCTTGAGCCAGGAGGAGGTCGACAGGAGCCAGTGCTGGTAGCTGAGCCCGTAGTCGCCCGTGGTCCCGACGATCCGCGAGCCGAGCTCCTTGCCCTCGGCGGGCCACGGTTCCCACAGGACGTACGCGTCGACGTCGCCCTTCTTGGTGAGGGCGGGGATCTCGGCGGGGTCGCTCGTGACGAAGTCCACCGAGTCGGGGTCGATGTTCCTGGATTCGAGGTACCGGGTGGCGGCGAGTTCGGACAGCCCCGGGACCACCGCCATCTTCCGGATCTGCGCGGCGGACTGCACCTTCGCGCCGAGGACGACCTTGAGGTACTGCCCGGATGCCTCGTACACGGCGAGTGCTTTGATGTTCGGGTTCTGCCCGAGGACACCGATGGTCGTGGCGTCGGAGTTCCCCGCCATCTGGACCTGACCGGCGCCGAGCGCGTCGGCCCCCTCGCCGCCCTTGGCGAACTGGACGAGGTCGACGTTCACGCCGTGCTCGGCCCACAGTCCCTGCTTGTCGGCGAGGAAGAACGGCGCGTACGAGGCGTCGATGCCGACCGCGATGCGCACCTGGGGGCCGCTCGCCCCTGCGGCGGGACCGGAGCCCGCGCCCGCGTCGGTGGTGCCCGCGCCGCATCCCGTCGCCGCGAGCAGCGCCGCGGCGAGCAGGACACGGCCGGTGATGCGATGTGTCGGCCGGAGCGCTGTCTGCATGGTCACCTCTGGGTGGGTGCGTTTCGGCAGGTCATCCGGTGTGGGTCCGCGAGTTGGCGCACGCTACTGCGACCCGGGGCACGTGGGCATGCGCGGTGGTCCGCCCAGCGGAACGGTCGGGGAATGCGGCTGGGAGGTGTCATCGGGCGTACCGGTCGTACCAGCCGCGCAGCAGGACCGTGTCGAGGTCGGGCGTGCTCTTGATGAGGCGCTGTTCCCGCAGGAAGTCCACGATCCGGCGCGAGGAGGTGACGTCGGCCGACGTGAGGGCCCGGGACTCGAAGGTGATCTCGCCGATGGCCTTCTCCGTTCCGGCCACCGGCAGCTGGGCCTGCTCGTGGGCCGCGAGGGCCGCGGCGTGCGGGTCGTCCGTCACCAGACGGTCGGCGTCCGCGACCACCTTGAACACCTTCCCGGCGAGCTTCTGGTTCTCCTCGAGCCACTTCTGGTCGGCGAGCAGCCACTGCACGTAGGTGACTCCGAAGTCACCGATGGTTCCGGAGAGTTGGCCGCCCGCTTCGACGCCCTTGGTCACCCACGGGTCGAAGAGGATGTAGCCGTCGATGTCACCGCGCTGGAGCATGGTGGGGATCTCCTGCGGCGCGCTCTGCCGGATCTTCACAGTGTCCGGGTCGATGCCGTGGTGGCGCAGGTACTCGTGGGTGGCGTACAGGCCGATGCCCTGGATCGAAGCCATGGTCCTGATCTGCCGCGGCGACTCGATGCCCTTGCGCAGCACGACCTTGAGGTAGCGGCCGGAGGACTGGAAGGCGCCCAGGGCACGCAGCCGCGGATTGCTCACCATCTGCGGCAGGGCCGTGGAGTCGGCGTTCGCGGAGATCTGCGCGGTGCCGGCGGTGACGGCCTGCGCGGCGGCGGGCCCGCCCTCCACTTTCACGAGCCGCACGTCGAGGCCGGCCTTCTTGAACATGCCGCGCTGCGCGGCGAGGTACAGCGGCGCATAGGAGGCGTCGACTCCGAGGGCGATCCGTACGGTGGGGCTGCCTCCGCCCGACGTACCGGCCGAGTCGGTGGTGCCGGCGCCGCAGGCGGTGGCGAGGAGGAGGACGAGGAGCGCGGCGAGGGCGGACGTTCGGCGTCCGGCCGTGCGCTGGTGCCGTGTCATCTGGTGCGACCTTCCGGATTCGGGGTGCGGTCGAGGTGGCGGCACGCTGGCACCGCGCGGGGCCCGCGGGAAGCACCGTGTCCCGTCTGGCGGACCGACCGCGTTGAGGTGGCTCGAAGCCCTTCGTACGCTCCACCGATCTCAGGGTCGAACGGCAAGGAGCACACATGCCCCGCAAGTGCACGACCGAGGGCGCGTCCAGGACGCGGCGCGTGGTCATCGCGTCCGTCGCCGGCAACATGATGGAGTGGTACGACTTCTTCCTCTACACCACCGCTGCCGCACTGGTCCTCGGCACGGTCTTCTTCCCCTCCGGCGAGAACCCGCTGCTCGGCACCATCGCCGCCCTCGCGGGGCACGCCGTGGGGTTCGCGGCACGGCCCATCGGAGGGCTGATCTTCGGGCACATCGGTGACCGGAAGGGGCGCAAGGCCGCGCTCATGGGGACGCTGTCCCTGATGGGTGCCACCACGTTCTGCATGGGACTGCTGCCCGCGTACTCCACTGCGGGCCTGCTGTCGCCGATCCTCCTCGTTCTGCTCCGTGTGCTCCAGGGCGCGGCGGCCGGCGGCGAGTGGGGCGGGGGCGTCCTCATCATCACCGAGAACGTGCCGGCCGAGCGCCGGGGCTTCCTCGCCTCGTTCAGCTCCTGCGGCATGGGCCTCGGCTTCGTCCTGTCGGCGCTGGCGCTCTGGCTCGCCGAGCAGGTGTCGGGGGACGGCTTCCTGGCCTGGGGCTGGCGGCTCCCGTTCCTGGCCAGCGCCGTGATCTTCGTGGTGGGGCTCTACATCCGCCGCAACCTCGGCGAGACGGACAGCTTCGAGGCCGACGCCGCGCAGCCCGCGGAGGCGCCGGCGCACTCGCCGCTGCGAGAGGTGCTGCGGCGCCATCCTCGTCAGGTGCTGTTCGCGATGGCCCTGCGGTTCGCCGACAGCGGCGCCAGCTACATCTTCATGTCCTTCTCCCTCGTCTACGGGGCGTACGTGGGCATCTCGTCCAGCGTGCTGCTGTGGGCCGGGATCGTCGGGATGCTGGTGGACTCGGCGATGATGGTCGTCTTCGGCCGGCTCTCCGACAAGGTGGGCAGGCGGCCGGTATATCTGGGCGGTGCCATCGGCATGCTGCTGTGGGCGGCGCCGTTCTTCCTGCTGATGGACACGGGGCGGCCCGCGGCGGTGTGGGTGGCGTTCATCGTCGGACACATCGCCATCGCCGCGATGATCGGGGTGCAGCCCTCGTACTTCTCCGAGCTGTTCAGCACCAGCACCCGCTACTCGGGGATGGCGCTCGGCCACGAACTGTCGTCGGCGATCGCGGGTGGTCTCTCGCCCGTCGTGGCCACGGCGCTGCTGGCCGCCACGGGGCACTTCCTGCCGGTCGCACTGCTCACCATGGGGATGGCCGTCGTCACCCTGGCGGCTCTGGTCTTCTTCGCACATGTGCCGAAGGGCCGGGGGCGCGCGGAGCCCGTCGACGGGCGGGACCCGGAGTCCGCCGAGGACGAGGACCGCACACCTGTTGCCTGATGTTCACATGCCCGTCCCTCTATGCAACATGGCGTTGGTGCACTTCAAATGGCTGTAGCGCCATGTGAAGAAGTGAGAGGACGCCGCGATGGGCCCGGATGCCGAGGAAGAGTCCCTGCTGCCCAATTCCGTGCTCGGGAAGGCCCAGCTGCTGCTCGCGGCCTTCGAGTCCGGTGCCGACCGGCTGCGGCTGAGCGAACTGAGCCGCAGGTCGGGGGTGCCCAAGGCGTCGGCGTACCGGCTCGCCCAGGAACTCGTGCAGTGGGGCCTCCTCGACCGGCACGGTGACATGTACGAGCTCGGCATCCGCCTCTTCCACCTGGGGCAGCGGGTACCGGCGTCCGCGGTCCTTCGCACCGTCGCGCGCCCGCTGATGGCGGACCTGTTCAGCCGGACCCACGCCGCCGTGCACCTCGCGGTCCTCGACGGGACACATGTCCTGTTCCTGGAGAAGATCGCGGGCGAGGCCAACGTGCTCACCCACTCCTACGTCGGCGGACGGCTGCCGGCGTCCTGCACGGCGACCGGTCAGATGCTGCTCGCCCTGGCCCCGGACGGCCCCGAGCAGGTGGCCGCGCTCGTCCGTGGCGGCCTGCCCACCATGACACCGCGTTCCGTCACCGACCCCGAGGTGCTGATGCGGCGCCTGGCCGCCGCGGCCCGGCAGCGGTACGTCCTGGAGGTCGAGGGCGTCAGGACCGGGTACGCCAGCCTCGCCGTGCCCGTCGCCGCGGGCGGCCCCGCGCACGCGGCGCTCTCCATCACCGCGCCGGTCGCGCAGGTGTCGGTGGACCGAGGCCTCGCCGGGCTGCGGGCCACGGCGGAGAGCATCGAGCGCGGCGTGGCGCGGAGGACGTCGTACGAAGCGGAGCACGCCGCCGGCTGAGCACGCCGCGGCGCCGTCGGTCCGGTCACCAGAACACCGCGGTGGTCCACCTCCCCGCCCGACGTGATCGTGGCAGTCCGCAAAGGCTGCGGACACGTAAGGGGAGGAGCCGTGGTGCGAACAGACACGGACCCGACGGCGCTGCGCGTGCTCGACCTGACCGACGAACTCGCCTACCAGGGAGCGCGGTTGCTCGTGGGGACCGGCGCCGACGTCGTACGGATCGATGCGGCCACCGGCCTCGGACCGGCGGCCCGCGCGCACTGGCACGCGGGCAAGCGCTGGACGTCGGTGCGCGACGCGGCGGAGCTGGACGCGCTGGCGGCGGAGGCCGACATCGTCCTCGAGAGCGGGCCCGTGGCACGGCTGCGCGGACTGCTGGAGGACGGCTCGTCCCGCTGGCCGCACGCGGTGCACGTGGTGGTGACACCGTTCGGTCTGACCGGGCCCCGGCGCGACTGGATCGGCGACGACCTCGTACTCGCCTCCGCGGGTGGCATGACGTGGCTCGGCGGCCGCCCCGACGGGCAGCCCAAGCCGCCGCCTCGGGAGCAGGCCGTGCAGACCGCCGGGGCCCACGCGGCGATCGGGGCGCTGCTCGGTGTCGTGTCGGGCACACCACAGCTCGTCGACGTCTCCGTCCAGGAGTCCGTCGCCGCCACCCTGGAGACCGGCGCCCTCGCCTGGATCCACGCCGGACGTGTCCCCGTACGCAGCGCTGGGGTGTACGAGCACGTCGCCCACCGGATCTTCGAAACGGCGGACGGTCACGCGGCCGGGGGCTACTCCGGCAGCGACCGGATGTGGACGGACCTGCTGGCGTGGATGGCGGAGCGGGGCGAGGCCGGCGATCTGCTCGACGAACGCTGGCGGGACGCCGCCCACCGGTGGGAGCGGCGGGACCACGTCGACCGGATCGTCCAGCGATTCGCGGCACGGTGGCCCGCCGCCGAACTCGCCGCGGAGGCACGCGAGCGGGCTCTGCCGTGGGCCGAGGTGGTGCCTCCCGAGCGGCTGACGGCCAACCCGCAGCTGCGCGATCGCGAGGCCCTGGTCACCGTCACCGGCGAGGGGCTGCCGGACGGCGGTGTCGAGGACGTCGGCTTCCCGTGGGCGGCGCTGCCCCGGCCGGTGTCACTGCCCGCGCTCCACGAGGCGGCGGGAGACACACCCTGGCGCGCCCTCGGGCATGGGCTTCATCGCTCCGGGGAGCCCAAGTCCCGGGCCCTGGAAGGTGTTCGGGTACTCGACCTGACCTGGGTGCTCGCGGGACCGTACGTGACCAAGCAGCTCGGCGAGCACGGCGCGGACATCGTCAAGGTCGAGTCCCGGCACCGCCAGGACCCCACACGCTTCGCACCCTCGATGCATCTGCGGCCGGGCTCCGACCCCGACGACAGCGGCTACTTCCTCAACTTCAACCGCAACAAGCGCAGCGTCGCCCTCAACCTGCGGACCGACGAGGGCCGACGGCTGCTGCGCGAGCTCGTCCCGCACTGCGACGTGGTCGTGGAGAACTTCAGCCCCGGTGTGCTCGCCAGGTGGGGGATGGACTACGCGTCGCTGCGCGAGCTGAACCCGGAGGTCGTCCTGGTGTCGATGGCGGGGGTCGGGCAGACCGGCCCCTGGCGCAACGCCGTGACCTTCGCCGACACCCTCGCCGCGATGTCCGGCCTGTCCAGCGAGACACGTGATCCGGGCGGCCCGCCGCAGGGGCTGACCTTCGGCCTCGGTGACATGATCGCGGCCAACTCGGCCGTCCTCGCCACCCTCGACCTGCTGGCGCGCGGGCACGGCGGACACGTGGACCTGTCCCAACTGGAGGCGATGGCCGCCGCGATGGGGCCCGCGGCCGTCGAGGCCGCCCTGGGCGCCGGCGGGCCCGACCCGCGGACGGCGGAGCATCCGAACCGGTCCCCGCACGCCGTGCCGCACGGCGTGTACCCGGCGGCGGGCGACGACCGGTGGGTGGCGGTGTCGGTGACGGACGACGCGCAGTGGCGCACCCTCGCACATCTCGCTGAACTCCCGCACGCAGCGGGCGACTTCGACGAACGACGCGCGCACGAGGACGAGATCGACGCCGCCCTCGCCGCCTGGACGCGCGGGCACGACGCCCACAAGCTGGCCGAACTGCTGCAGTCCGAGGGCATCGCGGCGGCGGTCGTGGCGACGGGGCGGGATCTCGTGGAGGCCGACGAACAGCTCGCCGCGCGCGGCTTCCATCCCGTACTCGACCACCCCCTGACCGGGCCGGTCCGGCACGAGGGCATCGTCGCGCGCCTCACCGCCACACCCGGCGGACTCGACCGGCCCGCACCGCTCCTCGGCCAGCACACGCACGAGGTGCTGCGGGAGCTGCTGGGCCTGAGCGATCGACGACTGGCGGCGCTCGCCGCCGAAGGAGTGACGGAATGAGCGACACGAGCACGGCCCAGGAGCAGCCCTCCGTACTGCACGTGACACGCGACGGCGCCGTCGCCACGGTCCGCGTCGACCGACCCAAGGCGAACGCCGTGAACCCGGCGATGATCGAGGAGTTCCTCATCACCCTGGCGCCGCTGGCCGCCGACCCGGAGGTGCGCTGCATCGTCGTCACCGGTACCGGCCGGTTCTTCATCGCCGGCGCCGACATCGCGGTGATGCGGGACCTGTCGGCGGGCAACCAGGCGAAGATGCGCCGCTGGATCGACGTCCAGCGGTTGATCGAGCAGGCGCCGAAGCCGGTCGTCGCGGCGATGAACGGCCATGCGCTCGGCGGCGGCGCCGAGTTGTCGCTCGCCTGCGACCTGCGGATCCTCTCCGCGGACGCGACATTCGGCTTCCCCGAGATGCGCCTCGGCCTGTTCCCCGGGGCCGGTGGAAGTCAGCGGCTCCCCCGCCTCGTGGGCCCGCACCTCGCGAAGCGGCTGATGATCGAGGGCGACGGTCTCACGGCGCGGCGGGCCCTGGAGCTCGGCCTCGTCGATGTCGTGGTGGAGCAGGGCGAGTTCGACGCGGTCGTCGCCGAGCGGGCCCACCGGCTCGCGGCGCAGCCGACGGCCGCCATCGGGCTGCTCAAGCGGGTCGTCGACGAGGGCCACGGGCTGCCCGTCGAGCAGGCCCTGGCACACGAGGAGAAGGGTGTGGCCGACCTGACGGGGACCGCCGACGCGGCGGAGGGCCTCCAGGCGTTCCTGGAGAAACGAAAGCCGGTGTTCACCGGGCGGTGACGTGCCGTCCGACACGGGCGGCCCGGTTCCGGTGACCGGACCGCCCGCGTTGGTGTGTCGCCGACCGTCCCGCATCCTCGCCGGATGACCTCCCCACAGCACAACGGCACCGTGCTCGTCACCGGTGGCACGAGCGGCATCGGACTGGCCGTCGCGGAGGCGGTGGCCCGCTCCGGACGTCCCGTCGTGGTGACCGGGCGCTCGGGCGACCGCTGCCGCGCGGCGGCCGACCGGCTCCAACGCGCCGCAAGATCAGGCCTGTTGGCGCTGGTCGCAGACACCACCGACCCCGACGCGCCGGCCGACACCGTCCGCCGGGCCACCGAACACCTCGGCCCGGTCACCGGTCTCGTCACCGCCGCGGGACGGCTGGCCCGCGGCTCCGTGCTCGACCTGACGCCCGACGACTTCCGCGCCGCCCTCGACACGAACGTCATCGGCACCTGGCTGGCGATCCGCGCCGTCCTGCCCGGCATGCTCGACGCCGGTCACGGCCGCATCGTCACCATCGGCTCCGTGCTCGGCTCGACCGGCGCCCCCGAGCGCTCCGGCTACGCCGCCACCAAGGGCGCGGTCGCCGCCCTCACCAGATCGGCGGCGCTGGAACTCGCCGGTACCGGTGTCACCGTGAACTGCGTCGCCCCCGGCCCGATCCGCACCGCGATGAACGAGGCCGACGCCGAGAGCGACGCCGCGGCCCAGGCCGCCTTCACCGCCAAGGTGCCGCTCGGCCGCTGGGGCACACCCGAGGACGTGGCCCACGCGGTCCTGCCGCTGCTCGCGGCCGGCTCGTCCTTCACCACCGGCGCCGTCGTCCACGTCGACGGCGGCTACACCGCGCAGTGAGCCACCCAGCGGGAGCGGTTCGCTGAACGGACCGCGACGCTGGGCCCGCGCCCCGCACGGTGATGGGCTCGGCTCCGCACCCCCGCACTCGTACGGAAGGACTCGCATGTCACCAGCACCGGAGAGCCACTACGCGGACGGCGCGGGCATCCGCTACCACTACCACGACCTCGGCTCGGGGCCCGACACCGTGTTCCTGCACGGCGGCGGCCCCGGCTGCACCGCGTGGAGCGACTTCGGGCCCGTCGCGCCCCTGTTCGCGGCCGACCGGCGCTGTCTGCTCGTCGACATCCACCAGTACGGCAAGTCGGAGAAGTCCCGCATCGAGGGCCCGATGTGGGACCACCACGCGGCGAAGACCGTCGGGCTCCTCGACACACTCGGCGTCGACCGCGCCGACTTCGTGTGCAACTCCTGGGGCGGAACCATCGCCCTCAACCTCGCCGCGAAGCACCCGGACCGCGTCCGGTCCCTCGTCATCACCGGCAGCATGCCCGTCTTCTACGGTCCGCTCGCCCCGCTCCCCGAGAACGGCCACCGCGGCCGGACGGCGCGCGACGTCTACTACGGCGGCGAGGGCCCGACCCGCGAGAAGATGCGCGACCTCATCACGAAGCTGGAGTGGTACGACGGCGCGAAACTTCCCGAGGAGACGCTGACGCTGCGCTACGAGCAGAGCCTCGACGAGGAGGAGCGGGCCCTCGCCGCGATGTCCGACTCGCCGCGCGGCGACTGGCAGGACCTCACCGACGAGCTGGCCCGGGTGCAGGCCCCGACGCTGTTCATGTGGGGCATGCAGGACGCGTTCCTCACGCCCGACTACCCGCTGATGCTGGCCCGCATGGTGCCCCACGGGAACCTGCACGTGATGGACCACGCCTCCCACCACCTCCAGGAGGAGCGCCCCGAGGCGTACCACTCCGTGGTCAGCGGATTCCTCGACTCCCTGAACTGACCCGTCCCGCCCTCTCCCCCAACTTCCTTACGGAGCACACCTCATGTCGATCTGGACAGAGATCAGCCCCACCCCGTTCCGCGTCGAGTACGTCGACGCCGCCGGAGTCCCCACCCGCACCCTGCGCGCCGGCGCCCCGGACGCCCAGGCCGTCGTCTTCCTGCACGGCACCAGCGGCCACCTGGAGGCCTTCGCACGGAACATCACCGCGCACGCCGCCTACGACCTGCATGCCATCGACATGCTCGGCCACGGCTACACCGGGAAGCCCGACAAGCCGTACGAGATCGCCGACTACGTCGCCCACCTGATCGACTACCTGGACGCCGTCGGCGTCGACAGCGCGCACATCGTCGGCGAGTCGCTCGGCGGCTGGGTCGGCGCCCGCGCCGCCGTCGAGCACCCCGAGCGGGTGCGCAGCCTCCAACTCCTGTGCTCCGGCGGCACGGTGGCCAACCCGGAGGTAATGGACCGCATCCGCACCAGCACCAAGAAGGCCGTCTCCTCCGACGACATCGAGCTCACCCGCAAGCGGATGCGGCTACTGATGGCCGACGACGCCTCCGCCACTGAGGAACTGGTCGAGGTGCGGCACGCGATCTACCACACGCCGGAGTTCGTCGCGGGCGTCGACAACCTCCTCTCCCTCCAGGACATGGAGCGCCGCAAGCGCAACCTGCTGACCCCCGAGCAGCAGGCCCGGATCACCCAGCCGACCCTGGTGGTGTGGGGCCGCAAGAACCCGTTCGGCGACGTGCCCGAGGCGAAGGCGCTGCACGAAGGCATCCCCGGCTCACGGCTCGAACTGTTCGAGGACTGCGGGCACTGGCCCCAGCACGAGCAGGCCGAGCGTTACAACGCGCTCAGCCTCGAATTCATCGGCAAGGCGGCCGGCTGATGCGTGCCGTCAGGTTCCACGAGTGGGGCGTGGCTCCCGTGCTCGACGACGTGCCCGAGCCGGTCCGCGCGCCGGGCGAGGTGCTCGTGCAGGTGACGGCGGGCGGTGTCTCGCACCTCGATGTCACGGTCGCCTCCGGCGATTTCGACCTCAAGCCCCGACTGCCCTACGTGGGCGGGGTCGAGGGCGCGGGAACGGTCCTGGAGGCCGACCCCGACTCCGGTCTCGCGCCCGGCACGCAGGTCGTGCTGCGCGGCGGCGGCCTCGGCCTGCTGCGGGACGGCACGTGGGCCGAGCGGGTCAGCGTGAAGCGCAAGGCCGTCACGCCGCTGTCGGCCCCGCTCGCCCCCGCGGTGGCGGCGAGCTTCTTCGTGCCCGCCACGACCGCGTACGTGGCCCTGCACGACGTCGCTCGGATCGGCGCGGACGAGGACGTCGTCGTGGTGGGCGCCGCCGGCGCGGTCGGCGCGATGGTCGCCCAACAGGCACTGGCCGCGGGAGCGCGGGTCACCGGTGTGGTGGGCCGCGAGGACCAGCTGGCCGATGTCCCGAAGGGGGTGACGGCCGTGACGCTCGACGACGCGGAGGGCCTCTGCGGGGACCGGTCGGCCTCGCTGCTCGTCGACACGCTCGGCGGCTCCGGCCTGGTCGGCCGCAGCCGGTGGGTGCGGCAGGGTGGTCGCGCCGTCGTCATCGGGTACGTGGCGGGCCCGCGCGTCGAACTCGATCTGCCGAGCTGGCTGCTCGACGAGGTGGCGCTGCTGCCGGTGAACATGATCCGCCAGGAGCGCCGGGCCCGCGAGGTCTCCGACGAGCTGGTACGCAGACTCTCCGAGGGTGAACTGGCGCTTGCCGTCGAGGAGTTCGGCATGGCGGAGGCCCCGAAGGCGCTGGAGGCCTTGCGCGCCGGACGGGTGCGGGGGCGGGCCGTCCTGCTGCCCACGTGACACTCCCGTGCAAGCACACGTCCCCGCGTCCCTCGGAGGGGCGCGGGGACGTGTGCTTGCCAGGAGCAGTCGCCATCACCCGCAGCGGTCCCACGTCGCGTCGGTGACACCTCGCTGCCGCAGCACGGACTTCCGTACCTTGCCCGTCTCCGTGAGCGGCAGCTCCCCCACCACCTCCACGTACCGCGGCACCGCGAACGCCGGCAGCTCCCCCGCGCAGTGCCGCGCGACCTCCGCCGGGTCCAGCCACTGCCCGGCACGCGGCACCACGGCCACCATCACCTCGTCCTCGGCGAGTTCGGAGGGCACGGGGAACGCGGCGGCCGCCCCGATGCCCGGATGCGCCCGCAGCGCGGCCTCGACCTCGTACGAGGAGATGTTCTCGCCGCGCCGCCGGATGCAGTCCCTGACGCGGTCGACGAAGCGGAACCAGCCGTCGGGCTCGCGCACCACACGGTCGCCGGTGCGGCGCCACGCGTCCGGCTCCGGCGCCGCGTCGCCCACGTAACCGGTGGCGAAGGCGTGGTCCTGGTCGGTGCGGACCAGCAGCTCCCCCGGCGTGCCGTCCGGCACCGTTTCGAGGTGTGCGTCGACGACCCGCGCCTCGAATCCTTCACGGACCGTGCCCATGTACCCGGGCCGGCAGTCCTCGGGCGCAGAGCCGATGACCAGGTTCGTCTCGGTGGAGCCGAACCCGTCGACGAGTGACACACCGAACCGTTCGCGGAACACCTCCCACAGCGCGCCGGGGGTGCCGGGCCCCAGTCCGCGCCAGGCCCGGTGGGCCCGGTCGGCGGGCCCCGGCGGCCGGGCGAGCAGCATCGGCGCCATGGCACCCAGCACGTACACGCACGTGGCTCCCGTCTCGGCCGCCCTGGCCCAGTGGCGCGAGGCGGAGAACCTGCGGTCCACCACGATCGAGGCGCCCACCGTCATGGCCTGCGACAGCGTGTTGAGGGCGTTGGTGTGGAACAGGGGCAGGCAGGTGTAGAGGGTGTCGTCGGCGGTCAGGCGCAGCGCGTCGGCCACGTTCCTGCCCCACCAGACGAACTGCGCGTGCGGGCAGCGCACCCCGCGCGAAGGGCCGGTGGTGCCGGACGTGAGCAGGACGGCGGCCGTGTCCCCCGGCCGCGAAGGGTGGGGGTCGAGCGCCTCGTGCACGAAAGGGACGGGCGCCCGCGACGTATCCGTGACCCACACCTCGCCCCCGTATCCGGTCTCCGCCGCGCGCTCGGCCCACGCCCCGTCCACGTAGAGGAAGCGCGGCTTCGACTCGTCCAGCGCGTGCCGGAGCAGTCGCCCGTGCAGGGCCGTGTTGAGCGGGACCACGACCGCGCCGAGCCAGGCGCAGCCGAGGACGAGGTCGACGAGTTCGACACGGTTGGGGAGCAGCGCGGCGACCCGGTCGCCGGGCCGGCAGCCGCGCGCAGCGAGCGCGCCCGCCATGGTGGCCGCGGCGGTGCGCGTCTGCGCGTACGTGCGCCTGGTCCCGTCGACGGTGAGGAAGGGCCGCTCGCCGTGGTGTGCGGCCGCCGCGTCGACGAGGCCGGGAATCGTCATGCGGTTCATGGGCAGATGCTGTCCACCGTCGCCCGCCCGTTCAAGGCCGCCGGTTCACTGACCGGTCCACGGCCGCCCCGGTCCGTTCACCGGAACAGGTTCATAGGCGGGTGTCGGGGCAGCGGCGGATGCTCATGCCGCACACCCACTTGAGCAGGAGGCCACGACGAGATGACGACGAGCGAACGATCCCCCGCCGTGAAGGGTTCCGCCGCGAAGGGCGCCGCCAGGGCGGCCCGCGGAGCCGCCGACAAGATCGGCCGGCAGGACTGGTCGTCCTGGCCCCACTACGACGCGGCGGCGTCCGGTTTCCGCGGCTACTGGTACCCGGTCACCTGGGCGAGCCACATCACCGGCGATCCGAAACCGTTCACCCTGTGCGGCGAGAAGATCACGCTGATCCGTGACAGCGGCACCGTGTACGCGCTGCACAACCGCTGCCCGCACCGCGGCGTCCCGCTGTCCGAGGGCAACCAGCAGTTCCCCGGCACCGTCAGCTGCCCGTACCACGGCTGGACGTTCGACCTGCCCACCGGCAAGCTGTCCGCGGTCATCACCGACGGACCCGGCTGCCGCCTCACGGGCAAGTTGGGCGTGCGCACGTACGCCGTCGAGGAGCGGCTCGGCATGGTGTGGGTGTACATCCCGGTCGCCGACGAGGAGCCGCACCCGATCGACGAGCAGCTTCCCGAGGAGCTGGTGTCGAACGCCTTCGTGATGGGCGGCCGCATCGAGCCGCGCGCCGGGAACTGGCGCTTCGCCTGCGAGAACGGCTTCGACGAGGGGCACGCCAAGTACCTTCACCGGACGGCCCTCTGGCGGCTCTTCAAGCCGATGCCGACCTGGAACATCACCCGGATCGTCCCCGAGGGCCGCTGGATCTACCGCGTCCAGGACGAGGTCTACTGGGAGGCCGACTTCCCCGGCGTGGGCCGCTGGTCCAACAAGCGGTGGTGGAAGAAGCAGCCGCCGAAGGAGACCTTCAACCTCGGCAACACCGGCAGGTCCGACTCCGTCGACCCGGTGATCGAGGCCCAGGGGTTCCCCGGCTTCGCCTCCCTCTCGATGCCGGGCGTGCTGCGGATCGCGTACCCGAAGTTCATCCACTACGAGTTCTACGTCCCGGTCGACGCCGACCACCACCAGTACGTCGGTGTGATGGTCAACTTCAAGCAGGGCTGGGACACGCTCCGCTTCTACGCCAAGTACCTCGGCGCCGTCCGCTGGCTGTTCCACGGGCAGTTCTCCGGCCAGGACGCATGGATGGTCGATGTCACCGACGCGCCCCCGGAGAAGCTGTACCGCCCCGACGTGTCACTGACCTCCTGGCGCAATCTCAGCGAGGAGGAGTACGGCAAGAAGCTCGCCGCCGCCGGGGTCACCGACCCCGCCACCACCACGGAAACGGAGGCCTGACCATGGCCCGCACCCTCATCAGGATTCTGCTCGGCGTCGCGATCGCGGTGGCGGTGCCCCGCGCGAAGCGGCTCGTCGCGCGGACGACGATGACCCAGGTCCACCGGATCAACCAGTGAGCGCCGCCGCGACGGACGGCCTCGCCGGCCTCGACGAACGGCGCCGCGGGTGGGTGTCGGAGGCATGGAGTCATGTCACCGAGGAGCGGCTGCGCGAACTGATCGTGGGACTCGTCGGTGTCCCCAGCCCGACCGGTGACGAGCGCCCGCTCGCCGAACACATCGCGGGCACCCTCGAATCCGCCGGCCTGCGCGCGACCGCCCAGCCGCTCGACGCCCGGCAGGCGAACGCCTGGGCCCGCCTGGAGGGCGACGGCAGCGGGCCCGACCTGATGCTGTACGCACCGATCGACACGTTCACCGTGGGCGACGAGGGCGAGGACCTGCCGTGGGCCGGACCGAAGCTGCGGGAGGACATGCGTCCCGAGGCCACCGTCTACGACGACCTGGTGACCGGGCTCGGCGCCTCCAACCCCAAGGGCCACGCGGCCTGCGTGATGTTGGCCGCCGAGGCGATCGCGCTGGCCGGGGTGCCGCTCACCGGTGACCTGGTGGCCGCGTTCGGCGCGGGCGGCATGCCGACCAACGCCCGGCCCGGCAGTACCCGGTTCAACACCGGCCAGGGCGTGGGCTGTTCGTACCTCCTGGAGCAGGGCGTGTGGACGGACTACGCGGTCATCGCGAAGCCGGGCTGGACCGTGTCGTGGGACGAGGTCGGCCTGGTGTGGTTCGAGGTGACCGTGCACGGCACCCACACGTACGTGGGCTCGCGCCACCGGCTCCCGTACGAGAACGCCATCGACCGCGCCGGCGACGTCGTACGGCACCTGGAGCAGTGGTTCGACGAGTACGCGAAGCGGCACACCAGCGGCACCGTCGCGCCGCAGGGCATCGTGTCGTCGGTGCGCGGCGGCTGGCCCCGGCTCGCCGCCGCCACCCCGGCGGCGTGCACGCTGAGAGTGGACCTGCGGATCGCCCCGGGGACGACGCCGATGCAGGCGAAGCGCGAATTCATAAGCGCCGTCGAGGAGTTGCGGCGCTCCGTACCGGGGCTCGACGCGACGGTGGAGATGACCCTGGCGATTCCCGGGACCTCCACGAGCCGCGAGAGCTGGGTGTTCCGCAGCGCGGTCGCCGGGTGGGAGGCCCTGGAGGGGCGCCCCCACGAGGTCGTCACGGGGAACAGCGGAGCCACCGACGCGAACATCCTGCGCGGGCGTGGCATCCCGACCGTGCGGATCGGGATGCCGAAGGTGACCGAGGCGCCGTTCGACATCGACTTCACCCGCGGCATGAACACCGTCTCCGTACGGGAGATGCAGAGACTGACCCGCCACCTGATCCGTACGGCGGTCGACACCGTCACCCGCTCCCGCGCGGACTGCGATGCCGCGCCGGAGCCGGAAGGAGCAACGGCATGAGCGAGATCGTGCTCGGCGTGGGGGCCTCCCACAGCACGCTGATGAACACGCACTGGGACGAGACGGTCCACAAGGACCGCGCCGAACGCTTCCGCGACGCGCTCGGCGCGGCCCGCGACGAGCTGGCACGGGCCAGGCCCGACACCGTCGTCCTGATCGGCTCCAACCACTTCCGCGGGTTCTGGCTCGACCTGATCCCGCCGTTCACACTCGGTGTCGGCGAATGCGTCGCGAGCGGCGAGTCCGGAACTCCCAAGGGCCCACAGCCGGTTGACGTACCGCTCGCCCAGCACATCGCCGACTCGCTGGTGGAGAGCGGGCGCTTCGACCCCGCGTTCTCCGCGAAACTCCAGATCGACCACGGGCAGTCGCACGCCATCCAGTACCTGCTGGACGGGCTCGACGTGGAGATCGTGCCGCTCGTCGTGAACGTCTTCGCCCACCCGCTGCCGACGCTCGAGCGGTGCGAGGAACTGGGGCACGCCATCCGCGAGGCGGTGCTGGCCTTCCCCGGCGACCGGCGGGTCGCGGTGGTCGGCTCGGGTGGACTCTCGCACCGGCTGCCGTGGCCCGACTGGCGCGAACCGCACGGCGACGACGAGGAGTTCATGGTCGGCGCGTGGCTCAACGGCCGCGAGAACTGGCAGGACTACGACAAGCGGCGCCGCGAGATCATCCGGGCCGCGGAGGCGTCCCTCACCCCGGAGTTCGACGACGAGTTCCTCACACTCCTCGAACGCGGCGAGGCCCACCGCCTCACCGCGTACACGACCGAGGAACTGGAGAAGGCCGCGGGCAACGGCGCGCAGGAGCTGCGGACGTGGCTGCTGATGGCCGCCGCCCTCGACCACGCACCCGCCCGGCGGCTGGCCTACGAGCCGATGCCCGAGTGGCTCACCGGGATGGGGGTCGCGGTCATCGACCCCGCGGCCGTGGACGCGGGGCAGTCGGCATGAGCGCGGCGGCCGGGGCACCGACGGCCGATCGCCGCCCGGGGACCGCGGCGCCCGCGGGGTTCGTGCTCGCCGCGCGCCCCGACGAGCCGGTGCCCGAGGCCGCCGCGGGCGGGGCCGACCCGATGAACTCGGTTCTGGGCAAGGTCCGTCCGATCCTGGAGGCCTTCACCGCCGACGACGCGGCGCTGTCGCTGGCCGAGCTGGTACGCAGGTCGGGGGCGGCCAAGGCGACGGTGCACCGGCTCGCCCAGGAGCTGGTCACCTGGGGACTGCTGGAGCGCGAGGGCTGCGACTACCGGCTCGGCCTGCGGCTGTTCGAGCTGGGGCAGCGGGTGCACCGGCAGCGCATCCTGCGCGAGGCCGTGCAGCCGTACATGGAGGATCTGCTCCTGATCACGCGCGAGACCATCCACTTCGCCATCCCCGACAGCCTGGACGTCGTCTACCTGGACAAGATCTTCCCGCACCGCGGCCTGAACGCCGAGTCACGGATCGCGGGCCGGCTCCCGCTGTACTGCACGGGCACCGGAAAGGCGATCCTCGCCCACTCGCCGCCCTCGCTCTTCGTGGACGTCGTCCGGGGCGGCCTCAAGCCGGTCACCCGGCACACCGTGGTCTCACCGGGGCGGCTGCGGACCCAGCTGGACCGGATCCGGGACGAGGGCATCGCGCTGGAGTCCGAGGAGATCAGGCTCGGCTACGCGAGCCTGGCCGTCCCGGTGTTCGCCGGAGGCACCACCCTGGTGGGCGCCCTGTCCATCACGGCGCCCACCTACCGGATGGACGCCGCCGGGCACACGACGGCGCTGCGGACCGCCGCGCTGGGCATCGGCCGCTCGCTCGCCTGACCGCACCCGCATCGCGAAGGGGCCCGCCGGACGGCGGGCCCCTCGCCGTGTCGTGACGCATGTCCGCCGGGACCGTCCTGCTCACCGGAACGACTCCGTAGGGGGAACCGCTCCCCCGTTCCTACGCTCACGACATGAGCCAACTCACCGACGACACCGGCGTCCTGACCACCGACGTCCTGATCATCGGCGCGGGACCCGCGGGCCTGTACGGCGCGTACTACGCCGGGTTCCGCGGCCTGACCGTCACCGTGATGGACGTCCTTCCGCAGCTCGGCGGGCAGATCAGCGCGATGTACCCGGAGAAACCGATCTTCGACATCGCCGGCTTCCTGTCCGTGCGCGGCCGCGACCTGGTGGACGGCCTCGTCGCCCAGGCCGAGCCGTACTCCCCGCACTACCTCCTTGGCCACCGGGCCGCCGAGCTGACGCACGACGCCGAAGGGCTGCCCGTCGTCCGCAGCGATCAGGGGGCGACGGTGCGGGCCAAGGCGGTCGTCATCACGGGCGGCGTGGGGACTTTCACTCCGCGCCCGCTGCCCGCCGGGGAGGAGTTCCTGGGCCGTGGGCTCGAGTACTTCGTGCCGGACCCGTCCGCGCACGCGGACCGGGACGTGCTGGTCGTCGGCGGCGGCGACAGCGCCTTCGACTGGGCCGCGCTGCTCGCCCCGATCGCCCGCTCGGTCACCCTCGTGCACCGCACCGCGCGTTTCCGCGCCCACGCGGCGTCCGTGGAGAAGGTCCGCGACCTCGGCGTCGAGATCGTCACGGACAGCGAGGTCAGCCGGCTCATCGGCGCCGACCGGGTGGAGCGGGCCGAGATCCGGCACCGCACCACCAAGGAGATCCGCCTCGTCCCGGCCGGAACCGTCGTCGCCGCGCTCGGCTTCCTCGCCGACCTCGGACCGCTGCAGCACTGGGGCCTGGACCTCAACGCCCGGAAGATCACCGTCGACACCCACATGGCCACCAATCTGCCGCGGGTGTTCGCCGCCGGTGACATCACCGACTACCCCGGCAAGGTCCGCCTGATCTCGGTCGGCTTCGGCGAGGCCGCCACCGCCGTCAACAACGCGGCCACCGTCATCGATCCGGAGGCGGCCCTGTTCCCCGGCCACTCCACCGAGAAGGAGCACTGAACACACCATGGCGTACGTCATCGGCTCTTCCTGCGTCGACATCATGGACCGGTCCTGCATGGAGGAGTGCCCGGTCGACTGCATCTACGAGGGCGAGCGCAAGCTCTACATCAACCCCATGGAGTGCATCGACTGCGGGGCCTGCGAAGTCGCCTGCCCCGAGCAGGCGATCACTGTCGACCGCAAGGCCGACCCCGACTTCCGCGAGGACAACAAGGCCTTCTTCGTGGAGATCCTCCCCGGCCGCGACGCCGCCCTCGGCTCCCCCGGCGGCGCGACGCCGCTCGGTCCCGTGGGCGTCGACACCCCGCTGGTGAGTGCCAGGTGACTGCCTCCACGGAGCGTGTGTCGGTCGGCGTACGTGTCCCGCCCTGCGACCGCGCCGACCGGATCACGGCGACCGTACGCAGAGCGGAGCGACTCGGGTTCGACGCCGCTTGGTTCCCGGACTCGCAGCTGCTGTGGCGCGACGTGTTCACCACGCTCACGGCCGCCGCGCTCGGCACCGAGCGGATCGGCCTGGGCACGGCGGTCACCAATCTGGCGACACGCCATCCGGCCGTCGTCGCCTCCGCCGCCCGCAGCGTCGCCGAACTGGCACCGGGCCGCTTCACCCTCGGCCTCGGTGTGGGCAACAGCTCCGTCGGTCCCGTCGGGCTGCGCCAGAGCACGACCGGCGAGATGCGTGCGGGCCTCGCCCTGTTGCGCTCCCTCCTGGACGGCGAGGAGCACGAGTTCGCCGGGCCCGCGGGAACGGTCCGCTCCCGGCTGCGCGATCCCCAACCCGGGGTGCCGCTGCACCTGGCGGCCAGCGGCCCGCGGAATCTGCGCCTCGCCGGTGAGGCGGCCGACGGTGCCATCCTCCTCAGCGGTGTCTCGCCGCGTACGCTCTCCGGTGCCACGGCCCGCGTACGGGAGGGTGAGCGGGCGGCCGGCCGCGCGGTGGGGACGGTGCCCGTGACGGTGTCCGCGTACTGCGAGGTGACCGACGACGTCGAGGCGGCGGCCCGTCGCATCAAGCCCATCTGTGCCTCGATCGCCCAGAACGGCGGCGCCCCGTTCCTCGCACTCGCCGGCATCCACGTCGACGTACCCGACACCGTCGAAGGTGTGTATCCGGACCTGGTGCACGCCGAGGACTGGGACGCCGCGGTGAAGGTGGCGTCCGCGTGGGTCGACGACGTCACGGCGCTGCGGTTCGCCGAGGAGTTCTGTCTCTTCGGCACGGCCGACGACATCGCGCGCCGGCTGCGCGCCCTGCACGCCGACGGCGTCGGCGGGGTCTTCCTCCAGCACGTCGGCTCGTACGACCCGCCCACCGAGCTCATCGAGGCCGTCGGTGCCTCGGTGCTGCCGGCCCTGTGACGAGAGCGAGTCACCCATGAAGGACCCGACCACACTGCGGAAGGGCTATGTGCCCAGCCGCTTCGGCCAGTTGCACTATGCGGAGTGCGGTGCGGGCGAGCCCGTGCTGCTGCTCCACCAGACACCACGCTCCTGGACGGAGTACCTCGACGTCCTCCCTCTGGTGGGCGCCGGGTACCGGGCGATCGCCATGGACACGGTGGGCTACGGCGCGTCCACGAAACCCACCGGGCCGCACACCGTCGAGCGCTTCGCCGACGGCGCGTCCGACCTGATCGAGGCGCTCGGCCTCGACCGCTTCCACCTGGTGGGCCACCACACCGGCGGGGTGATCGCCGTGGAGCTCGCGGCCCGCTTCGGGGGCCGGGTGGCGAGCATGATGCTGTCGGGGACCCCGTTCGTCGACGACGAGAAGCGCGAGGGACCCCACAGCCGGGTCGATCACGTGGTTCCGAGGCCCGACGGCACGCACCTCCAGGACCTGTGGGACAGGCGACGGCGCTTCTACCGCCCCGGCGAGGAGGCGCCGCTGGGCCGCTATGTCGTCGACGCGCTGACGGTCATCGACCGCGTCGAGGAGGGCCACGAAGCCGTGCGCCGGTACGCCATGGAGCCCCGCCTGCCACACATCACGGCCCGCACGCTCGCCGTGTGCGCGCCCCATGACACGTACTCGCGGCCGTCCCTGGCGAAGTTCGCTGCGGCGCTCGGCTGCGCGACCCGTGTGCTGTCCGACGGTCATGTTGCGGCGCCGGAGCAGGTACCCGCCGAGTTCGCCGCCGCCGTGGTGGAGTGGGCCGGAAGCGGGTGACTGGCCGGACGGGGGCGCCGCCGGGGCGGCGCCCCCTGACGTGCATCAGGTGCGGGTCCACCGCTGGTTGCTGCCGCCCGAGCACGAGTAGAGCTGGATCTGTGTGCCGTTGGCGGTGCCGGCCGAGACGGCGTCGAGGCAGAGGCCCGACTGGACGCCGACGATGGAGCCGTCGGAGTTCAGGCGCCACTTCTGGTTGTCGGCGCCCCAGCAGCCGTAGATCTGGACCTTGGCGCCGTTGCCGGTGCCGCCCGCGTCCAGGCACTTGTTGCCGTAGACCCGGAGTTCACCGGCGTCGGTGTACGTCCACTGCTGGTTGGTGCCGCCCGAGCAGTCCCACAGCTGGACCTGGGTGCCGTCGGTGGTGCTGGAGTTGGGGACGTCCAGGCAGCGGCCCGAGCCGACGCCCTTGATCTGCCCGCCGCCCGTGGGAGGTGTCGTGGTCGAGCCGCCGTTGAGCGCGTTGAGGACGGCGGTGTAGGCGGCCTTCTTGCTGCCGTCACCGTTGAACAGCAGTGGTGTGTCGCTCGAGCGCCAGGAGTCGGTGTCCCGCACACCCCACACGGTGATGCCGAGGCAGCGCGCCACGGCCAGGCAGTCGTTGGTGACACTGGCGTACGTCGAGGCGGGGGCACCCTGGATGTCGAGCTCCGTGATGGCCACGTCGACGCCGAGCGCGGCGAAGTTCTGCAGCGTGGTGCGGAAGTTGCTGTTGTACGGGCTGCCGCTGTTGAAGTGCGACTGGAAGCCGACGCAGTCGATGGGCACGCCGCGCTGCTTGAAGTCCTTGACCATGTTGTACATGGCCTGGGTCTTCGCCCAGGTCCAGTTCTCGACGTTGTAGTCGTTGTAGCAGAGCTTGGCGGACGGATCGGCGGCGCGCGCCGTGCGGAAGGCGACCTCGATCCAGTCGTTGCCGGTGCGCTGAAGGTTGGAGTCGCGTCGGGCGCCCGAACTGCCGTCGGCGAAGGCCTCGTTGACGACGTCCCACTGGGCGATCTTGCCCTTGTAGTGGCCCATCACGCCGTTGATGTGGTCGATCATCGCCTGGCGGAGGGTGCTGCCGCTCAGGTTCTGCATCCAGCTGGGCTGCTGGGAGTGCCAGGCGAGGGTGTGCCCGCGCACCTTCTTGCCGTTCTGCACGGCCCAGTTGTAGACGCGGTCGGCGGCAGTGAAGCTGAACTGGCCGCGCTGCGGTTCGGTGGCGTCGATCTTCATCTCGTTCTCGGCCGTCACCATGTTGAACTCGCGGCCGGCGATCGACGTGTACGTCGAGTCGCCGAGCTTGCCCGAGGCGATGGCCGTGCCGAAGTAGCGGCCACTTTGCGCCGCGGCGGCGCCCAGCGTGCTCTCGGCGGCGTGTGCGGGCTGCGGCACGAGGAGTGCGGCCGCGGCACTGACCACGCAGACGGTCAGCGATAAGAGCAGTGCGCGGAGCCTTCGGCTGACAAGGGGTCTGAACAGGGCGTACGAGCCCATGACGGTGCCTCCACGGTAGACACGGGGGCCGGTCGCGGTCCGAGATGTCGAACCATGACCGGCTTCTCAGACAGGGATGGTCGAGGGATTGACGGTGACTCGTCAATACTCGCGGCCGAAATTTCCGAAGTACTGCCGGAAGGCCACGGACGCCGAATTGCGGCCACTTCCGCGACACACCTTGACCGAAGGGGACCCGATTCCTAGCTTGTGGCGTCAACGCCTCCCGGAATCTTCCGGAAGTTTTCGAAACCCCCACCTCTGCAAGGAGTCCCTCCGATGTGGTTACGCCGCCCGTCGACGCCCGTCCGCCTCAGACGTCTGCTCGCCGTCCTCTCACCCCTGCTGCTCGTCGCCGCCTTCCTCGGCGCGCAGCCCGCGCAAGCGGCGACCGTCGACCCCAACGCCTCGTACGTCCTGGTCAATCGCAACAGCGGAAAGGCCCTCGACGTCTACAACATGGCGACCGGTGACGGCGCCCGCATCACCCAGTGGTCCAGGAACGACCAGAGCCAGCAGCAGTGGCAGTTCGTGGACTCCGGCGGTGGCTGGTACCGCGTCAAGTCGCGCCTCTCGGGCAAGGTCCTCGACGTCCAGAGCAAGTCCACCGCCAACGGCGCCGCGATCGTCCAGTGGACCGATCAGAACGCCACCAACCAGCAGTGGCGCCTCGCCGACAGCGCGGACGGCTACGTGCGGCTCGTCGCGCGCCACAGCGGCAAGGCCCTCGAAGTGCAGGGCGGATCCACCGCGGACGGCGCGAACATCGTCCAGTACGACGACTGGGGCGGCGCCAACCAGCAGTGGGAGCTCGTCAAGGTCGGCGGCGACTCCGGCTCCTGCGCGCTCCCCTCGTCGTACAGCTGGACCTCGACGGGCGCACTCGCACAGCCGAAGTCCGGGTGGGTATCGCTCAAGGACTTCACCGTCGTCCCGTACCAGGGAAAGCAGCTCGTGTACGCCACGACGCACGACACGGGGACGAGTTGGGGCTCGATGAACTTCGACCTGTTCAGCGACTGGCCGGACATGGCGTCGGCCGGCCAGAACAAGATGTCGAACTCCGCCGTCGCGCCCACGCTGTTCTACTTCGCGCCCAAGAACATCTGGGTGCTCACGTACCAGTGGGGCGGCAGCGCCTTCTCGTACCGTACGTCGACCAACCCCGCAGACCCGAACGGCTGGTCGTCGCCGCAGGTGCTCTTCTCCGGAACCATCGCCGACTCCGGGACGGGGCCCATCGACCAGACACTCATCGGCGACGGGACGAACATGTACCTGTTCTTCGCCGGTGACAACGGCAAGATCTACCGGGCGACCATGCCCATCGGGAACTTCCCGGGCAGCTTCGGCACGAACTCGACCGTGGTCATGAGCGACACGACGAACAACCTGTTCGAGGCCCCACAGGTCTACAAGCTGCGGGGACAGAACCGCTACCTCATGATCGTCGAGGCGATCGGCTCGCAGGGCCGCTACTTCCGCTCGTTCACGGCCACCAGCCTGAGCGGTTCCTGGACGCCCCAGGCCGCGACCGAGAGCAACCCCTTCGCCGGCAAGGCCAACAGCGGAGCCACCTGGACCAACGACATCAGCCACGGCGAACTGATCCGCACCGGCCCCGACCAGACCATGACCGTCGACCCCTGCAACCTCCAACTCCTCTACCAGGGCCGCAGCCCCTCCTCGGGCGGGGACTACGGCCTTCTGCCTTATCGGCCGGGGCTGTTGACGCAGCGCCGCTGAGCTGAGGGCCGGGGGCGGACAGCGAAGGTGTCTCGGCTACTTGAGGCCGATCCCCGCCCCCGGCCCGAGCGGTACGTCGAAGCCGTAGAAGATCGCCAGGATCGCCAGCCACGCCGCCATGAACGGGAGGACGAAGATCGCGAGCCGTGCGATGAGGGTGCCGAGGCGGGCCTCGGGCTCGTAGCGCTGGATCAGGGCCAGGAGGAGGAAGACGTACGGGTTCATCGGGGTGATGACGGCCGTGGCCGAGTCGCCGATGCGGAACGCCGCCTGGGTCAACGCCGGGCTCATGCCGAGCAGCATGAACGCCGGGACGAACACGGGGCCGATCAGGGACCACAGGGCGGAGCCGGAGAGGACGAAGAGGTTGAGCACCGCCACCACGGCCACGAAGGCGATCAGGGCGCCGAAGCCGGTCAGGCCGATCGAGTCGAGCAGCGCGGCCGCCTTCACGGCCATCAGGACGCCCACGTTGGTCCAGTTGAAGACGGCGATGACCTGCGCCGCGACAAACATCATGACCACGTAGCCGGCCATGCCCCGCACCGATTCGGTCATCGCCTCGACGACGCTCTCGGAGCCGGTGAGCGCCTTCACCGTGACCCCGTACACCACCCCGGCGAGCAGGAACGCGCCGAACAGGACCGGGACGATGCCGTCGAGCAGCGGCGAAGGCACCAGCGCACCGCCGTCGCCGCGCAGCGGCGCGCCCTCGGGCAGCCACAGAAGCAGCACCACCGCCGCGTACGCGAGGACGGCGAGCGCCGTGAGGAGCAGGCCGCGGCGCTGGGCGGGGGTGAGGGACACCGGCTCGTCCGACGCGTCCTCGGTCCCCGACTCCCATGCGGGCAGCCGCGGTTCGAGCACCCTGCTGATCAGGAAGCCGCCGATGAGGCCGAGGACGAGGCTGCTGGAGGCGGTGAAGAAGTAATTGGCGAGGATGTTCACGTCGACGTGGTGGAGGCCCGGCAGCGCCTCGACGGCTCGCTGGGTGATGCCCACGTACAGGGCGTCGAGGGAGCCGATCGTGAACCCGGCCGCGTATCCGGCGGTGACACACGCGAAGCCGCCGATCAGGCCGGCCACCGGGTGGCGGCCCGCGCTCTTGAAGACGACCCCGGCGAGCGGTGGAAGCACGATCGCCGCCACGTCGCTCATCATGTGCGCCTGGCAGGCGACGAGTGCCACCACGTACGGCAGCAGGGCGCGCGGGGCGCGGGCGAGGGTGGCCCGCATCGCCGTCTCGAGCAGACCCGCCTTCTCGGCGACACCGACCGCCATGATCATGAGCAGTACGGCGGCGATCGGCGGGAAGGACGCGAAGTTGGTGACCAGGTTCTGCACGAGCCAGCGCACACCTTCGCCGGTGAGCAGGCCGGTGATGTGCTTGGTGTCGTCCGTCCCGGGCACGGCGACGGACACATCGGCCCACCCGAGCGCGGTGGAGACCACCGCGATGAGCGCGAACAGGCCCACGAAGAGGATCACCGGGTTGGGCAGGACGTTGCCGGCCCGTTCGATCAGTGCGAGCACCCGGTCGGTGACGGTTCCGCGCCCGCCGTCGGGTGCCTTGGGATGGTCGGTCAAGGAGGCCACGGTGGCTCCTTCGCACTCTGGGGCCGGTCAGGCGGCCGCTTCCGTCGGGAGCAGGTCCTTGCGCACCACGCCGTCCTGGACGACGCAGACGATGTTGCCGGGGTCGCCGAGGATCCCGATGTCGCTGAGCGGGTCGCCGTCGCAGACGACGATGTCGGCCAGGCGACCGGCCGTGAGGGTGCCCAACCTGTCGTCCACGCCGAGGAGTTCGGCGGCGGTGCGGGTGCCGGCGACGATCGCGGACATGGGGTCCATGCCGAGGTCGTTGAGGTAGCTGAGCTCCATCAGGTTCACGCCGTGCGGGCCGACGGCGGCGTCCGTGCCGAGCGCGATGCGGGCGCCCTGCTCGATGGCGCGGGCGATGTTCTCCTTGGTGATGCCGGACCAGCGGACCTTCTTCTCGTAGTGGAAGGGCCGCATGGTCTCCTTGTCGATCCCCGCGTAGACGGTGGACAGCGTCGGGACGACGAACGTTCCGCGCTCCCCCGCCAGCTCGATGGCCTGGTCGGTCAGCCCGTAGCCGTGCTCGATGGAGGTGACTCCGCCGCGGATCGCGTTGAGGATGCCGGAGGTGCCCTGCGCGTGTGCGGCGACCGGCTTGCCGCGGTGGCGCCCCGCCTCGTCGACGACGGCGCGGATCTCGTCCTCGGTGAGCCCCTCGTCCTCGGGCTGGTCGTACGGGGAGCCCATACCGCCGGTGGCACACACCTTGACCAGATCGGCGCCGTCGCGGAACACCTTGCGCACGGCGACACGTGCCTCGTCGGCGGTGTCGACGATCTCGGACATGCTGCAGCTGAAGTCGTGGCCGTCGGGAAGCCGGACGTCGGCGTGGCCGCCGGTGTGGGACAGGATGCGCACCGCGACGTGCAGGCGCGGCCCGACGATCCGGCCGGTCTCGACGGCCGTGCGGTACCCGGCGGGCAGGCCGCCCAGGTCGCGGGCGCTGGTGATGCCGGCATCGAGGGTGTCCTTCAGCCGGGTCGCGGTGTCGTAGGTGACGAGCACCGGGTCGAGTTCGCCGCGTCGTGCGGGGTTCGCGCCGTGTGCGTACGCCATGTGTACGTGACAGTCGAAGAAGCCGGGAAGTACCGTGCGACCGGCGACGTCGACGACACGGGTGCCAGGTGTGTCGGTGGCGGTGGCGGGCGCTCCTGCGGCAGGCCCCGCGTACGTGAGGACTCCCTCGGCGTCGGCGAGTACGACGGCGCCGTCCACGGGCGCGGCGCCGGTGCCGTCGATCAGGCGGGCGTTGGTGATGCGCAGCGGGCCGCGGGAGGCCTCGGGCGCGAGGGCGTGCGACATGGGGTGGGACCACTCCTTGGTTCGGGATGGGGGCGGGCGAGGTGCCGACGATGGACACGGAGTCTGGAACGGGCTCGGGAACGCGGTGCGGCTGCGCAGCTTTCGGCCCCGCTTCGGCGGGCGGACGCACGGATGGGCCGCCCGTACGGATGCACGAAAGCGCCACGCCGTGGGACCCACCTGCGCTGGACGAGCTGGACCGCGGCATCGTCCACGCCCTCCAGATCCACCCGCGTGCCCCGTGGAAGCTGGTCGGCGACGTGCTCGGGATCAACCCGGTGACGGCGGCCAGGCGGTGGCAGCGCCTGCGGGAGGCGGGTCTCGCGTGGGTGACCGCCTATCCGCGGGTCTCGGATCCGCGTGTGGTGGTCTCCGGGGTCGTCGAGGTGGACACCGAGCCGGGCAGGGCGGAGGACGTGGCTCGCACGCTCGCGGGTGAGCCGGCGGTGGCGAACATCAAGCACACCGCCGGTGGGCGCGACCTCGTGGTGACGGTGCACGCCGCCGACCTGCACGAACTCACTCACCTGACGACGGAACTGTTCCGCGCGACGACCGGCGTACGGGCCACCCGGACCCATGTGTCCACGGGAGCGCCCATCGAGGGCAGCAGATGGCGGCTGCGCAGCCTGGACGCCGACCAGTCGGCCCGCGTCGAGGCCGCGGCCGCCCACCCCGTTCCGCGGCCACCCGCCCCTGAGGCGCCGTGGGACGCCCTGGACGCGCGGCTCCTCGAACTCCTCAGCGCGGACGGCCGCATGTCGCTGCGCGATCTGGCGTCGGCCACGGGCGCGGGCCCCACCACAGTGCGCCGCCGGGTCCAGGCCCTGCTCGCCGCGCGCCTGAACCTCCGCTGCGACCTCGCCCGGCCGCTCTCCGGCTGGCCGCTCTCCGCCGTCTACTTCGCCTCGGTGCCGGCCGCCCACCTCGACGAGGCGGCCACGGTCATGGCCGGGATACGCGAGGTGCGCTCCTGCGCGATCACGGCGGGCCCGCACAACCTCGTCGTCGACGTGTGGCTCCGCTCGCTCGGCGACGTGCACCCGTTCGAGGCGCACTTGTCACGCAGGCTGCCGCGCCTGACGATCCACGACCGCTCGGTGGTCCTCCACACGGTCAAGCACATGGGTCACCTCCTCGACCACGCGGGTCGTACGACGGGGATCGTGCCGCTGCGGCATCCGGTGGAGGCACGCTGAGACGTCCGCGACGGACCGGATTCGAACGCTCACAGATCGGGTGCGTGAGACCCCCAAGGGAGTGGTAGACGGACTCCCACCGTTTCGTCACGGCGGACACGGGCCGCCGGATCGGAGGAGAGGGACCGGACGGGCAGGGGCCCGCCGGAAAGGGCGTGATGTGCAATGTTGGAGGAAGATCCGTCGGTCGTTCACGAGGTGTCGCTCGCGGCGGCCGTGGGGCGGCGCGCCCTGCCGATGCGGTTGTGCTCGGCGTTCGCCCGCTCGCTGGGCGCGCAGCACGCGACGATGTCGCTGCTGCCCTGCCTCGAGCAGTGGCAGTTGCTGTACGCCAGTGACGAGATCGCCCTGCGGGCCGAGGCCGCCCAGTTCGCCCACGCCGCAGGGCCCTCGGTGCACGCGGCGCTGGAGGCGCGGACGGTCCTGGTGGAAGAAGGCGGCGGGGAGCGGTGGGCCGATGAACTGCCGGGTGCCCGGCAGGCGTTGGCGCTCCCGCTGCACCGGCACGGCCGCACGGTCGGCGTGATCTGTCTCTACTTCACCCGCCCCGCCGCCCTCACCGCCGCACACCTCACCGAGGCCGAACGGGCCGCCGCGCTCGCCCACGAGGAGCTGCTGCGCTGGCGGCCCGTGCACGCAGGCGCCGCGGACACCGAGCCCGTATGGGCCACCGACACCCGCGCGGCCCGCTGGCGGCGCATCCACCGGGCCGCCGGTTGCCTCGCCGCGCGCGAGGACTGCGACGTGCGCGAGGCACTGACCTGGCTCCAGACCACCAGCACACGGCGCCACCAATCGCTGCTCGACACCTGCGACCTGGTGCTTCAACCGGCCGATGCGCGGCCGGGCGTCACCACTTCCTGACCACCCGTCACCTCACCCCACGGAGGGACGAATCGTGCGTACGCAGCACACCGGCCACCCGCACACCGACCTTCACGACGTCCACGAACCTCACGAGCGGACGGCGCTGCGCAAGCGTCCGGAGGCCGCCGCCCACGCCCGGCGGCGTACGCGCCGCTTCCTCGACCGGCTGCGGCCGCCGATGTCCGGAGAGGACGCCGCGAACGTCGAGCTCGTCGTCTCGGAACTCGTCACCAACGCCGTCCGCCACGCGCGCGGCCCCTTCTGCACCCTGCAACTGCGGGCGCTCCCGGACGGCATCGTGGTCACGGTGGGCGACGCCGACCGGCGTCCGCCCCACGAGCGCGCGCCCGACCTGCTGGACGGCACGGGCGGCTTCGGCTGGCCCATGGTCCGCCGCCTCTCTCGGACGGTCACCGTCACACCGGCACCGGGCGGCAAGTCGGTGCGCGCCACGGTGCCACGCGGGAGCGGCCGGGGCCCGCGCTAGGGTCTGTCGTTTGGATCAGGCCGGATCAGGGAGCGGGGTAATGGGGTCTCCCCCTGCTCGAGCGAAGCCGAGAGCTTGGGGAAGCGTGCGATCGCAAGGCGGAGGAGGGAGGCGACGCGGAGCGTCGTCGACCGACGACAACGCCGCGAGCGTGCGTGCCAGACCCCGCGAGCCCGGCCTGATCCAAACGACAGACCCTAGGCCACCGGCCGCCCCTCACATCCACGTACCTACGCGCTGAGCTGCGCCCGAAGCCGTTCGAGGACGCGGGCGAGGAGTCGCGACACATGCATCTGCGAGACACCGAGCTCGCGTCCGATCTCGGCCTGCGTCAGCTCCTCCACGAACCGCAGCGCGAGCAGCCTGCGCTCCCGGGGCGACAGGGCCGCGATCATCGGCTTGAGCGCCTGTACGTTCTCGGCCTTGGCCAACTCCGCGTCGTGGCAGCCGATGCGGTCGGCCAGTGAATCGTCCGGGTCGTCCGCGGTGGACCAGTCGAGCGAGGCGGCCGTGCTGCACCCGGCCGCCGTCAGCCCCTCCTCCACCTGGCCCTCGTCCAGGCCCAGATGGGCGGCGAGTTCGGGGACGGTCGGTGTGTGTCCGTCGGCCTGCTCCAGGCGTGTCCTCGCCCGTTCGACGTTCAGGCCCAGTTCCTGCATGCGACGGGGGACGTGGACGGCCCACGTGGTGTCGCGGAAGAAGCGCTTGATCTCGCCCATGACGGTGGGCAGGGCGAAGCTCGTGAACTCCGCGCCCCGTTGCAGCTCGAAGCGGTCGATGGCCTTGATCAGGCCGATCGTGCCGACCTGGACCACGTCTTCGTACGAGTCGCCGCGCACCCGGAGGCGCCGGGCCGCGTAGTGCACCAGGTTGAGGTTGAGTTCGACGAGGCTGTTGCGCACGTAGGAGTACTCCCGCGTGCCCTCTTCGAGGTCGGCGAGCCTGGCGAACAGCGACTTCGACAGGTCGCGGATGTCGGCCGCCGTGAGCGGGCCGGTGACATTCGGTGACGAAGGGCCTGAGACCTCGACGGACGCGGCGGCGCCGCCGAGGCCGGTGGTATGTCGCTCGTGGAGCTCCGTCATGCGTACCACTTCTCTGCTGGCCTGGGGCATCATCATCGCTCCCGCGATCCGGATGCACTCCCCCGGTGGAAGTGCGGCGTGCGGGACTCCTACCCCCGATCCTCCGTTACACACCCGTGACTTGACGCTCCGTTACGGACGCGAAGGCTCCGCCGGTTGGCGGACGGGCGCGCGTACGAAGGGTCGGCGCGGGGCAACCGTAAGGAACAGCGCGCGACGAGCCCCGGCAGCCCCACCGCGCGCACGGGACCGACGGTTCGAGGAGGCGCGATGTCCACGCACACCAGTCGCCTGTCCGTCACGGAACTCACGCGCTGTGAGCACTGCGCGGTGCTGCGCGTGAGCGGGGAGCTCGACCAGGACTGCGAGCAGCTCTTCCTCCGCTCGATCGGCACCCGCGTGCTGGCCGGGCACCGGCACCTGGTGCTCGATGTGACGGCGCTGGCGTTCTGCGACTCACGCGGCCTCAACTGCCTGCTCGCCGCACGCTGGTTGCTGCAACGCCGCGAGGGACTGCTGCTCCTCGCGGGCGCGGGACGCCGCCTCACCGACCTGCTCGCGCAGACCTCCGCCACGGAGCTGCTCCCCTGTCATCCCACGGTGAGCCGCGCCCTGATGGCCCTGCCCGTCGAACACCGCCCGGCCTGGCCTCCGGCGACCCGTGACGACGGGGAATCGGGTGGTGTGTGGAGGCTCCGGTGCCAAGGGTCACCGAACGCGTGACCCTCAGCCGGTCCCGGCGTCCGCGTCGGGCGCGGTCTCGTCGGACGCCGTCGCGTGGCGCAGTTCGACGCAGCACTGCCCCGGCCGGGGCGCCAGGACGGCCTCGACGGACGGGGCCTCGAGCCCGTGCACGTACCCGCTGAGGAACGCGTGGTTCATGCCGCAGACGAGGTCGGGGGCCTGCGCGGCGAGCGGATGGAACGGGCAGTTGTGCAGGCGAAGGCGGTGGCACGCGCGTACGCCGAGCTGTTCAGCCCGCGCCCCTTCGACCTGACGACGTTCCCCAACGACGAGGGCTACGACGAGCTGGTCCTGGCCCGCCGCATCCCGGTCCGGTCGGTGTGCGAGCACCACCTGCTGCCGTTCACCGGCACCGCCCACGTCGGCTATCTGCCCGGCGCCCGCATCCTGGGCCTGTCCAAACTGGCCCGCGTCGTCGAGCACTTCGCGTGCCGCCCCCAGGTCCAGGAACGCCTCACCAAGCAGGTCGCCGACTGGCTCCAGACCCAGCTCGAACCGAAGGGTGTCGGCGTGGTCATCGAGGCCGAGCACTCCTGCATGACACTGCGCGGCGTCCAGGCCACGGGCTCCACCACGATGACGTCCACCCTGCACGGCATCCTGCGCTCGGACGCCCGCTCCCGCAGCGAGTTCCTGGCGCTGTCCGGGGCGACGTCGTAACGAGGGGCTACGGGGGCCGGCCACCCATGGACGGCCCCTGCGCGCACGAAACAACCAGCGATTGGCCCAACGATCCCGACGGCGATTGGCCCCGACACATGGGCCACATCCCTCCTAGGGTCGGACATACGGCGACGACAGAACCAGAATCGGAACCAGTCCGCATCAGGGTCCTCACGTCACCGCATGCCCGCCTCCCCACCTCCAAGGGATCACCTCATGCGAGCCATCACCGTCCAGGACCGCGAAGCGGGAATCTCCGGCCTGACCCTCACCGACCTCCCCCACCCCCACGCCGCCGAGAACGACGTGATCGTGCGCGTCCACGCCGCCGGCTTCACACCGGGCGAGCTGACCTGGCCCGGCACCTGGACGGACCGGGCGGGCCGCGACCGCACCCCCAGCGTGCCGGGGCACGAACTGTCCGGCGTGGTCACCGAGTTGGGCTACGGCACGACGGGACTGAGTGTCGGGCAACGCGTCTTCGGCCTCGCCGACTGGACCCGCGACGGCACGCTCGCCGAGTACGTCGCGGTGGAAGCCCGCAATCTCGCTCCGCTCCCGGCCGACATCGACCACGTCACGGCGGCCGCCCTGCCGATCTCGGGGCTCACCGCCCGGCAGGCCCTGTTCGACCACGCCCACCTGACCACCGGCCAGACGGTGCTCATCCACGGAGCGGCGGGAGGCGTGGGCTCCCTGGCGGTGCAACTGGCGCGCGAGGCGGGAGCCCGGGTCATCGGCACCGGCCGCGCCGCGGACCGCGACACCGCCCACGACCTGGGCGCGCACGCCTTCGTCGACCTGGAGGCCGAACGCCTCGAGGAGGTCGGGCACGTCGACGTGGTGTTCGACGTGATCGGCGGCGAGATCCTCGACCGGTCGACCGCGCTGGTCCGCCCCGGCGGCACACTCGTCACCATCGCCCACCCCGTCACCGTGCACCCGGCGGACGGCCGGGCCGTGTTCTTCGTCGTCGAACCCGACCGCGCCGGTCTTGCGGCCCTCGCCACCCGCGTCCGCGAGGGCCGCCTCAGGCCGGTCATCGGCTCCGTACGCCCGCTGGAGGAGTCCCCGGACGCCTTCGCACCGGCCAAGCGCGTCTCCGGCAAGACGGTCATCCAGGTGGCCGGGGACTGAGCTGCTCAGTCCAGCGGCTCGTGATTCACGAAGGCGACCTTGTACGGATACCGGCCCTGCCACCGGTGGATGATCCCCTCGACGCCGGGCGCCGCGAAGGCGGCCCCGAGCGCCTCGAGATCGGCCACGTCGAACCGGATCACCGCCGTGGCGATCAGCGCGGGGATGGCGTCCTCGCCGGGGACCGGGACGTGGCGCCGGGCGGTGGTCGCCAGGACGTGGCCCGAGTCGAGCATGACCTTTTCGATGTCCTGGAGGAATTGGTCGAGGTCGGCGTCCGGAATGGCGTCGACGAAGGATACGAGCATCGTGTGGTGAATCATGCGTCCATCGAAACAAGCCGCACACCGCCGCGTCCAAGACCCGCTCGGCCTCGATCGATAACCTGGAGGCATGGCTGAGCTGGAGACACGAGAGATCGAGTACGTCGTCGCGGTGGCCGAGGAACTGCATTTCGGCCGCGCCGCCGAACGCCTCGCCGTCGCGCAGCCGGCCCTCTCCAAGGCGATCCGCCGCGTCGAGCGCCGGCTCGGCGTGGACCTCTTCGTCCGCTCCAGCCGCCAGGTCTCGCCGACGCCTGCGGGCGAGGCGCTGCTGCGGTACGGGCGGTACGCGCTGGACGCGGTCGACGCGGCGGCGGAACGGGCCCGCCGGGCCGCGGGCGACGGGGCGGGGCTGCGGCTCGTACTCAAACCGGGCGGCGACGCCGATCTGCTGTCCGCGATGCTCGGCGCGTACGCCGAGGAGTCCGACGCGCGCCGGGTCGAGATCGTGTTCAGCGGGCCCACCGACCGCGCGGAGCAGCTGCGGGACGGCCGCGCGGACGTGGGCCTGCTGTACACGCCGTTCGACGACCTGGAAGGCCTGGCCCACGAGACACTGCGGGTCGAGGGCCGTGTCGCCCTCCTCGCTGCGCATCACCGGTTGGCCGGCCGCGAGGCGATCCGGCTCGCGGACCTGAAGGGCGAGCCGATGCCGCGTTGGCGCGGTGTGCCCGGGATCGAGGACGCGAGCGGCGGCGGCCCGGAGGTCAAGGACGTGTCCCAGCTGATCCCCTTGGTGGCGGTCGGCCGGGTCGTCGCCGTCCTGCCCCGCTCCCTCGTCCATCCCACCCCGCCGGGCGTGGTGTGCGTCCCCGTCACGGACGCACCCGAAAGCCGTCTGGTCCTCGCCTGGCCGGCCCAGACCGACCACCCCCTCGTACCGGCCTTCGTGGCGGCGGCGGTCAGGGCCGCCACGTCCGCCTGATGAGACGGAACTTGACCTGCGAGCACGTCGCACGGCACATTTCCCTAGTAATCCAGTAGGAATTATAGGTAACGCGAACAGTGAGGGAGGGGTCCGTGCAACCGCTCGTCTCCCGTCGGCACATCGACCTCTGCCGGCACAAGAGCGCCTGCTGTCGGGGCTGACACCGCCCCCCGCGCGCCCCTCCGCGGCGCACATCCAGCACACCCCCACCCGGCTCCGCTCACTGTGAGGTCCTCGCCCCGTCATGTCCGCACTCACCTTCCACTGGTTCCTGCCCACCACCGGCGACAGCCGCCACGTCGTCGGCGGCGGCCACGGTTCGCTGCCCGGCACCGCGAGTGGCGACCGTCCGGCGTCCGTGGAGTACCTGGGTCAGATCGCCCGCACCGCCGAACAGCTCGGTTTCGAGGGGGCGTTGACGCCCACCGGAGCCTGGTGCGAGGATGCGTGGCTGACCACGGCGATGCTGACGCAGGTCACCGAGCGGCTGAAGTTCCTCGTCGCCTTCCGGCCCGGCCAGATCTCACCCACGCTGTCCGCCCAGATGGCCGCCACGTACCAACGACAGTCCCACGGACGCCTGTTGCTGAACGTGGTGACCGGCGGCGAGAGCGCCGAGCAGCGCGCCTACGGCGACTTCCTCGACAAGGACCAGCGGTACGCGCGCACCGGCGAGTTCCTCGACATCGTGCGCCGCCTCTGGGACGGCCAGACCGTCGACCACCACGGCGAACACCTCCGCGTGGAGGGCGCCCGTCTGAACCGGCTGCCCGACCCGGTGCCGCAGGTCTACTTCGGTGGCTCGTCGCCCGCCGCACTGGACGTCGCCGCCCGTCACACGGACACGTACCTCACGTGGGGCGAGCCCCCGCAGGCCGTCGCCGAGAAGATCGCCGAGGTGCGCAGGCGCGCCGAACTCGTGGGCCGCACCGTCCGGTTCGGCATCCGGCTGCACGTCATCGCGCGTGACACCTCCGAGCAGGCGTGGGCGGAGGCCGAGCGGCTGCTCCAGGGCATGGATCCGGAGCGCATCGCCGCCGTCCAGCGCGGCCTCGCGACCTCCGAGTCCGAGGGCCAGAAGCGGATGCGCGCGCTGCACGCCAGCGGCACCAGCTCCGACCTGGAGATCTACCCCAACCTGTGGGCGGGCGTCGGCCTGGTGCGCGGCGGCGCGGGCACCGCGCTCGTCGGCAGCCACGCCGAGGTCGCCGACCGGATCGAGGAGTACCACCGGCTCGGCCTCGACGAGTTCGTCCTGTCGGGTGTGCCGCACCTGGAGGAGGCGTACTGGTTCGGCGAGGGCGTGCTGCCGCTGCTCGAGCGCCGCGGCCTGTGGCGCCACCCGGCCGCGCCGGCTCCGGTCGAGCCGGGCACCGTGGCGTTCGCGGGAGTGTGAGCGGACATGACCACAGGCACTACGGATGCCGGTGAGGCGGCATCCGCCTCCAGTCGCAAACTGCGCACGGTCGTCCTCTCCAGCCTCCTCGGCACCACCGTCGAGTGGTACGACTTCTTCCTCTACAGCACGGCGGCGAGCCTGGTCTTCGGGAAACTCTTCTTCCCGGAGACGAACGGCACCGTCGGCACCATGCTGGCCTTCGCCACGTTCGCGGTGGGCTTCGTCGCCCGTCCGCTGGGCGGTCTGCTCTTCGGGCACATCGGCGACCGCGTGGGCCGCAAGCGCACCCTCGCGTTCACCATGGGCCTGATGGGTGTGTCGACCGCGCTGATCGGGCTCCTTCCCACGTACGAGCAGGTGGGCGCGCTCGCCCCGATCCTGCTGCTCGTCCTGCGTGTCGCGCAGGGTGTGGCGCTCGGCGGCGAGTGGGCGGGCGCGGTGCTGCTGGCCGTGGAGCACGGGCCTGAGGGCCGCAAGGGGCGGTTCGGCAGCTATCCGCAGATCGGCCTGGCACTCGGACTCGCCCTGGGCACGGGCGTGTTCGCGCTTCTGAGCAACGTACTGAGCGACGCGGCGTTCCTCGGCTACGGGTGGCGGGTCGCGTTCCTGGCCAGCCTCGTCCTGGTGGCGGTCGGCCTGACCGTACGACTGAAGATCGACGAGACACCCGCCTTCCGCGCGGTGCTGGGAGCGAGCGAAGGACCCCGTTCCGTGCCGCTGGTGGAGGTGGTCCGCGACCGCGGGAGCCGCCGTCATCTGCTGCTCGGCATGGTGGCTCGCTGGGGCGAGGGCGTCGCCTTCAACACCTGGGGCGTGTTCGCGCTGACGTACGCGACCGGGACGCTCGAACTCCCGCGTACGGAGGTGCTGTTGACGGTGACCGGTGCCTCGCTGGTGATGGCGGTGCTGGTCCCGGTGTCGGGGCGGCTCGTGGACCGGTTCGGGGCGCGGTGCACGTACATGACGGGCATGGCCGCGTTCGGTGTGTCGGTGTTCCCCGCGTTCCTGCTGTTCCAGACCGGTGGTGTGCTGGGCTTCGCGGTGGCGCTCGTGCTCGCCCTGGGCATCGTGCACGCCTGCTTCTACGGGGCGCAGGGCACGCTGTTCGCCGCGCTGTTCCCGGTGGAGGTGCGCTACACGGGGATGTCGGCGGTCTACCAGGTCTCCGGCATCTTCGCGTCCGGCATCACACCCCTCCTGGTCACCGCCTTCCTCACCCTCGGCTCCGGCACACCGTGGCTGGCGTGCGGGTACCTCGTGCTGTCGGCGGTGGGCAGCGTCTGGGCGACGTCGCGCCTGCGCGAGGAGCAGCTGTACGTCCGCACCGGCCGGACCGCCGCGGACGGCACCGGCCCGGAAGCGTCCCGGGCCAAGACGCCCGTCGCGGCCTGACCTAGCGCGGGCGGACGGCGTAGGTCACGTGTGTCGCCCGCGCCGACGACGACTCGGAACCCACCTGCTCAAGGGCGACCTTGGACGCGTCCACACCTTCGAAGAGCCGGATGCCGGAGCCGAACAGCACCGGCGCCAGGGCGATGGTGAACTCGTCGACCAGGCCCGCGTTCAGGTACTCCAGGATGGTCTCGCCGCCGCCCGCGATCCGTACGTCACGGTCGCCTGCGGCGGCGCGGGCCTGTTCGAGCGCGGCCTCGATGCCGTCGTTGACGAAGTGGAACGTCGTCCCGCCCTGTCGCTCCCACGGGTCGCGCTTGGTGTGCGTCACGACGTACACGGGGGTGTGGAACGGCGGGTCCTCGGGCCACATCTGCTCACCGGCGTCGAACATGCGCTTGCCCATGACGCTCGCGCCCGTGCGCTCGAACGTCTCGCGCACGATGTCGTTCTCGCGCCCCTCCTCGCCGCCCCCGCCCAGCTTCAGGTTCTCCCGGAAGTACCGCTGCGGAAAAATCCACTGCTGGAGCTCCATCCACTGACGCCCCATCAACTCGCCGACGGACACGGGCGCGACGAATCCGTCGAGCGACATCGACACACTGAAGAACACCTTCCCGGCCATCAGCCCTCCGCCCCCTTCCGCACGAGCTCGGTGACATAGTCCGCGAGGTGGCCCAGGGTCTGCCGACCGCCCTCGACCGCGTGGTACTTCTCGACGGCCTCGTCGCGCAGCTCCTTGGTGGGGAACACGGTGCGCATCTCGATCCGGGTGGCCTCGCCGTCCGGCTCGAAGGTCAGCACGGACTCGAAGGCGTTCGGGTCGTCCCGCACCTCGCCGTGCAGCAGCGCGATCCGCTCCGGCGGAACGATGCGCTGCCAGCGGATCCACTCGGCGTAGTCCGTCCCGTCCGGCCCGTGCAGCACGAAGACCCACTCCCCGCCCTCGCGGAACTCGAAGGACGACGTGGTGGTCGTGAACCCCTCGGGCCCCCACCACCGCGACAGGTGCCGCACCTCGGTGAACGCCTCGAAGACCAGCTCCCGCGGGGCGTCGATCCCCCGCGCGACCACGATCTCCCGGTCCGCCACCTCATGCCCTGTTCCCACCATCGGTCAGCCCTCCTGCCGTGTCTGCTTCAGGTCCTGCACGTAGGCATCCAGCCGGTCGAAGCTCTCGCTCCAGAACCGCTCGAACCCGCCGACCCACTCGTGGACCGGCCGCAGCCCGCGGGCGTCCAGGCCGTAGAGACGCTGCTTCCCCGCCCCACGGACCCGCACAAGCCCCACTTCCCGGAGCACCCGCAGGTGCTTGGACGCCCCCGGCTGGCTCATCCCGAGCTCCTCGGCCAGATCGTTCACCGGCCGCTCCCCCGCCCGCAGCAACGCCAGAATCTCCCGGCGCTGCGGCTCGGCGATCGCATTGAAGACGTCGGAGGTGGTCGCTGCTCGTGCCATGCCACAGATCATATTCCCATAACGGCATACGTCAAGCGGGAGGAGCGGAACCGGCGGCCTCCGCGTCCAGCGCGGCGAGCGCCGCGCGGACGCGGAGTGCGTCCGTGCCCGTCGTGACGTCGAGGGCCGTGATCTCGGCGGCGCGGCGCAGGCGGTAGTCGACGGTGTTGGGGTGGACGCGCAGGGTGTGTGCGGTGCGGCGGCGGTCGAGGCCGCAGTGGAGGTAGGCGCGGACGGTGTCCAGGAGTTCGGGGCGGTCGGTCAACGGGCGTATCAGAGCGGCGAGTTCGTCGCGGGCCGGGCCCGGGCGCATCAGCTGGTATTCCAGGAGCACGTCCGGGAGTCGATGCAGTCCCGGCGGGCGGTCGGACGCCGTCGCCACCTGGCGCACCTCGCGGGCCAGGGTCACGGCGGCGGGGACGTCCTGCGGGGCGGCGGCCGTCGCGCCCGCCATGATGTCGGCTCCGGCGACCCGTTGCATGTGTGCCACGGCGGTGGCCAGGCGTGACCAGTCGCGGGTGGTGACATGGTCCGGGTCGGTACGGCACGGGATCAGGGCGAGGCCGCCGTCGCCGGAGAGGGCGGTGAGCGCGGTGCCGTCGACGTGCCGGTCCAGTTCGACCCGCAGGCGGCGCAGTTTGCGTTTGGCGGCGATGGCCGGGCTGACGCCGTCGAGCGCCTCGTCTGGGTGTGCGCCGACGGCGAGGTCGAGGACCAGGTAGCAGGGTGGTACGTCCAGACCCCAGCGGGCGGCCGTGGCGGGCACGTCGGCGCCCTCGACGAGCGCGGTCAGCACGGCCTGCCGCGCCGACTGCTCCTCCCCGAGCACCGCCTGCCGCTCGGCGAAGAAGCCGGAGACGACGGTGACCGTCATGCGTTCCAGGAACTGGAACACCAACTGGGTCGCGGTCCGCACCTGCTCCAGGTCGTCCGCCGTCGCGTGCGCGAGCATCTGGTGCAGGCACTCCTGCGCGCCCACGTGGTACGCCCGGACGACGGCCTCGACGGGGACGCCCTCCTCGGCCCGTTTGGCGGCGGACTGACGCAGCGCCAGGAGCCGGTTCTCGTCGGGCGCCCGGCCCGAGCGCAGCATGTCGACGAAGGAGCCGATGCCCTGCTCCACGACGCGCTGGATCTCGCCCCGCAGCTGCTCGCCGGGCATGGTGTCGTAGACGGGGACCTGGTCGACGAGGCGGTCGAGGACCCGGGCCGTGAGCGTGGGGAGGGCGTCGCGGAGGCGTTCGTGGAGCATGACGCCGTCGAAGGTGGGTGGTGGCTGGGGTGTGCCGCCGCGTACGGCCCGCTGGGTCATCGCCGTCCCTCACTGTTCGTCGTCGCCCGCGCTTCGTGATCGTCCACGCGTAGACGTAGCAGAAGGAGCACTCCCCCGACAGGGTGCCTCGGTGCCCGCCCGTTTGTGACGGCTCACAAACGGGGCCGTTCACGTTTGGACCTCAGCCGGGGTCGCCGAGGCGGTTGATGCCTCAAGCTGCGAATGAGGGCGCCGCGCCGGTGTGTGACGTGGCGCGCTCGCCGTCCGTCCGCCGCCAGTCCCCCACCCGGCTCTCCAGGAGGCCCGCATGTCAGTGACCGAGCAGCACACGCGCACGTTCCGCACGGCCCTGACCGTGGCTGCCGCCTGCGCCGCCACCGCGCTCACCCTCTCGGCGGCCTCCCCCGCCCAGGCCGACAGCCGCGCCGACGAGACACCGAAGCTGCGCGAGGGCGGAGTCCCCGAGGCCCTGTGGAACTACGTGAACTCCCCCGGCGCCGTCTCCGGAGCCAACGACTGGTCGTGCCGGCCGACCGCCGAGCACCCCGAACCGGTGGTCATGCTGCCGGGCACCTTCTTCAACCTCGGCGCCAACTTCGTCAAGGCGGCGCCTCGCCTGAAGAACGCCGGCTACTGCGTCTACGCCCTGAACTACGGCCAGACCCCGGCCTCCCTCGGCCGCGTCGGCGGACTCGGCCCGAACCGCGAATCGGCGGCTCAGCTCGACGCGTTCGTGGACAAGGTCCTGGCCTCCACCGGCGCCTCGAAGGTGGACATCGTCGGTCACTCGCTCGGCGGCAATGTCCCGATGTGGTGGATGAAGAAGATGGACGGCGCGAAGAAGGTCGACAACTACGTGGGCTGGGCGCCGAGTTCGCACGGCACGGACCTCAACGGGATCGTCGGCCTCGGCACGAAACTCAACCTCATGGGCTTCGTGACCCACCTGTCGAACGTGGCGGGCTTCCCCGGTGTCATCGAGCAGACGAACACGTCGGACTACACCCGCGAGCTGTGGGCCGACGGAGACACCGTGCCCTCCGGGCCGCGCTACACGGTCGTGATGACGAAGTACGACACGGTGGTCACGCCGTACGCCACGCAGGCGCTCAAGGGCGACAAGGTCGACAACGTGCTCCTCCAGGACGTCTGCCCGAACGACCGCGCGGGCCACATGGGCCTCTTCAACGACGACCCGACCCTCCAGATCACCATGAACGCACTGGCCGACGGCCCTACGGACTTCAAGCCGGAGTGCCGCGACTTCGGCCTTCAGCTGCTGTGACCGAGCGCGCCCGCGAGCTGCACGCCGCAGTGCACCTGGTATCTGGCCCGTCGGCCGGTGGGCACCGGCCGACGCTCACCGGGACGCCCTGCGCGCAGACCAGCGAGTTCCGGGCTGCGGTGGACCGGGTCAGGTCGGATCTGGCGGCTGACCCGGCATGCTGTCGTGTGGCCGGTTGGTGTGCACTCCGTCGGGGCTCCCCTCCCCTTCGGAGACTCGAGCGGGCCGTGTGCAGTACGCGTCAGCAGGTGCGGTCAGAGGTTCAGGTCCAGGCACTCACTACGGTTGCCGGATGAGCGACTTCACTCCCCCGGCCGTTGTGGGTGCACCGCACGGCGACTTGCTGCCTGTCCTGCGTGCCGACAGCGATGCCGTCGGCTACTTCGCCGGGATCGCGGACCTCGACGCGACCGATCCTGCGTCGCACGAACTCGAGGACGGCGTGGAGCTCACCTCCGGGGCGCCCCTGGAGCAGTTCGCGCGCGCCGGCTCCGGCGACGCGTTCTGCTTCGTCGGCGAAGGCGGGGAGGAGCGCCCCGTGGTCTACGTGAGTCTCGACGGGGAGGCCGGGCTCGTGGCCCTGGGGTTACCGGAGTTGGTGACGTTGTGCCTGGTGGCCCCATGGTGGCAGGAAGGGGCCGAGTTGACGGGCGAGGAGCTTCGGGCTGTCGCCGATGAGTACCGGCAGAGTGTTCCCGATTTCGATCTGCGGCGTGAACGCGCGATGCGAGCGCTCGGTCTCGAAGCGGCTGACCTTCCGTCTGAAGCGGAGGCTCTGGCCCGGCTGGTGGAGGTCTCCCGGGGGCCGGTGGCGGAGGGCTTCGTCGTCACCGGCGCCGACGGCGACCCGCTCGCCGCGCTGGTCGCCGCACCAGCTGACCGGATCTGACCGTTGTCACGTCGCATGGAGTACGGCGCGGCGGCGGGCTCCGGGGCCAGGACCTCATCGTGTCGAGCGTGGCGGAGTACGCCGTCACCTCCCCGGCTGCGATCGGCGGTCGCCTCGTGGGGAAGGGGTCAGCAAGTTGGTGTGCGGCCTGCGGCTCCGACGTTGTGCACGGCGGGCTGCCAGCGGTGCTTCGTGCTGTTCCAGAACAGCACGGTTCCCGTCCAGATGAGAGGCAGTGGGTCAGCCGCCGCGCTACGGAGCTCACCGCTGATGCGGCGCAGGTTGTCGTTGGTATGGGAGACGAGGTTGGCCTTCTGCTGGTCGAAGCCCATTTCGAGGGCCACCGCGGGGTTGTGACGGGTCTTGTCCTTGCGGAGGTAGCAGGCTGTCGCGCCCGCGTGGCCACTGTTGTTGGGGCGGGCGGCGGACCCGCTCCTCCCCCAGCCTTCGTGTGCTCGCACTGCTTTGGTCAGCGCGCTGACGGGCTTTCCGCGCCGCTGGTTGAGGGTGAACCAGTTGACCTTCTTGCCGCGGTGGTCCGGGTCAGGATGCTTGGTCGCCGAGCTCTTGAACAGGTTCGGGTTGAACAGCCCCGTCATCTTCACGGTGACGTTGTTGTGGACGACGAACCAGAAGCCGTGGAAGGGGCCGTTGGGGTCGTTCACGTCTGCCAGGTTGTACGCCTTGCCCTCGAGGGTGCCGAGCCCGTCGGTGGGCGGGCACAGGAGTAGGGGTCGGGTGTCACGTCGGCAGCGCGACGCTGTGAGCGCGAACCGGAACTCCCCCTTGGGCAGGGCGAAGTCCTCCGCGGGGGTGCGTGGGTCGGCTGAGGAGCCTTCGGGTACCAGATCGACGGTGGTGGGCTTCCACTGGCCGGCTGTCCGCGGACTGACGGACACGTGAGCGCTCTGCTGCGCGGTGCGCCCTCGGACATCGCTGACCGTCAGCCGTACGGAGAGGTCGCACAACACCACAATGTCCAGCGTCGGGCTGGAGGAGGTCACCGACGGGTTCGCCAGGCTGAGGTTGCTGGGGCAGTCACCCTCGGGTGCGAAGTCCCACGTGTAGGTATCGATCTGCCTCGGCCCGGTGGAGGCAGAGGCGTCGAGGAATGCGTGGCCCGCGCGTAACACGGGGGCGACCGGGGCGATCCTGGCCGTCAGACCGTTGACGACCTGGTGGGTGCGCTGCTCGTACCAGCCGCCGGGGACGTTGAAGCAGTCGGGATCCGACGACGGGGCGATGGTCGGAGTGTCGGTCTCCGTGTAGGTGCCTACTGCCGGATACGTGTGCCAGACCAGCTGTTGCGCGCCCGGGAGCAGAGTGACCTGAGTGGGCGCGGAACCGTCACCCCAGTCGACGGACCAGGTGACTGTGCACCGCAGGCCGCCGTTGTTGATCGTCGTGAGCCCGTGCCCCGAGGGCTCTCCCAGCTCGACGCAGTCCGTCCCAGGGCTGCAGGTGTCCGCTGCCGGTGCCGGGGCCGCCACCGCGGGTGTTTGCTCCACCAGCGACAGAGGGACCAGCAGGGCGAGAGCTGTGACCACAGCCATCGTCACGCGTGTCACCACCGTGCGGGCGCGTCCGGTCTTCAACATGTGACGCCCCCATCATCTGCCGCCTTGAGGTGGTGTGGCCACTCTGCCCAGCCCCCGGCGCAGGTTCCATTCGCCACTGGGCGTAATTCGCGCTGGCCGTGTACCAGGAACATTGCGCATGCCGCAGGGGCGTCGACGAGTGACGCGATCCCCCTGGGCGCGTACTCCGAACGGCCCGCCCAGGTCCGGCCCTTGCATTTCGGTCGTTCGGCGGGGAGTGGACAGGCAAAGGCCGCAGGGTGCGTTTACTGTACGCCTGACGCATTCTCTGCGAGCGATGCACTACCTGCGACGGCGGGCGCACAGGCGCGTTCCAGCGGCCGAGGGGAGCATCACGGGGGAGAACGCTCCTTTTGGCACGCAGCGAAACATTAGGGAGAACAATGCGCAAGATCGGTCTTGCATTCGCTACCGGCATCGCCGGTATCGCCGTCTTCATGGGGTCCGGATCGGCTCAGGCACTTGAGTTCAACAACGATCCCTGCCTGGATCTGTCACGGATGCGGGTCTGTGACAAGCACAAGCTCTACCGGTTCGTCCGAATGCAGGGCCCCACACAGAATCCGTGCGGCATGCCGTGGGCGGCCGTGGTGGTGCGCTCCTGTTGAGCCGCGCCTCCGTCCTCTCGGGGCCAGGGCTGGTCGCTCACTGTCGAGTACCAAGGATCTGGCCGAGTCGTCGCAGCCGGACGTGAGGAAAGCGTCGACGGCCGGGGCGGCGGCGAGCCTGGCCGTCCATGTCCAAGGCGCGTGCCATGGGGGTCCGCCCTGATCTGCGGACGGTCCTCAGTGCGGCCGAGTGCAGAGGAAGCAGCCGTCCCAGAGCGGGAGTGCGCTCAGAACGCGGTGGCGCACGCACGAGGCCATCGCGGCCTCGTCGGGGCCGGGGAAGTCGCGTGCGGTGCTGCTGTCGGTCGGCGGGGTGAAGGCGTCCACCATGGCCGTGAACCGGTGCAGGTATTCATGGACGCGGGGCGGGTGGTAGCCCAGTTCGCTCCATCGATGTCCGCTCGCCGCCAGTGCTGTGGCGCGCTTGATGAAGCCCTTCGCGTGGGCGCGTTCCTCTTCCGTGGCCCCCCAGTCGAACTCCGCCAGGTCGAACCCCACGGCGCCGCGCCCCATGACGTTCTGATCCTGCAGGGTCAGCAGCGTTGCGAAGCGGAAGTCCCAGTCCTGGGACGCGAGGTCGGACACGGCGAGCATCAGTACGTCGATGAAGACGGCGGTGGCGCCATTGGACAGGTCCAGGTGGTGGCTGCCGCCGGAGAAGATGTTGCTCACCGACCCATGATGCGGTCCGGGCCCCGTGCCTGCTGTCTGTTGCGGGCAAGTGTTCGGCGGGCAGATCGGCGGGGTTCTACCGGTGGTTGGCAGGACGATGTGCCAGAAGCCGTACTGCGCAGGGCGAAGCGGGGCAGCTCCTGCGCCCGGGGCGGGAGGCCGGCGGCCTGGTCAAGGCGCGGTCTGCCCGTATCCGGCACTGGCATGCTGAGCACGTGACTGGTGACATTCATCAAGACCCTGAGGAGCGCCGCGCCCACCTGGTCCGGGTCTTCACGGCTCTGGGCGCAGCGGATCCTCAGGCCTGGGCGGACTCCGAAATCAGTGAGGACATTCCGCAGCTGGCCCGTTTCCTGTTCCTGCGCGGTGTCCGGCAGGCGGTGGCGCGTTGGGAGCAGCCCGGCGCCGTGGAGCAGCTGCTCGCCGACCCGCGAAGCCCCGACGCACTGGCGCAGTTCGAGGCTGCGGGCATCGAGCCACGGACGTTGGCGCTCTTCGCCAGTCGCGTCGCCCATGCCACCGCCTTCGACTTGGCGTATCGGCTGGCAGACTCCGACTTTGTCGACCACGACCCGGAGGATCCCGACGGATTCCCGCCCATGGAGCTTCGCGCCGAACTTCCTGGCTGGTGCCTGGTGGAGTCCACACCGACCGGTGAACACACGGACCGCCACGTCGACGGCCTGCACGAGGACATCGGCGGGCTCTGGGAGGAGTTCACCGCGGAGTTCGAACCGCGGCGGGGTGACTAGGAGTACGGAACACCCACGCTCTCGGTCGGGGCTCATCACCATCGCCGCCCGCAGAGCACCTTGCGCGTCCGCGGCGTCCCACGATCCGGGCGGAGTCAATGCCCGCCGCAGTACACCGCCCGCCTGACTCGTCCCACCAGGCAACGCAATTTTCGCCGGCCTCTCCCCCTGACGCCTGGAATCGCACGGCACGACACGATCAGCGTACGACCCGCCCCCGTGGAGACCCCCGGCGCAACGTCGACGCACCACCAATGATTCCATTGGTTGCGCAACCTCTAAAGCGTTGGGCAAGGAGTGTCGGATGCTCTCGGACGTGGGACCGCTGGAGCTGGTCACGATCGCCGTGCTCGGCGTGCTCCTGTTCGGGCCGGACAAGCTGCCGGAGTTCCTGCAGAACGTGGCCCGAACCGTACGGAAGATCCGTGAGTTCTCCGACAGCGCCCAGCAGGAGATCCGGTCCGATCTGGGCCCGGAGTTCCAGGACTTCGACGTGCGGGACCTGCACCCGAAGACGTTCGTGCGCAAGCACGTGCTGAGCGGCGACAGCGACATCGGCCGTGAGATCGGCGAGCTCCGGGAGGCGCTCGACCTCCGCCAGGAGCAGACCGGAACCGACGACACCGCCACCGTCGGCCTGGCGAAGCGCGGCCACTCCGCCTACGACCCCGATGCCACCTGACCCGAGTCATGCCCGTAACACCAGAGTTCAGGGAACGTGTCATGCCGAAGCCACCACCTGCCACCACCGGCCGCAAGGAACTCGCCGTCCTCGAAGGCGGCCCCGCCGACGGCCTGCGCCTACGCGTCACCGATCGCCCCGCCGTGGTCCAGGTGACCCAGCCGTGCGAGGTGGACGATTCGCCCCAACCACCCGGCCTCCTGCGGGCCGAGGCCCTGTACGTCTACCGGCGCGACCTGCACGTACAGGAGGAACCGCTGCGGTACGGGTTCGACCGGGCGAGCCCGTAAAGGTGTGTGTGTCGGGGCCGCACGTCTGGCTACCCTGGATCACCAACAACATCGGTTCCCAGGGGGAGAGTTCATGGATCCCGAGATCGTCGCGCTCGCGGGCACGGCAGGCACGACGCTGATCGGCCTGCTGACGACCGAGGCCTGGCAGCGGGCCAGGGACGGCGTCGCCGCGTTGTGGCGTCGGGCCGAACCCGCTCGCGCGGACGCGATATCCGCCGAGCTGGAGATCACCAGGGCAGATCTGCTGGCCGCGCAGAGCGACGGCGACACCGACTCCCCCACCGAACTGGGCGCGGAATGGCAGGGCCGGATCCGGCGGCTGCTCGTGGCACACCCCGAAGAGGCCCAGGCCCTGCGCGCGCTCGTCGACGAGCTGCGGCCGCTCGTGCCCGACGTCACCTCGGTCACCGTCACCCAGCACGCCACGGCCTCCGGACACGCCCGTGTCTACCAGGCCGGCCGCGACCAGCACATCGACGGCCGATGAGCGGGCCCAACGAAGCACGTGCCGTCGGCCACGGCCGCGTGTACCAGGCCTCCGGCGACCAGCACATCGTCGAACACCATCATCACGCCCCGGAGTGGTCGGGCCCCGACTCGGTGCGTCACCCGTCCGTCGGCCGGGCCCCCGTCACACTCCGCGACCGCGTGGGCGAGATGGACCGGCTGCGCGCCGCGGTCGAGCCGGGCGTCGGCAACGGCGTCTACGTCCTGCACGGCCTCGGGGGCTGTGGCAAGACCGCCGTGGCGTACACCCTGTTCCGCCATGCCACTGAGAACGTCGGCCGCGTCGGGCTCTGGGTCAACGCGTCCGACCCGGCCTCCCTGCGCTCCGGCATGCTGGCCGTCGCCGCCGACCGCGGCGCGACCGACGCCGAACTCACCGGCGCTCGCGGCGGTCTTCGCCCTGCCGCCGACCTCGTCTGGCACTATCTCCACCGTTCCAGCGAGCCCTGGCTGCTCGTTCTCGACAACGCCGATACGCCGGCGATCCTGCGCGCCGGAGGGTGGCTGCGCACAAGTCCCGCCGGCACGGTCGTGGTCACCACCCGCCAGGCCGCGACCCACTGGTGGCCAGGGGCCGAGCTGCTTCAGTTCGGCGTGCTGCCACGCCAGGACGCCGCCCTCGTCCTCCAGGACATCGCGCCTCATGCCGGCACCCTCGACGATGCCGCGAAGGTCGCCGATCGGCTCGGACACCTCCCCTTGGCGCTCACCCTCGCCGGCGGGTTCCTCGCCCACCAGGTCATCGACCCCTGGAGCCTCGCGGACTACCGTCAGCGGCTCGACGGCGGCGGGGACGAGGACGGGGCGACCGGGCTGCTGGATTCCGTCGATGAAAGCCACTTCGACCCCAGGCATCTGCTCAACCGCACCTGGCAGTTGTCCCTCGACGCCCTCACCGCTCAGGGACTCCCCGAGGCCACACCTCTGTTGCGTCTGCTCGCGTGCTGGGCCGGCGACCCGCTCCCTCTCAAGCTCCTCGCACACGCCGAACTCGGCCCCGAACTGCAGAGATCCCGTGTCGAGTCCGCCCTGCGCGGTCTCCTCGACCACTCCCTCGCCGAACTCGTTCCCGGGCAGGTGCGCTGCCTGCGCGTCCACGGAATCCTGCTGGACAGCGTCGCTCACGTGACCCCCGACGATCAGCGGGAGCAACTCGCCACGACGGCCGCCCGGGTGCTTCACGGCTTACTCCCGGAGGTACCCGAACGCGGAGCGCAGGACCCCGCGATGCTCCTGCTCGCTCCACACGTCATTGCGCTGCTCCAGCGGGCGACCAGATGGGGCGTCAGCTCCGCCACGATCGAGAGCGCGGCCGACTGCGCCCACCGGTTGGTCGTCGCCGTGCACCGGTCGGGCGACTACGCCTCGGCCCTCACGCTGGCGACCGACGCCGTCACCCTCGCCACCGCGTCCCTGCCCGGCGACAACGTCCACGTTCTCCGGCTCCGCCTGCGCGTGGGCCGCGCCCTCTTCCGCCTCGGTCGCTTCGAGGAGTCCGAAGCCCTGTACCAGCAGGTTCTCGCGACCTGTGAGGAGAGTCTGGGGCCCGATGCTCCCGAAACGCTGGAAGCGTGTTTGAAGATCGGGAGCCCGCTCGCCAACCTCGGCCGGATCCAGGAAGCGATCCCTTTTAGGCGCCGGGTCGTACAGGTGCGGGAGACGACGTTGGGGAGGAAACACCCGCTCACCCTGATGGCACGCTCCGCCTTCATGGAGATCGCGGCGAACCGTGGTCTCGCCGGCCTTCCCGAGCAGGCCGATCTCATCGCCACGGGACCCGAGCTGCTCGCGGACTTCTACCAGGCCGCCGGTGACCTGCATCCACTGACGCTCACGGCCGAACTCAACTACGCCGCAGCCCTCAGCTGCGCCGGCCGGTACGCCGAGGCCCTGCCCCACGCGTTCACGGCGCTGGCCGGGTACGAGCGGGTCTTCGACTCGGACTACCCCTTGGTCCTGAACACGCGCCAGGCGCTCTGCCGGATCCTGGCAGCCCTCGGGCGGCATTCCGAAGCGGTCGAGCAGGGCGAGGTCCTGGTGGCCGGCCGCCTCCGGGTGCTCGGCCCGGCCCACCCCTGGACACGTACCGCCCAGGAACTCCTCGCCGAGTGCCGGGACGCGAACACCGCGAACTCGACGGAGTGACCGAGGTGCCGCCGGGGCACGCACCCGGGGGTACCCGCGCGCCGTAGCGCCGCCCCGCCCTCCCCATGGTCAGCTGGGAGCAGGACAGGCGTCGTCGACACCCGAGGGAGTTGTTGCCGTCATGAGCGACGCGGACGCGTTCGTCGATCGGCTGGATCCGGAGCTGTGCGTCGTCACTGCCGAAGGCGGCGGGGAACGGGCGGGGTGTCTGGTCGGGTTCGCCTCGCAGTGTTCGATCCGGCCGGTCCGGTACGTCGTGTGGCTCTCCAAGGTCAACCGGACGTACGAGGTGGCCAGGGGCGCCAGCCATCTCGCCGTGCACCTGCTGGGCCGCGATCAGTACGGCCTGGCCCGGCTGTTCGGCGGGGAGACCGGGCACGAGACGGACAAGTTCGCGGCGGTCGACTGGCGTCGCGGGCCGCACGGGACCGTGGTGCTCGGGGCGGCGCGGGCCTGGCTGGTGGGGCGGGTGGTGAGTCACCTCGACGGGGGCGATCACGTGGGGTTCGTCCTCGCCCCGGAGGTCGCGGGCGAGGACGAAGGGACCGAACGGCAGGTGTTCAGGCTTTCCGATGCCGAAGGCATCGACCCGGGGCACCCGGTTGATTGACGTGGCTCAGGCCGGCGTCGGGCCCTCGCTCTGCGGGCACAGCACCGTCATGCCCGAGCGGCGTGCGGGGTCGTCGGTGAACACCAGCTCCGCCGCCTCCTCCATGCCGACCGTGCGTGTCACCAGATCCGCAGGGCGCAGCACCCCGCGCTCGACGAGGTCGAGCAGTTCGGGGTAGTCGGTCGCCGCCATGCCGTGGCTGCCGAGCACGTCGAGTTCCCAGGCCAGTACGCGGTCCATCGGGATCGCAGGGGGCGGGCCCGCCAGGAGCCCGATCTGCACATGGCGTCCGCGTCGGCGCAGCGAACGGACGGCCGTGGCGATGACCCGTTCCGCGCCCACCGCGTCCACGGAGACATGGGCTCCGCCGTCGGTGAGGTCCGCGATCCGGGAGGGTGTGTCGTCCGAGGCCTTCAGGACGTGCTCGGCGCCCGCCTTCGCCGCGAGTGCCAGCGCTTCGTCTGAGCGGTCGACCGCGATGGGCCGCGCCCCCAGCGCCGCGGCGATCATGATGGCGCTGAGGCCGACTCCGCCGGCCCCGAAGACGGCCACCCACTCCCCGGCCCGCACCTGCCCGCGCGCGGACACCGCACGGTACGCCGTGGCGAACCGGCAGCCCAGGCCGGCGGCCGCGGCGTCCGAGACCGTCGCGGGCACCGCCACCAGGTTCAGGTCGGCCGCGCGCACGGCGACCAGTTCGGCGTGCGAACCGAGATGGGTGAAGCCGGGCTGCGTCTGGTCGGGGCACACCTGCGCGTTCCCGTTCCGACACCACTCGCAGCTCCCGCACCCGTTGACGAACGGCGCGGTCACCCGGTCGCCGACCGACCAGTTCCGCACCTTCGCGCCGACGGCCTCGACGCGGCCCACGAACTCGTGCCCGGGGATCTGCGGCAGGCCCACCGTGTCGTCGTGCCCCGCCCACGCGTGCCAGTCGCTGCGGCAAAGGCCGGACGCGGCGACGCGGATCACGGCGCCGTCCTCCGGAACCTCCGGGTCGGGTACCGTCTCGACGGCGACAGGGCCGCCGAAGCGGTGGTAGCGCAGCGCCTTCATTTCTTCTTCTTCCTCCTCCGACGGACCGTCCCCGTCCGTCGCACGCTATCCGTCGCCGCCGACGGCGACCCACCCGGCTCACCCCGCGTCGGACGGTGTCTCCGTGGGTGGCGAGGAAACGGACGGTGACGTCGGGGTCGGAACCGCCGGGCTGGGGACCGCCGTGCGGGACGGGTTCGGCACCGACGGGCTCGGACTCGGGTGGCGGTCCGGCGCGGGCGACGAGGACGGCGAAGGGGCCGCCGGAGGCACGGGGGCGCGGTGCGAGGGCGGGTCAGGGGCCAGCGTGACGTAGCCGATCGCAAGCGCCGCGGCCGTCGCGAGCCCGGCCGCCGGGAGGGCGTAGCGCCGCGGGATCGCGCGGAGGCGGGGCAGGCGGGGCAGGTGCGGGCCCGGCGGTCGGGCCGGGCGCAGGGATCGTACGGTGACGGTGTCCGCGCGTGCGGCGAGTGCCTCGCGCAACCGGTCTTCCGTCGAGCGCACAGGGGGTGTCATATCCGGCCCTCCAGGCTCTTCTCCAGTGCGTCGAGCGCGCGGCTGGCGTTCGACTTCACCGCGCCCTTGCTGATGCCGAGGGTGGCGGCTATCTCGGCCTCGCTGAGGTCGGCCCAGTAGCGCAGGACGAGGACCTCGCGGCGGCGCGGCGTGAGGCGGGACAGGGCGGCGAGGACCTCACGGTGCGCCTCGTCGAGGACGACCGAGTCCTCGGCGGACGGTGCCTCGCCCGCAGGTGGCGGGGTCCACGCGCGGGCCGTGCGGCGCCGACGCAGCACGGAACGGGCCGTGTTGACGACCGCGGTGCGCAGGTAGCCGAGCGCGTTGTCGACCTCCGAGATGTGTTCGCCGTGGCGGCGGTAGAGCGCGGTGAAGGCGTCCTGCACCACGTCCTCGGCCGTGGCCTGGTCGTCGACGAGCAGCACCGCGAGACGCACCATGCGGAGCCGGTGTGCGTGGTACAGCTCGCCGATGGTGGGTGGGGGCTGGTCGGGGCCCGGCGGGTGTGCGTATGCGTACGAGGGCGCATTGCCGGACGGCCCGGAGGTGTCCTCGAACACCGAAGGCGCGGCGACCGTGGCACGGTCACGGCGCAGCAGCCCACGCAGCACCTCCCGCCACGCGGAACGCGGGCGTCCGCGCGGGAGCGTGAACGGCCTTGAGAGCGGGGCGAGTTCGTCGACTGCGTGGGCGTGCACGGGCTTCCTCGGGTGTGCCGGGCTTTCCTCGGACGGAGCGGGTACGTCAGCGGTGCGAGCGGCGGCGTACGGCGAAGAGGGTGCCCGCGCCCGCCGCGACGAGCACGGCGGCCCCGGCGCCCAGGACGGTGGTGGTCGTGTCCGAGGACCCAGTATGGGCGAGCTCGTCGTCGGCGGGGGCCGGCTCTGCCGACGGCGGGGCGCTCTCGGCCGGGGCCGGGACGCTGGTGGCGGGCGCCGTGGGCACCGCGCTCGGCGTCGCCGTGGTGGGCGCGGGCGAAGGCGTGGCCGTGGCGGGGGCCGCCGAAGGTGTCGCCGTCGGCTGCGGCGTGGCCTGAGCGACGGGAATCGCGGACAGGCCGGCCAACAGGCCCGCCGCCACGACGGCACTGCGTACAGGAACAAGGTGCTTCACGTTCGTACTCCACGGTCGGGGTGAAGGAAGCCGGGCGGCACCCTTCACCCCCACACGACGCGCGGACCCGCGTCAGGTTGCCGCGCCCGTACGAGAATTTTCGGACAGCGAGAATTCTCGGGTAGCGAGAATTTTCCGGGTAGACGGAAGAAGAACGACTACGACGGACACCACGGAGGCGTCATGCCCGGCATTCTCGACCGGATCAAGCGGTTCAGCCGCAGCCCGCAGGGCAGGCGGGCGATCGCGACGGCGCGCAGGACCGCGTCGGATCCCCGCAGGCAGGCGCAGGCGCGGGCGTGGCTCGCACGGCTGCGCCGGAAGTAGGCCCCGGCCTCGTCCACCGGCCCTCGGGGTACGCCTCAAGGTCCCGGCATGCCATGATCCTACTGAGCAGTAGCCATCGCATGCCGTCCGTTGGAGGAGCCCGTGGCCCGCGTCTTCACCGTGAGCGACAGCGTGACCGTCGCCGTGTCGCCCGAGGCGGCCTACGACGCCGTCAGCCGCCCCGCCGACATGGGGCGTTGGAGCCCGGAGAACCTCGGTACGACGGCCGGGTCCCCCGCCGGCCCCGCCGCCGTCGGCACCACGTTCGTCGGCCGCAACAAGCGCGGGGCGTTCCGCTGGTCGACCCGGTGCACGGTCACGGCGGCCGAGCCGGGCCGCCGCTTCGCGTTCCGCGTCCACGCGATCGGGGTCAAGCGGCCGTTCCTGCGCGGGCCCATCGCCACCTGGGAGTACGCGTTCGAGCCGGTCGGCGACGGCACCCGGGTGACCGAGACGTGGACCGACGACCGGCGCGCCTGGCCGACGTTCGTGGCGAACGCCTTCGACCGGGTCGCGACCTCGGGGAAGACGTTCGCCACGTTCCAGAAGCGCAACATCGAGCTGACGCTGCGGAACCTCAAGCGCGAACTCGAACGCTGAGGCGGAGGGCTGCCGGTCAGCCCACCAGATCCGGGGAGCGCAGCATCTCCGGCGGAATGCCCCACGCGTCGACGAGGTCGACCGCGATCGGCCTGATCCTCCGGCAGAGGTTGTTGATCTCGCGGCTGATCGTCTTGGATCGCTGAACGGTCAGCCGGCCGTGCTCCATGAACCACGCCCGGTCGGCCTCGATCGTGGACAGGGCGAACAGGTCGCACAGCATCCTCAGCGCAACCTTGTTCCCGTCGCCCGCCCCGCCGTCACGCGCCCCGCCGTCGGCGTCCGGCAGCGACCGCACCTTCTCGACGAACGCCTCGAGCACCAGCCGCTCCACATGCGCACGCGCCACAGCGATCACATGGTCCTGGACGTGCGAGAAGACGGCACCCGGATCGCGCCCCTCGTCCACCCCGCGCTTGAGCCGCCGGGCGAGGGAGGCCAGCATGTGCTCCTCGCGGAAGCGGACCATGGCGAGCTGGTAGTCCGGGTCGAGCAGCCCCGCTTCCTGGTCCCACTCGTCGCCGCCGGGCAGCAGATCGCGTACGCGCTCGAAGAGCTTGTGCACCGATGTCTTCTCGATGACCGCCTCGACCGCCTGTCCGGTCACGAACCGGACCATGCCGAGCTGGTCGAGGTCCTCGAACTCGTGGGCGTAGTTGGTGAGAAGCCCCTTCGCGACGAGTTGCAGCAGGACGTGGTTGTCACCCTCGAACGTCGTGAAGACGTCGCTGTCGGCCTTGAGCGCGGCGAACCGATTGACGGACAGATAGCCCGCGCCGCCGCACGCCTCGCGGCACTCCTGGATGGTCCGCGTCGCGTGCCAGGTGCCGAGCGCCTTCGTACCGGCCGCCCGTGACTCCAGTTCCCGCCGGGCCTGTTCGTCGTCGCCCCGACCCCCCGGCCGGTTCCCGGAGAAGACTTCGTGCAGCTGACCTCGCACCACGTCCTGGGCGAAGTGCAGGGCGTACGTGCGGGCGAGCAGCGGCAGCAGGCGCCGCTGGTGCATCCCGTAGTCGAGCAGCAGCTGTTCCCCGCCGGCGTCCGACGCCGCCTCGAACTGCCGTCGGCGCACGGCGTACTTGGTGGCGACGGCCAGGGCGACCTTGGCCGCGTTGATCGCGCCGCCGCCGACGCTGACACGGCCCTGGACCAGGGTTCCGAGCATGGTGAAGAAGCGGCGGCCGGGGTTCTCGATGGGGCTCTGGTACACACCCTCGGGTGTCACGTCGGCGAAGCGGTTGAGGAGTGCCTCGCGCGGCACCCGCACACCGTCGAACCAGAGGCGGCCGTTGTCGACGCCGTTGAGCCCCATCTTCCGCCCGGCGTCCTCGATCCGTACGCCGGGTGCCGGGGCCCCGTCGACACGGATCGGCACGACGAACGCGTGCACGCCCTCCCGCTCGCCGTCCACCTCCAACTGGGCGAAGACGACGGCCAGTTCGGCGTGCCGGGCGGCGTTGCCGATGTAGTCCTTGCGCGCGGCGTCGCCGTGCGTGGTGATCACGAACTCCTGGGTCCCGGTGTCGTACGTCGCGACCGTGCCGAGCGCCTGGACGTTGGAGCCGTGTCCGGTCTCGGTCATCGCGAAGCAGCCCATCAGCTTCCCGGTGATGAGGTCCGGCAGGTGGGCACGGTGGTGGCGCTCGGTGCCGAGGTGCAGGATCGCGCCGCCGAAGAGGCCGAACTGCACACCCACCTTCACGAGCAGCGACAGGTCCCCGTAAGCGAGTGTCTCGAAGGCGGCGATCGACGCGCCGATGTCACCACCGCCGCCGTACTCCTTCGGGAACCCCATGCCCGTCTGCCCGGTCGCCGCGAGGTCGACGGCGAGCTCGCGCACCCGCTCACGGAACGCGTCGACGCCGAGTTCCTCGGCCTCTTCGAGGACGGAGGCGTGCGCCGCCAGATTCGTCCGCACCAGGTCGCGGATCTCGGCGTACTCGCCGTCGAGGAGCGCGGTGAGGGCCGGGACGTCGATGGCGGGCGGCGCGGCCTGCTGGTCCGCCGGGGTGCGGGAGTCGTCGCTGATCATGGGCCTCTGGTACCCCGTGGCAGCCGATCGCAAGCGGCCCGTCTCCCCCGCTTCCGCCCTACGCACCCTGTCCCGGGCTGTGGCGGACGGCCAGGACGGTGGTGTCGTCGGTGAGACCGTTCGCGGCGTGCCGTGCGGCGGCGGCGCGCACGTACCGCACGAGTCGCCGGGGCTCGGACAGGGCCGGGTCGTCGCGGAGTGCGGAGGTCAGGTCGTCGGACAGGGGGTAGAAGGCGCCGTCGGCGTCGCGGGCCTCGGTGACACCGTCGGACACCAGGAGCAGTGTCTCGCCCGCCCGGACCGGGACGAGGTCCGAGGCCGGTGTCTCGCCCGTCAGGCCGAGCATGCCCAGGGGCAGGGTGGCGTCGCCGGTCAGGGTGCGGACGCCGTCCGGGCCGACGGCGAGCGGGGTGAGGTGTCCGCAGTTCACGAGCTCGACGTCGATGTCACGTCCTTCCGCCGCGTCATGCGTGGGCACGTTGATGAGCGCGGCGGTGGCGAAGCGTTCGCTCTCATCACCGCCGAGCGCCCGCACGTGGACCTGGTGGCGGCGCAGCCGCTGGTCCATGCGGAGGGCCACGTCGCGGAGGTCCGCCTTGGTGTACGCGGCGGCCTGCTCGAGGCCCGCCCAGTAGGAGGGCAGCGGGCGCAGGACGGTGCGGCGGGTGGTCTCGGCGATCTCCCGGATATGGTCGGCGCGGCGCAGGGCGCTCAGCAGCCGCACACCCGCACGCAAAGATCCACCCCTTGACCAACGCAGGCCCAGCGTCAAAGATCCGACCAGGGGGTATCGGTGTCGAACAAGACGATACGGCGGCCGCTGTTCACCTGGTTTCCAGTTGCCGCAGGGGCCGGATTCTATGCGTGTGCCCTCGGGGTCGCCGCCTTCATGCCGCAAGCTGGCTTTGCGCCATCGCTGCTCGTGACAGCGATGGCACTCTTCCTCTGGGCGCTCGGCTGGAATTCGGCAGTCCGGATCACCCACACCCATGTTTCGATCACCAACTTCGTCGTGACAACGACCGTGGCGTGGACGGACGTCGAGCAGGTGACGATGGACGACGGTCTTGGCATCCACCTCAGGGACGGAAACGAACTCGGTTCGATTGCATTTGGCGGATCGCTCATCGGGGCGTTCACGGGATACCCGTCCCACCGACGTGCATATCGACTACTGCGAGATGCCCAGCAACGCGCAGGCGGCGGCCGCCGCAGGAGACTGGCCGGCGACGTCGAGATCCAGCACTCGATCGACTGGCGCCGACCGCTAGTTGCTGTGGCAAGTCTGTACACGCCGTTGCTGATCGTCTTCGCTATTGCCAGATAGCAGCGGAGAACGCTCTGAACTGCGGCAACAAGGCCTCCACCGAAACCGGCGAACGCGGTGGCGGCACGACCCCAGCAAAACAGCCACTCGCCTCCGAAGCCTTCGCGGAGTTCGACGTGCACCATGGCGAGGATTCACCCAAAGCAGTAGAAACCCGTGGACACCGGGACTATTCCGCCCCTCCCCCCGCGAGGCACTCATCGCCGGGCTTCGGGCACACGCCGCTGACTCCGCGGCCTGCTGGCCCGGCGTCAGCGGCGGGAGGCCGCCCGGAAGACGGCCACCTGGCCCCGGTCCGGTGGGCCGCAATGGTGGCGAGAGCGCGGCCGTCGAGACGGAGCTCCCGCTGCCAACGCATCGCGTGGGACCGTGCTGCCTGGCGTACCGGAGATGCCGATCGGCGACCGCATCGCCTACCAGTATCGCGGGACGCGGCCCGGCCACCGCATCCTGTGGTACCTGTGGCGGCTCGCACGCTCCTCGGGTGACAGACAGCTGGTCCGCATCAACGGGTGGGGCCGCCCCCCCCCCACCGGCCTGAAAGGAAACCCCACAAACGTGCTCGCATCCGTACCACTCGGCTGGCTGTGGCTGGCAGCCATAGGATCCCTGATCCTGTCCAGCTGCCATCTCGGCTCCTGGATCCCCTTGCGCAAGTTCCGCATCGCTTACCCGACGATCATGGTCGTGCTCAGCGCACCTCTGTATCTCGTGTGCAAGATCAAGGGCATGGACCTGCCCTCCATGCTCGTCCTGTACACCAGCGCCCACCTCGCCCTGAGCATCGGGATCCTGCCGCAGCGACGACTGTTCAAGGAAGTGTTCGAGCGCGGGCGCAACGGTGAGGAGAACCCCGAGATCACTGTCCCGACCTGGCACAAAGTGTTCTTCGGCGTCAGCCTGGTCGTGGTGTCCGTCGGAGGCTTCGCCCTCACACAAGTTTGACCCCTCTCAGTGTGACCGTGGCTGCTGACAAGATCTACGCGCCTTCGGCAGACAGCTCGTAGCCAGCTTCCTCGATCGCCGCGCGTACGTTCGCGGTGTCCAACGCCTCTTCGCTCGTGATCACAACCGTGCCGCTGTCGATGTCCACGTTGACAGCCGTAACCCCCGCGATTCCTTCGAGTTCTTCACCAACCGACTCTGCGCAGCGGCCGCAGACCATGCCTCTGACGGCGTAGGTGTGCTCGGTCACGGCGCCATTGTCTGCTGCTCGCCGCACTCGTTGTCTCGGAGAGTGCGGGTGGTCATGTGTGCTTGGCTCATACGCCCGTCCGGCGCGAACCGGCCGAAGAAGTACACCTCGGTGACGAGGTCCTTGCCGCGCTGTGAGGAGTGCATGGTGTACCGGGCGGCAAGTCGGGTGCCGTCGGCGATGGCCTCGTGCACCTCCATGTACAGAGTGGGGCGGTTCTTCCGCACGGGTCGGCAATGCGCGATGAGCTTGTCGCGGTCCATCCGGTGTCCGTCGGCGATCTCCACGACATCCGGCGTGTGATAGCGATCGATGATCACCGCTGCATCCTCGTCCGACTGCAGCAACTCCTCGGTCAACGAGGTGTAGAAGTCCGCGATGAACTGTCCGGGGTCTGTGCTGTCAAGAGGTCGCATATCGGCTCCCGTCGTTGACGTACGGACGTTATCTTTTACGAGCTGTCAAATATACAGTCGCGGATAAGTTTGGCAATATGTAAGAGGTGAAGTCGTCCCCTCCCCGTAACCGCCGCGCTGACGCCCGCCGCAGCCGGGCCGCCATCCTGGATGCCGCAACCCAGGTCCTCAACGTGGATCCCGACGCCGGCCTGGAGACCATCGCCGGGGCCGCGGGCGTGACTCGCCCGACGATCTACGCCCACTTCCCCTCCCGGGAACAGCTCTTGCTCGCGGTCGTCGAGCGCATCACCAACGAAGCCGTCGCCGCCATGGACGACATCGCCCTGGACGCCGATACCGCAACGGACACACTGCTCCGCATGATCGACGCCAGCGCCCAGGTGACAGAGCGCTACCCCGTACTGTTGAAGATGATCAGCGCGCAACCCGTCAGCGCAGAGGCCGACCGCGACCGGCACCTGCCTGTCACGGACCGGATCGGACGGGTGATCGAACGGGGCCGGCAGGCCGGAGAATTCGACGACAGGCTTCCCGTCGACTGGCTCGTTGCCTCGACCATGGCACTCGGGCACACGGCGAGCACGGAGCAGGACGCCGGCAGGCTGCCCGCGGCGGTGGCGCGGGACGCCCTGCGCACCAGCCTGCTCCGCCTGCTCGGCGCCTCCGACTCAGCAGGTGCGTCTCGTCGGTCGCAGCCGGCGAAGCAGTCGAAGTGAGTGGCGACCGACCCCTAAGAGCTCGCACGACTACCGGCATTGGAAATCGCTTTGTGTTCGATGGCACGCGCTCACGGTTCGCCGCCACAGGACAGCCGAGCGCTGCAGTTGGCCACGTAGCGGTCCGGTTGGCCACTGTCACACTCAGCCGTGGAGCTGGCCTGTCAGGTGGTTGGACCAGCGCGCAGTTCTCGGCTCTCGGCGTTGACGCCGACCAGCCAGTCGGTTGCCGTGCCTGATCCGCCCCAGAGGACTGGGCAGTGCGCGTCTCGCCGACGAGCGAAGGGAGGCGGCCAGTTCGGTCGGGGCCGGCGAGGGGCGTCACCTGTAGGCAGGGGCTGTGATCACGGCGTCGCCGCTGCAGTGGGTGTCATGCCCGGGGAGGCGCCGGATTCCTGCAGCATGACGCCTCCGGGTCGGTCGTCGTCCGTGAGAGGGCGTCCTTCCTGACCGCGTCCCGTCAGGACCAGGAGCACGATGAGCGCGGCGAGGGAGCCGGCCAGCCGTGCGCAGCGGCGGGAGCGTTCACGGCGACTCAACTCGTGCCAACGGCGCACCGGGTTGTGGTCCTTGGGCGTCCACAGCTCGCCGACCGCCTGCTCCTCGGGCGGTATCGAGGCCGACCGTTCGCGGGCGGAAGGTTCCCTCGGGGCGGTGCGGCGGATGGCACGCTCGCTGTCGGCGAGGAACTTGTGCCACTCCGCGTCGGGTATGTGCGGCTCGCGCTCCGTCATACCGCCCGCTTCCCTGGCGAGCCTTCCAGGCGGACGAATGGGATCTGTCGTCCCGCGCGCCGGTAGGAGTGTTCGCTGCCGTCGACATCGATCCTCATGAAGGAGCACAGCCGGCGTGCGGTGCGGGGGTGCTCCTGTGCGTAGCGGGCCATGATGTCGCTCCCCTCGTCCTCGCCGAGGAAGTGTGCGGTGACGGCGTGGTAGCGGTTGCCTACCTGGATGGTGGTCTTGGGGCAGGCGCGCAGGTTCTGATACCAGGCGGCCTTGGGCCCGAAGCCGGAGGCCAGGGTCCACGTGCCGCGCAGGGGGTCGCGGGCGACGATCTCGAGGGTCACACGCCGGTCGAGGCCGCTCAGCCGTCCGGTGTGGTGCAGCAGCAGGAGCCGGCGTCCCAAGAGCGACCCCAGCCCTACCCGGTAGAGGCCGATCGGCAGGCGTGCGAGGCGTCGCCGCCAGCCGCGCGGAAGCGGTGGACGGCGCGGTGCGGGGTGCTGATGGGCCGTCATCGCAGAGCCCTTTCTGGCGCTGATGTCCGACTCGATTGGGTAACAAGGTGCGCTGAAGCTTCACTTGGGCGACGCAATCTTTGCATAGTCTAAAGGCAGGGGGGTCGCCCGGCGAAGGCGACCGGTTCGGATACGACGCATGTGGGAGTGCCATGGCCATGCAGGCACGCCAGGGCAGAAGGAACTGGGTGTTGTCCTGGCTGCCCGCCGTGGTGATGGCGGTGGTCACCGTCGTGGACCTCACGGCCGGTCCTGGGGTGGGGTTCCTCCCGTTGGTGTCGCTCGGGCCGGCCTTCGCCGGGCTGATCGGCACGTGGCGGCGCACGGCGCTGATCGGTTTCGTGGCGTTGTTGCTGTGTGCGGGCCTCGGCACCTACGACGGTCTGTTCGAGACCCGGCGCGGGTACACGGCGATGGCGTCGGTCGCCGGTGTGACGCTGGCGGGTGCCATCGCAGCGAGCACGCGCTCGCGGCGGGAGGCGGAACTGGCCAGCGTACGCTCGATTGCCGAGGTCGCGCAGCGCGTGCTGCTGCGCCCGGTCCCGCGCAGCGCGGGGCCACTGCAGGTCGCCGTGTCCTACACGTCCGCGGTCGCGGAGGCACGGATCGGTGGTGACCTTTACGAGGTCGTCGCCACGCCGTACGGAGTGCGGGTGATCGTCGGCGATGTGCAGGGCAAGGGCCTCGCCGCGGTCGAGACGGCCGCCGTCGTCCTGGGGACCTTCCGCGAGACGGCGCACGACGAGCCCGACCTCGTCGCTCTCGCCGCCCGGCTGGAACGCAGGGTCGCCAGGGAGGTGAACGGCGAGAAATTCGTGACCGCGGTACTGGTCGAGGTCCGTGCCGAGGAGCGTGCCGCCATGGTGCTGAACTGCGGGCACCCGGCCCCGATGCTGGTTCGGGCCGACGGCTCGGTCGACTTCCCGCACCCACCCGTCCACTCCCTCCCGCTTGGCCTGGGCATACACGGGGGCGAGCCCCCTCGCACCCACCGCATCGACTTCGCTCCCGGCGACCAACTCCTGCTCTACACCGACGGGGTCACCGAGGCCCGCGACGCGGACGGCACTTTCTTCCCTTTGGAGGACCGGGCCTCGTTGCTCAAGACGCCCGGGGCCGAACACGCCCTCGAGGCGCTGCGCGAGGACGTGGTGCGGCACGCCAGCGGCCCACTGCATGACGACGCCGCCATGCTCTTGCTGCGCTACCGGGAGCGATGAGGCGTGAACACCGAGAGGCGGAGGGCGCAGCACGGCGTGGGCAGGGTACAAAGAGGCCATGACCAGGAAAGCGGCTCCAGCGGAGCGCATGGACGATGTGGACGCGGTGACCCGGGCGGTCCTGACCGCCTCCCGTGTACTGGTGGCGGTTTCCGCGCGCTCCCTCGCCGAGGTCGAGGAGCGGGTGACGCTCCCACAGTTCCGCATGCTGGTGGTGCTCTCCTCGCGCGGCGCGACGAAACTTGTCGTCCTGGCAGAGCAGTTGGGCGTCGCCCCCTCCACAGCGATGCGCATGGTGGACCGTCTGATCGCCGCCGGTCTCGCGGACCGGCAGACCAACCCGGAAGACCGCCGCGAGAACCTGCTCCGGCTCACCGACGAGGGCCGACGAACGGTGGAAGACGTCACCTCCCGACGCCGACGGGAGATCGCCTCGATCGTCGAACGACTCGCCCCGCAGCAACGGGTGGCACTCATCGACGCGTTGACCGACTTCAACCAGGTGGGGGGCGAACCAAACGCTCCGTCCCTTGCCGAAGGCGACGCCCTTCACCCCCTGGGCTGGGGCGAATCACCAGCAGCAGGCTGACCGGCACGAGCCCGGGACTCCTGCCGGCTGCCAAGGGACAGGAGAGCTGAACTCATGAGCGGATGGTCCACACGACACCGCCCCCAGTACGGCCGTTCCGCGGCATGCGTCGGACCGGCATGGTCATTGTCTCCCCGCGCTGACGGGCCGCGTCCTGTAATAGTGCATGCCGCGCACGGCAACGCCGGTCGGCGCGTCACACTCCGCGGAAAGCAGGCCGGCGTCGCCCGCTCACTGACCGACGTGGTCGAGATGCTCCGTCTGGCGGGCGTAGCCCTGGACGTCGATGAAGCGGCGGCTTCGCCTCTGATCGAATGGCGTGGGGGCGGCCCCGGCACATGGTGGTCCCCTTGAGCCCTGCCGCAGCCGCACCAGGGCTCGCCGAGCACCTGCGCCCCGGATGTGGCCCGGCGTCCGCGGGTGGCGAGCCGCGGTTCCGCTCTCCGTCGCGAATGGGGGGCACGGAGGGGGCTACTGCACTCGCACCCAGGTGGCCTGCGAGGGGATGCCGTTCCGGTCGGTGGCAAAGAGCATGTACCAGCCTGACGGGACGAGGGAGGCGTCGTCGGGCACGGTGACGGTCAGTGCGCCCTTGCCTCTGCCGGTGATGCCGAGGGCGACAGAACGTTGATCGAAGTCGGTGACATGGGTGGCCGATCCCGGGCGCATCAGGCGCACGTGCCGGATGCGCGCGGCGTCCGCGCTGCTCACTGTCAACCGGGCCCCGCGCTTGGTGTACGCGGTCGCCGTGGTGAGCCGCGGGCGGTGGTCCCCGCGGTGGAGGTAGGGCGGTTCGAACACCTCGACGCGCTGCTCGAAGTGTCCGGGGCGGGAGTTGGCCTTGTCGGAGAAGAGCGGGTCGGAACCGAAGACCGCGACGCGTCCGTCGGGCAGCAGGAGCGCTTCGGTGTGGTAGTTGCGGCCGACGGTCGGGGCGGCGGCCGGGGTGAAGGTGTTCTTCTTGGGGTCGTAGATCTGTGACCGGAGGATGTCACTCGCGTCGCGGCCGCGGTATCCGCGGCTGCCGCCGGTGGTGAACACGGTGTCGTCCGGCATCAGCACGCTGTTCAAATAGCGGGTCGGCTCGGGGAGGTCGGGTCCGGGCCGGAAGGCGGGGTGAGGGTCGTCGAGGTCGACGACGGCAGTGCGTGCGGTCGACTTCGGGGATTCGCCCACGCCGCCTCCGCCGAGGAGCATGACCTTGTTGTCCTGTGCCGGAGGTAGCAGCACGGACGACGAGGTCTCCAGGATGTCAGGCTCTTGCAGCCCGCCGACGGGGGTGAAGGAGTTGGTGTCCAGGTCCCACAGGCCGGGCTTGCGTCCCTTCTCGGCGGGCCCGTATCCGGCGTTGGAGCCCGAGTAGAAGAGCTTGTTCTTCCCGGTGACGAAGAAGGAGGGGTAGGTGGGGAAGTAGCGGCTGGGTGCCTTCGACCACTTCTTGGTGGACGGGTCATAGATCTCGTTCTCCCCCGGCACGATCTGTCCGACGTCGTCGAGGCCGGATACGGCGAGCACCCGCCCGTCCGAGAGCGTGGTCAGCGTCGGGTACCAGCGGGCCTCGCGCATGGATCCGACCTTGGTGTACTTCTCGGTGACCGGGTCGAACTCGTAGGCCTCCTTGATGCCTTGGAAGTCCTTCTTGTCGAGCCCGAGCTTGTTGGCCATGCCGTAGACGTTGTCGGCATCGGTGCCGCGCAGGCCCTCGATCTCGTACTGCTTGGTGGTATTGGTGACACCCTTCGCGCCTTCGACGGAGGACTCGACGTAGACGCGCGCCTGGCTGGCGGTGACCTTGACGGTGCCACCGGTGGTCGTCTTTCTCGCCGCCGGTACGTGCACCGGGAACCGGCTTCGGTATTCGGTGCCGTCCGCCGCGCGGAAGACCGTGCCCTTGGGGAAACTACGCGCCTTGTCCGGGTCCTCGTTCTTGACCAGCATCGCGCCACCCGCGCGCTTCACGTCCCCCTTGAGGACCTCGTAGCGGGCGGTGCCGCCGGCGATCAGCACCTTTCCGTCGGGCAGTTGGGCGTGACCGGCGCAGAACATGTCTTTCGGTGTGTCGATCTTCTTGAAGGTGTCGGTTCTCGGATCCCAGAGGGTGGACTTGAAGACACCGCCGTTGAACAGCTTGACGTTGTTGCCGGAGCCGGCGATCAGCAACACCTTGCCAGTGTGCAGCAGGATCGCGTGGATCGAGTTGAGCTGGTGGCCGTCAGGTAGGTCGGCCAGAGCCCAGTGGCCCCGTTTCGCCTTGTACGAGGGCTGGTTGGCCTCCCAGTCACGGTACTTCTCGTTGGCCACGCCGATCACGGCAGGCGCGTTGAGGCCGGCAAGAACCAGGACGACTCCCGCTCCGAGCCAGGTCTTGCGGGCTTTGAGGGGAGAGCGGCGGGCTGCGGCCATGGAATGCCTCCAGAAACGATGTCGTACGCGGGACCGAGGCGTCGACGACTACCGCAACCGCCCGGACGGGGCCTGAAGGCGCGCTTGTTTGCACTGTGCAAAATACCTCGATTCGCGCAACGGCCGGTCGTGGCCACCTCGGGCCGCCGAGCGAGATGCCGGCGGCCCGCCCCGGAGCCCCGTTCTGTCGGACGGCGAGTGGGCTCGGCTGGAGCCGCATCTGCCGAGGAATGTCGGTCGAGGCGGGAGTTGGAAGCCAGTGCGTGATCGCCGTCGGCGGCGGTCGGCCGATGGCACCCATGAGCGGGTTCTGCGGGCCGTGCAGGTCGACGCCGATGGATCGGCCGGTACGACACGAGAGCGCTCGTGTTTCGTGGCGCGATCGCCGTCGCAACGATCAGGTTTTGGCTTCGTTCTCCCTGACGTACCAAAGCACCAGAGAGAAGAGGTTCAGTTTCTGGCTGAGCGACACTCCATGCTCAGGAACTGGCGGTTTGACCGTTCTGGGTGACATCCGCTTTTGCACTATGCAAAGATAGCCTCGTGGACAGATTGGCCATCTACGAGACCTCCTCTGGCGGGAGCCCGACGTTCCTCACGCTGACACTCTTCGGAGAGCTGGATGTGATCAACATCGGCAAGCTCAGCGACACGGTTGTCCGCGAACTGGAGTCAGGCCACCGGCACTTGCTGCTCGACCTCGACGGGATCACATACTGCGACAACGGGAGTCTGTTCACCCTGGTGGGGATACGTCATGCCGCCAGCCATGTCGGGGGCAGCCTCGCTCTCACGGTCGCAAGCGAATGCGTTCGCGAGGCTCTGGCTTCCTCCGGACTCACTGACCTCCTTCCGTTCACCCGTTGACTCAACGGACGCTGCGCGCAGGCACCTCGCACGAGCAGAAGCCCTCACCGTCGTCAATCGAGGCTGCCGTTGATCGTGCCGTCGTCGTAGTAGTCGAGCGTGTCCCGGTGGTGCAGTCGTCCTGGGCGAGCCAGATGCCGAGCCCGCTCCCGGCGGCGGCGACCGCGAGGGCGGCGGTGGCGATGGTGGCGCGGCGCCCCCTTCCGGTCTCCTGCTGCTGTAGACGAGACTTGCCATACAAGACGCTGGAAAGGGGCCACTCACATGCCGAGCTTCTTCATGGACTGCGCCGCGATGCTGGCTCGGCAGGCGGACGGAATACTGGATGACCGCAAGCGCGAGGCACGCCGGCGGGCTGGAGCCGTGGGGCGACGCAGCGCTGAAGCCGCTCGACGTACGAGTATCAACAACAGTCTGGACGAGCTACGCAGGAAGCTGACGAGCGGGATGATCAGCAAAGAACAATTCAACGAATCCGTCGCTGCGTTGGAGCGGAAGTCCTGACCCCGGGCAGGGCACACGCAATTTCTTCGCGCAGGCGCGTGCGGGCCACATCAGCCCGCTGCGAGGACTGCTCGGCTCCAACGAACGAGCGCACCTCCCTGAGCGCAGAACCCGCAGTCCTGCTTGAGGCGTCCGGGTTGCAGCCGCGCCGAGGGCTTGTGCCACCAGTCGGTGGAGACGAACGCTGCGCCGCCCGCCTTCGCGAGGCGGAGACAGGCGGCGAGGATCAGGGACGGCCAGGCGAGAGCACTGGCCGCAGGTCTCGCCGGTGTAAATCACCCGAGGCCGAAGCCGTGGTTACGGCAGCCCTCGCTGAGGCGCCTCTGGCGCGCGGGCGAGTCGGTAGCGGTTCGGCCTGGCAGCGTTTCCAAGTATTGCTCGAATCCGGATGCCGCAACAGGGTGTGCGCAGGTGAGTGCCCCGCGGCGACGGGGGATGCACCGCGGGGCACTGGTTCCATTCTGGCATGCACCTTACTCGCGGGTAAGCCGGGGCGTGCCGAGCGAGCGAGTCGCCCGGACGGGGGATGGGCGCCGCGGGACCCCAGAGGCCGGGCGCCCTGCCGCGGCATGCGCTCCCGGCCGCTCCGTATGATCACGCGATGATCACCCGTCTCCTCGGCACACCCCGACGCATGCTCACGACCCTTTCGGTCTTGATCGCTGCCGTTGGCTTCGGCTGGTACGCCGCTCAGCCGGTCCACCCGTCATCGTGCGTCGTCTTCTCCGGGAGCTACGTGGCCCGCGACGCCTCTCCCGAGGAGCTGGCCGCGGCGAATCAGCGGGTATACGACGCGGCAGTGGCAGACGGTGCCTGTGGGTCGGCGCATGCCCGGCTTCTGAACTGGTTCAACTGATCAGGTCTTCCACCGTCAGGGGCGGTGGAAGCCGCAGTGGCGCAGCGGGACGCCTCCGTCGTCGTGGGCCGGATCGGCGAGCACGGTCGTGTCCCGGCCACCGGGGCGCGGGCCCGTGGCGGGGGCCGTGTCACAGAGATGCTCCAGCAGGTGCTTCACCATTCAATTAGTGCACCATGGGCGCGGCCACCTGCGGATCCGCCCTTGGGCCCGCCCGGGCGGGCCCAAGGTCCCGGTTACGGGATCTCCCCGATCCGGGCACCGCCCCCGAAGAGAATCTTGTGCCGCAGCCGGGTACCCGACTGGCTGAGAACGACTGCCGATGCGGGGAGCAGCCCGATGAGCGAGAGGCCGACCGCAGCCGACCAGGTCCTGGACGCCGCGCGCCGACCCGAGGCGGGACGGCGGCTGCCGACGGCGCTGTGCCAGGCCCTCTGCGAGGCCCTTCCGGTCGACGCGGCGGCGATCGTGCTGCTCACCGACACCCCTTACCGGCAGTTGCTGGGAGTGAGCGATCGGCGCGCCGTATGTCTGGAGGAGGCGGAGTACCTGGCCGGGGAGGGCCCGTGTGTCACCGCCGCGGTGACGGGTCAGCCGGTGCTGGTCGACGACATGGCTCGGCAGCTGCCGAAGTGGCCGATGTTCCAGACCTGCCTGGAGCAGGGTGACTACCGGGCCGTGTACGCCTTCCCGCTCCGCTTCGAGGCCGATGTGTTCGGCGTCGTCGCGCTGCTGTGCGAGCGGCCGGGCCCGATCACCCCGCAGACGATGCGGGACGCCACGCAGGCCGTCGCGGCCACCGCCCAGGTACTGCTGCCGTCGTTCTGGCGGCTTCTGGCACATGGCACGCTGCCGCCGTGGGAGCCCAGAGACCTCCTCGAAACGCATTGGGCCACCACCCACGCCGCGTCCGACCGGCTCGCCGGGCGCCTGGGCCTGCCCGTCGAGGAGGCACTGGCCCGGCTGCGCGCCCGCGCCTTCGCGGGCGGGCAGCCGCTGTCGAGCGTCGCCGCCCAGGTGCTCGACCCCGACTCTTGAGCCGCGACTCCTGAGCCTCGGCTCCCGAGCCTCGGTCGGGCCGAGCACCTGGGGCTCTGTCAGGCGGCTCGGGCGTGCTCGGCGTGCTCGGCGGGCCCGGTGGCCACGTCGCGCACGCGCTCGCAACTGCGTGTGATCAGGCGCGAGACGTGCATCTGCGACACACCGATCTTCTCCGCGATGCGGGACTGCGTCATGTCCTCGAAGAACCGCATGTAGAGGACCTCCCGCTCCCTCTCGGGCAGCAGCCGCAACCCCTCCTTGGCGGCCTCACGGTCGGTGATGATGTCATAGGCCTCGTCCGGCGCTCCGATGGTGTCGGCCAGGCTGAACCCTTCGTCCGCCGAAGGGAGTTGTGCCTCCAGGGACAGCGTGCTGTGGCTGTCGAGGGCCTCGATGCCCTCCTGGGCCTGCTCCACGGTCAGCTCCGCGTGCGCGGCGATCTCCTCGATCGAGGGCTCCTCGCCCGTGCCGGGCCGGTCCTGCAACTCACGACGGGCCTTCCTGACCTTGTTGCGCAGATCCTGCACCCGGCGCGGGACGTGCACGTCCCAGCTGTGGTCACGGAAGTGCCGGCGCAGCTCACCCGTGATGGTGGGCACCGCGTACGACTCGAAGGCGCCGCGCCCCGGCTCGTAGCGCTCGATGGCCTTGACCAGGCCGAGCGCGGCCACCTGCCGGAGGTCGTCGAGGCTCTCGCCCTTGTTCCGGTACCGGCCCGCGAGGCGTTCGGCCATCGGCAGCCACGCCTCGACCAGTTCTTCCAGCAAGACGTCGTACTCCGGGCCTTCAGCGGCCTCCGCGAGACGCCGGAAGTCCTGCTCGGTGTCGGGGGCGTCGTCATGAGGGTGGTGAGTAGGCATGGTCCGCGTGCTCCTCATGTTGCTGGACGTCAGATCACCAGCAGCAGAGCGCTCTCACACGGCACCGCCGCTGGTACGCGCCTGTTGTCCCAAGCACTGATCCACCGCATGCCCCTCGCCTCCACGACCAAACCCGGCGATCACCATCCGGCCTCCCGGGCGGACGGAGCCGGGCCCGCCGCTACGCCGTCACCGGGTCCTCGGGCCGTGACTCGTGCGACGGATGAGGGATCGGCGCCACCGGGCCGTGTCCGGGGCGGGCGCGGCGCGGGGTCCTGCTCCTTGTCGGACCCGGGCAGCGCTCGTCCTGGGCGGGCGCGTCGGTCGGCGTGGAGTGCCGTGACGCGAGGGCCCAGGCGGTGACGAGGTCCGCGTAGACGACGCGTTGTTCCTCGCTGAGCCAACCGCCGGAAGCCAGCATGAGGCTGCGGATCTGCTCGTTGAGTTCCTCAACGGACCGCATGCCATCAGGGGATCGAGTGGCGGACATGTGCAGAATCGTAGCGACGCCCGCCAACTCCTGGCCATGACATGACGAAGCACGCATATGCCGTTACCGGCGGGCGCCGCGTGAGGTCAGTCGGTCGCCCTGTGGAGCGTCGTGCGGCCCAGGTGGGCCTCCCCGCGGGCGGCGAGGATCTTGACGCGGACGCGGGTCGCGGTGACCGGGGTGTCGAGCGGGAGGATCCGCTGGTGGCCGATGGTCGTGCCGGTGGCGATCCGGCGCCACGTGCCATCGGTCTCGGCCTCCACGGCGAAGCTCTCCACCCGTTGACCGTGCTCGATGTCCTCGCGGACCGCGACCCGGTCGAACGTGGTGGTGCCGTCGGCGTTCGCGGCCACCGGGCGGCCGTACACCTTGCGGACCCGGTCGCCGAACGCCGTCAGTTCGGCGACGTCCGCGGCGTCGATCGTCCCCGCCTTCGACGGGGGCACGTTGAGGAGGAGCGTCGCGTTGCGGCCGACGCTCTTCTCGTACAGGTCGAAGAGCTCGGCCGCCGACTTGGGCTGTTCGTCCGCGTGGTGGAACCAGCCCGGCCGGTTGGAGACGTCGGCCTCCGCGGGGAACCAGGACAGATGAGTGACGCCGGGCTCGGTCAGCCGGTCGCGGGAGCCGATGTCGGCCGCGGTCGGTCCGTGCGGCAGCAGCCATTCGCCGTGGTACGTCCGCGGGTCCGCGGTCGTCGGCACGACGCTCCACTCGGTCTCGCGGGCGACCCCGCCCTCGTTGCCGACCCAGCGCACACCCGCCGGACCGCCGAAGACGACGGTGTCGGGCGACAGCGCCTCGATCACCCGGAACCACTCCTCGAAGCGGTACTCCTGGGTGATCCCGGCGTCGGCCCACGGATTGGCGCCGTCCAGCCAGAACTCGTCCAACGGCCCGTACTCCGTGAAGAGTTCGTAGACCAGGTTCAGGTAGTACGCGTCGTAGTCGTTGACGTGCACGGTGAACGTGGGCAGTTTCCCGGAGCGCACGGCGTCCGCCCGGTCGTCGCCGTCGACGAGCGTGGGGATGGTGTGTTCCCTGACCGCGCTGCCGTTGCCGAAGCGGCCGAGGCCACCGGGCGCGCGATCGCCGTCGTCGAGCGCGGTCTGCTCCACCGAGGTCAGCTTCCCGCCCTCCGCCTGCTTCTTCCGCAGCGACTCGATCCACTCGGCGTGCCAGGCGTGCGGCAACTCCCCGCCGTCGGACGGCGAGAGATAGATCCCCACGCGCATCCTCTGTGCGCGCGCCGCGTCCACGTACGCGCGGACGACGTTCGGCCGGCCCGGGCTCTTGAGGATCGAGTGGGGTGTGTAGCGGCTGGGGAAGAGGGTGAATCCGTCGTGGTGCTTGGCGGTGATCATCGCGAGTTCGGCGCCCATGGCCCGGTACGTGCGAATCCACTGGTCGGCGTCGACGGCGGTCGGCGCGAACGTCGCCGGGTCCTCGGCGCCCGACCCCCACTCACGGTCGGTGAACGTGTTCATCCCGAAGTGCGTGAACGCCGTGATCTCGCGGCGCTGCCACGCAAATTGGCCTTTTCGCGGGACCACGTCGGCGGCCTTGGCGATGATCTGTTCCGGGGTGTCGTTCCCGGTGACCGGGACGATCGAGGCGGGGCGGGCGCGGCCCCCGCCGCCGGCCGCGTACGCTCCGGCGCTCCCGAGGGCGGCGATCGCGGGAGCGGCTCCCAGGACACCGAGGATCTGGCGGCGAGACGTCATCCATCACTCCTACAGGCACATGGCTCGGATCTCTCTTCGCTGCGCTGTACAGCTCTGGATCATGACGCAGTAACGGATTTTCGGTAAGCCCCGTGACAGGTGCGCCCCGTGCGCCCGAAGGGGCAACGGACTGGCCGCCCCACCCTCACCCCAGCGGCACCGTCCACGCGTCGTACGCGTACACCCAGTCACCGTTGCCCGACGTGCGCAGCCAGTCGTTGCCGCGGGAGCCGATCTGGACGCGGGCGGTGCGGTCGCGGCGGGTGGTCTCGTACGACTTGAGGGCCGGTTCCGGGCAGCCGGGGTCGGCGGCGGCCAGGGCACGGGCGAGCACGACGGCGTCCTCGATGGCCATCGCGGCGCCCTGGGCCATGAAGGGTGTCATGGGGTGGCAGGCGTCGCCGAGCAGGGTACGGCGGGCCGACGACCACGAGGGCAGCGGGTCGCGGACGTAGAGGGCGGACTTGAGGACCTCGTGGCAGGCGTCGAGGACGGCGCGCGCCTCGGGGTGGAACTCACGGTAGTGGGAGCGGAGTTCGGCGGCGTCTCCGGGCGTCGTCCAGGATTCGTGCTGCCAGCTCTCCTGGGCCGTGGTCGCGAAGACGAACAGGTCCCGGCCCCGGTTGAGCGGGAAGGTGACCAGCTGGGTGGCCGGGTCCAGGCCCCACCACTTGGTGAAGGTGTCCATGCCGGGGACCTCGAGGCGCCCGGCGGGCACCACGGCGCGGTACGCGACGAGACCGGTGAACTGAGGATGGTCCGGGCCGAACAGGTCGTGGCGTACGACGGAGTGGATGCCGTCGGCGCCGACCAGCACGTCGACGTCCGCCTCGGTGCCGTCCTCGAACGTCGCGGTGACACCCTCGGCATGCTCGGTGGTGTGTGTCAGACGGCTGCCGAAGCGGACGGTTCCGGACGGCAGCGCCTCTTCGAGCGCAGCGAGCAAGTCGGCGCGGTGCATGGTGAGTTGCGGGGATCCGTAGCGGTTCTGGGCCTCGGCGCCCATCTCGATGCGGGAGGTCTCCTCGCCGGTGTCCCAGTTCCGGCTGAGGCGGTGGGTGGGGCGGGCTGCCGTGCGCCGCAGGGTGTCACCGACGCCGAGGCCGTCGAGGGCCTTGACCGCGTTGGGCGTGAGGTTGATGTCGGCGCCGACCCGGCCGAAGTGTGCCGTCTGCTCGAACACGACCGCTTCCAGGCCCGCCTGGCGCAGGGCGATCGCGGCGGCGAGCCCGCCGACGCCGCCGCCCACGATGCCGACGGTGGGTGTCGTGCGGTTCGGGTCGCGCTGCTTGTTCTTCTCGTGCATGGTGCGGTGCTCCGTGGAACTCGTGGGAGGGGTGGGGTGGTTCATGGGGCGGGGACGAGGCGGGTCAGGTCGTGGCCGACGACGACGGGACCGGCGTAGGTGGCCGCCACCTTGCGGGTCCAGTCGTCGTCGCCGACCTCGCGCGGGTCCGGCGGGCCGATGTGGCTGAGCGCGACACGCCGCGCTCCGGCCGCGGTGGCGAGTCTTCCGACGTCGCCGGGCGCGGTGTGGGACGCGGTGAGGAAGTCGAGGAGCCGGTCGGAGTAGCCGAGGCCGCGGTAGAAGTCGGGCTCCATGGTCTCGTGCACCAACAGGTCGGCGCCCGCGGCGAGTTCGCCGACGCTGTCGCTGTACGCGGTGTCGCCTGAGAAGGCCACGACACCCTCGTCGGTCTCGAAGCGGTAGCCGAAACTCTGGTGCAGCGGCGGATGCGGCACCTCGCGGGCGGTGACCCGCACCCGGTCGTCCTCGTACACGAGCACGTCCCGACCGGGCGGTGGTGACACCAGGTCGTGCGCCCTGACCAGGTCCGCGAGCGGTGTACGGGTGCTGGTGCGCAGGCGTACGGCGATGTCCTGGCCGAAACCGGCGAGGAGGTGGGTGAGCAGACCTTCGGTGCCGGGTTGCGGCCGGTCGGGCTCGGTGTGGTCGGGCCCAGGGCCGGCGATGTGCACGGGCTGGTTCACGCCGTCGTTGGCCGGGCCCCAGCCGAGGAGGAACAGGTTGAACAGGTCGGCGGTGTGGTCGGAGTGCAGGTGGGTGAGGAAGACCGCCCGCAGGTCGCTGAGGCGCAGCCCCGCCTGCGCGTACTTGCGCAGCGCGCCGTACCCGGCGTCCACCAGGTACGTACGGTCCCTGACGACGACCGCGGTGGAGGCGCCCTGGCGTCCGGGCGCGGGGTAGGGGCCGGCGCCGGTGCCGAGCAGGATGACACTGAGCGCGGTCGGATCGTCCGGTGGTGTGTCGCCGGTGACTCGAACCGGGTCGGGTGGGACCGCGAGGGAGGACGGGGCCGCGGTGCCGCAGGTGCACAGGTCGGCGGCGGGCTGCCCGTCGCACGTCGGGTGGCTCACGGCGAGACCTCCTCGAGGGTGCGGCCCGCGGTCTCCTCGGCGAAGAGACCCGCCACCACGGCGCCGGCCAGCGTGAACACGGCCAGCAGGAGGAAGACCGCCGACAGCTGGGTGCCACCGCCGTAGACCAGGCCCACGAGCAGCGGGCCGACGATCAGGCCGAGGCGGTTCATGACGCCGCCCATGCTGCACCCGAGGGCGCGGGCGCGGGTCGGGTAGAGCTCGGGCGTGTAGAGGTAGAGGCTGATGTTGACCGCGAAGTTGAACATGGCGGCGAGCGAGGACCACACGGCCAGTTGCCAGGGCGCTCCGGCGCCGAGCACGGCCAGGACCACGAGCATCGCGGTCGTCCCGCCGAGGCCGCCCACGACGATCCCGCGCCGCCCGACCCGGTCCACCAGCAGCGCGGCGAGGACACAGCCGACGAGTCCTGCGACCGATGCCATGGTGCTGTACCAGAGCGCCGAGCTGAGGGACATCGCGTAGACGCCCTTGTAGAGGGTGGGCAGCCAGGACGTGATGCCGTAGTTGGCGAGGTAGCCGACGAACCAGATGGTCCAGACGACCAGGGTGCGGCGGCGGTAGCGGCCGGTGAACAGGTCCCGCAGTGAGCCGCGGGCAGGTGCCGGGGCCGGCGTTTCCCGTACGGCCGGGGTGGTCGGTTCGGGCAGCTCGGCGCCGCTCGCGCGCCGTACGCGATCCTCGATGAGATCCATCGTCGCCCGCGCCTTCTCGTACCGGCCGCGGGAGGCGAGCCAGCGGGGCGACTCCGGGATGCGGCGCTGGAGGAGCACGGACGCGAGACCGGGGGCTGCGGCGAACAGGTACAGCGCGCGCCAGCCCCAGTGCGGGATGACCCATGCGGCGAGCAGTGCGCCCGCCGCGAGGCCTGCCGGGAACACGATCTCGTAGAAGAGGACGAAGCGGCCCCTGCGGTGTGCCCGACTGATCTCGCTGATGTACGCGGCGGCGGTCGGCACCTCGCCACCGATGGCGAAGCCCTGTACGAAGCGGAGCACCAGGAACGGCGCCAGTGAGGTGCAGCCGGCCATCAGCAGACTGCACAGGGCGGTGAGGGCGACGCAGATCGAGATGACCTTGACGCGGCCGACCCGGTCGGCGGCCCAGCCGGAGACGAAGGCGCCGAGCAGCATGCCGATGGAGCCGATGGTGAGGGTGAGCGTGGTGCCCGCCGCGGAGATGTCCCACTCCTTGGTGATGACGGGCAGTGTGTAGGCGATCAGCAGCTGATCGAAGGCTTCGAAGAAGGTGACCACGCCGATGGCGAGGCGCACCATGACCTGCCAGCGGGACATGGGCAGCCGTTCGAGGCGTGCCGCGATGTCCTGCCCCGTGGCGTCGGGCGTGACGCTGGTACTCATTCGGCCCTCCTGCGGGCCTGGCGGCCCCTGCGGATATGACTTAGCTCTAAATGATTTAGCGCTAAGGTTTCTAGCAGGCCGCGAGAAGCGGCCACAACCCCTCCACGCCAAGAGATTGCGGCCGCTTCACATGTGATGTGTCGTCAGGTACGAGGCCGGGGCCTACCCGCCGACCTCGCCGCTCCCCCGCCCCGACGTCCGCTCGGCCGCCCGGTCCAGGGACCGTTCCAGCCGGCTCAACAGGCCCGCCAGCTGGTCGCGTTCGGGTTCCGTGAGGTCGGCGAGCATGTCCGCCTCGTGGGCGAAGTGGGCGCCGATGATCTCCTCGGCGAGCGCGAGCCCGCGGTCGGTGAGCTGTATGTGTACGATCCGGCGGTCGTCGGGGTCCCGTACGCGCAGGGCGAGCCCGGCGGCCTCCAGCTTGTCGACCCGCTGCGTGATGCCGCCGCTGGTCAGCAGGTTGGCGTCGGCCAGTTCACTGACGGTGCGCCGGTACGGGGCGCCCGCGCGGCGCAGCGCTGCCAGCACGCCGAAGGCCGGAACGGTGAGGTCGTACGTGTCGAAGAACGCGTTCAGCTGGGCCTGGTAGCGGTTGAAGCTGCGGTGCAGCCGCCCGAACACGCCCAGCGCGGTGGCGTCCACCTCGGGGAACTCGCGTTGCCACTGCTCCAGCATGGCGGCCACAGCGTCCTGCTGCCCCGCCCCCGGTTCACTCATCACGTCCTCATCCCGCCGCCCGAGAGAGTTGGGCCGCGCCGCGAGCAGGCATTCTACGGCGGGAGACGCCGCCCACCGGCGTCCAGGTACCGGGCGACCGTCACTCCTCGCCGTAGTACAGCCGGAGGAACTCCTCGAGCGCCGCGTCGACGCCTTCGCGGTCGCCGGTCGCGAGCAGGTCGAGCAGGAGACCGCGCACCGTGGCGAGCCCCACCCGCGCGCGGTTGCGGGCCACGGCGGGATCCGCCCCCGCCGCGACGTCGGCGGCGACGAGCGGCTCGAGCCAGTCCTCGACCAGCCCCTCGAGGAACGGAGCCGCCTCGGGACGCCCTTGCAGCGCGTGCCCGCAGATCTCGAAGAAGAGCCGCTCCTGACCGGCGAGCCGGGGGTCGGTCAGCTCCCGCCACAGGCGTCGCGCGGCGTCGGCGGGCGCGAGCCCGGGTTCCAGGCGGAGCCGGGACAGCAGATCGCGCTGCCGCCGCTCCGACTCCCGGACGATCTCGACGAACAACTGCTCCTTGGAGCCGAAGTAGTGGATGAGCATGCGGTGACTGACGCCGATGGCCGCGCCCAGGCCGCGCAGGCTCAGGCCTCCGATGCCGTGCGCGGCGACGTGCTCGACGGCGGCGTCGACGAGCTGCGCGCGCCGGTCCTGCCCGGACGTGCGATCCGCTGCCGAGTCATCCGCATTCACCTTCACCACGCCACGAGTGTACCAATCGGTACACCCGCGATGTACCGTGTGGTACATGAAGCCTGTCATCGTCTCGATCGACGTTCCTCAGACGGCAGAAGAGGTCTACGACTTCCTCGATGTCATGGCTCACCACGAGCGATTCACCGACCACTACCTGACGGACTGGCGCTACGGCGGCCCCGACCGCGGCGTCGGATCGCGCGCGACGGTCCTGGCCGCCCTGGCCGGCACGAAGGCCGACGTCTCCATCGAGGTCGTGGAGGCCGAGGCCCCGCGGCTCATCGTGGAGCGCAATGTCAGCGCGGCCGGCCGCCGCCTGGCCCAGGGCACGTACACCCTGGACCGCCTGCCGTCCGGCAGCACCCGCGTCACCTTCACGTACACATGGCTGCGGGCCCCGCTCGCGGACCGCCTCCTGGCCCCGGTCGTCCGCCTCGTGATGCGCCGCGCCAACGACACGGCGATGCGACGCCTGGCCGCCGAGCTGGCCCGATCCTGACGACGGTCGCCGCTGTCAGGACATGTACAGGGACCGGCGCGCGCGACGCCGCCGCCGAGCGGCCCGCTCCCCCGCGGCGACCGCGTCCTGCTCGGTGGCGCCGCGTGCGCGGGCCTTCTCGTAGGCCTTGGTGCGCGACTCGTCCGCCTTCCGGGCGGTGCGCTCGCGCAGTCGAGTACGAAGTCCCATGGCGTCTCCCGGCACGGTCGGAGGGATGTCACCTCCATCATCGGCGGCCCGCCCGACGCCCGGCATCAACCGATCGGCTGCTCCACCCGTCCCATCGACGGATGGCGGCCCCCTCCCGGTCTCAGTACTCGCCCTTGATCACGAAGAAGGAGCCGCGGATCTCCCCGGCCAGCTTGGACTTCTGGCGGGCGAACTTGAACGTCGACGCCAGTTCCTCCGGCACCTCCATGCCTTCCGACAGCTTGAACCCCACCGCGCGCTTCGCGCCGTCCTCGATGCCGTACATCACGTTGATCGCCAGGCCGGACTCGTAGAACACGTACGCCATCCGGAACCCGCCCACCTCGAAGGAGGTCGCCTCCAGCGGGCGGGAGGCGATGACGAGGCCGCGCTCCTCGGAGAGGATGCGGGACACGTAGTCGACGACGTCGGACGCCTCGCTCGCCGGGCGGACCGTGAACTCGTGGTCGTACTTGTTCTTGAAGTAGCGCGCTTCGTTGGCGCGCAGCCCGGCGAGCGCGTCCGTCACCGGCGACGACTCCAGGCCGACGGTGGACACGTTCTTGAAGTCGACGGTGTACGGCATGACGTCCTCCTGACACTGCGGCCCGGCCATTGACCGCCGGGTGCCCGCCGGACCTCCCGGCGACGTCTTCACGCTACGTCCGAGGCGGGGGCCCGGCTTCTCGATTCCTGACCGGTTCGGGACCGGCAAGGCCTGCGACGGCCGCTGGTGTCACGCTGGGCCGCGTGGTGTCAGGCGTTTGACCTCGCGGATGACCGGGGCCGTCTCGACCGACTGGATGTCCGGGAGGGCGCCGATGTGGTGGTTGAGGTAGAGGTACAGCTCGGTGGCGTTGCGGCAGATCACCGTGGCGATCAGGTTCGAAGGGCCCGTCGTGGCGGCGACCAGGTCGGTCTGCGGGTGGGCGCTGAGGGTTTCGCCGACCCGTTGCAGCGCGCCCGGTGCCACCCGCAGCCACAGCATGGCGCGCTTGCGGTAGCCGAGCCGGACCGGTGGGAAGTCGACGTTCACACGGATCGCGCCGGTCTCCCGGAGGCGTTCGAGGTGGCGGCGGACGCTGGACGTGGACAGGCCGGTCGCGGCGGCGAGTTCGGGCAGGCTCGCGCGGCCGTCCTTGGCCAGCGCGTCGACCAGCGCGTGGTCGGCCTCGTCGAGCTCGACGGTCTGCTGGGCGGTGCCGAGGGCGGCGAGCGGCGGCACGGGCGGGGACGGCGCCGGGGTGTGCTCCGGCAGCAGCGCGGTGTGCTGTTCCGGGGTGAGGGCGCCGAGCTTGGTATACCAGCGGGGCGGGTTGCCGCAGAAGGTGCGCAGGAAGCAGTGGGCGTCGAAGGAGATGATCCGCGGCGTGCGGGGCAGGGCGCTGAGGAGGACCTCCTCGTCCTCCTCGGCGCCGCCCGTGTGGATGGTGCAGTGCAGCTCGGTGCCGCCGGAGGCCAGGCTGATGTAGCCGGTGTCCGGGCGGCGGGCCAGTGCCTCGGCGATGGGCAGGGCCGCGTCCGGGGCGCAGCGCAGACGGATCAGCCACCGGGTGCGGCCGAGGCGCTCGGCGTCGGGTTCGCCGACGATGTGCAGTCCCGCCCCGCGCAGCCGCCGGTAGCGGCGGGCCACGGTGTGCTCGGAGACGTCGAGCACGGGCGCGATGCGGCGGAACTGAGCGCGGCCGTCGAGCTGGAGCGCGTGCAGCAGCTGCCGGTCGAGCCGGTCCGGTGTGCTGGTATCGGTCACATGGCCCTCCGCTGATGCCGGTGTCTGCCGCTTTTCCCGCGCCGACTGGGAGCGGCGGGCGTGCTGCGTGATCGTAGGTCGCGGGGACGGCGGCCGTCACACCGCCCCATGTCTCCTTTCTCGTATCTCGTACTTTGAGGACGTCACATGTCACAGCAGGTTCGTGGAGTCGTGGTCACCGCCAAGGACGCACCGGCGGAAGTCACCACCATCGTGATTCCGGACCCGGGCCCGGGCGAGGCCGTGGTGCGGATCGAGGCGTGCGGCGTGTGCCACACCGATCTGCACTACAAGCAGGGCGGGATCGGCGACGAGTTCCCCTACCTCCTCGGTCATGAGGCGGCGGGCGTCGTGGAGAGCGTCGGCGAGGGGGTGGACGAGGTCTCCGTCGGTGACTTCGTCGTCCTCAACTGGCGTGCGGTGTGCGGGCAGTGCCGTGCCTGTCGGCGCGGGCGTCCGCAGTACTGCTTCGCCACCCACAACGCGAAGCAGAGGATGACCCTGGAGGACGGCACGGAGCTGTCGCCCGCGCTGGGGATCGGTGCGTTCGCCGAGAAGACGCTGGTGGCCGCCGGGCAGTGCACCAAGGTGGACCCGGCCGTGTCGCCCGCCGTCGCCGGTCTGCTCGGCTGTGGTGTCATGGCCGGGATCGGCGCCGCCATCAACACCGGGAACGTGGGCCGCGGCGACAGCGTCGCCGTCATCGGCTGCGGCGGTGTCGGTGGCGCCGCGATCATGGGCTCCCGGCTCGCGGGCGCCGCGCGCATCATCGCCGTCGACATCGACGACGCCAAGCTGGCCACCGCCCGCTCCCTGGGCGCCACCCACACCGTCAACTCCCGTACGCAGGACCCCGTCGAGGCCATCCGCGAGCTGACCGGCGGCAACGGCGCCGATGTCGTCGTCGAGGCGGTCGGCCGCCCGGAGACGTACGAGCAGGCCTTCTACGCCCGCGACCTGGCCGGCACCGTCGTCCTCGTCGGCGTACCCACCCCCGACATGCGCATCGAGCTGCCGCTGCTCGACGTGTTCGGCCGCGGCGGCGCGCTCAAGTCCAGCTGGTACGGCGACTGCCTGCCGGAGCGCGACTTCCCGATGCTGGTCGACCTGCATCAGCAGGGCCGCCTCGACCTGGGCGCCTTCGTGACGGAGACCGTCGGCCTCGGCGACGTCGAGAAGGCCTTCGCCCGCATGCACGACGGCGACGTCCTCCGCTCGGTGGTGGTCCTGTGATGAGCGCGCGCATCGAACACCTCACCACGTCCGGCACGTTCAGCCTCGACGGCGGGACCTGGGAGGTCGACAACAACGTCTGGATCGTCGGCGACGACACCGAGGTCGTCGTCATCGACGCCCCGCACGACGCGGAGGCGATCGCCGAGGCCGTCGGCGACCGCACCCTGAAGGCCATCGTGTGCACGCACGCGCACGACGACCATGTGCGCGAGGCCCCGAACCTGTCCGTGACGACCGGCGCCCCGATCCTTCTGCACCCCGACGACCTGCCGGTGTGGGAGCTGACCCACCCCGGCCGCAAGCCGGACGGCGAACTCGCCGACGGACAGGCCGTCGAGGTCGCGGGCATCGAGCTTCAGGTGCTGCACACACCGGGCCACGCGCCGGGCGCGGTGTGCCTGTACGCGCCCGCCCTCGGGGTGGTGTTCACCGGTGACACCCTCTTCCAGGGCGGCCCCGGCGCCACAGGGCGGTCGTTCTCCGACCATCCGACGATCGTGGACTCCATCCGGCGCCGGCTGCTCACGCTGCCGCTCGACACGATCGTGCACACCGGCCACGGGCCGAGCACCACGATCGCGGCCGAGGCCCCCGGCTTCGACCAGTAGGACCGGAGGTCGGCGGCCCTGGCGGCCTTCGGCTCCCGGTGACGGGAGTCGGAGGCCGTGCCGCGTCACTGCTTGACCGGAGTGTTCCCTCGCATGGCGAAGTGTGCAGAGCACTGTTCGTCGGAGCGGTCGTCGGCGTTCCAGACGCAGATCCACATGGTGTGGCCTCCGACCGGGATGAAGTTGGTCTTCTCGGCGCCCCAGGACGCGCTGAACGTGTACGCGATGCCGTCGCTGCGGTGGAGCGCCGCGCCGCAGCTCTGGTTCAGGGAGGTGTTCAGTACGCCCGCGAGCTCGCCGGAGCCGTTGTCGTCGAGCCAGGCGGAGCAGGTGGCGTTGTCGCCGACCCAGGAGGTGTCCGCCTCGGAGCCCTCTACCTGCGCGGGGTCGTCGTGGCCGTTGATGCCGCTGATCGACGACGAGGTGACGCGCGGGGCGGCGGCCGGGGGCGCGGCCGTCGCGGTGGGGCGGGAGGGTGCGCGCGTGCCGGACTCGCTCGGCTCGGCGTTGTCGGTGGGTGTGCCGGTCGGCGCGGCCGGGGGCCGGGACCGGTGCCCGGACTTCGGGGTGGGCGAGGTCGAGCGGCTCGGGGTGGCGGAGGGCTTGCGGGAGGCCTCGACCCCGGCCACGGTCTCTCCGGCGGACGGGGACGCGTCGTCGTCACGGCGGTCGTCGGACGGCATGAGGACGAACGCCGCGGCGGCCCCGAGGGCGGCGACCACCACCGCGGCAGCCAGGGCCATCCGGCGGGTTCGTGAGCGGCGAGGTGAGGGCACCGTCGACTCGCCGGGCGACGGCTCGGCGCCCGGTTCCGGCTCGGCGTCCGCCGGCGGCACCGTCTCCATCTTGCTCACCGGTGTCGCCGCGAAGTCACGTCGCGCGGCGATGCGTGCCATCACCTCGGAGGGCCAGACGGGCGGCGGAACGGAGAGGTGTGCGCGGGCCGACTCCGCCAACTCTCTTGCGATGGGCCGGTCTTCGGGATCGTTCGCGAGGCACGACGCCACGACGGTCGCGAGGTCCGTGTCCACGGCGCGCAGCGGCTCGGCGTCGGGCACCACGCCGGGCGTGCGGCCCGACGCCGCGTAGAGCACCAGCGCCCCGAGCGCGTAGACGTCCGCGGGCGCGCCCACGTTCTCGTCCCCCGCCTGCTGTTCCGGCGCCGAGAACCCCTGCGTGCCGTAACTGCCGCCGGACTTGGTGAGTCGCGCCTGGTCCGCGGCGCGTGCGATGCCGAAGTCGATCAGCTGCACGCCGTCGCGCACCAGCATGACGTTGCCCGGCTTGATGTCCCGGTGCACGACCTGGAGGGCGTGCACGGCCGACAGATGACCGGCCGCCTCCGCGAGCAGCAGCCACAGGGCGTCCGCGGGCAGCGGGCCGCGCAGCCTGACCGCCTCGTCGACCGTGAGCCCGGGAACGTACTCGGTGGCGAACCAGGGGCGCTCAGCCGTGCCGTCGCTCGCGAGCACTCGCGGGCTCACACCGGGCGGCACTCGGTAGAGGATGCCGACCTCGCGCTCGAACCGCTCGCCCGCGACCAGCCGCGCCCTGACCCGCTTCACGGCAGCGTAGCCCCTGTCGGACGCTCCGAGGTAGACCTCGCCCATGCCGCCGACGCCGAGCAGACCGATGAGGGTGAAGCTGCCGATCTCCTGCGGATCGTCCGCGCCGAGCGGCTCGGCGATCACGCCATCCATCATCAAAGGTCCCCCGACCGCTCACGCCCAGGCGGGCAGGCTATCGATCAAGTCGGGGCGAGGCAACACAAGTTGGGGGCGCACGGCGACACGCCCCCGCGCGCGCTCCCCCGTGCCGGGCACGCGCATACGCATCCGCGTCGGGGACCGGTCCCCGGCACGCGTCCATACACTGACGCGAGCCGAGCCGGAGGTACGCGACATGGTGTACGGAAACTTTCCCCCGCAGATACTGCCGCCGGGCAGCCCCTCCGACCGGGTGCCGTCGGCGCCGCCGGGGACGATCTTCGTCCTGGGCCCGGAGGGCGGGTACGCCGTGCCGCCGCGCCGGTACACGCTGCTTTTCGGGCGCGACCGCGAGGACGTGCACGTACCGGTCGGGGTCGACGACCCGACCGTCAGCCGTCGGCACGGGGTGTTCACGTGCACGGCCGCGGACGGCGACTGGTGGCTGGTCAACACGGGCAATCTGCCGATCGAGCTGCCCGACGGCGTGCTGATGCTCACCGGCCACAAGCGGCTCATCGAGTCCGGCTACACCCCGCTGGTGATCAACTCGTCCAAGCGGCGTTCCCATCTCGTCGAGGTGCGCGTCGTCGACGAGGACGACAGCAACCCGCGCTCCGCCGGCGACGCGGAGACCGTGGACCCCGAGACGGTCTACGAACTCGCCCCGCAGGAACGGCTGGTGCTCACCGCGCTCGCCCGCCGCTACCTCGAAGGCCACGACGCCTTCCCGCTCCCGCTGGCCTGGGAGGACACGGCCCGGCTCGCCAACTCGTCGCCGTACGCGACGAAGTCCTGGACCCACAAGTCGGTGGCGAACACGGTCGAGGACGTCCGCGAGCGGCTGCACCGCCGAGGCGTGCGCGGGCTGCTGCGCGACGAGGTCGGCGAGCCGGTCGGCTCGACGCTCAGCGTCAACCTGATCAGGGAACTGCTGAAGACGGCGACGCTGAGCGCCCAGGACCTGGAGCTGCTGGACGACAACTCCTGAGCGAGGTCACGGGACGCGCCCCGGCCGACGATCGTGGATCGTCGGCCGGGGCGCTTTCCGTTCCTCAGCACTGCGCCTCTGGCTCCGTGTTGTACGTGACGTTCATGGTGCCGGATTCGAGCGCGAAGACGGCTGCCTGGTCCTGCGCCGAACTCTGCTGCCTGACCTGTGAGTCGGGGTCGGACTGAGGCTTGGGCTGCGCGTTCGTCACGTTGTTGTTGTCGCCTACGATGACGGTTCCGGAGACGTCCCCCATGTGGATGTCACCGTTGCTGGATTCCGTGGGCATGGTCGGCCTTTCTCGGTGGGGTCGGCGAGGTCGGTAGGGAGGTCAGGCGCCGCAGTCGGACTCGAGGCTGTCGGCCGCCGCGTTCATCGCCGCGGCCTGGCCCGACGGGTCGACCTGGGAGTTCTGCGGGTTGTTCTGGTACGACCGGTACATGCCCTCCAGTTGCTGAGTGGCCGTCAACATGTCCTGGAGGTCCGCCGCTACGGACGTGTCCTCTGCCTCTCCGATGGCCTCCTGCAGCGTGGACTCCACGGCCTGCAGGTCGCTGATGACGGTGCCGACCTGCGAGCGGAGCGTGCTGTCGTCGGGCACCACCGACGAGGCGCCCGAGTTGTAGGCGTTCATGGCGCTGTTGTACGAGTCGACGGAGTCGGCCGCCACGGACGAGTCGGTGGAGTACCGCTGGAGCTCCGACGACAGCTCGGAGATCACGGTCTCGCAGACGGGGTCGACGCTCGGCGAGGGTTCGGCGGGCGGGTCGTCGTACGCGGGCACGGTGTCGTCGTCCGTCGAGACACCACCGTCGTCCGGGGTCGGCGTCACGGCGTAACTCGATGCCGCGACCGGCGACGGCTCCGGTCGGTCCTCGTTCGCGTAGACAACGGCGCCCACGCCCACCACAGCCGCGAAGCCGATCGCGCAGGCCACGGCGAGTGCCGACGCCCCGCCCTTGGCGCCCGCCGCACCGGCGACGGCCGCCGAGTGGCCCGTGCTCGCCGCGGGCGCCGAGTGCGCGGCGGACGAGTGCGCCGAGGAGAGGTCGATGCGCGGGGGCGTGGGGGTGGTCGAGGGTGCGGCGGCGGAGTGGACGGCGGCGTGCGGTTGTGCGGAGGCCCCGGACAGGTCGATCACCGGTCGCGGCGCGTGGGCGGCGGCGGCCGTGTGACCGGTTGCCGCATGACCGGAAGCCGTGGTGGCGGCCGTATGGCCGGGGGCCGCCGCGGTGGTGGCCGCATGGCCCGGCGCCGCCGCGGCGGAAGTGGACGTGGAAGCGGTCGCGGACGTGGTGGCTGCCGAGTGGCCCAGCGCCGCCGTGTGCCCCGCGCCATGCGCAGCCCCGTGCGCCGCCCCCTGCGCCGACGCGGACGACAGCACACCACTGGCCGCCTGCGGCGCCGATTGCGCGGACAGGGCGGTGAGTTCATGCCACAGCACCCCCGCCTCGAGCGCCAGGGCCGTCGTCTGAGCGGCCCTCGTGATCACCTTCCGACGGGTGCGCGCCTGGCGCAGGAAGAACTCCTCGCCCTCCTCGTCCCCCGCGCTCCTCGCCGCGGCCCAGCCGACGCCGAGCAGGCTGCCCCATGCGTCGAACTGCCGGGACAGGGCCAGTTTCGGCGACGCGGCCCTGGCCAGCGCCACGCCGAGGGCCGCGTGCCCGTTCCGCTCGGCGCGCAGCACGGCGACGTCCAGAGCCTGGAAGTGTGCCGCGACGTCGTCCGGTGTGGTCTCACGCGCCTCGACCCACGAGGTGAGGGTCCGGCAGAGCCGGTCCGCGGGGAACTCCGTGCCGCGCAGGGTGAGCGCGCACTCGGCGACGTCCGGCGGACAGCTGTACCCGGTCTCCGACGCGAGCAGCAGACCGTGTCGTACGAGACCGTCGGCGAGCGCCTCGGTGTCCGTTCTGCCGAGCAGTTCGTCCAGGTGCCGGGGTGCCAGCTCGGCGCCCGACAGCGAACCGAGCAGGTACAGCAGGTCGCGTTCCTCCGGCTCGACCTTGTTCAGCAGCGCCGGCAGGAGTTCGGGCAGGTCGGCGATGCCGGGCAGGCCCTTGCCGGGCATCGCGGCGGACAGGGCGATGCGTCGCAGCCGGAGCGGGTTGCCTTCGACGGCGTCGCACAGCGCGTCCACGACCGGCACCTCGTCGGCGCGCAGTTCGCGGGCGAGCAGCGCCGCCACCAGTTGCGCCGCGGCCGGCGATGCCAGGCCCTTCAACTGGACGGCGTGCACCCCCTCGGCGGCGGACCGCTGCCGTGCGGTGAAGACGAACGTGGACCGGGCGGCGGTGTCGACGAGCCGCCGCAGTTCCGTGTCGTCGAGGCACACGTCGTCGAGGTAGACCCGCAGCCGCAGTGTCTTCAGGTGTTCCTTCATCACCTCCCACGACGGCTTGTAGTTCGGCGCGTCGAAGCTGATGTCGAAGATGGCCTGCGCGATGTCGTCGGCGGTACGTCCCCCGGCCTCGACGTATGCGGCGCCGTCCGGCCCGTGCGCGACGGTGCACGCGAGGTGCCGCAGCAGCGCGCTCTTGCCGACCCCCGGATCGCCCCAGATCTGCACCAACTGCCGCGCCTCGATGGCCTGTTGCAGGTCTCGGGTGTCGCGTTCGCGTCCGACGAGCGGTTCCGCTGCGGGCCGCGGCAGCTGGGCGATCGACGCGCGCTTGACGGGGGCGGGCAGCGGTCCCCCGTGCACGGTGACGGCCGCTCCGGCCTCGGCGGTGATCCTCAGGTGGCTCACGGTGTTGTGGTCGCCCACCACCATCGTTCCCGACACGTCGCCGGCCCTGATCCGCCCGGAGCCGTCCCGGGCACCACTGTTCTCCGACATGTGCTTTCCCTCGTTCTCTCTCGCGCCGTGGTCCCGGCACTTGGGCAGGCTGGCGCCGCCGCGTGGCGCAGACCCGGTGCTTTTACGTATTCGGCTCGATCGCCGGTGATCAGTCGGGCGCGGACCCCGCCGTGCGGGCGATCCGGGCGAGGTGGTCGAGGTCGAGGATGGTGACCCTGCGGTAGCCGGTGACGACCGCGCCGGACTCCCGCAGCGCCCGCAGCGCTTTGTGGACCGACGACTCGGCGGCGCCGACCAGCGTGGCCATCTCCGGTTGCGTCAGCGGGAGTTGCGCCTCGGGTGCACCCGGACGCCCGTAGGTCACGGCGAGGTGGTGCAGGATCCTGGCCAGCCGCCCGAGCACGTCGCATCCGGTGAAGTCGACGATCCGGCCGGTGGCGGTGCGCAGCTTGGCCACGACGCTCGCGCTGAGCGCGAGTCCGATGGCGGGGTGCTGTTTCGTGCACTCCAGCAGCTCGGAGCGGAGTATGTAGCGGGCCAGCACCCGACCGCACGCGGTCACGGTTCCCACGCGCGGCTGGCCGTCGAGCCCGGCGAACTCCCCGACCAGGTCACCCGCCATCCGTACGGCCAGCAGCGCGTCCCGGCCGTCCTGCGCGTGCGCGGTGACCTTGACCATGCCGCCGAGCAGCAGCAGCGCGAAGTCCGACGTGTCCGCCTCGCGGATGGTGATCTGCCCCGCCGGATAGGACACACCGTGGCCGAGCCGCATGAGGATGTCGCGGTCGGCCTCGTCGACCCGGCCGAGCAACCCGGCCGGCGGCCAGTAGGCCGCTGCCCCACGAAGACGCGTGCCGCTCATCGCCCCACCCATCTCTCTTCCCCGTGCGGCGGAAACCGCACAAGCCGTATTAGTAGCGGTTCTGCCCGGGGACCCCTCCCCTACGGTCTCGTCAATCATCTTGTCCACACCGGGCGCCCCGGACGCCCCGGATGCCACGAACTCCATGGACTTCACGAGCTCCACGGGCTCCCGGGCACCCGGACCACCGAGGACGACAGCGACTCGCGGAGGAACAGTGATGGCGAGATACGAATACCGAGCCCTGCTGTCGTTCGACATCGCCGGCTCGGCGAACCGCGGCGAACTGCGGCTCCAGGAGATCCGCGGAGCGCTGCGCACCGCGCTGACCGACGCACTCGACGCGGGCGGCGGACCGGGCGCACGAGACTTCACCCACGTCGACACGGGTGACGGCTGCCTGCTCGTCGCCCCGCCCCTGCTGCCCAAGGCGGCGCTGCTGACCCCGCTGCTCCCGGAGCTCGCCGCCCGCATCCGTGGGCACAACCGGCGGGCGACGCCCGGGACACGGCTACGGGTGCGGGCCGCCATCCACGCCGGGGAGATCCGGCTCGACCCGGACGGCACCGTCTCCGGCGCCCCCTTCGAGGCACTGGCCCGACTGCTCGACTCCGCACCGCTCCGCGAGGCGGTCAAGGCCGGCACCGAAGGCGCCCCGGTGGCGGCGATCCTGTCACCCCACTTCTACGAGGAGACGGTCGGGCACGGGCACGAGGGTCTTGACGCCGACGCCTTCACCGCCGTCGACGTACGGGTCAAGGAGTACGCCGCACAGGCGTGGCTCTGGTACCCGGGAAGCCCCGTCGGACCGCGCTCCGGGGAGAACACCGGCTCGGACCATCAACCCGCCGACCCCCTGCCGGGCACCGTGGAGCAGTTCGTCCAGGCCACGGGACACGGCACGGCCTTCGCCGTGCACCGCGGCAACCAGTACATCCGCCACGACGACCGAGGGTGAGACACCCACTGATGAACGAGGAACTCGCCGCACTGGCCGCGAGCGGCGCCACCGCCCTGGTCGGCGCCATGGGCACCGACCTCTGGCAGGAGGCGCGCAGGCTCGTGACCCGGCTGCTCGCACGGGCCCGCGGCAGCCGCAACGACGAACTGACCACCGCCCTGGACCGGGCGTCGACCACCGCGAGGGGAGTGGTCGACGCCCGGACCGTGGCGTACTGGACCGAGGCTCTCTCTCAACTCCTGTACGACAACCCGGAGTTCGCGGCCGATGTGACGACCCTGGCCGCGCTGCGCGGCCAGGAAAGGCCGGACGCCATGATCCAGGTCAACTCCGCCACCGGTTCGGGCGAGGTGTTCGCCGTGCAGCGCGGCTCTCAGCACTTCGCCTCGGGGCCCAACTCCCGTACCGGCCAAGGAGAATGGCCATGAGCCGGCACGACGGACGCCGTGGTGTCCTCATGGACGGACGGCTGCGGACGGTGCTGTTCGTGGCCGTGCTGATCGGCGCCTTCTTCGAAATCAGCGCGCCGCACCCGCGGTTCGGGCCTCTGGTGGACGCGTTCGCCCTCACGGCCGTGGGCGTGATCGGCGCGGCGGCCGCCCTAGGCTTCGAGCCCGCTCCGACCCCGGCCCGGCATCGCGAGCCGCAGGACCGTGAACCCCACCCCAGTACGACGGCTCCGATCTGCCGTTACGCCCCCGGGCCCGCCGCCGCGCCCCAGCCCCCGAAGCCCCGGCCGTTCCTCCGCGAGCGGCCGACGGACCTGAGCGTCCCCCGCTTCGGCGACGGCGCCCGCGCGCAGGGCTACCGCTGGCTGCTGCCGGACCGCACCGTGCAGAACGGGATCGCCGCCGACGAGGCCACCATCGGCGCCTTCACGCTCCGCGCGGCCTCCGTCGTCGGACCAGGACACCGCTGCGCCCAGCCCGCCGAACCGCGCCAGGACTCGTACCGGATCGGTCGCAGCCACGACAGCCGGTACGCGATCGTGGCCGTTGCCGACGGACTGTCCAGCGCGGCCCGTTCCGACGCCGGAGCCACCACGGCCTCCAGCCAGGCCGTCACCCTGCTGCGCGACCAACTGGACGCGGGAGGAGGGATCGACGGACTCGACGCCAAGGAGCTGTACGGGCGGATCGCGCAGTCGATCGCCGCGCACGCCACCGGCCGCGGCGTCGACACCTCGCTCCTGGCCACCGTGCTCATCACCGCGGTGATCGAGGAGCCGGACGCGAACGGTGTCGCGCGGGCGTGGGTCGGATGGCTCGGCGACAGTTCGGCCTGGACCCTCGAACCACACGTACCGCAGTGGCAGTTCACCGCCGGCGAGGCCAAGGACCGGGCGTCCGCCGTGGTCTCGAACGAGGTCGCAGGACGCCTGCCCGACACACCTCAACTCACCAGGGACCACTGCGTCACGCTGACCCCGGGCAGCGCCCTCGCCCTGGTCACCGACGGCATGGGCGACGCGTGGGCGGACCCGGCGGGCAACGTCAACGAGTACTTCGCGAACGCCTGGCGCTCGCCGGTCCCGGCCACCCGCTTCATCGCCGACGTCGGCTTCGACGCGCCGCAGTGCCTGGACGACAGGACCGCGGTCGTGCTCTGGAACGGGGGCGCGGCATGACCGGATCACCCCTCGCCGACGGCTCCTCCGGCAACGGCACGGCCGCCGACCCGCGCGGCTGGACGCTGCCCAGGGCCGTGAGCCTCGGCGATCTCGGCCGACTGGCCGCGCCGATCTCGGAGCACAACGGCCAGGCCGTCGCGGTACGGCCGCTGGCGGACCACCCCGGCTGGCTGGCCAAGCTCTACAAGGCCGACCAGCATCCCGACGACGCCGGGCGACTCGACCTGCTGATCTCGGCGCCCGACACACTGCCGGAGGCGGACCGTACGCTCCTGTACGAAGGCTCGTGCTGGCCCGCGGCCCGCATCCAGGAGCCGGGCAACGCGGCCGTCGGCTGCGTGATCCCGATGGCGCCCGAGCACTTCCGCGGCGAACTGCGGCGCGGCGCGTTCAGCGAGCGCCGCTTCGTGGAGATCGACTGGCTGGCGAAGTCGGACGAGTCGATCCGCGGGATCGGCCTGCCGTCGCCGGGCGCCGAGGGCAGGCTGTCCGCCTGCCGCCAACTGACCCACCTGGCCGCCATCTTGGAGACACTCGACCTGGTCTACTCGGACTGGTCGTTCTCCAACGCGTTCTGGAGCCCTGCCCGGCGCTCGGTCTACCTGATCGACGTGGACGGCTGCCAGCCGCAGAAGATGCCCGACATCCACCAGCCGAACTGGGCCGACCCGCTCACCCCGCAGGGCACCGACGCGGACACATACACCGACCGGTACCGACTCGGACTGCTCATCGCCAAGTGCATGACCGGCCTGCGCGACGCGCGCGCCTTCCACGAGGTCGCGGCCTCCCCCTGGCAGAACGGGCCCGCCGTGTCCGACGTCCTGCTCGACATGCTGCTCGCGACGGACCGCGAGCGACGCCCGTCGGCCGCGCAGCTGCACCAGGCGCTGAACGACGGCCCGTACCTGCGGGCCACACCACGCCCGGCACGTACCGAGCTGCCGCCACTGCCGAAGCAGCCGCCGGCCCCGAAGCCGTCGGCCCCGCGCTCCTCGCCCGACACCTGCAAGCCGGCGCAGACACCATCGCCCGAGTCCACGGCTCCCGGGCAGAGCCCCGAGCAGAGCACGGACTCCGCCTGGATCGTCGTCGCCGTCATCGCGGTGATCCTGCTGATCTTGATCATCGCCAACCACTAGCCCAGAGGTGCACCATGTCACTCTGCCTGCCGACCTACGTCGTGATCGACGCGTCGTCGTCCATGAAGCCGCACGAGGCGGTGCTCAACGCGACCCTGTCCCGCCTGCACTACAACCTGGCGACCAACCCCCGTGTCTCGGAGTTCGCCCGGGTCTGCGTGGTCGCCTTCTCCACCGACGTGCACGTGGTGATCCCGATGGCGGACATGGAGCAGGTCCCCGCGATGCCCGAGGTGATCTGCGGCGGGCGCACGGAGTACGGCAAGACCTTCGACCGGATTCGGGAGTGCATCGAACAGGACGTCAGCGGCCTGCGGATGCAGAACCTCGACGTGCTGCGGCCGACCGTCTTCTTCCTGACCGACGGCAGCCCGACCGACGCGCACTGGCGCGACTCCTTCCGCAAGCTCGTCGACCGGGACTGGCCGCGCCACCCGCACGTGATCGCGTACGGCTTCGGCAACGCGAAGCGCGACGTCCTCGAACAGGTGGCCACGAAGGCGCTGTTCATCGCCGACGGCTCGGACACGGAGTCCGCGCTGAGCGCCGCGATCACCGGGCTGCTCAACACCCTGATCGCCTCGTCGAAGACCGGCCGCATGCAGATCGCCACGGACGTCCAGGGCTTCAACTACGTCGAGGTGGCGCAGGAGTACGTGGACTGATGCCCACCACCGACCCGCGCCCCGCCGCCCCGTCCCGGCACCACCGCGCATCCGCCACCCTGACCGCCCTGGCCACGGCCCTCCTCATCTGCGGCGCGGCGACGGAGGCCACGGGCCACCTCCTGCCCTCCCCGGCCAGTGGCACGCCGGGCACCCCTGCCACCCCACCCCCGTCCACATCCGAAAAGCCCCACGACCCCCGCCCCCACACCTCACACCCTCACCCCCCGAGCCACACTCCCCGGTCGTCACCGACGTCCGTGCCGCCCAGCGCTACGCCACCCGTGTCCCCACTTCCGACGCACCCCGCGCCGCCTCTGCCAGGGCACGCACCGTGACCCGTACCGAGGGGCGCCGGGAGCTCTCGGGTCGCCATATCGCGTAGATGCGGCGCGTCATCCGGCGGAGACCAGGGCGAGTTGGGTGGGGTGCTCGGTCACCGAGTGCACGATGCGGGGTTCCGCTCCCTGTTCACGCTGCTGGTGGCCGTGAGCGTACTGCCGGGCGAGCGCCCCGATCGCAACCGTCTGGCCGGTATGGGCTGCGGCTTCCTGGGCGTGCTCGTCGTCTTCGGCATCTGGAACGGCGTCAGCGCGGGTTACCCGCTCGGCGCCGGTCTCGCCCTGGGCGCGTCGCGGAGACCGCCTCGCTCGTCGTCCTCGGGGCGATGGGCACGGGCATCGCGTTCCTCATCCAGTACGGCCTCGTCCGCGACGCCGGGGCGACCGTGGCCTCGATGGTCACCTACCTCGTCCCCGTCATCTCCACCGTGGCCGGCGTCGCGATCCTCGGCGAAGACCTGAAGTGGCACCAGCCGGTCGGCGCGGTGGTCATCCTCCTGGGCGCGGCACTTTCGCAGCGCACCAGCACTCGTTCCGAGTGATTCTCGCCGCGTCGCTCGGTGGACATCTGCTGCGCGAGAAATCCATGTGTCCGGCAGGAACAGCGCCGTGGGCCGCGGTCAACGGGAGCGCTCCCGGCATGCGGGCGGGCGTTCATGGCCCACGGCAGGTGCAGACTGTGCCCGCCGGAACCGGCACAACGGCTGTGCGCGTCCCGGAGCTTGAGCCGCACCGTTCACCCGAGCCGTTCTTTGACGCACGAGGAGCCCCCATGCACCAGACACCCCAACGACGGATCGCCCTGCGAGCGGCAGTAGCGACGGTGGTGGTCGTGTTCGCCGTGGGGTGTTCGGCGAGCGTGGGGGCGAGGAATGTGGGCAAGGAGGAGGTCGCCGAGAAGGCGTCGGCGGCGCTCGGCAAGAAGATCGGGCGTGAGCCCGACCGCATTGTCTGCGAGGACGATCTCAAGGCCGAGGTGGGGGCGACCGTGCGGTGTCAACTCACCGACGGTGGCGGGAAGCTGGGCATGACGGTCACCGCGAAGTCCGTCGACGGTGGCAAGGTCAACATGGACTTCAAGGTCGACGACGCCCCGGAGGCCACCGACGCCCCGAGCGCCGGGGCCGTGAGCAGGGTCGAGGTGGCCCGGCAGGGCAAGGCCGCCCTGACGGAGCAGGTCGGCAAGGAGCCCGACGCCTTCTCGTGCCCCGAGGATCTCCCGGCCGAGGTCGGCGCCGTCGTCCGCTGCCGACTGACCTCGGAGGGCAAGCAGTACGGGGTGACCGTCACCGCGAAATCGCTCCTCGGCGGACGGGTCAGCATGGACTTCAAGGTCGACGAGCGCGCGGGCGGCTGACCCCGATCCCGTTACTCCTGCTACTCCGCCTGTGCCGCCGTGCCGCGGCGTCCGAAGAACAGCGACGCCGCGAACGCCGCCAGGCCGATGACACCCGCGAGGACGAACGCCGCGCTCAGGCCGCTCGCGTCGGGCGCGCCGGACGCGGCGTCGGACGCGCGGGACGCCACGGTGACGAAGACCGCCGTGCCGAAGGCACCCGCGACCTGCTGCATCGTCGCGAGGATCGCGCTGCCGTGGGAGTGCAGATGGTCCGAGAGCGCGCTCAGGGACGCCGTCATCAGCGGCGTCATCATCAGGCCGAGCCCGCCCATGAGCAACAGGTGGATGCCGATGACCGCCGTCAGCGAGGAGTCCGGGCCGAGCAGTGAGAACAGCCAGAGGGAGGCGGCCAGGGCCGCCGCGCCGGGGATCACCAGCGGACGCGCGCCCACGCGGTCGAAGAGCCGGCCCACGGGGCGGCCGAGGAGGCCGAGGAGCAGTCCGCCGGGGAGGACGGCGAGGCCGCTGACGAAGGTGGTCGTCCCCATGACCGTCTGAAGGTAGAGCGGCAGCAGGATCGCGGCCGCGCCCAGCATGCACATGAACAGCAGCGCGGACAGCAGCAGGGCGATGGAGAAGGTGGGGTTCGCCAGCGGGCGCAGGTCCAGCAGCGCCCGGTCCTGGCGCTGGAGGCGCAGTTGCCGTACGACGAACACGGCGAGGGACAGCAGGCCGACGACGATCGGCATCCACGGCTCGACGGTGTGCTCCCCGCCACCGGACTCGCCGATGGAGGCCAGACCGTAGAGGACACCGCCGAAGCCGACGGCCGAGAGCACCACCGAGAGGACGTCCAGCGGCACCTTCCGTGTCTCGCTGTCCAGGCGCAGCCATATCGCGCCGATCACCAGCGCCGCCAGCGCCAGCGGCAGGACGATCCAGAACATCCAGCGCCAGCCCAGCGAGGACAGTACCGCGCCGCCGACCGTCGGGCCGATGGCCGGGGCGACCGCGATGACGATCGTGATGGTGCCCATCATCGCGCCGCGGCGCTCCGCGGGGACCAGGCGCATGACCGTCGTCATCAGCATCGGGATCATGACGGCGGTGCCGAACGCCTGCACCACACGCCCGGTGAGCAGCACGCCGAAGCCTGGCGCGAGGGCGCTGATCAGGGTGCCGGTGCTGAACGCCGTCAGCGAGGCCAGGAAGATCTGGCGCGCGGAGAAGCGTTCCAGGAGGAAGCCGGTGATCGGGATGACCACGGCCATCGTCAGCAGGAAGCCGCTGGTCAGCCACTGCACGGTCGTCGTGGAGACCCCCAGGTCGACGGTGAGGTCGCGCAGGGCGACGCTCAGGATCGTCTCGTTCAGGATCATCACGAACGCGGACGCGACCAGGACCGCGATGAGGACGCCTGCGCGCGCCGAGGTCCCGCCCGCGGGCGGGTCGGCTGGTCTGCCGCCCTCCCCGGGCGCGTCCACGTTCTCGACGTTGGTTGGCTGGCTCATGTGGGGCTGTACCTCGCAAGAGTCGGGCGCTCACCGCGGTGGCAGCGGGAGAACGGCGCGCACACGCGGCGCACACCAACCCCCAACGGCTCGGCGCGGCGCAACATTCCCGGTCGGGCGGGAACCGGCGGAACCTCCTCCTATCCGCGCGGGAAGTCGACGCCGGCCGCGCGCAGTCGGGCCTCGACCATCGCGTTTAGCCGCGCGACGGCGGGCGCGTCGTCCTCCCGGTGGCGGTTGACCAACGCGTAGCGGGCCGCGTCGTCGGAGCTTCCGCCGAGCCCGGTGCCCGCCGCCAGCAGGGCGCGGTCGGCCAGCACCTTCTCGGCGAGCGCCGCGGCGAGTTCGTCGAGCCGGGGGTCGTCGGGCGACCAGGACGCCGCGTCCCAGGCGCGCTTGGTCAGCTCGACGTGCGCGGGGTCGTCGAGAAGGTGCTCAAGGCGGGTCAGGAAGGCGTCGAGCATCTCCGGTACGAGGGCCCGGGTGAGCACGAGCGCCTCCCGCTGCGTCTCCAAGTAGGCGGTGGTGACGCCGAGTTCGGCCATGCGGTCCAGGACCGCGCAGGCCCGGTCGGGCAGCAGGGCCCGGTCGCCGTGGGAGATCCGGTGCAGGGTGTCACGGCGTACGACGAGGTCCTCGATCTGGTCGGTGAGCCGGCGGTGGACGTCGTCCAGGGCGGCGGTGAACCGCTCGGGGTCCGCGTCGAGCAGGTCACCGACCTCGGCGAGCGGCACTCCGGCCGCGGCCAGGGTCCGCGCCTGTACGAGACGGAGCAGTTCGGCCGAGCCGTAGCGCCGGTAGCCCGACGTGTCCCGCTCCGGCTCGGCGACCAGGCCGAGCCGGTGATAGTGCCGCACGGTCTTGATGGTGACACCGACGTACGCCGCCGCCTGACCGATGGTGAGCCCGCCCTTGGCGCGCATCTTCGCCCACTCCCCTTCCCCAACTCCCCCGAAGAGGCTTGACCTTGACCTTAGGGCAGGGACCAGGCTCGCCGTACTGCCCCTTCCGGACACCCCTTCCGGAGACCCTTCCGGCAGACGCGCACCGACCAGAGGAGACGACCATGAGCCAGGCCCCGTACACCGCGTCCGACTCCCCCGCCGCCCCGGACCGCCCGCACCTGCGCGGCGTCCTCCAGGAGATCGTGGACTCCGGCATCACCGGAATCCAGCTCCGGGTGAACGACGAGAAGGGCGAATGGGTCGCCACCGCAGGCGCGGCGCAGCTGGACCGCAGCGGCCCGCCACCGGCCGACGGACACGTCCGCATCGGCAGCAACACCAAGACGTTCACCGCGACCCTGGTGCTGCAACTGGTCGCCGAGGGCAGGGTCGACCTCGACGCACCGGCCGTCGACCACCTCCCCGGGTTCGACCTCGACCGCCGGATCACGGTGCGCATGCTGCTGCAGCACACCAGCGGAGTGTTCAACCACACCGGCGAGTTCGACCCTGACGGGACCGTGGTCCCCGGGATCACCTCGACGATCGCGGGCAAGGAGTGGGTCGACAACCGCTTCCACACCCACCACCCACGCGACCTGGCCCGACTGTCGCTCTCGAAGCCGCCGCGGTTCGAGCCGGGCGCGGGCTGGAGCTACTCCAACACCAACTACGTGCTGGCCAGACTGCTCGTCGAGAACGTCACCGGCCGGTCGTGCGCCGAGGTGACACGCGAGCGGATCCTGGACCCGCTGGGCCTGACCGGCACAGTGGTGCCCGGCACTTCGCAGGACATCCCCGAGCCGTACGCCCACGCCTACTACCGCTACGAGGACGCCGGCCGACAACACACGGTCGACGTCAGCCGCCAGAACCCGTCGTGGGTCGACGCGGGCGGCGACATGATCTCCACCACCCGGGACCTGCACACCTTCATCTCCGCGCTGGCCCGCGGCGAACTCGTGCCCGCCCCGCTCCTCGCCGAGATGACCACGCCGCACCCGGCCAGCGGATTCGGCCTCGGCCTGCGCATCCAGAAGACCGGCGACACCGACACGGGCACGCTCCTGTTCCACAACGGCGGCCACAGCGGCCACGCGGCCCTGATGTACTCCACGGCCGAAACTACGTGGACGACGCCGCGATGACGCTCGCGGAACCGTTCATGAAGGCTCAGGACCGGCTCGTACAGGCGGTGTTCGGCGACTGACCCCGCGCACCCGGCACGGTTCAGCTGCCGGGTGCGCGACTCCACGCCCGTTCGGCTCCGCGGCGGCGCGGGAAGCGGGCCGTCACCCGGCCGGCGACGGCGCGTGCGCCGCTGCGCGCCCCGACCAGCGCCTGTACGCCGATGAGGACCCACACGAAGTTCGACGTCACCGAGGGCCACGCCCCGCTGGCGGCGGCGGAGACCGCCAGGAGAGCCCCGCCGAGCATGTTGATCAGCTGAAACGTCTGCGCGTCCGGCTGGATGACACGACGCGAGACCAAGAGATAGGCGGCGGCCGTGGACAGGGCGCCCACCCACCCCGCCGCCGTCGCCGCGTAGGTCGCGATTGCCTGCATGTCCCCCATGGTGGACACCTACCGCATACAGATCAATCGAAGTTCGCTACGCCGGGGGTTAAGCTGAATTGAATGGATGTGGACCCGCGGAAACTGGCCGTCCTGCTCGCCGTTCACCGGGCGGGCGGGATCCTCGCGGCCGCCGACGTACTGCACCTGACGCCCTCCGCCGTGTCGCAGCAGATCAGCCGCCTCGAGGCCGAGGTCGGCGCCCCGGTGCTCGACCGTCAGCCGCACGGCGCCGTCGTCACGGCCGCGGGCCGGATGCTCACCGAGGCGGCCGAGCGCATCGAGTCGGAACTGACCGATGTCACACGGTCGTTGGCGGCCCTGCGCGATGAGGTCTCCGGCACCGTCGTCATCGCCGCGTTCCAGACCGTGATCCGGGCCCTGCTCGTCCCGCTGGTGCATCAACTACGCGACGAATACCCGGGGTTGGAGCTGCAGATCCACGAGATGGACGGCGAGAAGGCACAGCAGGAGCTGCGGGCAGGGACGGTCGACCTGCTGATCGTGGAGGCCGAGACCCCCATCGGCCGCAGGTCGGCGCGGGGGACGCGGGACGTGCCGATCCTCGAGGAGCCGTGGGTGGTCGTCACGCCTGCCGGGACCCCGACGCCCACCACCCTCGCCGACCTCGAACACCTCACGTGGCTCGGCGTCGACGCGGACGCCGCCGCCCACGGCGCCACCGAACACGTACGCCGCGGCATGACCGCCGCCCGTACCGCCCACAGCTACTACGACTACAACGCCGCGCTGGCGCTGGTCGCGGGCGGGCTCGGCATCGCGGTGCTGCCGTCCCTGGCCGTGCACGGACTGCCGCCCGACGGGGTCAAGGCGGTGTCCGTGCCGGGTCTCGGCACGCGCCGCCTGATCGCCCGGCACCGCACCAGCCGCGCGGAACCGCGCAAGGAGGTGGCGACCGTCCTCGACGGGATCATCAGGGCGGCCGCCGAGCTGCCGTCGCCGACGGCGTGACCGGCCTTGGCATGCCCGTGGCGTACGCCGGAAATAATCGCTCGCCCGCCCGCCTCCGGCCCGCCTACCCTTTCCCTGCTGCTTCCGAACGACCGGGCCCCGCGCCCACCGAGAGGGTGTCTTGATGACCCGGCCCGCGCCGAGCGCGCCTCACCGCGACGTACTGCCGACATCCAACGCACGTACACACAGCGGGTAACCGACCGAACCAGCCGTCGAGGCCGCTCGGCCTGCTCTTGCTGTCGATGACCATCTCCCCAGCAAGGAGCACAGGTGTCCGAGCACACCACCCCCAACCCGAATTCCAGCCCCACCCTCAAGGTCAGTACGTTCGTCTGCGCCTGGTGCGGTCTCACCGTGACCCTCGCCGATCCCGACGGCCGCGGCCGTAACCACTGCCCTTCGTGCCTGCACTCGCGGCACGTCGTGGACCACGTCCACGGTGGCCGCTCCGAGTGCCACGGCCGAATGTCCCCGATCGCCATCGCCGTCCTGCGGACCGGCGACTGGATGATCGTCCACCGCTGCGTACGGTGCGACGAGCTCACCTCGAACCCGGTGAGCCCCGACGACAACCAGCTGGTGCTGATGCGGATGGCGGTGCGGCCGCTGGCGCAGCCACCCTTCCCCCTCGAAACGTTCGGAACGCTGTGAGCGGGGAGGCCAGGCATGCCACGCCGTAACCGGACGACGACCGAAGGGCCCGCCGCCCGGCGGCGCCGTCAACGGACCAAGGACGTCCTCCACGACCAGCGGGAAGGCCATCGCGGACACGACTTCCGCTGCGCGGGCTGCCGGCTCGACGTGTCCCTGGACGCCCCGGGCAGCGGTCACCGCAACCACTGCCCGAACTGCCTGACCAGCCTGCACGTGGACGCCCGGATACCGGGCGACCGCGCGTCGGACTGCCGGGGCCGGATGGACGCCCTGACGGTGTCCTGCCGCCCGGACGGTGAGTGGCTGATCGTCCACGAGTGCCTCGCGTGCGGCGAGCTGTCCACGAACCGTGTCGCGGGCGACGACAACGCCCTGGTCCTGATGCGCCTCGCGGTCCGCCCGCTGCGGGCCACGGGCCGGGCGGCGAACCGCACGCTGCTGATGCTGTGAGCGGGCGGCGGCCCGGTACGGACACCGCTCCCGTACCGGGCCGTCGCCGTCGCGGCGCACACCATTCCGGTATCCTGTGAGGCAGTAGGTGCGTTCGGGACGACCCGAACGGCGGAGACACGCGCTGGGACGGCCCGCAGATTGGGAGATCTGACCCGTGTCGGTCGTCTCTGGCATCCGAAAAGTCCTGACTCCCCGCGCGCTCGCGCAGCTGCTGCTCGGCTGGATCGCCTTCGGCGCACTGCTCGTCGCGGGCCCCGCACTCGAAGGCCCCCTCTCCACACCGGTGCTCTTCGGGCTGCTCGCGGTGATCGTCCTCGTGATCGTGGCCTGCGCCTTCGGCGTGGTCACGCAGGCCGAACGCCTCTCCCACCGGCTGGGAGATCCGTACGGAACCCTGGTCCTCACCCTGTCCATCGTGGTGATCGAGGTCATCCTGATCTCGTCCGTGATGCTCGGCCCCGGGGAACACGCGACGATCGCCCGTGACTCGGTGATGGCCGTGTCGATGATCATCCTCAACCTCGTCATCGGCGTCGCCCTGCTCGTCGCCGGCATCCGCCACGGCAGCCTGCGCCCCAACCGCGCCGGTGTGTCCTCGTACGTGTCCCTGCTGGTGGTCCTCCTCGCGACGGCCTTCGCCCTGCCGGGCCTGATCGGTTCCGACGGCGCGTACACGGCGGGCCAGGAGGTGCCGATCCTCGTCGCCACCCTGGCGCTGTACGCGTTCTTCCTCTGGCGCCAGATGGGTCCGCAGAGCGCGGACTTCCAGGAGGTCACGTCGGTGCCCGCCGCGTCCGAGGAGAACCAGGAGGAGCGGCCCGGCATCAAGGACGTCCTGTCGGCCCACCGCATCGAGGTGATCTCGCGCGCCGTGGTGCTGGTCCTCACCGTCATCCCGGTCGTCCTCCTCTCGCACGACATGGCCACCCTCCTCGACGAGGGCCTCGGCCGCATCGGCGCCCCGGTGGAACTGTCGGGCATCCTCATCGCGATGATCGTCTTCCTTCCGGAGACGATCACCACGATCCGCGCCGCCCACACGGGCGAGATCCAGCGCGTGAGCAACCTGTGCCACGGCGCCCTGGTCTCCACCGTCGGCCTGACCATCCCGGCCGTACTCACCATCGGCCTGCTCACCGGACAGACCGTCCACCTCGCCGAGACCCCCGCGAACCTCGTCCTGCTCGGCGTCACCCTGATCCTGACGGTGACCTCCTTCTTCGGCAAGAAGGTCACCGCGGTGCACGGCGCCGCACACCTGATGGCGTTCCTGCTGTACGCGCTCGTCGTCTTCTCCTGAGCGCGCCCTCGGTAGCGTGGACGCCCAAAGGCCCCCGACGGAGAGTACTGAGACGGCGATGACTGAACCCACGGACCGCACTGAACCGACGGACCGGATCGAACCGACAGAACCTACGGAACCGACGAAGCCCGAGGTCGACGTTCCGGAGGGTGACGCTCCCACCGAGCTGACCGTCCGGGACCTCGTCGTCGGGGACGGCCCCGAGGTGAAGCCCGGCATGGTGGTCAGGGTCCACTACGTCGGGGTGACCTTCGCGACCGGCAAGGAGTTCGACTCCTCCTGGGACCGGGGCGAACCGTTCAAGTTCGGCCTGGGCAGCGGCAGGGTCATCAAGGGCTGGGACCGCGGGGTGCGGGGAATGCGGGTCGGCGGCCGCCGCGAGCTCGTCATTCCCCCGCGCCTCGGCTACGGCAAGGAGTCTCCGACCCCGGCGATCCCGCCGGGCTCGACCCTCGTCTTCGTGGTGGACCTGCTCGACGCGTACTCGCGGACGTCCGGGTGGAGCAGCTCCCAGTGACTACGCTGCGGTCACTTCGCTGGAACCACGGTGCAATCTGGGGGACTTGAGGCCGGATGGGCGAGGTGTGGGAGGCCCGCGACGAGGTCCTGGGGCGCCCGGTCGCCGTCAAGGTGATCTCCATGCTCGCCGGTGGCGGCAGCGCCGCCGACGAGGCCCGCGCCCGCCTTCTGCGCGAGGCGCGGATCACCGCCGCGCTGCAACATCCGCACATCGTGACCGTGCACGACGTGGGCACGGCCGTCACCCCCGAGGGCAGCGGCGACCGTCCGGAACAGCGCCCCGGTGGCCGCGGGCCGGACGCTCGCCTTCCTGGACCCTCAGGAGAAGCTGCGGGGCATCCGGCTTTGAGGGTGGTTTGACGACAGGCGTGCGAGTCCGATGGCAGGCGGTAGTGGGTGGAGTCCTCACTCCGAGCGGCTGCTGTCGATGCCCTCGGTGAGCACGTCCCGGAGCGACACGGTGGCTGCGTGGAGGCAGGTTGCGAAGTCCTTGTCGCCGTACTCCTCAGCCCAGCGGTCGAGGGCGTTCTGGGATGCGATGGTGGCGATCTGCGCCACCAGTTTCGCGCTGTCGTCGTCGACGCCCCGCTGCAGGAGCGCGTCCTGGATCGCGCTCGTGACTGCAGCGAGCTTGGTGCGCTCCCGCTCCTGAAGCTCGGGACTGGAGGCGATCACAGCGCGGCGTTCAGAGGCGCGGTCGATGTGCTCGGCGAGGGCGGCGCCGACCTGAGTGAGAGCTTCGAGAGCTGCCGACAGAGGAGAAGCAGCCGGGTCGGCGTCCAGGACTGCCGCACGCACGGCGGCGGGCAGCCGCTCCGAGCCGGCGAACAGGACCTCGCGCTTGTCGGCGAAGTAGCGGAAGTACGAGCGGCGGGTGATCCCGGCCCGCTCGGCAATCTGCGTCACGGTCACGTTGTCGTACCCATGCTCCGTGTAGAGCTCGAGCGCCGCTTGCGTGAGGCGCTCCGCGGTTCCGGGATCCCATCTGGCCATGGTCGAACGATAGCAAGTGATGTCTCACTGTGTCATCAGTGCTAGAGTTGGTGATGACACAGTGAGACATCACTGTGCGGGGTGCCCCCTGTATTCGACGAGGCGGGCGACCGCCTCATTCATGGCAGGACAGGAGCAGGCTCATGACCGACACCACCCGGAGCGCGCGACGCGAGGAGATCTGGATCCTCGGCGCGGGCGGGCGCATCGGAAGCGCCGTCACCGCGAACCTTGCCGCCCAGGGGTTCAAGCCCGTACTGGTGGGACGCGAAAGCGGCGGCGACCGGCTGCGCAGGACCGCCGCGGACCTCGGGAGCCGAGTCGTCATCGCGAACGGCGTCGACGGCATCGCGGCCGAGATCACCCGACAGCGGCCCGCCGTGGTCTTCAACGGCATCGGGAACTACGCAGAGACGGCCCCGGTCATCGCCCGGGCGTGCATGCCCGGTGGGCACTACCTCGACCTGGCCGCGGATCTGACCGCCGTCCCCCGCCTGCTCGACCTGGGCCGGGAGGCCGAAGAGGCGGGCAGCACGCTGGTGACCGGATCGGGCTTCGTCGTACTGGCCACCGAAGCCGTCGTGATCAAGCTGTGCGAGGACCGCCCGACCCCCGCCACCGTGCGCGTCGACGCGCTGGCCTCGGTGTCCCTCAGTGCCGGAGTCGTCGGCGCCGCCTTCGCCGCCTCCATGATCGACATGTTCGCCACCGGTGGACGTCGATACACCGACGGACGCATGGTCACCTCACGCCTCGGCGCCGATCTCCAACAACTCACCCTCCCCGACGGGGAACAGGCGAAGTCCGCGGGCGCTCCCACCGCCGAACTCCTCGCCGCCCACCGGGCCAGCAACGCACCGTCCGTCACGGTGACCACCGGGATGGCTCCCACCTCGCGCGCCGTGCGGGCCGTGGCCCCACTCGTCGGAAAGCTGCTGTCCATCGAGCCGCTGCGACGCTTCGCCCTCAGCGGGATGGCCAAGGCCAAGATGAAGGAATCCCCGGCCCCTCGCCGTCACTCGTGGGGGCATGCCGTGGTCACCTGGGCGGACGGCACCCGCCGGGAGGGCTGGCTGCGCGCCGACGACGGCATGGACTACACCGCATCGGTGGCCGCCACGGTGGCCGCCCACCTCGCCCGCGGCGAGGGCCGGCCGGGCGCCTACACGCCCGGCGCCCTGTTCGGCGCCGACCTCGCCGAGCAGGCAGGCGGACAGTTCCTCCTCCACGACACGACCGGCACCCGGGGCGGACCGGTCATGGACTGACGAGGTGCCCGCCTCCGCGAACCGCGGCGCGGCCACCCGGGTCGGCGGGCTACGGGATCACGGCGCGGATCCCTCGCCGCCGGAGGTGCTCACGGGTCGTGCCCTAGGCATCCGGCGACACGGTCGCTGTGACCGGGGTGCCGGCCTCCACGGTGCGGCTCACCGTGCACAGGCGGTCGTGCGAGCTCTTGACGGCGCGCGGCAGGATCGCGCGAGGCCGGTCGCCCTCCGGGCCTTCGGGGAACGTGACATGGAAGGTGACCGCGAGGTTCGTCATGCGGTTGCCGCCCTCGTCCTCGACCTTGTCCCCGGACGCCGTGACGGTGAACCCGGTCGGCTCGGCGTGCCGGGTCGTGGCGGCCTCCACGTCGACCGCGGTGCATCCGCCGAGCGCGGCGAGCAGGAGCTCGACCGGAGTGAAGTCGTCGTCCGACCCGGTGCCGAAGGTGACAGTGCCCCCACGGGCGTTGGTCGCGGTGAACCGTCCCGGGCCGGCACGTTCGATGGACACGGAGCGCAGCGCGTCGTTGTCAGTCATGGCTCCGACAGTAGTGTCCGCCGACACACACCGCCGACCGCGACCGGTGCGGACCGCCGCCGGCCGCCGACGCGTCGAGAAGGCTCTGCCCCGCAACAGCCGACTCTGCGGCCGGGGTCGCCCACCGCGATCAGACGACGCCCGGCGATACAGGCGCACGCGCGGCGGCTGGTATTACTGGGGTATGCAGGAAGAGACGGCACGCACCGCGATCGACACCTTCATCTCCGCGTTCAACACCTCGGACGACACGTACGTGGCCGACCTGCTCTCTCAGGCCCTGACCACGGACGTGGTCTTCTGGGGGCCGTTGGGACGCAGCGAAGGCATCGCGGCGGTCGAGCGGTTCGTGCTGGACATCCGGCACCACCCGGCGGGGTCCGGCACGATGGTGCGCTGTTCGGCGGTGGACATGCCCAGCGAATGGGCCCGCTACCAGTGGGTCTTCACCACACCGGACGGAGGTCCTCGCCTGGCGGGGACGGACGTCGTGCATCTGCAGCGCAGCCTCATCGACCAGATCATCGTCTTCGCGGGGGAGATCGAGAAGTCCTGAGGGGGCACGCAGCCCCGTCGCCGCGCTCACCACCGGTTCGGCGCCCGCACCGTGAGGCGCAGGCTCGATCCCCGGGCGCCCACGGCCAGCGCCACCCGTCCCGCCGGAACGTCCGAGGCGATCTCCGGGTGGTCGTCGCTCGACACGCGGAGCACCAGCCGGTGTCCCGCGGCGATGCGGTAGTGGGTCGGCCAGATGTGCACCGCCAGGTCGTGGCGGACGCCCGGTGTCACGGGGGCGAGCGCCGAGTGCCCCAGGCGGTGGCTCGCCTTGAGCCAGCCGGCGGTGATCCTGGTGCGGGTGCCGTCCGGCGCCACGTCGTACAGCACGGCGGCGACATTGCCGTCGGAGGCGGTGAACGCGGCACGGACCGTCGCGGTGGCGTCCCCGGCGAGCACCACGTCACGCGTGAACGCGGCCGTGCCGAAGAGGAGTTGCTGGTCGTCTCGCGGTGCGTCGGTTCCCGTGTTGACCTCGAACACGGCCTCCCCCGCCGGGCCGGGCGCGGCCGACAGTGAGCCGTCCCCGCGCAGGGCCAGCGTCACGGCACGGGAGTCACGCGGCGGCCACTGCTCGAACTGCTGCCAGCCCCCGCCGGCCCCCGGCCCCGGGATCTCGTACGACGTGACCCGTGCGGCCGGCAGCGGCGCCCGCGGGTCACCGCCGAGCCATCGGTCCCACCAAGCCAGATACGCGCCCGGGCCGATGCCCGCGTACTGGGTCGCCGGGTCCCCGTGGTCCCAGGGGCCGGAGACGAGCCACACGTTCTCCGGCCGGGCCAGGTGGTTCTTGACCATGCCGTCGCGGTAGCGGTCGTACCAGCCGTTGATCTCGAGGGTGGGGACGGTGAGGCGGTCCCAGCGGGTCATCACGCTGCGGCCGCGCCAGAAGTCGTCGTAGAGCGGATGCTCGGCGTAGGTCCGCAGGGTGGCGGGCGCGGTGGTCTCCTGCCAGGCGCGGATGCGCGGGGAGTAGATCCCGCCGCGGTAGATGGTGTTCTCGTACCAGTCGTGCAGGGCGTTGGTGGGGATGACGGCCTTCAGGTGCGGGGGCCGGTTGACGGCGACGAGGAGGCTCGTGTGACCGCCGTAGCTGACGCCCATCTGTCCGATGTCGCCGGTGCAGCCGGGATGCCGGGCGAGCCACTCGATCGCATCGTAGTTGTCGCGCTGCTCCTGGGGGCTGAACGGGTCGACGGTGCCGGGTGACGCGCCGGAGCCGCGGGTCTGGCACACCAGCGCGTTGTAACCGCGCCGGACGAAGTACGCGGCGGCGGCACCGAATTGTTCCAGGTTGGCGGCGTAGGCGGTGAACTCGTGGACGATACCGGGGAAGTGGCCCGTGGCCGCCTTCCCGTCCGGGGCGGCGGGCCGGTACAGCTGGGCCGCGAGATGTCCGCCGTCGCGCAGCGGCACCCGCACGTCCTCGCGTACGACGCCGTAGCGTGCCGGTCTGTCGTACGAGAAGAAGGGGTCGGTGAGGGGGGTGGGCCCGGCGGCCGCTGCCGCACGTGCCGGGCCGAGGGCCGCGGTCAGCACGCCGGCCCCTGCGAGGGCGCACACTGTACGGCGGCTGGGGCTGGAATGCGTGGTCTTCATGCGTGAGGGCTCCTTGCCGGGAGAGCGGGGCGGGTGGGGCCGGTCAGAGGGATATCGCGCCCGTGACGAGCGCCGCCGCCGTCATCACGAGCGTCGTGCCGAACGCCCAGCGGAAGATGAACCGCTGGTGCTCGCCGAGCTGGACGCCGCTCATGCTGACGAGGATGAACGTGGAGGCCGTGAGCGGGCTGAGCGGGAAGCCGGTGGTCATCTGGCCGAGGACGGCGGCCCGCGCGATCTCCGCCTGATCGGCGCCGAACCCGGACGCCGTGTGGGCGAGTACCGGCAGCACCCCGAAGTAGTAGGCGTCCGGGGTGAACGCCAGGCTCAACGGCATGCCCGTGACGGCCACGATCGGCGCGAGATGGCCGCCGAGGGAGTCCGGTACGACGGAGACGAGCGCCCCGGCCATCTCCTCGATCATCTTGGTGCCGGTGAGTACTCCGGTGAAGACACCGGCGGCGAAGATCATCGTCGTGACGAGGACGACGCTCTTGGCGTGCTTCTCCAGGAGCGCCTGCTGCTGCTCCCAGCGCGGGTGGTTGACGACGAGGGCGAGGGCGAACGCGACCGCGAACAGCACGGGCAGGGGCATGAGTTGGAGGACAAGCGTCACGATCAGGACGACGGTCAGCAGCGCGTTGAACACGGTGAGCGGGAGCGGCGGGCGGCCGGCCGAGGACATGAGGGGGGTGCCGGGGCCGTCTCCCACCGTGTGGGAGGGGGCCTCCTGACGTTCCTCGCGCTGGTCCGGCACCGTCCCGAGACGTCGCCGCTCCCTTCGGCCGATCCAGTACGCGGCGAGCAGCACCCACACGATCCCGCAGGCCATCGCGGGCAGCACCGGCGTGAAGACATCCGAACCGTCCAGCTTCAGCGCGGCCATGGCCCGCACCGTGGGCCCACCCCACGGGACCATGTTCATCACACCCGCCCCGAGGCACACCACACCCGACAGCACCAGTGGGCTCATGCCCAGGCGTTTGTACACGGGCAGCAGCGCGGAGACGGTGATGAGGAAGGTGGACGCCCCGTCGCCGTCGAGTGCCACGCACATGGTGAGCACCGCCGTGCCGATGGCGATCCGCGCCGGGTCGTTGCGCGCGAGCCGCAGGATGCCGTTGATCAGAGGGTCGAAGAGTCCGGCGTCGACCATCAACGTGAAGTACAGGACGGCGAAGGCGATCATGATGCCGGTGGGCGCCACCGTCTCAAGGCCTTCCAGGATCATGTCGCCCATGTCCCCGGCGAATCCGCCGACGAGGGCGGCGAGGACCGGCAGCAGCACGAGCGCCACCAGGACGGAGACCCGTTTGGTCATGGTGAGCACGAGGAACAGGCCGATCGTGGTAAATCCCAGCGCTGCCAGCATGGTTGTCGCTCACCTTCTCCGTCGGCGTGTTCTCGCGGATGAGTGTCGAAGCGGCGACGTATCGGCGTCCAGCATCAAACCGAGATCTATCCATGCGGTTCTCGCATCAAAGGCCGGGCGGGCGCGTAGGGTCCCTCGCCATGGACAGCACTCTGCGTCAGCTCACGGCCTACGCGGCCGTGGCCCGGGCGGGCAGTTTCACGGCGGCGGCGACACACCTGCGGGTCTCCCAGTCCTCGCTCAGCCGCGCGGTGGCGGACCTGGAGCGGCAGTTGGGGGCCCGGCTCCTCGAACGTGACACCCGCAATGTGGAGTTGACCGCCGCGGGCGTCGAGGCGCTGCGCATCGCGGAGCAGATAGTCAACGCCCACCGGTCGGGCATGAAGGAGCTGGAACGCTTCCTGCTCGGCGAGTCGGGCACGGTCGCCGTGGCCACCCTCCCGTCCGTCGCCGCGGTGCTGCTGCCCCAGGTGATCCTCGACTTCCGCCGGCAGCGGCCGCAGGTGGCGGTGCAGCTCATGGACGGCCTGGAGCAGTCCGTGCTCAGCCGGGTGCTCTCCGGGGACGCCGACTTCGCGATCACCACGGGCGAGCCGTCCGGGCAGCTGGAGCACCACCCCCTGGTGCGCGACCGGTTCGTGGCGGTGCTGCCGCGGGAACATCCCCTGGCCGAGCGCGCGGAGACCACGTGGGACGACCTGGCCCGCGAGCCGTTCCTCGCGGTCGGCCCCGACTCCAGCGTGCGGCGCCTCACCGACGCCGCGTTCGCCCAGCTCGGCTCGGGGTCGGCGCCGGCAGCGGAGGCGGGCAATGTCGCCACCGTCGGCGGGCTCGTGGCGGCGGGCCTCGGGGTGACCGCGATGCCCGCGCTGGTCCTGCCACTCCTCGGCACGGGCCCGTTCGTGCACCGGCCGCTGGTCGAGCCGGTCGTGCACCGCGGGCTCGACATCGCCGTCCGCGCACGCCGGCCGCTCCCCCGGGCGGCCGACCGGTTCCTGGAGACGCTGCAGGAGTTCCGGGCGCGGCGGCACGACCTGCCGCCAGGTGTCACGTGGGCCTGACCTGGGACTCCCACCCCGGCAATTCATGCGTAGAACGCAAGGATTGATCGCCCTTTCATGCTGGACGCTCATGCCGTCGACTCGGCAGGCTGAGGTGTGCCGCGATCCGGCGGACACATCCGGGAGTGGGGAAGCGCGTGGTGACTGTCAACGATCAGGGATCCGGCGGCCGGGGCCAGCTCCAGGGCCTCAAGGTGGTCGAGTTCGCGCATGTGGTGGCGGGCCCGCTGGCCGGTTCCATGCTCGCCGACCAGGGCGCCGACGTGGTGCACGTGGAGCCGCCGGGCGCCGGTGACGCGGCGCGGGCCATGGGGCCGAGGAAGGACGGGCAGCCCCTCTGGTTCAAGGTCGCCGGGCGCAACAAGCGCTCCGTGACGCTCGACCTCCACCAGGAGTCGGGGCGCGAGCTCGCCGCGCGGCTCGTGGCCTGGGCCGACGTCGTCATCGTCACGCTGCGAAACGGCCGGCTGCGCTCGTGGGGCCTGGACTGGGAGTCCGTGCACCGCGTCAACCCGAAGGCCGTGCTGTTGCAGATCTCCGGCTTCGGCGCCACGTCCTCCCGCGCCGACGAGCCGGGGTTCGGCAAGGTCGGCGAGGCCCGCAGCGGCGTGGTGCACCTGACCGGCTTCGCGGACACCCCGCCCGTGCACACCGGCTTCTCCCACGGCGACGCCGTGACCGGTCTGATGGGCGCCTACGCGGTACTGGCCGCCCTGCACCGTCGCGACCACGACCCGGACTTCGACGGCGAGTGGATCGACCTGGCCCTCTTCGAGCCCCTGTTCCGGCTCGTCGAATGGCAGGTCATCGTGCACGATCAGCTCGGCACGGTGCCGGAGCGCACCGGGAACCAGCTCGCGGTCGCACCGGCCGCCGTCATCAACACCTACCGGTCGCACGACGGCGAATGGATCACCGTGACGTCGGCGACCCTCCGCTCGGTCCGCAACGTCGCCGCGCTCCTCGGCCACGCCGAGGCCGAATTCGCCACCACGGAGCAGCAGTTCGCGCGCCGGGCCGAACTGGACGAGGGCCTGCGGGCGTGGGTGGCCGGGCGCACGGCCGCCGAGTGTCTGGAGGCCTTCGCGCGGGCCGAGGTCGTCGCGTCACGGGTGTTCAGCGCTGCCGACATCGCCGCGGACCCCGTCTACGCGGAGCGCGAGGACATCGTCACGGTCGACGACGCCGACCTCGGACCGGTACGCATGCAGTCGGTCATCCCGCACTTCCGGCAGCGGCCCGGAGCGGTGTGGCGGACCGGACCTGCCCTCGGCCAGGACAACGCGCTCGTCTACCGGGAGTGGCTGGGTGTGGGCGAGGCGGAACTCACCGATCTGGAGAAGCACGGTGTCGTCTGAGGTGTCCTCGCGGTCCGACCCGGCCCCGGCGCGCGCGGTGTCACCGTCCGGGACCCCACGCGCCCGGCCCGCGCACCACCGGCCCCCGCTGCGCTCGATGCTGTTCGTACCGGGCAACAGGACGGCGTCCTGGCTGCCGAAGGCCCGTGCGGCCGGCGCCGACGCGGTCATCCTCGACCTGGAGGACGCGCTGCCCGATACCGACCGGGCGGCGGCCGTGCGTCAGGTGGCCGGGGCGTTGGCAGCGCGGGCCGTCGCGGGCTCCGGCCCCGCGCTCTTCGTCCGGGTCAGGCCGCTGGACGGCTGGGCCGCGGTCGAGGAACTGCGCGCGGTGTGCGGGCCAGGCCTGAGCGGCGTCGTGCTGCCCAAGGTGTCGGGGCCCGACGACATCCGCTTCGCCGACCGGCTCCTGACCTGGTGCGAGCACGAACACGGCCTGGCACACAGCACGTTGGCGCTCGTCCCCCTCCTGGAGACCGCTGAAGCCCTCCGCGACGCCTACGGCTGCGCGACGGCAGCCGCCGACCGCGTCGCACACCTCGGCGCCGTCACGGGGGCAGGCGGGGACGTCGAGCGCGCCGTCGGATACCGCTGGAGCCCCGCGGGCCACGAGACGTACGCCCTGCGGGCCCGCGTCCTGCTCGACGTCCGGGCCGCGGGGGCGCCGCACCCGGTGGCCGGACTGTGGACACGGATCGGCGATCTCGACGGCCTGCGCGGCTTCGCCGAGCAGAACCGGGCGCTCGGCTACACGGGCATGATGGCCATCCATCCGTCCCATGTCCCGGTCCTCAACGAGGTGTTCGCCCCGAGCGCCGAGGAACTCGCCCACGCGGCCCGTCTGATCGAGGCCGTGGAGGCGGCGCAGGCGCGGGGCGTGGGCGCGGTGACGTTCGAGGGCGAGATGGTCGACGAGGCGATGGCGGCGACGGCGAGAGCGCTGTTGGCCCGGCACGCCTGAGCGAAGGTGAGCCCGGTGCGGGCGCGCCTGTCGCCACCCTGCCCCGCCCCGCCACGGCCTCCGTCAGCTCCCCGCCAGGCCCGCCGGTCCTTCCTGGGCCTGCAGGGTGCCCGCGGGCAGCCGGTCGTTGCCCCAGCTGCGCTCGATGTAGCCGATGATGCGTGCGATGTCCTCGGCGGGCACCCGCTCCGGTACGCCGTGCTCGAGCGGGTCGGCGTGGAAGATGTAGAGCCGCGAGGCGAACTGGTCGAACGGCAGGGAGGCCTCGCCGAACCGCTCGCCGTTGCCCGCGGTGGAGACGACGACGCCGTCGCCCCAGTCCTGGCCGCTGTCGTTGTTCGGGTTGAAGAAGTACACCCGCATGACGTCCTGCGGGTCCGGCGCCACCCGCAGGATCGTGATGGCGTGCCAGCCGACGTAGCGGGCCGCGCTGTCGGTGACGGCGACGCCGGCCGGCTGCGGGTGGATCAGCGGCTGCTCGCCGTTGTAGGTCGGGTGGTAGCTCACGTGGAACTGCCGCAGGAAGTCGTCGAGGTCGACCAGGTTCCCGGTCGCGACATCGACGTTGATGTGGAACCCGCGGGCCGCCCACCAGCCGTGGAACTCGGGGTTGACCCACCGGTGCGGGTCCCCCGGTCGCCCGACGCAGCGCCGCCCCATTTCGGCGTAGATCCGGTCCAGGTGGGGCACCACGAGCAGCGACACCGGGTCCAGGTCCGTCGGCAGCGTGCTCGCGACTCCTGCCCCGCTGCCCTTCGACGAGATCGGCTGGCCCTCGAAGTGCATGAGGATCTCGTCGTCGCGGGCGGCCCAGACCACCACTTGCAGCAGGTAGTCCGGGTCGTTGTAGGCCCACATCGACAGCGCGCGGGCCGACTGGCAGGTGGGGTTGTCGCCCTGGCCGACACCGAGCGGCAGCCCCAACATCGAGAGCACTCCGGCGACCAGGCGCGCCCGCGGCTCAGGTGTCTCGCCGAAGGCCGCGATCAGTCGCTCGCGCGCGACCGGGGAGAGTTCGAGCGACAGCTGCCGCCACAGCGCGGGCACCACCGGTGGTTCGTACAGGATGCCTCGGTCGAGCAGCAGCGCGAGACCGTAGACGCACTGCGCGGTCTGCGGGTGCACGGCCACCTCGATCAGCCGGTGCACCAGGTCGCTGTAGCGCAGCAGGCAGTTGCGGCCGGTGTCGGAGAGGCCGAGCGCCTCGCCGAGGAGGTAGTCGCTCTCGCGCAGCAGGAACCGGAGCAGTTCCGCGTGGTACGGCGACACCAGGCCGGTGTCGTGCATGGCCCGCGCGAATCCGGTCGCCTCGTACTGCAGGGCGCCGGCGTCCATCGCTTCGAGCCGGGAGTGGAAGACGTCGATGCCCGGATCGTCGCGGCATGCCTCGGTGGTCCCGAACAGGCTCGTGATGAGCCGGTCGATGCCCTGCCCCGACGACGGGCCGAGAGCGACGTCCGGGTCGTTGCGGTAGACCGCGATCCGGGTGATCAGGGCCTGTACCGACTCGACCTGGATCGGGCGCTGGCGCAGGATCCGCCAGATCTCGTCGACCAGGTCGTCCAGGACGCTGTCGTAACCGATCTCCTCGGCGATGTGCCGGAACAGGTCGCGGATCAGCTCCGCGGTGCGGCCCTGCTGGACCCGCTCCGCCTCGCTGGGCGCGCCGAACAACAGCTCCAGGTTGGCCGCCAGCACCTGGGAGAGGAACTGGCGGGCGTCCTCGGCCGGCAGCGTCGGGTGCGCGTAGTCTCCGCGGGCGACCGCGAGCATCCGCAGCTCGCTGGTCGCCTCCATGACGACGGTGTCCGCGTCGGCACTGTGCAGTCCCGGTCCTGCCAGGGCCGGGAGGAGGATCTCCGGCGACGCCCAGTCCGTCCCCTGGAAGAGCCCGGCGTCCTCGATGGCCTGCGCCCTCTCCTGGATCGCCGCGGCGCCGCCCGGCTGCTTGAGCACCCGCCGCAGTGCTTCCAGGACCCGCCGCAGCTTCGTGTGCTTGCCGAAGTCGCGGGTGTCGGCCATGGCCTGGATGGCGTCGTCGAGCGAGGCCACGCGCTTGTGCAGCGTCGTGGCCTCACCGTTGACGTCGACGGTCGGTTTCAAAGGGTTTCCCTCGGGTTGGCCTCCTGCGTCGACGGGTCGTCAGACGTAGAAGTCGAGCTCTTCCTGCTTCTTCAACAGATCGCGCATGCGGTAGGGGTCGTCACCGAAGAAGTACACCAGACCCCAGTGGTTGCCGAACGCGGTCCTCTTGGTGACGGTCTCCTCGAGCGGTGTCGAGAGGTCGTGCGACTCGTAGTAGTCGTCGTCCTCGGTCTCCTCGGGGATCTCGAGGTCGCTGACGACACGGCGGCGCGGGTAGACACCGAAGCAGCCTGCCACCCCGGACGCGTCGACGACCTCGCGCGGGAAGAAGGCGTCGATCTCCTCCTCGGTCGTCTTCGGGTCGAACGCGAGGACCAGCGCCTGGTAGGCGTTGAAGCCGTAGGCCCGCTCGAGCAGTTCGAACACCTTGAAGCCGGGCGGCCGGTAGGCGACCTCGCCGAAGTACATCTCTCCGTCACTGGTGACGAAGTACTCCGGGTGCACGAAGCCGAACTCGATGTCGAACGTCTTGATGAGCTTCTCGATCTGCGCCGTGATCTGCGGGCGGTAGCGCTCCAGCTCGGGGGTCGCCGGCACGAACACCGAGTACCCCAGCGTGACGTACTCGGAGATGTTCAGGAACTTGATCTTCCCGTTGTGCACCCACGCCTCGACCGCGAACTCCCAGCCGTCGAGGTGGGATTCCATGAGGACGGGGAACTCCTCGTCCGGGATCGAGTCGATCTCGTCCGGGGTGCGGATGACGCGGTGGCCGAGGCAGCCCGCCTTGTCGAAGGCCTTGAGGTGGATCGGGTCGTTCGGGTCGCCGTCCAGCTTGAGCAGGGTCTGGTTGACGCGCTTGAGGAAGCGGATCACGTCGTCCCTGTCGTGGGCCTCCTCGAAGATACCGACCCGGATGCCGCCGAGCTGCGCGCGGCGCTTCATCAGCGCCTTGTCCCGCAGCAGCATGGCCTGACCGTACAGACGCGGGTTGCCGAGAAGGACCGAGTTGATCGCTCCCGCCCATTCGACCGTCTCCTCGTACAGCGGGATCGCGACGTCGACGCCCTCGTTCTGAAGCGTCTCGGCGATCTCCATGGAGCGGTCGTTGAGCCGTTCGAAGTTCCATGGCACGTACGGGATGTCGTGCTCGACGCAGTACTCCTCGGCCCACTCCGGGGCCACCACGACATATCTCCGATCGAACCGGTCGAGGGCCTCCACTGCGTTGAGACTCCAGCCAAGAAGCGCTACGTAGCCCTTGTCCGGGTTCCTGGTGACCGGTTCGCGCTGCGGCATAGACAGATTCTCCTTCGGCGCGTACGCCCATCGGGGGTGTGGCTGATTCGCCTGCCCGACGATGCGGTGCACAAACGCGGGACCCGGTCCAAGGCGGCGAAGTGGCGGCATGCTCCAACTCGCCATACTGCGGCGCGAGTTGACGGCGGACAGGAGTTCAGCCCTGGGCTTCACTCTCGGCGACGCCCGCACCTGGCCCCCGCAACAGCTAGAAGTACCGCTGCGTCTGGAAGACCAGAAGTGCCAGCTGGACCCGGTTGTCCAGGCCCGTCTTGGTGAGCGCGCGGGAGATGTGGGTCTTGACCGTGCCTTCGCTCATGAAGAGGGCCTTCGCGATGGTCGCGTTGGACGCGCCTTCGGCGACGGCCTCGGCCACGGCGCGCTCGCGGTCGGTGAGAGCTTCCAATGCCTGCCGGGCTCTGGCGCCGGCTGCGTCGTTGGCCGTGCGGGTGTGGCGTGCCACGAGTTGGCGGGTGATCGTCGCCGAGAACGCGGACTCCCCCGAGGCGGCGAGGTGAATCGCGTGGCAGAGCTCTTGCGGCGCGACGTCTTTGAGCAGGTATCCGCTCGCGCCGGCCTCCAGTGCGTCGAGGACGTGTGTGTCCAGGTGGAAGGTGGTCAGCATCAGCACCGCGACCGACGGTGCCGCAGCGAGGACTCGGCGGGTGGCCTCGACGCCGTCCATCTCCGGCATTTGAAGGTCCATCAGTACGACATCGGGCCGGTGCCGGGTTGCCTCGCTGACGGCCTCGGCTCCGCCGGGTGCCTCGGCGATGACCGTGATGGTGGGGTCCATCGACAGGACCATCGACAGACCGGTGCGGACCATCGCGTCGTCGTCGACGATGAGCACCGAAGTCGGGTCGCCCGGGGCGCTGTTGGAGGACGGGGAGCCGGTCATCGCAGGGGCACCCGCGCAGACAGTCGGAACTCGTGGGTGTCCTCACCGCGGTCGACGACCTCGTGTTCGGCGACGCCTCCCACGGCGGCGATCCGTTCGGCGAGACCGCGCAGGCCGGCACCGCTCCCGGGCAACGCCGACGCGGACGCCTCGATCGGGTTGGTGATCGTGACGAGGGTGTCACGGCCCTCGCGGCGGACATTCACTGTCACCAAGGCGCCAGGGGCGTGCTTGCGTGCGTTGGTCAGTCCCTCTTGTACGACTCGGTAGATGTGCTCGGTGTTCGCGGGTTCCTGCACCGCCGATGCACTGTCACCGCCAGCGGTCGGATCAAGGTGCGCGACGATCATCTGGCCTGCCTGTCTGGCTTCGTCGATCAGACCGGCGACGGTGTGCTCGTGGTCGGAGGCCCGGGGTGTCACGACGGTGCCGTCGCGCAGCATGCCGATCACCGTGCGCAGCTCGTCGAGTGCGCTGATCGCGGTCGTGCGGATCGTCGCGGCCGTGGTGCCGACGTTCTTGACGTTGTCCCCGGCGACCGCGAGCCCGCCCGCGTAGAGGGCGATCAGCGAGATGTAGTGCGCCACCGAGTCGTGCATGTCCCGGGCGATTCGGGCGCGTTCGGCCATCTGGATCTGTTCCGCGCGCTGCTCGCGCTCGCGCTCGATACGGGCCGCCCTGTCCCGGTAGACCGCGACCAGGTCCTGCTGCTTCTGCTGCAGCGCGCCCCAGGCCACGACGGCGAGCGCGATCGCGGCGTTGACCGCGACGGTGAGGCTCAGCGCGGAGTTGGCCGGATACAGCAGCCAGAAGACGAGGGCTCCGACGATGTCGGCGAACGCCACGACGAACGCCAACTCCATCCGTCGGCTGCGCGCCACGGCGAACAGGGCTACGTAGTTGGCCACTCCGGCGGTGGCACTGAACGCCCCGACAACCGCCAGCATCAGGCCGATCGCGACCGGAGCACGGTGACGTAATAGCAGCACGAGACTCGCGGCGGCGCCCACGGCGATGTCGAGGACGCGCCACCCTCCGCCCGGCCGCTGCTCGAGCACCAGGAACAGCATGGCCAGTCCACCGGCGAACGACGCGAGTACGAGCAACGCCGACCGGCCGCGCGCGATCCACGGCCCTCGACGCACCGGGGGCTCGTCGTCGCTGCGACCGTCGACGACGGCGCGGGGAGGAATCGGCACCGGACCACCCTAGACCGCCCGCCTCGGCGAGGCAGTCAACGAAAGTCGTAGGAGCCATTGGCCGTTGGTGGACCCCATCAGGCCCGATCGGCAGACGTCCGACGGGCTGCCGGACCGACACCGTTGAGGACATGGACAACACCACACATCCTCACCGCCGATACCTGATGACGCTGCTCGGGCTCGACCCGACCGATCGGCGCTCCACCTCACGGGCCCGCTTCGTCATCACCACGATCGCCGCCTTCGCGACCGCCGTACAGCTCATCGTCTGGCTGCTGATCGGCATCTTCAGCGCTCGGCTCGACGGCCCGTGGTGGCTGTGGACGCCCGCGAGCGCCCTCCTCGTCGACGCCGCGCTGCTGTCCGTGGACCACGTCCGCCACCAGTGGTCACGCACCGGGCGGGAGTCACTGTGACCACGCCGCACTTCACCGGCCGGGCGGGGATGGCGGTGGGTGCCCTCGCGGTGCCGATGGTGGCCCTGTACTTCGTCTACTCCGGGCCACCTCCGGAGTGGAACGTCCTGACGCGCAGCCTGCTGACGCTCGTGACCATGGCCGTGCTGACGGCGTTCGGCGTCGCCCTGGCACGCCTGCTGCCCAGGGACGACACGGGACGGCGCACCATCGCCGGTCAGCTCGCCCTCGTGTCGCTGCTCATCTACGTCGCCGTGATCCTCTTCGCCACCTCGCTCGAGGCCGGCACTCCCCTGGCCTACCCGGACCGGGGGATGGACCCGACCACGGACGGCCCACTGGCGGCCGCCATGGCACTGGCCCACGGGCCGATCGCGCACCTCTGGATCGCGATGTTCCTGCTCGGATTCGCCCGCGCCGCACGGCAGTTCACGACCGCCACGTCGCCGATGGCTCCAGGGTGGGCCTTGCGCGGAACGGTCATCGTCGGAGTCATCAACCTGCTGGCCGTCCCGTCGCTCTACTTCGGCATGGACGCCACCCACTTCTACGCGATCAACGGGTGGGGCGCGGATGCCCTCGTCGGGCTGATCACGCTGGTCTGGGTCGGGTTCATCGGCCTGGGCGTCTACCGGTCGAGCAAGAACCGGGCAGGCCCGCTGACTTGATGCCGTTGAACGGCTTACGACCACGAGTCCTCGCCCCGCGTTGACGCGGGGCGAGGAGTTTCCGCGGCCTGTCAGGCTCCCGCCGGGCGGCCTCCCCCTCGCGTCAGCGCGTAGCCTCCGATACCCGCCAGCGCCGCGAGCACCGCGCCCGCCGCCGTCCACAGCCAGCGGTTCGTCCACCAGGCCGAGGCCCAGCCGTCCGCCGGTGCGGACTGCTCGGCGGAGGCGGTCGTGCCCGGGACCAGCGGGGTGGACAGGCTGCCGTCGACCGCAGCCGCGCCGCCCATGTCCTTCGAGTGGGCCTCCACCGACGCCGTCACCGGCTGGCCCAGGTCGGCGTCGGCGAGCGAGGTCGCCGTGAGACGCACGTAGTAGGTGCCGGGCAGCGGGTCGTTGCTCCAGGCGTCCGCCGAGGCGTGCACCGTACGCACCGTGCAGGCGAGCTCCACGCGCTTCGCCCCGGCCTCAGCGGCACGTTCCTGCATGCCGTACTGGCAGGGCTGGCGGCGCCTCAGCCCGTCGTAGACGTCGATGCGCCAGGTCTGCGCGCCGTGCCGGGCCTGCGGATCGGGCAGCTCGACGGTCGCCTTCACCGTCGGGCGCTGACCGGCGTCGGCCGGGAACGACCAGTACAGGTAGTCGCCCGTCGACGCGCTCGCCGTCGCCTTCTGGTCCTGCTGCATCCGCGCCGCCGCACGGAACGACGTGCCCGCCTCCGTCGGGGCCTTCCTGGCGGCGGTGTCGTCGCCCTCGTCCGCGGCGACGGGCCCGGCCAGTGTCAGCACTGCGACAGCGGCGCCCAGCACCCCCGCGACCGGCCGCCTCGTACGCGTCAACTGCGTCGCGAATCTCATCAGTTCGTCCTCCAGACAGAGACGCGCCAGCGCGAGAGCCAGCCCCAGATGACACCCGCGAGGAAGCCGACCACGACCAGGGCGGCCAGCAGCCACCAGCCGTGGCCGAGCCCGAACGCGGCCACGTCGGACGCCCGGTCCGGGCCGTCCACGACGTCGACGGACAGCTCGACCGGCAGGCCGGGGGTCGTCTTCACCGAGGCGGGCGCGGAGAAGGAGTTCGAGACCTGGAGGCAGACCGGCTCCGCCTGCGTCTCGTCCGCGTCGTCGTCGCCCTCGGGCTTCGGGTAACGCAGGCCCGTGGAGAGGACGTCGGTACGTCCGTCCCCCGCTTCCTGCCCGCGCACGATCTCCCGGCCGTGCGTGGTGACGGCGCGCAGCAGCACGCCGTAGTCCCGGTTGACCGCACGGTCGGCCGCGACGCTCACCGAGGCGCGCAGCTCCTGCCCCGGTTCGACGTCGACGCGGTAGAAGCGGTGCTCGCCGAACTTCTCGCGGTCGGTGTAGAGGCCGGCCTTGAGCTGCGGCGCGTCGGCGCACTGCGCGGCGCCGTCGACGGCCACGGGCGTGGCCACCGGGTCGGCCGCCCGGTCGACCAACTGGCCGACCTTGTCGGAGAGCTGTTCCTTGTGGTGCACGGCGGTGTAGGTGCCGCCGGTCGCGTCCGCGATGCAGGACAGCTGCTCACGCGTCTTCGCGTCGGCGACGAGCCCGAGCGTGTCGATGGTCAGACCGATGCCCTTGGCGGCTATCTCGCGAGCCACCTCGCACGGGTCGAGCGGCTGGCAGGTGTCCTCGCCGTCGCTGATGAGGACGATGCGCTTCGCGCCGGTGCCGGACGCGAAGTCGTCCGCGGACTTGAGCAGGGCCGGGCCGATCGGCGTCCAGCCGGTGGGCTGGAGCGTGGCCACGGCGGTCTTGGCCTCGGTGCGGTCCAGCGGGCCGACCGGGTAGAGGCGCTCGGTGTCCTTGCAGCCCGTCTTCCGGTCGTCCCCGGGGTAGTTGGCCCCGAGCGTCCTGATCCCGAGCTCCACATCGTCGGGCGTCGCGTCGAGCACCTCGTTGAACGCCTGCTTCGCCGCGGCCATCCGGGAGCCGCCGTCGATGTCGCGGGCGCGCATGGACCCGCTCACGTCCAGGACGAGTTCGACCTGGGGCGTCGGTCTTTCGTCGGCTTCGTCGGCGTACGCCTGCGTGGGCGCCGGCCCGCCGACGGCGAGGGCGGCGAGCAGGGCGCACAGGCCCGCCGCCAGCCGTTTTTTGATGATCATCGGCGGATCTTATGGATCTTGTCGGGAGGAGATCAAAACGGGGGTCCTCAAGTGCGCACCGTCGTGTCCCACTCCCCAGGTTTCTCGTGCAACCCTCGGGCGCCCTTACGAGTCTCCTGTGTGCCGAAAGGTGGGTCACCCGCCTCCTCATCTCAGCCACCCTGCGAAAGGCCCGCCCATGAAGCGCACGCTCACGCTGATCACCGCGCTCGCCGTCACCGCGCTGTCGCCCACCACGGCGCACGCGGCGGTCAAGAAGGCCAAGACGCCACTGACGTGCGAGAACCGGACGTTCACCTCGAGACCGGGCCCGAGCTTCAGCGACCCCGAGGACCCCGACGCCCAGATGAACGTCATGGGCCCGATCATCGATTCGATCAACAGCGCCAGTTGCGGGCAGACCATACGCGTCGCCATGTACTCGATCGGCAGCACGCACCCGGGGCCGGAATTCGCCAACGCCCTGATCGCCGCGCACCAACGCGGCGTCATCGTCAAGGCGCTGATGGACTCTCACAGCGACAACGCGGTCTGGCAGTCTCTGGTCACCGAGCTGGGCAACGACCCGAAGGCCTCCAGCTTCGCCGCGCTGTGCCCGGGCGGCTGCCTGACCCACTACTCCGGGTCCGCCCTGCACGCGAAGTACTACATGCTCAGCGGCGGGAGCGACGCGAACAGGACGGTGACCGTCAGCAGCGCCAACCCCACCTCAGCCCAGGCCAGAACGGCGTGGAACAGCGCCGCCACCGTCAAGGGCAACGTCGACCTGTACAACTCCTACGTCCGCTACTTCACGGCCATGTCGAAGGGCGCGCTCAACGGCTCTGGCCCGCTGGTGCCCGACTACTACAACACCACCAGCGGCACGGACGCCAGGACGACCCTGTCCCCGCCCTCGTACCAGTGGCCCAAGGCGCGCTCCAAGAGCGACACCTGGGTCGACTTCCTGAACAACGTCAAGGCGCCGGCCACGATCAACATCGCCATGTTCCAGTGGACCTCCCACGGGAAGCCGGGCGACCGGAACTATCTGGAGCTGCCGAAGAAGCTGGTGAGCCTGGGGAAGAGCGGCGTGAAGATACGGATACTCTTCACCGCCGGTCAGGTCGACGGCAGCGTGGAGGACTACCTGAAGGACCGGGCGAACATCGAGGTGCACGACACCTCCCGCGGCACCGACGCGAACGGCAACGCCCTGCACTACACGCACGACAAGTACATGATGGTCAGCGGCGGTTACGCGAGCTCGTCCAACGCCCGAGTCGTGTTCGTCGGCTCCTCGAACTGGACGAGCAACGGCGTCTGGCACAACGACGAGTCGGACCTGAAGCTGGTCGGCCAGTCCAGCTACGACATGTTCATGAACGACTGGCAGAACCAGTTCAACCGCTGCTGCGGGACCGTGGCGCGGGAGTTGAGCGCCGAGATGCGCGCCGAGAACACGGCACCCGAGATCCCGATCGACCCCGAGCAGGTCGAGGAGTAGGCACGTCGGGGACAGCCCTCAGCGGCCGTCCGCCAGCACCCGGTCCGGCGTGATGGGCAGTTCGCGCTGCCGCACGCCGGTCGCGTGGTGCACGGCGTTGCCGATGGCGGCGGCCGTTCCGACGATGCCGATCTCGCCGATGCCCTTGCTGCCCATGGGGTTGAGGTGGGGGTCGTCCTCGTCGATCCAGTGCGCCTCGATCGCGGGCACGTCGGCGTTCGCGGGTACGTGGTAGGCGGCGAGGTCGCGTTCCACGAAGTCACCGAAGGCGGGGTCCAGCGTGCTGCCCTCGGTGAGGGCCATCCCCAGGCCCATCGTCATGCCGCCGATGAACTGGGAGCGCGCGGTACGGGAGTTGAGGATGCGGCCCGCCGCGTAGACACCGAGCAGTCGTCGCACGCGGACCTCGCCGGTCACCGTGTCGACACCGACCTCGGCGAAGTGCGCGCCGAAGGCGTGTCGGGCGTAGTCGCTGTCGGCGTCGGCGCGGCCCGCCGTGTCGGCCGTGGCATCGAGCCCCTCCGCCGGGAGCTCCTGTCCCTTGCGGTCGGCGAGGTCCGCCGCCAGTCGCGTACAGGCCTCGTGGACGGCCCAGCCCCAGGAGGCCGTGCCGGAGGAGCCGCCCGCGAGGGAGGCGGTGGGGAGGTCGCTGTTGCCGACTTCGGTGCGCACACGGTCCGCCGGGACGCCGAGTGCGTCGGCGGCGACCTGGGCCAGGACGGTGCGCGCGCCGGTCCCGATGTCGGTGGCGTTGATCCGGACGACGAAGCTGCCGTCCGGGTCGGCGTGGGCGCTCGCGCGCGAGGGCGCCACATTCACGGGGTACGTCGCGGCCGCCACGCCGGAGCCGACCAGGACGGGCCCTTCGGCGCGCGAGCGGGGGCGCGGGTCGCGTGCGGACCAGCCGAAGCGGCGGGCTCCCTCGCGCAGGCATTCGGCGAGGTGGCGGCTGCTGAAGGGGCGGGCGCTGTCGGGTTCGTTCCGGGTGTCGTTGCGCAGCCGCAGTTCGACGGGGTCGATGCCGAGGGTCTCCGCGAGTTCGTCCATCGCCGACTCCAGGGCGTACATGCCCGGGGCCTCCCCCGGTGCGCGCATCCAGGAGGGGCTGGGCACGTCGAGCGGGAGCACCCGGTGGGTGGTGCGGGCGTGCGGCGAGGGGTACATGACGCGTGTGACGGCGGCCGCCGTCTCGACGAACTCCTTGATACGGGAGGTGTGCGACGTCACCTCGTGCACCACGGAGGTGAGCGTGCCGTCGGCCTCAGCCGCGAGCCGCACCCGTTGCACGGTCGGCGAGCGGTGGCCGACGACGGCCGCCAACTCCCTTCGGTGCAGCGCGAGTTTGACCGGCCGCCCGGTGACACGGGCAGCCATGGCGGCGAGCACCACGTGCGGCCGTGGTGTGCCCTTGGAGCCGAAGCCGCCGCCGACGTGTTCGGAGAGGACCGTCACCTGCTCCTTCGGCAGCTCGAACAGGCCGGCCAGGACGTCGCGTACGGTGCTGGCGCCCTGGCTGGAGTCGTAGGCGATGAGCCGGCCGTCCTCCCAGCGGGCGGTCGCCGCGTGCGGTTCCATCGGGTGGTTGTGCAGCGGCGGCACCCGGTAGGTGACGTCGACCCGTGCGTCGGCGCGGGCGTACGCGGCGTCGGCGTCGCCGCGTGTGTGCTCGCCCGATGTGCCGTCGGTGTCCTCGGGAACGTAGGCGTCGGGGTGGTCGGCGGTCAGGGTGACGTCGTGGGGTTCCTCGGCGTAGGTGACACGGACGGCGGCGGCGCCTTCGCGTGCGGCCTCCAGGCTGTCGGCGACGACGAGCGCGACGTACCAGCCGCGGTGCGGGACCCGGGCGTTCTGGAGCACGGCGAGCGTCGCGTCGTCCGGTTCGGCCAGACGCGGAGCGTTGAGGTGGGTGAGGACCGTGACGACACCGGGCAGCGCCCGCGCCGCCGTGTCATCGATGGCGGTGACCTCGCCCCGTGCCACCTCGGCCGGCACCGGCCAGGCGTAGGCACACCCCTCGGGGGTGTGTTCGGCCGCGTAACGGGCGGCCCCGGTCACCTTGGCCGGGCCTTCCCTGCGCGCGGCAGGCGACCCGAGAGCGCTGGTGGTGTCCGGCATGGTTCTTCTCCCTGAAGAGCGGGTCGGGCGAGGCAGTGTGCCGTGTCAGGAGACTCCGGGCGGCGGCGTCAGGCGGCGCAGCATGTCGCAGGCCAGATTGCGGGCGAGGCGCACCTTGAACGCGTTGTCGCGCAACGGTTCCGCGGCTTCGAGTTCCGCGTCGACGGCCCGCTCGAACGACCCATCATCCGCAGCCTGGCCCGTCAGCGCGCGCTCGGCGCGCAGGGCCCGCCAGGGCCGGTGCGCAAGCCCCCCGAACGCGATGCGGACCTCGCCCACCACGCCGTCCTCCACCTTCAGGGCGACCGCCACAGAGGCGAGCGCGAAGGCGTACGAGGCGCGGTCGCGGGCCTTGCGGTAGGCGGAGGGCAGCCCGGCGGTGGCGGCCGGGAGCAGCACGCCGGTGACGAGTTCCCCGGGCGCGATCTCGGTGTCCAGGTCGGGACGGTCTCCGGGCAGCCGGTGGAACTCGGAGGCGGGCACGGTGCGCCGGCCTTCCGGGCCGTGCAGCTCCACCTGGGCGTCGAGCGCGGCGAGCGCGACCGCCATGTCCGAGGGGTGGGTGGCGATGCACTGCGGCGAGTGCCCCAGGACCGCGTGGTCGCGGTGGATGCCGTCGCGCGCCCCGCAGCCGGTGCCCGGCTCGCGCTTGTTGCAGGGTTTGCCCAGGTCCTGGAAGTACGGACAGCGGGTGCGCTGCAACAGATTGCCGCCGGTCGTGGCCATGTTCCGCAGCTGCCCCGAGGCCCCGGCGAGCAGCGCCTGCGACAGCACGGGATAGCGGGTGCGTACGGCGGGGTGAGCGGCGAGATCGCTGTTGCGCACGGTCGCCCCGACACGCACGGACCCATCCGCGAGCTCCTCGACCTCGTCCAGCGGAAGCCCACTGACGTCGACCAACGTCCCGGGCGCCTCCACGCCCAGCTTCATCAGGTCGACGAGGTTGGTGCCACCACCCAGGTAGCGGGCGCCTGGGTGACTCGCGTGGGCAGCGGTCGCCTCGTCGACGCTGCGGGCGCGTACGTACTGGAACTCCTTCATCGGGTCACGTCCTCGACGGCCTCGACGATGTGTGGGTAGGCCCCGCAGCGACACAGATTGCCGCTGAGCCTCTCGCGGATCTCGTCCCTGCTCAGCGCGACGGGTTCGCCCGGTTCCACGCCGGGATCCGTCACGTACGAGGGATGCCCGGCTTCGGCCTCGGCGATGGCACCGACGGCGGAGCAGAGCTGGCCGGGTGTGCAGTAGCCGCATTGAAAGGCGTCCCGGGCGAGGAAGGCGCGCTGGAGCGGGTGCAGACGCTCTTCACCGTCGCTGTCGCCGCCGTCACCGTCGCCGTCGCACAGACCTTCGATCGTGGTGATGTCGCATCCGTCCTGGGCGACGGCCAGCAGCAGGCAGCTGTTGGCGCGACGCCCGTCGACGAGCACGGTGCAGGCGCCGCACTGCCCGTGATCGCACCCCTTCTTCGCACCGGTCAGATCCAACCGCTCACGCAGGACGTCCAGCAGTGTGACCCGGTGGTCGACGGTGAGCTCGCAGCCCTTGCCGTTCACGGTCAGTGACACTGCCGAGTGGATGCCACCGCTTGCCATGGTCGCTCTGCTCCCTCGTCCGCCGTCCGAAGCGTGGTCCGGTCCACGACCCCGCGTATCCAGCCTGGGGCAGAACACACACTTCGGCATGTGGGGACGAGACCGCTCAGGTACCCGTACCTCGGCGTGCCCGCTCGACGATCTCGTCCTCCGTGAGCGGCTCGTCGTGGTGACTGAGGCAGATCGGCACCTCGATCCTGCTGAATCCGGTCCCCTCGCTTGCGGCGTTGAACATGCCGCGCCCAAGACCGGCGGGGTTGTCGAGGACCGCGTTCCGCGCCTGAGCCATGCTCGTGACCGCCTCGATGTGGGCGTTCACTGTGAGTCGGCCGAAGAATTGGTTCGCGGTGTTGCCCAGCGCCTGACTGTGGATCCCCCTGGGGGCCTGCGAGGCGAGGACCATCCCGAGTCCGTACTTGCGTATCTGGCGGATGAGTTCGACCGTGCTCTCCGTACTCGCATTCGAAGCACCGGAGGGCACGAAGTTCTGCGCCTCGTCCATCACGAGGAGTCCGCCCAGCGGACGATCACCGACCGGGTGTGCCCTGAACCATGAGAACAAGGTCGCCTGGAGACGGCTGACGAATTGGGCCGGTCCGGCGCCGGACAGGCCGACGAAGCTGATCACCGAGATACGGGCGGTCTTCCCGGGCGACGCCATCAGGAGCATGCCGGGATCGGCTGGCGCGCCGGTCTCCCCGAAGAGCGGGTCGGTCTCCATCGCGGCTTCCAGCGTGTCCGCCATCTGCACGGCGAAGCGAATGGTCCTGCTGTTCACGATGTCGTTCGGGGGCTCGGCGAGCAGCTCGACGAAGCCGGCCAGGTCCTTGCCGCCGTCGCGCGCGTACCGTTCGAGGGCGCGTTTGAGGACCCCCAGCTGTTGGATCGCGCGCGCACTGCTGCCCCGTACACCGGCATGGGGCGCGAGTGAGGACACCGTCGACCTGACCAGCCGCGGGAAGTCGTCCATGTCGTCGAGGACGGGGCCGAAGTCGGGAATCGGGTGGAAGGAGATCGGGCGTCCGCGGTTGAGCCCCGGAGTCCACACCACCACTTCGACATCCGCGAAATAGCGCCGGGCGTCGCGCTCATGGTCGTCCGTCCAGTACTTCGGCGGGCGCGGCCAGGGGTCGCCGAGACGTGCGAGGTCGCCGTTCGGATCCAGCACGATCGCTGAGACGCCGCGCAGAGAGCACTGCTCCACGAGTCGCTTGATCAGGACCGTCTTGCCCGACCCCGACGCACCCACCACGGCGGTGTGCATCCGGAGGTGTTCCATGGGTACCGCGAACGAACGGCCGCCCCGGACCGTGGTTCCGACGACGATCTCGGTACGAGCGGGCTCGGCGGCCTCCGGTGCGCCCGCCGCCTCCAGCGCCGCCGTGGAACCGACTTCCGTGGTCGCGATGCCGAGCTGCTGCCGCAGGTCCCCCAGCACCGACGCGAAGATCTCGATGCGGGAGGCGGGGCGCTCCTGTCGCAGCCATTCGTCCAGGCCCGACACACGGTCGTCGAGCATGCCCCGGAGGGCGGCCAGAGTCCGCAGGTCGGCGGCGCCGATCGGTAACGACACCCCGCCCCGCGCCTCGAAGTCGTCCTTGGTCTCCTTGGTCCTGGGGCCGCTCGGGTAGGGCATGTTCCGCAGCAGGATCAGTCGGCGGCTCGCCAGGCCGGCGGTCAGGCCGGCCTCCACTGCCGCGTTGCGGATCCGGCTCTGGGCGGCGATGGCGTTGGTCGCGGCGATCGCACGGAAGGACCAGTGGAATTCGTTCTCGCTGGCCTCGTCCACGACATAGCGCAACCGGGCGTGCAACGCCGCCTTGCGGCCGAAGTCGGTCTCGATGGAGAACCGCGTCTCGTCGGCACCCAGCTCCCTGACCAGACTCCGCAGCCCGGCGCCGAGCAGAGCGGGCATCAACCCGTCCTCGGTCGTGGGGTCGATCGGCCCGCGGTCGTCCGCGTCGGCCCGGAGCTTGTCGAAGGACTCCGTGAGGGTGCTCAGGTTGACGGCCTTCGCCGGTGCGGGTGATGCGGCCGGCGTCGGCTCCGCACCGGTCAGGGAGGTCAGTTCGGCCGCCGTGCCGCTCTGGAGACACGCCTCGATGTGCTTCTGGATGCGGATGAGCAGCCGTCGTGCGGTGTACCGGTGCGGGGCTTCGGCCAGCGCCGTCGAGGTGACCGGCCAGGTGGGATACGGCGGGGTGAACCCCACCTCCTCGTAGGAGGCACGGAAGCGACTGCTGACGATGGCGGCGGCGGTGGCCTCGTCCGGTATCGCGCCGAGCGTCGGCAGCACCTCGAACCGGTCCAGGGCGGACCGGACCGCCGCCCGGGAGATCTGCTCCCAGGTGTCCTCGTGGCACGCCACGACCATCAGAGTCCGACGGGTCTCTTCCCGCAGTTCCATCAGGCCGGTGGCGATCTCACCGCTCAGCCGTTTCGCGGCCCGGCCCTCGCCGGAGGCGGGCGACGTCAGCGACGACGTCTCCGCGGCGGACACCAGGGTGTCGAGCTGGTCGAAGGCGAACACCAGCGGTCCGGCCAGGGCGAACAGGCGCGTCAGATCGCGCACGACGCGTTGAGCCGGCGGCCCGCCCGGCGACATCCCCCAGGCGGCGCGCTTGTCCTCTTCGTCGTCGTTGAGCGCGAAGTAGGCCCTGCCGATCTCCACGGGATCGCCGGATGAGGCGAGGAGCGCCAGCGCGCGGGCCGTGTCCGCGGCCTCGTTGCCCACCTGCCGGTCGATGCTCCGGATCCCCCGGACGAACGCATCGACATGGGCGCGGGTCAACGCGCGGCGGCCGGTGACGGCGGCATGGGTGTCCGCGTCGAGACGAGCCTGGCGCGACAGCTCGTCGAGCAGGCGGATCAGTTGTTCCTGGCCGCCCTCGTCCTGCCGGTACAGACTGTCGACCAGACTGTCGGCGGCGCTCTCCCAGAAGTTCCGGCCGGTGACGAGCTTGATGTAGAAGAAGGAGCCGCCGCGCTCCTGGATCTCGTGGCGGGTCCAGCCGAGCAGATGCGTCTTGCCCGAGCCGCTCTCGCCACGCACCACGGTCGCGACCGGCGAGTGGGCACGCTCGAGGGCGCTCATCGTCCTCCCCAGCCGCCGGAACACCTCGGGATGAAGGCCGTCGACGTGGTACGAAGTCACCGGCGTCCAGATCTCTTCCGGCGTCAGCGCGGTGGTGAAGTACACCGCCTCCAGGGCGGCGAGCTCCCCGTTCACGCCGGCCCGATCCGCAGCAGGTGGCGGGGTTCGCCGCCGATGTCGACGGCGGCCCCGCGGTCCTCGTCGCTGAGCGTGCGCCGGTTGAGCTCGCCCATCAGCTGTACGTCGGGCTGCTCGATCATCCGGTCGAGTTCGGCGTCGACGGCCCCTCGCGGCAGACCCTCGAGCCAGGGGCGCAGCGCCGACAGTCTGACCCAACTGCCCGGTTTCCGGCGGGCGGTGAGTTCCGTGTAGACCGCGCGGATCCAGGCCTCGACGTCGGGCTGGAAGAACTCGCCGAACTTGGTGCCGGAGCGGGCCAGGTACTGTCCGACGTTGTCCAGCACCGCGTAGAGCACCCCGGCCGGAAACCTCGCTCCGTCCGGGCGTCCGGCCACCAGAGCGGACTCGCACCAGCTCCGGCCCGCCGGAGTGAGCTGGTGCGTGTGGACTGCACCGGGCTTCCTGCTCACGATCCGCTCGACATCCTGGTTCACCCGCCGTCGCACCGCCGCGGTGATCTCAAGCCCGGCGAGTTCGCGCAGTTCACGGTTGGTCACCGGACGTGCGACCACCATCAGGGCGAACAGCGATGCGTGATCCCGTACAGTCAACTCCGTCGGCACAATGCCCCCTCCTCGATGAGCCGAACTCCGGTCAGATGTCGAACCCCCGCTCGGGCACCAGTTCCACCCGCCCGCCTGTCACGCTGGCCAACTCGCCCATGACGGTGACCACTTGCCGTTCCCGATGCGCGGTGATCGCACGGTCGTACGCGGCCTGGTCCGGGAGCCGCACCCAGACGACGCGCCGACTCCTGTCGGTGTGCTCGGTGCGGAACTCGCCGCGGATCTTGATCCGCCACCGGTCGTTGCCCGAGGAGTCGTCGTGCAGTCCCTCGATCACGCCGGTGACCGTCGCGGCGCCGGTGACCGCCGCGGCACCGGAGGCGTTGAGGTCGCGAAGCCGCATCGACGCGGCGTGCAGCAGCGACCCCGAGGTCTCGGGGAACGCGACCACGCGTGACGGCACATCGAGTGGCTGCGAGCGTGCCCACCGGAAGCCGATCTCGAAGGGCTCTCTCCGGTCGGAACCGGAGAGCACGCTGAGCGCGTTGCACAGATCCGCGGAGACGCCGGCCGTGACGGTCTCGTCGAAGGCCGCGGGCGCGTCCGCCGTCACGGCTGCCTGGGCGGCGCTCACCGCCTCGAGCATCTGGACCAGCACGGCCCGGCCGGTGACCTGCTCCCCACTGGGGGTTCGGGCCGTCGCGTCCGCCGCCACCCGGACCTCGACGATGTAGCTCCCGGCGCGGGAGGGGCCGAGTTCGGCCGCGCGCAAGAGGTCGCCCACCACGCCTGGTTGCCGTCCTGCGAAGGCGAAGTGCGGCCCTTGCACGACGGTGCGGGCCGCCGCCCTCAGGACGTTGAGGACACCCAGAACCGTCTGCGTACCCTGGAGCAGCGAGGTGTAGCCGGGGTCGTGGCCGACGGGAAACGTGCGGAAGGACTGCTTGTCCAGCTGCGGTCGGGCGATCTCCAGGGCGATGTCGCCGACCGGCCTCTCCTCCAGCGCACCCAGACAGCGCAGGATGTCCTGTACGCGCCGGTCGCTGTCGCCCATGCCGTCGCGAGCGGGCACCAACACCTCGTAGTCGCCCGGGTGTTGCCAGACACTCGCTCCGCGCCAACCTTGTGGATCCCGCTCCCACCCCGTGTCCGCCAGATAGCTGGAAATGTCGTCGACCTTCAGCGGAATCGTCATCGGTTCCCCTACCAGTCGGCCTGGGTCTCGGTGAGCCGGCGCAGTGCGGCGGCGGTGAGCACGTTCGCTGTCGGAACTCTGACCAGCCGCTTCAGTTTCTTGTCGGGGTCCTTGATCGGCTCCTCGGCGCGCAGCGAGACGAAGTAGCCGAGGTGACGCAGCAGCACACCGTCGGTGCTCATGGCCGCGTACGCCTGCTTGTCGGCGGGTACGCAGATGACGAACAGAAACCGGGGCACGGTGAAGTCAGGCCCGGCGAGCTTGTTGAACTGCCGCTCGTTGAGCCCGCGGAAGTTCAGGTGCCCGTTCGACACGGACGGCCTCGACCACGTCTTGACCTGAGCCTCGACCGTGGGAGACATGGTCCGTCCGTAGCGGCCGGTGGCGCGGAACCCGAGGTCGACCCCGTCCGCATCGAGATCACCTTGGATGACGATCAGCCCTGCCGCGGAGGCCAGCACACGGACGTAGTCTTCGCCGAACTTGCCCTGATGCTGCTTCGCCTCGAGCACGAAAGCCCCCAATGTCCCCCTATTGCGGCACACAGCAGGGGGAAGCGTACGGGAGACACCAACGACTGTCAGGGGCCGGTATCGGCCCTACCATCGGGCCTTGCGACACGACGCCCGGAGACAACTGTTCGCCCGTGGGAAGCCCCTCCCCGGCATCGCATCACGGAGACGTTCGCCCAGGACCGCAGCTCGGAGCGACCCACAAGGCCGACGCCTCGCGCGCCCATGATTTGATGGTGCACATGGCAGGTCGGGGGACGGCCGAGGCGGAGTTGCCCGGCGAGATACGAGAGGCACTACTGCGGGGCCGCTGGTATTTCCAGCGTGGCGAGCAGCCCGGGTTTCTTGCGGTCGCAGGACCGGAAGGGCCGCTCGTCGCGGCATTCTCATCCGTGGCGGAGCTGGCCCGCTACGCCGGGGCGTGCGAATGGTTCTCCACTCTGGGTGAGGACCTGATGACACTGCTGCCCGAGGATCACGGCCTGGTCGTCGACCTGGCCGGGAGGGCACCGCAACTGCTGCCGGCCGAACTGCTGGACCCGCTGCGTCCCGATGCCACGGACAACATGGAGCCCAGCGGGGTGAGTGATCCCCGTGAGTGACGGCTACAAGGTCGAGATCTCCGCCCTGCGGCGCACCGTGGCACCGCTGGAGGAGTCGATGGTCGCAGCAAAGGATGTGCGCGCCAAGAAAAGCGACATCGCCTCCCACGCCACGCACGCCGGCTCGGAGGTCGTCACCTCGGCGGTCGACGGCTTTCTGGAGTCCTGGGACTACGGCATGGGCGAGCTGATCAAGTACTCCGAGGACATCGTCGACAAGCTGAACGAGACCATCTCCGGCTATGAACAGGCCGAGGAACTGGGCATCGAGAACTTCACGCCCACCGCCGAGAACCTCGCCTCACTGCCCTCCGGACCAGTCGGCCAATGGCAGTACGACCAAACCCACCCGGACCTGCCCGGGAACAAGCCCGGCTGGGAGAAGAGCGCCGACGGCTGGCAGCAGAGCTTCGAGGACTGGGCATTCGGATGAGCGGCACGATCACTGCAGACAGCACCCCGAAGGACCTCATACCCGGCGACGTCGAACAGCTGGAGACTCTGCGGGCGACGCTGCGCGCCTACGCCGGAGCCTTCGCCGACGCCAAACTGCGGCTGCGCACGGTGGACGAGAGTGAGTGGCAGGGCGCCGCGGCGATGGACTTCCGCTCCGCGGTACGCCACATCCCCGACACTCTGGACACCGCGCACGAGTCCTTCGACCGGGCCGCCAAGGCCGTCGCCGATTACGCCGACGTGCTCGCCGAGGCCCAGCACAAAGTACGGCCGATCATCGAAGACGCGGCCGATGCCCGTCGGGCATCGCGCACGCACCAGCAGGACGTCGACGAATACAACGTCGCCGTCGACCGCGATGCCGATCCACTACCCACACGGCCTCCGGAGACCGACCCCGGCGCGGCAGCAATGGCCGACTGCCAGGCCCAGGTCGACAAGCTGCGCGAGCAGGTAGAAGAAGCCGCACACCGCGCCAAGAAGCACCTCGACTCGGCAGCTGAATCGGCCCCGGACGAACCGGGCTGGTTCAGCAAGTTGCTCGGCGGGCGGGAAGAACCTCCTCAAGGGCGGCTACGAAGGCCTCGAAGGCGTTGGGCAGCTCACCAACACCCTGGTTCACCCCTCCCGCTGGGGCATGACGCTGGCCAGCGCCGCCGACGGCATGCTGTATGGGGCCCAGCATCCCGTCGAGTTCGCCAAGTCCGTCGCCGACTGGGACACCCTCAAGAGCGAACCTGCCCGCTGGGTGGGACGCATCCTGCCCGATGCCGCTGTCGCCCTGGCCACTGGTGGCGCCAGTGCCGCCGCCACTCGCGGCGCTCGGGCCGCTGACCGGGTCGCCGACCGAGTGTCCAACCTGCGCCGTGACGGCAAGGGCCGCGAGGACACCGACACCCGCCCGGACGACGTGTGCCGTGCGGACGGCGACAAGTGCAAGGCGGGCGAGCCGGTCGACATCGCCACCGGCGAGATGTCGCTGACCCACACCGATCTCGCCCTGCCCGGCGCCCTCCAACTCGTCCTCACCCGCACCCACCTGTCCAATTACGGAGCCGGCGGCTGGTTCGGCCGCTCCTGGGCCGCCACACTCGACCAACACCTCGAGGTCGACGAGGACACTGTCGTGTTCGCGGCAGCGGACGGCATGCTGCTCGCCTACCCGCTGCCCGATCCCGGCGAGACCGTCTACCCCACCCACGGCGTCCGATGGCCTCTGCACCGCGACGACGAGGACGAATTCCACCTCACCGACACGCAGACCGGCCGCACCCTCCACTTCACCGAACACCCGCACACCGGCCGCCCGTTGACGGCCATCGAGGACCGCGCCGGACGCCGCATAGACCTCGACTACGACACCGAGACCGGCCGCCCGACCGCGATCCGCCACTCCGGCGGCTATCACGTCACCGTCGAAACCCACCCCGACCTCCCGCGCATCACGGCCCTGCGCCTGGCCGACGCACTGATCGTCAGCTACGAGTACGACGCACTCGGCAATCTCACCGGAGTCACCAACTCCTCCGGCACACCCCTGCGTTTCACCTACGACGAAGCCGACCGCATCACGTCCTGGGCCGACCGCAACGGCACCACCTTCGCCTACGTCTACGACCACACCGGCCGCGTCCTGCGCACCCTCGGCCCCGACGGCATGTGGTCCGGAACCTTCCGCTACGAACCCGCCCTGCGCCGCACGACATACACCGACTCCCTCGGCCACGCGACACTGTACGAGTATGACGAGCGCAACAAGCTGCTACGCACCACCGACCCCCTGGGCAACACGACGTCGCAGGAATGGACGGCGGACGGCCGCCACCTGAGCGCGGTGATCGACCCGCTCGGGCACACCACGCGCTATGAGCACGACGGGGAAGGAAACCTCACCGGCGTGCTGCTGCCGGACGGCAGCCGCGCCTCGGCCCTGTACAACGCACTGCACCAACCGGTGCAGGTCACCCAGCCGGGCGGCGCCACCTGGCACTACACGTACGACATCCACGGCAACCGCCTCTCGACCACCGACCCGACGGGCGCGACCACCACCTACGCGTACGACGCACTCGGGCACCTGGTCGCGGTCACCAACGCGCTGGGCCACACCCGCCACATCACCAACGACGCGGCGGGCCTGCCCCTCGCAGTCACCGATGCGGACGGCCACACCACGACCGCCACCCGCGACGCCTTCGGCCGCCCGGTGACCGTCACCGATGCCCGTGGCTGCACGACACTCACCACCTGGTCCGTCGAAGGCAAGCCGCTGTCGCGTCGACACCCCGACGGCACATGCGATACGTGGACCTGGGACGGCGAAGGTAACCTCCTCGCGCACACCAACCGTGCCGGACACACCACAGAGCACGCCTACACGCACTTCGACCTGCCGACCAGTCGCACCGACGCGGACGGCGCCGAATTCACCTTCACGTACGACACCGAGCTGCGCCTCACTCAGGTCACCAATCCAGCTGGGCTGCACTGGAGTTACTCCTACGACGCAGCCGGACTTCTACGCGCCGAGACCGACTTCAACGGCCGCACTCTCATCTATACCCACGACGCGGCAGGCCGACTGGCATCGCGCACCAACGGCGCGGGCGAAACCGAGACATATACGCGCGACAGCTTCGGCCGCGTCACCGCACGCCACACGGGCGACGGCCGCCACACCACGTTCACCTACGCGCCCGGCGGACAGCTGGCCGCCATGTCCAACCCGGACACAGCCGTCGCCTATACCCACGACCCACTCGGCCGCGTCCTGTCGGAGACAGTCAACGGTCACACCACGACATACGGTTACGACGTTCTCGGTCGCCGCACGTCCCGTACCACCCCGAGCGGCCACGTATCCACCTGGGCCTACGGCTCCGGCAACAACCCCAAGGCACTGTCGAGCTCGACCGGCCACCGACTCGACTTCGGCTACGACGCCGCAGGCAACGAGATCACCCGCACGGTCGACGACAACGCCTTCTTCCTCCAGACCTACGACGCCGCGGGCCACCTCAGCACCCAGTCCCTGCACGCCCACGACCTGGACACCGCCCCACTCCAGCACCGCAGCTACACCTACCGTGCAGACGGCTACCTCACCGAAATTACCGAATCCGGCACGACCACCGGCGCCCGCCGCTTCAAGCTGACTCCCACTGGCCGGGCCACCGCAGTCCACGCAGCCGGTTGGAGCGAGTCCTACGCATACGACTCCACCGGCAACCTCAACTCGGCCGCAACTCCCGCCACCAAGTACTCCGACGGCCCACGCGAAACGGCCGGCACGCTGCTCCACCGCGCCGGTCGCACTCACTACACGTACGACGCCCAGGGCCGCCTGATCCATCGCACACGCAGGCTCCTCAACGGCCAGAAGCGCACGTAGACGTACGCCTGGAACACTGAAGACCGCCTCACCGAAGCGACCACGCCCGACGGCACACGCTGGCGGTACACGTACGACCCCACAGGCCGCCGCATCGCCAAACATCGCCTCGACGATACGGGCAAATGCATCGGGTCCGTCCACTTCACCTGGGACGACACCCGCCTGGCCGAACAAACCACCGCCGACGGCACCGTCACCACCTGGGACTACACCCCGGGCACGCACCGCCCCCTGGCCCAGACCCTCACCCAGGCCGACGTCGACACGCGCTTCCACGCGATCGTCACCGATCTGGTCGGCACCCCGTCGGAACTCGTCACCCCTGACGGCGAGATCGAATGGCAACAGCGCACGACGTTGTGGGGTACGCCCTTCGCCACTGCCACGACGACCGATACCGTCGACTGCCCTCTACGCTTCCCCGGCCAGTACGTTGACACCGAAACCGGCCTTCACTACAACAACCAGCGCTACTACGACCCCGAAGCCGCTCGTTACCTCGCCCCTGACCCTCTCGGCCTCGAGCCATCTGACAACCACCACGGGTATGTAAGTAACCCCCTGTCATGGCTGGACCCGTGGGGACTCAAGTGTCTGCCGCCGGAGGAGCAAGCGAAGCACGATGCCGCGCGTGCCACCGCCACTGGAGACCATGGACGCCTGCTGGGGGAAGAGGACGCCACCGGCGTCCGGATGGTCAGTGAGCAACAGCTAGGTGAAATTCGGGGTGACTTGCACGCCAAGCTCGGGCAACCTGACGTCAAGCCGACCCCCAAGGGAGACATCGAGGTTTGGCATCTCTCGGATGATCCAAAGGCTACGGTGACCTATCGTCCTTTCAGTAGGTCCGGTGGGGCAACTATTGACTACAACGGTGTTGACGGGCTGAATATGAAGAGATTTCACATACCTCAAGGCGCGGAGTGACATGTGCGACCATGGTAAGTATACGAGGGAACTCAACTACCTCATCCAGTACGGGAGAGATGACTGGGTCGGCTTTTCAGTTGTGAGCGGTGCCGTAGGCACGGTCCTCGGGCCTGGTGTAGGACTTGAAATGCAAAAGACACTGACTTTGAGGCTCGTCAGCGACATGTACGATGCTGGTGTCGTTCCGGGCGACCTAACTGAATCGCAAGATCGCCCGTTCATTCCCTGGCCTGGCACGAAGGGCGAGGCTATTAGCCGCATCGCCAACGAAATGAAGGAACTACCCGCCCTGCCAGACAGTGGCGATATCTGCTGGTTCTCTGCAGAATAACCATACGGTGACACACGGACGACGGAGAACCTACACCTGTCAAAATAGCCGCCCATGCAGCTCATGAATATATTTGCCGATGAGCGGAATCCTTCATCCTGCTTTAGCCCGCACACCCGGCCGTCACTAATAAGTTCGCCGCACTGCGGTTGCTGCCGACGAGCGACCGCGAAATAGAGGCAGAGATCCTCACCCTTCGTCACCAGCTCTCCACAGGTCAGCGAAATCTCAGATCAGACCGGCCCAGAAGCCCCCCCGGGCTCCCCCGACACCATTGCCGGAGTCCGCCCCTCAACCGAGCCCGTTGGCGATGCTGAGGACGAGTTCGTACGTTGCCCAGAGACCCACGAGGCCGATCGCGACGAGGATCGTCGTCTCCCACCACTTGTTGGCGTGGCCCGGTGTCATGAGGTCGCGTCGGGAGGTCATCACGATCAGGCCGATGATGATGGCGGGCACGGTGACCACGTTGATGGAGTTGCCGAGCATCGTGACGATGACCATGCCCGGCATCGAGGGCAGGGAGAAGACGATCGGCACGACCAGCATGACGGTCAGCAGGATCCAGAAGAGGCGGTCGTAGGAGAAGATCTCCTTGTCGTCCACGCCCGTCAGGTCGCGGCGGGCCTTGATGCGGTCCACGCGCGCCGGGTTCGACTTGTGCAGGGACTCGACGAGCATCCGGGCGAACACCCGGGGCTGCGTCACGATGTTGTTGAACACGGTGAAGAAGATCGCGACCCACATGACGGGCGGGCCCGCCGGGCCGATGGCCTTCTCCATCATCCGGGCGAGGCCGCTCGCGTCGGAGACGCTCGCGCCCGTGCCGTGCAGGGTCTCGGCAGCCACCACCCACACGGCGAGCACGAGGCCGAACATCACCATGGTGCTGAAGCCGAGGTCGAGGCGCTGTGTGTTGCGGTGCTCCGGTCCCTTCCAGCCCTTCTCGTGCAGGAGGTAGGGGTAGAGGAGGTTGGCCGCCGAGCCGCCGACGGCGCCGATCAGGCCGACCGCGGTGCTCGCCGCGGTGATGTACCCCGCCTCACCCTTCGGCATCTCGAAGAACAGGCCGCCGAAGAGGCTCCCGAAGTCGACGCCGGTGCCGATCAGGGCCCACAGGAAGCAGGCCACCAGGACGGCCATGGTGAGCTGCGAGACGATCTCCAGGCTGCGAAAGTGCCCGTTCCTGCGCGAGGTGATCACGAAGGCCGCGACCGTGGTGACGACGGCCCACAGCGGGATGCCCCACGTGCCGAGCGGCAGGACGTAGGAGAAGACCTCGTTCAGCGCGGTCGCGGCGGCCAGCGTCAGGAACGACACGTAGACGAACCCGAGGATGCAGGTCGTCACCCCGATGCCGACCGGGAAACCCTTCCACACGCGCCCGTACCCGTCGAGGATCGTCTCGTCGCCGACGGCGTTGCACAGTTGGTACTTGGCCATCGCGGACACGATGAAGTAGCGGGAGAGCGTCCCGATCAGCAGCGTCCACACCAGCGCGTAGCCGAAGTTGGAGCCGGCCACGGACGCGTTGATGAAGTCGCCCGTGCCCAGCCAGGACATGACGACGATGATGCCCGGGCCGAGATTGCGCACCCATCCCGTCCAGCGGGGCTGCGAACTCGCCTGCCTGCCCGTGGAGTTGGTTTCCGTCGTCCGCGGCGCGGAGTCGGCCGCTGTGTTCATTTCGGTGCCCATGGGTGCTCCTGCTCCGTTGCGAGGTCGGCATCCGGTACGAGTGCGGTCCTGGAAGAAGGCCAGCCGGTCGTCATGAGGTGATCCACCGCGGGGTGACGCGGACGTGCTTGATGGCCCGGCGGTGGTGGGTGTACGCGAGGTGCAGGGCACCGTCGGCGGTCTGCGTGAGGGAGGGGTAGGACAGCTCCCGGTTCAGGCCCTCACGGGAGTTGTTGGTCAGGCAGTAGCCGTCACCGGTCTCGACGTCGCGGCGGTGCGGCCAGGTGTGTCCGCCGTCCTCGGACAGCGCCAGGGTCATGGGGGCGCGGGGTGCTCCCCAGAAGGCGGCGCCCGCGGGCTGTTCGGGCCCCGGCGTCCCGGCTCCGGCCAGGCCTCCGTCGTCGTCGATCTCGTCGTAGAGGGAGGTGCGGCGGGCGGTCGCGTCGGCCGCGCTGCTGGCGTTGTGGGCGACGACGAGGCGGCCGTCGCGCAGGGCGGTGACCTGGATCGAGGAGTTGTTGTTGGGAAGTTCGGTCGGTACGGGCTCGGTCCATGTCACGCCGTCGGTCGAGCGGCTCAGGTGGATGGTGTCGGCCTGGCGCCGCCGGAAGAGGGCGAGCAGGGTGCCGTCGTCGAGCGGCACGATGTTCATGTGGACGCAGCCCGTGCTGTACGGGACGGCGTGGTGCTGCCAGGTCGCGCCCTTGTCGTCGGAGGAGAGGACGGCGCTGGTGTCCTCGTCGCCGCGCCAGCGGCCGACCGCCGGGCGCGGGCAGTGGAAGACGGGCAGCAGCCAGCGGCCCGAGTCCATGACATGGACCGGGTGCCGGACGAACACGCCGCCCTCCGCTGAGGCGGGGGCGAGGGTGCGGGCCGGGGACCAGGTGGCTCCGTCGTCCCTGGAGACCGTGACACGTACCTCGGCGGTGTCCTGGTTGCCGGCGACCTGCGCGGTGTGGATCAGCCACAACTCGCCGTCGGGGGTGGGAAAGAGCACGGGGTTCTGCTCGGAGCGCTCCGTGTCCGAGGTGACCCGGACCGGGTCGGTCCAGGCGCCGTCGGCACCGAGCTTCGAGAACCAGATGTGGATGTCCGGCATGCCCTCCTGGGTGCCGCCGAACCAGGCACAGCCGAGCGAACCGTCGGCCAGCGGCATGAGGTTGGCGGCGTGCGCCTGGGCGGTGGGCGCCGGCAGGAACGTCTCCTGGCGGTCGGGGTCGTCGGGCACGGGACGCAGCGGGGCAGGAGTGGGGGCGGGGGCGGAAGCGGCCATGGCGGCTCCTCGGTCGACAAGTGGGGTGAGAAGGAAGGGAGTTACGAAGATGTGGGCAACGGGTCATCCGCCCGAGACGACGCCCACCGTCTCCAGGACCCCGTACACGCCGACGCACAGGATCGCGACGCTGCTGACGACGAGGGCGGCGGTCGTCCAGGGGTTGCTGTGGAAGCGGCGCGGCACGCCCGTGTACCGCAGGCACCAAACGGCGATCACCACGGCGAGCAGGAAGATGCCGCCGCCGATGCCGCCGATCTGGACCATGAGGACCGGGGACTGGACCCACAGGAAGAAGCACGTCCACACGAGCGGCAGGCACCAGGTGAGGATGCGGATCGTGCGGGTGCGGCTGCGGACGTTCTTCCAGTCGATGACGCCGAGCATGCCGAGGGTGTTGGTCCACAGGCGCGGCACGGAGGCGGTGGAACCGATCAGGGTGGAGAACAGGACGGCGACGGCGCCGACGAGGAAGAAGTACTCGGCCCAGGGGCCCATGGTGTCGGTGTAGATCCGCGAGAGCGTGGTGATCATGCCGTTGCCCTCGGGGACCAGGTCCTGCGGGTGCAGCACGGCGGCGCCGATGAGGTAGAAGGACAGGGTGCACAGGACGCACACGGCGAGGCCGGCGAGGACGTCCAGGCGCATCACCTTGATCCAGCCCTCGGCGCGGCGGGCCCGCTCCTCGCTGCCGTCGTCGGGGCCGGTCCAGCGGGCGTAGCCCTTCTCGATGCACCAGTACGTGTACGTGGTCATCTCGTCGGCGCCGACGCCGGTGATACCGAAGACGGCGAGGGCGATGCCGACGGTGCCGGCGGGGATCTCGAAGCTGAATCCGCCCGCGAGCTGGGGGGCGCCGTAGCCGAACTCCGTACCGGGAAGGCCGACCGCGAGGCTGACGGTGACCAGGGTGAAGACGATGACGGAGACCATGCAGGCCCGCTCGACCAGACCGTACTTGCCGGACTGGAGCAGACCGATGGCGATCAGGGTGACCACGACGGCCCACACAGTCAGCGAGCCGGTGCTCAGCGGTTCGCCGACGACCGGCCACAGCACTGAGCAGGCGGCGGCCGTGCCGCCGATGATGCCGCCGCGCTGGAACATCTTGGCGAAGTCCATGCCGATCCAGAGCCAGTTGATCCAGCCCAGGCGGCCGATGCGGGGGCCGACCTCGCGGTAGCCCTCCAGGGCGGTGCGGCCGTTGAGGATGGTCCAGCGGGCCAGTTCCATCTGGACCCAGACCTTGACGGCGGTGGAGACGACGACCAGCCACAGGAGTGCGAACCCGGCCTTGGCGCCGAGCGAGGTGGTGGTGATCAGTTCGCCGGAGCCGACGACGGCGGCGGAGAGCACGAAGCCGGGGCCGAGGTGGCGCAGCCGCCCCCGAAAGGAGGTGGGCGCCGGTCTGGTGTCCTCGGGGCGCAGGGCGTACGGGTCGGCCTGCGGTATCGGCTGGGGGGCCGCGATGTCTCGGGTGGTCATGGCGGTGGTCCTTTGCTGGGCCCGGCGCCGTCGCCGGGAGGAGCGGAAGGAGAGCGGAAGGACAGACGAAGGGCAGGGAAGGGGAAGGAAGGGGCCTGACGTGCGGCAGGGGTGCCGGAGGTTCGGCGGCGGTCTCAGCTCGCGGGGTGCAGCGGTTCCCGGCCGGACAGGACGCGCAGGATGTCCTCGGCGACCGTCACGCCCATGGCGCGGTTGGCCTGTGGGGTGCAGGCGGCCATGTGGGAGGTGAGGACGGTGCGCGGGGCGGTGCGCAGGGGGTGGTCGGCGGGGAGGGGTTCGGTGGTGAAGGCGTCGAGCGCGGCGGCCGACAGGTGCCCGGAGTGGAGCGCGTCGGCGAGCGCGCTCTCGTCGACGAGGCCGCCGCGCGCGGCGTTCACCAGGGCGGCGCCCGGCTTCATGACGGCCAGGCGCCGCGCGGTCAACAGGGGTGCGGCGGCGGGCGGCAGGTGCAGGGTGACGAGGTCGGCGGCGGCCAACAGGGCGTCGAGCGTGGCCGGTTCGGCGCCGGCCGTACGCAGCGCGTCGTCGGGGATGTGCGGGTCGTGGGCGAGGACGCGCAGGCCGAAGGCGTGGGCGTAGCCGGCGACGAGGCGGCCGATGCGTCCGAAGCCGACGATGCCGAGGTTCTGGCCGTGCAGTTCGCACCCGAAGTGCTTGGGCCAGCCGCCGGCCGCCACGGCGGTGTGCGAGGCGGTGATGCCACGTGTGGCGTCGAGGATCAGGCCGAAGGTGTACTCGGCCACGGCCCGGGAGTTGGTTCCGGGCGCGCACACCACGGGGATGCCGCGCTCGCGCGCCGCGTCCAGGTCGATGGTGTCGGTGCCGACGCCGTGCTTGGCGACGACCTTCAACTTCGGTGCGGCGTCGAGGACTTCGGCGGTGATGGTGTCCATGCCGACGATGAGTGCGTCCGCGTCCGCGAGGTGGCGGAGCAGTTCGTCGGGCGGCAGCGCGGTGTCCTCGCCGGGGCGGACGGGTCCCGCGCCGCCGTCGGCGAGCAGCTGCCATGGCTCCGCGGCGTGCCGGGCGAAGGTCGGCGTGGTGATGAGTGTGGTGGCGGCGCTCATGCTCCCGTGCCCCGGGCGGCGTCGAGGTGGGCGGTGGCGGCCTGTTGGAGGTGGACGACGTCGGCGGCGACGGTGGCGAAGGTGTAGCCCTCGGCCAAGCGGCGGGCGGCGCTCGCGCCGTCGGCGTTGTGGATGCCGGCGGCGATGCCCGCGGCCTCGGCGGCCTTGCGGACGCGGGTGAGCGCCTGCTCGAACTCGTCGGCCACGTCGGGGTCGGTGGAGGTCTTTCCGCCGATGGCGAGGCGCAGGTCGGAGGGGCCGACGTAGACGCCGTCGAGGCCGGGGGTGGCGCAGATCTCCTCGACGTTGGCGAGGCCGTCCGCCGTCTCGATCATGGCGAGTACGGCGGTCTGCTCGTGGGTGTCGGCCGGGTTGGGACCGATGCGCAGCTGGGCGCGCATGGGGCCGTAGGAGCGGCGGCCGTGCGGCGGGTAGCGGACGGCGGCCACGGCGTCGGCGGCGTCCTGCGGGGTGTCGATGAGCGGCACGATGACGGCGGCGGCGCCGGCGTCGAGGGCCCGGCCGATGTACGTGAGGTCGTTGGCCTCGACGCGCACCATGCCGACGGCCGAGGAGCCGCGGGTGTCGGTGGCGATGAGGTTGTTCAGCAGGCCCTGGTAGCCGAACAGGCCGTGCTGGGCGTCGAAGGCCAGATAGTCGTAGCCGATCCGGGCCAGTCGCTCGGCGGCGACGGGCGAGTCGAGCAAGGACCAGTAACCGATGAGGCGTTCGCGGTTGCGCAGAGCGGCGGTGAATTCGGCGGCGGAGGTCATGGTGCGGCTCTTTCCTGGAAGGAAACGGGGAGGTGGAGGTGCTTACCGGTTGTAGGCCGGCATCGGGCCGCGCAGGGTGGCACCGACGGCGTCGCAGGCCTCGGTGACGTCTGCGGGGAGCGGGCCCGCCTGGGCGGCGGCGATGTTGGCGTGGAGGTGCTCGGTCCTGGAACCGCCGAGGAGGAGCGCGTCGGTGGTGGGGCGGTCCATCAGCCAGCGCAGGGCGAGTTCGGTGAGCGGGATCCCGGCGTCCTCGGCGATCTTCGTGAGGCGGGCGACGGCGGCGAACAGGTCCTCGTTCCAGTACCGCTGCTTGTACATCGCGGCGAGCTTGGAGTCGCCGAAGCGGCCGGTGGCCGGGTCCTGCTCGAAGCGGTGGCGGCCGGTGAGCAGTCCACCGCCGAGCGGGTTGTAGACCATGGTGCGCAAACCGCTGACCTGCGCGTACTCGGCGTACTCGTCCTCGATGCGGCGGGCGAGCAGGTTGTGCAGCTGCTGGGCGACGACGGGACGCGGGGCACCGGTCTCGTCGGCGGTGCGGGTGAGTTCGGCGATCTGCCAGGCGGCATAGTTGGAGACACCGAGCGCACGGATCTTCCCCTCGGCGGCGAATTCCGCGACGGTGGCGAGGGTGTCGGCGAGCGGCGTGCGCCGGTCCGGCTGGTGCAGGTAGAAGAGGTCGACGTGGTCGGTGCCCAGCCGCTCGAGGCTGCCTTCGAGGGCGGCGCGCAGGCCGGCCGGGGAGAGCGGGGCGTGGTCGCCCTGGTCGGGGTGCGGGATACCGGCCTTGGTGGCGAGGACGATCCGGTCGCGGCGGCCGGGCAGCAGGTCGGCGAGGATCCGCTCGCTCTCGCCGCCCGCGTAGCCGTTGGCGGTGTCGACGCCGGTGATCCCGGCGTCGAGCGCGGCGTCCAGCATGGCGGCCGCTCCGGAGCGGTCGACCGTGTCGCCGAACGTCATGGTGCCCAGGACGAGGCGGGACAGGACCACGGGGACGTTCGGGAGCTGTGTCCCTTCGGGGGCGGGGAGCGTGCCGGTGTTCACTGGGGATTCCTTCCGGTACGGGAAGCCGGTACGGGGCCGGTGTGCGGCCTACGTGCGGGAGGGGCCGGTTGGTGCGTGGAGGAACGCTCGCACGATTGCGCGTTTCACGCAATGGTCTCGCGCGAATCGCGCATCGCATGCCATGATCTGGACCCACCCGGAGCTCGCCGACGCCGCGGTCCGCCGTCACGCCTGCGCCGAACCCCGGGCCGCAAGAGGAGGTTTTCGTGCACGCTCGCAAGACCGCGCCCCCAGTGGTGGCGCTCGCCGATGACCTGTCGGGCGCCGCGGAGGTGGCCGCGCTCCTGCGGCAGCCCACGCTGCTCCGCCTGCACCCCTCGGCGACGACGGCGCCGCCGGACGGCGAGGCCGTCGTGGTGGACCTGGACTCGCGTCAGCTTCCGGGCACGGCGGCGGCGGATGCCGTGCGCACGGCGCTCGCGGCGCACGCCGGGTCCGGCTCCGAGGCCGACTCCGGAGCGACGACCTGGTACAAGAAGTGCGACTCGCTGCTGCGCGGCAACGTCGGCGCCGAGGCCGGGGCGTTCGCCGAGGGCGCGCGGGCGTTGGTGATCGCGACGGCGCTCCCGGTCGGCGGCAGGACCGTGCGCGACGGCGTCCTCCGCATCGGCGGCGTACCGCTGCACGAGACCGACGCCTGGCGCGCGGAAGAAGGGTGCGCGCCGCCGCGGTCGGTCGCGCAGGCCCTCGCGCCGCTTCCGACGGCAGTCGTCCCGCTGGATGTCGTACGCCGGGAACCCCGCCGCCTCGCGGAGCGCCTGGCCGAGCTTGCCGGGCGCGGGCTGCACCCGGTGTGCGACGCGGAGACCGACGCCGACCTGGACGCCGTCGCCACCGCCGCGCTGCAACTTGGTTCGGGCATACGCCTGTTGGGCAGCGGCGGGCTGGCCGCGGCGCTCGGTCGCATCCTGGGAACCGGGATGCCGGAGCCGCCCGCCGCGGCCGCCGGACGCCCCCTCCTGGTCGTCGCGGGAAGCGCCGAGCCCGGACTCGTTGCGCAGATCGCGCATCTGGAGAAGGACGGCGCGCAACACCTCCCCCTGCACCCCGACACGCTCACCACCCGGGACCGGTCACCGGTTCCGCTTCCGCCCCTCGACCCGCGCGGCGTCACGGTCCTGTCCATCGACGGCTCGGGCGGCGTGCGCCCCGAGGCCGCACGGGAGTTGGTGGCCGGGCTCGCCCGCACCGCCGCCGCGCTCCCCCACACCCCCGACCTCGTACTCACCGGCGGCGAAACGGCCCGCCGGGTCCTCGACGCGATGCGCATCACGGCGCTGCGACCGGTCGCGGAGATCCACCACGGCGCCGTCCACTCCCGCACCGCCGACGGCCGCTCGGTCGTGACCCGCCCCGGCAGCTTCGGCGACGCCGACTCGCTCGGACGCATCGTCGACGCCCTGCGCCCCGCGCACGCCTGACAGCGCTCCCCACCCGACAGCACCACCGACCAACGGAGTTGAGCAATCCCATGAGCACGCACAACCCCATCAGCTCGCACGACCCCATGAGCGCGCGCACCCCCTTGAGCACGCGCAACCCCATGAGCGCGCAGCAGCCCCTCCCCCTCATCGGCCTGACCATGGGCGACGGCGCCGGCATCGGCCCCGAGGTGATCGTCCCGGCGGTGCTCGACCCCCTCACGCTCGGCCGGTGCCGCCCCGTCGTGATCGGCGACGCCGGACGCCTGCGGCAGGCCGCCGCTCTCCTCGACGTCGACTGCGAGGTCGTGACGGTGAAGGCGCCCGCCGACGCCGAGTTCACCCCCGGCCGCATCAACGTGATCGACCTCGGCCTGCTCCCCGCCGACCTGCCCTGGGGCGAACTGTCCGCCGAGGCCGGCAACGCGGCGTACGAATACATCAAGCGCGCGGCCGACCTGGCCGTCGCAGGCGAGATCGACGGCATCTGCACCGCACCGCTCAACAAGGCCGCCCTGCACGCCGCCGGACACATCTACCCCGGGCACACCGAACTCCTGGCACACCTCACCGGGGTCGACGAGGTGTCGATGATGCTCTCCACCGAGAAGGTGAAGGTCATCCACGTCACCACCCACATCGGCCTGATCGACGCCGTCAACCGCATCGAACCGGGCCTGGTGGAGCGCACCGTGCGCCGCGGCCACGAGGCGATGGTCCGCTCCGGGAACCCGAACCCCGTCATCGGGGTGTGCGGCATCAACCCGCATGCCGGGGAGAACGGCCTGTTCGGCTACGGCGAGGAGGACGAGAAGATCGTCCCGGCTCTGGAGAAGGTGCGCGCCGAGGGCATCGACGCCCGCGGCCCGCTGCCCGCCGACACCGCCTTCTTCCTCGCCTCGCGCGGCGATTACGACCTGATCGTGGCGATGTACCACGACCAGGGCCACGGCCCGGTCAAGGTCCTCGGCATCGAGGCGGGCGTCAACCTCACCGTCGGCCTGCCGGTGATCCGCACCTCCGTGGACCACGGCACCGCGTTCGACATCGCCGGTACGGGCCGCGCCGAGGCCGGTAGCATGATCGAGGCGCTGCGGCAGGCCGCCGAAATGTCCACCGCCCGCTGAATCACGAGAAGACCGCGAAGGACAACGCGATGTCGCCCACCACGTCCGCCACCCGACGCGAGGACATCCTCCGGCTCGCCAACACCACGGGGCTGGCCAGCGTCGAGGAGCTGTCGCAGCGCTTCGGCGTCACCGCCTCCACCATCCGCCGCGACCTGGCCCGCCTCACCTCCGAGGGCCGCCTCGCCCGCACCTACGGCGGCGCGATGGCGGTGAGCGCCCATCCGGAGACCTCGCTGCGCCAGCGTTCCGGCGAGGCGTACGCGCAAAAGCGCGCCATCGCGCACTGGGCGGCGGCACAAGTGCAGACGGGCGAGTCGGTCCTCCTCGACGCCGGCTCCACGGTCGGCGCCCTGGCGCACGAACTGCGCACCGCCGAGGACCTCACCGTGGCGACGACGGGCGTCACCGCGCTGCTCGAACTGAGCGACGTCGACTCGGTCCACGTCGAGTGCCTGGGTGGCACCCTCCGCCCCGTGAGCCAGTCGTTCGTCGGCCCACTCGCCGAAGCCGCCCTGGAACGCATGACCTTCGACCGGGTCTTCCTCTCCGCCGACGGCGTCACGGCCGACGGCGGCATCTGCGAGGCCGACCTCCGCCAGACCCGCCTCAAGGAACTCATGGCACGCCGTGGCGCCCAGGTCTACGTCCTCGCCCACGCGGCGAAACTGGGCCACGCCCCCTTCCACGCCTGGGCCGCCCTGCCGCCCAGGTGGACGCTGGTGACGGACAGCGGGGCGACGGACGGGCAGGTGGCGGCGTTCGTGGAGCGCGGGGTCGAGGTGGTTCGGGCAGAGGACGTGTGAGCCCTGTGGGCGCCGCTCGACGGGCCGGGGCCGCGAAGGGGGCGCTTCCGCCTCGGAGCCCTGGTGGGCGTTGTGGGTCTTTGCCGATCAGACGCGTGGGCCGAGGAACAGGCCACCGCTCGCGTCGAGGATCTGCCCGGTGACCCAGCGGGCGGCATCGGAGGCGAGGAAGGCGACCACATCGGCTACGTCGTCGGGCGCGCCCAGCCTGCCGAGTGCCGTCATGCCCGAGATCTGTTCGGTGAGGCCCGGCGCGTCGAAGACAGCTCCGTTGCTCGCTGTCCTGGTGGCCCCGGGAGCGACCGCGTTCACCGTTGTCCCCTGAGGGCCGAGTTGACCGGCGAGGGTCTTCGTCATCGTCTCGATCGCGCCCTTCGTCATGGCGAAGGACGTCTGGGACGAGTTGGCCATCCGGGTCGCCACCGACGAGATCGAGATGATCCGGCCGCCCTCGCGCAGCAGAGGCAGCGCACGCTCGATGATGAAGTACGGCGCCCGGACGTTCACCGCGAACAAGTGGTCGAACTCTGCTCGCGTCGTGACGCCGAGCGCGCCGGCCGGTGCGGCCGCCGCGTTGTTGACGACGATGTCCAGCGGCCGACCGCCCAAGCCGGCCTCCACGGCGGCGAAGAGTGTCTCGACATCGCCGTCCACGCCCAGTTCGGCCCGGACGGCGAAGCCGGTTCCACCGGCCCGTTCCATCGCGTCGAGCGTTGCCGCGGCCCCGGCCTCGTCCGTGCCGAAGTGCACGACGACCGTGGCTCCTTCAGCTGCCAGCCGACCCGCGATCGCCTGTCCGATGCCGCGCGACGCACCCGTCACCAGAGCAGTCCTGCCCATCAGATCGCCCATGCCCCCACCCCATCCGAATGTTAGTGACTAACATGATGGTAGTGTCTAACACGTGAGAGAGCAGCAACCAACCCTGCGGGAACAACGACGTTCCGAGACACGGCGCCTGATCCAGACACACGCGGTGCGACTGTTCACCGAGCACGGCTACGACGCGGTAACGGTGGCGGACGTCGCCGATGCCGTCGGCGTCTCCGCGATGACCGTGTACCGGCACTTCCCCACCAAGGAAGACCTCGTCCTCATCGACCAGCCGGCCCAGCTCATCGCCGAGCACGTTGCGGCGTCGTCCGCGACGCAACCCCTGGTCCGCCGCATCGGCAACGCGCTCATCGCCGCGGCCACGGCCTCGACGAGCGGCACCGGAGACGAACAGGCAGCGAACGAACGGTTCCTGCTGGACTGCCTCCGGCTCATGGTCTCCACGCCTGCGCTACGGGCGCGGCACTTGGACAGCCAGTACGCGCTGCAACGGGCCGTCGTCGATGCCCTCGGGGACGACTCGGCCGACCCCGACGCCGCGTTCCAGGCCCAGGCGGTGGCCAGTGCCTGCATCGCCGCGATGCACACGGCGCTGACGCGCTGGGTCGAAGACGACGGACACACCAACCTGCCCGACTTGATCGCGCGGGCACTCACGGCGTCCTTCGGTGACGACGCCGTCGACGCCCGCCGGATGGGCTGAGGCGCCACGGACCGGGCTGCTCCGGCATCCCTCTTGCCGCCTGGGGAACCGCGTACCGCGGCGGCCTTCGCGAGGCGCGGAGACCAGCAGGTCGCCGCGTCCGTGCCCCTCCGTTTGCGACCATGCGGACATCGCGATTGAGTTGTACGGATCCCCGATGCCGCCGCATCACCCCGAGTACCCCTGGTGCCCGGGGAGCGCCAAGGAGGACACATGTCGGGTCACCACAAGTCCAACAAGCAAGTCGAAGGCAACCCGAACACGGCCCACGGCCGGGGCATGCCCGTGCGCCCCGACACGGAACAACTCGAGCGCCGCACGCGCGAGGACGAGCGCGCCGTGGGCCTCCACGACACGGCGCGGAAGAGCTCCCGCGAACAGTACGAAGAGGCGCAGGCCGAGGTCGACCGTGAAGTCGACCGGGGCGAGGTGTCATCGGGCAAGAAGACGCGTGCGCAGCGCGAGGCCTTTCCGCCCAGTGACTACGAAAGCTGACGGCACGGGCCGCGCCCCACGGAGCAGCGGGCCGCTCGGCCTCCGTACGCGGGAGCAGTGATGACCGGAGAACCGCAGCCGATCAGCGCCGCGGCACGCCGCGCGCTGGAGCAGGAACTCGCCGACTTGCGCGCCGAGCGCGACGCGGACGCGGCGACGCTGCAGGACAACCCCGATACGGGCGACCGCGCCGACCAGGCCGACGAGTTGCGGCGCCTGGACGTGATCGGACGCCTCGACGACCGCATCGAGGAGATCACCGTGCGGCTCCGCCAGGCCGACGACGCGGGTCCACCCTCGACCGTCGAGGTCGGCATGGGCAGCACCGTCACCCTGCGGTTCGCCGACAACACGACCACGACCGTCGACATCGGCGAGGTCGCGGAGCCGCGGAACCCGACGATGGTCACGTACGACAGCCCCCTCGGCAGCGCCCTGCTGGGCCACCGCGCGGGTGACACCGTCACCTACGAGGCACCCGACGGGGAGACGTCCGTGTCGATCGTGTCGCTCGGCGGGTAGGCCCGGGCCGATCCGTTCGGGTCGTACGACTGTTGTGTGTGGATGTCAGCTGCGACGGGCGGACGGGATCGGGACCCGCATGAGGTCCTCTCCCAGGATCATGGCGCCGCGGAAGTCGGCCTCGCGGGCGCTGGCGCGCAGGGACTTGCGCCACTGCGCGTCGGACAGCACGGTCGGATCTCCCGGCGTGAGGTGGCTGGCCACGAGGGTCCGCACGCCCGCCTCGGCGGCGATGCCGCCCAGCAGCGTGACGTCGGTGTGCACGGCGCGGATGTGGTCGATCGCGGCCGTGGGGTAGCCCAGTTCGGGCAGGACCGCCATGTCCGCCGTCTCGTGCACCAGGATGTCCGCGTCCTTGGCCAGTCGGGGGATGTTGGGTGTCGGGCCGGTGTCACCGGAGAAGACGACGCTGCCGTACTCGGTGTCGAACCGGTAGGCGTACGCCGGGTAGACCGCTCCGTGCGGCACCAGGATCGCCGACACCTTGACGTCGTCGTTCTCCATGACGGTGAAGGGCGCCATGCCGGTCGGCGCCGTGTGCGCCGACGACGCGCCGGCCGAGTCGGGCGGCATCACCTCATGGACGTCGAGCAGCGTCACCGGGTCGATGCCGAGGTGTTCGGCGAGGAAGAACGTCGTGGAGGCGGCGGAGGCCCGACTCGCCAGCCGGGTCAGCTCGGCGATTCCCGGGGTGGCGCCTGCCGCGTCCGCGACCCGGGAGGCGAGGCCGGAGGGGCCCGGCCCGTACACGTCGACCGTCGACTGGAAACCCTGCTTGCCCTCGACCCCGGCGCTCAGGAGAGGAAAGTTGAAGTAGTCGGCGGTGTGGTCCGCGTGGAGGTGGGTGAGGAAGATGCCCGCCAGCGACGGCATCGACAGGCCGGCGCGCATGTACTGGCTGACGGCGCCGCGTCCGCAGTCGACCACGTAGGTGCGTCCGTTGACGACGAGTGCGCTGGAGATGCCGAACCGCGCGGCCAGCGGCGGCGATCCGCCGAGCGTCCCGAGCAGAGTGAGCGACAGTGGCTCGGAGCCGGACGGGGTGGAGGTACGGCTCGCGGCGGTGGACGCGGTGGCGGTCGCCGTCAGGCCGGGCAGTCCCCCGGCCGTCACGGCTGCGGCGAGGGCCCCTACGACGCCGCGGCGCGACGGGCCTCGACGCTTCGCGACAGTGGCCTCGCCGGGGTCGGCACAGGACGCGGTTGCGGGCAGGTCACACATGAACGAGAGACTCCTTGCTCGTGGCACCCGGCCGGCTCGTGGGGACGTCGGCATGGACACCGTTGGCCACTGATCGTCTGGGCAGAACAGTGCTCATCGCTCCGGGGCCTGGGCAAGAAGGATCTGGCTGTGTACCGTTCGGCACGTCCTAAGAGCCCAGGTCATCCAGTGGGCCGCGGACAGGGCCGGCCGGCTCGCATCGGGCGGCTGGGCGGGAAGGAGCCAGCCGGTGGACGTGTCCGCGCACGCCCTGCGCTACTTCGTGGCCCTCGCCGAGGAGGGGCACATGGGGCGAGCCGCGCAGCGGCTGCATCTGGCCCCGCCCTCGCTCAGCCAGCAGATCACCCGCCTGGAGCGGCTCGTACGCGCGCGGCTGTTCACCCGGACCCGGCAAGGAGTCGAACTCACGCCCACCGGACGGGAGTTTCTGCCGCTGGCGCGGGCCGCCACCCAGGCACACGAGACGGTGGCCCTCTGGGCTGCCGCGCAGGCCGCAGCGCCGCCGGGCACGGTGCGGGTCGGAGTCTTCGCGGCCGCGGCCGACGAGCAGCGTGCCGCGGCCATGGCGCGGATGGCCGAGCGCCATCCTGACGTGCAGGTGACCACCCGGCGGACCGGCATCGACAGCGCCCTCGCGGCTCTGCACGAGGGCAGCCTGGACGTGCTGTACCTGCCAGAGCCGTTGCCTCCGACCGGGCCGTCCGTCCGCTGGGTCACGGTCGGACGCCGGCCGCGCTTGCTCGGAGTTCCGTCCGGCCACCGATTGGCCGGACGCGACGCGGTCAGCATCGAGGAGACCAACGACGATGTCTTCCTCATCCTCGCCGAGGCGCCGCAGAGCGCCACCGACTGGTGGCTGGTCGACCCGCGGGCCGACGGCTCCAGCCCCGCGCGCGGTCCACGGGCCAGCGACTTCGACGAGTTGCTGGACCTGTGCGCCGCCGGACGCGGGCTCTGCCTCGCTGCCGCCGCGGCCGCATCGCACTACCAGCGCCCGGGCGTCACCTTCGTACCACTGAGCGATGTCGAGGAGACCCGTACGGCGCTGTGCTGGCGCCCCGACGAGCGCGACCCGGGAGTGCGCGCCTACGTAGCCGCTGCGCGGGAGATCGGCCGGGACGGGGGTGCCCCCTCCCCCGGACTGCCCACCATGACGGAGCCGAAGGCCAGTTGACCCTTTTCAGGCATCTCGCGCCGACGCCACCATCGACCCGGGACCGGATCACGTACGCCGGTAAGAATGCCCTCCGCCAGCGGTGTGGGGAATGACACCGCCGTCGACGCCTGGTCAACACTCCGCACGTTGATCAGCCACCTCAAGAGCCGCACAAGTACGGGCAGCTCCACCTAAAGGCTGTCCGTAATGCTCTCGGACGCGTAGCGGCACGGCCGCTTGCCACTACGGCCGTTCGTCTATCCGGCCCTTCATGCGGACGAAGGTGTGCTCATTACGGGCCCGAACCCGCCCTTGGTAGCGGTTGTGATCCTCCTTCCAGGCTGGAAGGTCCTCGCCCTTCGTTCTGTGGTGCTGGACGACCAGCCCTGCGCGTTGGCAGCCTCCGTCGGCAATGGTCTTGGTGTTGCCGACACCAGCTCCAGCGCCGGGTTCTGCACAGCAGCGAGAGTCGTGGCGGTTACCCCGAAGAGATCGGCCGACCATGACGACCAGGCGCGTGTCGGCGTCCATGACCACTTGTTGCGTGCCGTGGGATAGCGGTAGTTCTTCCCTTTCGGCAGCAGGTTCAACTGTCGCTCAGGGGTGAGCCCCATGTGGGGTCGTGCCACGCTCTGCTCATCAGGCGACCGAGCAGATGGTCCGCAGTGCTGGATGCGGTGCCCTGCGGGGCCCCGACCGCGATGAGGGCGGCGCTGACTCTTGCAGAGGCTCCCTCCGCAACATCCGGATCGCCAAGGAGGGGAAGAATCAAAAGCAGGCGAGCGTCGGGATCGCTGACCCCGGCGGCGCCGGGCGCTGGGTTGTCCGCGATATTCAGCAGATCCTGCCAGGTCAGCCCGGTTCCTGACAGCTCGCCCTCCCCGCCTGCGATCCGTCTCGCGACGCTTTGGTCTTCAGGGAAGAGTAGGAAGTCGGTGCCGTAATCGCCCACCAAGTTGCGGTAGACCACGACGATTCCGGGGCCGCTCGAGGCAGGCACCCTGAACACAGGCCACCATTCGGGGTCCATGAGGATCTCGGACAAGGCTTCCGTGTCAGCGCCGTCATCGCCGAACCATTCCGGGACAGGACGCTCATCACTCGTCCCGCCAGCGGAAATCTCCAGCAGGTAGTTCGACCAGAACCCGGGGCGCGTCAGAAGTGACTCCCCGGCAGCCAACGGACCTTCGTCGTATCCCTCGATCAGCATCCCGCAAGCCTGTCACCTGCCACTGGCGATGCCCCCGAGGCGACAAGCCGTTACACCTGGGTGTGGTTACAGCGCAGGTATCGCTGCCTACTCCGCGCATCGGGCCGGACGTTGAATATTCCGTGGTTTCGCAGGGGGCACGTCCGTAAAGTCGGCCGGACCAACAACGAGCGGGGGTGGATCCAATGAAGCTGGCCGAGGCCCTGGCGGAGCGGGCGGACGCGACACGTCGGGTCGAGCAGTTGCGGGCACGCATCGTCGACAACGCGCGCTATCAGGAGGGCGAGACGCCCGCAGAGGACGCGCCGCAGTTGCTGACCGAGGTCGGCGAGGTCCTGGACCGCCTCGAGCTCCTGATCCAGCGGATCAACCGCACCAACGCCACAGTGCGGATCGACGAGAACAGCACGCTCACCGACGCGCTCGCGCGCCGGGACGTGCTGCGCCTTCGCCACTCAGTCATCACCAAGGCGGCGGACTCGGCTGCAGGGTCGGGCAACCGGGGATACGGCCGACAGCTGCGCTCCGAGCTGGTGATGCTCTCCGCGCTCTCGGTCGCCGAACTGCGCACGCAGTCCGATGTCCTCGCACGCGAGATCCGCGAGATCGACGTGCGTATCCAGCGCGCGAACTGGGAGGTTGACCTGCTGGACTAGGCAGCCATCGGAGGGCATGACGATGTGGAGCAGGTAATCGTGTCGGAGGCGTGCACACACCGAGGGTCGGCGGTTTCCGGCCCACTCCTGGCGCGTGAAGAGCAACGCGGGGGTTCGACTCCCCAGGAAACAGTGCAGCTCAGCACCGCGTACAGGTGACAGTGCACCGCGCACAGCACATCACCACGTGCAGATCCGAGACGGTGAGGGTGGGCACGGGGCTCCCCACATCAAGCAGAACCGGCGAACCTCGACGCAGCTGACGCGGCCGACCGGCCCTGAAGCAGCGGACGGGATCGCTTGACGGGCAGTGCACTTGAGCGGCTCCTGGGGCCCACCCGGGGACCAATGGGGCCGGCGGTTGCGTCACGGCCAAGATCCACCGTGTCCCGCCAGGGACTGCCGTGCGCTTGTCCATCCGTTGTCCATCCGTCGGCGGCCGATCCGTCCACCGCGCACCTGCGCCGCCCGCCCCACGCCAGGCCGCGCAACGAAAGAGGTTCGGCAGCCGGTGGCGCCGACTGACCGCAGGACGCCAGTCCCTGCTCACCCCTGGCCCACCTACGCTGCGGGCGGGATTGTTCGGGGGACGATGCTGAGCACGGTCTGGCGGGCGCCGTCGCCAATACGGTCCATCTGCTGATCGGCCGCACCCTTCTCGGACGTGCACTCGTCCAACCGGGTAGCGAACCCGCTCAACTCCTCGACATCGACCCGGAACTCTTCCGGCATGGCTCCCCTCCCCCTGCGAAACAAGGGTGGCTCGACGGCGCTCGGCGCAGCGACCGGAAGGAAGCTGTGGGGCATCAGCGCGCCGCAGCACACGGATGATGCCGTCCTCTTCCGCGACAAGGCCACCCAGAAGCGCATCGTTCTCGTCCTCGGTGCCCGCGCAGGAAAGGAGAAGTGGCGCGTCCCCCTGGCCGAGGTCACGACCGTGCCTCCGGCAGCATCGAGGAGAGGGCCCCGGCAGCCCCGCTGTCCGGCCCCCTCCTGCTCCCCCACCTCAAGGGCGAACGCAGCCGCCCCCATGGCCATCGACGTCCGCCCCGGCAGGGAGAAGGGACCTTCAAGGGTGAGGCCCCCACCGGGGACCGCCCCCCCGAACCGGTGTCCGCCCCCGACGGCTTCGTCCCGCCCACCCCCGACGGCGTCATCTGCCTCAACGCCGACGACGGCAAGGAACGCTGGCGGTCCGAGGGGCGGTACGGACCTCGACATCCCCTCCGTGGGCGCCTACACGACGATCCGGCACACCCACACCGCCCGGCTGTTCCAGAGCCGGCAATCGACACGCGTCCTGCGCTCCGCCGACGGCCGAACGGCGTGGAAGGGCGAGCTCCCGGCGAGCGAGCGCCGCGGACGGCTCTGGACCGGGGCCCCCGCCCGGAGGTGTGCACACGAGGCGCTTCGTGATCGACTTCCCTTGCCCCACCGACGCCATCCGCCTAAAGTGAATGCGCTTTCATAGACTCAGGCCCCTGCTGGGCCGCAACGGACTCGGGGGATTCCACCCAGTGAGCACAGCCCCCACGGTGTACGACGTCGCCGAACGCTCCGGCGTGTCCATTGCCACTGTGTCCCGCGTGTTCCGCACACCCGACACGGTCCGCGCCCAGACCCGCGAGCGGGTCCTCGCGGCCGCCCGTGAGCTCGGCTACGTACCCAGCGGCAACGCCCGCGGCCTCGCCAGCCGTTCCACGGGCGTGCTCGGCCTGTGCCTGCCCGACTACTCCGACCCGGACGTCGAGTCGGAGGTGGGGCACGGCCCGGGCGACGAGGTGGAGGACGACGCCGCGGTGCTCTACGCCGACCAGATCATCCGCGGCATGGAACGGGCCGCGCGCCGCCACGGGTACGCGCTGCTGATCGCGGCCTCCCCCAAGGGCGGCCCGGAGAGCCAGGTGGCGAAGGTGGCGGGCCGGTCCGACGGGTTCGCCGTGATGGCCCGCACCGTGCCGACGGAGGACCTGGAGGTCATCGCGCAGCGCCAGCCGGTGGTCATGCTGGCCGGGCCGCGCGAGCCCGACGTCCTCGACCACTTGGACCACGTCGAGGTCGCCAACGCCGACGGTCAGCGCGAGCTCACCCGCCACCTCATCGAGGACCACGGGCTGCGCCGGCTCACCTACGTCGGCGCCGCCGAGGACTCTCCGGACGTACGGGCCCGTTTCCGCGGGTACGTGGAGGCCTGCCGCGCCGCGGGAATCCCCGCGCCCGAGGAACCCGACGTCAGCGTCGGCATGATGACGCAGGCCGAGGGCGCCCGCGCCGCCGACGCCCTGCTCGACAGGCCCGGTGAGCGGCCGCAGGCCGTGCTGTTCGCCAACGACCAGCTGGCGGTCGGCGCCCTGCACTCCTTCGAGCGCCGGGGTGTGCGGGTGCCGGAGGACATCGCGGTCACCGGCTTCGACGGCATCGCGCTCGGCCGCCTGGTGCGGCCCGCGCTCACCACCGTGCACCAGCCGATGCGGCAGATGGGCGAGGAGGCGGTGGAGCTGCTGGTCCGCCGTCTGACCGGGCGGCGGGCCCACAGTCCGGTCTCGAAGGTGTTGCCGGTGTCGGTCGTGCGCCGGGCCAGCTGCGGGTGCGCGGGGCACGTGAAGTAGACCCCCGGTCGGGTCCACGCCTGGGGCGCCGTGACACCCCAGGTCGTCCCCTCACCCCACCCCCCTCACCTCACCCCCTCACCTCACCTCAGCACGCGGGCGAAGAAGTCCGCGGTGGCGGCGTCCAGTCCGGCCTGCTCTTGCCGCGTGCCCTCGTACTCGTAGTGCCCGGCCTCCAGCACCCTCAGCTCCCGCGCCCCGGCGAGCGCGTTGTACACGGCGAACTGGCCGGGCGGCGGCACCGACGGGTCGAAGAGTGCCGCCGCCACCAGCACCGGCTTGCCCAGCCGGCCGGCCGCCGTCGCCGCGTCGAAGTAGCTCAGCACGTCGACGACCTCGGGGTGCTCCGCGTGGTACCGGCGGACGGCCGCCCCGCTGCCGACGCAGTCCAGGGTCAGCCGCAGCGGGTGGTTGCCGAACGTCGGCACGGTCAGCTGTCCCACGGCGAACCGCTCGTCCCACGGCAGCGCCAGGGCACCGAGCCCGCCACCGAAGCTCACGCCGAGGTATCCCAGGCGCGGGTCGGGACCGTTCAGCTCCGGCACCAGCTCCAGCAGCGCCGCCGCGGCACACCACAGGTCGGCGACACACTCGCCGATGACGTAGGTGTCACGCGAGGCGATCCCGTGCAGGACGTGCTCCGCGGCGACGGACGGCACGCCGGGCAGCAGGCCGCGGTCCGCCATGCCGCGCACGCACGGCAGGATCGCCGCGGACCGGGGCAACGGCAGCGGTACGTCGGGGCCCACCTGGTCGCGGCCTCCGTAGCCGTGTCCCACGACGAAGCCGTGCTCCGCCTCCCCCTCGGCGGGCAGCACGAGCCACCCGCCGAGCCGGACGCCGCCGACCGAGGTGTACGACACCTCATGGATCCGGGCGCCGTCCCGCTCCTCGACGAGCCGTCCGACCTCGGGCTTCGGGTCCACCGCGCGGGCCGCCTCGTAGCGCGAGCGCCAGAACGCGTCGAAGTCGGCGGGGGCATCTGGCGCGGGGACGCGCAGCAGCTCGTTCAACGTCCGGCCGTAGGCGGGGTCGAAGGGGAAGTCGTGCGCGAAGTCACGGGCCGAGCGGTCGCCGTCGTCGACTGTGCCGTTGGTCATGGCCGAGACCTTAGATCAGGAGGTATGACCTTCTGGAGGTGGCCCCGCTTGCCCCTTGATGGCACGTGATGTCTCCCCTTGATGCCATGTGGTGTCCCCTTGATGCCATGTGGTGTCTCCCCTTGATGTCACGTGACGTCTACCTCTTGATGCCACGGGACGCCTTCCGCTTGATGACTCTCCCGTGATGTCACTGCCGTTACGAGAGTGTGACCACGCCCCTCTTGCCACATCGAAAGCGTTCTTACAGAGTGATGTATGCGCTTACAAAGAGCGCTTACATTCCACGGTCCGCTCAAGGAGGAGCCGTCCATGAACCGCCGAGCCACCACCGCCGCGATCGGCGTCACCCTGGCGTCCGCACTCACCCTGACCGCTTGCGGCGGCTCCGGCGGCGACCAGGTCAAGGCCGACGCGAAGCAGACGCTCACGGTGTGGGCCATGGGCACCGAGGGTGAGAAGCTCGCCGACGTCGCCAAGGTCTACGAGAAGGCGAACCCGAACATCACGGTCAAGGTGACCCCGATCGGCTGGGACGTCGCCCACCAGAAGCTGGTCTCGGCCGCCGCGGCGAACAAGCTGCCCGACGTGATGCAGATGGGCGGCAGCTACCTCACCGAGTTCGCGGACATGGGCGCCCTGGAGAAGGTCGACACCAAGACCTTCAAGGAGAAGGACTACTTCCCGGCCGGCTGGAAGCAGGGCCAGTACGACGGTGACACCTACGGCGTGCCGTGGTACGTCGACACCCGCGCGCTCTACTACCGCACCGACCTGGCGAAGAAGGCCGGCATCGACAAGGCGCCGGCCACGATGACCGAGCTCCAGCAGGCCGCCGAGAAGTACCAGGACAAGGCCGGCACCAAGTGGGGCCTGTCCATCCAGCCGGGCGGCCTCGACACCGTGCAGAGCTTCTACCAGTTCCTGTACTCGGCGGGCGGCGAACTCGTCACCGAGGACGGCAAGGTCGTCGCCAACAGCCCACAGGCCGTCAAGGCCCTTGAGAACTACGGCAGTTACTTCAAGAAGGGCCTGAGCGAGAAGTCCGTGCGTCCGGGCTACGACGTGACCAAGGACTTCAACAACGGCTCGGTACCGATGTTCTTCGGCGGCCCGTGGCACATGGGTCTGCTGGCCGACAACTACCCGGACCTCAAGGGCAAGTGGGCCGTCGCCAACGTGCCCGCCGACGAGACCTCCGCCTCGATGGCGGGCGGCTCGGCGCTGACGATCTCCGCGGACAGCGAGCACAAGGCCGCCGCCAAGGAGCTCGTGAAGTACCTCACGGACACCAAGGGCCAGGCCGACTGGTACGAGCGCACCAAGGACCTCCCGGCCAACGTCAACGCCTGGAAGTCCGGCGAGCTGGCCGCCGACCCGGACATGAAGGTCTGGAAGACCCAGATGGAGTCGGCGAAGGCCTCCCCGGCCCAGCCCAAGTGGACCGAGATCACCTCGAAGATCGACACCGCGATCGAGAAGGTCACCCAGGGCAAGGCCTCGGCGAAGAGCGCGCTCGACGCGGCCAACACCGAGATCGAAGGCCTCGTGCAGAAGTAGCCGCACCGTCGAGGCGGCGGTGGTCGCCGCCTCGTGAAGCAACTCCCCCACCCCGGCGTCCCGCGCACTCCCCGCCCCGGACGTGCGCAGGACGCCGGAAGCCCGAAGGACGGACCATGTCCACCACGACACCCACCCCCGCGCCGTCCGGAGCCGTCAAGGCTCCGGACGGCGGCCCCCAGGACGGCGGCGGCACGAAGCGGCGCAGGAAACGCTCGATGGGGAAGCAGAACCTGGCCGGTTGGCTGTTCTCCACTCCGTTCCTGGCGCTGTTCGCGGTCTTCATGCTCTTCCCGATCATCGCGACGCTCGTGATGAGCTTCACCGACTTCGCTCAGCGCAACGTCCGGCAGCCGCTCGACGCGAAGTTCATCGGCTTCGACAACTACGTGAAGCTGTTCAGCGACGACCAGTTCCTGCGGGCGTTGTTCAACACCGCGTACTTCGTGGTCGTCGGAGTGCCGCTGACCATCGGTCTCGGGCTGTTCGTCGCGGTGCTGCTCAACAACGGGATCGACCGGGCCCGCACCTTCTTCCGCGTCGGCTTCTACGCCCCCGTGGTCACCACCATCGTCGCCGTGGCGATCGTGTGGCGGTTCGTGCTCGACCCGTCCGACGGCCTCATCGCCGGACTCGGTGACGAACTCGGCTTCACCGCACCGGACTTCCTCGGCTCCGAGACCTGGGCCATGCCGTCGCTGATCCTGATGGCGGTGTGGCGCAACCTCGGTACCGTGATGGTCCTGATCATCGCCGGCCTGCAGGCCATCCCGACGGAGGTCCGCGAGGCCGCCCGGCTCGACGGGGCGAGCGCCTGGCAGGAACTGCGCCGGATCACGGTGCCGCTGCTGCGCCCGACGCTGCTGTACGCCACGGTCATCACCACGATCGGCTACCTCAACGTCTTCGAGGAGCCGTTCGTGATGACCCAGGGCGGCCCCTCCAACGCCACGCTGACCGTGTCGCTCGACATGTACAAGCAGGGCTTCAGCTTCTTCAACATGGGCTACGCGAGCGCGATGGCGTACGTCCTCTTCGTTGTGATCATGGGCATCACGGTGCTGCAGCTGCGACTGATGAAGGACAACACGAAATGAGCGCCGCCACCCCGACGACCGGCCGCCGCCCCGACGGCCGGGCCCGCAAGCCCCTGCTGTACGTCGTCGCCTCGCTCGGCCTCCTGATCATGGCCACACCCTTCCTCTGGATGGCGCTCAGCGCCTTCAAGACCAAGAAGGACCTCACCGCGAGCCCGCCGGTGTGGATCCCGTCCGAGTGGACGCTGCGGAACTTCCAGGATCTGCTCGCCCAGCTCGACATGCCGCGGTACTTCCTGAACTCGGTGATCGTCGCGGTCCTCGTGACCGTGTGCAATCTGCTGTTCTGCTCGATGCTCGGCTACGCGCTGGCCAAGCTGAACTTCAGCGGCCGCTCGAAGGTCTTCGGCATCGTGCTCGCCGCCCTGATGGTGCCGGCGAACCTGATGGTGCTTCCGCTGTTCGTCCTGATCAACCAGCTGAACCTGCTGGACACCTACGCGGGTCTGGTGCTGCCCTTCGCCGCCGGCGCCTTCGGTGTCTTCCTGATGCGGCAGTTCATGCAGTCCATCCCCGACGAGCTGCTCGAAGCGGCCCGGATGGACGGCGCGGGCGAGTGGTACATCTTCTGGCGCATCGTCCTTCCGCTGGTCAAGCCGGCCCTCGCGACGCTGACGATCTTCACGTTCCTCGGGTCCTGGAACAACTTCATCTGGCCGCTCATCGCGACCAACGACCCCAACAAGTACACCCTCCCGGTGGCCCTCGCGACGTTCGCCAACGACCCCAACCGCACGGTCGGCGGCGGCAACGGAATGCTCATGGCGGGCTCGCTGCTCGTCGTCCTGCCCGTGCTGCTCGTCTTCGCCGTCCTGCAGCGGCACTTCACCCAGGGCATCGCCACCGCCGGCATGAAGTGACCCGTCACTCCGCGGTCATGAAGTGACCGGCCCCTCCACACGCCACCCGCACGTAGAAAGACAGGCACCACCATGACGCCCACCCCTGCCCGCACGCCCTTCCCCGACGGCTTCCTGTGGGGTGCTTCCACCGCCGCCCACCAGATCGAGGGCAACAACATCAACAGCGACTGGTGGCGCAAGGAGCACGACCCGGCGGCCGGGATCCAGGAGCCGAGCCTGGACGCCTGCGACAGCTACCACCGCTGGGAGCAGGACATGGACCTGCTGGCCGAACTCGGCTTCACCGACTACCGGTTCAGCGTCGAGTGGGCCCGCATCGAACCGGCCCGCGGACACTTCTCGCGCGCCGAGATCGCCCACTACCGCCGCATGGTCGAGGGCGCGCTCGCCCGCGGCCTGCGCCCGAACGTCACCCTGCACCACTTCACGATCCCGCAGTGGTTCGAGGACCTGGGCGGCTTCACCGCCGAGGGCGCCGTCGAGCTGTTCGCGCGGTACGTGGAGGAGTGCGCGCCGATCATCGCGGACGGTGTCCGCCACGTGTGCACCCTCAACGAGCCGAACATGATCGCCGTGATGGCCGGGCTCGCCAAGCGCGGCGACCAGGGCTTCCCGCCCGCCGGTCTGCCCTTCCCCGACGAGGAGACCACGCACGCGGTCATCGCGGCACACCACGCCGCGGTGAAGGTGGTGCGTGCCATCAACCCGGAGATCCAGGTGGGCTGGACCATCGCCAACCAGGTCTACCAGGCACTGCCCGGTGCCGAGGAGGTCACGGCCGCGTACCGCCACCCCCGCGAGGACATCTTCATCGAGGCGGCACGCGGCGACGACTGGATCGGCGTGCAGTCCTACACCCGCACGAAGATCGGCACGGACGGGCCCGTCCCGGCCCCGGCGGACGCCGAGCGCACGCTCACGACGTGGGAGTACTACCCCGAGGCCGTCGGCCACGCGCTGCGGCACACCGCCGAGGTCATCGGCCCGGACACCCCGCTGATCGTCACCGAGAACGGCATCGCCACGGACGACGAGCAGCGCCGCGTCGACTACTACGCGGGCGCCCTCGACGCCGTCGCGGCCTGCCTCGACGACGGGCTCGACGTCCGCGGATACCTCGCCTGGAGCGCCCTCGACAACTACGAGTGGGGCACCTACAAGGCGACGTTCGGCCTCATCGGCTGGGACCGCGAGACCTTCGCCCGTACGCCCAAGCCCGCCGCCCACTGGCTGGGCGGCCTCGGCCGGGAGCGGGCCCTGCCGCGCCTGTGACCGCGAGCGGCGGTCCGGGCACGGACGTTGCCGCGAGGCCCGACCACCGACCCGGGGTGGGGACCAAGCCCCCGTTGTCCCGCCCCTGTGGCCCGCGATCCTGACCCCGCGGGCCGCCGGGCGGGGGCGGCACACCCCTGACGTGTGCCGCCCCCGCCCACTCCACACCACCCCACTCCCCCACACGAGCACCACGAACTTCCCTTCCACGTCCGCCCTTTCGGAAGAAGGACCTTCATGGACCGCCGTACGTTCCTGACCGCGGCGAGCGCCGGTGGCGCCGCCCTGACGCTGGGCGCGACGCCGTTCGCCTCGGCCGCCCCCGCCGCCCCCGCTCCGTCGCTGCTGCACACCTGGTTCCGTTCGACGTACCGCTCGATCGAGGCGATGACCACCGACCTCGGCCTCGTCACGGACAAGGCCGACGTGAGCGGGTCCGGCGCCCCGGTGCCGTCCGTGCAGACCTCGCCGACGAACATCGGTTGCGGGCTGTGGTCGACGGCCGCTGCCGGCGGGCTCGGTGTGATCGACCGGGAGACCATGGAACGGCGGCTCGCGAGGACCGTCGCGGCGGTCGAGAAGCTGGAGCGGGCGCACGGCTTCTGGTTCAACTGGTACGACGCCCACGACGGTTCGCTCCTGACGTCCTGGCCGGAGACGGGTGACCCCGTCCGCCCGTTCCTGTCGTCGGTGGACAACGCCTGGCTCGTCACGGGCCTGCGCATCGCCGCCCACGCCTCCCCGGCACTGCGTCCCCGCGTCGCGAAGCTGCTGGCCGACGCCGACTGGTCCTACTACTACACGCCCTACGACGCGGCCGACCCGGTCGCGGGCCCCGGCCAGCTCCGCGGCGGCTTCTGGCCCGATAAGCCCGGCAAGGGCGAGCCGACGGGACACCACTACGGCGCCCTCAACACCGAGCCCCGGATGGCGAGTTACCTCGGCATCGCCGACGGCGGCCTTCCGTCCGAGCACTACTGGCACCTGTCGCGCACGCTGCTGCCGGGAGCGGGCCAGGAGCAGGAACCCGAGGGCTCGTACGGCACGTTCGACGGCGTCCGCGTGTGGCAGGGCCACTACACGTACCGGGGCCGCAAGGTGGTGCCCACGTGGGGTGGCTCGATGTTCGAGGCGCTGATGGTGCCGCTGTTCGTGCCGGAGGCGCAGTGGTCCCCGCGCTCGTGGGGCACGACGCACACCCGCTACGTCCGCGGCCAGATCGAGCACGGCCTGGAGGAGGCGGCGTACGGCTACTGGGGCTTCTCCCCCGCCAACATCCCCGAGGGCGGCTACCGCGAGTACGGTGTCGACGCCCTCGGCATGCAGGAGGAGGGCTACAACTCCCTCGGCGTCGTCACCCCGCACGCCTCCTTCCTCGCGCTGCCGTACGCCCGAGCGGAGGCCGTCGCGAACCTCAAGGCGCTCGACGCGGACTTCGGTGCGTACGACTCCCGTTACGGTTTCCGGGACTCGGTGAACGTGAAGACGGGTCGGGTCAGCGACTTCGTGCTGGCCCTGGACCAGGGCATGATCGCGGCCGCCCTCGCCCAGGAACTGAGCCCCGGCCTGCTCCAACAGCCCTTCCGCACGGGCGACTTCGCCTCACGGGTACGCCCCCTCCTCGCGAAGGAGCGCTTCTCCGTCTGAGCCGGCCGGCTCGGACACCGTGGACCGGTGCCGCGACCGCGGCCGCTGTGGGGGCGGCACGGTCGCGGCGCCTCATTCGTTCCGCACTTGTGCGTGTGCCGGCCGGGGTCGGGCGTCGGGCAACACGCTCGCGGTGACCGGGGCGCCGGCCTCCACGGGGCGGCTCACCGTGCCCGTCTGCGCATCGTGGTCAGGGCGCTGGTGAGGCGAGGTAGGTGCGGGTACGGGCAACCTCTACCTGCCCCGCCGCGAATTCGAGTAGCGACTCGGGTCCGCTCGCAGAGAAGCTCAGCCTGCCGTCGTCGCCAGCGGACATCAGTACCGACTTCAGCGCTGGCGCGGACCATCCCGACACACGCAGTTCTGAGACCGAGTTGAACCGCAGGTGGAACTCGAAGGCGTTGAAGTCCCTTTCCTGCCATTCAGGAAGGGGGCGTGCTGGGAGATCCGATGTGTCGAAGCCCAGCGTCACAGAGTTCTCTCGCTCGTCGATATGTACGTAGAAGATGTCGCAACGGCTCAGATCGGGCGGAGAGTCGTACAGGTCCGTCATGGGGTGCGGATCAGTGAGGAGTTGAGCCCAGCTGTCAACGTGCATAGTAAGTCTTTTCGTGGGTGCCAGGCAGCATCGAGAAGCGGCGCGCGTCGAGCTTGCTCAGGAAGTGATGGGGGACCTCGTCGGACGCGTCGGGGCCGGCACGGAAGGCGCTGATATGGCTGATGACCACGGACTCGTGGCTACGGAACCGGAGCAGGACGCCGGGGCCGTGGACGGACACGTCAAGCATCCGCGGCTGCTCCGTAGGCGCCGCCGTGAGCTGTGCCTTCGTCGGTGGATTCCACTCCTGCAGATCGAGGTCTTCGACTGCCGCAAAGTGAATGTGACACTGCACCACATCGCAGTCTTGCGTCACCCATTCCTCGGGCGGGTGTACAGGGAAGTCGGGAAGATCGACGCGGAGAGCGAGCGAAGGTCCTCGCCAGTCGAGATTGATCGAACGAAGCCGGAATTCGCCCAGGCTCGGAAAGTCACCGTAGAGCCGACGGAGCGGTTCAGGGTCTGCTGGAATGAGTGGAACGGTCATAGTAGTAGTGCTCTTCGGCTCCGGGGATTTGTCCGTTACGGGTGTCGTCAATCGGACGTACGTGCACGTGCGCATGGTCATGACCACGCTCCGGCCGCGGGCCCCGACCGCGCGTGCCACACCCCGACCGTGCCCGCTGCCGGGCCAACGTCGTCGACGGTGATCTGCTACAACTCTCCCACCCGCGCCCGGCCACCGGCCGCCCGGGTTCGGGCATCAGCCGAGGTCTGCTCCACACCGGGTCCCTGCCGCACGGCATCCCTTAGCCACCTCAGCAAGGCCCAGGACACCTCGACGGCTCTGCTCGAATCACGCATCAGGACGGTCGTGGCCACCTGACCGGCAACGGCCATTGCGGAGGCTGTACTGGACCACCAGGGTCAGCCGACTTGCTCGAAGACCATCGACCACCAGCTGTCCGGCTGCGCAAACGCGTACTTGTCGCGCGCCCGCAGATACTCCACGAGCTTCTCCGTGTACGGGGCCCGGTCCTTCGGCGGGGCGTACTCCAGGTGCTTCGTGCGCAGTGCGAAGCGGTACAGGAACTCGACGAAATCAGCGAGAGTCCGGTTGACGATCTCCGCTTGCGGCTGTTCACCGAAAGACATGAGGATCACGTAGCCGCGCTCCATGTCGAGGCAGTACCGCAATTCAGGATCGTCGGTCGGGCCACCGAGAACAAGGATGCGATTATCCTTGCCGCCCGCTGCCACGGGTACGACTGTGAAAGGGTCGGGCCCTTCGTCCGCGGTGTCCAAAGTAAACAGGACGTCAACGAACACCGGTACACCGACATCGCACAGCGCCTCGGCGTCGGCCCCGGAGATTTCGTGCTCATCGGCGACAGCGCGGTCCAACGTGACCACACGGTCCACGCCGAACAGCTCTGTCATCTCTTCATGGGTCGCCATGCGTCCTCTGTTTCCCCTTCATCTTCGTCCTGCGCTCGTCTGCCAAGCCCAGCGCAGGCACGGCAGCCAGCCTGGATCAGTCCGCGAGACCGGCCCGACGCAGCAACTTCATCCAGTCGTCATACTCCACCAACTCGTCGTCGATCGACGCAAACCGCACGTACTCCGGGCCGGCCAGTCGATCCAGGAAGAAGTCCTCCAACCCTGGTGCGAGTGGCTCGAAACGCTCCGCGTCGACCCACTCCGAGTGCTCCGACGAGACGCCAAGAACGCTGCCGTCCGCGCGGTCGAGGAAGAGCGGAACGTCGTTAAGCAGCCCGACACAGAACAGCTTTTCCGGGGACAGCTCCAGCGGGGAGTCGGCCACCGGTCCGCAGTAGAACTGGTGCTCCTCGGCTTCTTCCAGGCCGAAGAGCTGCATGTTCGGCCCGCAGCTCACGCCGTCAAGCACCCGACAGAAGTCCACGAAGTCACGCGGCACCCCGTCGGCCTGCGCGACGGCCGCCGTCTCCTCGTCGATACTCCCGCCGAGCGTGAACTGGAGCACATCCGTGCTCTGTGCAAGCGCTGTACGCAGAAGGTCCACCGTGGCGTTCAGGCGGGACGATCCCGGATTCGCGCTAGTCATCTGGCCACCATTTGATATCGATGTCGATTGGAGTGCCGTCCGGTAGGTCCTTGATCTGCGGGCGTATCTGCTGCGTGCCGATCTGGAAGTTCGTGGTCCGGTCGAGCATTCGCAGGTTACGCCATGAATCCGGGCCGCCGGTCTGGAGCTCGTTGACGTGGTCGGGCTGCATATTGCGGGCGGTCTTCGCGGCGTCCTCGGCGAACTCCGGGTCGTCCTTGTGGTTCCTTCGGATCAGTGCTTCCAAGGCACCCTTGTACTTCTTGGTGATCTCCTGGTCGCGGTAGTCCTGGGTCCTGCCCTTGAACTTGAAAAGGTGCCCCTCCTCGCCGAGCCGCTGCAGGGCCTTCGCCTTCCGCTCGAAGGCCGCCTTGGGCATACCTGGCTGCCACTCGAGGGAGACCTTGTGCGGGTCCTTCGTCGAGTCCGGGCGGTCCTTGCCGATACCGCCTCCGTCCCGGACGGCATCCTGGTCGCGGGAGCGGGTGACGATGCTGTTCAGCATCGTCTCGATGGCCTTGTCGTTGCGGGCGTGGTTCTCGCCCATCGCCCGTACACCCTTGGACACATCCTGCAAGTGCCTGTGCAGCTCGTCCTCGGCATCCTCGATGGCCCGCAGTATCTTTTCCGCACCGCTCTCGACGGCCGCCGCCATCGCGCCGCGACCGCGTGTTCGGTCCAGCCCGGCGCGACTGCGCCGCAGGTGGGGGCGGGCACCGGTCTCGTGCTCATCGGCCTGGGAGGTTATTCGGTCGGCCAGTCGGTCGTGTAACTCCTTGTCGTTGCGTATGGTGCCGCTCATTCGGCACCTCCACGCCCGGTGAGCGTACCGGCGGCAGAGTCCAAGCCGTCGGAAAGGCCGGCTCCCCCGGCATGCAAAGTCTTCCCCGCGCTGTATCCGTCCTGCAGACCGACGGCGTTCGAGCCGACCTGGATCACGAGATCGGTGGCCATCGCACCGAGGGCGGAGTAGACGGGACCTGTGACGACGGCCATGAGCTCCTCGACCAGGAGATGTTCCGCTTCCTTGAGCAGTCGCCTGACAATCAGTCGAGTGGCCTGGGTGGCGCCGAGGGCGCCGACCTCGGAGAGCCCGAGCGTGAACGGCGCGGCAGCCTGTGCGGCGATGATCTCCGCGGCGAGGATGCCCAGTTGGACGATGGCCGCCACCTTGGCTCCGGCCACGGCGACCGCCGCACCGTCCAAGGCTATGGCGCCGAGGTCCGCAGCCTCGGCAAGACGTTCCAGATGCGTGCCGCTGACCTTGCCCCAGTGCCGCTCGAATGCGGCGGTCGCGGGCCCTTCGTTGTTCTCCAGGAACTCCCGGACGAAGCGCTCCGAGGACTCCTTGCTCTCCCGCACCTGGGCCCCGAAGGAACGCAGACCATCGGCCATGTCCCGATAGTCGTCCTCGTCGACATTGGGCCACTCCACCCCGATGAGGTCCAGCACCCAGGCCGCCTCGTCGGGCAGTACGACTCCCATCCCCGTTCCCCTCGGCACTTGGGTAGGCCTCTCAAGACCACTCAGCGAGGTTCGAACATTACTACGAGAGACGACTTACGGAACGTAAGGGTGCTCAAGCCCCGTCAAAACCAAGGAAGATGGGCGGCGCGCAACGTGAGGTGCAGTTCGAATTGCCTATCAGGCTCCCGGATTGGCACGGTGCTTGGGCAGCAGGCGCGGGCCCGGGTTCCGCCGCGCGGCTTCCTGCTCGGCACGCTCGCGCTCGTCCTCGGCATCTCGCCCTCTCTGCCAGGCCGCGAAACGGGCTCCGGCTTCATCCACGTCGGAAGCGGAACGCCGCTCTCCGGCACGGCGGACCTCAGCAGCGCCCGCGAACAGAGCGGAGGTGTACTCCCGATCGGTGAACGCCTGCTGGGCCGTCAGCTCACCGCGCAGCACCGCAGAAGCCATCTCCCGAAGTTTCGGATCGGGGCCGGCCCGCAGACTGTCCAGCGCACGTCGCAGACTGCGAGCTCGGCCCGCGTCGTGCGTGACTTCCATCAACTCTTCCGCACCCACATCTCGACTCCCTGACACGAGGCCCTCCACCCCTGTTGAGCTCAATTAGTCGCTGCCACTTGCCCAATACAGCATTACGATACAAAGCCGCCGACCTGTGGGGCTGGCTCGCCAGCCCCGGGTGACAGGTTGGTTGCACTGTCGGCTGACTCCTGGTCGTCAAGGACTGACCTGCCGCGCACAGTCCGGGCAGCGCCGCGTGGCGCTCAGCGCCGTGTTGCCCTCGGCGGTACGTGGGCGTACCCAGTCGGCGAGATCTGGATCTTGTCGAAATGCCCGGCTGGCTCTGCACCGGTGATTCCGAGCCCCGCGGATCAGCCCCGCCACCGTGGACGCCGAGCTCGACCGCGGTCTGCTTGGCCTGCTTACTGGCCCGGAACAGCGGGCTCGTCTCGCCCCAGGTTGATGATTCTGAGCGCGCTGGCACGCAAGGAATCGAATATGCGCACATCGGCCCGAGTGGGAGCAAACAGACAAAGGGACAGTGGGAGCCCGATCCCACTCGCCACGCTCCCACCGGGAGCGTGGGAGCAACAGAAAAAGGGCCGTTCGAAAACGGCCCTTCACCTGCGACGTTCGATCGTCCGAACTGTCGGGACGACAGGATTTGAACCTGCGACCCCTTGACCCCCAGTCAAGTGCGCTACCAAGCTGCGCCACGTCCCGGTACCCGTTGACCTGCGGTTTCCCCGCTGGCCGAACGCGCACAGAAACCATACCGCACTCGGGGCAGTGGTCGTGCATCGCTTTCGGTGCGGCACGGCCGGAGGCAGGGGTTGACCTCAAGCAAACTTGAGGTTGCAGGCTGCATGCATGACGTCCACAACGAGTGACCTCAGGCATGCAGAGCGGTACCAGGACCTGCCTCGGCTCATGAGTCTCATGACCGGCGACGAGAAGCACGGGCCCGCCGCCACCTCCACCCTCGATGTGTTGTGGGTGTTGTACGACCGCGTACTGCGGGTCCGGCCAGGAGCAGAAAACGACCCCGCGCGGGATCGGTTCCTGTTGTCCAAGGGGCACGGGCCCATGGCCTACTACGCCGTGCTCGCCGCCAAGGGCTTCGTGCCCGAGGAGTGGCTGAGCGGGTTCGGGGCGTACGAGTCGCCGCTCGGGCATCACCCGGACCGGGTGCTCGTGCCCGGTGTCGAGATCGGGAGCGGGTCCCTGGGGCACGGGCTGCCCATCGCCGTCGGGACCGCGCTCGGGCTGCGGGCCCAGGGGCTCGACGAACCCGCCGTGTGGGCCCTCGTCGGTGACGCCGAGCTGGACGAGGGCAGCAACCACGAGGCCATCGCCTTCGCCGGCGCCTTCGGGCTCGAGCGGCTGCACACCGTCGTCGTCGACAACCTCTCCGCCACCTACGGCCGCGCCGGCGGGATCGCCGCGCGGTTCGAGGCCGCCGGGTGGTCCACCGTCACCGTCGACGGGCGCGATCACGAGGCCCTGTATCAGGCGTTCACCGCGCCCCACCCCGGGCGGCCGCACGTCGTCGTGGCTCGCGTCGAGCCCAAGCTGGCGTGACCCCCGCTCCCCTCTCCTCTCCGTCACTCGCCCTCACCGGAAGGTAGAAGCTGCCATGGACACCATGCGTGACCGGTTCGCCCCCGTTCTCAGCCAGATCCTCGACGAGGATCAGCGCGTCGCCGTCGTGCTCGCCGAGATCGGGGCCGCGCCCTTTGTCGGGGCCGCTCAGCGGCATCCCGGGCGGGTGATCAACGTCGGGATTCGGGAGCAGTTGCTCGTGGGGGCCGGTGCCGGGCTCGCGCTCGCCGGGATGCGGCCCGTGATGCACACCTTCGCGAGCTTTCTCGTCGAGCGGCCCTTCGAGCAAGTGAAGTTGGACTTCCAGCATCAGGGGGTGGGAGGTGTGCTCGTGAGCGCCGGGGCGTCGTACGACGTGTCCTCCGGTGGGTTTACGCACATGGCGCCCGGCGATGTCGCGCTGCTCGACACGCTCGACGGGTGGCGGGTGCATGTGCCGGGGCATCCCGATGAGGCCGATGTGTTGCTTCGGCACGCCGTCGGGGCCGGGCAGGACGTCGTCAGTCAGTCGCGTGAGTACGTGCGGCTCTCCACGCAGAGCAATCGGGAGGCGCTGCCCGTCGACGGTGAGCGGCTGCTGACCGTGCGCGAAGGGCGGGGCGGTGTCGTCGTCGCCGTCGGGCCCATGCTCGACAACGTGCTCGCCGCCACCGAGGGGATGGATGTCTCCGTGCTGTACGCGACCACCGTGCGGCCCCTCGATGGGACCGGGCTGAGGCGGGCCGTCGAGGGGCAGGAGTCCGCCGACGTCGTGCTCGTCGAGCCGTATCTCGCCGGGACCTCCACCGGTGCTGTCAATGACGCGCTCGTCGATGTGCCGCACCGTGTGCTGGGGCTGGGTGTCGGGCGGCGGGAGCTGCGGCGATACGGGAGCGTCGAGGAGCACATCGCCGGGCACGGGCTCGATCCGGCGGCGCTGCGGGAGCGGATCAGTGGGTTTCTGCGCGGCCGCGTCTCCCCCGCACCGGCGTAGAGACGAGGGGGACGGCGTCCGCCCTGACCAGGTCTCTGATGGCCGGGACCGAGATCATCGTCGTCGCCACCAGGAGCGTGATCACGCCGCCCGCGAGGAGCACCTCGTGCGTGCCGAACGTGGCCGCCGCCGGGCCCGCCAGGGCCTGGCCCACCGGCTGCATGGCGATGGAGCCGGCTACCTCGTAGGCGTGGATGCGGTTGAGGACCTCGCGCGGGACCTGGGTCTGGACGCTCGTCGCCCACATCACGCCCCAGAACGACATGCCGGCCCCGGCCACCGCGCAGCCCGCCATCATCCACGGCACGCCGAGGCCCGCGCCCGCCGTCGCCGGGAACAGGGCGAAGCCGAAGAGGGCCAGGGCGCCCGCGCGCAGCATGCGGCGCGGGCGCACCCGCAGGGCGAGGACGCCGCCGATGACGGTGCCCGCGCCGAGTGCCGAGTTCACGAGGCCGTACGCGCCCGATCCGTGCTCCTGCGTGACCTGGACGGCCACCAGGGGGACGGCAGGGCCCCACGCTCCTATCATCAGGACGCACCAGACCGAGATCACGCCCCAGAGCCAGCGTCTGGATCTGAACTCCCGCCATCCCTCGACGAGTTCGGAGCGGAAGGCGCCGCGCGGGCGCGCCATGCCGGTGTCTCGCACCATCGGTGGCAGGCGCAGCAGGAGCAGGCAGGCGGCGCTCACCGCGTACGTCGCCGCGTGGGCCGCGAAGACCAGTCCGGGGGCGGCAAGGGCGACGAGCATGCCCGCGGCCGCGGGGCCCGCCAGTTGTGCGCCGGACTCCGCCACGCGGATCGCGCCGTTCGCCGCCTGGACGTCGGACGCCAGGCGCGGCACCGTGCCGGCCACGCCGGGCTGGAAGACCGCGGCCGCCGCGCCGTTGATCGCGCCGATGGCGCAGATCTGCCAGAGCACCACGTGCCCGGTGAAGAACATGACGGCCGCGAGGGACTGCGTGACCAGGCGTACGAGGTCGGCGCCGGTCATCAGCAGGCGTGTGTTGAAGCGGTCCGCCAGCACTCCACCGAAGATGACCAGGCCGGCGAAGCAGGCCACCGACGAGGCCATGGCGAGGCCGACCGCGCCCGCCCCGTACCCGTACTGGAGCAGGCCCGCCGCGAGGGCCACCGGCAGCATGCTGTCGCCGAGCTTGGCGACTCCCCTCGCGGTGAAGAAGAGGGCGAAGTCGCGGGTCCAGGTGCCGCGCCGGGACGCGACCTCGCCGTCCTTGCCGTCGACCGCGCGGTCGGCCATCCATGCACCCCGATCCTCGAACCCGTGACGCGGCGCCGCACGCGCGCGGCCCGCCCTCGCGAGCGGATCATGCCACGCGGATGTGGGCCGCCTCACGTGGTTTCATCCTGCACGTGGCAGGCCCAACTCGGGGTGTGCGTCCAGGAGTCGGGACGGGGCGGCCTGCCGCCAGGAGTCGGCGAGGATGTCGCGCAGCTCAGCCGTGTCCTCCAGGGCGGCGAGCCGGACGCGCACCCAGGCGAAGGACGCCTCGTGGTCGGCGATCCAGAACTTGTCCGGCTCGGCCAGGACCAGCTCGTCGCGCTCCTCCTTGGGGCAGCGCACCGCTATCGACGTCTCGTCCTCGGGCAGCGTGGCGAACATCTTCCCCGCCACCCGGAACGTGGGCATGCTCCAGGCGACCTTCTCGGTCGTGTCCGGAAGGGACAGGGCTACGGTGCGTACATCCTCGGCGTCCAGCATGCGACGAACGGTAGCCAACGCCACTGACAATGCCCGGGATCCGCGGAGGACGCCCCGCTCGCGGTCACGGCACGCGCTTGTCCAGCCACGCCACCAGGTCCGCCTGGACCTCGTCGCGGTTGGTCTCGTTGAGGATCTCGTGGCGGGCGCCCTCGTAGCCCTTCCAGGTGAGGTCGGTGACGCCCACGTAGCGGAGGTCCTCGAGGAGTTCGTGGACGAGGGTCATGCGCTGGTTGCAGGGGTCCTCGGTGCCGACGGCGATGTGGATCGGCAGGTCGTCGGGAATGCGGGCGAGGTTGGCGGGGTCGTTGATGCGGCGCACGGCGCGGACCCAGTCCAGGGCGAGGCCCGCCGAGAAGTCGAAGCCGCAACGCTCGTCGGCGACGTACTTGTCGACCTCCGCCTCGTCGCGCGAGAGCCACTCGAAGCCGGTGCGGTGCTCGTACGGGTCGTTGAAGGAGGCGAAGAGGTTGCCGACGTACGGCGAGGGGGCCGCGCGCCCGCCCTTCGCGATCTCGGCCTCAAGTGCCGCCATGTCGCCCTCGTTGTCCGCGCCGGGCAGGGAGCGGAAGGTGCCGGAGAGGATCACGCCGACGAGGTCGTCCGCGTACCGCTGCGCGTAGTCGCGCGCGAGCAGCGAGCCGAGGCTGTGGCCGAGCAGGACGAACGGGACGTTCGGGTGGACGGCGCGGGCCTGGTCGCCGATGGCCTTGAGGTCGTCGACGATCGACACCCACGCGTCGGTGGTCTCGGGGTCGCCGTCGTCGGTCACGCCGTAGCCGCCCGTGGACTGGGCGGTGGCGCCGTGGCCGCGGTGGTCGGACGCGATGACCGCGTAGCCGTGGGAGGTGAGGTGGCGGGCGAACCGGTCGTAGCGCAGTCCGTGCTCGGCGGCGCCGTGCGCGATCTGCACGAAGGCGCGGGGCCTGCCGCCTTCGGGCAGCCAGGTGTACGTGGCCACGGCGGCGCCGTCGCCGGTGCTGAGCGCGCTCGTCGTGTACGTCGGGTCGGTGGCGGTCATGCTGGCGACTCCCTCTCGAACGGTCCTGACGGCCCTGCGGCGGGACGGATGCGTGCTGGCCTGCATCTCCCCCGCACCGTAGGCCCTCATTCCTGTGGATCGGCCACCGGCACGAGCGGTCGGAGCCGTTTGTGGAACAGGGTCGTGGGGCGCAGCACCCCGGCCGGGTCGGCGGCGTAGTCGGGGATGACGCCGACCTCGTCCCAGCCGGCCTTGCGGTAGAAGTTCTCGGCCGGGCTGCCGGTCTCGGTGTCGAGGACCAGGAGGGTGATGCCCGCCTCGGCGGCGGCCCGTTCGGCGGTCGTGAGGAGGGTGCGGCCGAGGCCGGTGCCGCGGGCGCTGCCGTGCACCATCAGCTTGACCACTTCGGCGCGGTGGCGGCCGTTGGGCTTCTCGGTGAAGGCGAGCGAGATCGTTCCGACGCAGCGGCGGGACGCTCCGTCGGTGTCCGTCGCCACCCATACGGCCGTGCTTCCGTGTTCCACGGACGGGCCGACGTACGCGCGCCACCAGTCGGCCGCCTCGCTCGGTGTGAGGCCGTGCAGGAAGCCGAGCGAGCTGCCTCCTTGTACGACGTCGGCCAGGAGGGAGCCCAACTCGTCCACGTAGGCGGGGAATTCGGCGGGCGTGAGGCGGGTGCAGGTGAGCGTCACGGGAGGATCACCACCAGGGCGTAGCGGACGGGGTCGGGGCCCGGGCAGTGGAAGCGGGTGGGGCCCCAGAGGCGGAAGCGGAGGCAGTCGCCCGTCTCCAGGTGGTGCGTTTCGCCCTGGACGGTGAGGTCGAGGCGTCCTTGGAGCAGCCAGATGTGCTGTTCGAGGCCGGGTACGGGCGGGCGGTCGTAGGCGATGTCGGCGTACGGCTCGAGCGCGCCCTCGACCACTTCGCCGCGCAGGCCCGCCAGCGGCGGGGAGACGGAGCGGCGGGCGAAGCCGGTGGAGCCGTCGTGCCAGACCTGCTGGTCGGCGGCGCGTACGACCTGGGCGGGGGTGGATTCCACCTCGCTCAGGAGCTGCGACATGGTCCGGCCGTGGACCGCGCAGAGGCGGTTGAGGAGGGCGGCGGTGGGGCTGATCTCGGCGCGCTCGGCGCGGGACAGGGTGGACCGGCTGATGCCGCTGCGGTCGGCCAACTCGCCCAGGGACCAGCCTCGTTCGGCCCGGAGCTCGGCGAGGCGGGCACCGAGTCGGGCGTCGACGGGGTCCGGTTCCGGGTCGGTGGCGCCGCTCGACGGCGGATCACTCTCGTCGCGTCTCATATTCGGCACGGTATCCCAGATATGAGACAGCCGTGTTACGTAAAGGGGCCTGCCCCGGCGGACTCAGTCCGCCGCCGCCTCCCCCAACGCCTCGAGCACCGGTCTGATCAGCGGGTGCTCCTCCGCCCCGTGCCGCACCGCCGCGAAGACCTTGCGGGCCGGGGCCACGCCGTCGATCGGGCGGACCACGACCTGCGTGAGGTCCACGCCATGCAGCGCCGAGCGCGGGACGAGCGCCACGCCCGCGCCCGCGGAGGCGAGCGCGACGACGGCGCGGAAGTCGTCCGACGAGTGCTCGAACTGCGGGGAGAACCCGGCGTGCTCGCAGGCAAGGACCACCACGTCGTGGCAGGGGTTGCCGGGGTACGGGCCGATCCAGGTGTCCTTGGCGAGATCGGCGACCGGCACCCACTCCGCGGACGCGAGGCGGTGCGTGACCGGCAGGACCGCGTCGAACGGCTCCGCGTACAGCGGCACGCGCGTGATGCGGTCGTCGTCGGCGCCCGGCGCACCCCGGTACTCGACGGCGACCGCCACGTCGATCCGACGGTCGAGCAGCATCGGCAGGCTGGCGTCGCCCTCGGCGTCCTGGACGCGGACCCGGATGCCGGGCGCGGTCCGCGCGAGGCGGGCGAGCGCGGGGCCGACCACCAGGCCGATGCCGGTCGCGAAGGAGGCGAGCGTGACCGTGCCCGCCTCCCCCGTGCTGTACGCCGCCAGCTCGGCCTCGGCCTTCTCCAGCTGGGCCAGCACGGCGTTCGTGTGCGTGAGCAGGATCTCGCCCGCCGATGTCAGACGGACGCCGCGCGCGCCGCGCTCGACCAGCTTGTGGCCCGTCTCCTGCTCGAGCGCCGTGAGCTGCTGCGAGACCGCCGACGGCGTCAGGTACAGCGCGGCGGCAGCGGCCGTCACGGTGCGGTGGTCGGCCACCGCACGGAGGATGTGCAGCCGCCGCGCTTCGATCATGCGGTGATTCTCCCAAACGGGTCCGACAACGCCCGCGCGGGCGGCGTCAGCCCAGCTCGGCGCGGGCCGCGACGAAGGCGTCCACCGCCCGGTTCACGTCCTCCGCCGAGTGCGCCGCCGACAGCTGGACGCGGATGCGGGCCTGCCCCTGCGGGACCACCGGGTACGAGAAGCCGATCACGTAGACCCCGCGCTCCAGGAGCAGCTCGGCCATGCGGCCCGCGACGGAGGCGTCGCCGATCATCACCGGGGCGATCGCGTGGTCGCCCGGGAGGATGTCGAAGCCCTCCTCCGCCATCCGCGTGCGGAACAGCTTGGTGTTCTCCGCGAGGCGCTCGCGCAGGTCGCCCGCCGACTCCAGGAGGTCGAGCACCTTCAGGGACGCGGCGGCGATCACCGGGGCGAGGCTGTTCGAGAACAGGTACGGGCGCGAACGCTGGCGCAGCAGCGCGACGATCTCGGCGCGCGCCGCCACGTAGCCGCCGGACGCCCCGCCGAGGGCCTTGCCGAGGGTGCCGGTGATGATGTCGACCCGGTCCATCACGCCGTGCAGCTCGGGGGTGCCGCGGCCGCCGGGGCCGACGAAGCCGACCGCGTGCGAGTCGTCGACCATGACCATGGCGTCGTAGCGCTCGGCGAGGTCGCAGATGTCGGTGAGCGGCGCGACGTAGCCGTCCATGGAGAAGACGCCGTCCGTGACGATCAGCTTCCTGCGGGCTCCGGACGCCGCCTTGAGCTGCGCCTCCAGGTCGGCCATGTCGCGGTTGGCGTAGCGGAAGCGCCGGGCCTTGGAGAGGCGGATGCCGTCGATGATCGAGGCGTGGTTGAGGGCGTCGGAGATCACCGCGTCCTCGGCGCCGAGGAGGGTCTCGAACACGCCGCCGTTGGCGTCGAAGCAGGAGGAGTAGAGGATCGTGTCCTCCTGGCCGAGGAAGGCGGACAGGCGCGCCTCCAGCTCCTTGTGCACCTCCTGGGTGCCGCAGATGAACCGGACGGAGGCCATGCCGTAGCCCCAGCGGTCGAGCGCCGCGTGGCCGGCGGCGATGACGTCGGGGTGGTCGGCGAGGCCCAGGTAGTTGTTGGCGCAGAAGTTGAGCACCTCGCCGGGGCGGCCGCCCGCGGTGACGTCGACGGTGGCGGACTGCGGGGTGCCGATGACCCGCTCGGGCTTGTGCAGGCCGGCGGCCTCGATCTCGTCGAGGGTGGCCTGGAGGTCGGCGCGTACGTTGTCGAACATGACGTAAGTCCTTAAGGAGGCGGGGAGTTCGGAGGAGACGAGGCGCTGGGGCTCAGGCGGTCCAGTCGAGGATGACCTTGCCGCCGCGGCCGCTCGCCGCGTCGTCGAACGCCGCGTCGAAGTCGGTGTAGGCGTAGCGGCCGGTGATCACCGGGGCGAGGTCGAGGCCGCCCTCCAGGAGGACCGACATCGCGTACCACGTCTCGAACATCTCGCGGCCGTAGATGCCCTTGATGGTGATCATCGAGGTGACGATGCGGGCCCAGTCGACGGCGAACTCCTCGGACGGCAGGCCGAGCATGGCGATCTTGCCGCCGTGGGTCATGTTCGCGAGCATGTCGCGCATCGCGACGGGGTTGCCGGACATCTCCAGGCCGACGTCGAAGCCCTCGCGCAGGCCGAGTTCGCGCTGCCCGTCCGCGATGGTGGAGCGCCCGACGTTCAGGGCGAGGCTGACGCCGACCTTGCGGGCGAGGTCGAGGCGCTCGTCGCTGACGTCGGTGATCACGACGTTGCGGGCGCCCGCGTGCTTGGCGACGGCCGCGGCCATGAGGCCGATCGGACCGGCGCCGGTGATGAGCACGTCCTCGCCGACCAGCGGGAAGGACAGGGCGGTGTGCACGGCGTTGCCGAACGGGTCGAAGATCGCGGCGACGTCGAGGTCGACGGGGACGCGGTGCACCCACACGTTCGAGGCGGGCAGCGCCACGTACTCGGCGAAGGCGCCGTCGCGGCCGACGCCGAGGCCGACGGTGGCGCGGCACAAGTGGCGTCGTCCGGCGAGGCAGTTGCGGCACTTTCCGCACACCAGGTGGCCCTCGCCGCTGACCGTGTCGCCGACGGCGATGTCGCTCACGTCCCGGCCGGTCTCGACGACCTCGCCGACGAACTCGTGGCCCACGACCAGCGGGGCGCTGATGGTGGACTGGGCCCAGCCGTCCCAGCCGCGGATGTGCAGGTCGGTGCCGCAGATTCCGGTGCGCAGCACCTTGATCAGTACGTCACCGGGGCCGATGCCGGGCTCGGGGACGTCCGTCAGCCACAGGCCCGGTTCGGCCTTCTCCTTGACCAGCGCCTTCAACGGTTCGACTCCTGTCGTCGCGCACGCGGGCAGCACGAAGCGACCCGTGTGCGAGGGAGAGTGGGTGGTGATGGGTGCGATGCGGCATACCTCCGGATAGGTCCCGGATGCACCGCCGCCGCCCCAGACTCTTCCGTAAGCGAGCCGCCGGGTCCATCGAGCTTTTCTTAACCGCCGCCCCAGCTTTCCTTCAGGCCGGTGGGGTTGGGCCACGGGAACGGGCCGACGCACGCTCGCCGAACGGCATTTCGCTAAGGCTTCCGCAACCCCGAAAGGACGTCCTGTGCTGGCGCCGCTCCGGAAACACCTGCGAGACCCTTCCGGCCTCATCGACGTCGGCCCCGGCTGGTGGCATCTGGCGCTCGAGTGCCATCAGGCGGTCGCCGCCCAGTTCCCCGAGTACGAACTCTTGGCCGTGAAGCAGAAGTGGGCGACGCTCTCCTTCCAGGCGTTTCCGCGACCGTGGACACCGGGCGGCGGCAACTGGACGGATGCCGAGCGCTCACGCCTGCGCGCCATCACCGACTTCTTCGCCGTCCGCAGCGAATCCGTCTGCGAGCGCTGCGGCGCCGACGGGTCGCTGCGCGAGAGCCGGTGGATCGAGCTGACACTCTGCGAGGGGTGCGAGGCGCTGGTTCCGGGTGACGGTCGTCTCTGACGCGCACCGCCCACCGAACGGCGTGTCCGAATAACGGACACTGGACGCAGTGGCTCCCACCAGGTCGCATACTGCTCGCCGCACTTCCACACGTCTCAGATAGCGAACAGGCACGACCATGACACGGACCACCGTCACGGAACGGCCGCAGGAGGGGACCGATGTCGGCGCCACCGCGCACGACGTCGACGACCCCGCCACCGGCACCGAACTCGGCCACGGCCTCAAGCAGCGGCACCTTTCGATGATCGCCCTCGGCGGCGTCATCGGCGCGGGCCTCTTCGTGGGGTCCGGTGCCGGGATCGCCGCCGCGGGGCCCGCCGTCGTCCTGCTGTTCGCGGGCGCGGGCGCCGTGGTCATGCTGCTGATGCGGATGCTCGGCGAGATGTCCGCCGCGCGGCCTGCCACCGGCTCGTTCTCCGTGCACGCCGAGCGCGAACTCGGCGCCTGGGCGGGGGCCACCTCCGGCTGGATGTACTGGGTCATGCTCACGTGCGGCGTCGCCGCGGAGGCGACGGCGGCCGGGCAGATCATGCACGGCTGGGTGCCGTTCCTGCCCGCCTACGGCTGGGTCGCCGTCTTCATGGTGTTCTTCTGCCTGAGCAACCTGGCCGCCGTGCGGAACTTCGGCGAGTTCGAGTTCTTCTTCTCCGCGCTGAAGGTCACCGCGATCTGCGCGTTCCTCGTGCTCGGCGTGCTCGGCATCTTCGGTGTCTTCGGGGACGCCCCCGGCGCCTCGAACCTCACAGGACAGGGCGGCTTCTTCCCCACCGGCAGCTCGGGCCTCATCGCCGGCGTGCTCACCGCCGTCTTCGCGTACGGCGGCCTGGAGACCGTGTCCATCGCCGCCGCCGAGTCCGACAAGCCCCGCGAGAACGTGGCGCGCGCCGTGCGCACCGCCGTGTGGCGCATCGCGCTCTTCTACGTGGGGTCGATGGCGCTCGTCGTCGCCCTGGTGCCGTGGAACGACCCGGACGTCGCCGCCGACGGCCCGTACGTCACCGTCCTGAACGAGTTCGGCATCCCGGCCGCCGGCACGATCATGCAGGTCGTCATCCTTGTCGCCCTGCTGTCGGCGATGAACGCCAACATCTACGGCTCGTCCCGCATGGCCTACTCGCTGGTCTCCCGCGGCCTCGGCCCGCGCTTCCTGGCCCGCGTGCACCGGCGCGTCCCGGTGGCCGCCGTGCTCGCGTCCTGCCTCTTCGGGTTCTTCGCGGTGTTCGCCGGCGTCTGGTGGCCCGACACCGTGTTCACCTGGCTGATGAACACCACCGGCGTCGCCATCCTCGTCGGCTGGGTCTTCATCTGCCTCGCGCAGCTCAAGATGCGGCGCCGCCTGGAGCGCGAGTCGCCCGAGCTGCTGACCGTGAAGATGTGGGGCTTCCCGTATCTGACCTGGGTGGCCCTGGCCGCGATCGCCGGTGTGTTCGTCGTGATGGCGAGCACCGCCGACGGCCGCAACCAGCTGTTCGTGTCCGCGATCCTCGTCGTCGCGCTCGCCGCGGGCGGATACGCCAAGCAGCGCCGGGACGCCGCCCGTTCCGTGCGCGCCTAACCGAGCAGGTCGCCCCGGCCGCGTACCAGCTCCATCAGTTCCACCGCCATCGACTTGATGGTCGCGAGCCCCGCCCGTCCCCACGGGCGGGGCTCGCGCGCGACCGCGCACACCGTGCCGAGGGCCATCCCGGTCCGCTCGTCGATCAGCGGCGCGCCGAGGTACGAGCGGATCCCGATCTCGTCGACCACCGGATTGCCCGCGAACCGCGGGTAGTCGCACACGTCCTCCAGGACGAGCGCCTTGCGCCGCACCACCACATGCGGGCAGTAGCCGTGGTCACGCGCCATGTACCGGGCCTCCGACGCCACCGACTTCGCGGCCGACGCGGCCAGTTCGCCGCCCCGGTGCGTGCCCTCGGGGGTGTGCAGGCCAGCGAAGAACTGCCGGTTCTCGTCGATGAAGTTGACCATCGCGTACGGCGCGCCCGTGACCTCGGCGAGGCGGTCCGCGAACCGGTCGAACACCGGCTCGGCCCGCTGCCCCAGATCGAGCCTGCGCAACCGCCCCGCCCGCTCGGCGCCCTCCTTGTCCTGCGGGGTCAGCAGCAGCCGCCTGCTCGCGTCGTACGTCATGTGTGGGCTCCGTAACCGGTGGTCGCGGGGGCGTGGGCCAGCAGATGGCGTACGAGGGTGAGCAGGGTCTGGATCCCGGAGCTGGAGATCCGCGCGTCGCAGCGCACGACGGGCACCGCCGGGTCCAGGTCGATGGCGGCGCGCACCTCCTCGGGCTCGTAGCGGTAGGCACCGTCGAACTCGTTGATCGCCACGATGAACCCCATGCCGCGCTCCTCGAAGAAGTCGACGGCGGCGAAGCAGTCCTCCAGGCGGCGCGTGTCCGCGAGGATCACCGCGCCGAGCGCCCCTTCGGACAGCTCGTCCCACATGAACCAGAAGCGCTCCTGGCCCGGCGTGCCGAACAGATAGAGCACGTGCTCGGGGTCAAGGGTGATGCGCCCGAAGTCCATCGCGACGGTCGTCTCGACCTTGTTCTCGATGCCGTCGAGGTTGTCGGTGTCCGCGCTGACCGTGGTGAGCAGTTCTTCGGTGCTGAGCGGAGCGATCTCGCTGACGGCCCCCACGAAGGTCGTCTTGCCCACGCCGAACCCGCCCGCGACCAGGATCTTCAGTGCGGTGGGGAACGGGTCAGAGCTGTCGTCGTAGTCCATCGAGCACTGCCTCCAGTAGGGACCGGTCAGTGGGGTTGTCGTGGAACGTGGGGGGCTTCGTGGTGACCGCCTGGCAGTCGACGAGGTCGGACAGGAGCACCTTGGTCACTCCCGCCGGCAGCTTCAGATGACCGGCGATCTCCGCGACCGATGTGGGTTGCGCACACAGGTCGAGCGCCTGGCTGTGCTCGGGACCCAGGTAGCCGAGGGGGGTCGCCCCGGTGGCCATGACATGGGTGAGCAGATCCATCGACGTGCTCGGCCGGGTGCGTCCGTTGCTGATCGCGTACGGACGCACGAGCCGGCCCGCGGCGCCGTCCAGCCAAGGCCCGTCCTGCGGGGCCGCCACCGTCAATTCCTCATCGCCGTGGGCTCGGCGGACGGCTGCCGGGGAGCGGTGACCAGGTAGGGGCGCACGCTCTTGACGAGCATCGCCATCTCGTAGCCGAGCACCGCCGCGTCGGCCTCGCGCCCGGCGAGCACCGCGAGGCAGGTGCCGGAGCCCGCGGTCGACACGAACAGCAGCGCCGAGTCGAGCTCGACCACCACCTGCCGTACGTCACCGCCGTCGGCGAACCGGATGCCCGCGCTGCGGCCGAGCGAGTGGAGGCCCGAGGCGAGGGCCGCCATGTGGTCGGCGCTGTCGGCGTCGAGCCCGTGCACGGACTTGACGAGGCCGTCGGACGACAGCAGTACGGCGCTGTTGGTGTGGGGAACGCGCTGGACGAGGCCGCTCATCAGCCAGTCGAGATCGGACACATGACCCGTCGGCACATCGCTCGCCATGGGGGATCGACTCCTTGGTGGACTGCTGGGTGTGGTGCTGTCGGGTGGGGGGACGGCGGGGCGGGGGCGGGTGCGTCGTCGTGGTTCTTGTGGTCATGCGGGGGCGCCGCCGCCCTGCTCGCCGGGGTCCGGCTCCCGCTGCGCGGGCGGTCCTCCGTCGCCGGGGGCTGCCTCGCCGGGGGCGCGGGGTTCGGCGGACTCGGCGAGCGTGATGCCGCGCTGGAAGGCGGCCATGAGGCCGGGGTCGTGGAGGGCGTGGGGCGCGTCGTCCTGGCGGGGCGCCGGGCCGCCGCGCAGTTGCGGGGCGATGTGCTCCTGGGCCCTGCGGCGCGGCAGTTGGGGGCGGCCGGCGGAACTCTGGACGAAGGGTTCGGGGCGGGCCGTGACCTGGGGTTCGGCGTGGGCCGCCGCCTCGCGGGCCTCGGGGCGGATGCCGGGGAGCGCGTCGGCGGGCGTGGGGCGTGCGTCGCCCGTGATGCGCTGCGGGAGGGGGGCGTGGGCACCGGGGCGCGCGGTCGCGGGCGGTTGGGCGATGGGGGTGCCCGCCGGGGGCGTCCCCATGGTCGTCTGCCGGGGCACGGCGGCGTAGGTGCCGGTGGTGGTCGGGTCGGGGGTGGGCGAAGGGGGCTGGGGGGCGGGGGCGTTGGCGGGCCGGGTGGTGACAGGTGGGTGGTTGGCGGGCGGGGTGCGCGGGGCGGCGACCGGCGCGTTCGCCGGGGCGCCCTGCGGTGCCGGGCGCGTGCCGCCCGGGTTCGCGCCGGTGGGCGGCGGGCCCGGCCGATGGCCGTTCTGCGACGGCGGGGCGTGCTCGGAGCCGAGCACGCTGTCCGCGGTCGCCGCGGCGGCGGCCTTGCGCACGTGCTGGATCCGTACGCCGCCGGGGTTCGTGTCGTCCTCGCCGCCGAGCAGGTCCTGGGGCAGGACGAGGACCGCCTGCACTCCCCCGTAGATGTTGGTCTGGAGGCGCACCGTGATGCCGTGCCGCCGTGCGAGCTGCGAGACCACGAACAGGCCGATGCGGCCGTCCGCGAGGAGGCTCGCCACGTTGACCTGGTCGGGGTCGCTGAGCAGCGTGTTCATCTTGTTCTGCTCGGTGACCGGCATGCCCAGGCCGCGGTCCTCCACCTCGATGGCGAGCCCGGAGGTCACCTGGTTGGCGCGGAGCAGGACCTGGGTGTGCGGAGCGGAGAACACCGTGGCGTTCTCGACGAGTTCGGCCAGCAGGTGGATGCAGTCGGCGACGGCGTGCCCGCGCAGGGTGCCGTCGATGGGCGGCACCAGTTTCACGCGCGAGTACTGCTCGACCTCGGCGATCGCGGAGCGCATCACCTCGGTCATGGAGACGGGCTGGCTCCACTGGCGGCGGGAGACGGCGCCGCCGAGCACGGCGAGGTTCTCGGCGTGCCGTCGGGTGCGGGTGGCCATGTGGTCGACGTGGAAGAGGCCCTTGAGCAGGTCGGGGTCCTCGACCTGGTTCTCCAGCTCGTCGAGGAGGCTGATCTCCCGGTGCACCAGCGACTGGAGGCGTCGGGCGAGGTTCACGAACACCTCGACCTTCTGCCGGCTGCCGGTCTGGCTGGACAGCTGGGTGGCCTGGACGACGGCGGTGACGGCGATGTCGTGGCCGCGCGCGAGGTCGGCGGCGAGCCGGTCGAAGTCGTCGCCGCCGGGCGCGCGGACGGCGGGGGCGCGGCGCGGGGGCGGGTCCTCGCCCTTGCGCAACTGTTCGACGAGCCCGCGCAGTTCGGCCTGACCGTGCGCGACGCTCTGGCGCAGCGCGAGCAGCCGGTCCCGTACGGAGGCGGCGGCGCGCCGGGCCGCGATGGCGGCGATCACGATGCCGGCGACCGTCACCAGGCAGGCGCCGCCCAGCACCGCCCACAGGGTGATGCTGGGCCGAAGGCCGGTGTGCTGGAGCACGAACAGCACGGCCGCGCTCGCGCCGAGGGCCACCGCGAGCGGCGGCAGGACGGCGATGCGCAGCAGCTGGGACCGTATGTGCGTCTCGGTCGGGTGCGGCGCGGCCCGCCCGGCCGGCCTGCCGTGCCGACCGCCTTCGCGGCGGTCTGCGCGGGCGGCCGGCTGGCGGAGCTGGGACATACGACGACCTCAGTGGGGGTGGCTCGACGGATGAGAAGACAACGGTGCAAAGACAGCGGTCAGCGCGACCGGGCGTCGCGCGGCGAGCACACACGGTAGTCGCCAACGGCATATACGCGAGGGGCAGTTGACAAACTCCGGCGGTCCAGGTCCCGCTCTGGTATGAGTGCTCGCACCTACGACCGAATACGTTGCCGGGGTGCGCCCGCACGGGCGTTCACCTGCTCAGCCGTTCGGGCGTTCAGCCGTTCAGTCGCTCCAGGAGTCGGACGGTGACGGTGTCGCCCTCGTCCTTGCCGATCGCCTCGCGCAGGTCCGCCTTCACCGGCAGCTTGTGCGTGCCGTCGCCGAGGGCCATGAACGAGCTGCGGAACGGCCGGCCGTCGATGGTGCCGCGCACCTTCACGAGGCCGCGGGTGCCGAAGAACTCCACGGACTCGGGCCACACGACGTAGATCCAGCCGCCCTTGTTCGGGCTCTTCCGGAGCGTCGCGGTGAACTGCTTGTCGAGCACGGATGCCCGCTCAGGAGCGGATCCGGTGATCTTGTTCATGCCATGCCTCCGTGTCGTTGATGTTCATCAGGGGAGACCGGGACCGGAGGCGGAATTCATCGCGGGGCGCCCGGGTCTCTCACACGGGTTCACTCGGCTCGTCCGGCCTGAAGCGCGCCCTGATGTGCATGCGCTCGCCCTGCGGTCCGAGGATGCTGAGGAACTCCACGGCGCGGTCGTCCGCGTTGCCGAACCAGTGCGGCAGATGGGTGTCGAACTCGGCGGCCTCGCCCTCCGTGAGCACGACGTCCTGATCGCCGAGGAGGACGCGCAGCCGCCCCTTCAGGACGTACAGCCAGTGGTAGCCCCTCGTGGGAGCGCGGCTCGGGCTCGCGGCCGGTGGTCAGGCCCGCCGGGAGGATCTGCTTGAACGCCTGGAGGCCGCCGGGCTTGCGGGTCAGCGGGACGATCGTGGCGCCGTTGCGGACGATCGGCTTCGGGTGCACGCGCGGATCGAGGTCGTCCGGGGCGCCGACCAGCTCGTCGATCGACACCTGGTGGGCCCGCGCGAGCGGCAGCAGAAGCTCCAGTCCGGGCTTGCGCTGTCCCGACTCGAGGCGGGAGAGGGTGCTGATCGGGATTCCGGTGGTCTCGGACAGGGCCGTCAGAGTGGCGCCCCTGCGCTTGCGCAGCTCCCGCAGCCTCGGTCCGACCGCGGCCAGCACTCCGTCGACGTCGTCGCTCATACGTCCACGGTGCCCCGCTTTTGCGTTTTCCGCAAAGAAGTTTGCCCGAACGGGAGGGCGGAGCGACCTTGGCGTCGACGGGACACACAGTCGACGGCGGCACACACCAGTGAGAGGCAGGCCGAGCGCCATGGACAACGACACCGCACAGGAGTGGGACGAGCGCTACCGCGCCAGCGAGCAGCTCTTCAGCGGCAATCCGAACGGCGTGCTGGTAGACGAGGTGAGCGACATGCGGCCCGGCCAGGCGCTCGACGTCGGCTGCGGCGAGGGCGGCGACGCCCTGTGGCTGGCCCGGCGCGGCTGGCGGGTCACCGCGGTCGATGTCTCCGAAGTGGCGCTGCGGCGGGCTGCCGCGGCGGGGGCCGACGTGGAGGACCGGATCGCCTGGGCGCGCGCCGACCTCGCCGTCACGCCGCCGCCCGCGGGGGCCTTCGACCTGGTGACCGTGCAGTACTTCCCGCTGCTGCGCGCATCGGGCTCGGCGGCGGCGCGCGGGATCGTCGACGCGGTGGCGCCCGGCGGCACGCTGCTGTTCGTCACGCACGCCCTCGCGGACCTGACGCAGGCTCCGGAGGTGACCGCAGAGTTCGACCCGGCCGACTACTACTGGGCCGAGGACATCGCGGCGCTCCTCACCGAGAGCACCGAGGACGGGCGCGCCTGGAAGGTCGAGGTCGACGAGACCCGCCCGCGCACCGCCCCGGCCCCGCCCGGCACCCACCACCACCGCGACACGGTCCTGCGGGCGGTCCGGACGGCGTAGCACCCACCGGGGACCACGCCTACCGCGCGATGACGATCTCCTCCGCTCCCGGCACGGGACCGGCCACCGGCCACCCGCCCTGCGGCTCCGTCGCGACGGCGCGCCACCACTGCTCGGAGGGCAGCTCGTCGGCGCCCGGCTCGAAGGGCTCGCCCGGCCGGGGCAGCGCGATGCGCGCGGCGGCCCTGCGGGCTGCGGTGACGGTGCCCTCGCCGGGCTCGGGCCAGGCGTGCGGCGCGAGGTTGAACGTGCCCCAGTGGATCGGCAGCATCGGCCCGGACACGGGACCGCCCTGAAGGTCGAGGTGGGCCTGGATGCCCTGCTCAGGGGTCATGTGGATGTCGGGCCAGAACTCCGAGTAGGCACCGATCTGGATCATCGTGACGTCGAATGGGCCGTGCTCGGCGCCGATGTCCTTGAAGCCGGCGAAGTATCCGGTGTCACCGCTGTGGAAGACCCGGTGCTCGGGGCCCTGGGCGACCCAGGACGCCCACAGGGTGTGCTGCGCGTTGCGCAGGCCGCGGCCGCAGAAGTGGCGCGCCGGGGTCGCGGTCAGGGTCACGCCCCCGACCTGGGTCGACTCGTGCCAGTCCAGCTCGCGCAGCCGGTCCTCGGGCACGCCCCAGTGCTCCAGGTGGGCGCCGACGCCGAGCGGCACGGCGAAGACGGTGTCGGTGTGGGCGAGCGCCTTGATGGTGGGCATGTCGAGGTGGTCGTAGTGGTCGTGCGAGATCACCACCACGTCGACCGGGCCGAGCGCGGCGAGGGGCAGCGGCACGGGGTGCAGCCGCTTGGGGCCCGCGAAGGCGAACGGGGAACAGCGCTCGCCCCACACCGGGTCGAACAGCACCCGCACTCCGTCGATCTCGGCGAGGACGCTGGAGTGCCCCATCCATGTGACGCGCAGTCCGCTCGGGGCCGGCTTCGACAGGTCGGCCAGGGTCGTGGCGTGCACGGGCACCGTGCCCGCGGGCGCGCGGCGAGCGCGGTCCTCCTTGCGGAAGTACACCTTCGCGAAGTCGAGCATCGAGCCGTCGGGCCGGGTGCGGGCGCCCTCCGGGTTCTGGAAGGAGCCGTCCGCGAAGTTCGGTGACCGGCGGATGCGGTCGAGCCGGGCCCCGGTGGGCTCGGCGCCGAAGGCGTCGGGCTGGAGCGAGCGCAGACCGGAAGTCAGAGAACGTGACACGGCGCCTCCCATTGATCGATCAGGTTTCTCATTATGTGCGGCACCACTGACAACGCACCGGGCGCCCGCCGTGTGCCCGCATTCCCGTCCGCGTGACGGGCGTCTCTTACTGCCACCCTCACCCCACACCCGAGCGCCTCGCCGCACCCACGCCCGAGCGCCTCCCACAAACTGATCCAGCATTCAGTAACAGTTCGATTGACAGCGCTCTCGACGACTCCGGATACTGACCGACGATTCAGTAATGTCGTCAGGAGGCACCGTGTCGGAACTCCCCACCGAACTGGTCCCGCTCACTCCCGAACAGCACGCCGTCGTCGACCTCGCCCGGACGTTCGCGGCCGAGGAGATCAGGCCCCGCGCGCGTGCCGTCGACGAGGCGGACGTCGAGACTCCCTGGGACCTGTGGCGCAAGGCGGCCAAGGTCGGCATCACCGGCTTCATGCTCCCCGAGGAGTTCGGCGGAGGCGGCTTCACCGACGTGTTCACGCAGGTCCTGGTCCAGGAGGAGCTGTGCGTCGGCGACCTGGGCATCGGCAATCTCCTCTGCTCCAACGGCTTCTTCGCCGACCCGGTGCTCGCGCTCGGCACCGAGGAACAGCAGCGCACCTGGCTCACCCCGCTCGCGGGCCCCGACACCCCGATGACGGCGCTCGCCACGACCGAGCCCGGCGCCGGTTCGGACGCCGCGTCCATCACGACGGCGGCACACCGCACCGAGGGCGGCTATCTGCTCAACGGCCAGAAGGCGTGGATCTCGAACGCCGGAGAGGCCGACCGCTACGTGGTGTTCGCCAAGACGGACCCCACCCGGCGCTCGCGCGGCGTGAGCGCCTTCCTGGTGCCCAAGGACACCGAGGGCGTCACCTTCGGCGAGCCGATGCGCAAGATGGGCCAGCGCGCCATCGTCTGCCGGGAGATCTTCTTCTCGGACGCGTTCGTCCCCGAGGAGAACCGGCTCGGCGACGAGGGCCAGGGATTCGTCGGCCTGATGCGCACCTTCGACATCTCGCGGGTCGTCCTGGGCGCCGCCGCCACCGGAGTCGCCCGCGCCGCCTACGAGTTCGCGCGCGACTACGCGCGCACGCGCGTGCAGTTCGGCAAGCCGATCGTCGAGCACCAGGCGGTCGCGTTCCGCCTCGCCGACATGCGCACCCGCATCGAGCAGTCGCGCCTGATGACCTGGCGCGCGGCCCGCCGCCTGGACGCCGGCAAGTCCGCCACCACGGAGGCGGCGATGGCCAAGCTCACGGCGTCGGAGACCGCCGCGTACTGCACCTGGGCGGCCGTGCAGACGCTGGGCGGCTGGGGCTACTCGCGCGAGTTCCCGGTCGAACAGTGGATGCGCGACGCCAAGTTGGAGGAGATCGAGGAGGGCACGTCCGACATCATGCGCCTGATCATTGCGAGGTCCCTGTGACCACTCAGCACGAACCCGCCGCGATACCGCGTCACAGTCCCCACCCCACGGCGGACCCCACCCGCCTCACCGGCGGCGAGGCGCTCGTCCGCGCCCTCGCCGCGCACGGCGTCACCCGCGCCTTCGGCATCCCGGGCACCCACAACCTGGAGATCTACGGCCACTTGGCGGCCTACGGCGTCGAGCACGTCGCACCGCGCCACGAGCAGGGCGCCGGTTACGCGGCGGACGCGTACGCGCGCGTGACGGGCACGCCCGGCGTGGCGATCACCACCACAGGGCCCGCGCTCCTGAACATCGCGGCGGCCGTCGGACAGGCCTACTCGGACAGCGTGCCGCTGCTCGTGGTGTCGCCGGGGATGCCGCTGCGCCACCCGCGCCAGTCGACCGGGCTGCTGCACGAAATGCGCAGCCAGACCGAGGCTTTGCGGAACGTGGCCGCCTTCAGCCACCGGGTGTCCTCGGTGGCGGAGATCGGGGTCGCGGTGGCCCGCGCGTTCACGCTGTTCCGCTCGGAGCGGCCGCGCCCGGCCCACATCGAGATTCCGCTCGACCTCCTGGAGGCGAAGGAGCCCGCGGGCGCGCCCCGCACCGCTCCCCCGGCCGCGCCGCGCGTCCCCGACACCGCGCTTCTCAAGGAGGCAGCGCGTTTCCTCCGCGAGGCGGAGCGTCCCGCGCTCGTCCTCGGTGGCGGGGCGCGCGGCGCGGCGGGTCAATGCCTGGCGCTCACCGAGCAGTTGGCCGCCCCGGTGGTCACCACGGCGAACGGCAAGGCGATCGTCGACGAGCAGCACCCGCTCTCGCTCGGCGTGTCCCTGCACAGCCCGGCCGTCCAGGAGTGGCTGACCACCCGCGACGCGGTCCTCGCGGTCGGCACCGAGCTGGCGGAGTCCGACACGTGGGTCACTGAACTGCCGCCCTTCCAAGGGCGGTTGATCCGTGTGGACATCGACGCGGCGCAGATGTACGCGGGCGGCTCCCCCGCGGACGTGCCGCTGGTCGGTGACGCCGCGGCCACGCTCGACGCCCTCGTGCAGGAGACCCGAGAAGCGCGCGCGGCCGACCCCGTGCGCGCGCACGCCGAAACCGCCGCCCTCAAAGCGGCCCGCAACGCCGAGTCGCAGCCCCGGGACGCGCACTGGCTGCCCTTCCTGGACGCGATCCGCGACGCGCTCGCCCCGGACGCGATCGTCACCTCCGACAGCGCCCAGTGCTGCTACTACGGCGCCCTGCCGCACCTCACCCTGGGCCCGCGCGCCCGCTATCTGCACCCCACCGGGTTCGGCACGCTCGGCTACGCGCTGCCCGCCGCGATCGGCGCCAAGGCCGCGCACCCGGAGCGTCAGGTCGTCGCGCTGAGCGGCGACGGCGGGCTGCAGTTCTCCGTCCAGGAGCTGGCCACGGCCGCCGCGCTCCAACAGCCCCTGGCCGTCGTCGTGTTCGACAACTCCGGCTACGGAGAGATCCGCGACGAGATGAAGGCCCGCGGCGACGCCCCGCTCGCGGTCGACCACGCGCGCGTGGATCTGCCCGCGCTCGCGCGCGCCTACGGAGGGCACGGCGCGACGGCCCGTACCCCGGAGGAGCTCGCGAAGGCGCTGAGCACCGCCCTGACCACTCCCACCCCCACCCTGATCGTCGTTCCTGAGGAGACCGCATGACCGCCCCCACGCCGCCCACGCCCGCCACCACCGCCACTCCCCCGACGACTCCGACGACTCCTACGGCCCCCCTCACCCAGCTCACCTGGACCGACCACGTCACCGGCCGCAACGGCTACCTCGTCGTCGACCGCCTGGTGCGCGGCGTCTCCAGCGGTGGCCTGCGCATGCGGGCCGGCTGCTCGCTCGACGAGGTCGCGGGGCTCGCGCGCGGCATGACGATGAAGGAGGCGCTGCACTACAACCCGGAGGGCCGGTACATCCCGCTGGGCGGCGCCAAGGGTGGCATCGACTGCGACCCGCAGGACCCGGAGGCGTACGGGGTCCTCGTGCGCTACCTGAAGGCGATGCGCCCGTACATCGAGTCCTTCTGGACGACGGGCGAGGACCTCGGGCTCACCCAGGACCTGGTCGACAAGGCGGCGGCGGAGGCGGGCCTCGTGTCGTCCATCCAGGCCGTGTACCCGCTCCTGGACGACGAGGAGGCGGCGAGGCAGCGGCTCGCGGACGCCTTCGCGGTGGACGTCGACGGCATCGGCCTGGACGAGCTGGTGGGCGGCTGCGGCGTCGCGGAGGCCGTCCTCGTGGCGCTCGACCGCGCCCAGGTGCCGTACGAGGGCACCCGTGTGGCGCTTCAGGGGCTCGGCACCATGGGCGGCGCCACGGCCCGCTTCCTCGCGCGCGCGGGGCTGACCGTCGTCGCCGTGGCCGACCTGAAGGGCACCATCGCCAACGACTCCGGGCTCGACGTGGAGGCGCTGCTCGCGGCCCGCGACGCCTACGGCACGGTCGACCGCGAGCTGCTGCGCCCCGAGGACCGCGAACTGCCCGGTGACGCCTGGCTGTCGGCGGACGCGGACGTGCTCGTGCCCGCGGCCGTGTCGTACGCGATCGACGCGGCGAACCAGGAGCGGATCACGGCCCGCTGGGTCGTCGAGGCCGCGAACATGCCGGTCCTCCCGGACGCCGAGGAGCTGCTGACCCGGCGCGGCATCACCGTGCTCCCCGATGTCGTCGTCAACTCCGGTACGAACGCCTGGTGGTGGTGGACCCTGTTCGGCGACATCGGCGCCGACGCGGACGAGGCGTTCGCCTACACGCGGCGCTCCATGCGCGCGCTGATCGACCAGATGCTCGCGCGCGCGGAGGGGGACGGCACGACCCCGAGGGCCGCGGCGCACGCCATCGTCGCGGACCGGCTGCCGATCCTCGCGGAGAGGTTCGGGTGGTACAGGTGACGACGACAAGCAGCCTGGACGCGCTGTACGACCCGGCGTCCGTCGCGGTCGTCGGCGCGTCCGACAACCCGGAGAAGTGGGGCTACTGGCTCGCCACGGGCGCCCTGACGGGACGGGGCCGGCGCACGGTCCACCTGGTCAACCACAAGGGCGGCCACCTCCAGGGCGAACCGTTCCGCCCCGCCCTGTCCGCACTGACCGCGCCGCCCGAGCACGTCGTGGTCGCGGTCCCACCCCACCAGGTGCGCCCGGTCGTCCAGGAGGGCCTGGACGCCGGCGCCCGCTGCTTCACGGTCATCACCTCGGGCACGGCCGAGGAGCACTCGCTAGCGGACCTGGTCACCTCGCACGGCGCCCGACTGCTCGGCCCGAACTGCATGGGCATCGTCGACACGACGAGCCAACTCCGGCTCAGCTGGGGCGACTTCCCGACCGGCGGCCTCGGCCTGGTCTCGCAGAGCGGCAATCTGGCCCTGGAGATCGGCCGCCACCTCGCCCGCGCGGGCGCCGGCTTCTCGCGCTTCGTGTCGCTCGGCAACCAACGCGACATCGACGCCGCCGACGCCCTGGAGTCGCTGATCGCCCACGCGCCCACGAGAACGATCGCGGCGTACGTGGAGGACTTCCGGGACGGCCGCCGCCTCGCGGACGTCCTGGCGGCCGCCCACGCGGCGGGAAAGCCGGTCCTGCTCCTGACCGTGGGCCGCAGCGCGGCGTCGGGCCGCGCGGCCGCCTCCCACACGGGCGCCCTGGTGAGCCCGCACGCGACGGTGGCCGCGGTCTGCCGCGACGCCGGCGCCCTCCTCCTGGACTCGGCGGGCGAACTCGTCGACACGGCCCTCCACTTGATGACCCCACCCCCTTCCCTCGTACGTTCCCGCCCCTCCCCCCACCGCCACGAAACCCCACCCCCGCCCACCGACCTCCCACCCAGCGCCACACCCGCCCCACCGCACCGGATCGCCGTGATCGGGGACAGCGGCGGGCAGGGCGCGCTGGCCGCCGACGCGTTCGCCGCGCACGGCTTCGATGTGCCCGCGCTCGCCCCGGACACCGTGGCCGCCCTGGGCGCGCAGCTGCCGCCCGGCGCGGGCCGCGCCAACCCGGTCGACCTGGCCGGGGCGGGCGAGCAGGACCTGGCCGCCTACGCGCGCGTGGCGGCCACACTGCTGCACGGCGGGGACGCGGACACGGTCGTGCTCACCGGCTACTTCGGGGACTACGCGAGCGCCAACCCGGCGCAGGCCGACCGCGAGTGCGAGATCGCGCACGCCCTCGCCGACGCGGCGGACGCGTCCGGTCGGGCCCTTGTGGTGCACACTATGGCCCGCGACACGCCGGCGCTCGCCGTCCTGCGGGAGCGCGGCGTCCCGGTGCACGAACGCGTCGAGCAGGCCGCGAAGGCCCTGGCGGGCGCCGTGCGCCTGGCGTCCGCGGAGCCGCGCCTCCCCGAGGAGCGGACCGGGCCCCCGGCGGCGTACGAGGTCGAGGACGGGGGCTACGAGCGGGTGCGGGAGCTGCTCGCCTCGTACGGGGTCGCCTTCCCCACCGCGGAGTTCGTGTCGGACGCGGACGCGGCGGTGGAGGCCGCGCACCGCACCGGATATCCGCTGGTGCTCAAGGCGATGGGGCTCGCGCACAAGACGGAGGCGGGCGGTGTCGCGCTGCATCTGGCGGACGAGTCCGCGCTGCGGGCCGCGTTCGCGCGGATGCGGGAAGCCACGGGCGCCGAGCGCTACGCGGTCGAGGCGATGGCCACTCCCCCGTACGCGCGGGAACTCATCGTCGGTGTGCGCAGGGACGCGGCGTTCGGGCCCGTCGTCATGGTCGGCGCGGGCGGTGTCACCGCCGAGCTGCACGCCGACACCGCCCTGGCCCTCGCCCCGCTCGCTCCGGCACGCGCGCGTGCGCTGCTGCTCGAACTGCGGCACGCGCCGCTCCTGACCGGGTGGCGCGGGGCCCCCGCCGTTCATCTGGAGGCGGCGGTCGCGGCGGTGTGCGCGGTGGCGCGGGCCGCGGCCGACCATCCCGAGCTGGCCGACCTGGAGGTCAATCCGCTGCTCGTGCACCCCGGCGGCGCGATCGCCCTGGACGGGCACGCGGTCGTCGGGCACTGACAGGGCCCGACCGAACCAACCCGACCGACACACAGCCCGAAGGGCTCCCACCCGCGAGGTGGGAGCCCTTTCGGTCGTTCCGTCGTTCCGTCACGCTCGTTCGTTCGCGCGCGCCCTGCGCCGCGCCGGCGCCCCGGTCGCGTAGAAGATCAGGCCGATCACCACGAACAGGAGCAGCGGAAGGACCTGGCTGAGGGTGTACGGGAGGCGTTCGCCCGCGAAGGACTCGGGCAGGGAGTCCGCCGGGTTGCCCGACGTGCCGAACCAGCCCACGCCGAAGCCGGGCCAGATGAGGACGACGACGGTGAACGCCACGAAGCCGGTGGCCAGCGCGGCCACGATCCACGCTCCGACGCGGCCGCCCGGCACGGAGTAGGGACGTTCCTGGTCGGGGTACTTGCGGCGGAGCACGGCGAGGCTCGGGAACGTGATGACGTAGGAGATGAACGTCGTGCTGATGGTCAGGCCCAGGCCCGCGGCGAAGTACTTCTCGCCGTCGCCGCCGGTGAGGTTGAGGGCGACGACGAACAGGATCGAACCGAGCACGGCGGAGAGGATGTTGACCCGCACCGGCGTGCCGTGCTTCTCGGAGATGCGGCCCAGCCAGGCCGGTCCTGCGCCGTCCGCGCACGCCACGGCCTGCGCGCGGTGGGCGCCCATCGCCCAGGTGACACCGGAGGTGAGCAGGCCGATGATGAGTCCGGCCGCGGCGATGCCGCCGAAGACGGAGCCGAGCCCGGTGAGGGTGACCGTGCCGTCGGCCGCGATGGAGCCGCCGTAGACGGTGAAGACGGCCTTGCAGGCGTCGATGAAGCCGCCGAGGCTGCCGATCTCCTCGCTGGGCAGGACGAACAGGATGCCGAGGATGGGGCCTCCGTAGAGGAGGACGGCGGCGAGGCCCGAGCGCAGGATGGACAGCGGGATGTCGCGGCGCGGGTTCTTCATCTCCTCGGCGGCGGAGCTGGGCAGTTCGAAGCCCACGTAGTTGAAGATGAGGACCGGGACGAGCGCCACGAAACCGGCGTACGTCGGGGTGAACTCGCCTGCCGGAAGGGCGTGCACGCCGTTCTCTGCGGCGTAGACGACGACGGAGACGAGGAAGAAGCCGAGCAGCACCACGCGCGCGACGGCGCCCGCGATGGGCACCCACTTGCCGATGCGCACGGACTGCACGACGGCGAGCGCGCCGCCCCAGATGAACACGAACCCGGCGACGTACTTCCACACCCCGGGCAGCGGCGTGAAGAACTCCTCCCAGGTGGTCAGCGCGATGATGCAGAGGCTGCCGCCGACCCAGACGGGGTTGGAGATCCAATACAGGAGCTGGTTGACGCCCGCGACGAGGCGGCCGAAGGCGAGCCGCGTCCATACGTACGGGCCGCCCTGCACGGGAAAGGCCGAGCCGAGTTCGGCGACGAGCAGCCCGTAGGGCAGGAAGAAGACGACGGCCAGGATGACCATCCAGGTGAGCCCCTGCGGGCCCTGGGCGGCGACCGAGCCGATGGTGTCGAGGCCGACGAGGGTGCAGATGAGGAAGAACAGCACGTCGAGACGGCGCAGGTCCTTGCGCAGCCGTGAGCGCTGCTCGCCCCAGCCTTCGGAGAGGTCCGGCTCGTCCCCGGCGGGCGGGGTCGGCGAAAGGGATGGCGCTTGGGTCACGATGGCTCCTGGCGAGAACGGCACGAGAACAGCACAGACGGCACTACGGGGGTTCTTGCTGGGGCGGCGCTTACCCCCGGTTGGCCGACTTATTGACTGAATGGCCAGTCAGTAGTGGAACGTGACGCGACTGTGACCTCTACGACGGAGCGGCGTCAAGAGTCGTGCACGACAACAACCCGGCGCACGGGAACAACTAGGCTTGCGGCGTGACCAGAGTCCGGTTGAGCGTGGCCGAGCGGCGGGAAGAGCTGCTGGGAGCCGCCATCGAACAGATCGAGGCGCGCGGGGTCTCCGCCGTGCGCATCGCCGACGTGGCGTCGGCGCTCGGCGTGAGCAACGCGCTGGTGCTGTACCACTTCTCGACGAAGGAGAAGCTCGTCGCCGCCGCGTTCGCCCACGCGGCCGAGAGCGACCTGGCCCATCTGCGCCGGCTGCTCGGCCGCCGCACGACGGCCCTGAAGCGGCTGCGGGCCGCGGTGCGCTGGTACGCGCCGACCGGGCAGGCCAAGGGGTGGCGGCTGTGGATCGAGGGCTGGGCCGCGGCGCTGCGCGAGCCCGCGCTGCGGGAGGTCACGCGGGACCTCGACCGGCAGTGGAAGGCGGCGCTCGCGGAGGTGATCGCCGAGGGGGTGGCGGCGGAGGAGTTCGTCTGCGCCGACCCGATGGGGGCGGCGCTGCGCCTCACCGCGCTGCTCGACGGCCTCGCGGTGCAGCTGACGGCGTACGAGGGCCGGCCCGCCGCGGTGTCGCGGACCCGGATGCAGGAGTGGGTCGACGAGGCGCTCGCCCGCGAACTCGGCCTGGAGCGGGCCGAGTTGACGGGGGCGGGGCGCTGAGAGGGGTCACCCCGGACCTCCTCCCGAGCGCCTTCCCGTAAAACCTCGGGACGCTTCAGGAAGCGGACTGGAGGTGCGCCTTCACGGCGTGCGGGTCCACGAAGCCCTTGGCCTGCACGCGGTCACCGGAGGACTCGCCGCGCAGTCGGCGCCCGATCCACGGCACCAGGAACTCGCGCGCCCAGTGGATGTCGTCGCGCCGCACCTCGAACGTGCCGCGCGGCGGCAGCGGCGGCCAGGCCTGCTCGGGGTCGGCCGGCACCTCGAGGCCGAGCGTCTGGGCGGCGCGCAGCGCGACCCGGGTGTGCCCCTCGGGCGACAGGTGCAGACGGTCCTCGTCCCAGGCCCTGCGGTCCTGCACGCTGCGCAGCGACCACAGGTCGAGCACGGGGCAGCCGTAGCGGTCGGCGATGGCCCGCACGTGCATGTTGTACGTGGCGATCTTGCCGCGCAGGTGCTTGAGCACGGCCACGTCACGGGTGTCGAAGCCGGTGGCCACCATGACGGTGCCGGCGGCGTCGGTGAGCCGGGCGACGGCCTTCTCGAAGCGCTCGGCCACGTCGTCGGGGTCGGTGCCGGGCCGGATGATGTCGTTGCCGCCGGCGACCAGGGTCACCAGGTCGGGGGCGAGCTCGACCGCCTTGGGGACCTGATCCGCGACGATCTGGTCGATGAGCTTTCCGCGCACGGCCAGGTTCGCGTACTTGAAGGTGTCCTCGGGGACGCGGTCGTCGAGGAGGACGGCGAGCCGGTCGGCCCAGCCCGCGAACTTCCCGTCGGGGCCGGGGTCGCCCACGCCCTCGGTGAAGCTGTCTCCGACGGCCGCGAAGGACCGGATCGTCGCGCCGTTGGGTGAGTCCGTGAGTGCTCTCGATTCGTTTGCCACGACCACGTATCTTCGCGCGTGAAAAGTGACCTACGCCATCGTAGGTAGGGGTTGACGGGTGGTGAGAAAGCCCACTCGCGCATCGGGGAATAAGCGCGGGAACGCGAATCGGCGCCCGGGGAGGGGATCCCGGGCGCCGATTCCAGCGGGTCGACGAGCCGCTGGGCCGTGTTTCAGGCTTCGCGTCGAGCGGTGCGTCAGGCGCTCACACCGTGCTCGCTCAGGTACGCGATCGGGTCGATGTCCGAGCCGTAGTCGGCGGTGGTGCGGACCTCGAAGTGCAGGTGCGGGCCCGTGACGTTGCCGGTCGCGCCGGACTTGCCGATCTCCTGGCCCGCGGTCACCTTGTCGCCCTGGGCGACGGCGATCGAGGACAGGTGGGCGTACTGCGAGAAGTGGCCGTCGGCGTGCTCGATGACGACCTGGTTGCCGTACGCGCCGCCGTCGCCGGCGGAGACGACGGTGCCGTCGGTGATCGCCTTCACGGCGGTGCCCGTCGGGACCGAGAAGTCGGCGCCGGTGTGGCTGCCGCTGGACCACATGGAGCCGGAGTTGCCGTAGCCGTGGCCCTGGGCGCCGTCGACCGGCGCGACGTAGTCGCCGGAGGCGGTGGTGGCGCTCTTGGCGCTGGTCTGCGTGGCGTCGGCCGTGCCCTTGGCGGAGGCCTCGGAGGCGCCGCCGATGGTGAGCTTCGCACCGATCTCGATGCGGTCGGCGTCCGGGCCGACGGTGTCCTTGTTGTCCTCGTACAGCTTCTTCCAGCCGCCCTCGACGTGCTGCGCCTTGGCGATCTTCGAGAGCGTGTCACCGGCCTTGACGGTGTACGTCTGCACGTCGGCGGTGCCGCCGGAGGTGGCGGCCTGGGCGCCGGTGGCCCCCATGAGCGGCAGCGCGACGGCGGCTCCACCGGCGGAGGCGACGGCGGCGACGCGGGCGATGCGGCGGGAGGTCGAAAGGCGGTGCTTTCCCTTTGCGGGCATGCTGAATTTCCTCTCCGTCGCCTACGAGGTGAGCTGTCGGGTTCGGGCTGGAGATGCCCGGCCGCGCCCGGGATGCGGGCAACGGCTTCACCCCTAGCCGCTTGGGGAAATCCCCTACGCGGCGTCGTGCGTGTGGGTCCCCCGCTCCTGCCGTGACGGGTTGTCGATGAGAGATCCGGGCGGCGGCAGGACTAGGCGTTCCGACCGGAGTGATTGGTGACCGTAGGCGAACCGCAATGGCGTCGACAACTGCCGAATTCACGTGCGGCCGCAATTCCTTGGGTTTTGGAGGCCGCCCTGCGTAACCCTGCGTCGACATTCCTCCCTTTACCAACGCCATACCTTCGGTATTTACCGGGGAGGCGATCCCGGCCCGTCGCCACACAGCGTCACGAACATGAGGCCGGTCACGCCAACGCCTACAAGCCCCTTCGATTCACGAACAGTTGGCACAAATTCGAGCGAATCGGACAGATGGTTGCCTGTGGAACCGATGTCGTATCGTCAGAAGCGCGCCCGCCGGCGACCCAACGCCGGTGCATCGAACGGGAGGAGCCCCTGTGACGCAGCACGCACCGTCCACCGAGCCCGAGCTGACCGGAGTGCGCAATTTCCGCGACGTGGGCGGCCTGCCCACGGTGGACGGCCGGCGCGTGCGCCAGGGTGTGCTGTTCCGCAGCGGTCACCTCGCCCACGCCACGGCCGAGGACGCGAGCTTCCTCTCCTCGCTCGGCCTGCACACGGTCTTCGACTTCCGCAACGCGGCCGACCAGAAGCTCGAGGGCGCCGACGTAGAGCTGCCCGGCGTGCGCAATGTGAACATGCCGCTGAACGACCCGGCCGACGGCGCCGAGTTCTGGGCCATGGTCCGCGACGGGGACATCGAGCAGCTCCGCTCGATCCTGTCGGAGGGCCGCGCCGCGAACCGGCTCGTCGAGTCCTACCGCACGATGATCAAGGAACGCACCGCCGAGCACAGCCGCGTCCTGCACGCCCTCGCCGAGGACAGCCTGCCCGCGCTGATGCACTGCGCGGCGGGCAAGGACCGCGCCGGCCTGTCGATCGCCGTGACGCTCCTCGCGGTGGGCGTGGAGCGCGACGCCATCGAGGCGGACTACCTCAAGTCGAACGAGAAGCACCGCCGCTACAAGGTGCACCGCACGGCCACCTCGAAGGACGCCTACTCCCCCGAGATCATGGAGCTGCTCAGCCCGCTCTTCGACGCCCGCGTCGAGTACCTGAACGCGGGCCTGGAGACCATCGACGAGCAGTGGGGCAGCACCGACCGCTACCTGGAGGTGGGCCTCAAGCTGAGCCCCGCCACCCGCGAGCGGCTGCGCGAGCGGCTGCTCGACTAGCGGGGTCCGCCCTCAGCGGTTCCCGCCCAGCGTGAACAGCAGATAGATGAACGCCGCCAGGCCGTGGCCCGCGAAGACGTACACGAGGACGCGGACCAGGATGCCGCGCGGCATCTTGTCCTCGATCTGGCGGCGGGGCTTCGGGTCGGTGGTCTCAGCCATGGCGGGTCTCCTTCACCGGTCCCGCCGGGCCGAGACACAGGGCGGCCGTCGGGCTCTGCAGCAGGGTGTGGACGAAGAGGAAGTCGACGCCGCCCGGGTCGACGGCGGCGATCCGGTGCGGGGTCAGCGAGTCGAAGTGGGAGCTGTCCCCCGGGTCGAGCCGGTAGGAGGTGTCGCCGAGCCGCAGGCGGAGCCGGCCGGACAAGACGTACAGCCACTCCTCGCCTGGGTGCACACGCACGACGTCGCCCTGGGAGCCGTACGGCGCGTGGACCCGCAGGGCCTGCATGCCGCGGCCAGGCGATCCGGCCTGCTGGTACGTCCAACCGCCCGCCTCGGTGCGGTCCATGGCAGCGCCGCGCACGACCGCGTCCCGGTCGGCCGGGGTCTCGCCGAGCAGCTCGGAGACCGTCGTACCGTAGATGCGGGCGAGGGAGAGCAGCATCGGCAGCGAAGGCTGCCGCTGTCCGGTCTCCAGGCGCGAGAGGTGCGCGGGGGACAGACCGGCGGATCCGGCGGCGGCCTCCAGGGTGAGGGCGGCGCGCCGGCGCAGTGCGCGGAGCTGGGGCGCGACGGCGGGAAGTTCCGGGGGTTCCGGAACCTCCGCACCGTCCGCCTCGTCCGGCGGGAGGGCAGGGCTCATGCTGTCGATTCAGCCAGAGCCGTGCCCCTGCGGCAACTTTCTTGCCTCAGAGGCAAAGCCCGCCAGGCGGGATCTCAGCGGTTGGCGACCGCCTGCTTGATCAGTGTCTTGCTGAAGTCCCACATCAGTCCGCCGCCGCTGTGCGCGTCGTCCATCACCGCCGTGAACGCCTCGACGAAACGCTCCACGTCGGCCTCGTCCACCACGAGCGGCGGGATCAGCTTGATGACCTCCAGGTGGTCGCCGGAGACCTGGGTGAGGATCCGGTGCTTCTGGAGCAGCGGCACCACGACCATCTGCGCGAACAGTCCCTTGCGCGCCGCCTGGAGCATCGTCCACCGGCTGCGCAGCTTCAGCGACGTCGGCCGGCCGAACTCGATGCCGATCATCAGGCCGCGGCCGCGTACGTCGCTGAGCAGCTCGTAGCGGTCGACGAGACCGGCGAGGCGGGACTTCAGCAGCTCGCCCATGGCGCGGGCGTTGGCGACGATCTGCTCGTCCTCCATGACCGAGAGGACCGCGAGGCCCGCCGCCATCGCCTGCGCGTTGGAGCCGAAGCTCGCCGAGTGGACGAGGACCCGGTCCATGGACGAGTAGACCTTCTTGAAGATCCAGTCCTTGCCGAGCGTCGCGCCGACGGGCACGTAGCCGCCGGAGAGCGCCTTGGCCACGCACACCAGGTCGGGTTCGACGCCGTCCTCGTGCTGGTAGGCGTAGAAGTCGCCGGTCCTGCCCAGGCCGGTCTGCACCTCGTCCGCGATCAGGAGCGCCTTGTGCTTGCGCAGGAGTTCCTGCGCGGCCCGCAGATAGCCGGGCGGTGCCTCGTGGACACCCTTGCCCTGGATGGGTTCGACGATGAGCCCGGCGACGTCGCCCTTCCTCAACTCCCGCGCCAGCGCGTCGAGATCGCCGAGCGGGACGGGGGTGTCGGGCAGCAGCGGGGCGAAGCCGTCGCGGAAGCCGTCCTCCCCGTTCACCGAGAGCGAGCCGGTCGTCAGGCCGTGGAAGGCGTGCGTGCAGTACAGGATGCGCGGCCTGCCGGTGGCGTACCGCGCGAACTTGAGCGCCGTCTCCACCGCCTCCGTACCGCTGTTGCCGAAGAACACCCGGTCCAGGTGAGGGCTGTGCGCCACCAGCTTCTCGGCGAGCAGGCCCGGCAGCGGCTGGCAGTCGAACCGGGTCAGGTCGGCGAGCGAGGCGTCGAGCACGTCGTGCAGCGCCTTGCGTACGACGGGGTGGTGGCGGCCCAGGCCCATGACGCCGAAGCCGGCGAGCATGTCCAGGTAGTCGTTGCCCTCGTCGTCCCAGAAGTGCGCGCCCTCGGCCCGTTCGTAGACCTTGTCGAAGCCGATGGTGTGCAGCATCTTGGGCAGCTGGTGGTTGAGGTACTTGGTGTGCAGCTCGTACCGTTCGGCGCCGCGCTCGGCGAGCAGCGTGCCGAGGTCGAACTCCTTGCTCATGCGTGGGTCTCCTTGTCCACGGCCGGACTCAGGCTGGTCGCGATCCGGCCCGCGATGTCGACGGGCGTCAGGCCGATGTCGGCGAGCACCTCGCCCCGTTTGGCGTGCGCCAGGAACTGCTCGGGGATGCCGAACCGCCGTACGGGGACGTCGACTTCGGCCTCTCCGAGGGCGAGCGCGACGGCCGATCCGACGCCTGCCGCCTTGCTGTTGTCCTCGACGACGGCGACGAGTTGGTGCGCGGCGGCGTGTGGCGCGAGGTCGGGGTCGACGGGTTTGACCCACCGGGGGTCGACGACGGTGCAGGGGATGCCGCGCTCCTCCAGGAGTTCGGCCGCCTGGAGACACACCGGCGCCATCACGCCGACCGAGACGAGCAGCACCCGCGCGCCCTCGGTGCGGTGCAGTACGTCCATGCCGCCGATCCGGTCGACCGAAGGGATGGGCGCGCCCACCGACTCCTTGGGGAAGCGCAGCATGGTCGGCGCGTCGTCGACCGCGACCGCTTCCCGCAGTTGCGCGCGGAGCTGGTCGGCGTCGCGCGGCGCGGCGATCCGCAGTCCTGGCACGACCTGGAGCACGGACATGTCCCACATGCCGTTGTGCGACGGCCCGTCGGCGCCGGTGACACCCGCCCGGTCGAGCACGAAGGTGACTCCGCACTTGTGCAGGGCCACGTCCATCAGGAGCTGGTCGAAGGCCCGGTTGAGGAACGTGGCGTACACGGCGACGACCGGGTGAAGGCCGCCCGTCGCGAGGCCCGCGGCGGACACGGCGGCGTGCTGTTCCGCGATGCCGACGTCCCAGACCCGCTCGGGGAACTCCTCGGCGAACCTGGTGAGTCCGACGGGGTGCAGCATCGCCGCGGTGATCGCGACGACGTCCTCGCGCGCGCGGGCGATGCGGACGATCTCGTCGCCGAACACCGAGGTCCACGAGGGCCCGTTGGACGGGGCGAGGGGTTCGCAGGTGAGCGGGTCCATGACGCCGACGGTGTGGAAGCGGTCGGCCTCGTCGGCGAGCGCCGGCTCGTAGCCGCGGCCCTTCTCCGTCAGGCAGTGCACGAGGACGGGGCCGTGGAAGCGCTTCGCGCGCCGCAGCGCGGACTCGACGGCACCGACGTCGTGGCCGTCGATGGGGCCCACGTACTTCAGGCCCAGGTCCTCGAACATGCCCTGCGGCGCGAACGCGTCCTTGAAGCCCTTCTTCGCGCCGTGCAGCGACTCGTACACGGTGTGCCCGACGACGGGCGTGCGCTGGAGCACGTCCTTGCCCCAGGCGAGCACCTTCTCGTACGAGTCGGTGGTGCGCAGCGTCGCCAGGTGGTTGGCGAGGCCGCCGATGGTGGGCGCGTAGGAGCGCTCGTTGTCGTTGACGACGATGATCAGCGGCCGGTCCTTGGCGGCCGCGATGTTGTTGAGTGCCTCCCAGGCCATGCCGCCGGTGAGCGCGCCGTCGCCGATGACGGCGACGACGTGTCCGCGCTCGCCCTGCACCTCGCGTGCCTTGGCGAGGCCGTCGGCCCAGCCGAGCGCGGTGGACGCGTGCGAGTTCTCCACGATGTCGTGCTCGGACTCCTCGCGGGACGGGTAGCCGGAGAGGCCGCCCTTGCCGCGCAGCTTGGAGAAGTCCTGGCGGCCCGTCAGAAGCTTGTGCACATAGCTCTGGTGGCCGGTGTCCCACACGAGGCGGTCGACCGGCGACTCGAAGACCCGGTGCAGCGCGATGGACAGCTCCACCACGCCCAGGTTCGGCCCGAGGTGTCCCCCCGTCCTCGCGACCGCGTGGATCAGGAACTCCCTGACCTCGTGGGCCAGTTCGCCGATCTCCTCCTCGCTCAGTGCCTTCAGGTCGCGCGGCCCCCGGATCGTTTCCAGAATCGTCACGCTCGAGCCCCCTTCCCGTCCGTACTACAGAACTCAGCTCACGGTGACGTCGGGCGCTCCCGACGCGACGCCGTCCTTCTCCATCTGTTCGGCGATCTTCATCGCCTCGTCGATCAGCGTCTCGACGATCTTCGACTCGGGGACGGTCCTGATGACCTCGCCCTTGACGAAGATCTGGCCCTTGCCGTTGCCGGATGCGACCCCGAGGTCGGCCTCGCGGGCCTCGCCCGGACCGTTGACCACGCACCCCATGACGGCGACCCGCAGCGGCACCTCCATGCCCTCCAGGCCCGCTGTCACCTCGTCGGCGAGCTTGTACACGTCGACCTGCGCGCGCCCGCAGGACGGGCAGGACACGATCTCCAGGCGGCGGGGCTTGAGGCCGAGCGACTCCAGGATCTGGTTGCCGACCTTGACCTCCTCGACCGGCGGGGCGCTCAGGGACACCCGGATGGTGTCGCCGATGCCCTCGGAGAGCAGCGCCCCGAAGGCGACCGCCGACTTGATGGTGCCCTGGAACGCGGGCCCCGCCTCGGTGACACCGAGGTGCAGCGGGTAGTCGCAGGCGGCGGCGAGCTGCCGGTACGCGTTGACCATCACCACGGGATCGTTGTGCTTCACCGAGATCTTGATGTCACGGAACCCGTGCTCCTCGAAGAGCGACGCCTCCCACAGCGCCGACTCCACCAGCGCCTCCGGGGTGGCCTTTCCGTACTTCTGGAGCAGCCGCTTGTCGAGCGATCCGGCGTTGACCCCGATTCGGATCGGCGTGCCGTGGTCGTTCGCCGCCTGCGCGATCTGCTTGACCTGGTCGTCGAACTTCTTGATGTTGCCCGGGTTCACGCGCACCGCCGCGCACCCCGCCTCGATGGCGGCGAACACGTACTTCGGCTGGAAGTGGATGTCCGCGATCACCGGGATCTGGGACTTGCGGGCGATGGTCGCGAGCGCGTCCGAGTCGTCCTGGGTGGGGCACGCGACGCGCACGATCTGGCAGCCGGAGGCGGTCAGCTCGGCGATCTGCTGGAGCGTCGCGCCGACGTCGGACGTGCGCGTCGTGGTCATCGACTGCACGGACACGGGTGCGCCGCCTCCCACGGCCACCGGTCCGACCTGGATCCGACGGCTCACTCGCCGTTCGGAGATGGGCCGGACCGGCACCTCGGGGAGGCCCAGTGAGACAGGCTCTCCGTTCATGACGCGCTCACCCACGGTTCCCGGCGACGGTCTCCGACATGGCGCGGATGGACTCCTTGAGCGAGCCCATCGTGGCGAGCACGGCCGTCGGCTCGTACCCGCAGTGCGCCATGCAGTTGTCGCAGCGCGGGTCCTTGCCGCGCCCGTAGGCGTCCCAGTCGGTCTCCTCGATGAGCTCCTTGTACGTGGGCACGTACCCGTCGCTCATCAGGTAGCAGGGGCGCTGCCAGCCGAAGAGCGAGTAGTTGGGGATGGCCCACGCGGTGCACGGGAAGTCGACCTTGCCCTCGAGGAAGTCGAGGAACAGCGGCGAGTGGTTGAGCCGCCAGCGCCGCCGGTTGCCGCCCGTGAACGCCTTCTTGAACAGCTCCCGGGTCTGCGTGACGCCCAGGAAGTGGTCCTGGTCGGGCGCCTTCTCGTAGGCGTACGCGGGCGAGATCATCATCTCGTCGACCTTCAGGTCGTCGTTGAGGTAGTTGAGCACCTCGATGATGTTCTGCGGGGTGTCCGTGTTGAAGAAGGTCGAGTTCGTGGTGACCCGGAAGCCGCGCCGCTTGGCCTCCTTGATCGCCTCGACCGCCTCGTCGAAGACACCTTCCTTGGCGACGGACTCGTCGTGACGCTCCCGCATGCCGTCGATGTGCACCGTGAAGGCGAAGTACGGCGACGGCGTGAACTTGTCCATCTTCTTGCGCAGCAGCATCGCGTTGGTGCACAGGAAGACGTACTTCTTCTTGGCGACCAACTGGCGCACGATCTCGTCGATCTGAGGGTGCATCAGCGGCTCGCCGCCGGCGATGGACACCATCGGTGCGCCCGATTCGAGGACGGCGCCGACGGCCTGGGCGACCGGCATGCGCTGCTTGAGCACCCCGGCCGGGTGCTGGATCTTTCCGCAGCCCTCGCACTTCAGGTTGCAGGCGAAAAGCGGCTCCAATTCGACGATGAGCGGAAACTTGTCCCGCCGGCGGATCTTCTGTTCAGCGAGATATGTCGCAACCTTGATGGACTGGCGAAGCGGCATGGCCATCTGGGCTCACCTCCGAGGGAGCAGCAAAGAACGGTGCCATTCAAAAAAGGCGGGAAGGACGGCACGAAGGACACGGAAAGCCGATAGTCCACCGCGAACCGTGCCGATCCTGACGAGTTCATGTTCTGGAGCGTCCACGACCACCCGTACGGCGGCAACCGGACGCCTTCCGGCGCGGCCGGCGGCCCGCAGCGTGGCGGCCGACTCCATGTCGACGGCGATGGCGCCGGTCGCGAGCAGCTCGCCGCGCTCGTGGCCGCGCACCACGTGGTCGGAGCCGGTCAGCGGCCCGGTGTGCACGGTTTTTCCGGGCACGGCCCGCACCAGCTCCTTGACGAGGAGCTCCGTGCCCGCGCACGGCGTGGCGCCGTGCGCGTCGCGGGTCTCCTCGGCCACGACCAGGTCGCCGGGGTGCATGCCGGGCGCGAGCCCGGCGCAGAACCCGGTGGCGAGCACGGCCGCGTCGCGCAGCACGGGCTCGCCCAGCGCGTCGGTCACGGCGCGCTCGGCGGCCGTGGGCCCCATGCCCGTACGGAGCACGGTCACGGGGCCCGTGGCGCCGGCCCGGCTGCCGCTGCGCAGCGCGAGGTGCTCGATGCCGAGCGCGCAGGCGACCAGCAGCGGCGCGGACTCCGGTGGGCGGGCCACCGGCGATGCGGTCATCAGCTCCCCTTGGTGGCGGCGCCCTTGTCGCCGAACGGCTCGCCGTTGACGTACCGGCCGAGCGCGGTCAGCGGGAACACCTGCCGGTACAGGTGGTAGTTGATCGAGAAGTCCCAGGGGAAGCCGGTGCCGGTGAAGTACGGCTCGTCCCAGGTGCCGTCCTCGGTCTGGGTCTCCGCGAGGTACGCGACCCCGCGCTCGACGGCCTTGGACTCCCGCTCCCCCGCCGCGAGCAGCGCGAGCAGCGCCCACCCGGTCTGCGAGGCGGTGGAGGCGCCGTGGCCCTTCCAGTCCTCGTAGCGGTACGAGCGAAGGTCCTCGCCCCAGCCGCCGTCCTCGTTCTGCACCGACTCGAGCCAGGCGACGGCGCGCCGGATCGCGGGGTGCGAGGCGGGCAGGCCGGCCGCGGTCAGGGCGGGGACGACGGAGCCGGTGCCGTAGACGTAGTTGACGCCCCAGCGGCCGAACCACGCGCCGTTGTCCTCCTGCTCGGCGAGCAGCCACTCGATGCCGCGCCGGGTGCGCGGGTCGTTGGTGCGACCCTCGACGGCGAGCATCTCGACGACGTGCCCGGTGACGTCGGCGGACGGCGGGTCGATGACCTCGCCGAAGTCGCAGAACGGCAGCCGGTTGGGGAACGGGCTGGTGTTGTCGACGTCGAAGGCGCCCCACGCGCCGTTCCTCGACTGCATGCCGAGGTTCCAGCGCACGCCGCGCTCGATGGCTCTCTCGACGCGCGCCGTGTCGGGGTGGGCGACGCGGCGCAGGGCGAGCACGACCTCGGCGGTGTCGTCGATGTCGGGGTAGTTGTCGTTGTGGAACTCGAAGGCCCAGCCACCGGGTTCGAGGGCGGGCCTGCGCACCGACCAGTCGCCGGGCCGGTCGATCTGCTCGTCGAGCATCCAGCCCGCGGCCTTGACGAGCGCGGGGTGGTCGGCGGGCAGCCCCGCGTCGGCGAGCGCGATGGTCGCCAGGCAGGTGTCCCACACGGGCGACTGGCAGGCCTCGATCATTCGGGCCCCGTCCTCGCGCCACACGGCGAACCGGTCGAGGGACTCCAGGCCGGCCTTGAGGACCGGGTGGTCGAGGTCGTAGCCGAGCAGGTGGAGCGCGATGACGGAGTAGACGGCGGGTGGCTGGATGCCGCCCCAGCAGCCGTCGTTCTCCTGGCGCTCGATGATCCAGCGGGCCGCGGAGTTCATGGCGGCCTTGCGCAGCCGCTTCAGGGCCACCTTGTGGTAGCCGTGCATGATCTTGTCGAGGCGCTGGAACGCGCCGTCCCAACTCGCCACCGGGGCAAGGGGCTTGGCCGGGTTCGGGTCGTTCGCGTCGGTGTGCAGCTCGTCCAGCGGGAACGGCGCGGGGCGCACCGGGCGCTTCGCGGACACGACGGTGAGCGGCACGATGGTCTGCCGGGCCCAGCAGCCGAAGTCGTAGATGTTGAGCGGCATCCACTTGGGGAAGTAGATGAGCTCGGGCGGGAGTTCGGGGAGGTCGTCCCACTTCCACCAGCCGAACAGGGCGAGCCAGATCCGGGTGAACACACGGCTCGCGGCGATGCCGCCGCGCTCGCGGATCCACGCGGACGCCTTCGCCATGTGCGCGTCGTCCGGGGAGTCACCGGCCAGGCGCAGCGCGACGTACGCCTCGATGGTGGTGGACAGGTCGCCGGGGCCGCCGTAGAAGGTGGCCCAGGTGCCGTCGTCGCGCTGCTCGCCGCGGATGAACAGGGCGGCGGCGTCGGTGGTGGCCTTGTCCCTGATGCCGAGGAACTGGCGCAGCAGCAGGTCTTCGGCGTCCATCGTCACATTGGTGTCGAGGTCGCCCTTCCACCAGCCCCGGTCGTCCTGCCGCGCGAGCAGGAAGTCCGTGGCGCGCTGTATGGCTCGGCCTGCGGCGGCTTGTGTCCCGGCCGCCCCGGGGGTCGTGTCGGTCAGTTGGGCAGTGGTGGCCGAGGTCGCCTGCGGGGCCGTGGCTCCGGTGCTTCCGTCGGTCGTCGCTGTCATGGCTATCCCTTCATGCAGTGATTCTGATGCTGGGTAACCGTCGGCCGGAGCCCTGGCGGGACACCGGCCGGCGACTGCGAGTCATATGCGGCCGATAGTGATCATCTCTTTCGTACGACGACGAAGTCGGCGAGCGCCACGAACTGGGCGCGCACCGAGGCTGGCATCTGGACGGAGTCCAGGGCTTCGAGGGCGACGGCGTACTGGCGCCGCGCTTCTTCGGCGGTCCACTCGCGCCCGCCGGCCTCCTCGATGAGGGCGGCGCGGGCGGCGAAGTCCGCCTCGGTGAAGGTGTCGAAGTCAACGTCCTTTGCGTCGGCCGCGAGCAGTTCGCCGAGCCGCTCGGAGGCCGGGCCTCCGGCGCCGAGGGCCGCGACGACCGGCAGGGACTTCTTGCGCTGGCGCAGGTCGCTCCAGGTCTGCTTGCCGGTGGACTCGGGGTCGCCCCAGATGCCGAGCAGGTCGTCGACGGCCTGGAAGGCGAGGCCGAGGTGGTAGCCGTACTTCTCCAGGGCGTCGGCGGTGGCGTCGTCGGCGCCGCCGAGTACCGCGCCGATGGAGGAGGCGCAGGCGAGCAGGGCGCCCGTCTTGTTGCCCTCCATCTCCAGGCACTCGACGACGCTGACGCGCTCGCGGTGCTCGAAGCCGATGTCCTGCGCCTGGCCGTCGATGAGGGCGCGGCTCGCGGTGGTCAGGCGGCGCGTGGCGCGGCCCGCGTCGACGGTCTCCAGCTCCAGGATGACCTCGTTGGCCAGCGCGAACAGGGCGTCGCCGACGAGGATCGCCTGGGCGGGCCCGTGCACCTTCCACACGGTGTCGCGGTGGCGGCGCTGCTCGTCGCCGTCCATCAGGTCGTCGTGCAGCAGCGAGAAGTTGTGGACGAGCTCGACCGCGACGGCGCCGGGCACGCCGACCTCCGGGTCCGCGCCCGCGGCCTGCGCGGACAGCACGGCCAGGGCGGGGCGCACGGCCTTGCCGCCGTCGCCGTCGGCCGGGTTGCCCGCGGCGTCGATCCAGCCGAAGTGGTAGGCGGCGACGGTGTCCATCGGGGGTGCCAGGCGGTCCACCGCCGCCTTGAGCACGGGGGTGGCCAGGGTTCGGCCGCGCTCCAGAAGCGCGGTCACGTCCACCGCGTCGGCAGCCTCTGGGGCCGAGGGCACAGGTGGCACAGTCTCTCCTTGTGTTACCGGATTTGCCGTTGTCGGCTCTTCCACCGTGGGAAGGTCGGTGGTCACGTCCACCGTGGGAAGTTCGTACGTCACGCCGCCTCCCGGTACAGATGGCCGCGGGGGCGGCCGAGCGCGGCGAGCGCCGCGTCGGCGGCTGTGGTGCCGCTGCGGACAGCGCCTTCCATGGTCGCGGGCCACCCGGTGGCGGTCCACGCGCCGGCCAGGTACAGGCCGGGGGCATTGGTGCGGGCCGTGGGCCGCAGGGCGCCGACGCCGGGAGTCGGCGCGAAGGTCGCCGTCCGCTCGCGGGTGACGAAGAAGTCGTGGATCGTGGCGCCGCGCGCGGCGGGCAGCAGCCGCTCCAGCTCGGGCAGGTACCGCTCGCGCAGCTCGGCGACGGGGGCGTCGATCTCGTCCTGCGCGGCCGACTGGGAGACGGCGAGGTACTGGGCGCCGGGCAGCGTGCGGGCGACGCCGGAGGCGTCGGTGCGGTCGAAGACCCACTGCACGGGCGAGCCGACCGCGGTGAAGAACGGCCGCTTGAGGACCTTGCGGCCGTAGACGACGTGCAGGTTGAGGATCGGCGCGGTCCCGATGTCGAGGAGCCGGTCGGCGTCGTCGAGGGCGCCGTCGGGCAGCAGGCCGTGGGCCTCGCGCTGCGGTACTGCGAGCACCACGGAGTCGGCGTGCAGCACCTCGCCGGGGCCGTCGGGGCCCGCGGGAACCTCCACGGCCCAACGCCCGTTGTCCGTACGGGAGATGGAGGTGACGCGTGTACGGAGTTCGGTGCGTACGCCCGCGGAGTCGAGCGCCTTGCGGGCGAGGGTGTCGTGGAGTTCACCGAGGGGCACCGTGGCCCACCCGATGTCGGCGGCGCCGGGCTCGGACAGCAGCCCGGTCTTGAACACCATGGCGGCGAGCCCCAGCGAGGACTCCCCCGCCACCGCGTTCAGGGTCGCCACGCCGACGAGGTCCCACAGCGCCTCGACGGCCCGCGGCGACTGGCCGTGCGCGGCGAGCCAGGACCCGAAGTCCTGGGTGTCGAGCGCGGGGTCCGCCGGGTCGAGGGACTTGAGGGCGAGCGCCGCGCGTCCGACGGCCGCCCGCTCGGCGAGCGACAGGTGCGGGTACGTGGCGAGGCTCTTGGCCAGGTGCAGCGGCACGGGCAGCGCGGTGCGCCGCAGCCGGCCGAGCCGGTTCCGTTCGGCGTCGAGGACGGGCACGTCGAGTCGTTCCTGCAGGGGCGCGAGCGGTGCCGCGTCGACGCGGTCGAGGAACCAGCGGTAGGCGGTGCAGCAGCGCAGGTAGACGTGCTGGCCGTTGTCGACGGTGAGGTCGCCGCGCTTGAAGGAGAACGCGAGGCCGCCGAGCCGGGGCCGCCCTTCGAGGAGGGTGACGTCCATGCCGCCGTCGGCGAGGGCGAGCGCGGACGTGATCCCCGCGAGCCCACCGCCGACGACCACCGCGGTGGGCCGCGTGCGGTCCGCGGCGGCGTCCGCCTCGCGTGCGTCCGATGGCGTGGTCCCGCCGCTCATGCGCCCTCCCCCTGGGTGGTGCCCTCGGTGGTGCGTACGGCCCCCGTGGGGCCGGGTTCGACAGCTGTGGCGAACACGCGACCGACCGTTGCATGCAGGGACGCGGCGCCGCGGCGGAGGGTTGCCCGCCGCTTGGTTCTCGCCATGTCAGCCTGGCCCGCGATGTCCATCAGGCGCGCCTCCTGGGGACGCCGCGCACGACGGTGCGGGTGTCGAGCCCCGACAGGCCGCGCACGGCGACGTAGGCCTTCTCGCGGCCGGGCAGCGAGACGCGGCCGCGCAGCACGGCCTCGGGGTCGCGCTCGATGCGGTCGAGGAGGCGGCGGTAGATGCCGGCCATGGCGGCGACGCAGGCGCCGGAGCGCCGGTCGAGCATGGGAAGCAGCCGGTAGCCCTCGGCGAACAGGGCGCGGGCCCTGCGCACCTCGAAGTGCACGAGCCCGGCGAAGTCCGATCCGGCGGGCGGCACGGAGCCATGGAAGCCGGCGGAGCAGCCGAACTTCGCGAGGTCGTCGGCGGGCAGGTAGGTGCGCCCGTCGGCGGCGTCCTCGCGCACGTCGCGCAGGATGTTGGTGAGCTGGAGCGCGAGCCCGAGCGTGTCGGCGTACTCCGAGGCGCGCTCGACGCCACGCGCGCCGGGTTCGGTGCCGAACACGCCGAGCGAGACCCGGCCGATGGCGCCCGCGACGCACCGGCAGTAGACCCTGAGGTCGTCCCAGGTCTCGTAGGTCTCGCCGCGCAGGTCCATCAGAACACCGTCGATCAACTCGTCGAGCGCGTCCAATGGAATCGGGAAGCGGTCCGCCGCGTGGGCGAGCGCGACGGCCACCGGGTCGGTGTCGTCCTCCTCGACCTTGCCGTCGCGCACGCGGCCGAGCAGCGCCCGCGTCTCGTCGAGCCGGTGGGCCTTGATGTCGGGCTCCAGGCCCCCGTCGCCGATGTCGTCGACGCGGCGCGAGAACGCGTAGAGCGCCGACATGGCGCGCCGCTTCGCGGTCGGCAGCAGGCGGATCCCGTACGCGAAGTTGCGGGCCTGCTGCCCGGTGACGGTCTCGCAGTAGCTGTATGCGGCGAGCACCGGCGCCGACACGGTCTGGTCAGACTCCACGGTCTTGCTCACCCCTCTCCTCGCAGAGTCGCTCCCACCTGGCGCAGCAATCGCGCCTTGGTGGGTTTGGGTGGTCCAGGAAGCACGTCGTACGAAGCGGCGGCGATCGCGTGGACCGCCGCCTTCCCCCCTGCCACGAACCCTGCCAGCAGCAGCTTCAGCCTGCCGTGGACGCTACCCACCAGCGGGGTGCCTTCATTCAGCAGGCCGAGGGCGCGTTCGGCCTCGTACGCGACCAGCGCGCGCACCGATGCGCCCGCGGTCGGCGCGGCGAGGTCGGCCTCCTCGACGTGGAACTTCTTCAGGTCTTCGGCCGGCAGGTAGATCCGGTCGCGGCCCAGGTCCTCGGACACGTCCTGGAGGTGCTCGACGATCTGGAGCCCGGTGCAGACCGCGTCCGAGAGGCGGATCCGCTCAGGCGTCGCGGTGTCGGTGATGGCCAGGACGAGGCGGCCGACCGGGTTGGCGGACAGTTCGCAGTAGGCGAGCAGGTCGTCGTACGTCTCGTAGCGGCTCACCAGCTGGTCCTGGCGGTTCGCGGCGATCAGGCCGAGGAACGGCTCGGGGGTGAGCGAGCGGCGCCTGACGGTGGGCTGAAGGGCCTTCAGGAGCGGGTGTCCCGGGGTGCCGTCGAAGACCTTCCGCAGGTCGGCCTCGAAGGCGTCCAGCATCGCGAGCCTGTCGTCCGCCCGATCGGGTGATACGCCGAGCAGCCGGGCGTCGGCGCCGCCGGGGGCGAGGTCGCCGTCCCCGATGTCGTCGACCAGGCGGGCGAAGCCGTACACGGCCATCAGATCGTCGCGCCAGGCCCGGGGCAGGAAGAACGGGGCCACCGGGAAGTTCTCCTCGGCGGCCTTGTCGAGCGTGGCGCTCACCGGGCTCGCTGATCCGTCAGGGCTCCCGGGACGCACTCGGGGGCGCGCGCTCACCGGGTGCGGCCCACTTCCCCGAGGACGGCGAAAGCCCCGCGGAGCTGGAGAGTTTCCATAGCCATTGCCGTCACGACTCCCGTTCTACACTGCGGACCCAATGCATCTCATTTCGGACACGCCGCCCGGCCGTCCGCACGGCCTCCCAACCCCGGCGAGGTCGGGATGTCGCGCCTTATCGCCCCACTTGCCGCGAATAAGGGCCGGTACAGCTTACGTTGTACAACGCCCGCTCTCGCGTCGGGGTGTTCTGCACATCACAACAACACACCGATTGACGCCAAGATTCCTTCAGGGCAAGGAAGTTGACCCACCCTTGACCTTGATCGCCAAATGCTTGGTATCTACAGGCATATCAGAGGCCCCACCGGGCGGAAGCCGGTGGGGCCTCATATGACGTGGTCCGAGGGCGGGCGGTTACTTGCCCGTGAACTTCTCGTACTCCTTGAGTACCTCGGCCGTCGGACCGTCCATACGCAGTTCGCCGCGCTCGAGCCACAGGACGCGCTCGCAGGTGTCGCGGATGGACTTGTTGTTGTGACTCACCAGGAAGACCGTGCCGGCCTCCTTGCGCAGCTCGCGGATGCGGGCCTCGGAGCGCTTCTGGAACTTGCGGTCGCCGGTGGCGAGCGCCTCGTCGATCATCAGCACGTCGTGGTCCTTGGCAGCCGCGATGGAGAACCGCAGGCGGGCGGCCATGCCGGAGGAGTACGTCCGCATCGGCAGCGTGATGAAGTCGCCCTTCTCGTTGATGCCGGAGAAGTCGACGATCTCCTGGTAGCGCGACTTGATCTCCTCGCGGGACATGCCCATGGCGAGTCCGCCGAGGATCACGTTGCGCTCGCCGGTGAGGTCGTTCATCAGCGCCGCGTTCACGCCGAGCAGCGAGGGCTGGCCGTTCGTGTAGACCTTGCCCTTCTCGGCGGGCAGCAGGCCCGCGATGGCGCGCAGCAGGGTCGACTTGCCGGAGCCGTTCGACCCGATGAGGCCGATGGCCTCGCCGCGGTACGACGTGAAGGAGACGCCCTTGACGGCGTGCACCTTGCGCACGCCGCGCTCCTCGCCGCGCTTGAGGATGCGGCTCAGCGCGGAGGTGGCGCTGCCCTTGCCGGTCTTCGCGCCGTTGACGCGGTAGACGATGTGCAGCTCGTCCGCGATGACCGTCGGGATGCGGGCGTCGGTGGGATTGTCGAGGTCAGCCACGGCCGTACCGCTCCTCTGCCTTCCAGAAGTAGACGAAGCCGAGCGCCGCGACGACCACGGCCCAGCCGAGGGCCAGGGCCCACACGTGCGGCGGCAGGTTGTCGCCGCCGTAGCCGTCGATCAGCGCGTAGCGCATCAGGTCCATGTAGACCGCGGCCGGGTTCCACTGGAGCACGTCGGCGATCCAGCCCGGCCTGTCCTTGAGCATGATCGGGATGGAGAACATGACGCCGGACGCGTACATCCACGTACGCATGATGAACGGCATCAGCTGCGCCAGGTCCGGGGTCTTCGCGCCGGCCCGCGCCATGATCAGCGAAAGGCCCATGTTGAAGAGGAACTGGAGCACGAGCGCCGGGACGATCAGCAGCCAGGACAGGCTCGGGTAGCTGCCGAACGCGCAGGCCACGATGAACAGCACGATCATCGAGAACAACAGCTGCTGGAGCTGCTGGAGGGCGAACGAGATGGGCAGCGAGGCGCGCGGGAAGTGCAGCGCGCGCACCAGGCCCAGGTTGCCCGAGATCGCGCGGACGCCCGACATCACCGAGTTCTGGGTGAAGTGGAAGACGAACACGCCCGTCACCAGGAACGGGATGTACACGTCGTGCGACATGCCCCGGTTCGCGCCCAGGATCAGGCCGAAGATCAAGTAGTAGACGAGGGCGTTCAGCAGCGGCGTCACGACCTGCCACAGCTGGCCGAGCTTGGCCTGGCTGTACTGGGCCGTCAGCTTCGCCTGCGAGAAGGCGAGGATGAAGTGGCGCCGGCCCCACAGCTGCCGCGCGTACTCGAACAGGCCGGGGCGGGCACCGCTGACGGACAAGCCGTACTTGGCGGCGAGCTCGCGCCGGGAGAGCCCGTCGTCGGGCGACGGGGGCGCGCTCACCGCGACACCGGCGTCATGCGTTGTCTCACTCACAAGAGGAACTTTCGTCTTCAAAAGAGCGGCCTGGTCGGTCATGGCACGGGGGCGAGGGGCCGGATCGCGGCCCGCATGCCGTCAGGCACGAGCTTGTCAGATGACAGGGGGTCGGCCCAGTCGGGTCAGCCGCCACACCGTACGCCACTTCATGGGGCGCCTGGGCCCGCAGGGGGTCGTCCAGCCTTCCTTGAAACCGCCCAGCCATGCCTTCAGCGCCGGGCCCGAGGGCCGGCGGGCGAGGGTGAGCAGCAGCCACACGCCGAGGTAGACGGGGACCAGGAGGGCGGGCAGATTGCGGCGGGCCAGCCAGACCCGGTTGCGGGCCACCATGCGGTGGTAGACCGCGTGCCGGGACGGGGCCGTGGTCGGGTGGTGCAGGACCATGTCGGCGCGGTAGTCGATCATCCAGCCCGCGTCGAGGGCACGCCATGCGAGGTCGGTCTCCTCGTGGGCGTAGAAGAACTCAGCGGGCAGCGGTCCCGCCTCGGCGATGACCCGCGTACGGACGGCGTTGGCGCCGCCGAGGAACGTGGTCACGCGCGAGGAGCGCATCGGGTCGGCGGCGCGCAGGCGCGGCACGTGCCGGCGCTGGGTCTCGCCGGTGTCCGGGTCCGCGATGCGGAAGCTGACGATGCCGAGCTTCGGGTCGGCGGCGAAGGCCTCGCGGCACTTCTCCGCGGTGTCGGTCAGCGGCAGCAGCCCGTCGTCGTCCAGGAACATCAGGATGTCGACGTCGGAACCGGAGGGCCCGAAGGCCTCGATGCCGACGTTGCGTCCGCCGGGGATGCCGAGGTTCTCGGGCAGCTCGACGGTCCGTACGCCCTCGGGGACGTCGGGGACCGGCGAGCCGTTGCCGACCACGACCACCTCGACCGGGTCGCCGTCCTGCTTGGCGACCGAGTCGAGGAGGGCGCGCAGCTCGGCCGGCCGGTTGCCCATGGTGATGACAACCGCGCCGACCTTCGCCCGCTTGGGTCCGCCGCTCACTTGAGCCTGCTCGACGCGAGGATGGACACCAGGTGCAGCAGCGTCTGGAGCAGCGCGATGCCCGCGAGCACCGCGACGCCGAGGCGCGAGAAGAACAGGTCGCCGCGGATCTGGTCGACGATCGCGAGGACCAGGATCAGCAGCGTCGCCTCGATGCCCAGGATCAGCCGGTGGAACTTGAGCGCGGCCGCGGCCCTGCGGGCCAGGGCCATGCCGGATGAGCGCATCTCGGAGGCGGACTCCTTGACCTGCTCCTTGCCGCCCGCGGCGCGCGCGAGGCCGACCAGGTCGGTCTCCGCCTTGATCAGGATGGCGCCGAGCGCGGCGAGCGTGCCGAGGAACGCCCACAGCCAGTCGATGCGGCCCGTGCCGAACAGGTCGGCTGCGCGCAGCCCGAAGCCGACCAGGACGGCGGCGTCGGTGAGGTACGCGCCGACCCGGTCCATCCACACGCCGGTCAGCGAGTACTGCTTGCGCCAGCGCGCGATCTCGCCGTCGACGCAGTCGAGCAGCAGGTACAGCTGCACCGCGACGATGCCGAGGACCGCGCCCCAGATGCCCGGCACCAGGAGCGCCGGGGCCGCCAGGACGCCGCAGACGGTCATCAGGTAGGTCAGCTGGTTGGGCGAGACCTTGGTGTTCACCAGGTGGCGGTCGACACGCAGCGAGACCTCGCGCATGTAGAGCCGGCCCATCCAGTGCTCACCGCTCCGGCGGTCCTTCACCCCGGCGGGGTGAACGACCGGGCGGAGCTCAGCTACCGATGGCTTTTGCATAGTCGGCGTAGGCGTCCCTGATCTGGTCGGTGGAGAGGTTCAGGTGCTCGAGGATCGTGAAGCGGCCCGGGCGGGTCTGCGGAGCGAACTCCACGACCTTGACGAACTCGTCCGGGGTGAAGCCGATCTCCTCCGGCAGCACCGGCAGGCCGTGCCTGCGCAGCACCTCGGCCATGTACGCGGACTGCTCACGCGCACCGCGCAGGTGCATCGCGAACGCCGCGCCCAGGCCGCACTGCTCGCCGTGGCTGGCGGCGCGCTTGGGGAAGAGCAGGTCGAAGGCGTGGTTGATCTCGTGGCAGGCGCCGGAGGCGGGCCGCGAGTCGCCGGACACCGACATGGCGATGCCGGTGAGGACCAGGCCCTCGGCGAGCACCTGGAGGAAGTCGTCGTCGCCGACGCCGCCGGGGTGGCGAAGCACCGCCTCGCCCGCCTGCCGGGCCATAGCGGCGGCCAGGCCGTCGATGTCCTCGCCGCGCTCGCGGGCGCCCAGCTCCCAGTCCGCGACGGCGGAGATGTTGGAGAGGGCGTCGCCGATGCCGGAGCGCACGAAGCGGACCGGGGCCTCGCGGATGATGTCGAGGTCGATCACGACACCGATCGGGTTCGGCACACCGTAGGAGCCGCGACCCGCGTCGTTGTCGAGGGTCGCGACGGGCGAGCACAGGCCGTCGTGCGACAGGTTCGTCGCGACGGCGACCAGCGGCACGCCGACGCGCGCGGCCGCGAACTTGGCGCAGTCGATGATCTTGCCGCCGCCGAGGCCGACGATCGCGTCGTAGCGACCGGCCTTCTTGACGTCGTCGGCGAGCTTGATCGCGTCGTCGATGGTGCCGCCGCCGACCTCGAACCACTCGGCGCGGGGCAACGAGGGCTCGAGGCGAGCCCGCAGGGCGGCGCCCGAACCACCGCTGATCGCGATGGCCAGGCGCCCCGTGGACGACGAGATCCTCTGGTCGGCGAGGACCTTGGCGAGGTCGTCGAGCGCCCCCGGCCGAATGTCGACGACGACCGGCGAGGGGATGAGTCTCGTCAGTACTGGCACGCGATCTCCCGGCCCTTGGCGAGGTCGTCGTGGTTGTCGATCTCGACCCACTTCACGTCGCCGATGGGGGCGACGTCGACCTGGAAGCCGCGGTTCACGAGCTCCTGGTAGCCGTCCTCGTAGTACAGCTGCGGGTCGCGCTCGTAGGTGGCCTTCAGGGCGTCGGCCAGCTCGTCGGCGGCCTCGCCCTCGATGAGGGTGACGCCGATGTACTCGCCGGTGGCCTCGGACGGGTCCATCAGCTTCGTGATCTTCTGGACGCCCTTGGCGGGGTCGACGACGACCTTCATCTCCTCCTCGCCCAGGTCCTTGACCGTGTCGAGCGCGAGGATGATCTTCTTGCCGTCGCCGCGGGCGGCGAGCAGCGTCTTCTCCACGGAGACCGGGTGCACGGTGTCGCCGTTGGCGAGGATCACCGAGTGCTTCATGGCGTCACGGCCGCACCACAGGGAGTAGGCGTTGTTCCACTTCTCGGCCACGTCGTTCTCGATGAGCGTGAGCTTCAGGCCGTACTTCGCCTCGAGCGCCTCCTTGCGCTCGTAGACGACCTCCTTGCGGTAGCCGACGATGATGCCGACCTCGGTGAGGCCGATCTCGGCGAAGTTCTTCAGCGTGAGGTCGAGTACGGAGAGCTCGTTCTCGGTCCCCTCGCCCACGACGGGCACGAGCGCCTTGGGGAGCGTCTCGGTGTAGGGGCGGAGCCGGCTGCCGGCGCCGGCGGCCAGGACGAGGCCGATCATGCGGGTTCTCCTTCATCGTGTACGGCGGGCTCTCCGCGGCGAGCGGAGAGGACCCAGAAGCGGATGCTCTCTGCGAGCACCACGAGTGCCACGGCCACGGCGCACGCCGTGAGCGCGAGGGGGAAATCTGTGGGGGTGAGCAGCGCGGCGAGAACCGTGACCACCAGGGTCCGGCCCTCGTGCCCGCCGATCGTCCGCACCAGCCAGCGCGGAGGGGCCCCGGCGTTGCCGCGGATGCGGTACACCGTGTCGTAGTGATGGTAGGCGACCGCCGACACCAGTCCGAAAGCCGCGGGCAGGGCGCCCTGGACGTCCGCGCGGGCGGCGAGGACGAGGATCGTGAGGTACTCCCCGGCCCGGAAGATCGGGGGTACGAGCCAGTCGAGCGCGCCCTTGAGGGGGCGGGCGACGGCGACGCCGGACGTGACGCAGTACACGGCCGCGGCGAGGACCGGCCAGGCGCTGCCGAAGTCGGTGAGCGCGCTCACGGCGACGACGGCCGCGGCGCCGACAGCGGCGACCACGGGGGCGGCGGACGCCTTGGCGGCCCTGCCGACGAGTTCGGCGATCGGCCCGGAGTCGGCGAGGTCGCGCAGGGCCCGCGCGGCGCGGTCGGTGCGCCGGGCCCTGCGGGTCAGCGAGCGCAGGACGCGGCCCGCGGTGGTGTAGCAGGCGGCCAGCGCGCAACCGATGAGCAGCATGTAGAAGGTGACGCGCGGCGTGGTGAGCGCCGTGAAGATCGCGATGAGCGCCCAGCGCTCGCCGATCGGCAGCACGATCATGCGGCGGGCCCAGACGGTCCAGCCGACGGAGTCGAGCTTTCCGGAGAGGGCGGCGGTGGGGCTCGTGTTGGCCTCGGCGTCGTGGTTCGCCTCGTTGAACGAGAAGTCGATCACGTGCCGGCCGGTCTGCAGCACCATCGCGCCGAGCGCGAGCGCCCATACGTCGTCACCGCCGCCGCTCGCGTTGGCGGCGCCGAGCGCGAGGCCCGCGTAGTACGCGTACTCCTTGGCGCGGTCGAAGGTGGCGTCGAGCCAGGCGCCCATCGTCGAGTACTGCAGCGAGTAGCGGGCCAGCTGGCCGTCGGTGCAGTCCAGGACGAAGGAGGCGAGCAGCAGCACGCCCGCCGCGACGAAGCCGCCGCGGGTGCCGGTCGCCGCGCAGGCGGCGGCGATCAGCGAGACGAGCAGCGATGCGGTCGTGACCTGGTTCGGCGTGAGCCCCCGGCGCGCGCACCAGCGCGCGATGTACCGGGAGTAGGGGCTGATGCAGTAGGTGGTGAAGAAGCCGTCGCGCGCCTTGACCGCGGTGCGCAGCCGGATCGCCTCGTCGTCGACGGCGGCGAGCGCCTGCCGGGCCTCGTTGCGGGCCTGCGGGTCGGCGGGCACCGCGGCGACGAGCTCGCCGAGCTCGGGGCGGTGCACGTCGGTGCCGTCCGTCTCCAGGCTCTTGGCCACGACGTCCGGGTCGACGCCGGTGCGCGCGACCGCGCGGGTCAGCGCCTGGCGGGCGGCGGGCTGCGCGGTCACCGCGCCGGGGATCGCCGACGCGGGGAAGCGCGGGTCGGTCAGGCCCAGGCGCAGGGCGTGGACGTGGCCCACGAATCCCGCGTGGACGACCGCGACCCGCTGGTCGCCTGGGACGGTGGCGAGCGCCGCTTCGGCGTCCGCGGTGTCCGGGGCGAGCCGCACGTCGAAGCCGAGTTCCCGCAGGTCGCCCTCCAGGGACGAGCCGGGGACCGGCGGACCGGTGACGATGGCGGTCGACAGACGAACTCACTCCTTGTGCCGGCGCGAGGGCGCGCCGGGCTCATGCATGGTGGATCGCCCGGCACAGGCCCTCGGGGCGGCCGGGCGGCATGTCGGCAGAGGCTATCGGATGGCGCAACCGGGCGTTCGCTGCCCGTTTACCGACCGATTGGCCCCTGTCTCGCGCGGTCTGCGCCGGGCCGACCGCGCGCTCATCATTGACGATCAAGCACGCGGGCCACAAACCAGGGTCGACCGTCGACCGTAACCCGGGGTAACGCCCATCGGTCATAGGGTGGTGCGCCATGACGTGGCTGATCACCGGCGGAGCCGGTTACATCGGGGCCCATGTGGCGCGGACCATGACGGATGCGGGCGAGCGGGTCGTCGTCCTCGACAACGTGACCTCGGGGGTGCCGGCGCGGCTTCCCGAGGCGATTCCGCTGGTGCGGGGCTCGGCCCTGGACACCGAACTGGTGGCGCGGGTGTGCGCGGAGCACGAGGTGACGGGTGTCGTGCACCTCGCGGCGCACAAGCAGGTCGGCGAATCGGTGGAGAAGCCCGAGCTGTACTACCGGGACAACGTCGGCGGGCTCGCCGCGCTCCTGGAGACGGTCGCGGACGCGGGCGTGCGCCGCTTCGTGTTCTCCTCCTCCGCCGCGGTGTACGGCAATCCGGACATCCCCGTGACGGATCTCATCACCGAGTCGACCCCGACCGCGCCGGTGAACCCGTACGGCGAGACGAAGCTCGCGGGCGAGTGGCTGGTGCGGGCGACCGGGCACGCGCGCGGCATGGCGACGGTCTGCCTGCGCTACTTCAACGTGGCGGGGGCCGCCGCGCCCGAGCTCGCGGACATCGGCGTCTACAACGTGATCCCGATGGTCTTCGACCGGCTCACGCGCGGCGAGGCCCCGCGGATCTTCGGCGACGACTATCCGACCGAGGACGGCACGTGCGTGCGTGACTACATTCACGTCGCCGACCTCGCCGAGGCGCACCTCGCCGCGGCCCGCCGCCTCGCGCGTCCCGACGCGAGCGGGGACCTGACGCTGAACATCGGGACCGGCATCGGCGCCTCCGTGCGCGAGCTGATCGACGTGATCGCGGACGTGTCGGGCGACCACACCCCCGCGATCGTCGAGCCGCGCCGCCCCGGCGACGCGCCGCGCGCGGTCGGCTCCTCCGCGCTCGCCGAGAAGGAGCTGGGCTGGAGCGCGCGTCGCGGCGTGCGCGAGATGGTCGAGTCGGCGTGGGCCGGCTGGTGTCTGCGGCACCCCGAGGCGACCGGGAAGTGATCACTCCCGCGCCCTGACCTGCGTACTCGCACGTGCGGTGTTTACGCAGGTCAGGGCACATGACAACGGTGTTCAGCGCCATGTTTGCGGATACCCCCTACCCGTAGTTCACTGTGATCGTCGCCCCCGACCAGGGCGGCCGAATCAGAGGGGGTTTCGATGGGCCTCGGCCACGATCACGACCACGGGCACAGCCACGGGCCGACGAGCGGGACGGCCGCCGCCGCGCACCGGGGGCGGCTGCGCGTCGCGCTGACGATCACGCTCACCGTGATGGTGGTGGAGATCGTCGGCGGCATCGTCGCCGACTCGCTCGCCCTGATCGCCGACGCCGCCCACATGGCGACCGACGCGCTGGGGCTCGCGATGGCCCTGATCGCGATCCACTTCGCCAACCGCCCGGCGAGCGACCAGCGCACCTTCGGCTACGCGCGCGCCGAGATCCTCGCCGCGCTCGCCAACTGTCTGCTGCTGCTCGGCGTCGGCGGCTATGTGCTGTACGAGGCGATCGAGCGGTTCATCGAGCCGGCCGAGACGGCGGGCGGGCAGACCATCGTGTTCGGCGTGATCGGCCTGGTGGCGAACATGATCTCGCTGTCCCTCCTGGTGAAGGGGCAGCAGGAGAGCCTGAACGTGCGGGGCGCCTTCCTCGAAGTGGCCGCGGACGCGCTCGGCTCCCTCGCGGTGCTGATCTCCGCCGCGATCATCCTGACCACCGGCTGGCAGCCGGCCGACCCGATCGCCTCGCTGGTCATCGGCCTGATGATCGTGCCGCGCACGGTGAAGCTGCTGCGCGAGACGCTGAACGTCCTGCTGGAGTCGGCGCCCAAGGGCGTCGACATGGCGGAGGTCAGGGCGCACATCCTGGCGCTGCCCGGCGTCGAGGACGTGCACGATCTGCACGCCTGGACGATCACCTCGGGGATGCCGGTGCTCTCGGCGCACGTGGTCGTCAGCACGGACATGCTGGGCTCGATCGGCCACGAGAAGATGCTGCACGAGCTGCAGGGGTGCCTCGGCGACCACTTCGACGTGGAGCACTGCACGTTCCAGCTGGAGCCGACCGGCCACGCGGAGCACGAGGCGAAGCTCTGCCACTGACGCCCCGCCGCACAGGGAAGGGCCCCGGCCGTCGTCGGCCGGGGCCCTTCCGCGCCCGGGATCAGCGGGCGGCGTGCGTCACTTGTTGGCGCAGACGTTGCCGAAGGCCGGGTTGAGCAGGCCGACGACGTTGAGCGAGTTGCCGCACGCGTTGACCGGGATGTGCACCGGCACCTGGATCACGTTGCCGGAGGCCACGCCCGGCGAGTTCTGAGCGGCACCGAACGCGTCGCTGTCCGCGCTCGCGATGCCCGCCGTCCCGAGGACGGCGACGCCGGCCGCAGCTGCCGTGAGACCCAGCTTGATCATGGACTTCATGAAGACTCCTTGAAGTGGGTTGAGTGAGACGAAAGCTCGACGACGGATGCACATCCCGTCACCATCAAGACACTCACAGTTCCGGCCGGTTCGCCTCCCGAGAGCCCTTTCGGCACCCTCCGATCAGGGGTCCCGGTGATACGTTGGCCAAAGATGAACACCTGGCGCACCCGACCCGAGACCCCCGGCGACCGCGCGGCCGTGCACGCCGTCAACGCCGCCGCCTTCCCCACCGAGGCCGAGGCCGACCTCGTCGACGCCCTGCGCGACGATCCGGACGCCTGGCTGGAGGGCCTGTCGTACGTCGCCGAGGCCCCGGACGGCACCGTCGCCGCCTACGCCCTGATCACCCGCTGCACCGTGGACGGCGCGCCCGCCGCCGCTCTCGCGCCCTGTGCCGTGCTGCCGCGGTACCAGCGCTCGGGCGCCGGATCGGCCGTCGTACGCGCGGTGCTGGAGGCGGCACGCGCGCGTGGGGAGCGGATCGTCCTGGTCCTCGGGCATCCGGAGTACTACCCGCGGTTCGGTTTCACGCCCGCTTCGGCGTACGGCATCCGGCCCGGTTTCGATGTGCCGGACGAGGCGATGATGGCGCTCGTTCTGGATGAAGAGGACGATTCCGGGCAGCTCCCGCGGGGCACGATCACCTACCCGACCGCATTCGGCGTCTGATCCGCGCCTACGGTGGTCACGCCCGGTCGCGCGGCCGGGCGGGACTTGCGGGGCCGCGCAGCACGGGGGCTGTCGGTCCCGTACGGCAGACTTGGTTCGAGGACCGAAACAAAGGATGGGTATGCCGATCACACCTGCCCCCACGACGCACACGTCGTCGAACGGCACCGGAGAAGCGATCTTGCTGGAACTCGTCGACGAGGACGGCAGGACGATCGGCACGGCGGAGAAGCTCTCGGCGCACCAGCCGCCCGGCCAGTTGCACAGAGCGTTCTCGGTGTTCCTCTTCGACGAGCAGGGGCGGCTGCTGCTCCAGCAGCGGGCGCTCGGCAAGTACCACTCCCCCGGCGTCTGGTCGAACACCTGCTGCGGCCACCCGTACCCGGGCGAGGCCCCGTTCGCCGCGGCCGCCCGCCGCACGTTCGAGGAGCTGGGCGTCTCGCCGTCGCTGATGGCCGAGGCAGGCACGGTGCGCTACAACCACCCGGACCCGGAGTCGGGCCTGGTGGAGCAGGAGTTCAACCACCTGTTCGTGGGCCTGGTGCAGGCCTCGCTCGACCCCGACCCGGAGGAGGTCGGGGCGACGGCGTTCGTGACGGCCGACGAGCTGGCGGAGCGGCACGCCAAGGACCCGTTCTCCGCCTGGTTCATGACGGTCCTGGACGCGGCGCGCCCCGCGGTAAGGGAGCTGACGGGCCAGTCGGCGGGCTGGTAGCCGTCTCGGGCTTGAGGGGCAGGGCGGCCCAGATCACCTTGCCCCCGCTCGCCGTGCTCGTCACGTCGCAGACGCCGCCCGCCTCGGCGGTGATCTCGCGGACGAGCAGCAGTCCGCGCCCGCCCGTCTGACCGCTGGTGGCCTCCAGGGCCGTGGGCTTGTACGGGTGTTCGTCCTCGACGGACACCCGTACCCACTCGGGCCCGACGGCGACCTCCACGGCGAGCATCGGCGAGATCACGGCGGCGTGCTTCACCGCGTTCGTGACGAGTTCGGAGACGATCACGAGCAGCCCGTGCACCAGGTCGTCGGGGGCGGGCACGCCCTGCCGGCCGAGCAGTTCGCGCACCGCGCGGCGGGCCTGCGGCACCGAGGCGTCGACCGCCTGCGTCGTGAACCGCCAGACCCCCTCGTACGGGAGCGGCCCGTCCGCCGGACGTTCGGGGGGCGCTCCCCCCGTGTCCTGAGGACGTGGGCGGGACCCCCACCCGTGGTCGCTCATTGTCAGGTCGCCGCCCTTGCGCTCGATTGTCACCACGCTTCGAGTGTTGGGAATCACCTGCTCCGTGCCGGGGCACTGACCAGAAGTCAGCGGGTATCGACGGCATTTGATCGCTGATGGTTGATCAAGCAAAGAACGTGATCACTCCTGACGCTGTCACGTCCGACTTGCACCGTCTTCAGGTTGTTCTACGAGCCGCCTCCCGGTCGTCCGCGCGCCACCCACGCGCCGCGCGCCCCCTGGGCCCGGCTAGCATCCCGCCATGTCCACCGTGCCCCCGCCGTCCCCGCCTCAGCTCACGCACACCGTCGCCGAGGGCGTCGCGACCGTCGTGATCGACCATCCGGCCAAGCGCAACGCCATGACCGACGCCATGTGGGCATCCCTGCCGCCGCTCCTCGAACGGCTCGCGGGCGACCCGGAGGTACGGGCCCTCGTGCTCACCGGAGCGGGCGACACGTTCTGCGCCGGTGCCGACATATCGACTCTCGGCGAGGGCGCCGCGCAGGGGCTCGCGGTCGCCGCGGAGGACGCGCTCGCCGCGTTCCCCAAGCCGACACTCGCCGTGGTGCGCGGGTTCTGCGTGGGCGGCGGCTGCCAGTTGGCGGCGGCCTGCGATCTGCGCTTCGCCGCCGACGGCGCGCGGTTCGGGGTGACGCCCGCCAAGCTCGGCATCGTCTACCCGGCGTCCTCCACGCGCCGCCTCACGTCGCTCGTGGGCCCGGCCACCGCCAAGTACCTGCTGTTCTCGGGCGAGTTGATCGGCACCGAGCGGGCGCTGCGCACGGGACTCGTCGACGAGGTGCTGCCCGGGGCGGAACTCGGCGACCGGGTCGCGGAGTTCACTCGCACCCTGGCCGCCCGCTCCCAGCTCACCCAGGCCGCGGCCAAGGAGTTCGTCACCGGCCGCACCGACCGCGACGCCCACTGGGCCGAGCAGGCGCGCGCGGGCGGGGAGACGGCGGAGGGCGTGGCGGCGTTCCTGGAGCGCAGGGCGCCGCGGTTCGCGTGGACCGTGGACGCCTGAGGCTCAGCGCTCCTGGCGGAACATCGCCACGAGGTGGGCGGGTGCCTTGTCGGGAGAACCCGCGTCGTAGGGCGGCTGCGGGTCGTACTCGGTCATCAGCTGGATGGCCTGCGCGGTCTCGTCGCCGGCGATCCGGCCCGCGAGCGCGAGGCCCATGTCGATGCCTGAGGAGACACCGGCGGCGGTGACGTACTTGCCGTCGAAGACCACACGTCGACCTGTCGACTTGGAGCCGAGTCGCTCCAGCTCCTCCAGGGCCAGCCAGTGCGAGGTGGCCTCGCGGCCCTCGATCAGGCCCGCGGCGGCGAGCGCGAGGGAGCCCGTGCACACGGACGTCGTCCAGGTGGTGGTGGCGTCGACGGAGCGCAGCCAGTCCAGGAGCGGGCCCTCGGCGGTCTGGTCGCTCGGCTCGGGGCCGCCGGGCACGACCACCACGTCGGGGGCCCGCACCTCGTCGAACGTCTTGTCGGCGACGAGCGCGAGGCGCCCCGAGTCGTCCCGCACGGGCCCGGTCCGCTCGGCCACGAAGACGACGTCGGCGCCCGGGATGCCGCCCAGGGTCTGGTACGGGCCGATGGCGTCGAGCGCGGTGAACCGTTCGTAGAGGGCGATGGCGATCTGCATGGCGTGCCTTTCGGTTCGGGCCGGTCACGGGCCGACGGGCGCGTGGAACCGGCGGCGGTACTCGGCCGGTGAGGTGCCGAGGGTCTTGAGGAAGGCGCGGCGCATGGCCTCCGGTGTGCCGTAGCCGCTGGACCGGGAGATCTCCTCGACGCCGCCCGTGGTGTCCTCCAGGAGGCGGCGGGCGTGCTCGACGCGGACGCGCTCGACGTAGCGGCCCGGCGTCAGGCCCGTCTCGGCACGGAAGGCGCGGGCGAAGTGGCGCGGCGAGAGCCGGGCGCGCGCCGCGAGCGCCGGGACGGAGAGGTCGGCGCCCGGGTGCTCGGTGATCCACCGCTGCACCTCGCTCAACGGCTCCCTGCGGGCCGTCTGGGCGGCCAGCTGGGTGCTGAACTGGGCCTGGTTCCCGGGACGCCGCAGGAACACGACGAGGGCGCGGGCGATCTCCAGGGCGAGGCCCCTGCCGTGGTCCTCCTCGACGAGGGCGAGCGCGAGATCGATGCCCGCGGTCACGCCCGCCGACGTCGCCACGTGGCCGTCCCGTACGTAGACGGGGTCGGGGTCCACGGTGACGTCCGGGTGGTGGCGGGCGAGGGCGTCGCAGTACGCCCAGTGCGTCGTGGCGCGGCGGCCGTCCAGGAGCCCGGCGCGCGCCAGCAGGAACGCGCCGGTGCACACCGAGACGGTGCGCCGGGCGTGCGGGGACCGCTCGCGCAGCCAGGCGATGAGGCGCGGGTCCGGGTCGCGGGTGCCTTCGCCGCCGGGGACCAGGAGGGTGTGCGCGGCGGGCGCGTCCGCGAGGGCGTGGTCCGGGGTCAGGGTGAGGCCGCTGGAGGTGCGGACGGGGGCGCCGTCGAGCGAGACGGTGCGGATCCGGTAGCCGTCACCCGCGCCGCAGAAGACCTCGACGGGACCCGTGACGTCGAGGCTCTGCACGTCGTCGAAGAGGAGGACCAGGACGGTTCGCGGCGGCATGCGGCTCATTCTTCGGGCCGCGCCGTCATGGCCGCAATGACGACTTCCCCACCTTTTCTGCCATGGGCCGGGCACCCGTACTCCCGCTCGTACCGACTGGTCGGTAACGTACGGACATGACCACAGACCCCCGCCTGCGCGCCGCCCGCCGCTGTCACAACGTGCTCAACCCGTTCCACTCCACGCACTACTTCTCGCCCGACCTGGGCAAGGAGCTGGCCGCCATCGGCGTGACCGACTCCAGCGCCGCCTACCTCGCCGCGCGGTCCGCCCCGATGGGCGCCGTCGGAGCCGGCACCGTGACCTCGACGTTCTACAACTTCAACCACGAACTGGTCGCCCGGCACGTGCCCGCCGTGTGGGAGACCGCCTCCCCGGAGGCGGTGCTCGCGGCACGCGCGCGTGCCGTCGACTCGACGCTGCGCCGCCTCCTCGGCGAGGAGCGGATCGCCTCCCCCGAGATGGCCGAGGCCGCCGAACTCGCGCTGCGCGCCACCGAGGCGTGCACCCGCCACGCCCGCCCCCTGTACGCCGCCCACGCCGACCTCGACGTGCCCGACGCCCCGCACCTGGCGTACTGGCACGCCACCACGCTGCTGCGCGAGCACCGCGGCGACGGGCACATCGCCGTCCTCCTCGGCGCCGAGCTCGACCCGGTCGAGGCCCTCGTCAGCCACGTCGCCACCGGCAAGGGCATGGCCCCCAAGTGGCTGCTGGCCACCCGCGGCTGGGACAGGGCCGAGTACGACGCCGCGGCCGAGCGGCTCCGCGCGCGTGGACTGCTGACCGCCGACGAGGAGTTGACGCTCACCGAGGAGGGCGTGGCCCTGCGCGCGGAGATCGAGCACCGCACCGACGCCCTCGACCGCGCGCCCTACGACCACCTCGGCGAGACCGGCGTCGCCCGCCTCACCGAACTCGCGACGGAGTTCGTCGGCGCGGCCCTCGGCAACGGGGCCTTCCCCGCCGATCTGATCGGGAAGGCCGCCTGAGGTCTGCGCGGCGCTCAGCGAGGTACTCGGGTGTTCCGGCCGCCGGGAGACGTGGCCGGGACACACGAGAGGAGAATCCGCATGTTCCGTGCCATCGCCGACGTCCTGCGCCAGATCGCCGGGGCCATCGCGACCGTCGTGACCTTGCCGTTCCGCGCACTCGCCCGCCTGTTCGGAGGCGCATCGCGGTCCGGAGGCGCGCGCCGCGTCTAGCCGCCCTGATCCCCGAGTGTCGGTGCCACCTGCCACAATTGCCGCGCAACCTCAGTCGACATAGGCGGTACGGGAATCGTGGCGACACCCACAGTTGGCACCACTGCTGGATCCGGGCTCGGGTCCATCGAGAGCAGGATCGCCGAGGAGCTCGGCGTACGGGAGCGGCAGGTGAAGGCCGCGGTCGAGCTGCTTGACGGCGGCTCGACGGTGCCCTTCATCGCCCGCTACCGCAAGGAGGCGACCGAGTCCCTCGACGACGCCCAGCTGCGCACCCTCGAGGAGCGGCTGCGGTACCTGCGCGAGCTGGAGGAGCGGCGCACCGCCGTCCTCGACTCCGTGCGCGAGCAGGGCAAGCTGACCGAGGAGCTGGAGGCCCAGATCCGCGCCGCCGACACCAAGGCGCGCCTGGAGGACATCTACCTGCCCTTCAAGCCGAAGCGGCGCACGAAGGCGCAGATCGCGCGCGAGGCGGGGCTCGAGCCGCTGGCGGAGGGGCTGCTCGGCGACCCGTCGGTGGAGCCGCAGGCCGCCGCCGCGGCGTTCGTGGACGCCGACAAGGGCGTCGCCGACGCGCAGGCCGCGCTCGACGGGGCCCGCGCGATCCTCACCGAGCGGTTCTCCGAGGACGCCGACCTGATCGGCGAGCTGCGCGAGCGCATGTGGGGGCGCGGCCGGCTCGCGGCGAAGGTGAAGCCCGGCAAGGAGGAGGCCGGCGCCAAGTTCGCCGACTACTTCGACTTCGCGGAGCCCTTCACCGAGCTGCCCTCGCACCGCGTCCTCGCGATGCTGCGCGGCGAGAAGGAGGACGTGCTGGAGCTCGCCCTGGAGCCGGAGGAGGCCGTCGAGGAGGGAGCCTCCTCGTACGAGCCGATCATCGCCGACCGGTTCGGGATCAGGAACCAGGGGCGGCCGGGCGACAAGTGGCTGGCGGACACGGTCCGCTGGGCCTGGCGCACGCGCATCCAGGTGCACCTCGGCCTCGACCTGCGGACCCGGCTGCGCACCGCCGCGGAGGACGAGGCGGTCAAGGTGTTCGCGGCGAACCTGCGGGACCTGCTGCTCGCCGCCCCCGCGGGCACGCGCGCGACGCTGGGCCTCGACCCCGGTTTCCGTACGGGCGTGAAGGTCGCGGTCGTCGACGCCACGGGCAAGGTCGTCGCCACCGACGTCATCCACCCGCACGTGCCGGCCAACCGCTGGGACGAGGCGATCGCCAAGCTGGCCAAGCTCTCCAAGGAGCACGCGGTCGACCTGATCGCGATCGGCAACGGCACGGCGTCCCGCGAGACCGACAAGCTCGCCGGTGAACTCATCGCCAAGCACCCGGAGTTGAAGCTCACCAAGGTGATGGTGAGCGAGGCGGGCGCCTCCGTGTACTCGGCGTCCGCGTTCGCCTCGCAGGAGCTGCCCGACATGGACGTCTCGCTGCGCGGGGCCGTCTCCATCGCGCGCCGCCTCCAGGACCCGCTCGCCGAGCTGGTCAAGATCGACCCGAAGTCGATCGGCGTCGGCCAGTACCAGCACGACCTCAGCGAGGTGAAGCTGTCGCGCTCGCTGGACGCCGTGGTCGAGGACTGTGTGAACGGCGTCGGCGTGGACGTGAACACCGCGTCCGCGCCGCTCCTCGCGCGCGTGTCCGGCATCGGCTCGGGGCTCGCCGAGAACATCGTGGCGCACCGCGACGCGAACGGACCCTTCACCAACCGCAAGGGCCTCAAGGACGTCGCCCGGCTCGGCCCGAAGGCGTACGAGCAGTGCGCGGGCTTCCTGCGCATCCGCGGCGGCGACGACCCGCTGGACGCGTCGTCCGTGCACCCGGAGGCGTACCCGGTGGTGCGCCGGATGGCGAAGTCGACGGGCGGCGAGGTCGCCTCGCTGGTCGGCGACACGGGGACGCTGCGCTCGCTGAAGCCCGCCGACTTCGTGGACGAGACGTTCGGTCTGCCGACGGTGACGGACATCCTCAAGGAGCTGGAGAAGCCGGGGCGCGACCCGCGGCCCGCCTTCAAGACGGCCACCTTCAAGGAGGGCGTCGAGAAGATCTCCGACCTGGAGCCGGGGATGATCCTGGAGGGCGTCGTCACGAACGTGGCCGCCTTCGGGGCGTTCATCGACGTCGGCGTGCACCAGGACGGCCTCGCGCACGTCTCCGCGCTCTCCCGTACGTACGTCAAGGACCCGCGGGACGTCGTGAAGCCCGGCGACATCGTGAAGGTGAAGGTCCTCGACGTCGACGTGCCGCGCAAGCGGATCTCGCTGACGCTGCGGCTCGACGACGAGAAGGCCTCCGGCGGGGCCGGGGGACGCGGTGAGCGCGGCGACCGCGGCCCGCGCGGTGACCGGGGCGGCGACCGCAAGCCGCCGCGGCAGAACCGGCAGGGCGGCCGGGGCGGTTCCGGTGGTTCCGGCGGCTCCGGTGGCGGCAGGGGCCGTCCGGCGCCGGCTCCCGCGAACTCGGCGATGGCGGACGCGCTGCGCAAGGCGGGGCTGGCCTAGCGACAGGGGCTCGAACGGAGGGGGCTGTGCGGTCGACCGCACAGCCCCCTCCGCCCGTTCTCAGGCCTCCGCCACCTTGCCGGAGGCCACCTCCAGGCGCCTCGTCGTGTGGACGGCGTCCAGCATCCTGCGGTCGTGCGTGACCAGGAGGAGCGTGCCCTCGTAACCGGCGAGGGCCGACTCCAGCTGCTCGATCGCCGGGAGGTCGAGGTGGTTCGTCGGCTCGTCCAGGACCAGCAGGTTGACGCCCCTGCCCTGGAGGAGGGCGAGCGCGGCGCGGGTGCGTTCGCCCGGCGAGAGGGTCGCGGCGGGGCGCAGCACGTGGTCCGCCTTCAGGCCGAACTTGGCGAGCAGCGTACGGACGTCGGCCGGTTCCATCGCGGGGACGGCCGCGCCGAACGCCTCCAGGAGCGTCTCCGGGCCGTGGAACAGGGCGCGGGCCTGGTCGACCTCGCCGACGACCACGCCGGAACCGAGCGTGCCGTGACCGGAGTCGAGCGGGATCCGGCCCAGGAGCGCGGCGAGCAGGGTCGACTTCCCCGAACCGTTCGCCCCGGTGATCGCTACGCGGTCCGCCCAGTCGATCTGTACGGAGACCGGGCCGAAGGCGAAGTCGCCGCGCCGCAGTTCGGCGTCGCGCAGGGACGCCACGACCGCGCCCGAGCGCGGCGCCGACGCGATCTCCATGCGCAGCTCCCACTCCTTGCGGGGCTCGTCCACGACGTCGAGGCGCTCGATCATCTTCTGCGTCTGCCGGGCCTTCGCGGCCTGCTTCTCGCTGGCCTCGCTGCGGAACTTGCGGCCGATCTTGTCGCTGTCGGTGGCCTTGCGGCGCGCGTTCTTGACGCCCTTGTCCATCCAGGCGCGCTGCATCTGGGCGCGGCCTTCGAGGGCAGCCTTCTTGTCGGCGTACTCCTCGTACTCCTCGCGCGCGTGGCGGCGCGCGACGTCCCGCTCCTCCAGGTAGGCGTCGTAGCCGCCGCCGTAGAGGTTGATCTGCTGCTGGATGAGGTCGAGTTCGAGGACCTTGGTGACGGTACGGGTGAGGAACTCGCGGTCGTGGCTGACGACCACGGTGCCGGCGCGCAGGCCGCGCACGAACGTCTCCAGGCGCTCCAGGCCGTCCAGGTCGAGGTCGTTGGTCGGCTCGTCGAGGAGGAAGACGTCGTAGCGGGACAGGAGGAGGGAGGCGAGGCCCGCGCGGGCGGCCTGGCCGCCGGACAGGGACGTCATCGTCTGGTCGAGGGCGACGTCGAGGCCGAGCTGCTGCGCGACCTCGTCGGCGCGTTCGTCGAGGTCGGCGCCGCCGAGGCTCAGCCAGCGCTCGAGGCTGGTGGCGTACGCGTCGTCGGCCCCGGGTGCGCCGTCGACGAGGCCCTGGGTGGCCTCGTCCATGACGCGCTGCGCCTCCGCGACGCCGGTGCGGCGGGCCAGGAACGCGCGGATCGTCTCGCCGGGGCGGCGGTCGGGCTCCTGCGGGAGGTGGCCGACGGTGGCGGTCGGCGGGGAGAGCCGTACGTCGCCGTCCTCGGGGGTGGCGAGGCCGGCCAGGAGCCGCAGCAGCGTGGACTTTCCTGCGCCGTTCGCCCCGACGAGACCGATCACGTCCCCGGGCGCGACGACGAGGTCGAGCCCACCGAACAACGAACGGTCGCCGTGGCCTGCGGCGAGATTCTTGGCTACGAGTGTCGCGGTCATCAGGGGGGTGATCCTAGCGGGGGCGTTGGACCGGGTGGCGTGGTGGCGCCGGGGTGCTTCCCTGTGCCGTGGCGGCGCACGCGGCGATTGTCGCGCGGCACCGGGGTTCGTCGCCGCACCGTGGTCGACGCCTACCGTCCGATTGCGCGGCACCGGGGTCGTCGTTTGCCGAGCCGTGGTCGGCGCCTGACGCGGGTGCGGGCTGCACCGGGCGCCGCCTTGCCCACCCTGCCGCCCTGGGGTCCCCCCGGACGGAGTCTGGGGGAGGCATGTTGCCCAAGTCGGGGACGGCTAGCCGTAGCCGTTGCGGTTGCCCGTGGCAGGGGCGGCACCCCGTCGGGCCGACGCCCCCGGAGGGGGCGGGTGGGTGGGATCTTGGGCGGCGGAGTCACGGGGCCGGGCGACGGGGGGGGCTGGTCGGGGCGGTGCAGGTGGGTAATTCAAGCCCCTGCGGCGATTGAGCAGCGGGGGCCGGGGCGGAGCCCCGAGGCGTAAGGACGGGTGGGCTGCGCGGGCGTAACGACGGTTCGGCATGACAGCCCCGCCGGCGATTGAGGCGCGGGGCCCGGGGCGGAGCCCCGAGGCGTAGGGGCGGGTGGGCTGCGCAAGGGGGCGGGCTGTCGCCCCCGTAGGGGTAACGGCTCAGCGTTCCATGCGGGTCGTCAGGACGGTGTCCGGGGTGCGGGCCACCACGAAGGATTCGCCGCGCGTCGAACTCCGCGGGAGCGGTATGCGGTGGCGGCCCGGGGGGAGGACGTCGTCGAAGGGCTCGTGGGTGTGGGTGCGGGAGAGGCGGTCCAGGCGGTACGTGGTGATGCGGACGCGGCACGTGGAGGTGACCTCGACGCCTGCCTCGCCGTCCGCCGCCACAAGCCGCGTCAGGCGGCGCTGCTCCTCCGGGCCCCGGTCGAGCGCGCTCTCGATCTGGGCCACCAGGAGCGGGACGATGGGCGCGAGGCCGTCCACGCGCACGACGTCCACTCCGGCGCGCTCGAACTCCCGTAGGACCGCCGCCCGTTGCGCCTCGTCCACCGCCCTGCCGAAGGCCACCACCCCGTACGACCGGAGCTCGTCGGGCGGGACGCCGGTCGCGTCGTGCGTGATGTCCGCCCCGACGCCGATGGTGCGCAGCGCCGCCGCGAGCCGGGCCAGTACGGCGACCCGCGCCCCGATCAGGAGCACCTTGCGGCGCTGCGGCACGTGCGGCGCCTCTCCGTCGAGGAGCCGTCCGAGCACCGCCCGGTACTCGTCGCCGCGGAAGCGGAACGGCCCTATCCCGTGGTAGCCGTTGAGTTCGAGGTCGACCCGGTCGTCGGTCTGCCAGGCGAAGTCCCGCCAGACGTAGTCCGCCCCGTCCGCCCCGCCCTTCTCGATGACCGCCGTCACCGCCCCGCACTCGATGCCCTCGCACTCCGGGCACCCGTAGATCACCCACCGCCCGCCGGGCAGCGGCGCCTCCGCCTCCAGGAGCAGCCGCCGCACATGGTGTGCGAAGATCGCGGGCGGGATGTCGGCGGCGAGCGGAGACACCGCGTCGAGGTCGGAGAGCTGGAAGAGCAGCGGGCGGCCGTCGACGATGAAGTCCACGAAGTCCCGGTGGACTTGATAGTCCCCGTCCGCGAGGACTCCACCGGCGCGCATCGCCGGTGCCAGGCCGAAGGTCGCGTAGTCGTCGGCAGCCATGAGGCGAGTATTCCCAGCCGCCGCCCGGTGTGAGCGCGGCATGCCGGATTCCGTTAGCGTCCAGGGATGATCAGTGACAGCGGCAGTGAAGTGATCGTGGTCGGCGGCGGCGTCATCGGCATGTCCACCGCCCTGGAACTCGCCCGGCGCGGGCGCCCGGTGCGCGTCTGGTCGCGGGACCTGGCCGAGCGGACGACGTCGGCGGTCGCGGGCGGCCTGTGGTGGCCGTACCGCATCGATCCGACAGCGAAGGTGGGCGCCTGGTCGCTGACCTCGCTGCGGCGCTACGAGGAGTGGGCGGCGCGCCCGGAGGAGACCGGCGTACGCCTCGTCGACGGTGTGCACGGCGACTCGCGGATCGACGGGCTCGGCGCGTGGGCCGGCGAGGTGGCGGGCCTCCGCGACACCCCGGAGGGCCTGGCCGCGCGGCTCCCCCTGATCGACATGCCGGCCCATCTGGCGTGGCTGCGCGACCGGTTGGCCGAGGCGGGCGTCGCGGTCGAGCCGCGCACGGTGGCCTCCTTCGACGAGGCGTTCGAGGCCGCTCCGACCGTCGTGAACTGCACGGGCCTCGCCTCCCGCGAACTCGTGCCGGACGACTCCGTGCGCCCGGTGCGCGGCCAGCTGGTGATCGCGGAGAACCCGGGGATCGACACCTGGTTCACGGCCGCCGACCCGGCCTCCGCCGCGACGACGTACTTCCTGCCGCAGCCGGGCCGACTGCTGCTCGGCGGCACCGCGCAGGAGGACGCCTGGTCGCTCGAGCCGGATCCGGCCACCGCCGAGGAGATCGTGAAGCGCTGCGCCGCGGTCCGCCCCGAGCTGGCGGACGTCCGGATCCTGGAGCACCGGGTGGGTCTGCGCCCCTCGCGTCCCGCGGTGCGCATCGAGCGCGAGGAGCGGGGCGCGGGCCGGACGCTGGTGCACAACTACGGGCACGGCGGCGCCGGGGTGACCGTGGCCTGGGGCTGCGCCGAGGAGGCCGCGGAGCTGGCCGCGGCCGGCTGAGCCGGTGACACGGGTGGGGGCGTGGTCCGGAGTCCGGGCCACGCCCCCATACCGTTCGTTATGTGTGCGTCCTAGTCGTCGTGGTGCTTGCCGATCGGGTCGCCCTCGGTCTCCAGGCTGCTGCCGGGGCCGATGCGGATCTCGAACTCGCCGCCGTACTTCTCGTGGCCTGCGACGACCGCCTGTTCGACGACCTCGATGCCCATCTCGCCGCGGACCATGAGCGGGTCGGCGCGCAGGTCGCGCAGGAGCGACCAGCACATGCCGATCATGACGATGACGAACGGCGCCGCCACGAGGATCGTCAGGTTCTGCAGACCGGTGAGTGCGTCCCCGGAACCGTTGCCGATCATCAGCATGATCGCGCCGACGGCGCCGGTCACGACGCCCCAGAAGATGACGACGAACTTGGCCGGTTCGAGCGCGCCCTTCTGCGACAGGGTGCCCATGACGATCGAGGCCGCGTCCGCGCCGGACACGAAGAAGATGCCGACGAGGATCATGACGAGCAGGCCGGTGACCGTGGCGAGCGGGTACTCCTGGAGCACGCCGAAGAGCTGGGTCTCCGGGGTGTCGGCGCCGGCCAGCTTGCCGTCGTCCTTCAGGGTCATCGCGGTGGTGCCGAAGATCGCGAACCAGAGCAGGCTGACGGTCGAGGGCACGAGGATCACGCCGCCGACGAACTGGCGGATCGTGCGGCCCTTGCTGATGCGCGCGATGAACATGCCGACGAACGGCGACCAGGAGATCCACCACGCCCAGTAGAAGACCGTCCAGCTGCTGAGCCAGTCGGCGACGCCCTTGCCGCTCGACGCCTCGGTGCGGCCGATCATCTGCGCGAAGTTGTCGAGGTACGCGCCGAGGGACGTGGGCAGCATGTCGAGCTGCATGATCGTCGGCCCGGCGACGAAGAGGAACACCGCGAGCAGCAGCGCGAGCACCATGTTGATGTTCGACAGCCACTGGATGCCCTTCTCCACACCGGAGACGGCCGAGGCGACGAACGCGACGGTGAGGACCGCGATGATCGAGACGAGGAGTCCCGTGCTCACGTCGTCCATCCAGTCGGCCGCCTTGAATCCTGCGCCGATCTGGAGCGCGCCGAGGCCGAGGGAGGCCGCGGAGCCGAACAGCGTCGCGAAGATCGCGAGGATGTCGATGACGCGGCCCCACGAGCCGTGCGCGTGCTTCTCGCCGATCAGCGGAACGAAGACGGACGAGATGGTCTGCCGCCTGCGGCGCCGGAACGTGCTGTAGGCGATGGCGAGGCCGACGACCGCGTAGATCGCCCACGGGTGCAGCGTCCAGTGGAACAGCGTCGTGGCCATGGCGATTTCCATGCCCTCGGCGGCGTCCGCGGGATCGGTGCCCGGCGGCGGCGTCGTGAAGTGCGCGAGCGGTTCGCTCACTCCGTAGAACATCAGGCCGATGCCCATGCCCGCGCTGAACATCATCGCGATCCATGAGACGGTGCGGAACTCGGGCTCCTCACCCTCCGCGCCGAGCGGGATCTTGCCGTAGCGGCTCATGGCGAGCCACAGGGCGAAGACCACGAAGCCGGTCGCGGCGAGCACGAAGGCCCATCCGCCGTTGTGCATCAGGCCACTGAGCAGCGTGTCGGAGACGCTCTCGAGACTGTCGGTGGCCGCGGCGCCCCAGACCACGAAGGCCAGAGTGAGCACGGCGGTGACGCCGAACACGATCCGGTCCGTGGCGGGGCTCCGCTCACCGGTCGCTCCCTCCTCGGGGACGGGAGCATCGCTGGGAGTTTTCTGAGGGCTTGTCACCCACTACGACCTACCACACCAGACACTCCCGTAACCCGATCAGCAGCGTGTGTCGGGCTCTCCTTCCGTCAAGTGATACGGCGCGCGGGCGTCCAGGAGCAGCGCGACCAGGGCCCGTTCGGACTGGCGAAGCGGTACGAAGGCGCCGCTTCCCGACTTTTGGACGGTGAGGCCGTGCAGCGCCAATTCGTCCTTGAACTCGGCGTATTGCTCCGCGTTCAGGCGGTAGCCGCAGGGCGGGTCCTGGATGGTCTCGGACGCCTCCGCGGGATCGTTGTCCGCACCACCTACGTAGATGGGTCCGCGGTCGGTGAACCCCTTGGCGCGGGCGGCCGTCGTGGCGGCCTCGATCGCGCCCCGGTGCTCGTCGGTGTATCGGAACAGTCCGCCGAGCGCGGCGAGTTGGGAGTCGCGGCGCCGCTGGTTGACGAGCGCCGGGTCGGCCTCCTCCGCGGGGGTGCCCGGGTCGACGCGGCTCTCGATGAGCAGCCCGACGGAGTTCTTGACCCCGGAGACGTTGCGCAGGATCCGCTCCTGCCCGTCGCCCGCGGTCTGCTTGATCGGGTCGCCGGTGACGGGGTCGGTCCAGATGCCGTACGTGCCGGTGGAGTATCCGGCGTCGTTGGCGGCAGGGCGCACGTAGTCGAGGGAGAGGGACTCGGCCTCGTCGTGCACGGCGGCGTCGGTGTTGAGGTTGCGCGGCCAGAGGTCGAAGAGGTCCTTGTCGTAGTACTTGGGGGTCGCCCCGTACTCATGAAGGTCGTAGATGACGTCCGGCCGCCGGTCGCGGATGACGGCGGCCATGGCGCGCGCCTCCGCGGTCTTGAGGGCGATGTGGTCGCGGTTGATGTCGATGCCGTCGGAGTTGCCGCGGGTGTCGGCGGCGTTGCCGTCGGGGTTGGCGGTGGGCACGACGAGCAGGGTCGTACGGGACAGGAAACGCTGGGTCGCCTTGTCCTTGGTGTACGCCAGGTCGCGGATCTTCGTCAGACAGGCCTCGCGTCCGGACGGCTCGTTGCCGTGCTGGGAGCAGATGAGCAGCACCGTGTTGGCGGTGCGCTGCTGTCCGATGCGGACGAGGTTCAGCGGGCGGCCCTGCTTCGTCTCGCCGATGCGGGAGACGGACACCTGGTCGGAGGCCTTGTCTGCGGTGGCGAGGAGCTGCTTCTCCTCGGCCTGGGTGGTCCAGCGGGCGCCGCGGGTCTCCTCGAAGCCGGTGCGGGGCGGGGCCGTGGCGGCGCCGCTCGCGCTGGCGGGGCCCGTCACCACGAGGGGCGCGGCGAGGGCCGCGACGGCGGTGGCCAGGGCGAGGGTGCGGGGTCGTGCTCTCATCGGGTGCTGCCTCCCGGTACTGGACGGTCGAGACGGTACGGGCTGACGCCCTCGGCCTCGGTCGAATGGGGGGTGGCGGTGGTCGAGCCCGAGGTGGCGGCCGCGAAGGCGCCGGGTCCTCCGACGACGGGGACGCGGGCGGCGGTGCGGGCGAGGTCGAGGCTCAGGGTCGGCTTGGTGGCCGGAGGGTCGATGAGGTCCTTGTCGGTGCCGGCGACGATCAGGGCGAGCCGGTGGCCCTTGGGAATCACGTGGTCGCTCGCGGCGAGCCGCACGGTGAGGGTGTACGGCTTGCCGGGTGTGAGCGGGGTGCCGTGCTGCGGGTCGTTCGCGGTGCCGAGGTCGGCCCAACCCCTGCTGAAGATCGTCGAGTTGACGTCGGTGGTCGCGGTCGGGGTGTTCAGGAAGCAGGAGCTGTCGCCGCTGGTGCTCGGGCCCCAGCAGCTGCGGTCCGTGCCGGTCGTGATGCCTTCGCCGGCGCCCGCGTAGTCGCGGATCGTGGCGGGGCCGAGGTCGACGAGGACGGCGCTCACGTGCGCGCTGGTGGTCGTCGAGCGGGCGGTGACGGTCACCTTCGACGAGCCGGACAGGCGCAGGTCCTTGGAGAGCGGGCGGCTGATGAAGCCGGCCTTGTCGGGGGTCGGGCTGTCGATCTTCGCGGCCCAGTCGGTCTCGCTCAGCGCCGGGTTGTCGGTGAACGTCTCGGTGCCGGAGGCGCCCTTGAGGCCGAGCGTTCCGACGCCCGGCTTGTCGCCCTTGGCGGGGCGCAGCGCGGTGGTGTCGGTGGAGCGGGGCGGCCAGACCTTGTCGGTGGTCCAGTGGTCCGGGGTGCGCTCGATGTCGGCCATGGGCTCGCGGTCGATGCCGTTGTCGTAGCCGAGGAGTTCGTGGTCGAACCAGCGGTGCAGGGTGTCGACCCAGGCGGCGCGGCGGAAGTCGAACGGGTCGACGTGGCCGGTCTGCGCGAGCCAGATCTTGCGCTGGACGCCGTTCTCGGCGAGGGCGTCCCACCACTGGCCGAAGTGCTTGGCGCGGACGTTCAGGTCCTGCATGCCGTGCACGACGAACACGCTGGCGCGCACCTTGTCGGCGTCCTTGACGTAGTCGCGCTCCTGCCAGAGCCCGGTCCAGTCGCCTGACCTCGGGGCCTCGTCGACGAGTCGCTTCTGCACGGCGGCGCAGCGCTCGCGGGCGGCCGGGCTCTCGACGTAGTCGGACAGCCACTCGGGGCCGGAGTCGTAGAGCGGGGCGCCCTGTTGGAAGTAGTAGTCGTACCAGGAGGAGATGCCGCCGATCGGCACGATCGTCTCCAGGCCCTCGACGCCGGTCGCGGCGACGCCGTTGGCGACCGTGCCGTCGTAGCTCTTGCCGATCATGCCGGTGCGGCCGTTGGTCCAGTCGGCCTTGGCGCGTTCGGTTCCCGCCCGTGTGGTGTAGCCCTTGGCCCGTCCGTTGAGCCAGTCGACGACGGCCTTCGCGGAGCCGATGTCGTAGGCACCGCCGACGTCGACACAGCCGTCGGAGCGGTTGGTGCCGAGCAGGTCGACGCCGACGAAAGCGTAGCCGCGGGGCACGAAGTAGTTGTCGTAGAAGAGCGGCATCTGTACGACGTTGCCGTTCGCGTCGTACGTCTTCTTCTGGCTCTCGTTGCCGCGCCCGCAGCAGGAGTAGTACGGGCTCGCGTCCATGATCACGGGGACCTTGCGGCCCTGGGCGGCGGCTTCGCGGGGCCGGACGATGTCGACGGCGACCCGGTCGGACTTCCCGTCACCGTCCCCGTCGAGCCGGGTGTCGACCCAGACGGACTCGCGGACGGCGTCCGCGTAGGAGTAGACGGGCTTGGACTCGGTCGGCTTCGCGGTGGCGGCCGACGCGGCGGTCCCGGTGGCGACGAGCGCGCCCAGCAGTGCGGTGACGACGACGACCGCGAGGGATCTCCAGCGGCGAGGTCTGCGATGGCTGCGTCTGACAGGTATCGGCATGGCGCGGAAGGTACACGGGTCGCTTCCTCGGCGACAGAGGGCCGTAGCGGGTGACGTCATGTCCGTGGGGCGGAAAGACACATGTCGGCCGGATGACGATCGTGTGGCTGGAGGGGCCATGGACATGGCCGGGGGTGCGGGGGCTGAATAGGGTCGGTGGGGTGGGCACGGGCGTGATCCGGCCGTGGCCGCACGTTGCGCGTGTTTCCTATGACTTGGAGTTCTCGTGTACCGCAGATTCATCGTCCCCGGCGCGTTCGCGGCCTCGTTGATGCTGGCGATCCCGGCCTCGGCCGCCGACTTCCAGCCGGGGGCTCCGGGGATCGGCGATCCCTACTACCCGACGTACGGGAACGGGGGGTACGACGTCTCCCACTACGACCTGCGCCTCAAGTACCAGCCGAGGACGGACCTGTTGGAGGGCACGGCGACGATTCTCGCCTCCGCCACACAGGACCTGTCCCGCTTCGACCTCGACTTCGGGCTCACCGCGAGCGAGGTCCGGGTCAACGGGAAGAAGGCGGCGTTCGCCAAGGCCGGGGAGCAGGAGCTCCAGGTGAGTCCGGCGGCCGGGCTGCCGAAGGGCACGCCGTTCACCGTCGTCGTGAAGTACGCGGGCAAGCCGTCCGACGTGAAGCTCTGGGGCTTCACGTCCTGGCAGCGCACCCCGGACGGCGGCGTCGCGGCCAACGAGCCGGAGGCGGCCGCCTGGTGGTTCCCCTCCAACGACCACCCGCTCGACAAGGCCACGTACGACGTGTCGGTGGCCGTGCCGGACGGGACGCAGGCGATCTCCAACGGGACGTTGCAGTCGCAGAGTTCGAAGCTCGGCTGGACGCGCTTCAACTGGCGCTCCGCCCACCCGCAGGCCACCTATCTCGCCACGCTGGCCGTCGGCAAGTTCGACATCACCACCGACAGGACCGCCGACGGTCTGCCCGTCGTCAACGCCTACAGCAAGGACCTCGGCGCGAACGAGGGCGCGGCCAAGGCGAGCGTGGAGCGGACCACCGAGGTCGCCGAGTGGCTGGAGTCGGTGTACGGGAAGTACCCGTTCGAGGCGCTGGGCGGGTACGTGCCGAACGTGCCGTCCAGTTTCGCGCTCGAGACGCAGACGCGGCCGTTCTATTCGCCGAAGCAGTTCGCCAATGGGTCCAATGTGTCCGTTGTCGTTCATGAGTTGGCGCACCAGTGGTACGGGGACAGCGTCTCCGTGCGCGGCTGGAAGGACATCTGGATCAACGAGGGCTTCGCCCGCTACGCCCAGTGGCTGTGGTCGGAGAAGGAGGGCGAGGGCACGGCCCAGGAACTCGCCGACTACACGTACGCGCAGCACCCGGCGGACGACGCGTTCTGGACGGTCAAGCCGGGCGACCCGGGCCCCGAGAACCAGTTCGACGCGGCCGTGTACGACCGGGGCGCGCTGGCGATCCAGGCACTGCGCAACAAGGTCGGCGAGAAGGACTTCTTCGCGATCCTGAAGGGCTGGCCCAAGGAGCACGCGTACGGCAATGCGACCGTCTCCGACTTCCAGGCGTACGCGGAGAAGGTCTCCGGGGAGCGGCTGGGCGACCTGTTCGACACGTGGCTGTATCAGCCGGTCAAGCCGGCTCAGCCGGCCGCGGCCTCCGCTCCGGCGCAGCCCAAGTCGTGGAAGCGGATCGCCGCCACGAACGGGGTGCACGCGGAGCGTTAGGGGTTCGAAGGAGAAGTACCGGCGGATCTCGCCCGGCGCGCCAGTGGAAGATACCGGAAGCGCTCCGGGAGCCTCGGCGCCACCAGGCGTACCAACGCCGCCACATGCCGCAGGCGCCGTTCCTGACGTGGGGTCCACGGGAGGCCGATGGCCTCCCGTGCCTCCGGCGGGAGGAGGCCGACGGACAGGAAGCTCATCGAGCGGGTGAGGGCCGGGCGGAGGACGGGCCACAGGAACCTCAGGAGCGGATGGTGGCCCGGCGGGGGCGGCAGGGCGCGGGTCGGGTTCGTGAGTTCGGCGACCACCGCGTTGCGCTCGACCTCCTCCGCCAGCATCTTGCGGTAGTACGGCCAGAACTCCTCCGGCGTCTGCGGCATGTCACGGTCGTGGATGCCGAGGATGCGGCCGACCATCAGCCACTCCTCGTAGAACCGCCGGTCCTCCTCGGGTGTGAACGGCTCGGCGAAGTAGCGGCGCGCGTAGCGGGAGACGGGGTAGCCGGTCGCGTGCACCCAGGCGTAGTAGGCCGGAGTGAGGGCGTGGTAGCGGCGGCCGTGCGGGTCGGTGCCCCGGATCGTGCGGTGGAGTCGGCGCAGCCTGCGCCCCTCCTCCGCCGCGGCTTCTCCCCCGTAGACCCAGAGCATCACCGAGGTCAGTGAGCGCTCGCCGCGGCCCCAGGGGTCGGTGCGGAACACCGAGTGGTCGTCGACGCCCGCGCCGACGGCCGGGTGCGCGACCTGGAGCACGAACGCGGCGGGCAGGGCGAGCAGGGCGCGGATGTCGCCCGCGGTGTCCCAGAGGATGCCGCCCACCGGTGGCGGCGGCGGGTCCGGGTCGTGCTGCTTCATGGGGGTGCCGCTCCTCGTGGCGCGTACGGAGCCTGCCTGTCTCCGATCAAGTATGCGCGTCCGGGGCGGGTGGCCGGCGGCCGTCGTCCGCGTAGCGCTTGGCCAGGTCGGAGGCGAGTTCCGAGACGCAGGTGCACAGGTCGGTGACGGCGGCGGCCGTGGTGGCGGTCGCGCGGCAGGGGACGACCTGGGCCGGGAGCGGGGTCGGCGGCGCCGGCGCCTTCGGCGGGGCGGCCGTGCCGCGGGAGCGGCGCCGACGGGCGGATCTGAACAGCGTCGTCGCGACGGCCGCGGCGAACGCGGCCAGCTGCCCGATCTTCACTTGTACGTCCCACGGAGCCAACGCCATGCCTGTGTCCTACCCCCACGGCACGGGGCCCCAACGCGCCCTGTGGCACGTGGGGCCCCGGAACCGGGAGGCCAGGATCGGCGGCTACTCGCCGTCGGCCACCTTGGTGAGCTCGTCCGTCGCGATGCGGTCGACGTTGCGCCGCACCCGGAACCAGCCGATGAAGAGCAGCACGGCGACGACCGGGATCAGCATGAGCGTCTTGCGGCCGGTCTCGGCGTCGTTCCACATCAGGCCGAGCACGGAGAGCAGGAAGACGATCGTGACGATCTCGGTGACGGGCGAGAACGGCAGCCGGAACTTCGGGCGCTCGACCAGGCCCTGCTTGGCCCGGCGGACGAACGCCAGGTGGGCGACCATGATCATGACCCAGGTGCCGATGATGCCGATCGAGGAGATCTCGATGACGATCTCGAACGCGTCGGCGGGCAGCAGGTAGTTCAGGCCGACGCCGAGGACGCCGACGCCCGCGGTGAGCAGGATGCCGCCGAAGGGCACCTGGTTGCGGTTCATCTTGGCGGTGAACTTCGGGGCGGAGCCCGACATGGCCATGGAGCGCAGGATGCGGCCGGTCGAGTAGAGGCCGGAGTTCAGCGAGGACATGGCCGCGGTCAGCACGACCAGGTTCACGATGTCGCCGACGCCGCCGACGCCCAGCTTCGAGAACAGCGTCACGAAGGGGCTCTCGCCGGAGCTGTACGTCGTGGCCGGCAGCAGCAGCGCGAGCAGCAGCACCGAACCGCAGTAGAACAGGCCGACGCGCCACATGATCGAGTTCACCGCGCGCGGGACGACCTTCTGCGGCTCGGCGGTCTCGCCCGCCGCGACGCCGACCAGTTCGAGGGCGGCGTACGCGAAGACGACACCTTGCATCACGAGGACCACGGCCATGGTGCCGCTGGGCATCCAGCCGCCGTTGTCCGTGATCATGTGCAGGCCCGGTGTGTGGCCGTCCACGGGGTGCTGGGTGGCGACCAGGAAGATGCCCACGAACAGGAAGGCCACGAGGGTGGCCACCTTGATGATCGAGAACCAGAACTCCATCTCGCCGAAGTACTTCACCGAGACGAGGTTCACGGCGAGCACGACCGCGAGGGCGATCAGCGCGAGCACCCACTGCGGAATGCTCGTGAAGGCGCTCCAGTACTGGGTGTAGAGGGCGACCGCGGTGATGTCCGCGATACCCGTCATCGACCAGTTAAGGAAGTACATCCACCCGGCGACGTAGGCGCCCTTCTCCCCGAGGAACTCGCGCGCGTACGACACGAAGGAACCGGAAGAGGGCCGGTAGACGACCATTTCACCGAGGGCGCGCACGACGAAGTACGCGAAGATCCCGCAGATCAGATAGGCGAAGACGAGGGCGGGGCCCGCGTCGTGCAGTCGCCCTCCGGCACCGAGGAAGAGCCCGGTGCCGATCGCGCCACCGATGGCGATCATGTTGATGTGGCGGCTCTTGAGGGCCTTGCTGTAGCCGGCGTCGCCCGCGTCGGCGGGCGCCTGGGACGCATCTGTGCGCGATGCGTCCATGGCCGTGTTGACGGCGTCCTTGCTCACGAGAGGGGTTCCACTCTGTGGTGCCCGGTGACGTGGGGGTCACCGGGGTCCGGAACGTGCTTCGGCCCGCATCGCCCCTGACAGCGTGCGGACCGTCGGTGCACCTTCCCCGAAGATCTCCCCTGACGCGGTGGCGGAGATCACATAGCGGCGCTTCTCACATGACGGGACGCCTCTGGACGTGGAACCGGAGGGGGCGTATATGGCGTCGTCCGCCCCTTCGACCGCCTCTTTCGGGTTTCACAACGTCGGTGTCTCAGCAATACTGTTGCACCTGGATCGCAGCGAGAGGCGAAGATGACGACGGACACTCAGGCCCCCACCCTCACCGTCGACGAGCTGGCGGCCCGCGCGGGCGTCACGGTGCGCACGATCCGCTTCTACAGCACGCGGGGCCTGCTGCCGCCGCCGGTCATCGGGCCGCGCCGGGTGGGGCACTACGGGCCGGAGCACGTCGCCCGGCTCGCGCTCATCGAGGAGCTGCAGCACCAGGGCATGACGCTGGCCGCGATCGAGCGCTACCTGGAGCAGCTGCCCGCCGACCTCAGCGCGCAGGACCTCGCGATCCACCGCGCGGTGGTGGCGAGCTGGGCCCCCGACACGGTCGAGACGCTCACCCGCGCCGAGCTGGAGCGGCACGCGGGCCGGGAGCTGTCCGACGAGGACCTGACGCGGCTCGCGACAATGGACGTGCTGACGACGGAGGGCGAGGACACCTTCCGCTGCGACACCGGTCAGCTGAGGCTCGGCGTGCAGCTCCTCGACGTACCGCTGTCGCTCGACGCGATCCTGGCCTCGCGCGAGGTCCTGGTGGAGCACTCGCGCGGGGCGGCGCAGGAGCTGGCCCGGCTGTTCCGCTCCGAGGTGTCGCAGAGGGCCGAGCAGGACGTGAAGTCGCTGTCGGCCCATATGCAGCCGCTGGTGGTGCAGGCGCTGTTGACCGCCTTCCAGCGCTCGCTCAAGGAGGAGCTGCGGGAGGCGTTCCGCGCCGAGCGCTGACCGCCTCCCGCGCGGGACGTCAGTCCTTGAACGTCTCGCCCTTCTCCGCCTTCTCCACCAGGAGCGCGGGCGGCAGGAACCGGTCGCCGTAGCGCTCGGCCAGCTCGCGGGAGCGGGCGACGAAGCCGGGCAGGCCGCCCTCGTAGCCGTTGATGTACTGGAGCACGCCGCCGGTCCAGCCGGGGAAGCCGATGCCGAAGATGGAGCCGATGTTGGCGTCGGCGACGGACGTGAGCACGCCCTCCTCGAGGAGGCGGACCGTGTCGAGGGCCTCGGAGAAGAGCATCCGCTCCTTCATGTCCTCGAACGGGATCTCCGTGCCGGGCTTGGTGAAGTGCTCGCGCAGCCCCGGCCACAGACCGGCGCGCTTGCCGTCCTCGCCGTACTCGTAGAAGCCCGCTCCCCCGCTGCGGCCGGGACGCCCGAACTCGTCGACCATGCGGTCGATGACCGCCTCGGCCGGGTGGGTCTCCCAGGTGCCGCCGGCCTCGACGATCGCGGCCTTCGTCTCCTCGCGGATCTTGCGGGGCAGGGTGAGGGTCAGCTCGTCCATCAGGGAGAGCACCTTGGCCGGGTAGCCGGCCTGACCCGCCGCCTGCTCGACCGACGCGGGCTCGATGCCCTCGCCGACCATGGCGATGCCCTCGTTCATGAAGTGCCCGATGACGCGCGAGGTGAAGAAGCCGCGCGAGTCGTTGACGACGATGGGCGTCTTGTTGATCTGCCGTACGAGGTCGAAGGCGCGGGCCAGGGCCTCGTCGCCGGTGCGCTCGCCCTTGATGATCTCGACGAGCGGCATCTTGTCGACGGGCGAGAAGAAGTGCAGGCCGATGAAGTCGTCCTGCCGCTCGACGCCCTCGGCGAGCGTGGTGATGGGCAGCGTCGAGGTGTTGGAGCAGAGCAGCGCGTCGGGGGCGACGATGTCCTGGATCTCCTGGAACACCTTGTGCTTGAGCGCCGGGTCCTCGAAGACGGCCTCGATGACGGCGTCGCAGCCGGCCACGGCCTGCGGGTCGGAGGCCGGGGTGATGCGGGCCAGCAGCGCGTCGGCCTTCTCCTGGGTGGTGCGGCCGCGCTTGACGGCCTTGGCGCACAGCTTCTCGGAGTAGCCCTTGCCCTTGGCGGCGGCCTCGTCGGTGACGTCCTTGAGGACGACCTCGATGCCCGCGCGGGCGCAGGAGTAGGCGATGCCCGCGCCCATCATGCCGGCGCCGAGGACGGCGACCTTGTTCACCTTGCGGGGCTCGACGCCCTTGGGGCGGTTGGCGCCGGAGTTCACGGCCTGGAGGTCGAAGAAGAACGCCTGGATCATGTTCTTCGCCGTCTGGCCCGTGACCAGCTCGGTGAAGTAGCGGGCCTCGATGGCGAGGGCGTTCTCGAAGTCGACCTGGGAGCCCTCGACGGCCGCCGCCAGGATGTTGCGCGGGGCCGGGTAGGGGGCGCCGCCCAGCTGCTTCTTCAGGTTGGCCGGGAAGGCGGGCAGGTTCGCGGCGAACTTGGGGTTCGACGGGGTGCCGCCGGGGATCCGGTAGCCGGGCTTGTCCCAGGGTTGCTGCGACTCGGGGTTGGCGTCGATGAACGCCTTCGCCTTCTCCAGCATCTCCTCGCGGGTCGCGGCCACCTCGTGGATCAGGCCGTTCTCCAGGGCGCGCCGCGGGTTGTACTGGGTGCCCTGGAGCAGCACCTTGAGGAGCGCGTCGGCGATGCCCATGAGGCGTACGGTGCGGGTGACGCCGCCGCCCGCGGGGAGCAGGCCGAGCGTGACCTCCGGCAGGCCGATCTTGGAGCCGGGCGCGTCGAGGGCGACGCGGTGGTGGCTGGCGAGGGCGATCTCGTAACCGCCGCCCAGGGCCGCGCCGTTGATGGCGGCGACGACGGGCTTGCCGAGGGTCTCGATGCGGCGCAGCGAGTTCTTGATGCCGGTGCCGGTCTCGAAGACCGACTGGGCGTCCTCGGGGCCCGCCTTCATCATGTCCTTGAGGTCACCACCCGCGAAGAAGGTCTTCTTCGCGGAGGTGTAGATGAACCCGCGGATCGCGTCGGGGTTCGCGGCGATCTCGGCCTCGGCGCGGTCGGCGATCGCGGCGATGGAGTCCTTGAACGCCTGGTTCATGGTGTTCGCGGACTGGTTGGGGTCGTCCAGGACGAGCGTGACGATGCCGGTGTCGTCCTGCTCCCAGCGGATGGTGGTGCTCTCGGTCATCTGCGTAGCTCCGTAAGGGGTTTCGGGACGAGGGGTCAGACGCGCTCGACGATGGTGGCGATGCCCATGCCGCCGCCGACGCACAGCGTGGCCAGGCCGTACCGCTTGTCCTGGCGCTCCAGCTCGTCGACGAGGGTGCCGAGGATCATCGCGCCGGTGGCGCCGAGCGGGTGGCCGAGTGCGATGGCGCCGCCGTTGACGTTGACCTTGTCCAGGGACAGGCCCATGTCCTTCACGAAGCGCAGCACGACCGCGGCGAACGCCTCGTTGATCTCGACGAGGTCGATGTCGTCGATGGTCAGTCCGGCCTTGGCGAGCGCCTTGCGGGAGGCGGGCGCGGGTCCGGTGAGCATGATGGTCGGCTCGGAGCCGGAGACCGCGACGGAGACGATGCGGGCGCGCGGCGTCAGGTCGTAGCGCTGACCGACCTCGCGGGAGCCGATGGCGACGAGCGAGGCGCCGTCGACGATGCCGGAGGAGTTGCCCGCGTGGTGCACGTGGTCGATCTTCTCGACCCAGTGGTACTTCTGGAGCGCGACGGCGTCGAAGCCGCCGAGGTCGCCGATGTCCTTGAACGACGGCTTCAGCTTGCCGAGCGAGTCGGCGGTGGTGCCGGGGCGCAGGTGCTCGTCGTGGTCGAGCACGGTGAGCCCGCTGCGGTCCTTGACCGGCACGATCGAGCGGGTGAACCGGCCGTCCTTCACCGCGGCGGCGGCCCGCTCCTGCGACATCGCGGCGTACTCGTCGACGTCGCGCCGCGAGAAGCCCTCGATGGTGGCGATGAGGTCGGCGCCGATGCCCTGCGGCACGAACCCGGTCTCGTACGCCGTCATCGGATCCATCGCCCAGGCGCCGCCGTCGGAGCCCATCGGGACGCGGGACATCGACTCGACGCCGCCGGCGAGGACGAGGTCCTCCCAGCCCGAACGGACCTTCATCGCGGCCAGATTGACGGCCTCGAGGCCCGAGGCACAGAAGCGGTTCTCCTGCACGCCGGCCACGGTGTCCGGCAGGCCGGCCGCGATGGCGGCGGTGCGCGCGATGTCGGAGCCCTGGTCGCCGAGGGGGCTGACGACGCCGAGCACGATGTCGTCGACGGCGGCCGGGTCCAGGTCGGGGAAGCGTGCCCGGATCTCGTGGATCAGGCCGACGACCAGGTCGATCGGCTTGGTGCCGTGCAGGGAGCCGTTGGCCTTGCCGCGGCCGCGCGGGGTGCGGATCGCGTCGTATACGTACGCGTCTGTGGTCACGGGAGGTGCCTTTCGCTGAGGGTGCCGTGCTGGGCGTCGAGGGGTCGGCGGGGTCGGGAGGTCAGGCGAGCAGGGAACGGCCGATGATCTCCTTCATGATCTCGGTCGTGCCGCCGTAGATGGTCTGGATGCGCCCGTCGGTGAAGGCCTTCGCGACGCGGTACTCGGTCATGTAGCCGTAGCCGCCGTGCAGTTGCAGACAGCGGTCGGCGACCTTCTTCTGGAGCTCGGTGGCCCACCACTTCGCCATCGACGCGTGCACGGCGTCGAGTCGCCCGTCCGAGTGGTCCTCGATGCAGCGGTCGAGGAACGTGCGGGTGACGGCGCACTCGGTGGCCATCTCGGCGATCTCGAAGCGGATGTGCTGCTTCGTGGCGAGCGGCCGGCCGAAGGCCTCGCGCTCCTTCACGTACTGGGTGGTGATCTCCAGGAGGTGCTCGGCGGCGGCGATCGCGGCGACGGCGATGCCCATGCGCTCCTGCGCGAGGTTCGTCATCAGGTGGATGAACGCGCCGTTGAGCTCGCCGAGCAGGTTCTCCTTCGGGACGCGGACGTCGTTGAAGAACAGCTCGGCGGTGTCCTGGGCCTTCTGGCCGATCTTGTCGAGGTTGCGGCCGCGCTCGAAGCCCTCCATGCCGCGCTCGACGACGAGCAGGGAGAGGCCGTGCGCGCCGCCCTCGGGGGTCGTCTTGGCGACGACGATGACGAGGTCGGCGAGGATGCCGTTCGAGATGAAGGTCTTCGAGCCGTTGAGCAGCCAGTGGTCGCCCTTGTCCTCGGCCGTGGTGCGGATGCCCTGGAGGTCGGACCCGGCGCCGGGCTCGGTCATCGCGATGGCGGTGATGAGCGAGCCGTCGCAGAATCCGGGCAGCCAGCGCCGCTTCTGCTCGTCGGTGGCGAGCGAGGTGAGGTACGGGCCGATGATGTCGTTGTGCAGGCCGACGGCGAGGCCCGCGGCGCCCGCGCGCGTGAACTCCTCGGCGAGCACGGCCGGGTAGCGGAAGTCGGCGTTGCCGCCGCCCCCGTACTCCTCGGGCACGGCGAGGCCGAGCAGGCCCTGGCGCCCGGCGGCGAGCCACGCGTCGCGGGAGACGATGCCGTCCTTCTCCCACTGCTCGTAGTGCGGCGTCACCTCCTTGGCGAGGAAGGTGCGCACGGTCTCGCGGAACGCCTCGTGCTCGGCGCTGAACAGGCGTCGTTCCATGCTCGCGATCAACTGCCTTTCGTGGTGGGCTCGTTCAGGGCCGGTACGTCCCAGTCGAGCGCGACGTCTGCGGTGTCGGCGCCGGGCTGGGCGGGGCCCGAGTGGACGCTGGTGGGCGTGTCGGAGAAGCGGGGCGCGGGGGCGGGCTGGGTGATGCCGCCGTGGTCGACGAAGGTGCCGCGGGCGGCGAGGTGCGGGTGGCGCGGGGCCTCCTGGAGGCCGAGCACGGGGGCGACGCAGGCGTCCGAGCCCTCGAAGACGGCCGTCCACTCGTCGCGCGTACGTTCCTTGAAGCGGGCGGCGACGGCGGCGCGCAGCTCGCCCCAGCGGGACAGGTCGTTGCGCGCGTCGGCGGCCTCGCCGAGACCCAGCAGCTCGGCGAACTCGGCGTAGAACTGCTGCTCGAGGGCGCCGACCGCCATGTACCGGCCGTCGGCGGTCTCGTACGTGCCGTAGAACGGGGCGCCGCCGTCGAGGAGGTTGGCGGCGCGCCGGTCCTGCCAGCCGCCGGCCGCGAGCATCCCGTGGATCATCGTGGAGAGGTGGGCGGTGCCGTCGACGATCGCGGCGTCGACGACCTGCCCGGCGCCCGTGTCGCGGGCGTGGTGGAGGGCGGCGAGGATGCCGACGACGAGGTAGAGCGAGCCGCCCGCGTAGTCGCCGAGCAGGTTCGCGGGGGCCACCGGCGGGCGGTCGGGGTCGCCGGTCATGCCGAGGGCTCCGGTCAGCGCGATGTACCCGAGGTCGTGGCCCGCACGCTGGGCGAGCGGCCCGTCCTGGCCCCAGCCGGTCATCCGCCCGTAGACGAGCTTCGGATTGCGGGCGCGGCAGTCGTCGGGTCCGACGCCGAGCCGCTCGGCGACGCCCGGCCGGTACCCCTCGATGAGCACGTCGGCCCGCTCGGCGAGCGCGAGCACCCGCTCGGCGCCGTCCGCCGCCTTCAGGTCGACGACCACGGACCGCTTGTTGCGGTTCGTCACGTCGAACTCCGGGGGCAGCCCGAGCGCCTGACCGCCCGGCCTGTCGACCCGTACGACGTCGGCCCCGAGGTCGGCGAGGAGCATCGCGGCGAAGGGCCCCGGCCCGATTCCGGCCAGCTCCACCACACGCACCCCGGCCAGCGGCCCGTGCCCGCTCCCGGTCCCTGCCACTGCCATCCCGCCACGCCCCCAGCTTGTGACACTACTGATGTAACACCAGTGATGCTATGAACCCGCCAGGCTCAGCACAACCCCCGACAAGCAAGCGCTTAGCCAATTTCCCCCTCCCGCACGGCCCGGTACCGGCCATTCCGCCCCGGCCGCCCCAAGTGGCGGCCTCCCTTCCGGTGACCGTTCGGACGCGAGGGGTAGTCGGTGACGTCTCACGCAACGTGCCGAACCACGGAGGGAGACGAAGTGGCGCACAGCAGGCGAGCGATGGCACTGACGGTCGTCGCCGGGGTCGCGGCCCTGGGGCTCGGGGGCTGCGGCGGCGACAAGGAGGCGCCGGACGACGCCTTCGCGGGCAAGAGCGCCGACCGCATCGCCGCGGACGCGGTACGGGCGACGCGGCAGGCCGACTCGATGCACGTGAAGGGCACCACGCGGCAGGAGTCGGGCGGCGAGGTCGCCGTCGACCTCGCCGTGGACCGGCGGAAGAACTGCGAGGGCACCGTCACCGTGGCGGGCACGCGGGCCGACGTACGCCACCTCGACGGCACGCTCTACCTGCGCGGCGACCGGAAGTACTGGCAGGCCGCGCTGAAACGGCAGCCCGGGGCCGACAAGGTCGTGCCGAAACTCGAGGACAAGTGGGTGAAGACCCCGGCGTCCGACGCGATGACCAAGAACCTGTGCGACAAGCAGAGCCTCGTCGCGTCCATGGACGAGGACAAGTCCCAGCGCAGGGGCCTGAAGAAGAGCGGCACGACCAGCGTCGACGGCACGAAGGCGCTGAAGCTCACGAAGAGGTCCGCAGAGGGCGGGACGCTCTCGCTCTACGTCGCCGCAGAGGGCGAGCCGTACGTCCTGCGCACCACGGAGTCCGGCGGCAGGAGCCCCAACAGCGCCACCTTCAGCGACTACGGCAAGGCCGTGCGCCCCGAGAAGCCCTCGCCCGACGAGACGGTCGACCTCGGGGCCCTCGCGGCCGGCGCACGGGGCGCCTGAACCGTCGGCCGCCGCCTCCTCGGAGGGGGCCCTCCTGCTGACGCACCACCCGTCACGTTAGCCTCGGCCACCGACATCGGCGTGCGAGACGGGTGAGGGGTGGCATGAACGAGGTGGGCAGGACGTACGACGTGGTGCTGTTCGGTGCGACGGGGTTCGTGGGGGTGCTCACCGCCGAGTACCTCGCGGCCCACGCGCCCGAGGGGCTGCGGTGGGCGATCGCGGGGCGCGACACCACGAAGCTGGAGCGGCTGCGGGAGCGGCTGACCGAGATCAACCCCGAGTGCGCGGTGCTGCCGCTGGAGCGCGCTGACGTCGCCGACCGGGCCACGCTGCGCGAACTCGCCGCCAACACGCGGGTGGTGGCCACGACCGTGGGCCCGTACCTGGAGTACGGCGAGGGGCTCGTCGCCGCGTGCGCGGACGCGGGCACCGACTATGTGGACCTGACGGGCGAGCCCGAGTTCGTCGACCTCATGTACGTGCGCCACGACGCGCGCGCCCGCGACACCGGCGCCCGCATCGTGCACGCCTGCGGCTTCGACTCGGTCCCGCACGACCTGGGCGCGTACTTCACCGTCAAGCAACTCCCGGAGGACGTGCCGCTGCGCGTCGACGGCTTCGTACGGTCCAACGCGACGTTCTCCGGCGGCACCTTCAACTCCGCCCTGAACCAGTTCTCGCGGGCCCGGCAGATGCTCGCCGCGCAGCAGGAGCGGCGCCGGAACGAACCCCGTCCCCTCGACCGCACCGCGTACGCCCCGACCGGCACCCCGCGCTACGCCAAGGAACTCGGCGCGTGGGCCCTGCCGTTGCCGACCATCGACCCGCAGATCGTGCAGCGCTCGGCGCGCGCCCTGGAGCGCTACGGCCCGGACTTCCGCTACCGGCACTACGCGGCGGTGAAGACGCTGCCGTTCGCGGTGGGCGGCGTCGTGGGCATGGGCGCGCTGTTCGGCGCCGCCCAGGTGCCGCCGGTGCGGCGCTGGTTGGGCGGGCGCCTGAAGCCGGGCGAGGGTCCTGACGAGGCGCGCCGCGCGAAGAGCTGGTTCACGGTGCGGTTCGTGGGCGAGGGCGGCGGGCGCCGCGTCTACACGGAGGTGGCGGGCGGCGACCCCGGCTACGGCGAGACGGCGAAGATGCTCGCCGAGTCCGCGCTCTGCCTCGCCCAGGACGAACTCCCGTACGCGGCCGGGCAGGTGACCACCGTCGAGGCCATGGGCGACGCCCTGATCGAGCGGCTGACGGCGGCCGGCATCACGTTCCGGGTCGCGGCCGAGCGCTGAGCGCGGCGAGCGCGTCCCGGCACAGCCGGTCGGCCCGCCGGGTCGTCTCCGGGACGCGGTACGTCGGCGTGAGCGACAACGCGTGCGCGCACGCGTTGTCGAGCGAGATCCGGTGGCCCACCGACACGTAGACGGGTTTCACGCCGTCCTGCGTGCGCAGCGCGCGGCCGACCTCGTCGGCGCCGTCGAGCAGGGCCGCCGCGCTCCCCCGTTCCTCACCCAACTCCCCGTGCGAGAAGACGAACGGGTTCTTGGCGACGCCCATCGTGGGCAGCCCGGTGAGCACCCCGAGGTGGCTCGCCAGGCCGAAGCGGCGCGGGTGCGCGAGCCCGTAGCCGTCGCAGACGACGAGCCCGGGGTCGACGGTGAGCGCCTCGAGCGCGCCGACGACCGCCGGGATCTCGCGGAACGCCAACAGGCCGGGCACGTAGGGGAAGGCGACCTCGCCGACGGCCGTCGCCTCCTCGACCACGGCGTGCGTGGCCGCGTCCAGGACGACGGCGGCCGCCGCGACGACGCCGCGCCCGTCGTCGTACGCGACGTCGATACCGGTGACCGTGCCGGTGCCGGGCGGCGGCCCAGTCTCGTCCCGTACGACACGGTCGCGCAGCTCGTCCTGGACGGCGCGCGCCGCCGCCTCGGCGGTGGGCCGGCCATCCGGGACCCCCGTGATCGTCTTCATGCCGAGACCCTAGATCACGCGCGCTGCCGTGCGGTGTCCCGCCTGAACGCCCACTCCATCCGCGGCTCCATCACGCATCTGAACACGCGTCGCACGGGTGATGTGCACAGCGCGGTGATCACGACCGCCGCGACGAGCGTCACGACGACCTCGCCCCACGGGGTGTGCACCCAGGCCGGCTCGTACCAGTCCCAGAAGCGCGAGCCCTTGGCCAGGAAGCCGTGCAGCAGATAGCCGTACAGGGTGCCCGCGCCGAGCGCCGTGAACCACGTCCTGCGGCCGGGGACCCACGCGAAGAAGCACGCGGTGAGGATCGCCGAGCAGCCGAACATGGCCAGCGTCATGACGACACCGGTCCAGCCGGGCGCGCCCAACTCCTGGGCGCTGTCCCGGCGGTAGAACCACGCGGAGTTCATCCGCGGCACCGCCCAGTACGCGAACAGCAGCGCGGAGGCGAACACCGGTACCGCCAGGATCCGCACCTCCTTGCGGCGCACCAACTGGAAGTGCTCGGGCCTCAGGACGAGGCCGAGCACGAAGAACGGCAGGAACTGCAGGACGCGCTGCAGGTCCAGGTCGTCACCGATGCTGGGCGACACGGAGGCGAGCGCCGCGATGGCGAGCGCCAACGGCAGCGGCCACCGGATCACCTTCCACAGCGGCGTGGTGAGCCGCCACACGAACAGCGCGATCAGGAACCACGTGAGGTACCAGGGGTCGAGCAGGCTGATCGGGTAGCCGGGGTCGTCGCCCGCCGTCCGCTTGAAGAACGTGTAGGCGACCTCGAACACGACGTACGGCACCGCCACCCCGGTGATCAGCCGCTTCAGTCGGCCGGGGCTCGCGTCGAAGGACCGCGAGAAGTAGCCGGAGATGACGATGAACGCCGGCATGTGGAACGCGTAGACCGTCATGTAGAGCGCGGCCGCGGCCCGGCTGTCGTCGCGCAGCGGCTCCCACGCGTGCCCCATCGCGACCAGCACGATCGCGAGGTACTTGGCGTTGTCGTGGAACGCGTCCCGGCCCTTGGGCGCGCTCGTGCGCGCCGGGGCCGGGACCGCCGTCAGGCTCACAGGTGGCAGGTGATCGCCGGCAGCAGGTCCTGGAAGGTCCGGCCGGCGGCCGGCTCCCCGATCGCTCTGAGCTGCCAGCCGGAGCCCTCGCGCCGCACCTTGGCCATGATCTGCGCGGTGTGGTGGCCGCCGCCGTCCAGGGTGTAGCGGGCGAGTTCCTCTCCGGTGGTCTCGTCGACGAGGCGGCAGTACGCGCTGCCGACCTCGGCGAAGGTCTGCCCGGTGAACGAGTTCACGGTGAAGACGATCTGGTCGACCTCGGCGGGCACCCGCGACAGGTCGACGGCGATGGACTCGTCGTCGGCCTGCCCGGTGCCGCCCACGAGGTTGTCGCCGCTGTGCCGCACCGAGCCGTCCTGGCTGATGAGGCGTTGGAAGAAGACCACGTCGGCGTGGCGCTTCCCGGCGAAGAGCACGGCCGACGCGTCGAGGTCGATCTCGCGGGCGCCGGTCAGCTTGGCGAGGAAGCCCTTGCGCGGTGCGGCCTGCCAGCCGAGGCCCATGCGCACGAGGGTCAGGGCGTCGCCGGTGTCCTTGCTGAGGCTGATCTGCTGGCCCTTGGCCAGATTCACGGACATGCGGTGCTTTCTGATCGGGCGGTCGAGGAGTGCGTCGTACGGGCGCGCCGCCCGCCCCGGCGAGCGGGGGAGGCGGCGCGTGGGACCGGCGGCGTCAGACGTTGACGCCGAAGTCCTGGGCGATGCCGCGCAGACCTGAGGCGTAGCCCTGGCCGACGGCGCGGAACTTCCACTCGCCGCCGTGCCGGTACAGCTCGCCGAAGACCATGGCGGTCTCGGTGGAGGCGTCCTCCGACAGGTCGTAGCGGGCGATCTCGGCGCCGCCCGCCTGGTTCACGACGCGGATGAACGCGTTGCGGACCTGGCCGAAGCTCTGGCCGCGCACCTCGGCGTCGTGGATGGACACCGGGAACACGATCTTGTCGACCTCGGCGGGCACCCCGGCGAGGTTCACCTTGACGCTCTCGTCGTCGCCCTCGCCCTCACCGGTGAGGTTGTCCCCGGTGTGCTCGACGGAGCCGTCCGGGCTGGTGAGGTTGTTGTAGAAGACGAAGTGCCCGTCCGAGAGCACCTTCCCGGCCGTGTCGCACAGCAGGGCGCTCGCGTCGAGGTCGTAGTCGGCACCCGTCGTCGTGCGCACGTCCCAGCCGAGGCCGACCGTCACCGCGGTCAGGCCCGGCGCCTCCTTGCTGAGCGACACGTTGCCGCCCTTGCTCAGGGAAACTCCCACTGCTGCTACCTCCACATCATTTCGAACAGTTGCGCAATGCTTAAAGTGGTGCCGCGGTCTCGTCGCTCTCCTTCATGGCCTTCGTCTCGCTCTTGAGGATGCGCAAAGACTTGCCCAGGGAGCGTGCGGTGTCCGGCAGCTTCTTGGAGCCGAAGAGCACGATGATCACGACGCCCAGGACCAACAGGTGCCAGGGCTCCAGTGCGTTACGGAACATGGGTCCACCTCTTGCTCGTGGTCGGACCGCGGACGGGGTGGACGTGAGGTCCCCACAGCCGCGCTTGCTACATTGCGCAACTGTACAACCAACGAGCGGACCGGGAGCAAGGGCACTGCTATGGGGCGACGGCGCAAGCGCAGCCGACTTTCGATCACGCTCGTCACGGGGCTCGCGTTCCTCGTGCTCATCACGGGCGGGGCGGGCTGGCTGTACCTGAAGCTGAACGGCAACATCGACACGTTCGGCGCCGACGGACTGTCGAGGAACCGGCCCGCGGCCGACTCGTCCAAGGGTGAGAACGTGCTGGTGATCGGCACCGACGCGCGCACCGGTGGCAACAGCGACCTCGGCGGCGGCGACAAGAACGACATCGGCCGCTCCGACACCGCGTTCCTGCTGCACGTCTACGCCGACCACCGGCACGCCGTCGGCGTCTCCATCCCCCGCGACACCCTGGTCACGATCCCGCCGTGCAAGCTCCCCGACGGGACCTGGAGCAGCACCCGTACGGACACGATGTTCAACGCGGCGTACACGACGGGACAGACGGCGGAGGGCAACCCGGCCTGCACGCAGAACACCGTCGAGGAGCTGACGGGGCTGCGCGTCGACCACACCGTCGTCGTCGACTTCAAGGGCTTCTCGCAGCTCACCGACGTGGTCGGCGGCGTCCGCGTGTGCCTGCCGAACGATGTCTACCAGAAGGACCTCAACCCGAACCGGGCCACGCGCGGCGACCGCATCTTCAAGAAGGGCGAGCAGACCGTCGCGGGACAGCGGGCGCTCGACTACGTCCGCATCCGGCACGGCATCGGCGACGGCTCGGACATCGGCCGCATCCAGCGCCAGCAGTCGTTCGTCTCCAGCCTCATCAAGAAGATCAAGAGCGACGGATTCACGCCCACCAAGCTGCTGCCGCTCGCCGACGCCGCCACGAAGTCGATGACCGTCGACCCGGGCCTCGGCTCCGCCGACAAGCTGCTCGCGTTCGCGATGTCGCTCAAGAACGTCGACCTGCACAACACGAAGTTCGTCACGATCCCCTGGAAGTACGAAGGTGACCGCGTCGCCGTCGTGCACCCGGACGCGGACGCGCTGTGGGCGGCGCTCAAGGAGGACCGCACCCTCGACGGCAAGGACGCGAGCGGGAAGAAGGGCGGCAAGAAGGCCGCGGCCGGCGCCTCGGCCTCGCCCTCCCCCAGCGAGGCGGTGTCCGTGTCAGGGGAGGGCGTCTCCGTCGCCGTCTACAACGGCACCGCCACCCCGGGCCTCGCCGCCGAGGCCGCCAAGGCGCTCACCGGGCACGGCTTCACGGTGACGGCCACCGGCAACGCGGCCGACCAGGCCCGCCCCACCACGACCATCACCTACGGCCCCGGCGAGAAGGCCCACGCCTCCGCCGTCGCCCGGCTCTTCCCCGACGCGGAGCTCGCCGCGGGCACCGCCCCCGGCATCGGTGTGGTGCTCGGCGCGGACTACAAGCCGGGCACCGAGGGCTCACCGGCGCCGACCGCCGTGCCCTCCCAGGTGGCGGACGGGGCGCGCTCGGCCGACGAGAACATCTGCTCCCACCTGTCCTACGGCTGACCCGCGCGCAGCCCGCGGCGGCGCAGCAGCACCAGCGCGAGCGCGTACACGAGGAGGACCGCCGCGAGCAGCGGGTAGTACAGCGGCGGCAGGCCCGAGACGCCGAGCCAGGGGCCGAGCGGGGTCAGCGGCAGCAGGATGCCGACGGCGGCGAGCCCCGTCGCGGCCCAGCGCACCGGGCCCGGCGTCCTGCCCTCCGCGGCCTGCCGTCCCGTGCGCAGCAGAAGCATCACGAGGGCCTGGGTCAGCAGGTTCTCGGTGAACCAGCCGGCGTGGAAGCCCTGCTGGTCGCCGAGGTCCAGGGAGCCGGGCAGGCACAGCGCGAGCGCCCCGAAGGTCGCGATGTCGGCGAGCGCGCCGATGACGCCGAAGCCGGTGATGAAGCGCAGGAAGGGGCGCGGCCGCAGTTCGGTGGGGCGGCGCAGCACGGCGGGGCGCGGCCGGTCGAAGGCGAGCGCGAGCTGGGCGGCGTCGAAGCACAGGTTCTGCACGAGGACCTGCGGCGGCAGCATCGGCAGGAACGGAAGGAGCAGGCCCGCCGCGAGCATCGCGATCACGTTGCCGAGGTTCGACGAGAGCGTGATCCGCAGGTACGAGGCGATGTTGGCGCTGGAGTGCCGGCCCGCCACGACGGCGTGCTCCAGGGCGGTGAGGTCCTTGTCGGCGAGGACGACGTGGGCGCTCTCGCGGGCCACGTCGACGCCGCCCGCGGGGCACACGCCGACGTCGGCGGCGCGCAGCGCGGGCAGGTCGTTGACGCCGTCGCCGAGGAAGCCTGCGGTGTGGCCGCGGCCGCGCAGGGCGGTGATCACGCGGGCCTTGTGCTCGGGGGTGCAACGGGCGAAGACGGTGGTGCGGTCGGCGAGTTCCCCGAGCCGCTCGTCGTCGAGGTGGTCGATGTCGGCGCCGACGACGACGTCGCCGGGATCGATGCCGACGTCACGGCAGACGCGGGTGGCGGTGGCCGGGTGGTCGCCGGTGAGCACCTTGACGGTGACGCCGCGCTCGCCGAGGGCGGCCACGGCGTCGTGCGCGGTCTCGGCCGGGGCGTCGTGGAAGGCGACGAAGCCGCGGAAGGTCAGTCCGCGTTCGTCGGCAGGGGTGTAGCCGCGGGCGCGGGCGGCGCGCTCGGCCGTGGCCACGGCAAGGAGCCGGACGCCCTGCGCCGCGAGGTCCGCGGCCCGCCGGTGCAGCGCGGCCCGCTCGTCCTCGTCGAGCGCGCACCGCTCCAGGACCTCGGCGACGGCGCCCTTCACGGCGAGCACGTGCACGCCGAGCGTTCCGGGTTCCTTCACGACGGCGGTGGCCAGGCGGCGCACCGGGTCGAAGGGCAGCGCGTCGACCCCGTCGTACGCGTCCCAGTCGTCGGGGCCCGTCGCCGCGAGGAGCGCCTCGTCGAGCGGGTCGGGGTCGGTGAGTTCGGCGGTCTGGAGGGTCCACCACGCGGAGGCGCCCGCCCAGTGCAGCGCCTCCGGGTCCGTGCGGTCGGGGTCGACGGCGGGCCGGTCGCGGGTGAGGGTGCCGGTCTTGTCGACGCACAGCACGTCGACGGCGCCGAGGTCGTGCAGCGCGGGCAGGCGGCGCACGATCACGCCGTGCGAGCGGGCCAGGAGGGCGGCGCCGCGGGCCAGGCAGATGGTGACGATGACCGGCAGCATCTCCGGTGTGAGGCCGACCGCCACGGCCACGGCGAACGGCAGGGTCTCCAGGCCCCGGCCGCGCACCGCCGCGTTCGCCATCAGGACGAGCGGCGGCGTCAGCAGCATGAAACGGATCAGCACCCACGATATGCCGTGCACGCTGCGGTCGAAGGCGCTCGACGGGCGTTCGCGGCGGGTGCGGTGCACGGCGGCGAACCGGGTTTCGGCGCCGGTCGCGACGACGACCGCGGTGCCGCTGCCGGAGGCGACGCTGCTGCCCTGGAAGACGAGATGCCCCTCGCCGTCCCCTTCGGGCAGGTCGGCCGGCTCCTTGGGCACGGGCGCGGACTCCCCCGTGAGCGCCGCCTGGTGCACGGTCAGACCCCGCGCCTTCAGCAGGCGTACGTCGGCGGGGACCAGGGCGCCGGGGGCTAGGCGCACCACGTCGCCCGGCACGAGGTCGTCGACCGGTGTCTCGCGGACGCGCGGCTCGTCGTCGGGGTGGTCGCGGCGCTGGACGCTCGCGGTGCCCGCCACCAGCTCGCGCAGTCCGGCGCCCGCGCGGTCGGCGCGGTACTCGCCGTGGGCGCGCAGCACGCTGCTGACCACGACCAGGGCGAGGATGACGCAGGCGGTACCCCAGGAGGCGACCAGCGCCGAGACGAGGCCGAGGCAGAACAGGACCGTGGTGAACGGATCGCGCAGGCTGCGCCACATCCGCAGCGGCCAGGACGGCTGCCGGGCGGTGGGCAGGGTGTTGCCGCCGTGCCGGGCGAGCCGTTCCTCGGCCTGTGCCGTGGTCAGTCCGCGCGGACCCGTGTCCAGGGCGCGCAGGGTCTGGAGGGCGGTCGGTGCCGTGGGGGCCGGGCGGGGGTGCGGCAGCGCAGCGGTCCGCGCGGCCGGGTCGGAGACGGCCACGGCCCGGCCTTCAGGCCCCGGCGCCACGCAGGCGGCGCACCGGCGCCTTCGCCTGCTCGGCGCGCTCGGTGAGCTGGCCGATCATGAGGTGGACGACGCTGACGACCTCGGGGTCGTCGACGTAGTACACCTGGCGGCGGCCCTCGCGGCGCGAGCGCACGAGGCCGGCGAGCTTCAGCTTCGTCAGGTGCTGGCTGACGGCGGGCAGCGCGCCGCCGACCCGCTCGGCGAGCCCGCTCACGTCGCTCTCGCCCTGCGCGAGGGCCCACACCATGTGCAGCCGCACGGGCGACGCGAGCAGCGCGAACGCCTCGGCCGCCTCGGCGAGCACCTCACCCGACGGATCCTCGAACCGCCCGGCCCCTGCGACCACTGTCCACTCCTGTCCCGCTCCCCGGCATGCGTACGCGGGCAAGTCTAGGCGGGCTTCACAGGGCTCCGAGGTCGACCGTCACCTCGAAGGGCGCGGTGGCCTTGACCGTGCCGGTGAACACGTCACCGTCCCGGTAGGCCTTGTTCGCGGGGTCCAACACGTAGGTGTAGACGATAGGCAGGCCGGTGACGGCCTGTTCGATGCGCCAGTAGAAGGGGATGCCGGCCTTCGCGTACTGGTCGACCTTGACGATCCTGTCGGTGGTCTCCGACCCGGGCGAGACAACCTCGACGACGAGGAGCACGTGTTCGGGGCGGGTAGGCGTGAGGTCGATGGTGTCGGCCCGGTACACGGTGACATCGGGTCGCCTGTTGGTGAGGGGGACGTCCTGCAGGCGCACGTCGAAGTCGGTGTCGGCGTTCCAGTCCGCGCCCGCGGCGGCGTCCAGGGCGTTGGCCAGGATGCGGGCGAGCCGATTGTGCCGCTTGGACGCGCTGGGGCTCACCACGACCATCCCGTCCACGACCTCGATGCCGGCACACTGCTCCTCGGTCCAGGAGTCGTACTGCTCCGCACTGATCGGCGTGTGCATCCAGTCCGGTGCGACCATCTCGGCGGTCATGACGTACCTCCTTCGCCCGTGTCCGGCGCTTCCCGTCCCACGCCGTCAGCCTACTGTTCCGCCCCCTCCCACGTCTCCGGACGCCACAGTCCCGCCCGGTTCAGGGACTGGGGGCAGTGGAGGTAGATCTCGTCGATGTGGAGGAGGAGGGCGAGGGTCGGGGGGACGCCCTTGAGGGACATGTCGGGAAAGAAGGGGGCGTCGGTGAGGACGCGGGCGCGGCCGTTGATCCGCAGGACGTCCTTGGCGCCGGGTATCAGGAAGAGCAGGCCCGCGTGCGGGTTCTGAAGGATGTTGTGGAAGCTGTCGCCGCGCCGGTTCCCCGGCCGGTCCGGCAGGGCGATCGTGCGGTCGTCGACGACGTGCGCGAAGCCGGGCGCGTCGCCGCGCGGCGAGGTGTCGCAGTTGCCGTCCGCGTCGGACGTGGCGACGAGGCAGAACGGTGAGCGGGCGAGCAGCTCCCGGTCCTTCGCGGTGAGCTCCGTGTGCACCTTGTCGATCACGATGGGCCACGGTTCGCCGAGGATCTCGCGCAGCTGCTCCGGGGAGCGCAGCTCCTGGTACTCATGCATTCCCGAACCCTATACGACGTTAAGTTAGGGTCACCTAACAAGCCCTGGTCACACCCTGCTGCCCGCCGCAGTGTCCGACGACAGCCGCTGGGCGACGTACACCGGGATCACGGAGAGCAGCACCAGGACGACCGCCACGACGTTGACGACGGGGGCCTGTTGGGGGCGGGCCATGTTGGAGAAGATCCAGATCGGCAGCGTCTGGACGCCCGCGCCCGCCGTGAACGTCGTGACCACGATCTCGTCGAAGGACAGCGCGAACGCGAGGAGGCCGCCCGCCGCGAGCGCGGACCGCATCAGCGGGAACGTGATGTCGCGAAAGGTCCGGAAGGTGTCGGCGCCGAGGTCCATCGCGGCTTCCTCGTACGTGCCGGTGAGGCGGCGCAGCCGGGCCGCGACGTTGTTGAAGACGACCACCACGCAGAACGTGGCGTGGCCGACGACCACCGTGAACAGGCCCAGCCCGATGCCGAGGGGTTCGAGGACCGTGCGGAAGGCCGTGTTGAGGGCGACGCCGGTGACAATGCCGGGCAGCGCGATGGGCAGGACGACCGCGAAGGAGATCGCCTCGCGGCCGAAGAACCGGTGGCGGGAGACCGCGAAGGCGACGAGCGTACCGAGGACGAGGGCGATCGCCGTGGCGCCGACGCCCGCCTTCACCGACGTCCACAGCGCGTCCCGCGCGCCCGCGCTGTGCCAGGCGTCGCGCCACCACTCGAAGGTGACCCCGGGCGGCGGCCAGCCCGAACTGCGGTCCGGGTTGAGCGAGTTGACGACGACCAGGAGCAGCGGGACGTAGATGACGGTGAAGCCGACGACGGCGCCGACGCGCAGCGCGACGCGGGCCGGGCGGGACAGGTGCATCTGCGGCCCCCTTCAGAGGCTGCTGAGCGCGCCGGTGCGGCGCACCGCCAGCAGGTAGAGGACGATGACCACGACCGGCACGGTGCCGAGCGCCGCGGCGAGCGGCAGGTCGAGCGTGATGTTCGAGTAGACGAGGTTCCCGATCAGCTGTGTCCTGCCGCCGACGATCTGCACGGCGATGTAGTCGCCGAGACTGAGCGAGAACGTGAACACCGAGCCCGCGGCGACCGACGGCAGCACCAGCGGCAGCAGCACCGTGCGGAAGGTGCGCCAGGAGCGGGCGCCGAGGTCGGCCGAGGCGTCGAGCATGCTGTCGGGGACGCGTTCGAGGCCGGCGTGGATCGGCAGGATCATGTACGGCAGCCAGAGGTACGTCAGGACGAGCACGGTCGCGACGAGCCCGTAGCCGGGGGCGCCCAGGCCGAAGGGCCTCAACAGCCAGTCGAGCAGGCCGCCTTGGGCGAGCATGACGCGCCACGCGTACGCCTTGACGAGGTAGCTCGCCCACAGCGGAGTGAGGATCGCGACGACGAGCAGCGGGCGCCACCGGGGCCGCGCGACGCGCGCCGTGAAGAAGGCGATGGGGAACGCGACGACGACGCACAGCACGGTGACGCCGAGCGCGACGCCGACGCTGCGCAGCGCCACCTGCCGGTACACCCCGGTCGTGAACAGCGCCTCGAAGTTGTCGAGCGTCCACGTCCGCACGATGTCGGAGGTGAACGGGTCGGTGGTCCACAGCGCGGACAGGAACAGCACCGCGAGCGAGCCGAGGTAGGCGACGACCAGCCAGGTGAGGGGCGCGGCGAGCAGCAGGGAGAGGCGGAGCCGGGGGCTGCGGTGCAGCGCCCCGGCGGCCCGCTTCGAGGCCGGCGGCACGTCAGCCCTTGATCTCGGTCCAGGCCTGCACCCACTTCGCGTACGGCACGCACTTGGTGTCGGTGCGGCCGTCGAGGCACTGCGGGATGGGCGTGGTCCAGAAGTGCACCTTCTTCCAGTACGCGGCGTCGTCGGCGTGGAACGTGGCGCAGTGCTTGGGGTCGCTGGTCTCCTCGCACGCCTTGGCGTTGGAGGGCGCCTCGCCGAAGTACTCGGCCACCTGTGCGTTCACCTTCGGCGAGACGATCCAGTCGAGCCATTTGTAGGCGCAGTTGGGGTGCTCGGCCTTCGCGGAGACCATCCAGGTGTCGGACCAGCCGGTGGCGCCCTCCGTCGGAAGAACGGCCTTCACCGGGGCCTTCTCGCTCTGGGCGGTGTTCACGATGACCTGCCAGCTGGTGCCGACGACGGAGTCGCCGCTCTTGAAGGCGGAGATCTCCTTGAGGTAGTCGCTCCAGTACTCGCCGACGTTCGCGTTCTGCTTCTTCAGCAGGTTCACGGCGGCGTCGAACTGCTTCTGGTCGAGCGCGTAGGGGTCCTTGATGCCGAGGTCGGGCTTCGTCTTCATGAGGTAGAGCGCGGCGTCGGCGATGTAGATCGGCGAGTCGTAGGCGGTGACGTGCCCCTTGTGCCGTCCGGCGTCGTCGAAGACGGCCTTCCAGGAGTCGGGCGCGGGCTTCACCTTGTCGGTGCGGTACATGAGGAGGTTGGCGCCGCGGCCGTGCGGGATGCCGTAGGCGACCTTCTTCACCGAGTTCCACGGCTGCATCTTCAGGCCGGGGAAGATGTCCTTGTAGTGCGGTACGAGATCGGTGTTGACCGGGGCGGCGTCGCCTGAGGCGATCAGGCGCAGGGAGGCGTCGCCTGAGGCGGAGACGGCGTCGTACTGGCCCGTCTTCATCAGGTTGACCATCTCGTCGGAGGTGCCGGCGGTCTTCGTGCTCACCTGGCAGCCGGTCTTCTTCTCGAAGGGGTGCACCCAGTCGACCTTGGGGTCGTTCGAGCCGTCCTCGGCGTAGCCGGCCCAGGCGATCAGGTTGAGCTTGCCCTCGGTCTTGCCGAGGGACTTCGGGGCGGACATCTTCGGCGGGGTGAAGCCCCGGCCGCCGGGCGCGCCCTTCGCGCCGCCGCCGTCGTCGGAGGAGCCGCAGGCGGTGGCGAGCAGCAGCCCGCCGAGCGCCGTCGCGGCCATCAGGGTCCGGGTCGCTCGCACGTGCACACTCCCTGGTCGTCGAGGTGGGTCAACTTTCCTGGTGCAGAGGGACGTTGTGGCGGCGGTGCCAGCGCAGCAGGACGCGGGCGCCGGGCGGCGCGGGCGCTTCGGCCCCGGCTCCCGCGTTCTGGCGTACGACGACGAAGCGGACGCCCGCGTCGGTGTCGACGACGACGCGGGTGCAGTCGCCGAGGTACACGGCGTCGGCGACGGTGCCGCGCACCTCGCTGTGGTCGTGGTCGGGGTCCGGCTCCGCGTCTGCGTCGAGGAGCCGGACCTTCTCGGGGCGGACGCCGTACGTGCCGGGTTTCCCGACGAGGAGTTCGGCGGCGGCGCCGGTGAGCGTGTTGGAGGTGCCGACGAAGGACGCGACGAAGGCGGAGGCCGGGTGCTCGTACAACTCCCGTGGTGTGCCGACCTGTTCGACGCGTCCGGCGTTGAGGACGGCGACGCGGTCGCTGAGCGCGAGGGCCTCCTCCTGGTCGTGGGTGACGAGGACGAACGTGATGCCGACCTCGCGCTGGAGCTCCTTCAGCTCGGTCTGCATCTGTTCGCGCAGCTTGAGGTCGAGGGCGCCGAGCGGCTCGTCGAGCAGCAGCACGCGCGGGCGCACCACCAACGCCCGCGCCAGGGCGACGCGTTGGCGCTGCCCTCCGGAGAGCTGTCCCGGTCTGCGCGCGCCGAAGCCCTCCAGGCGCACGGACTCAAGGGCGGCGCGGGCCCGCTCGGCCTGCTCGCGGCGCGGGACGCCGCGCACCCTGAGCCCGTACGCGACGTTCTGCTCGACGTTCATGTGCGGGAACAGGGCGTAGTCCTGGAAGACAGTGGTGACGTCGCGCTCGAAGGGCGCGCGCCGGGTCACGTCCTCGCCGGCGAGGTGGATCGTGCCGCTCGACGGCTTCTCGAACCCCGCCACGAGCCGCAGCACGGTCGTCTTGCCCGAGCCCGAAGGACCGAGCAGGGAGAAGAACTCGCCCTCGGCCACGTCCAGTTCGACCCCGTCGACGGCGTGCACCTCGCCGAACGACTTGCGCAGCGCCCGCAGCCCGATCGCCGCGTTCTCCTTGGCGGTAGCCATAGCCGTAGATCATGCACACTTCAACGGACGCCACAAGGGTGCGAGTAGTCTCCCGATCATGTTTGTACTGGAATTGACGTACACGGCCCCTCTCGAGCGCATCGATGCCCTTCTTCCCGCGCATGTCGCCTGGCTCGACGAGCAGTACGCGGCGGGCGTCTTCCTCGCCTCGGGGCGCAAGGAGCCGCGCGAGGGCGGCGTGATCCTGGCGGTCGGCGAGGACCGGGCGGCGATGGAGCAGCTGACCGCGGGCGACCCGTTCGTGGTCGACGGCGCCTGCGCGTACCGGATCACCGAGTTCCGGGCGACGAAGACGGCGCCCGCGCTCGCACCGTTCCGGCAGCCCGCGGGCTGAACCGCGCCGCCGCGTCACATCTCGCCTCCGCTCCCCCGATGGTGCCGACCGTCACATCGGCACCAGGGTTGAAACCGGTGACAGAGGTCACTCGAATTTCGACCGGCTTCAGGCGCACGGATTGCTTCGTTCCGCCGTCTATTCAAGTGAGGCCGTGCAGTGGTCCCACCGTCCAGCCGTCACAAGGGAGCAGGCGTTGTCCGTCATCGAGCAAGCCGTCGAGGCCCGTCTCGTCGCCGCCGCGCCGCGCATGGCGCACATTCCGGCGACCCTGCGCTACGACGTGCGCGACCCGTTCGCCGTGCGCATGTCCTTCCCGGCCCCGGCGACCCTCGAAGGCGTCCCGGTGAGCTGGACCTTCGCCCGCGAGCTGCTCTCCATCGGGGTGGCGAGCCCGGCGGGCGCGGGCGACGTGCGGGTCAAGCCGTACGGGTACGACCGCACGGTGCTCGAGTTCCACGCGGTGGAGGGCACGGCGATCGTGCACATCCGCACCGGCGAGCTGCGCCGCTTCCTGGCGGAGACGACGGACCTGGTGCCGTTCGGCGAGGAGGCGGCGCACGTGGACGTGGACGCGGACCTGGAGGAGCTGCTGCGGGACGCCTGCTGAAGCCGCCGGCATTAAATCCTTTGACGGCCCCACCGGGGGCTTCTACCGTGGTCGACGGTTCTGTTGCCGTCGATCGGAGAAGGACGTTGCTCCACTGAGGTCCTGAGACACCGCCGCCCGACACGCCTTTCTGTCGCGTGTCCGCGCCGTCGTGTGTGCGACCTCGGTCTCCCGAGCCGTCCTCCGCCAGCAGGCCCGACCTGCCGCCGCGGTGTCTCGAACGCGTTGCATCCCGTTCCCACCGAGCAACCGCGAGGCCGCCTCATGTCACATCCCCAGAGTTTCTCCCACGCCACCCCCGCCTCCGTCGCCTGCACCGGCCTTGAGTTCACCTGGCCCGACGGCACCCCCGTCTTCGAGGGGCTCCAGGTCTCCTTCGGCCCCGGCCGCACCGGACTCATCGGCGTCAACGGGTCGGGCAAGACGACCCTCCTGAAGCTGCTCGCCGGCGAGCTGACCCCGGCCGAGGGCACCGTGCAGGTCTTGGGCGAGATCGGTTACCTGCCGCAGAACGTCACCCTCGACACGGCCCTCCGCGTCGACCAGGCGCTCGGCATCGCGGACACCCGTGCCGCCCTGCACGCCATCGAGTCGGGCGACGTACGGGAGGAGCACTTCACCGCGGTCGGCGACGACTGGGACGTCGAGGAGCGGGCGCGCGCCATGCTCGGCGAGCTCGGTCTCGGCCACGTCGACCTCGACCGCACCATCGGCGAGGTCTCCGGCGGCGAGTCCGTGCTCCTGCGCCTGGCCGCGCTGCTGCTGCGCCGCCCGGACGTACTGCTGCTCGACGAGCCCACCAACAACCTCGACGTGCGCGCCCGCGAGCGCCTGTACGCGACCGTGGAGGGCTGGTCCGGGGTCATGATCGTGGTCAGCCACGACCGTGAACTCCTCGACCGCGTCGACCAGATCGCCGACCTCAGGGACGGCGAGGTCACCTGGTACGGCGGGAACTTCTCCGCGTACGAGGAGGTGCTCGCGGCCGAGCAGGAGGCGGCGGAGCGGATGGTGCGGGTCGCCGAGTCCGACTGGAAGAAGCAGAAGCGCGAGCTGACCGAGGCCCATGTCGCCCTGGCGCGGCGCAAGCGGTATGGGCAGAAGATGTACGACACCAAGCGCGAGCCGAGAGCGGTGATGAAGCTGCGCAAGCGCTCGGCGCAGGTCTCCGCGGGCAAGCACCGCATCCTGCACGAGGAGAAGCTGGCCGAGGCAAAGGAGCGTCTCGACGAGGCGGTGGAGGCGGTACGGGACGACGACGAGATCCGCGTCGACCTGCCGTTCACGGCCGTGCCGCCGGGCCGCTCCGTGCTGTCGCTGCACAACGTCACGACGGTGTACGGGGCGCGCGTCGCGGGCGAGTTCGAGGTGCGCGGGCCGGAGCGGATCGCGCTGCTCGGGGCGAACGGCTCGGGCAAGACGACGCTCCTGCGCACCATCGCGGGCGAGCTCGCGCCGACCGAGGGAGAGGTCGAGGCGCATGTGCCGCTGCGCTTCCTGCCGCAGCGGCTCGACGTCCTGGACGACGGGCTGAGCGTCGCAGAGAACGTGGCACGGTTCGCGCCGGACGCCACGAACAACCGGGTGCGGGCGCGGCTCGCCCGCTTCCTGTTCAAGGGAGCGCGGGCGGACCAGCTCGCCGGGACGCTGTCAGGAGGTGAACGGTTCCGGGCGACGCTCGCCGCGCTGATGCTCGCGGAGCCGGCCCCGCAGCTCCTGATGCTGGACGAGCCGACGAACAATCTGGACCTCGCGAGCGTGGCCCAGCTGACGTCGGCCCTGGAGTCGTACGAGGGAGCCCTGATCGTGGCCAGCCACGACCTGCGGTTCCTGGAGTCGATCGGCATCACGCGACGGCTGCACCTCGACGCCGAAGCCGCGTAAGAAGCCGAAGCCGCGTAAGAATGGGCGGAATACCCGACAGAAGCTGTCGGGTATTCCGCCTAGCGTCGTCGGCATGACGTACCTGCACATCGTCGGCGCCCGCGAGAACAACCTCCGGGACGTCACCCTGCGCATCCCCAAGGAGCGGCTCACCGTCTTCACCGGGGTGTCGGGGTCCGGGAAGTCCTCCGTCGTCTTCGACACCATCGCCGTGGAGTCGCAGCGCCAGCTCAACGAGACGTACCCCTGGTTCGTCCGCAACCGGCTGCCCAAATTCGAGAAGCCGCACGCGGACGCGCTGGAGGAGCTGACGCCCGCGATCGTCGTCGACCAGCGGCCGGTCGGCGGGCACTCGCGGTCCACGGTCGGCACCATGACCGACGTGTACTCGGTGATCCGCGTGCTGTTCTCGCGGCACGGGACGCCGAGCGCGGGCCCCGCGACCGCGTACTCGTTCAACGACCCGAGCGGGATGTGCCCGCGGTGCCACGGGCTCGGGCGCACCGTGCGACCCGACTGGGACCGCATCCTCGACCCGTCGAAGTCCCTCGCGGGCGGCGCGATCCTGTTCCCGCCGTTCGCCGTCGGCACCTGGCAGGGGCAGACGTACACCGAGACCACCGACCTCGACACCGCCAAACCCGTGCGGGAGTTCAGCGCCGCCGAACGGGAGTTCCTGATGCGCGGGCGGGGCACGAAGGTCAACGTCGCGAACACCGGCGGGCGCCGGGACATCGACTTCGAGGGGCTCGCCGACCGCTTCGAGCGGCTGTACCTCAACCGGGACCTGTCGACGCTCAGCCAGCGCACGCGCGATCTGGTCGGCCGGTTCCTGACCGAGGGCACCTGCCCGGAGTGCGAGGGCGCGCGCCTGAACGCCGCCGCGCTCGCCACCCGCGTCGAGGGCCTGTCCATCGCGGAGTGCGCGCGCATGGAGGTGAGCGAGCTGATCCCGGTCCTTCGCCGCGTCGACGACCCGGTGGCCGGGCCGATCGCCGACGCCGCCGTCACCGCTCTGGAGCGCATCGAGGCGATCGGCCTCGGCTATCTCAGCCTGGACCGGGAGACGTCGACGCTCTCCGGCGGCGAGGGCCAGCGCCTGAAGACCGTGCGGCACCTGGGCTCCAGCCTGACCGGGATGACGTACATCTTCGACGAGCCGAGCGTCGGGCTGCACCCGCGCGACGTGGGGCGGCTCAACGATCTGCTGCTGCGCCTTCGCGACAAGGGCAACACCGTGCTCGTCGTCGAGCACGACCCGGACGTCATCGCCGTCGCCGATCACGTCGTCGACATGGGCCCGGCGGGCGGAGCGGACGGCGGGCGCGTGGTGTTCGAGGGCACGCCGGACGCGCTGCGGCGCGCGGACACGCTCACGGGCCGCTGCCTGCGCCGCACGGGCGGCGTCAAGGAGCGGCCGCGCACGCCCACGGGACACATCGAGATCGCCGACGCCCGCCTGCACAACCTCAAGGACGTCACCGTGCGGGTGCCGACCGGGGTGCTCACGGCCGTCACCGGGGTCGCGGGCTCCGGGAAGAGTTCGCTGGTGTCGGGAGCGTTCCGCGCCGTGCATCCGGAGGCGGTGGTCGTCGACCAGTCGTCCATCGGGATCTCGGGGCGCTCCACTCCGGCGACGTACCTCGGGATCATGGACACCGTACGGAAGGTGTTCGCGCGCGAGACGGGCACGGAACCGGGCCTGTTCAGCTTCAACTCGGGCGGGGCCTGCGAGCGCTGCGAGGGGCGCGGCGTCATCCACAGCGATCTCGCCTTCATGGACCCGGTGACCACGGTGTGCGAGGCCTGCGGCGGGCGGCGCTTCAAGCAGGAGGTGCTCGGCCTGACCGTGCGCGGCCGGTCGGTCGCTGACGTGCTCGACATGACGGCCGCCGAGGCGCTCGACTACTTCGCCGCCCTCGACGACAAGGGCGTAGCCCGCCGCCTGCACGCCCTGCGCGACGTCGGCCTCACCTACCTCACGCTCGGCCAGCCGCTCAGCACGCTGTCGGGCGGCGAGCGCCAGCGCATCAAGCTGGCCACGCAACTGCACCGCACCGCCGCGACGTACGTCCTGGACGAACCGACCACCGGCCTGCACATGTCGGACGTGGACGGGCTCGTGGCGCTGCTCGACCGGCTCGTCGACGCGGGCAACACCGTCCTGGTCGTCGAGCACAACCTCGACGTGGTCCGGCGGGCCGACTGGATCGTCGATCTGGGCCCCGAGGGCGGCCGGCACGGCGGACGCGTGCTGTTCGAGGGCACACCGGCCCAACTGCTCCGCGCGGACGGCTCGTTCACCGCCGAGCACCTGCGGCGGGCCGTCGCGGGCGGGGTCGGGCCCGGTGAGGGGGACGTGACGGCCGCGTGACAGGGGATTCCGCGACACGTGTCGTCCTGTGCATGATGTGCGCCGTCACCCCTTTTCTTCGCCATGGAGACCGCCGTGCCCAGCAAGAAGGCCCTCGTCCGCCGCCCCGGCCCGCGCCTCGCGGACGGGCTCGTCACCCACATCGAGCGGACCCCTGTCGATGCCGCGAAGGCGCAGGAGCAGTGGAAGGGCTACGTCGACGCGCTGGAGGCGCACGGCTGGGAGACGTTCCTGGTCGAGCCGGTCGACCTGTGCGCCGACGCCGTGTTCGTGGAGGACACGGTCGTGATGTTCCGCAACGTCGCGCTGATCACGCGCTCGGGCGCCGAGTCCCGCCGCCCCGAGACCCCGGGCGTCGAGGAGGCGGTGGCGCGGCTCGGCTGCTCCGTCAACTGGGTGTGGGAGCCGGGCACTCTCGACGGCGGCGACGTACTGAAGATCGGCGACACGATCTACGTCGGGCGCGGTGGGCGCACGAACGCGGCGGGCGTGCAGCAGTTGCGCGCCGTCTTCGAGCCGCTCGGCGCCCGTGTGGTTGCCGTCCCGCTCAGCAAGGTGCTGCACCTGAAGTCGGCGGTGACGGCGCTGCCCGACGGCACCGTGATCGGGCATCCGCCGCTGGTGGAGCACCCCGAGCTGTTCCCGCGCTTCCTGCCGGTGCCGGAGGAGGCGGGGGCGCACGTGGTGCAGCTCGGCGGTGACCGGCTGCTCATGGCCGACAGCGCGCCGAAGTCGGCGGAGCTGCTCGCCGATCTCGGATACGAGCCGGTTCTGGTGGACATTTCCGAGTTCGAAAAGCTGGAGGGCTGTGTGACCTGCCTCTCAGTTCGACTGCGGGACCTCCACACGTAACCACGGCCTTTATGGGGCGCTTAACCTACGGCAACGTAACCTACGACACCGTAGGTATCTCCGCTCGCATTACCTCCGTCCCCCAGGAGCCCCCGTGACCGTCATCTCCCCCCGCCTCGGCTCGTCGACCACATGGACCGACGCCCGCCTTCTCTACGCGCTGGAAGAAGTCGTCGAGCAGGAGCTCAACCGGCACCTCAAGGTCGCCAAGGACTGGATGCCGCACGACTACGTGCCGTGGTCCGACGCCCGCAACTTCCCCGAGTTCTTCGAGGACGGCGAGGCCTGGTCCAAGGAGCAGTCCCAGGTCACCGAAGTCGGCCGCATCGCCCTCGTCGTCAACCTGCTCACGGAGGACAACCTCCCCAGCTACCACCACGAGATCGCCTCCCTGTTCGGCCGCGACGGCGCCTGGGGCACGTGGGTGCACCGCTGGACGGCGGAGGAGGGCCGGCACGGCATCGTGATGCGCGACTACCTGCTCGCCTCGCGCGCCGTCGACCCCGTCCAGCTCGAGAACTTCCGCATGTCGCACATGAGCGAGGGCTTCGAGTCGGACAACCGGCACTCGATGCTGCACTCGGTCGCCTACGTCTCGTTCCAGGAGCTGGCCACCCGCATCTCGCACCGCAACACCGGGCACCAGTCCGGCGACCCGGTCTGCGACCGCATGCTCGCCCGCATCGCCACGGACGAGAACCTGCACATGGTCTTCTACCGCAACCTCCTGAAGGCCGCGTTCGAGATCGCCCCCGACCTCACCATGCAGGCCGTCCGCGACGTCGTCGTGAACTTCCGGATGCCCGGACACGGCATCCCCGGCTTCGAGCGCGCCGCCGCGCAGATGGCGATCGGCGAGGTCTACAACCTGCGCATCCACCACGACGACGTGATCCAGCCCGTCCTGCGCTTCCTCAAGGTCATGGAGATCGACGGCCTCGGCCCCGAGGGCGTCAAGGCCCAGGAGGAACTGGGCCTGTTCATGAACGGCCTGGACACCGAGGCCGCCAAGTTCGACGAGAAGCTGGCGGCCCGCAAGGCCCGGATGGCTGCGCGGGCGGCGTCGGCCTGACCCCAACCAGAAAGCCCCGCCGGCGATCGAGGCGCGGGGTCCGGGGCGGAGCCCCGTGGCGTGGGGCCGGGCAGGCGCAACCTCCCGACCCCGCCACTACGGCGCCGTACTGATCCGCGACGCGGCATCGCGGACGTCCGCGCACGGGTGGGCGCGCAGCGCGACCACGTGGGCCCGCCACACCGCGGGCCAGCCGGCGCGTTCCCCGGCCGCCGCCGCGATCGCCCAGGCGAACAGGCCCTCCGCGTACGTGCCGGACGCGGCGAGGGCGCAGGCCACCCGGTCCAGCTCCGCCTCCACCGCGTCCTCGCGGCGGAGCCTCCCCCGCAGGCCGTCCGCCGTGCGCGCGGCGAGTGCGGGGCGGTCGGCGTGCAGGGCGGCCAGCTCGCGCAGTCCGGGCTCCGGGTCCGCGAGGTCCACCGCGCCGAGCAGCACGCGCGCGGCCGACGCCACGAACGGGTCCCGTTCCGCGAGCCGCCGCGCCACCGACCGGACGGTGGGCCGCAGCGCCGCCTCGTGCGGCGCCCGGTCGGCGAGGAGTCCGGCGACGTGTTCGACCCTGCGGTGCGCGGGACGGTCCCGCTCCTCCCCCGCGTCCGGCTCGGGCCCGTGGTCCATGAGGGCGGCGAGCGCGGCGAGCAGCGCGTCCGTCCCCCGCGGTGTGCGGGCGGCCTCCCCGACAAGTCCCGCGGCGGCCGTGCGCCACAGCGCCGGCGATCGGCGCTCCACGTCGCCGAGAGCGCGGGCGAACAGCTCCGGTGCCCGCGGCGACCACGCGGACCAGCGCGCGAGCGCGGCGAGGGCCGTGGCCGCGAGTTCGTCGTCGTCCGTGCCCGCGACGGCGGCGACCAGTGCCGCGTACCGCTCGCGGTGCTCCCCGGCGACGTCGAGCGGCGTCTGCCGCAGCGCGGCGTCGCGCACCACCGGCTCCCGGCCCTCGCGCACGGCGTCCGCGAGGATCTCCCAGGCCGGCTCCTCGCCGAGCAGGCCCCGGGCGGCGAAGGCGACACAGGCGGCGCGGACGTCGCGGTGGGCGTCCGGTGCCGCGCAGGCGCGGGCGAGCAGCCGGGCGGCGTCGGGCGCGGGCAGCCGGGTCGCGGCGAGGCGTGCGCCCTCCTTACGGCTGGTGATCTTCTTGCCTGGTCCGGTCAGCAACGCGTCGAGCAGGGGCGCCAGTTCGGACGGGCGGACGTGCCGGGAGGCCTGCGTCGCGGCGTAGACGGCGACCCTGGCCCGGTCGCCTCCGGCGTGGCCGAGCAGCGGCTCCAGGTCCTCGCCGGTGCGGCCGAGCGCCGCGATGGCGGCCTCGGCGAGCGTGACGTCCGAGGCGCCGGCCCACTTCCTGAGCAGGTCGCGTCCCCCTTCGGGAACGTCGGCCGCGCTGTGGATCGCGGCGCTGCGGCGCCAGTGCCGCACCCCCGCGTCGCCCGCGAGCCGCTTCAACTGCCGCAGGTACGCCCGCTGTTGGCGAGGCAGCCAGCGTCGTACCGCAGACCCGCCCACCGGGAAGGCCCATGCGCTCTTGTCGGCCAGGAAGCGCCCGTACGGCGGCCGGTCGGTGAGGAAGCGGTCGAGCAGATCCGTGCGCCGGTACGCCACCACACGGGCCACGCAGCCGAGTTCGGCGGCGGACGGTTCGAGGTCGAGGACGCGCGCGGCGCGTTCGTCGCGGGTCGCGGGCGGCTCCAGCCACAGCTCGATCGCCGAACGGACCGTCGCGTTGTTGCCGTGCTCGACGGCGTGCCCCAGCAGTTCCTGAAGCCCCACCATCCCCGCGGCGCGGCGGCCCGTGGCGCGGGCCAGGGCGAGGACGAGCCGGTACTCACCCTTCTCCACCTCGGCGTCGATGCGCTCGCGCAGCGCCGCGTACACCTGGTGCTCCTGGCCGCGGCGCAGCGTGCGGTCGAGGCGGCCGAGGTCGACGCCGCCGCTGTGGCCGTGCAGGTCGACGAGGACACCGAGCGCCCAGTCGGTGTGCACGGGAATCTCGTCCGCCGCGTGCTCACGCAGGACGCCGAGAGCGAGCCGGGACAGCGCGCCGGTCGTCGCGTAGGAGCGGTCGCGCGCCTGCAGGGCGTCGGCGACGAGGCCGCTCAGGTGCGGCAGCGCGTCCGGCGCCCACAGCGCGGGGTGCACGTCGTCGGCGACGGCCTGGAGGGCGGCGCGGCGCACCGGGTCCTGCTCGTTGCGCAGCCGTCCCGCCAACTCCTGGGCCAGTTCCGTCATGCGGGCCGGATCGCCGGCGCGGGCGATGTTGCGCACCAGCAGCGGCCAGGCCACGGCGCGGTCCTCGGCGCGCGGCCTGCGCGTGGCGGCGCCGAGCGGCTCGCGGGCCTCGTCGGGCGGCAGACAGGACACGGCGCCGAGCACGGTGGTCCAGTCGGCGCCCTGCGTGCGGGCCGTCTCGGCGGCCTGCCGTGCCACGTCGGCGGCGTGCCTGCGGGGCAGGACGTCGAGCAGTTCGGTGGGCACGCCTTCTTGCGCGGCGCCCCGCCCGGCCATCGCCGTCTCGTACGTCGCCCAGCGGGCGGACGGCGCCTGGGCCCCCAGGAGCGCGGCGAGGTCACCGGGGTGCCGCGCGAGCGCACGGGCGTGGTCGGCGAGTTCCGGCGCCCCGGAGCGGGCCAGGGCGCGCAGGGCGGCGGGGCTCAGCCGGCGCGGGCCGGGGAGCGTCCTGCGCCAGGGCCCCGCGTACATCCGCAGCACCCGCTCGGGCGCGGCCTTCGCCCATACGTCCAGGCAGCGGCCGAGCAGGGAAGGGAAGCGGGTGGGCGGGTAGGCGTCGAGGAGGTCGAGCGCGCGCAGCGGGGCGGCCGGGGCGACGGCGACGAGCATTCGCGCGTACCGCCCGAACCAGCCGTCGCGGGCGCCCGCCGGGAGCCCGGACAGCTGCTCCTCGGCGACGTCCAGGACGAGTCCGTGGTACCGCCTGACGAGCGGCCGCCAGCTCATCACGGCGTGGAACACATGCGGCAGGAGCCGCGCGACGACGTTCGGCGAGCAGCCGGTCAGCAATCTCGCTGCCTCGGCGTCACCCCACTCCGCGCGCACCCGCTCGACGCACCGGTCGGCGAGCGCGGGACGCCGGCCGCTCGCGAGGGAGCGCAGCAGCCCGCGGCGGACGACCTCGGGCGCGTCGCGCAGCGCGCTCTCGAACGCGGCGTCGGGCACGTCGAGGCCGTCGGCCGCGCGCAGGGCGTGCCCGCGCACGAACGGGTCGGGGTCGGCGAGATGGCCCGCGACCCAGTCGGCGTCGCGCCCGACGCAGGCGAGCAGCGCGCCGACGCTCCGCTCGTGGCTGCCCCCGGCGTCCAGCTCCGCGAGGACATCGGCCAGTTCACCACTCGCCGCCAGCTCCCCGGCCCGCCGCGCGGTTTCCCGCAGCCGCGCCGGGAAGGGCAGCGGGTCGAGGGCGTCGAGGAGGCGGGCGGCGGCGGTCATGCGTGCGTCGGACATGCGACGAGTCTGCCTGCCGCCACCGGGCGGTCCCACCGAATATCCCTACATTCCGTCGGCCCCCGCCGGTTCACGGCGTCCGGCGGGGGTCAGGACTTCTTGAGCCGGTGCCGCTCCTTCTCCGAGAGTCCGCCCCACACACCGAACCGCTCATCGTGTGTGAGGGCGTACTCGAGGCAGCTCTGCCGGATCGGGCACAGGCCGCAGATCGTCTTGGCCTCGCGGACCGAGCTGCCCGGCTCGGGGAAGAAGAACTCGGCACCGGTCTGGGCGCACAGGGCCTGGTCCTGCCAGGTGGGGCCGGCAGGCGTGAGGGTCGTGTTCGCGTACATGCCGGTCAGTGTGCCGCCCGCCGAAAAACGTTTGATCAACGCGCCATCAACGGACGGCGATCGGGCATCCGGCGCGCACGGCGGGCTGGCGGGTCACTGCTGGTCTGGGTCCCCCTTCAGCACGGCGAACGTAGCCCCCGACGGGTCGGCGAGCCGGGCGATGCGGCCGACGCCGGGGATGCTGACCGGCTCGGAGCGCACGGTGCCTCCCAGGGACTGGGTGTGGTCCGCCGTCGCGTCCACGTCCGGGACATGGATGTAGACGGTCCAGTGCGGGCCCGCCTGCGCCTCCGCCGGGTCGCTGTCGAGCTTGGCGAGGCCGCCGAACATCGCGTTCTCGTCCGTGCCCGGAGGGTTGATCGTCGTGTAGCTGCCGCCGGGGAACTCGACGTCGAACGCGCCCCAGTCGAAGACCGACCCGTAGAACCGCTTCGCCGCTGCCACGTCCGGCGCGTACAGCTCCACCCAGTTCAGCCCGCCGTCGTCCCTGATGTATTCGAGCCCCTTGTTCTTGCGGGGCTGCCAGATGCCGAAGGGGGCGCCCGCCGGGTCGGCGAAGACGGCCATGCGGCCCAGGTCGAAGACGTCCATCGGCTGCAGCAGGGCGCTGCCCCCGGCCTGCTCGACCGCCTTCGCCGTGGCGTCCGCGTCCGCACTCTGGAAGTACACCGTCCAGCCGGGCTCGCCCTGGTCGGGCGTGACGGTCATGGCTCCGGCGACCGTCCTGCCCTCGTGCTGGAACATCCCGTACCCGCCGGCCTCGGGGCCCGCCGACAGGAACGTCCAGCCGAACAGGCCGCCGTAGAAGGAGATCGCGCCGTCCAGATCGGGGGTGCTGAGGTCCAGCCAGTTCGGCGCGCCGTCCACGAACTCCGTAGTGATCATGGGTCCTGCCCTCCTCGTCGAGGGTTTCTCTTCCGGACTGCCGAGTCTTCCACCGGGCACTGACAATCGCCTTGGCACCACGCTGACCTGCGCTGGTTCAGACCAGAGGAACCGAACCCTCCGCCTTCAAAAATTGAACGCAAACAAAAGGTGGGAGCGCTCCCTGCGCGAAGTATTGACGTCACGAGTCACCCTCGCCACAGTGGGGCTCCCCCACACACCCCCCACATTCAGGGAGTGCGCATCGTGATCTCGCGCAGAATATTTCTCGCCAGCGCCGGAGCCGGCCTCGTCACCACCGCCGCCGCGCTCACCGTTCCCTCCTGGACCGCGGGCGCCGCACCGGCCACCTGTGAACTCGCCCTCCAGAACACGTCGTTGACCGGCACCGTGCACGCGTACGTCACCGGACACGAGGACGGCAGCGGCAACTGGGTGCTGCTGCGCGCCGACGGCAGCGTCTACCACCCCGAGGAGCCGGGCGCCCCGCAGACCCCGCTGCCCGTCGACTGCGCCATCCCGCTCGGTGCCCCCGGCTCCGAGCCGAAGGTGGTGACGCTGCCCCGGATGTACGGCGCGCGCGTCTACTTCGTCCGCGACGACAAGCTCGACTTCTTCGTCAACCCGGGCCCCTCGCTCGTCGAGCCGGCCTTCGCCACGAAGGAGGACCCGAACTACGGCAAGACCTGGTCGTTCTGCGAATTCACCTTCAACGCCGACCAGTTGTACGCCAACATCAGCTACGTCGACCTGGTGACGGCGCTGCCCATCGGCCTGAAGCTGGAGGGCGACGCCACGCACACCGTCGCCCCGCTGCCCGACGGCGCGGTCGACAAGATCGCCTCCGATCTCGCGGCGCAGGCAGCCAAGGACGGGCAGCCCTGGGACAAGCTCGTCATCAAGGGCGACGACGGCAAGGTGCTGCGCGTGATCTCCCCGCAGAACCTCATGGCGCCCTACTTCGACAAGCCGGACGAGATGCCGTTCCGCGACGTGTGGAACGGCTACATCGACAAGGTGTGGGAGAAGTACGCCTCGACCGACCTGAAGATCGACCTCCAGGGCGGGCGCGGCACGTTCACGGGCCGGGTCAGCGGCGACACCCTCACCTTCAACGGCGGGCACACCTTCAGCAAGCCCCAGTCGAAGGACATCTTCACCTGCAACCACGGCCCGTTCGCCAACAACCCGGACGACTCCGACGACAAGAAGGGCATCCTGTCCCGCCTCGCCGCCGGGTTCAACCGCAGCATCATGCTCACGCACGCCGAGCAGCCGAACGGCGTGACGTCCGCGGACTACTACCAGGACGCCACGACCAACCACTGGTCGCGCATCGTGCACGCCAACTCCCCCATCGGCTACGCGTTCCCGTACGACGACGTGCAGGCCGACGGGCAGCCGGACGTGTCCGGCGCGGCGCACGACGGCAATCCGCGCCGGTTCACGGTGAGCGTCGGCTCGTAACTCCCGTTCGAGCAGCGCTACTTGGTGGCGTCCTCGCGGATCAGGTCGGCGGCCCGCTCCGCGAGGGCGACCGTGGGCGCGTGCGTGTGGCCGCGCGTGATGCGCGGCATGACGGACGCGTCCACGACGCGCAGCCCCGTGGTGCCGCGCACCCGGAGCCGGGGGTCGGTGACCGAGCCCTCGTCGGAGCCCATCCGGCAGGTGCCGACCGGGTGGTAGAGGGTCTCGGCGCTCGCGCGCACCGAGCGGGTCAGCGTCTCGTCGTCGACGACGCCGGGGTAGCCGCCCATCGGCCCGGTGTGGTGGGCGGCGAGGGCGCTCTCGGCGAGGAGTTCCTCGGCGCGGCGCACCCCGGCGACGAGGGTGCGCAGATCGTCCTCGTGGGCCAGGTAGTCCGGGTCGATCAGCGGCTCGCCCTCGGGCCCCGGGGTGATCCGGCCCTCGCTCTGCGGCTGGAGCAGGATCACGCCGACGGTCAGCCCGTGCTCGGTCGGCTCCTCGAGGCCGTGGTTGACGAAGGGCACGGGGGCGTAGATCAACTCGATGTCGGGCGCGTCGAGTTCCGGCTTCGTGGCGAGGAAGGCGACGGCCTCGCCGACGTTCGAGGTGAGCGGTCCGCGCCCGCCGAGCAGGAACCGGGCGATGTTGGCGGGAGAGTCGGCGCCGGTGAGGGTGATCGGTTTCGCGGCGCGGACGTTGAGGGCGTACATCAGGTGGTCCTGGAGGTGGCGCCCGACGTCCGGGGAGGCGACGAGGGTGTCGATGCCGGCCGCCGCGAGGGTGTCGGGGTCGCCGATGCCCGCCCGCTGAAGGAGGTTCGGCGAGTTGATGGCGCCCGCGGAGAGGATGACCTCGCGGGTGGCGCGCAGGGCGCCGGCGGGTATCCCGGAGGCGACGACACCGGCGGCGCGGGTGCCGTCGAAGTCGATGCGGGTGACGCGGGCGCCGGTGTAGATGTCGAGGTTGGGTCGGCGGGCGGCGGGCTTGAGGTAGCCGTCGGCGGCGCTCCAGCGGCGGCCCTTGTACTGGTTGAGCGGGGTGACGGCGAAGCCGGAGTGGTCGGGCCCGTTCAACTCGTCGAGTTCGCTGAGGCCCTGGGCGCGGCAGGCGTCGAGGAACGCGGCCGTGGTCGGGTTCGGGTGGCGGGGCGGCGAGATGTGCAGCGGGCCCTGGGTGCCGTACACGGAGTCCTCGCGCGCCTCGCCCTGCCAGCTCTCGGCGCGCTGGAAGTACCGGACGAACTCGTCGTACGACCACGGGGATCCGGCGGCCTCGCCCCAGGCGTCGTAGTCGGCGCGGTGGCCGCGCACCCACATCATCGCGTTGATGGCGGACGAGCCGCCCAGCGTGTGGCCGCGCGGCCAGTACAACTCCCGGTCGCCCAGGGCCGACTGCTTCGTCGTCGCGTAGTCCCAGTCGTACAGCGTCTTGAACAGCTTCGGGAACGCGGCCGGGATCCGGATCTCGGTCTTGCGGTCGCGGGGGCCTGACTCGACGAGGGCGACCTTGACGGAGGGGTCCTCGGAGAGCCGTCCCGCGAGCACGCAACCGGCCGACCCGGCCCCGACGATGACGTAGTCGTACGTACGGTCCTTGCTCAACGCGGCTCCCTCGACGGTCGGCGATCAGTGCCAGGTGTAGGTGGCACCGATGCTCTACCTGGCGGTAGGCACTGTCCAGAGCCGGTTGTGCGGGATGAGCGAGAATCGCGTCACGAGGCGGTCACGTCACGCGAGGCCACCGAGCGGCGCATCGTGAGCGTGTAGCAGAGGCAGGAGACCACCATGCCGACCGGCAGTTCGAGGTCGACGTCGCCGAGGGCGGCGGAGACGGGGCCGGTGAAGTAGAGGGTGTTCACGCACAGCGCGGCCGCCGCGGCGCCCGCCAACAGGGAGAACGCGCCCGCCCAGTTGACACCGCCCCGGTACCAGAAGGGGCTGCCGGGCGACTCGTCGGTGAGCGCGACCCCGTCGTAGCGGTTGCGACGCAGCACGATGTCGGTGGCGTAGATCGTCATGCTCGGTCCGAGCAGGATGACGGTCAGCTGCATGACATTGCTGACCGTGTCGAGGAAGTTCGAGACGAGCAGTCCGTAGAGGGTGAGCGCGACGGCGGCCGTGCCGTCGAACAGGACGCTGACGGAGCGTCGGATGCGCAGCCCGACGGCCTGGAGCGCGAGCCCCGCGCTGTACGCGGTCAGGGCGTTGATGGCGATGGTGCCGAGGACCAGGGCCAGCAGGAACACCGGGGTGAACCAGCCGGGCAGGATCTTCTCCAGGGCCGCCTGCGGGTCGGTCATGTCGACGGTCGTGGCCGCGAGCACGCCGAGCGCCGACACCACGACGCCCGGCAGGAAGCCGCCGAGCGCGGTCCAGCCGACGATGGCCCGCTTCCGTGTCGTCCGCGGCAGATAGCGCGAGAAGTCCGCGCTGGTGGTGTACGACAGCGGTCCCGACGCGATGAGGGTGACACCGGCGAGCACCGTGGCCCACAGGTCGACGCCGGTGAGGTGGTGCGGCGGTACGTAGCCGAAGTCGGCGTGCCGGAACACCACGACGGCGACCACGACGAAGGCGGCGGCGAGGACCAGCGTGATCGGCAGGTACAGCTTCATGATCAGGGCGTGGCCGTAGACGCTGATGGTCAGGGTGAGCGCCGCGATGACCACGATGACGGCGGCCTTCACTCCGGTGTTGACCGGGATGCCGACCCGTGCGACCAGCGAGAACGCGGCGACGGCGGCGGCCGACAGGTTCAGCGCGAAGTAGCAGACGGAGATCACCCAGCCGACGATCGCGTTGTTCACGCGGTTGCCGATGACGCCGAAGAGGGCGCGGGTGATGACCTCGCTCGGTGCGCCCGCCGCGGGGCCCGAGACCGAGAGCCAGCCGGTCAGGATCCAGAACAGGTTGCCGACGACCAGCACGGCGAGCGCCTGCCACAGGCTCAGGCCCATCAGGATCAGGGCGCCGCCCACGACGAGGCTGAGGTAGTTGATGCCGCCGGCGGCCCAGACCGAGAACAGGTCGCGGGCCCTGCCACGGCGTTCGGAGTCGGGGATGTGGTCGATGCCGTGGGCCTCGATGCGGGAGGCCGCGGCCCGGTCCGCGTCGGGCGGGGGCTGCGCGGTGCCGTCCGTGCCTTCGGTGCCCGGGTACGGATCGGGGAGCGTGGACGCCATGGGCCCTCCGGGGTGCTGGTCGTGTCCCACCTGCTGCTTGCTTGCTTATTGGTCGCACACTCAATAACGTGACGGGCATGTCGTCAAGCGTTGAGCGCAAGCGAATTCGAAAATCTCCGGCCGCCAGACGTGCGGAAATCGTTGCGAAAGCCGCTGCGGTTGCGCTTTCCGAAGGTCTGGAGTGCGTGACGCTACGGCGCATCGGCGAGGAGCTCGACGTGCGTCCGGGGCTCGTCAGCCACTACTTCCCTTCGGCCGAGGAGCTGGTCGCGGAGGCGTTCGGGAGCGCGGCGGCGGGCGAGCTCGACGCGCTGCTCCCCGAGGGCGGCGCGGACACGTCCGCTCGGGAACGGCTCGGGCGGTTCCTCGCGCAGACCGCGGGCCCCGCGTGGGACGACATCAGCCGGCTGTGGATCAACGCACGGCACCTGAGCCGGTACCGGGATTCGCTGCGGGTCCGCGTCGAGGAGCAGGAGGCGGACTGGCGGGGGCGGCTCACGGGGCTGCTCGCGGACGGCGTTGCGCGCGGGGAGTTCCGGACGGCCGATCCGGAGGTCGTGGCGATGCAGATCCTGGTCGTCCTCGACGGGCTCGGGGCGAACGCGGGGGCGGATCTGGCGACCCTGCCTCCGGCGGTCGCACGGATGGCGTTCCGGCTCGCCGAGCGTGAACTGGGGCTCCCCGAGGGGGCGTTGGACTCGTAGATCCGCAACGGCGTCACGGTCGCGGGGCGCCGCCCCGGACCCCGCTCCTCGATCGCCGGAGGGGCTGAACCGGACCGCACTCCACTCGCAAGGAGATCTGCACGATGCACCACCCCGATCTGATACTCCTCAACGGTCGGTTCCTCGACCCCGTCGACGGCGGGAGCGGCGCGCACACCGCGCTGGCCGCCGGCGGTGGCGTGATCACCACGTTGGGCGACGACCGGGAGGTGCGGGCGCTCGCCGGGCCCCGCACCGTCGTCGTCGACCTCAAGGGCGCCGTCGTGACACCCGGGCTCGTCGACGGGCACATGCATCCCGTGTCCGGGGCCGAGCTGACCGCCGGGGTCGACCTGTCGCGGTGCGAGAGCGTCGACGACGTACGGCGTGAACTCGCGCGCGCCCGCGAGTCGTTGGCGGACGGGGCGTGGCTGCACGCCTGGGGGCTCGACCCGAACGTGTTCGGGGACCGGCCCGTGGAGGCCGCCGCGCTGGCGCCCGTGCTCGACGGGGTCCCCGCGCTGCTCCAGCTTTTCGACGCCCATTCGATGCTGGCGAGCCCCCGCGCCCTCGAACTCGCCGGGGTCGACGGGCCGCGCACCTTCGACCAGGCCGCCGAGATCGTCTGCGACGCCGACGGGCGGCCCACCGGGCTGCTCCTGGAGGACGCCGCGTGCGAGCTGGTCGAGCGGGCCGCGCCCCGGCCCACCCGCGCCGAGCGCCGCGAGCGGCTCGCGCGGACGCTGCGGGAGATGGCCGCGAGCGGGCTCACCGGCGGGCACGCCATGGACGCCAACGGGGACAGCATCGAGCTGTACGAGGAGTTGGACGCGGCCGGGGAGCTGGCCGTGCGGCTGCGGGTCGCGCCCTGGTGTCAGCCGGGCGCGGACGCCGACGCGGTGCGCGAGCTGATCCAACTCCAGTCACAGGGCGGCGCGTTGTGGTCCGTCGACGGTGTGAAGCTGTTCATGGACGGCACCATCGACAACGGCACCGCGTGGCTGGAGCGGCCCGACTGCCACGGCGAGTCGACGCACGCGTTCTGGCCCGATCCGGCCGCGTACACGGAGGTCGTCGCCGCGCTGCACGGCGCGGGTGTGCCCACGGCGACGCACGCCATCGGGGACGCGGCGGTGCGGCACGCGCTCGACTCCGTGGAGAAGGCGCGGGCCGGGGCCCCCGGCGACGTACGGCACCGCGTCGAGCACATCGAGACGGTGCCGGACGACACGGTGCGGCGGTTCGCCGAGCTCGGCGTGATCGCTTCGATGCAGCCCACGCACTGCTGCGACTTCACGCGGGCCGACCACACGGACAACTGGTCGCGGCGGCTCGGCGAGGAGCGGGCGGGGCGGGCCTGGCGCTGCCGGGACCTGTGGGACGCGGGCGCGACCGTGGTGCTCGGCTCGGACTGGCCGATCGCGCCGTACCCGCCGCTCGGTGTGATGGCGGGGGCGCGGCACCGGCGGCCGACGCGGGATCTCGCGCTGCCGCCGCACGGGCCCGAGCAGGCGCTGACCGGCGCGGAGGCGCTGCGGGCGATGACCGTGAACGCCGCGCACGCCGCGGGTGAGGAGCGGAGCGCGGGGCGGATCGCCGTCGGGTTCCGGGCCGACCTCACGGCCTTCGGGGCGGATCCGGTCGCCGCACCGGCGACCGAACTCCCCGACGTCCCCGTCCGGTTGACGGTGCTCGGCGGTCGCGTGACGCACCGGGCCGCCGACCTGTAGGCGCGGTCACCCGACGTCGCCCTCCTCGTGCCGGGCGCGGCTCGGCTGCACCCGCTTGGGCTCGCCCGGCATCTTCGGATACTCGGGCGGGTACGGCAGGTCGCCGAGCCCGCGGTCCTTGCCGTCGCGGTCGGCCAGCTCCAGGAGGGCGTCGAGACGGTAGCGCTCCTTGTCCATGTCGGCGTGCACGTCGCCGCGTTCGGCGTACCGCTTCGGCATGGTGACGATGTCGAAGTCACGGGGCAGCGCGTCGCCCAGCTCGTCCCAGGTGAGCGGCGCGGAGACGGGGGCGTGCGGGCGGGCGCGCACCGAGTAGGCAGAGGCGATGGTGCGGTCGCGGGCCGTCTGGTTGTAATCGACGAAGATCCGCTCGCCGCGCTCCTCCTTCCACCACGCCGTGGTGACGAACTCGGGCATGCGGCGCTCCAGTTCACGCCCGCAGGCGATCGCGGCACGCCGCACCTCGGTGAACGTCCAACGAGGCTCGATGGGCACGAAGACGTGCAGTCCGCGCCCGCCGGAGGTCTTGGGCCAGCCGACGAGGCCGCCGAAGTCGTGGAGCACCGCGCGCAGTTCGCGGGCGGCGTGCACGGCGTCCGCGTAGTCGGTGCCCGGCTGCGGGTCGAGGTCGATGCGCAGCTCGTCGGGGTGGTCGAGGTCGCCGCGCCGCACCGGCCAGGGGTGGAAGGTGAGGGTGCCGTACTGGGCGGCCCAGAGCACCGCGGCGACCTCCGTCGGGCACATCTCGTCGGCGGTGCGGCCCGAGGGGAAGGCGATGGTGGCGGTGGGGATCCAGTCGGGCAGGTTCTTCGGCGCGCGCTTCTGGTAGAAGGACTCGCCGGTCACTCCGTCGGGGTAGCGCTCCAGGGTGGTGGGGCGGTCGCGCAGGGCGCGCAGGATGCCGTCGCCGACCGCGAGGAAGTAGTTCGCGACGTCGAGTTTCGTGTACGTCTGCGTGCCCCCGTCGGGGAAGAACACCTTGTCCGGGCTGGACAGCCGTACCGACCGTCCGCCCGCTTCCAGCTCCACTGCCGCGCCCTTGCCGCCCATGCGCTCACGCTAGGCCGAAAGGACGTAAACCGCATACCGGGCGATCCGGGCACACTCGCGACAGAATCGGTGCATGGATCTTCCCGTGCTGCCGCCGGTCAAGCCGATGCTTGCCAAGTCCACCGCCAGGATCCCCGCCGGGATGCACTACGAGGCGAAGTGGGACGGCTTCCGGGCGATCGTGTTCAGGGACGGTCCCGAGATCGAGCTGACGAGCCGCACCACCAAGTCTCTGACCAGGTACTTTCCCGAGCTGGTGGAGGCGCTGGCCGAGCGGCTCCCGGAGCGCTGCGTGCTCGACGGGGAGATCGTGATCGCGCGGGACGGCCGCCTCGACTTCGACGCGCTCACCGAGCGCATCCACCCGGCCGAGTCCCGCGTCCGCACCCTCGCCGAGCGCACCCCCGCCTCCTTCGTGGCCTTCGACGTGCTGGCGCTCGGCTCCGAGTCCACGGTGGAGCTGCCGCTGTCCGACCGCAGACCGCTCCTGGAACAGGCCCTCGCGGGCGCGACGCCGCCGCTGCACCTGGCGCCCGCCACGACCGACGCCGACCTGGCGCAGAAGTGGTTCGAGCAGTACGAGGGCGCGGGCCTCGACGGGATCGTCGCCAAGCCGCTCACCCTGCGTTACCGGCCCGACGAGCGCGTCATGCTCAAGATCAAGCACGAGCGGACGGCGGACTGCGTGGTCGCCGGCTACCGCTTCCACAAGAGCGGCCCGGTCGTCGGCTCCCTGCTCCTCGGCCTGTACGACGACGGGGGCGCGCTCCAGCACGTCGGGGTGTGCGCGGCGTTCACGATGAAGCGCCGCACGGAGCTGGTGGCCGAGCTGGAGCCGCTGCGGATGGAGCTGCCGGCCGAGGGCCACCCGTGGGCGGCGTGGACGGACGAGGCGGCGCACGAGAGTCGCCGGATGCCGGGCGCCACCAGCCGCTGGACGGGCAAGAAGGACCTGTCCTGGATCCCGCTGCGCCCTGAGCTCGTGGCCGAGGTGGCGTACGAGCACATGGAGAACGGCGCCCGGTTCCGGCACACGGCCCGCTTCCGCCGCTGGCGCCCGGACCGTACGCCGGAGAGCTGTACGTACGCGCAGCTGGAGGAGCCCGTGAAGTTCGACCTGGGGGATGTGCTGCGCTGAGCGCCCGCGGGTAGTCACAGTGCGTGGACGATATGCGCAGGCGCACGGTCGTGGTCGGGGCTCTCGGGGTGTTCGCGGCGGCCTGTACGGCGAGCAGGCTGCCCGGGGGCGGGAGTTCGCCGTCGACGCGGGCGCCGGTGCTCGCCGTGAAGATCGACAACGTGGGGGCGGCGCGGCCGCAGACCGGGATCGACGAGGCCGACCTCGTGTACGTGGAGCAGGTCGAGGCGGGGCTCAGCCGGCTGATGGCGGTGTTCGGCTCGCGGCTGCCCGAGGTGGTCGGCCCGGTGCGCAGCGCGCGCGAGACGGACCTGGAGCTGCTGCGCCAGTTCGACCGGCCGACGCTCGCCTACTCGGGTGCCCAGAGCGCGCTGCGGCCCTCGATCGACGCGGCGCCGATCCGCGCGGTGCCGCCGGGCACGGCGGACGGCGCGTACTTCCGCGGCTCCGACAAGCCGGCGCCGCACAATCTGTACCTGCGGCCCGCGAAGCTGGGCGATCCGGCGGCGGGCGTCGCCGCGGGCACCCTGGCGGGCTTCGAGTTCGCGGAACGGCCCCCGAAGGGCGGGCGGGCCGAGACGACGCACACGGCGCGCTTTCCGGCGGCCCGCTTCACGTTCGACTGGTCGGCATCGCAGGGCCGTTGGCTGGTGAGCATGGACGGCCGCCCCGCGACCACGGCGTCCGGCAAGCGCCTCTCGGCCCCGACGGTCGTCGTCCAGTACGTCGCCGTCGAGCCGTCCCGCTTCCACGACCGCTCGGGCAGCACGACACCGCTGTCCCGGACGGTCGGCGACGGCACGGCGCTGGTCCTCCGCGACGGCCGTGCCCACGAGGCGACGTGGCGCCGCCCGACCCCGGCGGACGGCACGGCCTTCAGCGTCCCGTTCGCCCCGGGCCCGGTGTGGGTGGTGCTCGCGAAGGGGTGATGCCCGCCGCGCCCGCGCCCGCGGGGCGTGCGGGCCTACGCCTCCGCGGCGACCACCTCGCCCGGGTGCCGCAGGCCCTCCGCCGCGTCGCACACCCGCTGGATCAGGTCGAAGAAGACCGCTCGCTCGTCGGCGTCGAGCGGGGCGAGGAAGATCTGGTTCATGCGGGCCGTGCGCACGGACAGCTTCTTGTGCGTGCGCAGCCCGTCGGGTGTGAGGCGCAGCAGCCAGCGGCGGCCGTCCTGCGGGTCGCGCACCTTGTCGACCAGCTCACGCCGGGTCAGCCGGGTGATCACCTCGGCGATGGTGGAGCGGTCGAGACCGACCCGCTCCCCCACGGTGCGCTGGTCGAGCCCCGGCTCGGCCACCAGCGCGTTGAGCACCGCGAACTGGGGGGATGTGATCTCCTCGGAGACCATCGTGTTCCACAGCAGATAGTGGGCCTGCTGGAGCCGCCGGGCGAGATGCCCGGGATGGGTGGTCAGGTCCACCGCGGCCATGGCGGTCCTCCGTCTGCTGTCGTTGCGCCGCTGAACACGGCCGTGCACTGAGCAAGGATCCGGCAACCGGCGACCGCTTGTCGAGTCCATACGCCATTTTCCCTGGGAACTCTTGACGGTTCACACACCCAGTGGCAACGTGAGCCGCACCCAGAAACGCTCAGTGCCCTGAGCATTTCTCGAGCACTTCGCGGAGATGAGGCTGGCAGGGATGGACAAGGTTGTCGCCACGGCCGCACAGGCCGTCGCCGACGTGGGCGACGGTGCGTCGCTCGCGGTCGGCGGGTTCGGCTTGAGCGGCGTACCGAACGTGCTGATCAAGGCGTTGTACGAGCAGGGCACCGGGAACCTCTCCGTGGTGTCGAACAACTGCGGCGCCATGGACTCCGGCCTCGCCGTCCTGCTGAGCGCCGGCCGGATCAGCCGCGTCACGGGCTCGTACATCGGCGCGAACAAGGAGTTCGCCCGGCAGTACCTGGCCGGTGAGATCGAGGTCGAGATGATCCCGCAGGGCACGCTCGCCGAGCGGCTGCGCTCGGGCGGCGCGGGCATCCCCGCCTTCTACACCCCGGCCGGCGTCGGCACGCAGGTCGCCGACGGCGGACTCCCCTGGCGCTACGACGGAAACGGCGGCGTCGCGAAGGCCTCGCCGCCCAAGGAGGTCCGCGAGTTCGACGGGATCGAGTACGTCCTGGAGCGCGGCATCCGCACCGACTTCGCGCTCGTCCGCGCCGCCAAGGGCGACCGGCACGGCAACCTGGTCTTCAACAAGTCCACGCGGAACTTCAACCCGCTCGCCGCCCAGGCCGGAAAGATCACGATCGCCGAGGTCGAGGAGCTGGTGGAGCCGGGCGAGATCGAGCCCGACGCCGTGCACCTGCCGGGCATCTTCGTGCAGCGCGTCATCGCCCTGACGCCCGAACAGGCCGTCGACAAGGGCATCGAGAAGCGGACGGTGAGTGAGTAACCATGTCCTGGACCCGTGAGGAAATGGCCGCGCGCGCCGCACGCGAGCTGCGCGACGGTCAGTACGTGAACCTCGGCATCGGCCTGCCGACGCTGATCCCCAACTACCTCGGCGGCGACGTGGAGGTGATCCTGGAGTCCGAGAACGGCATCCTGGGCACCGGCCCGTACCCCACCGACGACGCCGTCGACCCCGACCTGATCAACGCGGGCAAGGAGACGGTCACCGTCCTGCCCGGCGCCTCCTTCTTCGACTCCGCGCTCTCCTTCGGGATGATCCGCGGCGGCCACATCGACGTCGCCGTGCTCGGCGCCATGCAGGTCTCCGCGAACGGCGACCTCGCCAACTGGGCCGTGCCCGGCAAGATGATCACCGGCATCGGCGGCGCCATGGACCTCGTGCACGGCGCCCGCACCGTCCTGGTCACCATGACGCACACCGCGAAGGACGGCTCCCCGAAGATCGTCGAGGAGTGCTCGCTGCCGCTGACCGGCAAGGGCTGCGTCGACCGCATCATCACCGACCTCGCCGTGCTCGACGTGACCGAGGACGGCCTGGAGCTCGTCGAGCCGGCGCCCGGCGTCACTGCCGACGAGGTCGTCGAGAAGACCGCCGCGAAGGTACGCATCCCGGAGGCAGCCAAGTGAGCCGCACCGTCAAGGACGTCTACATCGTCGACGCCGTCCGCAGCCCCATCGGCCGCTACAACGGCGCCCTCGCCGCCGTCCGCCCGGACGACCTGGCCGCGCACGCGATCCGTGAACTGGCCGCCCGTACACCGGACTTGGACCCGTCCCGGATCGAGGACGTGTACTTCGGCAACGCGAACGGCGCGGGCGAGGAGAACCGCAACGTCGCCCGCATGGCGGGCCTGCTCGCCGGGCTGCCGACCTCGGTGCCGGGTGTCACCGTGAACCGGCTGTGCGCCTCCGGACTCGAGGCCGTGGTGCAGGCGGCCCGCGCCATCGCCGTCGGCGACGCGTCCATCGCCGTGGCCGGTGGCGTCGAGTCGATGACCCGCGCGCCCTACGTGCTGCCGAAGAACGACAAGCCGTTCCCGGCCACCAACACCACGATGTACTCCACCACGTTGGGCTGGCGCATGGTCAACCCGAAGATGGAGCCGCAGTGGACGGTGTCGCTCGGCGAGTCGGCCGAGCTGATCGCCGACAAGCACGGCATCACGCGCGAGCAGCAGGACGAGTTCGCGCTCGCCAGCCACCAGAAGGCCGCCGCCGCGCAGAAGAACGGCCTCTTCGACGCCGAACTCGCGCCGGTCACGATCCCGCAGCGCAAGGGCGACCCGTCGGTGGTCTCCGCCGACGAGTCCGTGCGCGCCTCCACCTCCCTCGAAGCGATGGCCAAGCTCAAGCCGTCCTTCCGCAAGGACGGTGGCACGGTCACGGCGGGCAACGCCTCGCCGCTGAACGACGGCGCCGCCGCGCTGCTCCTCGTCGACGAGGAGGGCCTGAAGGCCACCGGGCGCGAGCCGCTCGCCCGGATCTCCGCGACCGGCGTCTCCGCGATCGACCCGCACTACTTCGGGCTCGCCCCCGTCGAGGCGACGAACCGGGCGCTCGCCAAGGCGGGCAAGGGCTTCGACGACCTGTCGACCCTGGAGCTGAACGAGGCGTTCGCCGCGCAGGTCCTCGGCTGCGTCGCCGAATGGCCCGAGTTCGACCCGGCGGTCCTCAATCCGCAGGGCGGCGCCATCGCGCTCGGCCACCCGCTCGGCGCGTCCGGCGCCCGGCTCGCCGGCACCGTCGCCCACCAGCTCGCCCGCAAGGGCTCAGGCGTCGGCGTCGCCACGCTCTGCATCGGCGTGGGCCAGGGCCTCGCCCTCGTCCTGGAACGTTAGGAAGGACCCGCCCCTCATGGCTCTCACCCAGCACGACATCGACGCCGAGATCGCCGCCAAGCGCGAGGCCTACTACAAGGGCCTCGCCGAGGGCGCGCCCGTCGAGCACCACCCGCGGCGCGACTACGCCCCGTACCGCTCCTCCACGTTCCGGCACCCCAAGCAGCCGCCGATCAACATCGACGTCGCCAAGGACCCGGAGCTGATCGAGCTGACCGCACCCGCCTTCGGCGAGCGCGACATCACGAAGATCGACAACGATCTGACGATCCAGCACCCGGGCAAGCCCATCGGCGAGCGCATCACCGTCGAGGGCCGGCTCGTCGACCGCGACGGGCGGCCGCTGCGCGGTCAGCTCATCGAGCTGTGGCAGGCCAACTCGGCCGGACGCTACGCGCACAAGATCGAGGTGCACGACGCGCCGCTCGACCCCAACTTCACGGGCGTCGGCCGCACGCTCACCGACGACGACGGCTGGTACAAGTTCACGACCATCCAGCCGGGCCCGTACCCGTGGGCGCAGCACACCAACGCCTGGCGCCCCGCGCACATCCACTTCTCCGTCTTCGGCTCCGCGTTCACCCAGCGCCTGGTGACGCAGATGTACTTCCCGAACGACCCGCTGTTCCCGTACGACCCGATCCTCCAGTCCGTGACCGACGACGCGGCGCGCCAGCGCCTGATCGCCACGTACGTGCACGAGAAGTCGGTTCCGGAGTTCTCGATGGGCTACCAGTGGGACATCGTCCTCGACGGCCCGCACGCCACCTGGATGGAAGAAGGGCGCTGACCAGCGATGACGAAGATCGACCTCAACAACCCCGAGACCGTGCAGCCGACCCCCTCGCACACGGTCGGCCCCTGGTACGGCTACGCGCTGCCCTTCGAGGGCGGCGGTGACATCGCGCCCGTCGGCCACCCGGACACGGTCGCCGTGCACGGCTACGTCTACGACGGCAACGGCGACCCGGTCCCCGACGCCTTCGTCGAGATCTGGGGCGCGGACCCCGAGGGCAACGCCTCGACCATCGACGGTTCGATGCGCCGCCAGCCGTTCACCGGCGGCTACCTGGGCCGCAACGGCGTGGAGTTCACCGGCTGGGGCCGCATCGAGACGGACGCGAACGGCCACTGGGCCGTGCGCACACTGCGCCCCGGCGCACGCGGCGCTTCGGCGCCCTACCTCGCCGTCGTGATCTTCTCCCGCGGTCTGCTCCACCACCTCTACACGCGGATCTACTTCGCGGGTGACGAGGCCCTGGCGACGGACCCGGTGCTCCAGCAGGTCGACGCCGAGCGGCGCGACACGCTGATCGCACAGCCGGAGGCCAACGGCACGTACCGTTTCGACATCCGCCTTCAGGGCGAGGGCGAGACGGTCTTCCTGGAGTTCACGTGACGTTGTTCGACCCCGGCAGCGAGGGTGCGCCCACCGAGCGCACCACGTCCGAAGAGGCCTTCCTTCAGGCTCTGTTGGACGCGGAGGCGGGCCTCACGCGGGCGCAGGCCACGCTCGGCCTCGCACCCGCGGAGGCCGCCGACGCGGTGACGGCCGCGGCCGTCGCCGACCGCTTCGACGCGCGGGACCTCGCGACGCGCTCGCGTGGCGGCGGCAACCCGGTGATCCCGCTGGTCGCGGACCTCACGGCGGCGGTTCCCGCTGAGCACGGCCCGTACGTGCATCGGGGCGCGACGAGCCAGGACATCCTGGACTCGGCGCTGATGCTGGTGGCGACGCGGACGCTGGACGCGCTTCTCGGCGAACTCTCCGCCGCGGAGGGTGCGTTGGCGGGCCTGGCGAGGGCGCACCGGGACACGGTCATGCCGGGCCGTACGCTCACGCAGCACGCCGTGCCGACGACGTTCGGGCTCAAGGCGGCGGGCTGGCGCTCGCTGATCCTGGACGCACGGGACCGCCTGCGGACCGTGCGGACGTCGCTTCCCGTTCAACTGGGCGGCGCGGCGGGCACGTTGGCGGCTTTCGGGGCGTACGGGGCGGACGATCCGCTCGCGCTGATCGCCGCGTACGCCGCCGAACTCGACCTCGCCGAGCCGGAGTTGCCGTGGCACGTGCTGCGGACGCCGGTGGCGGATCTGGCGGGGGCGCTGGCCTTCGCGGCGGGGGCGCTCGGCAAGATCGCGGCGGACGTGCTCGTCCTCTCCCGTACGGAGATCGGTGAGCTGGCCGAGGGTTCGGGCGGCGGCTCGTCCGCGATGCCGCACAAGGCGAACCCGGTACGTGCCACGCTCGTCGCCGCGGCGGCGCGGCGGGCGCCGGGGCTCGCGGCGACGCTGTACGCCTCCGTGGCCGCGGAGGACGAACGTCCCGCGGGGGCGTGGCACGCCGAATGGTCCTCGTTGCGGGAGCTGTTGCGGGTGGTCGGCGGGGCGGCGCGGGACGCCTCCGAGCTGGTCGACGGGTTGGTCGTGCGGGCGGACGTGATGCACGCGCACCTGTCGACGACCGGTGGGGCGATCGTGTCGGAGCGGTTGTCGGCGGAGTTGTCGGCGGTGCTCGGGCGTGGTCCGGCGAAGGAGCTCCTGGCGTCCGCCTCGCGGCGGGCCCGGGAGGAGTCCCGGGCCCTGGCGGATGTCCTCGCGGACGAGCCGGCGCTCAAGGACGCCGATGTGAACGTGTCCGAGCTGACGGATCCGTCGCGCTATGTCGGGGCGGCGGGGGCGTTGGTGGACCGGGCGCTCACGCGCCGATGACGTTCCCCCACCCCGCCCCTTCCCGAAATCCCTGCGGGCGCCTGCCAGTGGCCGGGGGCGGACCGGATCCGATGCGCCCACCCGCACGCCCCACCACCCCGGCGTTGCGCTCGCGCAGTTCCCCGCGCCCCTGAAGGGCCGCTTCGCGCCCACCTCCGCACGACCGCGTCCCCGACTCCCCAGGGGCGCGGGGAACTGCGCGCCCAACCACGCACCACCGCCACCCGACGGGGACCGCAACCCCGGATCCCCAGGGGCGCGGGGAACTGCGCACCCAGCCACGTACGACCGCAACCCGACGACGAACGACACCACGCCAGCTCAAGTCGACCCTCGACGACCACCGGGAGCCCACCCATGACCGCACCCCGTCTCCACCACCACGAAGAGGGCTCGCCCAGCGCCCCCGCGCTGATCCTCGGCCCCTCCCTCGGGACGAGCACCGCCCTGTGGGACGGTGTCGCGCCCGAACTGTCGTCCGCGCACCGCGTCGTACGGTGGGACCTCCCCGGCCACGGCGGGTCCGACCCCGGCCTGATCGAGCCCGGTGCCACCGTCGGAGACCTCGCCGACCTCGTGCTCGCCCTCGCCGACGACCTCGGCGTCGACCGCTTCGCCTACGCCGGTGTATCGCTCGGCGGCGCCGTCGGCCTGCACCTCGCCGTGCACCACCCCGAACGCCTCACCAGCCTCGCCGTCCTCTGCTCCTCCGCCCACTTCGGCGGCGCGAAGAACTGGGAGGAGCGGGCCGCCCTCGTCCGCAAGGAGGGCACGGCGGGCGTGGCCGAGACCGCGCCGTCCCGCTGGTTCACCCCCGGCTTCACCGTGGAACGCCTCGTGCAGGACAACCGCGACGCCGACCCGGACGCGTACGCCGCCTGCTGCGACGCCCTCGCCGCCTTCGACCTGCGCGACCGCCTCGCCGACATCACCGTGCCCACCCTCCTCGTCGCGGGCCGCGAGGACCCCGCCACCCCGCCCGCACACCTGCGCGAGATCGCCGACGCCGTGCCGGGCAGCGAACTCGTCGAGCTGGCCGGGGCCTCCCACCTCGCCCCCGCCGAACGCCCCGATGCGGTCGTCGGACTGCTGCGCACGCACCTCGGCCGGCCCGCGAAGCGCGGCATGGTGGTGCGCCGCGAGGTGCTCGGGGACGCGCACGTGGACCGCGCGCAGGCCAAGCAGACGCCGTTCACGGCCGGGTTCCAGGACTTCATCTCGCGCTATGCGTGGGGCGAGATCTGGACCGACCCCACCCTCGCCCGCCGCGAACGCAGCATGATCACGCTGACCGCGCTGGTCGCCCACGGCCACCTCGACGAGTTCGGCATGCACGTGCGCGCGGCGCTGCGCAACGGCCTCACCCCGCAGGAGATCGGCGCCGTGGTGCAGCAGTGCGCGGTGTACGTGGGGGTGCCCGCCGCCAACTCCGCGTTCGGCGTCGCCCAGCGCGTACTCGCCGAGGAGGGCCTTGCGTAGGGCCGTGACGTCCGGCGCCTAGCCTGGACGCATGGCAACAATCCTGATCACCGGTGCCACCTCCGGCCTCGGCCGGTACCTCGCCTTCGAGCTGGCTCGCGGCGGGCACGTCGTGCTCGCCCACGGCCGGGACGAGAAACGTACGGAGGCCCTCGTCGAGGAGCTGCGGGCGGCGGGCGGCCGCGCCGAGGCCTACGTCGCGGACTTGGCCGAGCTGGCCCAGGTCCGCGACCTCGGGGCCCGCGTCGCCGCCGACCACCCGGAGCTGGACGCCCTCGTGAACAACGCGGGCGTCGGCACCGGCGCGCCCGGCTCCGGCCGCGAGCTGAGCGCCGACGGGCACGAGCTGCGGTTCGCCGTCGACCTCCTCGCCCCGGTCGCCCTCACCCGCGCCCTGCTGCCCACGCTCCGCGACAACGCGCCGTCCCGCGTGGTGAACTGCGGCTCGCTCGGCCAGGCCCCGATCGACTTCGACGACCTCGAACTGAGCACGCGCTACAGCGGCACGGAGGCGTACTGCCGCGCCAAGTTCGGCCTCGCCGCACACACCTTCTCGCTCGCCCGCCAACTGACCGGCACGGGCGTGCACGTCAACGTCATCCACCCGGCGACGTACATGGACACCGCGATGGTCCGCGAGGCCGAGGTCGGCCCGCTCAACACGGTCGAGGACGGCGCGAGCGGCGTACTGGCCCTGGCCGTCGGCGAGTTGGGCGGCGAGGCCACGGCCGGCTTCTTCGACGGCGAACAGCCGACCCTCGCGCACGCGGACACCTACGACCGCGAGATCCAGGACCGCCTGGACGCCGAACTCGACCGCATTCTCGGCAAGTAGGCCCGCGACTGCGGGAGTTCAGGCCTCTTCGGCCAGCCTCGTCAGCCACTCCCGCAGCAGGGCCTCCTCCGCCCCGGTCAGCGCCGGCGTCCGCTCGGGCAGTGCGGCGCGCAGCGCGCGGGCCGCGGCTGCGGGACCCGACTCCGCGTCGGGCAGGACCGCCTCGGTCCGGGTGACCGCGGCGATCATCGACTCGCGCAGCACGGTGAGCAGCGCCGGATCGCGGCGCTCGGCGGGCGTGGCGTGCCAGGTGGTGACGGCGCCCTGGCCGGTGGCCCGGATGATCTGCGCGGCCAGTTCCTCGTCGACCCGCAGCCAGCCGGCGGCGGCGAGACGGCGCACCCGCCCGTGCAGGATCTCCAGGCCCGCCCGGTGCGCCGCGTCGGACGCGCGACCGGTGGCCCTGTTCATCACGGCGAACAGTTCGGGCCGTGCGACGCCGAACTCCACGACCGTGTCCCAGCCGCGCCGCAGCTCCTCCACCGGATCGTCGGGCGCGGGGTCGAGCCGTGCCCGCTTGGTCTCGAGGAACTGCGCGTAGCCGTGCTCGGCGACCGCCTCGAGCAGGCCCTCCTTGTCGCCGAACAGGCGGTAGATGGCCGGGGGCTGCATTCCGGCGGCCGCGGCGACGGCGCGGGTGCTGACGGCGTCGGGTCCGCCGCTCTCCAGCAGTTCGACGGCTGCCTCGACGATGCGTCGGCGGGGGGATTCGGTGGTGTCGCGCGTGACCATGTATCGACGATAACGAATTTTCGCTATCGCCGTTAGTTCCGGTGTTACCGTGGAAGTGATTCCACTGGAAACAGTCAGGGAGAAACATCGTGATCATCGTGACCGGAGCCACCGGAAAGCTCGGCCGCCGCATCGTCGAGCGCCTCTTGGAGCGGGTTCCCGCCGAGCGTGTCGGCGTCAGCGTCCGCGACCCCCGCAAGGCCCGGGACCTCGCCGAGCGCGGCGTCCGGGTGCGGCAGGGCAGCTTCGACGACGACGCCTCGCTCGCGCACTCCTTCGAGGGCGCCGAGCAGCTGCTCCTCGTCTCGCTCGACCGCGTGGGCGAGGAGTGCGTCGCGGGCCACCGCACCGCGATCGACGCCGCCGTGAAGGCGGGCGCCGGCCGCATCCTCTACACGAGCCAGATGGGCGCCGCCCACGACTCCCGCTTCCAGGCCTGCCGCGACCACGCCCGCACGGAGGACCTGCTGCGCGCCACCGGCCTGCCCTGGACCTCGCTGCGCAACGGCTTCTACGCCGCGAGCGCCCTGGGCTTCCTGGAGTCCGCCCGCGCCACCGGCGACATCGCCCTGCCCGCCGACGCCCCCGTGGCCTGGACGGGACACGACGACCTCGCCGACGCCACCGCCGCGATCCTCGCCGACGAGGGCCGCTTCGAGGGCCCCACCCCTCCGCTCACCGGCCCGGCCGCGCTCGACTTCGACGCGGTCGCCGAGCTGGCGTCCCGCGTCACCGGACGGCCCTTCACCCGGACCGTCGTCCCCGACGCCGAGTTCCGCGCGCGGTCGCTCGCGCACGGCGTTCCCGAGCCGGTCGCGGACCTGATGCTGAGCATCTTCGCGGCGGCGCGGGCGGGCGAGTTCACCGCCGTCGACCCGACGCTCGCCGAGCTCATCGGCCGCGAACCCACCGGATTCCAGGCGGAGTTGGCCACCGCCTGGGCCGGCTGAGATCCGCTAGCGCAGCCCCCGCCCCGTCTCCAGGACCTCGCGGGCGCGGGCCGCGAGGCCGTCGGCGCCGCAGGCACGGGCCAGTTGGAGGCCGCGGTTGAGCTCGGAGAGGGAGCGGGCCGCTATGCCGTACTCGACGCGGGCCGCCGCGTGTTCGTACGCGCAGGGCGACGCCTCCAGGTACGTCACCGCCTTCGCGTACAGCATCAGCTGCTTCTGGCCCGTCTCCAGGGCGGCGGCGCAGCGCAGGGCCTCGCCGATGGCGGTGTCCGTTCCGAAGCGCTCGGCCTGGACGCGGGCCTCGGTGGCGAGTTGGGCGGCGCGGCGCGGGTCGGTGGGGGCGAGCGCGCGGGCCAGGTCGCAGGCCCACGGCGCCATGATGGTGTTGTGGCCGCCGCGGGCGGTGGCCGCCTTGGCCGCGGTCTCCAGCTCGTTGATGCCCTCCTCGACCCGGCCGGTGGCGAGCAGCAGCCGGCCACGCACCGAGTGCGCGTCGGGCAGCACGACGGTCGAGGGGTAGGGCGGGCCGAAGGAGTAGCGCTCGGCGATCTCCTGGGCCTCGGCCGCCTTGCCGCGGGCGAGCAGGGTGTCGATGAGCATGCAGGCGGCGTCCCAGTGCATGGGCAGCCCCCTGCCGACGCGGTCGGCGAGCCGCAGCCCCTCGCGCAGGAACGCTTCGGCGTCGGTGAGCCTGCCGCGCCTGCGGTGCACGTAGCCGACGAAGGCGTGCGCGAGCGCGAGGTGTCCGCCGCTCCAGCCCGCCGTCTCGTACGTGCGCAGGGCCTCGCTGCACAGGCTCTCGGCGCGGTCGAGCCGGTCCGCGTAGACGTACGAGACGGTGAGCATGGCGAGAACCTCGAAGCCCCACTCGGGGTCGGTCCAGCCGAGCCCCGGCGCGAGGCGGCCGTTGAGCATCGCGCGGTCGCAGCGCTCGACGACCTCCTCCGCGTTCTCCCCGCGCGTCATCGCGTCGAAGGCGCGCAGCATCAGCAGGACCCGCTCGGGGTTGTCGCGTCCGGCGAGGCGGTCCGCGAGTTCGGCGAGGCGGCGCGAGCGGCCGGGCGAGTCCTCCTCGCCGGAGTGGATGCCCTCCCACATGAAGTGCATGGCCTGGAGGCGCAGCCGCGCGTGGCCGGGCGCGAGGCGCTCGGCCTCGTCGTCGATGAGCCGCAGCGCCTCCTCCAACTGGTCGTTGTGGACGAGGGCCTGGGAGAGCCGGCACACCGCGTCGACGCGCAGGTCGCCGTCGAGCCCCGGTGTCGCGTCGAGCGCCTCGGTGAGGTGGCCGATGGTGGTGGCGGGCGAGGTGAGGAGCGTGGCGCAGCCCAGCTCGTAGAGGACCTCGGGGCGGATCTCGGGCAGCGGCGGCTCTTCGAGGGCCCGCTCCAGGCAGCGGCGGGCCGCCTCGGGGGCGCCGACGGCGAGGTGTTCGCCGGCCGCCGCGCGCATCTGCTCGACGAGTTCGATGTCGTCGTCCGGGTGCACTTCCAGCAGGTGCCGGGAGGCCGCGGCGGGCCCGTGCCCGGAGGCGGTGACGGCCCAGGCGGCCTGTCCGTGCATGGCGGTGCGGGTCGCCGGAGGTATCGCGTCGTAGACGGCGGAGGCGATCAGCGGGTGCACGAACTCGAGCGTGCCCGCGTCCCCGTAGGTGTCCTCGGTGAGGATGCGGGCGGTGACCAGGCGCTCGGCGCAGCGGCCCGCCTGCTCGGGGTTCATGCCGGCGAGCAGCGCGGCGAGGCCCGGTTCGATACGGGTGCCGAGGATGGCGGCGGCCCAGGCGAAGCGGGTGGCCTCGGTGCCGAGCCCTTCGAGGCGGCTGACGAGGCCGCGGCCGCGCGCCGACTTGTTCAGGGCGCGCAGTTCGGCGGCGGAGTCCTCCTCGGGGCTCAGCTCGGCGTCCTGCACCTTGGCCAGCAACTCGACGGTCTCGTACGGGTTTCCGCCGGTGACGGCCCACACCTCGCGGCAGAACGGGTCGTCGGCGTGCCCGCCGAGCGTGGCGCGGGTGAGGCCCGCGGTGGCTCCGGGGGTCAGCGCGCGCAGGGCGGCGGCGCCGGGCCTGGCGGCGGCGGCCACCGCGTCGAGGCAGGCGGCGGCCCGCTCGTCCTCGGCCTCGCGCTGCGCGACGACGACGAAGACCGGCAGGTCGTCGAGGCGCTCGGCGAACGCGGCGAGCCACTCCAGGGTCTCCAGGTCGGCCCAGTGCGCGTCGTCGATGAGCAGCACCAACGGCCAGTGCAGCCGGGCCAGTCGGGAGGCGGCGACGACGAGACCGTCGCGCACGCCGTGCGGGTCGGCCTGGCGCCCGGTGGGCTCGGCGATGCCGAGGGCGGGGCCCGCGATGTCGTACCAGTCCCCGAAGTACTCGCGGGCCTCCTCCTCGGAGAGCGCGACCAGGGCGGGCTGGAGCAGTTGGCGCACGACGTTGAAGGGCACGGACGTGACGGTCTCGCCGCCCCGCGCCGACCACACGGTGGCCCGGCCCGCCGCCATCTCGCGCACGCGGGCGAGCAGGGCGGTCTTGCCGATGCCCGCCTCCCCCTTGTAGACGACGAGGCTGCCGGCGGCCGCTGAACCGCCGTACAGGTCGTCGAGCGCACGCGCCGCGACGTCGAGTTCGGACTCTCTCTCCCACAGGTGAGGGCCAGAGGGCGCGGCGTCGGCGTGCCGTCCCTGGGTCATCCCGGAGCCTCCCGTTGTCGTCCCGGTGTCCATCGCGGCCGACCGCACGGGCGGATCGGCGTCCTGGTCACGAGCCTAGACCGGGAGGCCGTCGCTTCGTGGGGCGTCGCGGCAGCCGGTGACATTTGGCCGGAGATGGGGGGGGCACGGACCGTCCCGGTAACGATCCCGACCGCGGGGCGGACCCTCTCATGTCCTTTTCAGCCGCGCCTCATACTGTTCCGTCCATGACGTCGCAGACTCCCGCAGGCTGGTACCCCGATCCCGGGCAGATACCCAACGGCCCGCGCACCGAACGCTGGTGGGACGGCGCCCGCTGGACCGACCAGACGCGGCCCGCCACCACCCCGCCGCAGCAGCAGCCGCAGCAACCGCAGCCGCAGCCCCCGGCACCCCAGCAGCAGGCGCCGCTGCCGCAGGCGCCCCCGCAGCACCCGGCGCCGTTCGCGCAGCAGCCGACCTCGCCGGGGACGAACCCGGCGTACCCCCAATACCCGGCCCACCCCGGCCCGTTGCCCTCGTCTCGCGGCCGGGGCCGGATCGCCATCGCGGCGGGCATCGCGGTCGTGGTGCTCGCGGGCATCGGCACCGGCGTCTACGCCCTGACGTCCGGCGGGGACGACGACGGCAAGAGCGACAAGGCGGGCTCCCGCTCGCAGGCCCCGAAGGACCCCGCGCCCTCGGAGGCCCCGGAGGGCCCCGTCGAGAGCCCGAACCCGGACTCCCCGAACTCCTCGCCGCGCGCCCCGCTCGACGAGGGCTACGCGACGGACGTCGGCAACGGCGTCGCGATCCCGGTCATCAAGAACTGGACCGGCACCGACGGCATGGGCCTCGCCGGCGTCACGGTCGGCCCCTACCCGTGCCCGAACGCGGCGAAGGAGACCTGCGTCAAGGGCGGCGTCTCCACGTCGTCGGCGAAGCGCCTCAAGCTCGACGCGAAGACGGCGAAGGCCGCCGCGAAGGAGGACATCGCCGCGAACGCGAAGTCGTCGTACGGCGGCAAGACGTACGAGGGCATCACCGGGCACAAGCAGGTGTTCGCGAAGGCGGTCACGGTCGCGGGGCAGAAGGGCTACCGGGTGCGCTGGAGCGTGAAGACGAAGTCGGGCGTCGACGCCTGGGTGGAGTCCGTCGCCTTCCCCTCCCCCGCGAACCCCGACAAGCTCGTCGTGCTGCGGGCCGGCGTCGACGTCCCCGGCACCGGGAGCGACAAGTCGTCGGACGGCCCGGACGCCTCCGCGATCGACGAGATCGTCAAGGGCATCAAGAAGGCCGAGGTCACCAGCGACGGCGACAGCGGCAAGAACGTCTGAGCCCACCTCTCGCACTCATGCGGCCGGGCGGGCCCCCCTCCGCTCAAGGAGGAACCCGCCCGGCCGGGGGTGCGCGCCGCCCCCGTCCCCACGGTGCGGCGCGGGCAGACCGCCGGTCGGTCATCCCTGCGACCGGCGGCCTCCCGTTCAGGTGGCCCGACCCTCCGGGGTCAGGCCGAGTTGCGGAACGAGCGCGCTCTCGACGAAGCGGACCAGATAGTCCGCGTCGGCGTCGCGCCCTTCCAGGATCGGGCGGCTGCGCATGACTCCGAAGAGCTGCGCGGCCAGATAGGGCAGCGCCGGATGGTCGGCGGCGATCTCCCCGCGCGCCACGGCCCGCTCCACCATCGCCTCCACCGACGCGAGCTCCGGCTCGATCAGCGCCTCGCGCAGCGCGCCCTTCAGCTCGTCGTCCTGGAGCGCCGCGTGCCCGAGGGCCTGCATCAACGCCGTGTCCGGCTTGGCCTGCGCCGCCGCGTTGCGCGCCGCTGCCGCCAGGTCACCGGCGAGCGTACCCGTGTCGGCCGTGCGGAACTTCGCGCAGCGACCCGCCCGCAGCGCCGCGGCCACCAGCTGCGGCTTCGTCTTCCACTGCCGGTACAGCGTCGACTTGCTGCAACAGGCCTGCGCGGCGACGCCCTCCATGGTGAGCGCCGCGTATCCGTGCGCGCGCAGCTGCTCGAGCACCACGTCGTAGAACTCCTGCGCCCGCTCGGGGCTGATCTTGGAACGGCGCGAGGCCATGGGTGTGGCTTCGGTGGCCCGGTCTCGCGTCGTCATGGCCCTCACTCCTCGGGTCGGCGGCAGTGTCGATGAGATCACACCGGCCTATCGATACGCCAGTGTACCGGTACGCCAGCGTATCGGTACACTGGCGTATCGATGAACGGGAACCTGCGGGAGCCGGGGCAGCACGCCGCCCGGCCACCCCTGATACGCGAGCTGCTGCTGGTCGTGGGACTTTTCCTCGTCTACAAGCTCGGGCGGCAGCTGGCCAACGGCCACACCGCCGAGGCGTTCCACAACGCCGACCACGTGTGGAGCTTCGAGCGTGCCGTGCACCTGCCCGGCGAGGGCGCGGTGCAGGACGTGCTGCTGAGCAGCGACGTCCTGGTGCACGCCGCGAACGTCTACTACGCCTCCGTGCACTTCCCCGCGACGATCGCGCTGCTGGTCTTCCTGTACCTGCGCCGCCCGCGCCACTACCTGTGGACGCGCCGCGTACTCGCCGCGCTCACCGCGGCCGCGCTCGTGCTGCACCTCACGTTTCCGCTGGCGCCGCCGCGGCTCCTCGCCGCCACCCACCTCGTCGACACGGCGCAGGTCTACGGGCCCTCGGTGTACGCCGCGAAGCCCGCCACGGACACCATGGCCAACCAGTTCGCCGCGATGCCCTCGCTGCACTTCGGGTGGGCGCTGATGGTCGCGATCGGCCTGATCGCCGCGACCCGCTCGCGGTGGCGCTGGCTGTGGCTGCTGCACCCGCTGGTCACACTGCTGGTGATCGTCGGCACCGCCAACCACTACTGGCTCGACACCATCGTGGCGACCGCACTGCTTGGCGCCGCGCTCGCGGTGATCCGGCTGCCCCGCACGATCGACGCGACCGGCTTCTGGCGTCACCTGTTCCCGGTGCCCGCCCCGGCGACGGCCCCGCACATCGTGGAGTCCCGCCGCACGCCGACGCCGTGGACGCCCGCCCCCGACGGGCTCATGGCCGCCGATGTGCTCGCCGCGGCGACCCCCACGCGCATACCGGTCGAGATGATCTCCGCGCCCGGCACCGGATCGGCCATGAGCGGAGCGGCCCGATGACCGCCACCCTGCTCGCCGTCGCGCTCTCCCTGGTCTCCGCCGTGGCCTACGCCGCCGCGGCCGTGGCCCAGGAGCGGCTGGCCGCCACGTCCGGCTCGGGCGTGCTGCGGCTGCTCGGGACGGGCGCCTGGTGGTGGTCGGTCGGGCTCAACGCCTCGGCCGCGCTGCTGCACGTCGCGGCGCTCAAGTACGGGCCGCTCACCCTGGTCCAGCCGCTCGGCGCGCTCACCCTCGTCGCGGCGGTGCCGCTGGGGGCGCGGGTCGCGGGGCGGCACGTCACGGCGGGCGAGTGGCGCGGCACCGTCCTCACCCTCGCGGGTCTGGGCGCGCTGCTCGTGACGGCATCGGGCCCCGCCCCGGACGACACGCTCTCGCTGCCCGAGGCGCTCGGCGTCGCCGGGGTGACGGCCGCGCTGATCGGCGTGCTCTCACGGCGCGGCGCGAAGCCGGGCCTGCGCCACGCGACCGCGTCCGGCGTCGCGTCGGGCGTCGCGTCGGCGCTCACCCAGACCGTGACGGTGGCGGTCACGGACCGCTCGGGCCCGCTGCTCGACGTCCGGGTGATCGCGGTGGCCCTCCTGGTGGCGGCCTTCGCCGCGGGCGGCCTGCTCCTGTCCCAGACCGCCTACCGCGGCGGCCTGGGCGCCCCCTTGGCGATGGTCACCCTGTCGAACCCGGTGGCGGCGTCCGTCATCGGCCTGGTCCTGCTCGGCGAGCATCTGCAGGGCGGGGTGGCCGGCTGGTCGCTGGCGGGAGCGGGCGCGGTCCTCGCGACGGGCGGGGTGGTCCTGCTGACCCACGCCCATCAAGCACAGGTCGTTCAAGCCCCGCAGTTGAACGAGAGCCCGCGGGGGCAGAGCCCCGTGACCGCGTAGCGGCTCACCCGAACCCTCGCGCGTCCTGCTTCAGCGCCGTATCCACGGTGAGAGCCGTCGCGACGACCAGGCTCAACAGCGGCTCCGGCAACTGGTAGTGCACCTGGAGCACATAGTTGTCCGCCGTCGTGAACATCGTCTTGGCCAGCCCCTCCCACGTCTTCGTGATCCGCGCGACCTCCTGGTCCGCGTGGTCCACGATCGCGAAGTTCCAGGCCCGCCAGTTCTCCGCCTTGATCGCGCCGATCTGCTGACCGTTCGCGTTCATGGCGAAGTTGATCTTCCCGATGGCGTTCTGCTGGACGATCTCGCCGACCGGCGAGCCGTCGGGACGCTCCACGAGGACCCGGGACTTGATGAACTTCGCGGGCCGCGTGAGCACCAGGTGCGGCTGCCCGTACGCGTCCCTGATCTCCAGCCGGTGCGTCATGAACTGGTCGACGCTGGCGACGAACCGCAGCGCCTTCTTCATGGCACTCTGGCCGACCTGGACGACGGAGCCGAGCTGGTTGCCGTGCTGATCCATGACGCTGTACTCGTTCGTCAGCTCGATCAGCTTGGCCTTCTGGTTCACGACGAGGACCGGCTCGGTGAACAGCGTGCCGCCGCCCTGTCCGGCCCCGGCGACGCCCGCCTGCTGCTGCACCTGCCGCTGCACGTCGGCGGCACGCGCCCGCGCCTGCTGCTCGTGCAGGGACTGGGGCTGCGGCTGGGCGAACTGCTGCGGCTGCTGCTGGGGCTGCCCCGGCGCGAACTGCGGCTGCGCCGGAGCCTGCTGCTGCGGCGCCTGGGCCGGTGCCTGCGCCTGGGCCGGTGGCTGCGCCTGCGCGGCGTGCGTGTGCTCGGTCCACTGGGCGCCGTCCCACCACCGCAGCGTCTGGGGCGTGCCCTGGGGGTCCGGGTACCAACCTGCGGGGGTGTTCGAATGCGTCGTCACCCGGGCACACTATCGCGCCACTCCGTGGGCGTTCCCGGCCCTCAGCGCACCCCCTCCCACAGCTTCCGCTCGGCCGCCCGCGGGTCCGCCTCGACCCGGCTCGCGCCCGCGTCGAACACCATCGTCGCCCGCTCCCCCGCCGGGTCGTACGCCGCCCAGCCCGGGTCGCCGGACTCGGCGAACGCGACCCACGCGCCGTGCACCTCGCGGGCCAGCTCCGCCGGGGTGTCCTTGCCGGCGAGCGCCGCGTAGTCCGGGTCGTCGGCGCGGTCGAAGACGAAGCCGAGCTCCAGGGCGTGGCAGGCCCCCAGCCGCCCGTCGTACTGCGGCGACCGCCACGCGAACTCGTACACGTGCGAGCCCGGCACCGCCTCGGCGAGCCGCACCGCGGGGATCCGCCAGAACCAGTCGGTGACGATGGCGTCGAGGAGTTCGCCGGGGCTCGCGTCGGGCCGGCTCGCCCGGTACCCCGCGAGGTCCGCGCCGAAGGCCTCGGCGCCCCGCTGCACCCGCCCCTCGCTGATGCTGTCGAAGCGCCCGGTCGGCACCATGTAGAGCCGGTTCTCCTCGCGGTTGCTGCCGACGAGGATGTCCACGCCGAGGCCGGGCCCCGGCATCACGTGCTCGTCGGCGATCGGCTCGTACACCATGCCGTTGAGCGCCGCGTCGCCCCACACCGCCGGGTCGGGCCGCCGCCGGAACTCGTCCGAGAGCGCGCCCTGCGCCGCGATCAGCTCCGGCAGCGGCACCGCGGCGAACGCCTCCGCGCTGTGCTCGATCCCGAGGTTCGCGGCGAGCCGCTCCCCGATGCGGCGCGCGGTGTCGGGGCGTACGAAGTGGTGGCAGGCCCCGCTCTGGAGGATCGCGCGCGCGAACAGGCCGCGGGCGCGCGGCTCGACGAGCAGCCGGCCGATGGCGACGCCGCCCGCGGACTCGCCGAAGACGGTGACGCGGTCCGGGTCGCCGCCGAACGCCTCGATGTTGTCCCGCACCCACTCGAGCGCGGCGATCATGTCGAGGAGCCCGCGGTTGTCGGGCGCGCCCGGCAGGTGCAGGAAGCCGTCCACGCCGAGCCGGTAGTTGACGCCGACGAAGACGACGCCGTCGCGGGCGAAGGCGTCACCCCGGTAACCGGAGGAGTTCGCGGAGCCGTTGGAGAAGGAGCCGCCGTGCAGCCACACCATGACGGGCAGGCGGGCGCCGGAGCCCGGCTCGGGGGTCCATACGTTGAGGTTCAGGCAGTCCTCGCCGTCCTGGGAGGTCTCCGGGATCAGCGCGTCGAACGGCGGCGCGTACGGGGCCTTGGGCGCGGTCGGCCCGTACGACGTGGCGTCGCGCTCGCCCGTCCACGGTTCGGCGGGCTGCGGCGCGGCGAAGCGGCGCGGGCCGAACGGGGCGGCGGCGTAGGGAACTCCGAGGAAGGCGGCGATGCCGTCCTCGGTGCGGCCGCGCAGGGTGCCCTGCCTGGTGACTACGGTGGTGGCGTCGGTCATGCTCCTCTCGTACCCCTCCCCCGCCGCCGCGTAAAGATCTTCGCGGAGTCGTGTCAGCCACACCCCGCGCCGAGCGTGCGCTCGCCGTCCTCGCCCGCGGGCGGCACGGGCCCGAGGGGTTCGCCCGCGAGCCACTGGGCGACGGCGCGGCCGATGGGCTGGCCCGTCTCGATCTCGATGAAGCCGAACTGGCCCGACTGGTTGCACTCCAGGAACCACCAGATGCCGTCGGCGTCCTCGGCGAAGTCGAACGCCCCGTACGCCAGTTGCGCGCGGGCCAGATAGGTCCGCACCGCGTCCGCGACGCGCCGGGGCACGGATATCGGGCGCCAGGGCCCTGCCGCGGCGTCGAAGCGCACGTCGTCCACGCCGCTCTCGTCGCCGGGCACGGGCCCTTCCTGCGAACTCGCCGCGCGCGCCGCGAAGAGCCGGTCGCCTACGCAGGTCAGCCGGATGTCGGCGGCCCTGCGCACCCGGCGCTGGAGCAGCGTCGGCCCGTTGGCCACGTCCGCGTAGTCCTCGCCGGGGCGCACCCGGGTGGTCGGCACGGCGAGCCCGTCGTCGGGGTGCTTGCCGGAGACCGGCTTGACGATCAGGTCGGGGTAGCGCTCGGCGAACTCGCGGGCGGCGCGCGGGAACGTGGTGATGAGCGTGGCGGGCACCGGCAGTCCGCAGGCGCGGGCCAGCCACAGCTGCCACGGCTTGTGGCGGGCCTGGCGGGCGGAGTCGGGGTGGTTCATCCAGCGCGCCTCGGTGCACCGCAGCATGCCGTACAGGGACTGGGAGGTCTCCTCGGTGAGCCAGGGGGATGCGGATCCGGCGCGGGCGGCGGGCGTTCCGGGGCGGCGCACCCAGATGGAGCGCAGTCCGCCCATGCTGACGACCCGGCCGCCGACCGAGAGGTACCCGTGGAACGCGCCGTGCGCGAACTCCCCCGACAGGCCCGCGCCGCCGGGCAGTTCGGCGGGGTCGAGCCGCAGGACCGGGATTCCATTGGCGTTCAATTCGACGACGGCCATGTCGGCCGTCACATCCTGTTCACTCGTCAGGATCAGCACGGTCATTTCGGCTGGGCCGTTCAGTCGTCGAAATGGGTTTTCGAACCCGCGGTGGAGGTCGTGGCCGCGAACTCTCGCAACACTGCGTAGTCGCGCGCGGCCACTGCGCCGTCGGCCAGCACGTTCAGCTGCAGCGTTGCGTCGTACAGGTACGGTGCCCTGACCTCTGCCTCTCGCGTGGGGCGGGCATAGTTCAGTGCGAACGGTCGCATGAGCTCTCCTAGTTGGGGGTGCGCCAAGTCAAGCGCATGGTGACTCTCCGGCGTCACACCTCCAGCCAATTTCCAGGTCTCGTTTTGGGTAAGACGCGTCACACCCCTGAGGAGTTCATTCCGCCACGCAGCGTGATGACGACACGTCAGCCAGGTAATCACCGGGCATTGCAGGGGAGTTTGAGGTCACTCCACCTATACGGCGCCTTTACAACCCTTTACATCTCCGGACGAGGGTGGGCGCGGGCGTACGGCGACAATGCGCCAGCCTGCGCGAACCCCCACTGCGTGTACGGGCCATGAGGCAGGGTGAACCCCATGACCCGGCACACGAAGCGGTACAGAAGACGTCTCGCGTTGACGCTCGGCACGGCCCTGGGCGCCCTGACACTCGGCGCGACCACGGCGTACGCCACGCCCACCTGGACCGAGACCGGCACCGCGCACGTCGGCACGCTGACGCACGGTCAGGGCCTGGCGTCCCGCGCCGACGGCTCGCTCCTGTACCGCGGCCTGGCGTCGGTCCCGCTGTCGCTGCGCGTCAAGGGCTGGACGCACGTCGGCGATCCCGACGTGGCGCGCGGGTACGCCTTCGACGCGTACCAGGGCGGTGACACGGCGACGAAGAAGATGTTCGCGGTCACCGATCCGGCCGGAAAACGCACCACCTACGAGCACGCCCTGGACCCGGGCGAGCTGCTCAACAACTCCTTCGCGGCCGTGTCGCCGGACGGACAGTGGCTGGTTTCCGGCGAGTGGGGCACGATGAGCCGCCTCCAGGTGTTCCCCGCGCCGGTCCTCAACGCGGCCGCGCCCGCCCCCGGCGCGAACCTCCCGCAGGCCGGGCAGATCTCGCTCGACAAGCCGGTCACGAACATCCAGGGCTGCGACTTCACCGACGCCACGCATCTGATGTGCGCGTCGAACGACGCCGCGAAGGAGGTCCTGGACGTCACCCTGGACCGCCCGCTGGACGGGAAGCCGGTCACCGGGCGCGTCTCCACGGCGTTCGCGATCCCGCAACGCAGCGTCTGCAAGGGCACGTTCGAGACCGAGGGCATCGACTACGACGCCGCGCGCGGCACCCTGCGCGTGGAGATGGTGCCGCCCGCCCCGTGCCTGGTCACGACGGCCGTCATCTCCTACGAGCGGGGGTGAGGCGGGCCCGGGAGGCGGTCGCATCGACCGATCGGACGACATCGGGGTCCTCCCGTTGACCGCGGCGCGCGGGCCCGGCGGGGCGGAGGATCGGGGTACCGGAACGGCCCCACCCGACGGAGGACCACGATGCGCATCGGACGAGGCGGACTGATCGCGGCCGGCGCGCTGGTGTTCGCCACGGCGTGCACCGCGGCGCCGGACGCCGCGCCCGACACCGGGCGGTCGCCCGAGGCCTCCGCCGACCTGCTGCGGGCCGCGGACGACGGCGACACGGACGCGGTCCGCGCGGCCCTGCGCGCGGGCGCCGACACCGAGGTCCGGGACGGCGAGGGCCGCACCCCGCTGCTGCTCGCCGCGCTCGACGACCATGTCGCGGCGGCGAAGGCGCTCGTCGCGGCGGGCGCCGATCCGGACGCCCAGGACGACCAGGACGACAGCGCGTGGCTGGTCACCGGGGTGACCGGCAGCGTGGCCATGGCCCGCGCCCTCGTCCCCGCCGACCCGGACTACACGCTGGTCAACCGGTACGGCGGTACGTCACTCATCCCGGCGGGCGAGCACGGCCACGTCGACTACGTCCGCGAGGTGCTGCGCACCACGGACCTCGACGTCGACCACGTCAACGACCTCGGCTGGACCGCCCTCTTGGAGGCGATCATCCTGGGCGACGGCGCCCGCGACCACCAACGGGTCGTCGCCCTCCTCCTCGACGCCGGCGCCGACCCCACCCTCGCCGACCGCGACGGCGTCACCCCTCTCGACCACGCGGAACGCCGCGGCTACACCGAGATCGCGAAGCTGCTGCGGGCGGCGGGGGCGTGACGCCTCCCGCCCCTTTGGCCGCTGCCCGGCGGGCCGCCATCTCGGACGCCCCCTGCGGGGCCACCGCCTCGGTCGCCGACCGGAGGTGACCGCCGCGAGGTGCGGTCGGGCGGTGCCCTGTCCAGGGCCGACCGCACCTCGCGGTCGACCGCTTCCGGCCCGCGCCCCCGCCGCCGTGCGGGACGAGGCCGCGACGGCCTCGAATGAGGCTGCGCGCCTCGGGTCTCACCCGGACACGAGGCCGCGAAGCGCGGCTGGCCATCGACCAGTTCCAGACCGATGGCCCTGCCGTCATTCAGGACGAGACCGCGACAGCGACGAGAGAGGGAACCGCCGCGTGGCTCACCGAGACATGCGGCTCGCGAAGTGCGGGTAGGCGTCCGTCGGTTCCGGGCCGACCACCTTGCCGTCGTGCAGGACCAGGACGCGGCGCGGGTGGTCCGCGACGGCCTCCGGGACGGATGAGGCGGCGATCGCGACGAGGTCGGCGCGGGTGCCCGGGGCGATGCCGTAGCCGTCGAGGCCGAGCGCGGCGGCGGCCTCCACCGTCACGAGGTCGGCCGCCACGCGGAGTTCCTCGTCCGTCATCAGGCCGTCGCGCAGGCCGATGATCGTCGCCCGCTCCAGCATGTCCCCGGTGCCGTACGGCCACCATGTGTCGCGGATGTTGTCGGAGCCCGCGAAGACGCGCACCCCGTGCTCGCGCAGCCGCAGCACGGGCGGCATGGGCCCGGCGGGCCCGTTGGTCATGATGGCGACGCCCGCGTCGGCAAGGGCCTTGGCGGTGCGGTCGAGTTCGGCGTCGTCGACGGCGCCGAGGCAGTACGCGTGGCTGACCGCGACGCGTCCGCCGAGGCCGAGCGCCGCGGTGCGCGCGGCGATGTCGCGCAGCTGCCCCGTGCCGGTCGTGCCGCCGTCGTGGAGGTGGAGGTCGACGCCCTTGCCGTGCCGTTCGGCGAGGCCGAAGACGACGTCGAGCTGGCCCGCGGCGTCGCCGTCGAAGCCGACCGGGTCGAGGCCGCCGATGAGGTCGGCACCCTCGGCGAGCGCGGCGTCCAGGAGGTCGGCGACGCCGGGCGCGGCGACGACCCCGCTCTGCGGGAACGCCACGATCTGCAGGCCGAGCCGGTCGCGGAACACGTCGCGCACGCCGAGCAGCGCGTGCAGGTTGTCGAGGCCGACGTCGGGGTCGACGTCGACGTGCGAGCGCACGTGCCCCGTGCCCATGGCGATCATGCGCCGGGCGAGCGCGGTGGCCCGCTCGGCGACCGGGACCGGCTCCGTGGTGCGGGAGGCCCGCTCGGACATGATCTGCTCGCGCAGCGTGTCGGTGGCCCGGTGCGGCCGCCAGGGAGCGCCGAGCAGCGTCTTGTCGAGGTGCGCGTGCCCGTCGACGAACGCAGGAAGCAGCAGCGCGCCGCCCAGGTCGAAGGACCCGGGCGCGGGAGCCCCGCCGGCGACATGCTCGACGACCTCGCGGACCCGCCCACCGTCGATACGGACGTCGACGAGCCGTCCGTCGGCGAGCGTGGCTCCGACGAGCTTCGCGGGTTCCGAGGGGGCTGCCGCCTCGCGCATGGGTCTCTCCTTGCGTCGTTCCTGTGCGATTCAAAATGGTATACCAAATGACCCTGGCGGCTCCCTGAGGCAACCCTGAGACCTCCCCCCCATCGATCCCTCATCCGTCCCTGATATGTGTCAGATTTCTTTGACAGGTGGCACGGCGAAGGGTGAGTTTGGGGATGTCCGACACGGCTTCCGGCACGGCTGAAGGGGGCGGCATGACACAGCGGTCGACCCCCACGGGCGACGAGTTGCTGAAGGTGCTCGGCGCCCTCGGCAACCCGCACCGGCTACGGATCGTCGCGGCGCTCGCGCAGGGGCGCAACTATGTCAGCGCGCTCGCCCGCGACATCGGCATGGGGCGCCCGCTGCTGCACATGCACCTGCAGCGCCTGGAGGCCGCCGGTCTGGTCAGCGGGACGCTGGAGCTCTCGGAGAGCGGCAAGGCGATGAAGTTCTACGAGCTGACCCCGTTCACGTACACGCTCACCCCCGAGGTGATCGCGGCGGCCGCGCCGAGCCTCACCGACGAGGGCGGGCCGACAACGCAGAAGACACAGAAGGAGCGCACGGGATGAACGGCGGAGACTGGGCAGGAGTGGCCGGGGCCGCCGGCACCTTCCTCTTCCTGATCGTGGTCGTCTGGCAGATCGCCGCCACGTGGCGCGCGCGGATGCTGGCCGCCCGCGAGGAGCAGTACAAGCAGATGGCCCTCAAGTACCAGCAACTCCTCGAGGACAACATCGAGTTGCACCGCCGCTCCCTGGAGCAGCAGGAGCAGGCCCAGGCGTCACTGGCGTCGATGGAGCGGATGATGCGCGAGATCGAATAGCCGCACCCGCGGAACAGGAACTGGTGCGGCCGGGAGGGGCAACTCCCGGCCGCACGCACGAGAAGCAACGCCCCGCGAGCGCATCGCAAGACACCCACCTCTCACCTGAAGGAGACCACTCATGCCCGCTTGGATCAAGCGGCTCTCCACCGCGCCCGGCGGACGCCGCTCCAAATGGCTGGTGCTCGTCGCCTGGCTGATCGTCGCCGTGGCGCTCGGCCCCCTGGCCGGGAAGCTCGGCGACGTCGAGGAGACCGGCCCGAACGCCTTTCTGCCGAAGGGCGCGGAGTCGGCGCGGGTCAACACCGAGCTGGAGAAGTTCCGCACCGACGAGCTGACCGCCGCGGTCGTCGTCTACACCGGCGCCGACCGCGCCGCCGTCGAGGCCGCGGGCAAGGAGGCACGCGCGGACGTCTCCGACTTCGCGCCGTTCGTCGCCGACGGACACCGGATCGCTCCGCCGCTCCCCTCCGTCGACGGCAAGGCCCTGATGACCGTCGTCCCCATGGACGGCGGTGACGGCATCACCGACAAGGTCGACGAGCTGCGCGACGTGGCGGGCGCCCACGCGCCGCCGGGCGTCGATGTCGAGGTCGGCGGCCCCGCCGCCTCCCTGACCGACTCCGTCGCGGTGTTCGACACCCTCGACTCCACGCTGATGATCGCCACCGGTCTCGTCGTCGCGGCCCTGCTCCTCCTCACGTACCGCAGCCCGATCCTGTGGCTGTTCCCGCTGCTCTCGGTCGGCTTCGCCGCCGCGCTCACCCAGGCGACGACGTATCTGCTCGCCAAGTACGCGGGCCTGCCCGTCGATCCGCAGAGCGCCGGCGTCCTCATGGTCCTCGTGTTCGGCGTCGGAACGGACTACGCGCTGCTGCTCATCGCCCGCTACCGCGAGGAGCTGCACCGCACCGAGGACCGGCACGCGGCGATGCGCGTCGCCCTGCGGCGCAGCGGTCCCGCGATCCTGGCGTCGGCGGGCACCATCGCGGTGGGCCTCGCCTGTCTGGCGTTCGCCGACATCAACTCCTCACGGTCGCTGGGGCTCGTGGGCGCGGTCGGAGTCGTGTGCGCGTTCCTCGCCATGGTGACCGTGCTGCCCGCGCTCCTCGTCATCTGCGGCCGGTGGGTGTTCTGGCCGTTCGTGCCGCGCCTCGGCACCCCGGCCCGCAAGCCGCACACCGTGTGGTCGCGGATCGGTGGCGCGCTCGCCCGGCGGCCGCGCTGGTCGTGGATGATGTCGGTGGCCACGACCGGTGTCCTCGCCCTGAGCGCGCTCGGCATCACCATGGGCCTCAGCCAGTCCGAGATGTTCCAGGACAAGCCGGAGTCGGTGATCGCCCAGGAGCACATCGCCGCGCACTTCCCGTCCGGCGCCTCGGACCCCGCGAAGATCGTCACGGCCTCGGAACGCGCGGCGCAGGTGCGGACCGCCGCGGCGGAGACGCCCGGCGTCGCCCGCGTCGAGAACGGCGACCGCACCCCGGACGGTCAACTCACCACGCTCTCCGTGGTGTTGAAGGACGCCCCCGACAGCGAGGCCGCCAAGAACACGGTCGACGCGCTGCGTTCGTCGGTGCACGCGGTGGAAGGCGCCGACGCGCTCGTCGGCGGCACGACCGCGCAGACCCTCGACACACAGCGGGCCGCCGACCGGGACCTGCGCACGGTGATCCCGGTCGTGCTGCTCGTCGTCCTGGGCGTGCTGATCTGGCTGCTGCGCGCCCTGGTGGCACCGCTGCTGCTCCTGGCGACGGTCGTGCTGTCGTTCCTCGCCGCGCTCGGCGCCTCGAACCTGCTCTTCGAGCACGTCCTCGGCTTCGCCGGCATCGACTGGTCGATCCCGCTGATGGGCTTCGTGTTCCTGGTCGCCCTCGGCATCGACTACAACATCTTCCTCATGCACCGCGTGAAGGAGGAGGCCACCCGGCTCGGCCACACCCGCGGCGTCCTGGAGGGCCTGACCAGCACGGGTGGTGTCATCACTTCGGCGGGCATCGTGCTCGCGGCCACCTTCGCCGTGTTCGCGGGCCTGCCACTGGTCACCATGGCGCAGATGGGCGTGATCGTCGGCATCGGCGTCCTCCTGGACACGTTCCTGGTCCGCACGGTCCTGGTCCCGGCCCTCGCCCTCGACCTCGGCCGGTGGTTCTGGTGGCCGGGTCGGCTGTTCCGGACGGCGGACCGGGACGACGCCGTCACAGCGACGCGGGCGCCAGGATCGTCGCCCAGGCCGACGGCGGAGCACCGACGCTGACGAGCCCGGACTCGGCGGCCCGTCAGGACCGCTCGACGACGCGCCCCGCCCGCGAAGCCATGCGCCGCAGCCACGCGTGGGCGGGGTCGCGCTCGTGGGCGGGGTGCCACCACAGGGATTCCAGCAGGTCACCGAGTTCGAAGGGGAGCTCGGCGATGGCCACCCCGGAGTCGGCGGGGGTGAGCCGGGCGAGGCGTTCGGGCATCAGGCCGATGCGTTCGCTGCCCCGTACGAGGTGGGGCACGGCCAGGAAGTCCTCCGTGGTGATCGAGGACCGGACCCGGACGCCCTCCTCGGCCAGGCGCGGCATCATCGACAGCGCGGAGAACGGGTGCTGGTAGGCGAACACCCAGGGCCGCGTGGACAGTTGCTCGCGGTCGAGCGGGCGGTCGGTGGTCTCGGAGGAGACGACGCAGGCCCAGCGGTCCCGGTACAGCTGGAGCATCGGCATGTTCACCAGGACGCCTTGGGGCAGCACGATCGCGTCCACGGACCGCAGATGTTCGGACGCCCGGTTCACGAACTGCGCCGTGCTGTGGCGGAACGTCAGGCGCACGTTCGGCGCCTGCTCCTGTACGAGGTCGGCCAACACCCGTGCGAACAGCGGCAGATGACAGTCCGCGACGACCAGCGTGAACTCGTGCTCCGAATGCTCGGGATCGAAGTCGGCCCTGGTCTGGAAGACCCGGTCCGTCCAGCCCAGCGCCAACGAGGTCTGCTCCGCGAGGCGTTCACCCAGGGCGGTCAGCTCGTAGGAGTTGCCGACGCGGGTCAGGAGTTCGTCGTCGAAGTGCCTGCGCAGCTTGGCCAGGGCGGCACTCAGGCTGGGCTGGCTGAGGCCGAGGCGCTGGGCGGCGCGGGTCACGCTCCTCTCTTGCAGCAGGGCATCCATGGAGACGAGCAGATTGAGGTCCGGGCTCACGGCACACTCCGTCGAACGGCATCGGTTTCATCTATGACGGGCATCGGCAGATTCGGCTTCCCCGATGGCTTCGGGCGGGGCAAGACTAGGTGTCGCGAGCCCGATGACGCAGCCGCGCCGGGCTCCGCGACCGCGGCGGGCCCTTCCGCCCCGCCGCGTCGACGCATTCACGACGCACGAAGGGCAGGGCCGCTGATGTCGCCGTTCCACGTACTCGTCTCCGGTGGGGGAATCGGAGGCCTCTGCCTCGCGCAGGGGCTCAGGAAGGCGGGCATCAGCTGCGCGCTCTACGAGTCGGCGCCCGGCATCGTGCAAGCCGGCTACCGGCTGCACATGAACGCCGTCGGCGGCGCCGCGCTCGAGCAGTGTCTCCCGGAGCACCTCTACGAGCTGTACCTCCAGACGTCGCGCGTGAGGCCGCGCCGCGAGGCGTTCGTCATGCTGGACAGCCAGTGCGAGGAGATCGGCGCCCGCCCGCACATCGGCCCTCCCAACGACTCCGACCGGCCGCACACCGCGGTCGACCGGCGCGCCCTGCGCCAGATCATGAACACCGGGCTGCGCGACATCGTCCACTTCGACCGCACGGTCACCGGCTACGAGGAGGACGACGCCGGAGTGCGGCTGTTGTTCGCCGACGGCACCTCGGCCACCGGCGATGTCCTCGTCGCCGCCGACGGGATCCACTCCCCGGTCCGCCGCCGCAAGCTGCCGCAGGTACCGACGGTCGACACCGGTCTGCGCAGCGTCGCCGCTCGCGTCCCGCTCACGGACGACCTGGTCGGTTCGCTGCCGCCGGCCCTGTTCGACGGCTTCGTGCTTGCTTCGTCGCCGGACGGCGTGAACTGCTCCTTCGGTGCCTGGCAGCCGCGCCGCCTCGTGGCCGAGGCCGTCGCCGAACTCGCTCCCGGCGCGGACATCGACCACGTGGAGCCGTACATGATGGTCCACTGCGGTTTCACGGACGAGAACCCCTGCCGGGCCGGCGCCCCCGACCTGTGGAACGCCTCCGTCGACGAGCTGCACTCCGTGATGCGCGCGGCGGTTCGCGGCTGGCACCCCGGCGTCGTCGAGCTGGTCGAGCGGGCGGACAGGGCCACCCTCGCCCCGACGTCCATCCGCCGCCTCGACCCGGTCGACACCTGGGAGACGAGCCGCGTCACCTTCCTCGGCGACGCCATCCACGCGATGCCGCCGTCCTTCGGCTCCGGCGCCAACACCGCGCTGCGCGACGCCGCGTCCCTGGCCCGAGCCCTGGGCCGGGTGGTCGACGGCGGCGCGGACCTGACCGGGGAAATCGCCACCTACGAGGACGAGATGCGCGCCGAGGTATGGCCCGTCTTCCGCGCGTCGGCCGACCCGCGCTCGTTCCAGCAGGCCGACTTCCTGCCCGACGACCTGCCGGTCGCGAACCGCTGACCCCGCACACGTACACACCTACACCCACCTGGAGACACCATGCCCACCGTCGAGGACATCGAGTTCACCGTTGACGGCATCACGTTGCGGGGGTTCCTGACCCGCCCCGACGACACCGAGGGGCCGCTGCCCGTCGTCATCCTCCAGAGCGGCCTCGGCGGCCCCGCCGAGTCGATGAGGTTCCAGGCCGAGGGCTTCGCCGCACGGGGCCTCGCCTGTCTCGCCTACGACCACCGGTGCACCGGCTACAGCGACGGCGAGCCCCGCCAGCAGTTCGACCCCTGGCAGCAGTGCCGCGACCTGCGGCACATCATCACGCAGCTGACCCTGCGCGACGACATCGACGGCGACCGCATCGGCCTGTGGGGCATCAGCATCGGCGGCGCCAACTCACTGTTCGTCGCCGCCACCGACACCCGCGTACAGGCCGTCTGCGCGGTCATCCCGCCGGTCAGCGGCTGGAGCGCCCGAACGCTCCAACCTGCCGACACACTCGCCGAGTTGGAGGCACTCATCCCCGTCGACCGGCTGGCGCGGGCCAAGGGCGAGCCGGCGCACACCATCCGGCTGCACGGCGAGCCCGCGCCCGGCGACCCCGTCATGTTCAGCGACGAGGAGGGCCTGGAGTTCGTCGAGAACATGATCCACAACCTGCCGAGCTTCAAGAACGCCATCACCATCTCGACCCTGGACCACCTCTTCGAGATGGAGGTCCGCGCCTACGCGGAACGCATCACCCGGCCCACTCTCATGATCCTCGCGAACGAGGACACCGTGGCGCCGGTCGAGGAGGCACGGGAGATGTTCGCGCGCATCCCCGACCCCAAGGAGCTCGTCGAATACCCGGGCCAGCACTACGAGATCCTCTCGAACCACTTCGCCGAGATCATCACCCGCTCGGCGAAGTGGATGTCCGGGACGCTCGGGCCCGCCCACGCCCGAGGGTAAGGGCCACTTCCCCCTCGGCAACTCTCGGTAACCGCTCCGGATGCGCCCTCCGCCTCGCGCTCATACGGTTACGGCAATCCCCCCAGCACAACCCACGCAAGGAGATGTCATGGGCGACAACAGCGCCATGGACAAGGCCAAGGGCAAGGCCAAGGAGATGACCGGCAAGGTCACCGGCAACGAGCGGATGAAGGCCGAGGGCAAGACCGACCAGGCCCGCGGCAAGGCCAAGGAAGGCGTCGACCGCGCCCGCGACAAGGCCGAAGGCATGCGCGATTCCCTGCGTGACAACGACCGCTAGACCGGTCACCCACGTGTGCCCTCCCGCCCTGCGGGAGGGCACACGCATGTGTCAGGACCGCGACGCCGCCCGCCCCTGCTCGGCCGGTGTGACGCACACGACGCCCCCGCGCGCCATCTTGACGGTTCCCTGACGCCTGTGGGGCTCCGGGCCTCCTTCGGGCTGCTTAGGCTTGCCCGGCCGTACCCCGACACGGCCCAGTGAACGTCTCTGAACTGCAAGGACCCTCCATGTCGACCACCCACCACCCTCGATCCGGCCGCCTGCGCGCGTGGATGCTGGAGGGCCTGTCGGACATGGGCAAGGGGCGGCCTTCCGTGCCGAAGCCCGACGCGGCGGAGCACCAGGGGCAGCCCTGGTACCGGGTCATGTGTCTGACGGGTGTCGACTACTTCTCCACGCTCGGCTACCAGCCCGGCATCGCGGCGCTCGCCGCCGGACTCCTCTCCCCCGTCGCGACGATCGTCCTGGTCGTCGTCACGCTCGCGGGCGCGCTTCCCGTCTACCGGCGCGTCGCCGAGGAGAGCCCGCACGGCGAGGGCTCGATCGCGATGCTGTCGCGGCTGCTGTCCTTCTGGAAGGGCAAGCTGTTCGTCCTCACGCTGCTCGGCTTCGCCGCCACCGACTTCCTGATCACCATCACGCTGTCGGCAGCGGACGCCTCCACGCACCTCGTCGAGAACCCGCATCTGGAATCGGCGCTGCACGACAAGCAGGTGCTGATCACGATGATCCTCATCGCGCTGCTCGGCGCGGTGTTCCTCAAGGGCTTCCTGGAGGCGATCGGTGTCGCCGCGGCCCTGGTCGGCGTCTACCTGGCGCTCAACGTCGTCGTGGTGATCACCGGCCTGTGGCACGTCGTGACCGCGGGCCATGTCGTGACCGACTGGACCGCGGCCCTCACCCAGGAGCACGGCAACGTCTTCGTCATGATCGGCGTCGCCCTGGTCGTGTTTCCCAAGCTCGCCCTGGGCCTGTCCGGCTTCGAGACCGGTGTGGCGGTGATGCCGCACGTGAAGGGCGGTCCGGAGGACACCGAGGCCGCGCCCGCGGGTCGCGTCCGTGACACCAAGAAGCTCCTCACCACGGCCGCGTTGATCATGAGCGTGTTCCTGATCTGTACGAGCTTCATCACGACGGTGCTGATCCCGCAGGACGAGTTCGAGGCGGGCGGCAAGGCGAACGGCCGCGCCCTCGCGTACCTGGCCCACGAGTACCTCGGCAACGCCTTCGGCACCGTCTACGACGCGTCGACCATCCTCATCCTGTGGTTCGCCGGTGCCTCCGCGATGGCCGGTCTGCTGAACCTGATGCCGCGCTATCTGCCCAAGTACGGCATGGCCCCGCACTGGGCCCGCGCCGTGCGCCCCATGGTCATCGTCTTCACCCTCGTCGCGTTCCTGGTCACCTGGCTGTTCGACGCGAACGTGGACGCCCAGGGCGGCGCCTACGCCACCGGTGTCCTGGTCCTGATCTGCTCCGCCGCCATCGCCGTGACCATCGCCGCGCGCAAGGCCGGCCAGCGGGGCTGGACCGTGGGCTTCGGTGTCATCGCCGCCGTCTTCCTCTACACCACCGTCGTCAACATCATCGAGCGCCCGGACGGTGTGAAGATCGGCGCCTGCTTCATCGCCGGCATCATCCTCATCTCCCTGCTCTCCCGCCTCGGCCGCGCCTTCGAACTCCGTGTCACGCACGTCGAGTTGGACGACATGGCGGAGCGCTTCATACGGGACGTCTGCAAGCGCACGCCGCGCTTCATCGCCAACGAGCCGGACAACCGCGACGCCGACGAGTACCGGGCGAAGAAGGACCAGATCCGCGCCGACAACGACATCTCCGGTACCGAGGACTTCATCTTCGTCGAGGTCACCATCACCGACCCGTCCGAGTTCGAGGCCGGCCTCACGGTGCGCGGAGAGGTCCTGCACGACCGCTTCCGGGTCCTCACCGTGGAGGCCTCCTCCGTGTCCAACGGCCTCGCCGCCCTCCTGCTGCACACCCGCGACCTCACCGGCGTCACCCCGCACATCTACTTCGAGTGGACCGAGGGCAACCCCCTCGCCAACTTCCTGCGCTTCTTCCTCTTCGGCCAGGGCGAGATCGCCCCGGTCACCCGCGAGGTCCTGCGCGAGGCCGAACCGGACCGCGAACGCCGCCCGCACGTCCACGTCGGCTGAGAACCTCCGCCTCCGGATTCTCAGCCCGGACCACACATTGCCTGCTCTCCCACCCCGTCTGCGCAGCGTACGTGGCATGGTTGGGCAACTGATGAGATGGACGCCCAGAGCGTCCGCGTTGGGGGGGGGATTTCATGCGCACTCGCACCGCCGCAGCCTCTGCCGTCCTAGTCCTGTGCACCGTGCTGGGATCGACGGCCTGCTCGGCTTCTTCCGACAGCAGCCCCTCACCCGGCGTCTCACCGTCCGCCGAGAAGAAGAGTCAGCCAGACGCGGATCGGTCGAAGCCCGGCGTTGACTCCTCGAGGTGCGCGACGTCGGCCGACAAGATGCCGGAGGGGTGCGAGGCCGACGTCGACGTTTCGGACATCGGCGAGGGCAAGCCCGCCACCAGCGAGCCGTCCCTGAACTGACGCGTTCCAGAAGCCATGGCGCGCTGGCCCCCTGGCTCGACGCGGGCCCGGTTCACGGCTGGGTGTGCGTGGACCGGGCCGGTTCGGGGCTTCTTGTCGTCCGGCGGGGCTCAAGGACTCGGCTGTGCCCTTGCGAACCGCCGCCTGGTCACACAGCCGCCTTCGCCGAAGCGCCGGCGCCCGCGTGTCGGCTCTGCGAACCCAACGCGCCCAGGATGTCCTCGACACGGTCCTTCGCGTCACCGAACAGCATCGAGGTGTTCTCCCGGAAGAACAGCGGGTTCTGAACTCCCGCGTATCCGGAGGCCATCGACCGCTTGAACACGACGACCTTGTTCGCGTTCCACACATTGAGCACGGGCATGCCGGCGATGGGGCTGCCCGGGTCCTCGGCCGCGGCCGGATTCACCGTGTCGTTGGCACCGATCACGAGGACGACGTCCGTCTCGGCGAAGTCGTCGTTGATCTCGTCCATCTCCAGGACGATGTCGTACGGCACCTTCACCTCGGCCAGCAGCACGTTCATGTGCCCCGGGAGCCGCCCCGCGACCGGGTGGATACCGAACCGCACGTCCACGCCCTTCGCCCGCAGCTTCGACGTCAGCTCGGCGACCGGGAACTGCGCCTGCGCCACGGCCATGCCGTACCCGGGCGTGATGATCACCGACCTCGCCGACTCGAGGAGTTCGGCGACACCGGCGGAGGTGATCTCCGTGTGCTCGCCGTAGTCCACGTCCGAGCCCGACGGGGCCTCGATGCCGAATCCACCCGCGATCACGGACAGGAACGACCGGTTCATGGCCTTGCACATGATGTACGAGAGGTACGCACCCGACGAACCGACCAGCGCACCGGTCACGATCAGCAGGTCGTTCTCCAGGAGGAAACCGGAGGCCGCCGCGGCCCACCCCGAATAGCTGTTGAGCATCGACACCACGACCGGCATGTCACCGCCGCCGATCGATGCCACCAGATGCCAGCCGAGCGCCAGCGCCACCACGGTGACCGCGATCAGCAGCCACAGGGCGGGCGCGATCGTGAACCACACCGTCAGCGCGGCGAACAGCACGAGCGCGCCGACATTGAGGACGTTCTTGCCGGGCAGCATCAACGGCTTCGCGTCGATCTTCGCGGCGAGCTTCAGATTGGCCACGATCGAGCCGGTGAACGTCACCGCGCCGATGAACACCCCGATGAACACCTCGGCGTGGTGGATGCCGAGCGTGCCGAGCGCGTCCAGGGAGGCGGCCTCGGCGCCGCCCGGGTGGTTCTCGACGCCCAGGAATCCGTTCCAGCCGACGAGGACCGCGGCGAGACCGACGAACGAGTGCAGCAGCGCGATGAGTTCGGGCATCCCGGTCATCTCGACCTGGCGCGCCCGCTGCAGGCCGATCGCGGCGCCGATCAGCATCGCGACGGCGAGGAGGCCGATGCCTGCGGCGCTGAGGTCGCCGGCCGTCGCGAGCACGAGCGTCGCGACCAGCGCGACCCCCATGCCCAGCATGCCGAACGCATTGCCGAGGCGCGCCGACTCATGCTTCGAAAGGCCCGCGAGCGCCAGGATGAACAGCAGTGCGGCGACGAGGTAGGCCGCCTGTGCGGCAATGGTCGCAGTCATCTCAACTCCTGCTGAACATGGCCAGCATGCGACGCGTCACCGCGAAGCCGCCGACGACATTGATGGTGGCCAGAAGGATCGCGACGAACGACAGCGCCATGACGGCGGTGCTGCTCGTATGCCCGATCTGCAGCATCGCGCCGACCACGATGATTCCGGAGATGGCGTTCGTCACCGACATCAGCGGCGTGTGCAGCGCGTGGTGGACATGGCCGATCACGTAGTAACCGATCACGATCGCGAGGACGAAGACGGTGACGTGCGGCAGCAGCGCAGGCGGCGCGAACGCGGCCGCGAGGAACAACGCGAGGGCCCCGACGGCAACCCCGCCGAACCGCTGCCTCGCCGTCATGGGCGCCTGTTCCGGCTGCTTCTCCTGGGCGGGCTGCGCCGAGGCCGCGGGAGCCGGGGCCGCCGAGACCTGCACCGGCGGAGCCGGCCACGCCAACTCGCCCTCGCGTACGACGGTGATGGAGCGCTGGACCGGGTCGTCCCAGTCGAGGACCAGCTGCGCGTCCTGTTGCGGGGTCATCAGCTTGAGCAGGTTGACAAGGTTGGTGCCGTACAACTGCGAGGCCTGCGCGGGCAGTCGGCCCGCCAGGTCGGTGTAGCCGATGATCGTCACACTGTTCTCCGTGACGACCTTCTCGCCCTTCACGGTGCCCTCGACGTTGCCACCGTTGGCTGCCGCCATGTCGACGATCACCGACCCCGGCCGCATCTCCGCCACCATCTCGGCAGTGATCAACTTCGGCGCGGGACGACCGGGGATCAGCGCGGTGGTGATGACGATGTCGACCTCGCGGCACTGCGCGGCGTACAGCTCGACCTCGCGCGCCTTGTAGTCGTCGCCCATCTCCTTCGCGTAACCGGTCGCCGAGACCTCGGCCTCCCGCGACGCGATCGACAGGTACTCACCGCCCAACGAGCTTACTTGTTCGGCCACTTCGGGACGCGGGTCGGTGGCCCGGACGATCGCGCCGAGCGAACCCGCCGCGCCGATCGCCGCGAGGCCGGCCACACCCGCACCCGCGACCAGGACCTTCGCCGGCGGCACCTTGCCCGCCGCGGTCACCTGCCCGGTGAAGAACCGCCCGAACTCGTGCGCCGCCTCCACCACCGCCCGATATCCGGCGATGTTCGCCATCGACGACAGCACGTCCATCGACTGCGCCCGGCTGATCCGCGGCACCGCGTCCATCGACAACGCCGTGAACGGTCGCCGCCCCAGCTCTTCGACCATCTCCGCGTCGAAGGCCGGCGAGAACAGCGCGATCACCGTCGCCTCCGCACGCACCCCGTCCAACTGAGCAGTGCTCGGCGCGTTCACTCCGAGCACCACATCCGCCCCGACCGCGTCGCCGATGCTCGCGCCCGCAGCCTCGTACGCACTGTCGGCGAAGCTCGACGCAAGGCCCGCGCCCGCGTCGACGACGACCTCGTACCCCAGCTTGCGGATCTGCTCGACCGTGGCGGGCGTGGCCGCGACCCGGCTCTCACCCGCCCGCGCCTCCTTGAGGACTCCGACGATCACAAGGGCGCTCCGTTCACCGTTCTTGCCGTCATTGGCCTGCCTCCAACTCGACTGGAAATACGCATGGACGAGCGCCTGAACTTGTACATGGAAGGATCGCGCGCCCGCCGCCATCGAGGCCAAGCGCCCACCGACACACCGGAACGGCCCATGCACCGCCGCCCGGAGCAGATCGTGCCCCTCGGCCGGAGTGCAATGTCGGACCTGGCACTCAGTGCCTCACAGTATGCACACCCAGTGCCGCTAATCCAGCCCCCTGCCATTGAATCCCCTCCGCACGCCTCCAGCGGCCGAGCAGAAATGCAGGCCCCTCAAGCACCTCAGCAGTGAGCGCGCCCCCGACTGCACGAACGAGAACTGGCACCCCGATGGCGGCACTCAGTGCCACCACTGGGAGCGGGCCGCCATCGATCTGCGGCCCGCCCGGCTCTCCGACCGCGGCGGTGCGGTCCGGGTGACATCAATGTGTCGACTCCGTCAAACCACTCGTGAACAGGCACTTTCCGTGGTTAGCGTCAGGATCATGACAGACACGATCAAGACCGCGGCGCCACCCGCCCACCCCGTCAGACAGCTCCTCGCCGCCTCCGTCGGCAATGCCGTCGAGTGGTACGACTGGTTCTCCTATACGTGCGCACGGCCAGTCTACGAGTACTCACCTGACCTGCAAAGACACAGGTCACGATGGGCACAGGCACGGGGGAGCAATGTGCACGTGTAGCAAGGTGTCGCCGACTCTGGTCGCACCGACGCTGACCAATTGCTGACTTGCCTGACGGGTAGTCACCTAGCCTTCAACACGGCATCGAGCTGCCACTCAGCCACATCTATCGCCTCACATGCCTCACCCAGAGACGGAGCGCCGTGACGCCCAGAAGCCGCCGATCGTCGCGCCCGACAGCCCCTCTCGCCGGGGCGCGCAGGAAAGCCGCATGAGGTCAGCAGCGTATGGACCCCTTGCAAGGTGCGGCGCTGGAGAAACCGACGGCCAGTCACGGACTTCACCTCGACGGCGCCCGCCATTGCATCAGCCAGCCGCACCATCGACCCTTGGTCGAATCATGACTCCAGCCGCACGAACCAGGCCTGACCCTGCTGCGATGGCGATCGAATCCTCGTACCGCCTCGATCTCTGAGTAGGCCTCCCCTAGGTCCGAAAGGTGAGCAATGATGTTCTATCGAACATTTAAGCTTCTAGGGAGTCGTGGTGTACCTGAGTCGTGTATCGGTCAGCGGTCTACGAGCGAGTGCTGAGGGCCAGTTAGCATGCGACCTACCGGGCCGCTTCAGCGTGTTGATCGGCGCCAACGGCGCAGGTAAGACCACTCTCACCGACGCGCTATACCTGGCGCACCCCAGTCGTTTCCCGTTTCTGCCACGGCATGCCTCATCTGCGCTCGGGCCTGACGACGTCTCGCCTTCGATCGACATCGCATACTCAATGAGCCCGCCCGGAGAGGACGAGAGCGCTCTGGGGCTACTGCATCCCTATCAGCGCCACGCGCAGCCCGACACGGTATCGAAGCAGTGGAGCGTGTCGCTGAAGCGGCGAATGGGAGTAATCAAACCGAAGGTGGAGGCCTTCGGAGGTTCAGCTGACGACCTGGAGCCGTTCAAGCTCATCTACCTGCCGGCTGCACGACATCCCTTGGACGAACTCGCCCGCCGCGAGGTCCGCATCCTGATCGAACTACTCCGTGCCCAACAACAGCGGTCTAATGGGAGCCGCAGTCTCGTGCCCCTGCGCGTGCGCGCCTCCCACCTTCTGGAAGCGCTGGCCAAGGACAGCGTCATCGAGGCCGTCGAACAGCGCATCCGCGGGCATCTCGCAGAATTGTCGGCTGGTGTGAACCCTCAGTTCCCGTACGTCCGTGGCCAGGTGATAGATGATGCGTACCTCGCTCGCGTACTTGAGTTGATGCTCGCGGTCATGGAAGGGCGTTCGACTGCGCGCCCTCTGGAGGTGTCTGGCCTCGGGTACGTCAATCTGCTTCACATCGCGGTGACCTTGGCTGCCATCCCAGATTCGTCCCGTATTCCAGTCGTTGCCGAGCCTGACGCGGAGGCCGAGGACGCTGAGTCGGACGAGGAAGCGGCTCAGCATGCCCGCGATCGCCTCCTGCAAGCCGGCGCCGAGGCCGAGTCGAACGACGACTCCTTCTTCCCCAGTACACCGTTCCACGCCACGGTCGTGATCGAAGAGCCCGAAGCCCATCTTCACCCGCAGCTTCAGCACGCGCTCACGCGCTATCTACGGCGAACCGTCAAGGAACGTCCAGAGCTGCAGGTCATCCTTTCCAGCCACGCACCTGACGTCATCACCTCATGCGACCCGGAGCAGCTGGTTGTGGTGCGCCAGGCTCCTGAAGGCAGGGTGTGCCGCACCATCGCCCATATCCCAATGCCTGATCGTGCGCGCACTCTGCGCATGGCCCGGCTCCATCTGGATACGAACCGGTCCGCCGCACTGTTCGCCGAACGCCTGGTGCTCGTCGAAGGGGTAACCGAAGCAGCAATCCTCCGAGAGTTCGGACGTGCGTGGGCCGGTCGGGATACCCTCCGGCAGTCCTTCATCGAAGCGTTGAGCATCGTGCCTGTCGGCACCAAGGTCGGTTCCTGGACCGTGCGCCTACTCGCAACACGCGGCCAGGAGTTGTGCACCAAGTTGGCCATACTTCGAGACAGCGACAAACCTCTGGACGGCCTACCTGAGAGACCTAAGTGGCTGACGGATCACGATCCGTCGGTGGTCGACGCGTTCATCAGCCATCCCACGCTCGAGCCCTCCATCACCGAGGGCAACGAGGGCCTGCTCGCCCAGGCTCTCGATGAGATCCACGTCGGCCTCGACATCATCACCAAGGAAAGCATCTACCAGGCGTTCATGAGCCGACGGGTGGGAACGGGCGGCTGGCCTACCCCGGCCGGACCGGCCGCCAAGAAGAAGGGTGAGTTCGCACTCGCCCTCGCCGGCATCTTGATGGAGGCCAACGACATGGGCAAACCCATCGTCGTACCTCCTCACCTGCAGGACTTGTTCGCTTTCCTGTACCCAGAGGCTCAGGCCGTCCCGGAACCACCCGACTGGTACCCCGAAGACGAGGCTGACGACCCGTTCTCCTTGACGTCTATCACATTCGAGCCCGAAGATCTCTGGCCGGACTGGGGACCCGATCTCGTTGAGCCCTCGAACATGCCGGAACCGGCGGAGTTCAACGATCCAGAGATGGGACGCACGTTGGCAGATCAGCTATGGAACGACCTCTCTACAGCCCGGCGGTCAAACTCCGTCTCCCCTGACCGTGCCCACAGTGACCTTCCGTACTAGCCCACCAGACGAACGGTCCCTACACCATGGCATCTCCTGAGCCCGGCACGGGCAGCCTGACGACCGAGCAGCTCATTGCCATCGGCGCCACTTCCAACTGCCTGTACATCGAGGCAGCCCCCGGTTCAGGAAAGACCACCGTCTCGGCGCATCGGTATGGAATTCAGCGTTTCGAACCGGTCGCTGGCCCACGTGCAGTCGTCGCCGTCAGCTTCACAAGGTCAGCCACGGCTGAACTGCGGAGCCGTGTCCTTACCCGATGGGGCGATTCAGCCCTTCATTGGCCTCACCGGATCGTCACGCTGGACACCATCATGTGCGACCTCCTTACCCACCTTCTGCACGAACAGATCGTTCATTGGCCAGGTGGGCACCACAACCTGCTCGTCCACGACTCATGGCGCGCGCGGCTTCCCCACAGCGACTCTCGCCGCCAACCGATAATCCAAATGCACGGCAACGAGGTGCGTGCGACAACGGTCCGTGCCGCGCCGCGCGAACATGCCGTCGACCCAGCCGCTTTCACGGCAGCCGTCGAGGCGGGCGAGTGCACTCATGACGACGTCCGCACGGTACTGGAAACCGGAATGGCAGACGAAATGGTTCGAAGTGCCCTGGTCCGCCACCTGGCCGCAACCACGCGCGCGCTGATCGTGGACGAAGTCTTTGACGCCAACCTGCTCGACTTGAGCGTGGTCAAACTCGCGATCGAGGCCGGCCTGGATGTCACGCTGGTCGGCGACCCTTGGCAGGCCCTGTATGGATTCCGTGGCGCAAGGCCGGACGCAGTACCAAGCTTCCTAGCAGCCGAAGGCTTTGAGCAGCGCTACCTCCATCATTCATTCCGCTGGGCCTCCCCCGAGCAGAAGTCCCTCAGCACCGAACTCAGGGCGGGTAAAGGCGTGTTGATCCCAACGGGAGAACTGAACAACGTACATGTGGTCCTCGCCCGGGAGTGGCGGTCCCTCTGGGCGGCCTCCACACACGTGCTCCCGCTCGCCTTCAGGTCAGCAACTGGCAGACCGCCAGAAGCTGCCGCGACACTGCTCCTCAACGAGATGACGAACCAGACGTTCGGCTTGAACACCGTCTACCTCGGTGACGCATACACGACATTAGGCATCGCGAGCCGTGAATCCGTCGCTCGTCTGCAGCCACGGCTTCAGACAGTCCTGCAGATACTTACGAGCGACGATTCTCTCGAATTTGCCCTAACTGAACTCCACTCTGCGATTGCCGCGGAGTCGGATATACGCATGCCTCGCAGGCATCGCGTACACTTTGAGCGACTCGACAGCCTGCGAACCCGCCTACAGAATCCGGTGAGGCACATTCTCGGACTCACGTGCCACCAGGCCAAGGGGCGCGAATGGGAACACGTTGGCGTCCGACTCGAGGATTCTGATATCCAATCACTCGCTCGAGGACTTACTCCCACGGACGAGGATCACCGCATGCTCTATGTGGCCCTTACTCGCGCCAGGCGACGAACAGTTTCCGTGTGACGCACAACCCTTCCCAGCTTGTGCTGGCGTGAATATGCATTGAAAAGACGTCGCGATCACTGGACGCAACCCCGTCAGCCGATTCGATGGCGTCCAGCGCGCGTGGCACGCCAGCAGAGAACTGAATTCGACTGACGCCCGTCACTACTAGCTTTCTGCGAGCAGCAGAGCTGTCCGCCTGGAGCCCTGGGCACCCCGCAGAAGGCCCGCCCTAGCGACGTTTAGCCACGGCCACTCACCCGTCTCCGATGCGCTCGATGTCCTCATTTTTCTGCGAGATGCGGGACCGACTCTCCCCTTCAGGCACCAGCACCGTAGTGCTCCAGCCATGACGCCGACGCTCGTAGGCCACCAAGCTGTGCTCGGCCATGATCACTTGGAAAGTCCACGTCGCAGACTCGAATAGATCCAGCACGTGCCGTTGCGCTGCATAGTGCAGGGTAACGAATGGTTCATCCAGCACAAGGATAGTTGGCTCCACTCGGGCTTGGAGCTCCGCGAAGACAGCCAGGGCATAGAACCAGACTGCAACGCTCCCTATTTTCTCCTGATCGAATGCGTCTGCCCTATAGGACACCCTCACATCATCCCCACAAAAGGCGACGCAATCTATCACACCTGGGAGCATACTGGGCATATTTGAAATTACGGTTCGCGCTACCCAAAGATCAACTCCGAGGAATTCAGCAATCCCAGAAACCGAGGAGGCCTTCCACCTGAAAAATCGCCCATTATAGGCCTCCGGCCCCAACGAAAGTACTCGATAAGGCCGAGGGGGCAGCGCCACCCGACGATCATCGACCCGATATTCCAGCCACCTGCCCCGGACTTCAACCAGCGCCTTCCGGAGCTCTGGATCGAACCAAGTGATGACACATGAAAGATTCGCAGGGTTGTCCATCAGCAAATGCGGATAGCTCAGCGCTCGAAGAATATGCAGCAGCTTCGATTTACCCGAATTATTCATCCCGAATAGGAGGTTCAACTTCGAGAACCTCACTACACCGGGCATCAAGATGTAGTGACTTAAGACCTCTAAAGTTTGAACCCATCCGAACGGTTGAGATTGCCCGCCTTGCTCCATACGAATGCGATGTTCATGAAGGTCCTTCCAGCTCCGGAGCAGCGATCCGGAGAATCCGTTACCTGCATTCGAATCCACCAAACGACCGCAGGCCGCACACAGCCAAATTCCATTTGAGATGTCGGATCGCTCTGCGTCCGACAGGCCGCCAACCCCTCGGGGCCCGCGTTCCGCAGCAGCAAAGATGTGAGCAGCTGTGCCCGTGTCGGTGACATCTTCTGCCGTGGCCCCCGGGCCGATGGTGAGCGCCCCGCACCTGGGGTTCGAGCAGCGGAACGCAGCACGCTGGGCGAGCAGACGTCGGGTCCTAGCACTGAAATCAGCCTCTCCACGACCGTTGGCGCTTCCCATCGTTGACACTGAACCCCCTCATCTACAGCTCTCTGTCGCAAGACAGCTGTACGAACTGTCACCGACAGAGGGCTCGTTGCACGGTCACTGATCTCTGCGGCACACCGGCCCGGTGAAGAATCAGGGCAGGAGTGTCATCTAACTGAGTGTTTGGTTCGCTGATTGGTGTTTGATCCCTGGTCAGGTTCCGCGCCAGTTCATCGTGGCTTCGTTGGTGAGTCTGCGGGCCATGAGGTCGATCATCGCGAGGTGGATCATGGCTTCGGAGCGGTGCGGGTGCCGCTCGTAGTCACGGGCGAGACGGCGGTGGTGCATGAGCCAGCCGATGCTCCGTTCGATGGTCCACCGTCTCGGAATGACCTTGAACCCTTTGGTGCCGGGGTCGCGTTGGACGGGGTGGACGTCGATGCCGAGGCGGGCGCCGTGGTTGATGGCTGTGGTGCGGTAGCCGGCGTCCACCCAGGCCTTTCTGACGCTGGGGTGGGCGGCGGCGATCCGGGACAGGAGGGTCACACCTGCCGCTGTATCGGAGACGCTCGCGGCGGTGACCAGCACGGTCAGCAGCAGGCCGATCGTGTCGCAGCCCAGGTGGCGTTTGCGGCCGATGATCCGTTTCCCGGCGTCGGTGCCCTGGTCGGCCAGGTGCACGTTGGCGGAGGTCTTGACGGTCTGGGAGTCCAGCACGCAGGCGGACGGTTCGCCGTCGCGTCCTTCCGCCTCGCGGACCAGGCGCCGCAGCAGCCCGGTGAGCTGCTCGAAGACGCCGTCCTGCTGCCATTTGGCGAAGTAGCCGTACACCGTGGGCCACGGGGCGAAGTCGTGGGGCAGGTAACACCAGGGGACGCCGGTGCGGTCCACGTACAGGATCGCGTTCATGACCTGCCGCAGGTCGTGCTCGGGCGGTCGGCCGATGTCCAGAGCGTCACGACGACGCCGGGCCCGCCATGCGGAGAGGACGGGTGCGATCAACTCCCAGCGTTCCTCGGACAGATCGCTGGGATAGCCGTCGCGCGGAGCCATGTTTCCGATGTACCGCGCGACGAGCGGACCGGCCAGGGGGTAAAGGCCGAGGATCCGGGCCGAGTTGGGAGGAGACAGGAGGTGCTGGAACGAAACATGCCTCTGCTGCCACATCGCAAACCGTCTACCCGCTAGCCCCTCCAGCCTCAATCGACGGGGACCACCAAATCGCGATGTATCGCTGTGAAACAGTGCCAAACACTCAGTAAGTGGGTGTCTGAAAAACCCCGCTCAGGGCAGGGTTCCTCAGGCGCGGTGGAGTAGGAGCATGATCGTGGCCAGGTAGATCGCGTTCTCCTGGCTGGTTGCCAGGTACTCGTAGTCCTTGGAGAGTCTCCGGTATCGGCCCAGCCAGGCGAAACCCCGCTCGGCTACTCAGCGGCGAGGAACCACGGCAATCATTGGCACCGCGAGCGGTGGAGCATCGGCCTTGGCCCAGGGGCTGCGGAAGCCGCCGTCCTTGCGCTGCACGATCTCGATGGTGATCCCGGTTTCGTCCTGGACCCAGGCTAGGAAGTCCCGGCCGCGGTAACCCTGATCTGCCCAGATGTGCCGCAGCCGCGGGAACTTCCCGGCACACCGGGCGAGCAGCACCGAAGCGCCGTCCCGATCACTGACGTTCGCCGGGCTGACGCAGACCGCCAGGACCAGGCCGAGGGTGTCGACCAGGAGGTGGCGCTTGATCCCCAGGACCTTCTTGCCGCCGTCGTATCCATGCCAGCCACCCCGCTCGGTGGCTTTGACGCTCTGGCTGTCCATCACCCCGGCGCTCGGAGTTGCTTCACGCCCTTGACCAGTACGCTCCCGAGCCCGCAACACGGTAAGGATCTCTTCCCAGCGGCCCTCGATCCGCCACTGCCGCCAGTAGTGATAGACCGTCTGATACGGCGGGAAGTCATGGCGATATCGGAATCCTGTCCGGACGGGGTCAGGAACACAAGGGAAAGATTCTCGAGAATGCCGACGGAGTGTGATCTTCGGGCCTTGCCGCGATCTCGCTTATCACGCAGAGTCGTCAAGTAACTTGTCCGCCTTTCGTAAGTTGCACACGAGATGCGCAAGCTGCACGTTGGCTCGAGTGTGATCCCCCTGCCGGGCCAGAGGGATGACATGATCGAGGCTGGCACTCTTGGGGTCGGGCCACTTCGCCCCCGGAGAGACGGTCTCACCGCACAGCTGGCAAACCCACCCGTCGCGCTCGAAGATCGATTGATGAGAGAAACTCTCGACTACGACTTGCAACAAGCGGGCGCGACGGCGTTGGGAGCTATTGCGTCCATGTTCGTTCACACGGTCGCGGTTGGCTTTGGTCCAACGCCGGATGTTGAAGCGCTGGAAGCAGGTCCGCCCCGGGCAGAATCGGGCCCGGATGGATGAGGACTCAGGGATCCGGGTGTCGCACTCCATGCAACGGCGATTCTTGATCAACTCGTGATAGTCGGCACGCGACAATCGATACCGCGAAGCACTGCGGACCTCGTCCCGACACACGTCCGAGCAGAAGATCGCGTTGATGGGCTTGTCGTCCGTGATCGCCCCGCCGCACCACACGCAATCTTCCAGGGGAACGATCACCTGCTTCCGCTTCAGCACCGGGTGATACCCGACGGCGCAGTCAGAACCGCAGAACCTTGCCCCGTTCTGCCGCGTCTCCGGGATCGGGCCGTCGCACCGCTCGCATCTCCGCCCGCGGCGCCGCTGCTGACGTTCGTGCTTCAGCCTCGCTAACACCTTCGGTCGGGCCCTGAGACTGCTGACCCGGACCTTGCACGCCCGGGAGCAATAGATCCGGTCTGACCGGCTTGGGGTGAAAACCTCGTTGCACCCCTGCGCCTGGCACGTAATCGGTTGGCGTTGCGCCGCTCGATCATCCCGCTGTTTCTTCCAGTAGCACGCACTGGCGCAGAACCGAGCGTCCGCCCGTTTCCCCGCTGGCAATGGCTCACCGCAGCCCTCGCACGCACGCACGAACCCTCCCCAGGGCCTGTGAACGCCCCCACTATGTCTGGGACTTGGCCTCTGGAGGCTAAGGGCAGGCACTGACAATGACCTCAGCCAACGAAAGCAATGCACTCAGGCCGGCCCCCAGCCCCGCGCGTCACTGGCTTCGAAGCCCGCGACCGCTCTCGGGATCAGCAACTTGATCCTGTCCCGTTGACCGCCCCAGGACTCGTCCATCGTCCTGGTGGACGAGCCGCCCTATGAGGCCGCACGGAAGAGCTACAGCAACGGCCCCAACTAGCCATCACGGACATCTAGTCTATGAATCGTCGCAGTTCAGAGCCGGTGCACAAGTTTCTGTGCTCGGTAAAGTGGAGTACAAACGAACTCGTGACGAGGCCGTCGTCGTTCAGGGGCTCTCGTACTTGTGCTGGCTCCGGGACCATCACCACGAGTTCGAGACCTTGGTCAGGGACAAGCTCGGCGAAGGAGTCGCCCAAGGCATCGACTGGAGCGCCCCACGGGTCGTGTGCATCGCCGGCGCGTTCACGTACCACGAGACGGTGGCGGTGGCGGTGATCTCGCACCGGATTGACCTTGTATGTACCGGGTTTTCGGCGACTCGGTGGCTCTGCAGCTCGCCACAGCGGCCGGCGGCAGTCGGACCATTGCTCGGGGCAAGATGTCGACGCCAACGCGCACAGGATCGTCAACTGCCAAGTCGGTCCAACATTACCTCGCCACGTCGCCATCAGAGTTGCGCGAGCTGTACGCAGATCTCGACGCGTTGCTGCTCTCACACCGCGGCGTGGTACGCGAGGCCCAGCTCCACTATTTCTCCTACCGGCGCATCAAGAACGTCGCCACCGTGCGCATTCAGCCGCGTAACAAGGTGCTCGTGGTGAATCTGCGTCTCAACCCGGATGTTGTGGAATTGCGTGAGGGCTTCACCCGGGATCTTCGCGGACTCGGCAACCTTGGGCTGCAAGGTGACGCCGTCGATGTACGTATCGCCGCCCGCGCCGACCTCGACCGTGCCGCACGGATGACCCGGCGCAGCATCGAGGGCGAGTAACTCTCCAACACGACAGTGTAGTTACTCCATTGACTGAACGGAGTAACTGCCCTGTCTCGTACCGTGCACGCGTCCCTGTTCTTGGTGTCATTTCTCAGGCCCGGCAAGCTCAAAGTCATCCTGCGTGGGTACGCCTCGAAGGCGCTGTTCCGCAATGGCCGCGTAGTGGTCGGACAGTTCCACTCCGACGAACTTCCGGCCCTCGAGCAAGGCAGCAACACCGGTCGTGCCCGATCCGGTAAACGGGTCGAGGACCGTGCCGCCGGGCGGGCAGATCTTCACGAGTTCCTGCATGACCTCGACGGGCTTCTGGGTGATGTGAACGCGCTCCTTGCGGGGCTGGCTCGCGGTGTACAGGCCGGGCAGGTACACCGGGTTGCGGTGCGCGTCGACCGGGCCCTTGGTGCCCCAGACGATGTACTCGCAGGACTGCTTGAGTCGCCCCTTCTGTGGGCGGGCGACGGGCTTGTGCCAGCTGGCGATGCCGCGCCACGTCCAGCCCGCGGCCTGCAAGGCGTCTGTGGTGGTGGGCAGTTGTCGCCAGTCGGTGAAGACGAGCGCGCTGCCGGACTCGATGGTTGCCCGGTATGACTCGGTGAGCAGGAGGGTGAGCCAGTAGCCGTAGGAGCGCTGGTCTCGGTTCTCGCCGGGGAAATTGGCGAGGTCGTGTTCGGCGTCCCCGGAGGTGTACTTGGCGCGGGCGCTGCGGCCGGTGCGTTCACCGCTGGTGCGTCCGCCGCTGTTGTAGGGCGGGTCGGTGATGACTGCGTCGACGCTGTTGTCGGGGATGCCGGCCAGTGCGGTCAGTGCGTCGCCTCGATGCAGGTTGTAAGACATTGCGTGTTTCTCTCATTTCGCGGAAGCGGCGGGCACGCAAATCGGATTGCGTGCGCTGATGCGGCGGGTTCCAGCAGGTAGGGGGCACGCCAGCTGCACAGTGAGCGGAAGATTAGTTGGGGTTCACGGCCGTACCTAATGCCGTTCTCGCCGCTCCCGAACCAGCGTTTCCCCCTTTTCAAGGGGGCGTTTGGCGCGACCGCCCTTCGTCTCTACAGTCTCGCCATGTTCATCGGGCGGACGGGACGCTGCTCCGGGCCAGTTGAACTGTGCGGTTGCCTGACGATTCGTCCAGGGGCTCACATCTTCGGAACTCGACGATCGATCCGACATCCCGGCGGGAGTTGCCTTCTATGTGGCTTGTGAGATTAGGAGGGCGGCTGGCTGCCGCTCCTCATTGAAGGGCGTTCAGGAGCGGGGATCTATTCACTCCCCGCTCCTGATCAGCCTCGCCCTGGCTTCCGGAGCAACACAGTTTTGATCGGCTCGGCACGGGTGGCCTTATCGACGAGAACGCCTGTGTCACGCCGTCTATGAGTAAGGAGCTGCTGATGCAGCACGCCCGGGTGAGCCCGTCTTCCGCGGTGCCTCTCGTGCTCAAGCACTCGATATCCGGGGGCAGGACGTGAAGGCCACCCCGGTAATCATCGGGGCCGTGGCTCTCGGTCCGCTCCTCCTTATCGGTCCTGCGGCCATCGCCATGGCCGGTTCCCATGCCTCCGAATCCACCGCCTGTTCCTCCAATGGGGCGCGAGATGTGGATGCCACAGCGATCAGCAAGCAGGTGAAATCGGCTCTCGCGCGCGGAGGGAAACACTCGGCCCTCGTCCCCGGTCTCGAGGATCCGGCCGAGCAGATACCGAACGCGAAAGCGATCTTGGGCGCCGGCGTCGCGCTCAAGGTTCCCTCTCGCGGCCAGGCCGTCGCCCTGGCAACCGCCTTGCAGGAGTCGGGGCTTCGCAATCTCGCGTACGGGGACCGCGATTCGCTCGGTCTGTTCCAGCAGCGGCCCAGCAAGGGCTGGGGGTCCGCCGAGCAGGTCCGGGATCCGGCGCACGCTGCGACGAAGTTCTACGAGTCGCTGCTCAAGGTTCCCGGGTGGCAGTCAATGACCATCGCCCAGGCCGCACAGGCGGTCCAGCAGAGCGGCTTCCCCGGCGCGTATGCGAAGTGGGAACCGCTGGCGACGGCGCTACAGAAGGCTCTCGCAGCGCCCCAGTCCGCCACAGCAGGCTCCGGCACACATGCCGGAACGGGCCCCGAGGATCAGTCAGTCGACTCGGACGCCGACGCGTGTGGAATCGGCGCGGACGGGGGGCAGTTCGGCGCGATCCCGACCGGCTCCGTACCGAAGGGCTACAAGGTCCCTGCCAATGCGCCCAAGTCGGTGCGCACAGCGATCCGTTGGGGTCTGGGCCAGCTCGGCACGCCGTACCAGTGGGGTGGCGAGTGCAGTAATGCGCATGGACGTGACCCGATGGGGCGCTGTGATTGCTCGTCCTTGATGCAAGCGTCGTACAAGGCCGGTGGTGTGTCGCTCTCCCGGACCACGTACACGCAGGTCAAGGAGGGCAAGGAGGTCACCGTCGACGCGCTGAAGCCCGGCGATCTGCTGTTCACCCATGGCACGGCCGAAGTCCCTGAGCACGTTGGGATGTTCGTCGGTCACGGCCTCATCCTGCAGGCGCCGCACACCGGGGACGTCGTAAAGATCTCGCCCCTGGCCGACTGGCGACCGGATGTCCTCGCCGCCCGCCGGGTCGTCTGACCGGCTCCTCCCTCCCCCGCACCTCTCCGCTCCACCCACGTTCCGGGGCCTCGTACGCCCACAATCCGACCTGGAGTTCCAGTGAAGCTCATCCAGCACGCCCAGATCCTGGCCTACGACCCTGGCGTAACGCCGCGCGAGGGCGGTCTTCCCGGGCTCAACGTCCTCAAGCAGGTCGTGGGCAGTATCAATCTGTTCGGGATCATAGCCGTGGTCGGCGCGCTCGCGATCTCCGCGATCGTCTGGGCCTGGGGCCACCACAGCGGCGGTCATCAGGCCGAGGCCAACGGCAAGAAGGGCACAGTGGTAGCGGCCGGGTGTGCGCTGCTGCTCGGCGCCGCCAACGGCATCGTGGCGTTCTTCTCGGCGATGGGAACGCAGGTCCACTGATGTCGAAGAAGCGTCTCGCCTCAGGCGAGGAACGGCTGTATCGGGGCCCGTCCTCCGTGGTTCGACGGTCGGCGATCGGTGCGGGTGTTCTGGTCGTTCTGCTGGCGGTTGCAGGGCTGTTCGCGTATCTCACGAGCCCCGACGGGCCCGCCGTCACGAAGGCCTCCCCGCATGCGTCGCCCTCTGCCACGCCCACTTCCCCGGCCACCGAATCGCACGCCACTGCGGCGGTGGTCGTGCCTCCCAAGACCAGCGATCCGGTGGCCTACGCCAAGGCCGCCGCCAAGTCCCTGTGGACGTACGACACCCGCTCCTTCTCCCGAGCTGAACACCTGGCCGCACTCCAGCGCCGGATGACGGACGACAAGAAGTACGCCGACTGGTCCTCGGTGAAGGACCAGGTGCCCAGCGCGGTGTTGTGGTCGCGGCTGCACGACAACCGGCAGCGTGCCAGTGCCACCATCGACGAAGGCCACTTCCCGCAGTCCTTCAAGACCGCACTCGACCAGGATCCCGGCGCGATCACCGAGGCGTACGTCTACGCCGTCACGGTCACCGGCAAGCAGACCTTGACCTGGAAGGGCTCCGGTGGCGGTGTCGAGTCCCGCTCCACCACCCTCGCCGTTCAGTGCCGTCCGCACCAGGACTGCGCCCTGGCCGCTGTCCTGCCGAACGTCGCGCCGTGAGCGCCCTCAACTCCCGTAAGGAGGTGCCCTGATGGCGGCCTGCGACCTTCCCCTGATGAACACGGTGTGCGACGCGGTGGGCGGTGTGGCCGGCGCGACCGGCGAGGCCGTCACCGACGGGATCGGTGCCTGGATCGCGAAGTCGATGGGCGAGATGGCCCAGGCCGCTGCGAATCTGGCGACCAAGGCCGTCGACCAGACCACCGCCATCGACCTGAACGCCGCCTGGTTCCGGCACAACTACGAGCTGATCCTGCCCATCGGTTTGATCCTGACCGTCGGCACGTTCTGCATGCAGCTCACCCGGGCCGCCTGGCGCCGCGACGAGCGGGCCCTGGCTCAGGCGGTATCCGGCACGGTCATCGGCGTGCTGTTCGCGTTCGCCGCGATCGCCTGCAGCACCATCGCGCTCACCGTCGTCGATGCCCTGAGCACCGGGCTGTTCGAGGCGGCCGGCACCTCCATCGAGGAGGCCATGCGCCGCGTGGTTCGGGTGAACGAGCTGGGGGCGATGTACGGGCTCGGCTGGGGCACGCCGGCCTTCGTCGCGCTCGGCTGCACCGTCGGCGCGTTCCTGTACTGGGCGGTGATGGTCGCCCGCAAGGTCGGCATCCTCGTCCTGGTCACCCTCGCCGTGTTCGCCGGGGCGGGTGGTGGCTGGGAGGTAGCGCGCCGGTGGCGGCGCGGCTGGATCGAGGCCACCAGCACTCTGATCGTCTCCAAGCTGTTGATGACGATCGTGTTCCTCATTGGTGTCTCCGCGATGGGCAAGTCGCAGGCCAGCGACGGGCTCGGCGCGCTGTCGGATGCGCTGGCGGGGATGGTCGTTCTCGTGCTGGTGCTGCTGTGTCCGTACGCCACGTACAAGTTCGTGCACTGGGCGGCCGACGGTGGCGGCCACGACGATCTGCACCGCACCGGTGTCGCGGGCATGGCCGTGGCGGCCGGGGCGGCGAAGACCGCCGGGCAGCTCGCCATGCAGGCGGGCACCGGTGGGAGGGCTCCGCAGGGGCCGGCCACCGTGCCGGGCCAGGGCTCGGGCGGGGGGAGCTCAGGCATCAATCCGGCCGGTGACGCGGGTGACGATGCGCCGAAGCAGACCCACTTCCGCTTCGGCGAAGACCCCAACGCCTCCGGTGACAAGGGCCGGGCGCTCATCCGGCGGCCTGCCACCACCGGTGACCGCGGTCAGCCGCTGATCCGCCGCCCGGGCGCGGAGGCTTCCGAATCCGCGCCCACTCCGCCGGGTGCGTCCGTCGCGCCACCGCAGATCACGCACGTGGATCCGCCGGCGCCGCACCGCAGCAGCGGGCCACCTCCACAAGGCGATGCCACGCCGCGGCAGTGGAACTACCCCTCGCCGCCGAACGGATCGGGCTCCTAGCCCGGCGCTGACGGGGCGGCCGACGCCCGCCTGGGTCCGGCCGCCCCATTCGCCCCCTCTCTCCTTCGTCCGCTTCTGTTCGCCCTCCAAGGACGGCTTCACCATGCGCTCTGACGCTCCCCATCCCGACAGCCCCCATACCGTGAAGTTCCCGCACCGCTCCCGGCGAGGCGTGCTGCTCCGCCTCTCCGCAGCGCAACTGATCGTGGTCGCGGCCACCGGGCTGCTCCTGCTTGCGGTGCTGCTTTACTCCGGCGTGACCGGGGCTCTGACGCTCACCCCGCTGTGGGCGCTCGTGCTGGCCGGCGTCTTCATCCGCCATCGAGGCCGGGCACTCGCCGACTGGGCACCGATCGCGATGCGTTACACGCTGCGCCGCTTCCGTGGCCAGCTCCTCTGGCTTTCTCGGCCCTCGACCCGGCCCCAGCGCGAAGGACTCCTGCATCTGCCGGGTACGGCCGCCTCGTTGCGGGTGGTCACCGCCCCAGGCGGATACTTGGGCGCGATCCACGATCCGCACCAGGGCACCCTCACCGCCGTAGTCAAGGTCTCCTCGCGAGCCTTCGCTCTCCTCGACCCCACCAGCCAGTCCGGCAACGTCTCGGGCTGGGGCCGCACCCTGGCCGCACTCGCCCGCACCGGGCACATCGCCCGCGTCCAGGTCCTGGAGCGCACCGTCCCCGACTCCGGCGACGCCCTCAACCGGTACTGGAACGAGCACGGCGACGCCGAGACCCCGCTGGCCGGGCCGATCTACTCCGACCTGCTGGCCGCCGCGGGCCCGGCCGCAGCTCCGCACGAGGCGTACGTCGCGCTCGCCCTCGACCTCAAGGCGGCCCGACGGCTGATCAACCAGGCCGGTGGCGGACTGACCGGCGCCTTCGCCGTCCTGTCCCAGCTCACCGTCACCTTCGACCAGTCGGCCCGCAACAGCGGCCTCATGCCGTCCGGTTGGCTGCCCGCTACAGAGATCGCCGCCGTGATCCGCACCGCGTACGACCCCCAGTCCTCGGCCGCCCTGGACCGCTGGTCCTCCTCCGGCCGTCCACAGGCCGACCCGGCCGCCGCCGGGCCCGTGGTCCTGGTCGAGAAGCCGGATCGCATCCAGACCGACTCCGCCCACCACGCCACGTTCTGGATCGAGAACTGGCCGCGCATCGAGACCAGTTCCGGCTTTCTGCACCAGATCCTGTTCACCACCGGGGTCCGCCGCAGCCTCTCCCTCACTTACGGCCCCGAGAGCCTGGATGCCGCACTCAAGGACGTGCAGCGCAAGAAGGCGACCGTCATCGCCGATGCGGCCGAACGCGCCCGCAAGGGACAGGTCGACTCCGAGGAGGACTCGGTCGAGTACGCCGACATCAAGCAACGCGAACGCCAGCTCATCGCCGGGCACGCCGACATCGCCCTGACCGGTCTGCTCACCGTCAGCGCGGACAGCGACGAACAGCTCAACGCCGCCTGCGCCGCCATCGAGACCGCAGCCGTCGCCGCGCTCGTCGACCTGCGCCCGCTCACCTGGCAACAGGCCGAAGCCTTCACTCACGCCGCTCTGCCGCTCGCCCGCTCGTAGCGCACCGCGCACCACCTTCTCCGCGCTCAATCGAAGGGCCCCCTCATGCCGACCGAGCCCCTGCCCGACCTGGCTCCCGACTTCGTCCCGTTCGCCACCGCCGCGCTCGACTTCCACCGGGCCATCAATATGCCCGTCGCCCCGATCGCCGCCGGACGCGCCGAACTGGATGCCCTGCACGCCCACGTGATCGCCCTGTACGACCTGCTCGACGCCCACGCCCAACGCACCACCCCCGTCGCCGCAGCAGAGGGCGATCACCTCAGGGCATGCCGAATCCGGCTGTGGCAGGCAGCCGACCACCTCCACACCGCCTTTCATGCCGCGCCGCACCCGAAGACCGGCAGTCTCCCCACCCGCGAGGTCTGCCGGGCCCGGCTGCCCGAAGGTGCCCCCGAGCTGACCGTCTGCAAGCGCCACTTGAATACCTCAGCCCGCGTTCGCCGTGATCACACCCCAACCGATCTACGCGACCCCTTCACCGGCCTGACCCGCCACTGACCACCGGAGCACCACCGCCATGCCCTCTCGCACCACCCGCGCCAGCGCCAGCCCGCTCTTCGTCCCCCGCAAGTCCGACCGGCGTACCGCCCGCACCGCCCGCACGAAGTTCGCGAGCGCCCGCGACCAGGCCCGCAGGGCAGCCAGGCCCGAACCCCGCCAGACCGCACCCGGACTCGCCCCCGACCTGCGCGCCACCTACCCACCCACCGGCCGCCCCGGCCCGTCCTCTGCCCGCGGCGGAACACTCAAGCTCCCCGCCCACCGGATGACCACCGCGGTCGCCGCCGGCGCCTACCCCTTCCTCGCCGAAGGCGGCCTCGGCGCCCAGGGTATCTACGTCGGCAGCGACGTCCACGCCGAAGCCGCCTTCACCTACGACCCGTTCGCCCTTTACGGACGCCTCGACGGATTCACCAACCCCAACATCCTGCTCGCCGGCGTCATCGGCATGGGCAAGTCCGCACTCGCCAAGTCCCTCGCGGTACGCGCCGTCGCCTTCGGCTACCGCATCTACGTACCTTGCGACCCCAAGGGCGAATGGACCGATGTGGCACGGGAGTTGGGCGGACAGAGCATTACTCTCGGCCCCGGCCTGCCCGGCCGCCTCAACCCACTGGACGCGCCCGCACGTCCGGCCGGAGTGAGCAAGGAGGACTGGCACGCCGAAGTCCGCAAGCGTCGCCTGCTCCTGCTCGGCTCACTCGCCAAGACCGTTCTGCGCCGCGAACTGCACCCCATGGAACACACCGCCCTCGACGTGGCACTCGACCAAGTCGTCGCACACGCCGAAACCACCGGCACCACACCACTCCTCGGCGACGTGGCACACCTTCTCGGCTCCCCTGAACTCCTCGACGCCGCGCTCGACGAAACACCCAGCCGCCTCGGACACGCCGCCGAGGACCTCGCCCACGCCCTGCGCCGCCTCGTCCACGGCGACCTGGCCGGAATGTTCGACGCCCCTTCCACCGTGCAGTTCGACCCGAACGCCCCGATGCTCTCCATCGACCTGTCCCGCCTCGGCGGCGCCGGCGACGACACCGCCCTCGTCCTCGCCATGACCTGCGCCTCGGCCTGGATGGAATCCGCCCTCGCCGACCCCACCGGCGGACGCCGCTGGGTCATCTACGACGAGGCCTGGCGCGTCATGCGACACGTCGCCCTGCTCGAACGCATGCAGAGCCAGTGGAAACTCTCCCGCGGCCTCGGCATCGCCAACATGATGATCATCCACCGCCTCTCCGACCTTCTCACCGCAGGCGACGCCGGATCACGCGGACGCGCCCTCGCCGAGGGCCTGCTCACCGACTGCTCCACCCGCATCATCTACCGCCAGGAGGCCGACCAACTCGCCGCCTCATCGGCCCTATTGGGGCTGACAGGTGTCGAGACGCAAGCCATCTCCGCACTCACCAAGGGACGCGGGCTGTGGAAGGTCGCGGGCCGCTCCTTCATCACCCAGCACCTGCTGCATCCCCGCGAGCGTGAACTCTTCGACACCGACTTCCGGATGGCAGCCTGACCCACTCCCCCTGTCCCGGCCGCGTCGCCGCACCCTGCGTGGACGTTCGAACCCGCCCAGCAGGCGGCTGCCTACCGCCAGGCACGGCGTAGCTGTTCGAACCGGCGCGGGAGCGGGAAGCCGTCCTCCCCGGCGTGCCGGGCGTTCAGGCGCCCGATGAGCCGGTCCCACGACTGCTGCATGCCGCGCGGATGGATCGGCAACCCCGCGTGGTACAGCACCCCGTGGCGATGCGCGGCCCGCACCGTCACGAACAGCGCCCGGACCCGGTCACCCTCGATCGGCCCGTACTGCACCCGCTCCCGCACGGCCAACCACCGGTTCAGGACGGTGAGCGCGTCCTTGTCGAGCGCGTACGTCTGCCGGTAGGTGCGGCCGGCCGCCGGCCCCGGACGCCGATGCACCACGCTGATCCGGCCGGCCACAACGTCGAGGTCTTCGACCGTGAGCGCGTACAACTCCCCCACCCGCGCTCGCCCACCGGAGGCCCGCGCCAACGTCACCACCGCCGCCAGCCGAACCTCCTCCGGACTCGCCCGCACATGGTGGGCCTCGTCGACCACGAGCCGCCACGTCCGCTCAGCAACATCCAAAGGCACCGGCGGGTGCGTGGGGTTCGGCGTCGACGACATGCCCCACACCCTAGCCAGACGTGTGTGAACTGGACTTTCCTTCTTGCCGCACCCCGAAGGGGCCAATGAGCTGTCAAGGGTCTCGTGCCTGTAATACGTGCCGATTGTTGCACCTCACACTGACAGCCGGCATGCAGCACAGGAGAGTTGAGAAAACAGAGTGCGCAGGCTCCGCATGGCCTCACCCAGCCCGGCCTGTCACCGTCATCCTCTCCGTGCTGGGCGCCCTCGGTGTTCACGTACGTCGTGCCCAACAAGGCCTGACCCTGCGGGAGATCCAATCTCGTATCGGGTCGCGCCCGACAACTCAAGTGGCTCTCTCTGTTTCGGCGGAGGGGCCGCATTTTTGCGTTTGTGGGGCAGCGAGGCGTTGCCCGACTCATCAGACTTCTGCAGGCGTCCATTGTGGAGGCGCAAGGCCGTCACGTCTCCTCATTTCACATTGTGCGATACGAGCCCTAATGCGCCTATCGGCGCGGATCGCCTCGCCAGGCAACTTAGTTGACTCATAGATGCACGCGAGAAGGATCTGCTCCAGCTCCATCCCCGCAACAATCGTCAGGTCCGTCCCAGCCATGAGAGAACCCTCAAGGTTTGCCCCACGCAGGTCCGCCACGTGCAAGTCTGCATTCTGTAGATCTGCCCCGCTCAGGTCCGCCTTCCTGAAACAGGTCCCTTCCAGATTTGCGTCAACCAACAACGCCTTGCAAAGTTTCACACCGAACAAGTTAGCCATATGCAAGTCCGCCCCGACAAGTCTTGCGCCACTCAGGTCCGCCCCCTCCATGTTTGCCTCGCGCAGGTCCACTTCGGTGAGATCCCCAAGTCTCAGACTCACGCCCCGGAGGTCCGCTTTCCTTAGTGCCGCCCCACACAGACCTGTGTCCGTCAGATGGCCGGGGAGCCCGCACCCCTCAAGGTGTGCGTACCGCAGATCCACCCCGGTCAAGTCGTAGTCCTGAAGCTGCACCCCAGCAAGATCAGTCTTGTACTTTTTCCGATCCTCCAATCTCCGGCGATTCAGCACGTCTAACGCGGCCTTTACGTCCTCGGAGAACCGCCAGAGCCGTTTCGGCTCTCCCTCCTCGGAGGGCAACAGCTTGACCCCATGTATCACCATGCCTTCCCGCGGGAACCCACGCACCACCGGGGCCACCCCCTTAATCAGGTCCTCCGGCAGCTTGGTGCGTATGAATGCCGAGAGAACGTCGACGATGGTTGGGTGATCCCTATAGCTGTCCTTCATGATGCGTTCGAGGCTGTAGATGCCGCCGAGGCGTTCGTGAAGGTTGTCGGAGCCAAGGAGTTTGACGGCTTCGACGTAGCGTTCAGTGACTTGGCTGTCGGCTTCAAGTTCGTGCTTTTTGTGCGTGTACCAGAGGCCGGCTGCGGTGAAGCCACCAGCAGCGATAGCGACGAGGGTGGTGCGGAAGCCGGTGACAATGATCCCGGCGCTGGAGTACAGGTCACCCTTGTCGTCGCGGAGGTGGTGCCCTTCGATCCACCAGGGGCCCCAAACGAGGAGCACGATGAAGGCGCCCGCGCCCGCGCCCGCGAGGGTCCAGTGCCACCAGGGCCGCTTCTTCGTCTTGTCGCCGCTCATGCCGGACATGATCTCCTCCAGGTGGCTGGGGCATGCAGCGAACTGGGGGGTTCAGAGCAGGACTTGAGGTAGCGGTCGTTACGGCATCAGGGACGCCAGCGGGGCAGTCTTCGGGCGAAGCCCAAATCCACCCTCGACGCGATGTCGTACGGACAGCTCGGGCAGAGCCGCCTCTTCAGGGACTACAGCCCGAGCGACACCCAGGCCTTCCGGACCATCGACCTGGGCGGCGCAAGTGAACGCCGCCAACGGCTCCAGTGCGACGGGAGTTTGAGGCAAACTGTTCTTGTGGCTGAAGAGAACCAACCCCTCAACTCGGAGGATGACGACGAGGGCCCTCGCACCCGAACGGGAGACGTGACGGGCACGTTCGTCGTCGGCAACGCCAACGGCATCAACGACGATGGCGTGATCTTCCATGTGACCGACAGCTCAATGAACGTCACCTACAGCGATGGCGCGTCCATCATTGAGAGCGCCGATGAGGCACTCAAGCGCGGCGCCGAGCCTGAGATCGTCAACGAAGTCCTGGCGGGCGGAGCGGTGGCCGCCTCCTTTACCGCTCTTACAGGCATCGCCAAGGCGAAGATGGAGGCAACCACCCAGCGCCGGAAGAACGATCAGGACACCGAGACGGAACGCCTCAGGATCGAGTCGAACGAGCGCATCGAGGACCTCCGGGCCATGAGGCCTCAGGCTCAGTCCGCGGACGCCGAGCCCGACGCCTGACATCGACCCGGCAGGCACCGAAAGCATCGGGGTATGAAGCGGCTCGCGAGCCCAAAGGTTCACAACTGGGCTTCCCCGCAAGGGGACTTGGGGCAGACTACGCTTGTGGCTGACACACATCTTCCTCGCACGCCAGCGGAACAACTCATCGTCGAAGCGCTACTGGAAGTAGCGTTGATTCGGGCTGACGCGTTGCCCCAGCCCTCCACGCTGAAGGCGGCACTGAGCGATACGGCTCGACGCGAGTGGCGTGAGGCGGGCTCGCCCGCGATGCAAGTGCTCAAGGAAGCCGGACCAGACGCAAAGCTCCTAGTCGAATTCAATGCCACCTTGAAGCGCGTTCTCGACGAGGCACGCGCCCGGGAAGCAGGCAAGAGGGAGAGCGATTCCCCGGCAGGGCCAGAGGATGCCGACCCATGGCTGTGGTCCGGAAGCGATGGCGGCAACCTCCTTGGCATGGTGAGGCTTCCGGGTGATCCCAAGCCACGCAAGCATCATGTCGAGCATGCCGGTGAGGCGCTCCAACGCCAGGCTGTACCCGAGCTACTCAATGAGATCCTGGCAGGTGGTGCTGTGGCGGCCTCGTTCACCGCCGCCGCTGGCATCGCCAAAGCGAAGCTGGAGGCGACCACTCAGCGCCAGAAGAACACCCTGGACGCTGAGACGGAGCGCCTCAGGATCGAGTCCAACGAGCGCATCGCCAGCTTCCAGGGCATGAGAGCACAGATCCAGTCCGAGGACGCAGAGCCCGACGGCAGCTGAACCTACGCCGGAAGAAATCGCGACGGCTCCGTACACCGCAGGTGACTTCCAAGCGGGGAGAGAAATCCTCGACTGCGAGAGTCGACGGGCGACCACATCGTTTCCCTCGCCGCCCCCCCCTGGGGCCCCGGCCAAAAGCGGCGCAGCGAATTCCCGATGGTGTGAAGGTTGGCCCAGTCGAGTGCCACCACACGAGCACACGTCATTGGGCCAACCATGGCTGTGAACGAGATCGAGGCACAGGACGTCATGACCGAGCTGACCGGTGTCTACTGGCTCGGATCGCCCATGACGGCGACGACTGCATGTGGTGCATCCATCTGCGGGAGCTGCACGGAGACTCTGGGAACAGCAACGCGCAGCGGGACAGCGCCACCGTAGGCTGCGGCGACTGGCAACGCGCCAGCGTTCTGCCGAGTGACATCAGCCGATGACATCAACGTCCCCGGACGGCCAAGTGGCACCGCCAACCCCCAGCATCGTGGGCGCTGAGCAGGTGGCACGCCACAGTGATCGAACTCCATGAACGAAGCCCCCAGCCGTGACGCCTCCGTGGTCGCCGCGATCGACGATGAGCAGCAGGTCACGATCTCGAGTTCGTACTCCCTCGGCATGGCGGCCGGTTCCTTGTTCCTGCCCGGCGGCCGACGCGAGGCCGGCGAGGATGCGGCCGCGTGCGCCCGGCGCGAGCTTCGAGAGGAGGCAGGAGTCACCTCCCGCTCCGCTCGTGGACACCTCTGGACAGCTACGCCATGACGCTCGCCTCGACCGCACGGGGCGACCTCTTCTCGCGCAGGAACTGGCCCTGGGGCCGAGGAACTCACAGCCACGGCCGAGGGGGCCGCTTCCTCCTGCCCGCGGGGCCGAACGGTCGGCTCCTGGCGGCCCGGGCAGGCACTGAAGCGCGCGCCCTGCGGGTTCGCGGCGCGTAAGAAGGCCGCCTGCTACTCCGTCATGGGAGCGCCCCAAGGGTCGTAGCGCTGACCCGCTGGCCCGAACTAGCGCAGATCTCCGGCAACGCCAAACCCCCAAGTGAATCGCACCCTCAGGGTCGTTCCACATTCCGGCCCTCCGCAAGGTGCGTTTCTCGTGACGATCCCATTGCCGCACATCGCCGTCACCCACCATGCCCACCATGGCGTCGTGGCCTTCACGTCACACGATCACCCAGTCACTGACCACGTCCTGCGACGGATCGGCTTCGAGTGGTCTCCACAAAGCCACCTCTACGCGCTGCCGGACCCGGCCCGTTCCCCAAAGCGCTTTGCCGCGCAAGCAGTTCAGTCTCTTCGAGTAGCGCACCACAGCGTCTCCTTCGACGCGACATTCGGCTCCCCCACCCGCGGCGTCTCTGCACGGGCCAGGACCGCAACTGCCTCGTCCCCCGCCCGCAACGGAATCGCGATGTCCTGCCCGCCGACCTCCGCTGCGGCACATCGGCCTTCCGTACCAGCTGCCCCGCCCACTCACACCCGCTGACACAGCGCCCGCACGGAAGGTCGCCCCCAGTGCATCTGCAGCTCGATCCCGATGTCGCCTTCGGCATAACATCGGCCCACGGAGTAGCCGCCGCCGTCGCGGACGACCGCCCGTTCCTCCACGAAGTTCTACGCAAGCACGACTTCGAGTACTCCGAGTCCCTCGATGTCTATCTGCTCCCTGAGGGCACCCCGCACGACACGGCAGTGCGCGCGGTAGCCGCTGCCACACACGAGTTCCAGAACGCCGGGCTCTCGGTCGCCGTCAACCCCAAAGCAGTCCTGCCACCCACACCGGGCGCATCCGCTCGCGAGCGGCTCCCGGAGGCATCCGAGACCCACCCGGAGACCTGGCCGGCCGACCGCCCCCGGGCAGCAGGCCTCTCCTCGCCGCACCTCCCTGCAAGCACGGTGCGAAGCCAGATGCCGTCAGCAGCGCCTGCCCCCAACACCCCTCCCACGCCCAAGCGCAGCCGCTGAAGCCTCTCTCTAAGGAGTCCCACCCATGGCCATCAAGACACTGTGGACCATCGACCATGCCTGCGGTCACACCTCCGAGGCCGATCTCTCCGGCCGTCCCGCTGACCGGCGGGCGGCGTACGCCCGCTGGCTCGCCGGGCGCGACTGCACCGACTGCTGGCGTGCCACCCGTGACGAGGACGCGGACACGAAGGCCGAGTGGCTCGCCAATCAGCGGGTTATTGAGCAGAGCGCGGCCCAGGCATGGTCCGAGCAGTACCGCATGCCGCCGTTGGAGGGCAGCGAGAAGGCCGTCTCCTGGGCTGCCCGGTGCCGCCATCAGCTCGTCTCCGCCGCCTACACCGCGCTCGTCATTGAGGGCACGACCAGCACGGCCGAGTGGGAAGCGATCGAGGACCTCGTACAGCCAGTGGTCCGGGCCGGGTGGTGGATCGACCAACGCGGCGCCGACCCCGCCGACCTGCCCGAACTACTGGAGGCCGCTGCCACGAGCGAGCGGCCGACAGAGAACCCCTACTTCTGAGCCCCCACGCCGGAGTTGCACACCATGCCCGCCACCGATGTCACCATCACCCGCGAGGACGACGGCAACGTGATCGCCGAGGGCGGCGACGGACTCGCCCGCGTCCTCCTGCAGCGCGCCGGATTCCAGTACGAACAATCCATCCGCTCCTTCTGGTACCGACTGCCCTGGGACATCGGTGAGTCCCGCGAGAACCAGAGGGCCAGTCACGCCGCTCGCATGCTCACCGAAGTCGGCTACCGCGTCGACGTCAGCCCCGAACTGATCGTCGGCGTCACGAGGACACCGTCCGACCCTCAGGGGCGGCTCCTGTACGGCCACCAGATCCTCAACCTGACCGACCAGCTCAACGGCACCGAAACGGCTGAAGCTGCGGCTGGTCTCACCGAGCATGTTCTCGATGCCGACGACGGTGTCCTGGTCCGGCTCAGCGAGTTCTTCGAAGCCGCCGCCGAAAAGGCGAAGGAGACCGGCACCGATGCCGGTTGGGACCTCGCAGACGACTTCACCGATGCCGCCGCCACGCTGGTATCGCTCGGCGAGGATCTGCACGTCGCAACTGACCGGCTCCGGGCACTCGACCGGCCACCACGGCCGAGCTGGCAGGCCCAGGCCGCGAACCACTACGCCCCAGCCACCACCCGGCGCCCCGATGCCGCCACCGCGCCGCTCGACACACCATCGGCCGTGCCACTGCCCGCTCCCACGCCAGGCCGGTGCCGCTGATGGGTCACTCGGGCACAGCGCCCTCCCACAGCCACAAGGAGGCACCACTCGTGATCAGCAGAAGAGGCCGCCGGCACCACCACGTCCCCTGCCCCACACCGCCTCATGGGTCCGCGCCTTGCCACGTTCACACACCAGCCGCACACCCTCGACCACCACCGGCACCGACGTCCTGCTGTACCTGTTGATCGCCGTCGCCGCGCTCGGCATCACCGGTGGAAGCCTGGCCTGGCTCTTCGGCAATCTCCTCAACGACACCTTCGGCAGCGGCCCATGGGTCGATTACCGCCCCACAGAGTCCGTGCTGCACCCCGACCAGGTCTGGCCGCACCTCGCCCGCCCAGCCGTGATCGCCGGCTGCTACGTCCTTCCCACGCTCGTCCTCCTGGCCGCCGCGCTGCTCGGCGTGAAGGTGTGGCTGCGGCATCGCGGCAATCCGACGGGCCTGGCCTCCCATCGGGACCTTGCCGATCTGCTTCCGAAGAAGATTGCGGCGAAGGCGGTCGAGCTCCGGCCGAGCCTGAAGAGCACGAAGGCCAAGGGCGTCGCGCCCGACGACCGCGGGGTCCTGCTCGGCTCCCTCTCCCCTGGACGCCAAGAGGTGCGTTCCTCCTGGGAAGACGTGATCGTCGCCATCATGGCGCCACGCTCCGGGAAGACCTCAGGGCTGGCCATACCCGCGATCCTGCGCGCGCCGGGCCCGGTCCTGCTGACCTCCAACAAGGCAGCCAGGGACGCATTCACCGCAACGGCCGCCGCCCGTGCCGAAGTCGGAACGGTGTGGACGTTCGACCCGCAGCAGATCGCGCACGCACCGCAGGAGGTGTGGTGGGACATCCTCGCCGACGCCCGCGATCTCACTGGGGCCCGGCGTCTGGCAGGTCACTTCGTCACCGCGTCCGTGAACGAGTCGAGTGCGGGCGACTTCTGGTCCACCGCCGCCGCGAACACCCTCACCGCACTCTTCCTCGCGGCCGCCCGCGGCCATCGGCCCATCACTGATGCCTTGGCCTGGCTCGCCTCGCCCGCCGACCGCACCCCGATCGACCTGCTCCAGGACGCCGGGCTCGACGCGGTAGCCGCTCAGCTCCACGGCACCGTCGCCGGTGCCGTCGAGACGCGTGACGGAATCTTCGAAACGGCCCGCCAGTACGCGAGTTGCCTCCTCAACCCGGACATCGCGGCGTGGGTCACCCCGCCGAGCGGGACGCAGAAGGTCCGGGAGTTCACGCCCGAGGCATTCGCCATCAGCACGGACACCTTGTTCCTGCTGTCCAAGGACGGTGGCGGGTCGGCCTCGGCGATCATCGCGGCCGCCGCCGACGCGGTGATGCGCGAGGCCGTCCTCCAGGCCGAGCGCGACGGCGGACGTCTCGACGCCCCGATGCTCGCGATCCTCGACGAGGCAGCCAACGTCTGCAAAATCGCCGACCTCCCAGACCTCTACTCACACCTCGGCAGCCGAGGTGTCATCCCCGTCACGATCCTGCAGTCCTACCGCCAGGGCGTACGAGTGTGGGGCGAGGCTGGCATGGACGCCCTCTGGTCCGCCGCGACCATCAAACTCGTCGGATCCGGCATCGACGACGCCGACTTCGCCGACAAGCTCTCCCGGCTCGTCGGCGACCACGAGGTACGCACCGTCTCGGTGTCCACCAGCGAATCCGGCAAGTCGACATCCGTGTCCACCCGCCAGGAGCGCGTACTGCCCGCCGACGCGATACGCGCCCTGCCCAAGGGCTCCGCACTCCTGCTCGCCACCGGAATCCGCCCCGCCCTGCTCGACCTCAAGCCCTGGTACCGGGAACCGAACGCCGATGCCCTCGGCTCCGCCTCCGCCAAGGAAACCGCAGCCATCACCAACCGCGCGCTCGCCAAGACACTGCACCGCGACGACTTCGGCCCGGCCGCATGACCACGCTGCCGGCTCGCCCGACACGGACGAGACCAGACGTGCCCACCTGCAACTCATCCGGCCCCGCCCCCTCTTGAGGTACCACCATGCCCGATCCCACCCCCGCCCGGCCTTCCACCCGCCGATCCCATCACCTCGCCGGCGCCCCCGTTGTCCGACACGGCACCAGCTGGTGGCTGATGGCCCCTTCCGGTGCACTCCGCGCCTCGGATCCGACCTTCACCGACGAACTCGACCGGTTCGCCGTCGACTTGGCCGCTGCCGACCGGGCCGTCGCCGCTCTCCACCCTCAGCGGCGGAACCCGCGCCAGGCGCGCTCGTGACTCCGCTCGTCCATGCCGAGCAGGCCGTCCTGGGTGCGGTGTTCCTGGACCCGGGCCAGCTCGGCCGCCTCGCCGATTGGCTGCGCCCGGAGCACTTCGAGCGCCCGGTCCACGCGGCGCTGTACGCGGCCATGCTCAAGCTCCGGTCGCAGGATCACCCAGCGACGAACTCGGCCGGCGACGGGCCGGTGCCTCTGGCCTGGGTCACCGACACCGTTCAGGAGGCGACCCACCACGTCCCCGGGCTCACCGCCGTCTTCCCGCACCTGTTGGTGTCCGCCTGCCCGCGCCCCGAAAATGCCCCGGTGTACGGCCGGATGGTGCTGGAGGGCGCCATCCACCGGAGCGTCGCGCTGCACGCCGACCGCCTGCATCAGGCCGCACTCACCGATCGGCGCAACGGCACAGCTGAGGAGACAGCGCATCACGCCCAGGTACTCTCCGACGTCCTTGCCGAGCTGGCCCACCGCTGGGGAACCGATCCACGTCCGGTATCACCGCCGGACTCGGTCGCCCCACAGTTCGTCCCACCCCAGCCAGTTGCGGACCAGGCCCTGGCCAACGAGGAGTTCCTCCTCGGCTGTCTCGCCTCCCGTCCGGATCAGTTGATGGACGTGGTGCGGTGGTTGCGCCCTGACGACTTTGCCGAACCAGGGCACCAACAGATCTATCGTGCTCTGGGAGCACTGCACCATCGCGGAGAGCCCATCGACCAGCTGACCGTGCTGTGGGAGGCCCAACGACGCGGCGCACTGGTCGACAACACGCTCGACGCCGAACGAGTGCGGCACTTGTGCGATCCCCTGGCCGGCGGGGGTGCCGCCGAGTACGTCGGGGAGCAGTTGGTCACCGCCTCCCTCGCGCGCACCGCCACGAGCGCTGCCCAGCAGGTGCGGGCGCTCGCCGTACAAGAAGCTCTCGCTCCGGGCCAGCTGATCGGCTACGCGCTGCACGCTCTCGGCCCCCTCGATGACCTACGGCGTCGCTGGTGTATCGCCCGCGGTACGGAGCCGGGGTCCGCTCTCTCGGATCAACGTGCCTCCCCGACTTCGGCTCAGGTCGAGGCCGCGCGCTCTCGCAGCCTCCCCCACCGCCCGGACACCGACTGCCCGCCACCTCCTGCGCCCGCCACACGACACTTGGCTCGGCCGGCACATCGGAGCGTCCCTTCATGACAGACACCACAGGTCGCGTCTCACACAAGAATTTCGAGCCGCCTGGCACCACTTGCGAATTCGACACGGCACCACCAATCGGCAGCATGTGCTCCGGCTACGGCGGCCTCGACCTCGGCGTCCAGGCCGTCCTCGGCGGCTCCGTCGCCTGGCACGCCGAGATCGATCCAGGTCCGGCCCGGATCCTGTCCCGGCATTGGCCGCTGGTTCCGAACCTCGGTGACATCAAAGCGGTGAGCTGGGCGGACGTTCCGGAGGTGTGTGTCTTGACAGCCGGCTTCCCCTGTCAAAGATGTCTCGGTCGCAGGCCGTCGCGCCGGACTGGTTGATGGCACCCGATCCGGCCTGTGGCTCCACGTGGTCCGCGCCATCGAAGCCCTCAAGCCGTGTCTGGTGGTCATCGAAAATGTCCGGGGACTCCTCACCTCCCCCGCCGGTTCCCCTGGCGACGTGGAACCCTGCCCGTGGTGTCTGGGAGACACCTCAGGTAAGCCTGCTGTGCGCGCACTCGGAGCCGTACTTGGCTCCTTGGCCGACCTCGGGTTCGATGCTCGCTGGTGCGTGGTTCGCGCCTCCGACGTCGGTGCCCCGCACCGGCGCGAACGGGTCTTCCTCGCCGCCTGGCCCACCGGACGAGGCACCGCTGCTCAAGACACCTACGAGCAATTTGGCGATCATCGGCGCCAGTCAGCATCCGACGAAACGCAAGCAGGGCGGTCACGGCCCGAACTTGGCCGACGAGGTGGAGTGGCTCCTGCCGACACCCAAAGCATCCGACGGGACGAAGGGCTCACCGAACCAGCGTCATGGGAATGGGGACTTGACCCTGCCGTCGGCCGCAGCATCACTGCGAACGGATGCGCCTGCCACCTCCACCCGTACGAGTCGGCGCACATCGAGGAACGGATCCGGGCCGTCTCCAGCGCAGACGCCCGCACTGTTCGAGCCGGACGAAGCCAGAGTTGGGGTCCGTACGCGGCGGCCATCACCCGGTGGGAGCGGGCCACACGCACCGCTCCCCTCCCGACTGACGCGGCCGGTCGCCTCAGCCCGATGTTCGTGGAGTGGCTACAGGGGCTCTCACCGGGCTGGGTGACTGCCACCCGAGGCCTGGGACGTCCTGCCCAACTCGGCGCTCTTGGCAACGGAGTTGTCCCGCAGCAGGCCGCCCACGCGCTGCGGCTCCTGAACCCGCCGGTCGTCGCCTGCCGCCATCGACGCGTCGCATGAGCACCGGCTTCTACCCCAACCCCTTCAGCCAGGCCAAACCCGGCTCCCTCCGGACCATGGCCACCACTCACACCCGATCCTGCCGAGGGATAGAAATGCCTGAGCCCACCCCGGGGAACGAGCCCATCCGCCTACCGGACCACGACCTGAACGATTTGGTGTCTACAGTTGCGCGGCTGGTCACCGAGAGCCGCAAGCAGAGCGAGACGCTGTCCCGCCTCGCCGACGAGGCGACCGCCGCAGAGGCCCGCAGCCCCGACGAACGCACCGGTCCAGGCACCACACAAGAGGGCCCCACCTCGATCTTCATCTTGGCACTCGACGGCCAGGCGTACGACGAGGAAATAGCCGCCCTATCCAACTGGGTACACCACCTGCTGATTCCGGTCTACGGGCGCGAGGTCGCCAGCTCGCGGCCCTGGTGCCATAAGTGGCAGGAGCACCCCGAGGCCGTCGCCCGCCTGCACGCCCTCTGGCTGGCGTGGCAGCAGCTCACCGATGTCGAAGCCGGACTCGCGGGCCCGTCGATGTGGCACCGCGACCATCTCGATCCCACTCTCCTCCAACTACGCGCTCCTGATGGACCGTTCGGAGCGTGCACGACCAGCCCAGCACGCCCCAACCATCGGCTGCTGGCCGCACCCGACGTAGACCTGGTGGCCTGACGTGCAGGAACTGTACGAGGCCCTGGAACACGACTACCGACTCTCCGGCTTCCAGGCCGCCACCGAGCAGATCGAGGACGATTTCTTCCGGAGCACGCTCTCGGAAGACATGCTCCTCTCTCTGGCCACTCACCACAGCGCCGATGACCGCGACAGCTACCTGCTGTTCTTCGACCGGGCAGCCATCTGGGACGACGCTCCCGGGCAGGCCGAGTACGTCGCCCTCCACATCACGCGGGATACGGGCAGCCGGACGTTCGACTTCGCAGTCGAGCGCGCCCCTGTTCTCCCCCTCGCCCAGAACTGGCTCGTCCAGGAGGGCTGCCCGCCTGACACCACGCTGGTTGCGGACAACCACGGCCCCCGGCCGGCCGATGCGCTCACCTCTCAGTTGGAGGCCCGGCTGCGGACGGATACGGACGGCCGCTATGAGGTCCTCGACCACTTCACCGACAACCCGAGCGCATTCGATTCCGGCACCGAGGTCCGCACACTCACGTACGACCATCACCCTGACTCGACATCCGCCCCATACCGGTTGTTCCTCGAAGAGACCGACAAGAACTTTCAGCAATACACGGTGCGCGAGGGAGCCTTCCCGTCCGCGGAGGCGGCCGACGAGTGGGCCATCGCCCGAGACTCAGCGCTCCCGTTCGCGCCTGCGCCGGACGGCAGCTCCAGGGCACAAGCTGCCCACTCACATGCCATCGCGACCGCGCACCTGGCTGTGCCACCGGCCCCCGACGCCACACCCCGAACTCTACCGACTGCCACGCCTCGCCCACGTGGACGGGCACGATGAAGTCGGCCAGGTACGCATTCGCCGCGCACCCCGAAGCGCTGGCCGATCTGCGCAACGTCCCGGACCAGATCCGCGATCTGGCACTGCTGGAACTACAGCACCTGGTCCACGGCAACGAGCGCGGCGCACCTCTCACCCGCGAACTGGTCGGCTGCCACAAGGTCTACGTCGATCCGGAGACACGGTGGCGGATGGTCATCCAGTTCCGCGACGCCCCTAGCGACTCCCAACACCGGCGCGAGATCTACCTCGTGGCGGTCGGCGAACGACAAGACCACACCGCCTACCGCCTGGCCGCCCACCGTCTGACACACGAACGGTCAGCCGCCCCCACACACCCTCGCAGGGCGCAAGCAGCCCGATCCCGGTCCCCTCACAACGCAGCAGTAAAGCCAGCTCTCCCCACACCACACACTCCCTCGCAGCCCTCCCCCGCCACACACCCACATCACAACCGCTGAACCTCCCGGCACATGGCCGAACCTCGGCTCCCTCTGTGCACCCCACTCCGACCCGACGCACGAAGGTGGCCCCATGCCGACCCGCAGATCCCCACTCCACTTCCCTGCCTGCGCGAAGGCCGCCCGATGCCGCGCGGGCGCCCGAGCACCCCCACCCCCGAGGCCCCTCTCATGCCCCCACTCGACCTTGAGACGCTCGCCCCCGACACCGAGGTCCTCGTCTCCCCGGTCTACCTAGCTGGACCTGGCTCGCGCACGCCAGTCCTCGACGTGCTGAACAACGCCCCCGGCTGGACCAGGACCACACCGTTCGACACCACCGATACGTACTTCACCAGCCCCTGCCAACGCGCCCGGATCGCCAACACCACCGACAGCTACTTCGGCGGCTGGACCATCACGTACGCGGAGGACCCGCTCGGCGTTCCAGACTGGATCACCACATTCGATCGGAAAACCCCTCAAGAGATCGTCGCCTGCTTCACCTCGACACTCGTCGACAGCCTGCCCAGCAATTTCCGCGACTATTTCAGCGACGGCCCGCATTACCCCGGGACCGGACACGAGGAAGTCTTCCGCCGCCACAGCTGGCAGCTCGTGCGCGGCAGTCGCCCCTACTGGAACATCTCCCCGGACGGATACGCCGGCGTCCGCACCCGTAGCGGCTGGGTCCACGAGTACGACGAGCTCCTCTCACCGGCCAAGTCCATGTGGCGGCTCTCCGCCGGCCTCGACCCCCGGCTGACGCCAAATTGGCGGGCCTTCCTCACCCGAACGACGCTCCCGCACCTGCGGGCCGCCGCCGCAAACGTCATGACCAGCAGCGACGCCGTTGTACGCCGCGTCGGGGACATCCCCGAGCTCCACCGCGCCCTCGTGCATGTACGCCTCGCAGCACCGACACCAACCACTCCCCTCAACCGTGCGGCCTGGGACCACAGTCCCCACGTGTCACAGCTCCATACACCGACGGCGTCACCAGCCCCCGTAGATCCGCCTCCTCAACGCGGCCGTTCTCGCCGTCAGCGCTGATTGATATCCGGAGCCCACCATGCCCTCACGTCCGCCTGACGGCGACGTCCTCGTCTCCCCGCTCTACCTCGCCGGCTCCACACACACCGGCGATCCAGCTCTCCAGCCGCTTCTCGACTGCGGTTTCGGCCTCACCGGCGACGAGTACGGGAACGTCTACGTCAACTCTCCGGACCAACGCTTCAGGCTCGGCTACATGCCGGAAGGCCCGGACGACCCCCTCTGGAAGATCACCGCTCAGCGGACCCCGTTCGCCGAGCCGGAGTGGATGGCAACCTTCGACTCCCCCACCCCCACCGAGCTGGTCAGCGCCTTCACCTCTACACTCGCCGCGCACTACCAACACGACCCGAACACCGACCTATTCGGTCCGAGCAGCCCAGCACAGGAGGCATGGCTCCCCCTGAAGAATGCCGGTTGGCGACACAGCAGTGCACGCCCGACCACGTTCTTCACCGCGCCCGACGAGCTGGCCGGCCTCACCCACTCCGGCAGGTTCCTTCCTCGACAAGACGAACTTCGCGGTGAACGGCAGCGGTGGCTCCTGTGGGGCGGGGAAGACGGCTACCTCGAACGCTGGTACGCCACCTTCACCTCCGGCGTCCCGACCGCGCTCATCGCAGCAACGGCCACCCGTCTTGCGGACCCGAACCCTGTACTGCGTTACGAGCGCGAAGTGCCCAGCCGAAACCGCTGCGCCGCCCACATGCGCCCCACGCCGCCGCCAACTCCAACCCCTTTGGACGTACGACGTGTTGCTGCTGCGCGCGCCCGGTCCCTGAGCGTTCACCAGGCCGCCGCGCATCAGGTGGAACCGGTGACCTCCAGCGCCACCTTGCCCACCCTCCAACACGGCTGGCGCTCCGCTGCTACCCGCATCTGACCCCGGCGCATCGGTGGGGCGTCACCCACGGGCGCTCCGCACGCCGACTACTCCTCGTACTGCACCTTCTCCACCGTCGCTCCGAGGGCCACCTCGGACACGCTTCCCAGGGCAACCAAGGCACTCTCTGTTGCAGTGATGCGAGCGACCCGCCCCACCCAGTTCACCCACGGCAGACACACATCGCCGCTCAGGACTGGAGAGCCGCTGCTCAGGCATGCCAACGTACGACTGCTTGAACAACCTGCAGGTCAACGAAGGGACCCACCTGCAGTCAGGCCCGGCCACCGGAGGCGGTCCCACGCTCGGCGTATGTCCCACTCCGGGCGCCGTTCCCTCTCCAGCAGACCGATCCCTTGGCACCGCCCGCCTTCGAAACCCCGTGGCATCGCCCTGGCCTACGACTACTCGATCTTGGAGGCCCTCGTGCCAAAATCCCTCACCGTCGGACAACTGCTGCACCAGCTGCGCACCCTGGATCCGGATCTCCCCATCTACCTCGCCATCAACCCCGACTGGCCATACGCACACCGAACCGGCTACGTCATTGAGGACCGTCACCCGTCCGGAACGGGCGCCGTGTATATCGCCGAGGACGGACAAGCAGGAGTGCTGTGCCCGGGAGTTCGCGGGCAGCTCGACTGGTCCCAGGCGTGAGCCGAGCGGCACCAGGCCGCGGCCGCGCTCTGCCCCCGGAGCCTCTGTTGAGCGAGCGTGGCGTGACCGGCTCGCCCCATGAGCGGAGCCCACAACTGACGTCGTTGCGCTCAACCCTCGACCGTCGATTTCAGTCAACCGTTCCTACATGGCAGCGTCGGTCACGACATTGACTTTGCCAACATATTAGGCCTAGCGCATATGCGTTTTACTGCATGATTCGGCGTCTGTGGGGCGAGTGGTCGACAAGCGCTTTCTGGCCATGTAGGCGATAACTCGAATCGGATCGGTAAATTCCGGACGTAACTTGCCTCCCCAGATCAGGCCTCGATACCGACGAGGCCGGAGGGGGAGACGAGCTTCGTGAGACATAACAACCGAAAAGGATCGCGGCGAAGTATCGCCGCGATGGCGTTCTCCGCGCTGGGGACACTGTCCCTGTTGACGGTCACCGTGCAAGAGTCGAGTGCCGCACAGGTCGCCGCCGAGGTGCGCGAGGTCGTGCCGAGCGCCGCCGGTCAAGCGCCCAGCCTGGCGCAGGGTGCAGGCGTGGACCTCGCAGGGCAAACCTGCGACGACGTAACACCCCGCATGCTCAGTTCCGTTGCGCGCACCGGCGAGGACAAGATCCTTTGTCTCAAGGACGCGAAACCGGCTCCGGAGGCGACCGCGAAATCAACTCCCGCGCCGCCGCAGGTCCAAGACGCGCGTGGCGTGTGTGACACCCAGCCGAACCGGTACTTCTACGACCGGTTCACCGGCTGTGTGAACACCAAGGTCGGGTACGAGGTCATTGACACTCGTACCGGCAAGGTGACTGGTACCGCTAGTTTTACAGCCATCCAGGATGTGACGCTCCAGACGAGTGACTCCATGTGGCACTCCGAGGTGTCTCTGCGCCTGGACTCCGCGACCGGATCGGCTACGGGGCTCACCGCCGCTTGGCGAACCACTTGCGACTCCTCGGCGTGCACCAGTGGCGACGACGCATGGACGGGATCGCAGCCCATCAGCGTGGGCAAGGTCCTTGATGGTGCCACGACGCTGACCTGGGCGGCCGGATCCGGCATCAACCAGCAGAAGTTCGGCTTCAGGAACACCATCACTATCAACGCGGGCGGCGCCGTGCTGATCAACCCGGCGTGGTTCGCGTTCCCTCAGCAAATCCGATGCGACAACGACTTCGGATCGGGAACCAGGATGGGCTGCGTGTTCCCGGACTACATCCCCACGCTGGACATGGCGATCACGCACGCCGGTCACGCAAATGTTGGTTGGTCGATGAACAACCTCATCGACAAGTGGGGCTGGCAGGGAAAGGGGCAGCCCCTCACCCGGGAGAAGGACCAGTCGGTCCGGGACCAGAACCGCGCGAAGATCTGTGAGGACGGCACGTGGAAGGCCATGCCTGACCCCGTCCCGACCGACTCGTGCGACGAATTCGCTTTCGCTGCCACCAACCAGAGTGGCGGCCAGCTCGGGCTCACCGGCAAAGACTGCGCCCAGATCCGGCCCGCGCAAGAGAACGGCCAATGGGTCGTGTACTACTACGGGTCGGTGAGCAACAAGCGCTGCACGATCGGGCATGTCCCGTTGTCCGAGAACGTGTCCGTGGGCGGTTCTCTGTCGAACTTCTACCAGGGCCAGCGGGTCCTCGACGACGAGAAGTTCTGGCTATACGTTCACTAGTCCGTCTGCGTCGCGCCGCCACTGTCTCGGTGGCGGCGCGCCTGCGTGGTCAGACCCTCTCGTACGGGGAAGGTCCTTCCGGCCCACGGTAGAGGGCAGGCATGCGGCCGGAAAACAGGGCGCCATCCGGCATCGGCTGAGGGATTTCGACGCCAGTGAGCTCGAAGGAGAGCGCGCGGCCTCGCTCGTCCTGGGCCACCTCGGCATCGAAGCAATCAGCGCGCTCCATGGCTGCGAGCAAGCGATCCGGTTCCTCGCCCCGCCGACGCTGGGGAGCCATCAGTTCGACCCCGGTCACCTTCCGCCCGTTCTCCCAGTACTCGAAGACACACAACGCGCCCATGCTCGCGTAGCAGACCACGCTGGACTGAGCCGATGCCTGGCGAAGTCGCGCGTCATGCAACGGTGAGCCGCTTAATGGAACGAGGCAGTAGGCCCAGTCGCCTGCGGCCCCGGCGAAGGCAGCGCTCCACACGTCGTGCTCTTCCATGCCTTGGTAGAGGAGCGAGTCGAACTCTTCCATGTCGTCCACCTGCTTGACGCTCGCCGAATCGCACCCCAGCCGCAGCAAAAGAGACCGTGCGTCAGGTTCGCTGGAGAACACCAAGCAATATGCCAGCCACTCGTCCGCAATCCACTGGTTTGCTTCAGCCACGACTGTCATTCTCCTCGTCGGCAAAGTGAGTAACGAGTCGAACCATAGTGCGGTGACCGCCCTCGCACGGCCAACAGGGTTCGACTCGTCAGAGAGCCTTGCAAGCTTGTGCAAGAGGTCCATCTACTCCGGGCTGGACCCCCGCTTCGCCACCGCTCGTAGTCCAGCGCGCCGCAGACGCAGGATCCGGATCTGCACGTCCAGAGCGTCGGCATGCGCGCCCGCTATCAGCGGGGATATCCCGTGTCCGCCCGCAGGGAGCCGACCAGACTGGCTGCAGGAAGCTATGCGTGTCCGCCGTCAGCGCCTGCACGACGTGCCGAAAGGTAGGTGCCGGCGAGAGCGCCGTCGTACCCCATGGCATGAGCAGCAGCCTCCAAGCTCGGGTGATCGCGACCTCCTGCTTCGATCATGGACTCATAGTCCGCGCGGGACAGTTCGGGCTCAACCCACTCGTGGGCGCACCGGCAGCGGATGCGGATCGTGCTGCCGTCGCAAATCACCATCCAGTCGCGACGCGCCCCACAGTTCGCGCACATCACGAGGATGCCGGTGATGTGGATTTCCTCTGGGTGTGTAGTTGCACGTAGGCGTACGACGCCGTCACCGAGCTGTGTTTCCTGTTGCAGCCGGAGCAGGGGGTCCTCGGACTCGTCGGCGGCCGGCGAAAGGCTTCTCGGTGCCTGGACGTCTTCACTGAGCATCGTCTTCGTTCTCCTCGTCCTCTTGTTGACCAGCCGTAACAGGAGTCGGCCGAGCATGTCCACCCCTCGCTGCCGACCGTCAATGCCGTGGTCCGAGGCGGTGCCGGGACGCCTCCTTCGAGTAACCGTGACTTGGAGATGACACCGGCGTGACTCGGTGTGGTGCCGACACGCGGGCCGGTGTTGGCGCGGCGGGGAGCTTGGCGATACGACGCAGACGCCAGACGAGTACGTCGGTGACGCTGTCCGCCGTGTTCAACTCTCGCCATTCGATGGATTGTTGAAGCAGGGCCTCGGCATCGAATCCGGCTCGTTCGGCCTGGGCGAGCGTGGCCATGAGTGCGTCCCATCCCGCTTCAAGCTGGATGTGCGAAGTCTGTTCGGACAGCGCAGCTTGGAGGGTGTGGTCGTACCGCTGGCGCTTAGGCACGGGCAGTCGGCGCCCTTGCTCATTCAGCAGGGTCATAGGGTCCGTAGCCGCGATGCGGTAGGCCACCCGCAGGTGCTCGGCGGCTCGCTGAGCGGCGGCTGCCTGCTGGGCATGACCACGAGCGGAATGCCACCGGCTGGCGGCGATGGCAGCTAGCACCATCGTGGACAGGAGCATCGCGGTGGCGCCGCCGTCCTCGCCCTTGCCCAGGGCTCCACCGGCGCGGACGATCCCGCGCGCTGCGGTGCGCAGGGCTCGGTGGTCTGCGTGTTCGGCGCGGATGTGAGAGCGAGTGGCGCGCTCGAAGGCGCGGGCGGCCGAGGCGAGTTCCTTGTGAGTGGAAGACGTCGGCGCGGTCTGGGCGACGGCATCGAGGAGTTCTCCCATACCGACGAGTTGAGCCGCTCCGACCGTATCGTCCTCGCCGTATAGGTGCGTGGTCGCCTGCTCGGTGATGTGAACGGCGCTGCGGCGGGCCTGGGCCGGGCCATCGACGAGCCGCACCGCGGGAGAGTCTTGCTCTTCAGCCGGTGCCGCCTGCAGGCGGCACCGTATCTGCGGGAGGGAGAGGTCCGGGGCAAGCCGGGAGCCTGGGAACCAGATGGGTTGGCCGTCGCGATTCCGGTCGCCGGGAAGGGCGACCTTGTATCCGAGGGCGTCGCCGGAGGGAGCATGGCGGACGTCGAGGCGAAGTCCTGCTTCGGTGAGGCGGCGGAAGAACTCGGCCTCATCGGCTGCACCGGCCAGGGCCTGGCGGACGTGCTCGCGGAGGGTTTCGCGGGCCGGTTCGGGGCGGCCTGTGCGTTCGGCCTTGGCGCGTTCGGCGCTGGTGGGGCGCTGTGCGGCGGTGCCGTCGCCCCCGTTGAGGATCTGAAGGCCCCATTCCTTTTCGATCTTGCGGCATTCGGCCTGGGCTCGAATGCCGTCCTTGTTGCGGCGGGGGCTTCGCCCGTCCTCGCGCTTGAGGGTGGCCACGATGTGGATGTGGTCGTCTGCGTGGCGGACGGCGACCCACCGGCATGCCTGATCGTCTCCGTATTCGGCGATGCCGGTGGCGTGGACGATACGGCGGGAGACCTGAGCCCACTCGTCGTCAGTGAGGTGTCGGTCGCCGGGCGCCGTGCGGACAGGGCAGTGCCACACGTGCCGGGCAGGGCGTCGGTTCTTCGGGACAGCGAGGACAGGCAGGTCGAGTCGGTCGGTGAGCTGCTTGAGGGTGGCGGTCGGGTCGCGTCCGGGATCGGGAGCGAGTTCCGGCACCCAGGCCGCGACAAGGTGTGGGTCGATGTGTTCGTCGCGGCGTCCGGGACCGTAGAGATAGGCGAGCAGGCCGTACGTACGGCCACCGGTCGAGACGTCCGGGACCACGCCTACCGCCGAGCCAGGTCGATGGCCGCGGCTTCGACGCGAGCAGCGGCGCGCAGAACGCGAGCCACTGCGTCATCGGTGTATTCGACGTGCCCACCGGAGTTCAGGACGCGGGCGATCTGATTGAGGTTGTTGCCGACACGGGCGAGTTGGGTGCTGGCCGCCATCAGTTCCTCGACTCGGCCGCGCTGGTCCATGAGCCACGTCTTCGGACCGCCCTGAGCTTGGGCAACCGCGACCGCAGCATCGACCAGGAAGCCGGCGGTCTTCAGGCCGACGGATTCAGCTGCGCCTTGGACGAGTTCGAGTTCCTCGCCACTCAGGCGGACGCTGCGGACGTGGTCGCGGTGCGCGCTCTGGCGCAGGCGGTAGCGCGTCCGCAGGGCGGCAGGCCGTTCGTCTTCTCCCTCTCGTCGCGAGCCGCCCTCGGTCGCAACCCCTGAGCCCGGCGCCCCCTGGTGCCGGGCCTCCCCCGCCTCCCCTGAGGCGGGGGCATGCCCTTTCGAAACTCCTTCGCGGCCCGTGGCAGCGAAGGAGTTTCGAAAGGTACAGCTTGCTCGGCCTCGTGAGGGGGTGGCGTCCTGGTCCGTATCCATGAGGGTGACGGGCGGATCGGTATCGGTCATCGGGGCAGCTCGGAGGGCTTGCCGCGTACGTCGCACAGGACATCGGCGACGTAGTCGAGGACGAGGACGGGGTGGTGGAGGGTGCGGGGCGTGCTTGTAGATGTGCGCCGCACGGTCCATGCCCCTTCAGGGCCTGGCTGCGCGTGGTGCAGGTGGCCGTACTTGAGGAGTACGGCGATCCATGCATCGGCTTCCGAGTTGGTGGCCGGGGTGGTGCGCATACGTGTCTCCGGTTCGCGTAATGGTGTGGCGCGCGGTCGGCAGAGTCCCTGCACGGATGGCGCCGAGTGGGGCGGCCGGTCAGTTGGGCCGGTTGTTGTCCGAGGGCGCGGCTTCGTGCCGGAGGAGCCGCATCAGTTCGGTCAGTCGGTCATTGCCGAGGCCGAAGTTGTGACCGCGAATGGCGTTGCCGACGACCTGGCGGGTGAGACGTCCGGCGGCGTCGACCGCGGGGCGGGCGATGGCAAGCAGGTCCTCGTCGGTCACCAGTGTGCTCTTCGGGTCCCGGGTGTCCGGACAGTTGGTGTCCCCGGTGTCCGGAACGTTCGCCGACGTCTTCGCCACGTGCCGCGCTCTGACCGGCCGCGGTCTGGTTACATCCTGTCCGACCAGGTCAGCGGCTCGGTCATGCTGGTCCGGCTCCGCTTCACCTGCCACGTCCCGCGTGTGTCCGACCGTCTCGTCCGAAGGTGTCAACGACTCAATGTCCGTGGGCTTTTCGGTGGCCGCACCGCCCGTGACCGCCCGGCGTCCGGTGTCCGTCGTTTCATCTCGACCACCGAGTTCCGCCCGCGTGGACACACTCTGCGCAGGATGGCCGGTGTCGTGTTCCGTCCGGACAATCCACCTGTCCGCGGCGGTGACCGGTTCGGTCTCGGTGACGCGGCGGGCGATGAGGATGTACAGGTGGACCGCACCGGCCAGTGCAAGCGGAGCGAGTGTGGACAGCACGCCCACGGTTACGTCGCCGAGCCGAAGACCGGTGCCCTCGGGTTGAAGCTGGTTGAGGCGGACGGCGTGCAGCGCGTTGGCCCAGATGCTGGCGGCGGTCGCGGTGCCAAAGAGCAGCCACACGTAGCAGCGGGCAGCGAGCGTTGCGGTACGCAGCACCAGCAGGGCGCGTACTCCGTAGGCGATGAAGCCGTCGATGACCAGAGGGAAGACGAAGGTCAGTGGACCTCGGATATGGATCGCCGTGGCCATCTGCTGGAGGGTGTCGTATGACAGCGCGCACCCGGCGCTACCCAGGGCGACGATCGCGGCGCGGTCCCAGGTTGATATCCGGGCCGGATCAGGGGCTGGCTGGGTCACGCGGCCCTCCCCAGGTCGTCGCGTTGCCGGGTGAGAGACGCAGGCGGCGTCGGTCGCTCGAAGCCAATCACCGTGTCGGTCCTGTCGAGTTGTGTCTGCTCGACTGTCCGGTTGCGGAGTTCCCGGCGCGTTCGGCGGTACAGCTTGTCCGCGTGTTCATGGGTGATCTTGATGAGCCAGGCGAGGCGTTCCGACGGGATGTCGGCCTGGTAGGCGGCGCGGACGACCGCGCGGCGTTCGCTCTTGGTGAGGTGGACATCGCGGCCTGCCAGGGTGGCGTTGACGCGGGCGTAGTCGAGGCGGTGTTCCAACTTGCTGTGCAGGGGCTCGCGTTCTTCTTCGGTCATGCCGCCGCGGATGCCTTCGCGGTCGCCGTTCTCGAGTGCGGCGTCGAGGCAGGTCTTGCGGACCGGGCATTGGGCGCAGAGGGACTTCGCTTCGCGGATGCGGTCCATCTCGTCGGGTTCGGGGAAGAAGAGGTCGGGGTCGACCTCGTGGTGGTGTGTCGGGTGGCAGGCGGCGTGTGCGTGCCAGGACTGGTCTCCGAGGAGGCGCGGTTCGCTGGGCTCGGGGGTGTGGTGCATGGGGGTGTCTCCGTTCGCCCCAGGGCGATTTGGGCAGGTCGCAGCTCTGGGGTGGTGCGTGCTGGAGGCGAACCGGCCGGGTTCGCAGGATGGCTCAGAGGGGCGCGGCGGCGCGCAGGCGCTCGGCGGCGAGGTTCCGTCTGCGGTCGGGGCCGTCGAGGATGACCTTGTCGGTCATCTCAGTGAGCCGGGAGGCCGCTCTGTCACCGATGTGGGCGCGGAGGCTGGCCATACCGAGGTTGGTGGTGAGGAGGGTCGGGAGCATCTCGTTGTAGCGGCGGTTGATCAGCCGCATCGTGATCTCCTCGGTCCATTCGCTGCTCTTGGCCGCGCCGAGGTCGTCGATGAACAGGAGCGGGCAGCGTGCCAGGTCCATGAACTCGCGCTCGCCGTCGTGCCCTTGGCGGGGACGGAGCTCCGCGTACAGGTCGGCGGCTGTGATCGCCTTCCACCGCAGCCGGACCCCGGCGATGAGCAGCGAGCGGATCGCCCCGTACGCCTGGTGGGTCTTGCCGGTGCCGGTGGTGCCGGCGATCAGGAGGGAGCGGCCCTGGGCGATCCCGGGGAGGCCGCCGGGGCCGGGGCGCCCTTCCTGGGCGACTTCCCGCACCCAGGCCGTCACCGCGGGGTGCTCGGCGAAGGCGCTGCGGTAGCGGGCCGGGATGCGGGAGTCGGCGGCCTGCAAGGCCGGGATGGGCTCGGGCCGCTCGTCAGGGACGGCAGCGGGGTCGATGCCCTTGGTGGTGAGGATGTTGGCCAGGCGTCGGGCCAGTCCGCCCACGGGCTGCGCGTCGTAGTCACGCATCACAGCTCCTCCGCATAGGCGGCGACAGGGTCGGCCGGGTTGGTCCAGGGCCGATGGGCGGGGAGGTTAGGTGCCGATCCCGGCCGGGCCAAACCCTCGGCGGGGGCGTTCATGGCCTCGTGGACCAGGCTCGGCAGGGTGCTCGGGTGGAGGCCCTTGGCCCGGTGGCGGGTGAGTCCGGCGCGGATGTGCTCCGGGGCGATGCCCTCGACGAGGAGCTTGCTGACTTCGCGGCCGAGGTGCCCGAGTACGTCACGTGGCGGCCGGTGTGCACAGGCGGCGGTGTACTCGGCGATGAGCTGGCGAGCGGAGACCGTGGAGGGTGCGGGGACGTTCGCGTCCCCCGCAGGGGTAGTAGTTCCTAGATCCAGGTTCCTAGGTCCTAGATCCGGGTGGTGAGGGCTCATTGCGGGTTCTATGTGCTCTCCATGAGCACTCACTGAGTCCTCACTGGGAGCCGTTTTACCTGCACGGATGCCCTCCTCCCGGCGGGTCGCCCCTTGCAGATGTGATCCCGCATTGAGTGCACCGTGAGGCCGCGTTGAGGTTTCGGTGACACCTCCCGGCACTGTTGTCGCGCCGGCCGCAGTGTCGTGGTGCGGGCAGTTGGGAGTCCGTACGCCGCTCGGCCGGTTGATCTTCTGGTGCTTGGCCCAGTTGACGATGTGCAGGTAGGCCTTGCCGTCGCCTCCGGTGAACCGGCAGATGAGGTCTCCGGAGGCCAGCTGGATGAGGTCGTCCTCGACACCCACGGGCCCGTGGTCAGGACGCAGCGACCACAGCGCGCCGGCGATGACAGCAGCCTGGTCCCGGAGTCGACCACGGTCGTCGACCTGTGTGAGAAGACCGAAGAAGGTGCGCTCGGCGCTCAGGGAGACCGCAGCAAGGGACTCTGAGACGAAGGCCTCGGGCTTGATGGTCCGGATGCGCGCCATGGTCAGCGGCCCCCACGGGCAGCGAGATGCTCGCTCGGTGTGCTGCGCAGCGAGGCGGTGCGCAGGTCGAGCCGCTGCTCGCGACGCCAGTTCGCTTCGGGGTAGCAGCGGATGATCCAGCGTGCGGCTATGCGCGCTCGTGCCGCGTTCAGCGGGATGCGTCGGCCGTTGGCATCCCATGCGCTCGCGTGGGGGCTCGGCCAGGCCCTGCCGGGCTCGCGGAGCGTGACCTGGAGGGCGGTGGCACCGGGGACCATTTTGGCCAGCTGTACGGCGAGCCGGATGTGACAAGCGCCGGCCATGGTGGCGCCGGGCTCGGGGGCGTCAGCAGTGAGCGCCCCGCCTGGGCTGTGTGCGGGCATGCGAGAATTCCTCACTCGTAGGTGGAGTGGGCGGCCGTTCTCGTCGAAAAGGCCAGCGGCCCGCTCCGGTTATGAATCCGCCCCCTTCATGGGGTGGCGGCCTCGGCGTCCAGGAGGTGCGAACTCCTGGGCGCCGGTTTCTTTCTCCCTGGCCGGGAGGCCGTCATCGGCCTTCGGGTAACTCCACACCGTCTCCTACGCGTTGGGGCGAGCGCCTGCGTTACCCGCCGAGGGACCAGCAACATATGCATGACGCCTTCGACGCTCCAGCGGATAGCTGCTGCTGATCCACTTCGACACCGACTCGACATCTCCCTGCTCACACCTGGCACACATCGCACCCAAGCGACTCCCGACTCTCACCGGAGGCGCCGACGTCGCGGAACCGCGCGCGGCCGTGCGACATGGGCAAACAAGGGGCGAAAGGTGTACGTTGAGCACCTCGGTTCGCCAAACTGAATCTATCCCGGTTTGGACGCCGGATCAACATACTGAAGTTTCCGCGATTTGAGCAATCAGCTCAGGGAGAGCCTGACGATGGCGCCACGCCACTTCGACCGCGACCGCGTGCGAACGCTGCGCCGCGCGCGGGACATCACCCAGAGTGAACTGGGCGATGCGGTGGGCGTCGGCGATTCCACCGTGGCCAGCTGGGAGGCAGGCTCCTCGACACCCGACGGCGAGAAGCTTCCCCTCCTCGCCAAGTTCTTCGGCCTCCCGCTGGATGAGGTCTTCCCGCGCCCTGCCGGGGAGCTGCCGGATCTCGCGGACCTACGCTGCGACGCCGGCTTCAGCCAGTACCAGACCAGGGAACTCATCGGCACGAAGAGCTCGGGGCCGGTGGCGAACGCGGAGCGTGGCAAGCGTCGACTCAGCGAGAAGTTCCAGGAACCCCTGGCGAAGGCCTACGGAGTGACCCTGGCCGAGCTGCTCGCAGCGCAGGAGCGATCCTTCGGGAATCAGGTGCCGACTGCCGCCAGCGCGACGGTGGTCCCGCGGACGGCAGGCGAGAAGATCACGTACCTGCTTGAGCATTCGTATCCCGGGACGCAGACTCCCCCGTCGGATGCCGAGATCGCGCAGGCCGTCAACGAGCACGCGGGCGCCGAAGTGATTTCGGAGGAAGAGGTCCGGGAGCTCAGAACGGGCGGCTCCAGCCAACTGTCCCCGATCATCGCGGACGGCCTTGCCGACCTGTTCGGCGTCTCGCCGCTCTACTTCCAGTCCGACGACACGGTCGCCCGCCAGGTAGTCGAGGGACTGCGCATGCTCGCCGCGGTCCGCACTGGTGCCGTGGGTCGGGTCGCCACCCGAGGACTCGGCCCCGAGGGCATGTCGGACGATCTACTTGCCTTCCTCAACCACGTTGTCGAGGAGATGGCCGACAGAGAAGTACCCGGGGCTTCGGACGGCCCCGGGCACTGAACAACTCTTCGTTGTCTTCTACGAGTTACCGCTTGATCTCGACGCGCCTACCGGCCGCGATCACGGTCTCCACCGACTTCAGCGCATCGAGCTCGGCGAGCGGGTCCCCGTTGACGACGAGGACATCGGCGCTGTAGCCCGGCGTCAGCTGCCCGGTCTCGTCGTGGAGGCCGAGCGCTGCGGCAGCCTCCAAGGTGGCCATCTCGAGGATCCGCTCGTTGGCCAGGCCCAGGTGCTCATAGAAGCCGAGGCTGGACGTCAGCCCGTCGAAGCCGGCGCGCTGTACGCCCGCGTCGGTTCCGGCGATCAGCCGGGCACCGGCCTCGGCCATCTGCCGCACCACACCGAACATGGCCTCGGCCCGCTCGGCACCGAAGATCTGCGGCAGCATCCGCCAGTGCGGACTGACCGCCGGGCACACTCGGATCTGCTTCTCGATGATCTGGGCGAGTACGTCGTCGCGGACCTCGAAGCCGTCGGGCGTCATCCAGGTGCAGTGCTCGATGGTGTCGACGCCGGCTTCGACCGCGGCAACGATGCCCTCGGTTCCATGCGCGTGCGCGGCTACCGGGAGGCCGAGGCGGTGGGCCTCGTCGACGAGCGCGTTCAACTCTTCCTCGGTGAACTGCGATTCCCAGCTCTTCGCACCGCCCTTGGTCAGGCCGCCGCCGGTCTCCATGACCTTGATGACCTGGGCACCCTCGGCGGCGTTGCGCTTGACGAGTGCGCGCACCTCGTCCACACCGGTGACCTCGCCGCCGAGGAACCAGCAGTGGCCACCGGGCGGGGTGACCGGGGTCGCCGCCGACACGACGCGCGGGCCGACTGCATCGCCTACGGTCACCGCCTGCGCGAGGCGGATGGCGAGTGCGTTCCGGTCGCCGAGGTCGCGCGCGGTGGTGACGCCGATGTTCAGCAGCTGCTCCGCTCGCTGCCGCATATCGGCGAACAGCGCCTCGTCGTCCTGGTCTTGGAGCGTGGCGACGGGGTCCGGGCCGGCGTCGAAACAGAGATGTACGTGGGCGTCGATCAGGCCGGGCAGGATGGTTCCGGAGCGGTAGTCGAGGCGGGACTCGTCGGGCTGGGCGTGGCGCTGGACCTCCTCGCGCGGGCCGACGCAGGCGATCACACCGTCGCGTACGAGGACGGCTCCATCCGGGATGACCTGGCGGTCCGCTCCGGCCAGGACCTGGGCAGCAGTGATCAGCATGGGGTGCGGCTCTCTTTCTGTTGCGGAGAACATCCACTGGCCGAACGCAAGGCGTCAGACAGGACGAGGAGTTGCTGGATGTCGGCGTCGCGGCTGCGCTGTCCGGGAATGGCCGCCATCGGACGGGCGGGCGCGAGCTCGGCGCTCGGATTCTTGCGGCTGCGTACGGCATCGCGCAGGTGCTGAGCGACGAGCTCGGGGCTCACCTCGTGCCACGGCCGCTCGCTGGTCGAGTTGGCAGGCAGATAGGGGCTGATCTCGACGAGTCCGTCGCGGCATTCGACGACACGTCGATGGTGTCTCCGATGGACACCACGCGCTCGCCATCGGTCGCGCCTCGATCCCGAATCGACCGCGAACACAGCGTGTGGCGCGGCTTCCGCCATCAGCTTCCAGAGGGGTTCGAGGCGGGCATGCTCGCTCCGGCGTCGCAGCCACAACCGGCACAGGGAGATCCTGGTCCGCACGCCGGAGTACGTGATGCCGAAGACGAACAGCAGGACCGACAGGGCAAGGACGACAGCGACTGCCGCCACCACTGTGCCCGGTACGGAACCGCCACCCCACCGGATGCCGACGATGACGGCTCGGACGGCACAGGCCGCCGCCATCAACACCATGCCCACGCCTGCCGTCCAGAGCCCGGTCGAGTGCGGCTTCGCCGACATACGTGCGTAGCGGCGAGTCCATGTGCCGGCGGCCACCAGCGCGTACATGAGGTAGACGCCGGTCAGCACGTAGAACAGGGCGACCTGCGGCACCGTCATGTCAGTTGTGGCGAAGCTCCCGGCCAACGCCTGGTGCGGCACTGTCACGGTCGCCGCGGTGATGACCGAGCCCACCGCGACAACGAGAACCGCCTCCAAGCGGGCTCGATGCCGACTGGCACGCTCATCGGCGGCCGCGTACAGGTAGAAGCACATCAGGAAGTACACGGTCGCAAGAAGCAGGAGGTTCTGCACGAGTTTCGCAGCGCCGTGTCCGGCCACAGTGTTGAAGCCGGTGGCACCACCTGGCATGGCCAGTGGGTAGGACAGGGCGGCACTCGTCAGGCACAACGCGACGGAGCGCAAGGAGCGGTCCTGCGGGGCTTTCGCCCACTGGTAGAGCTTCCACACGACCGCTGCGGTCAGGCCCGTCAAGAAGAGGACGGCCACCTAGAGCCACCCCCGGTGGCCCTCAAGTGCGGACTGAACACGTCGCACCGCCAGGTCAGGGCTCCGATGGTTTGGCGTGACATGGTCGAGAACGGATGCCCACTCCCCCACGATCGTCGCCACGAGCTCCGCCTCTCGCTCCTCCTCGGTGTCGTACGAACACCGAAGGAGCGCACGCCGGATCGCGTCCGGCCCCAGACCCGGGAGCAGCGATTCCCACACTTCCGTGCCTGACGGTCCCGGATGGTCGGCCAGGATGTGCCCCAACTCGTGCAGGACGATGTGGTCTTGATGGTGAGCGGCCGTCTCGCTCTGGTACACGATCACATCTGCTTTGGGTGTCTCGAGCCAGGCGCCCAGCGGGCCGGTGGCCTGCAGAGGAAAGGCCTTGAGCTCGATGTCTCGACCCCGTCGACGTCCGAGCGCGTCACATAGATCGGAAACGCTCAGGGGCGGCTGCACATCGAGAGATCGCAGCAGTTGTCGAATGCGACGCTCCAGGTCCCGGACACCGACACGGCCTGCGCCGTGCTGCTGCCGAGATCCAGGGAGTGTCCGCGCCGTGTGTCTGTCCGAGTCCCGCTCCGGAGGCGGGTTCTGTACCGAATCGGCTTTGGCCGTTCGCCACCACATGGACATGGCCGGTCACCTCCCTCACTCATATCGCTTTGCACGAGTAATCCTGCACAGGGAGTTCCGCCACCGGAGGTGGCGCTACCGGCGACCAGTCGCCGCGCGACACGCGAGCGGCGACCGGAATGTTGCTCTCCGCATATGCCAGACCGCGAGAATAGCGGACATATACACCTAAACGACATACCCGAAAGGCGGGTGCGACCCAGACTTGCGTGACTCAATCCATACGCAGAGACACTCGGTGCCTCCCGAGCTCGGACGCATGCTGCGGCATTGGCGCGAACGGCTCGATCACCGGCGTATCCCCGGGATCGACTCCTCACGTCGCCGGTTGAAACCAGGTCTAACGCAGGACGAAGTGGCTTCCCTCACGGGAGTGGCCAGCTCCTGGTACCGCCAGCTGGAAGGTGGCAGCCCCCGGCCAGTGTCAGAGCAGTTCGCCCAGCGGCTTGCCATGACGCTCAGACTCGACGAGGCGGAGCGAGTGGTCCTCTTCCAACTGGCGGTCGGACACACGCCCCCTACGCCGAAGACGCCGACTAATCAGCAAATCGATGTGCACACGCAAGCGCTGCTCGATTCCGTGCTCCCCCACCCCGCCTATGTCTCGAATCTATGGTGGGACATCGTCGCCCACAACCAGCCGCAGGAAGACTGGTTCCCCTGGCTGCCGTACGAGCGCAACCTGATGCGGTTCGCGTTCTTGTACCCGGAAGCCAGAGAGCAGTTGGTCAACTGGCGGGAGGACTGGGCCATCCCGTTCCTGGCCCAGATCCGCTTCGCCATCGCGACGCATCCCGACACACCTGAGCTCATCCAGCTCCGCGACGACATCCTGGAAGGGAACGGCGATGCCCGCGAATTGTGGGCCACGCAGCAGGCACGTGCCCATCCCGACGGAGATGAACGCAGGTTCTCCCTCCCGTATCACGAGGGGCAGGAGATCCGGGTACGCATCATGGCCCTCGCTCCGATGAGCAACACGGATCTACGCCTCGTGGTGCTGCTTCGCGTGTGAGCGTTCTTCGCTCTCTACATCTCCGGATTCACCGCCGGACTGACGGAAGTCCCGTTTCAACGGAGCCGACGAGGGAGCTGCACAGATGCCTGCTGAGTCCCTGTCAGTCCAGGCATACCCGAACGTCGCGATAGACGTACGTGCCGGAGACCCAGCCCTTCGCGCCCGTGGTCTTGTCCTTGATGTAGACCCAGTTACCGCTCTTCTTGGCCACGCTGAACTTGTGGCTCTTGTAGAGCACGCCGACTGCGGTGGACTTCGCGCTGGGCTTGGACCGGATGGTCACGGCCTTGGCATGCACCGCATATGGCAGATACGGCGACTGGTCATAGCAGTCGCTCGCAGGCATCACGGTCGCGGAAGCGGGAGCCGCACTGGCAGTGGTGGCAGACAGTACCGGCAGAGCGAGTGCGCCGAGCACCGCCGCGGACATGACGATTCGGGTGGAGCGCATGCGGAAGTACCTCCGGGAAGGCAAGGAGACAGCAAGAGACGGCCCCGGGAGTTGCCCCGGCGGCTGCACAAGAGTCCGGAGGATCAGCGGTTTGGTGTGACCGGGATGGCCAGTTATGTTCCGGCCCGCTGTGGCAGCAAGGCTCAGCGCGAATGATCGACAGGGCTCGGATTAGCCCTCTGCACCACACTTGCGGGCAACTCGACGCGCGGCTCCACCGCGCCCGCCCGCGTTGACCAGAAGGCCCGCGGCGAATGGCCCTCCCGGAACGAGGAGCAGAAGCCGTGATCGTTCACGACCTCGGCACCCTCAGCACCACCCTCATCGGCCGCGCCGTCCTCACCGTCGGCGCCACGGCCGGCGCCACGGCCGGCACCGCGACAGCACTCCTCGTCGCCCTCGCCGCCGCCATCCACCGAAAGGCCAGCCGATGACCGACCTCGCCCTCCTCCTGCTCGCCCTCGCTTTCGGCTGGACCATCGGCCACTCCACCGCCCGCATCCGCATCATCCCGGCGGCCGGCGCGCCCACGTCACGCCGCCTCGTAGTGGTGCGCGCGCCCGCCCCGCCACTTCACCCACGCCGGATCGTCGAGCAGCTGCTCCGCGTCCTCCAACCCGGCCCGCCGCAGGAACTCGACCACGGCCGCGTCGCTGTGCGCGAGGCCGAGGATCTGGTCGCGCGCCGTCACCCGCCGTCCGCCGGTACCCAGCGGCGGATGGACAACTATCGGGGCGCCCTCCATCTCCCCAGGATGCGCCGCAGTCAGCCAGTCCGCAGCCCGGCGACCTCCGCGTTCGGGCGTCGGGCCCACTCCTTTGTCGCCGTCAACCTGCCCGACCGCAGAACGTGACACCCACACTCATCAGTCGTTGTACGAGACGTGATGATGGGACCATCCTGGCTGGCCTCAGTCCTCGAACCCTAAGGCCGGCCGGATTCGTCAGTGCGCCCAATGGTCCGGGCCGCCGCCGCGCCACTCGATCAGCGACGAGTAGGCGACGCAGTTCTCGTCGAAGGCCCGTAGCCCGGCATCCTGCAAGATCGCGACGACGTCCTTCACGGACAGCGCCCGGCCGAGGATCGCGCCGTCGATACGGACGCGGCGGCCGCCATCCTCATCGGGCGGGTAGATCACGACAGGCTGCGTAGTGGTCATGCCGCCATCGTGCGGCGGACGTTTTCTCCGTGCAGCCCAGAAGCGTCCGCCTGGGGCGATGGACGGGCGCGCCGCCACTTGGCCAGAAAATCGAACACGTGATCTAGTTGAAGAACAGAGACCGCCACGCCCTGGGGGTGACCATGTCCCGCACACAGACCTCCATGCCCGCCGACCAGCGACAGGCCGGCATCGAGCGAGCGCACCGCGAGCTGCTACTCAAGCTCGACGGCGAGCCGAGCGTGCGCGAACTGGCCGACGCGGTCGGCGTCTCCCCCTCGACGGTCTCGCTTCAGCTCAAGCTCATGCGCCGCCGCGGCATCGACATCCGGACGCGCGGCTGGAGACGCAGGCGCATGTGCCCGCACTGCGGCGGCGACCTGTGACCTACGAGCCGCCCGGCCGCTATCACGTCACCCTCGCCCGCGACGGCGTGCGGATCCTCGACGGCTGGTGGGATGACCCGGACACCGCCGACCGGAAGTTCGCCGGGCTTCAGGCGCAGCACGAGGAGCACGCGGATACACGGCTGCGCCTGACCGAGTGGGACAGCGGGCAGGAGTGGCCGCTGCGCGAGTGGCCTGGCGCCGCGAGGGCGAAGGCCGGGTGATCTCGCTCTCCTGCGGCCGCGAGGCGTTCGACTTCCTAACCGTGTGAGTCATGCAACGAACCCCCGTGATCAACTTTCCTCCGCTCCACCCCGCCACCTAACGTCCCCCGGACACATCGACAGCCGGGGGGCTTACCAAGCGGAGCGAACACCATTAACCCCGGAACATACGTCGCGGGAGCCCTCCTCGTCGGGCTGCTCACTTACGTCGTGATCCAGCGCCGCCGCAACGGCCCGCCGGAGAGCAACCCCGCACTGATCAAGATGCGGAAGATCTGCGCACTCACCGCGATCTGGTGCGCCGTCGGCGCAGAGATCATCGCTCTGATCTCGATCTTCGCGTGGGGCTCTCCGTGGTCGGCCTGCATCGTGCCTGGGCTGCTCGGCGCTGCCATGGTCGTGCTCTACCGCCGCTCGGCGTCGAAGGAGACGCCCAAGTGATGCCCCTCGCACGCGGCAGCGGCATCCCCATCGACTGGCTGCCCGACTGGGCGGCCGTGCTGATACTGGTCGTCATCTTCGGCGTCCTGTTCGGCCTCTGCGTCCCGCCCACGCTGGTCCTCCTCAAGGCGCGGAGGCGCAAGTGAACCCGCAGGCAGTGCCGTACGGCGGCCTGGGCGGACCCGACTGGCTCGGCTGGGCGTTCGTCGCCGGGCTTGTCGCCGTCGCCTGCTGGCGTGCTTGGAGGCGGCGCAAGTGAACGACATCCCCTGGTGGGCCGACATGCCGCACGACGAAGGGATGGTCGTCGCGATCATCGCCTCTGCCATCGCGGTCGGCTTCCCCGTCTACCTCTTCAGGGGGCGCAAGTGATGCCGCGCACGGACAAGTGGCAGCTTGTTGCCCTGGGCGTGATGGCCGTAGGCCTCACCATGGTCGTCCTGGGCACCGTCATGGCCGACGAGGGCGGGGTCAGCGTGTGGTGGCTGCTCCTGATGCTCTTCAACATGGCCCTTCAGTGCTGGGACCTGTACCGGAAACGCCGCAAGCGCCGCGCTGAGCGCCAGGCCGAGCTGGAGCCCCTCGACCGGCTCACGCAGCGCGAGATGCGGAGGCGGCGATGAAGAAGCGTCTGAAGAAGATCGCGGCGCTGCCGGGCACGGCTGCGGCGGGCGTCGGCGGGTACGGCGGCGCCACGGGTGGCAACGAGGCCGGCTGGACCGTGCCGGTATGGATATGCGCCGTCGTGGGCGCCGTGTGCGCCATCTTCATCGTGATCATCATCAACGACGCCCGCGAAGCGATCCGCCACAGCCGCGAGGGACGGTCGCGATGAAGAAGCGCCTGCGCTCCGCCGTAGTCGGCGGCTCCATATCCCTCTGCGGCATGACCGGTGCAGCCGCGTGGCAGCCGTGGCAAAACGTCGTCAGTGTCCTTGTGGGCAGCGTCGTGATGGCCGTAGTGCTCTGGATCCTCTACCGCTGCACGGACTCGGACACGCGACGGCACCAGGCCGAATTCGGGCGCCTGCACTGGTTTTTGCGGCACGAGGAGAGGCGGCGGCGATGAAGGTGCGCATGCGGCGACGGGTGTTTGTGGGCGGCCAGGCTCTGCTGATGGTCTCGGGCGTCCTTCAGGTCCTGGTCAACCCCCATTCGCCGGTCTGGAGGCTTGCCGTGACGGCCGTCGCTGGGGCATGCCTGGTCGCCGCAATTGTCCTCGGGTTGCGCGACTTCCGGCGCCAGGAGCGGCGGGACGAGGTCGGCGAATGAAGGCACGGCTGAGTCAGTGGTGGTGGAGGTTCGTGAGTGCGGACCCGGACCCGCCGAAGAAGGTCACCGTCCGGGAGGCCATGGCGATCATCGTCGTGTTCGCCGTCATCATCGGAGTCATGGGGTTCGCCATCGACGACTGGCCCGATGCAATCGGCGCGGGGATCGTCGGCGCGGGGTGCAACCTGCTGTCCCGGTGGTGGCAGCGCCACACCCACCAGCCGGAGTACGAAGACGTGGACGGTGGAGATGAGTAAGTTCCTGCGCCGCCTCATCATCGCCACGGCCGCCGTCATGGCCGCGGTCCTCGTCGGCGGACTCGTGCCACTGCACTGGCTGACCTGGTGCAAGCCGCTGACCTTCGGAGTCTGTTACGCCGGGTTCATGGCCCTCCAGCGGTACGTGGACAAGAGCAACGAAGAGGAAGACAACGATGAGTAGCCCCATGGGGCCGGTAGGGCCGATCAGGCTCTCTTCGACGGAAGACCGTGAGGAAGCCCGTGCGGAAGCCATGGGCTGCGTCAGCGGCTGCTTCATCTACGTCTTCGCCGTCGTCCTCGCGGTTGCCGCCGGGGCCGCCGTACAGGCCGTGTGGCACACGAACTGGCTGACGCTCACGGTCGGGGCGCTCGTGCTGGCCGGTGGGTGCTGGCTCGGCTCCCGACTGTGGCCGCGCGTGGAGCGCTTCGTGCCCGAGCCGTACCCCGAGGACGACGATGATCAATAAAATCCTCGTCCGGATCGTGTACGCGCTGTTCTTCGGCGGCATGGCCGCCTACGTCGCCCAGGGCGTCTTCCACGACGGCCGGGTGTCCGCGGGCTTCGGGGCCGCCACCGCCGCCGTCTTCGGCGCCTGGAACCTGCGCCGGGCCACCGTGCCCCGCGACCGGCAGCTCGGCCGCGTCGGCAGGTTCCTGATCACCCCCGCGGGCCTGGCCATCGGCCTTGGCCTGGTGGCGCTGGCCGGGGTGTTGGTCGGGCTCGGCCTGGGCGACTGCCCTCCGTCGCCTGGCCCCATGACCTGCGATCTGCCCAGCCACATGAACTGGTAGCCAAGCAAGGAGCCCGCTCTCCCCGTCCCCACGATCGAAGTAGCTGCGCCCGTCACGGCCCCCCTACGGCTACTCCTGCGGCGGCTGCGGGTGCCGGGTGACCTGCCGGAGCTGCTTCTCGACGTCGTACCGGTTGAGGTCGTTGTCCTGCGCGAACTTGGTGACCGCGGCCTGAGCCTTCGCCGCGGCCTCGAACCACACCTCGCGCTACTTGTCGCGCTCGTCGGCGTCGAGGTGCTCCAGCTTCCGGCCCTCGTCGTCGGCCGCGCGCTGCAAGTTGATCAAGTCATCTGGGAGTTCGATCGCCACGACCGGATCTTAAGGCGCTACGCCCCCGAGTTCGGCGCACCACCGTTTGGGTCACTCGCCGTGTCCGCAACCCCGGCAGCAGTCTGCCGTTACCGGATCCTGCGAATCATCACCGTGAGACGCGGCGAGGCCGGTGAAGGCTGGCTGTAGCCGATGTCCTGGTATCCCCATGACCGGTACAGGGCATGCACTTTGCCGTCCCCGGCGGCCTCGTTGACCATGAGCGTGACGTGGGGCTCGGATCGGTCCGCCAAGAGCTCATCGTGGATACGGCGTGCGACGCCGGTCCCGCGCCATCCCGGGCGGACGCCGATCTCCTTGAGGGCCATGGCCGGCTGGGATGTGTACTGTTCCGCCGGCGGCGGGCTGGTGCGCTGCCAGTAGCGGTCGCCGTCTTCGATCCGGTTGGCGTAGGCGTAGCCCACCGGGTGGGTGCCCTCGTAGGCGAGAACGGCCTCGAAGCCAGGTTCGGAGCCGTGCCGGTCCAATCGCTCCCCGAAGGCGGTGACTGCGTAGTTGGGCAGGTGGAGCAGCGGAGCGCGCACCTCGGCGTAGACATCGAGCAAGTCGCCGCGTGCGGCATCCAGTTCGGTGAACGTACGGAGTTCGATGGCGGGTGCCGATGTCATGCTCAGGCCCTCCAGGCGCGGGTGTGCTCGGTCCAGTTGCGAGTACTGACGCTACTCGGTGCCGTGGCACGCAGGGCAGCGCCGAACTCCTGAAGCATGCGAGACACCCGCGCGTGCTGTGTCGCCGCTTCGGCTGGAACGGTCATCGCCGTGTGCGCAGCAGTATCAGCGTCGCCCTGGGCGAGCTGGGCGTGGGCCAGGCGGCTGGTCGCGATGGCGAGAGAGCGGCGCATGTGCGGTCGCAGTGCCGCCAAGCAGCGGTGGGCGTGATACTCCGCGGTGGACCATTCGCCCGCCGCGAGGTAGGCGCTCAGCGCGAGGGAGTGCAGCTCTGCCTCGTCGTAGAAGGCCGTCAGCCAGACGGGGCGATGGTCCTCGCCGGCTCGCGCCATGGCCTCTTGGGCCTGGTCGAAGGCGCGGCGCAGGCCTCCGCGTTCGTGGGCGACCCCTTGAATGGCCATCTGCCGGGCCAGCCCCAGGGAAGCGAACATCGGATCCCGCCGGGTGATGTGGAGATTGCGCGCGACGTCGTTGGCGGCTCGAGCGTCGGCGGGGCGCCCCAGGTGCCGGTAGAGGCTGCCGGCGTGCGACCAGATGCGGAACTTGATCGCCTGGTCACCGGAGAGTTCCGCGAGCGTCTGCGCCTCACGCATGTGCGTGATGGAGTCCTGGAAGCGGCGACCGTCGATGGCCGCCCACATCGCAGAGGAGCGGAACGACGCTGCGGTGGCGTACAGGTTGGAGCGGACGCGCTGTGTCGCCGAGCCCGAGTTCTGCAGGTTCAGGGCTTCGTCGGCCAGCCGGGTCGCGCGTTCCTCAATATCGATCTGCCCGCCCCGACTGTGATCGCTCGCGATCACCGCGGCGAACTTGTTCTGCAGCCTCTCCACGTCACGCATACCGATCTTGCGTGCTGAAGCAGCACCGGGTGCGGCGGCAGCCACGGCCGCCGAGATCGTTCCGGCAACCAGCGTGCGGCGGTGCATAGGGTCTACGTCCTCCTGCTCTGAGGCCACCGTGGGCGCAGGCCGCCTCCGAGGCACGAACCCCAGTTCCAGCGGGTCACGACCAGTGACGCCCTCCAGCGCTTTGCGCGTAGCGCTATTGGGCCACTTGACCCGCCCGGAGCGCCAGTCTCTGACCTGACGTCCGTCGCACCGTCCGAGTCGTCCGGTGAGGCTTTCGAGGGCTGAATTCACGGCGGTCGCGAGGCTGTTGGCGCTGTAGCCATGCTCGTCCATCCACGCCTCAAGGATTGTGTTGCGCGTGGTGTCCATGCCCGCACCGTAGGCCTTTGCACGCAATCCGTCAGGTAAACAGAACGCCAAAAGCCCCTAGGTGTCGCATCGGGATGCAGCACCGCATCCCCTAACTTTCGCGCTCGGTCGGGGAGTTCGCTAGTGAGCAAGGCCGGACGGCGCACGCCGTCGTCCACGCAGCACCCTGACGACCAGGAGCCGAGATGCACTCCCCCACTGGCAGCCTCGCCGGGTTCGCCGCAGTGCTCAACATCGCCTGCCTCAGGCTCCGATGCTCTGTCCACAGGGGAGGTCTCCAATGACCTACGCACCGGCCGTCACGGTCCTCGATGCCGTGCCGCTGCAGCATGCTCCTCGCCGCGCCTTCGAGGTCGCCTTTCAGCCCGACACGTCCCGCGTGAGCCATGCCCGTCGGATCACTGCTGCCTTCCTGGCGTTCTGGCAGGTGCCCGAGCGGCTCGCCGAGGACATCGTCCTCATCGTCTCCGAGCTCGTCGCCAACGCCATCAACCACGGTGCAAGCGCCAGCCCCGCTCCTGGGCATGTCAGCCTGCGCCTGCAGCTCCCCGACGACGAGATCCGTATCGAGGTCATCGACAGCAACCCGGCTCCGGCAACGATGCAGTCGCCCTCCGATGAAGAGGAGTCGGGTCGCGGACTCTTGCTCGTCAGTGCGCTCGCCGACAAATGGGGCGTCACCGAAGACGGCACGAAGACATGGTGCACGGTCAACATTCCCGCGAGGAGCGCGTGATGGCCATCGCCCACACCAACTGCCGCCTTGCGCACCCGTGTCACCCCGCAAGTGAGGGCACCTTACGCAGGATCATCACCGCACTGTCCCGCTCGCTCGCGGACGACGGACTCAGCGACACCGTCTACGAGGCCCTCAACGAGGTCCTGGACGGCGAGCGGCAGCTCACGGAGAACGAGGCCCGGCAGATCGCCGACATCTTCCGCGGCGCCGCCCGCCAGCTCATGCACACGGCCCCGCAGCGGGCGACGTACTACCCCACCGACACCATGCGTCGCTTACGTGCCCTGCACGCCGAATGGCCCAGCCCTGAAAGGGCCGTGCCCTACGTCAGGCGCTTCGCCGTGACCATCAGCACCGCCCTCGACCACATGGGAGACGAAGCGTGACGCGCACTCCCACCTCCACCAGCTCCCGGCGCTGGGAGAACACGGCTCCGTACCTCCCCCATGTGGAGCCGAAGCGCCCCGGCGCCGGGCCCTCTGAGATCGCCCGGATTACGAAGCGCACCCTGGCGAGGCTGCGCCTCGCGCGAGGACATCGGCCTACGCCGCTGATGCATCGCCTGGTCGCCGCCGAGAACCTTCGGTTCGCCGTCCGGTGCCGGCAGATCTGCCGTGCGCGTGAAGGGACACCACTGTGACGCCCGCGGCCCTGGGCAGCCCCCAGACCGCACCGAGGTCCGCTCTCAAACGCGGTGCCTGCGTGTCGAGTTGCGAATACTTGCCTCGCAACCCGGCACGGAGGCACTGAAGACATGTGCCTCCCCGCCCGCACTCCGCGGGTGGACGTACAGCAAGGAGATGCCCCATGAGTCCGATCACGCAGGACAAGCCCCGCCCGACCGCGGCAACCGATGTGCAGGCCGATCAGGAATGGGACCTGGACCTGGTCTTCACGCGGTCTCCCGTGGCGATCCCGGCCGCCTGTGACACCAGCGACGGATGCAAGGCGTCCTGCGCCTCGTCCTGCGCATCGAGCTGACCCCACGTGAGCAGGTGGGGCCCCGCAGCCTCTGGGCCCCACCCACTCCCTCCCACCCAAGGGGGATCCATTCATATGAGAAGCACCCACGCCTTCCGCCGCCATGGTGACGTGCTCCTGCTGCGCGCGGCCGCGAGGCCACTCCAAGCCGCTGGACTCCACAGCTGGCCCGAGATCGGCGATCCGGATGTGTGTCGCCGTTGGCTCCAGGAGATGTGGCGTGACACTGCGTTCGTAGAGGCACTGGCTGTGGCCTCGCCCTCGCTCGCGAACGCGGTTGACCAACTCCTGGGCAACTCCAGCGCACCGCCGAAGCGGGTCAGCAAGGCCACCCTCTCCGTAGCTCATTACCTGCTGCGTTCCAGTGGCCGGTCCGTTCCCTTCGGTCTTTTCGCCGGTGTAGCACTCGCTGGAGTCGGCCCCGCCCAGGCCGACTTCGCGGCCGAGCACCACGCCGTGGGCCGTGTGGACACCCTCTGGCTCGACCATGTACGCCGCGACCTCCAAGGCCGCCCGGATGTGCTGCGTCATCTCTCCTTGCGCGTCAACGAGTTCGCCGTCCGTCGAGGTGCAAGCATCGATACACCACTGCCGGATGGGCGCCTGGCCACCGCACGCATCGCCCGCCCTCTGTCCGTACTGCTCGACGCGGCCGCGACCGCGGTCTCCGGCCAGGAATTGACCAACCGGCTCATGGCCCTCGGCGGAACACTCGAGACGGCTCAGAACCTGATCCGGGCAGCCCTGGACGGGGCGATACTGACCAGCAACCTGCACGCGCCTATGACGGACGCCGACCCCGCTCGGCAGATCGTGAATACCCTGCTGCCGCACATGCCGACCCTGTCGGAGACCACACGAGACGTGCTCGAGCGTCTCGCCAACGTGACTCGGCTTCTCGACAGCCACAACGCCACGGCGCTCGGCAAGGCGCACTGCCTGCGTAGCACAGTGCACGAGCACGTGAAGCAGATCTCGGCGGCAGGCCGATCCCGAGTCAGTTACGACTTGCGCCTCGACGCCACCGTTCGCATTCCCGAGCACGTGCTGAACGAGGCCGAACACGCTGCACATGCCCTGCTGCGACTCACCCGCGTGCAGGGCCCCCGATCACCCTGGGCGATGTTCCACGCCGTCTTCTGGGAACGGTACGGTGCCGGCTGCCTGGTCCCAGTGCGCGACGCCATCGACCTGGCCTCCGGCGTGGGACTGCCACCCGACTACCCGCACTCAGTGTGGACACAGCCCGACGTGAAGGTGCTGCCCCGCGACGAGCGGCTCATGGACCTGGCCTGGCAGGCACTCATGGAGGGCGAGCTCGAGGTCCGTCTGAGCGAGGACGACCTCGATGCCCTGAGCAGCGACGACACGCCGGACACGCGACTGGCCCCCCACGTGGAGCTCGCCGTACAGGTGCACGCGACCAGCCAACAGGCGGTGGACGAGGGAGACTTCACGCTCGACGTACGTCCCGCCTGGACCGGCGGGAACCTCACCGGCCGGTTCGCCTCCCTCCTCGGCAGGCCGTTGTCAGACCTGTACAGCACACTGCCCACCATGGTTGAAGGCGCCGTGCCCGCGCAGCTCTCGTTCGCACCCGTCTTCCCACATGCCGAAAACATCGCCCGTATCCCTGCGCTCTTGCCGCATGTCATCTCCCTCGGCGAGCACCGGCCAGCCGACGACCACGGTGTCATCAATCTCGACAACCTCGCCGTCTATGCCACCGGGAAGGCCCTGTACCTGGTCAGCCTCTCCCAGCGTCGCGTCATCGAGCCCGTTGTCCTGCATCCGCTGGCACTGGAGAAGCAGGCGCCCCCGCTGGCCCGTTTCGTGGCCATGCTGGGGCGTGGCTTCGCCACCCACTGGACCGAGTTCGACTGGGGTCCGCTCACAGCGAGCATGCCGTTCCTGCCGCGAGTCACCTACCGCAAGGCAGTGCTGTCGCCGGCTCGCTGGCGCCTGCCTGCCGGCCACCTCCCGACCGGGAGCTTCAGCAAGGCCTGGCACACAGCGCTCCTTGAGTGGGCCGATAGGTGGCGCTGCCCGAATCGGGTCGACGTCCACGATGACGACCGCACAGTTGCGCTGGACCTTCACGAGCCCCTGCACGCCCGCCTCGTGCACCGGCATCTACAACGCCACGACCACACCCAGCTGACCGAGGCGCGCGCTGACGCCGAGTTGGGGTGGATCGGCCACGCCCACGAAGTGGTGGTCCCTCTCACCAGCACCCAACCGCCCCAACCTCACCCGGACCTCACGCACGCCCCTGTCGTCACCAACTCGACGCGCGCTTGCCCCGGCGACACTCAGCAGCGCTGGCTCCAGGCGAAGGTCTTCACCCATCCCACCGTCATGAACGAGATCCTGACCCACCAACTGCCCGACCTGATCCACGAACTCGACGACCCGGTCCACTGGTTCATGCGCTACCGGTCCCTGCACGAGGACGACCACCTGCGTATCCGCATCGCCGTGCACGGAGCCGGGCAACGCGTGCACGTGACCCAGGCGCTCGATGCCTGGACCGCACACCTCACCGACGTACGCCTCGCATCCCGCCTCGTCTTCGATGCCTATCGGCCCGAACGAGGACGCTACGGCACCGGCACAGCCATGGAAGCCGCGGAGGACGTCTTCGTCGCCGACAGCCTCGTCGCCCGTCACGCCCTCGCCGACCTGCCGACCCTGGACGCACGTGTCCTGTGCTCCCTCGGCATGCTCGACATCGCCCAAGGGCTCCTGGGTACACACCAGGGTCTGGAATGGCTGCTCTCCACTCCCACCTCAGGGTCCGGGCAAGTCGACACCACCCGTCGGACCCTCGCGCACTCCCGCGGCAACCTCCTGATCGACACATCGCCGCGTTTGGCTGCCGCGCATTCCCAACGCCGCGCGGCGCTCGGAAGCTACCGAACACACCTGACGAAACCCCAACTCCCTGCTGTCCTGGAGTCGTTGCTGCACATGCACCACAACCGACTGATGGGCCCGGACCGGGAATCCGAAGCGGCCAGCCGCCACGCGGCCCGCCAGGCCGCCCGTTCGCTGCTCACCTGGACGGCAGCGTCATGAAGGGCATCCACGACCTGGGGAACGGCCTCGCCGGCACCGCCGTGTACGAGATGGTCATGGCACGGCACCGCGGCGTATGGGAGGGCGCCCACACAGTGGCAAAGGCCCTCGCCTCCCGACCGGTCACCTCACACCCGGCAACAGCCAGCCTCTACCGCGGAGCGCCGGCCGTCGCCTACGCCCTCCACACCGGCGCGCACCCTGCGTATGTGAAGGCGTTGGAGTACGCGGACCGCGAGGTGACCGCCATCGTCGAGCGACGTCTGACCGCAGCCTTCGACCGGATGCGCACCGGGCGCCCACCACGACTACGTGAGTACGACCTGATCAGCGGGCTCACCGGCCTCGGCGCCTACCTCCTACACCGCGGCCACACGACGCTGCTCCAACACGTACTCGGCTATCTCGTCCGCCTCCTGACCGAGCCCGTGGCTGTCAGCGGGCTGGAGGTACCAGGCTGGTGGGCGGCCGACAGCCCCCGCGGCCGCTACGACGAGCACTGGCCCCACGGCCACGCCAACTTCGGCCTCGCCCACGGCGTCGCCGGCCCCGTTGCCCTCCTGGCCCTCAGCGCCCGCGCCGGAATCACCGTTGCGAACCAGAACAAGGTGCTGCACGAAGGGATCCGGATCCTCACGCACTGGGCTCGGCCGCTGCACGGCGGCGGCACTGGCTGGCCCGAGGCCCTCGACCTGGCCAAGTTCCAGCGTGGCCCGCTCCCTCTCGCCCGACCGACGAGACCCTCATGGTGCTACGGCACCCCAGGCATCGCCCGCGCCCTCCAACTGGCCGCACTCGCCTGCGCCAACGCCTCTGCCCAGCACCTGGCCGAGAAGGCGCTTCTGTCCTGCGTCACCGACCGCGCCCAAACCTCGCAGCTGAACGACGCCACCGTCTGCCACGGCTGGGCCGGCCTGCTCCTCACCGTCGAACGCGCCGCAGCCGATGCCGCGGACGACACCCTCGAACGACAGCTTCCGCGCCTGCACACCCACCTCACCAACTACCTCGTGCAGCACGACATACCCCACAGTCCCGGGCTCCTGACCGGCACCGACGGCATCCTCCTCGCCCTGCACACCCTCAGCCCCTCCCACCCCGCCACCGCGACGTGGGAAACCTGCCTCCTCCTCACCTGAAAGAGCCCCACCATGTCCCACACCCCCACAGCCGAAGAACTCCGCAACCAACTCATCGACACCATCACCGCCGAGCGCCCGCTGACCCCACAGGTCGAGCAGGCCATGCGGTCGGTCAGCCGCGAAGCCCACCTGCCCGGCCTCGATCTCCCCACCGCCTACAGCGACCAGGCCGTGACCATCAAGGACAACCCCACCGGCCCCCTCCCCCTGTCCTGCGCCTCCGTCCCGTCCGTCGTCGCGATGATGCTCGACCAACTCCACGTGCAGCCCGGCGACAACATCCTGGAGATCGGGGCGGGCACCGGCTACAACGCCGCACTTCTTGCCGAACTCACAGGCCCTTCAGGCCAGGTCACCACCCTCGACATCGACAGCGACGTCGCCCTGCACGCCCGCACCACCCTGAACGCCGCCGGATACGACCACGTCCGCGTCATCCACCGCGACGGACTCCTCGGCGACCCCGAGCACGCCCCGTACCACCGCATGATCGCCACCGTCGGCGTGTGGGACATCCCGTCCACCTGGTGGGAACAACTCGCCGACGGCGGACGCCTCGTCCTCCCCCTGCGCTGGCGCGGCCAGACCCGCTCCGTTGCCCTCGTCCGCGACGGAGACGTACTCGTCTCCGAGGGAATGGAACTGTGCGGCTTCGTCCCCATCATCGGTCAGGACGGCGAACGCACTGCCGCACTCGATCCGGACGAGACCGTGCGCGTTCACCACGACCAGGACCAGGAAGTCGACGCTGCCGCCCTCGGCCGCAGCCTGTTCACTGGCGAGTGCCGAGAGTCGTGGTCGCAGACACGCATCGGTGGCGAAGAATCCTTTGACGGCGTGTGGCTGCGTGCCACAGCCTACGACGACCGCGTCTGCCGCCTCGAAGTCACCGCCAAGGCCCTTGAGGCGGGCATCCGTCGCCCCGTCATCCCCGTACGCTGCCCCATGCTCACAGCAGGCGATTCCCTCGCCTACCTCATCAACCGCCGCGAAGGCACCGACCCCGACAAGCCGTTCCAACTCGGTGCCGCCGCTTACGGACCGAACGGAGACACCCTCGCCCAAGCGCTCGTTACGTACCTTGACGCCTGGGGCGAGAACCGGACAGCGGTACCGCAGATGACAATCACCCCGGCCGAGTCCGTGGACACCCCGACCGCACACACGATCCGCAAGGTGGAGAGCCAAGTCACCGTCGCCTGCTGATTCCGGACGCGGGCACACCGTCAGACGCCAGCACTGCTGCCGCCGCTCTCTCTCCGGCACCGAGGGCGCCTTCGACGTGCCCCGCGTGGTCGAGTGCCGTTTCTGTTGACGCCCAATGCAGACGACCCGTGAGTGCGGGGTGCTGGTAAAGCGGGTGCCCGAAGAGGGAGTAGTCGGCCAACTGCTGCACTGTGGACGGCGACGTCCAGTGCTCCTCACTCCAGTTGTGTACGTGAAGGGCGCTGGGATCGGCCGCAGCCTCGCCGAACAGCCGGGTCAGCTGAACTGTGACAGCCTGGTCGAACCCCGGGCGCATCGTACGAGCGTGCGCGAACCCAAAGAGTGCCGCGGGTGTCCCGTCGGGCCCGGACATGTCGTGGATCTCCTGAAGTGGCCCCGTCCTGCTGAACGCCGCCCCTGCCAGGCCGTCGTTCCGCCAAAACGCTGCCGGGTATGAAGCGACGACCTTGACGACGGCTCCCATCCACACAGGAGTGGCACTTGCGAGGCGTACAAGGTCGGCGGGGAGTGTGTCACCGAAGTCGATACGCTCCAAGGCCAGGGCGGGCGGCACGGCCAGGACGACATGTTCGGCGCGCAGCGTGCCGCCCGGAGTGTGCACGACCAAGCCGCCCCGGTACGCCGGGTGGATCGCGGTGACGGGTGCGTTCAGGCACAGGGAGTCGGTCGGCAGCTTCGCGGCGAGGGCGTCGGCGAGACTCTGCGATCCGGTGGCGAAACGAAGCGAGGGCGCATCGACGAGGTTCCCCGAGAGGCGGCGTACACCGGCGGTCTCCTGCAGGAGTGTGTCGCCTGCCAGGTGCTGATCGAAGGTCTCAATGCCCGCTCGTGCGGCCTGAGTTCGTACGCGATCCTCACCGTCCCAGAACCACGTGGCTCCCAAGTCCAGTGCCCGGTCTCGGTCACCGGTGGGCGTGGAGTACAGGCGGCCGCCGATGCGGTCGCGCGCTTCCAAGACCGTGACACGGCGGTCGGCGACGTGCAGCGCGGCTGCCGCGGTAAGGCCGGAGGCTCCGGCTCCGATCACGATGACGTCGAGACTGTCCTCGGGCATGTTGGTGAATCCTTCTGGTGGAAACGGGTCCCTGCGGTCTCCGTGCGAGCATCGACATCACAGGGCTACGGGGAGTTCAGGCGTCGGCACCTGGCCCCAGGCAGCGGGGGCGCGCTGCGGGTCATCCGCCGGCGGAGGAGTCCAGGACGATACGGAAACGGGCAGCGCCTTCACGCAGCCGCGACAAGGCCTCCCCGGCCTGCTGCAGCGGCATCCGCTCAACCACGGCCCGTACGCCGTTGGTGACGGCGAACCGCATCGCTTCCTGTGTCTCCCGGGGACTTCCGGTCAGGTGTCCGGTGACGACATGCCCGTGCATGACGAGACCGGCCACGGGGACGGTCACCGCGCCTGCGTCGATGCCGACGAGGGTGAGCTTCCCGTGCGTGTTCAGCCCGGACAGCAACTCGTCCGCTGCGGCGGTGGAGGACGCGGTGAGGACGATGAGATCCGCACCACCAAGTTCCTTGAGTGCTGCCCCAGGCGCCTGGACGGCGCTGTCGATGTAACGGTGGGCACCCAGTTGTCCGGCGAACTTCTCGCGCTCGGTCCCCCGGGCGATGGCGATCGTTTCGTAGCCGAGTTTGCTCGCGAACTGAATGGCCAGGTGGCCGAGGCCGCCGATGCCGAACACGGCGACGCGTCCGCCCGCACGGATTCCGGCGTTGCGTACGGCATTGAAGGTGGTGACACCCGCGCAGCCGAAAGGGGCCGCTTCGAAGAAGTCGAGGCCTTCGGGGATGCGTACCAGCGCGTCGACCGGAACCGTGATGCTCTCGGACCAGCCGCCCGGGTACGACAGACCTGGAACCATTCGCTCGGGGCAATGCACGACATCGCCCGCGCGGCACCGGGCACAGCGCCCGCAGCTGCCACCGAACCAGCCGACGGCCACACGGTCCCCGACCGAGAAACCCTCGACCTGGTCTCCCGTCTCGGCGACGTACCCGGCCACCTCGTGGCCCGGTGTCACGGGAAATACGGTGTCCTTTCCCGTGGCCGCCGCGGTGCCGATGTCGGCGCCGCACACACCACTGGCCACGACGGTCACGCGTACCTGCCTGCCAACCGGTGTCACCGTCGGCGCCGACACCGGGTTCAGGGCACCACGGGGTTCCGTCACGACCATAGACATGGACACAGCCCTGTCCGACATGGCGGCCCTCACTTTCCGACTGAACCAGTGCCCATAGCTGCTGGTTATGCTGAATCGACGAGATCCCCACCGTATGCATCTGGCAAGCGCGCTCGGTAGGGGACGCCAGTGAATGCACCGATAAGGAACGGCTATGTCAGAGCGCTTGAACACCGAAGGGCTGCGGTACGCGCAGGCGGTTGCCGAGACCAGGTCGTTCAGCGCGGCCGCACGCGCCTACGGTGTCACCCAGCCCGCTCTATCGAACGGGATCGCCAAGCTGGAGGAGCGGCTCGGCGGGAAGCTGTTCGAGCGGTCGCCCCGCGGCGTGACCCCGACCGATTTCGGGACGCGGCTCCTCCCCCTCGTCGAGCGCGCCGTATCCGCCTTGGACGCGGTCGCGGGCGAAGCCCGACGCTTGACCGAACCCGATGACCAGAAGATCCGGCTCGGCCTGTCACCACTCATCAGCCAGGCGCTAGTCGCCCGAGCCTTCAGCATGGTCCGCGACCTGCCGCAGCCCCGCGATGTCGTACTGCGCGAGGCCAATATGCAGGACCTGCGCGAAGACCTGATCGCAGGGCGGATCGACATCATCCTGATCCCCGCAGTCGCCGCGATGCCGCGGTACGAGCATCGGGTCGTCGATGTCGAACCGATGGTCGTGGTCACACCTGACGGCGATCAGTGTGCGCCACTCGAGCTGGAGGAGGCGGGTGAGGCACAGTTCATCCTCGTTCCGGACACCTGCGGCCTGACCACCTTCACCACCCAGCTCTTCCAGGCTCACGAGATGCCCCTCAACGCCTATCCGGGCGAGGCAGCCGGCTACCAGGTTCTGGAGGAGTGGACCAAGCTGGGCCTGGGCTCGGCGATGGTCCCTCGCTCCAAGCTCACCTCACCCGACGTTCCCCACCGTCCCCTGCTCGACCAGGGGCGAGAGGTTCAGATCTCCTTCGAAGCGGTCTGGAACGCCGACGCACCCCTCAGCGCCGATCTGCTCCACCTGGCGGACGGCCTCGCAGCCAGCCGTTAGCCCCACACCAGCGAGGCAAGCCATACACATCACCTATAGCTGGATTCACCAAGAGCCCCTACCGCCCCTTTCGGCCGATGCCTAACTTGGCTGGAGTGCCGCGGAAACGCGCACACCCCTCCCGCCACTCAACCAAGTGAGGCATAGCCGTGGCTTATCTTGAGATCACCCTTCAGGTGGCCCCGTCCGACCGCGTCACCGCCGCCGGTGTGTACGAGAAGTACAAGCAGCCGTTCCTGTCCACCGTCCCCGGCGCGACCAGCAAGGAACTGCTCGTCCGCGACGACGACGTCCAGGTCCTGCACGGGTTCACGACCGTGGCCGACGCGAACGCGTACCTGAGCAGCTCGCTGTTCACCGACGACGTCGTCACTGCCCTCTCCCCGATGCTGCAAGCGGCTCCCGAGGTGCGCGTCTACGACGCCGCCTGACGGCGCAGGGCGAGAACCCCATGCACGACCTGTACGCATTGCTGCGCGAGTACGACCGCGCCCGCGCCTACACCGACGACCTGTGGCGTGACCTCAGCCCGGACGAGGTCGTCTGGCGCCCGCATGAGGACTCCAGCGCCATCGGCTGGCACCTCGGGCACCAGGCCCACGTCGCGCACTTCATGGTCCGCAACCTGACCGCCGCCGAGCCCAGCCCCGGAACTCGACGCGGTGATGGACTCCGCCAACCCGGAGAAGTTCCGCGGCGCCCTGCCCACCACGGAACGGCTAGCCGCCTTCCGCGGCACCGTCGCCGAGCGCGTGCACGCACGCATCGGCGACATCGCCGCCGGCCGCGTCGGAGCGGCCACGCAGATGAACATCGTCGCGGCCCATCTGCTGACCGCGCTGATCAACCACGAATACCAGCACGACCAGTGGATCGGGGAGGTGCGTGCCGACAACCTCGGGCATGCGCTCCCGCCGGACCCCGACTCGGACCTGCTGAGCCGCATCGACGGCTACCTGGTCTGCACCCCCTACGCCTGACCCGCAACTCCCCCGGCCTTCTCGTCCGGCTTGTCATTCTGCAAGGAGCACCACATGTCCAGCACCACCATCCTCGACTTCACCGGCAAGAAGGCCGTCATCATCGGCGGCACCAGCGGCATGGGCCTGGCCATCGCCCGGCACATCCTCGACGCCGGCGGCGACGTCGTCGTCACCGGCCGCAGCCAGAACAGCGCCGACCAGGCGGCCGCCGAGCTCTCCGCACACGGCAAGGTCGCCGCCCTCGCCACCGACCTCGCCGACCCGGCCGCCGTCGACGCACTGCGCATCCGCCTGACCGAGGACCACGCCGACGCCACCCTCCTGGTCAACGCCGCCGGCGTCTTCGCCCCCAAGCCGTTCCTGGAGCACACCGCCGCGGACTACGACCGCTACCAGGCGCTCAACCGGGCCTTCTTCTTCCTCACGCAGGCCTTCGCCTCCAACATGATCGAGCGCGGCACAAAGGGCTCCATCGTGAACGTCGGCTCCATGTGGGCCCATCAGGCCATCGCCGCAACTCCGTCGTCGGCGTACTCGATGGCCAAGGCCGCCCTGCACTCCTTCACCCAGCACCTCGCCTTGGAACTCGCCCAGCACGGCATCCGCGCCAACGCGGTGGCCCCGGCCGTCGTCCGCACCCCAATCTACGAGGAGTTCATCCCCAAGTCGGACATGGACACCGCCCTGGACGGCTTCAACGCCTTCCACCCCATCGGCCGCACCGGCACCCCCGATGACGTCGCCGCCACAGTCGCCTTCCTGCTGTCGGAGCAGACCGACTGGGTCACCGGAGCGATCTGGGACGTCGACGGCGGCGTCATGGCCGGCCGCAACTGACCCCATCCCACACGGCCTTCGCCCCGGCCCCGGGCGGACCACCCGGAGCACCAACCGGCCCTCACGAAAGAGCGCGACATGAGCGATGTGCGAGTCACCCCGTGGCAAAGAGACCAATTCCCCCCTCCCCCCGGCGAGTTGCTCACAGGCATGCAGGCTCGTCGCCCCAATGGCGAGCTGATCGGCATTGACCGGGTGCTCCTCAGGAGCGTTCCACTCGCGACAGGATGGAACGGGCTCCTGGGTCGCGTTCGCGCCGACTTCACTCTAAATCTGGAGTACCGCGAACTGGTCATGCTGCGGGTGGCCGTACTGAACAAGGCCGACTTCGAATGGGGCGTTCACCACCCCGCGTACCTGGAGGCAGGCGGCACTGAAGAGAAGTGCGAAGCCATCAAGCACCAGACTGTCGCCGACGGCATCTTCAACGAAGAAGAGCGCGCGCTGCTCACGCTCACCGACCAGTCCACGCAGCGGGTCGACGTAGACGCCACAGTGATCGAAGACCTGAAGCGCCTGTTCGGCGAGGCCCAGACTGTGGAAGCTGTTGCCACCGTCGCTGCCTACAACATGGTCTCGCGGTTCCTGGTGGCGCTGGCCATCTGAAGACACCGGTGCAGCCCCTCGGCGCACGCACGGCGGCGAGGGGCTGCCGAGGAGCTGGACACCGTCAGTTCGTCAGCGTCGGACGCGCGGTCCTTGTTGTTAGGGTGGCATCAAGGTCTCAGGTTTCCGAAGGGAGAGGAGAGGCAGATGCACGACCGTCTCGCTCCCTCGGTGTCGGGGCTGTCAGCCATTCACGGCCGGGTACTTCGGTCCGTGGTGCGGCGAGCGATCGGTACGAACGGGTACGTCAGCTCCTGGGGCGCGATCACGAGCGTGTGCCCACCGAGGGGCCGCTGAGCCCACCGCGTTCTCGCGGAGGCCCGTCACCGGTCACGCGACCGGTGCGCTGCCACGCCCCTTCGTACCACCGGAGCACCTCTCCTCATGTCTGTTCCCTCGCGGATCTCTGCTGCCCTGCGCTCGGACGCGGTCGGCGGCTCGCTGCTGATCGGTGCCGCTGCCCTCGCGCTGGCCTGGGCGAACTCGCCCCTGGCCGCCTCCTACGAGGCCCTGCGCTCGTTCACCTTTGGCCCCGCCTCCCTCCATCTCGACCTGTCGATGGAGACATGGGCGGCCGACGGACTGCTGGCGGTGTTCTTCTTCATCGTCGGCAATGAGCTCAAGCAGGAACTCGTGCACGGCGAACTGCGCGACCCACGCCGAGCGGCTCTACCGATCGCCGCCGCGCTCGGCGGTGTCGCCGTACCTGCCCTGGTCTTCCTCGCCGTCAACGCCTCCGCCACCGGTGAGGCCATCGGCGGCTGGGGCATCCCGATGGCCACGGACATCGCCTTCGCCGTGGCCATCCTTGCCGTGGTCGGCAGCCACTTGCCGACACCGTTGCGGACGTTCTTGCTCACGCTGGCCACGGTCGACGACATGTGTGCGGTCCTGGTCATCGCCGTCGCCTACACCACGGGCATCGACCTCGTCGCCCTCACGCTCGCCGTAGCGGCCCTGGCGGTGTTCGGCTACCTGCAGAACGGCTCCAGTGCCGCTGTCACGCGCGTTCGGGCCACAGTGCCGGCCTGGCTGCTGTTCACCCCGCTGGGCGTGGTGATCTGGGCGCTCATGCACGCCTCCGGGGTGCACGCCACCATCGCCGGTGTCGCGATGGGCCTGCTCATGCGCACCCGCCCTCGCGACGGCGAACGTGTCTCGCCGTCCCACCGCGCCGAGGAGGTCCTGCGTCCCTTCTCGGCCGGGGTCGCGCTGCCCGTCTTCGCTCTGATGTCGGCCGGTGTCTCGCTTTCGGGCACCGACGGGTTCTTCGCGTCCACCATCACGTGGGGCGTGCTCGTCGGGCTGCTGGCAGGCAAGTTCGCCGGAATCCTCGGCGCCACCTGGATCACCAGCCGCCTCACCAGCGCCCACCTCAACCCTCGGCTCGGCTGGGCGGACATCGCCGGGATCACCGTCCTGGGTGGCATCGGCTTCACCGTGTCCCTGCTGATCGCCGAGCTCTCCTACGACAGCCAAGCCCACCTGACCGACGCCAAGGGGGCGATCCTCCTTGCCTCCACCGCCGCGGCCCTCCTCGCCGCGCTCGCACTGGGACACCGCAACCGCCACCACCGGCGCCTGACCGCTCGCGCCGAGCCACAGGACTGGGCCCGGACGAGCGAGTGACCCGACCGGCATCATCCGCGCACGGTGATGCCGGTGCCACCGGGCTACCTCGTACGTGGAACAGCTGCTCCCATTCGTGTGACCGCCTCGGTCAGGACGGCCTGCGAGGTGGCGAAGTTGAGGCGCACATGGTTCGCTCCGCCCGGGCCGAAGACCTCCCCCGAGCTCAGCGCCACCCTGGCTCGATCATGGAACAGCTTCGTCGGGCCCGTCAGGTCGGCGAACGTCGCAGGACCATCCGTTGCGGCACTGGCCTCCTGCCCGGTGTCGACGCTGCCGCAGTCGAGCCAGGCGAGGAAGGTGCCCTCGGGCGGTCGGTAGCCGACGGTCGGCAGGTGTTCTTTCAGAAGCTGCCCCAAGAGTGTTCGGTTGCTGTCGAGCCCTTCGAGGAGAGCGTCCAGCCAGGCATCGCCTTCCCGGAAAGCAACCGTGTGCGCGATCACCCCGAGATGGCTGGCTCCACGCCCCAGCCAAGCTGGCAATACATCATGTCGCGTTGCCGCTTCCTCGCCGGCGACAACAAGGCCCGCCTTCAGGCCAGCCAGGTTCCAGGCCTTCGACGCGGACGTGCCGCAGAACCCGTTCTCCGCACCCGGCACACTGAGGAAGGGAGTGAACTCCGCTCCTGACAGGACCAGAGGCCCGTGAATTTCATCGGAAACCACCCGCACGCCGTACTCGCGGGCCAGCAGCGCGACTGCCGTGAGTTCCTCGCGGGTGTGGGCGACTCCCGTCGGGTTGTGCGGGTTGGAGAGGAGATAGACGGCCCGTTTGCCTCGGGCGTTCACGTGCTGGAACGCCGCTTCGAGAGCCTTGAGGCCGATGCGGAGGTTCTCCCCCAGGGGCGCTTCCACGACGTCACGTGAGGCATGTGCCGCGTAGATGTAGAACGGTGTGTAGACGGGCGGGTTCACGATGACGATGTCGCCGGGTCCGGTAAGGGAACAGATGACCTCGAACATGCCCGTCATGACGTCCGGCACGACCGCGGTTCGCGCGACATCGACCGTGTGCCAGCCCCATCGCCGGCTGGCGAAGCCACTGAAGGCTTCGGCCAGGGCGGTACCGACGGGGTAGCCGGTGTCACCGCCCTCGATCGCTTCCTGCAGAGCCGAGGTGATTTGCGGTGCGAGGGGCACGTCCATCTCCGCGACCCACAACGGCAGTACGTCTTCCGCGTATGTCTGCCACTTCCAGCTGGTGCGCCGACGAAGGTCGGCCAGGGAGAGCTGCTCAAGTGGGTTGGCCGGTGCGGCCCCGGCCCCCGTCTTCTTGCCCTGGGGGCTCAGCATTCCACGCTCATTTCGATCTCGACACAGGAATTCAGGGGCAGGGACGCCACGCCCACAGCGATCCGTGCATGCTCGCCTCGGCTGCCCAGGGCGTCCAGCACGGTCCGCGACGCGGCGTTGACCACCGCCGGCGCATCGAAGAAGCCGGGCGCGGTCGCCACGTACCCACCGATACGTACGACCCGGCGCACGGCATCGAGCGAGCCCAATTCCGCCCGCAGGACTACCAGACAACGCTGTGCGGCGAGGGATGCCGCCTCCTGGGCCTGCTCGACCGTGATGTCCGCTCCGACGCGTCCGGCGTGGATCACCGAGTGATCCTGTATCGGGAGCTGGCCCGACACGATCAACGTGTCGCCCGAACGAACAGCCCTCTGATAGAGCGGCTGTGGGTGTGTCACTGACATGGGGTGGGCCTCCATATGCGCATGGTGTGGTCATGGAACGGCGGAGGACGCTGCCAACCGTCCTCCGCCGGAAGCCGTCCATCGGCATCGCGCGCGAGCAACGACGGACAGGTTTCGTCAGGCAAGAACGCGCTGCAAGAACTGCTGAGTTCGTGCTTCACGAGGGGAGTTGAGAACCTGCTCCGGCGGCCCCTCCTCGACCACGGCACCATCCGCCATGAAGACGATTCGGTCGGCGACCTGTCGCGCGAAGCCGATCTCGTGGGTGACGACCAGCATCGTGCGGCCCTCAGTTGCGAGAGCGGTCATGACATCGAGCACTTCACCCACCAGTTCAGGGTCGAGGGCAGAGGTCGGCTCGTCGAACAGCAGGAAGAGTGGCTTCATGGCGACGGCTCGCGCGATCGCCACCCGCTGCCGCTGCCCACCGGACAGCTGCGACGGGTAGTGATGAACCTTGTCCTCCAGGCCGACGCGCTTCAGCCACTCAACCGCTTCCTCCTTCACCTCATCCGAATTGCGCTTCTGAACCCGGACAGGGCCCTCCATGACGTTCTCAAGGGCAGTCAGGTGTGGGAACAGGTTGAAGTGCTGGAACACCATTGCTGTGCGAGCGCGTTGAGCGCAGAGGTACCGTTCCGACAACTCGTGGAGCTTGCCGTCGACGAGCTTGAAGCCCATCGGCTCGCCGCCGACCCAGACCTCGCCGGCGTCGGGAACCTCAAGACGGTTCAGGGTGCGGAGGAAGGTCGATTTCCCCGCTCCCGAGGGGCCAATGACACACACGACCTCACCGGGGTTGACGTCGAGCGAGACCTCGTGGAGCACTTGGTGGTGGCCGTAGGACTTGCTGATCGAGATGGCCTCAAGCACCGGCTTGGGCCGCGTCCCTTCTTGAGCGGCTTGATTCGTCATGCCTTGTCCCTAAGTCCAGGCGGCCGGAGAAGACCACGCTTGAGTGCCCCGCCGAGGCTTCGTGTGCCGGCGGCGGCACCGGGTCGCCTTCCTTTGCTGTCGAAGACGCGCTCGATGTAGTACTGGCCGACGCTCGCGATGCTGACGAGGACCATGTACCAGATCGCGACGGCGAGCAGTGTCTCCATGACCTGGAGGTTGAAGGAGGAGATGTTGTTCGCCGCCTTCACCAGCTCGAGGAAGCCGATGACGGATGCCAACGTGGTGCTCTTCATCATGTTGATGAAGTTGTTGCTCGTCGGCGGGATGATCACCACCATCGCCTGCGGCAGAATGATGCGTCGAGTTCGCTGCCACGGCGTCTCGCCGATCGACTGAGCGGCCTCCACCTGACCCCGATCGACGCTCTTGAGGCCGGCGCGGACGATCTCCGCCATGTACGCACTCTCGTTGAGAGCCAGGCCGAGGAATGCGGCGGTGAAGGCCGTCATCACACTGTTGGCGTTCACGTCGACGAACTGGAGCGCGGTACCGGGGATCCCGATCTGGATGCGCGGAAACACCAGGGCCAGGTTGTACCAGAGGAGGATCTGGACAAGGACGGGCATTCCACGGAACGCCCATGTGTAGACCGAGGCGAAGGCTTGCGCGACAGGGTTCTTGGACACCCTCATCAACGCGATGATCACGCCGAGGACGATCGCCGCACACTCGGAAGCAAGCGCCAGGAGGATCGTGTTGACGACTCCCTGCAGGATGGGCCCGTCGACCAAGTACCCAGGGATCGACGCGTAGTCGATGTTTCCGTGGGAGGCACCCCATACGAGTGCGACGGAAAGCAGCACGACGACCGCCGCGGCGACCCATCGGCCCCAGTGCTTGAGCTTGACCTGTGGGAAGAGTTCCCGCGTCTTCTCCGCATCGATGCTGACGGCGGCCATGTCAGTCGGCCCCGTTGATCTCGGCCGACTTCACGGCCCCGTTGTCGACGCCCCAGGCCTTCAGGATCTGTGCGTACGTCCCGTCCTTGATGAGCTCGTCGAGGCCCTTTGCCAAGGCGTCGCGCAGCTTGGGGTTGCCCTTGTTCACGGCGATGCCGTACGGGTCGCGGTTGATGACATCGGTCTTGACGACCTCGAACGCCTTGCCGTTGTCGACGGTGGCTGCCATGTACCCCGCGGTCGGGAGGTCGGTGAGGAGAGCGTTGATGCGACCGGTACGGAGCATCGTCTGGTTGTTGGCGGCGTTGTCCGTGACAGTCACCTTCACTGTCCCCTTCCCGCCGGAGGCGCACTGCTTGCTGAGCTGCTTCGCGTAGACCTGCTGCGAGGTACCTGTGTTCACTGCAACCGACTTGCCGCACAGGCTCTTGGGGCCGGTGATGCCGGAGGGGTTGTCCTTCTGGACCACGATCGCGATTCCCGAGTCGAGGTAGTCGACGAAGTCGACCGTCTTCTGACGCTCGGCCGTGTCGCTCATCGCGGACATGACAGCCTCGATTCGCTGGCTCTTCAGGCTCGTGATCAAGGCTGAGAAGTCCATGTTCCGGTACTTGACCTTCAGGTCGAGCTTCCGCCCCAGCGCGCGCAAGAGGTCGTTGTCGTTCCCCACCACGGTCTTGCCGTCCTGGGCGAGGAAGATGCTCGGCGGATAGTAGAGGTACGAACCCACGGTGAGCGTGCCGTCCCGCTTGATGGGCTGCGGAATCGACGCGGCAAGCGTCTTGTTGACCTTGACCTTCTTGATGACCGATGAGGCATCAGGCAGGTCCGCGCTCGCCTTTGAGGTGTCGTTCGAGGAACCGGCGGACGTGCCGGCGCCCGAGCAGCCGGTCAGGCCGAGCACGAGGGCGGCGGCCACCGGTGCCATAAGGGCAGATCTACTCACTGGTGTGGTCCGTTTCTTGAGACGGGCAGATTGCTGCACAACCGGTGTGGGGGGTGTGTGGATCTGTACTGTCAGAACGGATCTCGGCTAAGGGCGATGCTGGGCCACGGTGAGCCACGTCAGGCTCAGGACCTCGCCCTGCCGGCTCAGCCGTCGGTGCGTTGGAGCCAGGCCCGATGCCGCGTGAGGATGTCGACGAACCCCTCGGGGTCCTCGAAGTAGGGCGCATGCCCGCAGCCGTCCATGACCTCGAGCACGGACCCGGGAAGGTTCTTCTGGGCCTCCCTGCCCATCTCCAGCGGCGTCCACTTGTCCGCGGAGCCCCAGACGAGCAGCACCGGCAGGCCGGGGCGTGTTTCATTCAGACGCGCGTCCTGGCGCTCGCCATTGACACCCTCGTTCAGGTACCGGGCCACCTTCCGCAGGGCCTCACGCGCACCCGTCGACGTGTTGATCATCGACTCCTCGCGGATCCAGGCGTCGGTGAGCATCGTCTCGTCGGACACGAGGAACCCGAGTTTGCGACGCACACCGTCGACGGAGCCGTCCGCGACCGTGTCAATGGGCGTCTGGAACTTCTCCGGAAAGTGGTTCACCCCGACGGACCCGATCAGGACGAGGCTCTTGACCAGATCGGTCCGCTCATTCGCCACCCAGGCGGCTATGTGCCCGCCCAATGACGTGCCTACGAGCGTCACTCCGGTCAGGCCGAGGGTGGACAGGACTCCCTCGACCACCGCCGCGAAGCCGACCCCGGTGTAGTCGAGTTCGGCCCGCTTCTCCGCAAGTCCGTGGCCGGGGAAGTCGATGGCGAACACGTGATATCCGCGTTCGACGAGACTCGGCATCATGGGTGTGAACCGGTCGGCGCGGGAACCGGCTCCGTGCAGGCACACCAGGACATCGCCTTCCGACCCTGCCTCAACCACCCGCGTGGTGACCCCCGCCGCGGTCACGGGGTACGTAATGACACCGTCGCGCCCGTGCTGGAAGGGGTAGGCACGGCGCCCGCCGCCTCTCTCCCCCGCGGGAAGGCGGCTCGCCGTCTCGTACCGGGCGCTCATTCGTCACCTCCGGTGCGGAGGGCGTGGTCATACAGGTGCTTCAACAGCTCCATGTGGCGCTTCTCCTGACTCAACCAATGCAACTTCATTGGGTCAACCATGCGACGCATTGGGACCGACTGCGGTCGAGAACACCACACAGGTTCGGGTCACACCAGGGATGCCACCAATTGACTTAAGCCTCACCCGAGGGACGCGCCAACACCTGTGCCATCTCCCGCGAAATCAGCAAGTCGACGCAGGCGCGGGCGAGAAGCTCCTGCGTGAAGAGGTCGGGATGCCGGGACGCAAGGCCCTCGTGCACACCCTGGACCGCTCCCCCATTCTCGATCGGTGTGTCCGGCAGCACAGCGCGCAGCTGGGACAGCATGCCGCCGGGTTCCTGACTGCTTCGCCCCTGCGGCCCTACTTCTCGGAACATCAGCGAAGCCGCACCCGCACCCCGTACGAGGGTGGCCGCAGCCCGGACGGAGTCGCCCCGGAGGTCAACAGCCAGCAGCATGCCGCTCGCATCGCGAAGGAACCACACGGCGCCCCGCACCGCACACGATCGGCCACCGGCTCTGCTCCTCTGGAGCTGCACACGCTCCAGCACAGCCCGCTCTCCCACCGCGGGCGGTGGCAGGGCTTCCTGAGAGAGCTGAACCACCAGACGCCGCAGCGGTTCGACCCCGAGGCGTGTCCGCGCGCGGACCATCGCAGCCGGCGTGGGTGGCGCGTCTCGAAGACGGCAGCGCGCAGCCCGCGGAAGGACTCGCCACACCAGGGATGCCACCTGGGGGTACGAGGCACCCGGGTTCAACGCCATGGCCAGGACGACGTACAACGTGAGCCACCCGGGCAGGGCACGAGACCTGCGCTCGCCGCGCGCCAGGGAAGCAACGAGCGACCGCACATCGTCCGGGGGCAGTCTCCGCACGACAGCAGTGAGGGCCAGTGTCGCGCTGGGCTCAATCACCATGGCACCTTAAGTCAATTTCTGTTCGCTGAAGGACTTGCCAATTGGGCAGCCCACTACGCAACCAAACGTGCATTTGGTCAGAACTCTTGGTTGGTCGCTGCAAGTTGGCTACTCTTCAGTCGCGACCGCGCATCCGGCCAGGGGCGGCATGGTCGCGGGAGGGGCGAAGGACGGAATGCCGAGTGCGCGCAGCGAACGGTCCACAGCACTGCTACGGGCCCTGGAGGACGAGGTCGATCGCGCCGTTGTCCGGCCTGATCGGAGGCTGCCACCCGAGCGCGTGCTCTCCGAGACCCTCGGCTGCACGCGAGGCGAACTCCGACGGCTCATGGCTCATCTCGAGCGCGAGGGGAAGGTCACCCGTCATGTCGGCCGTGGAACCTACGCCACCACCCCCGGCGAGGGCGTTGGTGCACCAGCCGAGTCCCACTATTCCCCGGCCGCACTCATGACGACATGTCTCCTCTTCGAACCTGAGGTGGCGGCAGTCGCCGCCATGTCCGCGTCGCAGGCCGACATTCGGGAGCTCAGGCAGTGCATCGAGCGTGCAGCCACGCTGCAGGGCTCTTGGGAGGAACTCGAAGACTGGGACATCTCGATGCACCGCGGCTTCGCAGCCGCCACACACAATCCAGACATCGTTGCCATGGTCGACGCATTGAACTCGGCGCGGAACAGCCCTCTTTGGAGCCAGCTCAAGAGCGAAGGCGTCACCCCTGCCACGCGATTGTGCATCCAACAGGAGCACGCGGAGATCGTGGACGCGATCAGCAGCCGCGACCGCAGTAGAGCGTCCGCGGCCATGGCCCGTCACATCAGGTCGGTCCGCTGCGCTGTCCTCCGCCTCGATGACTGAGCACACTGACACAGAAGGAGCGGCGTGATGGCGCGGGTTACAACGGACTCTGTGCCTGCGGCCCTGGACGCGTACATTCAGGGCCAGTTGGCGACGGGCGCTCTCACGGACGGTCAGCGCCTCCCGCCGGAGCGCAATCTGGCAGAGATCCTGGGGTGCACACGCCACGAGCTTCGACGCCAACTCGGCGTTCTCGAGCGGCAAGGATGCGTTACGCGCACCGTGGGGCGAGGCACGTATCTGTCTACCCGTCGGCAGCCGAACAGTCCTGAAGCGGTGCCATCGAGCCCGAGTGCGATCCTGGAGGCACGGATGGCGTGGGAACCGCGGCTGATGGCTCTGGTGGCCACCCGGGCGACCGCTGCGGACTTCGCCGATTTCCGGCGTTGCCTTGATGCCGGTGGAGAAGCCGGCGACCCGGACGCGTATGAACACGCAGACCTCACGTTCCATCGAGCGCTGGCCCTCGCAACACACAATGACGTGGTCATGTGCCTTCACGATCTCCTTGAGGACAGCAGACGAAAGCTCACCTGGGGCAGGCTCCGCACGGAGATCTATACCGCCAAGAACTGGGCATCGTGCCAGGCAGAGCACGCCTCCATCGTGGCGGCGCTCACCGACCGCAACGCGGACCTGGCCTCCAGCCGCATGGCTGCCCACCTACAAAGTGTGCGCAGCCAATTCCTCGGGGATCTCTGAATCCGCGCACGGTCATTGACCGATTGAGTCGGCCACGACGTCCTGGGCCGCGCCGACACAGAAGTGGCGTCGCGGCCGGAGCCCATGTGCCTACTGGCTCAGCGCGGTTCCAACGTCCTCATCGGGCTGTGACGTGCGCCCCGGTTGAGGTTCCGGTCGAACCACTGTGTCTGGGCCAGGCGCCCCAGTCCACGTGCGCGGGCACCGAGCAGCGGGCGCGGACAGTGTCCCAACACGAAGCCGTAGAAGTAGGACCACTGCTGAACGTGATTGGTCACGGACTTCTGCCTCCGCTCCCACTCGGGCAAGACGGTGGTGATGTCCCTACCCTCTTCTGCCAGCGCGGCAAGCGCCATCGCGTTGATGAACGCCGTGTTCGCGGCCTGCCCCAAGTTGGGCGGCATGGCGTGTGCTGCGTCCCCGATGACGGCCGCACGACCGGCACTCCACCGCCGGCAGCGCACGTTGACGAGTCGGTCCCAGCGTCCGTCCTCGGCGAATCGGTGCACGAGGTCCGCCACCGCGGGAAAGTCCGCGGCCCAGAGGTCTCGGTCGACCGGAAGCCGGCCCGCGCGCTCGTCCCCGACCGGGGCGCTGAGGAAGATGTAGTCCTGCTCGTCCGTACAGGGGTTGAACAGCAGGCGCCGTGACCCGTTCCAGTGCTCGATGATCGTGTCGTCCGGCTGGTCGTCGGAACGATCGATGAGCATCCGGATTCCGGCCTGGCTACCGAAGTCCATCCATGCCGTGCAGAAGATCGACTCACGGAGCCGGGAGTACGCGCCGTCCGCGGCGACCACCAGGTCGGCGCGACTCGACTTGCCGTCCGCGTACTCCATCCGTCCGTCCGCGGACATCCCGGTGACCAACGACGAGGTGACGATGTCGACGCCGTAGTACTCCGCGCGTTCGATCAGAGCCGCGTAAAGGTCCGCACGAGGCGGCAGCAGCATGCGGTCGCCAGGCTCCGTGTAGCGCGACATCAGTGGCTTGCCGTGGTGATCGGCGATACGCCACTCCCGGATGTTGCGGGCCCGCTTGGTGGCCTGGTCGAACGCTCCCAGAGTCTCCAGTGTCTGAAGGCCGCTTTCCCAGAGCCAGATTCCGGCGCCGTACATGCGGAGCTCGTCGTTGCGCTCGTGCAGCCGTACTCGCCAGCCGAGTTGGGCGAGCCGGGTGGCCAGGGTGAGACCGGCCAGGCCGGCTCCGGCGATTTCTGCGGTTCGCTGTGCCATCTGTAGACCTCCAGGAGCATTGCGGAAGGTGCGTGGTGCGTGGTGAAACCCTCAGGTCGATGTGCGGGTGGGCGTTGAGTGGAGTGCAGGTCGCCAGCAACCACTGGCCGTGCTCCAGATGCGGGGGCGGCGAGCCGTCGAGTCGCTGCCCCCGCATTGGGGAGCGTGGCGGGCGCTACTCGGCGGCAGCCGCGCCCTGGTACTCGCGCTTCTTCAGGTCCGAGACGAGGTCCTCTCGCTGCTCGGACGTCCAGTCGAGTTGGGTGACCGGGCGCTCGCCGCCCTCGAAGGCTCGCTCGAAGGACATGACCTCGAAGCCGTAGTCGTGCGGCAGGTAGTTGTTCCGCAGGTACCGGGTGCGGATGTCCTCGGGGAAGGTCTGCACCTGGCCGCCGAGGATGACGTGCGTGATCTTTCCAGGTGTGTACAGCAGCTTGAGGTTCACGCTGGGGTCACCGTCGACGACGATCAGGTCGGCGAGCCGGCCGACAGCCACTTCGCCCACTTCCCCTTCGAGATTGACCATCGGCGCGTTGTTCATGGTGCCGGCGCGGATGGCCTCAAGAGGCGTCATACCCGCGTACTCCACGAGGAGTTCGAGCTCGCGGGCGTGGAACTCGCCGTACGGCACGACCGCGAATCCGCTGTCGGTGCCCATCCCGAACTTGACGCCGGCCGCGTGCGCTCGGTGCAGCGAATCCATCGTCTTCTCGTTCATTTCCTTGGTCGCTTCGGCGATGCTGGGGCGGATCCCCGACATGTGCGAGAACTCGACGATGTGGTGCATGAACAGCAGCGTCGGAACCAGCGGGATCTGGGACTGCGCCAGCTTGTCGATCACCTCGTCCGTCATCATGTTGCCGTGCATGATGTGGTCGAAGCCCGCGTCCACCGCCGCCCCGACCTCGTCCGAACCGCGGGCGTGGATGGTGATCCGTCGGTTGAAGCGGTGCGCGGTGTCGGCACACAGCTTCATCTCGTCGTTGCTGAACGCCTGGAACTCGCCGAACGGGCTGTCCGCCAGCTTGATGAGGTCGACGCCGTTCTTCACCTGGTGGCGGATCTCGGAGACCATCTCGTCCGGCGTATTGGTCAGACGGCCCGTGCTCGCCTCGGGGTTGCCAGTAGTGTCAGGGAACCAGTCGGTCAGCCCGTTGCTCGTCGTGAGGTAGCGGCCGGCCGAGGTCATCCGCGGTCCGTGCACCAGGCCCTGCCGGATACCTTCCCGCAGGCCGACGCCGATATAGAAGGAGCCTCCCGGCTGCGAGATGCTGGTAACGCCCGCGGCGAGCACCTTCTCGATGTTGGCCGCCGCGATCAGTGTCCGCAGTTCGGCCGGCGTGTACATACTGATCTCTTCTTCGGTGCGCGCCAGGCCGTACGTCATGTGACAGTGCGCGTCGATCAGTCCCGGCATCACCGTCTTGCCGCGGGCGTCGATGCGCTGAAGCTCCACACCGCGGGGTATGTCGGCCTCCGGGTCGACGTTGCCCAACTTGACGATGCGATCACCCTCGACAAGCACGTCACAGTTGCGCAGATGGGTCGCCCCATCACCAGTGATCACGTCACCGGCCTCGATCAGCAGCCACTGCTTCGCCATCATCCAACTCCTATCAACTTCTACAACTCGCCGAGGAGTTCAGTACCGCAGGAATTCCCCGGACCTTCTCGCGCAGTCGAACCGCTCAGAACTTGCTGGACATGGATTCGGTCCACGGGTCGGGAGGCGCGGTCGTGCGCCCACTCGCGCCGCCCGACCCGTGGTTGCCGACTGCGTCAGCCGATGGCGAGTGCCTCGATCTCCACGCTGAACTGCGCTTCCACCAGACCCGAGACGAGCACGAGCGTGTTCGGCGGGTACTCGCCGTTCGGGTAGATCTCGGCGAAGACCTCACGGCGGGCCTCCATGAACTCGGGAATCGAGTCCCTGTTCACGATGAAGGTGTTGAACCGCAGCACATCGGCGAAGGTGAGACCGATGCCGTCCAGCACCGTCTTCACGTTCGAGAAGGACTGCTTGGTCTGGGCGTAGACACTTCCGTCGCCGGGCAGCGACCCGTCCGGCAGACCGCCCAGCTGACCGGCGATGGAGTGCATGGTGCCGGATCCGCTCGAGGCCGGCGAGTACGCGCCGTACAGCTTGCCGAGCTCGGGGATGTTCGGGGTGAACTTCACGGACATGGGTGCTCCAGCTCTTTAGATGACGTACGTGAGGGATTGAACGGTGGCGTGGGTGAATGCCGCACGCGGTCTAGAAGGTGCGCTCCTGGGCCTGCCGGATGTTCTCGTCGGCGAAGATCCAGTTCATGGCGTCGATGAAGGCGGCCGGCCGCTCCCAGTAGGGGGCATGTCCGGTGTCGCGGATCCAGGCCATGGGGAGCTGTGGCAGGCGCTCCATGGAGGCCCGCCCGGTTTCCACGGACACGATGGTGTCCTCGGTCCCCCACATCATGCCGACGGACGCGCCCTGCTCCGCGAGGCGCTCCACATCGGACGCGATGAGGTGGTCGTTGATGGGGCCCTCGAAGTGTCGGCCGATGGCGTCGAAGGACTCTTCCGCCCCGACCGAGTTGTTGATCCTCGACTCCTCCATCGCCCAGGCGTCCGTTACGCGCGCGGGGTCGTGGATCAGGGCGGTGAGCTTGCGCCGGCAGTCGTCGACTCCGCGCTGCTTGAGGATGACCTGGCTGATGTTGGCGCCCTCGTCGGGGTCGAGCGGCACGACCCCGAGCGTTCCCACCATGGCGAGCCGGTCGATCGGGACCGCCGGGTTGCGTGCCATGTAGCCACCGATCTGGCCGCCGAGCGAGGTTCCCACGACGGTCAGGCGCGAGTGCTTGTACTGGGCCGCCACATTGCTGGCGATCTCGGCGCAGTACGGGATGCTGAAGGGGATGTCCCCCTTGCCGGCGAAGCCGTGGCCGGGCAGGTCGACCGCGATGACTCGGTAGCCCTGGGCAGCCAGGGGTTCCAGCAGCGGGCTGAACCGGTCGGCACGCGAACCCACGCCGTGGATGCAGACGACCAAGTCGCCGCCCGACCCTGCCTCCAGAACCCGGGTCTGGAACTCTTCGTTGAGCGCCCGCACGGTGACGGGGTACTGCCTGATGGTCATCGTGCCGCACCTGCCACGCTCGCCCGGTCCGTGCCGGCCGGTACCCCGTGGGCCACCGCGTTGCGCAACGCGCCCAATCCGCTTGCCTTGATCACGACTTCGTCGCCCGGGTTCAGGTAACGCGGAGGGGTGAAGCCAATCCCTACGCCCTGTGGTGTTCCGGTGGCGATGACATCGCCCGGCTGCAGGGTCATCCCAGCAGACAGTGTCTCGATGATGGTGGGAATGTCGAAGATCAGACGTGAGGTGTCGGAGTCCTGCCGCAGCTCGTCATTGACGTATGTCTGAAGGGAGATGCGCGCCGGGTCGACCTCGTCTGCGGTCACCACCCACGGCCCCATGGGGCAGAAGGTGTCCAGTGACTTGCCCAGGAACCACTGCTTGTGGTCGCGCTGCAGATCACGTGCGGTGACATCGTTGATGAGCGTGTACCCCCACACGTAATCCAGGGCCTCCTCTCTCGAGATCCGGTAGCCGGTCTTCGAGATGACGACTCCGATCTCCCCCTCGTAGTCGAGGGACGTTGTCAGTCCCAAATGGGGGTCGATCTCGTCGCCGGGACCGATGATCGAGTGGGCCGGCTTGGTGAAGATGACGGGCTTGTCGGGGACGTCTCCGTTGCCCGACGTGTGTGTCGCATCGAAGCCACTGCGAGCGAACTCGGCGGCGTGGTCGGCATAGTTGCGGCCGACGCAGAAGATGTTCCGGTCCGGAATCAGCGGAGCCATCAGCTCTCCGGCCGGCGCCGAGGGACGGGTCGCGACGCGAGCGAGCTCGTCGTCGGAGAGCTCGATCAGCTCCTGCATCCGCGCGTAGGGCCGCTGAGTCTTCTCGTTCCACAGCATGCGGGGAGCGGAACCGTGCTCGTCCACCGTGCACAGGACGGGCCCGTAGTCCGCGGTATGTGAGCGCACAAGGCGCATTGAACCTCCAACCACTCAAGACCAATGTGAACCTATGGCTCACCGTAGGACTCCAAAGGTTCACCGTCAACGGTTGAGAAGAGAAAGAGCAGCCCAATTTCCCGCTGGTGGACAAGCGTTCACCGAAACAGTCCAGGCGGCAGGGAAGCCTGGACCCGAAGTCGACTTGAAAGCGCCGCTCCCCTTACCGGGTGGGCGCGAGCAGCACTCAGTGGAGCCCCCACGCCTGTTACGCTCCGGAGCGCAGGACAGAGCTGTCCTGACCGTATGTAGCGTCGGCGGGCCAGAGTGTGATCTCTATGGTTCGCATTGGTTGTTTCGAGGAGGTGACAGGCGTGCAACCAGTTGGACCCGCCGCGGTGGTCCGGGAACACATCAAGCAGGTGATCAGCACGGATACCCTTGGGCCGGGCTCCCAGTTGCCCACGGAACGTGACCTCGCCGCGGCGACCGGGGCCAGCAGGGCCGTGGTCAGATCGGTCCTGAAGGCCCTCGCTGAGGAAGGCGTGGTCGTGCGGCACGTGGGTCGGGGAACCTTCGTCGCACCCAGCACCGAGACGGAAGCCGCCTCTCAGGCGGGAGCGCCGAGCCCCGTCAACATCATGCAGGCGCGACTCATCATCGAGCCCGAGTTCCTGCCCACGGCCGTCATCTCGGCCACCGAGCAGGACCTCCGGGAGATGCGGCGCTGCCACGAGGAAGGCGAGCGCGCATCCAGCTCCGCCGAGTTCGAACAGTGGGACACGAGGCTCCACCACAGCTTCGCCCTCGCCACGCACAACCCCCTGGTCGTCGAGACGAGCCGGCTGCTGGTCGACAGTCGGCATCAACCGGTGTGGGGCCAACTGAAGAAGCGCACATACAGCCCTGAACTGCAGCGGCAGTACTGCGAAGAGCACGCCTCCATCGTCGAGGCCATCGAGGACCGCGACCCCGAGAAGGCCCGGGAATGCATGCGGGCGCACCTTCAGCACGTGTCGCGCGAACTGTTCGGTCGCAACGTCTGACCGAGTTCTGCCACAGACTTCAATGAGCGCCCGACGGAGTTGACGTCCGTCGGGCGCCGTTGCGTGATCAGGCACGCCCGGTGGGCGCCCTCCGCATCTTTTTCTCTCACGACGGTCGACACGTCCCCGAGCCCGGTGTACCGTCTCGGCGCAACGACCAATGGTTCCGTCTGGTTCAAATAGGTTCACCTTTTGGTCATTCAGTGATCCCGAGCAGCGCCATCGGCGCGCGGCATCCGCCACCACGTCCTGCGCGGCGCCGTATGTCTCGGTCACCACCGGCCGCCGCGCGTCTCGCGGCCCGGCATGCCGCTCTGCCCACCGAGGAGCTATCGCCCGATGACCGCCACAGCATCCACCGATTCCGTCTCCGACCTCACATCCGACCTGGTCGAGTTCCGCCGTGACCTGCACCGTCACCCCGAACTCGGATTGCAGCTGCCCCGCACGCAAGCAGCGGTACTCGACGCCCTCAAGGGCCTGCCCCTGGAGATCACCACCGGGCGGTCGCTCTCCTCTGTCACGGCGGTACTGCGCGGCGGTCGGCCGGGCCCGGCCGTGCTGTTGCGCGGCGACATGGACGCCCTGCCCATTACCGAGCTCAGCGGCGAAACCTTCGCCTCCGAGACCGAAGGTGTCATGCACGCTTGCGGCCACGACATGCATGTCGCCGCCCTGGTCGGCGCCGCCCGACTGCTGTGTGCGCGCCGCGAACAGCTCGCCGGGGACGTGGTGTTCATGTTCCAGCCCGGCGAGGAGGGATACGCCGGCGCCGCCCTGATGATCGAAGAGGGTGTGCTGGAGGCGGCCGGGCATACGGTCAGCGCCGCCTATGGCTTGCACGTCTTCTCCGGCGCCGTGCAGCACGGTGTGTTCTCTTCCCGCCCGGGCCCGTTGATGGCTTCCGCCAACTTCCTGTCCGTGCGCGTCGTCGGTGCCGGCGGGCACGGCTCCCGGCCGCAGGACGCCCTCGACCCGATCCCCGCCGCCTGCGAAATGGTTCTCGCCCTGCAGTCCCTGACGACCCGCCGGTTCGACATTTTCGACCCGGTGGTGATCACGGTCGGCGAGTTCCACGCCGGCACCCAGCGCAACATCATTCCGGACTCCGCCTGGTTCGACGCCACGGTGCGCGCCTACTCCCCTGACACCGTGAAGAAGATCGCCGAGCTGGCCGTGCCCCTGTGTGAGGGCATCGCCTCCGCACACGGCCTGCGTGCCGAGGTCGAGTTCGGCGGCGTGGGATACCCCGTGACCCACAACGATCCCGCCGAACACGACCTGGCCGAGCGCACGGCCCGCGAGCTGTTCGGTGAGCACCGTTTCGCCCACCTGACCCACCCGCAGACCGGCGCAGAGGACTTCGCCTGCGTCCTGGAGAAGGTGCCCGGCGCGTTCGTCTTCCTCGGCGCCGGCTACGAGGACCCCGAGCGCGAGACCGGATACAACCACTCCCCCCGCGCGGCGTACGACGACTCGTTGCTCACCGACGCAGCCACGTACCTCGCGGAGCTCGCCACCCGCAAGCTCGCTTCCCTCGCTTCCTGACCCTCTCTCCCCTCGCCCGATTCGGACGGAGCCACTCTTGCGCCCGTACCACCTCATACCAGTGATACCCGCCCTCGCCCTGCTCCTGATGCCGTTCCTGCCGTTCGTCAACACCAACGGCCTGTGGTTCGGGCTGCCCCGCATGATGACCTGGGGCATCGTGTGGTGTCTCGCCTGCTGCCCCGCCTTGTTGATCACCGAGCGGCTGATGCACCGCGACGAGGAGCAACGGGACACCACCGACCACGAGGAGGTCGGCGCGTGAACACTGCACTCGTCATCGCCTTCGCCGGGATCCTTCTCATCGGCATGCTCGGTTTTCTCGGTCGTCGCCGCCCCGCCGCCGACCTGTCCGAATGGACTGTCGGCGGGCGTCGTCTCGGTGCCGCGAGCATGTGGTTCCTGCAAGCCGGGGAGCTGTTCACCACCTTCACCTTCCTCGGCATGGCCGGGCTGGCCTACACGGGCGGCGTCGCCGCGATGTACGTGCCGTACGTGCCGATCGCCAACATGGTGCTGTTCTTCCTGGTCCGCCGGCTCTGGTCGATCGGCAAGGAACGCGGCCTGCTCACCCAGGGCGACTTCCTTACCGACCGCTACAAGAGCCCCATGCTCGGCACGGTTGGCGCGATCCTCGGTGTCGTCTTCGTGCTGCCGTATCTGCAACTGCAGATCACGGGCCTCGGGTTGATCGTCCGGCTGGTGACCGGCGACGGCGCCTCCGGCACCTGGTCGATGGTGATCGGCTGCCTGCTGGTCGTCGCCTTCGTCCTGTGGGCAGGCATGCGCGGAGTCGCCACCACGAGCTACTTCAAAGACGCCATCATGCTGGTGGTCCTGGTGGTGCTGATCGTCGCGATTCCCGCGCACTTCACCGGCGGCATCTCCGAGATGTTCCACCGCATCGACCAGCTCCACCCGGAGATGCTGCACATCCACGCCGGCCCCAATGACCACACGTGGTTCTTCACGTCCATGCTGGTGAGCGCGCTGGGCGTGGCATTCATGTGCCTGCCGCACACCTGGCCGGCCCTGATGTCGGCCCGGGATCCTCAGGTGATGCGCCGCAACTACACGTGGTTGCCGCTCTACGAGATGTGCCTGCTGATGCCGATGGTCGTGGGGTTCGCCGCCATCCTCGTCATCCACAACGCCAAGGACCCCAACGCGGTACTGCTCACCCTCACCAAGGACGTGCTGCCACCGTGGGCTCTGGGCCTGGTACTGGTCGCGGCCATCGCCACCGCCATGGTCCCGGCGGCGGGCATCCTGATAGGTGTCTCTTCCCTCGTGGCCCGCAACATCGTGCGTACCCGCAACGAGCGGGCCCAGTTCCTCACCAACCACGCCACGGTCGTGATCGCCTGCGGTCTCGCCCTGGTCCTCGGCCTCACCCGCCCCGACCTGCTCGCCAATCTGCTGTTGCTCACCTTCAGTGGATCGGTGCAGCTCGCACCCGCCAACGGCCTCGGCCTGCTGCGGCGTGTTCCGGTCGGCAAGGTTCCGATCCTCTGCGGCATCGCCGTCGGCGAACTCGTCGTCATCTGGCTTACGTTCGTCGACAAGACCGCCGCCGGAACCGTCAACGTCGGCCTCATCGGCCTCGCCGCGAACCTCGTGGTCCTCGCGCTCGCCGCTGCCGTGGAACGCGTCTCCGTACGCCGCCCGAGCCCTGCCGAAACCGGCGAGCCCCACAAGTCGATGGCCTGACACCACGCCGTGAGCCCAGTTGAGGCTCTCACCCACCGAGGACACATCATGAAGAATCCTCAGCACCCTCCTTTGCAGGTTTCGTTCCACGATGACCCGGCAGTGTTGAAGGCTGCCGCCACCGACGACTTCTCGGGGCATGTGGTGCCCCGCAGCTGGCGAAGCTCCCGGAGCTCGCTCTCCATGGCATGGCTTTCCGTGTTCAGCGCCATGTTCTGGCTGGTCTTTCCTCAGACGCTCGCGCTCGCGGTCGGTGTGCGCGACACCCTGATCGGCATGGTGCTGGCGGCCGTCGTCATCGCAGTACCCGCCGCCATCGTGGTTCCGTACGCGGCTCGGACCGGCACGAGTCTGGCGATGTTCAGCCGCCGACTGATGGGCTACTGGGGCGGCGCCCTGGTCAGCCTGTTGGTGGCGGTGACCGCCATCTACTACTGCGCTTTCGAGACGTCGATCATCTCGATCGCCTTCCACGAGTACTTCGGCACACTGCCGTTGCCCATCTGGTACCTGCTCGCGGTCGTCGTCGCGGTCGCGCTCGCCTTCGGCGGCGTCCGCGTCTGGCTGGACAAGTTCAACGCCTGGCTGCTGCCGGTCTACGTCATCGGCATCGTCGCCGCCGTCATCTGGGCCATCGCCAAGTTCGGGTACGACTCGGCCTGGATGTCGTACATGCCGGAGCATCCGGTGGAGACGGCCGGGCCCGGCTGGGTACTGTCCTTCAGCGGCTACCTCAGCCAACTGATCTTCATCATGTATCTGTGGGACTTCGCCCGGATGTCCAAGACCGAACACGCGAAGTACCACTCTCGTGTCACCTTCGGGCTGCCGTTCTGGCTGATCACCTTCGTACTCAACGGTCTGGCCGGTCTCTTCCTGGCGCAGACCATCGACATCCAGGGGGCGTTCTCGGAGACCTCGGCCGTCTTCGCTCTGATCGCCCTGATGAGCTTCGCTGGAGTCCTGCTCGTGTGGGTCACACAGAGCCGGATCAACACGACCAACTTCTATGTCGCTTCGCTCAACATGCAGGCATTCGGGAGTCGCGCGCTGCGCTGGTTCCAGCCGCGCTACGTCTGGGCGGCGATCGTGGGTGTTCTGGTCTATGTGCTGATGCTGGCGGACGTGATCGGCTTCCTGCTGACCGCGCTCAACTACCAGACGGCCTTCGTCGCCGCATGGGTGGCGATCGCGTGCGTGCACATCATCAAGGCGCGTAGGGCTCCGTCGTCGGAGTCCGCCGACGAGTTCAGGCCCGGCCGCGTCACACTGCTCAACCCCGCGGGCCTGACCTCGTGGCTGTGCTCGGCCATGGTCGGCGTCGGCCTGCTGGCGTTCGCCGGCGACTTCGGCGCCACTTGGGCGATCTTCATCGTGATCGTGCTCGCCGCAGTCCTGTACGCGATTCTGGATCGACTGCAGCCCGCGCGCAGAGCCGTCCTGATACGCGGGGGCGACCTGCGCGATCAGGTCGACGACGCGTGGGCCGCCCGGATCAAGTGCGAGCGCTGCGGCAAGAGTTATGTCGCCTACGAGATGGACTGCGACCCGTCCAACGAGGGGCGCCCCATCTGTTCGATGTGCGGCGACACGACGCCTGACTTCTATCGGCACGCCGTGGTCGAGGCGACTGCCGGGGAGGAGCACAGCCCCGAACCGGCGGCGTGAGGTCGATCGAGGCATCGGTGCTGCTCCTCCCGTTCATCGTGAACTCGGCTAGCAGGTCGTGTTGTTGCTGTTAGTGCGAGCTGTGCTCTCGAGGGTGGGAGTGGTCTCGGGCCGACTCCGACGTCGGGTCGTCGTCATTGCGGGGGTGGCGCTTCCGGGTCAAGAGCGCCACCAGGACGCTCGATGCGAGCGCGAGGGCCGCGATGGCGAGGATCGACGGAGGCATGGCCCCGGTGCCGTGTGCACCGATGACGGCCCCCAGGGCGACCGGGGCCAGGGCCATGCCGACCATCGATCCGGCGATGACGTAGGCGAACCGGTTGCCGTGCGCGTGCCCCGTGGTCGCCATCCAGGTCAGGCCGTTGGGGAAGATGGGGCCGATGAAGAAGCCGACCAGCAGGTAGGCCCATGCGGTCGCGGAGCCGTGCAACGCGAGGGCTCCGGCGCCGGTCATCCCGATGCAGCTCGCCACAACGAGCGTGGCCAGCGGGACCCGCCGGGTCAGGGCCGCCGCGACGAACCGGCCAGCGACCATGGCCAGCCAGAAGCCGGACGTGGCCAATGCCGCACCGGACGCGGAGAATCCCTGGTCCGCCAGGACGGTGGGCTCCCAGTTGCCGATCCCGGACTGGGCGCCGAAGTGGGTGACGTACAGGGCGAGGAAGCCGAAGGCCACCGCTACGCCGATGCCTCGCCGCCGCGGCGCATCGTGCCCGGGCGCCTGGGCCCGGGAGGCCAGCTCATGCGGGTTCGGGGACGGCGCGAGTCCCTTGATGGTGACCACTCCCACCAGCGCCATCAGGGCGATCGCGGCGAAGACGACGCGGTATTGGGTGGCTCCGACGGCGGCGATCAGTGCCGGCGCGGCGGCGGTGCCCAGGCCGAAGCAGGCGTGCGCGATGTTGACCATGGCCGGTCCCCTGGCGCCCGTGCCGACGATGAGCAGCTGCGTGATCAGTACGTCGCAGCCGCCCAGGCCGAGGCCGGTGACCACGGCTCCGACCAGGATGAGGGGCCAGGTGGGCGCGCAGGCGACGATCACCGAGCCAGCGGCCACCAGGCCCATCGAGGCTCCGACGGCGACCCGGTTGCCGCGGCGGCGCATCAAGGGCTGGCTGAACAGAATGCCGATGACCGCACCGATCGACTGCATGGCAAGCCCGGTACCAGCGGCTGTGTCGTTGATGCCCTGCTGTTCCTTGAACGCAGGGATGGACGGCCCGTAGGCCGCCGTCAGGGCACCAATCGCGGTCATTGCGATGAGGCACCCCGCGATGGCGTTGCGCCGGAACAGCGACGTCGTGGCTACCACGGAACCTCCTCCTAAGAGCTAAAGAGTAAAAGAGCAACCCTATTGTGCAGCGAGGTTAGACTAAAGGGCAACCCAATCCGGGTGGAAGATGATCGATCCGCGACGCGAGGGCGTGGATCCGAGGACCGAGACACAGAGGACGAAGGAAATGACGCAAGCCGGCGAGGCCCCCAAGCGCTCGGCCCTGGTCGGTCAGCTGATCGACATTCTGCAGCGGAACATCCAGGCCGGGCGCTGGCCGGTGGGTGCGAAGCTGCCCACGGAGGCCGAGCTGTCGGCCGAGTACGGGGTCAGCCGGATCACCTTCCGGCAGGCCGTCCAGGCACTGGTCCACGTCGGCGTACTGGAAACCGTCCAGGGCAGCGGCACCTTCGTACGTGCCACCACCGAGCTGGACGCCGTACTGACCCGGTATGTGGGCGGCGAGAACCTGACCACGGTGCTGGAGGTCCGCATGGCCATCGAGAGCGAGGCGACCGCACTGGCGGCGGTCCGGGCCGAGCCCAGCGACATCGAGGTGCTGGAGGAGATCGTCGCGACATCGCGCGAGGCACTGGCCCGTCAGGACGCCGAGGAGCTGACCCGGCTTTCCACCCGGTTCCACCGGGCGATCGTGGAGGCGGCCGGCAACACCATCCTGGCCCACTTCTACCAGGCCATTCACGACGGAGCGGAGCGCTCGGTGCGTGAGACGACCGCGCCCGAAGAGTTCGGTTCCTTCGTCGACCAACACGAGGCGATCCTTGAAGCCATCCGGGGGCGCGAGAGCGCACGAGCCCAGCAGCTGGCCCGCGCGCACCTCGCTCCCCTGGTGTCCGAGAGCCTTGTGAGTCCCGGCAGCCCTGCCATGGGTTGAATCGACCGGTCCGCGCGGTGACTTCAGCTCTTGCTCCTGAGAAGCAGGTAGAGGAAGTACGGGGCACCGATCAGCGCGGTGGTGATGCCCGCGCCGAGCTGGCTGGGCGCGATGATCCAGCGGCCGATCAGGTCGGCCAGAGCGACCAGCCCAGCCCCCAGGAGAACTGCGGTCGGGATGACTCGCAGGTGTCTGCGCCCGACCAGTGCGCGTGCCGCGTGCGGTGCGACCAGCCCGACGAAGACGATGGTCCCGGCCGCGGCGACCGCCACGCCACTGAGCAGCGCGCCGACGACCAAGAGGGCCAGACGGTGTCGAGTGAGGCGCACGCCGAGGAGGCGGGGGGTGTCCTGGTCGAGCGCGATCAGGTCGATCGAGGAGTGCACGGCGAGCGCGAAGGCCGCCCCGACACCGAGCATGATCGCGACGGGGAGGGTGTCGGGCAGAGTACGGCCATAGGTCGAGCCCGACATCCAGGTCAGCGCCTTCACGGCGTTGGCCGGGTCGGTCAGTGTGATGACGAGCCCGACCAGGGCGCCGGTCGCGGTGCTGGTGCCCATGCCGACGAGCACGAGCCGGTTCTCGGCGAATCCGCTGCGGGCGGTGAGGCCGAAGACGAGCCCGGCAGCGGCCATCGCGCCACCGAAGGCGGCTCCCGACAAGGCCCACCCGCCGGCCGCCGGTACGGCGGTGACGAGCAGAACGGCCCCCAGCGATGCACCTCCGGAAATGCCCAGGACACCGGGTTCGGCGAGCGGATTACGGGTGGCGGCCTGCACCAGGGTGCCGGACAGCGCGAGCGCCGCGCCGGCCAGCAGGGCTGCCAGGACCCGTGGGATGCGGGTGTCGAGGATGAACGTGATGCCCGAGGTCGCCTTCGACTGCGCCCAGTTGACGACGTCGCCGCCCAGCAGCGTGGCGTCACCCAGTAGGACGGCAGCCACCGTGATTCCCACGAGGGCAACGCCCGCGACCGCGACGACCACCACGTACCCCCGGCGGCTGACGACGCGCAGGCGTTCTGTGCTGGTCGTGGAGCAGAGTGTGTTGCGACGCGACAGGGCTACGGCGATCAGTGCTGCGCCGCCGACCAGGCTGGTGATGGTGCCGGTCGGCACGGTAACGGCGGTGTCGGACGGCAGGAGGGCGCGCAGCGCCACGTCCGAGCCCAGCACGAGGACCGCGCCGGCGAGTCCGGCCACGGGAATGCCCAGTCGGGCTCTCGTCAGCGAGGTGCTGGTCCGTGCCAGGAACCGGACCACGGCCGGAGCGCCGAGCCCCACGAAGCCGATGGGTCCGGCCAGGGTGACCGACACGGCCGCCAGCAGACAGGCCAGTGCCACCACCGTGGCGCGGGTCCTGGTCACCGGCACACCGACGGCGCGGGCGGCATCGTCGCCCAGGGCCAGGACATCCAGCCGGTGGGCCAGCGCGATCAGGCCAGCGATGCCGATCAGCGCGAGTGGGAGTGTCTGCCCAAGGCCGGGAAAGCCGTCCTGGGTGATGCTGCCCTGCCCCCATTGGTAGAGGCCCTGGGCCTGCTTGGGATAGAAGAGCAGCAGGGCGTAGATCACCGAGCCAAGACCCATCGCCAAGGCGCTGCCGGCCAGGACGAGACGCACCGGTGACGCCTGGCGTCCGGCGAGAGCCAGCACGAGGCCGGCCGCGACGAGGCCGCCCGCCAGGCCCACGGCCGTGGAGGCGATGAACGGCAGGGACAGGCCGGTGATGGTGGTGATCGCCACCGCCAGGTAGGCGCCGTTGGAGACGGCCAGCGTGTCCGGTGATACGAGGACGTTGCGGCTGGCGCGCTGGAGTCCCGCTCCCGCCGCGCCGAGGCAGAAACCGACCAAGATTCCGGCCAGGGCCCTGGGAGCACGGGAGTTGAAGACGATCGAGGTCACCGAGCGACTGGTGTCACCGGTGAACGCCTCCCACACCTGAGCCGCACCGACGTCGGCGGTGCCCTGGCACATGTTGATGACGGCGAGCCCGGCAACTATGCAGACCAGCGTCGTGACCAGGGCCGTAGCCGTACGGTTGCGGCCGACCCGTCGGGCGGGAGCGGCCGTGGCAACATCCGTCGGCTTGGAAAGCTGCGTGCTCACGAGGTCAGTGCCTGGGCGACGGCCTCGGCGTAGCGGCCCATCGAGCGGGGGCCACCGAACTGCCAAATGGTGTCGTCGAGCCGGTGGACCTTGTCGTTCTTGACGAACGGCATGGTCTTCCAGAGGGAGTTGCTGGACATCTGCTGCTTGAAGAGGTCGTTCTCCTTGCCCGCCCACGGGATGTAGAGGAAGGGGACGTTACCGAGGCGGGTCAGGGCTTCGACGTCGGTGGTGACCAACCCGCTGTTCTCCTTCGGCTTCAGCGTCCACGCGCTCTTGAGCCCGATCAGCTCGTTCATGGCGCCGACCTGGGAGCCGCCGGTGAAGGCCCGGATGCTGATCTGATTGGAGGTCTTGTAGCCGTCGGCGTTGGCCACCTTCGTGCCCTTCAGACCCGCTTTGGTGATGGCCTTGCGGCTCGCGTCGACCTTCGCCTGGAAGTCCTTCTTCGCCTTCGCGGCCTGCTCGGCCGTCCCGGTCGCCTTCGCTATCAAGTCGAGGTTCTTCATCATGCGGCCGACCTGGTCGCTGCGGTCGCCGTCCTGGAGCACCAGGACCGGGGCGATGGCACGCATCTGCTTGACCGCGGAGCTGGACAGTGTCTGCGTCGCGACGATGAGGTCCGGCGACAGGCGGGCGATGGTGTCCATGCTCGGCTCACCGCGTGTTCCGATGTCTGACGGCTTGGTGCGCAGCGGCGCGGAGTGGTTCCACCGTGCGTAGCCCTTGATGTCGGAGACACCCACGGGGTCGACGCCCAGCGTCACGAGGTCCTCGACCGGCATCCATTCGGTGGCGACGACCTTTGTGGCAGGGCGGTTGAGGGTGATGCGGTGCCCGGTGGCGTCGGTGAGAGAGACCTTGTGTCCCTCTGCCTTCTTCGCCGAGTCGTTCGCGGGCTGTGTGGTGCCACAGCCGGTCAGCAGCAGGGCGGAGGCGAGCGCGGCCGCGCCGAGCGTGAGGATCTTCTTCATTGGGTGCTGTGGGCCCTTTCGCGGCGCAGGTGATGGCGGCCGACGGCACGGGTACGCAGTCGGCCGGTGAGTGGGTCGGTGAAGGTCTCGATGCGGATGCCATAGACCTCGGACAGTTGCTCCGAGGTCAGAACCTCGTCCGGGGTGCCGGTCGCGCGCAGGCGTCCGTCGTGCAGCAGCGCGATCCGGTCGGCCACGTCGGCGGCCTGGTCCAGGTCGTGGAGGACGACACCGACGGCGATGAGGTGTTCGTCGGCCAACTCCCGGATGAGGTCCAGGAGTTCCACCTGATAACGGACGTCCAGATACGTCGTGGGCTCGTCGAGCAGCAGCACGTCGGTGCCCTGCGCGAGACAGGAAGCAAGCCACACGCGTTGCAGCTGGCCCCCCGAGAGCTGGTCGGCGGGCCGGCCGGCGAGGTCGGCGGTGCCTGTGAGTTCCAGCGCCCGCCGTACGGCTTGGGCGGCCTGCACGTCACGTCCGCCAAAGCGACCCCGGTAGGGGTGACGTCCGAGTTCGACGACACTGCGTACGTCGAGGCCGGAGGGAACGGGGCGCGACTGCGGCATGAGGGCCACCCGCTGGGCAAAGGCTCGCGGGGGCAGCTCCAGCGCGTCCGTCTCCGCACCGTCCGCCGCTGTCAGCGAGACCCGGGCTCCCACGTGGACGCGCTCCAGCCGGGCCATCGCCCGGAGCAGGGTGGACTTGCCGCTGCCGTTGGGGCCGACCAGGGCGGTGACCTGAGCGGGCCGAAGCGTCAGCGCTGCCTGGTGGAGGACCTCGCGGTTGTCGTAGGAGACCGTCATGTCCGCGGCGCGCATGGCGGTGCGGGTCGGGTGCGGCCGTACCTGTTGTTGGTGTGTCATCGAGGAGTGCCTCTGGGTCTCAAGGGCCATGCGTGGCGGGCGTATTGCTCAGCGCAGGACGACAGGCTCAGGGAGCTGTGGATGAGGGCGGTGTCAGTCGGCTACGAGCTGGGCAGCGTCGCGGGGAGCCGGCGAGACCTGCGTGCTGTAGTTCCAGAACGCACGCACGGCGAGCGCCCCCACGATGACGAGCACCAGACACACCAGCGCGGCGCCCGACCAGGCGAGAGTCAGCCCGGCACCCGAGGCCATTGCGCCTGCACGCAGGTCGCCCAGGCGCGGCCCACCCGCGACGACCACCGTGAACACGCCCTGCAGACGGCCCCGCATCGCGTCCGGCGCGTAGGTCTGCAGCATGGTCTGCCGGTAGACAGCGCTGACCAGGTCGGCGGCCCCGGCACACATCAGCAGTGCCACCGCGACCCACAGCGTGTGGGTCAGACCCGCCAGAGCCACGGCACCCGCCCATACGGCCACCGCTCCCGTCAGTGCCACGCCCTGACGGCGGACCTTGCCGACCCATCCGCTGAAGGCGGCTGCGGCAATGGCGCCTATCGCGATCGCGGAGTAGAGCAGCCCGACTCCGCCGTGGAAGCGTGTGGCTGCCGCCTCGGGAAACAGTGCAGTCGGCATGGCGAAGACCATCGCGGCGATGTCAACGGCGAAGGACATCCAGAGCACCGGATGAGATCCGATGAACCGCAGCCCCTCCCACACCATGCGAACTCCGCTGCTCTCCGAGATGTCCCCCTGCACCTTGATCGGGGGAAGCCGGAACGCTGCGTAGACCAGCGCCGCGAACAACAGGGCGTCGAGGCCGTAGCAGACGGCATACCCGTGCGGCAGAGCCACCAGCACTCCGGCAACCAGTGGGCCCGCCACCTGCCCCAGGTTTCCGGCTGTCTGGCTGAGAGTGTTCGCGGCTGACACCAGCTCGTCCGGCACAACGCGCGGAATGATCGCGCCCCGCGCCGCGGACGACACAGCGAACGCCGCACCCTGCAAGCCGACCAGTGTCAACAGCAGCCCCACGGAGCCGACTTCGAGCAGCGCCTGCATGAAGAGTGCGGCAGTGACCACCCAGGTCATGGCGGAAGCACCGAGATACAGCCGCCGCCGGTCGACCCGGTCGGCGACTGCTCCGCCGTACAGACCGAAGATCACCAGCGGGACAAGAGCCACGAGGCCGGCCAGGCCGACATAGAGCGACGAACGAGTGAGGTAGTACACCTCCAGCGGGACCGCGACGGTCGTGATCGCGGTCCCGATGTACGACAGCCCCTGTCCCGCCAGCAAACGGCGGTACTCAGGTATGGCCAGCGGGCGCGTGTCCATGGTCGCGCCGAAGAATCTACTGGCCACCCGTCTCGACCCAGGGGCGTCTTGAGTCGGCCCACGGGACGGGAGCGTCGGTGTCTCTTTGCTCATGCAGAACACCCTGACAACCAGACCTAAGGCAAGGCTTCCCTAATCTCGCCGTCCGGTGTCCAAAAACCGCCACGCCCCTGCTGCCCGCCTGCCTCGGTCCGGGCCCCCCTCCCGCACAGGGCGGGCGCCGCTGCCGTTTCGCAGTAAACTCACATCAGATGTCTCAGAACAGCCACCCCCTCCCGCCGGAGCAGAGCAGCACGTGGGACGACCACCCGGCGGGCCACACCATCGACCGGCACCGGCACCCGTTTCACCAGCTCATTTACGTAAGCTCCGGTGTCTTTGCCGTCCGTACGGAAGAAGCGGCCTGGGTGATCTCCAGCGCCCGCGCCATGTGGGTCCCCGCCGGCACCTGGCACCAACACCGCGTCTACGGCTCCAGCCGCGTGCACACCTTCGGATTCACCACGGACGATCCACCGCTGCACAGCGATACGCCCACGATGGTGTCGGTCGATCTGTTTCTGAGGGAACTCCTCATCGCATGCAGCGAGCCCGGCCTCCCCGCAGAGGAGGCCGGGCGCATCAAGGCCGTGATCCGCGACCGGCTCCGCCGCTCACACGTTCGCCCTCTCGTGCTGCCTGCCCCGCGAGACCCCCGGCTCGCCCGAGCCTGCGCCCTGACGGAAGAGGATCTGACGCAGCCGCGCACCATCACGTGGCTGTCCCGGCACTGCAGCGCGAGCGAGCGGACCCTTACACGTCTGTTCCGCACCGAGTTCGGCATGACCTATCCGCAGTGGAGAACGACAGTCCGCGTCTTCCACGCGATGATCAAGCTCGCCGAAGGGGCCACCGTCACCGAGGCCGGCCTGCAGTGCGGCTGGGCCACTACCAGTGCGTTCGTCAATACGTTCACCCGCACGGTGGGGCAGACCCCCGGCGCCTACCGCACGGCAACGCGCACGACAGACCACGATGCCCACCACAGGGGCGACCTGGCCTGACGTTCGCGAGCAACTAGTGCCTGGCGTCGTTCCAGTACCCGAGGGCCACGCACCTGCTCTTATCGAATCCGCGGCCTCTGAGGTACTTCTTCACGAGACGGACCTGGGCAGATTCCGCCGCGATCCACTGGTACGACGCGGCGTCGAGGTCCGTCAACTCGGCAAAACTGTCCGCGAGTCGGCTTTCGGTGACCCCATTGCCAGAACCGACGAGGGAAATCAACTCCAGATTGGGATGCGGAGGAACATACTCGAGATCGCTCGGGTCGAGCACTTCCACCAGCGCCGTCACGCGTACGTGCGGATCGGTTGCCTCGACGATACGGGCCAGGGCGGGCAACCCAGCGAGATCGGCCACCAGGTAGTGGTCTTCCACCCTCTCTTCCGGAGGGCTGTGCCACGAGCGCGCCCCGGCCATCAACAGCCGCCACCCAGGACGCGCATTGTCGAACCATTCGATAGCAGGTCCGGAGCCGTGGCGGGCGACATCGATCGCCATGACGTTCGCATCCGAAGCGAACGACCTCACGGTGAAGTTTCGTCGCCCGAGGCTGCGACCATCATCGATCGCCTCCCAGCCTCCATGAGCGAATTCTGCGGTTGAGGATCGAGTATCCAGCAGGTGGCCGCCCTCAGCGAAATACAGACCGACCGACTCGTCTCCGGGCATGACGGGAACGTAGCCATATCCCGGACGGTCCCCCGTTATTTCGAACTCGACCCGGAACACACTCTTGGTGAGATCCACCCGGTTGAGAAATGTTCCTGCGAACCTGTTCCACGCCATCTTTCTTTTCCCTCAGTTGCACCCTCGTCCCGAGTACTTCCCGCGACTTCGGGACGTACCGCTTGCCCCGCTATTCTCCAGCGCTGCGCGAATTCAAGAGATCATCGTCGATGAACCTGTGGCGAGCCGCTGACACACCGCTCAGCAGGGTGATACCGACCAGCACGAACAGCAGCACCAACGATCCCGTCCACCCGTCGGTCCATGCATTGAGGAGGCCGAACAGAATGGGACCGGCACCGGCGGCCAGGTAACCGATCCCCTGCACCACACCGGACGCTGCTGCAGTGGTTTCCGGCGTTCGCGCCCGAAGTCCGATCAGGGCAAGGCTCAGGGAGAACAGCCCGTTCCCGATGCCGAACAGAATCATCCAAATCCAGGCCCCGCTTGCCGGTGCCAGCGCCAAGCCGACGAGTGATGCCGCAAAACAGCAGCTGAGAACGATAACCGCCGCGCGGTAGTAGCGCGGGTTGATCCGGGATACGACGACGGATACGGGCATGCTCACCCCGGCGAGAACCGCGACCATCGTCCCGGCGACATGGCTGTTGATACCCAGATCGGTCAAGTACAGAGCAAACCAGCCGAATGCGATATACGCCAGAGCGGACAGCGAACCGAAGAAGAGAGTGAGGGCCAGCACGGTCCTGCTCTTGACCAGCTCAACCATCGACGGCCGGTCCCCGAGAGCCGACGACTTCATCACAGGCGCGGGACTGGTGCGCCGAGGCCGCGCCACCATCCACGGGATCGCGGCAACGACCGGGAGAACGGCCCAGGCCGCGAGTCCCCAACGCCACCCTCCGAAGCCGAGACTTGAAATCGGCGCAGTCAATCCCGCCGACGCCATGGTTCCAAGGCTCAGCGCAACCACATAAACAGATGTCTTGGTGCCGACCCGGTCAGGGAAGTGCGTCTTCACGAGCGACGGGAGTAGCACATTCGCCACCGCGGCTCCGGCGAGAGCCAGAGTCGACAGAACGAGGAAAAGAGCGAAGCTCGATGCCACTGCACGGGAAAGCAGACCGACCACCGAAACAGCCAACGCCATGAGCAGCGATCGATGCAGCCCCATCTTGCGGGCCAGGACAGGCACGGCGATTCCAGCGGCAGCAAAGCACAGAACAGGCAGCGTTGTGAGAAAGCTGATTCCGGTGGCCCCGGCGGCGAACTCGTCCTGAATATCGCCGAGCACCGAACCGACGCTCGCCACTGCGGTGCGCAGCCCGAAGCCGGTCAGGAACAAGGCGATGGTCAGAAGCACGGTTTGCGGGTTTCGAGTGGAGTGCTCCGACGTTTTTGTTGTATCGGCGCCGCCATCCGGCAGCCGGTGAGTGTTGTTCTTCATACAGACGAGACTGACAGGATTCAGCGGCGGGATCTTCTGATATTCCGACACCGAGTATCGAAAATCTGCCACCTCGGGTAGCGTGGTGGCCGACCGACTGGAGAGGGATGCCGTGGCGAGCACTGAACGTGGGCACGGCTCGGCCGTAGCACGCCTGCCTTCGGAGCCGCACCGGCCGCACGTGGGTGCGCGGACGGAGCAGTACCCGGCCGGGGTGCGCATCGCGCCCCACTGGCACGACGAAGATCAACTGGTGTACGTGAGCTCCGGTCTGATGGCTATCTACACCGTGCACGGCGTGTGGGTGGCCTCGCCGGGGCGGGCATTCCTCATTCCCGCCGGCGTTGAACACGAGCACCAAACGTACGGCAACACGATCCTGCACCTGTTCAGCTCGGATGGCCCCGGCCTGTTCGACCAGGGACTGCAAACGCCGGAAGTGATCCTCGTCGACCCGTTGCTCGATCAAGTACTGAAGGCTGTCACCGACGAGAGTTTGCCTTCAGAAGAGATCGCCAACCTGCAGAGAGTGCTGTTCGACCGGATAAGGCGGACCCAGGTCACGGGATTGCGTATGCCGATTCCAAGCGACCCGCGGTTGCGCGCCGCTTGCGACCTCGTACAGAAGGATCTGGAACGCGTATATTCGCTACCGCAGTTGGCTAAGCTCACGCACGTGAGCGAGCGAACGCTGGCACGGTTGTTCAAGTCGGAGTTCGGCCAGACTTATCCGCAGTGGCGCACTCATGCTCGCTTGTTCCACGCAATGATTCGACTCGCCGAGGGGCACTCAGTGAGTCGCGTTTCACGCGACTGTGGCTGGTCGACGCCAAGTGCCTTTATCGATTCGTTCCGACGAGTTATGGGCCAGACGCCTGGCTCATTCCGAGAGCCTGACAGTGCGGATGCGGCGAAAGGGCGCCACCCGAGGTGAACGCCCACTCCACGCCTACTCCCCGACGGCGTAGCAACTGACGCACCCTCACGCGTCTGTTCCCCACCGAGATCGGCATGCTCCACCCACGGTGGCGAACGATGGTCCGCGCCTTCCGTGCCGCGATCAGGCTTGCCGAGGGGCCCACCGTCACAGCGGCCGGCCAGCAGGGGTGGGCCACCACCAGCGCGTTCGTCGCTCAGTGGTGGCCGAAGAGATGATCCGAGACTCGAATGATGTGTTCACACATGCGAGTTCTGGCCGCCTCCTGATCCCGCTTGAGGAGCGCGTCCACGATCGCGTGATGGTCGGCCTGATAGAGCTGCCGCCGTTCGGGAGTGGACGTGCGGCTTTTGAGGTCCCCCCACACGGCGAGGCTACGGGCGGCGTTCATGGTGTCGAACAGTCGAAGCAGCAGCCCGTTGTGGGCCGCGAGCGTGATGGCCCGATGCAGTTGGGCGTCCCAGGACTCGAACTCCGCAAAGGTCGACGAGGCAGCCTCCGCCCTCCGCAGACAGTGAACGACGTGATCCAGGTCCGAGCGGGTTGCCGACCGAGCAGCCAAGGGAGCGATCTGTGGTTCGAGTGCAAGCCGGGTCTGCATGATCTCCATAGGGCTCGTGTCGGCCGGCGCAGCGACGACCCCCTCGGCACGCTGGTCCGTGAGAAAGGTTCCACGACCGACCTGGCGGGCCAGGACGCCCTCCCGCTCAAGACTGGCGAGGCCACTTCTGATCGCGTAACGGGGTGCGCCTAGGAGAGCGACCAGCTCTCGCTCGGTCGGCAGCTTCGCGCCAGGACGCAGCTCACCGTTGCGTATGCCTTCCTCTACGAGGTCGCGCAGGGCCGCCTCAACGGAACTGGACATTGAACCTCCCAAACCAATTCGCACCAATATAGCGCGCAGGGAAGATTCGCCAAGGGTAGTGACGCGTACTCCAAGGCCGTGTACCGTCCATCTCAGTACGGAATTGGTTCATTGGTTCGTTATTGGTTCGACTTGATGAGCCGGATACTCCTGACTCCAGTCGTACTGAACCGCCGTACTGCGTAACGACTCCAACTGGCACTCCGGTGCCGCGGCCTGCAACGCGCAAGCAATGAGGCACGCATTCCTGACGTCACGAGGCGGCCGCCCGGTCGTCGTCGGCAACGAGGAGGAGACGACGCAAGTGATCACATGCGAGCCAGGCGTCTTCAGGCGCCATGACCCCGTAACCGCGGTGGCCCCCGTCGTATTCGACGTCTCCAGGAGCGGACGCGAGTACCCCTGCGACTTCCGGTCGCCCCTGCCGTTCACCACCGTGCACGACAACGCTTCGATGTACGTGGACGAGCTGTTCGCTGCGGCGCCGAGCTATGGAGCCACTCTGCTCCATGCCTCGTTTCCCAACACCTACATCGACACCAACCGCAGCGAGCAGGACATCGACCCCGCGCTCATCGACGGAACGTGGCCGGGTCCCATCGCTCAGAGCGGCTGGACCGAGCGCGGCCTGGGTCTGTTGAAGCGACTGTCCCGCTACGGCGAGGACTTCCACGAGGGCAAGCTGCCCGTGGTCGACGTCCAGCACCGCATCGAGCACTACCACCGCCCGTACCACCAGGAGCTCGGCCGAATCATCGACAGCCTGCATCGGCGTTTCGGCGCCGTGTGGCAGCTCACCTGCCACTGCATGTCGGCCGTCGGCGCTCCGACACACGCCGATCCAGGACAGCAACGTGCCGACTTCTGCCTCGGCGACATGGACGGCACCACGTCATCCCCGGACTTCACCAAGTTCGTCGAAGAGACACTCACTGACCTGGGCTTCTCGGTATCCGTCAACTTCCCCTACCCCGGCGGGGAACTCACGACGCGTCACGCCAACCCGAACATGCACATCAACAGCGTCATGATCGAGGTCAACAAGCGCCTGTTCATGGACGTCAAGACGTTCAAGAAGACCAGCGACTTCGACGCCGTCCAGGAAGCAGTGGAGACCTTGATCGAGAAGATCACGGCGAACTCCCAGAGCCTGACCACTTCGACCCAGAAGGAGAGTCGCTAAATGTCAGCGGACACGCTCATCGTCAAGAACGGAACCCTCATCGACGGCACCGGACGTGAGGCGGTCACGAACGCGGTGGTGAGGATCTCCGGGAACCGGATATCGAGCGTCACGGCAGGGCCGCCAGCAGCCTGCCCGCAGGACGAGCACGGCGTTCAAGTCATCGACGCGGCAGGCAAGTTCGTCATGCCCGGCCTGATCGACGGACACTGCCACCTCTCACTGCACCAGGGCGCGGTAAAGGGCGTGCGCTTCCCGGCGAGCGCGGAGTTCTGCACCATGTGGGCCGCGCGCGGCGCCACACTCGCGTTGCGCGCAGGCGTCACGAGCATCTCAGTCCCTGGAGGCAAGTGGTTCGTGGATGTCACGGTCCGCGACAGCATCAACGGCGGGCTCATCGAAGGGCCACGTGTCTTCGCCGGCGGGCGGGCACTGACCCCCTACGGAGGGATCTTCGACAGCGAGGCATCCTGGCGCGGGGACCTCGACGACATCTCCGGCGTCCTGTGCAACACGGTCAACGACTACGTGACTGAAGTGCGTCGACAGTCCAAGCACGGTGTCGACCTCATCAAGGTCGCGGACTCCTACTGGGGCGATGTCCAGGCGATCTCCGAGGAAGAGGTCCGCGCAGTCGTCGACGAGGCCCACCGTCGCAACGTCCGCGTCGCCATCCACTCCCGCGGTTCCGGCTCCACGTCCGCCGCGGCCCGTGCCGGAGTCGACTGGATCTTCCACGCCGACTTCGCCACCGACAAGGACCTCGACGAGGTGGCGGAGGCAGGGATCCCGATCATGCCCGCTTTCACCGCCGCCTTCCTAGCGGTTCAGAACCCGGACTGGCTCGGCATGGACGACGCTACCCACGACCGCATGAAGCGCCAACTGGACATCAATCTCACCGCCATTAGCAACGCTCGCGACAAGGGCATCCCGATCCTGGTCGGCACCGATACGGGCAACGCCGCGGCGTTCGGTCACGGCAAATGGCACGGGCACGAGCCGGAGATCCTCGTCAAGGAGCTGGGGTTCACGCCGATGGAGGCCATCGAGTCCAGCACCCGGCTCAACGCCCAGGTGGTCGGTCTTGAGGGCGAGCTCGGAACGATCGAGCCCGGCAAGCTCGCGGACCTGGTGATCTACGACGACAACCCGCTCACGGACATCGGCGTACTCAAGGACCCTGCCCGGCTCAGCGCGGTCATCAAGGACGGCGTGGAGGTGGACAGGACGGGGCCTCTCGGATTCAGGGACCTGGAGACGGAGCCCGGGCGGGCCCGGTGAACCGAGCGCGTTGAGACCGAACGCGGAAGTCGGCGGCTCCACCGAACGAGACCAACGACGAAGCAGCGCAATGGCCGAAGCGCAGGACCTTCTATGAGGCATCACCCGAGACAGTAGCTCCCCCGCCATCAAGGCCAACGTGGACACTCCAGGCGTCGAGCCGCACAAGCGACGTCCGTCCGGTGGCCTTGGTGTCGACCCCATCGTGTTCAAAGTGGTCGCGGCGTCCCCCACCTACGTCCTCCTGTTCTGCGCTGTCACGTTCCCGACGATGAATGTCTGCGTTCCCGAGCTGGTCGCCATCTGTGCCCCGTCGGGTACGGGCTCAGCAAGCCCCGGGCCTGGTCACCGCCTGGCTGGCCACTCTGCCCCGCACCGCCGTCCAGGTCGGCGTGCACGGCTATTCCAGTGCCATGCTCCGGCACTACCTGCACGCCGGCACCACCCCCGTTCGCGCTGTCTTCGCTGAATCGAGAGAGGGCCCTGATGTCAACGCTCCGAGAGTTCGACCTCGACTTCGAGGGCACGAGCATCCACTGTTGGGAAGGCGGCACGGGCATGCCGCTGGTGCTCCTGCACGGGTCGGGCGCGGGCGCGGCGACCATGTCGAACTTCAAGCGGGTCATCCATCCGCTCACGGACGACTTCCGCGTCGTAGCTGCGGATCTCGTGGGATACGGACAGTCCGGTCGACACACTACGAAGCCATACTTCGATGTCGACATGTGGACCAGGCAGGTCGAACTCCTGATGCAGTGGTGTGCCTCCGATCGCATCGGGCTGATCGGCCACTCACTGTCCGGCGCATTGGTCCTGCGTGCCAGTGCTCGAAATGCCGCCCAGGTGTGCGGAGTTGTCACGACCGGAACGATGGGCGAACAGGTCAACTCGCTCTCCGGAGGCCCCGTCTGGACGTATCCGAAGAGCCGAGACCGGCTGCGCAAGCAGATCGAGCGCACGGTCGCCCGGCCCGAGCTGATAGACGACCAGGAACTGGACGTTCGTGAACGGGTGCTCTCGGCCCCCGGCTACCAGGAGTACTTCGAAGAGATGTACTCCCAAGGCCAACAGCACCACATCGACGCAGCAGTCCTCACTACTGAAGAGCTGAGAAACATCCGCTGCCCAGTGGTCCTGCTGCACGGCGCCGACGACCGTTCCTTCACTCCCGACGAGACTTCCCTCCCCCTGGCGAAGAAGATCCACAACAGCGAAGTACGCATCTTCGGGAACTGCGCCCACAGCGTCGCGCTCGAGCAGCCGCAGAAGTTCATGAGTGCCGTGCGGGACACATTCCTCACCTGACTCGAGGCATCGCTCCACGAATGGAGGCCATGGACATGAACGCAACCACCTCTGCAGCCGAACGTCCCCGATCGAGCCTCAAACGGGTTGTGGCCGCCGGCGTGGCGGGCCATGTGGCCGAGTGGTACGACTACCTGCTGTACGGCTACGTGGCTACCACTATCGCGGCACAATTCTTCCCATCCGGGAACTCCTCTGCAGGGCTGTTGGCAACGTTCGCGACCTTCGCCCTGTCCTTCGTCGCTCGACCTGTGGGTGCCATCATCTTCGGCCACTTCGGAGACCGAATAGGTCGCACCAAGACACTCAGTGCGACCGTAACGCTGATCACCGTATCCACCGTCGGGATCGGTCTGATTCCGAGTCACGAAACCATCGGGTTCTGGGCTCCCGCCCTCTTGGTCGTCGCCCGCATACTCCAAGGCATCTCGGCCGGTGGAGAGCTCACCGGTGGCACGTCGCTGATCGTCGAATACGCGCCAGTCAACCGCCGGGGGTTCCTCCTGGGATTCCTCTCGGTGGGGCTCGCGATCGCAGCCGTCCTCGCGTCGGGGTTCATCGCCCTGATGTCGACGCTCTTGTCACCCGAAGCATTCAACAGCTGGGGCTGGCGGGTCCCGTTCTGGGCAGCTGCGCCCATAGGCCTGGTCGGTCTGTACATCCGCCTTCGGATCGAGGACACACCCGCGTTCAACGCCGCGAAGGCCGCCAATCGCACCGTACGCGTGCCCATCGTGAATGCCCTGCGCTCACAAGGAAGGCGTATCGCGGTTCTCATCCCGTTCTTCGGAGCGAACGCGGTCGCGAACTACTACCTCTCGGCGTTCTACCCGACCTTCATGGTCACCAATGGAGCGCTGAAGACCGAACAGTCGCTCCTCGCCAACCTCTTCGCTTTCGCCCTCATGGGTGCGGTCGCACCTGCCTTCGGCTATCTGGCCGACCGCGCGGGGCGTAAGACATTGCGGGCGACAGCCTGTCTCCTGCTCGGCGTCTTCGCCTTCCCCACCATCATGCTTGCCGCCTCTGGAGTGTTCTCCCTGGCCATCGGCGGCCTACTGCTCCTCGGCCTGGCGAACGCCGCGTTCAACGTCGCGGCATACCTGACCTTGACGGAGCTCTTCCACGTGGAGACCCGGTATACATCCGGCGGCGTGGCCTACAACCTCGGCTACGCGATCTTCGGCGGGACAGCGCCGCTGGTGGGGACGACCCTCGTCTCTGCCGTCGGCTCGATGGCGCCAGCAGGGTACGCCGTCGCGTTCGGTGCGCTCGGCTTGCTGGTCGCACTCTCCCTACCGGAAACCCGCCAGCGGCATGACTCTCCCACCCCGACGGCCACCAAGGAACCCGAACCCTCGTGACGCGTGGCCATCGCAGCCACGCCAAGCCTCTCGATCCCCTGACACTACGACCGCATCAACCGGAGGGGCACTGAGGAAACAGATGCCTCAGTTCATGACCGCCAAACAGACCGCCGAGTACCTGAACAGTCGATCACCTGGGGGTATCGCGATGCGGCGAAGCTCGGCCTCGTCCCCGACAAATTCGGTGGCGGTCGCAACGCCAAACTGCAGTTCAAGACAACAGGGGTACGTTCCTGGGCCGACCACGAACTCAAAAGAGAAGAGGAGGACACGATGATTCTTCGAAGCTGCTGCGGCCCCGCGACCAGGCCACCGCCACCCGAGCCCGAGGTACGGGCTCTACGCCGCACCGTCCAGGTTCAGCACGATTTTGCCGACCGCCGCGCCGGTGCGCAGCCGCTCCACCGCCGTGCCGAGCTCGTCCATCCGGTAGCTCTCGTACGGCGCCGTCAGCGCGCCCGAGGAGAGGTCCGGGAGCAGTCGCAGCACCTCGGGGGTGACTTCCTGACTACGGGAGATCATATTGACCGGCAGGAGGGTGACGTCGGCGAGGAGAAGTCGGCAAGGTCGAGCGTGAGTTCGCGGCCATCGGTGTGGCCGAGGAGGGCGGTGCGGCCGCGCGGGCAGACCAGGGTGAGGGCGTCGCGCAGAATCTGGCCGCCGACAATGTCGATGAGGACGTCGACCTTGCCGTCGATGGCCGCTTCGGAGAGGTCCTTGCGAGCAGCGCCTTGGCAGCGTCGGGGACGTGCTCCAGCTTGGTGGAACGGCCGACCGAGCCGGACGCACCGGTGACCAGGGCCCGCTTCCTTCCGCTTCACTTGAGCGATGTCGTGGATGGTCGCCCAGGCGGTGCCGACCGGGGAGAAGTAGATGCAGGCCAGGGCCGGGTCGGTGCCCTCGGGGCATGACCTCGACCGCGGCGCCCGGAACGAACGCGTGCTCGGCCCAGGCGCCGTCGCGACTCAGGCCGAGGCCTTCGCCGCGCAGCCGGACCAGGGCGGCGACGGGGTGGGTTTCCGAGGCGACGACGTAGCCACTGCCCTGGGGTTCCGGGACCGTGGAGAGGGCGGGCGCCACGAACGTGCCGCGCTCCCCCGCCATTTCGATGGCCTGGTCGGTCAGTCCGTAGTCCACGAGGAGCCCTGACGGTCAGCGACACCCCGCGCCTGGCTCAGACCCGTACGCCCTCGGTGAAGGCCGCCTTCACCTCGTCGACGAGTTCGGGGGTGCGGAACAGGGCCGCGGCGGTCATGCCGAGCATGAGGGCGCCGTCGAGGACCGCGCGGTCGCCGTCCTCGCCGCCGACGATCTCCGTCGCACGGCGGCTGTGCATCGTCAGGCCCGGCACGATCTCGATGTTCGGGTGGATCGAGGGCACGACCTGACTCACGTTGCCCATGTCGGTTGAGCCGGGGAAGACCTCTTCGCGGTGCGGCTCCGTCTTGCGGCCGATCGACCGGTACGCATCGTCCACGAGGCGTTCGAGCACCGGGTTCGGCTGGATCGACAGATATGCGGGGTCGTTGTGCCGGATCTCGATGTCGGCGCCGGTGGCCAGCGCCGCCCCGCGGGCGCAGTTCTCCACGCGCGGGCGCAGGTCCTCCAGGAGCGTGCGGGGGGCCTCGGAGCGCACCGAGATCTCAAGTACCGCGCGTTCGGGAATGATGTTGTTGGCCTGGCCGCCGTCCACGACGATCGCGTGGATGCGGGTGTCGGGGGTGACCTGCTGGCGCAGCAGACCAATGGCGTTCAGGGTGAGCACGGCGGCGTCCAGGGCATTGATGCCGGTGTGCGGACTCACCGCCGCATGCGCCGCGCGGCCCGTGAAGGTCACCTGCATGCTCGACCGGCTCAGCGTACGCATCGCCGCGAGGTTCTCCCCCGCCGGATGCAGCATGATGGCCGCGTCGACCCCCTCCAGCTCGCCGCTGTCGATGATGGGAACCTTCCCGCCGCCGCCCTCCTCGCCCGGACTGCCGACCACCAGGAGCCGACCGCCCAGGGCGTCGTCATGGTCGAGAAGGGACTTGACAGTGAGAGCGGCGCCCAGGCCCGCCGCGGCGATGATGTTGTGGCCACAGCCGTGTCCGATCTCCGGCAGCGCGTCGTACTCGCAGAAGACAGCCACCGTGGGTCCCGGCCGGCCCGTGTCGTGAACACCCAGGAACGCCGTCTCCAGGCCGGCAACAGGCCGCCGCACCTCGAATCCGTGCTCCTGAAGCCGCTCGCACAGCAGGGCGCTGGCACGGAACTCCTCGAAACGAGTCTCCGGGTCGGCATGGATCGCGTGACTCGTCTCCAGCAGAGTCGCCCGCAGTTCGTCGCGGCGCCGCGTCAGCAGTTCCTGGTCGGCCGTGAGGTCCTGTCGCGCAGGTGAGATGTCGTTCGCCGTCATGGTGTCTCCTTCGTGGACGGGGGAATTAGTGCTCTTCCACGGGCAGTTCTTCGACAGCGGCGCGAGCCGCTCGTACGGCCGTGACGACGCCCGTGAGAGTGGAGTTGCAGACGAGTGCGGTCGGGACGACGCCGCAGCCCGCTAGGTAGAGGTTGGTGAAGTTCCAGACTCGGGCGTCCGGGTCGCAGACGCTGGTGCCGTCGTCGGCGGCGCCCATGCGGACGGTCCCTGTCATGTGCAGCGAGGTGCCCGGCGGCAGGGTCGCGCTGTCGGCGTCCGGATCGAAGTGGCCGAGGCGCCGGCCGGCGCGCTCCTGCTCCTGCTGGGCTTCCTCGATCAGACGACGGTCCTCGTCGGTGTAGTCGAAGGCGATGCTCATCTTGGGCATGCCCGAGGCATCGAGTTCGGTCTCGGAGAACTCGACTCTGTTGGAGGCCTGGATCTCGGTCGGCACGTACAGGGCGATCCCGGCCGAGCAGTCGCTGACGCTGCCGTCCGCCCCGAACTGCACCCTTCCGGTGAACTGGCCGTTGAACGGCTGCAGTTTGCCGCTGTGCGGCAGCCAGTACGAGGTGTGGTGCCGCTCATCCGCACCGTCTTGTGACGCCGTCCCGTCCAGGCCGATCGCAGCGGGGTCGACGCGCACGCGGCCGGTCTGGAAGACATGTTCGTTGAGGTGGCGTCCCAGCGCGGTCGGCCGGATCCCTGAGGCGAACAGCAGTTGAGGTGTGCGGAAGACATCGGCGCACACAATGGTCGCCGCCGCGGTGACCTCGTACTCGCTGCTCGTCGCGACGTCGCGGACCGCCGCACCGCGCACTGTCTCCCCCTGGTGGAGCAAGCGCACGGCCTGCGTCCCGGTACGCAGTTCGAAGCGGGGGTCGTCGCCGGTGGCGATCGGAGGGAAGATCCGGTCGGGCCCTGAGCGGATCAGGCCTCCCGCCCCGTCGGGGTTGACCGCCATCGGCAGCGGGCGGACCTCGCGTCCGGGCGCCGACTGCGAGCCGAAGACCTCGTTGAGCGCCGCCATCAGCGCGCTGCGCAGCGGGGAGTCACCCACCGGGTCCGGGTGGACATGCAGCAGGTCGGAGGCAGTGGCCATGTCCCGCTCCCACTCGTCCGCGTCGATGAAGTCGGGGATCTCGCTGCCCCACGCCGCGGGCGTGGCCGCCGTCCAGTGGACGCCCATGCCGCCCGTGTTCCAGGCGAGCGCGGCAGAAGGCATCGCCGACGCCTCCTGCCCGAAGGTGGACAGCCGGTACATACCCGGCTCGAGGTCCGCGACCTGGCCGGCACCCAGGTCGTCGGCGACGTCCGCGGCACCTGCGTAGAGCCCCTGAATGCCCGACGAGACCCGCTCGTTGTAGCGCAGCCGGAGCGCCCCGTCGGGCATGTCGTGCAGGTGGCGACCCGCGACGGGTCCGAGCACGGGCCCTGAGTCGAGCATCAGGATGCGCGCCGTGGGGCGTGCGTCGCGCACGAGCCGGGCTGCGCAGGCACCCATGATCCCGCTGCCGACGATCAACAGGTCGTAGTGGTTCGTATCGGCCGGCAAGGAAGTTCTCCTCTGAATCGTGCGGTCGCGTGGCGGTCGCAAGTGGCGTGCGGGGCAGTGCGTGGCTTCAGGCGATGACCAGGGGCCGCAGGGTGCGGTGCGCGATGGTGAGACCCTGCTTGACCCGTTGTTCGTCGCCGCCCCAGACAGGGTCCTCGTGCTCGACGGAGAGGGTGCCGGTGAAGCCGTGCTCGTAGAGGGCATCGACGACGGCGGACCAGTCGACCTGTCCGCGGCCCGGGACGCGGTAGCGCCACCAGCCGGTGTCCCAGGGGTCGGTCCGGCCGATGGCCTTGCCAAAGAACCCATAACGGTTGATCGCGCCGGGGGTGATCTGAATGTCCTTCGCCTGGGCGTGCACGATCCGGTCGGCGTACGGCGCGATGGTCGGCACCGGGTCGATCCCGATCCATGTCAGGTGGGAGGGGTCCCAGTTGAGGTAGAGCCCGAGGTCGAACATCCACTCCCAGAGTTCGGGCGAGTAGGCGAGGTTGCCCGGGTAACCGTCGGGGTGCCAGCCCTCCATGACGCAGTTCTCGATGATCAGACGTACGTCGCGTTCACCGGCGTATTCGACGAGTTCACGGAAGACAGGCTCCGCCGTGCGCAGATTCTCGGCGACGCCGCGCGTCCAGTCCCGGCCGATGAAGGTGCCCACGTGCTCCACGCCGAGCAGGGACGCGGTATCGATGACCTTCAGGAGGTGGTCATGGATCTCCTGGCGCCGGTTCGGGTCGGGGTGGAGATGGTTCTCGTAGTACGCGAGTGCGGAGAGGTGGAGGCCGTTCTCGGCGAACAGCCTGCGGGTGCGCTCCGCGTCCTCCTTGTCGAACGTGGCGACGGGCAGGTGGGAGGCCTCGAAGTCGCGGCCTCCGATGGTCGGCCAGCAAGCGACTTCCAGTGCTTCGTACCCGGTCTCCTTCGCCCACGGGGCGATCCTGTCCAATGACAGTCCGGGCAGGCAGGCGGTCAGCATTCCGAGCTTCATGCGGCGATTTCCTCTCGGAGTTCGGGGGCGACGGCCGTCCAGGTGAGCGTGTCGCCGGCGCGCACAACGGCCTCGACGAGGTGGGCCGACCGCACACCGTCGGCGGCGGTGGGCAGGCCGTCGACCGGCTCGCCTGCCATCGATGCGTATGCGTCGGCGACGAAGGCCCGGAAGCAGTCGGCGTAGCCCTGCGGGTGTCCGGCGGGCAGGACGGACAGCCGCCGCTGCTCCTTGGAGCCGAGCTGCGGGTCGCGGACCACGACCTGGGAGGTCTCCGGGCCGCCGAGCCAGACGGACTCGGGCTGCTCCTGGTCGAAGACGGCGCTGCCGTCGGCGCCGTCGAGTTCGAACCAGAGCCGGTTCTTCCGCCCCGCCGAGACCTGGGAGACCGTGAGGCTGGCCAGGACGTCCTCGTCTGTCCGCAGCAGCACCGCCGCCGCGTCCTCGGTGCCGACCGTCGTGGTACCGGCGGTGGTGGACCCGACGGCGGGACGCTCGGGCCTGGTGATCGCGAGACGCGCGGTGACTTCGGAGAACCGGATGCCCGCGACCCATTCGACCAGGTCGCACCAGTGGGAGCCGATGTCGGCGAAGGCCCTCGAGGGACCTCCGAGGGCGGCGTCGACACGCCAGTTGGTGGTTTCCTCGCCGAGCATCCAGTCCTGCAGGTAGCTGCCGTGGACCAGCTGCCAGGCGCCGAACTCCCCGCGCTCGGCGCGTGCTCGGATCTCCCGTACGAGCGGGTGGTAACGGTAGACGAAGGGGACCGCGAGCACGCGGTCGGCCGCGGCGGCGGTGGCCTCGAGCTCCCGTGCGTCGGCGACCGTCGTTGCCATCGGCTTCTCGCAGATCACGTGCTTGCCCGCCCGGAGCGCCGCCGCGGCCTGGTGCGCGTGCAGGGCGTTGGGGGTGCAGACGTGGACGACGTCCACGGTGTCGTCGGCGAGGGCGCTGTCGAGGTCCGGGTAGGCGACCGGCACGTCCCATTCGTCCGCGATCCGCGCCGAGCGTTCGGGGCTGGATGCCAGCACGCCGCGAACGGTGCCCCCTGCGGCGCGGATCGCTCGTGCGTGGATGGCACCGATCATTCCGACACCGACAATCGCCGCATTGGTACGCGGATACTTCACTTTCTGACCTCCAACTCGCACGACCAGTGCCGAAATTGAGCTTCATTCAAGGCATTGACATACACAAGACGCCGTCTTTAGTTTTTCTGGATGCAGAAATACGCGGCAGGGCGCATCCAAGACCTCGACCGGCCTCCGGTGCCCGCGGCACTGCGCACGGTTCTGGCGATGATCGGCAGCGGCGAGGCCTCGAACCGCGCCGCAATCGCCCGGCTCACCGGCCTGGCCAGGTCGACGGTCAGTCAGCAGGTGGACGCCCTGATCGAGCGGGGCATCGTGGCCGAGACGGAGATCAGCACATCCGTCCGCGGGCGTCCGCCGCGCCGCCTCTCGATCAGTCCGGGTGCCGGTTCGATCGTGATTGCGGATGTGGACGTCTCGGCGACCCAGGTGGCGATAGCCGACCTGAGCGGCGAGGTCATCGCGCGCGACGTCATCAGGATCCCGGTGGACCACGGCCCCGAGGAGCTCCTCGAAGCCGTGATCGAGTGCGTGCGTGCCATGCTGGCCGACCATGAACGCAGCGCCTCGCTGGTTCGCCACGTCGTCGCGGGCCTGCCGGCCCCGGTCGACTTCCAGCACGGCTGCGTCGTCCGTCCGCCCCTCATGCCGGGCTGGGACGGCTACGCCGTGTGCGACCATCTGCAGTCTGCCTTCGGCTGTCCCGTGACGGTCGACAACGACGTGAACCTGATGGCGTTGGGCGTCGTCGCGCGGGAAGAGGCGGACGCGCCGCTGCTGTTCGTGAAGGTCGCCGCCGGTATCGGGGCGGGGATCGTGACCGCCGACGGGGCGGTGCACCGCGGCGCGGACGGCGCGGCAGGCGACATCGGACACGTCCAGACCTCGACGCGGCGCGGCGTCGTGTGCCGGTGCGGCAAGCTGGACTGCCTGGAGGCCGTCGCCAGTTACCGCGCGGTCCTCGCCGACCTCGGCATCGACGAGTCGTCGCCCGACGATCCGTCGCAGGCCTCCCGCGAGCTGGCCCGGATGGTCTCGCACAGCGACGCCCAGGCGTTGTTCCGTGTCCGGCAGGCGGCGGGCGACATCGGCGAGGTCATCGCGATACTCATTCATACCCTCAACCCGCGCACGCTGGTACTGGGCGGTCCGCTGAGCGAGTTCCATGACGAGGTCCTCTCGGGGGTGCGAGCGGCCGTGTACGAGCGGGCGCTGCCGCTCGCGACGAGGAAGCTGACCATCACGACAAGCCAGCTCGGCACTGACGCGGGCATCTCGGGCGGCGTCGCGCTCGCCACCCGAGAGGTCTTCAGCGCCGAGGGCGTGGCGCGGATGCTCGCGGCGTCCGGCGAGTGACCGCCTGTCAGGCGGCCAGCGGGAAGGCGCCCCGCATCCATGTCGCAGAGGCCACGGCGCTCTCGTAGGGGTCGGCGATGTCGGGGCGGTCGACCTCCACCATCAGCCATCCGTCGAAGTCCTCGGGCAGTCGGCCGATCACTTCGGTCAGTCCGAGCCCGCCGCGCCCCGGCTCCGTCCACAGCCCGTTGACCACCGTCTCCTGGTAGCCCCAACCGTTCTGCCGTCCCCGCTCCGCCGTCTCGGGACGACAGTCCTTGACATGCACGAACGCGATCCGATCGGCGTAGTCGGCGACCAGGCCGGCGACATCCGCTCCGGCCCACGCCAAGTGACCGGTGTCCGGCAAGAACCCGACGACGTGCGCCGGAAGCGCGTCCAGCACGAACCGGGTCTCCGCCTCCGTCTCGATCCAGGTGCCGACGTGCGGGTGCAGGTTGGGGCGTACGCCGTGGGGCCGCATCGCCTCGCCGACCTGTCGGATCAGGTCGGTCAGGGCGGACAGCCGGTCGGCGTCCGCGTCGGTGCCACGGGCCGGCCGCAGGAGGCGCGCGCTTCCCTTCGTCATGGCGAGGCCGAGCCCGATCTCGGTCAGCCCGAGGCGGGCGTGTTCCTCGGCCACCGCGGCGGCACGCTCCAGGATCTCCGGGGTGTGTTCCGGGCTGCCGTCGGTGCGGCAGACGAAGTATCCGGGCGCCAGGCCGAGTCCGGCATCCTCGACCAGCGCGGCATACCGCGTCTCGTCCAGTCCGGCCGGCACCGCGGCCATCACCGAGTCGAACCCGGCCCGCTTCACCATCGCGAGCAGTTCGCCCGGCTCAGGGGCGAGCGCCGGGTCGAGCCAGCCGTCGTCGGTGGCCATCCACTGGATGGGGTTGAGCGCGAGCTTCATGGCCTTCGGCATGCAACGTACTCCTTGTTCCTACTTGTTTCTGCTTGTCACCACTGGGTAGTGCGCCGTGGATCTACGAGTGGGCGTCCGCCAGTTCCCCGGGGAAGTGACAGGCCGCCTGCTGGCCGCTCTGCGTGATCGTCAGCCCCGGATCGCTCTCCAGACACAGCGTCCGGCTGGGGTCGACGAGTGGGCCGATCGGGCAGCGGGTGCGGAACCGGCATCCCGACGGTGGGGCGGCCGGGCTCGGCAGTTCACCCCGCAGGACGATCCGCTCCCGCGTACCGACGCCCGGCGTCGGCACCGGGGAGGAGGACAACAGCGCGGCCGTGTAGGGGTGCTGCGGCCTTCGGTAGATGAGTTCCGCCGGTCCGTACTCGACGATCCGGCCCAGATACATGACGGCCACGGTGTCGCTCAGGTGCTTCACGACGGAGAGGTCGTGGGCGATGAAGAGATAGCCGAGACCGAGGTCGGCCTGGAGCGACTCCAGCAGGTTGATGATCTGCGCCTGGACCGACACATCCAGGGCGGAGACGGGCTCGTCGAGGACGAGCGCCCGTGGCTGCCGGGCCAACGCGCGGGCGATACCGATGCGTTGCCGCTGCCCACCGGAGAACGCGTGCGGATAGCGGTCCAAATGGTCGTCGCGCAGGCCCACTTGCTCCATCAGGGAGCGTGCGTGCTGCTCCTGTTCCCTGCCGCCGATGCCCCGCAGTGTCAGCGCCTCCCCCAATGACTGGCGGATCGTGCGCCGGGGGTTGAGCGAGGCGTAGGGGTCCTGGAAGAGGTACTGCACCGAGGACCGCACCGTCCCTAGCGCCGTCTCGTCCATCGCGCTGACGTCCTCGCCGTCCACGTGCACGGAACCACCGGCGATCCGGTTGATCCCGACGATGCTGCGCGAGAGCGTCGACTTCCCGCATCCGCTCTCCCCCACGAGCCCGAGGGTCTCGCCCGCCCGCACGGCCAGGCTCACCGAGTCGACCGCGTAGACCGCCGGTTCCCGGCCGAACAGACCGCGGCGCCGCGAGCCCACGTCGACCCGCAGGTCACGAACCTCCAGCAGGGCCGCCCCCGGCGTACCGTCCGTCCCGCTCTTCGCGCGAGGTGTCACGGCCGGCCCGGACCCGCGCGGCGGCGCCACCTCCTCGCCGCGCGCGGCCACGAAACACGCCGCCTCGTGCCGGGCGCCGCCGGCGTCGGTGAGGAGCGGCTGCTCGGCGTGGCAGCGGTCCTCGGCAAACTGGCACCGGGAGGCGAACGCGCAGCCGGCGGGCAGCGCGGCCGGGTCCGGCGGGGAACCGGGGATCGCCGGCAGGGGGCGGCCGTCCCGCTCGTCGTCGATCCGCGGCATCGCCTCCAGCAGCGCCGCCGTGTAGGGGTGCCGTGGTCGGCGGAACACCTCCTCGACGCTGCCCTTCTCCACGGTGCGGCCCGCGTACATCACCACAACGTCGTCGCACAGTTCCGCGACGACACCCATGTCGTGGGTGATGATCGCGACGGCGATGCCGAGTTCCTTGCGCAGCCGGTCGAGCAAACCCAGGATCTGGGCCTGGATCGTCACGTCGAGCGCGGTCGTCGGCTCGTCCGCGATGAGCAGTGCGGGGTCATTGGCCAGGGCGATTGCGATGACCACGCGCTGGCGCATGCCTCCGGAGAACTGATGCGGGTAGTCGTCGATCTTCGCGTCGACGTCGGGGATACCCACGGCCTCCAGCAACTCCCGCGCACGCGCACGTGCTTGCTTGCGGTCCTTGCCGTGCGCGGTCATCGCCTCGACGATCTGGTCCCCGACGCGCATGGTCGGGTTCAGCGCGGCCTGCGGGTCCTGGAAGACCATGGCCACCTTGCGGCCCCGCCAGCCGCGCATCTCCCGTTCGGGCAGGGCCAGGAGGTCGCGGTCGCCGTAGGTCACCGCTCCGTCGACCACTTCGCCCGGAGCGCGGAGCATCCGCATGATCGAGCGTGCGGTGACGGACTTGCCGGACCCCGACTCGCCGACGATGCCGAGGACTTGGCCGGGGTGGACGTCGAAGCTGACGTCGTTGACCGCCGTCACGGATCCGCTCTTGAGCCGGAACTCCGTCCGCAGCCCTTCGACCCGCAGCAGTGGCTTACCGGCCGCAGGTCCCATGTCCGGGGTTTCCTCTGTCGAAATCGTCGATGTCATCGCCGATTCACCGCCTCGTTGAACGCATCGGAGAGCAGACTGAACGCCACGGCCAGCAGCACCAGCAGCAGCGCGGGGCCGATCGCGTAGGTCGGCGACAAGGTCATGAACCGCAGGCTGTTGTTGAGCAGGACGCCGAGGGAAGGAGTTGGTGGCTGGATACCCAGGCCGACGATGGAAAGGCCCGCCTCGATGTAGACGCCGACCACCATCCACACCGCGGCGTTGACCACGCAGGCGTCCATCGCGTTCGGCAGCACATGGCGGGTGAGCAGTTGCCGCCGGGTCACCCCGAGCACCTTCGCGGCCAGCACGTACTCACGCCCTTGCTGGCCCAGCCAGGCGCTGCGGGCATAGCGGCCGGCCGAGGGCAGCCCGCTGATGAAGATGGTGAGGAAGAGTGCGAACCAGCCGGGGCCGAGGATCGCGACCAAGCACACACCGAGGACGAGCCCCGGGAAGCCGATGATCACGTCGAGCACCCGCTGCACACCTGCGCCGAGACGTTCGGAGAAGACACCGGTGAGCCCGAGCAACGTGCCCAGCGCCGCGCTCACCGGCACCGCCGTCAGGATCAGAGTGAGGTCGATCCGCAGTCCGTAGACGCTGCGCACGAAGATGTCCCGGCCGAACTCGTCGAGTCCGAAGATGTGTTGCGCCGACGGGCCGACCAGTGCGCGGCTGCTCTGCTGGTCGTAGCCACCCGGGAAGAGCACCGGCGCCAGCAGCGCCGCGAGGATCAGCACGAGGAGGATGCCCGCCCCGACGCCGCCCTTCGGCGTGCGGAAGGCCGACAAGTAGCGTGCGACGGTGGGGTTGATACGTCGCCGGGCGGCGGCGCCGGGGCTCGCGCCCTCTGCTGCTGTGGCCGTCATGCGGATGCTCCCAGTCTGACGCGCGGGTCGATGGCCGCGAGGATGATCTCGGTGATGATCTGGCAGAGCACCGCGATCACGACGACACCCAGGATGATCACCTGGAGCACCGTGAAGTCGCGGGTCTCCACGCTCGAAACCGCCAGTCGCCCCAGCCCGTTGCGGCCGAACACCGCCTCGATGACCACCGCGCCGGCGAGAAGATTCCCGGCCTGGAGCCCGACACCGACCACCGCGCTGCCGAGGCTGTTGCGCAGTACATGTCGCCTGGTGATCCTGCGAGGCACTACGCCTTTGGACAGCGCGAGGTCGACGAAGTCCTCGCCCCGCATCTTCAGCATCTCGGTCTGCAGCATTCGGCCGACCACGGCACCCGGGGCCAGCGCGAGCGCGAAGGCCGGGAGAACCAGGTACTGGAGGCCGATCCACGGGTCCTGGAAGAGGCTGACCTCACCGCTCACAGGGAGCCAGCGCTGGAAGATCCCGAAGGTGAGGATCAGGGCCAGGGCGAAGAGGAAGGAGGGGATGGCGACGAACAGGCTGCTGGTCATGTCGAGGACCGCGCGGGCCCACCGCCCGCGCGGCGAACCGCCGACGATCCCCAGGGTCAACCCGATCAGGACGACCATGACGAGGCCGACGAGGGCGAGCTCGACGGTGCTCGCAAGGCGGTCCCCGATCAGGCTGGCGACACTGCGGTGCCAGAGGTAGGACTCGCCCAGGTCGCCATGCAGGAGACCGGATATCCAGTGCCAGTACTGCGTGGTCAACGCGTCGTTCAGGCCCAACTGGTCGCGGATCGCGTCGATCTGCGGCTGGGTCGCGTCCGTGCCCGCGAGCGAGGCCGCCACATCACCGGGAGCCATCCGGGGCAACGCGAAGGCGACGATGGAGCTCGCGAAGAGAACCAGCACAAGAGAGGGCAATCTGCCCACTAGGTAACGCATCATGGAGAACTGTCCCGCCTTCGACTACTGGCTGAGCCAGACGTGGTTGAGGTCGACGAAGCCCATCTGGGTACCGGTGATCCCGTGCACGGCTCGGGTGGCGACCGACAGCGTCGGCCGTACGAGCAGCGGCACCGCGAAGGCCTGATCGAGGAAGTACGCGTTGTAGGCGTGCAGCGCCTTGGTCTGCGCGGCCTCGCCGGTGGCACTCGCGAGGTCGTCGACGAGCCTGGTGTACTTCGGCGAACTGAAGTGCTGGGGGTTCTTGGACGCGAGCAGTTCCGGACGGCTGACCACGGCGGTGGCGGGTGAGAGCCCGCTGCTGGCCGTCATCAGCGTGACCGGTGCACCCGTGTTTCCGGCCGCCAGGCGGGAGTCGTACTCGGCGGCCGACAGCGGAACTGCCTTGGCATGCAGTCCGACGGCCGCGAGGTTGTTCCGCAGGATCTGGAAGATCCCTGTCGGCTCAGGGGTGTTGAGGGTGACCATGTCGAACGACGCGTCGTTCACCCCGGCCCGTTCAAGCAGGCGTTTTGCCTTCTCGGGGTCGTAGCCGTAGTGCGACCCCTGGGCCTTGTCATAGCCGACGGTGGTGGCCGCGCGCCACGGGAGCGAAGCGGCCGTGCCCTGGTCGCTCTCGACCTGCCGCACGATGCGACGCCTGTCGATGGCGTAGTGCATGGCCTGCCGCACGAGTTTGTTGTCGAAGGGCTTCTGCGTGACGTCGATGGCCAGGGGGATGGTCGAGCCGCCCATGCTGATCAGCTGGAAGCCCGGCTGCTCGCTGAGCGAGTAGGCGTTCAGGGCCCCGACGCCGGTGCCGTACTGGATCCGGCCGCTCCTGAGAGCCGAGATCATCGCGGTCGGATCGGAGATGATGTTGATCTCGATCCTGTCGAGGTGGATCTTGTCCGCATCCCGGTAGCCCGGGAACTTGGAGAGGGCGACCTTCGCGCCGGGAGTCCACGACTTCCATTCGAAGGGGCCCGTTCCGTCGACGACCTTGCCCGCCGCGTACTGGGAGTACTTCGCCGGGTTCAGGATCGGCATCGTCTCGAAGAGGTCGAAGATGTTCGGCAGAGCCTTCGCGAACGTCAGCCGCAGCCCGTCGTCACCAACGGCCTTCATGCGGGTGATGTCCGCGGCGATCGACTGGTTGGCCGCGCCGGTCGCCGGGTCCTGGACCTTCTTGATGGTGAAGATGACGTCGTCGGCATCGAATCCGGCACCACTGTGGAACTTCACACCGTCGCGCAGGGTGAGGTCCATGCTCTTGCCGTCGGAGGCCAGCTTCCACGACTTGGCCAGGACCGGCTCGGGCCGGCCGGACTTCTCGTCGATGGCCGTCAGCGTCTCCAGGACCGACTGTTCGGTGATCATGTTCCCCATGGCGGTCTTGAGGAACGACCCCGGGTCCGGGTCCCCGGTCTGCGCGGCCACGAGCGTGCCGCCGCTCCGCGGGCCGGTGATCTTGGTGGAGCCCTGCGCCCCCTCCTGATCAACAGCGGCCCTGCAGGCCGAGACTGTCCATACGACACTGACTGCGGCACAGGCCACCGCCCTGCGCCACTTACTCCGCGACCGCAACATCGAGACTCCTCGTCTCACTGACACGCATGGTGAACTCCGGGGCCAGAGATGAGACATCAGGGACCGGCGCCCCAGAGGACCTCTCGCTGCCCCACGCTGCGCAAGAGCGTGAATCAGCCGTCATACGCTACGCAACCCGCCGTCTTTAGTTTTCTAGAAGACGTAAATATTTGCCAGGTCGATCGCATACCGCAATAGATACGGAGTGACGGCGCGCGCAAGGTGCGTCGAAGCGCCCGTTTCCACAGATTCAGCACCGACGACCGGCTCCATACCTGCAGTTGCCCAACATGCAAGCCTCTGCCTCGGAGCGCGATCTCGCCGTTCCAGTAGATGGACCCGTCGGCGCCTCGGCGTCCCCTAAACCACACCAATCACTCCGCAACGGTCCCGCCGGCTCCTTGCCGGTTGACACCGGCGGTAGGGCAGCACGTATCTGTGCAGACCGAAACAAGTCGGGCTGATGGGTGGCCAGTGAGCCCAGTCCAACTGGCGGAGGTCCGCAAGCTGTCCACCGCTCACCTGCGACGTCTCGCGTGTCCACTGGCCAACGCATAGTTGGCTGCAGCTTCCAGCCCGGTCATGTCCGGTGATGCGTCACGAACCCGCTTCTCCATTGCGGACGTGCCACTGAGGAGTGACCAGGCGATCTAGCATCCAGACACCAGCAGCACCAAATCTGGTGTGACGCCCATCTTTGCTACCAGCACGCCAAACGCGGGGCGCAGGAACAAGATGAGGTGACTGGCAGTGGAACCAGAGTTCATGAGCGTCAAGGAGACTGCGGACTACCTCAACATGTCTGCTACGTGGGTCTATCGCGAAGCCCCGAGGTCAGGACTGGCTCGGTACAAGTTCGGGCGTGGTCGCAACGCAAAGATCCGATTTAAGATGTCCGAGGTGAAGTCTTGGGTGTCGCAGCAACGGCTGGAGTGACGTCCTGCCCTCTCGTAGACCACAGGATCGAAAGCCGGACCTGGCCCCTTACCCGATGCTCTAGCGGCATCGCCCCGTAAAGACCAGGTCCAATTCTCACTTCGGTAGCCCTCTCTACGCGGCGAGGTCGTGCAGCCCTCGGTCCAACAGCCTCGCGGCCCGTCCGATCGAGGCCGGCATCAGGTGCCGGTAGATCCGGAACGTGACGTCGATGTTCTTGTGGCCCATCCACTCGGCCACATCCGTGATGGGGATGTTGTGGGCCAGGCAGTTCGCCGCGAAGAAGTGCCTGTACCCGTAGTTCGTCATGCCGTTGGGTATGTCCACGTCCTTCCTCGGGAGCTTCCGGTACCAGACGGCGTTGATCGTGCTGTGGTTCATGTGCTTGGCACGGGCACCCTGGAGGACGTATCCGTCATGCGTGGTGCCGTGCTTCTCGACGAAGCGCTCGATCGCTTCCCGGATGCTCCGCGGTAGCGGGACCTCGCGGAACTCCCCCGGCTTCCTGTGCTTCAGCTTCTCCAGCTTCCTCGTTCGGTAGTGGACCTGCTCCGAGACGCGGTACACGTCGTCAGCCACGATGTTGTTCACATTCAGCGCCAACGCCTCTCCATTGCGCAAGCCGCAGCCGGCCATCATGTCCACGAACATCGAGTAGCGGTCGTTGTTCGCTGCTGCCTTGATGCCAACGATCTGGTCGCGCGTCGGAACGACGGCCCGCTCGGCTTCATACTGCGGCGCGTGGACACCCTCCAGGGGGTGTTCGTTGACCGCGCCCTTGCGATGGGCGTCGAGCAGGAGCGTCTTGAGGAGGACCCAGACCTTGTACTGCGTGGGGTCGGGCGTCCCGAGGCGTTCCATCGTGGTCAGGAAGTTCTCCACCACCATGGGGCTGAACGTCTCCACACGGCGTGAACCCAGCTGCGGAGCCAGGTGATTTCGCGCGAGGTGCTCGTATTCGTATGCCGTGCCGTACGAGAGGCGGCGCTGTCGGCCCATGTAGTCCGCCACGAAGTCCTCGAACCGCATCTGGCCGTAGTGGCGGATGAGCTCCGCCTTGGACGGAGCCGTGTTGGCTTTGCGGGCGTACAGCTCTACGAGCCGCTCCTTCGCAGCGTCCTGTGTGCGGAAGCCGGTCTCTTCCCGCTGCTTCCCACCCGCATCGCGGTAGCGGATGAAGTACGGGTGCTGGCAGCGCGTGGGCTGGCTGCAGCTGCACACCTTGGCGAAGGTGCCCATGCCGCGGGCGAGCTGCTTGGGGATGGAAGGCAATGTACGTCCTCGGGCCGATGCTGACTTTTTGCTGACTCAGCGCCCGTGATGGTGCTCTGGATCTCCGGCCGCACCAAACGGCACAGCCGGTCGGCCGCGGTGGTGCGGCCCGGATGACGGCGATGTGTCGACTCGGTCAAACCGCGTGTGAGCTGGGGGTTTCGCGGGTTAGCGTCAGGCTCATGACAGAGACGATCGCCACCGCGGCCCCACCCGCACACCCGGTCCGACAGCTCCTCGCCGCCTCCGTCGGCAACGCCGTCGAGTGGTACGACTGGTACGCGTACACGTTCCTCGCCACGTACATCGCGGATCAGGTGTTTCCGAAGGGGGCCGACAACTCGCTCGTGCCGCTGCTCGCGACCTTCGCCGTGTTCGCGGTCGGGTTCTTCATGCGGCCCGTGGGCGGGCTGTTGATGGGGGCGGTGGCCGACCGGCGGGGGCGGCGGGCCGCGCTCACCGTGACCATTCTGTTGATGGGTGGGAGCAGTCTGCTGGTCGGGGTCACCCCGACGTATGCGTCCGTAGGTGTGCTCGCGCCCGTCATTCTCGTGGTCGCCCGGTTGCTTCAAGGGCTTTCCGTGGGCGGGGAGTTCGCGGCCTCGACCACGTTTCTCGTGGAGTCCGCGGGGCCCAAGCGGCGTGGGCTGTTCTCGTCGTTCCAGTATGTCTCCACCTCCATCGGGCAGTTGATCGCCTCCGGTGTCGCCGCGCTGCTCGTCGGCACGCTCGCCGAGGGGCAGATGGACGGGTGGGGCTGGCGCGTGCCGTTCATCGCGGGCGCCGTGCTCAGCCTCGTCGGGTTCTGGATCCGGCAGGGCGCGCAGGAGACGCGGAGCGAGGCGCACGAGCGGCCGGGGCTGTTCGATGCGCTGCGGCAGTACCCGCGGCAGTCGCTGCTGATCTGCGGGATCACGGCCGGCGGCACCCTCGCGTACTACACGTGGACCTCGTACCTGCCGACGTACGCGGAGCTGAACACGGACATCGACAAGTCGCAGGCGCTGACCGTGGGGACGATCTCGCTGGCGTTCTTCGCGCTGCTCCAGCCGGTCGGCGGGATGCTGTCCGACCGGTTCGGGCGCAAGCCGCTGCTGCTGTTCTTCGGCCTTGGGTTCGCGCTCCTGAGCGTGCCGCTGCTGCACTCGCTCACGGGGTCGTTCGCCTCGCTGCTGTTCGCGCAGTGCGCGGGCATGGTGCTGCTCACCGGCTTCACGTCGATCTCCGCCGCCGTGAACGCGGAGGTGTTCCCCGCGCGGGTGCGGGCGGCCGGGATCGGGTTCCCGTACTCCCTGACGGTTGCGCTGTTCGGCGGCACCGCGCCGTACATGGGCACGCTCTTCAAGGACCTGGGGCACAGCGGGCTGTTCCCCTGGTACGTCGCCGTGCTGTGCCTCGTGTCGTCGGTGGTGTACCTGCGGCTCCCGGAAAGCGCGCACCGGGAGCTCGACCGCTGAGGCCGGATCCGCTCAGCCGCCCTGCGCGGCCGTGTCCCGCCGCTCCTCGGGTGCCGCCACCGGGGACGCGGCGGGGCGCATCATCACGCAGTCGAACTCCAGTACCCGACCGGTGCTCCGCTCCCGGGTGACCGGGTACATTCCGGTGATCTCGAAGCCGTGCGCCTCGTACTCGACCAGGGCCTCCGTCATCCGCGGGCTGCCCTCGTAGAGGCGCACCAGCGCGACCTCCGACTGGAGTCCCACGAAGTCCCCGACCCGCTCGCCCGCGCCGGCGAACACCTCCAGGTCGTAACCCTGCGTGTCCATCTTCAGATAGGGGCGGGGGTTCTTGATTCCGGCGAGCGCCCGGTCCATGAGGCCGTCGAGGCGGCAGACCTGGATCTCCTCCGTGCGGCCTTTCGTGAATCGCTTGTACGCCGCGTTCCCGTACTCGCTCGGCGACAGCAGCGAGTTCATGGTGTTCCACTCGACGTGCATGGGGCGACGTTCATCCGAACGGCCCAGTCCGCACGGGAACACATGCCAGTCCGGATCTTTCTCGGCCCGCTTGCGGAGCTTCTCCAAGAAGCGCGGAACAGGCTCGAACGATACAATGCGGCCTTTGTATCCGGACTGCCTGAGGCGCTTTCCGTACTGCCCGACGTTGGCGCCCGCGTCGAATACGCAGTTCACGCCGTAGTGGTCGAGCATCTCGGCCACGTGCCGGCTGCACAGGTAGTCGGACGCCGACTTCTGGAAGTCCCGCTCCGTGATCCCCGACTTCCGTTCGTCGACGACGAGATGGACGCCGTCCCCGAAGTCCGTGCTGGTCCAGCGCCCGTGCCGGCGGTGCACGAGGACCGCGGCACCAGGCGCCAGGTCGAGGACCTGGGCACCGGTCCGGGCGAGTCCGTTCAGCAGAGTCCGGTACAGAGAAGCCATGGTCAACACCGTGTCAACCGCGACCTGAATCCATGCGGGCGCCCGACCCGATTCACCCGAAGAAGTGACCCGGCGCTCTCCGTGCGATATTCGGATTCCGGCGCGACGATGGAAGTGCGTGTCCTGTGAAGGATGTAAACGCTGCTAGGTTACGAGCCCTCTCCTCGGAACTGGTCCGAGCGCACGGATTGACACACCTACATGACCCCCGTAAAAGTCACGGTCATCATTCCGACCCACAACACAGGCGAAGACGTCATGGTCGGCCTCGACGCACTGCGGAAACAGTCCATGCCCCGCAGTGACTTCGAAGTGCTCTACGTCGACGACGGCTCCACCGACGACACCGTCGCATTCCTCGAACGGGAATTGGCGGGCGAGGACAACATGCACGTCGTCCCGATGACCAACTCCGGCTGGCCGGGACGCCCCCGCAACACCGGTGTCGACCGGGCACGCGGCGAGTACGTGCACTTCGTGGACGACGACGACTGGCTCGCCCCCGAGGCCCTGGAGCGGCTGTACGCCCGCGCCAAGGAGACCGACGCGGACATCGTGGTCGGCCGGATGGCGGGGCACGGGCGCGGCGCCCCGCGCGCCCCCTTCGCCAAGCCGCTGGAGCGCGGCTCGGTCCGCGAGAACCCGGTCCTCCTCGGCGCGATGACCGTGCACAAGCTGTTCAGAAGGCGCTTCCTCCTCGACCACGGGCTGCGCTTCGACGAGGGCCGCGTACGGCTCGAGGACCATCTGTTCACGCTGCGCGCGTATCTGCTGGCCAAGCAGGTCAGCACGGTGGCGGACTACACGACGTACCACTGGGTGCGGCACGGCAACGGCAAGCACAACATCAGCTACACGCCCATCGAGCCGGCCCCCTACATCGAGTCGGTGCGGCGCATCATCGGGCTGCTGCACGCCCCGGACACCCGCGTCGAGGACGACGAGCTGCGACACCGGTTCACCGCGAACTGGTACGGCAGCAAGGCGCTGCGCCGGCTCACCGGCAAGGGCTTCCTCGGCCAGGACGAGGAGCGCCGCGCCGCCTGGCGGCAGCAGGTCATCGACCTCGCGGCCGACCTGCCCACCGCCGTCGACCGCCATCTGCCGGAGCGCCTGGCCGTGCTCTCCCGGCTGTGCCGCGCGGGCGACCACGAGGCCATCCACGCGTACACGCTGTACGAGGCCGGGGTGCGGCACCGCCCGAAGGTCGAGGAGTCGACATGGCAGGGTGGGGTGCTGCGGCTGCGGGCGAGCACGTCCCTGGTGCGGACGGACCCGGAGACGGGCGAGAGCACACCGCTGCTGTTCCGCCGCTCCGTGCACGAGACGGCGGGCGGCAAGAAGCGGGTGCGCTGGACGTGGCAGCCCCCGGCGCCGCTCGACGGCCGGCCCGACCTCGCCGACGCCCTCGACTTCACGCAGCCGCTGAAGAAGGCCAAGGCGCAGGCCCTCGTGCACCACAAGTCCGGCGGCACGCAGATCGTGGTGACCACCGGGACGTCGAAGCTCCAGCCGGTGCCGCACGCCGCGGACCCCGACCTGTGGGAGATGCACTGGACGACGGACTGCACGATCGATCCCGCGGGCGTCGACGCGCACTCGGGGCCGCTGGAGGACGGCACGTGGCAGGTGTGTCTGCGCCTGAACGTGGGCGGCTGGCTCACCTCACCGCGGCTCTCGGGGCTGAAGCTGTCGGTGGGCGCCCCGAAGCCCGCGGCGGCCTCGAAGCCCAAGGCACAGCCGAAGTCGACGGCCCGCACCGTGCCCGCCACGCGGCACCCGCTGCACGGCGTGGCCAAGGTGGCGGTCCCGGTGCTGCGCCTGCTGCTCCCGGCCGCCGCGTACGTGGCCGTGCGCGACCGGTACCGGCGGCTGGTGTCCCCAGAGCGGACGCAGCAGCAGAGCCCACAGGCGCCGAACCCGCAGGCGCCGAACCCGGTGGCGGTGGCGCTCGACGAGCTGCAGCGCGCCAAGCGGGCGCGGGCGCTCAGTGTTTCCAGTACCCGCAGAACATGATGCGGTCCTTGGGCACACCCTGAGCCACCCAGTGCCGGCGAAGTCCGGTGGCGAGACCCGACTCCCCGACCGCCCAGCCGTACAACGGGCCGTCGGGGAGCGGCAGTTCACGGGCCCGCGCGAGGGCCGCGGCGCCCGGCACACCCGCCTCCGCGCCGCCCCGGTCGACCCACACGACCTCGACGCCGGGCGGCGCCGTGAGTTTCTGCCGGTCCTCCGCGGTCGGCACCTCGGCGACGGCCCAGCCCGTGATGTCGGCGGGCAGCGAGGCGAGGACCCCGGCGAGCGCGGGCAGGCCGGACTCGTCGGCGGCGAGGGCCACCTGGTGCACGCCCTCGGGCAGGCGGAAGCCGGTGCCCTCGTCGACGAGGACGACCATGTCGCCCGGGGTGCAGCCGCGGGCCCAGGTCGCGGCGGGCCCCGCGGCCCCGTCGTCGCCGTGTCCGTGGAGCACGAAGTCGACGTCGAGCTCGGGCCCTTCGGGGCTCTCGGCGCGGTGGGCGCGCACCGTGTAGTTGCGCAGCACCGGGCGGGTCTCCTTGGCGCCGCCGAGGAGTTTCAGATAGCTGAGGGTGGTCAGCCGCTCGGGGACCCGGCCGAGCGAGGCGGCCGCGTCGGGGCCCGCCGGGAGGAAGAGGCGGAACCACTGGTCGTAGCCCATGGGCCGGAAGTGCGCGATGTCGCCGCCGCCGAGGGTGACGCGGACGAAGTGCGGCGAGAGGCGTTCGCTGCGCAGGACGTGCAGCCGCAGCGGCTGCGCGGACTCGGGCTTGACGCGGGTCGCGGTGATGTTGCCGCGCTGCATGGGGCCTCCGTTCAGCGGTGGGCGCGGGCGGCCGCGACGTCGAGCAGTTCCTGGATGCGGTGGCCCACTTCGTGGGGGCCGACGGCGGGCGTGTGGAAGGTGACGCGGACGTCCTCGTGCTCCCTCTCCTCGTGTTCGAGGCGCAGCACGAGTCCCCTGCGGTCGAGGCGGACGGGCCGGATGTCGACGACGTCGCCGAGGTTCGCCTGCCCGATCTGTTCGGCGAGTTGGAGGAGCAGGTCGGCGTGGCCGGTGTCCAGGTGCGAGAGCAGTTCGGCCTCGACGCCCGCGAGGGGGTCGGGCGCGGCGGCGGCCAGTTCCGTCATGTCGAGCACGTGCACCGCGTCGTCCTCGGAGAACGCGGCGCGCGCCGGGCGGAACACCAGGGTGTCGGGGCCCGCGTTCGCGAGGCGTCCGCTGAAGGCGAGGCGGGCCCGCACCCGGTCCCGTACGACGACGGGGGCGATGTCGGTGAACTCCGCGTACGCGGCGAGTCCCGAGTGCGGCGCCGTGGCGAGCGCGGCGGTGAGGCGGGCGTCCGCCGGGTCGAGCAGGATCAGCCGGGACGCGGCGTCCACGGCGTAGAGCCCGACGCAGTCGAGCCGCAGCCGGGCCCCGGTCGTGGTCAGAGTCAGGGTCAGGGTGTCGGCCGCGGCGAGGATCGTCCGCGCCCGCTCGGCGGGGGTGAGCTCCGGGTGCGCCACTGGGTTGACCATCTCCACTCCAAACTTAGGTAAGGCTCACCTTACTCACGGAGTGGAGACGGTGTCACCCCCGGGGCCCGCCCGCGGCGACGCAAGGAAGTCGAAGCGCTTCAACGGGGAAGCGCTTCAACGCGCAGAGCGGTCGATCCCGTCCGCGACCTCCGCGAGCACCCGCGCCGCCGGCGCCGGGTCGACCAGCCACTTCAGGTGGGAGCTGTCGAGGGTGCGGACCCGGTAGGGGTTGTCGGGGGTCAGCGCGTCGCCCTCCCGGATCAGCCGGTCCTGGAGGGCGGGCGGCAGGCTGGTGTCGTGCGCGAGGCGCACGTACGTCTTCGGGATGCGGCCCCAGGTGTCGGCCTGCGCGCGGTCGGCGTCGCCGCCGACGTCCAGGTTCTCGTCGGGCTGGAAGGTGTTGAGGAAGGTGCGGAACTCGTCGTCGGTGCCGTCGGCGAGGAAGGCCGCCCTGAACGCGTCGAGGGCCTTGGTGTCGGCGGTGCGGAAGTTGACGCGCAGCAGGCCGAGTTCGGCCGGGTCGCCCGCCATCGCGAGGCCGAGCGCGGCGACGTCGACGTCCGCCATCTCCGGCTCGGCGTGGTAGTCGCCCACGCTGAGGTCGACGGGGCACCAGGCGCCCACGTAGACGATGTGGTCGATCAGGTCGGGGCGGCGGTTGGCGGCGGCCGTGGCGGTGATGCCGCCGCGACTGTGCGAGACGAGGACGACTGGACCGTTCCCCTTCGCCCGCTCCAGTACGCGGATCACGTGCGCGGCGTTCTCGGCGAGGGTGACTCCCCTCATGGCGCCCGGGGTCGAGGCGAGGCCTTCCATGTCCTGCGGCGCCTGATAGGCGGCCGGGTACGTCGCCGCGAAGCCGTGGCCGGGCAGGTCGACGGCGACCGAGCGGTGGCCGAGCAGCCCCAACTCCGCCTGGAGCGGCGCGAAGGAGAAGGAGTTGGCGAACGCGCCATGGACGAGGACGTACGTAGGGTGCACGGGCACGCTCGCTTTCCGCCGCTTCCTGATCGGTCGCGGCCGCTGGATCGGTTGCGGCGATCCTATGCGGCGGGCGGCGCCTGCGCGGTGCTCTCCCTGATGGTCAACTCCGGGGCGAGCAGCACCACTTCCTCGTCGCTGCCGCGGCCCTCGATCTGGGCGACGACCTGCTCGACCGCGCGCCGCCCCATCTCCTGCGCGGGCACGGCGACGGAGGTGAGCGGCACGGAGGCGTGCCGGGCGACCTGTTCCGGGCAGAGGGCGACGACCGACACGTCCTCGGGGACCGCGCGGCCCGACTGGCGCAGCAGGGCGAGCAGCGGGTCGGTGGCGGCCTCGTTCTGCACGATGAAGGCGCTGGTGCCGGGGCGCTCGTCGAAGATCCGCGAGAGGGTCGCGGACACCGAGGCGTAGCTGCCCTCGCAGGGGCGGTGCAGGAGCCGCAGGCCGAGGTCGGCGCTGCGGCCGCGGATGCCCGTGAGGGTGCGCTCGGCGAATCCGGTGCGCCGCTCGTAGACGGCGGCGGCCTCGCCGATGACGGCGATCTCGCGATGTCCGAGACCCGCGAGGTGCTCGGCGCACAGCGCGCCCGCCGCGGCGAAGTCCAGGTCCACGCAGTGCAGTCCCGTGGTGTCGGTGGGCAGGCCGATGAGGACGGCGGGGCGGCTCGCGGTGCGCAGCAGCGGGAGCCGCTCGTCGTCCAGCTCGACGTCCATCACGATCACGGCGTCGGCGAGCGAGCTGCCCTCGATGCGGCGGACGGCCTCGGCGCCCTCCTCGCCGGTGAGCAGCAGGATGTCGTAGCCGTGGGCGCGGGCGGCGGTGGCGACGGCGGTCGCGATCTCCATGATCACGGGGACGTACATGTCGGTGCGCAGCGGCACCATCAGGGCGATGATGTTCGACCTGCTGCTGGCGAGGGCGCGGGCCCCGGCGTTCGGGTGGTAGCCGAGCTGGCGCACGCTCGTCTGCACGCGCTCGCGGGTGGCGGCCGAGATGGAGCGCTTTCCGCTCAGGACGTAGCTCACGGTGCTGGCGGAGACTCCGGCGTGCCTGGCGACCTCTGCGAGCGTGACCATGTGGTTCTCCTGAGCCGGTTCCGTGGGGTGGGAGGGCGCCGGCGCCGGCGGGAGCCGCCCCGTCGTTCGGCATGCCGACCCTATGATTTGCGCAGGGTACCTGTCCAGATGTTCGTCGAAGCGCTTCGACTGCGGGCGCTTCGGCCACCGGCCGAGAGGACACGCATGACCGACGCCACGCCCACCGCGCCGATAGCGACGGCGACGGGCCGGATCCGCGGGCTGACCGAGGGGGCGCTGAGCGTCTTTCGCGGCATCCCCTACGCCCAACCCCCGGTCGGCGCGCTGCACTTGGCGGCCCCCGAGCCGGTGCTGCCGTGGGACGGGGTGCGCGACGCGTTCGCGTTCGGGCCGCCGCCCCCGCAGTCCCTCGTCTCCTCGCTCACCGGCCGGGTCCCGCCGGAGGGCGACGACTGGCTGACCCTGAACGTGTGGTCGCCCGACCTCGGCGCCGCCGGCCTGCCGGTACTTGTCTACGTGTACGGAGGCGCGTACGTCACCGGCTCCACGGACGGGCCGCACTACGACGGCTCGGCGCTCGCCGCGCGCGGCCAGGTCGTCGTCACCCTCAACTACCGGGTCGGCGCCGAGGGGTTCGGCGTCTTCGGCGGCGCGCCCGCCAACCGGGGGCTGCTCGACCAGGTGGCGGCGCTGCGCTGGGTGCGGGAGAACATCGCGGCGTTCGGCGGCGACCCGGACCGGGTCACGGTGTTCGGGGAGTCGGCGGGCGCGGGCTCGGTGGCCTCGCTGCTCGCGATGCCGTCGGCGGCGGGCCTGATGCGGCGGGCGGTCGCGCAGAGCGTGCCGGGCACCTTCTTCACGCTCGACCTGGCGCGGGACATCGGCGCCCGGATCGCGGACCGGCTCGGCGCTCCCGGCGGCGGGGCGGCGGAGGTCGCCGCGCACGCGCCGGGGAAGCTGCGGGACGTCACCGACGACGTGATCCGCGACCTCGCCCGGTACGCGGACCGCTGGGGCCGCGTCGCCCACACCGCCACACCGTTCTCGCCCGTGGTCGACGGCGAGGTGCTGCCGACCACGCCGTGGGAGGCGCTCGCGGCCGGCGCGGCGCGCGACGTCGACCTGATCGTCGGTCACAACCAGGACGAGTTCCGGCTGTTCACCGTCATGGCGGGCCGGCACGGCAGGACGACGAAGGAGGAGGCCTCCGAGACCCTCGCCCGGTTCGGCCCCGGGCCCGGCGCGGAGGACGCCTACCGGGCCGCGTACCCGGAGGCGGACCCGTCGCTGCTGAGCGAGCTCGTGCAGTCGGACTGGCTGTTCCGGATCCCGTCGCTGCGGCTCGCCGAGGCGCACACGGCGGGCGGCGGCACCGCGTACGCGTACGAGCTGTGCTGGCAGGCTCCGGGGGCGGGCGGCGCGATGGGGGCCTGCCACGCCCTGGACGTGCCGCTCGTCTTCGGGGCGCTCGACACCGACTTCGCGCGCCTGTTCCTCGGCGACGGGGTTCCGGCGGAGGCCGTGGCGCTGTCCGAGGAGATGGGCGCGGCGTGGACCGCGTTCGCCGCGGGCGACGGCCCCGGGTGGGCGCCCTTCACGCCCGAGGAGCGGACGACGCGGGTCTTCGACGCGCCCTCGCGCACCGCCCCGTACCCGGAGGAGACCTCGCGGCTGCTGTGGGACGGCGTCGGTGTCACACCGCTCGACCTGGAGCCCGGCCGGGGCGAGAACGGCCGACGCGCCGGGAGCTGAGCGTTTCGGGGGCGGGTCCGCTGCCTACCGTCTGAGACATGGACACACGCCCCCATGTCTCGCTCATCCTGCTCGCCGGCGCCTCGGGGGCCGTGGACGCGCTCGCGTTCACGGCCCTCGGCGAGACCTTCGCGGGCGTCATGACCGGCAACCTCGTCCTGCTCGGCATCTCGGCAGGGCAGGGCTCGGCGCACGAGGTGGCGGGGCCGCTGTACGCGCTCGGCGGGTACGCGGTGGGAGCCGCGGCGACCGGGTTCGCATGCCGGGGCGAGCATTCGGAGCGGCCCGCGCAGGAGTGGCCGGGCCGCGTCGTCGGCTGCCTCGCCGTGCAGTGCCTGCTGCTCGGTTTCCTCGCCGTGGCGGGCGGGCTGCTCGGCGGGGAGCCGTCCGGGCTCTGGCGGACTGCGCTGCTCGTGGTGGCGGCGCTGGCGATGGGCGGGCAGTCCGCGGCGATGGTCGCGGCGGGGTCCGGGGCCGCGCCCACCACCTATTTCACGGGGACGCTCACGACGCTTCTCACCGGGGCGGTCGACGGGACGGGTCGGGGCCGGCAGCAACTGTGGGTGACCGGCCGGTTGTCGGCCGTGGTCGCCGGTGCGGCCTGCGCGGTGGGGCTGCGGGAGACGTGGGCGCCGTGGGGTTTCGTGCCTCCGGTGGTCCTGGCCTCGGCCGCACTGGCGTGCCAGAAACCTGCACACCGAATGCGCAGGGCGGTCACGGTCCTTCGCGGAAAATGATTGCCTCATACAAGCACCGCGCGCCGTTGATGCGCGAGTGTCCCCTTTGCCATTGAGCGACACAGGGAGTTCACATTCCACTCCGTGAAGAATGTGAAGGACATGCCACCCGCCCGTGAACACCCCGGCACATGACGGTAATTGGGCTCGCGGATCCCCTATGAATGGTCGCGGTCCGATTAGCTGTGCGACGCGTCAACATGCTTTGATCCTCCGCATCGCATGACGGCCGCAGGGATTCGCAGCCACCGATTTCCAGCGCGCCCCGCGAATTTCGAAATACCCGGACATACCAAGAAGGGCGGCTCATTATGAGCAACCACATCGAGACCGTTGAGATCTCCGACGCCGACCTCGACAACGTCTCCGGCGGCCTCGTCGGCGGCCTCGTCGGCCAGGTTCAGGGCACCGTCGACGGCATCGCCCCGGTTTCGGGCACCGTCTCCTCCGTGACCAACACGGTCGAGGGCCTCACCGGCCTGAACACGGGCGCCGTGACCGGCCTCGTGGGCGGCGTGACGGCCGGCCTCTGAGTCGGATCCGATCCCTTTGGATCGCCGCGCCACCTCCTGACGGGTGGCGCACCCCAAGCCTCGGGACCCCGTGTCCCGGGGCTTTCGGGGCGTCCGGGCACGGGCCCTTTTCGGTCCGGCCCGGCATGGAAAGCTAGGTAAGGGAAAGACCCCGTGCAGTTCCGCCAACAGGCCCTGTCCAAACTGCAGTCGCCGGAGGAGCTCGATCTCCCGGTGCGCCTCGCGCGGCCGCAGGGACTGCTCGTACTCGCCGTCACCGTCGTCGTGATGGTCGCCGCCTGCGTCTGGGCCGTCACCGGATCGGTGGCCTCCACGCTCAAGGCCGACGGCATCCTCACGTACGCTCAGGGCAGTTACGTCCTCCAGACCCCCGTCACCGGACAGGTCACCGGCCTGTACGTGAAGGAGGGCCAGCGGGTGCGGGCGGGCGCGCCGATCCTCAAGGTGCAGACGGCGCAGGGCAATCGGGCGGTGCGGGCCATCGACGCGGGCCGCGTCACGGCGCTCGTCGCGCGCATCGGCTCCGTCGTCACCACCGGGTCCGACGTGGCGACCGTGGAGAAGACCGGCTCGGCCCACGACCCGCTGCTCGCGATGCTGTACGTGCCCGCCACCAGCGCGGGCAACGTGGAGGCGGGCTCCGACGTCGACCTGACCGTGCCGCAGGCGCAGCAGTACGGCGTGCTGCGCGGCAAGGTGAAGGCCGTCGGCCGCGCCGCGCAGACGAAGCGGCAGGTCACCGACTTCATCGGGGACGGTTCCCTGGCAGGCCAGTTCACCAAGGGCGGCGCCCGCGTCCCCGTCCTCGTGAAGCTCACCAAGGCCGCCACGAAGTCCGGCTACGCGTGGTCCACCGACGGCGGCCCGCCGTATCCGCTCGCCTCGATGACCCTGGCCTCCGGCTCCGTGCACCTCGCCGATCAGCGCCCGATCGATTGGCTGAAGCCGTGACCCAGACCTCCCTGCCGCCCGCGGGCCACCGCCCCGACCGCCGCCGCGCCCGCCCCGCTCCCCCGCCGGCCAAGCGCCGCCGCAAGGTGCGCACGCCCACGGTGCTCCAGATGGAGGCCGTCGAGTGCGGGGCCGCCGCGCTCGCGATGATCCTCGCGCACCACGGCCGGCACGTCCCGCTGGAGGAGCTGCGCATCGCGTGCGGCGTCTCCCGCGACGGCTCGCGCGCCTCCAACCTGCTCAAGGCGGCCCGCGGATACGGCATGACCGCCAAGGGCATGCAGATGGAGCCCGCCGCGCTCGCCGAGGTGCAGGGCCCGGCCATCCTGTTCTGGGAGTTCAACCACTACGTCGTCTACGACGGCATGGGCCGCCGCTTCGGACGGCGCGGCGTGCACATCAACGACCCCGACAAGGGCCGCCGCTTCGTGCCCATGGAGGACTTCGACACCAGCTTCACGGGTGTCGTCCTCGTCATGGAGCCGGGCGACGACTTCCGTACGGGCGGCCGCAAGCCGGGCATCATGAAGGCGCTGCCCGCACGCCTGCGCGGCACCACGGGCACGATGCTGGTCGCGCTCCTCGCGAGCCTGCTGCTCGTCGGCGTGGGCGCCGCGGTGCCCGCGCTCAGCAAGACGTACATCGACCTGTTCCTCATCGGCGACCAGACCTCGCTGCTCGGCGCGCTGTTCGCGTCCATGGGCGCGATGGTGGCGCTGACCGCCGTCCTGACCTGGCTGCAACAGGCGAACCTGCTGCGCGGCCGCATCATCTCCTCGACGCTGAGCAGCGCCCGCTTCTTCGGGCACCTGCTGCGCCTGCCCGTCACCTTCTTCTCCCAGCGCAGCCCCGCCGACCTGGTGCAGCGCCTCCAGTCGAACGACGCGGTCGCCGAGACCCTGGCCCGCGACCTGACGGCGGCCGGCGTCGACGGGATCGTGGTCCTCCTCTACGCGGCGCTCCTCTACTCCTACGACCCGCAGCTCACCGGCGTCGGCGTCGGCATCGCGCTCCTGAACGTGGTGGCGATGCGCGTCGTCGTACGGCTGCGGGCGACGCGCACCCAGAAGCTGCGCGCGGACACGGCGCGCCTGACCAACACCTCGTACACCGGCCTCCAGCTCATCGAGACGATGAAGGCGACCGGCGGCGAGAACGGCTACTTCCGGCGGTGGGCCGGGCAGCACGCCACCACCCTGGAGGAGCAGCAGAAGCTCGGCGTGCCCAGCGCCTGGCTCGGCATCGTCGCGCCCACGCTCGCGACGCTCAACAGCGCGCTGATCCTGTGGATCGGCGGCATGCGCGCCGTCGAGGGCCACCTGTCGGTGGGCCTCCTCGTCGCCTTCCAGGCGCTCGTCACCCGCTTCACCGCGCCCCTGACCCGCCTCAACGGCGTCGCGGGCCGCATCCAGGACTTCGCCGCCGACGTGGCACGCCTCAAGGACGTCGAGAACTTCCCCGTCGACCAGCTCTACGCGCGCCCCGAGCAGGTGCAGAGCACGCGCCGGCTGCGCGGGCACATCGAGCTGGACAACATCACGTTCGGCTACAGCCCGCTCGACAAGCCCCTCCTGTCCGGCTTCTCGCTCACCGTCGGGCCCGGCCAGCAGGTCGCGCTCGTCGGCGGGTCCGGCAGCGGCAAGTCGACCGTCTCCCGTCTGATCTCCGGCCTGTACGCGCCGTGGGAGGGCGTCATCCGGATCGACGACCGCCGCCTCGACGACATCCCGCGCGGCGCGCTCGCCGCCTCCGTCTCCTTCGTCGACCAGGACGTCTTCCTCTTCGAGGGCACGGTCCGCGACAACGTCGCGCTGTGGGACCCGTCCATCCCCGACGAGGCCGTGGAGGAGGCGCTGCGCGACGCGTGCCTGTACGACGTGGTGGCGCGCCGCCCCGGCGGCGTGCGCGGACGCGTCGAACAGGACGGCAGGAACTTCTCCGGCGGCCAGCGCCAGCGCCTGGAGATCGCGCGCGCCCTGGTGCGCCGCCCGTCGATCCTCGTCCTCGACGAGGTGACCAGCGCCCTCGACGCCGAGACCGAGCAGACGGTCATGGACAACATCCGGCGGCGCGGCTGCGCCTGCGTCGTCATCGCGCACCGGCTCAGCACCGTGCGCGACAGCGACGAGATCGTGGTCCTCGACCACGGCCAGGTCGTCGAGCGCGGCCGCCACGAGCACCTGGTGCGGGCCGGCGGGCCGTACGCCGAGCTGGTCAAGGAGCACTGAGCACTGACATGACCGACCTGCAAGCGGAGTTCACGTCCTCCGACCAAGTGGTCGCGGCCTTCGGCGGCCTCGGCGCCCCCGTCGACTGCACCGACCTGCGCAGCCTTCCCCTGGAGGGCCCGCACGTGCTGTGGCTCGTCGCGGGCGGCGCGCTCGACCTCTTCGCGGTCGACGCCCAGCAGCAGGGGCACTGGCACTTCCTCGGCCGCCTGGAGCCCGGCACGCTGCTGCTCGGCCCGGTCGAGGGCACCCAGCACACGCTCGTGGGGCGGCCGCTGTCCGGCTGCCAGGTGCGCCGCATCCCGCTGCGCGAACTCCCGTACGCGCCGCCCGCCTACGACGGCTCGTACGGCTGGAGCCTCCTGGAGGAGGCCTTCGCGCTCGGCGTCGGACGCGGCCAGAAGATCCTCTTCGAGGCGCCGCTCGACGGGCGCACCGTGGACACGCAGGAGGACTCCCTCCTCGGCGACGACGACGTGCTGTGGCCGCAGCTCGCGCCCGGCAGCGTGCAGTACGGCTCCGCGTACGCGGCGGACGCCGCCGCCGATCTGCTGGTCGACACCGGCCTGTGGCAGCGGATGGTCAACCAGCAGTGGCGCCTGCTGTCCACGCTCGACCGCTGGATCGAGCGCCTGGAGAGCGCCCACGAGGACCGCGCCGCCGCCGGCATCCGGGCGGGCGAGGCCGTCCGCGAGCAGGCCGACCGCACCCTGCTCGCCTCCATGGGCACGCGCCGCGACCGGGTGCGCTCCGCCGACACGGGCGCCGACGCCACGTACGCCGCCTGCAAGGTCGTCGCGGACGCTGCGGGCATCCGGCTCGTCGACCCCGACCACGTGGGCGCGGTCAGCGACCGCCTCGACCCGGTCGAGCAGCTGGCCACCGCGTCCCGGCTGCGCACCCGCCCGGTGCGGCTCGCGGGCGACTGGTGGCGCCGCGACGCCGGCCCGCTCGTCGGCTTCCGCGCCGCGTCCGGGGCGCCGGTCGCGCTGCTGTGGCGGCGCGGCGGCTACGAGGTCGTGCACCCCGGCGGCGACCGACGCACGCGCATCGACGCGGACAACGCGCAGGACTTCGAGGAGCGGGCGGTCATGCTCTACCGACCGCTGCCCGAGGGCCGGCTGACCCCGCTGAAACTCATGCGGTTCAGCATGCGGTCGATGACCACGGACGTGCGCAGGCTGCTCCTCGCGGGCCTGGTCACGGTCGGGCTCGGCGCGCTCGTGCCCGTCGCGACGGGCCAGGTGCTCGGCACGTACGTGCCCAACGCGCAGACCGACCTCATCACGCAGGTGTCCCTCGCGGTCGTCGTCACCAGCGTCGTGACGGCGGCGTTCATGCTGCTCCAGAACCTCACCGTGCTGCGCATCGAGGGCCGTGTCGAGAGCGTCCTGCAACCCGCCGTCTGGGACCGGCTGCTGAGGCTCCCCACCCGCTTCTTCGCCGAACGCTCGACGGGTGAGCTGGCGAGCGCCGCGATGGGCATCAGCTCCATCAGACGGCTGCTCTCCGGGGTCGGCCCGATCGTCGTGCAGTCGACGACGGTCGGCGCGATGAACCTCGTGCTGCTCCTCCTCTACAGCGTCCCGCTCGCCATGGCGGCGCTCGGCATGCTGGTCCTGGTCGCGGCGATCTTCCTCACCCTCGGGCTGCTCGAACTGCGCTGGCAGCGCCGCCTGGTCAAGCTCGGCAACAAGCTCAACAACCAGGCGTTCCAGACCCTGCGCGGCCTCCCCAAGCTGCGCGTCGCGGGCGCGGAGAGCTTCGCGTACGCGGCGTGGGCCAAGGAGTTCGCGCGCACCCGCGAGCTGCAGCGCCGGGCGGGCCGCATCAAGAACGCGACGACCGTCCTCAACTCGGTCTATCTGCCGCTGTGCTCCCTCGTGATGTTCATGCTGCTCGCGGGCCCCGCGCGCGGCAGCATGTCGGCGGCGTCCTTCCTCACCTTCAACACGTCGGTGACGATGCTGCTCACGTCGGTGACGCAGCTGACCGGCGCGCTGATCTCGGCCGCCGCGGTCCTTCCGATGTTCGAGCAGATCAAGCCGGTGCTCGACGAGAAGCCGGAGGTACGGGAGGCGGCCACGCAGCCCGGCGAGCTGTCGGGCGCCCTGGAGGCCCGCGGCCTGTCCTTCCGCTACACCGACGACGGCCCGCTCGTCCTCGACGACGTGAATCTGTCCATCGAGCCGGGCGAGTTCGTGGCGGTGGTCGGCGAGAGCGGCTGCGGAAAGTCCACGCTCCTGCGCCTCCTGATCGGCTTCGACGCCCCGGCCTCCGGCAGCGTCCTGTACGACGGCCAGGACCTCGCGGCGCTCGACCAGGCGGCCGTGCGGCGCCAGTGCGGCGTCGTCCTCCAGAACGCGCAGCCGCTCAGCGGGTCGATCCTCGACTGCATCTGCGGCGCCGAGTCGTTCACGCAGGAGGAGGCGATGGCGGCGGCCGAGATGGCGGGGCTCGCCGAGGACATCAAGCGGATGCCGATGGGGCTCCACACGATGATCTCGGGCGGCGGCGCGATCTCCGGCGGCCAGCGCCAGCGCCTGATGATCGCGCAGGCGCTGATCCGTCGCCCGCGGATCCTCTTCTTCGACGAGGCGACGAGCGCGCTCGACAACGAGACACAGCGCATCGTCATCGACTCCACGAAGGCCCTCCGGGCGTCGCGGGTGGTCATCGCCCACCGGTTGTCGACGGTGATGGACGCGGACCGCGTCATCGTGATGTCGGCGGGCCGGGTCGTTCAGCAGGGCTCGCCGGCGGAGTTGCTGGCGGACACGGGTGGGCGGTTGCACGAACTGGTGCGGCGGCAGATGGCGTGAGGCCACGGGGCCCATTGTCCGCCCCGAAGAGCACGCCCATCGCCACCTCCCTGTAGTGGCGTACGTGGTGCAGGGCGCGGTCGGCCGCCAGGTCCGCGTCGCCTGCCGCGATCGCCTCGTACAGGGCGCGGTGCTCCTCCCACACCGCGTGCGGGTCGTCCACCTGCTGGAAGAGCCAGCGCATGCGGCCCTCCAGGGGTTGCAGGGTGGTGGCCAGGAGGGTGTTGCCCGCGATCTCGACGATGTGGTGGTGGAAGTCGGTGTTGGCCCGCGAGATGCGGGCGGGCTTCCCGGTGCGGGTGGCGCGCTCCGCGCTGGTCAGCAGCCGTTCGAGCGCGGCGATCTGAGGCTTCTGGGCGCGTTCCGTGGCGCGCCGCACCGCGAGCACCTCAAGCGCCTCGCGCAGGTCGAAGAGGTCGAGCACGTCCTGGAACGAGAGCTGCTTGACGACGATCTTGCGGGCGGACGCGGCCTCAAGGAAGCCCTCGCTGAGCAGCACCCTGATGGCCTCGCGCACGGGGATCCGGGACACCCCGAACTCCTCGGCGACGTCGCGCTCCAACAGCCGGTCGCCCGGCCTCAGTTGCCCGGAGATGATCCGGTCCCTGATGCCCTCGCAGACCTGGTCGCGCAGCCAGCCGGCCTCGCCGGGCCCCGCCTGAGCCATGTTTCCTCCCCGTCAATTGCTCCTCACGGTATACCAACGCCTTGACGCGGGGCAGCCCCGTCCGCATCCTTTGGTATGCCATAGCGACGAACACACACGTCACACGCTTCTCTCGCTGTCCGCAGGGCGTCCCCCAGCGCCCCGCACCCGCATGCCCACGCATGCCCTTCCGCAGCTCGTCCCCGGCTCAGCAAAGGGGTTGACATGTCGTCAGCCGATTTGACCCGCGCCACCGATGCGGCCTCGCCGCACGAGAGAACCACCAAGTCCCCGCACGGCCGTACCCGTTGGAAGGTGTTCCTGCTCCTGCTGGGCATCGTCACGCTCAACTACATCGACCGCGGCTCCGTGTCCGTGGCCCTGCCCCTGATCACCCGCGACCTGCACCTGTCGAAGGAGGTCACCGGGTTCGTGCTCAGCGCGTTCTTCTGGACGTACGCGCTGATGCAGATCCCCGGAGGCCGGCTCATCGACCGGTTCGGGCCGCGCCGGATGGCGGGCGGCGCCTGCGTCGGCTGGGGTGTCGCGACCGGTGTCACCGCGGCGGCCACCGGGGTGGGCTCGCTGCTCGCGGCCCGGCTCGCGCTCGGCGCCGTCGAGGCCCCGGTGATGCCCGCGGGCGGCAAGCTCAACGCGCACTGGCTGCCCGCGAAGGAGCGCGGGCGCGGCGCGGTCCTCATGGACGGCGGCGCGCCGCTCGGCTCCGCGCTCGGCGGCATCGCCATCTCCGGCCTCATCGCCTGGACCGGAAGCTGGCGGATCAGCTTCGTCGTCGCGGGCGCGGTCACCGTCGCCGTCGGCGTCCTCGCCCTGTGGTACCTGCGCGACACCCCGCGCGAGCACCCCCGTGTGAGCGAGGCGGAGGCCGCGTACATCGAGCGCGAGCACGCGGCGGAGGACGCGGCGGCGCCGGGCGACGACCGGCGCGCGAAGCTGCTCGACTACGTCAAGTACCGCTCGTTCTGGGGCATGTGCCTGGGATGGATGGGCTTCAACGGCGTCTTCTACGGGCTGCTCACGTGGAGCCCGCTGTATCTGTCCGAGACCAAGGGCTTCGACATCAACTCCATCGGCTGGTCGACGCTCGTCATCTTCGGCGCCGGATTCGTCGGCGAGCTGATCGGCGGCTGGCTCGCCGACCACTGGCGCTCGCGCGGCACCGCCGCGAACACCGTCCTGCGCACGCTGATGGGCGTCGCGGGTGTCGCCGTCACGGCCGGGCTGCTCGGCGTCGTCCTGGTCCCGGACGCCATGACGGCCGTCGCCCTGCTCTCGGTCGTCCTGTTCTTCCTGCGCTGGGCGGGCCTGTACTGGGCGCTGCCCTCCACGCTCGGCGGGCGCGCCAACGCCGGTGTGGTCGGCGCCGCCATGAACCTGGCGGGGAACATCGCCGGGATCGTCACGCCCATCGTCGTCGGCTTCATCGTCGGCGCCACCGGCTCCTACACCTGGGCGCTGCTCTACTTCGTCGGCGCCGCGCTGCTGTTCACGGCGTCGTCCCTGGTCATCGACTACTCGAGGAGGCTCGTCGTCCGATGAGCGAGAACCGTCCGCCGGATATCTCCCGCCCGCTGCGCGTGGGCATGCTCACCCCGTCGTCCAACACATGTCTCGAACCCGTCACGTACGGGCTGCTCCAGGGTGCTCCGGGGCTCGCCACCGCACACTTCGCCCGCGTCCCCGTCACCCGGATCGCGCTCGACTCCGGGAGCGACGCCCAGTTCGCCCCCGAGCCGATGCTCGCCGCGGCCCGGCAGCTCGCCGACGCCAAGGTCGACGTGCTGGTGTGGAACGGGACGTCCGGGTCCTGGCTCGGCATCGGGCGGGACCGCGCCCTGGCCGACGCCCTCACCGCCGAGACCGGCATCCCGGCCACCACCTCGACGCTCGCCCTGCTCGACGCGTGCGCCGCCTACGGCGTGACCCGGCTCGGCCTCGCCCTGCCGTACACCCGTGACGTCGCCGACGCGATCGTGGCGACGTACGCGAAGGAGGGCCTGGAGTGCGTGCTCGCGGAGCCCTTCGGCGAGCACGACAACGAGGCCTTCGCCCGGATCCCGCCCGCCGACGTGGCCCGCCAGATCGAGGCCGCCGCTGTCGACGGGGCGCAGGCCGTCGCCGTGGTGTGCACGAACGTGTACGGCGCCTTCGAGGCCGAACGGCTCGAACGGTCCCTGAAAATACCGGTGTTCGACTCGGTGAGCGCCACCCTGTGGCGCGCGCTCGACCTGGCCGGGGCGCGCCCCGCGTGGTCCGGGCACGGGCAGCTGCTGCGCGACGGCAGCCTGCGCGTCGGGATCCAGTCCATCTTGGAGGCGCTGCTCACGGCGACCGGCGCCGACCGCACGACGTTCCGCGTCGACCTGCCCGCCCACGGCCTCGGCGTGGACCTCACGGCGGGCGAGGCGCTGGCCCCCGGCGTGCGCTCCATCCGCCGCGACGCCTCCCTCGACCAGCGCAGACTGAACACCGTCCAGTGGCTGGAGGCCGAGCGCAGGGCGCTGGTGCAGCCGCACTTCCGGGAGGCGCCGCACCCGCCCGAAGCCCTGAAGGACGTGTACGGCGTGCGTGCCCAGATGCTGTCACCCGTGATCCGGGGCGACGCCATGACCGGCTGGATCTCCGTGCACAGCACCCGCGAGCGCGACTGGTCGGACGCCGACCGGCAGGCGCTCGCCGCGGCCACCGCCGAACTCACCGCCCGACTCCCCCGCTAACAAGGAGCACCTCCCGCATGCCCAAGAACATCCAGATCGCCCTCGGTGTCGACGTCGACGCGGTCGCCGGCTGGCTCGGCTCGTACGGCGGCCAGGACTCCCCGAACGACATCCAGCGCGGTGTCTTCGCCGGCGAGATCGGCACCCCCCGCCTGCTCAAGCTCTTCGAGCGCTACGGCATCCGCACCTCCTGGTTCATCCCCGGCCACTCCATCGAGACGTTCCCCGAGCAGACCCGGATGGTCGTCGAGGCCGGACACGAGATCGGCGCGCACGGCTACTCGCACGAGAACCCCATCGAGATGTCCCCCCAGCAGGAGGAGGACGTCCTCGCCAGGTCGGTCGAGCTGATCGAGCAGTTCACCGGGCGCGGCCCCAAGGGCTACGTCGCGCCCTGGTGGGAGATGTCCGAGTCGACGGCGGCCCTGCTGCACAAATACGGCTTCTCCTACGACCACTCGCAGAACTACCGGGACTTCACGCCCTTCTACGCCCGCGTCGGCGACTCCTGGACGAAGATCGACTACTCGGGCGACGCCAAGGACTGGATGAAGCCGCTCGTGCACGGCCACGAGGTGGACCTCGTCGAGTTCTGCGGCAACTGGTACGTCGACGACCTGCCGCCCATGATGTTCAACAAGCATGCGCACAACAGCCACGGATACGTGTCGCCGCGCGCCCTTGAGCAGGACTGGCGGGACCAGTTCGACTGGGTGCACCGCGAGCTGGACTACGCGGTGCTGCCGATCACCCTGCACCCCGACGTGTCGGGCCGCCCCAACGTGCTGCTGATGCTCGAGCGCTTCATCGAGTACGTCTCCGGGCACGAGGGCGTGTCGTTCGTGACGCTGGAGGACGCGGCGGACGAGTTCAGGCGCCGCTTCCCGTTCGAGGGCACGGAGCGGCCCGCCGACATGCGCTGACCCTCACCGCACGTCCCCGTACTCGCTCAACACCCCTTCCGGCGCCAGCGCGTTGACGTAGTGCGCCGGGCCGTGGTCGTCGAAGGAGTATTTGAAGGGGAGGGTGCGGGTCAGGGCGAGGCGGGCCGCGAAGAAGGCCAGGGGTGCGACGACCGCGAGGCCCGCGAGGCTGTCCATCTGGGGGTAGGGAAGGGCGGGTTCGACCCGTTCGACCCAGCCCTCCTCGCGGGCCCGGCCGGGGATCGCCGTCATCCGGGCGAGGCGTCGCAGCGGATTCGTCCCGGCGAGCAGGTCGCCCGGCAGGGCCGCCGCATCCGCCGCCGCGTCGGCCACCGCCGCGAACACGGCGTCCACGGCGCGCCGCGGCCTGCGGAAGTGGAACTCCCGGCCGAACGGGGCGTAGGGCCCGACCGGCCGCGGCGGCAGCGCGGGCACCACGTCGCGGTCGTAGATGTAGCGCAGGAGCCGGTCGCGCAGCAGGTGGGTGCCGTTGCTGTCGGCGGTGTCGGCGCAGGCGCGCGCCAGGTCGGGGCCGCCGAGCATCGGCTGTCCGAAGGTGTAGACGGCGCGCAGGCGGCGGGCGATGTGCGCGTAGCGGGGCTCGTGGACGAGGGTGACCGCCATCAGGGCGGCCATCGCGGCGCCGAGGCTGTGCCCGGTGATGTAGAGGGCTTCGAGGCCAGGCCCGCGGGTGCCGTGCTCGTCGGGATCGATGGACTCGCCGCGCAGGGCCCGCTCCAGGGCCTGGAGGACGAGGTACCGGGTGGCGCGCATGTTGCGGTAGAAGCCGGCGTGCACGGCGTAGTCCCTGCCGTCGAGGTCGACGGCGAGGGTCTCGGGGCGGACGTCGGCGTCCGTGAGGATGCTGATGATGTCCTCGGGCTGGGTGCCCCGGTAGCAGAGGATGGCGACGCGCCGGTCGGCGTCCTGGATCAGGTAGGCGGCGGAGGCGATGTACAGGGCGTCGACGCGCTGTTCGAAGACGCGGCAGCGGTTGCGTTCGAGGCCGAGCCGGGTCGCCATCATCGCGACGGTCTCCGCGTCCCCGCCCTGGTCGTGTCCCGCGTAGGAGTACGCGGACAGGGTCGCCATGGTGTGCGGAAGGACGCCCGCCGGATCGGGGTGCTCCTTGTCGTCGAGCAGCAGGAGCGGCAGGTCGGGGTGGACGGGAAAGGTGGTCCTGCCCGGCTCGACGAACGTGGGGGCCTTGAGGGGCCGCAGCTCGGCGAAGGCGGGTCCGTGCGCGATGGTGTGCCGCATGGCGCCTCCCGTAGCGGAGGCTGTGCAGCACACCACCGCCGGATGCCGCCGTCAAGGCGTCGCCGATCGGCCACGCGCGGGATCTGCGGGTGGGGCGGGTGAGGGGTGGGCGACGCGCGGTGCGGCCCTGCGGTCGGGGGTCCGCGCGCTGACAGGCACAAATCCCTTCACACGTACGGGAGTTCGTGTGCGCGGACATGGCGGGATCGGTCGCTGCGGCAGGTCCGAGGGCGCCGATAGCGTCGCTGCCCCTCCCCCTGAACGGACCTTCCCCACGTACCTTCGACAGGGACGGCAACGATGGCCGATAACGAACGTCAGCCACAGTACGAGCGGTACGAGGGCGGCAGTCCCGAGGCCGAACGCCTCGTGTTCGAGCGCCTTGCCCGCGAGATCATGAAGGTTCAGGTCGCGAACCGGCGGGCCAGTGGCGCCCAGGGTTTCGAGCGCGCCTTCCACGCCAAGGCCGCGCTCGGGGTGGAGAACGCCCGACTGCGGTTCAACGACGACCTGCCGGCCGCGCTGCGCGCCGGTTTCGCCCAGCCGGGCGCCGAGTACACGGCGACGGTTCGGCTCTCGAACGCGAGCGGGATGCGCGGGCCCGACGGGGCGCCCGATCTGCACGGCATCGCGGTGCGGGTGCGCACGACGTCCGACGAGAGCCACGATCTGCTGGCCACGTCGTTCCCGGTGTCGCACGCGGCGAACGCCCGCGAGTTCGTGGCGTTCGCCAAGGCGATGGCCGGGGCCCGCAATCCGCTCCAGAAGGCGTTCGGGCTCTTCGTGAAGCTGCCGCTGGCCGTCGGCCTCGGCACCGCGAACCGGATGCGCCGCAACGTCCAGGCGGCGACCCGCACCAAGGTCAACAGCCTGGCCCGGGAGACGTACTGGAGCCGCGGCGCCATGCTGTGGGGCGAGGCGGGCCCGGTCCGCTTCCTGCTGCGGCCCGCCGTGGGCGGCGGCCCCGAGCCGCGCCCCGACCGCCGCGACCCCAACTTCCTCCACCGCGAGCTGGCGCGCCGCCTCTCCCGCGGTGACGTCGCCTTCGACCTGTGCGTGCAGCGCTACGTCGACGAGCGGCGCACGCCCGTCGAGGACTGCTCGGTGGAGTGGAAGGAGGGGATCACGCCGCCGATCCCGGTGGCCCGGCTGACCGTGCCGAGCCAGGACATCACGACGGCGGAGGCCCGCTCGGCGGCACGGCGGGTGGACGACCTGTCGTTCAACCCCTGGTACACGACCGACGCGTTCCGCCCGCTGGGCAACCTGAACCGGGCCCGCAAGGCCGCGTACCGGGCGAGCAGCGCCCAGCGGCACGGCACCCGGTTCACGCCGCACGAGCCGCTCAGGAACCGGGTGCTCGGCGCGCCCGTGGGCCTCGCCTTCCGGATCCTGAACCGGTATGTACCGTGGCACCGGCTGCCGTTGGACCTGAGCCTGCTCAATCTGGTGTTCCTGCGGAAGGTGCTGCGCCGGCTGAACCTGATCGACACCGATGTGCGGGAGGCGCCGCCGAAGGCCGAGCCGGTGCCGGCCCCGATCGACGAGCGGCTGCGCACGGAGCGCTCCTACGACGGCTCGTACAACGATCTGTCGGAGCCGCGGATGGGCGCGGTGGGCGCGGCGTTCGGCCGCAACCTCAAGCCGGTGTTCCGGCCCGACCTGTTCGACACGCCGAACCCGGTGACGGTCAGCCGCAGCCTGCTGGCCCGCGAGTCCTTCGTCCCGGCGACGTCGCTGAACATCCTGGCGGCGGCGTGGATCCAGTTCCAGGTGCACGACTGGGTCAACCACGGCCGCTTCAAGACGGGCGACCGGGCGGTCGAGGTGCCGCTGCCGCCCGGCGGCGGTACGTGGGTGAACTCCCCCGGCGGGCCGGAGGAGAGCGTGATGCGGTTCGCCGAGAACGAGGGCATCGAGCTGCCGGGCAACAAGCCGCCGATCCTGTTCGGGAACACCGCCTCGCACTGGTGGGACGGCTCCGAGGTGTACGGCGGCGACGAGCAGACCGCGAAGCAGCTGCGCGAACCCGAGGGCGGGGCGCGCCTGTTGCTGGACGGCGGGCACATCCCGATCGACCGGACGGGCATCCCGATCACCGGGTTCAAGGACAACTGGTGGATGGGGCTCAGCGCGATGCACACCCTGTTCGCCCGCGAGCACAACGCGGTGTGCGACGCGCTGCGCGCCGAGTACCCGGCGATGAGCGAGGAGCGGATCTACCACACGGCGCGCCTGGTGGTGTCGGCGCTCATCGCGAAGATCCACACGGTGGAGTGGACGCCGGCGATCCTCGCGACGAAGACCATCGACATCGGCCTGCGCACCAACTGGGAGGGCCCGCCGAAGAGTTGGCTCAACCAGCTGGGCCTGTGGCTGCTCGAATCGCACTCCCTGACCGGCATCCCGAAGACGATGCCGGACCACCACGGCGCCCCGTACTCGCTGACGGAGGACTTCGTCACCGTGTACCGGATGCACCCGCTGATCCCGGACGACTACGAGCTGCGCGAGCACCGCTTCGGGCAGCGCCTTGAGACGCTCGGGTTCCACGACATCCAGGGCGCGGCCGCCGAGAGCCAGATCCGCAAGACGGGCCTGGCGGACACCCTGTACTCGTTCGGCATCGCCAACCCGGGCGCGATCACGCTGCACAACTTCCCGAAGGCGCTCACGCACTTCCAGCGCGACGGCGACATCATCGACCTGTCGGTGGTCGACCTGGTGCGCACCCGCAGGCGCGGCGTGCCCCGCTACAACGACTTCCGCGCGGGCCTGCACAAGGAGCGCATCCGCCGCTTCGAGGACCTGACGCAGGAGCCGGAGACCCTCGCCCGCCTGAAGGAGGTGTACCGGGACGTCGACGAGATCGACACCGTCGTCGGCCTGTTCGCGGAGAACCCGCCCACCGGCTTCGGCTTCTCCGACACCGCGTTCCGGATCTTCATCCTGATGGCGACGCGGCGGCTGCAGAGCGACCGCTTCCTCACCGTCGACTACCGCCCGGAGATCTACACGCCGCTCGGCATGGACTGGGTGGAGAAGGGCGGCATGAAGTCCGTGATCCTGCGGCACTGCCCGGACCTGGCGAGCCTGCTGCCGCGCGACGCGAGCGCGTTCGCGCCGTGGCGTCCGGTGCCGCCGGCGGAGAACGGGGGCGAGCATGGCTGACGCCCACTCCGGTCACCAGGGGCTCGACGATCTGCTCGCGCGCCCGCTCCTGAAGACGATCTGGCACCGCCGCACCCACCGGGTCTCCCGCGGCGCGTCGGTGCCGGCCGGGTCGATGAGCCACCGCTCCAAGCACGAGCCGCAGCCGCTCAGCGCTCTTGAGGAGGCGCTGCTCATCGCGGTGACGGGCTCGACGGGCCTGACGATGCCGGACCGTCCCTTCGAGGACCCGCGCGACGGCAAGCCCATCATGTCCAAGCCGAACCTGACGATGACGGGCCGCACCGCGGGCAGCCCCGACAACGCGCAGGGCACGCACTTCTTCCTGATCAACGACAGCGGTACGTACTTCCTGCGCAGGCTGCCGCCCGCCCCGCACGAGCCGTTCACCGCGCAGGCCCTCGTCGAGCGGGCCGAGCAGGCGAAGGTGAAGGTCCTCGACCACCGCCTGGACGTGGCGGAGGGGCTGCGCGACTTCCCCGCGTACCTGGACTCGAACCGGTTCCTGTCGAACCTGCCGGGCACGACGGTCCTCTTCCCGGTCGTCGACCTGTCGCACCAGTACATCAACGCCCTGATGTATCTGCTGACGCAGCCGGACGGGGCCCGCCCCACCTTCGTCGACGACCGCAATCTGTACCGGGCGGCGGGCGTGAAGAAGTGGGTGGACAACGGGTTCCTCAACAAGGACCTGAAGCTGCCGCTGGGCGCGCTGGGCCCTATGCGCACGCAGATCGAGGCGGACCTGCTGCTGCAGACGGTGATGCTGACGGCGGAGGGCATGGGCCTCGGCGCCTGGATCCACGCCTCCATCAACCCGGCGATCGCCCTCGGCGACCCCAAGTTCTCGAAGACGTACGGGAGGATGCTCGGCTTCACGTTCGTGACGCCGCGCTGGCGGCTGCCCGACCTGTGGCGCTGGCACGTCCCGCTGCCGAAGTACGCGAACCTGCGCTCGCATCCGGTGGGCCTCGCCGACCCGGCGACCGGCGGACCACTGATCGCCGCGGCCTGCCCGCCCGCGCACGCTTCCATGTCGGACGCGGTCGACGCCGTGGTCGACGCGAAGTTCGGCACCGGCGGCACGTACAGCGACAAGGACGTCTTCGCCCGCATCTACAAGGAGGACTACGGTCAGCGCTATCTCGCGGAGGCCAGCGAGTACGACGAGCGGGTCATTGAGTGCGCCCGCGACGTGTGCACGTACATCCTGGCCACGCACCGCCGCTTCCCCGCGCACACGGACGCCATCCATGTGCCGGGCGTGTGGCTCCAGGCCCACCACGTGGAGGGCGAGTACTACGAGCGCTTCTTCACGGACGGGCTCACCGACGCCCACCGCGCGCACGACACGCTGTGGGACGGGGAGCCGATGAGTTGAGTCGGTCCGGGCGGTCTTCCTCTGTACGCTCACGCGCACGACGGCACCGCACCCGTACGCATTGGAGGATCGCCCGATGACCGAGAGCACCGGCCTGACCGACGTCCTGTCCCCGCACGTGTCGAAGGGACCCGTGCCGGGCGCCGTGGGGCTCGTGGCGCGCGGCGACCGGGTCGAGGTGGCGGCGGTCGGCCACGCCGACACCGAGGGGACCACGCCGCTGGCCCGCGACTCCATCTTCCGGATCGCGTCGATCACCAAGCCGATCGTGGCGGCGGCCCTGATGACGCTCGTCGACGAGGGCCGCATCGCCCTGGACTCGCCGATCTCGCACTGGCTGCCTGAGCTGGCCGCGCCGAACGTGGTGCGCGATCCGGCGGGCCCGATCGAGGACGTGATCCCGGCGGCCCGGCCGATCACGGTCGAGGACCTGCTGACGTTCCGGGCCGGCTGGGGCTTCCCCTCCGACTTCTCGCTCCCGGCCGTGCAGCCGCTCTTCGCGCTGATGGACCCGCACCACCCGCAGCGGGTGCCCGAGCCGGACACCTGGCTGGCCTCGCTGGCCGGGGTGCCGCTGCTCCACCAGCCGGGCGAGGTGTGGCTCTACAACGCGTGCTCGGACATCCAGGGCGTGCTCATCTCCCGGATGACGAGCGATTCGCTGCCCGACTTCCTCGCCGAGCGGATCTTCGAGCCGCTGGGCATGACGGACACCGGCTTCGAGGTGCCGGCCGCCAAGCGTGACCGCTTCACCAGCTTCTACGTGCCCACGCCCGAGGGCGGCGCCGAGCTCGTCGACACCCCGGACGGCGACTGGAGCGGCCTGCCCGCGTTCCCCTCCGGCGCGGGCGGGCTCGTCTCCACGGTCGACGACTGGCACGCGTTCGCCCGCATGCTGCTCGACGGCGGCGGCTCCGTGCTCTCCGCCGACGCGGTGCGGCAGATGACGACGGACCATCTGACGGCTGAACAGCGCGCGGCCAGCGGCCTGTTCACCGAGGGCGAGGGCTGGGGCTACGGCGGCTCGGTCGACGTCACCCGCACCCACCCCTACAACGTGCCGGGCCGCTACGGCTGGGTCGGCGGCACCGGCACGGCCGCCCACCTCACCCCGTCGACCGGCACGGTGTCGGTCCTGATGACCCACCTGGGCATGACGGGCCCGACGCCGCCGCAGATCATGCGGGACTTCTGGACGTACGCCGCGTCCTGAAAGCCGGGAGCCCCGGCTACTTCTCTCCCGACAGGATCGGCAGCAGCAGCGCCGCCGACCAGCTGAAGTTGGGCGAGTTGAGCGGGGCACCGGTCAGCGGGTCATAGTTCTCCTGGATCGGGCGGTCGCCGGTGAGGCCCTTCGTGTGCGTGAGGAGCTTCGCGGTGAGGTCGTCGGCGTCCTTGGCGTAACCGTAGCGGCGCAGGCCGCTGAGGGCGACGTAGGCGTGGTCGAACCAGACGGGGCCGCGCCAGTAGGCCGTCGCGTCGAAGTACGGGGACGCCTTGGAGACGGTCGGGAACGGCACGTGGGTGGCGAACTCCCCGGGGTCCGTGAGGCGTTGGCGCACGCGGGCGGCCTGTGCCTCGCTCGCCGCGCCGGTCCACAGCGGGACCGCGCCCTCGATGCCGCGGCCCCGGTCGCTGAGCGGGGCGCCGTCCTTGAGGCCGATGTCGTGGAACCAGCCGTCGGCCGGGTCGTAGAACTTGGCGCGCACGGCAGCGCTGGTGGCCTCGGACTTGGCGCGCCACTTCGCGGCCTCGCCCGGCCGTCCGACGGCGTCGGCGATGCGGGCCAGGTAGGTCTGGTCCTGGGCGAGATACGCGTTGAGGTCGACGGACTCCTGGGTCAGCGAGTAGCCGAGCAGGGTGCCGTCGGCGGCGCGGTTGGCGACGACGGAGGTGCCGAGTTTCGCGTCGAAGCGCGGCGCGTTGTCGAGTCCGCTCTCCCACGCGGCGGCGAGCCTGCGTTCCTCGGTGGAGTCGTTGGCGGGGTCGACGGTGGCACCGTACTCGGCGAGCCCGTCGTGGTCGTGGTCCCGGTTGCGGTACCACCAGGCCTGGTAGGCGGCGAGCTTCGGGTACAGCTCGCGCAGGAAGGCCCGGTCGCCGCTCCCGCGGTACGTCTCCCAGACGGCCCAACTCGCCATCGGAGGCTTGGAGTTGCGCTCGTTCCAGTTGCCGCCGCCGCGCTCGGGATCGTTGTAGAAGAGGGCGTCGGGCACCATCCCCGCGTCCTGCGGCCGCTCCTTGTCGTCGGCGGTGATCTGCCAGTCGAACATGGACCGGATCTGCGACTGCGCGAGCCGCGGGTAGAAGCGGGCGGTGCCGACGGCCTGCTTCCAGCTGTCCCAGGCCCACAGCCCGCCGGTGAACCACTTGTACGAGATGGAGGGCGTCACGCCGTCGTGCTTCAACCGCCCCGCGGCGGAACGCCAGTTGCCGACGAGCGTCTCCAACGCCTTCACGGCGGTGCGCCGCCGCTCGACGGGCACCCCGCGCGTGACCCCGGCGACATACCGTTCCCAGCGGTCGTCCCCCGCGGCGACATACGCGTCCGGCGCGGCGAGCACGGCCCGCGCCCGGCGCGCCTCACGGCTGCGCTCGGCGTCGGTGAAGGTGTACGACTCGGCCCAGTCGAAGCGCCGCACACCACCCGGCGCGATCCGCACCGGCGCCGCGCTCTCGGTCCGGTACCGGTCCCCCTCGACGGTGGTCCGCACGGGCTCCTTGTGCGTGACCTCGAAGCGTTCGGTGCCGTCGGTGAGGTAGTCCCACTTCTCGCGCACCTTGGCGAAGTCGACGCCGACGCCGTGCGCGGTGGCCTTCAGCGAGGGCGCGTCCCGCATCGGCGTCTTCTCCGGCCGCAGCAGACTCCCGCTCCACTCGGCGCCCAACGTCCGCGCCACGGACCCGCTGTTCCGCACCTCGGCCCGCACCAGCGCACTCCGGTCGGTGGCGAACCGCAGCTCGAGCCGGAGCGTGAGCCCGCGCCCGAGGTCGTACGACTCCACCAGCCGCCCCGGCTCCGAGGTGAACCTGGGCGCATCCCCGGCGTCCAGGGCGAGCTCCCGCCCGCCTTCGGTGAGCCGCATCCGGCTGAACGCCTTGCTCAGCCACCACGGGTACTCCTGCGCGATGTAGAGCGGCCCGCTGAACCCTCCGTACGCCGCGCGATCCCCGACCTCCGGCAACGCGTACGCGTGCCAGGCCCCGCGGTCCGAGAACGTGCTGATGGGGTTGTTGTCCTCGTCGTCGCCGGGGAGGGCGGCCTGCGGGGTGCCGTGCAGGTCGAGGACGTCGGAGTAGTCCGGGGCGGGTCTCGGCGCGGCGGAGACGGACGGCGCGGCGAGGCCGGCGCTTCCGACGAGCAGCAGGGCGGCGAGGACGGCGCGGGTGGGGCGGTGTGCGTACGGACGGACGGTCACGACAGGGCACCTCCTGTTGACATGAACCTGCGCGAGCGGGATCTTCAACCCTGACTCTGTGCGCAATCCTGCACGCGCGCAAGGAGTTTCAAGCACAAGTAAACAATGGCCGGTCGTTCTGAGCGGAGACGCACCTCATGCGAAGACTGCACCAAAGGCAACCCCATCGAAGAGCCCGCGCCCTGGCCGCATGGACCACCGCGGCCCTCGCCGCGGCGCTGCTCGCCGCGCCCGCGCATCAGGCGGGCGCCGCCACCCCGCGCAGCGGCGTGCTCGACGCCGAGCACAAGAGCGTCACCTGGCAGAGCCCGACCTATCCGGCCGGCACGGTCGACGACCCGAAGAAGTGTCCGGCGCCTGCCGACGATCCGGACGGGAAGACCTGCGACCGCTTCGACCTCACGGTGTCGGTTCCTGACGGGTACTGGAGCGACAACCCCGAAGGCGGGGTGCCGGTGTCGATCGAGTGGGCGAAGCAGCCCAGCGACGACTTCGACATGTACATCTACGACGACGCGGGCAAGCAGGTGGCGTCGAGCGCGGGCACGGCCGACCCCGAGGCGACCGTCATCCCGAAGGCCGACGGCACGTACCACGTGGTGGTCGTCCCGTACGACGTGCACGACAACTCGTTCGTCGGCCGGGCGTATCTGCCGGAGACCACCGACGCGGGGGACCTGACGTCCTTCGGGCGCGACGGTGACGGGTACGCGATCGCCGCCGGGGGACTCGCCGCGCGGGCCGAGTTCCTGAAGGGGGGTCAACTGCACCTCCAGGCAGACCCGTCGGGGAAGTTCAGCGATCCCGCCGCCGGGCAGATCGTGCGGAAGAAGCCGGCCGTCGACACGCGTACGACCTCGTTCGACGCCGGTTCCTACTACGGCATCCGGTCCGCCGACGCCGTCCTGCGCGTCTACAAGAAGCCGCTGCGCTTCGGCCTCTACAAGGCGGACGACAGGACACGGATCTGGCAGGAGGACCGGCCGCTGCGCTGGTCGACCGGCGGGATGCGGCAGAGCCTGGAGCGCGGCACCGACGAGCAGTTCTTCGGCGGCGGCGAGCAGAACGGCTCGTTCTCGCACCGCGACAAGACCGTGTACGTCGCCAACAACACGAACTGGAACGAGGGCGGCTACCCCAACTCCCAGCCGTTCTATCTGTCTTCGGCCGGGTACGGGGTCTACCGCAACACCTTCGCGCCCGGCGTCTACGACTTCGGTCCGTCGGTGCACACCGGGCAGCAGGAGCGTCGCCTCGACGCCTATTACTTCCTCGGTGACGCCAAGAAGGTCATCGGCAAGTACACCGCTCTGGTCGGCAGGCCGTTCATGCCGCCCGTCTACGGCCTCGAGCCCGGCGACGCGGACTGCTATCTGCACAACGCCAACCAGGGCGAGCGGCACACCCTCGACTCGCTGAAGGTCGCCGACAAGTACGTCGAGAACCAGATGCCGCTGGGCTGGATGCTCGTCAACGACGGCTACGGCTGCGGCTACGAGAACCTGGCCGAGACCGCCAAGGGCCTCCAGGACCGCGACGCCCAGCTCGGCCTGTGGACGCAGGACGGCATCGACAAGCTCGCCGACCAGGTGAAGGCCGGGCAGCGCGTCGCCAAGCTCGACGTCGCCTGGGTCGGCAACGGCTACGGGATGGCCCTCGACGCCTGCGACAAAGCGAAGGCCGGCATCGAGGACAACAGCGATGCCCGCGGCTTCGTGTGGATGCCGGTGTCCTGGGCGGGCGCGCAGCGCTGCGCGGTGCTCTGGTCCGGCGACCAGAAACTGTCGTGGGACTTCGTCCGTTGGCAGATCCCGACGTACGCGGGCGCCACGATGTCCGGCATCGCCTACAACACCGGTGACATCGGTTCCATCTACGCGCACGACGCGAAGATGTACGCGCGTGACCTCCAGGCCAAGACGTTCCTGCCGGCCGTCATGACGATGGACGGCTGGGCCCGCGACCTCACCACCGGCGAGAAGATCAACCAGCAGCCGTGGGTGGACGGCGAGCCGTACCGCTCCATCAACCGTAAGTATCTGCAGCTGCGCGAGCGGCTGATGCCGTATCTGTACACGCTCGCCAAGCAGGCCGCAGACACCGGCGTCGGCGGGGTGCGGCCGCTGTGGCTGGAGTACCCGAAGGACGCCAACACCCTGGGCGCGCAGGCGAAGTACGAGTACTTGGCGGGCGACGACTTCCTGGTCGCGCCGGTCTACAAGGACGCGGACACCCGCGACGGCATCTACCTGCCGAAGGGCACGTGGACGGACTACTGGACGGGCAAGCGGTACAAGGGCCCGACCACGATCGACGGCTACCACGCGCCGATCGACACGCTCCCGCTCTTCGTGAAGTCCGGTGCGATCGTGCCGATGTGGCCCAAGGGCACCACGTCGTGGAAGACCCGCGACAAGGGGCAGCTCGGCTATGACGTCCACGCGTCCGAGCCGGGGCACGGCTCGTACACGCTGTACGAGGACGACGGTGTCACCCGCGAGTTCAAGGACGGCGCGTCGGCCACGCAGCACGTGACCGTCGACACCGACAAGCGGCACACCACCGTCATCAACGTCGGTGCCAGCAAGGGAAGTTACGCGGGCAAGCCCGGCGAGCGCGCGTACACCTTCACCGTGCACGGCGACGACGCTCCCGCGCACGTCTCCGTGAACGGGCGTCCGCTGCCCGCGCGTTCATGGTCGTACGACGAGAAGACCCACGTGACGACGGTCCGCACGGCGAAGCTGTCGACGGACAAGGCGTTCACGGTACGGCTGAGTGGCTGACGGCTGACTGACTCACGGCTGACCGCGAGGGGCCGGTCCGTGCGCGGGCCGGCCCCTCCCGACCTCAGTCCACCCGCTCCGACTCGTGCCAGCCCGCGTGCAGCGCCCGGTACTCCTCGGGCGTCGCCTTCGGGACGTACGTGCCGGGGCCGAACATCGCCTTCGCGAGCCGCGCCCGCACCCTCTGGCGGACGGTGAACTTGCGCTCCACGCCGTTCTCGTCGAAGCGCGGCCCCAACTCGTAGGGCTTGGGCTGCTCGTGCGCGTTGAGGGTGTAGAGCTCGGCGCGCGTGAGCGGCTCGTGGACCTCGACGTACTCGCCGTGCGGCAGCCGCTTGATCTGCCCGGACTCGCGTCCGTGCAGCGCCTTGTCGCGGTCACGGTGCTGGAGGCCCTGGCAGATGCGTTTGGTGACGACGAACGCGACGACCGGCACGACGAAGAAGCTGATGCGCACGAACCACGTGATGGCGTTGATCGACAGATGCAGTTTGGTGGCGACGATGTCGTTGCCGCCGCCGATGAGCAGCACCCCGTACAGCGACAGCCAGGCCACGCCGATGCCGGTCCTGACCGGCTTGTTGCGCGGGCGGTCGGCCGTGTGGTGCTCACGCTTGTCCCCGGTGATCCACGCCTCCAGGAACGGGTACACCGCCATGAACGACAGGATCAGCGGGAACAGCGTGAACGGGATGAAGACGCCCAACTCCAGTGTGTGGCCCCACGCGTTGACCTCCCACGCGGGCATCACACGGATCAGCCCCTCGGAGAAACCGAGGTACCAGTCGGGTTGCGCGCCCGTGGTGACGAGGTCGGGCCGGTAGGGCCCGAACGCCCACACCGGGTTGATGGTGGCGACCGCGCCGAGCAGCGCGAGGACGCCGAAGACGAGGAAGAAGAAGCCGCCCGCCTTCGCCACGTAGATGGGGAAGAAGGGCGCTCCGATGACCTTCTTCTCGCTGCGGCCGGGCCCCGCGAACTGCGTGTGCTTGTGGTAGAAGACCAGGATCAGATGGAGCGCCACCAGGCCCAGCATGATGCCCGGCAGCAGCAGGATGTGGATCGGATAGAGCCGGGAGATGAAGTCGTCGCCGGGGAACTCGCCGCCGAACAGGAACATCGCCAGGTACGTGCCCACGATCGGCACCGAGAGCACGGCGCCCTGCGCGAACTTGAGGCCGGTGCCGGACAGCAGGTCGTCGGGGAGCGAGTAGCCGGTCAGGCCGGTGATGATGCCGAGGAACAGCAGGGTCCAGCCGAACAGCCAGTTCAGCTCGCGCGGCTTGCGGAACGCGCCGGTGAAGAAGACGCGCATCATGTGCACCGTCATGCCGGCGACGAAGACCAGCGCCGACCAGTGGTGGATCTGCCGGATCAGGAGTCCGCCGCGCACGTCGAAGCTGATGTGCACCGTCGACTCGTACGCCTGGGTCATCGTGATGCCCTTGAGCGGTACGTACGTGCCGTCGTAGACGACTTCCTGGGTACTGGGGTCGAAGAAGAAGGTGAGGAAGACGCCGGTGAGGATGAGGATGACGAAGCTGTAGAGGCAGACCTCACCGAGCATGAAGGACCAGTGGTCGGGAAAGACCTTGCGCATCTGGGACTTGGCCAGTTGGTAGATCCCCAGCCGGCCGTCCGCCCAGTCGGCGAGGCGTTCGCCGGACCGCGGAGGATCGGGGCGACGCCCGTCGCCCCCGGTGCGCTCGCTGCCATCGCTCATGCGACTCCCCCTCAGGGCCGTTGAGGCTGACGTCAGGGTAGAGCGCGCGGCGGTGCCCCCGACAGAGGGCGACATACGGTCAATTGTCGGCGTGGGTCGGCTTATTGATCGTCCGTCATCCGCTCCATCGCCGACTCCACCGTCCGCGTGTGCGCCCACGCCGCCTCGGCGGCGGCCTCCGGGTCGCGGCGCGCGATGGCGTCGGCCAGGTCGTCGTGGGAGCTCGCGCCGAGCGGTTCGGGGGTCCAGCTCGGGAGCAGCGAGGCGACACTGTCCCGCACCGACTCGACGATGCTCTCGTACAACTCCGTCATCAGCGGGTTTCCGCTGGCGGCGACGACGGCGCGATGGAACTCGACGTCCTTCTCGACGTACGCGGCCAGGTCGCCGCTCTCCTCGGCGCGGCGGCGGGCGAGCAGGGCGGAGAGGATGCGGGCGAGGTCGTCCTCGCCGCGGTGCGACGCGGCGGCGGGGGCCGCTTCGCGTTCGAGGGCGAGGCGGACCTGGAGGACGTGCTTCAACTCGGCGCGGCGCAGGCGGCGTTGGAGGGCGGCGTTGAGGTCGCTGGCGGCGCGCACATAAGTGCCGTCGCCACGGCGGGCCTCCAGGAGCCCTGTGTGGCACAGGGCCCGGACGGCCTCCCGCACGGTGTTGCGCCCCACACCGAGGTCGTCGACGAGCTGCCCCTCCGCGGGGATGCGGTCGCCCACGGCCCACTCGCCGCTCTCGATGCTCCGCTCGATCCGGCCGATGGTGCGCTGGACCAGGGTGGGTGTGGGCACGGTGCGGCCTTCCTCGCGGGCGGGGTGTCTCCTGCAGACGGAAGCAAAAATATCCCATGTTTCCCCAGGCACGCCAGTCCACTTTGCGGCATTTCATGCCGCTATCTCCCCGCTGGGCGTAAGTGCTGACCACAAACATGGGATGTTACGTTGGCCCACATGCCGCACAACGCCCCCACACCCGCTCCCACGCCCACCCCCGCCGAATCCACGTCCGCGTCCGCGCGCCCGACCGCCACCGCCCACGCGACGACGGGGCTCCTCGCCGCCGGCGTCCTGCTCATCGCCATGAACCTGCGCCCCGGCGTCGTCTCCGTCTCGCCCGAGCTCGACACGATCCGCCGGGACACCGGACTCAGCGGCTCGCTCGCCGGACTGCTGACCACGCTGCCGATCCTGTGCTTCGGCCTCCTCGCCCCGTTCGCGGCGAAGCTGTCGCGGCGCATCGGCATGACGCGGGCGCTCGGCGCGATGATGGCGCTCCTGACGGCGGGCATCGCGCTGCGCCTCGCGCCCGGCCTGCCCGCGCTGTTCGCGGGCACCGTCCTGATCGGCGCCGCGATATCCCTGTCGAACGTCCTGGTGCCCAGTGTCATCAAGCGCAACTTCGAGCGCCGTACGGGCCTGATGATGGGCCTGTACTCGGTGGCGCTGTTCTGCGGCGCCGCGCTCGCGGCCGGGGTCACCGTGCCGCTGGGGGACGCGCTCGGGCTCGGGTGGCGCGGGGCGATCGGCGTATGGGCCGTGCTGTCGGCGCTCGCGTTCGTGCTGTGGCTGCCGCAGCTGCGCCGCTCGGACGCGCCACCGGCGGCGGCCTCGCCCGGGGCCGACTCCCGTACCTCACTGCTGCGTTCGCCCCTCGCGTGGAAGGTCACGCTCCTGATGGGACTCCAGTCGTTGCAGTACTACGCGTGCGCGGCGTGGATCCCGGCGATGCTCACCAGCCAGGGCATGGACGGCACGCGGGCGGGGTGGATGCTGTCGGTGATGAGCCTCGCGGGCATCGCGGGTTCGCTCGCCTTCACGGCGCTCGTCGGCCGTTCCACGAACCAGGTCGCGCTCGGCCTGACCGGCACGCTGCTCGTCCTGGGCTCGGTGATCGGCCTGCTGGTGGCGCCGGTCGGCGGCGCGTACGCGTGGATGCTGATGCAGGGCTTCGGCTGCGGGCTCCTGATCAGCACGGCGCTCGCCGTGATCGTGCTGCGCTCCCCCGACGCGGCGCGGGCCGCCGAGATGTCGGGCATGGCGCAGAGCGTCGGCTACCTGCTCGCCGCCGCGGGCCCGTTCCTGCTCGGCGCGCTGCACGACGCGACGGGCGGTTGGACGGTGCCGCTGGCGCTGCTCGCCGCGCTGTGCGTGCCGATGGGGCTCGCGGGCATCGGCGCGGGCCGGAACCGGCAGCTCCCCTCGTGAGCGCCACCGCTTGAGCAACAGCGTTTCGTAAGCAACTCCGCGGCAAAAGTCAACCGTTGACGTGGCCCCCTCACGCTGCCATCTTGACAAGCGCTTTCTATGGCTTGTTCGAGTCGCCGGCGTCCAGGGGGACCCATGTCGGAATCCGCCGCTCCACCACGCACCACCACCGAGGGCAAGGGCCGCGCGCTCTTCTCGGGCCACCACACCCACCTGTGGGGCTTCCTGCTCGCGGGCTGGCTGATCAGCTACGCCGACCGCACCGTCACCGGGCCCGTCGTGGCCTGGATGATCGAGAACAAGGCCGGGTTCATCGGCGACGCCTCGAACCCGGCGACGCTCGGCGGGCTCATCGGCTCGATGTTCTTCACCGGCTACATGCTCACGCAGTACGCGGGCGGCCGGCTCGGCGACCGCTACGGGCACCGCGAGATGCTCGTCGTCTCGCTGCTGTGGGCGGGTCTGCTCACCCTCGTCTCCGGACTGACCGGCGGCCTCATCGGCTTCGTCGTGGCCCGCGTGCTCACCGGGCTCGGCGAGGGCGTCTTCTACTCCAACGACCGCGTCCTGGTCATCAACCACACGCCGCCCGCCCGCCGCACCATCGGTCTCGGCGTCGTCCTGTCAGGACTGTCCATCGGCCTCACCGTCGGCATCGTCGCCACCCCGCACCTGATCGACTGGGGCGGCACGCTGGGCATGGGCGACGGCGCGTGGAGCATGCCGCTGTACGTCTTCGGTGTCGTGTCGCTGCTCGTGGCCGGGGCGACGTGGATGTTCTTCCGGGCCCGCGGGGACAAGCCGCTGCGGATCGGTCCTCCCGCGCTGCGCCTCATCGGGTACTCGATCCCCGCGGCGGTCGCGATCCTCGGCCTGTTCCTGCTCGCGGACGAGTTCCGCTGGCCCGACTGGCTGACGGCGGTCGGCTCCGGCGTGCTGTTCCTCGTCATGGTGACGATCGTGATCCGCGGCATCGTGCGCACGGGCCGCAGCGCCCAGCTCCTCAACAAGAATGTGTGGCTGGTCTACATCGGCTTCATCGCCGTGATGTGGAACCTGTGGTTCTTCTCGTTCTGGTCGGTGCAGATCGTCGCGGAGGCCGCGCACAGCAGCCTCGGCGCGGCGGCCCTGACGGCGGCGTTCAACGCGGGCGCGGGCATCATCGGCTTCCCGGTCGGCGGCTGGATCGCGGACCGGCGGGTGCGCGCCGGCAAGGGCCGCAAGCCGCTCGCGGTGATCTGCGCGGCGGTGCACACGGTGCTCGCCGTGGCGTTCGGCGCGAGCGTCCTGAACGGCGATCCGTCGCTGCTGCTGCTCGGCCTGATCCTGTTCTGCTCGGGCCTGTTCTTCAACGCGCTCCAGCCGATCGTGCACAGCCTGCTCGGCGACCTGGCCGAGGAGAAGGACCGCGGTTCGCTGTTCGGCCTGTTCAACCTGGTCGCCGAGATCGGCGCGGTGGCCAGCCCCGTCGTCAGCGGTGTGCTGCGCGACGCGACGGGCAGCTGGGCCGCGGGCGTGTTCACCGCGGCCGGCGTGATGGCCGTGGCGGTCGTCCTCTACGCGATGGTGAAGGAGCGCATCCCGGAGGTCGCCGCCACGTGACCCGGCGGGGGCTCAGCAGCCCTTGCGCAGCGGGGCGATGGTCACCTTCGCCCGGTCGTCGGCCTGCTGCACCCGGTGGAAGGTCACCGAGTTGACCGCGAACCACCGGTCGTTCTCGCCCTTTCGGCCGCCCACGGCATCGAGCCGCACGCAGAAGCGCTCCGGACGAAGCACCCGCGTGTAGCGCTCGGTGCCGCGGCGCACCTTGTGGCAGTCACGGACCTTCTTGGTCGTGTAGTACGTCTTGGTACGGCCGTTGCTGCGCTTGGTGTGCCGGACCCTGCGCGTGTCGGTGTCGCACGTGCGCACCAGGTGCGGGCGGGTGGCGCGGGTGGTCCGCCGGGACAGGTGGCGGACCGCGTCGCGCACCCCGGTCACCTTCTCGTCGCGCTGCTCGACGGACTGGCTGCCGGTGCCACCGCCGCCGTGCGCGGAGGCCGACTTCTCCGTTCCGCCGCCGCAGGCCGCGAGCGCGACCACCAGCACCATCGTCAGTCCGGCCAGGGTGGGGCGCCGCTTCACGGAGATGCTCCTCTGGGTGTACATGCCATGGGGGGAAAGCAGCAGCGTAGCGGAAGCGGCTCCGCCGCCGATCATGCCCCGGCCCCGCGCTACGGCCGCCCGAACTCCGCGAGAGCGGCGCCCACCACGGCCTCCAGCCGGTCGTGGTGGGCGCCGCGCCAGTACACCCGGCCGCAGGCGCGGCACTGCGCGAACACGTCGTACGTGGAACGGGTGCCGCCCTCCAGACGGTCGGCGACGTCCTCCTTGCGGGCCTCCTCCAGCGGTCCGTTGCACGCCGTGCAGCGGGTCCACGGGCGCAGCTCCGGGGCGAAGCGGCCGAGCACGTCACGGAGTTGTTCGTCGGGCCGGTCGCTGTAGACGTACGCGCCCGCCCACAGCTCGCGGCGCCGCAGCAGGCCCCGGTCGCGGCTGAGCAGCACGCGACGCTCGGCCGCCGACCGCTTGGCGAGCGCGGGGTCGCCGATGTCGGTGGCCTCGTAGGCGGCGTCGACGCCGAGCAGCCGCAAGCGGCGGGCCAGCGTGCCGAGATGGACGTCGAGGAGGAAGCGCAGCGGGGCGCCCGGCACCCGCTGCGGGCGGTCGACCGGGCGGACCTCGACGCGCTCACCGGCCGCGGGGACGTGTCCGACCGGCACCTCGCGCCCGTCGACCAGGAGCGTCCCGGCCTCCGTCAGCGGCACTCCGAGCGACTCGACGACGTGGCCGAGCGTGGACACCCCGTCGGTGGTGAGCGGCGCGGCGCCCGAGCGGTAGGCGTGCGGAACGAACAGGCCCAGTTCAGGCGCTACATGGAGGTGGATCTCCGGACCGTTCATCGGGCCAGAATGCCACGGCGTCCGGGTGGGCGGCCGTCGGCAAGCGGTGGCATCCGATTCGTTATGCAACACCAGGGCGAAAAGTTCCTCTTGGCGGTAGCTTGCCGTTCCGACGCATTCCGGTTGAATCGTCAAACCGGTTTCGCCGATCAGAGGGAGCGATGAGCACACACATGCGGCATTTGGCATCGCCCCGCCTGGCGCCCCCGTTGGTGTCCGGCGGCCTGGCCGACTCCGTCTTCAGCGCGGCGCTCGAGGCGCCCGCGCGCACGCAGTTCTCGCTGCTGGGGGACGGCGGGGTCGCGCAGGAGGTCAGCACTGCGCGGTTCCGCGACGAGGTGATGGCCGCGGCGCGCGGCTTCCTCGCCGGCGGGGTCGGCGCGGGCGACCGGGTGATCGTCATGTCGCGCACCCGGTACGAGTGGACACTGGTCGCGTACGCGCTGTGGACGCTCGGTGCCGAGGTGGTGCCGGTGTATCCGACGTCGTCGGCGGAGCAGGTGCGCTGGATCCTGTACGACACGGACGCGGTGGGCGTGGTCGTCGAGAACGAGCACAACGCGATGACGGTCGCCGCCGCGTACGGGGCGCGCACCGATCTGACGCGCCTGTGGGAGCTGGACTCGGGCGGCATCGAGCAGCTCTTCGCGGCGGGCGCCGGGGTGCCCGACGAGGAGGTGCACCACATGCGCGCCGCCGTGGACCCGCGGCACACCGCCGTCATCTGCTACACGTCGGGCACCACGGGCCGCCCGAAGGGCTGCGTCATCACGCACAGCAATCTGGCGTCCGAGTCGGACAACCTCCTGGTCGGCTGGGCGCCTGTCCTCACACCGCCCGGGGTGCAGCAGTCACTGCTCGCGTTCCTCCCGCTGGCGCACTGCTACGGCCTGATGGTGGTGGTCAGTTCGGTGCGCGGCGGCATCAACGTCGCGCACCAGCCCGACGTCTCCCCCAGCGCGCTGCTGCCCGCGCTCGCCGCGTTCCGGCCGACGCTGATGTACGCGGTCCCGTACATCTTCGAGCGGGTCTTCGCCAAGGCGCGGATCAACGCCCAGGAGAGCGGCCACACCGCCCTGTTCGAGCGGGCCGTGCGCACGGCGATCCGGTACGCGGCGTCGGCGCAGCGGCACGCGGCGGGCGAGGGCGCGGGGCCCGGACCCCGGATGCGGCTGATGCACAAGGTGTACGACCGGCTCGTGTACGCGAAGGTGCGGGCGGTGCTCGGCGGCCGGGTGTTCAACGCGGTGTCGGGCGGCTCGCCGCTCTCCCGTGACCTCGGCCTGTTCTTCCAGGGCTGCGGCATCACCGTCTACAACGGCTACGGCCTCACCGAGACGGCGGCCGCGGTCACCGTGCAGCCGCTCGGAGCGGTGCGGCACGGCACGGTGGGCAAGCCGCTGCCCGGCAACGCCGTGCACATCGCGGACGACGGCGAGATCTGGGTGGCGGGCGACGTCGTCTTCGCGGGCTACCTGAACAACCGGAAGGCCAACGAGGCGGCGCTGCGCGACGGCTGGTTCGCCACCGGCGACCTCGGCCATCTCGACGCCGACGGCTATCTGGTGATCACCGGGCGCAAGAAGGACATCATCATCACCAGCGGCGGCAAGAGCGTCTCGCCGCAGACCCTGGAGGAGGAGCTGCGCGCCCACCCGCTGATCTCCGGCTGCCTGGTGATCGGCGACAACCGCCCCTACGTCACCGCCCTGATCACCCTCGACCCGGAGGCCCTGGCGAGCTGGCAGACCCTCAAGGGCCGCGCCGCCGACACCCCGCAGGATGCGGTGGCCGACGAGGAGCTGAACGGGCACATCCAGCGGGCGGTGTCCCGCGCCAACTCCCGCGTCTCGCGCGCCGAGTCGATCCGCACCTTCCGGATACTCCCGCACGAGTTCGGCGCGACCCAGGGCCTCCTCACCCCGTCCCTGAAGCTGCGCAGGGCCGCGGTCCTGGAGGCGTACGCGCAGGAGATCGAGGAGCTGTACGCGACGCGGTGACCTCACGCCTCCGGGCGCCGGCGCGGCAGCACGACGAGCGCGACGAGGACGGCGGCGAACAGGAGTGCGGCGCCGAGGCTGAGGCCGAGACCGTAGCCTTCGCTGAGCGCCGCGGGTGTCACCGATCCGTCGGAGCGGTGCTGGGCCGCCGTGCCGAGGGCCGCGAGGCCGAGCGTGGCGCCGAGTTGGCGTGAGGTGTTGAGCAGACCGGACGCCATGCCGGTCTCGTGGGGCGCGACGCCGGCCGTGGCGGTGGAGACGACGGGGCCGAGGCAGAGCCCGAAGCCGACGCTCGCGAGGATCGAGGGCCCGAGGACGTCGGCGAGGAAGCTGCCCTCAGGGCCGATGAGCCCGAACCAGGCGAAGCCGGCGGCGGTGAGCAGTCCCCCGGCGACCATGAGGGTGCGCGGCGCCACGCGGTGGCCGAGCTTGACGGCGAGCACGGAGCCGACGACGACGCCGAGCGCGAACGGCAGGAACTCGAGCCCGGTCAGGGCGGGTCCGACGCCGAGGACGCGTTGCAGGTACAGGGACATGAAGTAGAAGGACGCGGCCATGGCGGCGCCGACCAGCAGGTTGTACGCGTTGGCCCCCGCGACCCAGCGATTGCCGAACAGGCCGAGCCTGACGAGCGGTTCGCGGCGCGTGGTCCGCTCCACGACGACGAACGCGGCGAGCAGGAGGGAGGCGAGCGCGAGGGTCCCCAGGGTGACCGGCGAACCCCAGCCGTAGTGGTCGGTGCGCACGACGCCGAAGACCAGCAGGCCGGTGCCCGCGGTGACGAGGGCGGCGCCGAGCACGTCCGGCCGTCCGCCGCGCGCGGTGGGCGCGTCCGGGGTGACGCCGCTGCGGGCGAGGACCAGGGCGACGGCGGCCATCGGCACGCTCACGAACATCACCCAGCGCCAGCTCGCGTACTGGGTGAGGACCCCACCGAGCAGGACACCGAGGGCGCCGCCCGCCGCGTTCATCGCGCTCCACACGCCGAAGGCCCGGACGCGCGCCCGGCCTGCGGGGAACGTGGAGCTGAGCACGGCCAGCGCGGCGGGCGCGAGGGCGGCGGCGCCGACGCCCTGCGCGGCGCGGGCGGCGACCAGTTGGCCGGGGCTCTGGGCGAAGCCCCCGAGCAGCGAGGCCAGTCCGAAGACGCCGAGCCCGACGAGCAGCACGCGGCTCCTGCCGTACCGGTCTGCGGCCTTCCCGCCGAGCAGCAGCAGTCCGCCGAAGGTGAGCGCGTAGGCGTGCACGACCCAGGTCAGGCCGAGCGGGCCGAAGCCGAGCCCAGCGGCGATGCGGGGCAGTCCGACGTTCACGACGGACAGGTCGAGCGACACCATGAACTGCACGACGGCGACGGCGGCGAGGGTGGCCCCCGGCCGCGTCCGCCTCGGTGTGCGTGGAGCGGACCGCTCCGTGATCGTTTCTGTGCGGGCCATGCCGAATCCCCCTCAGCGTGGGCGCCCCGACTTTCGGAACGTGTTCCGAAAGTAGCGCGTGGACCCGTCGCTGTCGAGCGCGCAACGGGAGACGGCATGATGGGACCGTGACTCCTCCCGACGCCCCGCGCAGCAGAACCGGCCGCCCACCTGCGACGTCCCGCTCGGAGATCATCACGGCGACCCGCCGCGTCATCGAGCGCGACGGCTGGGAGAAGCTGACCGTGCGCCGCCTCGCGGCCGAGCTCGGCATCGGCGCCACGACCCTGTACCGGCACGTTCAGGACCGGGAGGACCTCCTGGTCCACCTCCTCAACCACCACGCGGAACAGGCCCCGCCCCTGGAGCTTCCCGAGGACCCGCGCGAGCGCGTCGTCGCGGCGGCGACCGCCATCCACGACTTCCTCAAGGCCTGGCCGTGGGCCGCCGAGGTGCTCACGACGGACGGCTTCCTCGCCCGGCTCGGCGAACCGGCACTCGGCATGGTCGAGGCCGTCGTCGCCGGCGCGGAGGACAGCGGCTGCACGCAGGAAGAGGCCGTCCACGTCTTCCGCAGCATCTGGTACTACACGGTCGGCGAGATCCTCGTGCGCTCCCGCTCGGCGCGCCCCGACTCCGACCGCGACCGCCCGCTGCACGGCACACCCGACTTCACGGGCTTCGACGCGGACCGGCTGCCGCGCCTCGCCGCGATCAACGAGCAGTGGCCCGCGCTGTCGGCGCGCGACACGTTCCCCGAAGGACTGCGCGCGTTCGTGGACGGGCTGCTCGGCCCGCCCACGCACGGCGCCTGACGGCAGGTCAGCTGTGGGCGGTCGGCGCGCGTGGTGTCCGCGCCGTCGCCGCCGAACGTCGTGCCCCTCAGTCCTTCAGGGCCGCCCGGATCGCGTCGTAGGCCGGCTTGTGGCGGAGGTCCTCGTCCCAGGGCAGGGCGGCGCCCTCGCCCTCGAAGAAGTCGGGGATCCACGAGTGCCGGTCGGAGTAGCCCCACAGCGTGATGCCGACGCAGCGCTTCACGGCGAGGCAGGCGTCGGTCACCTGCCCGTACCAGTCGGCCTGCTGGGCGAGTTTCTGCTGGTCGGCGGGGAGCTGCATGCGGATGTCGAGTTCGGTGATCGCGACGTCGACGCCGAGGTCGGCGAAGCGCTGGATGTTCTCCCGCATCCGGTACGGGAAGCCGTACTGGAGCGCGAGGTGGGCCTGCATGCCGAAGCCGTCGATCGGCACGCGGTCGGCCTTCAGGCGCTTGATCAGCTCGTAGTAGGCGTCGGACTTCGCGCCGGTTCCCTCGACGTTGTAGTCGTTGAGGTAGAGCTTCACCTTGGGGTCGGCGGCGCGGGCCCAGCGCAGGGCGTCGGCGATGTAGGACGGGCCGATGGTCTTGTAGAAGATGTTCTCCCGGTACGTGCCGTCCTCGTTCATGATCTCGTTGGCGACGTCCCAGGCGAACACCTTGCCCTTGTAGTGCTTGACGACGCGCGTGATGTGGTTCCGGAGGATCGAGCGGAGTTCGTCGGCGGTCCAGGTGCCGTTGTTCAGCCAGTCGGGCAGCTGGCTGTGCCAGAGCAGGGTGTGGCCGCGGACCTTGAGGCCCTTCGACTGCGCGTACTTCACGATCTCGTCGCCCGCGGTGAAGTCGAAGACGCCGCGCTGGGGTTCGGTGGCGTACCACTTCATGCCGTTGCCGGGCGTGGTCTGGCCGAACTCGCGGCCGAGGAGGTTCGCGTACGGGGTGTCGGACAGCTCCGGGTTGTCGACGGCGGAGCCGAAGTAGCGGCCCTGGGAGCGGGCGAGGTCGTGCAGGGTGGCCGGCTTCCTGCCGGTGTCGGCGGTGGCGGTCGCGGGGAAGGCGGCGAGGCCCCCGAGGAACAACGCCGCGGCGGTGGCGAAGGCGGCGGATCTGACATGGGTGGAACGCATGACTGCTCTCCTCAACTGGTCGCGTTGCACGGGTGGTTGAGTACGTCACTTCACGCGCAGCTCGCAGCGCGTCCTGCGGTCGTGGCCCACCTCCCGCACCGGCCCGGTGAGGGTGAGCGGCACGGTGTGGTGGACGTGTTCGCTGGAGGCGGCGACGCGGAGTTCGATGGCTCCCGGCTCCACGACGCGGCGCCCGTCGGCCCCGGTGTACGCGGCGAGGTCGGCGGGGAATGTGGCATGGACCTCGGCCGACGCGCCCGGGTCGAGGGGCACGCGGGCGTAGCCGACAAGCCGGGCCTCGGGGCGGGCGACGGTGCCGACGGGGTCGTGGAGGTAGAGCTGGACGACCTCGGTGCCGGGGCGTTCGCCGGTGTTGCGGACGGTGAGCTTCACCGTGGCCTCGCCGTCGGTGCCGAACTCGGGGGTGTCGCAGCGCGGCGCGTCCCAGGCGAACGTGGTGTACGAGAGGCCGTGGCCGAACGGGTAGAGCGCGGTGGGGTCGATGTTGCTGGGGCCGCCGTGCCGGCCGAGCGGCGGCGCGAGGTAGGGGGCGGGCTGCCCGCCGGGGTGGCGGGGCACGCCGACGGGGAGCCGCCCGGAGGGTTCGACGCGGCCCGACAGCACTCCGGCGACCGCCGCGCCGCCCTCCTGGCCGGGGAAGAAGGCCTGGACGACGGCGGCCGCCCGGTCGGCCCAGCGGCCGAGCGCGTAGGGCCGCCCGCTGAGCACGACGACGACGGTCGGCGCCCCGAAGCCGAGCGCCTCGTCGAGCAATTCGCCCTGACCGTACGGCAGTTCAAGGTCGGGGGCGTCGCAGCCCTCGCCCGACGAACCGCGCCCGAACAGGCCCGACCTGTCCCCCACGACGGCCACGCACACGTCGGCGCGCGCGGGGTCATCGACGAACTCGGCGCCGGGCAGCTCCGCCCGCAGCGCCTCGGCGAGCGTGGGGACGGCGACGCCGGTCGGCAGCTCGGGGTGGTTGACGCCGACATGGCGCGGGAACGTGTAGCAGCCGAGCATCGCGGCCTGCTCGTCGGCGAGCGGCCCGACGAGCGCGACGCGCAGGCCGCCGCCGGACTCGGGCAGCGGCAGAAGGCCGGAGTCGTTGGCGAGCAGCACCACGGACTCCTGGGCCACCTTCGCCGCCAGCTCCCGCATGTGCGGCGGGTCGAGGTCGACCGGTCCGCCCGCGTCGACCGGCTCCCAGTCCGGGTCGAGGAGCCCCAGCTCGCACTTCTGCGTGAGCACCCGCAGCGCGGCCCGGTCGAGGAGCTCGTCCGGAAGCCCTCCGGCGGTGTCGATGCAGTGGGCGGCGGGGAGTTCGACGTCCACGCCCGCCGCGAGCGCGAGCCGCCCGGCCTCCGTCTCCGTCGCGGCGACGCGGTGCGCGGACTCCAGGAACGCGATGCCGAAGTAGTCGGAGACGACGGTGCCTGCGAACCCCCACTCCTCGCGCAGCAACCCGGTGAGCAGGCCGGTGTGGGCGTGCGCCGGCAGCCCGTCGATGTCGTTGTACGCCGCCATCACGGACCGTGCCCCGCCCTCCCGCAGCGCCATCTCGAACGGCGGCAGGATGACGTCCGCCAGTTCGCGGGGCCCGAGCGGAGCGGGCGCGTGATTGCGGGCGGCGCGGGAGGCGGAGTACCCGGCGAAGTGCTTGAGGGTGGCGACGATCCCGGCGGCCTCCAGACCCCGCACGTAGGCGGAGCCGATGGTGCCGACGAGGTAGGGATCCTCGCCGATGGACTCCTCGGTGCGGCCCCAGCGGGCGTCCCGTACGACGTCGAGGACCGGGGCGAGGCCCTGGTGGATGCCGACGGCGCTCATGGAGGCGCCGATGCCGCGCGCCATCTCGGTGATCAGTGCGGGGTCGAAGGTGGCTCCCCAGGCGAGCGGCGTCGGGAACACGGTGGCCTGCCAGGCGACGAAGCCGGTCAGGCACTCCTCGTGGGCGAGCGCGGGAAGGCCGAAGCGGTTGTGGGCGCGGATGCGGCGTTGCAGGTCGGCGAGGCGGGCCGCGCCCTCGGCGGGCTCGACGGGGACGGTGCCGAAGGGCCGGGTGAGGTGACCGAGGCCGTACGGCAGGAGGGCATCGAGGTCCGCGCTGTCGGCGGCGTACTCGTGCTGTCCGGGCGCAACGGCGGCGTCGGAGCCGACGGAGACGCCCAGCCACACGCTGGACAGCTGGGCCGTCTTCTCCTCGGCGGTCATCCGGGCGAGCAGGTCCGCCGCCCGGACGTGGGCGGGCAGGCTGGTGTCCTGCCAGGGCTGAGCCATGAGTCTCCTCGAGTGCGGGACATGTTGCGGTTGTCGGCAGGGTGGTCAGCCCTTGGTCGCGCCCATCGTGATGCCGCCGATGAGCTGCCGTTCGGCGACGGCGTAGAAGCCGAGCGCGGGCACCATCGCGAGGACGAGGTAGGCGAAGACACGGGCGATGTCGGCGGCGTACTGGCCCTGGAACTGCTGGACGCCGACGGGGATGGTCCACCAGGTGGGTTCGCTGAACACGAGCAGCGGGAGCAGGAAGTTGTTCCAGCTGGTCACGACGGCGAGAACGGAGACGGTGCCGAGCGCGGGGCGCGCCATGGGCAGCAGGATCCGCCAGAAGAAGCCGAACGAGGAGCAGCCGTCGAGGGTGGCGGCCTCCTCCAGCTCGCCGGGGATCTCCCGGAAGAAGCCGCGCAGGATGACGATGGTCATGGGGAGTCCGAACGCGGCCTGCGGCAGGATCACGCCCAGCGGGTTGTCGAGCAGCCCGAAGGTGCGCAGCAGGATGAACAGCGGCAGGATCGCCACGGCGAACGGGAACATCAGGCCGACGGTGAAGAGAGTGAACATCAACTCCCTTCCCTTGAAGGCGAACCGGGCGAGGGCGAAGGCCGCGAGCGCCGCCGTGCCGACGGTGAGGACGGTGGTGCCGACCGCGATCAGCGTGGAGGAGCCGAGCATCCGCCAGAACGAGCCGGAGGCCAGGATGTCCGTGTAGTTGGACACGACCCACGGCGACGGCAGGCCGAAGGCGTTCTGCGACAGCTGGTCGGTGGACTTGAACCCGGACACCAGCGCGTACAGGAGCGGGGTGACCATGACGACGCCGACCAGCCACACGATGACGTACAGCGGTGTGGAGCGCAGGCGCCGGCGCGCGGCCGGGCTGAGGGCCGCCATCAGGTGGCTCATCGGGTGGCTCGCATGGTGGTGAGGGCTCCTTCGGTGTCGCGGCGCAGCACGTACCGCTGGTAGGCGATGGCGAAGACGAGGCTGATCAGGAACATCGCGATGCTGATCGCGCTGGCGTAGCCGATCTGGTAGCGCTTGAAGCCGAACTGGAAGAGGGAGACGGCCATCGTCTCGGAGTGGTGGTCGGGGCCGCCCTGGGTGGTGACCCACACCAGGTCGAAGAGCTGGATGGCGCCGATGACGGACAGGAAGGCGCTGATGCGGATGGTGGGTCCGAGCAGCGGCAGCGTCACGTTGCGGAAGCGCTGCCAGGCGTTCGCCCCGTCGATCCGCGCGGCCTCGTGGAGCTCGGCGGGGATGCCCTGGAGCCCCGCCAGGTACAGCATCATGTGGAAGCCGAAGTACTTCCACATCATGACGAGGAACAGGGTGGGCAGCACCCAGTCCTGGTCGGCGAACCAGAGCCCGCCGAGACCGTCGAGGCCGACGGAGCCGAGCACCTTGTCGGCGAGCCCCTCGTCGGGCGCGAAGATCATGGAGAACAGGACGCCGGTGATGACCTCGGACAGCACGTACGGGGCGAAGAACAGCATCCGGTAGACGGCGCGGCCGCGCAGCTTCTGGTTGAGCAGGACGGCCATCGCGAGCGCGAACGGGAGCTGGAGCCCGACGGAGGCGAGGACCAGGAGCAGTCCGCGCCACAGGTCGCCGAGGAAGACCGGGTCGTCGAGGAGACGGGTGTAGTTGTCCGTGCCGGTGAAGTCCGAAGGCGCCCCGAAGCCGCCCCAGTTGAAGAAGCTGACGTACAGCGCGTAGAGGATGGGCGTGAGCACGAGGAGGGTGAACAGGACGAGGGCCGGCACCGTGAAGGAGAAGGCGGTCAGCCAGTCCCGCACCCGGCGCGCCAGGGGCCGCCGGTTCGGTGCCGGGGCGGCCTGTTCCTTGACCGGAGCGGGCCGCGCGTCGTTGATCTGGGTCGAAGTCATGGTGGCTTACTGGCTCTTGGCGACCTGGGTGATGGAACGGGCGACCTGCTCGGGCGACTTGGCGCCCGCGATGAGGGCGGCGACCGCGTCGTTGATCTCCTGGCCGAGCGCGGGCGGGTAGGCCTGGTCGAGGTAGAGCTGGAATCCGGTCGCCTTGTCCAGGGCGGCGGAGACGAGCTTGAGGTTGGGGTCGGTGAGGGAGCCGATGGCGGGCTTGAGGGCCGGCATCAGATTGGCCTTCTCGACCAGGATCTTGTCGGACGCGGGCGACATGAAGAACTTCAGGAAGTCGACGGCCGCCTTGGGCGCCCCCTTGCGCACGGCGTAGCCGCCGCCTCCGCCGAAGATGTCGGCGCCCTCGCCCTTGCCGCCCGCGACCGTGGGGAACGTGAAGAAGCCGAGGTCCTTGCCGACGCCCTTGCCGGCGTCGGCCTGCACGACCGGCGCCCACTGGCCCATCAGCTCCATCGCGGCCTTGCCGTTGCCCATGGTGGCGGCCTCGCCGTTGGGCGTGGAGTACGCGGCGCCGAGGAAGCCCTTCTGGAACGGCTTCAGCGCGACGAGTTCCTTGAGGCGCTCACCGGCCTTGACGAAGTCGTCGCCGGTGAAGTCCTTGGCGTCGGCGGCCTTCTGCATGCCGTCGACGCCGGCGATGCGCATCGCCAGGTAGGCCCAGTAGTACATGCCGGGCCACTTCTCCTTGCCCGCGAGGGCGATGGGCGTGATCCCGGCGCTCTTCAGCTTCTTGACTGCGTCGAGGTAGTCGCTCCAGGTGGCGGGCGGGCTGGTGACGCCGGCCTTCTTGAAGTGCGCCTTGTTGTACCAGAAGCCGACGCCGCCGATCTCCATCGGCATCGCGTACATCTTGCCGTCGAACGTGTAGGGGTCGGGGGCCACGCCCACGAAGGTGTCGGACAGCGGCTGGATGGCGTCGGTGAGGTCCTCGACGAGGCCCGCGTCGATCTGCTGCTTCAGGACCCCGCCGCCCCAGGTGTGGTAGATGTCCGGCAGCTTCCCCGAGCTGGTCAGCGCGGTCATCTTCGACTTGTACGCGTCGTTCTCCAGCGTGACGAGCTTGATGTGCACGTCGGGGTGCTCGGCCTCGAACGCCTTGGCCCGCTCGGGCCAGACGGTCTTCGACGGCTCCGTGGTCTGGATGTTCCACCACTCGACGACCGTGCGGCCCTTGCTGTCGGTGGCTCCGGAGTCGGAGTCCGAACAGGCGGAGAGGCCGGCGGCCCCGAGTCCCACGGCGGAGGCGGTTCCCAGGAACCGTCTGCGGGACAGGGCCGCGGCGAGGGCGGACGAGGACGCGGCTCGGTCGAACACAGGCATGGCGCACCTTCCGGAAGGAATCCGAAAACTATCGGTAGATGGCCTGGGAAGTTACGGGCACAGAACAAGGGCGTCAACGCCCTTAACAAAAAAGGCCGTTGACGCCCTTGGGGATCGCCGTAGCGGAGTTACGCGCTCCGGGGCGCGGCCGTGCTGGCCCGCACGACGAGTTCCGTCGCGAGATCGACGCGCGGCGCCGCGGGTTCGACGGATCGTGCCAGGTCGAGCACGGTACGGGCCGCCAACTTGCCCATGTCGGAGAGCGGTTGGCGGACGGTGGTGAGCGGCGGCGCCGACCAGCGAACTTCCGGAAGGTCGTCGAAACCGACGACGCTGAGATCCTCGGGCACGCGGAGCCCGCGCCGCCGCAGCGCCTCGATCGCGCCCAGCGCCATCTGGTCGCTGGACGCGAAGATCGCGGTGGGTGGTTCGTCGAGGTCGAGCAGATGGTCGCAGCCGGTGAACCCGGACGCGTGGTAGAAGTCGCCCGGCACGATCAGCTCGTCCTCGACGGGCACGCCCGCGACGTCCAGGGCCGCACGGTAGCCGTCGAGCCGGGCCCGCGAGCACAGCAGCCGCGGCGGGCCCGCGATGAATCCGATGCGCCGGTGCCCGAGCTCCAGCAGGTGCTCAGTGGCTGACATGCCGCCCGCCCAGTTGGTGGCGCCGACGGTCGGCGCGTCCGTCACCGGCGAACCGGCCGGGTCGATCACCACCAGCGGCACGCGCAGCCGCCGCAGCTCGTCCCTGAGCCCCGGTTCGATCACGGACGTCACGAGGATCACGCCGTCGGACGCGCGCGCCCGCAGATTGGTCATCCACTCCCGGGCGTCGCCCGCCCGGTCGTGGATGGCCGACACCACGGTGCCCACGCCCGCCTCGTGCGCGGCCTCCTCGACCCCCCGGATGATCTCGACGGCCCAGGGGCTGTCGAGGTCGTTGAAGACGAGGTCGAGCAGGGCCGCGCGGTCCCCCGGCGGCGGGGTCCTGCGCTGGTAACCGTGGCGGTGCAGCAGGTCCTCGACGCGGGCCCGGGTGCCGGGCGAGACGTCCGAGCGGCCGTTGACGACCCGCGAGACCGTCGGCACGGACACGCCGGCCTCCCGCGCGATCTCGGTGATCGTCACCTTGGCCGGCCCGTCCGGGCTCCGTGTGGCTGCCTTGCGCTCAGGCGCTTCACCGGCCACGTTCCCCACCTCCGTCGACATGTCCGTCCGGATCCGAAAAACCTCCGGGCGTCTTCCGGAAACCGTAGAACATGCCGACGGTTCGTGGGCAGGTCAAGCCACGGTTGTATGCCGCTTGTTGACCTTCGGCCGGGTCCGGCGGCCGACCGAAGGTCAGGACCCGGCCACGTCCAGGGCGGAGATGCCGATGCCGCCGCTCGCCCTCCCCGGCTCGCGGCTGGTCATCCGCAGCCGCAGGGACCTGCCCCGTACCGCGTCGAAGGTGATCACGGTGGGCTCGCCCGAGCCCTCCGCCCAGGCGATGTCGGCGTCGTCGACGACGGTGTACGTGTCGCCGTCCCCGACCGCCACCTCGATCGCGGCAGGCAGTGCGTGGGTGGCGTCGACGGTGAAGGAGACCTCGACGCGGCCGACCTGACGCGGCTCGGCCCAGGTCACGGAGACCCAGTCGGCGGGGCGGGCCCCGTCGAAGGCGGGCAGCAGGGCGGTGGCGGCCTTGCTGAACGCGTTGGACCACTGGGTCTTCGGGTCGCCGTCGAGCATCGCGGCGGGGAGGGTGTTCGGGGCGCCCGAGTAACTGGCATCGGCGCGCGGGTACGTGGGCGTGCCGGGGCCCGGGTCGGGCGCGAAGGGCTCGACGGGGGTGACCTGCTCCCCCGCAGGTCCGGTGACCCGCAGTGTCGCCTTGCCCTGCTTCAACCCGTCGGCGCGCGCGGTGACGGTGAGGGTGCCGGGCTCGGTCCCGGCGCGCACGATCGCGAGCGCGAGCCCGCGGAACGTGGTGCGGGTGCTCGCCTGGTAGCGCTCGGCGGACTCCTGCTGGCCGTTGTCGACGCCCGCCAAGTGTCCGCCCCTGACGTCGAATTCGAGGAGCCTTGCGGCATCGGGCACGACGACGCCCTTCGCGTCGACGACCTCCGCCGTGACGAAGGCCAGCGCCCGCCCGTCCGCCGCCACCGGCCTCCGGTCCGCCGTCAGCCGCACCGCGTGCGGGGCCCCGGCCGTGCGCAGCACATCGGTCGCCACGGTCTTCCCGCCGCGCCGCGCGACGGCCTTCAGCTCACCGGCCCTGAACGGCACCTTCCACGTCAGGTGCAGTTTGCCCGCGCTGCCGTTCGGCGAGGTGTAACTGCCGGGGTAAGGGCCGGAGGTCACCGTCTTGTCGTCGTGGGTGGCCTCCGTGGTCTCCAGGTACGGGCGGCCGTCGACGGTCTTCTTCTCGTCGAAGGAACGCACGCCCAGGGAACGGCCGTTGAGGTACAGCTCGACCTCGGCCACGTTCGCGTACGCCCACACCTCCACCTCGTCGCCGTCCTCGTGCGTCGTCCAGTCCATCGGCAGCAGGTGCACCATCGGCTCGTCGGTCCACTGGCTGCGGAAGAGGTGGTACATGTCCTTCGGGAAGCCGGCCGTGTCGACCGCGCCGAAGAACGATGCCTTCACCGGGAACACGTCGTACGGGGTGGGCTCGCCGATGTAGTCGATGCCCGACCACAGGAACTCTCCGGCGAAGAACCGCCGGTCACGGTCCTTCTTCAGGCCGTACTCGCCGCTCATGGTCCACGAGGCGAGGTTGTTGTCGTACGAGGAGGTGGCGCGCCTGCCGGGTGTGTGGTTCTCGCCGGTGTTGAGGTGCTCGGGCTCCTGGTACGTGCCGCGGCTCGACGTCTCGGACGAGGACTCGGACTCGAAGAGGAACAGGTGCGGGTAGCGCTTGTGCAGGGCGTCGACAGAGGCCGCGGTGTTGTAGTTGAGGCCGAGGCCGTCGAGGCCCGCGACGATCCTGTCGGCGGGCGAGCCGACGGCGGGCAGCGAGCGGTACTTGTCGGAGCCGATGACGATCGGGCGGGTGCCGTCGAGTTCCTTGATGTCCGCGACGAGGCGTTCGGCCATGGCGATGCCCTCGGTGCGGGTGGAGTCGGGGATCTCGTTGCCGATGGACCACATGAGGACGGCCGGGGAGTTGCGGGCGGCGCGCACCATCTCGGCGATGTCGGCGTCGGAGTGCTCGTCGAAGAAGCGGCCGTAGTCGTAGGTGTTCTTGCCGGTGCGCCAGCAGTCGAAGGCCTCGACGAGCATGATGAGGCCGAGGTCCTCGCAGGCCTCGATCACCTCGGGGGCGGGCGGATTGTGCGAGGTGCGCAGGGCGTTGACGCCCATCGACTTCATGATGGTGAGCTGGCGGCGCACGGCGTCGGGGTGCACGGCGGCGCCGAGCGCGCCGAGGTCGTGGTGCAGGTCGACACCCTTGATCTTGGTGTGCGTGCCGTTGAGCGAGAAGCCGTTGTCGGGGTCGAAGGTGGCGTGCCGGAGGCCGAAGCGGGTGCGGTACGTGTCGACGGTGCGGCCTTCGACGCGCAGGTCCGTGACGAGGGTGTAGCGGTTGCCCGGCGTCTCGACGGACCACAACTCGGGTCTTTCGATCCGCAGTTGCACGTGATCGGTGGCACCGTCCTCGCCCACGCCCGCGAGGGTCGACTCGGTGCGGGCCACGCGGCGACCCTTGGCGTCGCGGACCGTGGAGAGGACGGTGACATCGCGCGCGGTACCGGAGGCGTTCGCCACGGTGGTGCGCACGTCGACGGTGGCGTAGCCCTTCTTCAGGGTGTCCGCGAGGTCGGGCGTGGTGACGAAGGTGCCCCAGCGCTCGACGTGCACGGGTTCGGTGACGACGAGGCGGGCGTGGCGGTAGATGCCGCTGCCCGAGTACCAGCGGCTGCTGGGCAGCCGGTTGCGGACCTCGACGGCGAGCAGATTCGCGGTGGCGCCGTCGACGTGCAGCAGCTCGGTGATGTCGTGGGCGAACCCCGTGTAGCCGTACGGGTGGTGGGTGACGAGCTCGCCGTTCACATACACGTTGGCGTCCATGTAGACGCCGTCGAACTCGACGGAGATCCGCTTGCCCGCGTACGTCTTCGGCACGGTGAACGTCTTGCGGTACCAGCCGAGTCCGCCGGGCAGGAAGCCGGTGCCGCTCGTCGTGTTGTGGTCGGTGGTGGGGGTCTGCTCGATGGACCAGTCGTGCGGGACGGCGACCTTGCGCCATTTCGTGTCGTCGTAGTCGGGGCGCTCGGCGTCGGCGTAGGCACCGGTGGGGTCGGTGATGCCGTCGGGGCTGACCAGCGCGAAGCGCCAGCCGTCGGCGAGTTCGACGGTGCGGCGCCCGACCCCGCCCGTACGGCCTTCGGCGGCGCGGGCCGCGGGCGCGGAGAGCGCTCCCACGACGGGGACGGCCGCGCTCGCGGCCAGGACGGATCGACGGCTGACGGATCTACGACCAGCGGACATGCGGAAATCCCCTCGAAGCCAACAGGACGCGCCACAAACGAACGTGAGCGAACAGATTCTTGTGGGTTCGTGCGGGGTTTCGTCAATAGCCTTACGGAATTCTCAGGTGTCGCCGATCGTCGGATACGGGAACTTCACGCCGACCCCGCCGTCCACGACGAGCGTCCGGCCGGTGACGTACGAGGAGAGCGGCGAGGCGAGGAAGAGCAGGGCGGCGGCGATGTCGGCGGGCTCTGCGACGCGGCCGAGCGGGGCGTTCGCCGCGTTGGCCGCACGCCCCTGCTCGCCGAGCAGCCCGGCGACGCGCGGCGTCCACACGACGCCGGGCGCCACCGCGTTGACCCGCACGCCGCGCGGCCCGTACTCGACGGCGGCCGTGCGCACGAGCGACATCAGGCCCGCCTTGGCAGCTCCGTACGCGCCGTGCAGCGGGGCGGCCGTGAGCCCGGAGACGGAGGCCACGAACACCAGCGGGCCGCCGCCGGCCGCCGCGAGGGCGGCCCCGCCGTACTGAACGGCGAGCCAGGCGTGCCGGAGCACCAGGTCGAAGTGCCACTGCCACGCGTCGTCGTCGAGCGCGTCGAGGGCCGCGTACCGGGCGAGCCCGACGATGTCGACGACACCGCCGACCGCCCCCAACTCCCGCTCTGCGTACGCGAAAAGCTCCCGCACGTCCTGCCGCCGCGTGACGTCGGCGACGTACGCGACGCCGCCCACCTCCCCCGCGACCGCCTCCGCCCGCGCCCGGTCGATGTCCACGCACACGACGCGCGCGCCGACCGAGGTGAGCGCGTGGGCGGCCTGCCGTCCGATGCCGTTGCCCGCGCCGAGGAGGACGAAGAGGCGGCCGTCGAGGCGGTGCAGGGCGGCGTAGTCGGGAACCGGGCTGTCGTCCAGCGGCTCGGTCACGACGAGGCGCCCGGTCGCGGCTGGTACCTGGCCAGTTCGGGGATGACTTCCTTCCCGAGGATCTCGATCGTGCGCAGGATCTCCTGGTGCTCCAGGTACCCCCACTGGACGTAGCAGATGAGCTGGTCGATGCCGAGGTCCGCGTACCGCTTGGCCTTGCGGACGATGGTGTCGGCGTCACCGATGAGGATCATGTCGCCCGCGTCGAAGTCGGCGACGGGGACGTTCCCCTCGATGATCGGATCGAGCAGCGGAAACGTCCGGTCGCGCTCCTCCGCGGACAGGTGCGGCAGCTCCCAGTCGAGGGTGAACTGGGCGAGGTTGCGGTACCACCAGGCGACCGAGCCCCACACGCGGCGCGAGGGGCGGTCGGTGGCGTGCACGAGGGTGTAGGCGGCGACCCTGTCCGTGGTGACGTCCGTGATCGGCCGCGCGGTACGGGCCGCCTCCCGGTACGCGGCGACCTGCCGGCCCATCGCCTCCAGCGGCTGCATGATCGAGAACGACAGGAGCCCGAGCCCCGAGGCGCCCGCGACCTCCGCGGAACCGGCCGATGTGGCGGCCATCCAGCACGGCGGGTGCGGGTCCTGCACGGGCTTCGGGGTCACCATGCGGCGCGGGAAGCGGTACCGCTCGGACTCGTACTGGAAGTACTCCTCGCGCCACATGCCGGTGACGATCTCGACGGCCTCGCGCCAGTCGGCCCGCGACTGCTCCCGGTCGACGCCGAACGCGGTCTGCTCCATCGGGGTCGACCGGCCGGTCCCCCACTCCACGCGTCCGTCCGAGAGCACGTCGACGGTGGCCACCTTCTCCGCGATACGGGGCGGTGGTGTGAAGCCGAACGGGGTGAGGGTGACGCCGAAGCCGAGCCGGATGCGTTCGGTCAGCGCCGCCAGATGGCCGAGCAGCACCTCCGGCGCGGGGCAGTGCGAGCGGCCCTCGCGGAAGTGGTGCTCCACCGCCCACACCGTGCGGAAGCCCATCCGGTCGGCGAGCCGGATCTGCTCGACGGCCTCCCGGTACGCCTGCTGCTCGGCGGCGCGCTGCCCGTGCGGGTGGGCGCCCTGCCAGGGCTTCGGTACGTCGATCTCGTACAGCACGTCGAGGTCCATGGCCGCGCTCCTCCGGTGGGTCGGTGGACCGGTGGGGATGCGGGGCGACGATGCGGGAGATCTGACGAAGTGTCAATAGAGATGGGTGCCGGCCGCGGGGCCGTCCGCGGAACCCGGAATGTCCGGACTCCGGTTAGCGTTGTCCGCGAGGACGGACAACCTGGTGGAAGGCGGCACAGCGTGCACGGCGAGTACAAGATCCCCGGCGGCAAGCTCGTCGTCGTCGACGTGGACGAGGTGGGCGGGGTGCTGCGGAACGTCCGGGTCGCGGGCGACTTCTTCCTCGAACCCGACGACGCGCTCCTCTCGATCAACGGCGCGCTCGAGGGCGCCCCGGCCGACGCCGACACGGCCGCCCTCGCCGCGCGGATCGACGCCGCGCTGCCACCCGGCACGACCATGCTCGGCCTGACGACCGAGGGTGTCGCCACGGCGGTGCGCCGCGCCCTGGCCCAGGCCACGGACTGGCGGGACTACGACTGGCAGCTCATCCACGACGCGCCCCAGTCCCCCGTCCTGCACATGGCGCTCGACGAGGTGATGGTGGAGCAGGTCGCGCTCGGCAAGCGACCGCCGACGCTGCGGGTGTGGGAGTGGGACCGCCCCGCCGTGATCATCGGCAGCTTCCAGTCGCTGCGCAACGAGGTCGACCCCGAGGGCGTGGAGCGGCACGGCGTCACGGTGGTCCGCCGGATCTCGGGTGGCGGCGCGATGTTCGCCGAGCCCACGTCCACGATCACGTACTCCCTCGCGGTGCCCGAGTCCCTGGTCTCGGGCCTCTCCTTCCAGGACTCCTACGCCTACCTCGACGACTGGGTGCTCGGCGCGCTCTCCGACATGGGCATCAAGGCGTGGTACCAGCCGCTGAACGACATCGCCACCGACGTCGGCAAGGTGGCCGGAGCCGCGCAGAAGCGGGTCGCGGCCGGGCAGGGCGCGGTGCTGCACCACGTGACGATGTCGTACGACATCGACGCCGACAAGATGGTCGACGTGCTGCGCATCGGCAAGGAGAAGCTGTCCGACAAGGGCACGAAGAGCGCGAAGAAGCGCGTCGACCCGCTGCGCCGCCAGACCGGCCTCCCGCGCGAGGAGGTCATCACGCGCATGATCGACTCGTTCCGCGCGCGCTACGGCCTGACGGAGGACAAGGTCACCCCGGAGGAGCTGTCCCGCGCGCAGGACCTGGTCGCGACGAAGTTCGGCACGGACGAGTGGACTGCGCGGGTCCCGTAACAGCGGATCGCACCGCCCTACGTACTGGCCTGCTCACTGTCCCGGAACTCCCCCCACCCGTGCCACCGCTCGACCTCCATGACGGCGGTCACGCGCCCGCGCTCCCGGTCGGGGTACGGCCGGCCGGTGTACTGCTGCGACAGCCGGTCGATGTCCACGAGCCCCTTGTCCTCCCGGAACTCGACGACGCGGCCGATGAGCGTGATGTGGGTGTACCAGTTGTCCTTGTCGAGCACGGTGAGGGTGAGCCGGGGGTCGCGCCGCAGATGACCGAGGCGCACGCGCCCCTCGTCCATGTTCAGCAGCACGCGACCGTCGTCCCAGAGGTACCAGGTGGCGGTGGAGACGGGCGCCCCGTCGGCCCTGAGCGTGGCAACGGTGGCCGGATTCGCCCGCTCCAACATGGCAACGGCGTCGGCGGACAACGGCGGCTTGGACACGTCTTCCTCCTTCGAACGTCGAGCTCTTCCACGCCCGACCTTAGTGACACCCAGCCCCACTCGCGCGGCACCGGGGACCACCGGTGCAGGTGAACAAATCAAGCCCCTGCGGCGCTTGAGCAGCGGGGTTTGGGGCGGAGCCCCGAGGCGTGAGGACGGACGACCGGCAAGGGCGGTGCAGCCGGGTAAATCAAGCCCCTGCGGCGATTGAGCAGCGGGGTTTGGGGCGGAGCCCCAAGGGTGCAACGCCGGTGCCGCATGACAGCCCCGCGGGCGTTTGAGGCGCGGGGTCCGGGGCGGAGCCCCGAGGCGTAGGGCGGACTACCGCGACCGGGACCGTTACAGGAGGCGGAGCAGGGCGTGGAGCGCAGGGTTGTCGTTGGCCTTGCGCCAGACCAGGTGGAGCTCGACCGGCGTCGCGTCGGACAACTGCAACGGACGGAACGCGATCCCCGGGAACCGCATCTGCGCCGCCGACTCCGGCACGAACGCGATCCCCCACCCCGCATGCACCATCGCCAGCAGACTGTGCACCTGGCTCAGATACTGCGTGAACCTCGGCCGCACCCGCGCCTCCCGGAAGATGCTGACCAGCAGCTCGTGGAAGTACCGCGCCTCGATCGGCGAGTACATGAGCACGTCCTGCCCGTCGAACTCCCCCATCGGCAACGCCCCGTCCCCCACCGCCAGCGGATGCCCGCTCGGCACCGCGGCCAGCAGCCCCTCCCGGCTCGTCGAGCGCGTCTCCAGATCGGGCCCCGTGCTGGACGGCCGGATCATCCCGAGGTCGAGCGACCCCTCGGTGATCGCCTCCAGCTGATCCCGCGTCACCTTCTCCCGCAGCACGATCTCCGTCCCCGGCATCGACGTCCGCGCGACGTCGAGCAGCGGCCCCAGCGCCGAGTACGCGCTCGCCGCCGTGAACCCGACCGCGATCGCCCCCGCCTCCCCCGTGGACACCTGCCGCGCCGCGAGCGCCGCCGCCTCGGCCTGCCGCAGGATGGTCCGCGCCTCATTGAGGAACGCACGGCCCGCCGGCGTGAGCCGCACCGTCCGGTTGGTGCGGTCGAGCAGCTGGACGTCCAGCTCGTGCTCCAGGAGCTGGATCTGCCTGCTGAGCGGAGGCTGGGTCATCCGCAGCCGTTCCGCGGCCCGCGTGAAGTGCAGTTCCTCCGCGACGGCCACGAAGCTCGCCAGCTGCGCAAGCGTGAACAACGATGCCCTCCAGGTATTGGATCATCCAAAAACTATGTTTGACGTGGATCAATCGCCGACCATAGCGTCAACGGGAACCAACGGCACACACCCCCAGGGATTCGCAGTGGTGACCAGCATGTCCGCAGCCAGTTCAGCCGCCTTCCGCCAGGGCGAGGCGACCCTCGACACCATCGCCTGGATCAGGCTCTCGTCCGTCACGCTGCCCCTCGCGACGCCGATCAGCGACGCCAAGGTGCTCACGGGCCGGCAGAAGCCGATGACCGAGGTCGCGTTCCTGTTCGTGGAGGTCGAGACGACGCAGGGCCACTCGGGCGTCGGTTTCGGCTACTCGAAGCGGGCCGGCGGCCCCGCCCAGTTCGCCCACGCGAAGGAGATCGCCGACAACCTGATCGGCGAGGACCCCAGCGACATCGGCCGGCTCTGGACGAAGCTGGTGTGGGCGGGCGCGTCGGTCGGCCGCAGCGGCGTCGCCACGCAGGCCATCGCCGCGATCGACATCGCCCTGTGGGACCTGAAGGCCAAGCGGGCCGGGCTTCCGCTGGCCAAGCTGCTCGGCGCCCACCGCGACTCGGTCCAGTGCTACAACACCTCGGGCGGCTTCCTGCACACGCCCACCGACCAGGTCCTGGAGAACGCCTCCGCCTCCCTGGCCAGCGGCATCGGCGGCATCAAGATCAAGGTCGGCAACCCGGACCGCAAGGCCGACCTCGCCCGCCTGACCGCGGTCCGCGAGCACATCGGCGACGACGTGCCGCTGATGGTCGACGCCAACCAGCAGTGGGACCGGCCGACCGCCCAGCGGATGGGCCGGGCCATGGAGGAGTTCGACCTCGTCTGGATCGAGGAGCCCCTCGACGCCTACGACGCGCAGGGCCACGCCGCGCTCGCCGCCTCCCTCGACACCCCCGTCGCCACCGGCGAGATGCTGGCCTCGGTCGTCGAGCACGTCGAGCTGATCAAGGCGAACGCCTGCGACATCATCCAGCCGGACGCCCCGCGCATCGGCGGCATCACCCAGTTCCTCAAGCTGGCCACGCTCGCCGAGCACCACAACCTCCAGCTGGCCCCGCACTTCGCGATGGAGATCCACCTGCACCTCGCGGCGGCGTACCCGATCGAGCCGTGGGTCGAGCACTTCGACTGGCTGGAGCCGCTGTTCAACGAGCGCATCGAGATCAGCGGGGGCCGCATGCACGTCTCCTCGCGGCCCGGCCTCGGCATCACGATGAGCGAGCAGGCCCGCGCCTGGACCGTCGCCACGCACGAGGTCGGCAAGCGCCCGTAACCCGCCCCACCGCTCCCCCGCTCTCTGGCGCGGGCCCCGCTGACGGACAGCGCGGGGCCCGCGCCAGAGTCATGCCCGGACACTTCCGCCAATACCTGCCGGGTATCACTGGATGCAAAAACAGTGTTGGACGCGCATGAGTGACGCCTCGTAATGTCGCACTCACACCCTCCCTCCACCGACCTCACCACCCTTTGGCAGGAGCAGACCACTCATGTCCTCGTTCACCCCGGCAGAGCTCGGCGCCCGCATCGGCTCGGGCCTGCTGTCGTTCCCCGTCACCCACTTCACGGCCGACGAGCTCGCGTTCGACGAGCCCGCCTACCGCGCCACCATCGAGCGCCTGTCGCGGTACGAGGTCGGCGGCCTGTTCGCGGCGGGTGGCACCGGGGAGTTCTTCTCGCTGACCGCCGCGGAGACGGAGCGGGTGGTGACCGCCGCAGTGCAGGCCGCGCCCGACGGCACGCCGATCCTCGCCCCCGCCGGCTACGGCACACGCACCGCGATCGAGTACGCGCGGGCGGCCGAACGGGCGGGCGCCGACGGCCTGTTGCTCTTCCCGCCGTACCTCACCGAGGCCTCGCAGGACGGCCTCGCGGAGCACGTCGAGGCGGTGTGCCGGTCGACGGGCCTCGGTGTCATCGTCTACGGCCGGGCCAACGCCAAGTACACCGCCGACAACCTGGCCCGCGTCGCCGACTCCTGCCCGAACCTGATCGGCTTCAAGGACGGCGTCGGTGACATCGACGCCATGACCCGCATCCACACCAAGCTCGGCGACCGCCTCACGTACATCGGCGGCCTGCCCACGGCCGAGACGTACGCCCTGCCGTACCTCGAACTCGGCGTCACCACCTACTCGTCGGCGATCTTCAACTTCCTGCCGGAGTTCGCCCTCGACTTCTACGCCGCCGTGCGCGGCCGCGACCACGCCACGGTCCTCAAGCACCTGCGGGACTTCGTCCTCCCGTACACGGAGATCCGCAACCGCAAGGCGGGGTACGCGGTGAGCATCGTCAAGGCGGGCATGACGGCGACGGGCCACCCGGCGGGTCCGGTGAGGCCGCCGCTCGTCGACCTGGACGAGAACGAGCTCGCCGAGCTACGCGCGCTGATCGGTGCGGCCGACTAGAGCCCCCGGGACGTCAGCGCCGCCCCCGTAGCCACTGAAGATCCCGCGCGGCCTGGGCCAGCAGCGTCCGCATGGCCGACTCCGCCGCATCCGGGTCACCCGCACGCACCGCGTCCAGGACGGCGCGGTGGCTCGGCACCGGGTCCTTGGGGTGGCGGCCGGTGCCGTGCACGAGGCGGTCGCGGTGGGCGAGGCCCGCCGCGATCACCATCTCCATCCGTTCGAGCAGCTCGTTGTGGGAGGCCCGCAGCAGCGCCCCGTGGAAGGCGAGGTCCGCCTCGACCGCGTGCGCGGCGCCGTCCTCGCCCTCCCGCCCCATCGCTTCGAGGGCGGCGTCGAGCGCGGCCAGGTCCTCGTCGGTGCGGCGGCGCGCGGCGAGCCGCACGGCGGCCGGTTCGACGATGCCGCGCACCTCGTCCAGATCGCCGAGGAGCGGGTTGCCCGCGCCCGCGGAACGTCCGCCGTCGACCGACTCGAACTGCCAGCGCAGCACGTCCGCGTCGAGCAGATGCCAGTCGGCGCGCGGCCGCACGAACGTGCCGCGTTTCTGCCGCGCGTCGACCATTCCCTTCGCCGCGAGCACCTTCAGGGACTCGCGCAGCGCGGTGAGGCTGACGCCGAGTTCGTCCTGGAGCGCGCCGAGGTCGAGGGTGTCGCCCTCGCCGATCCGGCCGCTCAGCACCCGGTGCGCGATGGTCTCCACGGTCTGTCCGTGCACTCCGCGGCGCGCGTACCCCGCCATGCCCCCACCTGCTGTTCTCTCGTCGTCTCAGGCCGTCAAGTATCCCTGCGCAACCGGGAGTTCACCCGGTTTCCCGCACACGTTCACGCCGAGGACTTCACCACGCTCCAGCCGCCGTCGACGACGAGGCTGGTCCCGGTGACGTAGGACGCCTCGGGCGAGGCGAGGAAGGCGATGGCGGATGCCACCTCGTCGGGCCTGCCGAAGCGGCGGGCGGCGGTCGCGGCGACGCTGGCGGCCCGCTCGTCCTCGGGCACCCGGTCCCACACGCCGGTCAGGATGGGGCCCGGCAGCACCGTGTTGACCCGCACCCACGGCCCGTACTCCACGGCGAGCTGACTGCTCAGGGACAGCAGTCCACCCTTGGCCGCCGCGTACGCGGGGTGTCCCGGAATGCCGTGCCGGGCGTGCACGGAGGAGACGAGGACGACCGCGCCCTCGTGCTCGCGCAGGTCGTCGACGCAGGTGCGGACGCCGAGGAAGGCCGCGGTGAGGCCGATGGACAGCTGTCGGTTCCAGGACTCGGGCGACGTCTCGTGCGCCGGGGCGACCTCGATCCGCACGGCGTTGCCGACGAGGACGCCGACCGGGCCGAAGGTGTGCGCCGCCGCCAGTGCCTCCTGCCAGTCCTCCTCGCGTGTGACGTCGGCGCGCACGAACGCGGCCCGGCCGCCGTCCCCGCGGATCTCCTCGGCGACCTCCGCGCCGTGCCGCTCGTCGATGTCGGCGAGCACGACGGCGGCGCCCTCCGCGGCGAGCCGGCGCGCGGTGGCGGCGCCGATGCCTGCTGCGGCGCCGGTCACGATCGCGGTGCGGCCCGCGAAGCGGTCGGTGGCGGGCGGGGCGTTCATGGTGTCCTCCTGGTCCGTCGACTGCGGCTCATGATCGTCAACTGTCCGGTCGTGCAGAGGGGTTGACCCCCTCACCCCCCGCTCCTATATTCCGCCACGTTAATTCCTAATTAATGGATTGAACAAGGCCGCGCACAGAACGGCGAATCCCACGGATCGAGTGAGGTGCGATGCTCCACTTCGGCGCCGACTACAACCCCGAGCAGTGGCCCGAGGAGGTCAGGGCCGAGGACACCCGGCTGATGAAGGAGGCCGGGGTCACCATGGTCACGGCCGGGATCTTCTCCTGGGCCAAGGTCGAGCCCCGGCCCGGCGACTACGACTTCGGCTGGTTCGACCGTGTCATGGACGACCTCGCCGACGCGGGCATCCGGGTCTGCCTCGCCACCATGACCGCCTCGCCGCCCCCGTGGCTTTCGCGCCTGCACCCGGAGGTGCTGCCGGAGACCGAGGACGGCCGCCGCAAGTGGCCCGGCGGCCGCCAGCACTACTGCCCCTCCAGCCCGGTGTACCGGGAGCACGCCACCCGCCTCGTCGAACGCCTCGCCACCCGGTACGCCGACCACCCGGCCCTCGACACCTGGCACATCGGCAACGAGTACGGCTGCCACACCCGCCAGTGCCACTGCGACGTGTCCGCCGCCGACTTCCGCCGCTGGCTGCGCGAGCGGTACGGGACGGTGGACGCGCTCAACGACGCCTGGTCCACGGCCTTCTGGTCGCAGCGCTACGACGACTTCGACGAGGTGCTGCCGCCACGCCTGGCACCCACCTTCGCCAATCCGGCGCAGCAGCTCGACTACTGGCGCTTCAGCGACGACGCGCTGCGCCAGTGCTACCTCGCCGAGGCAGCCGTGCTGCGCCGGATCACACCGGACGTGCCGATCACCACGAACCTGATGCCGAACCACAAGCCGGTCGACGCCTTCGCCTGGTCCGCGCACATGGACGTGATGGCGCTCGACCACTACCAGGACCCGTACGAGGCAGACCCGCAGCGCACCGCCGCGTACAACTTCGACCTGATGCGCTCGGCCCGCGAAGGGCAGCCGTGGCTGCTCCTGGAGCAGGCGCCGAGCGCGGTCAACTGGCGGCCCCGCAACAGCCCGAAGCAGCCCGGCCGGATGCGCCTGTGGAGCTGGCAGGCCGTCGCGCAGGGCGCCGACGCGGTCCTGTACTTCCAGTGGCGGCAGTCGCGCGGCGGCGCCGAGAAGTTCCACTCCGCGATGGTCCCGCACGCCGGGACCGACACCCGGGTCTTCCGCGAAGTGTCCCACCTCGGCCGCGAGTTGGCTTCCGTGCCGGAGATCGCGGGCACCCGCTCGTCCGCCGACGTCGCGCTGGTCACCGACTGGAACAGCTGGTGGGCCCTCGAGCTGGACTCCCACCCGTCGACGGCGCTCGACCAGTCCGAGATCAACCTCGCGCACCACCGAGCCCTGTTCGACGCGGGCGTGGCCTGTGACATCGTCCCGCCGGACCGGGACCTCTCCGCGTACAAGCTGGTCGTGGTCCCGAATCTGTATCTGCTGCGGCGGGAGGACGCCGAGCGGCTCGCCGCCTACGTCGAGGCAGGCGGGCACCTCGTGGTGTCGTTCTTCTCCGGCATCGTCGACGAGTGCGACCGCGTCGAACTCGGCGGCTACCCCGCCCACTTGCGCGAACTGCTCGGCATCCGCACGGAGGAGTTCTGGCCGCTCGACGAGGGACAACGCCGCACTGTCCGCGGCGAGTTGAGCGGTTCCGCCGATCTGTGGTCCGAGGACATCGGCCTGGAGGGCGCCGAAGCCGTCGCCCGCTTCGAGGACGGCGAGCTGGCCGGCCGCCCGGCCGTGACCCGGCACCCGTACGGCGAGGGCACCGCCTGGTACGTCGGCACCCGCCTCGAACCGGCCGCGCTGCGGGCGCTGTTGGACCGGGTGCGCGAGGAGGCCGGTGTGACACCCGTCCTCCCGGACCTGCCCGCACAGGTGCAGGCCACCGTCCGCGAGGGCGCATCCGGACGCTTCCTGTTCCTGCTGAACCACGGCAAGGACGAGGCGACGGTCCCGCTGCCCACTCCCATGCGCGACCGCCTCGCACCCGGATCGGCCGCCACCCCTCGCATCACCCTGCCGCCCTACGGCGTCGCCGTACTGCACTGACAAGGAGGTCAGATGCCCCAGACACCCACCCGGCGCACGCTCCTGACGTGGGCCGCCGCAGCAGCCGCGGCCCCCGCCCTCGCGGCCTGCGGCGAATCCGCCGGCGCCGCCCGCATGACGAAGGACCACCGCCGCGCGCCGGGCCAGAAGGTCACCCTCAGGCTCTGGACATGGGTGCCGCTGCAGAAGGCGGTCGCGCTGTGGAACAAGCGCAACCCGGACATCCAGGTCGTCGCCCAGATGGTGCCGGCCAACACCTCGGGCGGCTACCAGAAGATGCACGCCGCCGTGAAGGCGGGCAATCCGCCGGACCTCGCCCAGGTCGAGTACTACGCACTGCCCGAGTTCATGCTGGAGGGCGGACTGACGAACCTGAGCGAGTACGGGGCGGACGACCTCAAGGGTCACTACGTCGACTGGCAGTGGAAGCAGGGCGTGTTCGCGGGCGGCACGTACGCGATCCCGCAGGCCTCCGGCCCCATGGGCCTCTTCCACCGCAAGGACCTCCTGGAGAAGTGGGACATCGAGGTCCCCCGGACCTGGGACGCGTACCGCGCCGCGGCGAAGAAGGTGAAGGCGCGCGGCGCCTACATGACGGCCTTCCCGCCGTCGAACGCCCAGTGGTTCGCGAGCTTCCCGTGGCAGCGCGGCGCCCACTGGGTGCGCACCGAGGGCGACACCTGGATCGTCGACCTGACGTCGAAGGAGTCCCTGGAGGTCGCCGACTACTGGGACGGCCTGGTCCGCGACCGGCTGGTGCTCCAGACGCAGGACGCGCAGAGCGCCTTCTACAAGGGGCTCCAGACCGGGCAGCTCGTGACATGGCCCGGCGCGCAGTGGTACGACGCCCTGATCCGCGGCAACGCGCCGCGCACCAAGGGCAAGTGGGAGGTGTCCGAGCTTCCGCAGTGGGAGGAGGGCGCGCACGCCTCGTCGAACTGGGGCGGTTCCTCCACCGCGGTCCTCCAGGGCTCGCAGCACCCGGTCGAGGCGCTGAAGGTGGCGCACTGGCTGAACACGAACCCGGACAGCATGAAGCTGCTGATCGAGGCCGGGTACGGCTGGCCGGCCGCGAAGATCGACCTGCCGCGGACGCCGCTCGGCAAGCCGGACCCGTTCTTCGGCGGGCAGCGCTACAACGAGGTGTTCCAGGTCTCGGACCGCAACGTCGACACCTCGTGGCGGTACGCGCCGACCACCACGCAGTCCTTCACCCACATCCAGGACAACCTGGCGCTCGCCCTCGCGGGCAAGGGCACGTTCGTGGACGCCCTGAAGGACGCGCAGACGAAGTTCGTCGACGACCTGAAGGCGAAAGGTCTCAAGGCGAGGAGCGCTCGATGACGACCTCATCCGTGAAGTCCGCTAAGTCCGCGCGAACCGGCGGCGCCGACGCAGGGCACACCGGCGCGGCCCCGGCGGCTGCCGGGCGCCGCCGTCGCGCCCGCCCCGACCGCAAGGCCTGGCTGTTCCTCGGCCCGTTCCTCGCGGTCTATCTCTTCGCGATGATCATCCCGGTGTTCTACGCGATCTACCAGAGCCTGCTGAAGGTGGAGCGCTCGGGACCGCTCGGGCTCGGCGCCCCCAAGGTCGTCTTCGGCGGCCTGGACAACTACGCGCTCGCGCTCCAGCAGGAGGCGTTCCTGGAGGGCTTCGGCCGGGTGCTGCTTTTCGGGATCGTGCAGGTCCCGGTGATGCTGCTGCTCTCGCTCGTCCTCGCGCTCCTGCTCGACCAGGTCTCCGACCGCTGGGCGGGTCTGATGCGGGCGACGTACTTCCTGCCGTACGGCATCCCGGGTGTGATCGCGACGATCCTGTGGGGCTTCCTGTACGTGCCGGGCATCAGCCCGATCACGGAGATGCTCGGCGACCTCGGCTTCCAGCCGGACTTCCTCGGCCCCGACAACGTGCTGTGGTCGATCGCGAACATCGTGATCTGGGAGTTCGCCGGCTACAACATGCTGATCATCGTCGCGCAGCTGAAGTCCGTGCCGCAGGAGCTGTACGAGGCCGCGAAGATCGACGGCGCCGGACCCTGGCAGATCGCGCTGCGCGTGAAAATCCCCCTCGTCCGCCCCGCTCTCGTCCTCACCTGCGTGTTCTCCATCATCGGCACGATGCAGCTGTTCGCCGAGCCGCTGGTCCTGAAGAAGATCGCGCCTGCCGTGATCCCCGACTACACGCCGAACCTGAGCGCGTACTTCGACGCCTTCTCCAACGCCAACATCTATGTGGCGGCGGCCAAGTCGGTGGTCCTCGCCGTGGTCGCGATGGTCCTGTCCTTCGGCTTCCTGAGCCTCGTCACCCGCAAGCAGAGGAGCGAGCGATGAGCGCCGTCGACGTCAAGAGCCCGGAAGCCGCGTCCGCCGACAGGCCGCGTCGCTTCACCCCCGGCCGGATCGTGCTGGTCGCGGTCCTCACGATCGCCGCGATCTACTTCCTCGTCCCCGTGTACTGGCTGGTCGTCGCGGCGACGAAGAACAACGACAGCCTCTACGGCTCGTTCGGCTTCTGGTTCGACAGCCCGCAACTGCTGCACAACCTGGCCAACGTGTTCTCGTACGACCGGCACGTGTACCTCCAGTGGGCGCTGAACTCGCTGCTGTACGCGGGGGTGGGCGCGGTGCTCGCGACGCTGTTCTCGGCGGCGGCCGGGTTCGCGCTGGCCAAGTACCGGTTCCGGGGCCGCGAGGCGGTGTTCAAGTTCGTCCTCGCGGGCGTCCTGCTCCCGTCGACGGCGCTCGCGCTCCCCCTGTACCTCCTGTTCAGCAAGCTGCACCTGACGGACACGTACTGGGCGGTCCTGATCCCCAGCGTCGTGTCGCCGTTCGGCGTGTACCTGTGCCGGATCTACGCGGAGGCGTCCATCCCCGACTCCGTCCTGGAGGCGGCGCGGGTGGACGGGGCGGGTGAGGAGCGGATCTTCGCCACCCTCGTCCTGCGCATCATGACGCCCGCGCTCGTCACCGTCTTCCTCTTCCAGTTCGTGCACATCTGGAACAACTACTTCCTGCCGCTGGTGATGCTCTCCGACGACCGGAAGTACCCGATCACGCTCGGCCTTGTCACGTGGCAGCAGGCGGCCGACCGGGTGCCGGAGCTGACGCAGTACACCATCGGCGGCGCCTTCGTCTCGGTCATCCCGCTCGCCGTCGCGATGCTCGTCCTCCAGCGCTTCTGGCGGACGGGTCTGACCGAGGGCAGCGTCAAGGAGTAAGGAGCCCCAGGCTTGAAGATCACCCGAGTCGAGACCTTCGCCGTCCCGCCCCGCTGGCTGCTGTGCCGGATCGAGACGGACGACGGTCTCGTGGGCTGGGGCGAGCCCGTGGTGGAGGGCCGCGCGGACACCGTGCGCACGGCCGTCCACGAGCTCGCCGACCAGTTCCTCGCGGGCGCGGACCCGCTGCGCGTCGAGGACCACTGGCAGCTGATGACGAAGGGCTCGTTCTACCGGGGCGGGCCCGTACTCTCCAGCGCCGTCGCGGGCCTCGACCAGGCGCTGTGGGACATCGCCGGGCAGGTGTACGACGCGCCCGTGCACCAGCTCATGGGCGGGCCCGTGCGCGAGCGGGTGCGGGCGTACTGCTGGGTGGGCGGCGACGAGCCCGCCGAGTTGCGCGACCGGATCGCGGAGCAGCGGGCCGCGGGGTTCACGGCGGTGAAGATGAACGGCGCGGGCCGCACGAACCGGCTTCCGACCGTCGCCGAGCTCGACGCCATGGCCGCCCGCGCCGCGGTGGCCCGCGAGGTCCTCGGCCCCGAGGGGGACTTCGCGCTCGACTTCCACGGCCGGTTCACGGTGGCGGGCGCGGTGCGCGCGGCGGCGGCCGTCGAGCCGTACGCCCCGATGTTCGTCGAGGAGCCGGTCCTGCCGGAGTACACGCACCGCATCGGGCGCGTGGTGGACTCCACGAGCCTCCCTGTCGCGACCGGCGAGCGCCTCTACTCCCGCACCGAGGTGCTGCCGGCCCTCCAGGCGGGCGTCGCCGTGCTCCAGCCGGACCTCTCGCACGCGGGCGGCCTCTCGGAGTCCCGCCGCATCGCCTCCCTCGCCGAGACCTTCGACGCGCTGGTGGCCCCGCACTGCCCCCTCGGCCCCGTCGCCCTGGCCGCGAGCCTCCAACTCGCGTTCTGCACACCGAACTTCCTCATCCAGGAACAGTCGATCGGCCTCCACTACAACAACGCGTCCGAACTCCTCGACTACGTCGCGGACCCGGAGGTCTTCCGCTTCCACGACGGCCACTTCGCCCGCCCCACCCGCCCCGGCCTCGGCGTCCGCATCGACGAGAAGGCGGTCCGCCGCGCGAACGACTCGGCGGCGAGCTGGCACAACCCGGTGTGGCGGCACGGGGACGGGTCGTTCGCGGAGTGGTGACCCGGTGACGCCCTCCGGCGGGACACCGCCCTGACCAGCATGCGGACAATCGGACGAGGTGCTTCCGGTCGCGGCCTACGATTCCGCGATACATCGCACACCAGTACCCCGGAAGGCCCCCGTGAGCACCACCTCGTCCCTGCCCACACCCCCGCCGGCTGATGCGGCGCCCGCGGCCGTGCCGATCCGGTCCGCGGGCGACGTCTCCGACCTGGTCAACTCCGGCACGGCGCGCGGCCGGCACGCCAAGATGATCGTGGTCATCGCGCTCGGCGGCATCTTCCTCGACGCGTACGACCTCAGCTCGCTCGCGTACGGGCTCCCGGACATCACGAAGCAGTTCGGGCTCAGCTCCACGATGGCCGGTGTGGTCACCGCGTCGATCAGCGTCGGCTCGCTGATCGGCGCCCTGGTCGGCGGCTGGCTCGTGGACCGCATCGGGCGTTACCGGGTCTTCATGGCCAACATGCTGTTCTTCGTCGTCACGGCGCTGGTGTGCGCGCTCGCGCAGGACGCGTGGACGCTGATCGGCGCCCGGTTCGTGATGGGCATCGGCGTCGGCATGGACATCCCGGTCGCCATCGCGTTCCTCGCCGAGTTCTCCCGGCTGCGCGGCAAGGGCAGCAAGGGCTCGCGCACGGCCGCCTGGTCGCCCGCCTGGTACGCGGCGACCAGCGGCTGCTACCTGATCATCATGGCGCTGTACTTCCTGCTGCCCGACGCCCAGCTGGGCTGGCTGTGGCGCTTCACCGTCGGCTTCGGCGCCGTGCCCGCGCTGCTCGTCCTGCTGCTGCGCCGCCGCTACATGAACGAGTCCCCCACCTGGGCCGCCGACCAGGGCGACCTGGAGGGCGCGGCCCGCATCCTCCGGGAGTCGTACGGCGTGGAGGCCTACGTCCCCGACGACGTGAAGTCCTCCGAGGAGCAGCCTGCGCGGCGCCCCGGGATCGGTGCCTACGCGCGGCTGTTCAGGGGCCCTTACCGGACGCGCACCATCCAGTCCGTGGCGGTCGGGCTCGCCGAGACCTTCGGGTACAACGCGGTCGCGTTCGGGCTGCCCATCATCATCGCGACGCTGATGACGCAGGGGCCGCTGACCACCATCGCGTCGTCCTTCGCCCTGAACCTCGTGTTCGCCCTGACCGGTGGCCTGCTCGGCATCCGCTGGGCGTCGACGAAGGGCGCCTGGCCGATGATGTCGCTGGGCTTCGCGATCCAGCTCGTCGCCATCACCGCGCTCGCGCTCATCGGGCAGCCGTCGGGCACCGCCGTGGTCACGGCCGGGATCCTGATGCTGGGTGCCTTCATGTTCGCGCAGGGCTTCGGTCCCGGCGCGCACATCATGAGCTACGCCTCGCTGGGCTTCCCGACGTCGATGCGCGGTGTCTCCATCGGCTTCAACCAGGCGGTGCTGCGGCTCGGTTCGACGCTGACGCTGTTCTTCTTCCCCATCCTGAGCACCGGGCTCGGCACCGGTGTGTACTGGGTGATCCTCGGCGCCCCGGTGCTCGGTCTCGTGGCGCTGCTCGTGAAGCGCTGGGAGCCGGTCGGCTTCGACGCCGACGCGGAGGAGCGGAAGCTCAGTCTCCGGTAGAGCGCAGCGGCACCGCGCCCACGCTGTGGCCGCGCCGGTCGAGGAGCCGGCCCGCGTGCTTCAGCGTGCGCAGCACCACCGCGCGCTCCGTGATGCGCAGGCCGAGGTCCGCGAGCCTGCGGTTGAGGAGCGCCTCGGTGGTGTGCACCTCGGCGAGGGTGCGCAGCCATATGTCGAGGATCAGGTTGTGGGTGCCCGCCGTGATGCTGCACATGCGCAGGCCCGGCAGGGTGCGCAGGGCCTGCACGGCGGGCTCCAGGTTCTCGGCGGGCACGGACCCGAAGTAGACCGCCGACACCGGGAATTCGGTGAGCGGGCGGGCCAGCGTGCAGCGCAGCGAGAGCCGGCCGCCCGCGCTCAGCGCCCGGAGCCTGCGCCGCACGGTGGCGGTGCTCGACCCCGTGGCGCGGGCCAGGTCCTCGAGGGACATCCGCCCGTCGGTGCCCAGCGCGTGCGCGATGCGCCGGTCCACGGGACGTATCGGCTCGTCCGGGACGGGCGCCTCGACGTCCGCGTACTCCGGCCTGAGCAGCGCGCGCTGACTGGGCGTCAGGCTGCGCAGCCGCCACTGCGCGCCCTCGAAGGGGACCGCGGTGATGACATGGATCCGGGTGCCGCGCACCCCGGGCAGCCGCGAGATCCGCTCCCCCGTGTACTGCGCGAGGTCGTCGAACGACGAGGCGCCCACGATGGCCAGCAGGTCCCGCCCGCCGGACGTCTGCTTGAGGCTGAGCATCCGGGAGTCCGCCGCGAGCGACGTGAGCACGCTCTCCGGCAGATGTCCGCCGGTGTCGATCTCGACCTGCGCGTACACCGAGCCCTCGTCGCGGTCGAGCGCGAGGTACCCGTCGACCCACGCGGCGCCGCTGCGCGCGAGCCGCTCCCAGCGCCGGGCGGCGGTGACGGGGTCGATGCCGAGGGCCTCGCCGATGAGCGTCCAGGGGGCGCGGGTGTTGATCTGGAGGGCGTGCACGAGGGCGAGATCGAGCTCGTCGATCCTGGTGCGCTCCGCCACGGCGGGTTCCGAATGCTGCGTGTTCACGGTGACAGAAATCCTGCACAGATCGGCGGGCACGGTCAGGTTCCTGCGATTTTACGTCTTCGTCATCGCCGAATCCGACAGTGTTCGCTCATGAGTTCCGAACAGTCTTCCTCGCTCCGCCTCACCAACGCCCGCCTCATCGACGGCACCGGGGCCGCGCCCGTCGCGGACGCCACGCTCGTCGTCGACGCCGAGGGCCTGATCGCGTACGCGGGTCCGACGGCGCAGGCCCCTGCCGCGGAGCCCGGTGTGCGCACCGTCGACGCCGGGGGCCGCACGCTGCTGCCCGGCTTCATCGACACCCATGTCCACCTCGGCGTCGAGTCGGCGCGGCAGATGGTGCGCCGCTTCGAGCAGGACACCACGGTGGAGACCTTCCGCACGGCCGAGCGGCTGCGGGCCACCCTCGACGCGGGTGTCACCACCGTGCGCGACCTGGGCGGGCTCCCCGCGGGCTACCGCACGGCCGTCGCGCGGGGCCTGACCACCGGCCCCCGGATCCACACCGCCGTGCGCATCCTGAGCCACACGGGCGGGCACGCCGACTTCGCCACCGAGTGCGGCTTCGACCCGAGCGCCGGGATGGGCGAGATCGCCGACACCCCCGACGAGGTGCGGCTCGCGGTGCGCAGGCTGCTGCGGGCGGGCGCCGATGTCATCAAGGTGTGCGCCACCGGCGGCATGTCGTCGCCGTACGACCACCCCGACGACGAGGGCCTGACCGAGGAGGAGATCCGTACGGTCGTCGAGGAGCTGGCCCGGCACGGCGGCCGCCCGGTCGCCGCGCACGCGCAGGGCACGGCCGGCATCCTCAACGCGATCCGCGGCGGTGTCACCAGCGTCGAGCACGGCTACGGCATGAGCGCGCAGGCGCGTGAACTCGCGGGCGAGAAGGGCACGTTCGTCGTCCCGACGCTCTCCACGGTCTTCGACGGCATCGACAAGGCCACCATGGAGCCGTACCACTACGAGAAGAAGGTCCGCTGGTCGTCGATCACCAAGGAGAACATCTCCGCGGCCATCGCCGAGGGCGTGAGGATCGCCATGGGCACGGACGCGGCGATGGTGCCGCACGGCCGCAACCTGCGCGAGCTGACCCACCTCGTGGCCCTCGGCATGACCCCGATGCAGGCCATCACCACGGGCACCCGCAGCGCCGCCGAACTCCTGGGCCTCGACGCCGAGATCGGCACCCTGGAGGCGGGCAAGCGCGCCGACCTCGTGGTGTGCGAGGGCGATCCGCTGGCCGACATCGCACTCCTCGCGGACCCGACGAACGTCGTCCTCGTCGCGCAGGGCGGCACACTCCGCAAGAACGGACTCGGGACATGACGACACAGACACCGGCCCCCGAGCGGGAGCACACCAGAGCGGGGTTCATCGACAAGGCCATGTCCGGGATCGAGCGGGTGGGCAACAGGCTCCCCCACCCGGTCCTCCTCTTCCTCGGCCTGTTCGCCCTGGTCGGCGCCGCGTCCACCGTGCTCGCGGCGACCGGCGCGACGGTGCGGATCCCGGGCGAGGACAAGACCGGCGCCGTGCAGGGGGTGTTCACCGGGGACGGCGTGGTGTGGCTCCTGGAGAACTTCATCCCGAACTTCACGGGCTTCCCCTCGCTCGGCACGGTGCTGCTGATGATGGCGGCGGTGGGTGTCGCCGAGCGCACGGGCCTCCTTGAGACGATGGTGCGTGCCTCCATCTCGCGCGCCCCGAAGTGGCTGCTCCCCTACCTGGTCGCGTTCGTGGCGGCACAGGCGCACCTGATGAGCGACGTGGCGATCCTGGTGATCCCGCCGCTGGCCGCGCTGGTGTTCAAGAACGCGGGCCGCAACCCGGTCGCGGGCCTGATCGGCGGCTTCGCCTGCGTGTGCGCGGGCTACGCGGCGGGCTTCTCGATCGGCGCCCTCGACGCGCTCTACACGGGCATCACCCACCAGGCGGCGCAGGTCCTGCCGCAGGGCGCGGACGCCCCGACGCACATCCTGATCAACTACTTCTACACGGCGTCCGCGAGCGTCGTCCTCGCCCTCATCGGCGGCTTCCTCATCGCCCGCGTCCTCGAACCACGCCTGCCGTGGCCGAGCACGGCCGACGAGGAGCAGACGGCGGGCGAGGTCACCACCGAGGTCACCGAGCTCCAGCGGCGCGGCATGCGCCGGGCGGGCCTCGTGGTCCTCGCGTACGCCGCCGTGGTCATCACCTGCTGGCTGCTGCCCGACTCCCCGCTGCGCGGCGAGGGCGGGGCGCTGGTCCCCTCGCCCGTGCTCGACGGCATCGTGCCGCTGCTGTTCGTGGCGTTCCTGCTGGCCGGGGCGGTGTACGGGCGCACGGTCAAGGCGGTCACGCGGTTCGAGGACGTGCCGCGGATGATGGCCGACGCCATCACGGGCATGTCCGCGTACATCGTGCTGATCCTGGTCATCGCGCAGGTCATCGGCGTCTTCGACTGGACGAACCTGGGGACGCTGCTCGCGGTGAAGGGCGCGGCGCTCCTCGAATCGGTGGGCCTGACCGGCTACTTGGGCCTGGTGGCCTTCGTGCTCCTGGTGTGCGTCCTGAACCTGTTCATCACGTCGGGCTCGGCGCTGTGGTCACTGGTGGCGCCGGTCTTCGTCCCGGCGTTCATGCTCCTTCACATGGAACCAGCGGTCACCCAGGCCGCGTTCCGCATCGGCGACTCGGCGACTCGGCGACCCAGATGATCACGCCCCTGAACCCGTACGTGTTCCTGCTCCTGACGGTCCTCAAGCGATACGAACCGGAGGCCCAACTCGGCTCGCTGCTCTCGCGGTTGTCGGTGTTCGTGGCGCCGTTCCTCGTCGCGTGGCTCGCGGTGCTCGGCATCTTCTACGGCTTCGACATCCCGCTGGGGCCGGGGGCCGATATCAGCACACGCTGACGCCCGCACACATTTTCTTCACGTCTGCGTCATCACCCATTCACATGTCATATGCTCGCAGGGCTCCACTGGAACAGTTCGAGGGGGGAACCTCATGCGTTACCGCTACGCCCTGCCCGCAGCCGCCGCCGTCGCCGCGCTCGCCGCGACCGTGTCTCCCGCACAGGCCGCCGAGTACTCATCGGCCCTGAAGGTCCGGGGCGTTCAGTACGACGCCCCGGGCCGGGACTCCAACCGCTGCTCGGGCGGCAACACCAAGGACGAGTACCTGACCATCAAGAACTACTCGCGGACCGCGACGGTCAACCTCAAGGGGTACGTCGTGAAGGACGCCGCGGGCAACCGCTTCAAGTTCACCGCCAGCCACTCCCTCCAGCCCGGCGACTACGTCAAGCTGCGGGGCGGCAACGGCACGGACTCCGACGCGAAGAACGTCGTCTACCGCGACAACTGCAACTTCATGTGGAACAACGACAAGGACACCATCTACCTGTACAAGCCGTCCGGCTCCCGCTCGGACGTCCACGCGTACACCAAGCGGTCCAACGACCGGGACGGCGACGGGTACATCAAGTACCACGGCTGACCCGAGCGCCGGCCGGGGCTAGGACGGGCTGATCAGCGCCAGTCCGAGTTCCGGCCGGTACACCTTCGCGAGCTCCGCCGGGCTGTCCCTGACGATCACCTCGAGGGTCGGCCAGACATGGCCCTCCAGGAGGTGTCCGCCGCGCGTCGTGCCGTCCGCGAGTCCCACCACGGTGTGCAGATGCGCGGTCGGCCCGTCCTCGCCCACGGCGATGTCTCCGAGCAGCGACAGCACCTCGCACTGCTGGCCCACCGTGGTGGGCCGGTAGTCCTTGGCGTCCCGGTCGAACCACCCCACGACGGCCTGCGAGAACGCGCCCACGGCCGTCACCTGCGAGGCGCCGAGGTCACGGTCGCGCGCGAAGTCGGTGATCGCGGCCAGTGCCTCCTCGCCCTCCTCGAGGACGAGGACGTAGACCGAGGTCGGGCTGTGCTGCACCTGTTGCCACTTCATGTGCCACGGGTAACCCGCCCACCGGTCGGAAAACCGGCGGGCGGGACATCGTGCCCTACTGGGCGTACGTCTCGAACTCGGCCACCTGGGGCGTCGCGCCCGCCCCGGTGATCTCGAACGTGACCTTCTTCAGGGACGTCTTGGGCACGGTGATGACACCGGCCCCGCTCCCGGAGGCCAGCACGGCCCCGGTGTCACCGTTGAGGATCCGCCAGGTCGTGATCCGGCCGGCGCCGGCCGCCGTCTCCCGGATGCTGACCTTGGAGATCGTGGTGGCCGTGCCCCATTTGACGGAGACCGAGCCGGTCGTGCCGCTCGGCGACCAGTAGGTGGTCATGCTGCCGTCGCGCACATTGCCGTAGCTGGTGCCGTCCGCCTTGCTGGAGCCGTCGGCGCCCGCGCCCAGGCTCAGGTTCGTGCCGGTGGGCTGCGTCGGCGTGGGGTCCGTGGGCGTCGGGGTCGGGGTGGGCGTGGGGTCGGGCGTCTGCGTCGAGCAGCTGCCGTCCGACACCTTCATGCCCTTGTTCGCGCCCGCCGTCTGCCCGACGATCCCCGGCACGCACGACGCGTCGTCGAGCTTGTACGCGTACGGGATGGAGACCGAGGTGTTCGACACCGGGTTCGGCCCCGCGGGCTTGTAGTCGCTCGCGCTCGCCGACCATGTCACGTTGTCGAAGGTGTTGCCTGCGACCTGCCAGTATCCGGCGGCGGTCGTGTAGAAGGTGCCGAGGACGTCCTTCGAGTCCTTGAAGTAGTTGTTGTCGACCCTGGCCTTCGCCCCCGCGCGGGAGTTGATGCCCGACTCGTTGAGGTGCACGTAGTAGTTGTTGTACATGTGCGCCGTGCCGCCGCGCAGCAGCGGTGTGCGGGAGTCGAGGTTCTCGTACAGGTTGTGGTGGAACGTGATGTAGCCGTTGGACAGCTCGGTCTCGCTGGAGCCGATCAGGCCGCCGCGCCCCGAGTTGCGCAAGGTGCTGTACGAGAGGGTGACGTACTGGGTGTTGTCCTTCATGTCGAAGAGGCCGTCGTAGCCCTCCGACTCGCCGCCGGAGGCGAGGAGGTTCACATGGTCGACCCAGACGTTGCGGACGTCGCTCTCCATGCCGATGGCGTCGCCGCCGTTGGAGGTGGGCGAGCCGGACTTCTTGACGTTCTGGACCGTCACGTTCTGGATGATGATGTTGCTCGACTCCCGTATGTGGATGCCGAGTTGGTCGAAGGTGGCGCCGCTCCCGACGCCGACGAGCGTGACGTTGCTGATCTGCTTGAGCTCGATGACACCGTCGGCCGTGTTGCAGCTGTCGCCGGACACCTTGCTGGTGTTGGCGTGGTTGATGGTGCCCTCGACCTCGATGGTGATCGGGGTGCTGTCGCTGGCCCGGTCGCACAGGGCCTGGTGGATCTGGGTTCCCGTGGTGGCCCGTACGGTCGCTCCGCCCGCGCCTCCGGTGGTGCCGCCGTTCTGGGTGGCGTAGCCGGTGGCGGTGCCGGTGACGGCGGCCGACGCCTCGGACGTCGACAGCGTCATGGCGGCGGCGCCCGCGAGGGCGAGCGCGCCGATCCCGGCGGTGAGCCGGAGCGCGACGGGTCTGCCTAACTTCATGGTCGTGGTTCCTTCCGGTGCGGTGCGTGGCACTGACGGGGGTGCTCTGGGCATGCCGGTGCAACCGGTGGGGTGACCGGCGAGAGAACGTGGAAAGCGCTTTCTGACGCGGGAGAATAGAGCGCCGCCGGAGCGGGTGGCAAGGCTCCGCGCAGCGCTTGTGACCGTGGCGGCCGCGGCGTGACGGCCGCTCCGCACCGGCCCCCGGCACCCCTTCCGCACCACCCCGCGCCGCCCCGCCGCCCTCGCCGATCGACAGCGCCGCCATCGTCTGCCTCGGGATCTACGGCGTCCTGGACGCGCTGAGCCTCACGCCCGGCGCCTGATCCCGGCCGCGATCCCCGCCGCTCCGCTGTGACCGGCATCACCCTGTACTCAGCCTGAGCGCGCAGGTCATCATATGACCTGCGTTCGACGGCCCCCGCGGCCTCCGCCCGGCTAGAGACAGGGACAGACACCCATGCACGACCAGCAACACCCGGCCCCGAGCCCGACGACGCGTGTGGGTGTCGTCGGGCTCGGCGCCATGGGGCTCGGCATGGCGCGCAGCCTGCGCGCCGCCGGGTTCCATGTCGCGGTGCACGACCTGCGCGCCGACGTGGCCGCCGACTTCGCCCGCGAGGGCGGCACCGCGTACGCGTCGGCCGGTGACCTGGCGGCCGACGTCGACGTCCTCGTCGGCGTCGTGGTCAACTCCGCGCAGGTCGAGTCGGTCCTCTTCGGCGAGGGCGGCGCGGCCGGGCGGCTGCGCCCCGGATCCGTCTACGTCATGTGCTCCACGGTCGACCCGGCCTTCTCCGCCGGGCTCGAGGGCAGGCTCGCGGAGTCCGGCGTCCTCTTCCTCGACGCCCCGATCTCCGGCGGCGCCGCCCGCGCCGCCACCGGCGAGCTGACGATGATGACTTCGGGCTCCCCCGCCGCGTACGCCCTCGCCGAACCGGTCCTCGACGCCATGAGCGCCACGGTCTACCGGCTCGGTGACACCGCCGGGCTCGGCTCCAAGGTCAAGATCGTGAACCAGCTGCTCGCGGGCGTGCACATCGCCGCCGCCGCGGAGGCCATGGCCCTCGGCATCAAGGCGGGCGTCCCCGCCGAGTCCCTGTACGAGGTCATCACGCACAGCGCGGGCAACTCGTGGATGTTCGAGAACCGCATGGCACACGTCCTGGCCGGGGACTACACACCACTGTCCGCCGTCGACATCTTCGTCAAGGACCTCGGTCTCGTCCTGGACTCGGCGCGGCCCGAGAAGTTCCCGCTGCCGCTGTCCGCCACCGCCCACCAGATGTTCCTCCAGGCTTCCGCCTCCGGGCTCGGCGGCGAGGACGACAGCGCGGTCATCAAGATCTTCCCGGGCATCGAGCTGCCCCACGCCCAGGGCGACACCCCGGGCCACGCCCAGGACCAGGAGGCCTGACATGCCCATCCGCCTCGGCTGCATCGCCGACGACTTCACCGGCGCCACCGACCTCGCCAACAACCTGGTGCGCGCGGGCATGCGCGTCGTCCAGCTCATCGACGTACCGTCACCCGACACCGAGACACCGTCGGACGCCGACGCCGTCGTCGTCGCGCTCAAGTCGCGGACCGTGCCCGCGCACGAGGCCGTCGACGCCTCGCTGCGCGCCCTGGAGTGGCTGCGCGCGGCGGGCGCCGAGCAGATCTACTTCAAGTACTGCTCGACCTTCGACTCGACGCCCGAGGGCAACATCGGCCCGGTCACCGAGGCCCTGATGGACGCGCTCGGCACCGACTTCACGGTCGCCACGCCCGCGTTCCCCGACAACGGGCGCACGGTGTTCAAGGGACACCTCTTCGTCGGTGACGTACTGCTCGGCGAGAGCGGCATGCGGCACCACCCGCTGACCCCGATGACCGACTCGAACCTGGTGTCGGTGCTCGGCGCGCAGACCGCGCGGCCGGTCGGCCTCATCGACCACAAGGCCGTCGCCGCGGGCCCCGAGGCCATCCGGGCGCGGATCGACGAGCTGCGCGCGGAAGGGGTCGGCGCCGCGATCGTCGACGCCGTCTCCAACGACGACCTCGAGCGCCTCGGCGCGGCGGTCGCGGGCCTCCCGCTGGTCACCGCCGGTTCGGGCCTCGCCATCGGGCTTCCCGCGAACTGGGGCATCGAGCCGTCTCCCGAGGCCGCCGAACTCCCCGCCGCCTCCGGGCTCTCCGCGGTCGTCGCCGGGTCGGTGTCCACCGCCACGAACGGCCAGGTGCGTGCCTTCCTCGACGCCGGGCGGCCCGCCTTCAGCGTCGACCCGATGCGGATCGCGGCAGGCGAGGACGTGGCCGCCGAGGCACTCGCCTTCGCCGAGGCCCACCTCTCGTCCGAGGGACCGGTCCTCGTCTACTCGACCGAGTCCCCGGACGCCGTCCGCGACGTGCAGGGGAAGCTCGGCGCCGCGGAGGCCGGCGAGCTGGTGGAGCGCACCCTCGCGCGTGTCGCCCAGGGGCTCGTCGCGCGTGGTGTGCGACGGCTCGTCGTCGCGGGCGGCGAGACATCGGGCGCCGTCGTGCAGGCGCTCGGCCTGACCGGTCTGCGCATCGGCCCGCAGATCGACCCCGGTGTGCCGTGGTGCGCGGCGCCGCTGCCCGGCGGAGACACCCTGCACATCACCCTCAAGTCGGGGAACTTCGGCGGCCCTGACTTCTTCACCGCATCCTTCGACAAGCTGGACAAGCTCGACGAGGTCGGCTCCGCAAAGGAGGACGCCCGATGACCCTCGACATCAGCGCGGCGGCGCAGTCGGCCCGTTCGGAGATCGTGCGCGTCGGCACCAGCCTCTTCGACCGCGGCTACGTGCACGCCAGCGCCGGAAACATCAGCGCCCGGCTCGACGACGGCCTCGGTCACCTCATCACCCCGACCGACGCGGCCCTCGGCTTCCTCTCCGCCGACCGCCTCGCCCTCGTCGACGCCGACGGCGAGCAGGTGGCGGGCGACCGCGCCAGCAAGACCCTCACCCTGCACCGCCGGATCTACGCGGCCGACCCCACGGCCCGCTTCGTCATCCACACCCACTCCACCCACCTCGTGGCGCTCACCCTCGCGGGTGTGTGGCACCAGGACGACGTGCTGCCTCCCATCACGCCGTACTACGTGATGAAGGTGGGGCACGTCCCGCACATCCCGTACCACCGGCCCGGCGACCCGCGTGTCGCCGATCTGGTGACCGATCGGATCAACTCCCGTACCGCTCAAGGGACTCCGATCAGGGCGGTTCTGCTCGACCGCCTCGGCCCCGTCGTCTGGGGCCCGGACGCCGCCTCGGCGCTCGCCGTCCTCGAAGAACTCGAGGAGACGGCCCGGCTGTGGCTGGCGACCGACCGCAAACCCACCCCCCTGCCCGAAGACGCCATCGCCGAACTGAGAGACACGTTCGGCGCGGCGTGGTGACACCCTCCCCCGTCCCCTCCGCTCCGGCACCACCGAGCCACTGAGCCGCACAAGGAAGTGCCCCTCATGTCCACGACCGTCCCCACGGCCGACACTCCCGAACTCGCGCGTGAGAACGCGGTGTTCCGCAAGGTGATCCGCCGCATCGTCCCCTTCCTGATCCTCTGCTACGTGGTCTCGTACCTGGACCGCGTGAACGTCGGCTTCGCCAAGCTCCAGATGTCCTCCGACCTCGGCTTCAGCGAGGCGGCGTACGGCCTCGGCGCCGGCCTGTTCTTCATCGGCTACTTCTTCTTCGAGGTCCCCTCCAACCTCCTGATGCAGAAGGTGGGCGCCCGCACCTGGATCGCCCGCATCATGATCAGCTGGGGTCTGGTGTCCGCCGCGTTCGCCTTCGTCACCAACGAGGCCACGTTCTACGCGCTCCGCTTCCTGCTCGGCGCCGCGGAGGCCGGGTTCTACCCGGGCGTGATCCTCTACTGCACGTACTGGTTCCCCTCCCAGCGCCGCGCCCGTGTCATCGCGATGTTCATGTCGGCGATCCCCGTCGCCGGCATCTTCGGCAACCCGCTGTCCGGCTGGATCATGGACGTCTTCGACAACACCGCGGGCTGGAACGGCTGGCAGTGGCTGTTCGTCGTCGAGGCGATCCCCGCCGTCGCGATCGGTGTCATCTGCCTGTTCTGGCTCGACAACGGCGTGCGCGACGCCAAGTGGCTGACCGACGAGGAGAAGACCGTCGTGGAGCGGGCCCTGGAGGCGGACTCCGCGCACCGGACCGTGCACGGCCGCGCCCTCGACGCGTTCCGCAACGGCAAGGTGTGGCTGATGTGCCTCATCTACTTCTGCTTCGTGATGGGCCAGTACGCGCTGACGTTCTGGATGCCGACCTTCGTCGAGTCGACCGGCGTGAAGGGCGGCCTCGCGATCGGCGCCCTGAGCGCCGTGCCGTACCTCGCCGCGCTCGTCGCCATGAACCTCTTCGGGTTCTCCGCCGACAAGCGCCGCGAGCGCCGCTGGCACCTCGTGATCCCGTCCCTGATGGGCGCCGTCGGCTTCTCGATGGCGGCGAGCTTCACCGGCTCGACCGCGCTCGCCCTCGTCGCCCTGTCCATCGCGGCGGCGGGCGTGCTGACCTGCGCCCCGCTGTTCTGGTCGCTGCCCACCGCGTTCCTCGGTGGCACCGCGGCTGCGGCAGGACTCGCCGCCATCAACTCGGTCGGCAACCTCGCCGGTTTCGTCAGCCCGTACATGATCGGCGCGCTGAAGGACGCCACCGGCTCGACGGCGATTCCCATGTACGTTCTGGCGCTGGCGCTCGTCATCGGCGCGGCGGCGGTCCTGACGACGAAGAAAGACGTCGTGAACCGCTGACGCACCACCTGTCCCGACCACTTTCGATTGGAGTCACCATGCCGAGGTTCGCGGCGAACCTTTCCATGCTGTATCCCGAGCACGACTTCCTGGACCGCTTCGCCGCGGCCTCGGCGGACGGCTTCGAGGCCGTCGAGTACCTCTTCCCGTACGCGTACGGGGCCGGGGAGCTCCGCGCCCGCCTCGACGAACACGGCCTGCGCCAGGTCCTGTTCAACGCCCCGCCCGGCGACTGGGACGGCGGCGAGCGCGGCATCGCGGCGCTGCCCGGCCGCGAGTCGGAGGTCCGCGAGGGCGTCGACCGGGCGCTCGAGTACGCGGCGGCGCTGGGCAGCCCGCGGGTGCACATGATGGCGGGCCTGGTGCCCGAAGGTGTCTCGCGCGCGGCGTGCAGGGACACGTACCTGTCGAACGTGTCGTACGCGGCGCGGCAGGCGGAGTCCGCCGGTGTCGACATCCTCATCGAGCCGATCAACACCCGTGACATGCCGGGCTACTTCCTCAACCACCAGGCGGACGCGCACGCGATCGCACGAGAGGTGGGCGCGGGGAATCTGAAGGTCCAGCTCGACCTGTACCACTGCCAGATCGTCGAGGGCGACCTGACCGCCACGCTCCGCCGTGACCTGCCGACGGGTCGCGTGGGGCACCTCCAGATCGCGGGTGTCCCCGACCGTCACGAGCCCGACGCGGGCGAGCTGAACCTCCGTCATCTGATGTCCGTGGTGGACGAGTTGGGCTTCGACGGCTGGGTCGGCTGCGAGTACCACCCCAAGGCCGGCACGAGCGAGGGTCTCGGCTGGCTGAAGAACCTGCAAGGAGAACTGCACGCATGAGGATCGTCATCACGGGTGGCTTCGGCTTCCTGGGCCGCCAGGTCGCGGAGGAGCTGCTGGAGCGGCGCACGTTCGACGGTCGGCCCGTCGACCGGCTCGTGCTCGCCGACCGGTTCGTGCCCGAGGCGTCGCCGCTGGCGGAGGATCCGCTGGTCGACGTCGTCCAGGGCGACCTCACGGAACGCCTCGGCGACCTTTTCGCGCGGCCGGTCGACGTGGTGATCCACCTCGCGGCGGCGGTGTCGGCGGAGTGCGAGGCGGACTTCGACCTCGGCATGACCGCGAACCTGGACACCACCCGCGCCCTCCTGGAGGCGGCACGCTCCCAGGCGGAGGCGGGTGGCCCCTCCGTGCGTCTGCTCCTGGCGAGCAGCGTCGCCGTGTACGGCTCGGACGCGGCGCTGCCGCTGCCGCCCGTGGTCGACGAGGCGACGCTGCCCACGCCGCAGTCCAGCTACGGCGTGCAGAAGCGCATCTGCGAGCAGCTGGTGGCGGAGTACACGCGGCGCGGGTATGTCGACGGCCGCGTGACCCGCCTGATGACGGTCTCGGTCCGCCCCGGCAAGCCGAACGCGGCGGCGTCCGGCTTCCTCTCCGGCGTGGTCCGCGAGCCGCTCGCGGGTCTGCCCTCGACCTGCCCGGTGAGCCCGGACACGCGGGTGGCGCTGGCGTCCCCGCGCCGCACGGTCGAGGGCATCCTGCGCGTCGCCCAGGCCGAACGCGGCACGGGCGAGGGCCGGTTGAGCGGCAACATCCCGGTGAACCTTCCCGCCCTCACGGTCACGGTCGCCGAGATGCTGTCGACGCTGCGGGCGCTGGCAGGGGACGCGGTGGCCGACCTCGTGACGGTGGCCCCTGACGCGTCCGTGGAGGCGATCGTCGGCTCGTGGCCCGCGGCCTTCGACAACACCCGCGCGGCGGCGCTCGGACTCTCCGCCGACCCGGACTTCGCCTCGGTGATCCGCCAGTACGTCGCCGATCACCCGGACGCGGTGACCGCCGAGGTCCCCGCTGCCCCCTCGATAGACTGACACCATGTTCAACAAGGTGGACGGGCCCGTGCGGCTCGCCGATCGGGTCGCCGCGATGCTCACCGAGGAGATCGAGTCGGGGCGCCTCACGGCGGGCGACAAGCTGCCGACCGAGGTCGAACTCGTCAAGCAGCTCGGCGTCAGCCGCACGGTGATCCGCGAGGCGGTCTCACGGCTGCGCAACGCCGGGCTGGTGGAGCCCCGCCAGGGCCGCGGCGTCTTCGTGCTGCCCCGCCGCACCCGTCCCCTGGACCTGGAGGGCGACGCCGAGTCGCCCGGCACGCTGGCGAAGGTCCTCCAGATCGTCGAGGTGCGCCGCGCGATGGAGGCCGAGGCGGCGCACCTGGCGGCCGACCGCGCCAAGCCGGCGGACATCGTACGGATGCGGGCCGCGCTCGCCGCGATCGACACGGCCGTCGCTGCGGGCGGCGACGGCACCGACGAGGACCTCGCCTTCCACCGCTCGATCGCCGAGTCCACGGGCAACCCGGTCCTCGTCTCCACCGTCCACTACCTCGGCGAGGTCTCCCGCGGCGGCATCCGCGTCACCCGCGCCAACGAGGCCCGCCGCGACGACTTCTTCGAGGCGGTCCGCCAGGAACACCAGGCGATCCTGACCGCCATCGAATCCGCCGACCCCAAGGCCGCCCGCACGGCGGCCCGCCGCCACATGAAACAGGCCGCGATCCGCCTCCGTAAGGCCGACCCGGAATTCTGGGACGAGGCGGAGTCCCTGACGGTGGACGTGGATCTGGACGCGGGGGCGTAGGGCCCGGCCTCAGGCCACCTCGTCCCACGCCCCGCCCAGCGTGAGCAGTTCCGCGCTGTGTTCCACCTGGGCGATCCACTCCGGGTGCCAGCCGGCGATGCCATGGTGGGCGCCCGCGAAGGCGCCGGCGAGGGCGGCGATCGAGTCGGAGTCGCCGGACGTGCACGCGGCGCGGCGGACGGCCGTGACCGGGTCGTCGGGGAAGAGCAGGAAGCACAGCAGGCCGGTGGCCAGGGCCTCTTCGGCGATCCACCCCTCCCCCGTGGCCAGGCACGGGTCGGCCTCCGGATCGACACCGCCGGGCGCTGCGGCCGCGGCCAGACGCTCGAGGACGGCGATGCACTCCTGCCAGCCGCCGTCGAGATACCCGGGCCCCTGCGGCGCGAGCTCCCCGAGCCACTGCCCCCAGCCGGGCGGCGGCGAGAGCACGGAGGCGCGGGCGTAGCTGATCAGCAGCTCGGGCAGGAGCGCGGGCGCGGTGCCGTGGGCGAGGAGCCGGATCGCGTACGCGGTCAGGTCACTGGCGGCGAGGGCGGTGGGGTGACCGTGCGTCAAGGCACTCTGGAGCTGGGCGATGAGGGCGCGCTGGTGGGGCGCCAAGCCGGGCACCAGCGCGACGGGCGCGACCCGCATGTTCGCGCCGCACCCCTTGGAGTTCGGGAGCGTCGCCTGCGCCCACGGGGTGCCCTTGCGCAGGGCCCGGCACGCCTGCATACAGGTGTTGCCCGGAGCGATCCCCGGATGGTCGAGCCAGACCCCGAACCTCTCGACGAGCGCCCCCGTCACCACCTCGGACCGCCCCAGCCCACCGGCCTCCTGCACCTGCCGCAACGCCCGCGCCACCGCCAACGTCATCTCGGTGTCATCCGTGACGACCGCGACCCCGTCGTACCGCACGGGCAACCGCATCCCCCGCCACTCCCCGAACTCGGCCTCGATCCGCGTGACGGACGAGAGAAACTCGGTGGGCTGCCCCAGCGCGTCCCCGATCGCGGAACCGATGAGGGCGCCGGTGGCGGGGCGTGTGCTGGGGGTGCTCGGCACGGTGGGTCCTTCCGATGGGGTGGGCTTCGGCGCCGGGCCGACCGGCCCGGAACAGCGAAGTGCCGGTCGAGAAGGATCTCGACCGGCACTTCGTGACGTGTCCGAGGGGGGACTTGAACCCCCACGCCCGATAAAGGGCACTAGCACCTCAAGCTAGCGCGTCTGCCATTCCGCCACCCGGACAAGGTGTGCGCCGTCCGCGGGGGCGGGGCCCCGTGGCGACGGACAGAACCTTATCAAGGGTTTGGAGTGGCTTTCACCAGCGGCTATGCCGTGCCCTCGGGCTACGGCGCCGTCATCCTGCGCTCCACCTCCGGGTGCCGCTTCACCCACGCTGCGACGGCCTCCTCCTGGTGGCCCTGGCCGTGCTTGTTGATCTCGATCTCCAGGGTGCCGAGTTCGTCCTCGGTCATCCGGAACCGCTTGAACCACTTCGTGAGCCGCGGGTACTGCTCGGTGAACGCCTCGCTGGTGACCGTGCGGATCGTGTCGCCCTTGCCGAAGAGGCCCTTGGGATCCTTCAGCTTGGTCAGGTCGTACTTGCTGTAGGCCCAGTGCGGGGTCCACAGGAGCACCGCGATCGGCTTCTTCTTGGTGTACGCGCGCTTCAGTTCGGCCAGCATCGCGGGCGTGGAGCCGTTGACGACCTTGTACTCCTTGTCGAGGCCGTACCCGGGCACGACGTCGTCGCGGAGGATGTCCATCGTGCCGGTGCCGCCCTCGATGCCGACGATGCGGCCGTCGAACTCGTCGGCTCTGCCCTTGAGGTCGTCGAGCGACTTGATGCCCTTCACGTAGGACGGGACGGCGATCTCGAGGGACGTCGGGCCGTACCAGGAGCCGAGGGTTCTGACCTTGTTCTTGTACTTGTCCCAGTAGCTCTTCTGCGTGTACGGCAGCCAGGCGTCGAAGTTCACGTCCAGGTCGCCCGTGGACAGCCCGGTGTAGACCGGGCCGACGTCCATCTGCTTCAGGTTGAGCTTGTAGCCGCGCTTCTCCAGGACGTGCTTCCAGAGGAACGTGACCGCGATGTCCTCGTCCCACGGGAACCAGGCGACGTTGACCGGGCGCTTGGCCTCCGCGGGGGTCGACTGCTTCTCGACGGGGGCGAGTTCGTCGACGAGGCCCGGGGACTGCTGCTTCAGCCAGGTGCGTACGGCACTCTGCTGCTTGCCCTTGCCCGTCTTGTTGATCTCGGCCTCGAGGCTCGTCAGCTGCTTCTCGTTCAGCTTGAAGTCCTTGAGCCACGCGGCGATCTCGGGGAAGTCCCCGCTGAAGCCCTCGCGGCCGATGGAGTGGATGCCGTCGCCCTTGCCCCAGGCACCCTTCGGGTCCTTGAGCTTGGTCAGCTTGTAGTCGTTGTACGCCCAGTGCGGCGACCAGAGGGTCGTGACGATGGGCTTCTTGGCGGCATACGCGCGCTTCAGCTGCGCCAGCATCGCCGGCGTCGAGCTGTCGACGACCTTGTACTCCTTGTCGAGGCCGTACTCCTTGAGCACCTTGCTCTTGAGGAGCTGCATCTCGCCGGCGCTCGCCTCGATGCCGGTGATCTTGCCGTCGAACTTCGCTGCTTGGCCCTTCAAGTCCTTCATGGACTTGATGTCCTTCATGTACGAAGGCACCGCCAGCTCAAGCGACGTCGGGCCGTACCAGGAACCCAGGTCCTCCAGCTTCTTGCCGTACTTCTTCCAGTAGTCGGCGTGCGTCACCGGGAGCCAGGAGTCCGTCTGGAAGTCGACCGAGCCCTCCGCGAGCGAGGTGTACAGCGGGCCCGCGTCGAGCTGCTTCATCTCCACCTTGAAGCCGCGTCGTTCGAGGATCTCCTTCCAGAGGAACCCGGACGCGACCGCGTCGTCCCACGGGACGTAGCCGAGGGTGACCTTCTTGCCCTGGCCGACGTTCGTGGACGCGCCGGCCTGCGACGTCGACGTCTTGTCCTGGCCGAACATGCCCATGCCGCCCGCGACGAGCGCGAGGACGACGACACCGATCACGGCCACCGCCGGACGGGGACGGTACGACCAGATCTTCAGGCCGTGCGTGGCCCGCAGCTTCGCCAGCGCACGACGCCCCAGCGGGGACACCTGCTGACCCAGCGAGCTCGTCATACGGTCCAGGTAGACCGCCAGGATCACGATCGAGATACCGGCCTCGGCACCCAGACCGACATTCAGCTGGCCGATGGCCTCGTTGACCGCGCCGCCCAGACCACCGGTACCGACCATGCCCGCGATCGCGGCCATCGACAGACCCAGCATGATGACCTGGTTGACACCCGCCATGATCGTCGGCAGCGCCAGCGGCAGCTGCACCCGCCACAACGTGTTGCTGGGCTTGGTACCGAACGCGTCGGCCGCCTCCACCAGCTCCTTGTCGACCTGCCGGATGCCCAGCTCGGTCATGCGCACACCCGGCGGCACCGCGAAGATCAACGTCGCCACGATGCCCGCGGGCGCACCCGAACCGAAGAACAGGATCGCCGGGATCAGGTAGACCATCGCCGGCAGCGTCTGCATCAGGTCCAGGACCGGACGGAACAGATTGCTGATCCGGTTCGAACGCGCCGCCCAGATACCCAGCGGCACACCGATGATCAACGCGATCAGCGTCGACACGAGGACGAGCGACAGCGTCAGCATCGCGTCGTCCCACAGCTCCAGGTTCTGGATGAACCAGAACCCGACGAACGTCAATACACCGCCGAGCGTGCCGCGCAGCCAGAACGCGATCACGGCGAAGATGCCCGCCATGAGGAGGGGCTCAGGGGCCTGGAGCACGTCGCTCAGCGCGTCGTAGACGCCGTTGAAGATCGACTGGAAGAAGTCGAACAGCCACGCCATGTGCGTGAGCATCCACTGGACCGCGTCGTTGACCCAGCCGCCGAAGGGGATCCTAGGCATCGGCGGTCACCTTCTCCTGCTGCTCGCCGAGCACGGCGAGGAGGCGCTCGCGGGGCACGACGCCCTGCAGCTCGCCCTCGTCGTCCACCACGGCCACGGGTATCTCACTCGTCGAGCACGGCGTGAACAGATCGATGATCGGCGCATCCTGATGCACCTTCGCCGGAGCCTTGGCGAGCGTGTAACCCGCCTCCGGCTCCGCCATGATCGCCCGAGCACTCAGCACCCGGGAACGGTCCACGTCCTGCGTGAAGGAGGCCACATAGTCGTTGGCCGGCGTGACCAGGATGTCCTCGGCCGAACCGATCTGCACGATCCGACCGTCGCGCATCACCGCGATGTTGTCGCCCAACCGCATCGCCTCATTGAGGTCGTGCGTAATGAAGACGATCGTCTTCTTCAGCGTCTTCTGCAGCTCAAGCAGCTGATCCTGCATGTCGCGGCGGATCAACGGGTCCAGCGCGCTGAAGGACTCGTCCATCAGCAGCAGATCCGCGTCCGTGGCCAGCGCCCGGGCCAGGCCCACACGCTGCTGCATACCGCCGGACAGCTCGTCGGGGAAGGACTTCTCCCAGCCCTTCAGCCCCGCCAGCTCCAGCGCCTCGACCGCCCGCTTCTCACGCTCGGCACGGGCCACACCCTGCACCTCGAGCCCGTACGCGGCGTTCTCCATCACCGAACGGTGCGGGAACAACGCGAAGTGCTGGAACACCATGCTGATCTTGTGCGAACGCACCGCACGCAGCTCCTTGGGAGCCAGCTCCGTCAGATCCTGCCCGTCGAAACGGACGCGCCCCGCGGTCGGCTCCAGGAGTCCGTTCAGCATGCGCAACAGAGTGGACTTCCCCGAACCAGACAGACCCATGACGACGAAGATCTGGCCGGACTCCACCGTGAACGACGCGTCGATCACAGCGGCGGTGGTTCCCTCGGCGCGCAGCTCCTCACGGTCCGCTCCGCCGCGGAGCTTCTCCACAGCCTCCTGTTGCTTCCCGCCGAACACCTTGAACAGGTGTTCGGCCACCAGTCTCGGGGACACACGACCTCTATTCTTTTGACCTATGAAAGGTTGAAAGCCATAGCTATGGCCCAAGATCGCGTCTGCCCCGCCCTGACCGGCGCAAACGGGGGCGAACAACGAAAAGTGCCGGTCGAGAAAGATCTCGACCGGCACTCCGTGAAGTGTCCGAGGGGGGACTTGAACCCCCACGCCCGATAAAGGGCACTAGCACCTCAAGCTAGCGCGTCTGCCATTCCGCCACCCGGACAAGGTGAGCATCGCTTGGCGCGGGACGTTCCCCGCGGCGACACCTCAACAATACCAAGGTTTCGGAGTGGCTTTCACCTGCGTATCGGTGCACTCCCGGACACGGAGGGTGACTACTTCTTGATGCCGATGCCCTTCGGGTTCAGGTGGGCGATGTGGCCGCTCTCCGTGCCGGCAGACGGGTCGATCACGCAGTCGATCAAGGCCGGGACGCCGGCGGCGATGGCCTCGGTCAGGGCCGCCGTGACCTCGGCGGGGGTCGTCGCGCGGTACCCCTTGCCGCCGAAGGACTCGATCATCCGGTCGTGGCGGGCCGCGCTCATCAGCGTCGTGGGGGCGGGGGCGCCGTCGATGGTCTCGTCGCCTCGGTAGACGCCGCCGTTGTTCATGACGACGGTGACCACCGGCAGGTTGTAGCGGCAGATCGTCTCCAGCTCCATGCCGCTGAAGCCGAAGGCGCTGTCGCCCTCGATGGCGACGACGGGCGCTCCCCCGCTCTCGACCGCCGCCGCGATCGCGTACCCCATGCCGATGCCCATGACGCCCCACGTGCCGGAGTCCAGGCGGCGGCGCGGGTGGTGCATGTCGATGACGTTGCGGGCGATGTCGAGGGTGTTGGCGCCCTCGTTCACGATGTACGTCTCCGGGTGCTGGTGGACGACGTCACGGACAGCCTTCAGCGCGCCCATGAACTGCATGGGGTGCGGGTTCGCCTCCAGGCGCTTGGCCATCTTGGCGACGTTCTGCTCCGAGCGGGCCGCCAGCTCGTCGCGCCAGGCGGTGGGCGCGGCGATCCGGCCGGGCTTCGTACGGTCGGCGAGCTGGTCGAGGACGGACTCGATGTCGCCGACGAGCGGGGCCGCGATCGGCTGGTTGGAGTCCATCTCCTTGGCCTCGATATCGACCTGGATGAACTTGGCGTCCGGATTCCAGCCGCGCTCGCCGTGGTTGAGCAGCCAGTTCAGGCGGGCGCCGACGAGCATCACGACGTCGGCCTTCTTGAGGGCGAGGGAGCGGGCGGTGGCCGCGGACTGCGGGTGGTCGTCGCGGAGCAGGCCCTTCGCCATCGACATCGGTACGTACGGGATGCCCGTCGACTCGATGAGGTCGCGGATCTTCTCGTCGGCCTGCGCGTACGCGGCGCCCTTGCCGAGGACGATCAGCGGGCGCTCGGCGTTCTCCAGGAGGTCGATCGCGCGGTCCACCGCCTCGGGCGCGGGGAGCTGGCGCGGGGCCGGGTCGACGAGGCGGGAGAGGGTGCGGTCGCCCTCCTCCTTGTCCATGACCGCGCCGAGCACGGCCGCCGGGATGTCGAGGTAGACGCCGCCGGGGCGTCCTGAGATCGCGGTGCGCAGGGCGCGGGCGATGCCGCGGCCGATGTCCTCGACGCGGCTGACGCGGTAGGCGGCCTTCACGAAGGGCTGGGCGGCGGCGAGCTGGTCCATCTCCTCGTAGTCGCCCTGCTTGAGGTCGACGAGGTGGCGCTCGCTGGAGCCGGATATCTGCACCATCGGGAAGCAGTTGGTGGTGGCGTTGGCGAGGGCGACCAGGCCGTTGAGGAAGCCGGGGGCCGAGACCGTCAGACAGATGCCGGGCTTCTTGGTGAGGTAGCCGGCGATGGCGGCGGCGTGGCCCGCGTTCGACTCGTGGCGGAAGCCGATGTACTTGATGCCCTCGGCCTGTGCGAGGCGGGCGAGGTCCGTCACCGGGATGCCCACGAGGCCGTAGATCGTGTCGACGTCGTTCTTCTTCAGGGCGTCGACGACCAGGTGGTAGCCGTCGGTGAGCTCGGCCGGCGCGTCGGCTCCTGCCGCGGCCTCGGCGGTGTGGTCAGCGGTCGAGTCAGCGGTCATGATCCGAGTTCCTCCTTGGACGGTCCTGCCGGTGCGGCTCCTGTTCTCACCTTCGACAGGGCGCCGGCGCCCCGTCCAAGACCCATCGGCTTCCAGGCGATAAACGGCGTCTATCGAGAGTCAAGCGCGTCTCAAATCCCGTGCGTGTACTGGGGTTTCGGGCTTCATAAGCGGCTGCTATCGGCTGTTCGGGAGTGCGTATTGGACGTGCGCGGCGGCTCACCGCACGCTCGCTGGGGAGGGGAGGTGGAAGGCATGGCCACGTCGGCGCCGACCGTCACGGGCCTCGTCGATCTCCTGGATCGGCAGGTGCGTGCGCGGCCCCATGCCCCCGCGCTGCTCGTCGGCGACGAGCGGGTGCCCCTGTCGTACGGGGAGGTGGACGCGCTCGCGGAGCGGGCGGCGGAGAGGTGTGTGGCGGCGGGGCTGCGAGCCGGTGATGTGCTCGGGCTCGTCGCGGGGAACTCGGTCGAATTCGTAGGGGTGTTGCTCGGTGCGGCGCGCGCGGGGGTGGTCGTCGCGCCGCTCGACCCGGCGCTGAGCGACGTCGAACTGCGGGCGCGGGTCAAGGCGTCGGGGGCGCGGGCCGTGTTCAGCGGTGACGGGTTCGTGGAGGCCGAAGGGGGTGGGCGGCGGGGCGACGCGCTCGTGCTGTTCACCGCGGGGGCCACGGGGCGGGCCCGGACGGTGTCGCTCACGCACGCGAACGTGGCGGCGGCCGTCCACAACGTCTGTGCCACCTACGCGTTGGGGCCCGAGGACGCGACCGTGGCGGTCATGCCGTTCTTCCACGGGCACGGTCTGTTCGCCTCGCTGCTGTCCACGCTCGCGAGCGGGGGGCGGGTGCTGCTGCCGGCGGGGGGCCGGTTCTCGGCGGGGACGTTCTGGGCGGATCTGCGGGCGGCGGGGGCGAGTTGGTTCACGGCGGTGCCGACGATCCACGAGGAGTTGCTCGAGCGGTCGGCGGACGCGGACATGCCGGTGCCGCCGCCGCTGCGGTTCGTACGGAGCTGTGGCGCGCCGCTCAATGCCGCGACGCAGCGGGCTCTTGAGCGGATGTTCGGGGCGCCGTTGCTGTCCGCGTACGGGATGACGGAGGCGGCGCACCAGATCGCCAGCGAGCCGTTGCCGCAGGACGGGCCGCTCAAGCACGGGACGGTGGGGCGGGCGACGGGGGTGCGGCTGCGGGTCGTCGGCCGGGACGGGCGGGAGTGTGCGGCCGGGGTGCGGGGCGAGGTGTGGGTGGCGGGGCCGACGGTGGCGGGTGAGGGGTGGTTGCGGACGGGGGACCTGGGGTCGCTGGACGAGGACGGGTATCTGTCGCTCGCCGGGCGGATCGAGAGCCTCATCGTGCGGCGGGGGCTTTCGATCTCGCCGGAGTACGTGGAGGACGTGCTCGCCGGGTGTCCGGCCGTCGCGGAGGCGGCGGTGTTCGCCGTGGGCGGGGAGCGGATCGGGGCGGCGGTGGTGGCGGTGCGGGGTGAGGAGTGCGGGGAGCCTTCGGAGATTCTGCGGTACTGCCGGGAGCGGTTGGCCGCGGTGGCGGTGCCGGACCGGGTCGTGTTCGTGCCCGCGTTGCCGCGGACGGCGCAGGGGGGCTTGGATCGGTTGGCGGTGCGGGAGCGGTACGGGTGAGTCACGGGGCTCCGCCCCGGGCCCCGTGGTGCCGCACCGTCGTTACGGCCTCGGGGCGCTGCCCCGGACCCCGCGCCTCAATCGCCGGCGGGGCTCGAATGGTCGGCATCCGCTCCGAGCGCGTCAAAAGATCGGGGCTCCGCCCCGGACCCCGCTGCTCAATCGCCGCAGGGGCTCAAAATACGTACCCCCGCCCGCACGCGCCGCAGCGCGTGAAATGCGTACCCCCACGCGCAGACGCCGGACCGGCTTGGAGGTGCATCCAGCCCTCAGACACCGGACCGGCTTGACAGGCGTGCCCCGCAGGCAGACGCCGGACCGGCTCGAAACGCCCCCCACCAGCAGACGCCGAACCCCACTTGAAACCCGCACCCAGCCCGCAGACACCGGACCGGCTCGAAAGGCACGCCCCGCACGCAGACACCGGACCGGCTCGAAAGGCATGCCCCGCACGCAGACGCCGGACCGGCTCGAGAGGCGTGGCCCGCACGCAGGGCGTCGCAGAGAGTTTGGGATGCGTGCTCCCGACGTCAGGCGTCGCGGAGGACTGATGTGCTCAGGCATGTGCCGATGGTGTCGGCACCCGTTGCGCGAACGCCTCGTCCAGGTTCAGGGCTGTCGCCGCGCTCACGAAGGCGCGGGCCGCCACCGAGCCGGGGGTGCCCGCGTGGATCGCCACCGAGATCTGGGCGCCGGCCTCAGGGTCGATCAGCGGCAGCGCGCGTGTGCGGCCGACCACCGGCATCGCGCGGAGCCAGGTGTGGGGGACGATGCTCGCCCATTCGCCGCCGCCCACATGCGCGTACAGGGAGGCGATGGAGTCGGTCTCGACCTGGGGGGTGACCTCCAGGCCCTTGTTGGCGAAGACCTTGTCGATGATCTGGCGGATGCGCATGTCGGGGGTGAGCAGGGCCAGCGGGAGCTGCGCCGCGTCCGACCAGGTGAGGCTGCCGGTGCGGGAGGTGAAGCGGTCGTCGGAGACCAGGAGCATGTAGCGCTCCTGGTAGAGGGGGACCACTTGCAGGCCCTCCTGGTCGTCCGGGTCGAAGTGGGCGATGGCGACGTCGAGTTCGAAGTCACGGAGCTGGCGGTGGAGCTCCTTCGTGGAGAGGCGGGAGCGGACCTGGACCTTCGCCAGCGGGTGCGCGGAGCAGAACGCGCCGACCGGGAGCGCCATCGTGGTGGACGCCGTGGGGTCGGTGCCGAGGCGCAGCGTGCCGGTGATGCCGGACTGCACGGCGGCGACCTCGGCCTTGAACGCGTCCTGCTCGGCGAGGATCCGTTTCGCCCACACCACCAGGCGCTCGCCCTCGGGGGTGAGGCCCTGGTAGTTGTGGCCGCGGTTGATCAGCGTGACGTTCAGCTCGCGCTCCAGCTTGGCGATGGCCGCCGAGAGCGCGGGCTGGGAGACGTAGCAGGACTCGGCCGCCCGCGCGAAGTGCCGCTCGCGCGCCACCGCCACAAAGTACTCCAACTGCCGGAACAGCATGAACGACTCCTCTGCCACGTGATCTTCATCCGTAGCGTGCTACGGCTGCACGGTGCGTGCCAATAGGTCGGTCGCCGCGTGAATGGCGCGCAGCGTGGGTGCTTCGGCGCCGGTGATGTCGGCCATCTCGACGACGGCGGTGACGATGGCGTCCAGTTCCAGTTGTTTGCCGGCCTCCAAGTCCTGGAGCATCGAGGTCTTGTGCGCTCCGACGCCCTCGGCGCCGCGCAGCCGCTTCTCGATGCTGATCTCGGGGGTGGAGCCGACGCGGGCCGCGATGTCGAGGATCTCCTCCATGACGCGGGCCACCATCGAGCGGGTCAGGGGGTGCCGGCACATGTCGACCATGGTGGCCCGGGTGAGGGCGCTGATCGGGTTGAAGGCCGCGTTGCCCATCAGCTTGATCCAGATGTCGTCGCGCAGGTTCTGCTCGACGGGGCACTTGAGGCCGCCCGCGACCATGGCCTCGCTGAGGTCGGTGCAGCGTCGCGAGACACTGCCGTCGGGTTCGCCGATGGAGAAGCGGGTGCCTTCGATGTGGCGGATGACGCCGGGGGACTCGATGACGGTGGCCGGGTAGACGACGCAGCCGATGGCGCGCTCGGGCGGCAGCACCTTGCTGGTGGCGCCGCCGGGGTCGACGGCCTCGATGCGGCGACCCTCGTACGGTCCCTTGAGCTGGTGGAAGTACCACCAGGGGATGCCGTTCTGCCCGGCGACGAGCGCGGTGTGCTCGCCGATCAGCGGGGCGACGAGCGATCCGCACGAGGGGTACGAGTGGGCCTTGAGGCCGAGGAACACGTAGTCGACGGGCCCGATCTCGTTCGGGTCGTCGGTGGCGTGCGGGTGGGCGGTGAAGTCGCCGCGCGGGCTGAGGACGCGGACGCCGTCGGCCTGGATGGCGCGCAGGTGGTCCCTGCGGGCGACGAGGTGCACGTCGGCGCCGCCGCGGTGCAGGGCCGCGCCGACGTACGCGCCGATGGCTCCGGCGCCGAGAACTGCGATCTTCATCGTGGTGCCTCCTGGATTCGAGGGTGTGGAGGTACGCAGCCGTCGTCCCCCGCGCGCCGCACAGCGCGCGGAACGGAAGACGGTAAGGAGGTGCGGCCGCCGCGCGTGCCCTGTCGCGCGGCGGCCGCTGGGAAGGTGGCCGGGGTGGGCCGGTGTCAGCGCAGGAGTTTCACGGCCTCGACGACGAGCGGGTCGAGCCCTTCGGCTCCGTCGTCCACGAGGGCGTGGAGCCGCTTGCGCATCCTCGGGTCCCAGAACCTGGTGACGTGTCCCGCGATCGCCTGTGCGGCCTCGGCGGCCGGCAGATGGGCCTGGTTCGCCGCGATGTCGTTCGCCATCCGGCACTCGGCCGGGACCGTGTGCGCCATGTCAGTCCACCACCGTGACGAGTTCCTCGGCGTTCTCGCGCTCGGCGGTCGCCTTGGGCGCGAGTCCGACCTGGACGGCCGTGACCTTGTACTCCGGGCAGTTGGTCGCCCAGTCGGAGTTCTCCGTGGTGACCACGTTCGCGCCCGTCACCGGGTGGTGGAACGTGGTGTAGACGACACCCGGTGGCATCCGGTCGGAGATCTGCGCGTGCAGCGTCGTCGCACCGACGCGGCTGGAGAGCGTGACGAGGTCGCCGTCGGTGATGCCGCGCTCCTCGGCGTCGTGCGGGTGGACCTCGAGGATGTCCTCGGCGTGCCAGGCGACGTTGCCGGTGCGCCGGGTCTGCGCGCCGACGTTGTACTGGCTGAGGATCCGGCCCGTGGTGAGGACCAGCGGGAAGCGGCGGGTGCTGCGTTCGTTGGTGGGCACGTACGAGGTGACGACGAAGCGGCCCTTGCCGCGCACGAACTCGTCGACGTGCATGGTGGGGGTGCCCTCGGGGGCCTCCTCGTTGCACGGCCACTGGATGGAGCCGAGCTTGTCGATGAGGTCGAAGGAGACACCGGAGAACGTCGGGGTGACCGAGGCGATCTCGTCCATGATCTGCGAGGGGTGCTCGTACTCCATGGCGTAGCCCATGGCGGTGGCGATCTCGCACACGATCTGCCACTCGTGCTTGCCGGACTTCGGGGGCATCACCGACCGCACCCGGTTGACGCGCCGCTCGGCGTTGGTGAACGTGCCGTCCTTCTCCAGGAAGGAGGCGCCCGGCAGGAAGACATGGGCGAACTTGGCGGTCTCGTTGAGGAACAGGTCCTGGACCACGACCAGGTCCATGGCCTCGAGGGCCGCGGTGACGTGCTGGAGGTTCGGGTCGGACTGGGCGATGTCCTCGCCGTGCACGAACAGGCCGCGGAAGTCTCCTTCGATCGCGGCGTCGAACATGTTGGGGATGCGCAGTCCCGGTTCGGCGAGCAGGGTGCCGCCCCACAGGTTCTCGAAGACGCCCCGCACGGCGTCGTCCGAGATGTGCCGGTAGCCCGGCAGCTCGTGCGGGAAGGAGCCCATGTCGCAGGAGCCCTGTACGTTGTTCTGCCCGCGCAGCGGGTTCACACCTACGCCGTCGCGGCCTATGTTTCCGCAGGCCATCGCGAGGTTGGCCATGCCCATCACCATCGTCGAGCCCTGGCTGTGCTCGGTGACGCCGAGGCCGTAGTAGATCGCGCCGTTGCCGGCGGTGGCGTACAGGCGGGCCGCCGCGCGCAGTTCGGAGGCCGGTACGCCCGTGATCTCCTCGGTGGCCTCGGGGCTGTTCTCGGGACGGGCCACGAACTCGGCCCATTCGTCGAAGCCCTCGCAGCGCCGGTCGACGAAGTCCTTGTCGACGAGGTCCTCGGTGACGACGACGTGCGCCATGGCGTTGACGACGGCGACGTTCGTGCTGGGCCGCAGGCTGAGGTGATGCTGGGCCTCGATGTGCGGGGAGCGCACGAGGTCGATGCGGCGGGGGTCGACGACGATGAGCTTGGCGCCCTCGCGCAGGCGCTGCTTCATGCGGGACCCGAACACCGGGTGGGCGTCGGTGGGGTTGGCGCCGATGACCATGATGACGTCGGCCTCGGCGACGGAGCGGAAGTCCTGGGTGCCGGCCGATTCGCCGAAGGTCTGCTTGAGCCCGTAGCCGGTCGGCGAGTGGCAGACGCGGGCGCAGGTGTCGACGTTGTTGTTGCCGAAGGCGGCGCGGACCATCTTCTGGACGACGTACACCTCTTCGTTGGTGCACCGGGACGAGGAGATGGCGCCGATCGCGCCCGCGCCGTGCCGGTCCTGGATCTCGCGGAAGCGGCGGGCGACCGTGCCGATCGCCTCGTCCCACTCGACCTCGCGCCACGGGTCGGTGATGGACTCACGCACCATGGGCTTGAGTTGGCGGTCGGGGTGGGTGGCGTACCCGAAGGCGAAGCGGCCCTTCACGCAGGAGTGGCCTTCGTTGGCGCCGCCGTCCTTGTACGGGACCATGCGGACGAGTTCGTCGCCGCGCAGCTCGGCCTTGAAAGAGCAGCCGACGCCGCAGTAGGCGCAGGTGGTGAGGACGGAGCGGGTCGGCATGCCGAGGTCGACGACCGACTTCTCTTGCAGGGTCGAGGTGGGGCAGGCCTGGACGCAGGCGCCGCAGGACACGCACTCGGAGTCCAGGAACGACTCCCCCGCGCCCGCCGACACCTTGGACTCGAAGCCGCGCCCCTCGATGGTGAGGGCGAAGGTGCCCTGCACCTCGTCGCAGGCGCGCACGCAGCGCGAGCAGGCGATGCACTTGGAGGGGTCGAAGTCGAAGTACGGGTTGGAGGTGTCCTTCTCGGCGTCGAGGTGGTTCGCGCCCTCGTACCCGTAGCGCACCTGGCGCAGGCCCACCACGCCTGCCATGTCCTGGAGTTCGCAGTCGCCGTTGGCGGGGCAGGTGAGGCAGTCGAGCGGATGGTCGGAGATGTACAGCTCCATGACACCTTGGCGGAGCTTCTCGACCTTCGGTGTCTGCGTCCGCACCGACATGCCGTCCGAGCACGGTGTCGTACAGGAGGCGGGAGTGCCGCGGCGGCCGTCGATCTCGACGACGCACAGCCGGCAGGAGCCGAAGGCCTCCAGGCTGTCGGTGGCGCACAGCTTCGGTACGTCGATGCCGGCCTCGGCGGCGGCCCGCATGACGGACGTGCCCTCGGGGACCGTCACCCGCTGGCCGTCGATCTCCACCGAGACCGTGGCGGCTCCGGGGCGCTGTGGAGTGCCGAAGTCGGGTTCCTTCATGAGTGTCATGCCTGGCCCTCCGTCCGAGTGCTTCCCGGCTGTACGGAATGGATCTTCAGGAGCCGACGGTCGCCGCGGTCGACGAAGTCGTCGGCGAAGTGCGCGAGCGCGCTGCGTACGGGCATCGGCGTGAGCCCGCCCATGGCACACAGTGAACCATCGGTCATCAGCTCGCACAGGTCCTCGAGCAGCGCGAGATTCTCGTCGCGGTGCTCACCGGCGACGATCCGGTCGATGACCTCGACGCCGCGCACCGAACCGACGCGGCAGGGCGTGCACTTGCCGCAGGACTCCTCGGCGCAGAACTCCATCGCGAAGCGGGCCTGCGCCGCCATGTCGACGGTGTCGTCGAAGACGACGACGCCGCCGTGGCCGAGCATCGCCCCGGCCTCGGCGAGCGCCTCGTAGTCCATCGGCAGGTCGAACTGTGCCTCGGGCAGATACGCGCCGAGCGGCCCGCCGACCTGCACGGCGCGTGCGGGGCGGCCGCTGAGGGTGCCGCCGCCGTACTCCTCGATCAGCTCGCGCAGGGTGATGCCGAAGGCGGTCTCGACGATGCCGCCGCGCTTGATGTTGCCGCCGAGCTGGAAGACCTGGGTGCCGCGGGAGCGGCCGACGCCGAGGTCCTGGTAGGCCTTGGCGCCGTCGGCGAGGACGACGGGCACGGTGGTCAGCGTGAGGACGTTGTTGACGACGGTCGGCCTGCCGAAGAGGCCCTCGATCGCGGGGATAGGGGGTTTGGCGCGGACCATGCCGCGCTTGCCCTCCAGGCTCTCCAGCATGGAGGTCTCCTCGCCGCAGATGTACGCGCCGGCGCCGACGCGGATGTGCAGGTCGAAGTCGAGCGCCGAGCCGAGGACGCCGGTGCCGAGCCAGCCGCGTTCGCGGGCGATGTCGATGGCGGCGCCCATGGTGGCGATGGCATCGGGGTACTCGGAGCGGATGTAGAGGTAGCCCTCGCGCGCGCCGACGGCGTGGGCGGCGATCGTCATGCCCTCGATGAGCAGGAACGGGTCGCCCTCCATGACCATGCGGTCGGCGAACGTGCCGCTGTCGCCCTCGTCGGCGTTGCAGCAGATGAACTTGGTGTCATCGGCGCATTCCAGGACCGTCTTCCATTTGATGCCCGCGGGGAATCCGGCGCCGCCGCGGCCCCGCAGTCCGGAGTCCGTGACCTCGGTGACGACGTCGGCGGGGGTCATCCCCAGGGCCGTGCGCAGTCCGCGCAGGCCGCCGTGGGCCTCGTAGTCCTCGGGCGAGAGCGGGTCGGTGACGCCGACGCGGGCGAAGGTGACGCGCTGCTGCCGTGCGAGCCACGGGAGTTCGTCGACGGGGCCGAGCCGCAGCGGGTGGTCCGCGCCGTCCAGCATTCCGGAGGCGAGCAGGCCGGGTACGTCGTCGGGGGTGACGGGCCCGTAGCCGATGCGGCCCTCGGGGGTGACGACCTCGACGAGGGGCTCGAGCCAGAGCAGTCCGCGCGAACCGTTGCGGACGACGTCGAGGCCGAACCCACCCTCGATCGCGGCGAGCTGGAGCTGCTGCGCGACTTCGTCGGCGCCCACGGAGCGGGCCGCCGCGTCGCGCGGTACGTACACGGTCGTCATGTCGTCGGAAGCCACCTCTCACACCGTCCCGTCGAGCATCGCGCCGAGCCGGGCCGGGGTCACGCGCCCGTGCAGCCGGCCGTCCACCTCCACCGAGGGGCCGAGCGCGCAGTTGCCGAGGCAGAAGACCTGCTCGACGGTGACGCGACCGTCGGCGCTGGTCTCGCCGAGCGTCAGGCCCGAGGCCCGCACGTGGTCGACGAGTCGGTCGGCGCCGAGTGCCTGGCAGGCCTCGGCGCGGCAGACGCGAACGGTGGAGCGGCCCGCGGGTTCGCGGCGGAAGTCGTGGTAGAAGGTCACGACGCCGTGCACATCGGCCCGCGAGAGGTTGAACTCGTCGGCGAGGACGGGGATCGCCTCCTGCGGTACGCACCCCAACTCGGCCTGCACGGCGTGGAGTACGGGCAGCAGCGCGCCGCGTTCGCCGCGGTGTGCCGCGGCCGCCCTCCTGACCACGCCCTCGACCGACACGTCCGTCCCGCTGGTCGTCATGATCGCTCCGCCTTCCGTCATGCGGGCCTCCGCGCGGGTGCAGGAGACCCCGGCACTACCCCATACAGACTTCTGTATACAGAAGCCCGGTGTAAAGAAGCGGGACGGAATCGAACCCGGTCGATCTCCCGACTTCCGTACACCGGGCCGGTGTTCACAAGGCCACGAGCACGGGCTCCTGGTCCGCCGCCACCCGCAGCGCGGCCAGCCACGGCCCCACGACGTCCCGCACGAGCCGCTCGCCGCCGCCGTCCTCGCCGAGCAGCGCCGACGACGGTACGAGCACGGGGTCGGCGCAGACCGTGGAGGTCGCGCTGCCGCTCGGGCCGGGGCCCGTCGCGCGGGCCGGCACGTACAGGTCGGGGGCATGGGCGGGGACCAGCCACAGGCTGCGCCCACCGACGCCCGGCGCGCTCGGACCGCTCGACCAGAGATAGCTGTCGGCCTCGCCGGCGGCGACCACCTGCCGCTTGCGGCCGCGCAGGGTGACGACGTCTCCGGCGCGGTGGGCCGTCGATCCGGGCCCCGCATCGTCGAGGGCGAGCGAGCACAGATGACGTCCCGCGGCGATCTCGGCGCGCACCCAGGGCCCGCCGTGCGCCTCCAGGACGGCGACCGCCGCGTAGTGCGAGCGGAGCACGGTCGCGGCGGCCGGGCAGACGCGCGCGACGCGGTCCACGACGTCGGCGGCCTCCGCCAACCCGCGCCCGCCGCCGCCGAGTTCACGGGCGACGGTGAGGCCGAGGAGTCCGGCGCGGCCGAGCGCGGTGACTCCGGAGCGGGGGAACTTGCCTTGCATGCGGGCCGGTTCGCCGCCAGTTGCGACGGCACCGGTGAGGACGTGAGCGAGTGCGGTGCGGTACGACACGGGGCGACCCCCTCGTCAGCAGAACGACTCAGTAATTGCATACAGTATGCGGATCGACGGGATGACGCCAGGGTTGCGGACGGCCGAGTTTCAACTCCCTTGCGAACAAGCGCAGTTACAAACTGTCTATTGCATACTAAAGTCAGTATCCCAGCGCCTCTGACGTCGCGTCAGCGGACGAACAAGGGAGGGCTCCGCCATGCCCGAGATTCCAGCCGTGGCCGTCCGCGGTCCGATCACCCGACCCGTACCGCTGCGCCAGGCCGTCCACGACGCCCTCATCGAGATGATCATCAACGGCACGCTGCGTCCCGGGCAGCACCTCGTCGAGGCCGAGCTCGCCGAGCACCTGGGCGTCAGCAGGCAGCCGGTCCGCGAGGCGCTGCAACGACTCCAGACGGCCGGCTGGGTCGATCTGCGCCCAGCCCAGGGGGCGTTCGTGCACTCCCCCACCGTCGAGGAGTGCGCCCAACTGCTCGGCGTCCGGGCCGTGTTGGAGACGTACTCGGCGCGCGGCGCGGCCGAGCACGCGACGCCGGACGATGTGGCACGCCTGTGGGAGCTCCAGCGAGTGGGGCTCGACGCGCTCGCGGCGCAGGACGCGCGCGCCATCGTCGAGGCGAACGCCACACTGCACTCCCACATCACCACGCTGTCCCGCAACGCGGTGCTCGCCGAGCTGATCCCCCAGGTCGACCAGCGGGTGCGCTGGTACTACACGCCCATCGCCAAGCCCCGCGGCAACGACGCCTGGAACGAGCACGCGCTGATCATCAAGGCGATCGCCGCGGGCGACCCGGACCACGCGGAGGCGCTGATGCGCCGGCACACCCAGAACACGACCGACTTCTACTGCGCCCAGATCGAGGCCGCGGCCGGTCCGGGCGACTGAGGCTCCGGACCGGTCGCGGCGGACCGGGACGACGACCGGGCGGGGCTGCTAGGCGGTGACTTCCCGCAGCAGCCCCGTCCGTACGTCGAAGACGAATCCGCGGACGTCGTCGGTGTGCGGCAGGAACGGCGACGTACGCACCTTCCGCAGCGACTGGCGCACGTCCTGGTCGACATCGGTGAACCCCTCCACCGCCCACGTCGGCCGCTGCCCGACCTCGCGCTCCAGCTCCTGCCGGAACTCCTCGGTCAGTGACTCGAGGCCGCAGTCGGTGTGGTGGATCAGCACCACGCTCCGGGTACCGAGGGCCCGCTGGCTGATCGCGAGGGAGCGGATGGTGTCATCGGTGACGACCCCGCCCGCGTTGCGGACCGTGTGGCAGTCGCCGAGCTGCAGGCCGAGCGCGGCGTGCAGGTCGAGCCGGGCGTCCATGCAGGCGACGACGGCCACCTCCATGACCGGGCGCGCGTCCATGCCGGGGTCGGTGAAGGCCGCGGCGTACCGTTCGTTGGCCTCGACGAGGCGGTCGACGACGGTACCCATTCAGATGACGCCCTGTTCGGCGAGCTGAGCCAATTCGGCTTCGTCGAGCCCGAGTTCGGTGGAGTAGATGTCCTTGTTGTGCTCGCCGAGCAGCGGGGAGCCGGAGATCGTGGTGGGCGAGTCGGAGAGCTTGAGCGGGTTGCCCACCGTGACGTACGAGCCGCGGCCCGGGTGGGACACCTCGACGACCATGTCGTTGGCGGCGAGCGACTCGTCCTCGATGATCTCCTTGGTGGAGAGGATCGGCCCGCACGGGATGTTGTGGGCGTTCAGCTTGTCGAGGACCTCCCACTTGGGGAGCGTCGAGGACCACTCCTCGATCAGCTGGAACATCTTGTTCAGCTTCGGCAGCCGGGCCTCCGGGGTCGACCACTCCGGGTCGTCCGCCATCTCCGGCCTGCCTATCAGCTCCGCTATCGGCTTCCAGCCGACGGGCTGCACGATGACGTAGACGTAGTCGTTGGGTCCGCCGGGCGCGCACTTGACGGCCCAGCCGGGCTGTCCGCCGCCGGAGGCGTTGCCGGAGCGGGGCACCTCGTCGCCGAAGTCCTCGTTCGGGTACTCGGCCAACGGGCCGTGCGCCAGGCGCTGTTGGTCGCGCAGCTTCACACGGCACAGGTTCAGCACCGAGTGCTGCATCGCGACGTTGACCCGCTGGCCGCGTCCGGTGTGCTCGCGCTGGAACAGGGCGGCCAGGATGCCGGCGACGGTGTGGATGCCCGTGCCCGAGTCGCCGATCTGCGCGCCCGTGGCCGTCGGCGGGCCGTCCTCGAAGCCGGTGGTCGACATCGAGCCACCCATGGCCTGGGCCACCACCTCGTACGCCTTGAAGTTCGTGTAGGGACCCTCGCCGAAGCCCTTGATGGAGGCGTAGATGATGCGGGGGTTGATCTCCTGGATGCGGTCCCAGGTGAAGCCCATCCGGTCCACGGCTCCCGGACCGAAGTTCTCCACCATGACGTCCGAGCGGCGGATCAGCTCGGTGAGGATCTCCTTGCCGCGCTCGCTCTTCGTGTTGAGGGTGATGCTCCGCTTGTTGCAGTTGAGCATCGTGAAGTAGAGGGAGTCGACGTCCGGGATGTCACGCAGCTGCTTGCGCGTGATGTCACCGCTCGGCGCCTCCAGTTTGACGACGTCCGCACCCAGCCACGCAAGGAGCTGCGTCGCGGACGGACCCGACTGAACGTGCGTCATGTCGAGGACGCGCACGCCCTCCAGAGCCCTGGTCATGATCGACACCTCACCTCTCGCTAGTCCGTTCGGAGTTAAAAGGTCGGTACAGAGATCCGCACGACCCTGGACACTCAGCCACCCAGTGAGGGATAACCCTCTTCATACAGTATTCGTCGACTGTATGCAATAACCGGCGACGGCATTCGTCAGCGCCCGCCGTCGGCGCACAGGCACGGACCACCGCACACGCAGCAACGACGCTCTGTGAGGGAACGCCTGACATGACCTTGAATCACGACACGACCGAGCCGCACGGGTATCGCGAGGTCACCGATGCCCGGGGCCGCGTCTACCGCATCGGGGAGTCGGACCGCGACATCCTCGGCCACTCACGGCAGTTGATGGTGTACCTGCCGTGGATCGCCATGATGGCGATCAGTGTCTTCGAGTACGCCTACGGCTCAGCCGAGGACACCCTGTCGCACGCCCACCACTGGACGCAGTCCAACACCTTCTGGATTCTCAGCGTCTGGATCTTCTTCCAGGCCGGGGTCTCCTTCCCCGCCGGATGGCTGCGCGAGAAGGGCATTCTGACGGCCCGTCGAGCCATGTTCGTCGGCTCGGGGCTCTGCCTGATCGGCTTCCTCGCCCTGTCCCACATCCACGACGTGCTCGTCGCGATCCTGGGCTTCGGGGTCGTCGGCGGCATCGGCTCTGGCCTCATCTACTCGACCTGCGTCAACATGGTCGGCAAGTGGTTCCCCGAGCGCAAGGGCGGCAAGACCGGGTTCGTCAACGGCGGATTCGCGTACGGCTCACTGCCGTTCATCTTCATCTTCAACTACGCCTTCGACACCGGGAACTACCAGACCGTGCTCGACCTCGTCGGCCTCTACGTCATGGTCGTCGTCTTCGCGTGCGCCTTCTTCTTCAAGGACCCGCCGAAGAACTGGTGGCCCGCGCACATCGACCCGCTCGCCCAGGGCGGCACCGGCAAGAGCGCGGCGAGCCTCGCCAAGAATCCACCCGCCGTCCGGCAGTTCACGCCGATGGAGGCCATCAGGACGGGCATGCTGCCGCTGATGTGGGTCGCCCTCGTCATCAGCGCGGGTGTCTCCATCTTCGGCATCTCCTTCCAGGTCGACTACGCCAAGGAGGTCGGCTTCGGACCGCTCGTCGCCGCGTCCTCGATGGGGGTCATGGCGGTCATCAACGGCATCGGGCGCGGCGTCGTCGGCTGGGCGTCCGACCAGTGGGGCCGCAAGTCGACGCTGGTGATGGTGATCCTGGTGCTCGGGCTCGCCCAGTTCGGTGTCATCTGGGCCGGCAATCTGCACAGCGAGGCGCTGTTCCTGGTCTTCGCGTTCCTGTCGGGATTCGGCGGCGGCGCGTTCTATCCGCTGTTCGCCGCGCTCACCCCGGACTACTTCGGTGAGAACTACAACGCGTCCAACTACGGCCTGGTCTACAGCGGAAAGCTGATCAGCGGCCTGTTCGGCGGCGGCATGGGCTCCATGGTGGTCTCCGCGTGGGGCTACAACGGCGCCTACGCGCTGGCCGGCGGCACCTCGCTGATCGCCGCCCTGATCGCGATGACGCTGCACCAGCCGGGCAGGCCGCGCAGGGGCAGCAAGGCCGCGGTGCCGCAGCCGCAGGCCGCGACCTGAGACACCCTCGCCCGGCGAGGCGGTGGCCCGGAGCGGGTCACTGCCTCGCCCGCTGGTGGTACGACCTGCGGGTGTGCTCGGTGTGGGCGCGCATCACGTCGGCCGCCCGTGCCGCGTCGCGGTCGGCGAGCGCGGCGATCAGCTCGCGGTGCTCGGCCCAGGACTGGTGGCCGCGCTGCCGGGCCACCGGCGTGTAGTACCAGCGGACCCTGCGGTCGACCTGGGCGGCCAGTTCGGCCAGGACCGTGTTCGCCGCCAACTCCATGATGGAGCCGTGCAGTTGCGCGTTGAGGGCGACCGCCGCCTCCACGTCGTCCGCCGCCACCGCCCGCTCCCCCGCCGCGCACAGCTCCTCCAGCGCGGCGACGGCGGCGGCGTCCGCGTTCCCCGCCGCCAGCCGGACCGCCTCGGTCTCCAGGAGCTGGCGCACCGTCAGGAGCTGGTCCGCCTCGTGCTCCGTCGGCTCGTGCACGAACGCACCCTGCGCCGGCCGCAGATCCACCCACCCCTCCGTGCTGAGCCGCTGGAGCGCCTCCCGCACGGGCTGGCGCGACACCCCGAGCTGCGCCGCGAGTTCGGTCTCCACGAGGTGGGCGCCCGGCGGCAGGACGCGGGTGATGATGAGTTCGAGGAGCGCGCCGTAGACCCGCTCGCGCAGCGGTCCCGGCCGGTCCAGCTTGGGCACCGCACCTCGCGGCAGTCCTGCGGTCGGCAACATCGAGGCCCCTTCCGTCCAGCGTCCACGGCGTCCCAACCCACGCTTCCCGCATGGGGATTGTCGTAGTTCTTGCCGAGGGCTTTCCCAGCCTGTACACAATATCCCGTCGACACATCGTGTGCGCGGGGCGGGCGAGAACTCGCCCCGCGGCACGGCGGCGGGGTCCACGTACGGCGGGGAGCGCCCCCTGCGTCGTGCGGGGCCCCGCCGCAGCTGCGTCAGGGCATCAGCTGATACTCGGGGAAGTTCCCGGGCAGCCGCTCGCCCGCGGGCCCCTCGGTGACCGCGCGGACCAGGAGTTCGCCGCCCACGAAGGCGCCGCGCCACGACGCCCCGAAGCCGCCGAACAGCTCGTCGCGGTCGCCGCGCGAACGCGGCTTGCCCCGGCCGACCTTGAACGCCCGGATCTGCGGGGCGAGCCGCTCGTACGTCGCCTCGTCGTCGGTGGAGAGCGTCGCGACGAGGGCGCCGTTGGAGGCGTTCATCGCGGCGAGCAGCTCCGCCTCGGTGTCGACGAGCACGATGGTGTCGACCGGGCCGAAGGGTTCGGCGTGGTGCAGCGGCGAGGACGGAGGCGGCCCGAGCAGAGTCACCGGGTGCACGTACGCGCTGGTGTCCTGCCCCGGCAGGAACAGCGCCGGGTCGGGCGTGGAGCGGTGCAGCGGGACGGCCCCGCGGTCGATGGCCTCGGCGACCTGGTCGTGCAGCTCCTTGGCCTTCGCCGCGTTGATGAGCGGCCCGAAGTCGAGGGCCGGGTACGGGTCGTCGGGGTGCGCGACGGCCAGCGGGTGGCCGACGCGCAGGGTGCGCACGGCGGGCAGGTAGGCGGCGAGGAAGTCGTCGAAGGCCTCGCGCTGCACGACGAAGCGGGGGTAGGCGGTGCAGCGCTGCTTGCCGTAGTCGAAGAGCTTGGGAATCGCGGCGGTCAGCGTGTCCCAGTCGGTGAAGTTCCAGATGCCCCAGGTATTGAGGCCCTCCTGCTCCAGGATGTGCCGCTTGCCGAGGTCGGCGACGTCGGTGGCGACGGCGGCGCCGGTGTCCCGGCCGCCGACGAAGGACACGCAGCCGATCTCGGGCGCCCGCACCAGCGCCTCGGAGAGCTGGCCGCCGCTGCCGCTGACGAGGGTGACGGGGATGCCCTCGCGGGCGGCGAGCGCGCAGGCGAGGGTGAGGCAGGAGACACCGCCGTCGGTGGGTGTCTTGGCGATGACGGCGTTGCCGGCGAGGGCCTGCACGAGCATCGCGTGGACGAGCACGCTCATCGGGTAGTTCCAGCTCGCGATGTTCGAGACCGGCCCCGCCAGCGGGGTGCGCTCGCCGAGCATGTCGTCGATGCCGTCGACGTACCACCGCACGCCGTCGATGGCGCGGTCGACGTCGGCCTGCGCGAGCCGCCACGGCTTGCCGATCTCCCAGACGAGCAGCAGGGCGAGGAGTTCGCGGTGCTGGGTGAGGGCGTCGAGGGTGGCGGCGACGCGGGCGCGCCGCTCGGGCAGCGGGACGTGGCGCCAGGCGCGGTGCTGGTCGAGGGATGCGCGCACGGCCCGGTGCGCGGTGTCGGCGTCGAGGCGCGGCGGGCCCGCGATGGGGCTGCCGTCGACGGGGCTGGTGGCGGGCAGGGCGCGGCCGTCCGCCTGCCAGGCGGCGCCCCACAGGTTCAGGACGCGGTCGTCGCGGAAGGCCTCCGGGGCGACGGCGAGGCAGCGCTGCCAGGCGTCGGCCCAGGAGGTGCCGGCCTTGAGGGTGGGTGTGACGAGGGTGGAGGTGTTGAGGGTGGTTGCCATTTCTTGGTCTCCGCTCACGGTGCACAGTCGGGGCGGGTACTGCTCATGGCTGGTGGTGCTGTGGACGTGAGGTGCCCCGCGGGCACCTCACGTATGCCAACGTCCGTACAGTGATGGCGTGTTGACGCCTAAGAGAAGGGTCACTGCCCGTCGGCGAGACGGTCCAGGACGAGCCGGGCGGTCTCGGTGGGTGTGGCGCCGACGCGGACGCCGACCGCTTCCAGGGCCTCCTTCTTGGCCGCCGCGGTGCCCGATGAACCGGAGACGATGGCGCCCGCGTGGCCCATCGTTTTGCCCTCTGGCGCGGTGAATCCGGCGATGTAGCCGACGACGGGCTTGGTGATGTGCTCGCGGATGTGGGCCGCGGCGCGTTCCTCGGCGTCGCCGCCGATCTCCCCGATGAGCACGATCAGCTCGGTCTCGGGGTCGGCCTCGAAGGCGTCGAGGCAGTCGATGTGGGTGGTGCCGATGACGGGGTCGCCGCCGATGCCGACACACGTCGAGAAGCCGATGTCGCGCAGCTCGTACATGAGTTGGTACGTGAGGGTGCCGGACTTGGAGACGAGTCCGACGCGGCCCGGCTTGGTGATGTCGGCGGGGATGATGCCCGCGTTGGAGGCGCCGGGCGAGATGAGTCCTGGGCAGTTGGGGCCGATGACCCGGGTGCCCTGCCGCTTGGCGTGTGCCTGGAAGGCGACGGCGTCGTGCACGGGGATGCCCTCCGTGATGACGACGGCGAGCGGGATGCCCGCGTCGGCCGCCTCGACGACGGCGCCCTTGGCGAAGGCGGGCGGCACGAACACGACGGTGACATCGGCCCCGGTGGCGGCCATACCCTCGGCGACGGAGCCGAAGACGGGGACGTCGCGCCCTTCGAGGTCGACGGTGCTGCCGGCCTTGCGGGGGTTGACGCCGCCGACGACGTTCGTGCCGGCCTGGAGCATGCGGCGGGTGTGCTTCATGCCCTCGGCGCCGGTCATGCCCTGGACGAGGACCTTGCTCTCCTGGGTCAGGTAGATGGCCATGTCCCGGCTCCTTAAAGGGGGTTTCCGACGAGGGCGAGTTCGGCGGCCTTGAGGGCGGCGCCGTCCATGGTGGTGGCCTGTTCGACCAGCGGGTGCGCGCGTTCGTCGAGGATGGCGCGACCGCGCGCGGCGTTGTTGCCGTCGAGGCGGACGACGAGCGGCTTGGTGAGCCGGACGTGGTCGAGGGCCTGCACGATGCCGTCGGCGACCGCGTCGCAGGCGGTGATGCCGCCGAAGACGTTGACGAAGACGGACTTCACGGCGGGGTCGGAGAGGATGACGTCGAGGCCGTCCGCCATGATCTGGGCGGAGGCGCCGCCGCCGATGTCGAGGAAGTTGGCGGGCTTCGCACCGCAGCCGGCGACGACGTCGAGGGTGGACATGACGAGCCCGGCACCGTTGCCGATGATGCCGACCTCGCCGTCGAGCTTCACGTAGTTGAGGCCCTTGGCGGCGGCCCGCGCCTCCAGCGGTTCGTCGTGGGCTGCCTCCTGCTCTCCCCAACGCGCGTTGCGGAAGCGGGAGTTGTCGTCGAGGGTCACCTTGCCGTCGAGCGCGAGGATCTGGCCCTGCGCGGTGCGCACGAGCGGGTTCACCTCGACGAGCAGCGCGTCCTCGCGGGTGAGGACGTCCCACAGCCGGACGAGGACGTCGACGGTCTGCGGCGGAAGGCCGGCCGCGTCGGCGATGGGGGCCGCGACGGCGGAGGTGACACCGACGGCCGGGTCGACGGGGACGCGGGCGACGGCCTCGGGCCGGGTGGCGGCGACCTCCTCGATCTCCATGCCGCCCTCGGCGGAGGCGATGGCGAGGAAGGTGCCGGCCGCGCGGTCGAGGACGTAGGAGACGTAGAACTCGCGGTCGATGTCGACGGGTTGGGCCAGCATCACCTTGCGGACGGTGTGGCCCTTGATGTCCATGCCGAGGATCTGGCGTGCCGTCAGTTCGGCGGCGGCCGGGTCGGCGGCGAGCTTCACCCCGCCCGCCTTGCCGCGGCCACCGGTCTTCACCTGCGCCTTGACGACGACGCGGCCGCCGAGGCGGCGCGCGAACTCCCTGGCCTCCTTGGCGGATTCGGTGACCTCGGCGCGCGGGACGGGGATCCCGTGCTCGGCGAACAGGTCCCTCGCTTGGTGTTCGTACAGGTCCATTTGCGGCTCCTGCCTGAGCTGCCGATGTGGCTCGGATGCGGAAGAAAGTGCTGCACGCCCCCTGGACACGATCCACGCAATGCGGGATACCAGTTTTCATACAGTATTCGGCGACTGTATGCAATGTACGAGCCGACGGTGGACCGACCGTGGACCAGTAGCGAGGTGAGTCGTTCGTGACCAAGGCACTCGAGGGTGTGCGCGTCCTGGACATGACCCATGTCCAGTCAGGCCCATCCGCCACGCAGCTCCTTGCGTGGCTGGGTGCGGACGTCGTCAAACTGGAGGCGCCGACCGGAGACATCACGCGCAAGCAGCTGCGTGACATCCCGGACGTCGACTCCCTCTACTTCACGATGCTCAACTGCAACAAGCGGAGCATCACCCTGAACACCAAGACGGAGCGCGGCAAGGAACTGCTCACCGAGCTGATCCGCCGCAGCGACGTACTGGTGGAGAACTTCGGCCCCGGGGCCGTCGACCGGATGGGCTTCACCTGGGACCGCATCCAGGAGATCAACCCCCGCATCATCTACGCCTCCATCAAGGGCTTCGGCGAGGGCCCCTACACCAACTTCAAGGCCTACGAGGTAGTGGCCCAGGCCATGGGCGGCTCGATGTCGACCACCGGCTTCGAGGACGGTCCGCCCCTCGCGACCGGCGCGCAGATCGGCGACTCCGGCACCGGCATCCACACCGTCGCCGGCATCCTCGCCGCCCTGTTCCAGCGCGAGAACACCGGACGCGGCCAGCGCGTGAACGTGGCCATGCAGCACGCCGTCCTCAACCTCTGCCGCGTCAAGCTCCGCGACCAACAGCGCCTGGCGCACGGCCCGTTGGCCGAGTACCCGAACGAGGACTTCGGCGACGAGGTGCCCCGCTCCGGCAACGCCTCCGGCGGCGGACAGCCCGGCTGGGCCGTCAAGTGCGCGCCCGGCGGACCCAACGACTACGTCTACGTCATCGTGCAGCCCGTCGGCTGGAAGCCCATCACCGAGCTGATCGGGCGGCCCGAACTCGCCGAGGACGCCGACTGGGCCACGCCCGAGGCCCGGCTGCCGAAGCTCAACAAGATGTTCCAGCTCATCGAGGAGTGGTCCTCGACGCTCCCCAAGTGGGAGGTCCTCGACAAGCTGAACGCCCACAACATCCCGTGCGGGCCGATCCTCTCCACCAAGGAGATCATCGAGGACGAGTCGCTCGCCGCCAACGACATGGTCGTCGAGGTGCCGCACCCGGGCCGCGGCTCCTTCAAGACCGTCGGTTCCCCTCTCAAGCTCTCCGACTCCCCCGTCGACGTCACCGCCTCTCCGCTGCTCGGCGAGCACAACGAAGAGGTCTTCATCGGTGAACTCGGCCTCGGGGGCGAGGAGTTGAGCCTGCTCAAGTCGAACGGAGTGATCTGATTGATGGCCGAGGAACGTGAGCTCAAGGTACGAGCGCTGCTCGATGCCGTACGGGCCGAGGGACGTACGGCGCTCACCGCGCCCGAGGGAAAGGTGATCGCCGACGCGTACGGCATCGCCGTCCCCGGCGAGGAGCTCGCGACCGATGCCGACCAGGCGGTGGCCGCCGCGGCCCGCTTCGGCGGCCCCGTGGTGCTCAAGATCGTCTCGCCCGACATCCTGCACAAGACCGACGCCGGCGGCGTCGTCGTGGGCGTCGAGGGCGAGGCCGCCGTACGGGACGCGTACCAGCGCATCGTCGACAACGCGCGCGCCTACGACGCCGATGCCCGCATCACCGGCATCCAGGTCCAGGAACTGCTGCCCTCGGGGCCCGACGCGCAGGAGGTCATCGTCGGGTCCGTCACCGACCCGACCTTCGGCAAGGTCGTCGCCTTCGGGCTCGGCGGCGTGCTCGTCGAGGTGCTGAAGGACGTCACCTTCCGGCTCGCGCCGGTGACGGAGGCCGAGTCCCTCGACATGCTCGACTCCATCAAGGCCGCCGAGGTGCTGCGCGGTGTGCGCGGCGCCCAGGGCGTCGACCGGGACGCGCTCGCGGAGCAGATCCGCCGGGTCTCCCAACTGGTCACGGAGTTCCCCGAGATAGCCGAGGTCGACCTCAACCCGGTGATCGCCACCCCGCGGGGCGCGCTCGCCGCCGACATCCGGATCATCCTCGCCGACGGCGAGCCGAAGCAGCGGCGCACGTACACCCGTGACGAGATCCTCACCTCGATGCGGCGCCTGATGCAGCCGCAGTCCATCACCGTGATCGGCGCCTCGAACGAGCAGGGCAAGATCGGCAACTCGGTGATGCGCAACCTCATCGACGGCGGCTTCTCCGGCGAGATCCACCCGGTGAACCCGAAGGCCGACGACATCCTGGGCCGCAAGGCGTACAAGAGCGTCACCGACGTGCCCGGCGACGTGGACGTGGCCGTCTTCGCGATCCCCGCCAAGTTCGTGGCGTCGGCCCTGGAGGAGGTGGGCCGCAAGGGCATCCCGAACGCGGTCCTCATCCCCTCCGGCTTCGCCGAGACCGGCGAGCACGAGCTCCAGGAGGAGATCGTCGCGATCGCCGAGCGCCACGGCACCCGGCTGCTCGGCCCGAACATCTACGGCTACTACTCGACGTGGCAGGACCTGTGCGCCACGTTCTGCACGCCGTACGACGTGAAGGGCGGCGTCGCGCTCACCTCGCAGTCCGGTGGCATCGGCATGGCCATCCTGGGCTTCGCCCGCACCACCAAGACGGGTGTCTCGGCCATCGTCGGCCTCGGCAACAAGTCGGACCTCGACGAGGACGACCTGCTCACATGGTTCGGTGAGGACCCCAACACCGAGTGCATCGCGATGCACCTGGAGGACCTCAAGGACGGGCGGGCCTTCGTGGAGGCCGCGCGCGCGACCGTGCCGAAGAAGCCGGTCGTGGTCCTCAAGGCGGGCCGTACGGCGGCCGGCGCCAAGGCGGCCGGTTCGCACACGGGCGCGCTCGCGGGCGACGACGCCGTGTACGACGACATCCTCAAGCAGGCCGGTGTCATCAGGGCGCCGGGCCTGAACGACATGCTGGAGTACGCGCGGGCGCTGCCGGTGCTTCCGACACCCCAGGGCGACAACGTCGTGATCATCACGGGGGCCGGTGGCTCGGGTGTGCTGCTGTCCGACGCGGTCATGGACAACGGCCTGGAGCTGATGGAGATCCCGGCCGACCTGGACGCGGCCTTCCGGAAGTTCATCCCGCCGTTCGGCGCCGCCGGCAACCCCGTCGACATCACGGGCGGCGAGCCCCCGTCGACGTACGAGGCGACGATCAGGCTCGGGCTCGAGGACCCGCGGATCCACTCCCTCGTGCTCGGCTACTGGCACACCATCGTCACCCCGCCCATGGTGTTCGCGGAGGTGACGGCGCGCGTCGTCCAGGAGTTCAGGGAGCGCGGCATCGAGAAGCCGGTGGTGGCATCGCTGGCCGGTGACGTCGAGGTCGAGGAGGCGTGCCAGTACCTCTTCGACCGGGGCGTGGTCGCGTACCCGTACACGACCGAGAAGCCCGTCGCGGTGCTCGGCGCGAAGTACAAGTGGGCCCGCGCGGCGGGGAAGTTGGGGGGGCGGTCGATGAGGTGACCGAGGACGGGTCCGGTCGGCGGTGTGCGCCGGCCGGGCCCAGGACCCGTGCGCACACGAAAGACATGTGGACAGGGGGCGCTGCCCAGATCTTTCGACGCAAGGGAAATCGACATGACCACAACCGATCTGCCAAGTTCCGTCCCCTACAGGGAGGTGACGGACGCCAACGGCCGGGTGTACCGCGTTGGCGAGAGTGACATCGACATCATGGGCCGGGGCCGCAAGTGGATGGTCATCCTGCCCTGGGTGGGCATGATGGGCATCTCGTCGGCGGAGTACGCGTTCGCGTCCGCCGAGGACACCCTGCACACCGCACATCATTGGAACAGCGGACACATCTTCTGGATGATGACCGTCTGGGTGTTCTTCCAGGCCGCCGTGGCGATGCCCGCGGGCCGGCTCAGGGAGAGCGGCAGGCTGCCGGCCCGCTGGGCCATGATGCTCGGCGCGCTCGGCACCCTCCTCGGCTATCTGTCGCTGGCCTACGCGCCGCACGTCGTGTTCGCCTACATCGGCTTCAGTGTCTTCAGCGGCATGGGCGCCGGCATGGTGTACGCGACCTGCGTCAACATGGTCGGCAAGTGGTACCCGGAGCGCAGGGGCGGCAAGACCGGGTTCGTCAACGGCGGCTTCGCCTACGGATCCGTGCCGTTCGTGTTCCTGTTCACCGGGTTCATGGACCTGACCAACTTCCGCTGGGTGCTGGTCTCGGTGGGTCTGCTGCTCGCGGCGATGGTGGCCGTCGCGGGCTTCTTCTTCAAGGACCCCCCGAAGAACTGGTGGCCCGCGCACATCGACCCGCTGAACCCGCCCGAGGACCCGCGTGCCCGCAGGTCCCTCGAGAAGAACCCACCGGCCGTCAAGCAGTACACCCCCATGGAGGCATGGAAGACGGGCCGGGTGGCGCTGATGTGGTTCTGCCTGGCGTGTACGTCGGGTGTGAACATCTTCGGCATCGCCTTCCAGGTCGACATCGGCAAGGAGGCCGGCTTCGCGGGCGGCATCGTGGCAACCGCCATGTCCCTCAAGGCAGTTGTCAACGGCACCGGGCGCGGTGTCATCGGCTGGCTGTCCGACCGGTACGGCCGCAAGCAGTGTCTGCTCGCGGTCTGCGTGATCCTGGGCCTCGCCCAGTTCGGCATCATCTGGTCGGCCTCGGAGAAGATCCTCCCGATGTTCCTGATCTTCTCCGCGATCTCCGGGTTCGGCGGTGGCGCCATCTTCCCGATGTTCGCCGCCCTGACCGCCGACTACTTCGGTGAGAACAACAACGCCACCAACTACGGCATGGTCTACAGCTCCAAGCTCGTCTCGGGGCTCGGCGCGGGCATGGGGTCCGTCGTCGTCGGTGCCTGGGGACACTCCGGTGCCTTCATCCTGGCCGGCTGCATCTCGTTCTTCGCCGGCTTCGTGGCGCTGTTCCTGTCCCCTCCCGGTAGGCCCAAGAAGCGTGGGATCCACCCCAACCCACAACCCCTGGGTGAGGAGATGGCTTGATATGACGGCGGAACCTGTCTCCGCTGGCAACACGGCACCGGCCACGGGGAGCCGGTACCGAGAGATCACCGACGAGCACGGCCGGATCTATCGCGTGGGCGAGTCCGACCGCGACATCCTCGGCCACTCCCGAAAGTTCATGGTGTACCTGCCGTGGGTGGCCATGATGGCCATCAGCGTCTTCGAGTACGCCTACGGGTCGGCCGAGGACACGCTGTCCCACGCGCACGGCTGGACGCAGTCCAACACGTTCTGGATCCTCAGTGTCTGGGTGTTCTTCCAGGCAGGCGTGGCGTTTCCGGCGGGGTGGCTGCGGGAGAAGGGCATCATGCCGGCCCGCCGCGCCATGTACGTCGGCGCCTTCATGTGCCTGATCGGATTCCTGGCCCTGTCGCATCTGCACAACGTGTGGCTGGCCATCATCGGATTCGGTGTGATCGGCGGACTCGGCTCCGGGTTCGTGTACGCGACCTGCATCAACATGGTCGGCAAGTGGTACCCCGAACGCAAAGGCGGCAGGACAGGTTTCGTCAACGGAGGCTTCGCCTACGGCTCGCTTCCGTTCATCTTCATCTTCAACTACGCCTTCGACACCTCGAACTACCACCGGGTGCTCGACATGATCGGTGTGTATGTGCTGGTCGTGGTGCTGGTGTGCGCGTTCTTCTTCCGGGACCCGCCGAAGAACTGGTGGCCCGCGGAGGTCGACCCGATCGCGACATCCGGCAAGGGCAAGAGCGCGGCGGCGCTCGCCAAGAACCCGCCCGCCGTACGGCAGTTCACGCCGATGGAGGCCATCAAGACGGGGCAGCTGCCGCTGATGTGGCTGAGCCTGGTCCTGACGGCCGGTGTGTCGATCTTCGGCATCTCGTTCCAGGTCGACTTCGCGAAGGAGGTCGGTTTCGGTCCGCTGGTCGCCGCGTCCTCGATGGGTGTCATGGCGGTCATCAACGGCGTCGGCCGCGCGGTGGTCGGCTGGATGTCGGACGTGTGGGGCCGCAAGGCCAGCCTGATCCTCGTGATCGTCGTCCTGGGCCTCGCCCAGTTCGGCATCATCTGGGCGGGCGACATCCACAGCGAGGCCCTGTTCCTGGTCTTCGCGTTCCTGTCCGGCTTCGGCGGCGGAGCGTTCTACCCGATGTTCGCGGCGCTCACCCCGGACTACTTCGGCGAGAACTACAACGCCACCAACTACGGCCTGGTGTACAGCGGCAAGCTCATCAGCGGCCTCTTCGGCGGCGGCCTCGGCTCCATGGTGGTCGGCGCCTGGGGCTACAACGGGGCGTACGCCCTGGCCGGCGGGATCTCCATGCTGGCCGCGCTGGTCGCGCTGCTGCTGCGGCAGCCGGGGCGGAACGAGAAGGCGGTGTCGTTGACATGATCACGTAAAGCGCGACGCACGAGTTGAGTGGGGCCCGGCCTTGGACGGCCGGGCCCCACTCATGTGCCGGAAGGCGGCTACTTCCGCAGGGCCGCCAGGTTGTCGTAGCCGATCCGCGCGTGGGTCAGGGACTGGGCGGGGTCGGTGGAGCTGGGCGCGTTGTCCTGCTCGACCATGGGGTTGTGGTAGTTGCGGGCGCCGACCCGCTTGAAGAACGTCCGGTAGTCGATGACACCTTCGCCGAAGGGCACCATGTCGTAGCCCATGCCGTTCGTGTCGTTGCGGGTGCCGTCCTTGGCGTGGAAGAGCGGGTACCGCGCGTTGTTGGCGACGACGAGGGCGGCCGGGTCGAAGACCTTCTCGCGCGTGGAGCCGTCGTGCGCGGTGTACGTGTGGAACTTGTACTGGGCCACGTGCGCCCAGAAGATGTCCATCTCCAGCCACACCGTCTTCGGGTCGCTGATCCGCAGGAAGTACTCCAGCTTGCGAATGCCGGAGCTGCGGGTGGGTCGGCCCTGGTCGTCGAGCGGGCCGCCGTCGAGCAGGAAGCCGTACGCCGCGTCGTGGTTGTGCGTGTAGAGCTTGAGGCCCGCGCGGTGCGCGATCCGGCCCAGCGCGTTCCACTTGTCGGCGGCCACGTCCCAGTCCGCCTTGTACGAGCTGCCGGTGGGGTCGCCTCCGGTGCCCATGTGGTCCATGCCGAGGATGTTCGCGATCTCCAGGTGCTTCTTGAACTGGTCGGTGTCGGCCTGGGTGAGCGGCCAGGACGACGGGATGAACCCGTGGTTGCCCTGGGCGCGCAGCCCGTACTCGTCGAGCCACGAGCGCAGCAGCTTGGCGCCCTCGACGGACTCCAGGCTGGCGCCTCCGGGCGCGTTGGCGTGCTGGCCGTACCCGGCGAACTCGACCTGCTTGTACCCGAACCGGGCCAGCTCCTTGAACACCTCGCGGAAACCGGAGGGCAGGGTGCTGCTCAGCGGGTCGCGGCCGATGGCGTCGCGCACGGTGTAGAGGATGATGCCGCGCTTGTCGGCGGGGATCAGCCGGGTGCCGGACCCGCCGCCGTTCGACGCGGCGGCCGGCTGGGCGAGGGCGGGGCCCGCGCCGAACACGGGCGCGGCGATGGCGGCGCCCGTGGCCGCGGTGCAGGTGCTGAGGAAGCGGCGGCGGCTGATGCCGAGGCGGGATCTGAGCGCGTCGTCGACGGCGGGCTCCGCGTCGGCGGCGGCTGATGCCGCGGCAGCGGCGGTGGTGCGGTGGAGTTCGGTCACGGGTGCCTTCTCTCGGTCGGGCCGTTGTCAGTGGCGTGTGCTTCACTCTCTGTAACTGCCGCTCCTGCCAGGTGGAGCAGCAGGGATTTCACTTCGGTGGCCGCGACGCGGCCGGAAAGGACGTGGGGGGTGGAGCACAGGATGAGCGGACCTTCGTCGTCGCTCGCCGGGAGCCGGCCGTGGCTTCCCCGAACAGGTGAGGCGTCCAGCGGGACGACGGCCATGCGGTAGCGCATGCCGAGCTTCTTGCGGGCGAGGGCGGTGGCCGCCTTGACCTTCACGTAGGGGTCGAGGGGGTCCATGAAGAGCTCGACCGGGTCGTAGCCGGGTTTGCGGTGGATCTCGACGAGCGGCGCGAAGTCGGGCGCGCGGTCGTCGTCGAGCCAGTAGTAGTACGTGAACCAGGCGTCGGGTTCGGCGACGGCGACGAGTTCGCCGGAGCGCGGGTGGTCGAGGCCGTGCGCCTTCTTGCCCTCGTCGTCGAGGAGCCGCTCGATGCCGGGCACGTCGGCGAGCGCGGCGCGGGTGGCGTCGAGGTCCTCGGGGCGGCGTACGTAGACGTGCGCGATCTGGTGGTCGGCGACGGCGAAGGCGCGGGAGGCCATCGGGTCGAGGTACTCCATGCCGTCCTGGGTGTGCACGTCGAGGAGTCCGGCGCGGCGCAGCGCCCGGTTGATGTGGACGGGGCGGTCGGCGCGGGTGATGCCGTACTCGGAGAGGGCGACGACGGTGCGGCCCTCGGCGCGCGCGTCGTCCAGGAGCGGGGCGAGGGCGGCGTCGAGGTCGGCGGCCGCTTGGCGGGAGCGCGGGTCGTCGGGGCCGTAGCGCTGCAGGTCGTAGTCCAGATGCGGGAGGTAGCTGAGGATCAGGTCGGGATGGCGGGTGGCCAGGACGTGCCGGGTGGCGTCGATGATCCATCGGCTGGACACCAGGTCGGCGCCGGGGCCCCAGAAGTGGAAGAGGGGGAACGTGCCGAGCTTGTCGGTGAGTTCGTCGTGCAGTGCGGGAGGCCGGGTGTAGCAGTCGGGTTCCTTGCGGCCGTCGGCGTAGTAGACGGGACGGGGGGTGACGGTGAGGTCGGTGTCGGCGCCCATGGCGTACCACCAGCAGATGTTGGCGACCGTGTAGCCGGGGTGGGCACGGCGGGCGGCGTCCCACAGCTTGTCGCCGCCGACGAGTCCGTTGTGCTGGCGCCACAGCAGGACGTCGCCGAGTTCGCGGAAGTACCAGCCGTTGCCGACGATGCCGTGCTCGGCGGGGAGCGTGCCGGTCAGGAACGTGGACTGGGCGGCGCAGGTGACGGCGGGCAGCACGGTGCCGAGCGGGGCGCGGGAGCCGGTGGCGCCGAGGCGTTTGAGGTGCGGCATGTGGTCGAGCAGACGGGGGGTGAGGCCGACGACGTCGAGGACGAGGAGCGGGGTGGGCCCGTCGCTGGGCGCGCTGGTCATGGCAGCTCCTTGAGTCCGAGGTCGGTCAGCAGGTCGCGGGCCAGGGCGAGTTCGGCGGCGATGCCCTCGGCGAGCTGCCGGCTGCCCCGCGGGCGCAGCTCGGGCGGCAGGGCCTGCCAGGTATACGTCTCGACCTCGAGGTGGCGGGTGAGCGGGCAGGCGCCGCCGACGAGACGGGTCAGCGTGTCCTTGAGGACGTCGAGGGTGGAGGTGAGGGGCGCGGCGGGGGCCGCGTGCAGCGGTACGTGGAAGTGGGCGCGCCAGGGCACGTCCCGCGGCAGGGCGTGTCCGTCCGCGGCGAGGGCGGCGCCCAGGTCGTCGACGGCGTGCAGGGTGCCGTCGGCGCGGGCGCGGGTCTGGTGCAGGAAGCGGGGTTCGTCGAACGCGCCGAGCGCCGCGCGGACTTCGGGGAGGCCGGGGTGTTCGGCGTGGAGGGCGGCGGAGAGCTGCGCCTTCACCACGGGGACGTCGGCGGCGGCGAGGGCGTCGAGCGCGGCGTCGGGTTGTTCGAAGGAGGTGGCGAGGTGGCAGGTGTCAAGGCACAGGCCGACGCGGTCGGTGCGGGCGATGTCGGTGAGCGGTCCGACGGCGTCGCCGGTGGTCTCGACGACGCAGCCGGGTTCGGGTTCCAGGCCGACACGGATGGAGCGGCCGGTGACGGTCTCGAGGGTGTCGAGGCGTTCGGCGAGGGTGCGCAGGTGCCGGCGGGCCCGCTCGGCGCGGTCCGGCTGCTGGGCGGTGCGCCAGGCGAGCGGCAGGGTGGAGACGGTGCCCTCGGTGGCGTCGGCGGGCAGCAGCGCGCCGAGCAGCCGGGCGAGGTCGACGGTGTGGGTGAGGCGTTCCTCGTCGGCCCAGTCGGGCTTGTAGACGCGGTACTTGACCTCCGCGGCGCCGAACCCTTCGTAGGGGAAGCCGTTCAGGGTGACGACCTCGAGGCCGCGCCGGTCGAGTTCGGTGCGCAGTCCGCGCAGGGCCGCGGGGTCGGCGACCAGGGCGCGGGCGGCGTCCTTGGCCAGCCACAGGCCGATGCCGAGGCGGTCGCGGCCGAGGCGCCTGCGGACGGGTTCGCAGTGGTCGCGCAGCTGGGCGATGACGCCGTCGAGGGTCTCGGCGGGGTGCACGTTCGTGCAGTACGCGAGATGGACGGTGGAGCCGTCGGGGTGCCGGAAGCGCATGGGTCACTCACCTCCGCGCAGGATCGAGTTGCCCCCGTGGGTGGCGGCGCTCGGCGGTGGTGTGTCGAGGCGCAGCCGGCCGCTGAGTCCGTAGAACGCGACGGGGTTGCGCCACAGCACCAGGTCGACGTCGTCCTCGGTGAAGCCGGAGGCGAGCATGGCGTCGGCGACCTTGCGGGTCTTGAGGGGGTCGCTGTTGCCCCAGTCGGCCGCCGAGTTGACGAGGACCTTGTCGGGGCCGTGGGTGCGCAGCACGTCCACCATCCGCGCCTCGTCCATCTTGGTGTCGGGGTAGACGGAGAAGCCCAGCCAGGCCCCGGAGTCCTTGGCCTCCTTGACGGTGGTCTCGTTGAGGTGGTCGAGCAGGACGCGCTCCACGGGCAGCGCGGACTCGCGCACGACGTCGAGGGTGCGGCGCAGGCCCGCGAGCTTGTCGCGGTGCGGGGTGTGCACGAGGGCGGGCAGCGCGTGGTCGGCGGCCAGTTGCAGCTGGGCTGCGAGCGCGGCGTCCTCGGCGGGTGTCATCGAGTCGTAGCCGATCTCACCGACGGCGACGACGTTGTCCTTCACGAGGTACCGGGGCAGCGCGTCGAGGACGGGGACGCAGCGCGGGTCGTTCGCCTCCTTGGGGTTGAGCGCGATGGTGCAGTGGTGGGTGATGCCGTACTGGGCGGCGCGGAAGGGTTCCCAGCCCAGCAGGGCGTCGAAGTAGTCGTAGAAGGAGGCGGGCGAGGTGCGGGGCTGGCCGAGCCAGAAGGCGGGCTCGACGACGGCCAGGACACCGGCGGCGCGCATCGCCCTGTAGTCGTCGGTGGTGCGCGAGGTCATGTGGATGTGGGGGTCGAAGAGGCGCATCAGGACTCCTTCGTGAGGGCCAGCACGCGGTGCAGGTCGTCGGGCACGGGGCGGCCCGCGGCGGTGCGCTCGGCGGCGAAGTCGGCCAGCATCCGGGCAAGTTCGCCGTCGCCCCTGGCGCGCTCCGCGAGTCCGGCGACGGCTTTCACGGGCACGCCGGTGAACAGGCACTTGAGGACGGCGTGCCGCCAGGCGGGGGCGGGCAGGTGCGCGGCGGCGTACGGGCCGACGGCGGCGGCCAGCAGGCGGGTGTCGTTGGCGCGCAGGGCGTCCTCGACGAGGGGGCGGGCCTCGGGTCCTGTGACGAGGTGGGGCAGGGCGAGCAGGACGGCGCGGCGTTCGGCGGCGGTGCCGTGGTCGTACAGCGTGGTGAGGGTGGCGGGGTCGGCGCGGACGGCGCGCAGCAGCAGGACGCGGACGGCGTCTGCGTGCTCGTCGCCCGCGCGGCGGCCGGCCTCGGCGAACCGCAACTCCCAGGTGGTGAAGCCGTGTTCGGGGTTCGGGGCGACGGGATGGTCGGCGGCGTCGGCGAGCGCGTCGTGCAGCCAGGCGCGGGCGTCCGGGTCCAGGGCGGCGCCGAGCCGGTCACGGACGGTGTCGTACGTCATGGGGTACCTCCGCACGTGGCGGCGCGGTCGGCCGCTGTCCGCAGGAAGTCGAGGGACTCGGCGGCCAGGCGGGGTCCCGCGTGGGAGTGCCGGGGCAGTTCGACGACGGTCAGGCCCTGGTAGCCGGTGGCGGCGAGGGCGGCGAGCACCGGAGGGAAGTCGATCTCCCCGGCGCCGAACGGCAGGTGTTCGTGGACGCCGCGCCGCATGTCCTCGATCTGCACGTGGCGCAGCCAGGGCGCCGCCGCGCGGACGCAGTCGGCGGGCGGCAGCGGCTCCAGGCACTGGCAGTGCCCGATGTCGAGGGTCAGGCCGAGCCCTTCGGGGTCGCCCAGGGTGCGGCGCAGCCGGTGGAAGTCGGCGAGCGTGCCCAGGAGATGGCCGGGCTCCGGCTCGACGGCGAGCGGTACGCGGGCGGCGTCGGCCGCTTCCAGGACGGGGGTGAGGGACTCGGCGAGCCGCTTCCACGCGGTGTCGGGGTCGGTGTCGTCGGGGGCGGCGCCGCTGAAGCAGTGCAGGGCGTGGGCGCCGAGGTCGGAGGCGACGCGCACGGAACGGACGAGCAGGTCGGTACGGGCGGCGCGGGCCTCGGGGTCCGGGTCGAGGAGGGAGGGGCCGTGTTTGCGGCGTGGATCGAGGACGTACCGGGCGCCGGTCTCGACGGTGACGGAGAGCCGGTGCCGGTCGAGGGCCCTGCCCACCTCGCGGGTGCGGGCCGCGAGGTCCGGGGCGAGGGGGTCGAGGTGCATGTGGTCGAGCGTGAGCCCGACGCCGTCGTAGCCGAGGTCGGCGAGGAGGGCGAGGGCGTCGGGCAGGCGCAGGTCGGTGAGCCCGTTGGTGCCGTAGCCCCAGCGGGGTCGGGCGGTCGGTGTCCCGTTCATGTGCTGCTCAGCCGCTTCCCTCATGTGATGCTCACCCGCTTCGCGAAGCGCCGGGCGAGCGGCCCGAGGCCGAGCGTGACGAGCGCGGTCACGGGCGCACCCGCCCGGCCGGCGAGGGCGGCCTGCAGCGGCACCATCGCCCGGATCCCGGCGCCCACGGCGCGCTGGGTGAGCGGCGGCGAGGGGTTGAGGGCGGCGTGCAGGAGGGGGCGGAGGGCGGTGGCGGCGTACGCGGCGGTGGGAAGGGCGACGGCGAGTGCCGGGCCCCTGCGCACCGTGCGCGGGGCCGAGCCCGCGGCGGCCGTGGCCCCCGCGGGGTGGTCGGCCCGAAGCGGGGGCGCGGCCGGGTCGGGGCCGTCGGCCCGCCGGCGGGCCTCTCGCGGCGTCGCGAGAAGCCTCGCCGTGATGGCGGCCCCCGTCGCGAGCGCCGTCAGGGGTGCGGTCGTGGAGCCGCCCCGGGTCTCGGTGCGGGACACCGTCGTGACGGCGGTGGTGTGGGTCGCGAGGGTGGTGGCAGCGGTCAGCGCCGGTCTCAGGCCGGTCGGGCGCGTGGCCGTCGCGCCCATCAGGAGGTCCAGGCCGCGGGCCGCACCCATCGTGGCGGCGCCCGCCGGGGTGGCCTTGAGGCGGAGGTCGTACGCCCAGACGGTCGCGGCGAGAGCGGTGGCCAAGGCGCCGGTGGTGCGGTTGGCGCGGTGGGCGAGGGCGAGGCCCGCCGCCGTGAGGGCGCCCGCCGCGGCGAGGGCGTGGGCCGGGCGGACGCGGCCCGAGGGCAGGGGGCGGTGCGGGCGGTCGCGGGCGTCCTCCGCGCGGTCGGCCCAGTCGTTGAGGGCCATGCCCGCCGCGTACAGGCTGAGGGAGGCGCCGGTGGCCAGGAGGGTGCCGCGGTTCGGTCGTGCGGCGACGGCTGCGGCTCCCGCGAGGGCGTCGCCGGGGACGGTGAACAGGGCGGGCAGGCGCAGGAGTTCGACCCACGCCCTCCCGCTGCTCCCCCGGCCGCCCGTGGTCGGCGCCGTCATGCCGCACCGTCCCGGAGCCGGTCCGCGAAGCCGAGCAGGGCCTCGTACTGGCGGTCGAGGTCGGCGCAGGCGCCGGGGTCGGGGTCCTTGAAGTAGAACGCGAGCTCGGGACGCGGCCCGGTCAGTCCGGCCTGCGCGGCCCGCAGCAGGAGCCGGGAGAGGTCGAGGACGAGGGGCGCGGCGAGCGCCGAGTCGCACCCCTGCCACGTGGTCTGGAGGGTCATCCGGGCGCCGAGGAAGCCGTCGAAGGCGATGTGGTCCCACGCCGTCTTCCAGTCGCCGAGCGCCGGGACGTCGTCGATGTGGACCTCGCCCTCGGGCACGGCGCCGAGCGTGTCGGCGAGGACGCGCTCCTTGCCGGCGTTCTTGGCGGCGGCAGCGGCCGGGTCGGCGAGGGCGGCGCCGTCGCCGCCGCCGAGCAGGTTGGTGCCGGACCAGGCGCGCACGTCGAGGGCGCGTCTGCGGAACATCGGGCCGAGCACGGACCGGAGCAGGGTCTGCCCGGTCTTGCCGTCGCGGCCCGCGAAGGGCACGCCCGCGGTGTGGGCCGCGTGCTGGAGAGAGGGGTGGTGGAGTCCGGTGGAGGGGGTGAAGTTGATGTACGGGCAGCCGGCGCGCAGGGCCGCGGCCGCGTACAGGGAGCTGGCGGGGAGGCGGTCGTCGCGGGGCGCGGCCTCGGTGGAGGCGACGTTGACGACGACGGCTCCCGCGAGGACGTGGCGGCGGACGAAGTCCTGGATGTCGGCGGTGAAGGCGGCGATCAGCTCGTCCTGGGCGCGCCCGTCGCCGGGCTGCGGTCCGCCGGGGCGGATCTCCCGGTCGGCGGCGGCGAGTTCGCCCCGCACGGCGCCGGGGAGCCCGTGCGGCAGTACGCCGCCCGCGGCGAGGTGTTCGGCGCGTTTGGGCAGCGGGCAGTCGAGGGTGTCGTGGCCGCCGAAGACGAGGGAGGTCAGGGGCGGTAGCCCTGCCGTGGCGAAGGGTTCGGTCTCGGTGACCATGCCGGAGGGCGGGTGGAGCCCGGCGGCGACGGCGGCGCAGCCCGCGATCGCCGTGGTGGCGACGGAGCCGCGGGCCCCGATGAGCCACACGCCGAAGCGGCGGGAAGGTCCGGCGGACATGGGCAGCCTCCTAGGCGAGCGGGGAGCCGGTCGTGAAGCCATGTGCGCGGTCGTGCGTGAGGGGCGCCCCGCCGGGTGCGGCGGGGCGAGGCGGCGGGCGGGAGTCCGGCGTCGCCCGCCCGCCGCCGGTTCAGTCGCCCGCGCCGGGCAGCGCGCCCGCGGCGGGTGCGGTGGACAGTTCCTTGAGCCGGATCTTGCGGAAGGACACCTGGTCGGAGTCGCCGTGGTTCTGCAGACCGATGTAGCCGTCGGTCAGACTCCGCTCGGGGTCCTTGTTGGTGAAGTCGTTGATCTCGACTCCGTTGAGGAACACCTGGAGGCGCTCACCGCGCACCCTGATCTCGTACGCGTTCCACTCCCCCGGCGGCTTCAGGGCCTTGTCGCGGGCCTCGAGGTCGGCGGACTGGAAGGAGTAGACGGCGCCGGTGGTGCGGTCGGGTGCGTCGGTGGCGTCGATCTGGATCTCGTAGCCCTTGTCGACGGCCGACCAGGGGTCGTCGGAGGCCGGGAAGCCCACGAAGACACCGGAGTTGTCGTCGCCGTCCTCGCTCGCCATCTTCCAGTCGAGCTTGAGGGAGTACGAGCCCAGTTCCTTGGCCTGGTACCAGAGCAGGCCCATGCCGCCCCGGGAGGTGAGCGTCCCGTCCGAGGCGTTCACGGTGAAGCCGCCCGGTCCCGCCTGTTTCCAGCCGTCGAGGGTCTCGCCGTTGAAGAGGTCCCGGTAGCCGGTGTTCGGGCGGCAGTTGGCCGCCTCCTGCCCGGTGACGTACTTCAGGCCGCCGAGCAGATGGCCGCGGAACGCGGGGTCGGCGTAGGACTCCTTGGTGTGCCCGCCCCCGGTGTAGAAGGAGCGGCCGCCGCCGTAGTCCTGGCACCAGGCGATCGGATGGTCGCCCTTCATGGTGCCGCCGGTGTACGTCGTCTCGTCGAGCGAGGCGAGGACGTGCACGTTCTCGCGCGGGTTGGAGCGGTAGTTGTACCACTCGTCGGTGCGCTGCCAGGCGTCCGGCAGCCCGCGCGTGGCGGGGTGCCGGTGCTCCTCGACGCGGACGGTGGCCGGCTGGATCGCCGGGTGGCCCTGGAACCAGGCGCCGACGAGGCCGCCGTAGTAGTTCCAGTCGTACTCGGTGTCGGCGGCGGCGTGCACGCCCAGGTAGCCGCCGCCCTTGGCGACGTAGGCCTCGAAGGCCTTCTGCTGGGTGTCGTCGAGGACGTCGCCGGTGGTGGAGAGGAAGACGACGGCCTTGTACCGGGCGAGGTTGGCCGGGGTGAAGACGGTCGCGTCCTCGGTGGTGTCGACGGTGAGGCGGTTCGCGGCGCCGAGTTCCTTCAGGGCCGCGATGCCTTCGGGGATGGAGTCGTGCCGGAACCCGGCGGTCTTGGAGAACACCAGGACCCGGTCCCGGGCCCCGGCGCCCTGGGGCGCCGAGGTGGCCGGGGCCGTGAGCCCGCCGGCGAGCAGGGCGGCGGCGGCCGTGGCGAGGCCGATGCGTACGGAGGTGCGCATGCTGTCCTGCTCCTCTCAGTCCGTGGTGAAGGTGAAGTCGTCGATCTCGAACAGGTTGCTGCCGCTGCCGCCCTTGAAGACGAGGTAGAGCGTGGTGCTCTGGGTGGGCGCCTTGCTGATGGCGGTGGTGACGTCGGTGTAGGTGTCCGCCGCGCCGGTGGGCGCGACCTTGGCGCTGCCGACGAGCCTGCCGGTGGCGGAGCCGGTGCGGATCTCCAGGGTGCCGCCGGCGCCCGCGGAGGCGACGCGCGCCTTCAGGGACTTCGCGTTGCCGATGGCGTACGGCTTGAAGGAGATCCAGTCGCCGTTCTCGATGCTGCCGACGGCCTTGCCGCCGTTGGCCGCGTCGTGGCTGACGACCGAGACGCCCTTGGAGTCGCCGTAGTGCTCGGCCTGGCGGTGCTTCTGCTGGGTGACGTGCTGGTCGTGCGTGGTCAGCGCGGGCTGGCCATTGGCGCCCTTGTCGGTGTACTCGGCGTCGAAGACTCCGAAGACGTTGGCGTTCGGGTCGTGCTCGCTGTCGGCGCTGGTCTGGATGGTGCCGGAGCAGCCGGTGGCCGAGGTGATCGGGTGGCCGTGGCTGTCGTGGCCGAGGATGTGGGTGACCTTGACCTTGGAGCAGTCGATGGCCCCGTCCTCGGGGTCGGTGACCTTCACCTTGAAGGGGACCTTGTCGCCGAAGGTGAACAGCTGGCCGTCGGCGGGCAGTTCCAGGGTGACCTTGGGCGCGGTGTTGCCGACGACGAGGTGCACGTCGGCGCTGCCGGTACGTCCGGTGGCGTCCTTGACGGTCACGGTCGCGGTGTAGGTGCCGTTCTTCTTGTACGTGTGGCTGGGCGCGGCGCCGGTTCCTGTGGTGCCGTCGCCGAACTTCCAGGAGTACGTGAGCGCGTCACCGTCGGCGTCGGAGGCCGTGGAGGTGAACTTCACCTTCAGGGGCGCCTGGCCGGAGGTCTTGTCTGCCTTGGCGTCGACGGTCGGCGAGTGTCCGTCGGTGGCGTTCTCGATGCGGTACAGGGCGGAGTTCTCGTCGCCGCCGAACCAGGAGAGGCCGTAGTCGAGGACGTACAGCGCGCCGTCGGGGCCGAACGCCATGTCCATCACCTGGGTGCCGGTCCACGGGAACGGGTTGATCGAGGCGACCTTGCCGTCGGCGTCCTGCTCGATCCGCTTGATCCACTGTCGGCCGAACTCTCCGGCGAAGAAGTCGCCGTCGTACGCCTCGGGGAACTTCACCGGGGAGGTGTTGGCGGCGTCGTAGCGGTAGACCGGTCCCGCCATCGGGGACTCGGAGCCGGAGCCGAACTCGGGCAGGGAGCCGCCGTCGTAGGGGATCCAGGCGGCCTGCGCGGGCGGCAGGTCGGTGAGGCCCGTGTTGTGCGGCGAGGTGTTCTTGGGCGCCGCGCAGTCAAAGGCGGAGCCGGAGGCGCCGGTCGCGAAGTCGTAGTCGACGTAGGCGTCGTTGTCGCCGGTGCAGTACGGCCAGCCGAAGTTCCCTGCCTTGGTGACGCGGGCGAACTCGACCTGTCCCGCGGGACCGCGGCTCGGGCTCGCGGTGCCGGCGTCGGGGCCGTAGTCGCCGACGTAGACGATGCCGGTGGGCTTGTCGACGCTCATCCGGAACGGGTTGCGGAAGCCCATCGCGTAGATCTCGGGGCGGGTCTTGTCGGTGCCCGGCGCGAAGAGATTGCCGTCGGGGACGGTGTACGTGCCGTCGGCGGCGACCTTGATGCGCAGGACCTTGCCGCGCAGGTCGTTGGTGTTGCCGGAGGAGCGCTGGGCGTCGTAGGCCGGGTTGCGGTCGGCGCGCTCGTCGATGGGCGTGTAGCCGTCCGAGGCGAAGGGGTTGGAGTCGTCGCCGGTCGACAGGTACAGGTTGCCGTCCTTGTCGAAGTCGATGTCACCGCCGACGTGGCAGCAGATGCCGCGCGAGGTGGGGACCTCCAGGACCTTCTTCTCGGACGCCTTGTCGAGGGTGCCGTCCTCGTTCAGCGTGAAGCGGGACAGCTGGTTGTAGCCGTCGAAGGGCGCGAAGTCCGCGGCGCTGCCCTCGTTGGGGGCGTCACCCGCCGGGGTGTTCAGCGGGGGCGCGTAGTACAGGTAGATGGCGCGGTTCTCGCTGAAGTTCGGGTCGACGCCGACGCCCTGGAGGCCTTCCTCGTCGTGCGTGTAGACGTCGAGCTTGCCGGCCACCTTGGTGGTGCCGTTCTCGTCGGTGAGGCGGAGCACGCCGTCGCGCGAGGTGTGCAGGACCTTGCGGTCCGGCAGCACGGCGAGCGACATCGGCTCGCCGACCTCCTCGGCCCCCTTGGCCAGGGTGACCTGCTGGAAGTCCTCGGCCGCCGCGGCCGTGGCCGAGTCGGGGGCGGGCGCCGCCGCGGCCGAGAAGGTCAGCGAGGCGGCGGCGAGCAGGGTGCCGGTGAGCAGGGCGAGCGCGTTGCGGGTTCTCAGGCGTTTCCTGTGCACGGGTTCCTCCGGACAGAGGGGCGAGTCGTGCGGAGCGCCGGGATGCGCCGTCATCCCGGAAGGATCTGTGCCGTGAGTGCCATGTGGGTGCTGTGCGGTGGTTCGGGGGACGACGCTAGCTCCGTTTGTCCCGGCCGAACAGACCTTGTGCGCAAGGTAGTTGGGCTTTCTCCCACCGCAGGACAAAGCCGTGTGCGGGCACGGCGGGGCGGCCGCGCGACCGGCCGTCCGGGTCGCGCGGCTGCGGCGTGCGGTTCAGCTGTTGAACGCCGCGTCGAAGGACGCGGTGGGCGGCTCGTAGTCGAAGGTCTTCAGGCGGGTCAGGGCCTCGGGGGCGCCCTGGAGACGGTCCATGCCCGCGTCCTCCCACTCCACGGAGATCGGGCCCGCGTAGTCGATGGAGCGGAGCATGCGGAAGACGTCCTCCCAGGGGACGTCGCCGTGTCCGGCGGAGACGAAGTCCCAGCCGCGCCGCGGGTCGCCCCAGGGCAGGTGGGAGCCGAGGCGGCCGTTGCGGCCGTCGAGGCGCTTGCGGGCCTCCTTGCAGTCGACGTGGTAGATGCGCTCGCGGAAGTCGTAGAGGAAGCCGACGGGGTCGAGGTCCTGCCACACGAAGTGCGAGGGGTCGAAGTTGAGGCCGAAGGCCGCCCGGTGGTCGACGGCGGCGAGCGCCTTGTGCGTGGTCCAGTAGTCGTAGGCGATCTCGCTGGGGTGGACCTCGTGGGCGAAGCGGACGCCCTCGGCGTCGAAGACGTCGAGGATCGGGTTCCAGCGCTCGGCGAAGTCCTGGTAGCCACGCTCGATCATGGACTCGGGCGCGGGCGGGAACATGGCGACGAGGTGCCAGATCGCCGAGCCGGTGAAGCCGATGACGGTGTCGACGCCGAAGGCGGCTGCCGCGCGGGCGGTGTCCTTGATCTCGGCCGCGGCCCGCTGCCGTACGCCCTCGGGGTCGCCGTCGCCCCACAGGCGGGGCGGCAGGATCGCCTCGTGGCGTTCGTCGATGATGGCGTCGCAGACGGCCTGCCCGACGAGGTGGTTGGAGATGGCCCAGCACTTGAGGCCGTGGCGGTCGAGGAGGGCGTGGCGGCCCTTGACGTAGTCGGGGTCGGCGAGGGCCTTGTCGACCTCGAAGTGGTCGCCCCAGCAGGCGAGTTCGAGGCCGTCGTAGCCCGCGTCACTGGCGATGCGGCAGACCTCCTCCAGCGGCAGGTCGGCCCACTGACCGGTGAAGAGGGTGAACGGGCGGGGCATGGAAGTGCTCCTCTCGGGTCAGGCCTGGACGGGCGTGTAGACGGAGTTCTTGGCGGCGCTCTCCTCGACCGCTGCGAGGACGCGCTGCACCTGGAGCCCGTCGGCGAACGACGGGAGGGGCTGCGTTCCCTCGGCGATGGCGGTCACCAGGTCGCGGGCCTGGTGCGTGAAGGTGTGCTCGTAGCCGAGTCCGTGCCCCGGCGGCCACCAGGCCGACAGGTAGGGGTGGCCGGGCTCGGTGGCGAGGATCCGGCGGAATCCCGCGCGTTCGGCGGGGTCGGTGTGGTCGTGGAAGGACAGCTCGTTGAGGCGTTCGAGGTCGAAGCTCAGCGATCCGTCGGAGCCGTTGAGTTCGACGGTCAGCGCGTTCTTGCGGCCGGTCGCGAAGCGGGTCGCCTCGAAGGAGGCGAGCGCGCCGGAGGCGAACCGGCCGGTGAACACGGCGGCGTCGTCGACGGTGACGGGGCCGCTGCCCGCGGAGCCGCCGCCGGCCGCCGAGAGCCCGGCGGACGCCCCGTCGAGCAGCGGGCGTTCGCGGACGAACGTCTCGGTGAGCGCGGAGACACCGGCGACCGGTTCGCCCGCGAGGTACTGGGCGAGGTCCACCGCGTGCGCGCCGAGGTCGCCGAGGGCACCGGACCCGGCGTGCGCGCGCTGGAGCCGCCAGGTGAGCGGGAAGTGCGGGTCGACGAGCCAGTCCTGGAGGTAGCGGGCGCGCACGTGCCGCAGGGTGCCGATGCGGCCCTCCGCGACCATCCGGCGGGCGAGCGCGAGGGCGGGGACGCGGCGGTAATTGAAGCCGACCATCGCCACCTGGCCGTTCGCCGCCGCGCGCGCGGCGGCGTCGGCCATCGCCTCCGCCTCCTCCACCGAGTTGGCGAGCGGCTTCTCGCACAGCACGTGCTTGCCGGCCTCCAGCGCGGCGACGGCGATCTCGGCGTGGCTGTCGCCAGGCGTGCAGATGTCGACGAGGCCGACGTCGTCCCGCTCGATCAGGGCCCGCCAGTCGGTCTCGGCGGCGGCCCAGCCGAGCCGCTCGGCCGCCGCCCGCACGCCCGCCGGGTCCCGGCCGCAGATCGCGGCGAGCCGGGGCGCGAGCGGCAGGTCGAAGACGCGGTCCACCGTGCGCCAGCCCTGTGAGTGGGCGGCGCCCATGAACGCGTATCCGACCATGCCGACGCCCAGGACCGGCCTGCCGCTCCCCCGGGCGGCTCCCCCGGCGTCGCTCCCGGGCCCCCCGTTCGCGTCCGTGCTGCCCGTGCTTGCCATGCAGAAGTCCTCCTCGTGCGCGGGGTGTTCGCTGACCCGGTCGTACGGGCGGGGATCACTTGAAGCCGGTCGACATGTACTGGTCGATGTTGTCCTTGTCGACGACGGCGGAGTACAGGGTGACGTGGGCGGGGATCTCGAACTCGGCCATGCCGCCGATGCCCTTGCCCTGGCCGAGCGCGCGGGCCAGGTCGATGGCGGAGGCGGCCATGGTCGGCGGGTAGAGGACGGTGGCCTTGAGGACGCCGCGGTCCTGCTTGATCTCCTCGAACGCGGAGAGCGCGCCCGCGCCGCCGACCATCAGGAAGTCGTCGCGGCCCGCCTGCTCGATGGCGCGCAGGGCGCCGACGCCCTGGTCGTCGTCGTGGTTCCACAGCGCGTCGAAGTCCTTCTGCGCCTGCAGCAGTTGGGCCATCTTGGAGTTTCCGGACTCGACGGTGAACTCGGCGGCCTGCCGGGCCACCTTCTTGATGTTCGGGTAGTTCTTCAGGGCGTCGTCGAAGCCCTGGGTGCGCTCCTTGGTGAGTTCGAGGTTGTCGAGTCCGGCGAGCTCGACGACCTTCGCGTTCTTCTTGTCCTTGAGCTTCTCGCCGATGTAGTTCCCTGCGTTGAGGCCCATGCCGTAGTTGTCGCCGCCGATCCAGCAGCGGTAGGCCTGCGGCGTGTTGAAGATGCGGTCGAGGTTCACGACGGGGATGCCGGCGCGCATCGCCTTGAGGCCGACCTGGGTGAGCGCCTTGCCGTCGGCGGGCAGCACGACCAGGACGTCGACCTTCTTGTTGATGAGCGTCTCGACCTGACCGATCTGCGCGGCCGTGTCGTTGGCGCCCTCGGTCGACACCAGGGTGACGTCCGAGTACTTCTTGGCGCGTTCCTTGGCGTTGTCGTTGATGGCGTTGAGCCAGCCGTGGTCGGCCTGGGGCCCCGCGAAGCCGATGGTGACCTTCTTGCCGGGCTTGTCGTCGGCGACGGGCTGGTCCGCGGCCTTCTCGCCCTCGCTCTTGTCGCTCGGCTCGTTGCTGGTGCAGGCGGTCAGGAGGCCGCCCGCGGTGACGGCCGCGGCCGCGCCGAAGAGCAGTCCCCGGCGGCTCGTTGTCTCTGGCATGACGTGTCCCTTTCCCGGGCGTCAGGTGGTGGTGTGTGCCGTGCGCCGCTGCACCAGGACCGCCACCACGATGATGGCGCCCTTGGCGATCTGCTGAACGTCGCTCTGCAGGTTGTTCAGCGCGAAGAGGTTCTGGATCGTGATGAAGATCAGGACGCCGAGGACGGAGCCGACGATGGTGCCGCGGCCGCCCGTGAGCAGGGTGCCGCCGATGATGGCGGCGGCGATGGCGTCGAGTTCGTACAGGTTGCCGTTGGTGTTCTGGCCGGAGCCGGAGAGCACGATCAGGAGGAAGGCCGCGATGCCGCAGCACAGTCCGGAGAGCAGATAGAGGTAGAGCCGCTGGCGGCGTACGTCGATGCCGGCGAGGCGGGCCGCCTCCGCGTTGCCGCCGACGGCGACGGTGCGGCGGCCGAAGGTGGTGCGGTTGAGGACCAGCCAGCCGATCACGGTGACGACGGCGAAGACGAGGACGAGCGGCGGGATGCCGAGGACGTAGGAGTCGCGCTCGCCGAGCTTGAGCACGCTGTCGACGGTGACCATCTGCGTCTTGCCGTCGGTGATCTGGAGGGCGAGGCCGCGCCCGGAGGCGAGCATCGCGAGGGTGGCGATGAAGGGGACCATGCCGCCGTACGCGATGAGCACGCCGTTGACGAGGCCGCAGCCGACGCCGACGGCGATCGCGGTGAACAGGACGCCGACGAAGCCGTACTCCTGGGTGGCGACGGTGGTGGCCCACACGCTGGCGAGGGCGACGATCGCGCCGACCGACAGGTCGATGCCGCCCGAGATGATCACGAAGGTCATGCCGACGGTGACGACGCCGATGACGGAGGCCTGGGTGAGGACGAGTTGCAGGTTGTCCGTGTCCAGGAAGGAGTCGGGCTGGGTGATGCCGCCGATCACGGTGAGGGCGACGAGGACGCCGAGCAGCGACAGCGTGCGCAGGTCGAGCCGGACGAGGCGGGGCCGGTGTGCGGCCCTGGACTTCTCGGGGGCCGCCGGGCTCGCGGCGGGGGCGGGCTGGGTCATGGCGCCAGGTCCCTTCCGGGGGCGGGTGGAGTGGTGCGGCACGGCGTGGCCGCCGGGGGCGGTGCGGTGCGGTCCCCCGCACCGTGCGGCCCGGTCATCGCGCGCCCTCGAGGACCAGGTCGAGGACGGCGTGTTCGTCGAGGTCGGTGGCGGGCGCCTCGTGGATCACCTGGCCCTCGCGCAGTACGAGGACGCGGTCGGCGAGGCCGAGGACCTCGGGGACCTCACTGGAGACCAGGAGGACGGCGAGGCCCTCGTCGGCGAGCCGGCGGATCACGGCGTACAGCTCGGCGCGGGCGCCGACGTCGACGCCGCGGGTCGGCTCGTCGAGCAGCAGCACCCGGCAGCCGCGCAGCAGCCAGCGGGCGAGCACGGCCTTCTGCTGGTTGCCGCCGGAGAGGGTGCGCACCGGTACGGCGGGGTCGTCGGGGCGCAGCGACAGCTCGCGGGTGGCGCCGCGCGCTGCCTCGCGCTCCCGGCCGCGGTCCAGCCAACCGCCGTACGAGAAGCGGGACATGGAGGAGACGGAGACGTTGCGGGTGACCGATTCGAGCATCAGCAGGGCCTGCGCCTTGCGTTCCTCGGGGGCGAGACCGAGGCCCGCGCGGACGGCGGCGCGCACGCTGCCGGGGCGCAGCGGCCGCCCGTCGATCAGGACGCGCCCCGCGGTCGGCCTGCGGGCGCCGTAGATCGTCTCCAGGATCTCGGAGCGGCCCGAGCCGACGAGCCCGGCGAGGCCGACGATCTCGCCGGGCCGCAGCTCCAGGTCGAGCGGCGCGAACTCGCCGGTGCGGGTGAGCCCTTGGACGGTGAGGACGGGCTCGGTGCGGGGCCCGGCGTTGGGCCGGTCGGGGAACGCGTACTCGACGGTGCGCCCGGTCATCAGGGAGACGATGTCGCGGGTCGGGGTCCGTTCGGCGGGCAGTCCGACCGCCACCGCTCGGCCGTCCTTGAGGACGGTGACGCGGTCGCCGATGCGGCGGATCTCCTCCAGGCGGTGCGAGATGTAGACGACGGCGACGCCCTCCGCGGTGAGGTCGCCGACGATGCGGAAGAGGTTCTCCACCTCGTCGGGGTCGAGCGCGGCGGACGGCTCGTCCATCACCATGAGCCGTACGTCGTGGGAGAGCGCGCGGGCCATCGAGACGATCTGCTGGTGGGCGGCGGACAGGTCGCCGACGAGCCGCTCGGGGTCGATCTCCGGGTGGCCGAGCCTGCGCAGCAGGCGCGCGGTCTCGGCGCGGGCGGCCCGGCCACGCACGACGAAACCCCCGGAGGTCGGCTCGTGGCCGAGGAACACGTTCTCGGCGACGGACAGGGCCTCCACCAGGTCGAGTTCCTGGTAGATGGTGGCGATTCCGAGGCGCATCGCGGCGATCGGCGAGCGCAGCGCGACCTGTTCGCCGCGCCAGGTGATGACGCCGTCGTCGGGCTGGTGCGCCCCGGCGAGGACCTTGATCAGGGTGGACTTGCCCGCGCCGTTCTGGCCGAGCAGGCAGTGCACCTCCCCGGCCTGGACCTCCAGGTCGACGCCGTCCAGGGCGCGCACGCCGGGGAACGACTTGGTGATGCCGGACATGGTGAGCAGGGGTGGTGCGGGTGCGGTATCGGGTCCCATGGCGGTTCCCCTCGGGCGGGTGCGGCCGGTGTCAGGGCAGGGCTGAGCTGAGCGCCGTACAGCGTGGGGGGTGCGCGTGGTGCGGTGGGGCGTTACGCGGGTGAGAACAGGTGATCGCTGATCAGTCGGGCGCCGCCGATGACTCCGGCGGTGGGCCCCAACTCCCCGAGCACGATGGGGAGGTTGCCGGTCGCCAGGGGCAGCGACTGGCGGTAGACCTGGGTGCGGACGGCGGCGAGCAGGGTGTGGCCGAGGCCGGTGACGCCGCCGCCGATGACGACGAGCCCCGGGTTGAAGAAGCTGACGAGGGACGCGATGACCTGCCCGGTGCGGTTGCCGCCCTCACGGATCAGGTCGAGGCAGGTGGTGTCTCCCGCGGCGGCGGCCGCCGCGACGTCGGCGGCGGTGAGCCGGCCGGCGGCCTCCAGGCGCGTGGCGAGCTCCGCCGAGCGGCCCTCGCGGGCGGCGGCCTCGGCGTCGCGGGCGAGCGCGGCGCCGCTGAAGTGGGCTTCGAGGCAGCCCTTGTTGCCGCAGGCGCACGGCCGGCCGTCCCGCTCGACGCGGATGTGTCCGATGTCGCCCGCGGAGCCGGTGGTACCGCGGTGCACCTCGCCGCCGGCGACGATGCCGCAGCCGATGCCGGTGCCGATCTTGACGCAGAGGAAGTCGGCGGCCTGCCGGGCGACCCCGGCGTGCTGCTCCCCCATCGCCATCAGGTTCACATCGTTGTCGACCATGACGGGGCAGCCCAGTTCCTGGCTGAGCGCCTCGCGGACCGGGAAGCCGTCCCAGCCGGGCATGATCGGCGGGGCGACGGGCACGCCCTCGGGGAAGCGGACGGGGCCCGGCACGCCGATGCCCGCGCCGTCGAAGCCCTCGGCGAGCCCGGAGTCCTTCAGCTTGGCGGCCATCGTGAGGACCTGCTCGAAGACCGCGACGGGCCCTTCGCGTACGTCCATGGGCTGGGCGATGTGGCCGAGGATCTCCAGCTCGGCGTTGGTGACGGCGACGTCGACGGAGGTCGCGCCGATGTCCACGCCGAGGAAGCGGAGCGAGGGGGCGAGCCGCACGTTGTGGGAGCGGCGTCCGCCGCGCGAGGCGGCGAGTCCGTCGGCGACGACGAGTCCCGTCTCCAGGAGCCGGTCCACCTCGACGGCCAGTCGCGACCTGGACAGTTCCACCTGATCGCCCAGCTGGGCACGGGAGTTGGGCCCTTCGTCGCGCAGCAGCCGCAGCAGCCGCGCCTGGTGCGCGTTGGCCGGTCGAGCCGTCATGCGTCTCACGTGCCCCTCCCCGCCGCTTCGGGCCTCTTCGGGTGGTGGTGCCGTGTCGCCTTGTGGTGCTGCTTTCGCCAGGGAACGTAGCAGCGCCCACCCGGCGCGGGAAGAAGTTGCGCAGAAATTGCTCACGACTTTCTCCCGCCGCAGGACAAAGACAGGAGGAGGCAAAGGCCGGCGGGGGCCAAGGGCCGGGGAGGATCAAGGGCCGGCGCGGATCAAGAGCTGGGAGATTGCGCTGCGGGGACGGAGCAGCAGGAGCCGCCTGCGGACGGGCTCGGAGCGGGAGCCGCGTCGGTGCTGCGGATCGTCGCGTCGTTCGACGCGCTCGTGGCGCCCGGCTGCCCTCCGGCGCGGTCGTCCGGCACGGCCCGAAGGGGCCGCGGCCGCCGGGCGACCGTAACGTGTGGCTCGAACGGCTGGGCGGGGCGCACCCGTTGGGCGCGGTCCGCACAATCGGGGCACGACACCCCGAGGGAAATCGAGCCCATGAAGGCGGGGGCGGTGCCGGACCTCGACCGCCTGATGGCGACACTGAACCCTGGTCGTGCGCCGTTGGCTGCTGCTGTGACCGTCGGACGAACTGCCGCCCGCCTACGCCGAGTTGATGCGCTCCGGAAAGGGGCAGGTCAGTCGCGCTCGCGGTGGTGGTAGGTCTCGCGGGTGTGCTCGGTGTGGGTCCGCATCACGGCCGTGGCCTCGGCCTCGTCGCGCGCGGAGATCGCCGCGATGAGCTGCCGGTGCTCGATCCACGACTGCTTTCCGCGCTGCCGGGCGACGGGCTGGTAGTACCAGCGCACGCGGCGGTCGACCTGGCCCGCGAGCTCGCCGAGGACGACATTGCCGGCGAGTTCCATGACCTTGGCGTGGAACTCGGCGTTCGTGGCGACGACCAGGTCCACGTCCCCGTCGGCGACGGCCTGCTCGCCCTTGGCGCACAGCGCCTCCAGCTCGGCGATGCCGGCCTTGCCCGCGTTGGCCGCCGCGAGCCGGGCGGCCTCGGCCTCCAACAGCGTACGGACGCTGAGGAGTTGGTCGGCCTCCTCCTCGGTCGGCTCGTGCACGAACGCGCCCTGGGCCGGGCGCAGGTCCACCCAGCCCTCGGTGTTGAGCCGCTGGAGGGCCTCGCGCACGGGCTGCCGGGAGACGCCGAGGTGGCCGGCGAGTTCGCTCTCGACCAAGTGCTGGCCGGGCTGGAGGGCGCGCGTCGTGATGAGTTCGAGCAGCGCCTCGTAGACCCGCTCGCGCAGCGGTCCGGGGCGCTCCAGCTTGGGCACCGCCCCCTGCGGCAGTCCTGTGGACAACATCGCGGTCCCCCTCCTGGGCTTCGAGCATCCGGCAGGCCGGCTCCGGCGGATTGCCGGATTGGCTTTGGAATACAGTTTACCGAGCGCAATCGCCACGGCTAGAGCGAGTCGAACTCGTCACATTCCGTATGCCGGTGCGAGGACGAGGCCGTTCAGGGGCAGCGCACCACCTGGCCCGCGTACGAGAGGTTGCCGCCGAAGCCGAAGAGTAGCGCCGGGGCGCCGCTGACAAGTTCGCCGCGCTCCACCAGCTTCGACAGGGCGATCGGGACGCTCGCGGCGGACGTGTTGCCGGAGTCGACGACGTCCCGCGCGATCACGGCGTTCACCGCGCCGATCTTCTCGGCGAGCGGTTCGATGATGCGCAGGTTGGCCTGGTGCAGGACCACCGCGGCGAGGTCGGCCGGGTCGAGGCCCGCCTTCTCGCAGGCCTGCCGGGCGAGCGGCGGCAGCGAGCGGGTGGCCCAGCGGTAGACGGACTGGCCCTCCTGCGCGAAGCGGGCGGGCTCGCCCTCGATGCGTACGGCGTCGCCCATCTCGGGCACCGAGCCCCACAGGACGGGGCCGATCCCCGGCTCCTCGCCCTCGGCGCACGGCTCGACGACGACGGCGCCCGCCCCGTCGCCGACCAGCACGCACGTGGAGCGGTCGGTCCAGTCGGTGACGGCGGACATCTTGTCGGCGCCGATCACCAGGGCGCGGGTCGCCGCCCCGGCGCGCAGCGTGTGGTCGGCGGTGGCGAGGGCGTGCGTGAAGCCGGCGCACACGACGTTCAGGTCGAGCGCGGCCGGGGACGGGACGCCGAGCCGGTGGGCGACGCGGGCCGCCATGTTCGGGGAGCGGTCCACGGCCGTGGAGGTCGCGACGACGACCAGGTCGACGGCGTCTGCGGTCAGACCGGCGGCGGCCAGCGCCTTGGCCGCGGCGTGCGCGGCGAGCTCGTCGACGGGCTCGTCGGGGCCCGCGATGTGCCGCGTACGGATGCCGACGCGGCTGCGGATCCACTCGTCGTTGGTGTCGACCATGCCCGCCAGGTCCTCGTTGGTGAGGATTCTGGCGGGCTGGTGGTGCCCGATGCCGACAATGCGCGAACCGACCATGGAGGCCCCCTCGTGAGCTGCGGATCCTCCAGTCTGGTCAGCGACTCATGAGTAACGGGTGGCGACCAGCGACAGGAAAAACCCGCTTCGCTTGGAGACTTCCGCCGGAGCGGCCGGGCCGGTCACGCCCGTTCACCCGGTGAACAGTTGTGTGGCCTTTTGCACCAGTTCGTACAGCCCGTACGCGAGCGGCAGTCCCACCCACACCCAGGCCAGGGCGATCAGGCCGCGCCGGTCAGGCGCGTTCCGTCCGGTCTGCTGCTGCGGCGTCGATGTCATCTGCGGGCTCCCTGGGGGCGGGGACTACGTGGTGGCGGGCGTGGACGGGGCGTACCAGCTCGTTGGCGACGAAGCCGACGACCAGCAGGCCGATCATGATGATGAAGGAGACGCCGTACAGGTTCGCGCCGTGCTTGCCCGCGCTCTCCTGGCTGTCGGCGACCCAGTTGACGATGAGCGGGCCGAGGACGCCCGCGGTGGACCAGGCGGTGAGCAGCCGGCCGTGGATGGCGCCGACCTCGTACGTCCCGAAGAGGTCCTTCAGGTACGCGGGGATGGTCGCGAAGCCGCCTCCGTAGAAGGAGAGGATCACGAGGGCGCAGAGCACGAAGAGCGGCTTCGAGGCGTCGCCCCACAGCGCGATGAGCAGGTACATGAGGGCGCCGACGCCGAGGTACAGGCGGTAGACGTTCTTGCGGCCGATGAGGTCGGACGTGGAGGACCAGCCGATGCGGCCCGCCATGTTCGCGGCGGAGAGCAGCGCGACGAAGCCCGCGGCGGCGGAGGCGGAGACCGGGGTGCTGCTGTCGGCGAAGAAGTCCGTGATCATCGGCGCGGCCTTCTCCAGGATGCCGATGCCCGCGGTGACGTTCATGGTCAGGACGATCCACAGGCACCAGAACTGGGGCGTGCGGATCGCCTGCTTCGCGGAGACCTGCGGACCGGTGACGGCCGCCCGCGCGGCGCCTCCGGCCTCCTCCGCCGTGGGCCTCGGTACGCGCACGAGCAGCACGCCGAGCGTCATGAACACCGCGTACGCGAGCCCGTGCACCAGGAACGCGAGGGCGATGCCGCCGCTGTCGGAGCCGAAGGACTCCAGCATCTGGGCGCTCCACGGCGATGCGATGAGCGCGCCGCCGCCGAAGCCCATGATGGCGATGCCGGTGGCCATGCCGGGCCGGTCGGGGAACCACTTGATCAGTGTGGAGACGGGCGAGATGTAGCCGATGCCGAGGCCGATGCCGCCGATGAAGCCGTAGCCGAACACGATCAGCCAGTACTGCTCGGTGGCCGCGCCCAGCGAGGAGAGCAGGAAGCCCGAGGAGAAGCAGACGAGCGCGACGGTCATCGCCCAGCGCGGCCCGTTGCGCTCGACGAGCGTGCCGCCGAACGCGGCGGACAGGCCGAGCATGACGATGCCGAGCTGGAAGGGCAGGGCGCTCTGCGTGCCGTTCAGGCCGAGGGCCGACTCCAGGGGAGGTTTGAAAACGCTCCAGGCGTAGGCCTGGCCGATGGAGAGATGTACGGAGAGCGCGGCGGGGGGCACGAGCCAGCGGCTCCAGCCGGCCGGTGCGACGGGGGGCCTCATGATCCCGAACCGTAAGCAGTCGCAGGGGAGTTGAAAACCCCCTGGGCGCGGCCTCTTGTCGACCACCACCCGCACTTCCATACTGTAGTCAGTATACCGTCGGACGCCGCGCACGGGCTTCGCCCGCGGTGCAGGAGAATGGGGAGCGACGCAGAGCAGCGGCCACGACCGGCGATGAGGACGTATCGGGACATGGGACGAGTCACGGAACGACGCAAGGTGATCCGGATACGGGACGGCCACGTCTCCACGCGGCCGGACACACTGGTCGCAGAGGAACCGCTGGAGATCCGGCTGAACGGCAAGCCGCTCGCCATCACCATGCGCACCCCCGGGGACGACTTCCCGCTCGCGGCCGGCTTCCTGGTCAGCGAGGGCGTCCTCGGCTCCGCCGCCGAGCTGCAGAACATCGTGTACTGCGCGGGCGCCACGGAGGACGGCAGCAACACGTACAACGTGGTGGACGTGCGGACCGCGCCGGGCGTCGAGATGCCGGACATCACCCTGGAGCGCAACGTCTACACGACCTCGTCGTGCGGCCTGTGCGGCAAGGCGAGCCTCGACGCGGTGCGCACCACGGCCCGGTTCCCGATCGCCGACACTCCCCCGGTCCGGCTCGCACCCGAGCTGCTCGCCTCGCTTCCCGACCGGCTGCGTGAGGCCCAGCGCGTCTTCGACCGGACCGGGGGCCTGCACGCGGCGGCGCTCTTCGACGAGGAGGGCACGCTCGTCGACATCCGGGAGGACGTCGGGCGGCACAACGCGGTGGACAAGCTCGTCGGCCGCGCCCTGCAGAACGGCGACCTGCCGCTGTCCCGCTCGATCCTGATGGTGTCGGGCCGCGCCTCGTTCGAGCTGGCGCAGAAGGCCGTGATGGCGGGCATCCCGGTGCTCGCGGCGGTGTCGGCGCCCTCGTCGCTCGCGGTGGACCTCGCGGCGGAGACGGGCCTGACCCTGGTCGGCTTCCTGCGCGGCAGCTCCATGAACATCTACGCGGGCGAGGACCGCATCGCCCTGGAGCCGACGCCGGCCCGGAGCTGAAGGCCCGGCCCGCGCGGCGTCCTTCAGTCCGTGGCGGGCGGGACGCCCGCGACGCGTCGCAGCATCTCCAGGAACCGCTCCTGCTCGACCGCCGACAGGGGCGCGAGGAGTTCGAGGTTGGCCTCGCGCGCCGCCGCCGCGCACATGGCGACGAGCCGGGTGCCCTCCGGCGTGATCGTGACGGAATTCTTGCGGCCGTCTCTGGGGTCGGGCGCGCGCTCGACGAGGCCCGCGGCCTGGAGGTCGTTGAGGACACCGACCATGTCCTTGGGGTCGAGCCGGACGGCCCGCACCAGATCCGCCTGCGCCACGGGGCCTTCATCGGCCACCGCGCTGAGCACCACGTGGTGCCACATCTTCAGGCCGTGCCCGGCGAGTGCGTCGGCGACCAGTTCCCGGCCGCGCGCGGCGGCCCGCCCGAGCAGCCAGCTGGGCAGATCGCGGATGCTCGCGGGGGCGGTGGGCGGCGGATTCGGTGCACTCATGGCGTCACCGTACCGAAAACACATTGGGCTTCCCAATGAAATGCCCTATCGTCGATTCCGTTGGAGTTCCCAATGAAATCGACGGCAGGCGGAGGTGGTCACGTCCATGCGTCGTGTCCGGTACGAACACAGCGGCGGGCCCGAGGCGCTGTTCCTGGAGGAGGTGCCCGCCCCCGAGCCCGGACCCGGCGAACTCCTCGTGCGCGCCGAGGCGATCGGCGTCACCCTGCCCGTGGTCCGCAAGATCCGCGAGGCGGCCGAGCCGATCCCGCTCGGCGGGGAGGTCGCCGGCGAGGTGGTGGCCCTCGGCGCCGGCGTGACGGGATACGCGGTCGGCGACCGGGTCACCGGGCTCGTCTTCGGCCACGGCTACGCCGACTTCGTCCTGCTGCACGCCGCGATGGCGTCCCCCGTGCCGGCGGGCGCGAGCGCCGTCGCCGCGGTGGCACTCGTCCGCAGCGGGCTCGTGGCGTACGGGGCGCTCCAGGCGGCACGCCCCGAGCCGGACGAGGCCGCACTGGTGACCGCCGCGGCGAGCGGCGTGGGTCATCTCGCCCTGCAACTGGCCCGGTTGAAGGGGGCCCGGCGGGTCGTGGCCGCCGTATCCGGCGCGCGGAAGGCGGAATTCGTGCGGGAACTCGGGGCCGACGAGGTCGTGACGTACGACGCCGGGTCGTGGGGCGAGCCCGTCGACTACGTGCTCGACGCGGTCGGCGGCGCGCTCCTGAAGCCCGCCGTGGCCGCGCTCGCGCCGCACGGCAGGCTCGTGGCGTACAGCTCGGGCGGCGGCACGGTCGAGGCGTACGACCTGCTGGTGGGAGCGAAGTCGGTGATCGGCTTCCAGATGGGCCTCGTCGCGCGCGAACGGCCCGAGACGTACGAGCGGTGGCGCGCGGAGGTGTGGGAGTTTTACCTGACGGGGCGCCTGAAGCCGGTCGTCCACCGCGAGTTCTCGCTCGACCGGGCCGCGGAGGCGCACACCGTGATCGAGGAGCGCGCCAACACCGGGAAGGTCGTACTGGTCCCCTGACGGCCGGACTCACGCCGCCCTGCGCCAGTCCGCCGCGATGCGGTCGGCCTGGGTGCGGACCGCGGCCACGAGGTCGCGTGCGCCGCGGCCGCGGGGCGGGCCGACCGTGGCGGCGGAGATGCGGCGGGCGAGGCGGGCGCCATCGACGGGGCGTACGACGATGTCGGGGCGCGGCGAGCTGAGCGCGAGCCGGGGGACGAGCGCGACACCCGCGCCCGCCGCGACGTGGCCCTGGATGACGCCGTAGTCGTCGGAGCGCAGCGCGGTCAGCGGCCGGTAGCCGGCCTCCTCGCAGGCGCGGTCGAGCTGGCGGTCGCAGGGGTCCCAGGCGGTGGTGCCGACGATCCACGACTCCTCGCGCAGCGCCTTCAGCGGCACCCGGTCGAGGTCCGCGCACGGGTGGTCGGGCGGCAGCACGAGGTCGAGCGGGTCGTCGAGCACGGGGTGCAGGGTGATGCCGTCGTCGAGGGTGAGCGGGTCGTCGGGCTGGGTGAAGACGAGGGCGACGTGAAGTTCGTCGCGGCGCAGCAGGTCGAGGAGCGCCGGGAGTTCGCCCTCCGTGAGGTCGAAGGTCACGCCCTGCTCGGCGACCTGCCGCACCGCGCGCGGCAGCAGCAGCGCGCTCGCCGTGGGGAACGCGCCGACCCGCAGCACCGACCCCGCCCCGCCGAGCAGCATGCGTATCTCGTCCTCCGCGCGGCCGAGTCTGCGCACGACCGCGTCCGCGTGCGGCAGCAGGGTGCGCCCCGCGTCGGTGAGCGTGGCACCGCGCGGCCCGCGCTCGACGAGCCGGGCCCCGAAGTGCCCCTCGAGCGTGGCGAGATGGTGGGTGACGGTGGGCTGGCTGCAGTACAGCGAGCGCGCGGCGCCCGCGAGCGATCCTTCCCGGGCGATCGCACGCAGGACATAAAGGTGACGAAGATCCAACACGACGACAGGTTATTGATGAAATCTGGACCCTTACAAGAAATTCTTCTGTTCTCTTGATCGTTCCCGGCTGCCAGGGTCGGCGGCGTGACACGAGAACTCGCCTACGACCCCGACGACCACGGCAGGGCGCCCTACGCCGAAGCCGTCCGCGCGAGCGCGGCCGACGACTGGCTGCGCCTGAACGTGCCGGGCCACGCCGCGCAGCCCGAGCGCTTCCCGCACCTCGCGGAGACCTTCGGCGCCGACGTGCTGCGGATGGACTTCCCGCCGCTGCTCGAAGGGCTCGACCTCGGCGCGGCGCCCACGCCGATGGACGAGGCGCTCGCCCTCGCCGCCGACGCCTGGGGCGCCGCCCGCACCTGGTTCCTCACCAACGGGGCCTCGCAGGGCAACCGGATCGCGGGGCTCGTGGCCCGCTCCCTCGGCGACACGCTCGTGGTGCAGCGCAGCGTCCACTCCAGCGTCGTCGACTCCCTCGTCCTGTCCGGGATGCGGGCGCGCTTCGTGCAGCCGTCGGTCGACCACGGCCTCGGCATCGCGCACGGCGTCACGGCCGCCGACCTGGAGCGGGCGCTCGCCGACGCACCGGGAGCGGCCGCCGCGTACGTGGTGACGCCCAGCTACTTCGGCGCCGTCGCCGACGTCAGGGCGCTCGCCGACGTGGCACACGCCGCCGGGGTGCCGCTGATCGTCGACGAGGCGTGGGGCAGCCACTTCGGCTTCCACCCCGCCGTACCGGCGAACGCGCTGGCGCTCGGCGCCGACCTCGTGGTGTCCAGCACGCACAAGCTGGCGGGCAGCCTCACGCAGGCGGCGATGCTGCACCTCGCCGACGGGCCGTTCCGGGCCGTGCTCGAACCGCTGGTGCAGCGGGTGTTCCACCTGACGCAGTCCACCAGCGCGTCCGCGCTGCTGCTCGCCTCGCTCGACCTGGCCCGGCAGTCCCTCGCGGCCGAACCGGGGCGGGTCCTGGAGTCCGTGGAGTGCGCCGACAAGATCCGTGACCGGATCCGGGCGGAGGGCCGCTTCCCCGTCGTCGGCGACGCGTTCGCCGGGGCCTTCCCCGACGTCGTCGGCGTCGACCCGCTGCGCGTCGCCATCGGCACCCGCGCGGGCGGCGTCCCCGGGCACGAGGCGCGCCGCCGGCTGCTGCGCGAGCACCGTGTGCACGTCGAGGTCGCCACCGCGTCCGCGATCGTCGCGGTCGTCGGCGCGGGCAGCGCACCGGACGCGGACCGCTTCGTGGACGCGCTGCACGCGCTCCCGCAACTCGACGGCCCCGCACGCGAGTTGACTGCCCTACGACTCCCGGCGCCCGGTCCCGTCCGCGCCACCGTGCGCGAGGCGTTCCTCGGGCCGAGCCGCCTCGTGCCCGCCGCCGAGGCCGTGGGGCGGGTCTCCGCCGACACCCTGGCCGCGTACCCGCCGGGCATCCCGAACGTGCTGCCCGGTGAGGTGATCACCGCCGAGCACGTCGCCTTCTTCCAGGAGACCGCGCGGGCACCGGGCGGACATGTGCGCGGGGCGCCCGACCCCGCCGTGACGGCCTTGCGCGTCACGGACTGAGCCGACCGGAACCGACCGCGACCGACCGCTTCACCCCTTTCTCCCCGTACCACCGAGCCCAAGGATGTGCCCGTGGCCCCAGCTCGACCACCCCTGCTCTCCGTCGCCCTGCGCAAGAAGCCGGTGGCGGAACTGCTCGCCGAGAGCGGCGCCGAGAGCGCCGGAAGTCCAGGAGGCTCGGGGGGCGGCGCCGGTGGCGCCACCCTCGATCGCTCCATCGGTCTTTGGCAGTTGGCCGCGATCGGCATCAGCTGCACCGTCGGCACCGGCATCTTCTTCGTGCTGACCACATCGGTGCCGCAGGCGGGACCCGCCGTGCTGCTGTCGTTCGTGGTCGTCGCGATCGCCGCGGGGCTCACCGCCCTGTGCTACTGCGAGTTGGCCTCCGCGATCCCCGTCTCCGGGTCCTCGTACTCCTACGCGTACGCGACGCTCGGCGAGGGCGTCGCCTTCGCCGTCGGGGCGTGTCTGCTCCTGGAGTACGGGGTGGCGGCGTCGGCGACGGCCGTCAGCTGGGGCGAGTATCTGAACCTCTTCACCGATCTGCTGTTCGGGGTGCGGCTGCCGCACGCGCTGTCGGCTGCGCCCGGCAGCGGCGGCCTGGTCAATCTGCCGGCCGTGGTGCTCGTCGGCCTGTGCTGTCTGCTCCTGGTGCGCGGGGCGCGCGAGTCGGCGGCCGTGAACGCGGTGATGGTGGCCGTGAAGGTGCTCGTGCTGCTGCTGTTCGTCGGGGTGGCGGCGACCGGGTTCGAGGCGGGGCGGCTCGAACCGTTCCTGCCGCTGGGGATCGCCGGGGTCGGCACGGCGGCGTCCGGGATCTTCTTCTCGTTCATCGGGCTCGACGCGATCTCCACGGCGGGCGAGGAGGTGCGCAATCCGCGGCGCACGGTGCCGCTGGCCCTGCTGCTGTCGCTCGGCGTGGTCACCGCGCTGTACCTGGCGGTGGCGCTGACCGCGCTCGGGGCGCAGCCGTGGCGGGCGTTCAGCGGGCAGGAGGCCGGGCTCGCGCAGATCCTGGAGCGGGTCACCGGGGCGCACTGGCCTGCGCTCGTGTTCGCGGGCGGCGCGGTCGTCTCCATCTTCAGTGTGACGCTCGTGTCGATCTACGGGCAGACGCGCATCCTCTACGCGATGGGGCGTGACGGGTTGCTGCCGCCGCTGTTCGCGAAGGTGTCGGCGCGGACGCGGACGCCGGTGCGGAACACGGTCGTGGTGTGCGTGGGCATCACGGTGCTTGCGGCGTTCGTGCCGCTCGATGTGCTCGCCGATCTGACCAGCATGGGGACGCTGGTGGCGTTCGCCGTGGTGTCGGTGGGGGTGATGGTGCTGCGGCGCACGCAGCCGGGGCTCGAGCGGGGGTTCCGGGTGCCGGGGTATCCGGTGACGCCGGTGCTGAGTCTCGGGGCGTGTGCGTATCTGTTGTACGGGTTGCACTGGTCGACGTGGGCGTTGTTCGGGGTGTGGGTCGGTGGGGCGGCCGTGCTGTACCTCCGGTATGGGCGGCACCATTCCCGTCTGGGCCTCACGCCCGCTCCTGCCCGGTCCGTCCCCACGCCTCGGGGCTCTGCCCCGGACCCCGCTGCTCAATCGCCGCAGGGGCTTGATTTGGGAGGCCGCAGACACGTGGACCGTGGGAACCGCGCGCGCTAGCGTCGCCGGCGTGCGGACGCGGTGGAAGTGGTGGGGCGCGCTCGTGGGTGTGGGCGCGCTGATGGTGGTGGTGTTCGTCGCCCTCCCCGAGCGGGAGGGCGACGGGCGTTGCGCGCCGCGCGCCGTCGCCTCCTGGACCGCGGACGAGCGGCTCACGGGCGCGTTCGCGCGGTACGGGGACGACACCACGCGCACCGACGACTGGACCGGCGGCGACGGGACGCATTCCGTGCGGCTGCCGGACGGGCGGGTGTTGTGGTTGTTCTCCGACAGCTACCTCGGCGCCGTGCACCCGCCCCCGAACCCGGCGGGCCAGCCGCATCCCTGGCGCACCGCCGAGGCACCCTTCGTACGGAACTCGGCTGTCGTGACCGACCGGAGCGGACGTCCGGAGCGGACGCTCGCCGCACCCCTGTTCCCGGACACCGCCGCGGGCGAATGGCGCTGGCCCGTCGCCGCCCGCGTCGAGGAGAGCGACGGACGCAAGGTCGTACGGGTGCTGCTGTGGACGCGGGCCAAGGGCGCGGACCCGTACGTGTTCGGGGTGCCGAACGCGACGGAGGTGGCCACCCTGTCGCTGCCCGACCTGCGCCTCCAGGGCATCACGCAGGTCCTCGACCAGCGGCAGGTGCCGGATCCGGCGCGGCGCGTGTTGTACGGGACGACCGCGGTCGACGCAGGCGGGTGGACATACGTCTTCGGCGCTGACGACGGGCAGCGGGCGACCCACCGCGCGTACGTGGCCCGGGCCCCCGTCGGGCGCCTCGGCGACGTGCGGGCGTGGCGGTACTGGGACGGCGAGCGGTGGGGCTCGCGCGCCGCGCCGGTCCTCGGCGACGGCGAGCGGCGCGGCGTCGGCACTGCCTTCTCGGTCGTCAAGGACGGCGGCACGTATGTGCTGTTCACGACCGCGGCGGGCGCGAAGGGCCTGACCGAGGTGACCTCGTACTGGTCGTGCGCGCCGACCGGCCCCTGGCACGGGCCCGCGAAGGCGTTCACGCCCCCGCTGCCGCACGACGCGGCGACGCCCTCGGGGGCCGCCGCGTACAACCCGCAGGCGCACCCCGCGCTGTCCGGCGGCGGGCGGCTGGTCCTCAGCTACGACGTCAACTGGCTGGACGCCGCGCCCGCCACCGCGCAGGCTCAGCTCAGCCGGAACGTGTCGCTGTACCGACCGCGGTTCGTGTCTCTTCGGCTGGGGACTCCAGCGACTCGCTGAACTCCGGCTCCTCGGGGTCCCGGGAGCGGCGCTTGGCGATGACCGCGCACACCATCAGCTGCATCTGGTGGAAGAGCATCAGCGGCAGCACGGCGAGCGAGGCGTGCGCGCCGAACAGCACGCTGGCCATGGGGAGTCCGGACGCGAGGGACTTCTTCGAGCCGGCGAACTGGATGGCGACCCGGTCGGCCCGGTCGAAGCCGAGCGCCTTGGCGCCGTACCAGGTCAGGAGGAGCATGACCGCGAGCAGCACCGCCTCCACGACGAGCAGCCCGGCGAGCCGGACCGCGCTGACCTGGTGCCAGATGCCCTGCACCATGCCCTCGCTGAACGCGGTGTAGACGACGAGCAGGATCGAGCCGCGGTCGACGTAGCCGAGGATCTTCTTGTGCCGGGTGATGAATCCGCCGACCCAGCGGCGCAGCAACTGGCCCGCGAGGAACGGCACGAGGAGCTGGAGCACGATCTTGACGAGCGAGTCGGCGGAGAAGCCGCCGCCGCTGTTGCCGAGCAGCGCCGCCGCGAGCAGCGGCGTGAGCACGATGCCGGCGAGCGAGGAGAAGGAGCCCGCGCAGATCGCCGCGGGGACGTTGCCGCGGGCGATCGAGGTGAAGGCGATCGAGGACTGGATCGTCGACGGGACGAGGGTGAGGAAGAGGAGGCCCTCGAAGAGGTTCTGCGGCAGCAGGACCGGCACAAGGCCGCGGGCCGCGAGGCCGAGCAGCGGGAAGACGACGAACGTGCAGACGAGGACGGTGACGTGGAGTCGCCAGTGGCGCAGTCCGTCCATCGCCTCACGGGTCGACAGGCGCGCCCCGTAGAGGAAGAAGAGGAAGGCGACGGCGGCGGTGGAGGCGCCGGACGCGACGTCGGCGGCGGTCCCGCGGGCCGGGAGCAGTGCGGCGAGGCCCACTGTTCCGATCAACGCCAGGATGTACGGGTCGATCGGCATCCAGCTCGGCCAGGTCAGGCGTTTCATTGGTTCCTTGCTCTCGGTACGTGTCGTGCCCTCTCCATCGTCCTCCTCGATGTCGTGATCGGGAATCCTGCATACCGTTCTTACTGTGATCGCGTTGCGTGATGAGCGGGCGTAGGCTGCGGTCCATGTACGACCCCGGGCAGCTCAGGACCCTTCTCGCCGTGGCTCAGACGCTGAGCTTCACGCAGGCGGCGCGCCGCCTCGGCCTGCGCCAGTCGACGGTGAGCCAGCATGTGCGGCGCCTGGAGGACGCGACGGGGCGCACGCTGTTCACGCGGGACACGCACTCCGTGGAGCTGACGGAGGACGGCGAGGCGATGCTCGGGTTCGCGCGCCGGATCCTGGAGGTGCACGAGCAGGCGGCGGCGTTCTTCACGGGGACGCGGTTGCGCGGCCGGCTGCGGTTCGGGGCGTCGGAGGACTTCGTGGTGACCCGGCTGCCGGAGATCCTGGAGTCGTTCCGGGCCGAGCACCCGGAGGTGGACCTGGAGTTGACGGTCGAGCTGTCCGGGACGCTGCACGCGCAGCTGGACGCCGGAAAGCTGGACCTGGTGCTGGCGAAGCGGCGCCCGGAGGATCCGCGCGGCGAGTCGGTGTGGCACGACCGGCTGGTGTGGATCGGCTCGGAGCGGCTCCGCGTCGACCAGGACCGGCCGGTGCCGCTGATCGTCTATCCGCCGCCCGGCATCTCCCGCGCCCTGGCCCTGGAGGCGCTGGAGCGGCACGGGCGGCCGTGGCGGATCGCCTGCACGAGCGGTTCGCTGAACGGTCTGGTGGCGGCGGCGCGGGCCGGGCTCGGCGTGATGGCGCACTCGCACGGCCTGATCCCACCGGGGCTCGTACGGGTTCCGGAGCGGGCGGGGCTGCCGGAGCTGGGCGAGGTGGACTTCGTGGTGCGCAGCGCGACGCGGGGCGAGAGCGAGCCCGCGCGGGCGCTCGCGCAGGCGATTCTGGCGGGCGGCGACCGACTGCACCGCGGGGCGCGCTGAGGACAGTGGTACCGTCCCCCGGAACCGACCACTCCGTCTAAAAACTCTCCCGACGGGCGGCGGTGACCTCTTTGCACAGATCCAATGGAGACCCGTGAAGAGGGCCGGGAGATTACGCTCCCGAAACTTACTCGGGCGTAAGTATTCTGCCCCGCTCCATCCGTTGTGGCCCGTTATAAACGTCTGACCTGTGCAAATTCCGCGCACCTTCCGCTCCGCGCAGGCACTCCCACAGGCGCTTGCGGTCGGGTACCGTCACCGACGCTGTGCGGAGCGCCACAAGGAGCAACTTTGCGTGAGTTCACCAACCCCCCTGTGGCGTCGGCGCCGCTGGTCGGCGGCCTGGCCGACGCCGTGTTCGATCATGCCCTGGACACACCGGGCCATATAGCCCTGGCCCGCAAGGACGCGCAGGGCGCGTGGCGGGACGTCACCTCCGAGCGGTTCCGCGACGAGGTGCTCGGTCTCGCCAAGGGCCTGCTCGCCCAGGGCATCCGGTTCGGCGACCGGGTCGCGATCATGTCGCGCACCCGGTACGAGTGGACGCTGTTCGACTTCGCGCTGTGGACCATCGGCGCGCAGGTCGTCCCGATCTACCCGACGTCCTCCGCCGAGCAGGTCTTCTGGATGCTGTACGACGCCGAGGTCTCCGCGGCGATCGTGGAGCACGAGGACCACGCGATGACGGTCGCCACGGTCATCGGCCGGCTGCCGCATCTGCACCGGCTGTGGCAGCTCGACGGCGGCGCCGTCGACGAGATCACCGCGTCGGGCACCCACATCGACGACGAGACGGTGCACCGGCACCGCCGCGCGATCACCCCCGAGTCGACGGCCACGATCATCTACACGTCCGGCACCACGGGCCGCCCCAAGGGCTGTGTGATCTCGCACGGCAACTTCATGTACGAGGCCGACACCGTTGTCGCGTACTGGGAGCCGGTGTTCTCCTCCAAGCGCGACCGCACCCCCGCGACCCTGCTCTTCCTGCCGCTCGCGCACGTCTTCGGGCGGATGGTGGAGGTCGCGGCGATCCGCGGCGGCGTGAAGCTGGCCCACCAGCCGGAGCTGCGGGCCTCCGCGCTGCTGCCCGACCTCCAGTCGTTCAAGCCGACGTTCATCCTCGCCGTGCCGTACATCTTCGAGAAGGTGTTCAGCGCCGCGCGCAGGAAGGCGGAGAGCGAGGGCAAGTCGGGGCCGTTCGAGAAGGCCATCGAGTGCGCCGTGAAGTACGCGGACGCCCAGGAGGCGAAAGCATTCGGCACGGGCCCTGGACCGTCCGCGTCGCTGCGCATGCAGCACTCCGTCTTCGACAAGCTCGTCTACTCCAAGGTGCGCGCGGCCATGGGCGGCCGGGTGCGGCACGCGTTCTCCGGCGGCTCGGGCATGGACCGGCGGCTCGGGCTGTTCTTCGACGGCGCGGGCGTGCGGATCTTCGAGGGCTACGGGCTGACCGAGTCGACGGCGGCCGCGACCGCGAACCCGCCGGAGCAGACCCGCTTCGGCACCGTCGGCCAGGCCATCCCCGGCTCGTCCGTGCACATCGCGGACGACGGCGAGGTGTGGGTCTACGGCGGCAACATCTTCCAGGGCTACCTCAACGACCCGAAGGCCACCGACACCTCCCTGTACGACGGCTGGCTCGCCACCGGCGACCTGGGCTCGCTCGACGAGGACGGCTACCTCACGATCACGGGCCGCAAGAAGGAGATCCTCGTGACCTCCGGCGGCAAGAGCGTCTCGCCGCAGCAGCTGGAGGAGCGGGTCCGCGACCATCCGCTGATCGCGCAGTGCCTCGTCGTCGGCAACGACAGGCCGTACATCGCGGCCCTGGTCACCCTGGACACCGAGGCGGTCGAGCACTGGCTCGGGATGCGCGGCAAGCAGTCGATGTCCCCGGCTGAACTGGTGCGCGACTCCGACCTGGAGACGGAGGTGCGGCGCGCGGTCGTCGCCGCCAACACCCTGGTCTCGCAGGCCGAGTCGATCCGTACGTTCCGGATCCTCGCCCACCAGTTCACCGAGGAGCACGGCCTGCTCACACCGTCCCTCAAGCTCAAGCGCAAGGCCATCGAGCAGGCGTACGCGGCGGAGGTCGACGCCCTGTACGGCACCACGTGACCCCACTCGGGGTAAACCGTGGGTAACTGACGAGTCATCAATTGTCGATGCGTCAGTTATTGACGGTTCATCAGGTCGCACACAGAATCACCCTCACTCCGACGGAGGGGGACCGACCGTGTCGCGACCGATCCGCGCCATCACCGCCACCGTGGCGGCACTCCTGCTCGCCACCGCCTGCAACTCCACCGCCAACAGCGGGAACAACACCGCCGGCGGGCCCGGGGGCTCGGTCCGCGGTGTGACCGACGACAGCATCAAGGTGGGCGGCATCGTCTCCATGACGACGTCGAGCGGCTACAGCAAGAAGGACACCGACCTCGGCGCGAAGGCCCGCTTCGACCGTGCCAACGCGGAGGGCGGGGTCAACGGCCGGACGATCGACTACCTGGGCGCGGAGGACGACGGCCAGGACCCGGCGAAGAACCTCGCGGCGGCCCGCAAACTCGTCCAGCAGGACAAGGTGTTCGCGATCTCGCCGATGAGCTCGGTGACGTTCTCCGGCGCGGACTTCCTCCAGAAGCAGAAGGTGCCGACGTTCGGCTGGGGCACGCTCCCCTCGTTCTGCGGACCCACGTACATCTACGGCTTCGGCGGCTGCATGGTGCCGATGCCCGGCGGCACCATCTCGCAGACCTGGCCCGAGGGCCTGAAGAAGGTCACGGGCGGCGCCGAGGGCAAGTCGGTCGCGATCCTCGCCAACGACAACGACGCGGGCACCTTCGCCGTCCGCACGTACAAGCAGTCCTTCAAGTCGGCCGGGTACAAGGTCAGTTACGCCAAGGCGACCGTCCCCGCGACCGCGGTGCCGAGCGACTGGTCGGCGTACACGAAGGAGCTGCTGCGCAGCGACGGCGGCAAGGCGCCGGACGTGGTCGTCTCCGTGATGCAGACGCCGTACAACATCGACCTGTTCACGGCGGTCAAGCGCACCGGGTACAAGGGCGTGCTCACCGATCCGACGGACTACGACCCCGGCCTGCTCGCCAAGAAGGCCACCAAGCAGGCGCTCGACGGGGTGCACGTGCTGCTGTCCTTCGAGCCGTTCGAGGCGGACACGCCGGGCATGAAGCAGTTCAAGGCCGACATCGAGAAGGCGTCGGGCGGCAAGGACGTCCCCCTCAACATGCACATGATGACGGGGTACATGAGCGCCGACCTGTTCCTCGCCATCGCGCAGAAGGCCGGCAAGAACCTGACCGTCGCGTCGTTCCAGAAGGCCGCGAACGGCTTCTCCGACACCGGGACGCTCGTCGGCGACCGGGCGCTGCCGCGCGGGCGCACCGAGTCGTTCGGCTGCGGGGCGCTCGCCCAGCTGAAGGACGGGGCGTACCGGGTGTCGTCCGCGTTCAAGTGCTATCCGCCGATCCCCTTCAAGTAGGCCTGAGGGACGTGGTGTTGACGTGTCGGATCTGCTTGCCTTCGTGCTGAGCGGGCTCGTGTCGGGGGCGCTGTACGCGCTGCTCGCCACCGGCCTCGTACTCTCCTACTCGGCCTCCGGGCTCTTCAACTTCGCGCACGGCGCGACCGCCTATCTGTGCGCGCTCGCCTTCTACGAGTTGCACTCCGGCTTCGGCTGGCCGGCCGTGCCGACGGCGCTGCTGCTCGTCCTCGTCGCGGCTCCCCTGCTCGGCTGGGGGCTCGACCGGCTGATGTTCAGAAAGCTGGCGCGGGTCGGCGAGACCGCGCAGATCGTGGCGACGATCGGGCTGCTCGTCGCGCTGCCCGCGCTCGGCCTGTGGATCGTCGAGCTGCTCGAGGACGCGGGGGCGCCGGTCAAGCCCGCGGAGAACCAGTTCGGGCTCCCCGGCGTCGGGCCGAGTCCGGCGAGGAACTGGCAGCTGATGGACGGCGTCGGCATCGACTCCGACCAGCTGATCACATGGGTGACGACCGCCGTCGTCGCGCTCGCGCTGTGGATTCTGCTGCGCCACACGGCACTTGGGCTCAGGCTGCGGGCGGCCGTCGACAACCGTACGCTCGTCGAGCTGCGCGGGATCAGCGCCGACCGGCTCTCGTCGGTGGCATGGATGCTGTCGTCGGTGCTCGCGGGCCTGGCGGGGGTGCTCGCCACTCCCCTGCTGGGGCTCTCCTCGCACGACTTCACGCTGTTCCTGTTCGTGTCGGCGACCGCCGCGGTGCTCGGCCGCTTCCTGTCGATCCCGCTGGCCTTCGCGGGCGGGCTCGCGCTCGGCGTGCTCCAGAACCTCGTCGCGGGGTACGCCACGTTCGCGGAGAAGATCACCGGCTTCCGCACGGCGGTGCCGTTCCTGATCCTGTTCGCCGGTCTGCTGCTGCTCACGCGGCGGCAGCGCACGGCGGGCACTGCGGTGGCCGACGCGCCGCCCGCGGACTATCTGGCGGGCCGGTCCTGGCCGCGGCGCTGGGGGCCGTGGGCGGCGGCAGCGGTGCTCATGGCGGTGGCCTTCTACACGGTGACGACGCCGTTCTGGAGCGGCATCCTCGCCCAGGGCCTCGCGATCTCCCTCGTGTTCCTGTCGTTCACCGTCGTGACCGGGCTCGGGGCGATGGTGTCGCTCGCGCAGGCCGCGTTCGTGACGGGCGCGGCGCTCGTGGCGGGGCTCCTGATGAGTCACGGCGTGCCGTTCCTCTGGGCGACGCTCGCCGGGACGTGCGCCGCCGCGCTGCTCGGCGCGCTCGTGGCGCTGCCGGCGCTGCGGCTCGGCGGGCGCTCCCTGGCGCTCGCCACGCTCGCGCTCGCCTTCCTGGCGGATCAAGTCCTTTTCCAGCTGGGCTGGTTGAGGAACGGCGACACCGGCTGGGAGATCCCGCGCGCCGTCGCCGGACCGATCGACCTCGGCGACGACCGGGCGATGGGCGTGGCCATGGTCGTCCTGTGCACGGCGGCGGTGGCGGGCCTGAGCGCGCTGCGCACTTCGCGGGCGGGCCGGGCGATGCTCGCCGTCCGCTCGGCGCCCGCAGCCGCGATGGCCTCCGGTGTCTCCGTGATCCGCACGAAGCTGCTGCTGTTCACGGTCTCGGCGGGGCTCGCCGGGTTCGGCGGCGTGATGTACGCCTCGTACAACACCCGTATCACCGCGACCGACTTCACGGCGATGACCGGGCTCATCTGGCTCGCCGTGGTGGTCGCGGCAGGGGTGCGCAGGCCGCAGTTCGCGGTGGTCGCGGGCCTCACCTTCGCCGTCGTGCCGCACCTCATCAGCGACTACCTGACCGAGTCCGTGCAGCTCCCGGTGATCCTCTTCGGCCTCGCGGGCCTCGCGCTCGCCAACGACCCGGACGGCTACTGCGCGGCGATCCCGGCCCGCCGCCACCGCCGCAGGACCGCGACGGCCGACACTGTCGAGGACGTTCCGGTGCCTGCCCCCGAGCCCGGCGCGGCGCTCCAACTCGCGGGCGTCCAGGCCGGATACGACGGCGCCCGCGTCCTCCAGGGCGTCGACCTCACCGTCCACCCCGGCGAGATCGTGGCGCTCCTCGGCCCCAACGGCGCGGGCAAGTCGACGACGTGCAAGGTCGCGGCGGGGCTCATGACACCACGTCAGGGCGAGGTGTACGTCGCCGGGTCCCCGGCCGGCACCGAGGGAGCGGTCCGGCGGGCACGCGCCGGGGTCGTGCTCGCCCCGGAGGGCCGCGGCATCTTCCCCGCCCTCACGGTCGACGAGAACCTCGCGCTCCAACTCCCCGACCAGAGCGACCGGTCGGCGGTCTACGAGCGGTTCGCCGGCCTCGCCGCGCGGCGCGGCGTCACCGCGGGCTCGCTCTCCGGCGGCGAGCAGCAGCTCCTCGCGCTCGCCCCGCTGCTGCACCGCCCGCCGCGCGTCCTCGTCGCCGACGAGCCCTCGCTCGGCCTCGCCCCGCGCGTCGCCGACGAGGTGTACCGGCTGCTCGCCGAGCTGCGCGACGCCGGCACCGGCCTGCTGCTCGTCGAGGAGAAGGCCTCGGAGATCCTCGGCGTCGCGGACACCGTGGCGTACCTCGCGCAGGGCCGAGTCACCTGGTGCGGTCCGCGCGAGAAGGTGGAGGCCGAGCGGCTCACGGAGGCGTACCTCGGGATCGCGGCGACCAAGGAGGCCGAACACTCATGAGGAACGCACTCGAAGCCGAGGACATCGGCGTGCGCTTCGGCGGCGTGCGGGCCCTCGACGGGGTGGGCCTGCGGCTCGCGCCCGGCGAGGTGTGCGGGCTCATCGGGCCGAACGGCGCGGGCAAGACCACCTTCTTCGACGTCGTGTCCGGTATTCGCAGGCCCGACGCGGGCCGGGTGCTGCTCGACGGCGCGGACGTCACCCGGCGCTCCCCCGTCTGGCGTGCCCGGCACGGGATGCGTCGCACGTTCCAGCGCCAGCAGCCGTTCGGCCAGCTCACGGTCGCGGACAACCTGCTGGTCGCGCAGGAGTGGCGGCGCGGCGGCGCCGACCCCGCCCGCTCGGACGAACTGCTGCGCGCCTGCGGGCTCGCCGAGCTCTCGGACACGTACGCGGGCACGCTCCCGGTCGGCCGGGCCCGCATGCTGGAGCTGGCGCGGGCCGCGGCCGACCGGCCGCGCGTGCTGCTGCTCGACGAGCCCGCGTCGGGCATGACGGCGCGGGAGCGCGAGCTGCTCGCGGCGGCGGTGCGGCGCCTGGCGGACGACGGCTGCGCGGTGCTGCTCGTCGAGCACAACGTGGCGTTCGTGATGGAGCTGTGCTCGCGGGTCGTCGTCCTCGACCTGGGTTCGGTGCTCGCGGAGGGGACCGCGGAGGTGATCCGGGCCGACGCACGGGTACGCGAGGCGTACCTGGGGTCACAGACCCCGGCGCAAAGTTCACAAAGGTGACTGTCATCCTGGTGCCACCCACAGGAATGCGCGTACGCCCGTGATCGTTGACCATGGGAGTACCGAAGTGTGCACAGCCACCATCACCGGACGACAAAGGATCGACACCTCGTGAGCAAGGTTCCCCCGATCATCCTGAACAACGGCGTCGAGATGCCGCAGCTCGGCTTCGGCGTGTGGCAGGTGCCGGACGACGAGGCCGAGAAGGCGGTCGCGACGGCGCTGGAGGCCGGGTACCGCAGCATCGACACCGCCGCGATCTACGGCAACGAGGAGGGCACAGGCAAGGCCATCGCCGCGTCCGGCCTGCCCCGCGAGGAGCTGTTCGTCACGACGAAGCTGTGGAACGGCGACCAGGGCTACGACTCCACGCTCCGCGCCTTCGACGCCTCGCTGGAGAAGCTGGGTCTCGACTACGTCGACCTGTACCTGATCCACTGGCCGCTGCCGTCCAAGGGCCTCGCCGTGGACACGTACAAGGCCTTCGAGAAGATCCAGGCGGACGGCCGCGCCAAGTCCATCGGCGTGTCCAACTTCCTGCCGGAGCACCTCGACCGGCTGACCGCCGAGACCTCCGTGATCCCGGCCGTCAACCAGATCGAGCTGCACCCGCACCTCCAGCAGCGCGTCTCCCGCGAGAAGCACGCGGAGCTGGGCATCGCGACCGAGGCCTGGTCGCCGCTGGGCCAGGGCAAGGGCCTCCTGGAGGTCCCTGCGATCGTCGCGATCGCGCAGAAGCACGGCCGTACGCCCGCGCAGGTCGTGCTGCGCTGGCACGTCCAGCTGGGCAACGTCGTGATCCCGAAGTCCGTGACGCCGTCGCGGATCAAGGAGAACATCGACGTGTTCGGCTTCGAGCTGGACAACGAGGACCTCGGCGCGATCTCCGCGCTCAACGAGGACCGGCGGCTCGGCCCGGACCCGGCGACGTTCGACGTCGCCTGACCTCTGACGCCTGACGCCCGAGAAGGCGGAACAGGGCCCCGGAGTGCGCTCCGGGGCCCTGTCGCGTACGCGGCTCAGGCCGCCTTGACCGCCGTGTGCACGGTGTGCGCGGTCAGCAGGAAGACGTCGTCGCGGCGGTACAGGCTCTGCGGGTCGTCCTCGTCCATGAGCCGCCCGATGGTGGCCATGTCCTCGGGCGAGAGGGCCTCCTCGAACACCTCCAGGCGGCGCTTCCACAGGTCGATGACGGTCTCGCGGGCCTCGCCGGAGAGCGGGGCGGGCAGATCGAGCAGGAAGGTGCGGCTCGTGGCACCCGTGAGACCCGCGTCGGTGAGCAGCTCCGCCCAGTTCTCGGTGTCCTCCTTGGCGCCCGGCAGGTTGGCGCGCATGTCGCCGAACCACTCCTCCTCGATGGCGTCGGCCCGCGCCTGGAGCCCCGGCTTCCCGATGCCGAAGTCGCGGGGCAGGCAGCGCTGCGGCAGTCCGCCCTCGACGAGCGCGAGGGTGCCGCCGGGCGCGAGCCGTCCGGCGAGCGCGGCGACAGCGGCCCGCTGGTCGCCCACGTGGTGCAGGGAGCGGGCCGCCCAGATGAGATCCGCGTGCGGCAACTCGTCGATGCTGTCCGGGAGTTCGACGCGCAGCGTGCCGGTCCGCTCGGCGATGCCGTGCTGCGCGAACCGCTCCGTGGCGCGGGCGAGCAGCTTCTCCTCGGGGTCGGCGGCGATGACGCGGGCCTCGGGGAAGGCCGTGGCGAGGTGCAGGGAGACGGCGCCGGGTCCCGCGCCCGCGTCGACGATCAGGCCGGTGCCGGCCGGGCGTGCGTCGCGGAGCCAGGAGAGGGCCTGCGTGTAGAGCGGCTCGTACACGGAGGCGTTGCGCTCCAGCATCGGGATCATGTCGGCCCAGTCGATGTCCGTGTGGTCGTGGCCGCCGTGCGTGCCGTGACCGTGGCCCTTCCCGTGTCCGCCGTGCTGTTCGTGCTGGTGGTGGCCGTGTGCCATGTCCGGTGTCGCCGCCCTTCGTGCCCGTATGTCGTCCGTCGCCCTCAGGGTGCGCGGACGCCATACGGGCAGGCAAGCCACGTTGCCGACTCGGCAACATTTCGGCACTGGGTGGCCTACAGCGCCGGGTGGGCGTTCTTCATGAGCTCCTGGAACTGGGCGGAGAACCAGTGCCCGGACACCGGGGCGTTCGGCAGCGCTCCGGACATGTGGTTGTTGTTCCGCGGGTTGCCGGTGTACGTCGGGTCGCACATGCGGTCGAAGCCCTTGCCCTCGTCGTTGTCGATGGCGGTGCTCGACCCGTCCGACTCGCCCGGCGGCTTCATCCACACGTAGGCGTCGATCCCGGTCGCGGGGTTGGCCTGCGGGCGCTCGCCGAGCCCCGCGCCCGCCTGGTTGCACCAGTTGCCGAGGTGGATGCGGCGGTCGTAGCGCCCGCCGTCCACGTACGTGTCGACGTCGGTCTTGGCACCGGGGCCCGTGGGCCGCGCCGCGCCGCCCCAGCCGTTGCGGGAGGTGTCGATCAGCATGCCGAGGTTCTGGTCGAAGCCGAGCGAGACCAGCTTGTCGCGCATGGCCTGCGCGTAGGACAGCTCGTCGGTGTACCGGTTCCAGTCGACCCACTTCGACTCGCGCACGGACTTGCCGTTGACGCTGTCGCCGATGGCGAAGTTGTCCTCCTTCAGGGCGCTGTAGTTGGCGGTGTTCACGATGAAGCCGTGGACGTCGGAGAGCTGTGCGCCGTTGCTGGTCGCGGTGGTCTTGAACAGTTCGGCCGATGCGCCGAAGTTGTCGTCCCAGCCGAGCCAGCCGTGGTGGCCCGCGTCGATGTAGTTGTAGACGTTCGGGATGGCGCCGAGCTTGTCGAGGGCGTAGCCGACGCCCTTCTGGTAGTTGCCGTTGGCCTTCATGGTGTCGCAGTTGGGCGTGGCGGTCGGGCGGCCCGAGACGTTGGTGACGAGGTTGGGCAGCGAGTCGATCTCGATGGTGGTGACGATGCGCAGGCCCGCGTACTTGGAGTCGGAGAGGATCTTCGCGATCGGGTCGATGAAGTCCGACCTGTACTTGTCGATCTCCGTCGGGCCGAGTTCGCCGTTGGAGGCGAGGGCGGCGCAGTCGCGGCCCGGCAGGTCGTAGACGACCAGCTGGACGACCTCCTCGCCGCTGCCCTTCTGGGCGAGCGCGGCGTCGAGGTGGTCGCGCAGGCCCATGCCGTCGCCGACGCCCTCGATGGCGGCGATCCGGTCGAGCCACACACCGGTGGGCTGGTTGGCGATGCGGTCGCCGCCGGGCTCCGCCTTGGCCTTCGCGGACCACTCCGGGTTCACGTACACCTTGGCGCCCGCGTACGGGTTGTCGACGCGGTCGCCGGGTTCCGGCGGGTCCGTGGGGTCCGGCGGGTCGGTCGGGCCCGTGGTGTCCTCGCCGCAGGTGACGCCGTTGAGCTTGAAGGTGGTCGGCAGGGCGTTGCTGCCGCTGTACGTGGCGTTGAAGCCGAAGGAGGCGGAGGCGCCGGTGGCGAGGGAGCCGTTGTACGAGACGTTCTTGGCGGTGACGGCGGCGCCCGACTGGGAGATGTCGGCGTTCCAGCCGGAGCTCACCTTCTGGTTGCCCGCGTAGGACCAGGTGAGGTTCCAGCCGTTCACGGCCGCGCCGTTGTTGGTGACGGTGACGGCGGTGGTGAAGCCGCTGCCCCAGTCGTTCTGCACCTTGTAGTCGACGCTGCACGCGGGGGCGGCGGCGTGGGCGGGGAGGGCGACGGCGGCGCCCGCGAGGCAGCCGGCGCCGGTGAGGGCGAGGGCGGCGAGCGCGGCGGTGCCGGCCCGTGATCTCGATCGGATACGAGACATGGGGTACGGGGTCCCTTTCAGCCGGTGAGTGTCTTCAGGTGGTCGCGCAGGCCGACCCCGAAGCTGGTCGGCGTGCCGTCGTAGTCGCTGATGAGCGAGGGACCGGAGGAGCAGTCCCAGGTGTTCCAGGTCCAGCCGAGGTACGACTGCCCGTGGTCGTCGAACCACTTCATGACCCGGTCGATGAAGGCGTGGGAGCAGGTGTTCTCGCCGATCTCCCCCGCCACCAGCGGCACCTGCCGGGCGACGGGCGCGAGCTGATCGTCCCAACAGGCCTCACTGGAACAGGTGTTGAAGTTGTAGACGTGCCAGGCCGCGGCGAGATTTCCGGCCGGGTCGGACGGCTTGTGGGCGAGCCACTGCCGCAGGTCGTTGGAGTACGCGAGGCCGCCCGCCAGGATCAGGTTCGTGGCGCCCGCCGCGCGGACGGCGTCGACCATGTCCTGCATGCCGGCGACCTCGTAGCCGATACCGGGGCACGTCCCGCCGTCCTTCCAGCAGGCCCATGCCTCGGAGAGGCTGGAGGTGGCGCGGTCCGGGTACGGCTCGTTGAACAGGTCGAGGACGACCTCGGGCCGCGCCTTGAAGGTGCTCGCGACCGACGACCAGAAGCTGGGCGCGTACCGCGCGTCGGGCATCGGCTTCTGGCAGGTGGCGTGCACGTCGGAGCAGCCCGCCGAGTTCCCGGTGTACTGGCCGTGGGACCAGTGCATCTCGAGGATCGGTGTCATGCCGTGGGCGGTGACGCGGTCGACCAACTTCTTGATGGCCTCTTGGTAGTTGGCGCCTCCGTACTCGGGTTTGATGTTGTCGAGGCCGAGCCAGCACTCCTCGTTGAGCGGGATGCGGACGGCGTTCGCCTTCCAGTCGGCGATCGCCCGGATCGCCGCGTCGTCGACCGGGCCGTCGAAGATCCCGTAGCCCTGTACGCACATGAACTCGGCACCCGAGCGGTTCACGCCGAGGATGCGGCGGGTGGCTCCGGAGGCGTCGACGAGCTTGTTGCCGGAGACCTTCAGGACGGGAGCGGCGCCGCCACCGGGGTCGGGGTCGGGCGGGTCCGTCGGGTCCGTGGTGTCGGTGTTGCAGGTGACGCCGTTCAGCTCGAAGGAGGTGGGCACGGTGTTGGCGCCCGACCAGGAGCCGACGAAGCCGGCGGAGACGGAGGCGCCCGCGGCGAGCGCGCCGTTCCACGCCTCGTTGGCCGCGGTCACCGTGGTGCCGGACTGGGACCACTTGGCGCTCCAGCCCTGGGTGACCTTCTGGCCGTCGGCGAAGTCGAAGGACAGGCTCCAACCGTCCTTCGCCGCACCGTTGTTGGTGACCTTCACGGCGCCCTGGAAGCCGCCGCTCCACTGCCCGGTGACGGAGTACTCGACCGTGCAGGCGGGGGCGGCAGCCGATGCGGTGCCGGTCAGGGGGACGAGCGCGGCCGCGGCGAGCGCGGCGCACACCCAGAGGGATAAAAGGGGCGGGGGGTGTCGCATGAGCGACTCCTTGCAGCTCGGACGGGCCGGTTTTCGGGGCCGGCGCGTCGACTGACGGAATCGCTCCCACTGGTTGCCGCTGGACTGTAGACAAAGAAGTCGCATCAGGCAACAGAGCGGTTTCGAATTTCCCCTGTCGAATGAATTCGACTCTCCAACCCTCTTGACCCCCTCTCCCCCCAGCCTCATCTTGGGAGCGCTCCCACTGGTTCACAGGTTGTTCGAGCCTCAAGGAGGACCCCCCATGCCCAAGAGACCGGCCCGGCGGTTGTGGACCGCTGCTGCGGCCGCCCTGGCACTACCGCTCGCCACTCTCGCGGCGCTTCCAACTTCCGCACAGGCAGCGGCAGTTGAGTGCAGCGTCGACTACAGGACCAACGACTGGGGCTCGGGCTTCACGGCCGAGCTGACGATCACCAACCGGGGCTCCGCCGCCCTCGACGGCTGGACCCTGGGCTACGCGTACGGCGGTGACCAGAAACTGTCGAACGGCTGGAACGGCGTCTGGTCGCAGTCCGGCCGGAACATCACGGTGAAGGACGCCGGATACAACGGAAGAATTGCGCCGGGCGCCGCGACTTCGACGGGAGCGCAATTCTCCTACAGTGGCTCGAATTCAGCTCCCACGAATTTCACGATCAACGGCACCGCGTGTGTCGGCGCCCATCAACCGCCGATCACGGTGCTCACCAGCCCCGAGGCCGGCGCCGTCTACACGGCCGGGGACGAGGTCCCGCTCGCGGCAACCGCGGCCGCGGCCGACGGGGCGAGCGTCGAGAAGGTCGAGTTCTACGACGACACGACACTGATCGGCACCGACACCACCGCCCCGTACGCCCTGAACACGGACGACCTCAAGGCCGGATCGCACTCGCTGTACGCCGTGGCGACCGACAGCAAGGGCGCCACCGGCGAGTCGACGCCGGTCGGCATCACGGTCGCCGCGGGCGCCGCCGTGGTCGCGAGCCCGTCCCAACTCGGCGTCCAGCAGGGGAAATACGGGACCTTCGACGTGAACCTTTCGACGCAGCCGGCCGCGAACGTCACGGTCTCCGTGGCCCGCACGAGCGGCAACACCGGCCTGTCCGTGACGTCCGGCGGCAGCCTCACCTTCACCCCGTCGAACTGGAACACGGCGCAGAAGGTGACGGTGGCCGCCGACTCCTCCGGCACCGGCGCCGCCACGTTCACGGCGACCGCGGCCGGACACAGCAAGGCCGAGGTCACGGTGACCCAGCTGGCCGCGTCGAAGGAGCACGACGCCCGCTTCCTCGACCTGTACGGCAGGATCACCGACCCGGCGAACGGCTACTTCTCGCCGGAGGGCATCCCGTACCACTCGGTCGAGACACTCATCGTCGAGGCGCCCGACCACGGCCACGAGACGACATCGGAGGCATACTCGTACCTGCTGTGGCTCCAGGCCATGTACGGCAAGGTGAGCGGCGACTGGTCCAAGTTCAACGGCGCCTGGGACATCATGGAGAAGTACATGATCCCGACGCACGCGGACCAGTCCACGAACTCCTCGTACAACGCGTCGAAGCCCGCCACGTACGCGCCCGAGCACGATCTGCCGTCCCAGTACCCGGCGAAGCTGGACCCGTCGGTGTCCGTCGGCTCGGACCCGATCGCGGGCGAGCTGAAGTCCGCGTACGGCACGGACGACATCTACGGCATGCACTGGCTCCAGGACGTCGACAACGTCTACGGGTACGGCAACGAGCCCGGCAAGTGCGAGGCCGGACCGACGGCGACCGGCCCCTCCTACATCAACACCTTCCAGCGCGGCGCGCAGGAGTCGGTGTGGGAGACGGTGCCGCAGCCGACCTGCGACGCCTTCAAGTACGGCGGCAGGAACGGGTACTTGGACCTGTTCACGGGTGACTCGTCCTATGCGAAGCAGTGGAAGTTCACCAACGCGCCCGACGCCGACGCGCGGGCCGTGCAGGCCGCGTACTGGGCCGACGTGTGGGCCAAGGAGCAGGGCAACGGCTCCCAGGTGTCGGCGACGGTCGGCAAGGCCGCGAAGATGGGCGACTATCTGCGGTACGCGATGTACGACAAGTACTTCAAGAAAATCGGCAACTGCACGTCGACCGGGTGTCCGGCCGGATCGGGCAAGGACTCCTCGCACTACCTGATGTCCTGGTACTACGCGTGGGGCGGCGCCACCGACACATCGGCCGGCTGGTCCTGGCGCATCGGATCGAGCCACACGCACGGCGGCTACCAGAACCCCCTCGCCGCGTACGCGCTCTCCTCGTACGCGGACCTGAAGCCCAAGTCGGCGACGGGCCAGGAGGACTGGGCAAAGTCGCTGGACCGGCAGCTGGAGTTCTACCGCTGGCTCCAGTCCGACGAGGGCGCCATCGCGGGCGGTGCCACCAACAGCTGGGGCGGCAGCTACGGCACCCCGCCGTCCGGCACACCCACCTTCTACGGCATGTACTACGACGAGGCACCCGTCTACCACGACCCGCCGTCCAACCAGTGGTTCGGCTTCCAGGCGTGGTCGATGGAGCGCGTCGCCGAGTACTACCAGCAGACGGGTGACACCGACGCCAAGGCCGTCCTGGACAAGTGGGTCGACTGGGCCCTGTCCAAGACGACGGTCAACCCCGACGGCACGTTCCGGATCCCCTCGACGCTCCAGTGGTCGGGCAAGCCGGACACCTGGAACGCAGCAAGTCCGGGCGCCAACTCGGGACTTCATGTCACGGTCGCCGACTACACGAACGACGTCGGCGTGGCGGCGGCGTACGCCAAGACACTGACGTACTACGCCGACAAGTCCGGTGACACCGAGGCGAAGTCGACGGCGAAGGCGCTGCTCGACGGCATGTGGAAGAACGACCAGGACGCGCTGGGCATCGCGGTGCCCGAGACCCGCGCCGACTACAGCCGCTTCGACGACGCGGTGTACGTGCCGTCCGGCTGGACCGGCACGATGCCGAACGGCGACAGGATCGACGCGTCGTCGACGTTCGGTTCGCTGCGGTCCTTCTACAAGGACGACCCCAACTGGTCGAAGGTGGAGGCCTACCTGGCGGGCGGCGCCGCGCCCACCTTCACGTACCACCGGTTCTGGGCCCAGGCGGACATCGCCCTCGCCATGGGCTCGTACGCGGAGCTGCTCGAGTAACGCCCCGCTGAAGGCGGCTCCGTCCCGGACGGGCCGGGCGACCCCCACCTCTCCGGGGGCCGCCCGGCCCGTCACCGCGTGCGGCCGTGGTGCACGAGGGCGTGGTTCACGGTGTCGTGATCGTCGGGCGCGGGGCCTTCGGCATCTTGTCGCCGATGAAGAAGCTGGGGTGCGGCGGCTGGTTGTAGGCGGTGTTCTGCCAGGCCAGCGCCGTGCGGTACTGGGTGTCGTGGAGGAGCGTCGTGATGCGGGTCGAGGTCTCCACCGGCGTCGAGTAGATGCGCAGCGCCGTGTTGTTGGTGGTCGGCCAGACGACCTCCTCGCGCCAGTCGCCGAGGATGTCACCGGAGAGGGCGGGCGTGGACTTGGTGCCATTGTTGGAGTGGACGCCGGACGCGGTCAGCAGGCGGGTGTCGGAGGACGTGCCGTACTTGTCGATGTGCGTGCCGTCGAGGAGCTCGCGGGTGGTGTCACCGTCCCACCAGGCCAGGAAGTTGGTGGAGGACGGCTTGTGCGAGTTCACCACCGTGCCCTTGGTGTCCCGGACGCCGGACTCCGCCGACGACCAGGACTCGGCGCCCGGGCTGCCGGACCAGATGTCACCGGACACACCACGGCCGTTGTCACCATTGGCGCCGGTCTTCCAGATGACACCGCCGGTCTTCGCGTCGGCCATCCAGGACGAGGGCTTGGAGCTGTCCTCGTCGACCTTGAACTCCTCCAGGCCCGGCCGCGAGGGGTCGAGGTCGCCGACGTGCATGGCGTCGCCGTGCCCGTTCCCCGTCGTCCACAGGCCGGCGCCGTTGTCGTCGACGGCCATCGCGCCGTAGACGATCTCGTCCTTGCCGTCGCCGTCGACGTCCGCGACGGACAGCTGGTGGTTGCCCTGGCCGTCGTACCCCTTGCCGGAGTTGGTGGAGGAGTTGGTGTCGAAGGTCCAGCGGCGGGTGAACTTCCCGTCCCGCCAGTCCCACGCGGCGATGACGCTGCGCGTGTAGTAGCCGCGCGCCATGATCAGCGAGGGCCGTGCGCCGTCCAGGTAGGCGGTACCGGCCAGGAAGCGGTCCACGCGGTTGCCGTACGAGTCGCCCCACGAGGACACCGTGCCGCGTCCGGGGACGTAGTCGACGGAGCCCATCGCCGCGCCCGTCTGGCCGTTGAACATCGTGAGGTACTCCGGGCCCGACAGGACGTAGCCGCTGGAGTTGCGGTGGTCGGCCGACGCGCTGCCGATGACCGTGCCCTTGCCGTCCTTCGTGCCGTCGGACGTCTTCATGGCGACCTCGGCCCTGCCGTCGCCGTCGTAGTCGTACACCTGGAACTGGGTGTAGTGGGCGCCCGAGCGGATGTTCCTGCCCAGGTCGACGCGCCACAGGCGGGTGCCGTCGAGCTTCACGGCGTCGACGATCGTGTTGCCGGTGTAGCCGGACTGCGAGTTGTCCTTGGCGTTGGTGGGCTGCCACTTGAGGACGAACTCCAGGACGCCGTCGCCGTCGAGGTCGCCGACGGACGCGTCGTTGGCCTCGTACGTGTAGGCGACGCCGTCGGGCGTGGTGCCGCCCGCGGGCGGGGTGATGGGGACGTCCTTGTAGCCGTTGCGGAGCTGGATGGCGTGCGGCGAGTCGGCCTGCTCCGTGCCGTTGACGACCGCGCGGACCGTGTAGTCGGCCGAGTTCGGCGCGCCCTCGTGGAAGTAGTTCGTGGAGCCGGTGATCGGGCTGGAGTTGACCTTCGTACCGGCGCGGTAGACGTTGAACGCGACGTCGTCCGGGTCGGTGCCGAGCCACCGCCAGCTGACCAGGTTTCCGGCGTCGGTGTGCACGCTGACCAGGCCGCGGTCCAGCTTCTCCGCCTGCCGGGCGGTGGCGGCGGACGCGTCGTCGTCCGGCAGGAACGTCAGTCCGGCTCCGGCGAGCGCGGCGGCCGTGGTGGCGGCGAGGAGCAGCCTGCGGCGTCTGCGGTGGCGGTGGGGGCGGGGCATGGGTACTCCCTGGGGTGCGGGTCGACAGATCCTTTCGACCCCTCAGTTGCCGCCGCCCGCCCGCGGGTTGCCGCCCGCTTCTACGCCATCACGTACGCCCGGACCTGGTACGTCGGGTCGGAGCGCGGCCTCTGCGGGTCCGGAAGTGCCTCCAGGCGGGCCGCCAGTTCCTCGCCGCCCTTCGCGTACGTGCGCCCGGCCCGTACGTCCCGTGCCAGGAGCGCCGGTGTGCGGCCCTGTCCGTGGCCGACGAAGGTCGCGGAGCCGTGCGGGCGCAGGCCGTGCCGTGCCGCGAGCGCGGTGACGGTGTCGGCGGCGTCGGTGGCCGGGCGGCGTCCCGTGTACGGCGCGACGAGGGCGCAGAGGTCGCTGCCGACGAGGTGGGCCGCCGCCTTGTCGACCGTGGTGACGAGGACGCCGCCGGGGCGCAGCACGCGGGCCGCCTCCGCGACGACCGGGGCGGCGTCCGGCAGCAGGTGCAGCAGCCACACCGCCGTGACCGCGTCGAACGTGGCGTCCGCGAAGGGGAGCCGGTGCACGTCCGCCCGGAACGCGGCGCCGGAGAGGCGGGGCGCGGCGGCGCGCAGCATGCCCGCCGCGCGGTCGACGCCGATGGGGCGCAGCCCTTCGCGGGTCAGCCGGCGGGTGACGAGGCCGGTGCCGCAGGCGAGGTCGAGGAGGGTGCGGGCGGTCGGCGGGACGAGGCCGAGGACGGCCGCGGCGGCCGCCTCGGCACGGGGTTCGCCGCCGCGGGTGGCGTCGTAGCGCCGGGCTTCCTGGTCGTAGTCGAGCACGCCGGGACCTTAGCCCAGCCGGGGGCGGAAGCCGAGGGGTCAGCCGGCGCCGTGCGCCGGTGCCAGCTTCTCCACCCGCTCGGCCAGCGCGAAGTCCTTCGCCGTGAGTGCGCCGCCCGCGTCGTGGGTGTTCACCGCGAGGGTGACCGTGTTGTAGCCGAGGGTCAGGTTCGAGTGGTGGTTCAGGTCCTCCTGGGTCCGCGCGATGTGCAGGACCAGCGCCGCCGCCGCGAAGTGCGAGTCGAGCCGGTACGTGCGGGTGAGCGCGTCGTCCTCCACGGACCAGCCGGGCAGCTCCGCGAGCCGGTCCTCGATGTCCTTCTGGGAGAGCGGTTCCGTAGCCATGCCTCCAGCGTGCCACCCGATCCGGCTCCGGTCCTCCCCTGGGCGCGGCCCGACTCGGACGGTCCCGGCCGAGGTGTGCATCGGACACAACGCCATTAGCGTGCCGAGAACGGGACATAGAGGGAGCTGACGGTGACGGACACGACGCGCACCCCGACCGAGCCTGATGCCGCGCTGCTGCGCGCGGGGCGGTTCTTCCGGAAAGGGAAGACGGCACCCGACCTGCACAGCGTGCAGATCAAGGGCGGTCGGGACGGTGACGTCTTCTATCGGGACCGCTGGAGCCACGACAAGGTCGTGAACTCCACGCACGGCGTGAACTGCACCGGATCCTGCCGGTGGAAGGTGTACGTCAAGGACGGCATCATCACCTGGGAGACCCAGCAGACGGACTACCCGAGCGTCGGCGCCGACCGGCCGGAGTACGAGCCGCGGGGCTGCCCGCGCGGCGCCGCGTTCTCCTGGTACACGTACTCGCCGACCCGCGTCCGCTACCCGTACATCCGCGGCGTGCTCGTGGAGATGTACCGGGAGGCGAAGGCGCGTCTGCACGATCCGGTGCTCGCGTGGGCCGACATCCAGGCCGACCCCGAGCGGCGCCGCAGGTACCAGCAGGCCCGCGGCAAGGGCGGTCTGGTGCGGGCCACGTGGGACGAGGCCGTGGAGATCGTCGCCGCGGCGCATGTGCACACCATCAAGACGTACGGCCCCGACCGGATCGCCGGCTTCTCCCCCATCCCCGCGATGTCGATGGTGTCGCACGCGGCGGGCGCCCGCTTCCACTCGCTGATCGGCGCGCCGATGCTGTCGTTCTACGACTGGTACGCGGACCTGCCGGTGGCCTCGCCGCAGGTGTTCGGCGACCAGACCGACGTACCGGAGTCGGGTGACTGGTGGGACGCCGCGTACCTGATGATGTGGGGCTCCAATGTGCCGGTGACCAGGACACCGGACGCGCACTGGATGGCGGAGGCGCGCTACCGGGGCCAGAAGGTCGTGGTCGTCGCGCCCGACTACGCGGACAACGCGAAGTTCGCCGACGAGTGGCTGCACCCGCACCCGGGCACCGACGGCGCGCTCGCGCTCGCCATGGGGCACGTGGTGCTGCGGGAGTTCTTCGTCGAGCGGCAGACACCGTTTTTCACGGACTACGTCAAGAAGTTCACCGACCTGCCGTTCCTGGTGACGCTGGAGGAGAAGGACGGCGCGTACGTGCCGTCGAAGTTCCTGCGCGCCGCCGACCTCGGGCAGGGCGGCGAGGGCGCCGAGTGGAAGACCGCGGTGCTCGACGAGGCCACCGGTCAGCCGGTCGTCCCGAACGGCTCGCTGGGCTTTCGCTGGACCGAGTCCGGCAAGGGCAAGTGGAACCTCGAACTGGGCAACATCCAGCCGACGCTGTCCCTGCACGGCTCCGACGTGGCGGCCCCCGTCGAGGTGCTGCTCCCCCGCTTCGACACCGACGGCGGCACGCACGGGCAGGGCCGCGGCGAGGTCGTGCGGCGCGGGGTGCCCGCGACGCGACTCGGCGGCCAGCAAGGACCGCTGGTCACGACGGTGTTCGACCTACTGCTCGCCCAGTACGGCGTCGGCCGCGAGGGCCTGCCGGGGCAGTGGCCCGCCTCGTACGACGACGCGGAGACGCCCGGTACCCCGGCCTGGCAGGAGATGCACACCTCCGTGCCGGCCGCGAAGTGCGTGAAGATCGCCCGGGAGTTCGCGGCCACCGCGGAGAAGTCGCGCGGGCGCTGCATGATCCTGATGGGCGCGGGGACGAACCACTGGTTCCACTCCGAGACCACCTACCGGGGCTTCCTCTCGCTGCTCCAGCTCACCGGCTGCCAGGGCAGGAACGGCGGCGGCTGGGCGCACTACGTGGGCCAGGAGAAGTGCCGCCCGGTCACCGGCTGGGCCTCGCTGGCCTCGGCGAACGACTGGTCGAGGCCGCCGCGGCAGATGATCGGCACCGGGTTCTTCTTCCTCAACACCGACCAGTGGCGCTACGACCGGTTCAGCGCCGACGTGCTCGCGTCACCGCTCGGCAAGGGCGCCTTCGAGGGCATGACGGGCGCGGACGTCCTGGCCCTGTCGGCGCGGTCCGGCTGGATGCCCTCGTATCCGACGTTCGACCGCAGTTCGCTCGCCCTCGGCGAGCAGTCCGTCGAGGACACCGTCGCCGAACTCAAGGCGGGCACGCTGAAGTTCGCCTGCGAGGACCCGGACGCGCCGGAGAACTGGCCGCGCGTGATGACGCTGTGGCGCGCCAACCTGCTCGGCTCCTCCGCGAAGGGCGCCGAGTACTTCACCAAGCACCTGCTGGGCACGCACACCTCGCTGCGCGCCGAGGAGGCCACCCCCGACGAGCGCCCCACGACGGTGACATGGCACGACGAGGCGCCCGAGGGCAAGCTCGACCTGCTGACCTCGCTGGACTTCCGGCAGACGTCGTCGACCCTGCTCTCGGACGTGGTGCTGCCCGCGGCCACCTGGTACGAGAAGCACGACATCGCCTCCACGGACATGCACCCCTACGTGCACTCCTTCACCCCGGCCGTCGACCCGCCGTGGCAGGCCCGCAGCGACTTCGACACGTTCAAGGCGCTCGCCCACAAGCTGAGCGAGCTGTCCGCCCAACACCTGGGCGTGCGCAAGGACTTGGTGGCGGTGCCGCTACAGCACGACACTCCGGGCGAGATCGCGCAGCCCGGCGGTGTCGTCCTCGACTGGCGCAAGGGCGAGTGCGAGCCGGTGCCCGGAAAGACGCTCCCGAACCTCGTGGTCGTCGAGCGGGACTACACGGCGATCGGCGCCAAGTTCACCGCGCTCGGCCCCCTCGTCGAGGAGCTGGGCCTGCCCGCGAAGGGCATCGCCCTCAAGCCCGACCAGGAGGTCACGGAGCTGCGCGAGCGCAACGGCACCGTGCGCGGCGGACCCGCCGACGGCCGTCCCTCCCTGGACACGGCGGTCAAGGCGGCGAACACCATCCTCGCCCTGTCCGGCACCACCAACGGCCGCCTCGCCACCCAGGGCTTCCACACCCTGGAGGCCCGTACGGGGCAGGGGATGGCGCACCTGTCCGCCGAGCACGAGGGCAAGCGGATCACGTACGCGGACACGCAGGCCGCGCCCGTCCCGGTGATCACGTCTCCGGAGTGGTCGGGCAGCGAGTCCGGCGGGCGGCGCTACACGGCGTTCACCCTCAACACCGAACACCTCAAGCCCTGGCACACCCTGACGGGCCGCCAGCACTTCTTCATCGACCACGACTGGATGCACGAGCTGGGCGAGGCGATGCCCACCTACCGGCCGCCGCTCGACATGAACCGGCTGTTCGGCGAGCCACGGCTCGGGCCCGACGGGGAGAAGGAGGTGACGGTCCGCTACCTCACCCCGCACAACAAGTGGTCCATCCACTCCGAGTACCAGGACAACCTGTTCATGCTGGCGCTCTCCCGCGGCGGCCAGTCCATCTGGATGGCCCCGCAGGACGCCGAGTCGATCGGCGTGCGGGACAACGACTGGATCGAGGCCGTGAACCGCAACGGCGTCGTCGTGGCCCGCGCGATCGTCTCGCACCGGATGCCGGCCGGCACGGTCTACATGCACCACGCGCAGGAGCGCACCGTCAACGTCCCGAAGGCGGAGACCAGCGGCAGGCGCGGCGGCATCCACAACTCGCTGACCCGGCTGCTCCTCAAGCCGTCCCATCTCATCGGCGGCTACGCCCAGTTGAGCTGGGCGTTCAACTACCTCGGCCCGACGGGCAACCAGCGCGACGAGGTGACGGTGATCCGCCGCCGCTCGCAGAAGGTGGAGTACTGACGCATGCGCATCATGGCTCAGATCGCGATGGTCATGAACCTCGACAAGTGCATCGGCTGCCACACCTGCTCGGTCACCTGCAAGCAGGCGTGGACCAACCGCAACGGCATGGAGTACGTCTGGTTCAACAACGTCGAGACCCGCCCGGGGCAGGGCTATCCGCGCCGCTACGAGGACCAGGAGAAGTGGCGCGGCGGCTGGGAGCTGAACAAGAAGGGCGCCCTCAAGCTGAAGGGCGGCGGCCGGTTCAAGAAGCTCCTCGGCATCTTCTCCAACCCGAAGCTGCCGGAGATCAAGGACTACTACGAGCCCTGGACCTACGACTACAAGAACCTCACCAACGCGCCGCTCGGCGACGACTACCCGGTGGCCGAGCCGCGCTCCCTCATCAGCGGCAAGCCCATGAAGATCGAGTGGTCGTCGAACTGGGACGACAACCTCGGCGGCGCGACCGAGTACGGCGACCTCGACCCGATGGTCCAGAAGACCCGCGAACAGGCCGCGGAGAAGGTCAGGTTCCAGTTCGAGCAGACCTTCATGTTCTACCTGCCGCGGATCTGCGAGCACTGCCTCAACCCGTCGTGCGTGTCCTCGTGCCCGTCCGGCGCCATGTACAAGCGGGTGGAGGACGGCATCGTCCTCGTCGACCAGGACTCGTGCCGCGGCTGGCGGATGTGCGTGACCGGCTGCCCGTACAAGAAGGTGTACTTCAACCACCGCACCGGCAAGGCCGAGAAGTGCACGCTCTGCTATCCGCGCGTCGAGGTGGGCCTGCCGACGGTCTGCTCCGAGACCTGCGTGGGCCGCCTGCGCTACCTCGGCGTGATGCTGTACGACGCCGACAAGGTCACGCAGGCCGCCTCCTCGAAGAACGAACACGACCTGTACGAGGAGCAGTTGGGCGTCTTCCTCGACCCGGAGGACCCGGCGGTGCAGCGGGCCGCCGAGGAGGCCGGCATCCCGTACGACTGGATGGAGGCGGCGCGCCGCTCGCCGGTGCACGCGCTCATCAGCAAGTACAAGGTGGCGCTCCCGCTGCACCCGGAGTACCGGACGATGCCCATGGTCTGGTACATCCCGCCGCTCTCCCCCGTCGTCGACGCGCTCACCGAGACCGGGCACGACGGCGAGGACCACGGGAACCTGTTCGGCGCCATCGACACTCTCCGCATCCCGCTCGAATACCTGGCGGAGATCTTCACGGCCGGTGACACCAAGCCGGTGCGCGCCTCCCTGGAGAAGCTGGCGGCGATGCGCTCGCACATGCGGGCCATCAACCTCGGCGAGCTGCCGGACAGCTCGATCGCCGAGTCCATCGGCATGGAGCCGCACGAGATCGAGGAGATGTACCGGCTGCTCGCCATCGCCAAGTACGAGGACCGGTACGTGATCCCGACCGCGGCGGTCGGTGACGCGCAGCGCCTGGAGGAGGCCGCTCTCCCGGCGGACACCTGCTCCCTCGACGTCGACGGCGGGCCCGGCATGGGCGGCGAGGGCCCCTTCGGCGGCGACTCGGGGGCGACGGTCGCCGACGGCCGCAAGCTGCTGCCCGTCGTCTCCGTCGAGAACTTCGAACTCAGCAAGGAACGGCAGACCGCCGACAAGGAGGAGAGCTGATGACCGACCGGACCTCCCTGCTCCTCCAGGCGTCCGCGCTCTGCCTCACGTACCCGGACGAGGAGCTGTACCAGCGGCTGCCGCTGATCAGGGCGGCCGCGCCGCAGCTCGCCCCGTTCGTCGAGCACGCCGAGGCCACGCCCCTGCGGGACCTCGCCGCGCACTACGTGCAGGTCTTCGACTTCAAGAACCGGCACAGCCTGTATCTGACGTGGTGGCGCGACGGCGACACACGGCGGCGCGGGATGTCCCTGGTGCGGATGAAGGAGGCGTACCGGGAGCACGGCATGGAGTTCACCGGCGAGGAGCTGCCCGACTTCCTGCCCGCGGTCCTGGAGTTCTCCGCGCAGGTCGGCCCGTTCCTCCTGGAGGAGAACCGCGCCGGGCTCGAACTGCTGCGGTTCGCCCTCACCGACCACGGCACCCCGTACGCCACGGTCCTCAATGCGGTGTGCGCCGCGCTGCCGGGCCCCTCCCCCAAGGACAGGGCGGAGGCGCAGGCGCTCGCCAGGTCGGGGCCGCCCCGCGAGGACGTCGGCCTCGAACCCTTCGGGACCCTCCCCCTTCTCGAGAAGGAGCACGCGCGGTGAACACAGCGCTCTTCGGCGTCCTGCCCTACGTGGCGTTCGTCCTGCTGATCGCGGGCACCCTCTGGCGCTACCGCTACGACAAGTTCGGCTGGACGACCCGCTCCTCGCAGGTCTACGAGTCGAAGCTGCTCAACATCGCGTCACCGGTGTTCCACTACGGCATCCTGTTCGTCCTCGTCGGCCACCTCGTCGGCCTGTTCATCCCGGAGTCGTGGACGGAGAAGGTGGGCGTCAGCGAGCACACGTACCACATGTTCTCGCTGATCGGCGGCACGCTCGCGGGCGTGCTCGCGGTGGCGGGCATCCTGATGCTGATCTACCGGCGGCGCACCAAGGCGCCGGTGCTGCTCGCCACCACCCGCAACGACAAGGCGATGTACGTGTTCCTGCTCGGGGCCATCATCCTCGGCATGGTCGCCAAGCTCACGCACTCCGGCGGCGACGGCTACGACTACCGGCAGACCATCGCCCCGTGGTCGCGCAGCCTGTTCACGCTGAGCCCCGACGTGGCGCTGATGGACGGTGTGCCCACTCTGTATCAGATTCACGCAGTAGTGGGCATGCTACTGATTGCGCTGGTACCGTTCACCCGGCTCGTGCATATGTTCAGCGCGCCGGTGCAGTACCTGTTCCGCCCGTACGTCGTCTACCGCAGCCGCGACCCGCGGCGCCTCGGCGCACGCCCGGAGCGTCGGGGGTGGGAGCGCACCGGCTCCTAACTCCCGGGGAGAAGTACGAAGGTGAGTGAACGTCGGCCCGCCCCCACCGTGGGCCAGGTGGTCCTCGGTCGCAGGCTGCGAGACCTTCGTGAGGCGCGCGGCCTGAAGCGCGAGGAGGCGGCCCGCTCGCTGCACGTGGCGGGCGCGACGATCCGCCGCATGGAGACCGCAGAGGTCGCGCTCAAGATCCCGTACGTGCAGATGCTGCTCGAGCTGTACGAGGTGCCCGAGCGGGAGATCGAGGCGTTCGTGGCGCTCGCCGAGGAGGCGAACCTGCCGGGCTGGTGGCAGCGCTTCCACGACGTGCTGCCCGACTGGTTCAGCCTGTACGTCAGCCTGGAGGGCGCGGCGTCGATGATCCGCGCGTACGAGCCGCACTTCGTGCCGGGCCTGTTGCAGACCGAGGAGTACGCGCGGGCCGTGTTCGACGCGGGGACGGTGGGCCGCTCGCGGCCCGACGACGTCGACCGGCACATCGACCTGCGGATGGCCCGCCAGTCGCTGCTCGACCGCGAGGAACCGCCGCACCTGTGGGTCGTCATGGACGAGACGGTGCTGCGGCGCCCGCCCGGCGGCGCGGACGTGCTGCGCGGCCAGCTCGACCGGCTCCTGGAGGAGGCGGCGCGCCCCAACGTGACGCTCCAGATAGCCGAGTTCGACACCGGGCCGCACCCCGGCACGTTCGGCCCGTTCTCGCTCTTCCGCTTCCCGGTCAGGGAGCTGCCCGACATGGTCTACAGCGAGTACGTGACGGGGGCCCTGTACCTGGACGCGCGCGACGAGGTCGGCGTGCACCTGGAGGTGCTCGACCACCTGGTGGCGCAGGCGGCGGGGGCCAACCGCACGATGGAGATCCTGCGCGAGGCGCGCGACGCGCTCGGCTGAGCCGCTACTCCTTGGTGTCGTCGTCGACGATCTCGGCGTCGACCACGTCCTCGCCCCCGTCCTTCCCCGGCCGCTCGCCGTCCGCCGGCGGCGGCTGGTCCTGCTGACCGGACGCGGCGGCCGCCTGGTACATCGCCTGCCCCATCCGCTGGCTGACCTCGCCGAGCCTGCGGGCACCCTCGCGCAGCGTCCGCGTGTCGGCCTCCTTCGACTCCAGGGTGGTCCTCAACTCGCGGACGGCGTCCTCGACTTCGGACCTCGTGTCGGCGGGCACCCGCTCCTCGTTGTCCCGCAGGAAGCGCTCGGTCTGATAGACGAGTTGCTCCGCCTCGTTGCGGGCCTCGGCCGCCTCGCGCCGCTCGCGGTCCTCCTCGGCGTGCGCCTCGGCCTCCCGCATCATCCGGTCGATCTCGTCCTTGGGCAGCGCGGAGCCCCCGGTCACCGTCATCTTCTGCTCGCGGCCCGTGGCGAGGTCCTTGGCGCCGACGTGCATGATCCCGTTGGCGTCGATGTCGAAGGTGACCTCGATCTGCGGCACACCGCGCGGCGCGGGCGGCAGCCCCGTCAGATCGAACACGCCGAGCTTCTTGTTGTACGCGGCGATGTCCCGCTCGCCCTGGAAGACCTGGATGCCGACGGACGGCTGGTTGTCGGCGGCGGTCGTGAAGATCTCCGAACGGCGGGTGGGGATCGTCGTGTTGCGCTCGATGAGCTTCGTCATCACGCCGCCCTTGGTCTCGATGCCGAGGGACAGCGGGGTGACGTCGAGCAGCAGCACGTCCTTCACGTCGCCGCGGATCACGCCCGCCTGGTACGTGGCGCCGACGGCCACCACCTCGTCGGGGTTGACGCCCTTGTGCGGGTCCTTGCCGGTCAGCTCCCTGACGAGGTCGGTGACGGCGGGCATCCGGGTGGAGCCGCCGACCAGGATCACGTGGTCGATGTCCTTCAGCTCGACGCCCGCGTCCTTGACGGCCTGGTGGAACGGCTTCTTGCAGCGGTCGAGCAGATCGCCGGTGAGCTCCTGGAACCGGGCGCGCGTCAGCTTCTCGTCCATGTGCAGGGGTCCGGCGGCGGAGGCGGTGATGTACGGCAGGTTCACGTTCGTCTCGGTGGACGAGGACAGTTCGATCTTGGCCTTCTCGGCGCCCTCGCGCAGTCGCTGCACGGCCATCTTGTCGCCGGCGAGATCGACGCCGTGCGCGTTCTTGAACTGCCGTACGAGGTGGTCGACGATCCGCTGGTCCCAGTCGTCGCCGCCCAGCTGGGTGTCGCCGTTGGTGGCCTTGACCTCGATGACGCCCTCGCCCATCTCCAGGAGCGACACGTCGAAGGTGCCGCCGCCCAGGTCGAAGACGAGCACGGTCTGTTCGTCGCCCTTGTCGAGGCCGTACGCGAGCGCGGCGGCGGTCGGCTCGTTGACGATGCGCAGCACCTTCAGGCCCGCGATCTCACCGGCCTCCTTGGTGGCCTGGCGCTGCGCGTCGTCGAAGTAGGCGGGCACGGTGACGACGGCGTCGGTGACGTCCTCGCCGAGGTACGACTCCGCGTCCCGCTTGAGTTTCTGGAGCACGCGGGCCGACAGCTCCTGCGCGCTGTACCGGTGACCGTCGATGTCACCGCTCTCCGGGAACCGCCAACTACCGTCTCCCATATGGCGTTTGACGGACCGTGCGGTGCGCTCGACGTTCGTGACGGCCTGCCGCTTGGCGACCTCGCCGACGAGCACCTCGGCGGCGGGCGTCCTGGCGAAGGCGACGATGGAGGGGGTGGTGCGCGCGCCCTCCGCGTTGGCGATCACGGTGGGTTCGCCGCCCTCCAGGACGGCCACCACCGAGTTCGTCGTACCGAGATCGATCCCGACCGCACGCCCCATGACGCGTCCCCTTTGCAGCGAAGGCCCGCTCACGTCCGGATCCAGCACAAGGCGTGAGCGGGCCTACGTCAAGGGTGCGAACGCTCAGCCGCCGAGCTTCGCGGTGAGGGTGATCGTCGTGCCGGTCAGGGCCTGGCTCACCGGGCAGGTTGCTTTCAACCCCCACATTACCCGGACATACCCGTGTAACGGCACCTGACCTTTTGTGACCGTCATGTTGCGTAGGCTCACACAACAGGGCACGTGGTTCTGTGTGTGTACTCAGTCACGCATTGTTGTTGTCTGTGTTCTGTTCTCAGTTGTTGTTACTCATTGTTGTTATTCGTTATTCATTCAGTTAGTTGTTCAAGATATTCTAAAGATTCATTGTTGTTCAGTTGTTGATTGTTGATCTTGTTCATTCATTGATTGTTGATTCGTTCGATGTTTGATTCGATGATTAGTTCATTCGATTCATTCATCATTCGTTGTTCATCATTCATGTTGTTGATTCGTTCGTTGATATTGTTTCGTTGTTGATTCATTCGTTCACATCATCAATGAGTTCGCGTCGTCCAGTCGCAAGGCAAGCACAGAACATTACTTGCTCAACGATTCACGAATCACAAGATCAAAGTTCGTCGATTCGACTCGTCGCACAGTCGAGTAGCAGTCACACGCACCACAAGGTCAGAGACCAAAGGTCACGCAAGAGACCATTGATCTCACAAGGATTCCTGGTCACGCGCGGTTCAACAGGTCGCGATCATTCGTCGCAAGTTCGTCACGGAATCGCTCGTGTGGAGTTAGGGACCCCTATGTCAATAATAAATGAGTCCTAAATGGGGCCCCAGGTACCTCACGGCGGGAGGTAGTGCGTTAAACCCAGAGCACAAAACCTGAATGTGATCTGCGTCACACTCTCGAAGGCGGAATTCCCCGTGCTAAAATTGAACCAAAGGTTCATTAGTCGCGAATGGTTAGGTTGCCTCCTTCACTAAGACGCGACAAAAGTTCCTGTCTCGCGGAAGCGGACGAACCTCGCCGCTTCTCGCGAATACCCCGGCTTTCCACAGCCCGGAGTCCCCTTCGGCCGGGCTCTCCCTGTGGAAAGTCGGGGTATTTCTATTCCTCGGACAGGGTGGGGCACCCCGAGGCATTCGCCCTGGAAAGCGCCCACAGGGTGCCCCGACGGGTCCGCCGCTTGTTCACCAAGGCGACCATGGTCCGGGGCCGTTGAACTACGCGACTAGGTGCCCGCCACTCCGACGGGTCCACGGACCCACAGGGCGCCTGTTACCCCGGTTCGCTCTCTTAACCCAAGTAGGGCGAGCCTCCCCCGCTGAAGTAATGGCCAAGGCGTAGACGCTGCGTGTGATGCATATCGAGCGAGGGAATCTCGGCTGGATCGATGAACCGCAGCTCGGTGGACTCGTCCGAGATCGCCAGGGACCCTCCCACCACGCGGGCCGTGAAGCACACGTTGAACTGGCGCCGTACCTCTCCGTCGGTGTACTCGATGATGTGGCGCGGGTCGGTGTACGTGCCGACAAGCCCCGTGACCTCGACGTCCAGGCCGGTCTCTTCCTTGACCTCCCGGACGGCGCACCCCGGCAGGGACTCCCCCAGTTCCATCCCTCCGCCCGGCAGGGCCCACAGGCCGCTGTCTGAGCGCCTTTGGAGCAGCACCCGGCCCGACTCATCGGTGACGACCGCAGAGGCCGCCACAACCATGCTGTTGGGCTTCGGGGCCGACGGGTCGTCGTAATACTCGGTGCGTGCCATTGGCTAGCTGACCTCCACAGGGGTTCCGGTCGCCCAGACCGCATCGAACGACTCTGCATACGTGTCGAACATCGTCCCGCCCTCCGCGCGCCGCAGGTGCCAGACCGGCGCGCCGTAGGCGTTGACGCCCCACACGTGGGCGTTGACCAACATCTGATCGTCGACCCGGTACAGGCTGTTGTAGAGGGTGGTCGAGTGCGTCCGCAGCGAGATACCCGGTACCCCGATGAGCGGCATGTAGTGCATGAGGGCCAGTTGGCAACGGGACTCGATGCCGTGCCCGAACTTCTCTTCAAGTCCCCGTGCCCGGACGTTCTCTGAGTCGGCGTCACCGACCGCGATACGCACCTGGCCGCCCGAGCCGGCGACCTGCCGCAGAAGATCGTTCAGGCCGGGATACGCCTCGTGCAGGAACACCCCGGCGTAGACGAGGATGTCCACCCCGGTACGGGCCGCCGCGATGAGGTCGATGAACGCCGACACCGGCAGATCGGCCCGGCGCTCGTACAGGGCCACCAGCTCGGGCGAGACGGCCCGAGCAGTACGGGCCTGTCTCAGGGACGGCCACAGGGCGTGAACGTCCTCTCCCAGCGTCTCAGCGGCCTTGTGGGCCGTGGCCCGCCGAGGGACCCGCCCGAGGTTCACCCACCGCTCGACGCTCTTGGGATCGATCCCCACCCGTTCGGCGAGCGTGGCATGAGTCCATCCCCCGGCCGCCATGGTGGCGCGCAGTCTCTCGTTCGCGTTCGCGGTCGCAGCCATAGGGACGTTCTAGCACCCTCGGGACGTCCCCAAGTGGGAAACGTACGAGGTACCCCCGTCCCAGGTACCCGCCCCAGTCTGGACGCTCGGAACGCACGCGAGGGAGCCCAGGGGATGGCAGCAGCGACCACAGCAGCAGAGACGGACGTACGCGGTGTGGAGTACGTGACCTTTGCGCCGCCCGGCGAGAGGTGCGCCGCCTGTCGGCAGGAGATCGGGTCTCTGGAGCGCGTGTGGCGGCTGGCCGTGGACCGGCCCAGCGGTCCCCCGGCCGCAGGTCCGTACCGCCATTACGGCGAATGCCCTCCCAGGGAGGCGTGATGCTCGGCCCGATCCATCCCCGGATGCCACTACCTTGCCCGCCACGGCCCACAGACTCCGGACGCCCGAGGAGACAGGACGGCGAAGACCCTCGGGCGTCCGGGACTCAGCAGCGAGCCCACAGGGAGACGGAGACACTTCCTGTGGGCTCGCCTGAGCGCCGTTCCCGTCCCGGCGCGACCACTGACACGCAGGAGGGCCCCAAAGGCGCTTAGACGGCCACCCAGGGCCCTAGAAACGGCAAAACCCGCCCCCACTGTGGATTGCTCCACAGGGAGAGGCGGGTTTTCGCGCTATTTAGACCCTCCGACCCTTTCGGCGGGCCCTTTCGATGCCAACAACCACGGCCTCTTCGATCTCACGCGAGTTCGACAGGTTGGCACCGGCAATCGTGACGTTGACGGTGATGCCACCGCCAGACGCAGCCGCAAGCAGGCTCTGCCGGTTAGGCGTCACACTCTCGCCACCCCGGAAGTTCATAAGCTCCGGGCCGTTCTCTCCGACCCAAGCCAGACCACGCGGGGCATTCTTGATTCCGTTCGCGTAACCACCGGGCCTAGCCATACGCGCCGACCAACCGGACCCGTAACGGTGACGGGCGTAGTTGACTGCCGCGTAGATGTTGGCGTAGGGGTCATAGATCGACCGGTTGCGATACGGGCCAGCGTACGCGCGGAAGGTCGGGTCAATAACCTGAAGGAGACCCTTTGAAGGCGTACCCCGTCGGGCGTTGCTGTCCCAGGTGTTAATGGCGTTCGCCTTACCCCCGGACTCCTTCTGAATAGCCTTCATGACATTGCTCAGGTTCCTCGACGAGTACACCCCAAGCTCGCGCAGAACACGAGCCGCCACAGAGGCATACGATCCCGCCGACGAGCCTTTACCGCCACCAGGGGCGCTGTAAGTGTCCGGGCCATTGTCCGCCAGACCGTTGCGACCCTTGAAGAACGCAGAGACCTGATTCCGCGCCTGCGGGGAAAGCAACTTGTCCTTTACCGCCACAGCGTGCGTGTGGGGAGAGAATCCCTCGGCCTGCGTACGAGCCCACGCAGCAAAGCCAGAAGCGCGAAGCGCTCCGACGACCTTATTCGAGTGCTGCGCAATATCGACCACACCACCGCCGTCGTGAGTTCCGGCAGAAGCCGACACACCACGACTGAACGAACCCTGAGACATACGGAACATGGCTCCGTACAGAGACTCGGCGTGCTTCAGCAGTCGAGCGGTGTAAACGTCCACAGTCACGCCACGGAATGTGGTGCGCTGGCCGTCTCCGCCCTTCCAGTCCGGACCGGCCACATAGCCATTACCGGAACCCTGGTTGGATTCGAAGACCGACTTGATGATGTTCTTCAGGAGATCCCAGAGCTTGCTCACAATCCCCCGGAACATCGGGCTGAACATCTTGCCCATGCCACCAAGGCTGTCCTTGATTCCGCTAATCCAGCCGGAACCCCCCGCAAGAATGTCCTTGATATCAACAGCCGCGCCGAAACCCATGACGCTCGCGCCGAAGTCCAACCACTTCTCAGCAGTCGACTTCTTCCGATTGGAGACCGCATCCTTCAGCGAAGAAATCTTGGGATGCTTCGGTCCGCCGAATCCGGCGAAACCACCGTCAGCGTGACCCGGAATCTGACCAGACCGGTTCATCGCGTGCAGGGCGCCCAGACCGATGCGAGAAGTCGCTTCCTTGCGGAGAACGTACTCACCCTTGTGGACGACACCGGCAGGCGTGTACTTGCTGCCGTTACCGGTGTAACCACCAGTGGCCCAACCCTTGCCGAGCTTAATCGGCTTAATGGTGTCCTTACCGCCGCCGAGCTTGTCAATCAGCCAGTTGGCACCCTTGACCAGACCGTCGTTGATCACAGTCTTAATCAGGAACTTGACAGGCGCCTTGAAGATGCCCTTCAGCTTGTCCCAGATTCCCTTGATCTTTTCCTTGACGTCCTCGAAGATTCCCTTCAGCTTGTCGCCAAAGTTCCTCGCCTTGTCCTTCAGCCAGTTCCAGACGCCGGATGCCTTGTCCTTAACCCAGTCCCACAGCTTGCGCCAGAGCCCAGTGATCGTGTCCTTGATCCAACGGCCGGAGTTTCGGATGGCGTTGACCGTCCGAGACCAGGCCCCCTTCAGCCAGTTCCAGACCGCCTTGGCCTTGTTGCTGACCCAGTTCCAAAGGGCTCGCCAGATACCGCCAATGGTGCTGCTCACCCAACGGGCCGCGTTCCGCAGCGCGTTGACCGTGCCATTGAAGGCGTTACGCAGCCAGTTCCAGACTGCCCAAGCCTTGGCCTTGATCCAGTTCCAAGTAGCACGCCAAATGCCTGAGATCGTGGTGGCAACCCAACGCATGGCGTTCCGGATGGCGTTGACCGTTCCGTTGAACGCGCTTCGCAGCCAGCCCCAGACGGCCGCAGCCTTCGACTTCAGCCAGTTCCACACGGCGCCAGCAACAGCCTTGACCGCATTCCAGGTGTACTTCCAAGCGGTCTGGAACCACGTGGTCTTGGTAGCGATCCACACAATCGCCGCTACTAGAGCGGCAATCGCAGCAACGACCCAGAAGAACGGCGATGCGTACATCGTCAGGTTCAGCCCTTGCTGCTGAATCTTCCAGAGCTTTGTGGCGATAGCGATTGCCGTCATTCCCACAGCGACAGCAGCAAGGACGGGCGGCGGAAGTATCGCGATCAGCTTCAGGAGTATCGACGTAAGGCCGAGCCCGAGCGGGCCCAGGATGTTCATCGTCTGAGCGATGTTGCCTAGCGCGTCTCCAAGGTTCCTGAAGAACGTGGAGACCATCGGGCCGTTTTCCTTGACCCTCGCAAGGAACGCGGAAAACCCGCCCGCACTCGACCACTTGGCTAGAGACGCCGCGCCACGGTCCAGCGTCCCAACGATCTGCTGACCGAACGGGGCGAACTGAACCACAAGGTCGCCGAAGACGCTTCCGAGACTCCGGAACATCGAGACAAAGTGGCCAAGGATCGGCACGCCGCGCTTGACGAGAATGCCCACCCAAGCGTCCAGTCGACCCCCGGACACAAACCTGTCGAAAGCCTTGGCAGCCTGCATCGCCAGAGGCGACACGGCACGAACTACCGGCACCAGATGGTCGAATGACTTGCCCAGTGCCTTGACCGCGACACCGGCCGGTCCAAGGGTGTCCTTCTGAGTAGCAACAACAAACTTGCTGTACTCGTCCTTCATCCCTGTGAGAATCCGGACGAACCCGCGCGCCGTCGGCGTGTACTCGCGAGCGGCCTGATTCAAGTTCGCCTGAGCTATCGCGAGTTGGTCGGCCGCGACCTTGTTCTCAAGCGTCCCCTTCTTGGTTTGCTTGAGGGCGTTCTTCGCCTGTTTGACTGCGGACGCCGCCTCTTGGAATCCGCCTGTGGCACTCCTGGCTGCACCCCACAGGGCGAGGCCGAACACGCCAGCAGCAGAGCCGGCGAGTGTGAGGGCCGACGTCAGTCCGCCCACAACGGCCAGGCCGCCTTGCATCACGGGGAACAGCGCTGTGGCAGCAACCGAGGCAGCTAGGACCACCTTCGTGAAGTGGCTCATGCTCCCCGAGCTGTTGTTGATGTTCCGGTCCAGTCGCCGAACCTCGCCCTGCGTGCGGCGAGTTGACTGGTTGAACCGGTCATGGCTCTGCGAGAGCCGGTTGATGGTGTCGCGCTGGCGGTCCATGATCGCCGAGTGGCGGGCCATGGAGTTACCGGCACGTCGGACCACAGAATCGAGCGCAGAGAGTTCGGAGACGGCTCGACGCGTATTGGCATTTACCGTTATCGAGAGTCTTGCGACTTCGGACATACACCTCAACTCCTTTCATTTCATCGGGTTGTTAGGTGTGGCAAGCAAGTTGATTTCGAGCAAAAAGAAGGGCGACCGACACATGCCGGTCGCCCTGCGTGCTGATCGCGGAAGCTGGCCAGAGCTGCGTGTGAGGCGCGAATCAGCGGGAGTTGCTAAATGAAGTTGAGCCTCCGCCCAAGAAAGGGTGGAAAGTAGACGGAGGCTGGTTCTCTCACAGAAGGTCGTCCAGAAGACCTTCCGTGTACGCGCGGGCTACGTCCTCGGGACTCATTCGCTTGAGGTCGTCTCGCGTGATCGTCGGGCCGTCGGCGGGAGCGAACGGCCTGAGCGGCTTCTCTGTGGGCTCCACAGGGCGGGCGTACATTCCGCCGCCCGTGACCTTCCCGGCCTGTACGGCGAGCATCACCTCGGTTGGAGAGGCGTTCTGTAGCCACTCCTGCGTGATCTCGTCGGGGATGGCGGGGGCCTTGTAGCCGGTCTCGTCGTCGCCGAGATCGTCGGTGTAGACGTCGCTCATCGCTTCACCCTCCGACCCCAGTCCCACACGTCGTCATGTGGGATCTTCTTCAGCCCCAGGCGCTCGACCTCGACCAGGCCCGGCTCCTCGTTGTACGCGACGCTGTGCCCCTCGGCAGTGCGGTAGTAGAACTGCTCGGCATTCGGCACGTCCCGGTTGCACGTCCCGCTGACTGTGGCCGCCAGGGTGTTGACGTCCTTGTAAGGCCCGCTCAGCTTCCAGAGGAATCCTGAAGCGTCCACCGTGCGGATCTCCGTGCTGGCGTTTAGCACCGCGTAGGCAGCGAGCTTGTGGCTGTCGAGCAACGACAGCTCGTAGGGCCCAGAGACCAGCTTGCTGCCGTCGAGTCCCACAGGCTCATCCGGATACGCGGACCCTCGGGCTTCCTTCGCGTCCAGCGCCCTCGCACGGGTCTTGAAGGTGTTCACGGCCGCGTTGTGCTCGTTCACAGCGTCGAGCGCTTCCCGAAGGGAGGCAGCAGCAGCCTTGTACGCCTTGGCCGCTCGCCGAGCCGGCGAGTTGGTGTCGTCGGCGAACTCGGCTATCTCGTCGGCGAGTTGCTCCATCTCAGCGATGCGCATCTCGTCCTTGGCTCGCTCGACCTTGGCCCAGGCTCCTGTGAGCTGCTGAGCGAGGAACTGGACGTCCCTCCGAGCCTTCTCGTACGCGTCCTGGCTGACCGGGGCTCCAGTCCCCGACGTCAGCCGGAACAGCATCTCGCCTTCGGCTTCCTCCGCGGACTTCAACTCCGCGTCGATGCGCTGGACTTCAACCATGGCGGCGGCCACAAGGTCGCCTTGGGCGAGCGCTTCAGCCTTGGCGAGCTTGGCCTTTCGACCGGCTGCCACAGCCGCTTCCTTGGCCTCGCGCTCGGGGTCGTTCTTCCGCAGGTCTGCAAACAGGTCTTCGGTCATCGTGCCCACACTCCAAGGGTCCGGCTGGACTTGAAGTCCCGCGAGGCGGTCGGCACTGTCCCCACAGGGGGTAGAGGTTCGGGATAGTCCCGGACTTCCAGGTTCACGATGCTGTCGTGGGCGGTCTGCCCGTTGATGTGGTGCACGTGCTCGTCGGCGCTCAACTCGCGCCCTAGGAAGCACTCGACGACCAGTCGCGCCAGGTCGTGCTGGACATGGTTGATCGGGACGAACTTCCGCTTCGTGTCCGTATTGAAGAACGAGAAATACGGCCCTGAAGCCAGGTCGCCGTTGTTCACATCGATGGACAGGTCAAGCGTGGGGTGTTGGCGAATGTCGGTCATGCTGCGGTCCTCCGGAAGGTGTCAGGCAGGTTGGGCTTGTTGAGACCGGCCATCACGTCGTTGAGCCAGGCTCGGGTGGTCGCGATCTCGACGTCACTGACGTCAGCGACGGGCTTCCGAAGGAACTCGGCGCAGGTGTCCAGGTGCATCCAGTACAGCGGGGCTGTCGCGAAGGGCTTTCCGCAGTCGTCGCACGGACGAACGGGCTTGAAGAAGTGGGCCGACTGAAGGTCCGTCAGACCCATGATCGCCTCGGGCTTGCTGGGATCGATGAGTTCGAAGTCCATCAGGCACGCCCCTCGATGCGCAGCTTCTGCGCGAGGTACTGGCGGCGCGCCCAGACGCCCCGGTACATGGGGTCGTTGCGGTAACTGCCGTCGGCCTGGAGGCAGTCCTCTGCGTGGTCGACGTACTGGTCGGCTCGCTCGAACTCCCGGCCACAGCCACAGGGGGAGGTGGGCTTGAACTGCTGGAAATATGTGAAGTCCCATCCCCTGAGGAACGGGTCCTGAAGGAAGGCGTGGTATGGGTTGTACGTCGCGGGGTCAGGGAGCGGTACACCGTCCTCGGCGTACTCTTCCGGGACCACGTACCTGTCGGGGTCTTCCTCGTACACGACCCGGGCTATCTCGTCCGGCCAGATCGTGGGGCTCTTGCTGATTTTCATAAAATTCATTTTGAACCTCGCTAAAAAATTCGTGGTGGATCATTCTTCTGCCCTCGTCTCTCCGTCGGCTCCTGGCCGTCGGTGTTAGTTGCCATCAAGGCTCGCTGACTCGGTGTCAGCGCTTGTGTTGCTGTGGGGTTGTTGCTCAGTCCTGGTGGCCGTACTGCCTCATGAAGTGGCCGATGGCCTCGCGGAAAATCTGCGAGGTGGGTATCCCCCGAGCGTCTGCGAGTGCGTGCAGGAAGTCTGTCTGCTGCTTGGTCAGGTACGCGGAAACCCCCACGTAGCTTTTCATCTTGTCCCGATCTCCGGGCATTTCCACTCCTCGAATTCGAGAATTTAACTTGGATTAACTTATTCGCTACTCTAATTATAGCGCATAAAACCCCTCTCCGGGCATACTCACTGGTATGTTGGCATGAATTGCATTTGACCTGCGAATTCACATGAGGAAGGCCCCGGATTTCGAATCTCGGGGCCTTCTAGGGCCGTTCTTACAGCTCGGAATCCACGGCCAGGTAATACAGGGACTTGGCTGTGGTGATGACCGCTGACACGGACGCGTTGGGGCCGTGCATCGCCCCGGCCGCTTGAATGCAGCTACGCCAGAGCGCTTGCCTAGCTTCGGATGCTGACAGGTAACTACCCATGAGGGAGACCTTTCGAGTGGGGCGCCCGGTTGGCGCCGCCTCCTTTCAGTGTGGTCCCGCAAACGGGGACCCCACATCTCAACGCCACTCAGCGAAGCCACCGGACCCAACGCTTCTGGCATCGGGAGCAGTTGTAAAGCGTCTTTCCGGAAGCCCGCTCCGGCGGCTTGTTGGGAATCCTCGACCCGCCGCAGCCAGGGCAGTCGTCGGGGTACTTCCTGCGGGCGTTCAGACTGCGGTCCATCACGACACCGTGCGAGCCACACTGACGGTCTGTACGGCGTAGTCCAAGGGCCCTAGCCCGGCCTTGGCCCGGAGCTTGTCAGCGACCTTCCTAGCGTGCGTCAGGGTCCTGTTGTAGCCCGGCCAGACACCACTCTTAACGATGTAGCCGTAGCCGTTCGTGATTTCAAATTTGCAGTCAGCCACGCCACCATCCATCAGCGTCGTCCTAATGATCTTTATCGAAAGGTAGTCGACACTCTGCTGGCGATCCTTCGCGACCTTCTTCGCAGCCTGCTTTTCTTGCCTATCTTGCTTGCCAAACATGGCGTTCACTCCGTTTCGTTGTCATTCACATTACTCTCGTGGCGGCCCTGACGAATCCGGACCACTTCCGCGATCTTTTCGTTGCCCAGACGGAGACCAAGCTTCTTTAGGGCTTCCTTGACCGCTCGGTTGCTCGCATTGTCAGGCACGCCCTCTTCATCCAGGGCCTTAATGGCGTGCTCCTTCGTTCCGATCACGTTGGCGGTAGTGAACTCGGAAGCTTCGGCTACCAGGACCACAGACGTGATCGGGTCTCCGTCGTCATCAAATCGACCGTCCAACACCACGTGTACGGGCTTGAGTTTGAAGTCAGGAAGTTCCTCGGCGTCCTTCTGCTTCGCTACCCCGAAGGTGATGACTGTCTCGTTCAGCGCCTTGCCGCCCGAACGTTCTACCGACAACTCTGTATCTACGGCACCCTTCACAGAAGATGCTCCGCGAGAGCGGTCCGTGTTCTTGTTCCCCGAGTGGTGAACAAGAAGGGCGCACGCGCCAGTTGCAGCTTTCAGCCTGTCGACCTGGGCCACCATCTCGCCCATCTGCGTGTTGTCGTTCTCGTCGATACCAACCGAGATCCGCGCTTGGGTGTCAAGCACGATCAGCACGGGCTGTATTCGCTCACAGACCTTGATCAGTACGTCCCACTCATCGCCTTTGGTCTGTACTGGCCTAGGCAAGATGTGGAGATTCGGGCCGATCTCCCGCTCGTGATACTGCTCCCATGCCAAGCCGCGCTTGCCGACACCGGCCGAACCCTCCGCCACGATGTAGACGACCGGGCCGCCATTCACCCTGTGGCCGTTCCAGGGCATGTTGTTCGCAACATGGATGGCTATATCCAGCACCAGAAACGATTTCATCGAGCCCGAGGCCCCGAAGGCGCGGGAGAGCGTGTCGCGGTACAGGTAGCCCTTGACGACGTATGCCGTCGGAGGCTGGTTGCCGAGATCAGCCATGGTCTTCAACTCGGCTAGCAGCGCCTCGACTTCATCGTCTGTGGGGGTGTGAGGCGAGGTCGCCGGCTCGGGCCCGCTCCCGTCGTGCTCCGCCTTGCCCAAGACCCGCTCGACGTCCCGGACGATGCGCCCCTCTGAGCTGCCGTACCGCGCGGCGAGAGGGCTTCCGTACAGCAGCCCCACAATGTCGCCGGGGTCAGTCCCCAGCTCCCCCAGCGCCCGGATGACCGCGTAACAGTCGTTGGACCGGTCGCCGCTCGACGACTCCCCCGTGAGGTAGTCGCGCGCCCGGCCGGTGAGACCGGCCGGAACCTCGGGGATCTCCCCGTCCCACTCCACCTCGACGTGACTCACGTTGAGCTGCCACGGCCCTACGGGCTCGTGTGGGAGCGACAGGAAGGCTTGCAGGGGGTAGACGGCCCCGTCGTCCATGAAGCGGATCGCGGGCCGGTGAGCGTCCGTATAGCCGCTCTTGGAGTTCACCCCGAGGGGCAGGCGGAGCACCTGCGCGGCATCCCAACCCGACTCATCGGCGTCCGCGCATCCGGGGGTGTTGATCATGATCGCGTAGTTCGCGCGCTGGATCAGCTCGATATCGGAGACGAACTCGTGAAGGACCCAATACGCGTGGAACTTCCCTGGGCTGGACTCCACTACCGCCGTCGGCTGCATTGGCGTCTCGTTCAGGATGGCGTCCAGCGTTGTGGGCTGGTCGTAGTCAATCCACAGGGCGTAGGAACCTTTGATGTTCCCTCGCCTGCGGTTCTCATCCGTGCTGAACAGTGCGGGACAGAAGTAGACGTCAGTGTCGTCATCCGGGATATCGAAGCTGAGCGGGTCACTGTCGTCGGACGGAGTTATCTGGGCGAACTGCGTGCCGGTCGCAAAGTTCAGCGTTCCGTCTTTGAGGCGCTTACCAGGAAGGATGATGGCGCCGTAAGCACCTTCGGACTCCGGGCCGCCCCACAGAAGGTGCAGGAGCGCGTCAGCAGCACTGTTACCGGTCTCGTAAAGCTTGTGGCTTGTTATAATTGACTCAGGGTTTGCGGCCCTCTCATAAGGCGTCTCTTCCGTTCCGGAAGGGGCGCCGCTGTTGTTCTCACTCATCAGCCGTCAGACCCCTCTTTCAGCTCCGGGAGAGCTGCAATGAGGGCCTTACGGATTATCTCTCCGGCCGTAACGTCAGTGGCCTCGGATATTTCCAGTAGGCGCTTCTTCATATCTTCCGTGAGCTTGACCGAGAGAGTCTCCGTCAGATTTCGACCAAGCGCACGCGGCGCATTTCTAGCCATTTCTATGTTTCCTTTCTTAGTACATCCAACCCTCTGGTTATATTCTAACATATCTCGGGGCAATTCGGACACGCTCGATAAACGGACAGATTCAACCCCGGAGCGCTATCCGCAATCCCGTGAGATAGTGCCGCGATAGGGCAGCCCAGGCGGACAGGGTTTCGCCCGGACTGCCCTCTCATCGGTAATACCCACAGAACATCATCGGAAAGCGATAAGCGTTCCGCACGGATCATCAATCGCCCCACACGAGGTTCGATGCGCGATTGTTCGTGAGGTCTCCGTCCAGATGGATAACACGGGCTCGCGGTCGCGGCGGCGGGCCATTGAATGCTTCACAGACAAGCTTGTCGACGTCCTTGTATCGCGTCGTGCCGTCCATCGCGAGCACGTTTACACGCAGCCTCCCGTCGGGGCGCACGGTGGCCTTCACGGGTCTGTCGAAGCCGTACTTGTGGCCGTAGACAAAACCGGTATCGGTGACCTTGCACCGGAGACCGGGAACCTTCTTGGACTCAAAAACAGTGTTCATACTGACGTATAACGACGGAAACGTAGACGATATGCGGCCCGAGGCCGGCGACTTCGGAGCGCGTCCGTCTTGTGACGTTATGTAGCGATAGGTGTTCCGGAGAGCGTTCCCGAGGGGGTGTTCCGCAAAGCGTTCCCGGAACGTTCCCCAAGATCATCAGGAACACCCGCAAAACGCTGTGACCTGCACTTATAGCGTTCCGGAAAATCGCGGAACGCTCCGGAACGCCCCGTGTTCCGCGCGTTCCCCACCCCTAGGTGGGGAACGCGGAACGGTCACAGGAACGGGGTCGCATTCGGGGAGCCATCCGGGCCGGTTTCTGCACAATGTGTCGGAGTCAATTTGGTTGTTACTGGTAAGTAACTTAAATGGGCCCTGGAAGGTCATTTGTGCAGGCCAGCCCTATTGAACATCATTTTCATTAAGGGAATTGGTCTGGAACTTGGTCCTGGTGGGGCTTGCGCCTTGCCGCAACACTCTTCCGCGAATCAGTTACCGCGTTTTCGCCTGGCTTCTTCCTCCTGTGGACCTTGCGGGCGAGCCGATCATGCCGACGGGAGAATCAATCCTGGGGAACGCATGATGTATCTGCACCCACGGGTTATCTCGTGCATGGAAACGATTTTGCGAATGCAGAAGGTACCGTGGGCACCCGGATACAAGATCACAGATGATGGGCGCGTGTGGTCTGATATATCGGGTCGGTGGCTTGCGACCACCCCCGGAAGCGACGGGTACCCCCGTGTGACGCTGTGTGTGGACGGAAAACAGTGCAGCTATCGAGTACACCGGCTCGTGGCTCTCGTGTTCCTCGGCCCCGCTCCGGACGGCAAGCCCTGCGTACTACACGGAGACGGAATCCAGGTGAACAACCACCTGTGGAATCTACGGTGGGGGTCTCATGCAGAGAATATGGCTGACAGCTTGCGACACCGCACGCACCATCAGGTGATAAAGGTGCACTGCCCTAGGGGGCACGCCTATAGCGACGAGAACACCTACACGTACTCAAGAGGTGCCCGGCAATTCCGTGCTTGCCGCACGTGCAAAAGAGATCGTGACAACCGTCTCCGAGAACGTGTACGACGCCGCCGACAGCAGTAGGGCGGCACAACAAAGCCCCTAGATTGGCGTCTAGGGGCTTTTTGCTGTCCGGAGCTAGTACCGGCTTCCGAGCCGGTGAATGGCCGCTATGGCGCGGTCTCCGGCCACGTCCCGGCCGTACGTGCGAAGCATGTCGCTCGACTTCCAACCGGCCGCCTGCATTATGTCTCCGTCCGAGATACCGGCTTCCATCAGATCGGAGGCCCAGGAGTGCCGGAACCCGTGGGGAGAGCACAGCGAGGGGTCATATCCGCACTCCTCTGCGAGACGCTTGATCAGCCTCCACAAGCCGTTGTACTTCAGGTGGCCCCGGTTCCGGGTACCGAGCCACAGCCAATCAACCTCCGCATACTTGTGGCCTTGACGGACACGGAGGTAGCGGCGAACCGCCTGCACGGTTGGGGGCTGGATTGGCACGATGCGCCCTGTACCGGTTGCTCGGGCTTCCTTGAGTGGCACCACTGTGACAACCCCTCGGGGAAGGTCCACTGAGTTGACAGTCAGCGAGAGCAGTTCTTCAGCCCGCAACCCCTCTGTGAGGACACGGACGATGGCGTGATCCCGCACGGTCTGGAAGTCCCTGATCTGAGCGGACCCGCCACCTGTGGCAGCCAGCATCGCGGAGATGAACTCCGGACTGAGGGTCTTCGGGGTGCTGCTCTCTCCGGAGTACCAGCGGAACGGCCCGGAGTAGGGGTCCGGGTGCCCGTAGTCCTCAACTAGGTACAAGAACAACGGGTGGAGGTTGCGTTGCCTGGTGTTTGTCGCCGCCGGTCCTGAGTGAGTCTTCAGGTACCACAGGAAGTACCTGTTCAGCACGTCCGTGGTGATGGTCGTGAAGTCACCTACGTGCCGTTCCTCCAGCGTCAGCCAGGTGTTGAAGGACACGGCAGCGTCACGGTACGCCGTGATGGTACGAGGGGCGTACGGTCGCCCCTTTGAGTTGACCGCCGTGCTCAAGTACACGACCAGCTCGTCTACTTGGGCTGCTCTGGCCTGATTCCATGGGTCGCTTTGTGCCGTCTCGGGCCGCAGCGTCAGGGGCCTTATAGGGGCGCGGTGCGTTGCGGTCCGCAGAGGGCTTCTCAGCTCGTTCACGGGGTATCCCAGTCCGGTCGCTAGGCAAGCCACTGTCTGTCGGGCAGCTTGCCTAGCTCCCTGTTTGGAGGTGATCAACCCACCCTGTGAACGAGGTTTTCCCTGGTCAGCCGAGCTTCGCGGTGAGGGTGATCGTCGTGCCGGTCAGGGCCTGGCTCACCGGGCAGTTCTTCTTGGCGTCCTCGGCGGCCGCCTGGAAGGCCTGCTCGTCGAGGCCGTCCACGGTGCCCTCGACCGTGAGATGGATGCCGGTGATGCCCTCGCCCGGCTGGAACGTCACGTCCGCGGAGGTGACCAGCTTGGTGGGCGGGGTGCCGGCGCCGGTCAGGCCGTTGGAGAGCGCCATGGAGAAGCAGGAGGAGTGCGCGGCGGCGATCAGCTCCTCGGGGCTGGTCTTGCCGTTCGCCTCCTCCGCGCGGGACGGCCAGGACACCGGCTGCTGCCCGATGCCGGACGAGTCGAAGGTGACGGTGCCGTTGCCCTCGAACAGGTTGCCTTCCCACACGGTGTGGGCGGAGCGGGTCGTTGCCACGGGGGGGTCCTTTCCGGGTTTGTGGGTGTACGTGTGCTGTTCCATCCGACCACATCCGGGGTGGCGAGTCTTGTTTGCGGGAGGCGTGGTTGCGGATTCGGGGCTCTGCCCCGGGCCCCGCTCCTCAATCGCCGGAGGGGCTCGTCGTTGGCTGGAAAGCGCGCTGGGCAAGTGGGCCTCGCGGTGACACTTTGAGGCCCCCCGGCCAGGGGGGCCCAGGGGGTATCGCAGGGGGTCAGATCATGCGCATGATTTACGCGGACCGGGGTCCGTCGCCGCTGGAGACCGGGAAGCCGGGCGCGACCGACCGGGACTCGACGTTCGGCTGGTGGGGCGCGTTCAGCATCCAGAAGTTCGTCAACCAGAATCCGCTCTCCCACACGCACGAGGACGCGACCGGCTGGCTCGCGTACCTCCAGCAGTTCTACGACCGCAACTTCTGGTTCGCCGACAGCGGCGTCCAGGTGTGGGCGTACGAGGAGACCTACGACAACTGGCAGGACCGCTACGGCGTGGACGCCGTGGTCGCCGTGTACCACTCGGGGCACGGCGGCATGGACGGCAACGGGGTGTTCTTCGCGCCGCTCGGCGCCAAGTGGGACAACCGCTCGGACGCGATCTCCAACCGGATGGCGTTCGGCAACGAGAAGGCCAACTACGTGTTCTGGTCGACGTGCAACTCGCTGCGCGTCCTCGACGGGCACTCCCCCGTCCGCACCTGGGCGGGACCGAACCTCGGCTCCCGGATGATCTTCGGGTTCGAGACGACGAGCATCGACAGCGGCGACTACGGCAAGAAGTTCTGGGAGAAGTGGCGGGCGGGCCAGACGTTCTGCGACGCGTGGCTCAACGCGAGCTGGGACATCTACCACGGTCAGGCCCCGTCGGTGTGCGCGACCGGATCGACCCAGGCCGAGGCGCAGAACCGGCTGAACTCCGAGCGCAACTTCTACCGCGAGCACGTGCCGGACAACTGGTACGCGTGGCGCTGGTACTACGCGCGGGAGGGCCTGCGCGATCCGCTGACGCAGGCGCCGCAGACGCCGCAGATCGTGCAGCTCGCGCCCCGTGACCCGAGCGAGGAGCTGGCCGGGCTCGGCGAGCTGGCGCACTTCCCGGCGGCGGCGCTGCAGGAGGTGCAGGTCGAGCGGCAGGGCGTGCTGAGCGCGAGCTCGGGCGACCGGTACGTGTCGACGGCGCCGCAGGCGGTGCGCTGGGTGAAGCTCGCCGAGGCCAACCACCGCAACACGCGGCAGCTGCCGACCGACCGCGCGGTGGAGATCGCGCGGCGGTTCGCCGAGGAGCACGCGGACGGCGCCGAACTGGTCGTGGACGGCGTGCACGACCTGATGCAGAACAGCGGCAAGAAGGACGGCTCGCAGATCGGTGAGCCGGTGTCGCTCCAGACGCACGTCACGTTCCGGCAGGCCTTCGACGGCGTACCGGTGATCACGCCGGGCCGCGGCGAGTTCCGGGTCGCGCTCGACAACGACGGCACGGTCGTCCAGGCGACCCTGTCGACGCGCCGCCCCACCGGCGAGACGCGCACGCCCGCGTCCGCGGTGGCGCCGCCTTCGGGCCAGGGTCAGCAGGCACTGGCCTCGCCCGGCTCGCGTGATCCGCGGCAGGCGCTCGACGAGGCGCAGCAGCGGCGCATCAGCCATCTGACGGCGATGGCCGCGGACAGTGAGCGGTCGGCAGCCGAGATCGAGGAGCAGCTGGAGGTCAGGGACGTCCCCGGTTCCCTCGAGGTCGGCTACGAGATCGAGGGCAACGAGGCGTACCCGGCGGCCCGCAAGCTGATCGAGATCGGCTCGCGGGACGGCATGTTCAAGAAGCTGCGCTGGGTGAACGCGCCGCTTGCCAGGTGACGGACCCGTCCAGGTCAGTCGGTGGCGGTCCGCTTCTTGCGGGCCGCCATCCAGGCGTAGACGAGGACGCCGACGAACAGGAAGATCACGCCCTGGTAGACGGCCGCGTAGCCGGCGCCGCCGACCAGCCACATGGAGAAGCCGAACGCGGCGAGCGAGAGGACCATGTCGCGCGCGAGGCGGCCCTTGCTCACCCGGTGGCCCTGGCCCGACAGCAGGAAGTAGATCTGCGCGGCGGTCGCGAGGAGGTAGGGGACGGTCGCCGTGAACGTCGTGATGAGCACCAGGGACTCGAAGACGCCGCCGGAACCGGCGAGGTAGTTGTAGAGCGTCAGGAGCGAGGCGAGGACGACGCAGACGAGGACGCCGAACGTCGGGACGCCGCGCTTCTTGCGGGCGAACGCGGCCGGGAAGAGGCCGTCCTTGGCGGGCGCGTAGGGGGCCTGCGCGGACAGCAGCGTCCAGCCGTTGAGCGCGCCCAGGATGGAGACGACCGCGGCGATGGCGACGGCGGTGCCGCCCCAGGTGCCGCCGAACATCACGTTGACGGAGTCGGTCAGCGGCGCGGTGGAGTCCACCAGCTTGTCGTGGGCGACCGTGCCGAAGACGGAGACCGTGCACAGCAGGTAGACGAGCGCGGCGAGCACCGTGCCGAGGACGGTGGCGCGGCCGACGTTGCGCTCCGGGTCACGGACCTCGCCCGCGCTCATGGAGGCGGACTCGACGCCCAGGTAGCTGAAGAGCAGGATCGCGGCGGAGGCCGAGACAGCGCCGACGGCGGAGTCCCCGTTGCCCTGGAACGGGCCGAGGTTGTCGACGTCGAAGAAGAACAGGCCGCCGATCGCGACGAGCACGAGCGGCGCGAACTTCAGGACCGTGGAGATCAGCTGGACGGCGCCGACGTAGCGGGTGCCCGCGAGGTTGGCGAGGGCGGGCAGCCACTGGCAGGCGAGCGCCGCGACGATCGTCCAGAACTTCGAGGCGTGGATCGGCAGCAGTACGTCGAGGTAGCCGACGGCGGCGACGGCGAGCGCCGCGTTCGACACCCACGAGGTGATCCAGTAGCTCCACGCGGCGAGGAACCCGGCGAAGTCGCCGAAGGCCTCACGGGCGTAGACGTAGGGGCCGCCGGTCTGCGGGTGCCGCCTGGCGAGCCGCCCGAAGACGAGCGCGAGCGCGATGGCGCCGACGGTCAGGACGCCGAAGGCGACGAGCGAGATCGTGCCGTACGGGGCCACGGAGGCCGGCAGGAGGAAGATGCCGCCGCCGATGATGTTGCCCATGACCAGGGCGGTGGCGACGGGCAGGCCGAACCTGCGGGCGTGCTTGCTGTCCTGGTGCGCGTCCTCGGCCGGTGCGGATGCCGGTGTCGTCTCGGGCGCGGGGGCGGCCCCGGTGTCGAGCATGGGGGGAAGTGCCTCTCGATCGTGCTGATGCCACCGCGGGATCGCCGGATGACCGACCCATGCTCCGGTGGGCCGGCGCCCCGCTCCAAATCAGGCGGAATTGTCCTGCGGCTCGGGGGGCGTGGCCGCAAATGATGCACCGCCGGGCTCGCGTCGGAGGGAATTCTCCACGGGCCGTCCGAGGGGCGTCTTCGCAGGTGGGTCCAGGGGCAGCGGGCTCACCTCCATCGGGATCTGCGGCCCGTGGCCCTCGGTCAGCCAGCGGCGCAGCACCCGGTGCACCTGCTCGGCGCCGACCAGCGTCTCTCCCTCGGGGACCGGCGCGGACAGCTCCTTCGGGGAGAGCAGGAAGGGGCGGCTCTGGGCGCCGCCGAGGCCGCCGTGCGAGCCGATCTGCTCCTCGAACGCGTGGACCTCACCGTCCACGGGGTCGTACATGGAGTTGACCATGATGTCGGCGGTGTGCGGGAAGGAGTCGGTGCGGCGCACGGCGTCGGCGGCGCCGGGGCCGAAGTCGGCGAGCGGGCCCTGCCCGTCGGCCAGGTCGGCGAGCGGCACCTCGGCGCCCTGCGCCCCGAGCACGACCGCGCCGTGCTCCTCGCTGCGGACGAGGAGGAAGCCGATGCCGGGATGGTTGGCGAGGGTCGGCAGGAGGGCGGGGTTGCGGGCGTCGATCTCCTCGCGGGTCATGCGGTGCGGCACGTCGGGGAACGAGACGAGGCCGAGGTTGCCGGAGGCCAGCACGATCGGCTCGCTGTGCTTGCCCTTTCCGGCGGCCTCCTCGACGGGGCGGTGCAGCGCGGCGCGCACGGCGGCGCGGGCCTCGGCGCCGCTGCGGGTGCGGCCCGCCTTGCGGGACACGGGCAGCCCGCAGCCGGCTCGGACGAGGTCCTGGAGGGTGAGCCCGTAGCGGCCGCGGAAGGTCTCGCCGGGGCTCTGGCCGTGGTCGGACAGGACGACGATGCGGTACGGGCGCGGGGCGTGCTCGGCGACCTTGACGAGGAGCGCGAGCGAACGGTCGAGCCGTTCGAGCACCTTGCGGGCGTCGCGGCCGAACGGTCCGGAGTGGTGCGCCACCTCGTCGTACGCCACGAGGTCGGCGTAGACGGCGCTGCGGCCCGCGAGCATGTCGCCGATGACGGCCGCGACGACGACGTCCCGCTCGACGACCGTGGCGAAGGCGCGGATGAACGGGTACAGGCCGCCGCGCCCGATCCGCGGCCGCTCCTTGCGGATGCGGGACCGGGTCGACTGGCCGATCTCGCGGCCGACCTCGGCGAAGAAGGACAGGGCGGTGCGCACGGCGTTCGCAGGGTCGGAGAAGTACGCGAAGTAGCCGGCGCGCGAGCGGTTCTCCTTGCCGCGCCGCGCGGCCACCGAGAGGACGAGCGCGACCTGTCCTGCTCCGCCGCTGAACAGGTTGCCGCGGCTCGCGCCGTCGACGGTGAGCAGGCCGCCGTCGCCGGTGTGCGCGACGGCACGGCGCTGGAGCTCGGCGGCGCTGGTGGGCCGGTTCGACACCTGGGTCTCGCCGGTGTCCTTCTCGTACCAGCGGAAGGCGGGGACGTCGTGGTTCGAGCCGTGCAGGATGCCGAGCTGGCTGGCGCCCGTCTGGCTCGACCAGTCGGTGCGCCAGGGGGTGAGGCGGTGGCTGCCGTCGCTCAGCCAGGAGCCGATCGTCGGCATCACGTCGTCGCGGGCGGCGGCGCGCAGGACCTCGTGGCCGACGCCGTCGAGCTGGATGAAGACGGTGCCGGGGGTGGGCGGGCAGCCCGCGGTGTCGTCGGCGCCTCTGCGGCGTCTGCGGTCGGCGAGGCGGTACAGGCGTCTGCGGTAGGCGTCGTCGTCCCTGACGGCGAGCGCGCCGCCGACCGCGGAGGCCACGGCCGACATCACCGCGGCCACGACGACCGCGGTCTCCGGGCCCGCCTCGCCCCTGCCGTCCGGGATGAGGTGCAGCGCGACGAGCAGCAGGACGCCGTTGAGGAAGAACACGACGAGGCCGAGGACCAGCGCCGGTACGAGGAGCAGGGCGCGGACGAGGAGGGGCCAGACCAGGGCCGAGAGCAGGGCGAAGGCGGCGGCGCCGAGGGCGGCGGTGATCGCCACGCGGGTCATGCTGTCGCCGTCGTCGGACGTCAGTTTGAAGTCGGGCAGGAGCCCCGCGAGCACCATCATGGTGACCGTGCAGGCCGCCCAGACGGTGACCGAGCGCCAGGCGGTGCTCCCGGCCCGCCTCCACCACCGGCCTCCGGCCACGATTCGGCTCCCCTCAGTTGGTCACGTGTGGTCAGGGTTTCACACCTTTTGACGCCACCCGTTGTTACGGCCACGGGGCTCCGCCCCTGACCCCGCGCCTCAATCGCCGGCGGGGCTCGAGAGGGGTGGGGCTTCAGCAGCCGTCGTAACCCGCCGTCGGCATCGACAAGCGGCGATGGACCCTCGCCTTCATCTGCGCGTCGTACGACGGCTCCGCGAGGCCCGCCGTCTCGAGGCGGATGCCGCGCCGCTCGCACTCCGCGGCGAACGCGTCGACCGAGCGCAGGGCCGCCTTCAGGACCCGCTCGCAGGGCGCGACGAACACGTCGACCTGGCCCGCGTCGACGTCCGCCCACAGCACCTCGTGGTCGGGGCGGACGGAGTGGACCAGGAGCTCGCGGGTGATCACGTAGCCGCGCTCGGCGGCCCAGCGCGCGCACATGGCGTGCTGGCTGCGCGAATCGACCAGGAAGGGGTCGGCGTCCAGCTCCTCCAGCGGGATCAGGCTGGCGATCGCCGCGACCCGCACGGCCGCGCCGCTCCCCTCGGATGCCCCCATGCGTCCCCCCTCACCACAGCTTTCGGCGTCGACCCTACTCCTGCACGTAGGCTCAAGGGAGTCGCCCGAAGGAGCACAAGGAGGAGCGCGTGCCGGTGGAGATCACCTGGTGGGGTCATGCCACCTGCACCGTCGAGGACACGGGCACACGTGTTCTGACGGATCCGCTCTTCGCACGGCGCCTCGCCCATCTGCGCCGTCGGCGCGGCGCGCCCCCGCCGCCGCGCGCGGCCGAGGCGGACGTCGTCCTCGTCTCCCACCTGCACGCCGACCATCTGCACGTGCCCTCGCTCGGCCGCCTCGCCCCGGGCACCCGGGTGCTGGTGCCGAAGGGCGCCCCGCGCGCGGTGCCGGGCCTGCGCAGGCTCGGCACGCTGGACATCATCGAGGTGGAGGCGGGCGAGCGCGTCGAGGTGGGGCGGGTCGCGATCGAGGCGGTCCGCGCCGAGCACGACGGACGCAGGCTCCCCGTCGGGCCGCACACCACGCCCGCGCTCGGCTACGTGGTGAGCGGCGAGGCCCGGACGTACTTCGCGGGCGACACCGGGCTCTTCGACGGGATGGCGGAGGCCGTGGGCGAGGTGGACATCGCGCTGCTCCCGGTGGGCGGCTGGGGCCCGTACCTCGGCTCCGGGCATCTGGACGCGGGCCGGGCCGCCGAGGCGCTGGCCCGGATCGCGCCGCGCAGCGCGGTGCCCGTGCACTACGGGACGTACTGGCCGATCGGCATGGACGCGGTGCGGCCGCACGAGTTCCACGCGCCGGGCGACGAGTTCGTCCGGCAGGCGGCGCTGCGGGCGCCCGGCGTGGTGGTGCACCGGCTGACGCAGGGCGAGAGCGTACGGCCCGAGGTGGCCGGATGAGCCGCGCCCGTCGGCGGACGGGAGCGGGCCGATGATGCTGTCCGCCGCGAGCCAGGTGACGCCCGAGACGACCCAACAGGCCGTCGGCTACCCGTCGTTGTTCCTGCTGGTGTTCTTCGGGGCGCTCGTCCCCGTGATCCCGACGGGCGCGCTGGTGAGTTCGGCGGCGGTCGTCGCGTTCCACCACAGCGAGCCGCTGTCGCTGCTCTTCGTGTTCGTGGTGGCGGCACTCGCCGCGTTCCTCGGCGACATCGTCCTGTACTGGCTGGGGCGGCGCGGCATGAGGTCGAAGAACGGGTCGCGGTGGCTGGAGGCGATCCGGTCGCGGGCGCCCGAGGAGCGGCTCGCGCAGGCCCAGGACAAGCTCGCCGATCACGGCGTGACGGTGCTGGTGCTCTCCCGTCTGGTGCCGGCGGGGCGGATCCCGGTGATGCTGGCGTGTCTGCTGGCGAAGATGCCGCTGCGCCGGTTCGCCCGCGGCAACCTGCCCGCGTGCCTGGCGTGGGCGGCGACGTACCAGGTCATCGGCATCCTCGGCGGCTCCCTCTTCCCCGAGCCGTGGCAGGGCGTCGTCGCGGCGATCGCCCTGACCGTCCTGATCAGCGCGGCCCCGAGCCTGTGGCGCAAGGCGCGCGGCCGGGAGTCGGACAGCCGGCACGCGACCTAGTCGGCGCCCGCCGGCGTGAGGACGCGGGAGCCGCCGACCGGCAGGTCCCACAGGGAGGCGCGCGGCAGGCCCGCCTTCTCCCAGGCCGTACGGAGGCGGGTGAGCGGTTCGAGGACCGGTTCGGCCGAGAGCAGGAACGTCGCCCAGTGCATCGGGGCCATCCGGCGCGCGCCCACGTCCTGGGCCGCGCGGACCGCCTCCTCGGGGTCGCAGTGCACGTCCTTGAGCCACCAGCGCGGGTCGTACGCGCCGATGGGCAGCAGCGCGAGGTCGATGCCGGGGTAGCGGCGGCCGATCTGTGAGAACCAGTGGCCGTAGCCGGTGTCGCCGGCGAAGTAGATGCGCTGTCCTTCGGAGTCGGTGAGGACCCAGCCGCCCCACAGGGTGCGGCAGGTGTCGACGAGGCTGCGCTTGGACCAGTGGTGGGCGGGCACGAAGTCGAAGCGGACGCCCTTCAGCTCGACGGCCTCCCACCAGTCCAGTTCGGTGACCCGGGTGAAGCCGCGCCGCGTGAACCAGCGCGCGAGGCCGGCCGGCACCAGGACCGGGGTGTCGCGCGGGAGTCTTTTGACGGTCGGCCAGTCCAGGTGGTCGTAGTGGTTGTGGCTGATGACGACGGCGTCGACGGGCGGCAGCGCGCTCCAGGCGACACCGGCGGGGGTGACGCGGGCCGGGGTGCCGAGGATCTTGCGGGACCAGACGGGGTCGGTGAGGACGGTGAGGCCGCCGATGCGGACGACCCAGCTGGCGTGCCCGACCCAGGTGACGGCCGCGGTGCGGGCATCGACGCGGGGCAGCGGCTCCGGTGCGTAGGGCAGCTTCGGGATGTCGGCGAGGGTGTCGGCGGGCGGCCGCAGCGCGCCCTCGCGGGCGAATCTGGCGAAGGCCCGCAGCCCCGGAAGCGGCGCCGTCAGCCGGTGGGCGAACGTTTTGGGCCACCGGCGCGGCACGTCCGCGACGCCGTCCTCTCCCCCGCCGAGCGGTCGCGGCTCGACGAGGGGAGGCCGGGCCGCGGTGGCGTCGGGCCGCTCCGCGGTCTCCTCGGCAGACGGTGCCTCGGACGCTTGCGTCATCGCTCGGTCTCCCATCCCTCGTCCGCCGGTTCCCCGCCGATGGCGCGGAGCGTCGATCCCACCATCGTCAACACCCGTGCCACGTGCGGCAATTCCAAGGGCGCCGGTGAGGTGAGAGACGCCCTGCGTTCCTCGGGGGTTGACCCGAGGAACGGTCCCGTCGAAAGGCGCGCCCGCAGCGCGCCCTGTTCGTCGCCGAAGCGGTGGCCGCCGGGGACCGGCATGCCGAGCCGTTCGCCGAGGAAGTCCTCCAGGTCCTGGGAGTCGCTGACGCCGAGCGCGGCGAGCGGCGGCCGCAGCTCCTCCAGGTCCATGTAGAGGTGCCGGCCCGCGCACGGCGGTCTGGCGAGGCCGCCCGCCGCGAGCACGGCGCCGTGCAGCGCCTGCGCCACCCGCGCGTGCAGCGCGACACCCGCGGTGCGGCGCTCGGTGACGTCCTCGTTCTCGTTCAGGACGTACGTGGCCGCCGCCGCGACCGGCGCGGGGAGCAGCGCGCCCGTCGCGGTGAGGACGTCGAGGACGCGGGCCCGCAGCCGGGCGCCCCGCTCGGTGGCGGGGAAGCGGGCGCAGGCGGCGGGCAGCGAGGGCGGCAGGAACGGTCCGACGAGGTCGGTGAGGACGGTGACGTCGCGCGGGTACATCTCGGCGGGGCTGAAGAGCACCGGGTCGGCGCCCGGGTGCACGGTGTCCCGCCAGGTCTCGTCGCTGACCACGTGCAGGCCCTCGGCGGCTGCCGCCTCCACGGCCTCGTGCAGCATCTCGGGCGGCGGCACGGTCGCGGTGGGGTCGTCGGCCACGGACAGCACGAGGAGCCGCGGGTCGCCGCCCTCGGCCCTGACCCGGCGGACCGTCTCCAGGAACGCGGAGGAGTCCGGGACGCCGCCGCACTCGGCCGGCGTCGGCACGTGGAACACGGCGCGGCCCAGCAGCCGGGCCTGCGGCACCCACCACGCCGAGCAGGGACGCGGCACCAGGACGTCGCCGCCGAGCGCGGCGGTGAGGGCGAGCAGCAGCGGGGCGGCGCCGGGCGCGGCGCCGAGCTGCTCGCGTTCGGCGTCGAGGCCGCGGCGCCGCCAGTAGCCGCACGCCGCTTCGAGCAGGGCGGGAGGACCCCCGGGCGGCTCCGACGCGGCCCGCCCCGCCGCCCCCGCCGCGACGGCGGCGAGCTCGGGCAGCACCGGCAGGCCCGGCTCGGGCAGCGGCGGCCCGTACCGCACGGGGCCACGCCCCTCAGGGGCCTGTGCCCTGGCGGGTCCGGGGGTCGGGGCCGTGGGTTCCGACTGCCGCATGCTGCCTCCGAGCGGGTGAGGTTGCCCTACCAGCGTCACATCCCGGCGGTCGTCCGCGCGCGGCGTGGCCCGGACGGGTGAGCGGTCGCGCGCGGACGGGGCGGAGTGGTTCAGTCCGCAAGGGCGGTGAACTCGCGCTCCAGGCCGCGTCCGCGCCGCTGGACGACGGCGGAGGCGACGTCCGCCAGTTTGCGGTTGGTGCGCTGCGATATTCGGCGCAGCACGGTGAACGCGTCGTCGGGGCCGCAGCCCAGTACGTGCATGACGATGCCGCAGGCCTGGTCGACCACGGGCCGGGAGCACAGCGCCGAGCCCAGCTGGTCGACCTCGGTGAGGGCGGCCTGGTAGGAGCGGTCGCGCACGAGGCAGCTCGCCGCGAGGTCGCCGAGCGCGCGGACCGGGCCGTGCGGGGCGTCGCCGAGGGAGCCGGGGCGGAAGCTGTAGAGACTGAGCGTGACCGTGAGATCGCCGCTGCGGAACGGGATGGTGACGCTGGAGCGCACGCCGGAGTCGAGGGCGAGCGCGCGGTAGTCGGGCCAGCGCCGATCGTTCAGCAGGTCACGGGCGTCGACGGGGCATCCGCCCCGCTCGGCGGCCGGTATCGGCCCGTCGCCCGAGCGGTCCTGCACGGTGACGAGGGCGGCGAGGTCCGGGTGGGTCACCGCGGTGGGCCGCTCGTCGCTTCCGTCGCTCGCCGTGGCGACGGCGCCGCAGCACTCGGCGGTGCAGCGGACGGCTTCCTCGGCGAGTTCGGAGAGGCGCCGGGCGGGCAGGCCCGACTCCGGCACCCGGCGGTCAGGTTGACCCGGCGCGGGCGATTCCGGTCCGACATGGGCCGGGTCCTCGCCCTGCTCGGCCGGCACGTACTGTCGCATCGGGTTCAAGCCTCCTTGGCGGTCGGCTTCCCGCACCCGGCTCCCGAAAACCGCGGTACGGGATACGTTCTCAGCATGGCGCAGACGGAGGAATTCGATGAAGAGCTCGCGGACTTCGTGCGCCGTGTGGCGGAGCTGAAGGCGGCGCGCTCGGTGTCGCCGGACGAGCTGCCCGCCGTCCTGGACGCCGCGCTCTTCGAACTCGACCACGTGGCCACGGCGCTGTGGCCGCGGCCCCGGGCGGCCGAGCCCGCCACCGGCGGGAACGGGAGCCGGAACGCGGCGGCCGACAAGCATGAGCAGCAGCTGCTGCGCGCCGTCTTCCAGCGCCTTCCGCTGCCGGTCGCGCTCGTGGACCGCGAGGCCGTCGTACGCCGTCTGAACTTCGCGGCGACGACCTTCACGGGCGTACGCGCCGGATACGCGACGGGCCGCCCGATGACCGGGTTCCTGGCGCACGCCGACCGGGCCGCGTTCCGCTCGCAGGTGGCCGCCGTGGCCAGGGGCGAGGGCGACCGCGGGCTCACCGTGCACCTCCAGCAGAACCCGCGCTCCCCCGTCCGCGCCGTCCTGACGGGCCTGCGGCCGGGCAACGAGCCGCGCACCACGGTCCTCGCGGTGCTGCAGCCCGCCGACGACGCGCAGGTCGGCGCCGCGGCGGCTCGCCCCAGCGCGCCGGTGCCCGACCTCGCCGAGACCACCCGGCACGCCGCGCTCACCGACCTGCTGGACGCGATGACGCGGGAGCTGCTCGGCGGGCCCGTGGGCGATCCGGACGAGCTGCTGCGGCGCGCCGCGCACGTGCTGCACGGCCGGTTCGCCGACTGGGTCGTCGCCGACAAGGGGGCGGCCCGTCTGGAGCGCACGGCGGTGCTCGGCGCGGACGACGCGGTGGTGCGGGACATCGCCGCGCAGGACCCCGCCGACAGCCCGCTCGTCGTCGAGGCGGCCCGCGGCGGCGCCCCCACGCTCCTCGTGCGCCCGGAGGACCTGCGGGCTTTGGGCGAGGACGCGTCGGGGGCGCCGGTGCTCGTGCGCGCCGACGTCACGTCTCTGCTGTGCGTGCCGCTGATCCCGGAGCCCGGCGAACCGGTCCAGGGTGTGCTCACCCTGTTCCGGTCCGCGGGCCGGCTCGCCTTCTCGATGGCGGAGGCGAAGACACTGGACATGATGGCCCGTCACATAGCGCTGGCCATAAGGAAATAGAGGCGTCGTAGGCCGCGATGCCGGACGTCGCACCCCCGGCTACGCGGCGTCCGAGAGGACCTGGTCGCGCAGCCTGTCGCAGCAGCGGCTGATCAGCCGGGACACGTGCATCTGCGAGATGCCGAGCCGCTCGGCGATCCGGCTCTGGGTCATGTCGCCGAAGAACCGCATGTAGAGGATCTCCCGTTCCCGCTCGGGGAGTTCCGCTATGCGCGGCTTGACGGCCTCGCGGTCGACGACGACGTCGAGCGCCGGGTCGGCGTCGCCCAGGGCGTCGGACAGCGAGTAGCCGTCCTCGCTGCCGGGCAGCTCCGCGTCGAGGGAGAGCGCGGTGAAGCTCTCGAGCGCCTCCAGGCCCGTACGGGCCTCTTCCTCGGTCATGTTCGCGTGCTCGGCGATCTCCGTGAGGGTCGGGGCGCGCCCCGAGATCGTCTGGGAGAGTTCGTGCTGCGCGAACCGGACCCGGTTGCGCAGATCCTGCACGCGACGCGGCACGTGCAGCGTCCACATGTGGTCGCGGAAGTGCCGCTTGATCTCACCGGTCACGGTGGGCACGGCGTAGCTCTCGAAGGCGTTGCCGCGCTCCGGGTCGTATCGGTCCACCGCCTTGACCAGGCCCAATGCCGCCACCTGGCGAAGGTCCTCGTAGGACTCGCCACGGTTGCGGAAGCGGCCGGCCAGTCGGTCGGCCATCGGCAGCCATGCCTCGACGACCTCTTGGCGCAGTTCGTCGCGCTCGGGTCCGTCCGGCATGTCGGAAAGCTGGGCGAAGGCCTCAGCGGTGTCGGGGGCGTCGTCGTGCGGGTGGCGTCCACCGGGCTTCACCGGGTTCTGGGGTGCGCTGGTACGCGTACGCATCTGGATCGCAACTCCCTGGAAGGGTGCCTTGGTTTCGGTGGTCACCGTGGGAGTCGCGCCCGCAAAACAGTCGGACACACCCGGGGCGATCCTGCGGATCCACTGGATACGACGCGAGGTCGTATCCCTCCCACGGACGTGCCTCCTGTCCGAAGCACTGTCCTTCGCCTGCCCCTGGGGCATCGCCGCAAACACGCGGCTTGTTTCCAGCGTGCACTCAACGGGCCCGTCCCGCACGTTCGCGGGATTCCACTTCTTCCGGCCGGGGCAGCAACCACTCCTCGTAACGTCCGAGGACCAGCACCAGGCCCAGCATGCCCGCGGGGATCAGGACCGTCAGCAGCTCCATGACCTGTCCTTCCAGCCAGTCGCCCCCAGGGAGGAACGCTCCGCCACGGGTCCCCCCGTCCCGCGGTGCAAACCACCAGGTGTCACCGCGAAGCGGTCGGGTACGCGTCGGGCACCGCCGAGTCACTGGAGGAAACGATGCAGCGAGGCAGCGACCGGCTGAGCGTCCACCGCGACGACGAGATGAAGCACGAGCTCCAGGGCCTGTTGCGGTCCGGGCACCACACCAGGGCCGAGGAGTGGAACGACCCCGAGCCCGCCGCGGACGACGATCCGGAGGTGGCGGGCGGCCCCGTGGAACCGGGCCCAGGACCCGAGCGGCTCGACGCCGTCCGCTCGGAGCTCGGCCGGCTGCTCGGCCGGAGTTCGTTTCCGGCCACACCGCCGACGCTCGCGCAGCTGCTGCGCGAGCGGTCCGCACCCGACCGGCTCGTCGAACCGGTGGCGGCACTGCCCGGGAAGACCGTCTTCCGCACGGCCTCGGACCTGGCCAAGGCCCTTACAAACAGCGGGGAATAGCTCCGGATCGGTCGGGTACATGGGCCGACATTCACGGTGCACCCGAAGATCAGAAAGGCCGGATACCGATGGCCGATGTGGTGAGGGAAGTCATGACACCCGGCGTCGTCACGGTGCGTCCCGACGCCTCGCTCGTCGAGGCCGCCCAGCTGATGCGGGCGCAGGACATCGGCGATGTACTGGTGGCGGACGAGGCACAGGTCGTGGGCGTGCTCACGGACCGTGACATCGCGCTGCGGGCCGTCGCCGACGGGGCCGATCCGCTCACGGTGAGCGCCGAGGCGGTGTGCACTCCGCACCCGGTGGCCATCGGCCCGGACGACGACGTGGCCGCCGCGGTGGCGCTGATGCGGGAGTACGCGGTGCGCCGGCTGCCGGTCGTGCAGGACGGGCACCCGGTCGGGATGGTCAGCCTGGGCGATCTGGCGCTGAGCCAGGACCCGGAGTCCGCGCTCGCCGACATCAGCGGCGCCCTGCCCGACGGCCGGACGGACGAGGGCCCCGCCTGAGGGCGGGCGCCCCGCCCGGCCCCGAGCCAATGAACAGCAGTACACAGCAAGGGAGTTGACGACGATGCGTATCGCGTTCCTGGTGGCACCGGAGGGGACCGAGCAGATCGAGCTGACCGACCCCTGGCAGGCGGTGCGGGACGCGGGCGGCGAGCCCGTGCTCGTGTCCACGCAGCAGGGCGAGATCCAGGCCTTCGACCACCTCGACAAGGCGGACAAGTTCCCCGTCGACGAGACGGTGGCGGCGCTGAAGTCGTCGGCGGACGGCTTCGACGCGCTGGTGCTGCCGGGCGGCGTCGCCAACCCCGACCTGTTGCGAACCGACCCCGACGCGGTGGCGTTCGTGAAGAACTTCTTCACGAAGGGGCTGCCGGTCGCGGCGATCTGCCACGCGCCGTGGACGCTCGTCGAGGCCGACGTGGTGCGCGACCGGACGCTGACCTCGTTCCCCAGCCTCGCCACCGACATCCGCAACGCGGGCGGCACCTGGGTCGACGAGCAGGTCAAGGTCTGCACCGCAGGACCGAACGTGCTGGTCACCAGCCGCCGTCCGGACGACCTCAAGGCCTTCGACGCGGCCCTGCTCAAGCAGGTCAGCGGCACCTGAGCCGGGGTCGGCCCACCGCACCCACGACCTTCAGGAGGCAGCCATGGACCTCGCGTTCCTCACCCCCCTCTGCAATCGGCCCGGCCCCTGGGCCTCCGTGTACGTCGACACGTCACGGCACACCGAATCCACCGCCGAAGAGCGGTCGTTGGAGGCGCTCGGCGTGCAGCGCGCGCTCGCCGCGGCCGGCGCCGACGAGGCGACCGCGCAGGCGATGCGGGCCGCCGTCGAGGACCTGAAGCACTCCAGCGAACCCGTCGGGCGGGCCTTCTTCGGCCGCGACGGCGAGGTCGTCCTCGATCCGGCGCTGAGCACCCCGCCGGGGCAGACGTCGGCGCACTGGGCGGCACTCCCGCACACCACGCCGCTGCTCGACCTCGTGGGCGAGGACCCGCTGTGCCTCGTCGCGTACATCGACAGGACCGGGGCCGACTTCGAGCTGCGCTCCGCGCGCGGCGAATCGACGGCGGGCAAGGTGACCGGGCAGCAGTGGCCGGTCCACCGCACCGGCTCCGCCGACTGGTCCGAGCGGCACTTCCAGCTGCGGGTGGAGAACACCTGGGAGCACAACGCCGGGGAGATCGCCGAGGCGCTCGCCCGCTGCCAGGCCGAGACGCGGGCCGAGCTCGTCGTCCTGGTCGGCGACGACCGGGAGTGCGTCGCCGTACGGGACCGGCTGCCGCACCAGCTGAAGGACTCCGCGGTCCGGGCCAGGCACGGGGCGGAGAGCCGGCTCCTCAACAGCGAGCTCGAGCAGGCCAGGGCGGAACAGGTGGCGATGCGCGCCGCGCACGACCTGGCGCTGTTCGCCGAGGCGCGCGGACAGGGAGAGGCCGCGGCGGAGGGCGTTCCCGCGCTCGTGGACGCGGCGCGTGAGCACCGGATCGCGGAGCTCCTCATCCGCTCGGACGGGCCCGACGCGCACCGTGAGGTGTGGGTCGGTGACAGTCCGGACCAGCTCGGGGTGCGGCGGACCGACGCGGAGGCGTTGGGCGGGGGCGACGTGGTGTCGGCGCGGGCCGACGACGCGCTCATGCGGTGCGCTTCCGCGAGCGGTGCGGCGGGGCTTTCCGTCGCGGGCGCCGATCCTTCGGCGGCGCCCGCGGGCGGCCTGGGCGCGCTCCTCCGCTGGTCGGAGTAGGTTCCGCGGCACCGTCCTCACGCCTCGGGGCTCCGCCCCGGGCCCCGCTGCTCAAGCGCCGCAGGGGCTTGAATTACTCACCCCCGCTGGATCGCACAGGCCCCGCCGGCGATTCAGCGGGTTCGTTCGACGCGGCGTTCGTCCCAGACGGGGTCCGTGGACTCGCGGACGTTGCCGTCCGAGCCGAAGACCAAGTAACGGTCGAACGCGCGGGCGAACCAGCGGTCGTGGGTGACCGCGAGCACCGTCCCGTCGAAGGATTCGAGCCCCTCCTGGAGCGCCTCGGCCGATTCCAGGTCGAGGTTGTCCGTCGGCTCGTCGAGGAGCAGCGCCGTCGCGCCCTCCAGCTCCAGGAGCAGGATCTGGAAGCGGGCCTGCTGGCCACCGGACAACCGCTCGAACTTCTGCTCCGCCTGCGCCGTCAGCTCGTACCGCCGCAGCAGCGCCATCGCCGCGCCCCGGTCCTTCGCGTGGTCGCGCCACAGGATGTCGAGGAGCGGCCGCCCCTGGAGCTCCGGGTGGGCGTGGGTCTGGGCGAAGTGCCCCGGCACGACGCGCGCGCCGAGCTTCCACGCCCCGGTGTGCGCGACCGACTCGTCACCCGCCAGCAGCCGCAGGAAGTGCGACTTGCCCGAACCGTTCGACCCGAGGACCGCGACCCGCTCGCCGTAGAAGACCTCGAGGGAGAAGGGCTTCATCAGGCCGGTGAGTTCGAGGTTCTCGCAGGTCACCGCCCGGACGCCGGTGCGGCCTCCCTTGAGCCGCATCGTGATGTCCTGCTCGCGCGGCGGCTCCGGCGGCGGGCCCGCCTCCTCGAACTTCCGCAGTCGCGTCTGCGCCGCGGCGTACCGGGAGGCCATCTCGTGGCTGACGGAGGCCGCCTGCCGGAGGTTCACGACCAGCTTCTTCAGTTGCGCGTGCTTCTCGTCCCAGCGACGGCGCAGCTCCTCGAAGCGGGCGAAGCGCTCGCGGCGCGCCTCGTGGTACGTGGCGAATCCGCCGCCGTGCACCCACGCGTCGGCCCCGCCGAGGCTCGGCTCGACGCTGACGATCTTCTCGGCGGAGCGGGCGAGGAGTTCCCGGTCGTGCGAGACGAAGAGGACCGTCTTGCGGGTCTCGCGGAGCTTCTCCTCCAGCCACCGCTTGCCGGGCACGTCGAGATAGTTGTCCGGCTCGTCGAGGAGCAGCACCTCGTCGGTGCCGCGCAGCAGGGCTTCGAGGACGAGCCGCTTCTGCTCGCCACCGGACAGCGTGCGGACCTCGCGGAACTGGGCCTTGTCGTACGGCATGCCGAGCGCCGCCGTCGTGCACATGTCCCAGAGGGTCTCCGCCTCGTACCCCTGCGCCTCCGCCCAGTCGGCGAGGGCCTGCGCGTACCTCATCTGCGCGGCCTCGTCGTCGACGGTCATGATCAGGTGCTCGGCCTCGTCGACCGCCTTCGCCGCGTCCCTGATGCGCGGCGCCGACACCGACACGAGCAGGTCGCGGACCGTCGTCTCGTCGCGCACCGAGCCCACGAACTGGCGCATCACGCCGAGGCCGCCGCCGACGGTGACGGAGCCGCCGTGCGGCTGGAGCTCGCCGGAGATCAGCCGCAGGAGCGTCGTCTTGCCCGCGCCGTTCGGACCGACCAGCGCGACGACCGCGCCCTCGCCGACCCGGAACGACACATCGCCGAGCAGGGCCCTCCCGTCGGGGAGGTAGTACTCGAGATGTGCCGCTTCCAGATGTCCCATGATCCCGCATTCTGGACGCCCGTGCGGGTGACGGGCAAACGAATTGGCCGGGGTGCGGGCGACGGGCCGGGGTACCAGTCATCCATGTCTCCGCTGAAGCGACCCAAGCCGCTCACCCGTCCGCTCCCCCAGGTCCCGCCGTTCGACACGCCCCCGCCGGCGCCGCCCACGGTGCGCGACCGGCTGGCCGCGCTCGACCTGAAGGTGTTCGAGTTCGCCGCGGGCGCGCACTGGCCGGGCGCCGAGCGGATCCTGCCGCGGCTGAGCCGCTCGGCGAACCACGGCGTGCTGTGGTTCGCCGTGGGCGGGGCGCTCGCCGCCACCGGTTCGCCGCGCGCCCGCCGCGCCGCGGTGCGCGGGCTCGCCTCCCTGGCGCTCGCGTCGGCCACCATCAACACGCTCGGCAAGCGTTCGGTGCGCAGGGCGCGGCCCGCGATCGACCCGGTGCCGCTGGTACGCCGCCTGAAGCGGCAACCGTTCACGACGTCGTTCCCCTCCGGGCACTCGGCGTCGGCCGCCGCCTTCGCGACGGGCGTGGCCCTGGAGTCCCGTGGCCTCGGCGCGCTGGTCGCCCCCGTGGCGTTCTCGGTGGCGGCGTCCCGCGTCTACACCGGCGCCCACTTCCCCGCCGACGTCCTCGCGGGCGCGGCGCTCGGCGCGGGCGCGGCCTTCGCGGTGCGCGGCCTGGTGCCGACGCGCGACCAGATGCCGTCGCCGGGCCGCCCCCTGGTGGACGACGTCCCGGCGCTGCCGGGCGGCGAGGGCCTGGTGATGGTCGTGAACTCCGGGGCGGGCACTCCTGAGCGGGTGCGGGCGCTGCGGGACGTGCTGCCGCACGCCGAGTACGTCGAGTGCGCGGGCGACGAGCTGGAGCAGCAGCTGGAGAAGGCGGCGCCGCGCGCCCGCGCGCTCGGCATCTCGGGCGGCGACGGCTCGGTGAACACGGCCGCGCGGGTGGCGCTGCGGCACCGCCTGCCGCTCGCGGTGCTGCCCGGCGGCACCCTGAACCACTTCTCGTACGACCTCGGCATCGAGGACGCCGGGGATCTGGCGCGTGCGGTGCAGGCCGGGCACGCGGTCGCGGTGGACGTCGGCCGCTTCACGTCGGAGCACGGGTCGGGGATCTTCCTCAACACGCTGAGCCTCGGCGCGTACCCGGAGCTGGTGCGGGAGCGGCAGCGCTGGTCGGGGCGGATCGGCGGGCGGCTCGCGGACGTCGTGGCGGCGGTGCACGTGCTGCGCCGCGACCACCCGCTGAGCGTCGAACTGCACGGCAGGAAGCGGCCGTTGTGGCTGCTGTTCGCCGGAAACTGCACGTACCGGCGGATGGGGCTCACCGCGGGCCGCCGGGCGAGCCTGGCCGACGGGCTGCTCGACGTGCGGACCGTGGACGGCGGCCGGCTGCCCGGGGTGCGGCTGCTCGCGGCGGCCGTCTCGGGGCCGCTGTCGCGCTCCCCGTTCCACACGGCGACCCGGCTGACGCGGCTGCGGGTGGACGGCGTCGAGCCGGGCACTCCGCTGGCGTTCGACGGCGAAGTCACCGAGTGCGGAGGCGAGTTGCTGGTCGACAAGGAGCACGAGGCGCTGCGCGTGTACCGCCCGCACGCGATTCTCTGACTCGCCGTCAGTCCACATGGCAATACGGGTATCTCAAAATGCGGGTGACCGGCGTACCGTGATCGTCACGCCTAGACGAAGGGATCCGGTCATGCCGCAGGAGACCGCCGTATACACGCACGGACATCACGAGTCGGTGCTCCGCTCGCACACCTGGCGCACCGCCGCCAACTCGGCGGCCTACCTGCTCGACTCGCTCAAGCCGCACATGAAGATCCTCGACGTCGGCTGCGGCCCCGGCACCATCACCGCCGACCTGGCGGCCCTGGTCCCCGACGGGCATGTCACCGGCGCCGACCACGCCGAGGGCATCCTGGACCAGGCGCGCGCCACGGCGGCCGAGCGGGGCCTGACGAACGTCGACTTCACGACGGCGGACGTGCACGCGCTGGACTGGCCCGACGACACGTTCTGCGTCGTGCACGCCCACCAGGTGCTCCAGCACGTCGGCGACCCCGTGCAGGCGCTGCGCGAGATGCGCCGGGTGACGAAGCCCGGCGGGATCATCGCGGTACGGGAATCCGATTACGCGGCGTTCTCCTGGTTCCCGCGACTGCCCGCCATGGACCAGTGGCTCGACCTGTACGAGCGGGTCACCCGCGCCAACGGCGGCGAGCCGGACGCCGGGCGGTTCCTGAAGTCCTGGGCCCTGAAGGCCGGTTTCGCCCAGGAGGACCTGACGTGCTCCGCCGGTACGTGGTGCTACTCGACGCCCGAGGAGATCGCCTGGTGGAGCGAGCTGTGGGCGGACCGCACGCTCGCCTCCGCCTACGCCGACCGCGCGACGGGCGGCGGCCACGCGACCCCCGAGCAGCTGGCGGCCGTGTCCGCGGCCTGGCGGGAATGGGGCGCGCACGAGGACGCCTGGTTCGGCGTGCTGCACGGGGAGATCCTCGCGCGCAAGCCCCGCACCGCCTGAACCGGCTCAGGAGCGCGGCAGCAGCGGGCCCAGCGGTCCGAGGTCGATGTTCAGGTCCTCGGGCCGCAGCCCGTAGCGCTCCCGCAGCTGCTCCATGCGGTCCTCCAGGAGCATCAGGGTCAGACCGACCCGCTCCTCCTGGTCCTCCGTGAGGTCGCCGACGTCGAAGCGGCGGATCGCCTGCCGCTCCATGAGCTGGCGCAGCAGCTCGACAAGGGTGAGCACGAGCTTCATCAGGTCGCGCTCGACGGTGTCGGGTTCGAGTTCGATGCGGCGCCGTTCACTCACCGTCCAGTACCTCCGGCCAGGGCGAGGGGACCTGTTCGTTGACCGAGCTGATCAGCGCGTTGAGATCGATGCGCACCAGGTCGACGTCGGCGATGCGCAGGGTGACGTCGCCCGCGAGGACGACGCCGCCCGCGAGCAGCCGGTCGAGGAGGTCGACCAGGGCGATCTCGCGCCGTTCGACGACCGTCATGCCCGCTCCCCCTCCTCGTCGGCCGTGAACGAGTAGCCGGCCCACGGCCCGGTCAGCTCGACGCGCAGGCCGGGCTCCCGGTCCTTGGTGGCGTCGACGCGCTCCACGAACTCCTCCGCCGCCGAACGCTCCACGAGATACGCCGCGTTGAGCACGTTCAGGCCGCTCGCGCGGGACAGTTCCGGGTTCTGCGGCGGGTGCAGCCGGGTGTGCGCGGCGTGCTCGGCCAGCTCGTCGTGCAGCTCCTGCGCGAAGCGTTCGGCGCGCCGCCAGGTGTCGTCGCGCGCGGTGCGCTCGGCGCGGCGGCGGCGCAGATAGTCACGGCCCGATGCCGCCGGAGCCGGTGGCGCCTTCGCCTCGGGCTCGGGCTCCTCGACGTACACCTTGACGCCCCACTCGACGCGGCCCGCGAGCCGGTCGAGGCCGTCCCGGAAGCGTTCCTCCTCCTGCTCCAGCATGGCCCGTACGCCGCTGTCGTCACGGAAGACCGTGGCGAGGCGGAGCGGGAGGGGGCTGGTGACCGTGGTGAGCGCGGCGATCACGTTCTGGTGGGCGCGGGCGGTCCCGGTCAGCCAGTCCAGGTCCTCCAGGTGGGCGCGGAGCGGTTCCTCCGCGAAGTCGCGCTCGGGCACGGCGCCGACGACGGCGACCAGGCCGTGGTGCTCGAGCTGGCGCGGCGGGGCGTCGGCCACGCCGGTGAGTTCGGCCTGGAGCGGGGCGTCGAGCGGATGGCACACGGCGTACACGTAGCGCAGCTGGCGCGGTTCGTCGGCGGTCACGGCGATCCCCTCTCGTTCTCTCTGGCACGTCGCGTGCTGCCCTCGTCGAGTTCGAGGTCGGCGATGCGCTGCTTCAACTCGGCGTTCTCACGGGCGAGTTCCTTGCGGCGGGCGCCCGACGAGAGGGCCGGGTCGTCCTCCCACCAGTCGATGCCCATCTCCTTGGCCTTGTCGATGGAGGCGACGATCAGGCGCAGTTTGATGGTGAGGAGTTCGATGTCGAGCAGGTTGATGCGGATGTCGCCCGCGATCACGATGCCCTTGTCGAGGACGCGCTCCAGGATGTCGGCGAGATTGGCCCCGCCGTCACCCCGGTAGGTGTCGGGGAAGCGGCTCGCTGTCGTCATCGGCGGGCTCCGCTCCCGGCGGGCTGCCGTTCGGACGCGGGTTCCTCGTCCTCGTACTCGTACTCGTCGCCCTCGTCCTCGTCCTCGTACTTCTCTTCCTCGTACTCGTCCTCGGGCTCCTCCGGCTCCTCGTCGTACGGTTCCTCGTCGGCCTCGTCCTCGTACTCCTCGTCCGGCTCCTCATCGGGCTCAGCCGACTGGTCCCGCTGGTCCTGCTCGTGTTCCTGTTCCTCCTCGGCGAGCGCGTCCTCGTGCGTGCGCACGACCTCGCCCTCCTCGATCTCGCCGCGCCACCCCTCGGGGGTGTCGCCGCGCAGCGTCACGAACCGCGCGTAGTGCTTGAGGTCGAGCCGGGCCCTGCGGCCCTGGGCGCGCCAGATGTTGCCGGTCTTCTCGAACAGGCCCTTCGGGTAGTACTCGATGAGCAGCAGGACCCGGGTGAGCCGCTCGCCCATCGGATGGAAGGAGACGACGCCCTTCGTGGTGCCCTTGGCGCCCTCCGACGTCCAGGCGATCCGGTCGTCGGGGTGCTGCTCGGTGGTGTGCGCCTTCCAACTGCGGTTGGACCAGAAGACCTTGAGCTGCCAGTCGGACGTGACGTCGTCGGCGCGGTTCGCGTTCTTGACGCCCTTGGCGAAGGTGCTGAAGTCCTGGTACTGCGTCCACTGGTCGTAGGCGGTGCGCAGGTCGACGCCGACGTCGATGAACTCGATGATGACGGTGGGCTTCTTTCCCGCGCCGCCCTTCCTGCCGCCCTTGCCCTTGCCGCCGAGCCCCTTGAAGGCGCCGACGACGTTGTCCTTGAGGTGGCTCGCGCCGAGCTCCACCGCGCTGCGCAGCGGACCCTTGCCCTCGGCGAGCTTGCGGCCGCCGTCGAGCGCCAGCTTGGCGAATCCCGGGCTGTTGCCCTCGGCGATGTCGTTGAGCTTCACGGTGGTCTCGCCGAGCTTGCGGCCCGCGCCGATCAGCATGCGCTGGGCCTGCGCGGCGAGGAAGTCCTGGAGCTCCGCCTTGAGGTGGTCCGCGGCCTCGCTCTTCGCGAGGCCGCCGAGCATGTCCTTCGAACGGTCAGCCACGGCCACGGCCTCCCTTCGCGGCGGCCTTCTTCTTCGCCGCGGTCTTCTTGGCCGCCTGCGGGCCCGCGGCGCGCTTGTTCGCGGGGGCGGGCGCCTTCTTCTTGGCGGGAGCCTTCTTGGCCGCCTTCTTCGTGGCGGTCCTGGAGGGGGCCGGGCGGCGCTCCTCCTCGGGCTCTTCGTCGGGCTCGTCGGCGGCTTCGTCGTCGTACCGCTCCTCGTCCTGCCCGCGGTCGCGGCCTCGGCCGGTGGCGACTCCTGTGACCCGCTCCCCCGCGTCCCGTACGTCGTCCGCGTCGGGGGCGACACCCTGGATCTGGTCGCGGACGCCCTGCGTACGGTCGTGCAGGCGTCCCGCGAGGCCCTCGATCTGGCGCTCGACGAGCGCCCCGGAGGCCGCCTTGCCGACGCCGCGCAGGTCCTCGCGCAGCTGGTCGCCGATCTCCTTGAACTGGGGGTTCTTCTCCAGTTGGGTGCTCACGAGCTCGGCGATCCCGCGCGGGCTCAGATTCAGTCGCTTGCCGGCGACCATCGTGCCGACGGCGAAGGCCAGCTTCATCTTCTTCGTACGCCCGAGGACGTACCCGGCCCCTACCGCGAGGCCGATCGCTGTGCGGTTCAAGGTCCCTCCAGACGGTCGAGGAGCTCGTCCTCGACGCGGTCGAACGTCTCCTGGTCGATCTCGCCCGAGACCAGTCGTTCCTCGAGGCGAGCGAGTTCGGCACGCACGGCCGCCGGGTCGTAGTACTGCCGCTCCGCTTCCGCGAGCACCTGCTGCACCGCCCACAGGGATCCGCGCACCGGAGCGAGCGGCAGCAGCAGCACTTCGGTGATGAGGCCCATGGGCTCAGTCCGTCGCCGCGGGCTCGGACGGCCCCGGCTCGACGAAGCTGTACGGGGGCAGCGGCCCGTTCACGGTGAGTTCGAGGTGCGGATGGCCGGCGCGGACCTCCTCGACGGCGGCGAGGAACTGCTCGGCCGTCTTCTTCTCGACGAGGAACGACAGGTTCGCGAGCCAGCCGGTGCTCTCCGGCCCCGCGGACACGGCGGCCGCGGCGGGTTCGAGGAGGCGCTGGAGCTCGACGGCGTCCTCCGCCTCACGGGCCTGCACGGCCGCCACGACCAGCTCGCCGAGGCGCAGCCGCTCCTCGTACGTGCCGCCGCCCGCCTTCCTGTTGGCCTCGGTGAGCGTACGGACGTCGGGGTTGTCGACCATCACCTTGTGCAGCACGGCCTCCTCGTCGTGCTGCGCCTTCACGTTGTACTCGACCTTGCCGTCGAGGGCGCGCAGCCGTTCCTGGTAGTGGTCGGCCCGCTCGGCGAGCACGGCCGCCACCGACTCGTCGTCGGGTGCGAGGGAGCCGAACCGCATCGGCAGCACGGGGCCGCCCGAGCCCGCCTCGGAGAGCACGCTCTGGTGGGCGAGCAGATCGCGACGCTTGGGCCGCAGGCCCTCGGGGGCCTCGCTGACGAGCGCGGCGAGCGGCCCCTCCTTGACGACGCGCACCTCGCGCGCGGGTTCGCCGATGCCTCCCATGCCGGCCGGCAGCGAGGGGTGTTCGGAGCTCGCGATGGCGTAGATGTACGTGCTGCTCACTCCTGCTCCTCCTTACGGCGGCTCGTGGTCCTGCGCCCGCCGGACGAGGACCGCTTCGGCTCCTGCTGGCCCTCGTCGCGGGCCTGGTTGAAGGCGTCGGAGATGGTCTGCGCGGCGCCGGACAGCGCCCCCTTGGACTTGCCGCGCGCGCCGGACTCGGTCATCTCGCCGACGAGGTCGGGCAGTCCGGGATCGCGGTGCGGCCCTGCTTCCAGGTCGAGCCGGTTGCAGGCCTCGGCGAAACGGAGGTAGGTGTCGACACTGGCGACGACGACCCTGACGTCGATCTTCAGGATCTCGATGCCGACCAGCGAGACACGGACGAAGGCGTCGATGACGAGCCCGCGGTCCAGGACGAGTTCGAGGACGTCGTACAGTCCGCTGGTGCCGCCACCGCCACCGCCTTGCTGTGCGGGGACAACGGTCATGGAGGCCGGTCCTCCCTGTCTGTGTAGTGATCGGTTCGAGGCGGTGCGCGGCGGCCTACTGGCCGCCCGACCTGTGTGCCGGCTCGGAACGCCCCCGCTCGTAGCGGCGGATGCGCCGGTAGCCGGTCAGGACGCCGTGCGGGTCCAGGGTCACCTGGTAGCTCGCCAGCAGGCTCATGGTGTCGGGGACCCGGGCCAGTTCGAGGACCTCGATCTCCAACTCCCAGCCGTCCTCGGTGCGTTCGAAGGACGACACGGTCTCGGCCGCCATGCCGGTGAGCTCCGCCAGCTGGGTGCGCGCTTCGCGCAGCACCTCCATGGGGCCCGGCGCGCCGCCCGCCTCGGTGGTCTTGTCGTCGCCGGGCTCTCGCTCCGACGACGCTTGCGTCTTTTTTGTGTTCGTCATGGCAGCCTCGGTCACCGGGTCTCCACGAAGGGCCGGGGCAAACCTCAACTCCCTTGCCGAGCGCGGAGCTTGCGCCAGGCCGGGCCGAGCGAGCGGCCCCGGCCGAGCAGGCCCTGCCACGGGTCGGTGCGCGCCTGCTCGACGGCGTTCTCGACGGTCCAGTGCTGGGCGTCGACGGAAGGCGAGCCGAGCTGCTGCCAGGTGAGCGGGGTGGCGACGGGCGCGTTCGGCCTGGCGCGCACGGTGTACGGGGCGACGGCGGTCTGCGCGTAGGCGTTGCGCACGTCGAGGAAGAGGCGGTCGCCGCGGTCCTTCTTGCGCGGGGCCGTCGTCAGCTCGTCCGGGTGCTCGTCGGCGAGGGTGTCGGCGACCTGCCGCGCGAAGTCCCGCACCTCGTCGAAGTCCTGCTGCCCGTCGAGGGGTACGACGACATGGACGCCGCGGGAGCCCGTGGTCATGGGGGCGGCCGGCAGGCCGATGTCGTCCAGGATCCCGTGCAGCAGGCGGGCCGCCTCACGGACGGTCTCGAAGTCGTCCTTCGTCGGGTCGAGGTCGAAGACGAGACGGTCGGGGCGGTCGATGTCGTCGGCGCGCGACAGCCAGCGGTGCAGGGTGATGGCGGCCTGGTCGACGAGGAACATCAGGGTGTCGGTGTCGTCGCACACGGTGTGCGTGACGGTGCCGCCCTCCTTCGGCACCTCCACCCGGTGGATCCAGTCGGGGTAGTGGTCGGGGGTGTCCTTCTGCATGAAGCGGGGGCCGTCGACGCCGTCGGGGTGGCGCTCCAGCATCAGGGGGCGGCCGCGGAGGTGCGGCAGCATGTGGGGGGCCACGGCACGGTAGTAGTCGGCGAGGTCCTGTTTGGTGACACCGGGGAAGAGGTGCTTGTCGGGTCGCTTGATCTCAACGGTGTGGCTGGCGCCCATAGCGGATCTCCTTGGTTTCGCGGGGCTTGAAATCTCCGGCTCACGCCGTCACCGCGTGCCCCACCAGAAGACCCACCGCCGCGACGATGCCCGCCGCGTCGATTCCGGCGGCGGCCAACTGCTCGGCCGGGGACGCCGAGCCCGGCATCGTACGGACACCCAGGCGCGCGAGCCGGGGCGCCGGTTCCGCGTCGGAGAAGGCCTCCGCCACCGCGTCCCCGATGCCGCCCTGCTCCCGGTGGTCCTCGACGGTGAGCAGACACCCGGTGGCCCGCGCCGCGTCCCGCAACGTACGCCGGTCGACGGGCTTCACCGAGTACAGGTCGACGACCCGGACCGGAATGCCGGCCGCCGCCAGCTCGTCCGCCGCCTTCAGCGCCTCGTGCACGGTGACGCCCGCGGCGACGACCGTCACCCGGTCGTCGTCCCCGGACCGCAGCACCTTGCTGCCGCCCACCGGGAACTCCTCGTGCGGCGGATAGATGACGGGAGCGGCGCCGCGCGAGGTGCGCAGGTAGCGGATGCCGTCCAACTCGGCCATTCCGGCGACGAGTTTGGCGGTCTGGTTGGCGTCGCACGGGTAGAGGACCGTGGAGTCGTGGACCGTGCGGAGCATCGCCAGGTCCTCCAGGCCCATCTGGGACGGCCCGTCCTGCCCGATGGCGACACCCGCGTGCGAGCCGACGAGGTTGAGGTTCGCGCCGCTGACGGACGCCATCCGGATGAAGTCGTGGGCGCGGGTGAGGAACGCCGCGAAGGTGCCCGCGTACGGGAGCCAGCCGCGCGCGCTCAACCCGACGGCGCTGGCGACGAGTTGTTGTTCGGCGATGTAGCACTCGCCGTACCGCTCGGGGTGTTCCTTCGCGAACATCTCGGTGCGCGTGGAGTCGCCGACCTCGCCGTCGAGCGCGACGACGTCGCCGCGCGCCGAGCCGAGCGCGGTGAGCGCCTGGCCGTACGCGTCGCGGGTGGCGACCTCGTCGCCGACCTCGAAGCGCGGCAGTTCGATCCGCCCGCTGCGCACGGCGTGCAGGATCCGCGCGGCGGGCGGCGCCTGCACGGAGACCCGGACGCCGCGGTCGCCGCCGAGCTCCTCGATGGCCTCCGCGGCGTCGGGCAGCGGCTTGCCGTGCGCGCCCTCGCGGTCCTCGACGGCCTCGACGCCCTTGCCCTTGAAGGTGCGGGCGAGGATGACGGTGGGCTTGCCGACGGTCGAAGCGGCCTCGGCGTACGCGCGGTCGATGTCGGCGACGTCGTGCCCGTCGATGACGACGGTGTGCCAGTCGAAGGCCTCGAAGCGGCGGGCGTACGCGTCGAGGTCGTGGCCGTGCCGGGTGGGTCCGCGCTGGCCGAGCCGGTTGACGTCGACGATCGCGATCAGGTTGTCGAGCTGCTCGTACCCGGCGTACTCGGCGGCCTCCCACACGGATCCCTCGGCCAGCTCGCTGTCGCCGCACAGGGCGTACACCTGGTAGCCGACCCGGTCGAGCCGCTTGCCCGCCCAGGCGATGCCGGCGGCGACGGGCAGCCCCTGGCCGAGCGATCCGGTGGCCGTCTCGACCCACGGGAGGCGCTGCGGCGTCGGGTGGCCCTCCAGGCGGCTGCCGAGCTTGCGGAAGGTGAGCAGTTCGGCGTCGCTGATCGCACCGGCCGCCTTGTACGCCGCGTAGAGCAGCGGCGACGCGTGGCCCTTGGAGAGGACGAAGCGGTCGTTGCCGGGGTGGTCGGGGCGGTCGAAGTCGTAGCGGAGATGGCGGGCCAGGAGGACGGCCATCAGGTCGGCCGCGGACATCGACGAGGTGGGGTGCCCGGAGCCGGCGGCGTCCGCCGCGCGCACCGAGTCCACCCTCAACTGCTGTCCGAGGGCTTGGAGTTCGGCTTCGCTGTAGGTGGTGGTCACGAGGCACCTCCCTGGTCGTCCTTCTTGTCGCGGCTGTCGTCGGGCACGCGGGCCAGCTCGGGCGACGCCGTGTCGAGCGGCACCGACCAGGAGCGCACGAGGCCCAACTGGACGGCCTGGCGCGGCAGTACGGAGTCGAGCAGCCAGTCGGCGGCGACCCGCACCCGGTTGCCCGGCATCGCCGCGAGGTGGTAGCCGCGGGTGACGGCGCCCGCGAGCGGCCCGGAGAGCGGGACGCCGAGCGGGTTGGCGGCGGCCTTCACTCCACCGAGGTCGACGGTGAAGCCGAGGTCCTTGTGCCGGTAGTCGCGGCGCTCGCCCTTGCCGAGGGACGCGGCGACGTTCAGCCCTGCGACGCGCCCCTGCCGCCAGGCGTGCTGCGCGGTCATCGGCGTGTACTCGCCCGGTTTCTCCAGGTCGGGCACGGCGGCCGCGTCGCCGCACGCGAACACCTCGGGGTGTCCCGGCACGTTCAGGTACGGGTCGACGACCAGCCGGCCGCGCTCCAGCGGCCTGCCGAGGTCGGCGACGAGCGGGTCGGGGCGGACGCCGACGCACCACACGAGCGTACGGGTGTCGACGAACTCGCCGTCGTCGAGGAGGACTCCGTCCTTCGTGGCCTCCTTCACGGAGGTCTTCGGCCGCACCTCGACGCCCCGCTCCCGCAGCACCTTGTCGGCGGTGCGGGACAGGTGGCGGTCGAGTTCCGGAAGGACGCGCGGCGCGATGTCGAGCAGCATCCAGCGCGGCCTGATGCCCCGGCGCAGCGGCTGCTTCTTCACCAGCGCGTCGGTCAACAGCTGGCCCTGAGCGGCGACTTCGGTGCCGGTGTAGCCGGCGCCGACCACCACGAAGGTGCAGCGGGCCCGGCACTCCTCCGGGTTGTCGGCGGCCGCGGCGAGCTCGATCTGCCGGGTCACGTGGTCGCGCAGGTACAACGCCTCCGGCATGCCGCGGAAGCCGTGCGCGTGCTCGGCGACGCCCGGCACCGGCAGCAGCTTGTTCACGCTGCCGACGGCGAGGACGAGGCGGTCGTACTCCAGGGTGCCGCGCCCGCCCTCGGGGTCGGTGTACGAGACGGTCCGCTCGTCGAGGTCCACGCCGTCGGCCTCGCCGAGCACGAGCCGCGTGTGCGGCAGCGTCCCGGACAGCGACACGGTGACCCGGCGGGGTTCGAGGGAGCCCGCGGCGACCTGGGGCAGCAGCGGCAGGTACAGAAAGTAGTCGGTGGGGTTGAGCAGGGTGACATCGGCGGTGTCGCGGGCCACCCGCGACAGCATGCGGGCGGCCCGGTAGCCGGCGAATCCGGCTCCGACGATGACGACGCGGGATCGGTTCACTGCGGGTCACGCTCCCGTGGTCGGGGGTCCTGTCGGCATCGGCGGCACGGCGGGCGCGGCGGGCTTGGCGGGCCGTGCCGCGTTCCGCAGCAGCAAGGCCGTGACGCCCAGCACGGCGGCGACCACGAGGGCCGCACCCCAGTCGGGGATGCCGAGGGAGAGGACGAGGCCGAGGGCGAGCGCCGCTGCGGCCCCCGCGTACAGCGCGGCGGCGCCGGCTCCCGCGTAGAGGGTGGCGCGGCGGCGCTGCGCCCGGACGCTCGCGGTGAACTCCTCGCGGAGCGTCTCGCGCACGGCGTGCGTGACCCGTCCGGCCAGCTCGTCGGTCACCTGCTCGTTGATGTGTTCGCCCATGCGTTCCATGCGCGCCGGGTACCCGGCGGCCGGATCGCGTAACGAGCGCCGGCCGGTCCGCTTCCTGGAAACGATCACGCGCCCCCGGCGGCTCCGACTAGGCTCCTCCCCATGGAAATCCTGGGAACCACGCTGCGCGTCTGCGTCGAGGACCTGGAGTCCTCGGTCATGTTCTACGAGAACCTCACCGGCACCAGAGCGATGCGGTTCGAGCGCGGCGGGGTCTCCGTGGCCGCCGTCGGCTGTTTCCTCCTGATGAGCGGGCCCAAGGCGGAGATCGACGTGCTGCGCAAGGTGTCGGCGACGATCGCGGTCCCGGACGTCGACGAGGCGAACACGCTGCTCACCGCGTCCGGCGCCAAGGTCATCGCGGGCCCCGTGCCGACGCCGGTGGGCCGCAATCTGATCGCGCTGCACCCCGACGGCTCGATCTTCGAGTACGTCGACAGGAACGCGCCGGAGGAGGCGCAGGCCTGAGCGCCCGGGCCCCCTCCTTCCGCGGGTGTCCGACGCGCAGCTACGCGCCCTCGTCCTCGTCGTCCTGGAGGACCAGCTCGTCCACGGGTTCCTGGTCGAAGGCGAGCTGATCGGCCTCGACGTCGTCGATGACGAGGTCGTCGCCGACGCCGAACTCCTCGTCGTCCTCGACGCGCACCGCGTCCTCCTCCGCGCTGAGCCCGCTGACGCTGCCCTCCTGCGCGAACACGTCCTGGTTGCGCGGCAGGTCGGGGTCGGGCTCGTCGTAGAGGAGTCCCGCCGGGGGCGCGGGCGGCCCGTCGCCCGACTCGGGGCCGATGTCGGGGGTCTCGTCGGCCAGCCGGTCGTCGAGCGAGCGGTCCTCGATCACCTCGTCGACGGTGGTGTCCCGTTCCTCGGCGACGGTCGGCTCGTCGCCCGCGACGGGCAGCCGCTGCGGATCGTTCGCCTCCTGCTGCTGGGGAGTGCCGTCCTGAAGGTCGGGCATCCCCTCGTCCTCCGGGTCGGCCCCCGGATCGTGCGGCCTGGTCATGCCTGCCCCCTTTCGGTCCGTGCGGTCGCGCACGGGTGCCCTGTGGGGCGCGGGGAAACTCCCGTGATGCACGTATCCTCGCCCGGAGTCACGACGGGTGAAGGGCGGTGCACGTGGCGGGCAGCACGGCGGGTGCGGACGAGGGGTCCCAGGGGAAGGCGCCCCTGAGCGCGCAGGCGCGGGAGGCGGTGCGGCAGCGCATCGTGGACCGCCGCTACCCGATGGGCGCGCGGCTCGTGGAGCGGGAGGTCGCCGAGGAGCTGCGGATGTCGCGGGTGCCCGTGCGGGAGGCGCTGCGCGCGCTCGTCGCCGAGGGCCTGCTCGAACTGCTGCCGCGCAGCGGCGTGCGGGTTCGCCGCCTGGAGCGCACCGACGTGCGGCATCTGTACGAGGTGTGGGAGCCGCTCGCCGTGCAGGCGTCGCGGCTCGCGGCGCGGGCCCGCACCGCACAGGACCCGCCGTCCCTCGACGCGCTGCGGGCCTGCCTCGACCGGGCCGAGCGGGCGGCCGCGGCGGACGAGGGAACGCGCGAGGTGGCCGAGCACACCGCGTTCCACGAGGAGATCGTGGCGCTCGCGGGGAACCCGCTGCTCGCCCGCACGATGGAGCAGCTGAGCTGGCAGCTCCAGCTGCTGTTCGGGCTGCGCGAGGAGCCGGCGCACATGCGGGCGCAGCACGCCGACATCTACCGGCACATCGAAGCGGGCGACGAGGAGCTGGCGGTGGCGAGCACGCTGCTGCATGTCAGGGACAGTCGGGCGGTGGCCCTGCGGTCGCTCTTCGGCGACAGCACTTTGTATACCGAGGGCGAATAACCCTCCGGATCGCCGGGCTCATTGTCGTCACAAACAGGTCATTGAGCCGCATACGCATAGGCTCCCTTGTCGCTCACCCCTCTTTGGTATACAAAAAGGCGGGCCAGCTCATCCTCGTAGAACCCCTTCTGGAGCCGTCATGTGCGTCGAGCCCGCCGAGCCCCCGTCCAGCCGACTGACCCGCCGCGGCGTCCTCGCCGCGTCCGCCGCGCTCGCCGGCACCGCGGCCGCCCTCGGCTCCGGCGCGGCCCCGGCGTCCGCCGCCGCATCGCGCCGTCCCGCCACCGCGCCCCGCGCCGGTGACCTGGTCGTCGACGGCGGCACCCTGCTGGACCCGGCGACCGGCGAGGTCACCGAGGACGCGGTCGTCGTCATCCGCGACGGCGTGGTGCGCGCCGCCGGGGCCCGTGGCCGCGTGGAGGTCCCCGCGGGCGTCGAGCGCCTGGCCGCGCACGGCCGCTGGGTGCTGCCCGGACTCGTCGACGCGCACATCCACCTCAACACCGCGACCGAGGCCCGCGACGCGGTCCGCAAGGGCGCCACCAGCGCGCGCAGCGGCTCCACGAACTTCTACCAGGACATCGCCGTACGGGAGTTGGCCCGCCAGGCCCCCGAGCTCGCGCCCCGCCTGAAGGCCGCCGGCATCTTCGTCACGCCCGACCTCGGCGACACCGTGCTCGGCGACCCGGACCTCACCCCGCTGGCCCGCCTCAAGGACGGCGTTCAGTCCGCGGAGGCGCTGCGCCGCGTCGTCGAGGTGAACCTCGCGCGCGGCGCCGACGTCATCAAGACCCGCGTCAACCCGCGCGCCGGGCTCGCCGAGCAGGACCCGCTGGAGCAGGTCTACTCGCGCGAGCAGCTGACCGAGATCGTCACGGCGGCCAGGCGCGGCGGCAAGGGCGTGCTCTGCCACAGCTACAGCGAGAAGGGCTGCGACGACGCGGTGCGCGCGGGCATCCGCTCCCTGGAGCACGGCGCGTACGTCGGTGAGCGCACGCTCGCCGAGATGCGCCGCCGCGGCACGTTCTTCACGCCGACCCTCGGCGCCATCGCCGGCATGATCGGCTCCGACGACCCGGTCCTCGACGAGCGCGGCCGCACCTACCTGCCGCTGCTCAAGAAGGCGGCCGTCGCCGCGCACGAGATGGGCGTGCCGCTCGCCGCGGGCACGGACTCCTCCGGAGGCACCGTCGACCCGATCGGCGGCGAGGTCGAGCTGATGCGTTCGGCGGGCCTCGGCGCGCTCGACGCGATCCGCACGGCGACCACCGGCGCGGCGAAGCTGCTCGGCCTCGAGGACACCGTCGGCCGCCTCGCGCGCGGCTTCGCGGGCGACGTCCTGCTCGTCGACGGCGACCCGCTGGCCGACGTGTCGGTGCTCAAGAAGCCGGTGGGCGTGGTGCGTTCGGGCGTCGCGGTGGCGCTCTGAGCGCACGGCGCGAAGCGCTCTGTGAGCGCTCTGTGAGCGCTCAGAGAGATCGTCTCCCCTCGAATTCCCCATCGAACGAAGGAGAACGGCATGACTCCTCCCCTGTCCCGGCGCGGTGTCCTCGCGGGCGCGGCCTCGCTCGGGGGCGCGGCCCTCGGCGCGGCGACGGCGACGCAGGCCCAGGCCCAGGCCCAGGCGACGGCCGCCGAGTCCCGCCGCCCCGCGAAGGCGGTGGTGTTCCGCGACGTGCGGCCGTTCGGTGCCGGTGAGTCCGTGGATCTGACCGTGGTCGACGGGAAGTTCACGGACGGGCCCGCCCCGGCGAACGCGAAGATCGTCGACGGTGGCGGGCGGATCGCCCTGCCGTCGCTGGTGGACGCGCACATCCACCCCGACAAGACGACGTGGGGCAGCGACTGGATCACACGCAGGCCCGCGAACGGCATCGCGGACTACTGCGAGCAGGACGTCGAGGTGTTCCGTACGCAGAAGAGGCCGGTCGGCGAGCGGGCGTACGGCCTGATGGCGCACGCCGTGACCCGGGGCACGCGGGCCATGAGGGCGCACGCCGACGTGGCGCCCGCGTACGGGCTCGCCGGGGTCGAGGGGGTGGCGCAGGCGCGGGAACGCCTCGCGGACGCGCTCGACGTGCAGATCGTGGCGTTCCCTCAGCACGGTGTGGTGCGCACGCCCGGCACGGCGGAACTGTTGCGGGACGCCGCGCGCCAGGGGCTCGTCGACATGATCGGCGGCATCGACCCGATCAGCTTCGACCAGGCGATGGACGAACAGCTCGACCTGATCTTCGACCTGGCGGACCGGTACGACGTCGGGGTGGACATCCACCTCCACGACCGGGACGAGAAGGGCACGAAGGTGTTGCGCGGCATCATCGAGCGCACCAAGGCGCTGTCGCTGCGCGGCCGGGTGACGGTGAGTCACGTCTTCTGCCTGCCCCTCCTGAAGGACGCCGAACTCGCCTCCATGGCGAAGGACCTGTCCGACCTGGACATCGCCCTGACCACGGTCGCGCCGAGCGCGGAACTGGTGCTCCCCATCGCCAAGTTGAAGGAGTACGGGGTGCGGGTCGGGCTCGGTTCGGACGGCGTCCGGGACTCGTGGAGCCCGTTCGGCAACGCGGACATGCTGCACCGGGCGCACATCCTCGGGTGGGTCACGGACATCCGCCTCGACGACGAACTCACCGCGTGCTACACGGCGGGCACGCACGGCGGCGCGGACGTCATGGGCCTGCCGCGGGTGAACTTCGAGTCCGGCGACCCGGCGGACTTCGTCCTCGTGCGCGGCGAGTGCGTGCCGCAGGTCGTGGTCGACATGCCGCAGCGCGACATGGTCGTCCACGGGGGCCACGTGGTGGCCCGCAACGGAGAGCTGGTCTGACCACCCCGTGGCGTGGCGCCCACCAAAACCCACGCCACGGGGTCTCCGCCCGGCTCCCCTGCGCCCCTCCCCCAGCCTCCAGCCTCCGGGCTCCGGCCTCCGGGCTCCGGGCTCCGGGCTCCGGGCTCCGGCTGCTTCTCCCCGCCTCGGGCCCATCTCCCACCCACCCGCCCCCTCCGGGGGCTGGGCCCCACGGGGCGCCGCAACCACGGCCCTCGCCCCCGGCACCGCACAACGTGAATGGTCAGCGCCGAGCACGGTTCGGGAGCCCCGGCTCCGTGCAGGGCCGGCGGAGGCACCCACCCCGGGGGAACGCCCCGTGAGGCCGACGCCCCCGGAGGGGGCGGACGGGTGGGAGGTGGGCCGGGAACCGGCAGGAGCACATCGGCTGGTGTCACCGCCGACGACCCGGCGGCACACCACACCGCGCACCGCCAACCCACCACGCCAACCCCGGCACCGCCCCCCCCGGCGCCGCACAAGGGCAACGGAAGCAACCACCCCGGGCCTCGCCCCCGGGGACCGGCGCCCCGGAGGGGGCGGGTGGGTGGGAGGTGAGCGAGGCACCCGCAGGGGCACCTGCGGAGGAGAGGTGCCGCGGGGGCGGACCGGTGACGGCACAAGACCGGCGGGAGCGGCGAAGGGCCGCGCCGTGCAACCGACCCACCACCCCAGCCGCCCCACCACCCCAGATGCCCCACCACGCCAACCGACCGAACGCCCCCTGCAAGAAACGGGGTCACGCGCCCCCGGCGGGCCGCATCCGGAAGTCGTAGCGGGGTGGGAGGCGGTCGCCCGGGGGCGACACCCGGGACCACGTCTCCGTGAGGGTTTCCGCGCCCTCGCGGAGGTCCGCCACCTCGAAGCCCGCGTCGAAGATGGCGCGGGCCGCGGCGAAGTCGCCCTCCACACACAGGAGTTGGGCCTCCAGGAGGCGGAAGCGGCCCCGCGCCCGGGTCTCCGGGTGCAGGCGGGACCACACGTGGCGCGCGTCCGCGACCCGGTCCACCGCGAGCAGCACCTCGATCGCCTCCCGACCGAGCGCCGCGCACGCCGCACGCCACGGTTCGCCGTCGTCCCGTCGCTCCGCGCACAAGTCGTCGAACGCCTCCACGTAACGGTCCGCCGCCCGCGAGGAGTTGCCGTCCGCCGCAGCGAGGCACCGCAGGAACGGCCAGAGCGAGGGCGCGAGTTCGAGGCCGCGCTCCCAGCTGCGTACGGCCTGCGCCCGATCTCCCGCGTGCCACTGCGCGACGCCGAGGTGGTACTCGGACAGCGGCCGCGCGGGCGCCGTCTCCAGCATGTCCCGCCACGCCGGAGCCACCAGCGTCGGCCCGGGCGGCCCGACCTTCCGCTGCTCGGGGAACGCCCCCGTCTCCAGGAGCGCGCGCCACGGCGCCTGCTCCTCCCCGAGCGTCGACTCGTCGAACGGCGTCCCCGCCAACTTCCATCCCGTACGCAGCACTTCGAGCGCACCCCACCCGGACCCGACCGCGAGCCGCTCCCCCGGCTCCACGTCCGCGCAGGCCCGCCACGCCTCGTACGCGGCGTCGACGTCCGCCCTCGGAAGGGCCTCCTCCAGGCGGCGCTCCACCTCGTCGACGGCCCGCCCCCAGTCCCCGGACGCGTGCACGGCACCGGCGTCCGCCGCCAGCGGCCCGTACGCCTCGAGCCAGCTGAACTCCCCCTCCGCCTCCAGGCGTACGTGCTCGAGCTGCGTGCGCGCGAGACCCGCCTGGATCTCCGAGTAGCCACCCGTGCCCGGCTCGGTCAGCCACTCCTGCCAGCGCCGGCCGCCGGGCCCCGACCCCCACACGAACAGCTTCCGGCCGCGCAGCAGGTCCGTCGACGTCTGCACGAGGCCGCGCCCGGCGTCGTCGAGCGCCGTGATCCAGCGCCGCTGCCCGTCCGCCACCTCGTAGAAGTAGTCGGCGGGGAACTCGCTGTTGAGCGGGTAGGTGCGGTCGACGCCGTCGTACTCCGGCACGGGCACGCGGGTCAGCGTCCGCTCGTACGCGAAGTACCACGCCTCGTCGGCGGGCGCGAGCACCCGGTGCTCCTCGGGCACCGCGATGTTGGACCACCAGTAGGCGGGGGCCGGCTTCTCGTGCGGATTGCGGATCCGTACGCCGACGTAGAGGAAGTCGGAGCCGTCGGGGAGCCACAGGTCGACCTGGAAGGGGAGGTCGCGCAGGCGTTCCCACTCCCACAGGCGCAGCATGTCGCCGCCGTCCGGGGCGGGCACGCGCGCGGCGTGCAGCGGCGCGCAGGACAGCGCGGTGTGCCCGGTCGCGCCGATGTTCCACTCGATGCCGCCGGAGAACCACGCGCCGTTGAGCGCGAAGTCGGCGGGCTGGAACACCGGGTTGCGGTACAGGAGTTCGCGTGCGGTCGGCTTGTGGAAGAGGGACAGCACGCGACCGCCGAGGCCCGGCGCCACGGTCGCCCGCAGCCGGTCGTTCTCGATCACGATCGTGTCGAGCTCGACCGGCGCCCGGTCGCGCCCGTACCCGTCACGGATCCGCTCGGGCAGCACGCTGGTCAGCGGCCGGTAGCCGACCTGCCGTGCCATGTCGAGCGGCATGTCGTCCTTGGCCCGCTCGTCGACCTCGTGCATCTCGTCGAGGGGCCGCAGTGGTGGCAGCGGGTTGTCGGGCCCCAGGGGAACGCCAGGCAGGGTCAGTACCGCACGGCGGATCTCGGTCACGTGTGCCTCCCGTCGCCACGGGGCGCGGCCCGCCCCCGATGACCATGGAACATGGTCGTGCGGGAGCTGACCAGGGTGGTCTCCGGTCAGGATTGCGCAAAGCCGGACACCGGCTCGCGTCGGGCGCCCCGATATTCCGTGGGCGTCCCGCCCGTCCCCGCGTACCCTGGCCGCTTCGGCACACCGCCGTGACCAGCCCGGTCACCTGTCCGCGTTCCCGAGGAGCGAGCACCACCATGCCCGAGAGCCACACCTACCGAGTCATCGTCCGCGCCACGTTCGAGGACCTGACCGACGCGGCGCGGGAGCGGCTGCTCGCGGAGGTCGCCGAGCACGAGGGCATCGCGGGCATGAAGTTCGGCCCGGAGGGCTCGCTCGCGTACGACAGGACGCTGAAGCACTTCTCGATGCGCTACGTCGTGGAGTCCGACCCGGACGACGGGGACGAGATGGCGGGGGCGCTCGCCGAGGAGAAGGCGGAGGCGTATCTGCGGGAGCGCGGGTACGGGCACGGGGAGCTGCGCTCGACGGTGACCGACATGGACACGATGAAGATCAATCGGAAGTCGCGCCGCTAGGGCCTGCTGTCCTCGGCCCCCACCATGTCGGCGGTGAGGGCCCAGCGTTCGTGGTCGCGCCAGGCGCCGTCGATGAAGAGGAAGTCGGGCGAGAGGCCTTCGAGGCGGAATCCGGCGCGGCGGGCGAGCGCGATCGACGCCTCGTTGCCGGGCTGTACGTTGATCTCCAGGCGGTGCAGTCCGAGCGGGCCGAACGCGTACCGGACGACGAGGTCGAGCCCCTCCGACATCAGTCCGCGCCCGGCGGCGTGCGCGAAGGCCCCGTATCCGAGGGCGCCGCAGCGGAACGCGCCGAGCACCACGTTGTTGATGTTGATGAATCCGGCGAGGGTGTCGCGGGTTGCGCCGTTCCGCTCGTACAGCAGGAAGCCGTGCTTGGTCGGGTCCTCGATGAGGCGCCGCGCGTAGTCGGTGTAGACCTCGGCGCCGGTCGGCGGGAACAGCCAGGGGCGGTGCAGCTCGACGCTCTCGCGGGCACGGTCGGTGAACTCGGCGACGTCGGCTTCGTCGAGGGAGTACGGGTGAATGCCCACGCGGTCGCCCGTGGCGAGGTAGTCGGCCATCGCGCCAGCTTAGGAAGCGTGCGCGAGGTCCGGCGCTCGGGGGGTGCGGGGGTTCACTGCTTCTGCCGGCGCTTCATGAAGTAGCCGCCGCAGACGGCGCCGACGAGCGCCGTGGCCAGCAGCGCCAGGTACAGCGGGACGGTGACCTCGGGGATGATGAGCCGGATCTTCACGTGCCGGGTGTTCTCGAAGATGAAGACCAGGCCGAGGACGGCCAGGACGAGCACACCGATCCTGGCGGGGGTGAACGCGTTCCTCGTGCTCGCGCTGCCCTTGGGACTCATCGGTGGACCCTTCCGTCGTTCCCGCGGCGGCGGTCGCCGCCTCCCCTGCCAAGGATGGGCGGGGAGACGGCACGAACGCACAGGTCAGGGGCCCGTACGGGTGACGGCCGCGCGGGCCGCTAGGGCACCACGGGCAGCCGCAGGGTGCCCGTGTCGTCGGGAGCGCTGGTGACGGTGACCGGTTTGATGCCCTTGTTGCCGCCGTACGCGTCGTCGCTGGCGGCGATCACGAACCGGATCCGGTGCCCCTTCTCGTAGCGGTGCACGATGCCGGGCAGGGACACCGTGAACGGGCGGGTGACGTCGGGGACGCGGACCGGGGCGACGAGCCGGTGCACCAGCGTCTGCTTCCCGTCGGGCGCGACGTCGTACAGCTTCGCGAAGAGCACCAGCTTGTCGGCCGCGTCGCCGGAGTCCTGGGTGCGCTCCGCCGTCGGCGAGATCACCTCGAGCCTCGCCCGCGGGGCGCCGACGACGTCCGTGGCGGAGGCCAGCGGCTCGGTGGTCCAGTCGAGGTACGTGCCCTTGGTGTCGTACGGGGCGGGGTCGGGCAGGCCGATGGTGCCGGCGAGCGAGGACTCGGAGTGGCTGGTCGGGACGAGCCGGTTGCGGTACTCGCGGCTGCCGCGCGCCACCTTCGTAGGCTGGTCGACGAGTTTGCCGTCGCCGGAGAGGTAGAGCGTGCGGCTGAGGGCGGGGACGCTCGGGGCGGTCGCGTAGGTGCGGTTCGGGTCGGTGATCCAGTCGCGGTAGTAGGCGAAGGCGGGGCCGGTGTCGGTGCCGGTCTTCTTGTGCAGGTAGCGGTCGAACCAGGACAGGATGCGGCGCCCCGTGTAGCTGGTCTCCAGGTTGCCCTCGGAGAGGTTGAGTTCGCCCGCGGCGGGGTCGGTGAGGCCGCCGCTGTGGCCCCAGGACTGCCAGATCATCTTGGCGGGGGTGCCCTGGGCGGTGAGCGCGTCGTACGTCGCCTGCGCCTCGTTCAGGTTGAACAGGGAGTCGGCCTGGCCCTGCACGAGCAGCGTCGGCGCCTTCACCTGCTTCAGGTACGACACCGGGGACACGCTGCGCGCGTAGTCGAGGAGGCGGCGGGTGTCGGCGGCCGGGTAGCGGCCGGAGTTGAGGGTGCGGATGGTGGCGCAGGCGTCGTCGACGAAGTGCAGGCAGCCGAGCTTGTTGATGCGGGACGGGTCGAGGGACGGGGAGAGCAGGGGCTGGCCCTCGCCGATGAGGTAGAAGCCGTTCGTCCACTGCCACTTGAAGGCGCCGGGGACGTCGGCGGCCTCGGCGCCGCGGGCGTTCTGCGGGTCGAGGGAGTACGCGAGGTCGTTCCAGGTGATGAGCGGGACCAGGGCGTCGACGCGGTGGTCGACGGCGGCCGTGGCGAGTTGGATGGCGCCGCCGTACGAGCCGCCGATCATGCCGACGCGCGGGTCGCCCTTCTTGTCGGTGGTGACGTAGTCGATGGTGGTGCCGTCGTCGGCGGGGCGGGTGCCGGCGAGGAAGTCGACGAGGGCGGAGGCGGCGTGGCCGTCGATGCGGGGGTCGTCGAGGGAGATCAGGCAGCCGGACCTGCCGAAGCCGAGGCCGGAGTAGGCGAGGGCGACGTAGCCGCGTTCGGCGAAGGCGCGGGCGGTGGCGTCGGTGGAGCCGTCGGCCTTGCTGCCGCCGAAACCGTTCGTGGTCAGGACGGCGGGGGCGGGGTGGGCGGGGTCGACGCCGGCGGGTCGGTAGAGGTCGGCGTCGACGGTGCAGGTGCGCTCCGCTGTCCTGACGGTGAAGGTGAGCGGGGTGGCCGTGACGTGGGGCGCGTCGGCGTGGGCGGGCGCGGTTGCGGTGAGGGTGGCTACGGCTGACATGGCGGTCAGGGCGGCGGCGGTGAGCGTGGTACGGGGTCTGGACACGGCGACCTCCAGGTATTTGCTTACCGGCGGGTAACGGTGAGCGCGGAGCAATGGTGTGTCACGTGTCATCAAGGAGCAATGCCCCTACGGGGTGTTTCTTCCGCCGGAACGGCTTCCCGCCCGGTGCGGCGCAACAGGGCGACGGCCCCCGCCACGGGTCAGGTCAGGGCCGGGACGGACAGCGTCAAGGATCCGGACACCGCGTCCAGTTGGGCCGATACCCCCAGCGGCAGCGTCAACGCCCCGTCGCAGTGGCCGAAGCCGAAGTCCCCCGTCACCGGGACGCCCAGGCCCGCCAAACGGTCCGTCAGGAGCGGGCGCAGCGGGTCGCAGTCCGCCCAGGAACCGAGCAGGATGCCCGCCACCCCGTCCAACCAACCCCCACGCAGAAGCTGCGTGAGGTACCGGTCGACGCGGTACGCCTCCTCCCCCACGTCCTCCAGGCACAGCAGGCCACCCGGCGAAGGCCTCCTCGCCCCCGCCACCCCCACGTCCGCCGCGAGCAGCGACAGGCAGCCGCCGAAGGTCACCCCGCTCGCCACCCCCGGCACCAGCGGAGCGCCACCTCCACCCACCGCCGACACCACCCGCACCGACTCCGGCTCGAACAGCGTCGCCCGCAGGTGCTCCTGCGCCCGCGGGTGCTTGAGGAAGTCCGCGGTGGCCACCATGGGCCCGTGCAACGTACTCACCCCGAGCCGCACCGCGAACGCCTCGTGCAGCGCCGTGATGTCGCTGTAGCCGACGAAGACCTTCGGCGGAGCCGCCCGCATCGCCTCCCAGTCGAGCAGGTCGACCATGCGCTGCGCCCCGTACCCCCCTCGCGCGCACATCACGGCCGAGACGTCCGGATCGCACCAGGCCCGCTGGAGGTCCGCCGCCCGGTCGGCGTCCGCGCCCGCCAGGTAGTCGAACTCCCGGTGCACGTCCAGGACATGCGGCGCCACGACCGGCTCCAGGTCCCAGCCGCGCAGGATGTCGAGCCCGGTCTGCAACGCCTCCTCCGGCACGGGCCCGCTGGGCGCGACGACGGCGACCCGCGCCCCGGCCGTGAGCCGTGCGGGGCGGTGCAGGGGCCTCACTTGGTCAGCTCGAGCGTCGGGATCCCCGCCGGTTGAAGGCCGAACACCTGGGCGTAGAGAGAGAGTTCGGCCTCCAGGGCGCGGACCATCGTGTCCGCGCGGCGGAAGCCGTGGCCCTCGCCCTCGAACGCGATGTACGCGTGCGGCACCCGCCGCCCCTCGCTCTCCACCCGCGCCAGGAACCGCTCGCACTGCACGGGCGGGCAGATCACGTCGTCGAGCCCCTGGAGGAGCAGGAACGGCACGGTGAGCCGGTCCGCGTGCTCGGCCGGCGAGCGCTCCGCGTACCGCGCGGGCACCTCGGCGAGCGGGCCGACGAGCGACTCCAGGTACTGGGACTCGAAGTCGTGGGTCTCGCCCTCGGCCCAGCCGGTGAGGTCGAGGATGGGGTAGATGATCGTGCCGCAGGCATAGACGTCCGTGCTGGTCAGGGAGGCGGCGCTGGTCCAGCCCCCGGCGCTGCCGCCGCGGATGGCGAGCCGCTCACGGTCGGCGGTGCCCTCCTCGGCGAGGGCGAGCGCGACGGCCGCGCAGTCCTCGACGTCGACGACGCCCCACTGCTCGCGCAGCCGGTTGCGGTACTCGCGCCCGTACCCGGTCGAGCCGCCGTAGTTGACCTCGGCGACACCGATGCCGCGCGACGTGAAGTAGGCGATCTCCAGGTCGAGGACGAGCGGCGCGTGCCCCGTGGGCCCGCCGTGCGCCCACACGACGTACGGCGGCAGCTCGTCGTCGGGCGCGACGTGGGTGGGGCTGTGCGGCGGGTAGATGTGGGCGTGGATGTCCCGGCCGTCGGGCCCCTCGAAGGTGCGGATCTGCGGCTCGGGGTAGTACACGGGGTCGACGGGGTCGTCGTGCGCGGCGCCGATCACGCGGGTGTGTCCGGTGCCGGTGTCGAGCTCGACGACCTCGGGCGCGGTGCGCGGGCTCGCGGCGACGCCGACGACGCGGCTGCCGCACACGGCGAGCGTGGCCGACCACTCGGTCCAGGGCCCGGCCGTGTCGACGACCTCGCCGGTCTCCGGGTCGAGGATGCCGAGCGAGGTGGCGCCGACGCCGTGCACGACGGCGATGAGCCCGGCCTCCAGCGGCTTGAACCAGCTCAGGCCGATCTTCCACAGCGGCCCGCCGAACTCCTCGTCGCGGGCGCACAGCGGTCGCTCCCGCGTGAGCAGCGCGGGCGGCGTCCCGGGCTCCGGAGGACCGCCCGGCACGGGGGCGATCCGCACGTCGAGCCGGTACAGGTTCCACCAGCCGCTGCGGTCGCTCGCGAACAGCAGGCCCCCGTCGGGCGCCCACTCGACCTGGCAGACGGACTCCTCGGTGCCGCCGGCGACGGTCTGCGCGGGGCCGAAGGAGCCGTCGTCGGTGACCTCGGCGAGCAGCAGCTCGGTGCCGTCCCACGGCATCCGGGGGTGGTCCCAGGCGATCCACGCGGCACGCCGCCCGTCGGGCGAGAGCCGGGCGGTGGTGACGAACCGGTGTCTGCCGTCGGTGAGTTCACGCACCGCCGTCCGGTCCTCCGCCGCCGATCCGTCGAGCGGCACGGCGGCGACCACGCGCCGCACGTCCGCGGGCCCTTCGCCGGTGAACTCCTCGAGAACGCACCACACTTCGCCGCGCTCGACGTGCACCTGCGGGTCGGCCCAGCGCAGCCCGCCACCGACGCCGGACTCGGGCGTGAGGGGGCGCGGCTCGGCTCCGGGCGCGTCGGGCTCGTACGCGTACAGCCGCTGGTCGGCGAAGTGCACGAAGACCACGAGCGGGCCCTCGGGGCGCTCCGCGCCCGCCCAGGGGCGACCGCCGTACTCGATGACGCGGCTGCGCACGTTCCACGGCGCGGGCAGCACCGAGCGCTCCGTGCCGTCGGCGAGGCGGCGCACCAGGGCGCGGCGGCCCGCCTCGGTGGGCCGCGGCTCGGTCCACCAGGCCTCGGTGCCGACGAACCCGACGTACTCGGGCTGCCCGTCGTGCGCCGCCGCGAGTCCGGCGTCGATCGGCGACGGCCAGGCTCCGTACTCTTGCGTCTGCAGCATCTCGTCCCCGCCCAGCATGTGTTCGCTGTCCCCCATGTTCTTCGCGTCCGCCTTCTTTTCCTAGTCGTGTTCCGCGGGTGGTCGGATCGATGCCGGCACGGGCGGGTCAGGCCGTGCGCAGGAATCTGTCGAGCACCCGCACTCCGAAGTGCAGGGCCTCGACCGGAACGCGCTCGTCCACGCCGTGGAACAGCGCCTGGTAGTCGAAGCCCTCGGGCAGCTTGAGCGGGGCGAAGCCGTAGCCGGTGATGCCGAGGCGGGAGAACTGCTTGGCGTCCGTGCCGCCCGACATGCAGTACGGGACGACGTGCCCCTCGGGGGCGAACTCCTCGACGGCCGCCCGCATCCGCGCGTACGTCGGCGAGTCGACCGGCGCCTGGAGCGCGACCTCGCGGTGGTGGTACTTCCAGTCGACGTCGGGCCCGGTGAGCTGGTCGAGAGTGGCCTTGAACTCGTCCTCGCCGCCGGGCAGATAGCGGCCGTCGACGTGCGCGGTGGCCTCCCCCGGAATCACGTTGATCTTGTATCCGGCGGACAGCATCGTCGGGTTGGCGCTGTTGCGCACGGTCGGCTCGACGAGCGCGGCGGCCGGGCCGAGCGCGGCGAGCAGCGCGTCGACGTCGAAGTCCGGCGCGTCCACGTCGGCCGGGATGCCGTACAGGGCGGCCATCTCGGTGAGCGCGGCGCGCACCGTCGGGGTGAGCCGCACCGGCCACTCGTGCGAGTCGATCCGGGCGACCGCGGCGGCGAGCCTGCCCACCGCGTTGGCCTTGTTCACCTTCGAGCCGTGGCCCGCCTTGCCGCGCGCGGTGAGTTCGAGCCAGCCGGTGCCGCGCTCGCCCGCCGCGATCGGGTACAGCTGCCTGCCCGCGCCGTCGTGGAAGGTGAAGGCGCCGGACTCGCTGATGCCCTCCGTGCAGCCCTCGAAGAGGTCGGGGTGCTGGTCGGCGAGGAAGCCGGAGCCGTCCTCCGCGCTGGCCTCCTCGTCGGCGGTGAAGGCGATGACGATGTCGCGCCGCGGCCGGAACCCGACGCGGGCCCACTCGCGTACGGTCGCGAGAATCATCGCGTCCATGTTCTTCATGTCGACGGCGCCGCGGCCCCACACGACGCCGTCGCGGACCTCTCCGGAGAACGGGTCGACGCTCCAGTCGGCGGCCTCGGCGGGCACGACGTCGAGGTGGCCGTGGACGAGGAGGGCGTCGGCGGTGGGGTCGGTGCCCTCGATGCGCGCCACGACGTTCCCCCGGCCCGCCGTGCGCTCCAGGATGGTCGGCTTGAGGCCCGCCTCGGACAGCTTCTCGGCCGCGTACTCGGCGGCGGGCCGCTCCTGGCAGTCGCCGCCGCCCCGGTTCGTGGTGTCGATGCGGATGAGCTCGGACGTGAAGGTCACGACCTCGTCGAGCGCCTGCTGGTCGACGGTCCCCAGGGACGCCGCGCCGTGGTCCTGCTCAGCCATACTGTTCCTCCACCGCGGCCGAGGCGATCGTGGTGACCGCCTTGAAGGTGCGGATGCCCTCGTACATGGTCTCGTGCGTGTACGCGATCCTGCGCTCGCCGATGCGGGTCACGCCCGGCACGACGGTCGACGCCATGGCGAGGTGCTCGGCGTCGAACTCCACCTCGATGGTGAACGGGCCGCCCTGGACGGGCTCGTGCCGCACCGCGATCGACGCGGCGTCCTTGGCCGCGGCCCGGATGTCGGACGCGGTGCGCGCGGGGGTGCGGCACACGGCCGCGTACCGGGAGACGTGGTCCTTGACGGCGACCTTGCGGGCCTCCGGCGCGTAGCCGAGCGCGTCGTCGCAGGCGTGGTCGTCGCCGGTGACGAGGACGACGGGGACGCCGTACTCGGCGACCACATGCGCGTTCAGCAGGCCCTCGCTCGCCCGTACGTCGTTGACCCAGACGCCCGTGATCTGGTTCGCCAGGTAGGTGTGGGCGAGGACGCCCTCCATGCCCGCGCCCGCGTGGTAGCCGATGAACGCGATGCCGTCGACGTCGCCGTGCTGGACGCCCTCCACCATGGACAGCGACTTGTGGCGGCCCGTGAGCATCTCCACCCGCTCGTCGAGCTGTTCGAGCAGCAGATTGCGCATCGTCCAGTGCGCCTCGTTGATCAGCACCTCGTCGGCGCCGCCGTCGAAGAAACCGAGCGCCGCCGCGTTCACGTCCGACGTGAACAGGGACCGGCAGCGCTCCCACTGCGGTGTGCCGGGGAGGACGTCGGCGGGCCAGGTCACGCCCGTGGCGCCCTCCATGTCGGCGCTGATGAGGATCTTCATGGCCAGAACCGTACGCGGATCGGGCGAGCCCGCACCAGACCTGTGGATAACTCTCAGTGGTGTAGACCAATTTCACACCCGTTGGGAGGAGTTCCCGCTCGTCAGCGCGTTGCGCGAAGCCGCCGCATCAACCCGTCCGGCCGACCACGAGCCAGGTCGACGGCAGCTCGATCCGGGTGCCTTCCGGGGAGTAGTCCGTCGTCATCAGCGGCAGCTCGCCCTGGGCGATGACGGTGAGGCCCGCCTCGGCGACGTACGTGGGGACCACCTCGTCGGCGACCTCTCCGGGGGCGATGCCGTGCGAGAAGACCGCGCCGAGTTTCGGCGGCGGCCCGGAGGGCGCCGCCGCGAGCCCCTCCAGGGTGGGGCGCGCCCGCTCCGACAGCTCGACGACGAAGCCGCGCCCGCGCTCGCCGACGAGGGCCGCGACGGCGTCGACGAGCAGCTGCCGGTCGGCGGGCTCGCTCTGGTGCAGCACGCCGCGCATGTAGACGTTCACGTCGCCCAGCTCGGCGTGCAGGGAGCCCATCTGGTCCTGGTCGGTGGCGTCCAGCTCCCGGTAGTCGGCCTGTCCCGCGGGGTCGGCGCCGCGGGCCCTGCCGACGGCCGCGGCCGACAGGTCGGCGCCGACGACTCTCGGGTAGCGGTCGGCGAGGAAGCGGGTCTGTGTGCCGTTGCCGCAGCCGAGGTCGACCATGGGCAGGCCGGGTGACGTCAACTCCGGCTCGAACAGGGCGAGATGGACGCCGACGGTGAGGGCGGGGTCGGCGTCCCAGAACACCGCGCCCGGTTCCGGTGAGGCGTCCTCCCAGAAGCTCTCCCACGCTCCCTTGTAGCGCTCGCTCACGCTCATGGAACCCTCCCCGGGGTGCGGCTGCCGAAGTGTCAGATCGGTCTACCGCTCCCGGGCACGCCCCACAAGAACGCGGCGCACACCTTCACCGGGACGACGCGGAAAGTTCGAACCACACGGTCTTGCCGGTCGCCGTACGACTCGTGCCCCACGCCCGCGAAAGCCGCGCCACCACGCGCAGGCCGCGCCCGAACTCGTCGCCCGGCCCCGCGTTGAGCAGCGTCGGGAGCGCGTGCTCGGTGTCCTCGACCTCGCACAGCAGCGTCCCCGACCGCACGAGCCGCAGCTGCACCGGGCCGCCGGGCGCGTGCCGCACCGCGTTCCCGACAAGCTCGCTGACGATCTGCTCGGCGGTGTCGACGATGCCCAACAGGCCCCAGCTCTCCAGGCGTTCGCGTACGAGACCACGCGCGCGGGGCACCTCGGAGGGTTCCGGGTCGAACGTCCAGTGGGCGACGTCCTCGCCCTCGAAGCCGTTGAGCCGGGCGAGCAGCAGCGCCACGTCGTCCTTGCGGCCGCCGCGCGTGGCCAGCGAGCGGATGATGGTGTCGCAGGCGTCGTCCATGGAGGCGGCCGGGTGGGCGGCGGACTCGCAGAGCGTCGCGAGGCCGACCCCGATGTCCTCGCCGCGCACCTCGACCAGGCCGTCCGTGCACATCACCAGGCGGTCGCCGGGCGAGACCGGGACGCGTACGGACTCGAAGGGCACGCCGCCGACCCCTATCGGGGCGCCCGTGGGCAGTTCGAGCAGCTGGCTGCCGCCGTCCGCCGCGCGCACCAGGACGGGCGGGATGTGTCCGGCGTTGGCGAGGTGCAGCTCGCCCGCGATCGGGTCGTAGACCGCGTACAGGCAGGTCGCGAGATAGTTGTCGCCGAGGCGCTGCGCCAGGTCGTCGAGATTGCGCAGGAGTTGGGCGGGCGGCAGGTCGAGCGCCGCCATCGTCTGCACGGCGGTGCGCAACTGTCCCATCATCGCCGCAGAGTTGAGGCCGTGCCCCATGACGTCGCCGACGACGAGCGCCGTGCGGGCGCCCGGCAGCTTGATGGAGTCGAACCAGTCGCCGCCGACCCGGCCGAGCAGCGTGCCCGGCAGGTACCGGGTGGCGATGTCGCAGCCCGGCATGTGCGGCTCGATCTGCGGCAGCATGCTGTCCTGGAGCGTCTCCGCGACGGCCTCCTGGTACGTGTACATGCGCGCGTTGTCGAGTACGAGCCCGGCGCGTGCGGCGAGTTCGGCGCCGGTCGCGCGGTCCATGTCGTTGAAGACCGGCCGCTCCTGGTGGCGGAGCAGGATCATGAAGCCCAGCACGACGTTGCGCGCCTTGAGGGGCACGACCAGCATCGAACGGTGGTTGATCAGCGGGCGGATGTCGCGCTTCTCGAACTGCGACGCGATCGCGTTGCCCATCTCCTCCGAGATGTACGGCACGAGGACGGGTTCGCCGCTGGTCATGCACTGGAAGAACGGAGTGTGCACCGGGAACGGCATGGACTCGCCGACCGGTACGACATCGTCCCAGCGGCCCGGTTCGTCGGTGTGCTCGAGCGCGACGCGGTGCCACATCGTGGTGGCGTCGGGCGCGCCCTCGGGGAAGCCCTCGCCGGCGACGACCTGTTCGCGGAGGTAGGTGCCCGCCACGTCCGTGAAGCGGGGGACGACGGCGCGGCTGACCTCGACGATGGTGCGGGAGAGGTCGAGGGACGAACCGATGCGGCCGCTCACCTCGTTGAGGAACTCGAGGCGGTCGCGGACGGCCGCGTACTCCAGGTCCTCGTCGGAGTCGTCGAGCGGCGAGCGCGGGGACGGGACGCCGGACGCGGTGGCGAGGGCGGCCTCCGCGCGGCGCGCCTTGCGTTCCGTGCGCCGGGAGACGCCCCAGTCCGCCGTCACGGGGACGCGGTCGTGCTGGCTGAACTCCAGGACCGGGTAGCCGAGTTCGAGGATCTGCGAGACGATCCGGGCGCTCTCGGCGACGCTCATGCTCGGGAGGATCTCCGGGAGCTTGCGGGCGAGGTCGTCGGCGACGGGGAAGTCGGTGTGCAGGGCGAAGGCGGGGGCGATCCGCTCGACCTCCGGCCCCGTGGGGTCGTCGTCCTCCGCGCCGAGTTTGTGGGCGTCGGCCGCGAGGACGAGGAGGCGCTCCGGGCCGGGGCCCACGAGGGGGTACGCCCACCAGAGGACGTCGATACGGTTCCGGGGACCCGCGCTGGTGTCCAGGCGGGCGCGGCCCGCGGCCGGGTAGGAGAGGTGGCCGCCGAGGGATTCCTCCAAGTCGTGCGGGGCGGGGCCCTCTTCGAGGTCGGGGAGGGCGCCGGAGACGGGGAGGAGGTCGGCGGCGGGGCGGCCCACCGCGTCCTCCTTGGGCGGGCCGAAGAGCCGGCGTGCGCCGGTGCTCCAGTGGGATACGAGGCCCGCCTGGTCGATCACCACTACGGCAAGTGGGACGCGGCCCTGCGGGGCTTGACCGGTGCCGTGCATCGCCGCGTTCCTTCCCTCCGGCACGCCGGGGGTGCGTGCCGCCTTTTTCCACGGTACGGCTCCGCCGGGCGACGGGTACCACGTTACGCACTTTTCCCCCGTCCCCCTTGACCACGGGGCCGTCGGTCCCTACGCCACGGGGCTCCGCCCCGGACCCCGCTGCTCAATCGCCGCAGGGGCTTGATCTACCCACCTGCGCCGCCCCCGCCACGCACCCGTCGCCGGGCCCATTGACTCCGCCGCCCCCTCCCGGGGCGTAGGCCCCACGGGGAGCCGCAACGGCTACGGGTAGCCACACCCCGCCTCCGGCGAACTACCACCGGAACGGTGCCGTGGAACCGCCGGAGGTTTCAGTCGTCGTGGCCCAGTTGGAGGTCGCGGTCCGTGCGGGTGGCGGAGGCGACCTGGAGGACCGTGGCCACCGGCGGGTACCCCGCGGCGATCACCGTGTACTCGCCCGACGCGAGGTCGACGAACCGGAACGTACCGTCCGCCCCCGTGGTCATCGTGTCCACCACGTTCCCCGCGACATCGAGCAGCGTCACCCGCGCCTCCTCCACGGGCCGGCCCCCACCCGCCCGTACGGTCCCCCGCAGAATCGCCCCACCCGCCAGCTCCACGTCCTGCCGCGTCTCACGGGAGGCCATCACCGTCACCGGCAGCGCGGCGGGCCGATACGCGGGAGCGCTCGCGGCCAGCGTGTACTCGCCGGCCACCAACTCCGTGATGACGTAGCCGCCTTCGCGCCCGCTGCGCGTCGTCGAGACCACCTCGCCGTGCACGTTCGTGAGGGTGACGATCGCGTCGCGGACCGGGGTTCCGTCCGCCGTGACGACCGAACCCGTGAGGCGGCCCGCGCCGCCGAGGACCACGTCCAGGTCGACCGGACGCTCCCTCACCGTCACCGTCACGGCCTGCGGCTGATGCCCGCCCGCCGCCGCGATCAGGACATACGCCCCGGTGCCCGGCGTGGCCAGCGCGTACCGCCCGTCGTCGCCGCTCGCGCCGCGCCCGATCTGCGTGCCGCCCGCGTCGATGAGCGTGAGCGCGGCCCGCGGCACGGGCGTCCCGTCGGTGTGCCGTACGGTCCCGCCGACCGGGACCCCGGCGGCGTAGGACGCGGAGCCGGTGCGCTCCTGCGCGGGGATGGCATGGGTCTCGGAGCCGGGCGAACTGGACAACAGGGGTGTCTCCTTGAGGAAGAAGGCGAGGAGCAGGCCCAGGACGAGGACCGGCACCAAGTAGAGGAAGATCCGCGGCATCGCGTCGGCGTACGCCTCGATGTACGGGGCGCGCAGGGCCTCCGGCATCGCGTGCACGAGCTGCGGGGTGATGGACTCGGCGTCGGGTACGTCCCCCGCGGCGGGCACCCGCTCGGCGAGCGCGTCGGTGAGCCGGTTCGCGAAGAGCGTGCCGAAGATCGCGGCGCCGACGCTGCCGCCGATCTGCCGGAAGTAGTTGTTGGCGCTGGTGGCGGTGCCGAGGTCCGATGCGCGTACGGAGTTCTGCACGGCGAGGACCAGGACCGGCATGATCAGGCCGATGCCCGCGCCCAACACGGCCATGTAGACGCTGTATTCGAGGCGTGGGGTGTCGACTTCGAGGCGGGAGAGGAGGTACATGCCCGCCGTCGAGAGGGCGCCGCCCAGGATCGGGTACGCCTTGTATTTGCCCGTGTGGCTGATGAGTTGGCCGGAGACGATCGAGGCGACGACCACTCCGCCCATCATGGGGAGCATCAGCAGGCCCGACTCGGTCGCCGAGGCCCCGTCGACCATCTGGAGGAACGTCGGCAGATAGCTCGCCGCGCCGAACAGGGCGACGCCGACGACCATGCCGACGAGTCCACTGACGTTGAACACCGAGTCGCGGAACAGCCGCAGCGGGATGAGGGGTTCCGCGGCGAACTTCTCCGCGAGGAGGAACAGGAGGGTCGAGGCGAGGGCGCCGACTCCCAGGCCGATGATGACGCGGTCGCCCCACGCGTACTCGGTGCCGCCCCAACTGGTCAGCAGGACCAGGCAGGTCGAGGCGGACGCCAGCAACAGCGCGCCCAGGACGTCGAGTCGGGGCTTCTTCGTGGGCTTGGGCAGCTTGAGGACGACGGCCGTCACGACGAGGGTGAGCAGGCCGAACGGGACGTTGATGTAGAAGCACCAGCGCCAGGACAGGTGGTCGGTGAAGTAGCCGCCGAGCAGAGGGCCCGCCACCGACGCGAGGCCGAACGCGGCGCCGATCAGGCCCATGTAGCGGCCCCGTTCGCGCGGCGGCACGATGTCGCCGATGATCGCCTGTACGCCGATCATGAGGCCGCCCGCGCCGACGCCCTGGAGCGCGCGGAACGCGATGAGCTGGTCCATCGTCTGCGCGCGGCCCGCGAGCGCGGAGCCGACGACGAAGACGACGATGGAGAACTGGAAGACGCCCTTGCGGCCGAAGAGGTCGCCGAGCTTTCCGTAGATCGGCAGGCCGACGGTGGAGGTCAGCAGGTAGGCGGTGATCGCCCAGGACATCTTGTCGAGGCCGTGCAGTTCGCCGACGATGCGGGGCAGCGCGGTGGCGACGATCATCTGCTCGAGCGCGGCGAGCAGCAGCGCGAGCATCAGGCCGACGAAGACCATGCGGACGCGGCGCGGGCTGAGCGGCTGCGCGGGCAACGGCTCGGGGGCGGCGGCCTGTTGGGGCTCCGCCGGGGTCACCGGATCCTCGACCGGATCGGTCACCAGCGTCACCGTGCCCACCTGAAGCTCCCCTCGTCAGCCCTTGCGCGGCCATTTCTCGCATTGCGCGACAACTGGGGGCAAGCGCGACGAGTCGCTGTTCAGGTGGGCCCGATGGACATATCCGCCGGTAGGCGTCCTACGGCGTACAACGGCGCCGAAACGAAAACCACTCGAAACGGTGAGCGGTAGATCGGCGCCGTCGGGTCACTTCTCGTGGGTCACGTCCCGCGCGTCACTTCTCGACTTCGGTGGCGAGCTTCGCGAGCACGGCGTCGTAGATGCGGGCGAGGCCCTTGGGGGCGAAGGTCTTCTCGAAGAAGCCGCCGATGCCGCCCGCGCCGTTCCAGACGGTCGTGACGACGACGCGGGACTGGGCGTCGCCGGCCGGGGTGACGCGCCACGTCGTGACCATCGAGGAGTTGCGGTCCTTCTCGACGAGCTCGCCGTCGGTGGGCTCGGTCACGTCGAGCAGGCAGTCGCGGACGCGCTTGCTGGTGGCCTGGAGCTTCCAGTGCACGACCGTGCCCTCGCCGTCGCCGCCCTCGCGGACCTCGTACTCGCTGAAGTGCTCGGGCAGCACCTTCGCGCGCGTGCCGCTGTAGTCGGCGAGGGCGTCGAAGACGTCGTCCGGCTTCGCGGCGACGACACGTTCCGTGGTGGCTTCGACCTGCGCCATGACACTTCCTCCAGCAATTGGTTCTTCAGGGATCGCGATGGGCGGTGTCAAGCCAACCACCCTCCGTACTCACCGCCCAAATCGGGGCCCGAGGCCGCATCGCTCGGGGTTCGTACGGGGTTCGCACGGGGTTCGCACGATCAAGGGAACACATGTTCTATTCTGTGGTCAGTGCTACCGAGGAGGCGTCATGCGCTGGGAGAACCTCACGGAGGAGCCCGCCGACCACGGGCGGGTCCGGGACGCCGCGCTGTTCGGCGCGGATGCGGTGGTCAGTCGTACGTTCGACACGCCTGAGTTCGCGGGCGTGACGTTCCACGAGATCCGGGCCAGGTCGATCGTGAACCGGGTGCCGGGGGCGTCCCGGATGCCGTTCGAATGGACGGTCAACCCGTACCGGGGCTGCACGCACGCGTGCGTCTACTGCTTCGCCCGCAACACCCACCGCTATCTGGACCTCGACACGGGGCTCGGCTTCGACAGCCAGATCGTGGTGAAGGTGAACGCGCCGCAGCTGCTGCGCCACCACCTCGCGTCGCGGCGCTGGCACGGCGACCACGTCGCCATGGGCACGAACGTCGACTGCTACCAGCGGGCCGAGGGGCGCTACCGGTTGATGCCCGGCATCATCGAGGCGCTGCGCGACTACGCGAACCCGTTCTCGATCCTGACCAAGGGCACGCTGATCCTGCGCGATCTGCCGCTCCTTCGCCAGGCCGCCGACGTCACGGACGTCGGGATCTCGGTGTCGGTCGGCTTCGTCGACCAGGAGCTGTGGCGCACGGTGGAACCGGGCACGCCCGCGCCGGAGCGCCGCCTCGACGTCGTACGGGCCCTGAGCGACGCGGGCATCGGCTGCGGGGTCCTGATGGCGCCGGTGATCCCGTTCCTCGGCGACCACCCGGACCAGCTGCGCGCGACGGTCCGCGCCATCGCCCGCGCCGGCGCGACGTCCGTGACCCCACTCGTCCTGCATCTGCGCCCCGGCGCCCGCGAGTGGTTCATGGGCTGGCTCGGCGGGCACCACCCGCACCTGGTCCGCCGCTACGAACGCCTCTACGCGGAGGGCGCCTACGCCCCCAAGTGGTACCAGCGCCGCGTCACCCGCCAGGTCCACGAACTGGCCGAAGAGTTCGGCATCGGCCCAAGCCGAGCGGCAACCCACCGCCGCCTGCCCACCCCTGAGGAGACCCCGACCCCCGAGACGCCGACGCAACTCACGCTGCTGTGAGGATGGGCGCATGACTCACCTGACGCACATCCCCGCCCCCGAAGGCCTCTCCCCCGCCCCCGCCTACAGTCATGTGGTCATGGGCAGCGGCCGCCTCATCGCCGTGTCCGGGCAGCTCGCCCTCGACGAGAAGGGCGAACTCGTCGGCCCCGGCGACCCGTTGGCGCAGGCTCGGCAGGTGTTCGAGAACCTGCGGCGATGCCTCGCCGCCGCGGGCGCGTCCTTCGAGGACGTGGTGAAGCTGACGTACTTCGTGACGGACGTGGCCCACATGCCCGCCGTGCGGCAGGCCCGCGACGAGTTCCTCGACCCCGCGCGACTGCCCGCCGCCTCCGCGGTGCAGGTCGCCGCGCTGATGGGGCCGCAGTTCCTGATGGAGATCGAGGCGCTCGCCGTCACGCCCGAGTGACGGCGGACCGCCCTCACTCGCGCGGCAACCGTGCCAACGCCGCCTCCGCCGCCATCGCGAGGCGGGGGTGGGTGGCGGCCTCCTTGAGGACGTCGCGGGCGCGGGGGTCCGCGAGGCTGCCGAGGCCCTCGACGCAGGCGAGCGCCACCGTGCGGTACGGGTCGTGGGGGGCGAGGCGGCGGCGGAGCGTGGTGATCAGGGCCGGGGCCGACTCGGGGGCCCGTAGCTGGGTGAGCAGGCGTACGGGGTGCAGCGCGTAGGCGACGCGCAGCTCGTTCGTGGCGAGGGCCGCCGCCGCCCGCGCGGTGCGGGGGTCGCCGAGCGCGGCCAGGGCCTTGGCCGCCGCGGCGCAGCGCTGCGGGTCACGGTGGTTGAGCAGCAGGACGAGGGACTCGAAGGCGCGGCCGTCGCCCGCCATGCCGAGCCGGTACGCCGCCAGTTCGCGCGCCCACAGCGGCTGTTCGGGCGCGACGAGCACCGCGGCCAGCTCGTCCGTGTCGTGCGTGGCGGCCAGCCGCTCGAAGGCGGGGGTTCCGCCGGATTCCTTCCGGATGCGTTCCGTGACCGTTCGCGACTCTTCGTCCATGACGTCGAGGGTAGACTCGCTCGGCCTGCGGCGACGTAGATCACAGCGACCTTTCAACCGTCAGGGCTGGCGCGCTCGTTACTCACTGGTTAAGCTCAGGTGAGCGGGGCATACTTCCCGCAGCACCGCTCACGCGGCCTGGTGACGCAGCCGTCGTGAGTGTCGGTCGGTTCGGTACGCGTGTGTACCGCAGTACGGCAGGGCCCCGGGACAGGGCCGCCGGTTCGCTTCAACTCCCGCACTTCCCACGCCTGTTGGCGGCGCGTGTGCGGCGGTTCGTTCGCAGCAGTCGTCACCCCTCATTCTCTGGAGTTCCCGCATGGACGCTCCCCTGTCCCGCATCTCTACTGTGGCCGTCGTCGGCCTCGGCACCATGGGCACCGGCATCGCCGAAGTCCTGGCCCGTGCCGGGCGCGAGGTCATCGGCATCGACATCAGCGAATCCGCCACCGCGCAGGCCGTGGCGTCCCTGGAGGCCTCGACGGCGCGTGCGGTGCGCCGCGGGCACCTCACCGAGCAGCAGCGGGCCGAGCTGCACTCCCGCTTCCGTACGTTCACGGACCTGCAGGCCGCGGCCGACGCCGATCTGGTGATCGAGGTAGCCCCGGAGTCGTACGAGATCAAGCAGCAGATCTTCCGTGCGCTCGACGGAATCGTGCGCCCCGAGACGATCCTGGCGACCGGCACGAACGCGCTGTCGGTCACCCGGCTCGCCGCCGATTCGGAGCGGCCCGAGCGCGTTCTCGGCCTGCACTTCTTCAACCCGGCGCCGGCGATGAAGCTCGTCGAGGTGGTGTCCAGCGTGCTCACCGCGCCGGCCGCCGTCGCCACGGTCACCGATCTCGCCATCGAGCTGGGCAAGGACCCGGTGGCGGTCGGCGACCGGCCCGGTTTCGTCGCGGACGGGCTGCTGTTCGGCTATCTCAACCAGGCCGCCGCCATGTACGAGGCCAAGTACGCCTCGCGCGAGGACATCGACGCCGCGATGAAGCTGGGCTGCGGACTGCCGATGGGCCCGCTCGCGCTGCTCGACCTGATCGGCGTGGACACGGCCCGTACCGTCCTGGACGCCATGTACGCCGAGTCGCACGACCGGCTGCACGCCCCCGCGCCGATCCTCAAGCAGCTCAGTGAGGCGGGTCTGACCGGGCGCAAGGCGGGGCGCGGCTTCTACACGTACGAGGCGCCGGGCAGCGCCGTCGTGGTGCGCGACGCCCTGACGCCGCTCGGCGACTCGCTCGCGGGCCCGGCCCGCGAGGTCCGCTCCGTCGGTGTCGCGGGCTCCGGGACGATGGCCTCCGGCATCGCCGAGGTGTTCGCGAAGGCCGGGTACGACGTGGTGCTCGCGGCCCGCAGCGAGGAGAAGGCGGAGGCGGCGAAGGCCCGTATCGGCAAGTCGCTCAAGCGCTCCGTCGACAAGGGCCGGATGACGCCGGAGAACGCGGAGGCGACGCTGGGGCGGATCTCCCCGGCCGGGTCCTACGACGCGTTCGCCGACGTCGACCTGGCCCTGGAGGCCGTCGCCGAGGACCTGGACGTGAAGCGGCAGCTGTTCGCGACGTTCGACAAGGTCTGCAAGCCGGGGGCGATCCTCGCGACGACGACGTCCTCGCTGCCCGTCGTCGCCTGCGCCCGCGCCACCTCGCGGCCGCAGGACGTCATCGGGATGCACTTCTTCAACCCGGCGCCGGCGATGAAGCTGGTCGAGGTCGTGCGCACGGTCCTCACGTCCGACGACGTGCACGCCACCGTCCGCGAGCTGACGCAGAAGATCCGCAAGCACCCGGTGGACTGCGGGGACCGGGCCGGGTTCATCGTGAACGCGCTGCTCTTCCCGTACCTGAACAACGCGATCAAGATGGTCCAGGAGCACTACGCCTCGCTCGACGACATCGACGCCGCGATGAAGCTCGGCGGCGGCTACCCGATGGGCCCGTTCGAACTGCTCGACGTGGTCGGCCTCGACGTCTCCCTGGCCATCGAGCGCGTGCTGCACCGCGAGTTCCGCGACCCGGGCCTCGCCCCCGCCCCGCTCCTGGAACACCTGGTGGCCGCGGGCTGCCTCGGCCGCAAGACGGGCCGTGGTTTCCGCGAATATGCCAAGCGCTGATTCGTTCGGGGAGCCGGTCGAGGGGGCGGTCGGAGAGGGCGGATCCGGTTGGGGTGGGCTGCTCGGGGAGGCGGGTGGCCCGCTGACCGGGGCACCACCGGGCACGTACATGCAGTACGTTCGGGTCATGTCCAAGGCCGACCAGTCCTCCCGTACCCCCGCCACGCCCGACGCCCCGGAGAGCGCCGCGGGCAGTCGAGCCGCCGCGCAGCGGCTCAAGATGCGCCGCGAGCTGGCGGCCGCGGCGATGGAGCTCTTCGCCACGAAGGGGTACGAGGCGACGACGGTCGACGAGATCGCCGCGACCGCCGGGGTGGCCCGGCGGACGTTCTTCCGCCACTTCCGCTCCAAGGAAGAGGCGATCTTCCCCGACCACGACGACACCCTGGTGCGCGCGGAGGCGGTGCTGAACGCGGCGCCGGCCTCCGAGCACCCGCTCGACACGGTCTGCCGGGGCATCAAGGAAGTCATGAAGATGTACGCCGCGCAGCCCGCGGTGTCCGTGGCGCGCTACCAGCTGACCCGCGAGGTGCCGACGCTGCGCGAGGCGGAGATCGCCTCGGTGGCCCGCTACGAGCGGCTGTTCACCCGCTATCTGCTGGGCCACTTCGACGAGCAGGCCCACCACGACGGCAACGACGATCCGTTGCTCGCCGAGGTCGCCGCCTCCGCCGTCGTCACCGCCCACAACCACGTGCTGCGCCGCTGGCTGCGGGCGGACGGCCAGGGCGACGTGGAGAGCCAGCTGGACCACGCGTTCGCGATCGTGCGCCGCACGTTCGGCACGGGCATCGGGGCGGGCCGCACGCCGGCCTCCCCCTCGGCGCCCGCGCAGGTCTCGCAGTCGGGCGAGGTCCTGGTGACGGTGGCGCGCACGGACGCGCCGCTTCCGGAGGTCATGCGGACGATCGAGGACGCGCTCCGCAACCGCTGACACGGCACTCTTTTCCCGAAGGGCGCCTCACCTGGCACGCAGTGCCAGGTGAGGCGCCCTTCTCGTTGCCCAAACCTCCCCCGCGCCGCCCCGGCGATCGATCATCGATCCTTTCCCGGCCCGGAAACCCGCCTCTGACCTCGCCTGATCGATCATCGCTCACCTGAACGGGAAAAATGACAGCTGAGCGAAATTCATGGCACGCAGTGCCTTGTGCGTTGTCACGGCGTGCCATACGTTGAAGGTGTCCGGGCGGCCGGCGCACAGAGAACTTCCGTGCGACGGCTGTCCCCGCGAGTCATGAACGACCGTGATTCGTGCGCCCGGGCGCCTGCGTCACAGGCAACCTTCCGCGCCACACCAAGCGCTGCCACAGCACCACCCCCGCCGAACCGACGGCACACCCTCAAAACCCTCAGCAGCCACACCCGACTCAGCGTTCCCCTCAAACGCGAAACGCCGGAGGCACCACCGTGAAGGACATCCTGGACGCGATTCAGTCGCAGACCGCCACGTCTGCCGACTTCGCCGCCCTGCCGCTCCCCGACTCGTACCGCGCGATCACCGTGCACAAGGACGAGACGGAGATGTTCGAAGGGCTCGACACCCGCGACAAGGACCCGCGCAAGTCCATCCACCTGGACGACGTGCCGGTCCCCGAGCTCGGCCCCGGCGAGGCCCTCGTCGCCGTCATGGCCTCCTCCGTGAACTACAACTCGGTGTGGACCTCGATCTTCGAGCCGCTGCCGACGTTCGCGTTCCTGGAGCGCTACGGCAAGCTGAGCGAGCTCACCAAGCGCCACGACCTGCCGTACCACATCATCGGCTCCGACCTCGCGGGCGTCGTCCTGCGCACCGGCCCCGGCGTCAACGCCTGGAACCCGGGCGACGAGGTCGTCGCGCACTGCCTCTCCGTCGAGCTGGAGTCCAGCGACGGGCACAACGACACGATGCTCGACCCCGAGCAGCGCATCTGGGGCTTCGAGACCAACTTCGGCGGCCTCGCCGAGATCGCGCTGGTCAAGTCGAACCAGCTGATGCCGAAGCCGGACCACCTCAGCTGGGAGGAGGCCGCGGCCCCCGGCCTGGTGAACTCCACCGCCTACCGCCAGCTCGTCTCGCGCAACGGCGCCGGCATGAAGCAGGGCGACAACGTCCTGATCTGGGGCGCCTCCGGCGGCCTCGGCTCGTACGCCACCCAGTTCGCGCTGGCCGGCGGCGCCAACCCGATCTGTGTCGTCTCCTCCCCCGAGAAGGCCGACATCTGCCGGGCCATGGGCGCCGAGGCGGTCATCGACCGCAACGCCGAGGGCTACAAGTTCTGGAAGGACGAGCGCACCCAGGACCCCAAGGAGTGGAAGCGCTTCGGCAAGCGCATCCGCGAGTTCACCGGCGGCGAGGACATCGACATCGTCTTCGAGCACCCCGGCCGCGAGACCTTCGGCGCCAGTGTGTACGTGACCCGCAAGGGCGGCACGATCACCACCTGCGCCTCCACCTCCGGCTACATGCACGAGTACGACAACCGCTACCTGTGGATGTCGCTGAAGCGGATCATCGGCTCGCACTTCGCGAACTACCGCGAGGCGTGGGAGGCCAACCGCCTGATCTCGAAGGGCAAGATCCACCCGACGCTGTCGAAGACGTACTCCCTCGAGGACACCGGCCAGGCCGCGTACGACGTGCACCGCAACCTCCACCAGGGCAAGGTCGGCGTCCTCGCGCTCGCCCCCGAGGAGGGCCTCGGCGTGCGCGACCACGAGAAGCGCGCGCAGCACATCGACGCCATCAACCGGTTCCGGAACGTCTGAACTCCCGTAGGAGATCCAGCAGATGACTGAGCGCCAGAAGGACCGGCCGTGGCTCATGCGCACGTACGCCGGGCACTCCACGGCCGAGGCGTCCAACGAGCTGTACCGGCGCAACCTCGCCAAGGGGCAGACGGGTCTGTCGGTCGCCTTCGACCTGCCGACCCAGACCGGGTACGACCCCGACCACATCCTCGCCCGCGGCGAGGTCGGCCGGGTCGGCGTCCCGGTGTCCCACCTCGGTGACATGCGGCGGCTGTTCCAGGACATCCCCCTGGAGCAGATGAACACCTCGATGACCATCAACGCCACCGCCATGTGGCTTCTGGCGCTCTACCAGGTCGTCGCGGAGGAGCAGGGCGCGGACCTCGCCGCGCTCCAGGGCACGACGCAGAACGACATCGTCAAGGAGTACCTGTCGCGGGGCACCCACGTGTTCCCGCCGGGGCCCTCCCTCCGGCTGACCACCGACATGATCGCGTACACCGTGGCGAACATGCCGAAGTGGAACCCGATCAACATCTGCAGCTACCACCTCCAGGAGGCGGGGGCCACTCCGGTCCAGGAGATCGCCTACGCGATGTCCACCGCCATCGCTGTTCTCGATGCCGTACGCGACTCGGGGCAGGTCCCCGAGGAGAAGTTCGGGGACGTCGTGGCCCGCATCTCCTTCTTCGTGAACGCGGGCGTCCGCTTCATCGAGGAGATGTGCAAGATGCGGGCGTTCGGGCGGATCTGGGACCGGATCACGCGCGAGCGGTACGGCATCGAGAACGCGAAGCAGCGCCGCTTCCGGTACGGGGTGCAGGTCAACTCGCTCGGCCTGACCGAGGCCCAGCCGGAGAACAACGTCCAGCGGATCGTGCTCGAGATGCTGGCCGTGACGCTCTCCAAGGACGCGCGCGCCCGCGCCGTCCAGCTCCCGGCCTGGAACGAGGCCCTGGGCCTTCCCCGGCCGTGGGACCAGCAGTGGTCGCTCCGCATCCAGCAGGTCCTCGCCCACGAGAGCGACCTGCTGGAGTACGAGGACATCTTCGCGGGCTCGCACGTCATCGAGAAGAAGGTCGACGAGCTGGTCACCGACGCCTTCGCCGAGATCGAGCGGATCCAGGAGATGGGCGGCGCGATGGCCGCCGTCGAGTCCGGCTACCTCAAGTCGCAGCTCGTCTCCTCGCACGCCGAGCGCCGGGCCAGGATCGAGGCCGGCGAGGAGAAGATCGTCGGCGTGAACGTCTACGAGTCGACCGAGCCGAACCCGCTCACCGCCGACCTGGACACCGCCATCATGACGGTGGACCACGACGTGGAGGCCAGGGTCGTCCGGGCCATCGACGAGTGGCGCACCACCCGTGAGGAGTCCACGGACCGGCAGGGCATGGGCGATCCGTTCCTCTACCCGACCACCCGGCAGGCGCTCGACCGCCTCAAGGAGGCCGCCGCGGGCACCGAGAACCTCATGGAGGCCACCCTCGAGTGCGCCCGCGCCGGTGTCACGACCGGCGAGTGGTCGGCGGCCCTGCGCGAGGTGTTCGGCGAGTTCCGCGCCCCCACGGGCGTCTCGTCGGCGCCGGTCGCGGTCGCCGCCGAGGAGGGCACGCCGCTCGCGGAGGTCCGCGAGAAGGTCCGACGCACCGGCGAGGAACTCGGCGGCAAGCTCCGCCTCCTGGTCGGCAAGCCGGGCCTCGACGGGCACTCGAACGGCGCCGAGCAGATCGCCGTGCGGGCCCGCGACGCCGGGTTCGAGGTCGTCTACCAGGGCATCCGGCTCACGCCCGAGCAGATCGTCTCCGCGGCTCTCGCCGAGGACGCGCACTGCGTCGGCCTGTCGATCCTGTCCGGATCGCACGCCGAGCTGGTGCCCGACGTGCTCGCCCGCCTCCGCGAGGCGGGCGCCACCGACATCCCCGTGATCGTCGGCGGCATCATCCCCAACGCCGACGCCGAGGAACTGAAGCGGGCGGGTGTGGCCGCCGTCTTCACCCCCAAGGACTTCGGCATCACGGAGATCATCGGCCGTATCGTCGACGAGATCCGCACAGCGAACCACCTCGACCCACTGGAGGTCCCCGCATGACCCAGGTCAACCGCCTTCGCCCGCGCCGTTCGTGTCTGGCTGTGCCCGGCTCGAACCCGCGCTTCCTGGAGAAGGCCCAGGGCCTCGCCGCCGACCAGGTCTTCCTCGACCTGGAGGACGCCTGCGCGCCGCTCGCCAAGCCGGAGGCCCGGCACACCATCGTGAAGTTCCTGAACGAGGGTGACTGGACGGGCAAGACGCGCGTCGTGCGGGTCAACGACTGGACCACCGAGTGGACCTACCGGGACGTCGTGACCGTCGTCGAGGGCGCGGGCCAGAACCTCGACTGCATCATGCTGCCGAAGGTGCAGAACGCCGAGCAGGTCGTCGCGCTCGACCTCCTGCTCACCCAGATCGAGAAGACGATGGGCTTCGAGGTCGGCAAGATCGGCATCGAGGCGCAGATCGAGAACGCGGCCGGCCTCAACAACGTCAACGCGATCGCCGAGGCCTCGCCGCGCACCGAGACCATCATCTTCGGCCCGGCCGACTTCATGGCCTCCATCAACATGAAGTCCCTGGTCGTCGGCGAGCAGCCGCCCGGCTACGGCGCCGACGCCTACCACTACATCCTGATGAAGATCCTGATGGCGGCCCGCGCCAACGACCTCCAGGCGATCGACGGCCCCTACCTCCAGATCAAGAACGTCGACGGCTTCCGCGAGGTCGCGGGCCGCGCCGCCGCGCTGGGCTTCGACGGCAAGTGGGTGCTGCACCCCGGCCAGGTCGAGGCCGCCAACGAGGTGTTCTCGCCGTCCCAGGAGGACTACGACCACGCCGAGCTGATCCTGGACGCGTACGAGTACTGCACGTCCGAGGCCGGCGGCAAGAAGGGCTCCGCGATGCTCGGCGACGAGATGATCGACGAGGCCAGCCGGAAGATGGCGCTCGTCATCTCCGGGAAGGGGCGCGCGGCCGGAATGCAGCGCACGTCCAAGTTCGAGATCCCGGAGGCGTAGCGAGATGCAGTTCGGCCGCACCTACGAAGAGTTCACCGTCGGGGACGTCTACAAGCACTGGCCGGGAAAGACGGTCACCGAGTACGACGACCACATGTTCTGTCTTTTGACGATGAACCACCACCCGCTCCACATGGACACGAACTATGCGGAGAAGACGACGGACTTCGGCAAGAACGTCGTCGTCGGGAACTACATCTACTCGCTGCTCCTCGGGATGTCCGTGCCGGACGTGTCGGGCAAGGCGATCGCCAATCTGGAGATCGAGTCGCTCAGGCACGTGGCACCGACCTTCCACGGCGACACCATCTACGGCGAGACGACGGTCCTGGACAAGACGCCGTCCAGGTCCAAGTCGGACCGCGGAATCGTCCACGTGGAGACCAAGGGCTACAAGCAGGACGGCACGCTCGTCTGCGTCTTCCGCCGCAAGGTGATGGTGCCCACCGAGACGTACATCAAGGAGCGCGGCGGCGAACAGCCCGGCCGTCCGGAACTGAAGCAGCAGGAGAAGTAGTCATGAGCCGACTCGCGCAGACCCACGGCCTGACCGATGTGCAGCAGGAAATCCTCTCCACGGTCAGGGACTTCGTCGACAAAGAGATCATCCCGGTAGCGACCGAACTCGAGCACCGCGACGAGTACCCGCAGCAGATCGTCGACGGGCTCAAGGAGTTGGGCCTGTTCGGGCTGATGATTCCCGAGGAGTACGGGGGTCTGGGCGAGTCGCTGCTCACCTATGCGCTGTGCGTGGAGGAGATCGCGCGCGGCTGGATGTCGGTCTCCGGCATCATCAACACCCACTTCATCGTGGCGTACATGCTGAAGCAGCACGGCACGCAGGAACAGAAGGACCACTTCCTGCCGCGCATGGCACTCGGCGAGGTGCGCGGCGCATTCTCCATGTCGGAGCCGGGACTTGGTTCCGACGTGTCGGCAATCACGTCGAAGGCGGTCAAGGACGGCGACAGTTACGTCCTGAACGGCCAGAAGATGTGGCTGACGAACGGCGGTTCGTCAACGCTTGTGGCGGTTCTCACGCGAAGTGATGAAGGTCACCCGGAGGGCTCCGCCCCGCACAAGTCGATGACCACATTCCTCGTCGAGAAGGAACCGGGATTCGGTGAGGTCCGTCCGGGCCTGACGATCCCCGGAAAGATCGACAAGATGGGGTACAAGGGCGTCGACACGACCGAACTCATCATGGATGACCTGCGCATTCCGGCCAATCGCGTGCTGGGCGGGGAAACCGGTCGCGGCTTTTACCAAATGATGGACGGGGTGGAAGTCGGCCGGGTGAATGTCGCGGCGCGTGGTTGCGGCGTCGCACAGCGTGCCTTTGAGCTGGGCGTCGATTACGCGCAGCAACGGCACACCTTCGGAAAGCCGATCGCGCAGCACCAGGCCATTCAGTTCAAGTTGGCCGAGATGGCCACCAAGGTCGAGGCCGCCCATGCGATGATGGTCAATGCAGCACGCAAAAAGGACTCCGGGGAACGTAACGACCTCGAGGCAGGGATGGCCAAGTACCTGGCCTCCGAATACTGCAAGGAAGTCGTGGAGGACGCGTTCCGGATCCACGGCGGTTACGGCTTCTCCAAGGAGTACGAGATCGAGCGCCTCTACCGCGAGGCACCGATGCTGCTGATCGGCGAAGGTACCGCCGAGATCCAGAAAATGATCATTGGTCGTCGGCTCCTCGAGGAGTACCGATCCCAAGGCTGAACCTGGGCAAGATGTCCGTTTACGGGGTGTTTCTTCGCGAAGAAGATCACACCCCGTAGGCACACTCCGGGGGACGCCTGCCGTCCGATGTGGCTTCCTGGCTTGCCCAGTTGTGGCTCGCAACCGATAGCATCCCCGGAAAAGCCGCCGTCCCCCCGTAAACTGCGCGGCCTCATCCGCTACGAAGGTCATCCATGCCCCACAGCCAAACCTCTGCACCACGCGACGGCGTTCTCAAGGGACGTCTTGCGCGCGGAGCCTCGCCGTGGCTTCTCCCGACCGTCGCCACGGCTGCCCTCAGCCTGGCGCGCTCGCGCCGCTCGAAGAAGGCAGCAGCACTCGCCGTCCCGACCACCGCTCTGGCGGCCGGCATGCTGTGGTTCTTCCGCGACCCCGAGCGCGAGATCGCTCCCGGCCGGGTCATCTCCCCGGCCGACGGCGTGGTGCAGAGCATCATGCCGTGGAAGGACGGTCGCACCCGTGTCGCGATCTTCATGAGCCCGCTCAACGTCCACGTGAACCGCGCTCCCCTCGCGGGCACGGTCACGTCGGTCGAGCACATCCCCGGTGGCTTCGTTCCCGCCTTCAACAAGGAGAGCGAGAACAACGAGCGGGTGGTGTGGCACTTCGACACCGAGCTCGGTGACATCGAGATGGTCCAGATCGCCGGCGCCGTCGCCCGCCGCATCGTGCCGTACATCCCCCAGGGCACGAAGGTCGAGCAGGGCGAGCGCATCGGTCTGATCCGGTTCGGCTCGCGTGTCGACATCTACCTTCCCGAGGGCGTCGAGGTCGACGTCGAGGTCGGGCAGAAGACGGTGGCTGGGGTGACCCGAATTGACCGTGACTGACCCCGAGACTCCGGCCTGGGCCGACGACGACATCGCGGACGACGCGGAGGAGATGCCGCTGTCGCTCCGCCTGTCGATAGCGGACACCCTCACGCTGGGCAACGCCACGTGCGGCTTCATGGCCGTCTACTTCACGACGACCGGGATCCTGATCCCGCACATCCAGGGCAGCCAGGACTCCGGCATGGCGCGGCACTCCGCCGCGACCGCCGTGATCCTGATGCTCGCCGCCGCGATCTTCGACCTGTTCGACGGTCTGGTGGCGCGCAAGCTGCGGTCCTCGCCGATGGGCGCGGAGCTGGACAACCTCTCCGACCTGATCAGCTTCGGGCTCGCGCCCGCGTACTTCGTGCTGGTCTACGGCATGGTCGCCGACGACGCGCACCAGAGAGTGGCGGCCGTCGGGGCCATCGTGGTGCTGCTGGCGGTGGTGCTGCGGCTTGCGCGGTTCTCGTGCGTGACCGTGAAGGACGGCACGTTCCAGGGCATGCCGTCGCCGTTCGGCGCGCTCACGGTCGTCTCGATCGTGCTGCTCGAGCTGCCGTTCGTCGCGACGCTGCTGGCGATCATCGGTACGGCGTGGCTCATGGTGAGCCGGGTCGAGTACCCGAAGCCGCGGGGGCGGCTCGCCGTGGCGATGCTGTCGTGGATCGTGGCGAGCATGGGGCTGCTCGCGGCGTGGGCGTTCGACGCGCCCGGCGGTCAGCTGCTCCTCGCCACGGGGTGTGCGCTGCAGCTCGTGCTCGGCGCGGTGATTCCGCTGTTCGCCACGGCGCGGCGGGTCAACAACTTCCGGGACAACCGCCGCGAGGCGCGTGCGGCGCAGCTGCCGTAGCCCGTCGGACCGTGTGAGCGGTGGGCCCGAGCCACTTCGGCTCGGGCCCACCGCTTTTTTGGTGCGACGCCCTACGCGGCTTCCTTCAGGAAGCCGCCGGACTGGTGGTGCCAGAGGCGGGCGTAGGGGCCCTGGGCGGCGAGGAGGTCCTCGTGGGTGCCCTGTTCCACGATGTGGCCGCGGTCGAGGACCACCAGGCGGTCCATGCCGGCCACCGTGCTCAGCCGGTGCGCGACGACCAGGGCCGTGCGGCCCTCCATGAGGCGCCAGAGCGCCTCCTGCACCAGCACCTCGCTCTCCGAGTCGAGCGCGCTCGTCGCCTCGTCGAGGAGCAGGATCGGCGCGTCCCTGAGGATCGCCCGGGCCAGCGCGACCCGCTGCCGCTGGCCGCCGGAGAGCTTGATGCCCCGCTCCCCCACCATCGTGTCGAAGCCGTCCGGCAGTGTGTCGGCGAACTCCGTGACGTGCGCCGCCTCCGCCGCCCGCCGGATCTCCGCCTCGCTCGCGCCCGGCCGGGCGAAGGCGATGTTCTCGCCCAGCGTCCGGTGGAACATGGCCGGGTCCTGCGGCACGTACGCGATGAGGGACCGCAGGTCGGCCTGGCGCAGCCGGGAGATGTCCTGGCCGCCGACCAGGATCCGCCCCGAGTCGATGTCCATCATCCGCAGCAGCAGCCGCGTCAGCGTCGTCTTGCCGCCGCCCGAGCGCCCGACCAGGCCGATCCGGGTGCCGCCGGGCACCGTCAGGTCGAGCCCGGTGAACAGCGGCTCCGCGCCCGCGTGCGCGTAGGAGACCCGCTCGAAGCGGACGTCGGCGGCCGACGGCACCAGCGGCTCCGGGTCCGCCGGGTCGAGCACCTTCGGCTGGTCGCTCAGCAGCTCGGTGAACTGCGCGGCCTCCGTCATGGCCCGCTCCAGGCGGCGGTAGATCTGGTTGAACTCGAACATGATGCGCGTCGCGTTGCTGAAGTACGTGAACGCGACGACGATCGCCTCGACGCCGTGCCCGCTGCCCGCGAGGGCGACGGCGAGCAGCAGCCCGAGCGCGTTGGTCAGCACGGACAGCGGCGCGACGAGGGTGTCGACACGGAGGTTGCCGTAGTCCCAGGCGCGGAGGATGTGGCCGCGCGCGTCCGCGACCCGCTCCCGGTGCTCGTCGGCCTCCCGCCGCTCAGCGGCGAACGCGCGGACCGTCTCCATGTTCATGAGGCTGTCGGCGACGTGCCCCGACATCCGGGTGAACGCCGCCTCCCGCGCGTTGACCAGCTTCTGCCGGCGCCTGATCAGCGGCCGCACGCACAGCCCCGTGATCGTGATCATCGCCAGGAGGACGACGACCAGCCACGGCTCGTACCGCCACAGCACCACCGATCCGAAGACGAGCGGTACGAAGCTGGCCATCACGTTGAAGACGAGGACGTCCGCGAACTCCTCGAAGCGCGCGGCGAAGCCGAGGACGCGCTTGGTGAGCGAGCCGGCGAAGTTGTCGTGGAAGAACGTGGCGTCCTTCGCGTACAGCTCGTCCATGCCGATCACGTAGAGGCGGGAGATGGCGCCCGCCTCCAGGCGGTTGATGCAGTGGAAGCCGATCCGCCACAGCGCCTCGGCGGCCAGCAGCACCCCGGCGAAGCCGAGGACGTACGGCATGAGGGCGCCGAGGCTCCGCTCGCCGCCGTCGGCGAGGTGGCCGACGAGCTTGGCGACGACGAGCGGCGCGATGTAGTTGAGTCCGATGTTGCCGAGCGCGGGCAGCAGCATCGCGGGGGCCGCGAACCGGCGCGCGCGGGCCAGCTCCCGTCCGTAGTAGCGGAGTGCGAGCAGTACCGAGCCGCGGCTCGGTGGCACTTCGCGTGAAGAGGTCAATCCGATCCCGTCCCTTGGGTGTTGGATGGGTGTGGGTTCCGGCCGAGATGGGGGCCGGGCATCGGAGTGTCCCGTGGCGGAGTGCGGGCGGTCCATGTGTTTTCGGGGCGGGCGTATGCAAATCGGCCGGGCCGGGGCGCGTACGAATGCCCCGGTCCGGCCGACCGCGCCCCGGCGTCAGCCGGCCTTCGGCGTGAAGCCCTTGGCCTCCGCGGACTCCGACGGCTGCCGGACGACCTTCATGCCGCCGACGGCCGACTTGTCGGGCTGGAGGATCGCGGAGCCGTGCGAGGACGGGGCCGCGGGGTCGGAGAAGTCCTGCGTGACACCGAAGCCGTTCTCGTAGGCGTTGAGGGACAGCAGCGCCTTGTCGACGCCCTCGCGGGTGAGGTCCTTGTTCTCGCACGCCTTCTTCAGGGCCTCGCCGAACACGGACATCGCGGTCCAGCCGGCGACGACGCCGTTGTCGAGGGAGTCCTTCGGGTACGCCTTCTTGTAGTCGGCGACCAGCTTCTTCGCCTCCGGGGTGTCCGCGCCGATGGGCAGCGAGGGCGAGGCCACCCAGTAGTTCTTGAGGAGGGCGGGGGCCGCCTGGGTGCCGAGGAGCTGCGGCGAGAAGGCCGAGTTGTTGCCGATGATCGGCGCGTTCAGCTTCGCCGCGGCCGCCACGCCGACGAGGGACGCGGCCTGGCGCGGTCCCGCGCTGATGACGACGCCCTTGACGCCGGCCTTCTTGAGGGCGGCGACCTGTGCGGTCATGTCGTTGTCGGTCGGCTTGATCTTCTGCTCGACGACGGTCAGGCCCGCCTCCTTGGCCATGTACTGCGAGCCCTGGAGCGCGTTCTCGCCGTAGTCGCCCTCGAAGTAGACGTGGCCGAGCTTGTCGCCCTTCTTGAGGCCCTTCTCCTTCATCAGGAAGTCGATCGCGTTGATCGTCTCGATGTCGTACGTGGAGCCGATGACCCGCACGTACTTGCTGCCGAGCAGATGCGCCGACCAGGCCTGCGGCAGCACGAGCGCCTTGTCCTGGCCGTCGATGCGCTGCTTGACGGCCGCGACGAACGGCGAGCCGAGGAACTGCGGGAAGCCGAGCACGTCGGGCGCCAGTTCGGTGTACGCGGCGACGGCCTTCTGCGGGTCGTAGCCGTGGTCGCGGACGGTGAGCTTGGCCTTGTAGCCGCAGGCGCCGCCTGCCGCGTTGAACTGCTTCACGTACAGCTGCTGCGCCTGCGTGACGGACTTGCCGAGGGTGGCGTAGACGCCGGTCATGTCGGTGAGGACGCCGAGGTCGATGGTCTTGCCTGTGACGCCCTTGCCGGTCTTGACGCCGCCCGCGCTCTGCTTGTCGCCGTCCCCTTCGTCCTTCGCCTTCGAGCTGCACGCGGCGGTCAGGGCGAGCAGTGTGGCCACGGCGGTGGCCGTGAGCATGCGGGTGCGGCGGTTCCTTGGGTTCATCGGGTGTCCTCCTGAGGGTGTTTCCTGGCGCGCGAGGCGGTCAGCCGCACGATGCCGCCGGGTAGGAAAAGGACGACCGCCACGACGGCGGCGCCGTACAGATAGCGGGACGCCTCGCCCGGGGCGACGCCGCCGGTGCCGGGGTCGGAGACCAGCGGCAGGGCGTCGCTGTACCGGGTGAGCAGTTGCGGCAGCAGCGAGACGAAGGCCGCGCCGACGACGGCGCCCGCGACCGAGCCGAGGCCGCCGATGACGATCATGGCGAGGTACTCCAGGGAGAGCACCATGCCGAAGTAGTCGGGCACGGTGCGCTGGAAGACGAGGGCGAGCAGCACACCGGCGAGCCCCGCGTACATCGACGAGAGGACGAACACGGCGCCCCGGTAGCGGGCCACGGGCACGCCGAGCACGCCTGCGGCGATCCGGTGGTCGCGGATCGCGTTGAGGGCGCGCCCCGGCCGTCCGCGCAGCACGCCGCGGGCGAAGAGGCCGCAGCCGAGGGTGAGCAGCAGTCCCAGGTACCAGAGCTTCTCGGACGCGCCGAACGGGACGCCCGCGACGGTGAGTTCGCTGTCGTCGAAGGTGAGGCCGAACAAGCTCATGGCGGGCACGTCGCGCCCGTTGGCTCCGCCGGTCAGCTCCTCCGCGTTGAAGAGGACGTGCTGCCCGATGAAGATGAGCGCGAGGGTCGCGATGCCGAGGTACGCGCCCTTGAGCCGGCCCGCGATGGGGCTGAAGAGGCCGCCCGCGAGACCCGCGAGGAGCACCGCCAGCACGGCGGCGAGCCACGCCGGAAGCCCCAGACCGTCGAGCGGCTGCCCGCGCTCCCCGGCGAACACGCAGTACCCGTACGCGCCGACCGCGAGGAAGAAGGCGTGCCCCATGGACAGCTGTCCGGTGGCGCCGGTCAGCAGGTTGAGGCCGATGGCGCCGACGGCGGCGGCCATCGCGAAGAGACCGGCCTGGAGCCAGAAGCGGTCCAGGTAGAACGGCAGGGCGAGCAGCAGCACCGCGCAGGCCGCGACGACGTACGTACGGCGGCGGCCGAGCAGCGCCCGGAGGGAACTCCCGTACGCCGGACGGGACTTGGTGGGGCGGGCCTCGGAGGCGAGGGCGTCAGACACGGGCGAGCTCCTTCGTCCCGAAGAGCCCGGAGGGCCGCAGCAGCAGGATGACGGTCATGACGAGATAGGGCGCGAGGTCGCCGAGCCCGCGGCCCATGAAGGCGAGTTCGCTCTGGTAGCCGGCGGCGAGGGACTCGGTGACGCCGACGATCAGTCCGCCGACGAGGGCGCCGGTGGTGGAGTCGAGGCCGCCGAGGATCGCCGCGGGGAACGCCTTCAGCGCGGCGAGCGACGTGGCCCGTTCGAGCCCCGGCGTAGGGAACACGGTGAGGAACAGGGCGGCGACGGCGGCGAGGCCGCCCGCCACGGCCCACGCCCCGAGCGACACCCTTCCGAGCCGTACGCCCATCAGCGCTGCCGTCTCGCCGCTCTCTGCGGCGGCGCGCATGGCGACGCCCCAGGACGTGTAGCGGAACGTGAGCAGGAAGGCCGTGATGAGCAGCGCGGCGGCGGCGAGCGCGGCGATCCGGGTGTGCGCGATCGACACCCCGCCGACGGTGAGCACGGCGTCGCCCCACGGGTCGCCCATGGCGAGCACGTCCGTGCCGAGGCGCCGGGTGAGTTCGGTGGTCAGGAGGATGTCGACGCCGATGGTGACGATGGCGAGGACGCTGTGGTCGCGCCCCCGGTAGCGCCGCATGACGAAGAACTCGACGGCCGCGCCGACGACGGCGGCCGCCGCGATGCCGACGCCGAGCGCGGGCCAGAACCCGATGTCGTCGTGGAGCGACGCGGTGACGTAGCCGCCGGCGAGCAGCAGCGACGCGTGGGCGAAGTTGACGACCTCGGTGGCCCGGAAGATGACGACGAAGCCGAGCGCGATCAGGGCGTAGACGGAGCCCATGGAGACGCCGTTGATGAGGAGTTCGAGGAACGTGGTCATGCGGAGGCCTCTCCGGCGTGGTCCTGCGGTTCGTCGGGGGCTTCGGGGGCGCCCAGGTACGCCTGGACCACCGCCGGGTCGTTCTGTACGCGGTCGGGGGCGCCGCCCGCGATGCGGCGGCCGAAGTCGAGGACGGTCACCTCGTCGGCGAGCCGCATGACGACGCCCATGTCGTGCTCGACGAGGACGATGGAGATGCCGAGGCTGTCGCGGACGCCGGCGATGACGGCGGCGGTGCGGCGGCGTTCGTCGGCGGTCATCCCGGCGACCGGCTCGTCGAGGAGCAGCACCTTGGGCTCCATGCACAGGGCGCGGGCGAGTTCGGCGAGCTTCTGCGCCCCGTACGGCAACGAGCCTGTGGGCGCGGCGAGTTGGTCGCCGATGCCGACGAAATCGGCGATCTCCCGTACCCGTTCGCGGTGGGCGCGTTCCTCGCGCAGCGCGGACGGCAGCCGCAGTCCTGCCGCGACGAAGCCCGCGCGGGTGAGGCGGTGCCGGCCGAGGAGCAGGCTGTCGGCGACGGTGGCGGTCGGCGGCAGGGCCAGGTTCTGAAAGGTGCGGGCGACGCCGAGTTCGGCGATGCGGTGCGGCGGGAGGCCGGTGAGCTCGCGGTCGCCGAGGTGGACGGTGCCGGAGGTCGCCCGGTACACGCCGGACAGCACGTTGAAGGTGGTGGACTTGCCCGCGCCGTTCGGGCCGATGACGGCGTGCACGGTGCCCGGTTCGACGGTGAGGCCGACCGCGTCGAGGGCGGTGAGCCCGGCGAACCGCACGGTCAGGTCCCGTACGTACAGCGGCGGCACGTCCGCGGTCACGGCCTGTGCCCCGGTCATCGGGTGCCTCCCCAGCGGCTCAGCGTCGGCGCGTGCGCGGCGCCGCCGGAGGCGTCCGCGGCGGCCGTCTCGTCGACGACGCCCAGGTAGCGGCGGCGCACCTCGTCGGACCCGGCGAGTTCGTCGGCCGGTCCGTGGAGGGTGATCTCGCCGACCTCCAGGACGTACGCGTGCGAGGCGAGGCGCAGCGCGAGCGCCGCGTTCTGCTCGACGAGGAGGACGGAGACACCCTGCGCGTTGATCTCGCGGATGGTGTCCGCGATGCGCGCCGCCATCAACGGCGCGAGCCCCAGGGACGGTTCGTCGAGGAGCAGCAGCTTCGGCGCGGCCATCAGGGCGCGGCCCACGGCGAGCATCTGCTGCTCGCCGCCCGACAGCAGCCCGGCGCGCTGCTGGGCCCGGTCGGCGAGCACGGGGAACAGTTCGTGCACGCGGCGCAGCGCCCTGGCCTTGTCGGCGCGCGAACCGTGCGAGCCGAGCGCCCCGGCCCGCAGATTGTCCGCGACGGTCATCCGCGCGAACACCCGCCGCCCTTCGGGCACTTGGCACACTCCGGCGGCCACCACCCGGTCGGCGGAGAGCCCGCTGATCCGGCGCCCGCCGAAGCGCACGGCGCCGGAGGTCACGGCGCCGCCGTGGAAGCCGAGGGTGCGCGAGACGGCGCGCAGCAGGGTCGACTTGCCCGCTCCGTTGCCGCCGAGCACGGCGACGACCGAGCGTGCCGGCACCTCCAGCGAGACGTGGCGCAGGGCGCGGACGGGCCCGTAGCCGACAGACATGTCGTCGACGTTCAGGCCGCTTTCCGCCGCCGTATCGGTCACTGCATCGGTTTTCGCGTAGGTCACTGCGTACGTCCCTCCCCTGGCCCGGTGGCCCTGGACCGGTGGCGCTCACGACAGCACCGCGCGGACGGCCCGTCCACGGGCGGCCCGGGAATCGCTGCGCGGGCCCAGCGCCCGCCCGCCCGCGTTGTGCCCGCGCACAAGACCGCGTGTCAGGGGCCTGCCGGGGACGCGGAGCGGGTGGCATCCTCCGCACAAGCGGCCGAGCCCTTTGCCGTCGCTTTACGACTCGCTGGACTCGCTGGACTGCTTGGGGAGGGGCGATGGGCGCGCGCAAGCACCGCACGGGTCAGGACTGGAAACTGGTGAAGGAGGCGTGCGGCGCGCTGCTCGAACGGGTGCCGGAGCTGGTCGACGAGCACCTGCGGCAGCTCTTCGCGTACTCGGACGTCTACGCGCGCGTGCTGCCGTACGACGCGCAGTGGCGGGAGGCCGAGGAGGCGATGCGGATCGGCATCGAGACGATCTCGGCGCCCCGCGACTCGCCGCGCAGGGATCTGGAGTACGCGGAGGAGTCGGGCCGCCGCCGGGCAGGGCAGGGCCTCCCGCTCGACCTGCTCGTGCACGCGTACCGCAACGCCGGCTATCTCGTCTGGGACGCCCTGATGGAGAGCGCGGGCGGCGAACCGGCCCGTCTGAAGGCGCTGATGCGTTCGGCGACGATGGTGTGGGCGGCGGTCGACGCACAGGCGGAGGCGGCGTCGGAGGCGTACCGGGCGACGGAGTTGGAGCTGCGCCGCCGCACCGACGAGCAGACGCAGGCGCTGCTCGACGCGCTTCTCGACGGCCGCCCCGCACCGGGCCTCGCGGCGCGTGCGGCGGCGGGCCTCGACCTTCCGGAGCACGGCCCGTACGCGGTCGTCGTGCTGCGGGTGGAACGGCAGGGCGGCCGGGAGGCGTTCCACCGGCGGCTCCAGGACCCGGGGTTCCGGTTCGTGTGGCGGATGCGGGCCGACTGCGAGGTGGGGGTGGTGGCGCTCGGCCCGGGGAGCGCGTTGGACGAGCTTTCGGTGCTGCTCGACGGCCGGTGCCCTGGCCCCGGCGGGGTGAGCCCGGTCGTCAAGGGTCTCGCCGAACTGGGCCACGCCCGCCGCCTCGCCGAACTCGCCCTGCGCACCTGTCCTCCGGACACCACCGGCGTCGTACGCCTGGACGAGCGGATGCCGACGGCGCTGGTGGTGAGCCAGCCCGACCTGGCGCAGCGCCTGGTCTCCGGCGTCTTCGGCGAACTCCTCTCCCTCGAACCGGCCGACCGGGCGGTCCTGCTCGAGACGCTGGACGCGTGGCTGGCGTGCGAGGGCTCGGCGGGCCGTGCGGCGGGCCGCCTGTACTGCCACCGCAACACGGTCTTCAACCGCCTCCGCCGCCTCGAACAGCTGACGTCGCGCTCGCTGTCACGCCCCCGGGACCTGATGGAGATGACGCTGGCGCTGGACGCGTACCGCTTGTCACCTTTGTCATCGGGATGAGGCGCCGTCGTCATCGGGATGAGGCGCCGTCGTCGCCGACCGGGCGCCGGAAGAGCGCGGTGAGGAGATAGGGAACGCCGTACGTGGCCGCGTCCTGGCCCTGCGCGACCATGCCCCGCATCTCGACGTCCTCGAACTCCCGGAACAGATGACGCAGTTCGTCGGGTGAGAAGGCGAGCCCGCCACCGAGTCCGCGCTCCCGATAGAGCGCGTGATCGTCGACCTCGGACCCCACCTCCGCACCGGCGGCGAAGCAGACGAGGCCGAAGTGTCCGCCGGGGGCGAGGACGCGGTCGAGGAGTTCGAGGTAGGTGACGCGGCGGTGGGGTGGGAGGTGGTGCAGACACCCGGAGTCGTACACCACGTCGTACGTACGGTGGGTGAGCTGCGGGCAGTCGAAGAGGTCCGCGTGATGGAACCGCACACGCGCCTCCACACCGGCCGCGACGGCCCGTTCCCGCCCCCAGGCCACGGCGGTGGCGGACAGGTCGACGGCGTCGACGTCGAATCCGCGGGCGGCGAGGTGAACGGCGTTGCGCCCCGGCCCGCATCCGAGGTCGAGGGCGCGACCCGGTGGGGCGAGTGTGCCGTCGTCGAGCCGGGCGACGAGGTTCTCGTCGGCCTTCTCCACGAAGAACGGCACGTCGCGCTCCCGATCGGCGTAGAACCGATCCCACCAGTCGCCCCCGCCAGTACTCACGAAGAGCCGGTCGAGCATGTCCATCACGTCGTCGACGCTTCGCACGTACCGCTTCAAGTCACCTGCTCCTGACGGGGGTTGACGATGCCGATGGGGCCGCTGAAGGCGATCGCTCTCACGGGTGCGCGTCGGTGATGGCGATGACCTCGTCGAGGCGGGCGAGGGCGCCCTGGAGGTCGTCGACCTTGGCCTGGATGCGGTCGCGCTCGGCGCGCAGCATGGCGCGCTGCTCGGCGTCGGTGTGTCCGGAGTCCCAGCACGGCAGGAGTTCCGTGATCCTTCGGCTGGTCAGCCCGGCGGCGTACATCTGCTGGAAGAACCGGACCCTGGGGACGGCGTCCTGCCGGTAGAGGCGCTGGCCCGACGGGCTGCGCTCCGCGACGAGCAGCCCCTGCTCCTCGTAGTAGCGCACGGCCCGCACGGAGACGCCGGCGCCGCGCGCCACCTCACCGATGCGCATGAGCCGCTCACCTGCGGCCTGCCCGACGGTCATGGCGCCTCCTTCGAAGTCTTCATGGTTGGCGCTTCGGCTGACGCTTGCCTCTGACGTCAACGTCAGGTTTTAGCGTACCGGGCATGGACATCAACAACGCAGTCGCTCTGGTCACCGGAGCCAACCGCGGCCTGGGCCGCGCCTTCGCCCAGCGCCTGCTCGAACGGGGCGCCCGCACGGTCTACGCGACGGCCCGCCGCCCGGAGACCGTGGACCTGCCCGGGGCCGAGGTGCTGCCGCTCGACATCACCGATCCCGCGTCGGTGCAGGCCGCCGCCAAGGCCGCCCCCGACGTCTCTCTACTCATCAACAACGCGGGAATCAGCACGGGTACCGACCTGCTGACGGGTTCGCTCGACGCGGTGCGGCGGGAGCTGGAGACCAACATGTTCGGCCACCTGGGAATGATCCGCGCGTTCGCGCCGGCACTGGCAGGGAACGGCGGGGGTGCGGTCGTCAACATCCTCTCCGCCATGTCGTGGTTCGCCGGCAAGGGCGCCAACGCCTACCACCTGACCAAGGCCGCCGCCTGGGCCATGACCAACGGCGTCCGCCTCGAACTCGCCGATCAGGGAACACTCGTGACGGCGGTTCACCTCGGCCTGGCCGACACCGACATGGCGGCGGGCTGGCCCGTGGCCAAGATCTCGCCGTCGGACCTGGCCGACGCGGCGCTCGACGGCGTCGAGACGGGCGACGCGGAGGTCCTCGCGGACCAGTGGAGCCGCGACGTCAAGTCCCGACTGCCGCTGAGGCCGGAGGAGTTCGACGCGGCGATGGCCGACGCGCTGACGTCGCTGACGTCGCCGTCGTCGCCCTGAGCTCTGCACCGGCTGCCTACAGCGTGATCCAGTACCGGCGCTTGACGCCCTCGTCGGTGTCGCGGACGTCCTCCAGCACGCCGCCATTGCGCTCGATGATGCGCGCCGAGGCGACGTTGTCCTCGTCGCAGGTGATGAGGACACGGTCAAGACCGAGCGCACGGGCTTCGGGAAGTACGGCCCCGAGAGCCCACGTGGCCAGGCCGCGCCTTCGGGCGGAGGGCCGGACGCTGTAGCCGATGTGCCCGCCGCACTGCAGCAGGTACGCGTTGAGACGGTGCCGCAGATCGATGGCTCCCAGGTACGTGTCACCCTCGACGATCCACCACTGGGTGGCGTGAACCCACCCGTCCTTCAAGTCGGTCGACTCATCCGCCTGCTGCTTCAACCGCTCCACCCACGCCGCGAAGACGACGGGGTCGTCGAGGTCGGCCCCCGGCACGAGACGCAAGCCGGTGCCCGGTTGGTACCCGCCCGACGACCACTCGTCACGCGCCGCGATCCATGAGGCGTGAAGCCGAGCGGTGGGCGAAACCAGTTCTGGCATGCGGGCGACGCTACACTCGCGCGCTCCCGACGCTCAGCCATTTTTCGCGCGGGGGCGGGGCGCGGCGGGCGTCAGCGCGGGTCCGACGTCCCGGCGCGGCGGGCGCCGTTGCTCAGGGCGTAACTCGGAGCCCCGGCGCCGCGCACCACAACCACGGGCGTCACCCGTGAGCACCACCCACGGGGGCCGAGCCCCCGGAGGGGGCGGGAGGGCGGGAGATGACCGGGCACGGCGAAGCCGAAGGGCTCGGCGCGGCAGGCGACGGCGCGGGCCCGGCGCCCCGGTACGGGGCACCGTTGCTCGGGGCGTAACCCGGCCCCCCGGCCACCGGAACCCGCCCCCTACCGGAGGAAGTCCGACCCGATGCGCTCCGCGACGTCCTCCAGGATGGGCCCCGCCTCCGCGATGCAGCGGGAGACATCCGGTTCCACGTCCGTGAGGGCGTACGCCCGACGGATGCCGGCCCGGCCGAGGACCTCCGGCGCAAGCGCGAGCCGACCGCACACCGCGACCACCTCGATGCCCGCCTTGCGCGCCGCCGCCGCGACCCCCGCCGGCGCCTTGCCGTGCAGCGTCTGCTCGTCGAGCGAACCCTCACCCGTGATGACCAGTTCGGCCCGGGCGAGCGCGGGCGCGAAGCCCAGTACGTCGAGCATGACCTCGATCCCGGGCCGGAAGCTCGCGCCGAGCCCGACCAGCGCCCCGTACCCGATACCGCCCGCGGCACCCGCCCCCGGCGACTCCGCGTACTCGAGCGCCTTCGGCCCGACCGACTCGGACAGCACCTTCGCGAAGTGCCCGAGCGCGTCGTCGAGTTCGGCGACGTCCTCGGGCGTGGCGCCCTTCTGCGGACCGTAGATCGCGGGCGCACCCTTCGGCCCGGTCAGCGGATTGTCGACGTCGCTGGCGAGGACGAACTCGACGTCGGCGAGCCGCGCGTCGAGGCCGGACAGATCGGCCGACGCCAGGTTCGCGAGCGCGCCGCCGCCGGGCCCGACCGGGGCCCCGTCCGCGTCGAGGAACCTCGCGCCGAGCGCGGACAGCATGCCCGCCCCGCCGTCCGTCGTGGCGCTGCCGCCGACGCCGAACACGATCGTGCGCGCCCCGGCGTCGAGCGCCGCGGTGATCACCTCTCCGGACCCGTACGTCGTCGCCGTGAGCGGCGCGAACTCGCCCTCCGGCAGCAGCTGGAGCCCGGACGCCTCCGCCATCTCGACGACGGCCGTCCCCTCGCGCAGCGCGTACGCGGCGACCACCGGCTCCCCGACCGGCCCGGTCACCGGCACCTCGCGGCGCTCGAACCCGGCGGCGACCGCCGCCGCCACCGTCCCGTCGCCGCCGTCCGCGACGGGCACGGACTCGACCGTGACCTCGGGCGCGACCCGGTGCAGGCCCGCCGTCACACGCTGTGCGACCTGCACCGCGGTGAGCGAGCCCTTGAACTTGTCCGCCGCGATCAACACGTGCCGCGCGGCCTGTGCAGCGTCCGCCACCTTGCTCTCCCCTTGCTGTTGCGCCTTGCTCACGCAAGGCAGTCGCGCCGCTGCGACCTTAACCGCAGGAGGGGGCCCCTGCCCATGGTCGTCCGGCCTGCGGGACGGCGATCGCCGGCGAAATATCCCCACAACGGACCGCAAACCAGGACGACCGTTGATCTTCAAAAGCGGGTACACCGGAGGCATGACGCCTTCGAGCCCCGCACCCCGCGACCTCACCGACCGCGTGCTCGGCGGCTGGCTGGGCCGGATCGCGGGGAACATGCTGGGCAAGCCCGTCGAGCAGGGCGAGGTGTGGACGCGCGAGCGCATCGACCGCTATCTGCGGCAGGCCGAGGCGCTGCCGCTGACCGACTATCTGCCGGAGCCGCCGTCGGACGACGTGGCGCTCGCGCTGCGCCCGGAGTGGCGCCAGTGCGTGCGCGGCCGGATCCACGGCAGCTGCCGCGACGACGACGTGGACTACGCGGTGCTGGGGCTGCATCTGCTGGAGACCCACGGGTTCGCGTTCAGCACGGAGCAGGTCGGCGAGCTGTGGCTGCTGCGGCTGCCGTATCTCCAGACGTTCACCGCGGAGCGGGCCGCGTACCGGAATCTGGCGAACGGACTGAAGCCGCCGCTCACGGCGACGTACGACAATCCGCACCAGGAGTGGATCGGCGCGCTGATCCGCGCCGACGTCTTCGGCTGGACCAATCCGGGCGCCCCGCGCCGCGCCGCGTCCCTGGCCCGCCGCGACGCCGTCCTCTCGCACACAGGGAACGGCGTGTACGGGGCGATGTGGGCCGCCGCCCTGATCTCCGCCGCCTTCGCCGCGGACAGCCCGCGCGCCGCCCTCGACGCCGCGCTCTCCGTGATCCCGGCGAGCAGCCGCCTGGCCCGCGTCGTACGCCGCACGGCCTCCCTGCACGATTCGCGGCTGAGCTGGGAGGAGACCCTCGCGACGGTCGCCGACGAGACGGCGGGCCTCGGCTGGATCCACACGGTCCCGAACGCCGCGGTGATCACGGCGGGGCTGCTGTACGGCGACGGGGACTTCACCCGCACCGTGACGCTCACGGTCCGCGGCGGCCTGGACACGGACTCGAACGGCGCGACGGCCGGTTCGTTCGCCGGTGTGCTGTGCGGCGCCGCGGCGATCCCGCCGCAGTGGACGGAGCCGCTGGAGAACCGGGTGCGCAGCGCCGTCTTCGGCTTCGACGGCACCCCCATCGACGAACTCGCCGGGCGCACCGTCGCGTTGACCCGAGCCTGAGTCCCGTCGCCCCTCCCCCGGGGTCCCTATCAGCGCATTCGTGTGATCCAGCCCAACATCTACGCGCGTTGACATCTCCTGTGGCGGCGGGGAATGTTTCCGTGGACAGTTTTTACCAACCGGAGCAAAGGGGCTCGAACCGTTGGCCAGGAAGATCATCCTCGACTGCGATCCCGGTCATGACGACGCGGTCGCGATGCTGCTCGCGCACGGCAATCCCGACGTGGAGCTGGTCGCCGTCACCACGGTCGTCGGCAACCAGACCCTGGAGAAGGTGACGCGGAACGCGCTGTCCGTCGCCGCCATCGCCGGGATCACCGGGGTGCCGTTCGCCGCCGGATGCCCGCGGCCCCTGATCCGTACGATCGAGACCGCCGCCGACATCCACGGCGACTCGGGCCTCGACGGGCCCGCGCTCCAGGACGCCGCCTTCGCGCTCGACGAGCGGCACGCGGTGGACCTGATCATCGACACGGTCATGGCGCACGAGCCCGGTGAGATCACCATCGTGCCGACCGCGGGTCTCACGAACATCGCGCTGGCCGCCCGCAAGGAGCCGCGCATCGTCGAGCGGGTCCGCGAGGTCGTCCTGATGGGCGGCGGCTTCCACGAGGGCAACTGGAGCCCGGTCGCCGAGTTCAACATCGTGATCGACCCCGAGGCCGCGCACATCGTCTTCAACGAGCCGTGGCCGGTGACCATGGTCGGCCTCGACCTCACCCACCAGGCACTCGCCACCCCGGCCGTCGAGGAGAAGATCAAGGCGGTCGGCACGAAGCCGGCGCGGTTCGTCCTCGAGCTGCTCGAGTTCTTCCGCGAGGCGTACCGCGAGAACCAGGGCTTCGAGCACCCGCCCGTGCACGACCCGTGCGCCGTCGCGTACGTCATCGACCCGAGCGTCATGACCGTGCGCAAGGCGCCCGTCGACATCGAGCTGCGCGGCGCCCTCACGCTCGGCATGACCGTCACCGACCTGCGCGCGCCCGCGCCCGACGACTGCCACACGCAGGTCGCCGTCGACCTGGACCACGAGCGGTTCTGGAATCTCGTGGTCGACGCCCTGGAACGGATCGGCGAGCCCGTGGGCGCCGCGCCCGACACCGAGGCCGTCGCCGAGGAGACCGTCACCGGAGAGCCCACCGCATGAACGTCGCCGCCTCCCCCCACGCCTCGGCCGGCGGCCCCGACGCGCGCCGCCCGGTGCGGATCGGCGCCCTCATGGTCGCGCTGCTCGCGGCCAGCTTCGCCTTCCAGCTCAACGCGTCGATGCTCAGCCCTGCGCTCGCCACGATGGCGGACGAGCTGGACACCACCGCGTCCGCGATCGGCGTCACGCAGACCGCGTTCTTCACGGCCGCCGCGCTGTTCTCGCTGTTCCTGCCCCGCCTCGGCGATCTGATCGGCCGCCGCAAGGTGCTCACCGGGATGATGGTCCTGATGGCCGTCGGCTGCGTGCTCTCCGCGCTCGCGACGTCCGTCGGAATGCTCGCCGTGGGCCGTGTCATCCAGGGCGCGTCGGGCCCCACGATCCCGCTCGCGCTGATCATGCTGCGCGTCGAGGTCCCCGACCCGAAGCGGTACGGCACCCTCATGGGCGTCGTCACGGCCGTCAACGGCGGCATCGCGGGCGTCGACTCCTTCGCGGGCGGTTCGCTCGCCGAGCACTACGGCTACGCGTCGATCTTCTGGGTCATGACCGCCTTCGCGGTGCTCTCGGCCGTGCTCGTGCGCGCCTTCGCACCGGAGTCCCGCGCCGCCGAGCGGCCGCCGATGGACTGGCCGGGCGTGCTGCTCCTGGTCGTCTCCGTGGGCGCGCTGCTCATCGCGTTCAACGAGGCGGGCAAGCTGGCCGCCGCGAACTGGCCGCTCGCGATCGGCCTGCTCGTCGTGGCCGCCCTCGCGTTCTGGGCGTTCTGGCGGATGGAGAACCGCTCCGCGCACCCGCTGGTCACCACGCGTCTGCTCAAGCGGCGCGCCACGTGGTCACTGCTGCTGTCGACGATGCTCACCATGACCGGCGTCTTCGCGATCATGAACGGGCTGCTGCCGGGCTTCGCGCAGGACACCTCGGTCGGCCTCGGCCTCGGCGCCGAGGGCGCGACCTGGTGGACGCTCACGCCGTACGCCCTCGCGGGCCTCGCCATGGGCCCGATCTCCGGGCGGCTCGCGGCGACGTTCGGCTACGGCCGCGTCCTGCGCACCGGCCTGATCGCCACGGCGGTCGCCACCGTGCTCGCGCTGCTGACCCTCCAGACGGACTCGGCGGGCCTGCTGCTCACGGTGTCGATCCTGCTGGGTGTCACCTACGCGGGCATGGCCAACATCATGCTGAACGGTCTCGGGATCGTGCTCTCGCCGCCCGAGAACCCCGGCTTCCTTCCCGGCCTCAACGCGGGCTGCTTCAACCTGGGCGCGGGCCTCAGCTTCGTGGTCCTGTACGCGGCGACGGACGCGGTCGCGCCGTCCGGCGGCAGCTCCGTCGGCGGCTACAGCGCCGGTGTCGTGGCGGGCCTCGTGCTCATCGTGGCGGCCCTGTTCGCCTCGCTGCTGATCCCGAAGCCGGTGCACGCGGAGGCGAAGGACTGACCGCCCCTGGGGTCGTGCCGCCGGGCTGTCCTACGCTCGGTGGCATGACCTTGGTTGCGATCCTCACCGGCGCCGGCATCAGCACCGACTCCGGGATCCCGGACTACCGCGGCCCGGACGGCGTGTGGACGAAGGATCCCGACGCCGAGAAGCTCGTCACGTACGAGTACTACATGAACGACCCGGAGATCCGGCGCCGCGCCTGGCAGGTGCGGCGTCGGGCGGTCACGCTGACCGCGGAGCCGAACGCCGCGCACCGCGCGATCGCCGACCTCGACGCGGCCGGCGTGCCCACCCGGGTCGTCACGCAGAACGTCGACGGACTGCACCAGCTCGCCGGCACCCCCGCCCGCAAGGTGCTCGAACTGCACGGCTCCGCCCGGCAGTTCATGTGCACGCAGTGCGACGCCCGGGGGCCGATGGCGGAGGCGCTGGCGCGGCTCGACGCGGGCGAGGACGATCCGCTGTGCCTGGTGTGCGGCGGCATCCTCAAGTCGACGACGGTCATGTTCGGCGAGCGGCTCGACCCGCTCGTCCTCGGCGAGGCCGTCGAGATCACCAAGGCCTGCGACGTGTTCTTCGCGATCGGCTCCTCCCTCCAGGTGCACCCCGCGGCCGGCCTCGCGGGCCTCGCCGCCGAGCACGGCGCCCGTCTGGTGGTGGTGAACGCCGAGCCGACCCCGTACGACGACGTGGCCGACGAGGTCGTCCGCGAGCCCATCGGCACGGCCGTGCCACGCCTGCTCGGGGAACTCGCCCCCGCGTAGTCCTTCCGGCAGGCTGTGGCCAGCGACCCACGACGGAGGCGGTGCCCGATGAAGCTGGTGGTGCAGGAGTTCCTGACGCTGGACGGTGTCTCGCAGGGGCCCGGGGCCCCGGACGAGGACACCAGCGACGGGTTCACGCGCGGCGGCTGGTTCGTGCCGTTCGTCGACGAGGAGTTCATGGAGATCGTCGACGGCTGGCTGGCCCAGGCGGACGGGCTGCTGCTCGGCCGCCGCACCTACGAGAACTTCGCGCGGGACTGGCCGGCGATGACGGATCACCCGAACGGCGCGATCATGAACGGCCTGCCGAAGTACGTCGCCACGCAGAGCCTCACCGAGGCCCACTGGGATCCGACGACGATCCTGGCCGGGAACATCGTCGCCGAGGTCGACGCCCTGAAGCGGCAGCCGGGCCGCGAGCTCCAGATCCACGGCAGCGCCCGGCTCGCCCAGTCGCTGCTCGCGGCGGGCCTCGTCGACCAGCTGCGCCTGGCGATCGCCCCCGTCGTGGTGGGCCGTGGCCGCCGGCTGTTCCCCGAGGGCAGCACGCCGGCGGGCCTGCGGCCCGTCAGCCAGCACACCACGAAGGCCGGCCTGTCCGTGCACGTCTTCGACACGGCGGGGCTGCCCTCGTACGGGATCTACGAGGGTTAGACCGACTCGACCGCGTGGGAGCGCTCGAAGGTGAGGAGGCGGCGCTTGCGGTCGAGGCCGCCGCCGTAGCCGGTGAGGTCGCCGTTCGCGCCGATGACGCGGTGGCAGGGGACGATGACGCCGACGGGGTTCTTGCCGTTGGCGAGGCCCACGGCGCGGGAGGCGTTGGGCTTGCCGAGGGCGTCGGCCAGCTCCCCGTACGTGCGGGTCTCGCCGTACGGGATGCGCTGCAGCTGCGCCCAGACGGCGCGCTGGAACGGCGTGCCGTGCAGGTTCAGCTCCACGGTGAACTCCGTCAACTCGCCCTGGAAGTAGGCGTTCAGCTGGTCGACGACCTCGCCGAAGGGCCGGTCGTCGCGGGCGCCGAAGGTGTCCTGCGGCGGGCGGTGCCGCTGCTCGGTCATGTAGAGGCCGGACAGCGTGCCGTCGGTGGCCACGAGGGTGAGCGGGCCGTAGGGGCTGTCGAGGACGGTGTGGTGCCGTTGCGTGTGCATCGCGTGCATCTCCCTTACTCGGGCAGGACGTTGATGGGGTGGCTGTCGGTCGCCCACAGGTACTGGGTCGCGTACGCGCGCCAGGGGCGCCAGGCCGCGGCCCTCGCGGTGAGCGCCGCGGGGGTGTGGGGCAGGCCGAGCTCCTGGGCGGCGCGGCGCATGCCGAGGTCGGTGGGGAGGAAGGCGTCCGGATCGCCGAGAGCGCGCATGGCGATGGCCTCGACGGTCCAGGGGCCGAATCCGGGCAGTGCGGCGAGCCGGACGCGGGCCTCCTCCCAGTCGGACTCGGGCCCCAACGTCAGCTCGCCGTCGGCCAGTTCGCGTACGAGTGTGGTGAGGGTCGTCCGGCGGCTGCGGGGCAGCGCGAGGCTCTCCGGGTCGAGGGCGGCGAGCGCCGTCGGGGAAGGGAAGAGGTGGGTGAGGCCGCCGTCGGGGTCCTCGACGGGTTCGCCGTGGGCGAGGACGAGGCGGGCGGCGTGGGTGCGGGCGGCGGCCGTGGACACCTGCTGCCCGAGCACGGCCCGTACCGCGAATTCGGCCTCGTCGACGGTGCGCGGCACTCTGCGGCCCGGCGCCTTGTCGACGAGCGGGGCGAGGAGCGGGTCGGCGCGCAGCTGCTCGTCGACGGCGACGGGGTCGGCGTCGAGGTCGAGCAGACGGCGGCAGCGGCTGATGGCGACGGTGAGGTCGCGCTGGTCGGCGAGGACCAGGCGGCAGTCGACGTGGGCGGCTCCGGCGGCGGGCGGGGTCAGGGTCGCGATGCCGTGGCCGTGCGGCAGCCGGAGGGTGCGGCGGTAGGCGCCGTCGCGCCACTCCTCGACGCCGGGCACGGCGGTGGCGGCGAGATGCCCGAAGAGGTTGCTGGGGTTGAGGGGCGCGCGGAACGGGAGGCGCAGCGCGAGCGATCCCGGCGCCGGGTCCGCGGCGCGCTGCGGCCTGCGGGCGCGGAGTTCGCTGGGTGACAGGGCGTAGACCTCGCGCACGGTGTCGTTGAACGCGCGGATGGAGGCGAAGCCGGCCGCGAACGCCACGTCGGAGAGCGGCAGTCGGGTGGTCTCGACGAGGAGGCGGGCCGTCTGGGCGCGCTGGGCGCGGGCCAGGGCGAGCGGTCCCGCGCCGAGTTCGGCGAGGAGCTGGCGTTCGATCTGGCGGGCGCTGTAGCCGAGGCGGCGGGCGAGTCCGGGGACGCCCTCGCGGTCCACGACGCCGTCGCCGATGAGGCGCATGGCGCGGGCGGTGAGGTCGGCGCGCCGGTTCCACTCCGGGGAGCCGGGGCTTGCGTCGGGGCGGCACCGTTTGCAGGCCCGGAATCCGGCCTGCTGGCAGGCGGCGGCGCTCGGGTAGAACCGCATGTTGCGCGGTTTGGGCGGCACGACGGGGCAGCCGGGGCGGCAGTAGATGCGGGTGGTGACGACGGCCGTGAAGAACACCCCGTCGAAGCGGGTGTCCTTGGCCTGCACCGCGCGTACGCAGCGATCCGTGTCGGTGTGCATGCGTCAAGGATCCTGCAAGGTGAGCGGGGTGGCTGGCGAGAATCCGACATCTACGTGCGGCCCCGGCGGAGCCCGGGTCAGGCGGCGGCCGGCCGCCACATCGTCCACAGGAGCGGGCCGCCGCCCGGCAGCCCCAGCTCCTCGCGGACGGTGAACCCGAAGTGCTCGTAGACGGGGAGGTTGGCCTTCTTGGAGGACTCCAGGTGGACGGGCATGCGCGCGGCGTCGGCCTTGGCGAGTCCGGAGCGCAGCAGCGCCGCGCCCTCGCCGCGGCCCTGGGCCGCGGGGTCGGCGCCGATGAGGGCGAGGGACCAGTGCGGTTCGGCGGGGGTGTGGCGGGCGGCGGCCTCGACGGCCTGCCCGAAGAGCGGGGCGCGCTCGCCGAGGATGTCCTGGAGTTCGCGGATGGTGTCGGCGTCGGGGACGGCCTTGCCCTGGTCCTCGGCGGGCACCCAGAACGCGGCGGCGGACCCGGTGCGCTCGCACAGGCCGTGGCGGACGTACTGGCGGGTGAAGAGGGTGGTGAAGTACCGCTCGAGGGAGGCCTGTTGGGCGGGGCCCTCGGGGAAGAAGAAGCGCATCATCGGGTCGTCGGCGAAGGCGCGGGCGAGCAGGCGGCCGATCGCGGGCGCGTCGTCGGGGACGGCGGGGCGCGGCGTGGTCGTGGTCGACATACCGGTCATTCTCACTTCGGTGATCTTCGCGGGGTCCGGCGGGGTCGTCCCGCCGGGTGCCCTTACCGGGTTCCGTCGGCGTACCGCCTACCGAGCGCCGTCCACGTACCGCGCGAACGCCTCGCGCGCCCGGTCGTCGAAGACCACGAAGCGGACCTCCTCCACCGACGCGGGGGCCGCGGCCCGCACCGTCTCCACGGCGATCCGCGCCCCGTCCTCCAACGGCCACCCGTAGATCCCCGTGGAGATGGCGGGGAACGCGACCGTGCGCGCGCCCAGTTCGGCCGCGACGCGCAGCGACTCCCGGTAGCAGGAGGCGAGGAGCTCGGAGCGGTCCTCGGTCGTCGACCAGCGGGGGCCCACGGTGTGGATGACGTGGCGCGCCGGGAGGCGTCCCGCGGTCGTCGCGACGGCCTGTCCCGTGGGCAGGCCCTTGCCGTAGTGCGAGGCCCGCAGGTCCCGGCAGGCGGCGAGGATCTCGGGGCCGCCGCGCCGGTGGATGGCGCCGTCCACTCCCCCGCCGCCGAGCAGCGAGGAGTTCGCGGCGTTGACGACCGCGTCCACGTCCTGCTCGGTGATGTCGCCCTGGACCAGTACGAGTCGGGTGGGTCGGGTGGTCATGACGCGCGCAGCCTCCTCCACACCGCCTTCGCGGCGTTGTGCCCCGACATGCCGTGCACGCCCGGCCCTGGCGGGGTCGCGGACGAGCAGATGTACACGGCGGGGTGCGGGGTGGTGTACGGGGACAGGGAGAGCTTGGGGCGCAGCAGGAGCTGGAGGCCGCTGGCCGCGCCGGAGGCGATGTCGCCGCCCACGTAGTTGGCGTTGCGGACCGCGAGTTCGGGCGGGCCCGCCGTGGCGCGCGCGAGGACGAGGTCCCTGAACCCGGGGGCGAAGCGCTCCAGTTGGCGCTCGATGGCGTCCGTGAGGTCGCCGTCCCAGCCGTTCGGCACGTGCCCGTACGCCCAGAAGGTGTGCTTGCCCTCGGGGGCGCGCGTGGGGTCGGCGACGGTCGGCTGCACCGTGATGAGGAACGGCGCCTCGGGCCCCCGGCCCTCGCGCGACGCCTCGTTCAGCGCCCTGCCGATGTCCGAGCGGTACGGGCCGACCTGCACCGTCCCCGCGCTCCGCGCCTCCTTCGCGGTCCACGGCACGGGCCCGTCGAGCGCGTAGTCCACCTTGAAGACGCTCGCGCCGTACCGGAAGCGGTCGTAGTAGCGGCCGAGGCCCGCGATCCGCGCGACGGCCGTCGGCGACGTGTCGAAGATGTAGGCACGGGCGGGCGGCAGGTCGTCGAGCCGCTTCACCTCGAAGTCGGTGTGGATCGCGCCGCCGAGGTCCTTCAGGTATCCGGCGAGCGCGTCGGAGATCGCCTGGGAGCCGCCGCGGGCGACGGGCCAGCCGCGCGCGTGCGCGGCCAGCGCGAAGACCAGGCCGATCGCCGATGTGGCGAAGCCGGACAGCGGCGCGATGACGTGCGCGACGAGCCCGGAGAGCAGCGCGGGGGCCTTCTCGTCGCGGAAGCGGCGCATCAGCCAGGTCGACGGCGGCAGGCCGACGAGGCCGAACCGGGCGAGCGTGACCGGGTCGCGGGGCAGCGCGCTGAGCGGCAGCGACATGAAGTCCCGCACGAGGGTGTCCCAGTGCGGCAGCAGCGGCTCGATCAGGCGCCGGTACGTGCCCGCGTCCCGCGGCCCGAACGACGCGGCGGTCTCGGCGACGGACCGGGACAGGGTCGCCGCCGTGCCGTCGGGGAAGGGGTGCGCCATCGGTAGCTCGTGCTGCACCCAGTCGAGCCCGTAGCGCTCGAGGGGCAGGTCGCGGAAGGCCGGGGAGTTGATGCCGAGGGGGTGGGCGGCCGAGCACGGGTCGTGCCGGAAGCCGGGGAGCGTCAGCTCCTCGGTGCGCGCGCCGCCGCCGACCGTGCCCCCGGCCTCGAACACGGCGACGGAGAAGCCGCGCCTGGCCAGTTCAACGGCCGCGGTCAGCCCGTTCGGCCCCGCACCCACCACGACGGCATCGAGCATCGACGGCACCTTCGGACTCCTTTGTCAGCCGATGGCCACTGCCCGCACAGGATATGCCGGGCCACCGACAGCGCCGGTCCGCGGGTCAGCCCGCGAGCAGTCCGGCCACGCGCCGGGCGGTGTCGGCGTCCCGCGCGGCCGTGAACGGCAGCGCGTTCCCGCCGCGGATCGAGAAGGGCTCGCCGTCGCGCGTGAGGTGCGCGCCGCCGGCCTCCTCGACGAGGAGCATGCCGGCCGCGTGGTCCCAGGCCAGCTCCCAGCTGAACGCGATGGCGTCGACGGTGCCGCGGGCGATGCCCAGGTACTCCAGGCCCGCCGAGCCGCACGGGCGCGGCGCGACGCCGTCCGTCCACAGCCCGAGCAGGGCCTTCTTCTGCTCGTCGGTGGTGAAGTCGGGGTGCGAGGTCGCGATCCGCAGGTCGGCGCCGGGCGCCGGGGGTCCTGCGTGCAGCACCTCGCCGTTGAGCCGCGCGCCCCTGCCGCGGACGGCGACGGCCATCTCGTCGAGCGCGGGTGCGTACGTCCAGGAGGCGAGCACCACGCCGTCGACCGCGAGGGAGACGAGGGTGCAGAAGCCGGGGTCGCCGTGCACGAACTGGCGGGTGCCGTCGACGGGGTCGACGATCCACACGGGGGCGTCGCCCCTGAGCGCCTCGTACGTGCGGGGGTCGGCGGCGACGGCCTCCTCGCCGACCACGACGGAGCCGGGCAGGCGGGCGGCGAGCTCGCGCGTGAGGTGTTCCTCAGCGCGCTTGTCGGCGACCGTCACGAGGTCGTGCGGTGCGCTCTTCTCCTCGATCTCGTCGGCGTCGAGCCGGCGGAAGCGCGGGGTGATCTCGGCCGCCGCGGCGGCTCGGACGATGCTCTCGACGTCGGTCGTGAGCCGGTGGTCGATGTGCGTGTTCAGGAACTCTTCGATGGTCGGAAAGTCGTCGATGCTTTCCGTCTTTGTTTCGATCATGACTCCATGAGAACACACTCCACTGACAGCGCCCTCATGGCAGGTGAACGGGAGGTGGCCCCCGGATGATTTCCGGGGGCCACACGCTGCGTGACGGGTCAGCGACCGACCGCGTATCCCTGCATGCCGCGCGGGTTCGCCGCCGCCGACAGGACGCCGGTGCGCGGGTCGCGGGCGACGGCGCACAGCCGCCCCTCGGACCATGCATCGCCCACGGTCACGTCGTGGCCGCGGCGGCGCAGCTCGGCGACGACGTCGCCGTCCATGCGGGACTCGACGGTGACCGACCCCGGCCGCATGCCGCGCGGGAAGAAGGAACCGGGGAACGAGTCGTTGTGCCAGTTCGGGGCGTCGATGGCGCCCTGGAGGTCGAGCCCGCCGCGCACCGCGGAGCGCAGCGCCACGGCCAGGAAGAAGTGCACCTGCCACTGGTCCTGCTGGTCGCCGCCGGGCGTGCCGAAGGCCATCACCGGGACGCCGTCCTTGAGGGCGAGGGACGGGGTGAGCGTGGTGCGGGGCCGCTTTCCGGGCGTCAGGGAGTTCGGCAGGCCCTCGTCGAGCCAGGTCATCTGGAGCCGGGTGCCGAGCGGGAAGCCCAGCTCGGGGACGACCGGGTTGGACTGGAGCCAGCCGCCGGAGGGCGTGGCGGCGACCATGTTGCCCCAGCGGTCGACGATGTCGATGTGGCAGGTGTCACCGCGGGTCAGCCCGTCCTCGCGCACGTCGGGCTCGCCGGGCACCGGGGACGTGGGGCTCTTGGCGACGGTCGGCTCGCCCGCGCCCGCGACGCCCATGGCGTCGAAGCCCTCCTCGCCGGAGGCGACGGCGTGGGCGTGCGCGCTGAGCTTCGGCTCGACGCCGAGCGGGCTGCCGGGGCGCAGCTCGTGGGAGGCCTTGTCGGGGTCGATGAGGGCGCGCCGCGCGGCGTTGTACTCGTCGGAGAGCAGCGCCTCCACGGGGACGTCGGCCGCGTCGCCGTACCAGGCCTCCCGGTCGGCCATGGCGAGCTTGCAGCCCTCGACGAGCAGGTGCACGTAGTCGGCGGACCCGTAGGCGGGCAGCTCGGGCGGGAGCAGGGCGAGCTGCTGGAGGAAGGCGGGGCCCTGGCTCCAGCCGCCGGCCTTGCACAGCGTCCAGCCGTTCCAGTCGTACGTCGCCGGGGCCTCGTACGACGCCGACCAGCCCTTGAGGTCGTCGAGCGTCAGGGTGCCGACGTGGCGCTCGCCGCTGGTGTCCTTGGTGGGGCGCTGCGCCTGGCGGACCAGGGCCTCGGCGATGAAGCCCTCGCGCCACACCGCGCGGGCGGCCTCTATCTGGGCGGCGCGGTCGGCGCCGCCGGTCTCCTCGGCCTCGGCTATGAGGCGCTTCCAGGTGGCGGCGAGCTGCGGGTTGCGCAGCAGTTCGCCGGGCTTCGGGGACTTGCCGTCGACGAGGTAGACCTCGGCGGACGAGGGCCACTCGGTCTCGAACAGCTCGCGGACGGTCTCGACGGTCTCGCCGACGCGCTCCACGGGCGCGTGCCCGTCCTCGGCGTACCCGATGGCGTACTTGAGGACGTCGGCGAGGGTCTTGGTGCCGTGGTCCTTCAGGAGCAGCATCCAGGCGTCGAACGCGCCGGGCACGGCGGCGGCGAGCGGTCCGGTGCCGGGGACGAGGTCGAGGCCGAGGGACTTGTAGTGCGCGACGGTGGCGCCCGCCGGGGCCCCGCCCTGCCCGCACAGCACCCGCACCTCTCCCCCGGTCGGCGCCAGGATGATCGGCACCTCGCCCGCTGGCCCGTTGAGGTGCGGCTCGACGACGTGCAGCACGAAGCCGGCGGCGACGGCGGCGTCGTACGCGTTGCCGCCGTCCTCCAGGACGGCCATGGCGGACTGGGAGGCGAGGTAGTGCGTGGAGGACACCATGCCGAAGGTGCCCTGGAGGGTCGGGCGGGTGGTGAACAAGGAGGCTCCTAGCTGGTGGCGGTGCGGGTGGTGGGGATCGTACGAGACGCTGCCGACAGCGCCTCCGGGGACGCTGCCGCGTCGGGGGCCGTGCCGTCCTCGGCGACGAGGTGGCAGGAGACCTCCCGGCCGCCGTCGAGAGTGCGCAGCGCCGGGACTTCGGTGCGGCAGCGGTCGACGGCGAGCGGGCAGCGCGTGTGGAAGCGGCAGCCGGCGGGAGGCGCCAGCGGGCTGGGCAGTTCGCCGCTGAGCACGATGCGTTCGCGGCTGCGCTGCGTGGCCGGGTCCGGGACGGGCGCGGCGGAGAGCAGCGCCTGCGTGTACGGGTGCTTGGGGTCGGCGAACAGCTCGCGCGTGGGGGCCTGTTCGACGATCTGGCCGAGGTACATGACGGCGATCCGGTCGGCGAGGTATTCGACGGCCGCGAGGTCGTGCGTGATGAACAGGCAGCCGAAGCCGCGGTCGCGCTGCAGGTCGGCCAGCAGGTTGAGGACGGATGCCTGCACGGAGACGTCGAGCGCGGAGGTCGGCTCGTCGGCGATCAGCAGGTCGGGGTCGACGCACAACGCGCGCGCGATGGAGATGCGCTGGCGCTGGCCGCCGGAGAGTTCGTGCGGGTGCCGGTCGGCGTGCTCGGGCCGCAGGCCCACCTGGGCGAGGAGTTCGGCCACGCGAGCGCGGGCCGCCTCGCCCTTGGCCAGGCCGTGCAGCTTGAGCGGTTCGGCGATGATCTGGCCGACCGTCATCCGCGGGTCGAGCGAGGACGACGGGTCCTGGAAGACGAGGTGGAAGTCCTTGCGCAGGGGCCGCAGGGCGCGCCGGGACATCGACGTGACGTCGGTGCCGTTGACGCGGACGGTGCCGCCGGTCGGCTCGTCGAGGCGGACGGCGCAGCGGCCGACGGTCGACTTGCCGCTGCCGGACTCGCCGACGAGGCCGACGACCTCGCCGCGGCCGACGCTCAGGGTGACGCCGTCGGCGGCGCGCACGGTGCCGCCGGACCCCGCGAAGTGCCGCTCCAGGTCGATCAGTTCAAGCACGGGCTCGGGGCTCATGACGCGGTCTCCTGGAGGGTGTGCGGGTGCCAGCAGGCGGCGCGGTGCGGGGCGTCGGCCCCGGCGTCCGCGGCGACGGCCTTGAGGCCGGGACGGCTCGACGTGCAGGTGTCGTCGGCGCGGGCGCAGCGCGGCGCGAACGTGCAGGCGTCGGGCTGGGAGTCGAGGCTCGGCACGAGGCCGGGGATCTCGGGGAGCCGCCGCTTGCCCTCGCCGCCGGGGCGGAGCACGGCGGACAGCAGGCCGCGTGTGTACGGGTGCTTGGGGTCGGCGAACAGCTCGTGCACCGGCGCCTGTTCGACGGGACGCCCCGCGTACATGACGAGCACCCGGTCGGCGGTGTCGGCCACCACGCCGAGGTCGTGCGTGATGAGGACGATGGCGGTGCCGAGCCGCTCGCGCAGCGACTGCAGCACCTCCAGGATGCCCGCCTGCACGGTGACGTCGAGCGCGGTCGTCGGCTCGTCGGCGATGAGGACGGCCGGGTCGCAGGCCACCGCGATGGCGATCATGACGCGCTGGCGCATGCCGCCGGAGAGCTGGTGCGGGTACTCGTCGACGCGCTCGGCCGGCGCGGGGATGCCGACGAGGTCGAGGAGTTCGACGGCACGCGCGCGTGCCTGCTTCTTGGTGAGTCCCTGGTGGCGGCGGAGCACCTCGCCGATCTGCCGGCCGATGGTGAGCACCGGGTTCAGGGACGTCATCGGCTCCTGGAAGATCATCGCGATGTCGTTGCCGCGGATCTTCCCGTACGTCCTGTCGTCGGCGCCCGCGAGCTCCTTGTCGCCGATCCGGACGGATCCGGTGATGTGCGCGGTGGGCGGCAGCAGGCCCATGACGGCCATGGAGGTGACGGACTTGCCGCAGCCCGACTCGCCCACCACGGCGAGCACTTCGCCCGCGTGCAGGTCGAAGGAGACCTGGTCGACGGCGTGCACGGTGCGCGTGTCGGAGCGGAACGAGACGGACAGGTCGCGGACGCTGAGGACTGGATCGGTGGTCATCGGGTCGCTCCACGGGGGTCGAGGACGTCGCGCAGGCCGTCGCCGAGCAGGTTGAACGCGAGGGTCGCGGCGACGACGGCGAGGCCGGGGAAGACCGCCATCCAGGGCGCCTGCGCGAGGAAGGACTGGGCGGAGGAGAGCATCACGCCGAGGGACGGGGCGGGCGGCTGCACGCCGAGGCCGAGGAAGCTGAGCAGGGCCTCGCCGATGATGGCGGTGGGGATGCCGACGGTGGCCTGCACGATCAGCGCCGACGTGGCGTTGGGCAGGATGTGCCGGAACAGGATGGTGCCGTCACCGCCGCCGTTGGCGACGGCCGCGGCCACGTAGTCGACGTGCTTGAGGCGGAGCGTCTCGGCGCGGGAGATGCGGATGACGGCCGGGATCTGCGAGATGCCGATGGCGATCGTCGCGTTGGTGAGCGAGGGGCCGAGGACGGCGGCGAGGCCGACGGCGAGCACCAGGAACGGGAAGGCGAGCATCGTGTCGGTGACGCGGGAGACGACGCTGTCGGCCACCTTGCCGTAGTACCCGGCGAGCAGCCCGAGCGGGACGCCGACGACGAAGGCGAGGACGACCGCGAGCACGCCGACCTGCATGGAGGCGCGGGCCCCGAACACGACGCGGGACAGCTGGTCGCGTCCGAGGTCGTCGGTGCCCAGCCAGTGCGCCCAGCTCGGCGCGGCGAGCACGTCGTCGAAGTCGGCGCGCGCCGGGTCGTACGGGGCGACGAGCGGCGCGAACAGCGCGGCGAGCACGAAGATCGCGGCGATGACGGCGCCGGTCATGGCGAGCTTGTTCTTGCGCAGGGCGCGCAGCTTGGCGTTCCCGGCGGCGCGGGCGCGTATTCCTGTGAGAGCCAGCGTGGTCACCGGGCACCTCCGAGCCGGATGCGCGGGTCGATGACCGAGTACGCCACGTCGACCAGCAGGTTGATGAAGATGTACGCGAACGACGTGCACAGCACCACGCCCTGCAGCGTCGCGTAGTCACGGGTGAAGACGGCGTCGATGGTGAGCTTGCCGAAGCCGGGGAGGACGAAGATCTGCTCGGTGACGACCGCGCCGGAGATCAGATGCCCGAGCTGGAGGCCGAGCACGGTGACGACGGTGACGAGCGAGTTGCGCAGCGCGTGCCCGCCGATCACCTCGCGGCGCGAGAGGCCCTTGGCGCGGGCCGTGCGCACGTAGTCCGCGGAGAGCGAGTCGAGCATCGCGGCGCGGGTCTGGCGCATGACGACGGCGGCGAGCCCGGAGCCGAGGACGATCGCGGGCAGCACCATGCGGCGCAGGTTGTCGATCGGGTCGGTGCCGAAGGGGACGAAGCCCGAGGCCGCGAAGACCGGTACGGCGATCGCGAAGGCGAGGACCAGGACGATGCCCAGCCAGAACGTCGGCACGGAAAGGCCGAGGAGCGCGAGGGCGTTGGCGATCCACTCGGCCGTCCTGCCGCGCCGCACGGCGGCGACCACTCCGGCGCCGACGCCGAGGACGATCGCCAACAGCAGGGACAGGGCGGCGAGTTCGAGGGTGACGGGCAGCGCCTGCGCGATGGCGTCGGAGACCGGGAGCCCGGTGCGCGAGGAGTTGCCGAGGTCGCCCTGGAGGGCGTGCCCGATGAACCGGCCGTACTGGACGACGATGTTGTCGTCGAGCCCGTACGCGGCCCGGATCGCGGCCAGCGCCTTCGGGCTGCGCTCCTCACCGGCGAGGGCGAGCGCCGGGTCGCCGGGCAGCGCGCGGATGCCGGCGAACACGACGATCGACACGAGGAACATCGTGACCACGGACTGCCGCACGCGGGTCAGCACGTACCTGGCCATGGGGTGCCCGGCGAGCCACCCCGCCTTCTTCGACTCGGCCTTCTGGAGGGCCACTTGAGCGGTCGTCACTTGACGTACCCCGCATCCTTGACTCGGACGAGGCCGTCGCCGTAGACGTGCAGGCCCGCGACGTCCTTCCCGGTGACGACGTAGTTCTTCTGGCGGTAGAGGTAGATCAGGGCGTGCTCGGCGTTCACCTCGCGGATCAGCTCGGCGTAGATCCTGTCGCGCTCGGCGGGGTCGGACTCGGTGCGGCCGCGCTTGATCAGCTTGTCGATCTTGGGGTTGCCGAGGCCGTAGGCGTTCATCGCGCCCTTGGTCTGGAGGAAGCTGGCGATGTTGCCGTCGGGGTCGAGGCGTCCCGACCAGCCGCTCTGGAAGGCCTGGTAGTGGCCGTCGTCGGTCTCCTCGAGCATCGTGGCGTACTCGGTGGGGCGCAGGGTCAGGGCGAAGCCGGCGTCCTTGACCATCGCCTGGATGACCTGGCCGATGCGGCTCCACTCGGGCGTCGTGGGGATCTTCAGCTCGATGTGGACCGCGCCCTTGACGCCCGCCTCCTTCAGCAGTTTCTTGGCCTTCGGTACGTCCCGCTTGGGGCACTCGGAGGCCTTGACGCCGGGCGCGATCGCGGAGGCCGGGGACATCGGGCCGCAGGCCGGCTCGTACATGCCCTGGAAGGCGACCTTGTTGATGAGGGTGCGGTCGATGGCCAGCTCGAAGGCCTCGCGGACGCGGACGTCCTTCGCCATCGGGGTGTCGACCTTGCCGGGCGCCTGGCCGAGGCCCTTGACGTTGCCGACGTTGATGCCGATGCCCTGGTAGCCGAGCGAGGGCGAGTTGAAGAGCTGGAGCTTGTTGTCGGTGAGGGCGCTCTTCACGTCGACGGGGACCATCTGGTCGCCGACCTGGACGTCGCCGGAGCGCAGGTTGGCGAGGCGGACGCTGCCGTCGGGGATGGGCTTGTAGATCACCCGGTCCAGGTGGACGTCCTTGGCGTCGTAGTAGTGGGGGTCCTTGGCGACGACGATGCGGTCGCCGCCGACGCGCTCCACGAACCGGAACGGGCCGACGCAGGACGGGTGGTTGGTGAAGTTCTTGCCGTACTTCTTGAGCGCGGTCGGCGACATCACCATGCCGGAGCGGTCGGCGAGCACGGCGGTCAGCGGCACGTAGGGCTGCTTGAGGGTGAGCCGCACGCCGTACGGGCCCGTGGCCTTCGCCGACTTCAGCGGGGTCAGCTCGGTGGCGCGGGCGGAGCCCGACAGGTCGCGGTGGCGCAGCAGGGAGGTGACGACGGCGTCGGCGGTGAGCTTCGTGCCGTCGCTGAACTTGGCGTCCTTGCGCACGTCGAAGGTGACGGTGCGGCCGTCCTTCGACACCTTGGGCAGGCGGGTGGCGAGCTGCGGGACGACCTCGCCCTTCCGGTTGACGTCGTAGAGCTTCTCGCACATGCCCGCGAAGACGGTGCGGCCCACGAGGGTCTGGGCGAGCGTCGGGTCGAGCTTGTCGGGGTCGGCGTTGAGGGCGACGGTGAGCGTTCCGCCGTCACGGACCGGACGGTCGTCGGTCATCCGCTCCCCGCCCACCTCCGTGGCCGAGGACTGAAGGGAGCCGCAGCCCGCCAGAGTGGACATCGCCAGGACAACTGCCGTCAGGGCAACCGCTGTTCGGCGCACGAGGGCGTACCTCCGCCAGGGATGAGGGGTGGGCGATCGGTGAGCGATCAAGGAATACGGAAGAACGTATTTCGCATACAGTCCGCACACAAGAGGGTTGTCCGGGATCCGGACAACCCTTGGTGAAGATTGGATAACCCCACGCGACAAAGCGGATCTGCATCAACAAATCGGCCCGGCAGCTGACCGATCGGTCAGTCGCCGGGCCTCACGAGTCGGCACCGCGGCGGGGACGCCCCCGCAGGGATCAGCTGTCCACCCAGCCGTGCTTGCGGCCGCTCTGCACCAACTCCTTGCGGATGGCCAGGATCTGATCGCCCGTCAGCGAGGGGGCCGCGCGCAGCAGCAGCTCCGTGACCTCGTTGGTGAACTCGTCGACACGCAGCACGTCGCACAGCACGTCGTCGCCGTCCGCCGCGTGCCGTCCCGGCGCGGGCGCGGAGGCGCCCTCGGCGAGCTGCACCGACGAGGCCTTGGGCCCGCGGTCGCCCTCCTCGATGTCGAACGACACCTTCAGGCCCGTGCGGATGTACGACTCGGGGATCAGGAGGTCGTTCACATGCAGGAAGACGTCCTCGCCGCCGTCGTCCGGCGCGATGAATCCGTAACCACGCGCTCCGTCGAAGCGCACCACACGACCGGCTGCCACACCGACCCCCAACCACCTCGGCGGACCCTGCATCCGCGACCACCAACAACGTGTGCGGATCCTACCCGTCCGCACCTGCGATCCCGTGGACCCTCAGGGGTGACGCCCCAGGGTGATGTCACGGTGACGGAAGTGGCGGTATCGGTGCACAGGAACTCGTGTGAGACTGGCGTCCCCCACCCACCCTGACGCAAGGGACGTACGCCGTGCGTTCTCTCCCGCTTCCGGTCACCCTGACCGCACGCCTGCTGCCCGTCGCCGTGCTCGCCTGCGCGGGCTGGGCCTACTCGTCGGGCCCGATGGCGGCCCCGTCCGCCAGCGAGGACCGCCCCGAGGCATCCGAGTCCTCCGCGGCGCCCGACGAGCCCGGCGAGACCGTCGCCGCGAAGACGTACGAGCGGCCGCCCGCCCCGTGCGGGACGCTGCCCGCGTCGACCGTGAAGTCGCTGGTGCCGGACGCGAAGACGGCCGGCAAGGAGCTGTCGGCGACCGACGAGTCGATCCGCCGCGGCTGCTCGTGGAGCGCTCTGAAGGGCTACGACTACCGCTGGCTCGACGTCTCCTTCGAGGTGAAGGACTCCGACGACCTCGCCAAGAAGGCGTTCGCCGCCAGTGAGGCCGCGCAGGGCAGCAAGCAGGACATCGGCGACGAGGCCGCCCTGACGACCGACTCCACGTCCAAGGACAAGCAGCAGACCCGCGAGGCCGTGCTGACGTTCCGCAAGGGGAACGCGCTGGTCACCGTCACGTACAACGGCAGCGACTTCGAGTCCAAGGGCGCCCCGTCGGCCGGCACGATGAGCAAGGGCGCCCTGCGGGCCGCCAAGGACGCGGCGGCCGCGCTCGACTCCGCCAAGGGCTCCTGACTCAGCCCCGCCGGGGCGGCCAGTTCGTGAACGTCTTGGGGCGCGGCGGCGCGTACGTGCGCACCTTCGACGTGCTCAGGCCCATCCTGACCAGCGACTCCGCGACGGTCACGGCCGCCGCGACGCCGTCCACGACGGGCACACCCGTGCGCGCCTTGACCTCGTCCACGAGGCCCGCCATTCCGCCGCAGCCCAGGCAGATCACCTCGGCCCTGTCCTCCTCCACGGCCCGCGCCGACTGCTCGACGATGGCCTTGACCGCGGCGTCCGGGTCGCGCTCCAGGTCGAGCACGGCGAGGCCACTGGCCCGTACGGAGGCGAGCCGGTCGGTGAGCCCGGCCAGCTTGAGGCGGTCCTCGATGAGCGGCACGGCCCGGTCGAGCGTGGTGACCACGGAGTACTTGTGGCCGAGGTACATCGCGGTGCTCGCGGCGGCCTCGGTGATGTCGACGACCGGTACGTCGAGGAGCTCCTGGAGCCCCTCGCGGCCGTGCTCGCCGTAGCCCGCCTGCACGACGGCGTCGAAGGGCTCCGGGTACGCGCGGACCGTCTCCATGACGGCGATCGCGGCCAGGTAGCTCTCGTAGTTGCCCTCGCAGGAGTCGGGGCCGAACGCCGGGGTGAGCGGCACGATCTCGGTGCCCGGCGAGGCCACGGCCCTGGCCTGCGCGCCGATGCTCTCGGTCATGTCCTCGGTGGTGTTGACGTTGCAGACGAGAATGCGCATGGCGGGCTACAGCTTTCTTCTTGTTGTGCTTCGGGGTGGTGCGGGGACGGCGGGGGTCAGGCGGCGGGTACCGCGATCTCCTCGCCGTCCTGGTCGACGGCGGTCCTGCTGCGGTCCGCGACGACAACGTAGAGCAGCGCGGCGAGTCCGGCGCCGATGAACCAGGAGAACCCGGAGACCGCCTTGAAGGCGGGCACGAGGGCGATCACCACCGCGACCGCGGCGGCCGGGGCGAAGGCGCCGACGGCGCGCAGGTGGAAGCCGGACTTGTAGTGGTAGTCGGCGTCCGGGGCGTCGGTGTAGAGGTCCGGCACATTGACGCGGGTCCTGCGGACGAGCCAGTAGTCGGCCATGACCACACCGAAGGCCGGGCCGAGCAGGGCGCCGAGGCCGCCGAGGAAGTAGTTCACGACGGTCGGGCTGTTGTAGAGGTTCCACGGCAGGATGACGAGGCCGATGACGGCGCTGACGACGCCGGCCTTGCGGAAGTCGAGCCTGCGCGGGAACAGGTTGACCAGCGTGTAGACGGGCGCGACGAAGTTCGCGAGCAGGTTGACCGCGATGGTCAGGACGATGAAGGCGAGGGAGGCGAGGACCATCAGCGGCGTACTGGGGATGGTCGCGACGATGTCCTCGGGACCCGCGATGACCTTGCCGTTGATCTGGAACTGGCCGCCGGAGAGCACGACGACGATGCCGGCGAAGAACAGCATGTTGAGCGGGATGCCGACGAGGTTGCCGGTGACGATGGCGCGGCGGCTCTTCGCGGAGCGGGTGAAGTCGCAGAAGTTGAGCACGAAGGTGCCGTAGATGACGACCCACAGCGCGGCGGACTCGAGGATCTGCCGCCAGGCGTCGAAGCCGGTGGGCGCGGAGCCGGTGGACACGGCGATGGTCATGTCCGCCTTGACGAAGATCCAGACGGCGAGCGCGCACATCGTGATGAGGATGGTCGGCGCGGCGAACGCCATGTACTTGCGGATGAGTTCCATGCCGTAGCTGACGATGACGACCTGGACGACCCACAGGGTCAGGAAGGTGATCCAGCCGAGGGTGGACAGGCCCAGGATCGAGTTGTGATCGAGCGAGGCGGCGCCGGGCGCCAGCTTCTTGATCACGGCGCCGAGGACGACGGCGGCGAGATACGTCTGGATGCCGAACCAGGCGATGGCGACGGCCCCGCGCACGGCGGCGGGGATCTGCGCCCCGCGGATGCCGAAGGCGATCCGGCTCATCACGGGGAACGGCACGCCGGTCTTCTGGCCCATGTAGCCGGAGAGCGTGAGCAGCCCGAAGAGCAGCAGCGAGGCGACGGCGAAGGCGATGAGGATCTGCCAGACGCTGAGCCCGAGCGCGAACAGCCCGACGGCGAAGGCGTAGTTGCCGAGGCTGTGCACGTCGTTGCCCCACAGCGTGAAGACGTTGTACGCGCCCCAGCGGCGGCCCTCCTTCTTGGTGGGGGCCAGATCGGGACTGTAGAGACCCGGACTGGTACGGGCGGGCCCGTCGACAGCGGCGGTGGGGGTCTGTTCGTGCACGGCAGCCATGACGCGCTCCTGGATGTCCACAATTTCCGCGATGAGGAATATGACTTCCTCTTGGCGGGATGACGCTACTGGCGGGTTTTGCGGTAATCAAGAGGTGTACGCGAAGAAAACACCGATTCCTCACGCGCCAACTGGCCGCCCAATTCGGGCATTTGACGGGCAGGGCGCACACAGTGCACACAGCGCCCGCCTCTCCAGTTTGGTATACCAAACCTGATCGGAGGGCGATCCGTCAATGGCTCACGTCACAGAAAGCGGATTCAGAGGAAGCTGCGCGATTCATTGACGCGCGAAGCCTTCGACCCTACGTTCCCGTCCGGACACACGAATGGCATTCGACATGCCGAACAAGGGAGCCCCCCATGCCCCGCGCTTCACGAAGAACCGCGTTACTCGCCCTCCCCGCCGCCGCGCTGCTGGCCCTGATCCCCTCGACCGCGTCGGCGTACCCCAACCCCGGTACGGTCACCGGCGCCACCGTCGTCCACGACCCCACGATGATCCGCACCTCCGCCGGCACGTACCTGCTCTACGCGACCGGCGGCGGCCTCGCCGAACGCTCGTCGACCGACCGCACCGCCTTCACCGCGGGCCGCGACGCCTTCACCACCAAACCCTCGTGGTGGTCCTCGTACGCGACGGAGGCCTGGGCACCCGACATCTCGTACCACGGCGGCAGGTACCTGATGTACTACGCCGTCTCGACCTTCGGTTCCAACAAGTCGGCGATCGGCCTCGCCGGTTCGACGACCGGCGAGCCCGGCTCCTGGACCGACTACGGCGTCGTCTACACCTCCACCACGTCCAGCGACTACAACGCCATCGACCCGAACCTCTTCGTCGACGGCGACGGCAAGTGGTGGCTGTCGTTCGGCAGTTGGTGGAGCGGGATCAAGATGATCCGCGTCGACCCGGCGACCGGCAAGCAGCACGCGGGCGACACCAAGCGCTACTCGCTGGCCGCGCGCCCCACCGGCACCAAGGCCGTCGAGGCCCCGTACGTCGTCAAGCACGGCGCCTACTACTACCTGTTCGCCTCGTACGACACCTGCTGCGCGGGCACCAGCTCCACGTACAAGGTCAAGGTCGGCCGCGCCACCAGCGTCACCGGCCCCTACTACGACAAGAACGGTGTCGCCATGACGAACAACGGCGGCACCCCGGTCCTCGAGTCGCACGGCCGCTACATCGGCCCCGGCGGCCAGTCGATCATGAGCGACGTCGACGGCGATCTCATCGTCTACCACTACTACGACGGCCAGGACAACGGCACCCCGAAGCTCGGCATCAACCTGCTCGACTGGAGCTCGGGGTGGCCCGTCGCCTACTGAGAGCGGCGCCTACTGAGAGCGGCGCCTACTGGGAGCGGCGCTCCCCCAGCATCAGCCCCGTGTAGAGGGCGAGTGACGCCGCGAGGCCGACCGCCCAGCCGTAGTCGGCCAGCGGTTTGAGGAACGGGATCAGGCCGTCGACGGGGAACGGGCCCGCCTTCTCGCCCTTCGCGTTCAGCGTCGAGTACGAGCCGCCCACGGCCAGTACGCCGCCGACCGCGAAGGCGAGAACGGCGCGCCAGTTCCAGCCGCCCCGGTACCAGTAGCGCCCGCCGCGCACATACAGGTCCGCCAGGTGCAGCACCGTGCGCCGCACGATCCAGTAGTCCGCGATCAGGATGCCGGCGACCGTGCCGAGCAGGCCGCCGACGACGCCGAGCCACGTGAAGATGTACAGCTCGGGCGTCGACGTCAGTTTCCACGGCATGACGAGCACGCCCACCACGCCGGTGAGGATCGCGCCGGTGCGGAAGCTGATGAGCTTCGGGGCCAGGTTCGCCAGGTCGTAGGCCGGGGACACGACGTTCGCCGCGACGTTCACGGAGATCGTCGCCACGAACACCGTGACCAGGGCGAACAGCAGCCCGAACACGTTGTCCGTCTTCCCCGCCAGCGCCACCGGATCCCAGATCGGCGCCCCGTACACCTTCTCGGAACCGGCCGTGACCAGCACCGACATCAGCGCGAAGAGCGTCATGGTCGTCGGCAGACCCATGGTCTGGCCCCAGACCTGCGCCCGCTGCCCCTTCCCGAAGCGGGTGAAGTCCGGGATGTTCAGGGACAGCGTCGACCAGAAGCCGATCATGCCCATCAGGCCGGGGAAGAAGACTTTCCAGAAGTCGGGACCCCAGCCGACCTTCGACGGCTCGTGCAGCAGCGGGCCGAAGCCGCCCGCCTTGTTCGCGATCCAGACGAGCAGCACCACCGCGCCGACGAGCACGAACGGCGCCGCCCAGTTCTCGAAGCGGCGCAGCGTCTCCATGCCCCGGTAGATGATGGCGAGTTCGATGGCCCAGAAGACGACGAAGCAGAGCCACAGCGTCCACGGGTAGCCGCCGACCTCGGCCGCCCCCGTCCAGCCGCCGAAGATCTTCCCGAGCAGCACGAAGATGCCCTGGCCGCCGATCCACGTCTGGATGCCGAACCAGCAGCAGGCGACGGCGGCCCGCACCATCGCGGGCAGATTGGCGCCGCGGATCCCGAACCCGGCCCGCGCGAGGACCGGGAAGGGGATGCCGTACTTGGGTCCCGCGTGCCCCGTGAGCAGCATCGGGAGCAGCACGATGACATTGGCGAGGGCGATGGTGAGGACGGCCTGCTTCCAGTCCATGCCCAGCGCGACGAGCCCGGACGCCAGCGTCCAGGAGGGGATGCAGTGCGCCATCCCGATCCACAGGGCCACGAAGTTGTACGTGGTCCAGCGGCGGTCGGCGAGCGGTACGGGGCGCAGATCCTCGTTGGCGTAGCGGCTGCCGGCGGGGTACGCGTCGGCGGCGAGCTCCACCGCGGTCCTCGATGCTCTCGGAGCGGTGTCGGTCATGGGCAGTCCGTTCTGCGGAGGGACGGATACAGCGGCCGTGCGGTGTGCCGTCAACTGCCTTGCCTGGTACGGGCCTTGCTCGGTCCTGCTAGCGCAGCGCCGGGATGATCTCGCTGCCGTACGTGTCGATGACCGTCTCGCGCGCGTCGTGCATCGCGTACACCGCGAACTGGTCGACGCCCAACTCCCTGAGCGCTCCCAGCCGTTCGCGGTGCGCGGCGGGCGGGCCGATGAGACAGAAGCGGTCGACGATCTCGTCGGGCACGAACGCCGTGTCGGGGTTTCCCGAGCGGCCGTGGTGCGCGTAGTCGTACCCCTCGCGGGCCTTGATGTAATCCGTCAGCTCGTCCGGGACCATGCTGGAGTGCGCGCCGTACTTGGCGACGAGGTCGGCGACGTGGTTGCCGACCATGCCGCCGAACCAGCGGCACTGCTCGCGGGCGTGGGCCAGGGCGTCCGGAGAGTCGTCGGCCGTGACGTAGGCGGGCGCGGCGACGCAGATCTTCACGTCGGAGGGGTCGCGGCCCGCCGCCTTCGCCGCGTCCCGCACCGCCTTCACCATCCACTCGGTGAGGAACGGGTCGGCGAGCTGGAGGATGAACCCGTCGGCCTCCTCGCCCGCCATCTTGAGGGCCTTGGGGCCGTACGCCGCCATCCACACGGGCAGTTCGGCGCCGGGGCGCACCCAGGGGAAGCGGACGACGGAGCCGCCGCCGAGGTCGGCCTCTTCGCCGCGGCCGAGTGCGCGGATCACCTTCATCGCGTCGCTGATCCTGGCCAGCGTGTTCGGCTTGCGCCCGGCGACGCGCATCGCGGAGTCGCCGCGCCCGATGCCGCACACGGTGCGGTTGCCGTACATGTCGTTGAGGGTCGCGAAGGTGGAGGCGGTGACCTCCCAGGTGCGGGTGCCCGGGTTGGTCACCATCGGTCCGACGGTGAGCGTGCCGGTCTCGGCGAGGATCCGGCTGTAGATGACGAACGGCTCCTGCCACAGCACGCAGGAGTCGAAGGTCCAGCCGTGGGTGAAGCCGGCGGCCTCCGCGCGTTTCATGAGGTCCACGACCGCGGACGCGGGCGGGTCGGTCTGCAGGACGAGTCCGAAATCCATGGCGAGCCCCTCGTTCGGAAGGGACAATCGTGGACCTCGTGCAGGGGGTTGGCAAGAGCTTCTCTACGCGCGTCGCTCTTCTTTCATCCTCCCGGGGAACGTGCCGAGGTCGGCGATCCGGTACCCGTTCGGGTAGCCGCGCACGGTGCTGCTCTCCCTTCCGTGCTTGGGATTTCCGCGCGCCGGGAGCAGCCGTACGAACCTGCCGCGTGCCCGCAGCCCGCCGCGCACCACCCGCTCCACGGCCGGGTGCGGGTTCCGGTACCCGAACGCGGCCCGCAGCGGGGCGTCCATCAGGCAGACGGAGGCCCGGCGCACGGCGCCGCCGAGCGGGCCCGGGTACCAGGACGCCATCAGGTCGAGCGTCGCCTCCGACACCGCGTAGCCGCCCGGGTCGTACGCGAAGTGGCGGCGCTCGTAGTCGTCCATGAGCGTCTCGAACTCCTCGTACGTCTCCGGGATGTCCTTGATGTTCATCCGGCGGCCGAGGTCCCGGTAGTAGTTGGTGGCGGCGCGCACCTCGTGCGGGGAGTACGGGCGCCACGCGTAGTCGTCCATCCAGCGCTTGGGCACGACGACGAACGTCGACAGGACGTAGCGGTAGTCGTCGTTGGAGATGTCGTAGGCCCGGTGCATCCGGTTCATCCGGCGCACCGCCTCGCGGCCCTCCCCCGTGTCGGGGCCGTGCTCGCCGATGGCGTCGAGGATGAGCACGGTGTCGTCGTAGCGCTTCTGCGTGCGCTCGGTGAACTCGCCGGTGCGGCCGAGGAGTCGGCCGATGCTCGGCACCGCGTACGTGCGGTAGAGCGCGAACCCGAGCGCCTGCATGGTGTCCCAGGGGAACTCGTACGACGAGCTGATGCCGTAGATCTCGTGGTAGTCGGTGTCGGGGTCGAGCCGGCGGATCTGTCGAATCCAGTGGTCGCGCCGCACGCTGGTCCTCCCTGGGCCGTGGCGCACGCGGGGCCGATTCCCCGACGTGCCCGCCGACCCACCTTCGTACGGCCGCGGTCGCGGATCAAGGGCGTCGGCGCGCGGACACACGGCGCGGGGTGACGGAGGTCACGGCGGTTCACGGGGCGATCGCGGAATGCGCGGGTCCGTCCCGGTGCTGCACGGGTTGTCGGCCGATCCCTGCGCCAGGGGTCGGCCTCCCCCGTTCTTCGAAAGGCTTTCTGCACCATGCCGCTGGCCCTGTTGGCCCTGGCTGTTGTCGCGTTCGGCATCGGCACCACCGAGTTCGCCACGATGGGGCTGCTGCCCCAGATCGCCGACGGCATCGACGTGTCGGTGCCGCACGCCGGCAATCTCGTCTCGGCGTACGCGCTCGGTGTCGTCGTCGGCGCCCCCGTCCTGACCGGCATCGGCGCCCGGATCCCGCACAAGAAGCTGCTGCTGCTCCTGTCGGGCCTGTTCGTGGTCGGGAACGCCGCGTCGGCGCTCGCCCCGAACTTCGGCCTGCTGTTCGCCGCGCGGTTCCTCGCGGGGCTGCCGCACGGCGCGCTGTTCGGTGTCGGCGCCGTCGTCGCGTCCCGGCTCGTCACGCCGGACCGGGCGGCGCGCGCCGTGTCGAAGATGTTCCTCGGCCTGACGGTCGCGAACATCGTCGGCGTCCCGGCGAGCACCGCGCTCGGCCAGCACCTGGGCTGGCGCTCCGCGTACTGGGCGGTCGCCGTCATCGGCGGTCTCGCGCTCGCGGCGCTCGCCCTGTTCGTGCCGCACCAGCCGCGCGGCGAGGGCGCCGGGATCCGGCACGAGCTGCGCGCGATGGGCAACCGGCAGGTGGTGATCGGCCTGGCCACGGCGGTGGTCGGCTTCGGCGGCTTCTTCGCCGTCTACAGCTACCTGGTGCCGATGCTGACGAACGTCACCGGCATCTCCGACTCCTCCACCACGCTGGTCCTCGCCCTGTACGGCGTCGGCATGACGCTCGGCACGCTGGTCGCGGGCCCGCTCACCGACCGCGCGCTGCGGTCCACCCTGTACGCGGGCCTCGGCCTGCTCGCGGCGGCGCTCGTGGCGTTCTACTTCGCGGTGCACAGCACGGTGGCCGCGCTCGTCGTCATCACGCTCGTCGGGGCGCTCGGCTCCCTCATCACGACGCCCGTGCAGATGCTCCTGATGGCCAAGGCGGAGGCGGCGCCGACGATGGCGGCCGCCTCCAACCACTCGGCGTTCAACCTCGCGAACGCGGGCGGCGCCTGGCTCGGCGGCCTCGCCATCTCCGCGGGCTGGGGCTGGACCTCCCCCACCCTGGTGGGCGCGGCCCTCGCCCTCGCGGGCCTCGCGCTCGCCTTCGTCGGCGGCGCGCTGGACCGCGGCCGCCGCTCCGAGGTGGTCGCGTCGTCCGGCATCGAGACGTCGGAGCGGCCCGACCAGGTCACGCTGACGAAGCCCTGACGGCGGTTGCCCTCTCAGCTGCCGAAGGGGACGTCCTGGCTGGTGGCCATCCGGCGGGTGTTCGGGTGGGCCTCGACGTAGTTCCGGATGTACGAGAGGGCCTCCCGCGCGCCGCTGCCGTTCGTTCCGCAGCCCTTCGGGCCGCTGACGCCGTCGGGGTAGCAGGACATCCGGTTGCCGTAGATCAGGGAGTCCACGGCGGCGCCGTCGGCCGAGTCGGAGAGCAGGGTCTCGGCGCGCTCCCGGTCGCCGGTGCCCACGGTCCAGCCGACCGTGCCGGCGAGCTCTCCGCGGTCCCGGGCCCGGCCGCCGGCCCGCAGCTCCTCGCGGATGCCGCCGAACTTGAGCGCCATGTCGAACAGGCCGTCGTCCATCACCCGCTGGTTCCGCGCGATGGCCGCCCCGTGCTCGGCGTAGCCGTCCCGGACGTCCGCGTAGGTGCCGCTGTAGGCGACGCCTTCCTTGCTGTTCAGGCTGCCCGTCACGTCCTTCCAGCCGCTGCCGCCCTCGGTCCCGTAGAAGCCGTAGAGCACCCGGATGCCCTGGCTCTCCAGCTTGGCGCGGGCCAGGTCCCTCAGGGCGACCGCGGAGCACTGCTTCCTGTCCGAGTCGCTGCTCGCGCACCAGTCCGGGTTCTTCATGTCCAGCCAGACGAACGACACGTGACGCCCCGTCCGGTGCTCCTTCGCGACCTGGTCGAACATGGCGGCCATCGTGTCGCCGTAGCTGGTGAGCGTGCCGTCGTGATCCGCCCACCAGCCTTCCTTCCAGGCCGTGGCGTCGATCTCCAGCGCGTTGGCGCCGTCCCGGAGAGCCGCGGTCACCCCCTGAGTGGTGAGGACCCGGTGAGCGATGGCCCAGGTGGGGCGCTGATGGCCGGGCTCCTCGGCGGGTGCGGAGCCCTGGGCGGCGGCCGCGGAGCCCGCGGTTCCCAGGGCGGCGGCGAAGGCCAGGGCCAGGGCCAGCAATGTCCTGCGGCGTCTGCGTACGGCGCTCATCCGGACGGGGTCCTCTCTGTCGTTGGGGGCAACAGTCGTTCTGGAGCAGGCAAAACTCGGAGGAGCCTACGCTTGGTTACCGTTCGGTAACCAGCGAGTGTGACGTAAGTAACCGGTCAGTAACCTGTTCCTCGCGGTGCCACCGGGATTCACTGCACCTCCCCAGCCCGTCCGGCCCCCGGAGACGGAGACACAGGATGCAGTCGCAGGCAATCAACAGGCGCGCCATGCTCGCGGGGGTCGGCGGCGTCGGCACCGCCGTCGCCCTCGGCGCGTTCGGCCGGCAGGCGCTGGCGGCCGAGAACGGCGTGGCCAAGTTCCCGATGCCGGACAAGGCCGAGCTGAACGTGCTGATCACGGGCGACGCCGGCACCGGCACGCCCGACCAGTTCGCCGTCGCGGCCGCCGCACGCGAGCTGTGCGCGAAGCGCGGTGTCGACCTCGCGATCGGACTCGGCGACAACATCTACGAGAACGGCCCCGAGGACGACCTGGACGACGAGTTCACCACCAAGTTCGAGGAGCCCAACAAAGGCATCGACGTCCCCTGGCTGATGGTGCTCGGCAACCACGACACCAGCGGTGTCATCCCCGGCAGCGGTGGCCGCCCCTCCCGCGGCGACCACGAGATCGCCTACCACCGGCACTCGGCCCGCTGGAACATGCCCGACCGCCACTACCGCGTGGCCGTCCCCCAACAGGCCCCCGTCGCCGAGTTCTTCGCCATCGACACGACGCCACTCTCCTCGTACGTCCTTCAGACCGACCCCGAATACCACTGGGACGGCCCGTTCGCCCACAAGCAGCGCGCCTGGCTGGCCGACGCGCTCGCCGCCTCCCGCGCCCGCTGGAAGTTCGTCTTCGCCCACCACCCGCTGCGCAACAACGGCGCGCACGGCAACGCGGGCGCGTACGAGGGTGTCACCTGCGGCGACTACATGAGCGGGAAGCACGTCAAGGAACTGTACGAGGAAGTGGTCTGCGGCAAGGCCGAGTTCATCCTCTCCGGCCATGACCACACGCTCCAGATCCTGGACACCGGCGCCGACCACCACGGCACCCAGCAGATCGTCTGCGGCGCGGCCGCGAAGACCGGTGGGAAGGGCAACCGGGCCGACAACACGGAGTTCTGGGCGGCCTACGACACCCTCGGCTTCATGATGCTCTCGATCAACGCCGACCGCGTGGTCACCGACGCGTACACCGTGGACCCGGAGACCTCCGACCACCGGCACGCGTACCGCCACACACGAACGGAGCGCATCGCCCGTTAGCGGCACGCGCTCACCTGTATGGTTCCCGCGGAGATGCGGGCGGTCCCCAACGAGGGTGACCTGTCGGTCATGGCTTCTCACGAGCACAGCACACCGGCCGCGGACTCCACACGGCGTCGGGTCCTCGGCCTGTCCACGGCCCTGATCGGCGGTGCGCTCACCACGTGCCTGGCGCCCGACGCCGCCGCCCACTCCCCTGTTCCCATGGGGCCGCCCCGGCGCGCCGCCATGCCCCTCCGTCGGCGCTACCGCGTCTCCGCCCGCTACGGAGTGCGCGGCAACTGGCAGGCGGGGCACCACACGGGGATCGACCTCGCGGTTCCCGAGGGGACGCCGGTCTTCGCCGTCCGCGCGGGCACCGTCGTGCTGGCCAAGCGGTCGGGCGACTACGGCAAGGCGGTGACCATCCGGATGACGGACGGTCACTACGCCGTCTACGGACACCTCAGCCGCATCCGAACCCGCCCGGGGGCCCGGGTCACCCCCGGCATGCGCATCGCGGACAGCGGCAGCACAGGACGCGCCACCGGCCCGCACCTCCACCTCGAGATCCGTGCACGCCGCGGGTACGGCTCGGACGTGAACCCGGTCGCCTATCTGGCACGGCACGGCGTCCGCCTCACGTGACGCCGCCCCCTGTCAGGCCAGGTACTGGCAGGTCCCTCGCGGCATGTACACACCGTGCCCCGCGCGCCCCGTGAACTCCCGCTCGCTGATCACCGGTTCGCCCCGCGACAGCACCGTCTCCACCCGACCCGTGATGCGCTTCCCCTCGTACGCCGAGTAGTCGACGTTCATGTGGTGGGTGTCGGCGGAGATCGTCTGCTCGGCGGCCGGATCGTAGATCACGATGTCGGCATCCGCGCCCGGCGCGATCGTGCCCTTCTTCGGGTACAGGCCGAACATCCGGGCCGGGGTCGCGCAGGCGATCTCGATCCAGCGGCGGCGCGAGATGTGTCCGTCGACGACCGCCTGGTGCAGGAGGTCCATGCGGTTCTCGACGCCCGGCATGCCGTTCGGGATCTTCGAGAAGTCGCCGCGGCCCAGCTCCTTCTGGCCGCTGAAACAGAAGGGACAGTGGTCGGTGGAGACGACCTGGAGGTCGTTCGTGCGCAGTCCGCGCCAGAGCGCCGCCTGGTGCTCCTTCGGCCGCAGCGGCGTGCTGCACACGTACTTGGCGCCCTCGAAGTCCGGCTCCGCGAGGTTGTCCGTCGACAGGAAGAGGTACTGCGGACACGTCTCGCCGAACACCGGCAGACCCTCGTCGCGGGCCCGCGCCAGCTCGGCCACCGCCTCCTGCGCCGACACGTGCACGACGTACAGCGGCGCCCCCGCCACCTGCGCCAGCTTGATCGCGCGGTGGGTCGCCTCGGACTCCAGGAGGGCCTTGCGGACCTCGCCGTGGAAGCGCGGGTCGGTCTCGCCGCGGGCGAGGGCCTGTTCGACGAGGACGTCGATCGCGATGCCGTTCTCCGCGTGCATCATGATCAGGCCGCCGTTCTCGCCGGCCCGCTGCATGGCCCGCAGGATCTGCCCGTCGTCGGAGTAGAAGACGCCGGGGTACGCCATGAACTGCTTGAAGGACGTCACCCCCTCCTCCACCAGCAGGTCCATCTCCTTGAGCGTCTCGTCGTGGACGTCGGAGACGATCATGTGGAAGCCGTAGTCGACGGCGCACTGCCCGTCCGCCTTGGCGTGCCAGGCGTCGAGGCCCTCGCGCAGCGAGTGGCCGACGGACTGGATGGCGAAGTCGACGATGGTGGTGGTGCCGCCCCAGGCGGCGGCCCGGGTCCCCGTCTCGAAGGTGTCGGCGGCGTACGTGCCGCCGAACGGCATCTCCATGTGCGTGTGCCCGTCGACACCGCCGGGGATGACGTACTTCTGCGACGCGTCGATGGCGCGCGCGTCCGACCAGGACGCGGCGGTGTCGCTGCCGGTGGCCGCGAGGGCCACGACGCGGCCGCCCTCGATGAGGACGTCGGCGTGCATCTCGTCGGCGGCGGTGACGACGAGTCCGCCGCGGATGACCGTACGGACGGCGCTCATGTGCTCCTCCAAGGACAGCTGGTCACGGACGGGTCAGCGGCTCGTACGCCTGCGGGTTGCGGTCGCGGTAGAACTGCCAGCGGTCGCGGACCTCGCGCAGCTTCGCCATGTCGAGCTCGCGGACGACGAGTTCGGGCGCCTTGTCGTCGGCGACCTCGCCCACGAACTGGCCCTCGGGGTCGACGAAGTACGACGTGCCGTAGAAGTCGTTGTCGCCGTACTCCTCGACGCCGACGCGGTTGATGGCGCCGACGAAGTACTCGTTGGCGACGGCCGCCGCGGGCTGCTCCAGCTGCCAGAGGTAGCGGGACAGGCCGCGCGAGGTGGCCGACGGGTTGAAGACGATCTGGGCGCCCTCGAGGCCCAGCGCGCGCCAGCCCTCGGGGAAGTGCCGGTCGTAGCAGATGTAGACGCCGATCTTGCCGACGGCGGTGTCGAAGACCGGCCAGCCGCTGTTGCCGGGCCGGAAGTAGAACTTCTCCCAGAACCCCTTGACCTGCGGAATGTGGGTCTTGCGGTACTTGCCGAGATAGGTGCCGTCGGCGTCGATCACGGCGGCCGTGTTGTAGAGGACGCCGGGCTGCTCCTCCTCGTACACGGGAAGCACGAGGACGATGCCGTGCTCGCGGGCGAGGGCCTGGAAGCGCTGGACGACCGGCCCGTCCGGCACCGACTCGGCGTACTCGTAGAACGTCGCGTCCTGCACCTGGCAGAAGTACGGGCCGTAGAACAGCTCCTGGAAGCAGAGGACTTGGGCGCCCTGGGCGGCGGCGTCGCGGACCGCCTGCTCGTGCACCTTGATCATGGACTCCTTGTCGCCTGTCCATGCGGTCTGGAAGATCGCGGCGCGGATGACGGGGCTCATCGGGACCTCCAACGGTTCTTCGACGGCTCGGTGGTGCTGGCTGAGACGGTAGGGGGCGGGGGCGCGGCGGCCGAGTCGCAACGTGTCACGCGCGGGGGCCGGGGGCGTTGCACGGTGTCACGGCGCCGACTGCGCGTCGTGCGCGAGCAGCGCCAGATGCACGGCGGCGGCCTGCTCGAAGTCGTCGAGGTCGACGCCGAGCAGCGCCTGTATGGACTCGAGGCGGCGGTAGAGGGCCGGGCGGCTCATGTGGGTGAGGTGGGCGGTGCGGGACTTGTTGCGGCCGGTGGAGAGGTAGGCGCGCAGCACGGGGAGCAGTGCGTCGGAGTCCTCGACGGCCAGGATCGCGTCCAACTCCCGTTCGGAGAAGGCCTGTACGCGCGGGTCGTCGCGCAGCTGCCTGACCAGTCCGCGCAGTCCTACGTCGCCGATCCTGACGACCGCCGGAAGGCCGGGCGGCGCCCCGGTGACGGCGTCGGCGACGTGCAGCGCCTCGCGCAGCGCGTCGGGCACGTCCTCCCAGTCGGCGCGGGCGGGCCCGGCCGCGACCACGGCCGACGCGTCGCCGGTCTCGGCGCGGAGCCGCCGCGCGAAGTGCGCGGCGAGGGCGTCGGGCGACTGGTCGCGGGCGAGGCTGAGGAGGACGGCGGTGGTGTGCTCGGCGAGTTCGGCGACCAGCCCGGGCAGACCCAACAGGCGTAGCAGCCGGTCGAGTTGGGCGGGCGTGGTGTCGCGCACGACGAGCGGGACGAAGGTGCGGCGGTTCACCGGGAGGCCCGCCGCGCGGGCGCGGGGCAGCAGACCGCGCGGCGGGGCGGCGCCCGAGAGCAGGTCGGCGAGGAGGCAGCGGGCGGACTGCTCCTCCCAGCTGGGCCCGGTGCCGGTCAGCAGGTGGTGCAGGACGAGCGCCTCGGCGGCCCGGTCCGCGAGCAGCCGCCCGGACGCCGCGTCGCCCCGGTGCCCGCACAGCACGACGGCGCCCCAGTGTTCGCCGCGCCCGCCGAGTTCGGCGCGGATCCAGCCCTCGCCGTCGACGCCGCCCGGCTGCCGCGCGATGCGGTCCCAGTCGCGGAGCACGTCGTCGACGGCGGGGCGTTCACCCGCGGTGGCGAGGACGCGGTGGGCAAGGTTGGTGAGGACGACGGGGCAGCCGCTGTGCGCGGCGATCTCGTCGAGCAGCCGCTGGAGCGGGGCGCCCGCCGTGATGAGCCCGGTGAGCGCGGTGCGGATGCCGTCGGAGAGCCGGACGGCCGCGAACTTCCGCCGGACGAGCCGGGACTGCACCTCCTCCGTCAGCTCGGCGAACGGGAACGGGCGGTGCAGCACCACCATGGGCAACCCGTGCCGCTCGGCGGTGCGGCGCATCTCCTCCGGAGGAGCGGGGAAGGCGCGGCCGAGGCCGAGGACGAACGCGGCGGCCTCCGCGCGGTGCAGCGAGTGCACGTACTCGGCCTGCCGCCGGGCGTCGTCCGCGAGCAGCACGCCCGTGGTCAGCACCAGTTCGCCGCCGCTGAGCATGACGCCGACGTCCGCGGCCTCCGCGACGTGCACCCAGCGGACGGGGCGGTCGAGGTGGTCGGCGGCGGCGACCACCTCGGGGCGGCCCGCGGCGATCCGGTCGAGGGCGAGTATCTGGCGGACGGTGAGAGCGTGTGCGGACATCTCCGGAGGGCCTCCCTCGCGTCGAGCGGCTACCCGGCGGGGCTGGAGTGCAGCGCCCGCTCCAGGATCCCGGCCCCCTGCTCCGCCTCGGCCACCGTCAGCGACATCGGCGGCGCGATCCGCAGGACGCTCGTGTCGTGGCCGCCGCCCTTGCCGATCAGCAGGCCCTGCTCCCGGCAGGACTCGACGACCTGTACCGCGTCGGGGCCGGGGCCCGGGGTCTCCAGCTCGATGCCGATCATCAGCCCGCGCCCGCGCACCTCGCGTACGCCGGGCGCGGTGGCGGCGATGGCGCGCAGCCGCTCGATGAGGAGCCCGCCGACCCGCCGCGCGTTGCCCTGGAGGTCGTGTTCCAGCAGGTACGAGAGGTTGGCGAGGCCCGCGGCCATGGTGATCGGTGAGCCGCCGAACGTCGAGATGGAGTTGGCGTCGAGGCAGTTCATGACGTCGGCGCGGGCGACGACGCCGCCGATCGACATGCCGTTGCCGATCCCCTTGGCGAAGGTGAGGATGTCCGGCGGTCCGGCCTGCGCGTGCGCCTGCCAGCCCCAGAAGTGCTCGCCGGTGCGGCCCCAGCCGGTCTGCACCTCGTCCGAGATCCACAGGATGCCGTGCTCGTTCAGGACCTCGCGGAACGCGGCGTACAGGCCGTCGGGCGGGGAGGTGAAGCCGCCGACGCCCTGGATGGGTTCGGCGATCAGCGCCGCCACGCTGCCCCTGGTCTGGCCGAGCATGTCGCGCAGGTCCGCGACGCAGGCGTCGACGAACTCGGCGTCGGACAGGTGCGCGTAGGGTCCGCGACCACGCACGCCGCCGTGCACGTACAGGGTCTGGAGCGGGGAGAGGCTCGTGGGCGACCAGCCCTGGTTCCCCGTGATGCCGACGGCGGAGAAGGAGCGGCCGTGGTAGCTGTTGCGCATCGCCAGGATCTGGTTCGAGCGGCGGTACGCGGTGGCGAGCAGCAGGGCCGTGTCGTTGGCCTCCGTGCCGGAGGTGGTGAAGAAGACGCGGGCGTCGGGGATGCCGGACAACTGGGCGACGCGCTCGGCGAGTTCGACCATCGGCCGGTTCAGGTAGAGCGTCGAGGAGTGGATGATCCGGCCGGCCTGTTCGCTCACCGCCTTGGTGACCTCGGGCAGCGCGTGCGCGGTCATCGTGGTGAGGATGCCGCCGAAGAAGTCCAGGTACTTGTTGCCCTCGGCGTCCCACACGTGCCGACCCTCGCCGTGGGTCAGCTCGATCGGGTCGTCGTAGTACAGGGCGAGCCAGTCCGGCAGGACCTCGCGGTGGCGGTGGTGCAGAGAGGCTCGGGAGGGGGCGGTCATCGGCGGCACTCCTTTTCCTTACGTCTCTACGCACGTAGAACGGCCGTAGAGGGTCGAACGTAAGCCTCTTGGGGGTGCTTGCCAAGGCCATCGTCGGCAACCCGCTGGATCGCGTCCCGCCCGGCACCCGTGCGGGTGACGGTTCAGTGCGCGATCCCGGCGACGCGCAGGGCGTGCGCCACGTCCCGGTACCGCTCGTCGGAGACCCCGCGGGCCGCGTCGAGGACGAGGGGGACGAGCCGGTCGGGGTCCCCGCTCGCGGTGTGCGCGGCCTCTTCGGGGGTGCGACCGCGCACGTACGCGTCGAGGAGGGTGCGGGCCTCGCGGTGCCGGCCCGCCGCGTCGAGCCGGTCCACGGCGTCACCGAACTCGGCGGGCGGGCGGCTCGTGCCCTGGCGCAGCAGCTGCCCGCCGTCGGCGGCGCGGCCCGCGGCGGTCAGCGCGTCGACGGCGGCCACCAGCCGCTCGGGCGGCAGCGACGCGGCCTCCCACAGCAGGGTGGCCCAGTCGGCCCCGAGCCCGCGGCGCGCCAACTCCTCCGCATACAAGGGGAGATGGCTGGCAGGGCCTTCCGCCGCGCCCACGAGAACCATGTGGGCCTCGCCGCTGCGGCCCGCGGCGCGGTGGTGGGCGAGGAGGTCGACCGCGGCCGCGACGTCGGCGTGCGCCGCGGCGTCGGGCACGGGCGGGGCGGGGGCGGTCGGCTCGTCCCGTCCGGGAGCGGCGCCGGCGAAGCGGGCGCCGGTGGGGGTCGCGGGTGCGGAGGCCGCCTGCCCGGCCGGGGCCGACGTCTCGGGCTCCTCGGTGGGCATCCCCGCGAAACGGGCACTGCCGCGAGCGCGACGCTTGCGCTCCTTGATGGGCGCAGGGGGTGGCGCCGAGCCGTCCGGGTTGACGGGCCCCGGCCCCAACTCGGCCAGCCGCGCCCCGAGTTCCGCGACCCGCGCGGTCGCCCGCTCGTGGTCGTCGCGCGCCCACGCGAGGTCGAGGCGGACGGCGTCGGCCTCCTCCGCGTCGGCGGCGGATTCGAGGCGGGCGCCCAGCTCCCGGAGGCGCTGGGCCGTGATCTCCCGCTCGCGCGCCATCTCGTCCACCCGCTCGGCGAGCAGGGCCCGGCCGCCAGGCGCGGTGTCGTGGGCGCGGGCGGAGGCCCGGTGCAGGGCGCGGGCACGGGCCGCCTCACGCTCGGCGTGTTCGCTGCCCATCGTCGCGGCGAGGTCGTTCAGGAGTGCCTCCACCACGTCCCACGGAGGCACCTCGACGCCGTCGAGACAGGCCCGCATACCCTCCGGGTCCCGCCGCCAGAAGACTCCGCACCATCCGGCCCGCTGGTCGAGCCGGGCGTTCAGGCCTCGCAGATACGTCGCGAAGTCCTGTGCCCGGTCCGGGAGTTGCCCCACGCCTGTCACGCGCCCACCGATCGTCGCACCCGTCACGGCCTACGCTCCGGAAGCAAACACCTCGCGTGTTACGGGGGCGCTACGCGCGCTTTTCGGCGCGTTCACCGCACCGCTCAGGCGGGGGCCAGGGCGCAGTGGGCCACCAGCTCGTCCATGGAGATGCCCAGCTCGCGGGCGAGGGCGGCGACGGTGAAGAAGGCGGGTGTGGGCGCCCGGCCGGTCTCGATCTTGCGCAGCGTCTCGACGGAGACGCCGGCGCCCGCGGCGACCTCCGTCATGCTGCGCCCGAGCCGCGCCTCGCGCAGCAGCCGCCCGAGCCGCTCGCCGCGCTCGCGCTCTTCGGGGGTCAAGGGGGTTCGGACCATGCCTCCATGCTACCCGGACCCACATTTCCGTACCGGATTTCTGTACCGGATTCTTATACCGGTATAGTTATTGGCATGGTGGAACTGAAGACGGAAGCACAGATCGACGCGATGCGGGAGGCGGGGCGGGTCGTCGGCGACGCACTCACCGCCGTACGGGACCGGGCCGGGGTGGGTGTGAGCCTCCTGGAGCTCGACGAGGTGGCACGGGAGGTGCTGCGCAAGGCGGGCGCCACGTCGCCGTTCCTCGGGTACCGGCCGAGCTTCGCGCCGACGCCGTTCCCCGCGGTGATCTGCGCGTCCGTGAACGACGCGATCGTGCACGGCATCCCGACCGGGTACCGGCTGCGGGACGGGGACCTGGTGTCGATCGACTGCGGGGCGCAGCTCGACGGGTGGGCCGGGGACTCCGCGATCAGCTTCGTGGTGGGGCGGGCGCGGCCGGAGGACGTACGACTGGTGGAGACGGCGGAGCGGGCGCTCGCGGCGGGGATCGCGGCGGCGGTCGTCGGGAACCGGATCGGGGACATCGCGCACGCCATCGGGACGGTGTGCCGGGAGGCGGGGTACGGCATCCCGGAGGGCTTCGGCGGTCACGGCATCGGGCGCCGTATGCACGAGGACCCTCCGGTGCCGAACGAGGGGCGGCCGGGACGGGGCATGCGGCTGCGGCCAGGGATGGCGCTCGCCATCGAGCCCATGGTGATCGGCGGCGGCCGGGACGGTTACCACGAGGCGCCGGACGGATGGACCCTCGTCACGAACGACGGCTCCCGCGCCTCCCATGCGGAGCACTCCGTGGCGGTGACGGAGGCGGGTCCCGTGGTCCTGACGGCCCGCTAGTTTCCGCAGCCCCGGGGTTGCGCCCCGGGGCTCCGCCCCGGACCCCGCTGCTCAATCGCCGCAGGGGCTTGAATGTGCCCGCCCAGCCCTTACCGGGTCGGCGAGACGACCATCGCCGAGCCGCCACCGCGGCGTACCTTCTCCGCCGCCGCCAGCCACTGGCCACCCGGCAGCCGCTGCACGCCCGTCGCCGCGCCGATCTCCGGGTTCGCCTTGAAGGAGTGGCCGATGGACTCCAGCTGAGCGCGGAGCGCACTGTCGTACAGGCCCGGTTCGAGTTCCGTCTGCGCCGCATTGCGCTGGCTCGCCCGCGGCGCCGCGATCGCGTCGACCAGCGGCAGCTTCCGGTCGATGAACCCGGTGAGCGTCTGCGCCACGGTGGTGATGATGGTCGCGCCGCCCGGCGAGCCGACCGCCACCACGGGCTTGTTCGCCTTGTCGAGGACGATCGTCGGCGAGATCGAGGACCGCGGCCGCTTGCCGGGGCCGGGCAGGTTCGGGTCGTGCACCTCCGGGTTGGCCGGCGCGAAGGAGAAGTCCGTCAGCTCGTTGTTGAGCAGGAACCCGCGCCCCGGCACGGTGATCCCGCTGCCGCCGGTCGACTCGATGGTGAGGGTGTAGGCGACGACGTTGCCCCACTTGTCCGCCGCGGTGAGGTGCGTCGTGTTCTCCCCCTCGTACGTCGTGGGCGCCGCCTTGTCCCCGGCCTTGCCGCACTTCCCCGGATGCCGCGGGTCGCCAGGCGCGAGCGGGCTCTTGAGCACCGCGTCGTCCTTGATGAGGCACGCGCGGGAGTCGGCGAACCGCTGCGAGAGGAGTTCCTTCGTCGGTACGTCCTCGAACGCCGGGTCCCCGACCCAGCGCCCCCGGTCGGCGAACGCCACCCGGCTCGCCTCGATGAACCGGTGCAGATACCGCGCCTCGGACGCCTTCGACAGGTCGGTGTTCTCCAGGATGTTGAGCGCCTCGCCGACGCTGGTGCCGCCGGACGAGGACGGCGCCATGGAGTAGACGCCGAGCCCCCGGTACGAGGTCCTGCTCGGCGCCTGGAACTTGGTGCCGTACGCGGTGAGGTCCTTCGCGGACAGCTTCCCGGGCCGCGCGTTGTACCCGGAGGCCGGGTCGACCGGCGGCTTGTTGACCGTCTTCACGACGTCCTTGCCGATGTCGCCGCGGTACAGCGCGCCGATCCCCTCGCGCCCCAACTGCTCGTACGTGCGCGCCAGGTCGGGGTTCTTGAACGTGGAGCCGACCTCGGGAAGCTTCCCGCCGGGCAGGAACAGCTTCGCGGTGTCGGGGAAGTTGCGGAACCTGGCCTCGTTCGAGGCGGTCTGCGAGCGGAACGTGTCGTCGACGGTGAACCCGTCGCGCGCCAGCTTCGTGGCGGGCTTCAGGACCGGGCCGAGGCCCTTGGTCCCCCACGCGTCGAGCGCCGACTGCCAGGTGGCGGGGGTGCCCGGGGTGCCGACGCTCAGTCCGCTGGTGACGGCGTCGTTGAAGGCGAGCGGTTTGCCGTTCTCCAGGAAGAGGTCGGAGCCCGCGGTGAGCGGCGCCGTCTCGCGGCCGTCGATGGTGTGCACCTTGCGGGTCTTGGCGTCGTAGTAGACGAAGTAGCCGCCGCCCCCGACCCCGGACGAGTACGGCTCGGTGACGCCGAGGGCGGCCGCGGTGGCGACGGCGGCGTCCACCGCGTTGCCCCCGTTCCTGAGCACCTCGATGCCGGCCGCCGAGGCGTCCGGGTCGACGCTCGCCACGGCGCCGCCGGAGCCGACCGCGACCGGTTCCTTCGCCGGCGTGCTCGAACCGGACGAAGGCGGAGCCGCGGCACCAACCGCCACCATGCTGCCAAGGGCGGCGAAGACCGACAGATTCCGTACAACTGAACGTCTCATCAGTACCTCCGGTCAACAGGCGTCAGCGCAGCGTAACTTGATGCGTCCGCGCCGTCAGGCCCCCCTCGAACCCCGGTCGAACATCCCGCTAGAGTGCGCCCCCATGACTGAAGACGTGCGTGACATCGTCCTCGGCCTGATCACGGCGGGCATCGGCGCCGCGCTGGGCTGGCTCGTCCGTACCTACCTGTGGAAGCGCAAGCTCCGCAGGAAGCAGGCCTTCTTCGGGCTGCCCGACAACTCCGAGTCGCTGCTGGTCGTGAACCGCGACGCGGGCGGCCCCGAGCTGACGGTGAAGCGGCACGACGTCTTCGCCCTCCTCGAACTCTCCGCACTCATCAAGGACTGCAACGCGCACGCGCAGGTCGTCGCCCACGACACCACACAGCAGGGTTTCGGCGACCGCACCGAGTTCTGTGTCGGAGGACCGGCCTCCAACAGACGCATGGCCGCACACATGGTCAGCCTGCTGCCCGGCATCCGCGTGAACACCGACCCCGAGCCGGGCCCGGACCGCGGCGCTTTCCAGATCGGCTCCGAGCGGTACCGCCTGGAGCCCGGCAGAACCGAGTACGTGCTCCTGGCCCGCCTGACCGCCGGCCCCGCCACTCCCGAGGCGCGGCCGGTGTTCCTGTTCTGCGGCCAGTTGCCCATCACCAACCAGGCCGCCACCCGCTATCTCGCCCGGCACCACGAGCGGCTCGCGCGCAAGCACGGCAACTCCTCCTTCGTACTGCTTCTGAAGGTCGTGAACTCGGGGGCGTACGGCCCCGACGTCGTCGAGGTGGTCTCCGACGTCACACGGGCGGCGCAGGCGCCGATCCCCGCGGCGCCCACCAACGGCGGCCGGGCGGCGCACCGCGCCAAGTAGGCGGGACGCCGAAGGGGCCGCAAAACCAAGGAGAGCGGCACCCCCGCCGCGTACGAATGCGACAAGGGCCCGCTCCTCCTCGGCAAGCAGGCACGTCCCGACCGGCACGCTGCAGCTGACCTTCTCCGACACGAACTGCGTGACGCAGTGATCTCCGGCTGCGGCAGGGCGGGGACGACCCATGCTTTGTGGCTACTGCGTACCTGGCAGCAGCGTCCCTGGCTCGGCCGGGGCGACATCAGCCGCCTCCGTCTTGGGGTTGCGCCGCTGGCGCTTGGCCACCCATTGGGCGAACCAGGACAGCACCATGCACATCCCGATGTAGATCGGCGAGATCACCATCACCACAGGGATGAAGGGCAAATCGTAGTCGAGGTTGGACGCGATCAGTTTTCCGGCGTGGAGGAACTCCTCATAGGTGATGAGATACCCGAGCGACGTGTCCTTCAGGGCCACCACCAACTGGCTGATGATGGCGGGCAGCATGGCCCGCACCGCCTGAGGGACGAGCACATGCGTCATGACCTGCGTCTTGCGCATGCCCAGCGCGTACGCCGCCTCGCGCTGTCCGCGCTCCACCGCGTTGATGCCCGATCGGAACACCTCGGCGAGCACGGAGCCGTTGTAGAGCGTCAGGCCGGCGACGAGCGCGGCCAGCGGCTCCATCTTCAGGGCCACGTAGATGAAGAAGATCATCACGAGGACCGGCATGGCGCGGAAGAACTCGACGAACAGCGTCGCGATCCAGCGCACCGGCTTGTGGTCCGAGAGCCGCCCCACGGCCAGGATCGTGCCGAGCGCGAGCGACAGGACGGCCGCCATGGCGAAGGCCTTCAGCGTGTTGCCGAGCCCGCGCAGCAGCAGCTCCTGGATGCCCGTGTACTGGAACGGCATCCACTTCGTGTACGTGAACTGGTCGGTGTCGAACAGCAGGTACAGGATCCAGGCCAGCAGAGCGAGCAGGACGACCGTCGAGAGGACCCCGTACAGCTTGTGGCGGCGCTCGGCCCTCGGGCCGGGGATGTCGTAGAGGGCGGTGGCGTCGTGTCGCAGGGCCTTCATCGGGCGAACCCCCAGCGCTTCTCGAGGAAGTTGAACAGGGCGCTGATGGCGAGCGTGATGATCAGGTATCCGATCGCGATCCAGACGAAGGTCCAGATGATGTTGTAGCCGAGCTCGCTGAGCGTCTTGTACGTGCCGAGCAGCTCGACGACGCTGAACGCGCCCGCGATCGCGGAGTTCTTGGCGAGCGCGATGAGCGTGGAGCCGATCGGCGGGATCACGGACCGGAAGGCCTGCGGCAGGATGACGTGGACCAGGGTCTGGCCGAACGTCATGCCGAGGCTGCGGGCCGCCTCGCCCTGCCCCTTGGGCACCGTGTTGATGCCGGAGCGGACCGCCTCGCAGATGAACGCCGACGTGTAGCAGCCGAGGGCGAGGATCGCGAAGACGGTGAAGGGCAGTACGAGACCGAAGCGCGGCAGTCCGAGCAGCACCGCGAAGAACAGCAGGGTCAGCGGGGTGTTGCGCAGGACCGTGACCCAGGCGGTGCCGAAGGCGCGGAAGGAGCCGACGGGCGCGACCCGGAACGACGCCATGAGGAAGCCGAGCACCAGGGCCAGGATCGAGGCGAAGACCGTGAGTTCGACGGTGCCGAGGAAGCCCTTCCAGTACAGCTCGATGTTGTCGGTCAGGACATTCATACGACGCCTCCTCAGTTCGCCGGGTAGCGGTCGATGGCGGGCGGTTTCGGGGCGGGCACACCGGACAGGCCGAGCGTCGCCTCGTACGCCTTCTTCCAGTCGCCGTTCTTCTGGCGGGCCTCGAGGGCGTCGTCGATCGCGAACCGCAGCGCGGTGTCCTTCTTGGGGACGCCGATGCCGTACGGCTCCTCGGAGAACGGCTTGCCGACCAGCTTCAGCTCGTCGGGCGCCTTGGCCGCGTAGCCGAGCAGGATCGCGTCGTCGGTGGTGACGGCGTCGACCTGATAGGTCAGCAGGTTGTCGACGCAGATCGAGTAGGTGTCGTACGCGACGAGTTCGGCCTTCGGGTAGTCGGCCTTGATGCGCTGGTACGGGGTGGACCCCGCCGCCGAGCAGACCCGCTTGCCGGCGAGGTCCTTCGGCCCGTGGATGTCGTCCTCGTCGGAGCGCACGAGCAGCGACTGGCCCGCCATGTAGTAGGGCCCGGCGAAGCCGACGAGCTTCTTGCGCATGTCGTTGATCGTGTACGTGCCGACGTAGTAGTCGATCTGCCCGTTCTGCAGGGCCGTCTCGCGGTTCGCCGACGCGATGGTCTTGTAGCGGATCTTCTTCGGGTCGAGGCCGAGGGAGGCGGAGACCATCTTGGCGATCTCGATGTCGAAGCCCGTGTACGTGCCGTCGGCGGGGTTCTTCTCGCCGAGGTAGGGCTGGTCCTCCTTGGCGCCGACGACGAAGTGGCCGCGGCGCTGCGCCTTCTTCCACGTCGGGGAGTCGGGCAGCGAGAAGCCCTGCGCGACCTTGTACTGCGGGAGCTCGGCGGCGGACGGGCCCTTGACGGGTGGGCTGCCCTCCTTGCCGCAGGCGGTGGCGGCCAGGGCCGTCACCGCGAGCGCGGCGAGCAGCCGTAGCGACTTGGCGATCATGTGGTGGTGCGCTCCCCCGGTCAGTGCTTCAGGATCTTGGAGAGGAAGTCCCGGGCGCGCTCGCTCTCCGGGTGGGTGAAGAACTCCTCCGGGTTGCGGTCCTCGACGATCTTCCCGTCCGCCATGAACACGACGCGGTCGGCGGCGGTGCGGGCGAAGCCCATCTCGTGGGTGACCACGACCATCGTCATGCCGTCGCGCGCGAGTTGCTGCATGACCTCCAGGACCTCGTTGATCATCTCCGGGTCGAGGGCCGAGGTCGGCTCGTCGAAGAGGAGCGCCTTGGGGTCCATGGCGAGGGCGCGGGCGATGGCCACGCGCTGCTGCTGTCCGCCGGAGAGCTGCGCGGGGAACTTCTCGGCGTGCGCGGCGAGTCCCACCCGCTCCAGGAGTTCGCGGGAGCGTCGGTCCGCCGCGTCCTTCTTGCGCTTTCTGACCTTCAGCTGGGCCAGGGAGACGTTCTGGAGGACCGTCTTGTGCGCGAAGAGGTTGAACGACTGGAAGACCATGCCGACTTCGGCGCGCAGTTGCGCGAGGGCCTTGCCCTCCTCCGGAAGCGGCTGTCCGTCGAGCCGGATCGTCCCGGACTCGATGGTCTCCAGACGGTTGATCGTCCGGCAGAGCGTCGACTTGCCCGACCCCGAAGGGCCGATGACCACCACCACCTCCCCCTTGCCGACGGTGAGGTCGATGTCCTGGAGGACATGCAACTTCCCGTAGTACTTGTTCACGTCACGCAGCTCGATCAACGGATCGACGGCCATCGGCAGTCCCTGCCCACTTTCAGCTGTGTCGGTCCGCGCAAACTATCCACGCTTACATGGGACTTAACAGACGACACGCACTTATGGGCATTAACCGTATTTGCGGCTCAGCTACGTGGTGACCCTCCGGGACCCGCGAGGGCGGCCTACGACTCGGCGGCCTCCGCGTAGAACTGGGAGAGCTCGGGCGCCCCGCTCGCCGCCCACTCGTGCCCGGCCTCCACCACGTCGATCTCCCGGCCCGAGGCGAGCCGCACCACCGGCTGCCCGTTCTCCCAGATCACCCAGGAGGCGCCGGGCACGTGCCGCACCATGACCGAGCCGAGGTAGAGGCCCGCGTCGTTGCCGAGCCAGTGCAGCGTGTCCTCGTCCTCGCGCCAGCGCGGCACGAGCTGGTCCAGCGCCTCCAGGGAGCGCACCGACTCGTCGAGCTCGACCCCCGCGTCGTCGGCCTGGGAGCGCAGCAGCTCGCACTCGGAGAGCAGTTCGACCAGTCCGCTCTCGCTCTCGTCGCCTTCCTCACCGGTCGGGAACACGGCCACGCCGTGGGCCGAAGGGTGCTTCCTGCGCCAATTGGCCGCGAAAGGGATCTTCATACCGACCAGACTGGCACCCGTGCGGCGGCCCGCACCACAGGCGCGCGGAGGTGGCGCCGCGCGGAGTTCAGGAACCGGACACCGGCGTTTCTCCCCCGGTTGCCTCGCGACACATTGACGGGCCATCACCCCGTCCTTAGCTTCATGGCGCACCCGTCACGCCGAACACACAAGCGGAGGGAGTCGGTCTTGCGCCGACGCATCTGGGGAGCCGCGTTCATACTCGCCGCCTGCGCGGGGATCACCCCCGTCACCGCGGCCCACGCCGCACCCGCGAGACCCGGGCCGCTCCCCCTGGAGCGGCTCTTCGACAACCGGGCGGTCAGCGACGACCGGGCGCCCGGGGAAGCGGACTTCGACGGCGCGGGCAGCTCCCTGTCCGCGCAGGACCTCGCCGCGGCCGGCTGGACCCCCGGCCGCACGATGGCGATCGACAGGGCCCGGCTCAGCTGGCCGAAGACGGCGGGGGCCGGGCCCGACAACGTACGGGCGAACGGGCAGTCCGTGCGGGTGTCGGGAAGCGGCGACGCGCTCGCGTTCCTGGTCGCGGGGACCGGCGGCGACGCCTCGGGGACCGGCGTCGTCCGGTACGCGGACGGGTCACGGTCGACGTACTCGCTCACCGCGCCCGACTGGCGCACCGGGCCGCTCGCCACGAAGTCGGTGGCGCTGCCGCACCGGAACGCGCCGACAGGTCAGGTCGCCGAGAAGACCCGGCTCTACGCGGTGACGGTGCCGGTGCGCAAGGGACGGCAGATCGCCTCGGTCGACCTGCCGAAGGCGAGCGGCGGCACGCTGCACGTCTTCGACGTGTCCGTGCGCGCGGCGACCTCCGGCTGGACGGGCACCTGGTCGGCCTCGCCCGCCGGGTACACCGCGGTCGGTCCGTGGGCCGACCGCACCATCCGGCTCGTCGTGCACACCAGCACCGGCGGTCCGAAGGTCCGCATCCGCCTGGAGAACACCTTCGCGGCGACTCCGGTGCGGATCGGGAGCGCGTCGGTGGCGGTGCAGGGGGCGGGGGCCGCGGCGCGCGGGACGCCGGTGCCGCTGACGTTCCGCGGCTCGTCCGGGACCTCGCTGCCGGCCGGCGGTCAGGCGTTCAGCGATCCGGTGGACTTCGACGTGCCGGAGAACACGAACCTGCTGGTGAGCTTCCATCTGCCGGAGCCGGTCACCGCGGCGCCCGTGCACAGCCAGGCGATCCAGCGGTCCTACGTGAGCACGGCGGGCGATCACGCGGCGGAGGCGGACGGGGCCGCGTACTCCTCGACGATCTCGTACTGGCCGCTGCTCACCGGCGTCGACGTGGGTGGTGGGCCCGGTTCCGTGGTGCTGCTCGGCGACTCCATCACGGATGGCGTGAAATCGACGCTCGACGCGAACCACCGCTGGCCGAACGTGCTCGCCACGCGGCTGCTCGCCCAGTCGAAGGTGCCGCACTACGGGGTGCTGAACGAGGGCATCTCCGCGAACCGGGTCGTCGCCGACCGCTACCCCGGCGACGGGCTCTCCACGGACACCGGCGGCGTCAGCGCCCTGCACCGGCTCGACCGCGACGTGTTCGCGCAGACCTCGGCGAGGACGGTCGTCGTCTTCCAGGGCGTCAACGACGTCCGCTGGGGCGCGAGCGCCGCGCAGGTCGAGGCGGGCCTGCGGGAGATCGTGGCGCGGGCGCACGCGCGTGGCCTCAAGGTGATCGGGGCGACGATCACACCGTGCGAGGGCGAGGCGCTGTGCACGGCGGCCGCCGATGAGCAGCGGGAGGCGATCAACGCCTTCGTGCGCGGCCCCGACTCCGGCTTCGACGGCTTCCTCGACTTCGACGCCGTCGTGCGCGACCCGGCCCACCCGGCGCGGATGCTCCCCGCGTACGACAGCGGGGACCATCTGCATCCGGGCGACCCGGGCCTGAAGGCGCTGGCCGACTCGATCGACCTGGACGTGCTCAGGCCGTAGCGTCCAGCGGCTTGCGGGCGATCAGGACGGCCTGCCGGCCCTGGGTCGCCCGCTCGAAGTCCTCGGGCTCGCGGACGAGTCGGGCCTCCACCGGGAGCCCGGACTGCTCCACGAGCCCGACGACCTGCTCGGGGTCGAGCCAGTAGACGTCGAGCGAGAGGTCGTGCCCGTAGGCGTGGTCGAGGTGGCGCAGCAGATCGCCCACCTTGAAGCCGAGCAGCAGATAGCCGCCAGGGGCGAGGACGCGGTGGAACTCGGCGAACACGGTGGGCAGCAGCTCCGGCGGCGTGTGCACCGTCGAGTACCAGGCGACGACGCCGCCGAGGGAGCCGTCCGCCAGGTCGAGGCCGGTCATCGTGCCCTCCTCGAACCGCAGCTCGGGGTGGGCACGGCGGGCCTCCGCGACCGTCTTCGGCGAGAGGTCGATACCGAAGGCGTCCAGGCCGAGGGAGGCCAGATGGGCCGTCACATGTCCGGGCCCGCAGCCGAGATCGGCCACGGGCCCGGCGTCGGCCCTCTTCACGCGCTCGGCGAAGACGCCGAACATCGCCTGCGCGTACAGGTCCTGCGGGAACAGCGGAGGAATGATCTCCGCATAGGCGCCCGCGGCGGTGTCGTAGGCCAGCTGGGTCGAGGTCAGGTACGTCGTCAGATCCGTCACGGGCGCAGACGCTAGCGGCCGCCACTGACAACGGGCCCCGGCACCGTCGATCTCAGGTCAGACGTCGAGGTCCACCACGACGGGGGCGTGGTCGGACGCGCCCTTGCCCTTGCGCTCCTCGCGGTCCACGTAGGCGTCGGAGACGGCCTTGGCGAACGGCTCGTTCCCGTACACGAGGTCGATGCGCATGCCCTTGTTCTTCGGGAAGCAGAGCTGGCGGTAGTCCCAGTAGGTGAACGGGTGGTCGTACTTGAGGGGGCGCGGCACGACGTCGCTCAGGCCCGTCTCGCGCAGCGCCGTGAGCGCCGCCCGCTCGCCGGGCGTCACGTGCGTGGCCCCCTCGAAGGCGGAGATGTCCCACACGTCGTCGTCCGTCGGCGCCACGTTGTAGTCGCCCATCACCGCGAAGGGCCGGGAGCCCGCCGCGTCGCCCGCGACGGCCGCCTTCAGGGCCTCGAACCACTGGAGCTTGTACGCGTAGTGCGCGTGGTCGACCTCCCGGCCGTTCGGCACGTACACCGACCAGACGCGGACCGGGCCGCAGGTCGCGGAGACCGCGCGGGGCTCCTCGACGCCGTCGTAGCCGGGGTCGCCGGGCAGGCCCTTGACCACGTCCTCCAGGCCGACGCGGGAGAGCAGCGCCACCCCGTTCCACCTGCCGTTCGCGTTCACCGCCGACTCGTAGCCCAGCTCCCGCAGCTCGTCAGCGGGGAACTGCTCCGCCGAGCACTTGGTCTCCTGGATGCACAGCACGTCCGTGCCGCTGCTCTCCAGCCAGGCAAGGAGGCGCGGCAGCCGCGCGGTGATCGAGTTCACGTTCCAGGTAGCAATGCGCATGTCCCACAACCTACCGGGCCCCACTGACAGTCACGCGACCGTGCCGGGACGGCCGTCCGCGCGGGGCGCCGCGCCCGCGATCGACAGGCAATCTTGCAAGTTTTTCTGTTAGACAGTTAGCCTGCCGAACATGACGATCAACACCCCCCTCGACGAGCGCCCCGCCCTCGTCCTCATCGACCTCCAGAACGGCATCCTCGGCCTGCCGACCGTGCACCCCTCGGCCGACGTCCTCAAGAACGGCGCCAAGCTCGCCGAGGCGTTCCGCGCCAAGGGCCTGCCGGTCGTGCGCGTGAAGGTCGCCTGGTCGCAGGACGGCGGCGACCTGCCCACCGGCCGCGCCGCCGCGGGCGGCATGACGCAGGCGCCGCCGCCCGCGTTCTCCGAGTTCCCCGCCGAGCTCGGCCCGCTCGGCGACGACATCGTGATCACCAAGCGGCACTGGGGCGCCTTCACCGGCACCGAGCTCGACCTCCAGCTGCGCCGCCGCGGCATCACGCAGATCGTCCTGTGCGGCATCTCGACGTCCATCGGCGTCGAGTCCACCGCCCGCTCCGCCTGGGAGCTGAGCTACAACCTGGTGCTCGTCGACGACGCGACGACCGACACCGACGCCGACTCCCACGAGCACAGCTTCGGCAAGATCTTCCCGCGCATCGCGGAGATCGGCTCCACGGACGAGGTCATCGGCCTGCTGGGCACGTAGCGGCCGGGCTCACACCTGCGCCGAACCGCCCGGAGCGAGGCGCAGGTGCTCGGTGCCGCCGAGCGCGCCGATCTGGTTGTCGTAGATCGGCCGCGCGAGGTCGGTGAGCAGCGCGTCGTGGATGTCGTAGGCGCGGCGCGGCTTGACCTCGCGCACGTAGTCGATCACCTCGGCGATCTTGTTCCAGGGCGCCATGACGGGCAGCATCAGCGTCTCGACCGGCTGGTCGGGGACGGTGAGGGCGTCGCCGGGGTGGAAGACCGTGCCGCCGTCGACGAGATAGCCGACGTTCGTGATGCGCGGGATGTCCGGGTGGATCACCGCGTGCAGCTCGCCGTGCACCTGCACGTCGAAGCCGGCCGCCGTGAACGTGTCGCCGTGCCCCACCGTGTGGACGCGGCCGGGGAACGCCGCCGAGAGCTGGTCCGCGACCGACTTCAGGGTCCAGATGTGCGCGCCGGGGTTGGCCTCCATGCCGGCGCGCAGCCGCTCCTCGTTGAAGTGGTCGGGATGCTCGTGCGTGACCAGGACGGCGTCGGCGCCGACGGCCGCGTCCTCCTCGGAGAACCCGCCCGGGTCGATGACGAGCGTCTGCCCGTCCTTTTCGAGGCGGACACAGGCGTGGGTCTTCTTCGTCAGCTTCATACGTCCCATCCTGCGCCCCAGCCCGCCGGGATTCACTCCTGGGGCGTGGTCTCCTCGCGGATCACCTGCTGGGCCACCTTGAATGCCGCGCTCGCCGCCGGGACGCCGCAGTAGACGGCCGTCTGGAGCAGGATCTCCTTGATCTCGGCGGCCGTGAGGCCGTTGCGCAGGGCCGCCCGCGTGTGGAACACCAGCTCGTCGAGGTGGCCGCCCGCGACCAGCGTCGCGAGCGTCACCGACGACCGGGTGCGGCGGTCCAGCCCCGGTCGCGACCAGATCTCGCCCCACGCATAGCGCGTCAGGAACTCCTGGAAGTCGCCGGAGAAGTCGTCGGCCGTGGACAGCGCCCGGTCCACGTGGGCGTCGCCGAGCACCTCGCGGCGCGTCTTGAGGCCCGCGTCGTGCGGGTCGGGCCGGGTCGCGGCCTCCGGCTGCTGGGCGGCGGCGATCTCCGCGCGCGGCGGGGCCGACGGGGGCGGCGGCGCGATGACCGGCTTGACCGGGGCGGCCGGAATGGCGGTCTGCCCGGTCTTCTCGTGCGCCGCGGGCCAGGCCGAGGTGAAGTGCCGTACGAGGAGGTCGGTGACGGCCGCGGGCTGTTCGACCGGGGCCAGGTGGGAGGCGCCGGGCACCACCGCGAGCCGGGCGTCCGGTATCCCGGCGACCAGCGTGCGCGCCTCGGCGGGGCCGGTGACCTGGTCCTCCGAGCCGACGAGGACGAGCGTCGGCAGACCGATCTCACCGAGCTTCTCCCGCACGTCGAACGCGGCGAGCGCCTCGCACGCGGCGATGTAGCAGCCGGGGTCGGTCGTCCGGACCATCTGCACGGCCCAGTCCGTGATCGCGGGCTGCGCGGACGCGAAACCGGGCGTGAACCAGCGCTCGGGGGACGTACGGGCGATGGGGTCCAGGCCGTTGCTGCGCACGATGACGCCGCGCTGGCGGAACTCGTCGGCCGTGCCGAACCGCGGCGAAGCGGCGATCACGGCGAGCGACGCGACACGCTCCGGGTGGCGCAGGGCGAGCTCCATGCCGACCGCGCCGCCCAGCGAGCAGCCCGCGTAGCCGAACCGCTGGATGCCCAGCTCGTCGAGCGTGGCGAGCAGCCGGTCGGCGAGCTCGTCGACGGACCCCGCCGGGTGCGCGGGGGCGCCGCCGTGTCCTGGCAGGTCGAAGCGGAGCACCCGCCAGTGCTGGGCCAGCTCGGGGACCTGGCGGTCCCACATGTGCCACGTCGTGCCGAGCGACGGGCCGAGGACGAGCACCGGGGCGGAGTCGTCCTCACGGCCGTCGAATCGGTACTGCAGGCGCGGGGTCTTCGTGTCACTCACATGAGCAACGCTAGCCAGTGCTCCTGAGCGTTCTTGTGCCGGGTCCCCGGAGTGGACGCGAGGTGTTCACCCGGGGTTCCCGGCGTGGGCTCGAGGTGGGGACGGCGTGAAGAACGGACCTACCGGTCGGGTCCGGGCCGCGGGTGCGGTCAGGGGTGCGTCGTGGACACCACGTAGACCATGGGGTGGTCCGGGTTCGAGCGGTTCACGACGACCGTCTGGGTCGGGGACGGGTCGTCCTGGTGGTGGGTGAGGCCGTACCAGGGGCCCGGGCCCGTGAAGTCCCAGCCCGCGATGCGCCGGTCCCGCTTGCCGATCGCGATGTCGTCCGTCGCCAGGTCGCCGACCGAGTAGCCCGCGTCGACCTCGTCGAGGAACTTGTCCAGGCCGTCGTTGCTGGTGAGGAACTGCGCGTACAGGCGGCTCACCTTGTAGTTGTTCGTCTCGTAGTACGCGACGTTGCGGGAGTGCGGGGGGATCGGGATCTGGTAGAGGCGGCGCTGCACCTTGGAGGGCCAGCCGACGGTGAGGCCGGTCGCCGAGTACTTCGCCTCCTTGTCCTTGCCGCTGTCCCGGCTCTGGTTCGCGGAGATCACCAGATAGCCGGCGGGGATGCCGATGAGCAGCACGATGATCAGGAGCGTGAGGGCGCGCCGGCGGATCACATGGCCGCGGTCCTCGTCCGGACGCGGCGCGTCGGCCGCGGTCGGGGGCTGGCGGGGCACGGTCATCGTTGGGGTTCCTGTCGCTTTCCGGGGCATCCGCCGCGCCTAGCCCTGCTCCGTGCCGTCCGCAGGCGCGGCGGCGGGGGCGGTGCTGCGGGGGCGGGTGTAGCGCTCGTACCGCTCGTGGCGCTCCACGCGGCGGCGCTTGGCGCGGCGGAAGCGGCGGGCGACGAGGCGGGCCAGGTCCGCGGCGCCGACCATGCCGGCCTCGGGGCCGAGCTGGGCGCGGGCGATACGGGCCTCCGGGCGGTAGCCGCGGCCGGTGAGCTGGCGCTTGAACGCGTCGCGGGCGGGCGCGATCAGGAGGTCGTCGGCGGCGCTGACGCCTCCGCCGATGACGAAGCACGAGGGGTCGAGGGCGGCGGCGAGGTTCGCGATGCCGACGCCCAGCCACTGGCCGATGTCCTGCAGCAGCTCGACGCACATGGCGTCGCCCTCGCGGGCCAGCTCCGTGATGAGCGGCCCCGTGATGTCGGGGACGTGCCCCTGCACCCGCTCGATGATGTTGTACGCGACCGGGGAGTCGGCCGCGGCGAGTTCGCGGGCCTCGCGGACGAGGGCGTTTCCGGAGCTGTACTGCTCCCAGCAGCCGCGGTTGCCGCACGGGCAGCGGTGCCCTCCGGGGACGACCTGCATGTGGCCGAACTCGCCGGCGACGCCGAACTTGCCGCGCTTGACCTGGCCGTCCTCCAGGATGGCGCCGCCGATCCCGGTCCCGAGCGTGATCATCACGAGGTGGTCCTCGCCGCGTCCCGCGCCGAAGCGCCACTCCGCCCAGGCGGCGGTGTTGGCGTCGTTGTCGACGAGCACGGGGACCGCGAGGCGGCCCGCGAGGCGGTCGCGCAGCGGTTCGTTGCGCCACGACAGGTGGGGCGCGAACAGGACGCGGTTGCGGTCGGCGTCCACCCAGCCGGCGGCGCCGATGCCGACCGCGTGCACGTCGTGGCGGTCGGAGAGGTCGAGCACCAGCTCCGTGATCGTGTCCTCGACGACCTTGGGGCTCTTCGACTTGTCCGGGGTCTCCGTGCGGAGGGTCTCCAGGATGGTGCCGTCCGCGTCGACGACTCCGGCCATCACCTTCGTGCCACCGATGTCGATGCCGACGGTGGGGACGCGCGGGGCCGTCGTGTGCGAGCGGCGCTCGCGGGTGCCGACCGTCCTGAGGACGGTCGCCCGTGCGCTGCCACGGTGGGCGAGGTCGCGGTAGGTGCTCATTGCGGCGATTCTGCCTCACGCATCGGCTCCGCCGCATACCGGGTTTTCCGCCACACGCCGTCGGGGGTTGCGCCCCGGCCCCGCCCGCGCCGCCCCTCCGCCACCCGTCGCTGCCAGGCTCCCCGTCCCCCGGTCGCGCAGTTCCCCGCGCCCCCAATCCGCCCACCCGCACGCGGGACGCGCCCCGCGCGGAAGCGGGGCGCGGCGCTACTTGTCCGCCGTGGGGGGCGTGTGGCCGCCCAGGCGGGTGGGGACCGGCGCCCGCTCCAACTCGTGGCGGAGGTCGTCCAGCTCGCTGCCGCCCGCCATCTGACGGGTGAGTTCGTCGAGCGTGATCTCGTCGCGCGTGTTGCTGCCGAACATCGCCCCGCGCTTCAGGAGCACGAACCGGTCCCCCACCAGGTACGCATGGTGCGGATTGTGCGTGATCAGCACCACGCCGAGACCCGCGTCACGCGCCGCGGCGACGTACTTGAGGACGACGCCGGACTGCTTGACGCCGAGCGCGGCCGTCGGCTCGTCGAGGACGAGGACCTTCGCGCCGAAGTAGACGGCGCGGGCGATGGCGACGCACTGCCGCTCGCCGCCGGACAACGTACCGATCGGCTGGTCGACATCGCGCAGGTCGATGCCCATGCGGGCCAGTTCCTCGTGCGTCGTGCGCCGCATGAACTCGACGTCCATGCGCTTGAAGGGGCCCGTCCCCTTCGTGGGCTCGGACCCGAGGAAGAAGTTCCGCCACACCGGCATCAGCGGCACCACGGCGAGGTCCTGGTAGACCGTGGCGATGCCCCGGTTCAGCGCGTCGCGCGGGTTCGACAGGCGGGTCTCCTCGCCCTCGATGGTGAACCGCCCGCCGTCGTGCTGGTGAAGCCCCGCGATGATCTTGATGAGCGTCGACTTCCCGGCGCCGTTGTCGCCGAGGACGCAGGAGATCTCCCCCGCGTGGACGACGAGCGACACGTCGTCGAGCGCCCGGATGTTCCCGTAGTACTTGCTGACGCCGTCCAGCTCGACCAGCGGCGTACGCGTATCGGTGGTCATTTCGTCGCCTCCGCGCGCTTGCGGACCCACGCGTTGAGCAGGGTCGCGAGGAGCAGCATCGCCCCGAGGAAGAACTTGAACCAGTCCGGGTTCCACTCGGCGAACACGATGCCCTTGCTGGTCATGCCGAAGATCAGCGCGCCGATCGCCGCGCCCACCGCCGAGCCGTACCCGCCGGTGATGAGGCAGCCGCCGATGACGGCCGCGATGATGTAGATCAGCTCGTTGCCGACACCCTCGCCGGACTGCACGACGTCGTACGAGAAGAGCAGGTGCTGGCCGGAGATCCAGGCGCCGAACGCGACACCCATGTAGAGGCCGATCTTCGTCTTGTTGACGGGGACGCCGACCGCGCGGGCCGCGTTCAGGTCGCCGCCGACCGCGAAGATCCAGTTGCCGATCCGGGTGCGCAGCAGGATCCACGTGGCGATCAGGATGAGCGCGAGCCACCACAGGATCGTGATCTTGAAGTCGACGCCGCCGATGCTGAACGTGGAGGCGAAGACCGACTTGGCCGAGTCGAAGCCCTCCATGTCGGCGATCGACTTCGTGGAGACGGTTCCGCTGATCAGCTTGGTGAAGCCCAGGTTCATTCCGGTCAGCATCAGGAACGTGCCGAGCGTGATGATGAAGCTGGGGAGTTTGGTGCGGGTCAGCATGACGCCGTTGAAGACGCCGAGCGCGAGCGTCACCAGGAGCGAGACACCGACGCCGACCCAGGTGTTCGCCGTCATCTGGTAGCTGAACATCGACGAGATCAGCGCCGACGAGGTGACCATGACGCCGGTCGACAGGTCGAACTCGCCGCCGATCATCAGCAGCGCGACCGGGACGGCCATGATGCCGATGGTCGACGAGGCGTAGAGCACCGTCGAGAGGCTGGACGCCCGCAGGAAGCTGTCCGCGAAGATCACGAAGAAGATGAAGACGGCGAGCGCGCCGACGATCGACCCCAGCTCGGGCCGACCCATCAGCTTCTTCCAGGGCGAGGTCTTGACGAGCCGTTCGTCGATCTTCTCCGCGCTCTGTGGAGCCGTCGTGCTCATCGGGTCCCCCGCTTCGCGTACTCCTGGAGCTTGGCGGCCTGGTCCTTGGTGACCACTTCCGGACCCGTGAGGACCGGCCTGCCGCCGCCCAGCACATTGGCGTTGTACTTGTAGAGCCAGAGCAGGTCCACGGCCTCGTAGCCCTGCAGGTAGGGCTGCTGGTCGACGGCGAAGCCGAGGCTGCCGTCCTTGAGGCTCTGCGCGACCTTGTCGTTGAGGTCGAACGTGTCGATCTCCGCCTTGCTGCCCGCGTCCTCCTTCGCCTTCACGGCGGTGGCGGCGAACGGGGCGCCGAGCGTGACGACGGCGTCGATGGAGTGGTCGGACTGGAGCTTGGCCTCGATGGAGGACTGCACGTCGGGCATGTTGGTGCCCTCGACGTACAGGTTCTGCATCGTGCCGTCGAAGGTCTTCTTGGCGCCTTCGCAGCGCTGCTCGTGCCCGACGTTCCCCTGCTCGTGCAGGACACAGAGCGCCTTCTTCTTGCCGCGCTTGTTGAGCTCCTTGCCGACGGCCTCGCCGGCGATCGTCTCGTCCTGGCCGATGTGCGCGATCGCGCCGTACTTCTTGTAGATCTCGGAGCCCGAGTTCACGGTGATCACCGGGATGCCGGCCTTCTCGGCGCGGGCGAGGGCGGACTTCATGGCGTCCGGCTTGGCGAGCGTGACGACGATGCCGTCGACCTTCTTGTCGATGGCGGCGTCGACGAGCTGCGCCTGCTGGTTCGCCTCCTCGTTGTGCGAGTAGAGGAAGTTGATGTTGTCCTTGGTCGCCGCCTGCTTGGCGCCGTTCTGGACGATGTCCCAGAAGGTGTCGCCATCGCCCGAATGGGTGATCATCGCGAAGGTCCAGCGGGGGGTGTTCACCGCCGCCTTGCCCTGTGCGGCCTGGGCCTTCCTGGCGTCCTCCGCCCGCTTGCCGCCGGTGCTGCTGCACCCGGCGAGCGAGAGGCCGAGGGCCCCCGCAACCGCGATGCTCACCCAGGTCCGAAACCGTGCCACGAGGCCGTGCCCTTCTTGGTCTGCTGCGTCGTCGACCGGGACCGGCGGGCCGATCCCGGCGGACCGTACATCGGTCCTGGAGGACCCCATTACGGTCCCAAACGCACAAGTATGGGTCACGGGGATCATGCATCCATTCACCGGGTACCGCGCGCGGTGTACTTCTCCAGGCGCGGCACGTCCTTCTCGGTGACGATCGCGGGTCCGGTGAAGACCGGCTTGCCGCCGCCGAGCACGTTCGCGTTCGTCTTGTAGAGCCACAGTTCGTCCACCGCCAGATAGCCCTGCAGATACGGCTGCTGGTCGACGGCGAACGCGACCTCCTTGGCCTTCAGGCGGCGGACGACCTCGGCGTTCAGGTCGAACGTGGCGATCTCCGCCTTGCTGCCCGCGTCGCCCTCCGCCTTCACGACGAGCGCGGCGATCGGGGCGCCGAGCGCGACGACGGCGTCGATGTCCTTGTCGGCCTGGAGCTTCGCCTCGATGGACGACTGGGCGGACGGCGCGTTCGTGCCCTCCACGTTGAGGTTCTCGACGCTGCCCTTGAACGTCTTGCGGACGCCGTCGCAGCGCTGCTCCAGGGAGACGTTGCCCTGCTCGTGGATGACGCACAGGGTCTTCTTCTTGCCCCGCTTCGTCAGCTCGGTGCCGACCGCCTCGCCGGCCACGCCCTCCTCCTGGCCGATGTGGCTGAGGGCGCCGAACTTCGCCGAGAACTCGGAGCCGGAGTTGATCGAGACGACCGGGATGTCGGCCGCCTTCGCCTTGGCGAGGACCGACTGCATGGCCTGCGGCTTGGCGAGCGTGACCACGATCCCGTCGACCTTCTTGTCGATCGCGGCCTGCACCAGCTCGGCCTGGCCCTTGGCCTCCTTGTCGTTGGAGTAGAGGAACTGCACGTTGTCCTTGTCGGCGGCCTGCTGGGCGCCCTTGCGCACAATGTCCCAGAAGGTGTCGCCCTCGCCGGAGTGCGTGACCATGGCGATCTTCATGCGCGGCGTCGTGACGGCCTTGCCGCCGCCCCCGCCGCCGTCGGCCTTGTCCTCGGAGTCCTTGCCGCCCGAGCCGCTGCATCCGGCGGCGAGCGCGATCACGGCGACGAGAGCTACGGAGCCTGCGGCCGTACGGCCGGTGCGGATCGTGCGCATGGTGGAGCCACCTCTCCTCCGCCGCCCGGTGCGGCTGGAGGAGTTTGTAGCGGGGTCCCACCGCAGCGTCAATGCATTTGTCAGAACATTCGGACGGCCAACTCTCAGGAGCGTACGAGGAGTTGGAACTCGAAGGAGTAGCGCGAGGCGCGGTACGTGTGCGAGCCGAACTCGACCGCGCGGCCGGTGTCGTCGTACGTCGTGCGCTCCATGGTGAGCAGCGGGGCGCCCTCCTTCTCGCCGAGCCGCTCGGCCTCGACGGCGGTGGCGGCGCGGGCGCCGACGGACTGGCGGGCGCTGTGCAGGGTGATGCCCGCGGCCCGCATGAGGCGGTAGAGGCCGGTCGCGGCGAGCCGCTCGTCGTCGAGGGCGAGGAGTCCGGTGGGCAGGTGGTTGCGGAGGTGCGCGACCGGGTCGCCGTGGGCGAGGCGCAGCCGCTCGATGCGGTGCACCTCCTCCCCCTCGGCGACACCGAGCGCGGCGGCGACCTCGGCGGACGCCGGCACGAGGGTGTTCTCGACGACCCGGGTCTCGGGGCGCTGGCCCGCCGCCTCCAGGTCGTCGTACAGGCTGGAGAGCTCGAGGGGCCGCTTGACCTGGCTGTGCACGACCTGGGTGCCGACGCCGCGGCGGCGCACGAGCAGCCCCTTGTCGACGAGGGACTGGATGGCCTGGCGGACGGTGGGCCGGGACAGGCCGAGGCGCCCGGCCAGCTCGATCTCGTTGCCGAGCAGGCTGCCGGGGGTCAGGGCGCCGCGCTCGATCGCCGCCTCCAGCTGCTGGGACAGCTGGAAGTACAGCGGGACCGGACTGCTGCGGTCGACGCTGAGACCGAGGTCGACGGTCGGGTCGGCTGGGGGTTTGGCCACGGGGCGAGGGTAGCGGGGGCGGGATGCCGACGGGAAGCCGGAGGTCAGGTTGTCCGGACAAACCCTGTTCCGGCCCGCGGCAGCCGGGTGTTTGTCAGGACAAACGATTGACACCCGCCCGGGGCCGCGCCACCGTTGGATGCCATGCGCATCGGACTGATCGGAACGGGCCGCATCGGCACCTTTCACGCGGGCGTACTGGAGCGGTACCGGGAGGTGGGCTCGCTGGTCGTGACCGACGCGGAGCCCGCGCGGGCGGTCGCGCTCGCCGACCGGATCGGGGCGACGGCGGCGCCCAGCGTCGACGAGATCTTCACCTGGGGCGTGGACGCGCTCGTGATCACCGCGGCGACGTCGGCGCACGCCGATCTGATCGCACGGGCGGCGCGGGCCGGGCTCCCGGTGTTCTGCGAGAAGCCGATCGCGCTCGACCTGCCGGGCACGCTGGCCGCGCTCGCCGAGGTCGACGCGGCGGGCACCGTGCTCCAGCTCGGCTTCCAGCGCCGCTTCGACGCCGGGTACACGGCGGCGCGGGCCGCCGTGCGCGAGGGCAGGCTGGGCCGCCTGCACACCGTGCGGGCGATGACCTCCGACCCGGCGCCGCCCCCGGCCGCCTACCTGCCGCTCTCCGGCGGGCTCTACCGGGACTGTCTGATCCACGACTTCGACATGGTGCGCTGGGTGACCGGGCGCGAGGTCGTCGAGGTGTACGCGACCGGGTCCGACGCCGGACCCGCCATGTTCCGGGAGGCCGGGGACGTGGACACGGCCGCGGCGCTCCTCACTCTCGACGACGGCACCCTGGTCACCGCCACGTCCACGCGCTGCAACGGCGCGGGATACGACGTCCGCATGGAGCTCTCCGGCGAGCGGGACACCGTCGTCGTCGGCCTCGACGACCGCACCCCCGTCACCTCCACGGAACCCGAGGGCCCGCCCGCCGCCACCAAGCCCTGGCCCGGCTTCCTCGAACGCTTCGCCCCCGCGTACGAGGCCGAACTCAAGGCCTTCGTCGACGTCGCCCGCGGCGAACGCCCCAACCCCTGCGACGGCCACGAGGCCCTCCACGCCCTCCGCATCGCCGAGGCCTGCGAACTGTCGCGGGCGGAGCGGAGGGTGGTGCGGGTGGGGGAGATCGCGGGGGGCTGACCCGCTACATCGTCAGGAGCCGGTCGAGGACGGCCGGGTCCGCCTTCACGCCGTCGTGCAGATGCCGCTCGGAGACCCAGGGGTGCAGCCCGCGCACCAGGGACGCCGTCTCCAGGGCCTGCTCGCGGTCGACGAACATGTCGTCGTGGTAGACGGCGGCGACGACCGGCACCTCGTTGTCCGCGAGCCGGTCGAGGTCGTAGAGGGCGGGCCAGTCCGTGCGGTGGGCGAGCGTCTCGGCCGCAGCCTTGAGCGGGACGAGGGCCGGGTCCTCGTCGAACATCCACGGGTAGATCATCTCGCCGGTGAGCCGCAGCGGCCCCGGCCCCTCGGCGTCGAACTCCGGGAACTCGGCGCGGATCCGGTGGGCCGACCAGTCGGTGGCCCGGCCGCCCTGCGCGTAGATCGGTTCGTGCAGCACCGCGTACAGGGGGCGCGGGGCGAAGGAGACGACCGCGTCGACGCCGCGCAGAAACGGGTCGGAGAGCGCGGGGCCGTTCGGGCCGGGGACGAACGCGCACTCCAGCAAATAGTGCAGCGTGTCGAAGCCGGACGAGGTGCCGAAGGTGATGCCGGTCGTCTGGAAGCGGCGGACGGTCAGCCGCTCCCCCGACGGCATGCGCACGTCGTGCTTCGTCAGGTGGTCCGCCACCCGCTCGGCCAGTGCCTGGTCCTGCGGATAGCGCGCGAAGTAGCGGGAGTTGCCTTCGAGCATCCGGCGGTAGGCGGCGCGGTAGACGTCGTCCGCGTGGCCGGTGAGCGTGGGGAGGCCGCCGGTGATCAGGGCCCGCTCGATGCCCTCGGGGGCAAAGCTCAGATAGGTCAGCGTGCTGAAGCCGCCGAAGCTCTGGCCGAGGACCGTCCAGGGGCGGTCGCCCTGGAGGTGGCGCCGCAGCAGTTCCGCGTCGCGCACGATGGCGTCCGCGCGGAAGTGCGTGAGGTACGTCGCCGGGTCCGGGTGGGCGGCGAGCGTGGTGCGGTCGGCGGGGGTTGAGCGGCCGGTGCCTCGCTGGTCGAGGAGGACCACGCGGTACTCCTTCAGGGCGCGGCGCAGCCAGGCTCCGGCGGCGTTGGGCCGTTCCGCACGACCGCCGGGGCCGCCCTGGAGCCAGAGCAGTCGGGGCAGTTCACGCCCTTCCGTGCCCTCGGCGACGACCTCGCGGGCGAACAGAGTGATGCGCGGACCGTCGGGGCGAGCGTGGTCGAGGGGGACGTCGAGAGTGTGGTCGGTGCAGACGAGGCCGTTGTGGCGGTAGGTGGTCATGGTGGGGTGACTCCTGGGGTAGGACGGGGCGAAGGATTGCGCAGTTCCCCGCGCCCCTTTCAGGGGCGCGGGGAACTGCGCGACCTAAGCCACGGTGCGGCGTGTCAGTAACCCGCCACACCCAACTCGCGGCAGATCTCGACCAATTCGGGGTGCACGTACACCCCGTCCTTCTCGATGCACTCGCCGTCCAGGTAGATGGACGGGCCGAGGATCGAGCCGTCCGTGTGCGCGGCGGAGACCCACGGCTCGCCCCCGATCCACGCCCCCTTCGTGCCGATGCCGAGCTCCACGCAGCCGAAGACGCGCTCGTCCTCGACGATGCGGCCGGTGGGCGCGGGCACGCCCGGGTTGAAGCCGAGCGACCAGTGGGCGACGCGGAACATGTTCGGGTCGTCCCAGGACTCCATCCAGCGGCGGAAGATCTCGGCGTCCTGGCCCTCGCCGTCGATCTTCGTCACGACACCCTTCTCGACGGTGCAGCGCACCGGGTTCCGCAGCAGGCCCAGCTGGTCCGGCGGCCACAGGGCGCCGTCGAAGACGAGGACGCCGTCCTGGGTCTCCTCCAGGGGGTTCCAGGAGATCTGGCCGGAGAGCATGACGGTCTCGCCGGGCTTCTCGGCGGGCTTGCCGCGCAGGTTGATCGGGCGGTCGCCGTTGCGACCCGTGATGTCGGTGCCGTTGGCGGAGGTGATGCGTACCTCGTCGGCCTGCTCCAGGAGACGTACGAGCGCGTTGCCGAGCTTGATGACGCCCTGGAAGTCGGGGCGGCCGACCGTCGCGACGAGCATGTGCACGTCCATGGCGGTCAGGTTGGTGTAGCGGCAGCCGTTCGCCATCGCGCGGCGGAAGGCGTCGGAGTGCATCACGTACGAGACGGCGAACTCGATCCACACGTCGGCGTCGGCGATGGCGCCGGCGACGGGGCGCGGCGGCTCCATGGAGGAGCTGGGCATGGTCTCGGACCAGACGACGACGGGGTGCGCGCCTGCGGCGGCGACGGCCTGCGCGGTGGCGTCGACGACGCGGCGGTCGCTGCTGGTGTCGCCGGTGAGGACGACGTGCTCGCCGGGCTTGACGAGCATGACCTGCTCGACGAGCTTGCGGGCGGCGAGGGCGAGTTCGTAGCTCAGGTACTCGGACCGCGGTTCGAGCCGGCTGAACATCTCCATGGTGAATCCTTCTCCTTGCGGTGGTGCGTGTGCGAGAGGTGGCTGGGGAGGGGGCTGGTCAGCCCGCCTTGACGATCTGGGCGGAGTCGCCCAGGGAGCTGCCCGCGATGAGTCCGGCGCCGACGAGGTTCAGCTCCTCGTCGGCCTTCGGGCCGCGCCACTTGCGGTAGCCGACGCGGACCGCGAGGGCGGCGATGACCATCCAGCAGGCGTGCGGGGTGAGGATCAGCAGACCGGTCGCGAGCATCACGCCCATCTGCCGCTTCGTGCCGCCGATCAGCTGGATGAGGGCGCCGGGAATCGCCCAGATCAGCAGCGTGCGCAGCACTCCTGGCTCGCCGAGTCCGTGCTTGACGGTGTCGGCATAGACCTTCGCGACGGGCGGGATCAGTCCCTGCTTGAAGTACGGCTGCCAGAGCACGGCCACGACGGCGAGCGCGGCGGCGAAGCCGATGAGCGCGGCGCGGAACTGTTCGCGGCGGCCCTCGCGCTCGAACGGGTCCCAGGGCCGGTGGTCGCGGCGCAGCAGCCAGCCGGCCTTGAGGTCGTAGCCCATGTCGGCGAAGGCGGGGCCGGTGGCGGAGACGTAGCCGACGAGGAGGGCGAGCGGGACGGAGGGGATGCCGATGAGCAGGCCGAAGACCAGGAAGATCAGGGTGACGGCGAAGGACGGGAACCAGCCTGACTGCATGGCGGCGAGGCCGACGATCAGCTCGTGCACGAGGGCGGCGAATGCGGCGAACAGCACCCAGCCGACGATGCCGAGCGGGCTCATGTCCCCGATCAGCCCGCCGAGCACGGCGAGCAGCACGGCGCCCGCCACGAAGAGGGCGTAGCCGCGCACGAGGGAGCGGCGCAGCTGCTTCTCGTCGGCCGTGTACGCGGTGGTGGGGTCGGCCGGCGCGGCGGCGGGCGAGGGTTCGGCCGGCGTGCGGCGGCGCACCAGCATGACCACGGCCTGTCCGAGCGCGACCGCTCCGGCGCCGACCATGACGCCGTGCGGCACATAGCCCGCGCCGAGGTCGGTGTGGAACAGGGCGGGGCTGAACTCCCGCAGGCCGAGGCCCACACCGAACATGAGCAGCGCCCATACGTTGCCGAGGAAGGCGACGCCCGCAGCGGAAAGCGGCAGGCTCAGCAGGGTGCCGCCGACGCCGACGAGGGTGCCGGCGCCGAGCACGAGGGCGCGCTTGCCGCCCTTGTCGCCGGCCTTGATGGTCTCGGCGGCCGCGGTGCCGGGCGGCCAGGCCCCGTCGGCGGGCAGCAGCCGTGAGCCGAAGGACCGGTACAGCACCCAGGTGTCGATGAGCAGGCCCGCGAACGACCCGGCGAGCATCGGCCAGACCAGGTCCTGGCGACCGAAGACGTAGGGGATGGCGACCGAGGTCAGCAGGGCGTTCGCCGAGGCGAAGGTGGCCGCGGAGATCGCGCTCTGGGCGAGGTTCTGCCGGTGCACGGAGCGCATCGAGCGCAGGCCCGCGAGCGGGATCCGGCCGATCAGCATGGCGATCAGGGCGCCGACGACCGAGGTGTTCGCGGAGATGCCCAGCTTGGCGACGAGGTCCGCGCCGATGACGGCGCCGACGACCGAGAGCACGGCGATGACGACGAACACGACGGGTTCACGGACGCGCGGGTGGCCGGCGCCGGCCGGCGATGCGCCCTGCCCGGCGCCGCCCGGCGGGGGCGGTGCGGTGGCGGACGGAGAGGTGTGGTGCGACACGGGGGCACCCCTTGGTGGGCGGGCCCGGCCCGGGGCGGGGCAGGGCTGGTTGTGGGCAGGCTGGAGCCGCGTACGGCGGTGGTGCTGGTCGCGCGTACGGGCCGGACGGGGTGGGGGTCAGGAGCCGAAGGCGGCCGTGGCCTCCTCGGCTCCCGACAGGACGAGTTCGATGATGCGGTCGGCGGCGCGCGAGACGCGGGTCGCCGGGCCGATGACGGTGAGGGAGGCGGCCACGGCGCCGGCCTGGAACACCGGGGCGGAGACGGCCGCGACCGCCTCGTCGTACTCGCCGTGGCTGACGCTGTAGCCCTGGGTGCGCACCTCGGTGTACCGGGCCTGGAGTTCGTCGAGGTCGGTGACCGTGTGGTCGTTGAAGCGCTGGAGCGGGGTGGCTCCGAACAGCCGGCGGATCTCGGCCTCGGGGTAGTGGGCGAAGATCGCGTGGCCGGAGGCTCCCGCGTGGCCGGGCATGACGGCGCCGATGATCGCGGTGTAGCGGATCGGCCCCGTGCCGTCGACGGCCGCGGCGCAGCGGTAGCCGGCGCCCTGCGGCACGTTCAGGACGACGCTCTCGCCGGTCTCGCGCAGCAGCCCCGCGAGGATCGGGCGGACCAGGGAGGGTAGGACACCGCTGTGCTCGCCGGCCCGGGCCAGCCGGGAGACGGCGGGCCCGAGTCTGTAGCGGCGGGTGGTGCTGTCGCAGGTCAGGAAGGAGCGGGAGGTGAGGGTGGTGAGGATGCGCTGGGCGACGGCCTTGTCCCAGCCGTGCCGGCGCGCCATCTCGCTCACGCCCCACTCCGGGCGCCGCTCCGTGAAGGAGAGCAGCGCCAGCAGGGCCCGGTCGGCGCCCTGGAGGACGCCGGGCGCGGGTGGCGCGAGGGCGTCCGCGCCGTCGGGCCCGTCGGCCTCGTGCGCGGTGTCGTCGGCGCTCGTACCGGTCGCCTCGGCCATCGCCTCGCTCCTCTCCGTACCCTTGCTCGGTGCGCTGAGCGCAACGCCGTTGCGCTCAGGGGCGAGAACTATGGGAGCAGGGGGGCGAGGGTGTCAAGGGTTTTCCGCCACATGGCCGGACCTCGTCGGGCACCCACCGGTCACCACCGTACGAACAGGCTCCGCGTGCCGCGGATGAGCATGCCCGGCAGCCATTCCTCCGGTTCCTCGGTGAGGGCCAGGTCCGGGCACCGCTCCAGGAGGGAGCGGATGGCGATGCGGCCCTCCAGGCGGGCCAGGGGGGCGCCGAGGCAGAAGTGGATGCCGTGGCCAAAGGCGACGTGGCCGCGGGCGTCGCGGTGGATGTCGAAGCGGTCGGGGGCCTCGAAGCGGTGCGGGTCGTGGCCCGCCGTGGCGATGCCGATGAGGACGGGGGCGCCCGCGGGGATCACCGTGCCGTCGATCTCGACCGGCTCGGCCGCGAAGCGGTGCGTCGCCGTCTCCACCGGACCGTCGTAGCGCAGCATCTCCTCCACCGCGCCGTCCAGGAGGCTCATGTCGGCGCGCAGGGCGGCGAGTTGGTCCGGATGGTGGAGCAGGGCGCGCACGCCGTTGCCGATGAGGTTGACCGTCGTCTCGTGGCCGGCCACGAGGAGGAGGAAGGCCATCGCGCGCAGTTCGCTCGGCGAGAGGCGGTCGCCGTCCTCCGCCGTCGTGCGGATCAGCGCGCTCAGCAGGTCGTCGGCGGGGGCCGCGCGGCGCTTGGCCGCGATCAACTCGTCCAGGAACGCGACCAGTTCGACGTGCGCCGCGTACGCGTCCTCCTCGCTGGTCGGCGCCACGACCTGCGTCGACATCCGGCGGAAGCGCTCGCGGTCGATGTCGGGGACGCCGAGCAGTTCGCAGATCACGGCGAACGGGAGCGGGAAGGCGAGCGCCCCGATCAGGTCGGCACTGCCGCGCGGCACCATGTCGTCGAGCAGCTCGTCCGTGAGTTTCTGGATGCGGGGGCCGAGGGCGGCGACCCGGCGCGGCGTGAACTCCCGTGTGACGAGGGCGCGCAGGCGGCCGTGCTCCGGCGGGTCCGCGAAGAGGAGGTGCAGGCCCATCATGTCGCCCTCGAGGCCCCACGGGGGTGTCTTGACCAGGCGGGGGTCGGTGAACGCGGCGCGGGCCGCCTCGTGGCCGACGATCAGGTAGAGGTCCTCGGTGGGGCCCGGCCCCGGCGTGCGGACGTGGTGGACCGGGCCCTCGCGGCGCAGGCGCTCGTAGACCGGGTAGGGGTCGGCGTGGAAGCGGCGGGCTCCGCCGGCGAGGTCGCCCAGGTCGATGATGTCGGCGCTGCCCGTCATGTCGTGGCTCCCGTCCGTCCGGATTCCCGCTTCACCGGGTTCAACTCGCGGCATCGCCCGTGCGTTCCCGTCCCGAGGGTGTCGAAGTCCCGAGGGTGTCGAAGTACAGCCCGCTCTCCGCCCCGTGGCCGCCGCTGTTCAGTCGCCGTCGAGGAGGCCCGCGTCGTGGGCGAGCAGCGCGATCTGGACGCGGTTGTTGAGGTCGAGGCGGGCCATGATGCGCGAGACGTGGGTCTTGACGGTGGGGACGCTCATGTAGAGCGTCGCGGCGATCTCGGCGTTGGACCGGCCGCGGCCCACCTCGACGGCCACCTCCCGCTCCCGGTCCGCGAGTTCGGCCATGCGGGCACGCGCGCGTGCCCGCCGGTCGAGCGCCGGGTCGTCGCCCGTCGCCTTGGTGATGAGCTGCCGGGTCACGGTCGGCGAGAGCACCGGGCTGCCTGCCGCGACCCGGCGTACGGCCTCGACGATCTCGCCGGGCGCGGTGTCCTTGAGGACGAATCCGGCGGCGCCCGCGCGCAGCGCCCGCAGCACCTGTTCGTCGGCGTGGAACGTGGTCAGGACGATCACCTCGGGCGCGTCGGCACGCGCGCGTAGTGCCTCGGTGGCGGCGAGGCCGTCCAGGGTGGGCATGCGCAGGTCCATGAGGACGACGTCGGGGCGGAGCCTGGCGACCTGCGCGTCCACCTCGCTGCCGTCCGCGGCCTCGCCGACGATGTCGATGTCGTCGGCGGCGCCGAACATGAAGGTGAGTCCGGCGCGCACGAGCGGGTCGTCGTCGACGATGAGCAGGCGGATCGCGGTCATGGGGCCACCGTAGCGAGATCGCCGCCCCGTCACTGCGGCCACGGCAGCCACGCGCGCACCGCGAATCCGCCGTCGGGTTCGGGTCCGTGGGTGAGGCGGCCGCCGGCGAGCGTGGCCCGTTCGGTGAGGCCGATGAGGCCCTGTCCCGAGCCGGGGACGTGCGGTACCTCGCCGGGCGGCGGCGGATTGCGCACGACGACGGTGAGCCCTTCGCCCGCGCCGCCCTCGACGGCGATGGCGACCTCGGCGCCGGGGGCGTGCTTGCGCGCGTTGGTGAGGCCCTCCTGGGCGATGCGGTAGGCGGTGCGTCCGGTGGCGGCGGGCACCGTGCCCGGGTCGGGGACCCGGTTGTCGAGGTCGACCTTCATGCCGGCGTCGCGGGACTCGGCGACCAGCGCGTCGAGCGCGGCGAGGGTGGGCTGCGGGCGGCCCGACTCGTCGCCGTGGTCGCCCGCGCGCAGCACGCCGATGATCTCGCGGAGGTCCTGGAGCGCCTCGTGCGCGCTCTCCCGGATGACGCCCGCCGCGCGGGCGATCTCGTCGCGGGGCGCGTCGGGACGGAACTCCAGGGCGCCCGCGTGCACGCTCAGCAGGGTGAGGCGATGGGCGAGTACGTCGTGCATCTCGCGCGCGATGTCCTCGCGGGCGAGGCGCTGCGCCTGCTCGGCGCGGAGCACGGCCTCGGTCTCGGCGCGCCGGGCCCGGTCCCGCAGCGACATCAGGAGCTGGCGCCGGGAGCGTACGAACATGCCCCAGCCGACGACCGTGATCGACAGGACGATCGTGAACGAGACCGACACCAGGTAGGAGGACTCGGGGTCGGGGCGCACCCAGAAGAACAGCGGGACGAGCGCGACGGAGATGCCCGCGACCCAGCCGATGTAGCGGAACGGGCGGTGCACGGCGAGCGTGAAGAGGGCGATCATGGACGCGCCGCCCGCCGTGTTGGACAGGAAGCCGATCGGGATCATCGCGACGGCGTACCCGAGCGGCCAGCGTCTGCGCAGCCAGACCCCGGCGCAGGCGGCGGCGCCGAGCACCTGGTCGATCCAGGCGAAGGCGGGGGCGAGGTGCGGGTCGTCCCAGACCTGCTCGGAGAAGATCAGGCCGAAGAAGACGGCGATCCCGAAGCAGCTGAAGTCGACGATCCAGTCACGGGCGGTGCGCCGTCTGCGTCCGGGCCTGCCCTCGGGGTCCAGGTCGAGCTCGTCGGCGACGGCCGAGGGCAGCAGCCGTCGGCGCCACCGCTCGGCGGGCGTCCGCTCCGCCTGCGGGGTTCCGGTCTGCCGCACTGCCTCCATGGTCGACAAATCTACGCACCGCGGGCGTCCGGCACCGACTCGAACGCCGCATCCGCGACCAAAGTCGCACCCCCGTCGACTTTGGTCGCGGACGGCGCCCGTACTCCGCTGCCGGAGTCGTACGGGGCTCGCCCCGCGGCCGATACGGGTGGGGGGTCCGCGGGGCGAGAGTCCTGTGCATGAACAAGAAGCAGTGGTTGCAGCTGGTGGAGGTCGTCGGCGGCTTCGCCCTGATCCAGGGCGGGGTCGGCGTCCTGCACGCGTGCACCGGGTGGCTCGGCTGGGGGCTGATCGAGCGGGTCGGGTTCCTCGACGGCCGCGAGGTGTAGGCAGCATCGCGCTGATCGTGCTGGCGATCGCCCTGTTCGCGGCCGTCGAGGCCCAGCGGAAGAAGTGACTCGGTGGGAGGAGTGACTCAGCAGCCGTAGTCGACGAGGTCGAAGGACTCGTAGTGGTCGGCCGTGTAGTAGTCCTCCTGGTCGGCCTCACCGGTGACGATGCGGCGGGCGCCGCGGTCGTCCGAGCCCGGCGTGATCACCGTGTACTCGTGGTAGTAGCCGGAGGACTGGGCGGGCAGGATGCCCTCCCGGTTCGAGAAGACCGTCCCGTCCTGCTCGTACGGGTACGGTCCGCCCTGCTCGATGAGGTCCAGGGTGTCGTGCGCCTCGGCGGGGAGCGCCGAGTAGCAGATGTCGCCGACGGCGGCGGCCGAGACGCTGTGGGAGGCGACGGCCGGGGCGGGTGCGGCGGCGGTCGCGGTGGAGGCGCCGAGTCCGCCGACCAGGAGGACGGCGGAGGCGGCGACGACGGCACGTATGAAGCGTGGGGGATTCTTCATGCCCACAGTGTGACGCGCGTAGAGGTGGGCATGTCAACACCAACTTCCGCTTGTTTTCCTCCAGTTCACCGGCGTCCCAGGTCAAGGGGGAGGTTCATGTCCATTTGCCGCCAGCCCCTGGCCCCGGCGCTCGCTGTACTTGAAGCCACAACATCCGCTCCCACAGGAGGCGACATGAACGGCAAGGTGGCGCTGGTGACCGGCGGCTCGCGCGGTATCGGCGCGGCGACGGCGGTACGGCTCGCGCGGGACGGTTTCGACGTGGCGCTGACCTACGTAGCGGGAAAGGAGGCCGCGGAGGAGGTGGTGCGGCGGGTCGAGGCGGAGGGGCGGCGGGGGCTCGCGGTGCGGGCCGACGCGGCGGACGCCGGTGAGGCGGCGGAGGCGGTCGAGCGGACGGTGGCGGGCCTCGGCCGGATCGACGTGCTGGTCAACAACGTCGGCGTGGGCGCGCTCGGGCCGCTGGAGGGGTTCTCCGTCGCGGAGGTCGACCGGGCGCTCGACGTGAACGTGCGGAGCGTCTTCCTCACCTCGCAGGCCGCGGCGGCGAGGCTCCCGGAGGGCGGCAGGATCGTCACGGTCGGCTCCTGCATGGCGCAGCACGTGCCGGGTCCCGGTGGCACGCTGTACGCCACGACGAAGGCGGCGCTGATCGGCCTGACGAAGGCGCTCGCGCGTGAGCTGGGCGGGCGCGGGATCACGGCGAACATCGTGCACCCGGGCCCGACGGACACCGACATGAACCCGGCCGACGGGCCGTACGCGGCGGCGCAGGCCGCGGCGACGGCGCTCGGCCGGTACGGCGGCGCGGACGAGGTGGCGTCGACGGTCGCGTATCTGGCCGGTGACGGGGCCTCGTACGTGACGGGCGCCGAGTTCGCGGTGGACGGCGGGCACGCCGCGTAACGCCGGGAAACGAGGATGCGGGGCACACCGGTGCTGTCAGGCCGGTGTGCCCCGCAAGTCGAGCAGAGTAGCGGGCTACTGCACCAACTCCGCGTGGCGGGTCGCCAGTTGGGACACGGCCTTACTTCGCCCTTTCGAGCAGCCGGCCCTGCGGGGCGGTGAACTCGCCGTCGGCGACGATCCGCTCGCCGCGCAGCCAGGTCGACTTCACGACACCGTGCAGCGTCTTGCCCGCGTACGCGGTGACGCGGTTGCGGTGCTGGAGGGCGGCCGGGTCGACGGTGAAGGTGTCCTCGGGGGCGAGGACCGCGAAGTCGGCGTCGTGACCGGCGGCGATGGCGCCCTTGCGGTCGTCGAGCCCGACCAGCTTCGAGGTGCGCTCGGACATCCAGCGCACCACGTCCTCGAGGGAGTGGCCGCGCTTGCGGGCCTCGGTCCAGATGGCGGAGAGGCTCAGCTGGAGACCGGAGATGCCGCCCCACGCGGTGGCGAAGTCGTCGGTCTTCAGGTCGGCGGTGGACGGCGAGTGGTCGGTGACGACGCAGTCGATCGTGCCGTCGGCGAGCGCCTGCCACAGCAGGTCCTGGTTGGCGGCCTCGCGGATCGGCGGGCAGCACTTGAACTCGCTGGCCCCGTCCGGGACCTCCTCGGCGGTGAGCGTGAGGTAGTGCGGGCAGGTCTCGACGGTCAGCTCGACGCCCTCGGCCTTGGCGGCGGCGATCAGCGGCAGCGCGTCGGAGGACGACAGGTGCAGGATGTGGACGCGGGCGCCGATCCGCTTGGCGGTGTCGATGAGGCCCTTGATGGCGACGTCCTCGGAGACGCGCGGGCGGGTCGCCAGGTAGTCGTCGTACTTGGGGCCGCTGTTGTGGGGCGCCACGTCGAGCTCGTGCGGGTCCTCGGCGTGCACGATGAGCAGCCCGCCGAAGCCGGCGATCTCGGCCATGGAGGTGGTGAGCTGATCGGCGTTCAGGTGCGGGAACTCGTCGACGCCGGAGGGCGAGAGGAAGCACTTGAAGCCGAAGACCCCGGCGTCGTGCAGCGGGCGCAGGTCCTTGACGTTGTCGGGCAGCGCGCCGCCCCAGAAGCCGACGTCGATGTGCGCCTTGGAGGCGGCCACGTCCTTCTTCGTACGAAGGTTGTCGACGGTCGTGGTCGGCGGCAGGGAGTTGAGGGGCATGTCGACGAGGGTCGTGATGCCGCCGGCCGCCGCGGCGCGGGTGGCGGTCCAGAAGCCCTCCCACTCGGTGCGGCCCGGGTCGTTCACGTGGACGTGCGTGTCGACGATGCCGGGCAGCAGCGCGTCGTCGCCGAAGTCCTCGAGGCGGGCCCCCGCCGGGACCTCCGCGTCGTGCGGGAGCACCGCGGCGATCTTCCCCTGGGCGACGGCGACCGAGGCCGGGCGCGTACCTTCGGGAGTGATGACGCGCGTCGAGCGCAGCACGAGTTCGATCTGGACGGCGTCCGCCACGTGGGCCTCCTCAAGCTTCAACGTTCTGTTGAAGGACTTTCACTCAGACTTCGGGAACCGTCAAGACCCGACCGACAGAGCCGCAGGCCCTGGACGTTTCCACAAAGTGGAATTAGAATTCCGACACGCAGAACGTAGCTACCGACGAACTTGTTGGTCAAGGGATCACTGACCGGGAACCCGCCGGTAAGGTGCAGTTCTGCCTGCCACCTCGAAAGGAACGCGCTGTGCCGACGTCCAACGCCAGCACCACTGATGCCGCCAAGTCCGCACCCACCGGCGGCGTCCAGTCCCTTGAGCGCGCCTTCGACCTGCTCGAGCGGATGGCCGACGCGGGCGGTGAGGTCGGCCTCAGCGAGCTCTCCGCCAGCAGCGGGCTGCCGCTGCCGACGATCCACCGCCTGATGCGCACGCTGGTCGCCTGCGGCTACGTGCGCCAGCAGCCCAACCGGCGGTACGCGCTCGGGCCCCGGCTCATCCGGCTCGGTGAGTCCGCGTCCCGGCTGCTCGGCACGTGGGCGCGGCCGTACCTCGCGCGCCTCGTCGAGGAGACCGGCGAGACCGCGAACATGGCGCTCCTCGACGGCGACGAGGTCGTGTACGTCGCCCAGGTGCCGTCCAAGCACTCCATGCGGATGTTCACCGAGGTGGGCCGCCGGGTGCTGCCGCACTCGACCGGTGTGGGCAAGGCGCTGCTCGCGTACACGCCCGCGGACGAGGTGCGGGCGCTGCTCGGGCGGACCGGGATGCCGGCCGCGACCGAGAAGACCCTGACCACGCCCGAGGGGTTCCTCGACGCGCTCGAGGACGTGCGGCGGGCCGGGTACGCCGTCGACGACAACGAGCAGGAGATCGGGGTGCGGTGCCTCGCGGTGTCCGTGCCGGACTCCCCCACCGCGGCGGCGATCTCGATCTCCGGGCCCGCGGGGCGGGTGACGGAGGCCGCCACGGAGAAGATCGTGCCGGTGCTGCAGCAGGTGGCGCGTGAATTGTCGGAGGCGCTGGCCAGTTCCGGTCAGAGCGGCTGACGTCGCAGGTCTGAAGCGGCCGGCGCGTGAAGCGCGCCGTCCCGCATCTCTCGCACCTCGTCCGCCACCGTCAGGTGGTCGCTGTCGTGTGTCACCAGGACGGTGGCCGTCTCGCGCTCCCTCGTCAGCTTGCGGAGCAGGTCCAGGACCGCCGCGCCGCGTTCGTGGTCGAGGGCGCTCGTCGGCTCGTCGACCAGGAGGACCCGGGGCTCGTTGATCAGGGCCCGCGCGATGTTCACGCGCTGGCGCTGACCGCCGGAGAGCTGGTGCGGGCGGCGGTGGGACTGGGCGGAGAGGCCGACCGCGTCCAGCAACTCCCGTGCCCGGTCCCGTACTTCGCGGGGTTTGCGGCCCTCCAGGTGGGCCATCACCTGGAGTTGTTCCAGGGCCGTAAGGGACGGCAGCAGGTTCGGCTGCTGGAAGACGATGCCGATCGCGCGGCGGCGCAGCTCCGCCGATTCCGTACGGGTCAGGGCCGTGGCCTCCGTGCCGTCGACGAGCACGCGGCCGCTGTCGGGGGCGACGAGCGTCGCCGCGACGGCGAGGAGGCTCGACTTCCCGGAGCCCGACGGGCCGACCACCGCGGTGAGACTGCCGGCCGGGACCGTGAGGCGCACCCGGTCGAGGGCGGTGAGGCGGCCGTCGCCGTCGGGGTAGGTCAGGGTGATGTCGTCGAGGTGCAGGCTCATCGGGCGCTCCCGAGTGCGGTGAGGGGGTCGACGGAGGTGATCCGCCGGACGGAGAGGGCGGCGCCCGCGAGGCCGAGGACCGTCATGACGGCGGCCGGGCCGAGCGCGGTCAGCGGGTCGAGGACGAACGGCACGGTGTCCGGGACGAAGACCCCGATGAGAGTGGCGAGACCCGTGCCGATCGCCGTGCCCGCGACGAGCATCAGGACCGCCTGGCCGAGCGCGTCCCGCAGCAGATAGCGGGTCGAGGAGCCGAGCGCCTTCAGGACGGCGATGTCGGCGCTGCGCTGGATCGTCCACACCGTGAAGAACGCGCCGACGACGAGCGCCGAGATGACGAAGAGGAAGCCGCGCATCAGTTGCAGCGAGCCGTTCTCGGCCTGGTAGGACCCTATGGCGGTCAGCGCGTCGTCGATGGTCCTCGATTCCGTGCCCGCCGCCTCGTCGGCGGCCTTCAGGTCGGCGTCCGGCGCGGTGCGCAGCGCGATCACCGTGGCGCGTGCGCCGGTCCCGCCGGTCGGCGTCACGTGCTGCCAGTCGGAGAGGTCGGTCCAGACGACGGGCGTGTGGCTGTACGAGGCGTCGCCGGAGACCGCCGCGACCGTGAGCCGCGCGCCACCGAGGCCGACCCGGTCACCGGTGGAGACGCCCAGCTCCTTGGCCGCCTTGGTGGACAGGACCGCCGTGCCGGGCGCCGTGGTGTCGGGCGCGAGCCCTGAGTCGGGGCGCACGCCGAACGCGGAGACGGCCGCCGTGTGCCGGCCCGACTTGGCGTTGACCGTGCCGATGCCGAGCGGCTCCGCGCTCTCGACGCCCTCCTCGTCCGCGAGCCCCCGCCACTGCGCCGGGCGCACCGTCGACGCGGTGAACGACACCGACTGGCTGTCGGCGGGCCGGGCGAAGGCGAGATGGTCGGCGGGCAGCCCGGTGAGCGCCGACGTGTTGTCCCGTGCGAGCCCCGCCGTCAGTCCCGACAGCAGTCCCACGAGCAGCGTGATCAGTACGATCACGGTTCCCATCAGGGCGAACCTGCCCCGGGCGAACCGTAGATCCCTCCATGCGACGAACATGCGGCCAAGCCTGCTGCCCCGGGGCCCGCGCGGGCATCGCGCCACAGCACGCTTCACCCGAATCGAAGGGGGGACGCGGCTTTCAAACTTTCGGTTGACCGCTTCCGTGTCCGGGGTTCGTACGCTGGTGAGCGTATGGATCCACGTTCGCTCACGCCCGCCCTGCGCGCGCTGCGCCTCTGTCTGCATCTGTTGACGGCGGGCCTGCTCGCGCTCGTCGTCGTGCGCGCCCTGACCGGCCGCTCCGCCGAGCCGGTCGCCGCGGTCGTGACGGTGGCCGTGGCGATGGGCGGCGTCTACGGGGTGGGCGCCGCGCTGCCCGTCGTACGGGGGACGCGGGCGGGCGCCGCGTGGTGGCTGGCCGCGCTGGGCGGGGTGTGGGCGGTGCTGCTCGTGCTGTCGCCGGACGCGCTGTGGCTGGCGTTCCCGCTGTACTTCCTGCTGCTGCATCTGCTGCCCGCGCGCTGGGGCGTCCCGGCGGTGACGCTCGCGGCGTGCGCGGCCATCGGCTCGTACGTCGGGCATGACGGGGCCGTGAACCCGGGGGCGTTCATAGGGCCGCTGCTCGGGGCGGCCGTGGCCGTGGCGACCGTGCTCGGGTACCAGGCGCTGTACCGGGAGAGCGAGCGCAGGCGCGAGCTGATCGAGGAGCTGGTGGCCACGCGGGCCGAGCTCGCGGCGGCGGAGCGGGCGAGCGGCACGCTGGCCGAGCGGGAGCGGCTCGCCCGCGAGATCCACGACACGCTGGCGCAGGGCCTGTCGTCGATCCAGCTGCTGCTGGTCGCGGCCGGGCGCGAACTGCCCGCCGGCTCCCCCGCCGCCGGGCATGTCGAGCGGGCGCGGGCGACGGCGCAGGACAATCTCGCGGAGGCGCGCCGCTTCGTGCGGGCCCTGTCACCGCCCGACCTCGACGGCGGCTCGCTCGCGGGCGCGCTCGACCGGCTGTGCGCGACGGCGCCCGGACTGACCGCGCGCTTCTCGGTGAGCGGCACGCCGCTCGAGCTCCCCACCCCGTACGAGGTGGCGTTGTTGCGGATCGCCCAGTCGGCGCTCGGCAACACGGTGCGGCACGCGGGGGCGCGCCGGGCGGAGATCACCCTCAGCTTCATGGAGACCTCGGTGGCCCTGGACGTGGTGGACGACGGCGCGGGCTTCGACCCGGCCCTGGCCCCGGCGGGCGACGGCGGCTTCGGCCTCCCGGCGATGCGCTCCCGGGTCGCGGAACTCGGCGGCACGTTCACCGTCGAGTCGTCCCCCGGCGGCGGCACGGCCGTCGCGGTGACGCTGCCGATGCCCGCCGGGGGTGCCGCGTGATCCGGCTGCTGCTGGCCGACGACCATCCCGTCGTACGGGCGGGCCTGCGGGCCGTGCTCGACGCCGAGCCGGACTTCGCGATCGTCGCGGAGGCGGCCACCGCCGAGCGGGCAGTGGAGCTGGCGGGGGACGTGGACGTCGTCCTGATGGACCTCCAGTTCGGGGCGGGGCAGATGCACGGCGCCGAGGCCACCGCGCGGATCGCGGCGCTCGACGGAGGGCCGCGCGTCCTGGTGCTCACCACGTACGACACCGAGGCCGACATCCTCGCGGCGGTGGAGGCGGGGGCCTCCGGCTACCTCCTGAAGGACGCCCCGCCGGAGGAGCTCGCGGCGGCCGTCCGCACGGCGGCCTCCGGGCGTTCCGCGCTCGCGCCCGCCGTCGCGGACCGGCTCATGGACCGGATGCGGGCGCCCGCTGAGGCGCTGAGCCGGCGCGAGCTCGAGGTCCTGCGGCACGTGCGGGACGGCCTGTCCAACGCGGAGATCGCCCGCGCACTCTTCCTGAGCCAGGCCACGGTCAAGTCCCACCTCGTGCACATCTACGCGAAGCTGGGCGTCGACTCCCGCACGGCGGCGGTCGCCCGTGCAACCAGGGACGGACTCCTGCGCCGCCCCTAGCCGGTCGCCTCTCTCAGCCGGTCGCCTCGAAGTCCGCCGCGCTCATCCGCCGCAGCGCCCGCAGCTCCGTGCGCAGCAGCGGCCGTACCGGCACGGTCAGCACCGGGCACACGGCGTGCCGTCGTACGTGGCGGTGCGCGGCGCGGCGCAGGCTGCGCGGGCGTACGCCGATCACCAGCAGGTCGTCGGGGTGCGTCGCGGTCTCGACGAGCGCGGCGCCGGGCCGGTCGCGCACCACGCGCGGCGTCACGTCGACGTCGTACGGGATCCCGCCGAGCGCCTCGTCGAACGCCTCCGCGAGCCGGGCGCGGGCCTGTACGTGCCAGTGCCTGGCCCATGCCGCGTCCGGCCACCGCCGGTACATCGCCTCGCCCTCCGGCGGCTCCCACGCGAGCACCGCCACCAGCGGACGGTCCGAGCGCCGGGCCTCGGCCACCGCCGAGCGCAGCGCGGCCAGGCTCGCCGGGGAGCCGCTGACCCCGACCACCACACGCCCACCGACCCGCTCGCCGTCCATGACACCCCTCCTCGCCGCGGCCTCCTCCAGGCCACTCCTCGCCGATCGGCACCCACTCTGTACGCTGATTGGCCTGGACAGCAGGGCCAATCACGGAGATGTGGCATGGGTGAGGGAGCGGTGGTCCGCAGCGTGGACGGCGCCGGACGCGGGCTCGGCGGGCGGCGGCTCGGCGCGCTGGTGACCGGTGTGGCCGGGGAGCGGCCCGGCTACCGGGCGCTCGCGCAGGGCGTGCGGACGCTGCTGCTCGACGGGCGGATCCCGCTGCACACCCGGCTGCCCGCGGAGCGCGAGTTCGCGACGGCCCTCGGGATCAGCAGGGCCACGGTCACGGCCGCGTACGACCTGCTGCGCGAGAGCGGGTACGCGCGCAGCAGGCGCGGCGCGGGGACGTGGACCGAGCTGCCGGAGGGCGCCCGCCCGACCGTCGTGGCGACGCCCGCCGCCGGGGACGACGTGATCGATCTGGCGGTCGCGGCGCCGGGGTTCCTGGAGGACGAGCTGTCGGCGGCGTACGCGGCGGCGGCCCCCGACGTGGCCCGGCACGCGACGACCAACGGCTACCACCCGTACGGCCTTCCGGAGCTGCGCGCGCGGATCGCCGAGCGGTACACGCGGCGCGGCCTGCCCACGCTGCCCGAGCAGATCCTGGTCACGACGGGCGCCCAGCAGGCGGTGTCGCTGACCCTGACGCTGCTCGGCAGGCCCGGCGACCGGATCGTCGTGGAGAACCCGTCGTACGCGAACGCCCTGTCGGTGATCCGGCAGTTGGGGCTGCGGACCGCGCCGGTGCCGGTCACCGAGGACGGCTGGGACGTGGAGCTGATCGGGGCGACGCTGCGGCAGTCGGCGCCCCGGCTCGCCTATCTGATCCCGGACTTCCAGAACCCGACGGGCCGGCTCATGCCCCGCGAGCAGCGGCAGCGGATCATCGCCGCCGCGCGGGCCACCGGCACCTGGCTGGTGATCGACGAGACGATCGCGGACATCGCGCTGGACGGGCCGGGCGAGCCGCCGTTCGCCTCGCTCGCGGGGCCCGGTGGCGGCGAACAGATCGTCACCGTCGGCTCGTTGAGCAAGGGGCACTGGAGCGGCCTGCGGGTCGGCTGGGTGCGCGCGGGCACCCGGCTGATCACCGAGCTGACCGCGCTGCGGGTGACCGCGGACATGTCGGGCTCGGTCCTCGACCAACTGGTGGCGGGGCGGCTGCTCGACCACGAGGACAGCATCCTGCGCCGCCGGATCCCGGTGCTGCGCGAGCGCAGGGACCGGCTCGCGGACGCGCTCGGCCGGGAGTTCCCCGACTGGCGCTGGGAGCTGCCGCCGGGCGGGCTCTCCCTCTGGGTCGACCTGGGCCGACCGATCGCCTCCGCACTGGGGCGTGCGGCGCTGCGGCACGGCGTGCGGATCGAGGGCGGCTCGCGGTTCGGCGCGGACCCCGGCACGTTCGAGCACCGGCTGCGGGTCCCGTACGTGCAGCCGATCGACGTGGCCGAGGAGGCGGTGCGGCGGATCGCCGCATCCATCGACGACGCGATCGGCGGTCTCGGCGGCGCGGGCGACGAGCCCGGCCGCCCGCACTGGGTGGCGTGAGACCGGCCTGCGTCAGTTCTGCGCCGGCGGCCCCCCGAACAGCTCCACGGCTCCCCTGACCTGGGACAGCGCCCCGGACAGCGCGCTCACCGAGCCGATCGCCCCCGCGACCAGCAGCAGCGAGCGGCGCAGCCTGGGCACTTCCGGCCGGCCCCCACCGGCCATGGCGTCCAGCGCCGCGAGCTCGTCCTCGGCGATCCCCCGGTCGGGGAACTCGGCCGGATGAGCGGCCAGTTCGCGGCGTAACCGGGACACGGCGGTGCGCAGTTCCGCCACCCGCGGGTCCTCGTCGCTGCCGGTCACAAGCCTCTGCTCCATGCTCCGCAACACAGCTCTCCCCCTCGCACGTCCTTGTGCGTGTGTTGTCCTGCTCCCGCACCACCCGGCCGACGCGACCGCCACGGGTCCAACTCGGGCGGGTGGCCGACCAGTTAACGCCACACGCAAGCGTTTCGCCAGTCCGTTGCGCAAGGCAACTGTGAAAATTCGAACGACTTCGATCGGGCCGCGGGTGCGGTATGCAGGGGGCATGACGACGAAGAACACAGGCGCGGTGGCGGGGCTGCTGCTGGCCGCGGGCGGTGGGCGGCGGCTCGGCGGGCGGCCGAAGGCGCTGCTCGGGCACCGGGGGCGGCCGCTGGTGGAGCACGCGGTGCGGACGTTGCGCGAGGGGGGATGCGATCCGCTGCACGTGGTACTCGGGGCGGCGGCCGACACCGTACGGGAGCGGGCCGCACTCGACGGTTGCCGGGTGACCGAGAACCCGGACTGGGAGGCCGGCATGGGGTCGTCGCTGCGGGCGGGGCTCGCGGCGCTCGCCGACACCGAGGCGTCCGCCGTGCTCGTGCTCCTGGTGGACCAGCCGGGGATCGGGGCGGCGGCGGTGACCCGGGTGCGGGCCGCTTACGAATCGCCCGCCTCGCTGGCGGCGGCCTCGTACGGCGAGGAGCGCGGGCATCCGGTGCTCTTCGGCCGTGACCACTGGGCCGGGATCGCGGCGAGCGCGTCCGGGGACCGCGGCGCCCGTACCTATCTGAGGGAGCACGCCGACGTGATGAAGCTCATCGAGTGCGGCGACATCGCCGAGGCGTACGACATCGACACGGAGGAGGACCTCAAGCGCCTTGATTAGGGGGCGTGTTGGGCAGATACGAGGGGTGAGGGCGATGGCACCGGGAGCCACGTTCTGTCGACTCTGAGAATCTCGACGTCAACAAACCATTGAACTTCCACAATGAGGAAACTAATATCCACTGTTGAGAAGGGCCGGTCCCCCGAAGCGGGGCCAGCAGCCATACCCAGGCGGCCCAGGCACCCAGTGCCGTACGCGCCGTTCGCTCGCTGAAGGAAGTGACAGCCACATGTCCGCACCAGCGCCGTCCCCGCTGGCCATCGTCGACGCCGAGCCCCTGCCCGGGCAGGACGAGGTGCTCACCGAAGCGGCCCTCGCCTTCGTGGCCGAGCTGCACCGCCTTTTCACGCCCCGGCGTGACGAGCTCCTCGCCCGCCGCGCCGAGCGCCGCGCCGAGATCGCCCGCACCTCCACGCTCGACTTCCTCCCGGAGACCGCCGCCATCCGCGCGGACGACACCTGGAAGGTCGCCGAGGCCCCGGCCGCCCTGAACGACCGCCGCGTCGAGATCACAGGACCGACCGACCGCAAGATGACGATCAACGCGCTGAACTCCGGCGCGAGGATCTGGCTCGCCGACTTCGAGGACGCCTCCGCCCCCACCTGGGCGAACGTCATCGGCGGCCAGCTCAACCTCACCAACGCGTACAACGGCGCCATCGACTTCACGGACGAGCGCACCGGCAAGTCGTACGCCCTGAAGCCCGCCGACCAGCTCGCCACGGTCGTCATGCGCCCGCGCGGCTGGCACCTCGACGAGCGCCACCTCGTGGACGAGAACGGCAAGGCCGTCCCCGGCGCGCTCGTCGACTTCGGCCTCTACTTCTTCCACAACGCGAAGAAGCTGATCGAGCTCGGCAAGGGCCCGTACTTCTACCTCCCGAAGACGGAGTCGCACCTGGAGGCCCGCCTCTGGAACGAGATCTTCGTCTTCGCGCAGGACTACGTCGGCATCCCGCAGGGCACCGTCCGCGCCACCGTCCTCATCGAGACGATCACGGCCGCGTACGAGATGGAGGAGATCCTCTACGAGCTGCGCGACCACGCCTCCGGCCTCAACGCGGGCCGTTGGGACTACCTCTTCTCGATCGTGAAGAACTTCCGCGACGGCGGCGCCAAGTTCGTCCTCCCGGACCGCAACGCGGTCACGATGACGGCCCCGTTCATGCGCGCCTACACCGAGCTGCTCGTCCGCACCTGCCACAAGCGCGGCGCGCACGCCATCGGCGGCATGGCGGCCTTCATCCCGTCCCGCAAGGACGCCGAGGTCAACAAGGTGGCCTTCGCGAAGGTCCGCGACGACAAGGACCGCGAGGCCGGCGACGGCTTCGACGGCTCCTGGGTCGCCCACCCCGACCTGGTGCCGATCGCCATGGAGTCCTTCGACAAGGTCCTCGGCGACAAGCCGAACCAGAAGGACCGCCTCCGCGAGGACGTCTCCGTGGCCGCGGGCGACCTGATCGCCATCGACTCCCTCGACGCGAAGCCCACCTACGACGGCCTGGTCAACGCCGTCCAGGTCGGCATCCGCTACATCGAGGCGTGGCTGCGCGGCCTCGGCGCCGTCGCGATCTTCAACCTCATGGAGGACGCGGCCACCGCCGAGATCTCCCGCTCCCAGATCTGGCAGTGGATCAACGCGGGCGTCGTCCTCGACAACGGCGAGCCGGTCACCGCCGAGCTGGCCCGCAAGGTCGCCGCCGAGGAGCTGGCGAACATCAAGGCCGAGATCGGCGAGGAGGCCTTCGCCGCCGGCAAGTGGCAGCAGGCCCACGACCTCCTCCTCCAGGTCTCCCTGGACGCGGACTACGCGGACTTCCTGACGCTTCCGGCGTACGAGCAGCTGGTCTGACGCAGCGCGGTACGAGTGGGGCCCGGCGCCGGGGTGGCGCCGGGCCCCTTCGCGTCGAGCGACGAGGGTCAGCCCACGTGACGGGACCAGTCCTGCTCCGCCGGGGGCTTTCCGTGGAGGTCGGGGACGCGCTTCAGCCAGGCCGGGCGGCCCCGCTCCGTCGCTGCCGCGCGCTTCGCGTCCGCCTCGGCGAGTTCCGCGCGGGACGGGAAGTCCGTGGGGAGCCAGGAGGCGGAGGTGCGGGCGCGGGCCAGGAGGTAGGTGACGTAGGCGTCGCGGGCCTCGGCCGGGGTCGGGAAGTCCGCCGTGAGCCACTCGTCGGGGACGAGGGAGAGGACGTCGCGCAGCAGGTCCTCCGTCACCCGCGGCGCGAGTTCCGCGTCGGCTCCGCGGGTGTCGGGGCCGTACCCGCCGAGCGCATGGTGCCGGAAGTCGTACGCCTTCGAGGGGTCGGAGCCGTCCCAGCGGTGGTGGAAGACGAGGGCCGCGCCGTGGTCGATCAGCCAGAGCTTCGGCGGGGCCACGCCGAGCGTCGGCCACACCATGAGGTTCGAACTGTGCACCGTGCGGTCCACGTTGACGGTGAGCGCGTCGAGCCAGACGATGCGGCCCGCCTCCAGCGGGTCCACGGGAAACGTCTCCGCGACATCGGGCGTGAAGTCGACCGCGCCCGGCAGGAAGTCCATGCCGAGGTTGAGGCCGGGGCTGGCTTCGAGCAGCTCCTTGACCTCCTGGTGGGGCTCCGCCGCGCCGAGCGCCGGATCGAAGTGGGCCAGGACGAGCTCGGGGAAGCGCAGTCCGAACGCCCGCGCCAGCTCCCCCACCACGATCTCCGCCACGAGCGCCTTCACGCCCTGCGCCGACCCGGTGAACTTCAGCACGTACGTGCCCAGGTCGTCGGCCTCCACGACGCCGGGGACGGAGCCGCCGGTGCGCAGCGGGTTCACGTAACGGGTCGCGGTGATCTCTCTGAGCCTGGGCACCATGTCAGGCTAATACGGGCCGGTCAGGCATCCCCGCGCAGCACCTGTTCGAGGAGCGAGATCAGCGTCTCCTTGCCGGACTCCCGGTCCCGCGCGTCGCACAGCAGCACCGTGGTCTCGGGGCCCAGGTCCAGGGCTCGGGAGACCGCCTCCGAGGAGTGCGACCGGACGCCGTCGAAGCAGTTCACGGCGACGACGAAGGGGATGCCGCGGCTCTCGAAGTAGTCGACCGCGGGGAAGCAGTCGGCGAGCCGCCGGGTGTCGGCGAGGACGACCGCGCCGAGGCAGCCGGTGGCCAGCTCGTCCCACAGGAACCAGAACCGGTCCTGGCCCGGCGTGCCGAACAGGTACAGCGCCAGGTTCTCGCGCAGCGTGATGCGGCCGAAGTCCATCGCCACGGTCGTCGTCGACTTGGTGGTGACGCCGTCGAGGTGGTCGACGCCGCGCGAGGCGACCGTGAGGTGCTCCTCGGTGCGCAGCGGCCTGATCTCGCTGACGGATTCCACGAAGGTGGTCTTGCCGACCCCGAAGCCGCCCGCGATCAGCACCTTCAGGGCCGTGAAATCGGCTCGGGCGGTGGGGTCAGAGTGCGCGAAGGCCATTGATCACTTCTCGGAGGAGGTGGGCGTCGGGGCGGGCGTAGGCGGTGGGTTCGCCGGTGCCGGGGTCGGGCGCGGCGGTGGCCGGCGGCACGACCGTGACGAGGGACTTCGCGGCCAGGTCGCCGAGCAGGACGCGGACCACGCCCAGCGGCAGGCCGGAGTCGGACGCCAGGTCGGCGACGGGCCGCGGGCCGCGCAGGCACAGCGCGAGGAGGTCGCGCTGCTCGGGCGGGAGCGGTCCTTCGGGCCTGGTGCGGGTGGGGCGGACGATGGCCATGAGGTCCATGCGTTCCGCGCCGTTGCCGGTGCGGGCGCGGCCCGCGGTCATGGCGTAGAGCCTGACCAGGGGCCCGGCGTCCTCGTCGTAGCGGTCGGACCAGGCGTCGTCCCTGTCGTTCACGGGGCATCGCCGTCCGCGCGGGTGGGTACGCCGAGGTGTTCGCGGACGCGGTCCACGAGCAGCGCCATCTCGTACGCGACGAGGCCGATGTCGGCGTGGCCGTCGGTGAACACGGCGAGGCAGGAGCCCTCCCCCGCGGCGACCACGAACAGGAAGCCGCCCTCCAACTCGACCATCGTCTGGACGACGCCGCCCGCGGCGAAGTGCCGGCCGGCGCCCTTGGCGAGGGAGTGGAAGCCGGAGGCGATCGCGCAGAACCGTTCGGACTCGTCGCGGCCGAGGCTGGTGGAGGCGCCGACGCAGAGGCCGTCGCCGGAGAGCATCACGACGTGGCGGACCTCGGCGACACGGGCGGCGAGCTCGTCGAGGAGCCAGTCGATGCCCATGGGGTGTTCGGCCTCGCCGCCCGCGAGTCCGGTGACGTTGTACGTCGGGGTCATCGGTGTCCTCCGTCTTCCTCGCGGGCGGCGCGGGCGCGGCGGCGGCCCGAGCTCAGGGACGTCATGGTGGCGCGGGCGGCCTCCGGCGAACGGGCGCCGGGGCCTTCGCTCGGCGTGGGGGTGGTGTCGCGCAGCTCGGGGCTGATGCTGGCCTGCCGTACGCGTTTCGGCAGCCCGTCCGAACCGGCCGTGGTCTTGCTACGGGTGGGCAGTTCGGGCTCCGCCGGAGGGGTGGGGTCGGGGGCGGGGCCCGGGGACGTGGGTCGTTCGACCGTCACCGACGGGGCCTCCAGGAGGTTCTGGGGGAGGAAGACGACCGCGGTCACGCCGCCGTACACCGACCTGCGGAGCGTGACGTCCAAGTGCTGTCGCTGCGCGAGCCGGTTGACCACGAAGAGGCCCAGTTTGCGGGAGTCGAGGAGGTCGATGTCGGCCGCGTTGATGCGCGCGTTGGCGTCGGCGAGCGCCTCGTCGCTCATGCCGAGGCCGCGGTCCTCGATCTCCAGGCAGGCGCCGGCGCCGACGTGTTCGCCGCGGACGACGACGGGTGTGTGCGGCGGCGAGAACGAGGAGGCGTTCTCGGCGAGTTCGGCGACGAGGTGGACGACGTCGGCGACGGCGGATCCGGCGAGCAGCAGGTCGGGGATGTCCTGGAGCTGCACCCTGTCGTAGTCGGGCGTCTCGGCGAGGCCCGCGCGCACGGCGTCGATGAGCGGCACCGGGTTGCGCCAGGCGCGTCCCGGCGCGGAGCCGGAGAGGATGAGCAGCGATTCGGCGTGCCGCCGCATACGGGTCGTCAGGTGGTCGATGCGGAACAGGTCCTCGAGGTCGGTGGGGTCCTCCGTGCGGCGCTCCATCGCGTCGAGGAGGTCGAGCTGGCGGTGGAGCAGCACCTGGCTGCGGCGGGCGAGCGACACGTACACGCCGGAGACGCCGGTGAGGACGGCGGCCCGGTCGGCGACGGCGCGCAGGGCCGCGCGCTGCACGGTGGCGAGGGCGGCGCCGACCTGTCCGACCTCGTCGCGGTGCGGTTCCTCGTCGAGCGGCGCCTCCTTGTCGAGGTCGACGTCCTCGCCGTTGTGGATGCGGCGCATGGAGGCGGGCAGCCGGTTCGCCGCCATGTCGAGCGCGGCGTTGCGCAGGCCCGTGAGGTCGGCGACGAGCCCGCGCCCGATGCGTACGGAGAGCAGCAGCGACACGATGACGCCGACGAGGCCGAGGAGCACGGCGATGCCGGAACTGCCCAGGGCGGAGAGGGAGTACGGTTCGGCGTCCGCGGCCGCGTCGACGGCGCGGGACTCGGCCTTGTCGAGGGCGGTGAGGGTGTCGCGCGCGTCGGAGTGCCAGCGTCCCGCGGGTACGGCGTCGGTGGCCCGCGCGGCGCCAGCGGCGAGGACCATGTCCTGGACGTGGGCGAGGTCCTTGGCGCCTTCGGTGCCGAGCGCGGCGGTGAAGGCGTCCGCGTCGCCGCCCTTCAGGTCGGGCAGCGCCGCCTCGGTGAGATCGCGCTGCACGGCGACGTCGCCGACGAAGCCGCGGTACTGCTCGGCGGTCATGGCGCCGTCGGCCTGCGCGGCGCCGTACACGGCGTCCTGGCGGCTCAACGCCTCGCGGGCGCGGGCGAGTTGGAGGAGCGTACGGGCGGTGTCGCCGTCGGCGGCGGCGAGCCCCGCGCGGACGGAGAGGGCGCGCTGGACAGCGGTGTCGTAGCCGTCGATGGGGCCGGTGGCGCCCCGTGCCGCGGCCTTCTGGCGGGGGCCCGACAGCGAGTCGGCGCTGAACTTCAGCTTCTGGATGCGGTCGGGCAGCGCGGCGTCGAGGTCGGCGAGGTCGGTGCTGATGGAGCGCAGACCGGCCTTCAGCGCGTCAACGGCCTTGTCGGTGCGGGCGGTCGACGCGGTGAAGTCCTCGCGCGCGGCGGCGTCGGGGGCGGCGCGGTACGTCATGGCGGCGGCGCGCTCGTCCTGGACGGCGACGGTGAACCGTGAGACCGGCGCGACGAGCGCCGAGTTCACCTCCTTCAGCTGCTCCTTGTCGGAGATCTGGGAGGCCGTGGTCACCGCGGCGTGGCCCCACAGCGCCATCACGGAGACGACGGGGACGGTGAGCAGGGTGACGACCTTGGCTCTGATCGATTTGGAGCGCAGCCGTTCGGGCAGCGGAAAGCGCGCGGGCATGGCGGGACAGCTCCTCGGCGGGGCCTGGTGGTGGAGTGGGGTGTGGGGCGCCCGGCGCGGCGGGCGGACCGCGCCTAGGTGGCGGGCAGTTCGACCTCGTGCAGGGGGCGGGCCGCGGCCTCGCTCTGCGCGCGCTCGTCGGCGGTCGGCGAGAGGGCCACGAAGGCACAGGTCAGGAAGAGGAACGAGCCGAGCACGACGGCCAGCGGCAGGATGAACGCGGTGGCGGTGGCGCCGGACAGCGGGGCGCCGCCGGGGTGCACGGTGATGCGGGCCGCCGCCATGCCGGTGTAGTGCATGCTGCTGACCGCGAGTCCCATGACGAGGGCGGCGACGGCCGCGACGACGGGTCCGCGCACGGACAGCGCGGCCCACAGCGCGGCGGAGGCGGCGACGACGGCGATCACCACGGAGGCGACGACGAGCACCGGGTCGTAGCCGATGCTCCCGTTGAGCCGCACGGCCGACATGCCGATGTAGTGCATCGCGGCGACGCCGAGCCCGGTGCCGAGCCCGCCGAGCAGCACGGAGAGCGCGCGGGACCTGCCGTAGCCGGCGATGAACAGGCCGGCGCCGACCACGAGGACCGCGACGAGCAGGCTCAGGAGCGTGAGGGGGATGTCGTAGCGGATGGCGGTGCCGTCGACGGCGTAGCCGAGCATCGCGATGAAGTGCATCGTCCAGATGCCGGCGCCGATGGCGACGGACGCGGTGAGCAGCCAGTTCCGCTTCGATCTCGGTCCGGCGGCCTGGGCGCGGGCGGTGCAGCGCAGTCCGAGCGCGGATCCCACGACCGCCATCACGTATGACAGGACCGGAGTGATCCAGCCTCCTGTCATGTGGTGCATGTGCGTCATGTTCTCTGCGGGTTCCTCTCACTCTTCACATCGGCCCCCGGTCGACCGGGACGCTAACACGCATCAGAAGGCCGGTTCGGAGCGGTAAATGGCCTGAATGAGAGGGGTTACCGACCGGTAGAGCCCGAGTTCATGGGGTCTTCACAAAGTGACGCTTCCTGTGACCGTCGATCATGGTGCGACTCTTGTCACGCCGCGCCTCGGGACGCTCCGGACATTGCCGCCGTTCCTCGCGGGACCGCCTATGAGGAGAGGTTTCAGGAGGTGCCGGCGCGCAGCGCCTTCGCCAGAGCGCCCTCTCCCGCGACCGTGACGCGACCGCCGCGCACCGCCTCGACCAGACCGACCGCGCCGCGCGCCACCTCCGCGCACACCTCTTCGTCGAGCGTGAGACGCGCGTCGGGTTCGCCGTCCGGGTACGCGCCGTCTCCGTACACCGGCTCCCCGCCCGTCGATCCGCCCGCAGAGTCGCCCACCCGGACGTGGAACACCCCTTCGTCGACGCGGAACTCCACCGCGCCCCGCTCCCCCAGCTCCTCCAACTGCCGTGACAGGGGCAGCGCCAGCCAGTGCGCGCGCACCGCGTCGGTGGGCCGCCGCTCGGCGAGCTCCGGCGCGCCCCACTCACCGAGCGCCCGCAGCACGGGCAGCAGTCCGCGGCCCCGCTCGGTGAGTTCGTACACGTACGCCGACGCGGGAGCCGGGAGCCTGCGGCGCTCGGCGAGGCCGTCGCGCTCCATGTCCTTGAGGCGGGTGGCCAGCATGTCCGTGCTGACGCCGGGGAGATCGGCGTGCAGATCGGTGTAGCGGCGCGGCCCTGCGAGGAGTTCGCGCGCGACGAGGAGCGTCCAGCGGTCCCCGACGGCGTCGAGGGCGCGGGCGACGGCGCAGTACTGGTCGTAGCTTCGGCGTGGCATGGCGCGCAGTCTATTCAAGTTGTTGGACTTTCCAAGCAGCCACTTGGTAAAACCAAGCAACACGAGTCACTGGCGCGCTTGGAGGGCACAGATGGAGTTCCGGCAGTCGAGCAAACTGAGCGAGGTCTGCTACGAGATCCGCGGCCCGGTGATCGAACACGCCAACGCCCTGGAGGAGGCGGGCCACAGCGTGCTGCGCCTGAACACCGGCAACCCGGCGCTGTTCGGCTTCGAGGCGCCGGAGGAGATCGTCCAGGACATGATCCGGATGCTCCCGCAGGCGCACGGCTACACGGACTCGCGCGGCATCCTCTCGGCGCGCCGCGCCGTCGCCCAGCGCTACCAGGCGCTCGGCCTCGAGGTCGGCGTGGACGACATCTTCCTCGGCAACGGCGTGTCGGAGCTGGTCTCCATGGCCGTCCAGGCGCTCCTGGAGGACGGCGACGAAGTCCTCATCCCCGCCCCCGACTTCCCGCTGTGGACGGCGGTGACGACGCTCTCCGGCGGCAGGGCCGTCCACTACCTCTGCGACGAGCAGTCGGACTGGTACCCGGACCTCGCCGACATGGAGTCGAAGATCACCGACCGCACCAAGGCGGTCGTCATCATCAACCCGAACAACCCGACGGGCGCGGTCTATCCGAAGGAGATCGTCGAGGGCATTCTCGACCTCGCGCGCCGGCACGGACTGATGGTGTTCGCCGACGAGATCTACGACCAGATCCTCTACGACGACGCGGTGCACCACAGCGCCGCCGCCCTCGCCCCCGACCTCGTCGTCCTCACGTTCTCCGGCCTGTCGAAGACGTACCGCGTGGCCGGGTTCCGCTCCGGCTGGCTGGTCGTCACGGGCCCGCGGCAGCACGCCAGGAACTATTTGGAGGGTCTCACCATGCTGGCCTCCATGCGGCTGTGCCCGAACGCTCCCGCGCAGTACGCCATCCAGGCCGCGCTCGGCGGCCGCCAGTCGATCCGCGAACTCACCGCGCCCGGCGGGCGGCTGCTCGAACAGCGCGACATGGCGTGGGAGAAGCTGAACGAGATCCCCGGCGTGAGCTGCGTGAAGCCGAAGGGCGCGCTGTACGCCTTCCCGCGCATCGACCCCGACGTGCACAAGATCGTCGACGACGAGAAGTTCGTCCTCGACCTGCTGCTGCGCGAGAAGATCCAGGTCGTCCAGGGCACCGGCTTCAACTGGCCGCGCCCCGACCACTTCCGGATCCTCACGCTGCCGCACGCCGACGACCTCGATGCCGCGATCAGCCGGATCGGGCGCTTCCTGAGCGGATACCGTCAGTGACGTGATCTCTTCCGCATCGTCCTGCGCCACCTGTGGCCACCCGAGCCACACCCAGTTCGCGTCCCCCGACCTCGTCGGGCCGATCGTGTCCGGCCGGTTCGACCGGGCCAGGGACCCGGCGTGGCGGCAGTCGGGCGCGGCGACGGTGGAGGACTACGCGCGCTGGTGCGGGCACCTGTGCGGGGCGACGTGTCTGCGCATGGCGCTCGGCCCCGGTGCGCCCACGCTCTTCGAACTGCGCGACGGGGCGCTGAAGTTCGGCGCGTACCGGGTGGACGCCGAGGGCGAGATCCACGGCATGATCTACGCTCCCGCGGTGGAGTACGTACGGGAGGTGCACGGCGTCGACGCGGAGGTGCACCGCACGCTGGACGTGACCGGCATCGGCGAACTCCTCGACGCGGGCCGCCTGGTGATCGCCTCCGTGCACTACGCGATCCGCCGCCCGCACGAGCCCGCCCCCGGCCGCGGCGGCCACCTAGTCCTCGTCACGGCCCGCACCGCTGACGGCTCCGGCTACCACTTCCACAACCCGTCGGGCACGGACGCGGCCACCCGCACGGCGGAGCTTCCGGTGTCCCGCTTCGCCGACTTCTACGCCGGCCGCGCCCTGTCCCTCACGCCGGGGGCGGGTCGATGACGGCGGCCCTCATAGCCGTACTCGGCACCCTGCTCGGCTCGGTCGTCACGCACTTCTTCCAGAACCGCGCGGCGGTGCGCAGCGCCGAACTGGCCCGCGCCGAGCAGCTCCGGCAGGAACGGATCTCCAGCTACAGCGCGTTCGCGGGCGCCGTGCACGACTACCGGCGCAGCCAGAACGACCGCTGGTTCCGCGCCCACGAGAGCCCCGGCACGTCCGAGGCCGAGGCCTCCCGCTTCGCCTCCTACGAGGCCCGGATCGCGGCCCGCCAGGCCCTGGTCCGCCTCCAACTCGTCTGCGACGACCCGCGCCTGCGCCAACTCGCCGAGCACGCCTTCGAACTCACCCACTGCCTCCACGACGCCACGGACGAGGCGGACCGCGACCACCGCTCCCAACGCAGCAAGGAGGCCTTGACCCGCTTCGTGGAATCCGCGGCCCCGAGCGTCCGCTGACCCCGGCCTTTCAAGCCCCTGCGGCGGGTGAGCAATCCAAGCCCCTGCCGCGGGTGAGCAATCCAAGCCCCTGCGGCGCTTGAGCAGCGGGGTCCGGGGCGGAGCCCCGTGGCCGGAGGAACGGACCACCGCCAGGACCGGACGGCCCATCAAAGCCCCTGCGGCGATTGAGCAGCGGGGTCCGGGGCAGAGCCCCGTGGCCGGGGGAACGGACCAGCGCAACGGTCACTCGCCGGCCAGGACGGAGTCCAGCGCCGACACCGGATCCCGCGCGGGAGCGCCCCGTGGCCACCAGTCCTCGCGCCCGGGATCGGACTCGTACCCGTACCAGAGCCCGTCCCGGCCGAGCCGGAGCTGGACGGACCGCGTCGACAGCCGGTTCCGGTGGGGCCGGAACTCCGCGTGGTCCGTGGCCAGGAGCGCGGGCCGGGCCCGGTCGAACGGGCCCGCGGGCGGATCCCACTCCTCCTCCAGAACCGACAGGCCCTCCAGCCCGCCCTGCCGCCAGGCCGCGACGGCCCGCGCCAGATCCGTGGCCGTACGCCCCGTCCCGCGCGACAGCGACCCGTACAGCGCCCGCGTCGCCGCCGTGAGCCCCGAACCGGGATGCGCGGCGGCCAGCCGCACCGCGTCCTGCCAGGGCGTGAGCGCGGCGATCGGATCGGCCCCGGTGGTGAGCAGCGCGTGCGCCCGCACGCCCGCCTCCGTGGCGAGGAGATCGAGCGCGAGCGGGTCGGGCGCGTCCGCCGCCTGCGGGTAGGACGGCGGACGCTCCGGGTGCGCCGGCGGCGGGAACTCGGGCGGCAGCGCCGGGAGTCGGCCGCCGGCGTACAGGTCCTTCGCCGGACGCGAGTCGAGCTCGGGCGCCTTCGCCCTGGAGCGCTCCTCCGCCTCGCGCACGGAGCTGCGCCGCGTCAGCGCCCGCAGCAGCTCCTGCTCGCCCCGTCCGCGCAGCAGGAACAGGACGAACGGGTCCTCGTCGAGGAGCCGCGCCGTCTGGTAGCAGAGCGCCGCCGCGTGCTTGCAGGGGTGGCCCCGGTCCGGGCAGGTGCACTCGGCGACGAGGTCGTCGACGGCGGGCAGCAGATCCGCCGCCGCGGCCAGCGCGTGCGGCACGTCCTTGTCGAGGAGCGACGCCAGGTGCTCGGGGCGGCCCGCCGCCGTGTCGAGGAACCTCTCCCACGCCTCGTCCGGCAGCTCCCGCAACCGCAGTTCGGCCCGGTACGGGCGGGGGCGCGAACCGTGCACGTAGGCGACGACGCGCCCCGGCGTGACGGTGATCGCGTCGACGTGCCCCCGGTCCGCGTAGGCGCGGCCGCGCGTGAGGCGGCCCTGGTCGAGGGCGGTGTCCTCCAGGGCGTCCACCCACGCGTTGCCCCACCACGTCAGCGCGAAGCTGCCGCCCGGCTCGGCGCGCGGCGGCAGCGGCGGGAACGTGCGCCGGTTGTCGAGGTGCCGGGCCCTCGCCTGCTCGTCGGCGCCCGCGCGCCCCGGCACGTGCGGCCGGTGCGTGCGGTGGGGCCTTCGCGTCGGGCTCATCGGCCGGCCTCCCTGCGCAGCGTGACGAGGTCGGTGAGCTCGCGGTCGGTCAGCTCGGTGAGCGCGGCCTCGCCTGAGCCGAGCACCGCGTCCGCCAACGCCCGCTTGCCCGCGAGCAGTTCGGCGATCCGGTCCTCGACCGTGCCTTCGGTGATGAGCCGGTGCACCTGCACGGGCTGGGTCTGCCCGATGCGGTACGCGCGGTCCGTGGCCTGCTCCTCGACCGCGGGGTTCCACCAGCGGTCGAAGTGGATCACGTGTCCCGCGCGCGTGAGGTTGAGTCCCGTGCCGGCCGCCTTCAGGGAGAGCAGGAAGACGGGGACCTCGCCGGACTGGAAGCGGTCGACCATGCGCTCGCGTTCGACGATGGTGCTGCCGCCGTGCAGGAGCTGGCTCGGGATGCCGCGCGTGGTCAGATGTGTGGCGAGCAGCTTGGCCATGGAGACGTACTGGGTGAAGACGAGGACGGCGCCGTCCTCGGCGACGATCGTGTCCACCAGTTCGTCGAGGAGCGCGAGCTTGCCGGAGCGGCCCGCGAGGCGCGGCCGGGAGCCGCCGCCCTCGGCCTCCTTGAGGTACTGCGCCGGGTGGTTGCAGATCTGCTTCAGGGACGTGAGCAGCTTCATGATGAGGCCGCGGCGGCCGATGCCCTCGGCCTCCTCGATCTGTGCCATCGACTCGCGCACCACCGCCTCGTACAGCGTCACCTGCTCGCGGGTGAGCGGTGCGGGGTGGTCGGACTCGGTCTTCGGGGGCAGTTCGGGGACGATGCCGGGGTCGGACTTCCTGCGCCGCAGGATGAACGGGCGGACCAGGCGGGCGAGCCGCTCGATCGCCTCCGGGTTGGTGCCGCCCTGGCCCTGGAGGGGGACCTCGCCCTCGACCACGCGCGCGTGCCGGGCGCGGAACGCCTTGAGGGGGCCGAGCAGCCCGGGGGTCGTCCAGTCGAGCAGCGCCCACAGCTCCGACAGGTCGTTCTCCACGGGGGTGCCGGTGAGCGCCACGCGCGCGGGGGCGGCGATGGTGCGCAGCGCCTTGGCCGTCGCGGAGTTGGGGTTCTTCACGTGCTGCGCCTCGTCGGCCACGACCATGCCCCAGGTGTGTCCCGCGAGTTCGGCGGCGCGGGTGCGCAGGGTGCCGTACGTGGTGAGGACGAAGCCGCCCTCGACGCCGGTGAGGGCGCGGTCGGCGCCGTGGAAGCGGCGCACCGGGACGCCGGGGGCGAACCGCTCGATCTCCCGCTGCCAGTTGCCGAGCAGCGAGGCGGGGCAGACGACGAGCGTGGGGGCGCTGCGGGCGCGGCGCAGGTGCAGGGCGATGAGCGTGACGGTCTTGCCGAGGCCCATGTCGTCGGCGAGGCAGCCGCCGAGGCCGAGCGAGGTCATGAGGTCGAGCCAGGCGAGGCCCCGCAGTTGGTAGTCGCGCAGGGTCGCGTGCAGTCCTTCGGGCGGCTCGACCGTGTCGATGCCGCGGGTGAGCCGGTCGCGCAGCTCGGCGAGCCGGCCCGTGGGCACGGCGGCGACCCGCTCCCCGTCGACCTCCGCCTCCCCGGTGAGGGCGACGGCCAGCGCGTCGACGGGCTGGAGCAGGCCGAGCTCCCGCTTGCGGGCCTTGCGGACGAGGTCGGGGTCGACGACCACCCACTGGTCGCGCAGGCGCACCACCGCGCGGTGCGACTCGGCGAGCAGGTCCATCTCGCGCTCGGTCAGCGGGTCCCCGTCGAGCGCGACCTGCCAGTCGAACTTCAGCAGCTCCTCGCTGTCGAAGAAGGCCGTCCCGTCGGTGGCGGACCCGGGCGCCGCCTGCGCGCGCACGACGGCGGTCGCGGTGAGGGAGCGGGCGATGTCGCGCGGCCAGTGCAGGGTGACGCCCGCCTGGGCGAGGCGCGCTGCGCCGGGCCCGAGCAGGTCCGTCAGCTCGCTGTCGGAGAGCGCGAGGACGTCCGGCACGTCCTGCTCCAGGAGGCGGCCGAGCGGCGGCCAGGCGAGCGCGGCGCGGCGCACGGCGAGCACGGCGTCGATCCGGGCGCGCGGCCCGAAGTGGTCACCGGCCTCGCCCGCCCACAGCCCGGCGGCGTCCACCACGCGCGTGGGGTCGGCGAGGCTGTGCACCTGGACGATGGCGGCGCCCGCGCGCCGCGCCCCGGGGCCCTCCTCGGGCTCCTCCCCCTCGGCCGCGCCGTCGTCCCCGTCGAACAGCGCGTACTGCGACAGGTCGAGCCGGAGCGACACCTTGACGCCCGCGTCGAGCCCGGCCGCCGCCTCGACCGCCCAGGGGCGGGCCCGCGGGATGTGCTGGGCGGCAGCGGCGGCGAACGGCGCGCCCGCGGCGTGCGCGGCGGCGGGGGTGCGCGGCAGCGCGTCGGCCACCGCGTCCAGCAGGGCCCGCACCAGGGCCTCGGGCTCCGGGACCCGCAGCGGCCTGCTGCCGGGCACGGGTGTCGCGAATCCTTCGGGCGGCAGCGCTGCCGCGATGGCCCGCACCTGCGCCACGTCGTCCTCGTCGAGCGGCCCCGCGCGCCACGCGTCGTGGTCGGACGCGGTGAGTCCTGGCAGCAGCCGGCCCCGCGCGACGAGGTGCAGGGCGTGCGCGGCGGCGGCCCCCCAGGCGGCGGCAGCGGGGTGGGCGCCCCGGGTGCGGCGGGCCCGCAGCAGCTGGGGCAGCGCGTCCAGGACCGGCACCACGAGCGCGGGCACCTTGCGGCTGCGCACCCCCGATCCGTGCGGCCGCACGACCGTCAGCTCGTCGTCCGCGCCCGGCAGACCGGGCGCTTCCCCGTCCTCCGGCGCGTCCGGGGACCAGAAGGCGATCCGCCCCGCGCGGGGCAGCGGGTCGGGCAGGAAGACGGCGGCGGCGCCCAGCGGGACGCCCGAAAGCTCCGGCACGGTCGCGCCACCTCCCTTCCCTCTGTTCACTCGGCGTTCGCTCGGCCCTCGACGACCCCTACGACCTTACGGGCCGGGTCTGACAATCCTTGATCCCGCGGCCCTTGCGCCGGTCCGCCCAGCCCACCGGGCCCGCGCGGCGGTGCCCGGGGAGAATGGCCGTACCACTGCCCACCTCCAAGCGAACAGGCGCGAACCTTGGGTGATCTGCTCCTCGTCCGGCACGGCGAGACCGAATGGGCCCTGACCGGGCAGCACACCGGCCTCACGGACATCCCGCTCACCGAGAACGGCCGGGAGGAGGCGCGCCGCGTCGCGCCCCTCGTCGGCAGCTACCACATCGGGGCGGTCTTCGTGAGCCCGCTCCAGCGCACCCGCGAGACCGCCGAGCTCGCAGGACTGAAGCACTACACGGTCGACCCGGACCTGCACGAGTGGGACTACGGCGCGTACGAGGGGGTCACCACGCGGGAGATCCAGCGCACCCGGCCCGACTGGTACCTGTTCGACGACGGCGTGCCGCCGGGGCCTCCGGAGCATCCCGGTGAGACGCCGGAGCAGGTGGGCGAGCGGGCCGACCGGATGCTGTCGAAGGTGGACGCGGCGCTCTCGAACTACGAGGGCAGCGTCGTGCTCGTCTCGCACAGCCACTTCCTGCGGGTCCTGACGGCGCGGCGCCTCGGCCTGCCGCCGTCGGGCGGCTCGCACTTCCTGCTGTCGACGGGCACGGTCAGCCGCCTCACGTTCGAGCACGGCCGACCGGTGATCTCCGGCTGGAACCTACGGCCCTGACCTGCGGGGCTCCCACGTCCTCGGCCGATTGTCAGACCCGTCGTGCACCATCGTCGGTGGAGGGGTGAGTGACCGGACGAGGGGACGGGAGGCACGCCGTGACGAGACCGCCGACTGCCGCGCAGCGCCGCATCATCGAGGCCGCCGATCCGGAGACGGGCCGGATCTCGGGCACCCCGGCCCAGCTCGACCGGCTCGTCGTGCTGAAGCTGGCGTTCCGGCACCCGCGGCCCCCGCACGAGCACTTCCTGACCCCGGCGGGGCATCGGGTGCGGGAGGCCGCCGAGGAGGCGCCGCCCGCCGCCGGGCCCGAACCGGCGGACTCGGGCGGGCTGTTCGCGGCCCGGCTCGGCGGCGAGCCATCCAGCGACGCGGGTCCGGCGCGGGCGCGTGAGGTGCGGACGGCGTGGCAGGGGCTGCTGGAGATACGCCGGATGACGAACGCGGACGGGGCGACGGACCGGCCGTGCGCCTGGGAGCGGGGCCGGCTCGCGGCGTCCGCCGCCCTCGCCCTGGAGGCGGCGGGGTGCGCGCCCGCGGGCGAGTCCGCCCCCGGGTACCGCGTGCGGGACACGCCGCAGCCGGAGGCCGTCGCCGTACGGCACCCGGAGCCCGGCGGGCTCGCGGCGTGCGCGGCGGCGCTGCGCGATGCGGGCTGGCAGGTCGGCGAGCACGCGGACGCCCGGGGCGGGTCCCGGTATCTGCTGGCGTCGCCCAGACGTGCGTAACGCAGCTCACGGTCGGACGGAATGCCCTTCCCCACCCGCCTGTTGGCATGATCGGCACAACGCCCCCAGCGAGAGGAACGTCGTGGCAGAGCAGTTTTCCGTGCCGGTCGAGGTGCGCGGGTACGAGATCGACATCAACGGTCACCTCAATCAGGCGGTCTACCTCCAGTACGCCGAGCACGCCCGCTGGTCCTTCCTGCGGCACGCGGGCCTCGACGACAAGGCCCTGCTCGACCGCGGCGTCGGCCCGGTCGTCCTGGAGACGAACATCCGCTATCTGCGGGAGCTGCGCGCGGGCGAGGTCGTCGACGTGAGCTGCGCCTTCGCGTTCGACGAGGGCAAGGTGTTCCGCGTCCACCAGACGATCACCAAGGCGGACGGCACGGTGGCGGCCGAGGTGACCGCGGTCAGCGGTGTCATGGACCTCACGGAGCGCAAGCTGGTGAAGAACCCGGGGCAGCTCTTCAAGGAGCTGGCCGCGACCCCGTCCGTCTTCGGCTTCTGACCACGCCCCCGCCATGCGGTTCCGCATCCGTTCCTACGGGCACCCCGACGCGGTCGCGCTCAGCGATCGGGTGCAGGCCGAGTACCGCAAGCGCTTCGGCTACGACGACTTCACCGATCTGCACCCGGCGCACTTCGACCCGCCGCAGGGCCTGTTCCTCGTCGCCTACGACGCCGGGGCCCCGGTCGCCTGCGGCGGCTGGCGGGCGCAGGCCGACGAGGGGGCGGGGTACGCCGAGGGCGACGCCGAGCTGAAGCGGATGTTCGTCGTGGAGCGGGCGCGCGGCCGGGGCCTGGCGCGCCGCATCCTGGCGGCGCTCGAGGACAGCGCGCGGGACGCGGACCGCACCCGGATGGTCCTGGAGACCGGCGTGCACCTGCCCGAGGCGATGGCCCTGTACGAGTCGAGCGGCTACCGCCCGACGTCCCCTTTCGGCCCGTTCCGCGCGTACGAGGACAGCCGCTTCTACGCCAAGTCCCTCACGGATCAGGTGCCTTCGGGCAGCTGACGTGTCGGTACGTGGATCTGGTTGAAGCCGTAGTACAGCGCGAGCGCGCCGTGGGCGGCGAGGGTCAGCGGCGCCGAGACGAAAGCGAGGGCGACGGTCGCCGGGTAGCCGAGCGAGCCCAGGGCGAAGCGGGCGCGGGTGCCACGGGCGCCCTCCGGGTCGACGCGCGCGTGGAAGAGGTGCCCGCTGCGGGTCAGGTGCCACCACAGGGCCTGGAAGGCGAAGGACATCGCCACCATGGTGAGGCTGTAGACGGCGGCCGCCGCGTGCGAGGCGGAGTCGCCCTCGCGCAGGTACTCGGCGAGCATCGCCGTCGGCCACGGCAGGGCCGCGACGATCATCAGCAACAGCAGGTTGAAGAACATCAGCGGCCGGTCCACGCGCACCACATGGCTGAACACCTGGTGGTGGTTGACCCAGATGATGCCGATGACCAGGAAGCTGACGACGTAGCCCGCGTACGAGGGCCACTGGTCACCGAGCGCGCGCCACAGGCTCTCGCCGTGCTCGACGTGCGGCACCTTCACCTCCAGGATCAGCAGCGTGATCGCGATGGCGAACACGCCGTCGCTGAACGCCTCCAGGCGTCCCGAGTCGCCGCTCCATCGCCCTTGCGGATCGCCCATGTCTCCCCCACCCCCTGCGCGGGCGCCCAACGCGCCCGCCCGTGAACGCACTTGAGCATTGTGCGCGCGTCGGCCCCGCCGCCAGGGCGGAACGCCACACCCCCCTTGTCTCCTCCCGCGAAGATCGCTACGGTCCGGATCAGCCCGCGTTCTACGCGCGTCAACCCCATCCGTCACGAGAGAGGCCACCCACCCATGCAGTTGCGCCGCACGTCCCTGCTCTCCGCCGCCCTCGTCACGCTCGCGCTCGCCGCGCCCGCCGGTGCCGGCACCCGCGCCGCGCCATCGGCGGGCGGCTGGCAGCAGGTGGGCGGCGACGCGAAGTCCGGGGTCAGCGGTCTCGCGCTCACCGGAGGCGCCGCGGCCGACGGCTCCCTGCGCGCCCTGATCGTGCACGACAACAAGAAGCCCGGCGAGCGACGGCTCAGCCGGGTCGCGTTCCATCCCGCCGCACCGAAGGACACCACGGTCGAGCCGCTCGCCTGGGACGGCATGGAGCCCAAGGACCTGGAGGCGATCGAGGCGGTGCCGGGCTCCCCCGGCGACTTCGTGGCCCTGGCGAGCCGCGGCCTGGTGTACCGGCTGCACCTCGACGGCGACACCGCGCGCGTGCTCGACGTGGGCCCGCTGCCCGCGATCCCCGAGGGCGCGAACTTCGAGGGCTTCGCGCTCGGCACGGCCGCGCACGGCGGGACGGTCGCGGTGTGGGCGGACCGGGGCGCGGGCGCGGACCGCCCGGCGACCGTGTTCGCGGCGCCGTTCTCCGTCAACGAGTACGGGGAGGTGGAGTTCGGGGACGTACGGCAGGCGGAGTTCCGCGCCGGCTATCCGAAGGGCGAGGTGCGGCACGTCTCCGACATCTCCGTCACCGCGTCGGGCCGGGTCATGGTGAGTTCGGCCGCCGACGCGGGCGACGACGGGCCGTTCGCCTCGGCGGTGAGCGAGGCGGGTCGGGTGTCCCTGAACGCGTCGGGCAGCCGGGCGAACCTGCGGATCACGACACCGCGGACCGCGCCGGAGAAGTTCGAAGGACGCAAGATCGAGGCGCTGGAGTGCCTGCCGGGCGCGGACGGCCTCGCGCTGCTCGGCACCGACGACGAGAACCTGGGCGGGTACGTGAAGTCGGCGCGGGTGTGCGCCCGTTGACGTAGCGCATGAAGAAGGCACATGAAGAAGGAGGGTGACGCGGCGTCAAGGTGCCGCGTCACCCTCCTGCTCACCGGGGGTCAGTGCGCCGCTGCCTTCTTCGGCCTCGTGCGCTGTTCCGCGATGTCGCCGCCCGACTCCATCGGCGACGTGACGTCGTCGGCGTCGCGCCCCTTGCCGATGTGGTTGAACAGCAGGTTGAGGACGACCGCCGCGACACAGCCCGTGGAGATGCCGGAGTCGAGGATGATCTTCGCGTTCTCCGGGAACGCGTGGTAGAACTCCGGCACCGCGATCGGGATCAGGCCCACGGCGAGCGAGACGGCGACGATGAGGACGTTGTTGTCCTTGTCCATGTTCGCCTTGACCAGGGTCTGGATGCCGCTGGCCGCGACCGAGCCGAACAGCACGACGCCGGCGCCGCCGAGCACCGGGCGCGGCACGACGGCGATGAGCGAGGCCGCCATCGGGCACAGGCCCATCAGGACGAGGAAGCCACCGCCGGTCGCCACCACGTACCGGCTGCGGATCTTCGTCATCGCGACGAGGCCGATGTTCTGGGCGAAGGCGCTGCACATGAAGCCGTTGAACAGCGGGCTGATGGCGGAGCCGAGGGTGTCGGCGCGCAGCCCCGCCGCGATGGTCTTCTCGTCGGCCGGGCGGTCGACGATCTCACCGAGGGCGAGCATGTCGGCGGTGGACTCGGTCATCGAGACGACCATCACGACGCACAGCGAGACGATGGCCGCGCCCGCGAACTGCGGGGCGCCGAAGTGGAACGGGGTCGGGAAGCCGACCAGGTCCGCGTCGCCGACCGGCGAGAAGTCCGTGGCGCCGAACGGGATGGCGATCACCGTGCCGATGATCAGGCCGAGCAGCACCGCGATCTGCTTGACGAAGCCCGTCGTGAAGCGCCGGATGACCAGCACGATCACGAGGGTGACGGCGGCGAGCGCCAGGTTCTTCATCGAGCCGTAGTCCGCCGCCTTGGCGTCGGGTCCCTGCGCCCAGCCGAACGCGACCGGCATCAGCGAGACACCGATGAGCGTGATGACCGTGCCAGTGACGACCGGCGGGAAGAACCGGACGAGTTTCGAGAAGAACGGCGCGGCTATGAAGCCGAGGACACCCGCGACGATCACCGCTCCGAAGATGATCGGCAGCGCGTCGTCCTTGTCCTTCGTCGTGCCGACGACGGCGAGCATCGGGGCGACGCCCGCGAAGGTCACGCCGTTCACGAACGGGAGCCGGGCGCCGATCTTCCAGATGCCGAGCGTCTGGAGGAACGTCGCGAGACCCGCCGTGAACAGACAGGCGCCGGTGAGGAACGTGAGGTCCTTCGGGCTCAGGCCGATCGCGGCGCCGACGATGAGCGGGGGCGCGACCACGCCCGCGTACATCGCGGCCACGTGCTGGAGGCCCGTCGTCGCCATCTTCAGCGGTGGCAACTTCTCGTCGACCGGATGTTTGGTATGCCCCGCGGACTCGTCGGCGGGGGTCGTGCCTTGCTTGGTGAACCTGGGCTTCGTCGCCACTGCGGCTCCTCCGGTTGTTTTCCAGCCCCGGCAGGCCGCCGGCGCTTTTCGCTTCTGGGAGGTGGTGCAAGGTGCAAGGTCGTGCTGGTGGTGCTGTGTTGCTGTTCAGTTGTTGTGCGCCCAGGTATTACTGGCCGCCCCGGGAACGTGAGGCTTTGGGCCACGTTCCGGGGCGGCACTCGGTCGAGCAGCCCGCTCGGCAGCTCGATCGAGTCCCCGGCCAGGGGCCGTCCCCCCTGGCCGGAGTCTCAAGCGGTCAGCTCTCGGCGGTGATCCGCGCGAGGCGCTGCGCCTCCGCCCGCGTGGAGCGGGCGACGGCGTCCTCGTCGACGTGCAGCAGGCGGCCGTCCTCGACCACCGGCTTGCCGTTCACGAGGGAGAGGGTGACCGGTGCGGCCGCGCCGAAGACGAGCGCGGTCACCGGGTCGGCGATCGATGCGTGGGCGAGGGTGTCCATCTTCCACAGCACCAGGTCGGCCAGCTTGCCGGCTTCGAGCGACCCGATCTGGGTGGCCCGGCCGAGCACCTGCGCGCCTCCGTACGTCCCCAGGCGCAGCGCCTGACGGGCGTTCAGGGCCGCCTCGCGGTGCGCGCCGAGGCGGTTGATGAGGAGGGCGTTGCGCAGTTCGGTGTGGAGTTCGCCCGACTCGTTGGAGGCGGTGCCGTCGACGCCGAGGCCGACCGGTACGCCGGCCGCGAGCATGTCGGGCACGCGGGCGATGCCGGCGGCGAGCCGGGCGTTGGAGGACGGGCAGTGCGCGACGCCCGTCTTCGTACGGCCGAACGCGGCGATGTCGGAGTCGTTCATGTGGACGCTGTGCGCCATCCACACGTCCTCGCCGAGCCAGCCCGTCGACTCGAAGTAGTCGGTCGGGCCCATGCCGAACAGCTCGTGGCAGAACTTCTCCTCCTCGACGGTCTCGCTGCCGTGGGTGTGCAGCCTGACGCCGAGCCGGCGCGCCAACTCGGCGCCCTGCTTGAGGAGTTCGGTGGAGACGGAGAACGGCGAGCAGGGGGCCACGGCCACCTGCGTCATCGCGTCGAAGGAGTCGTCGTGGTGCTTCTTGACGGTCTCCTCGGTCGCGGCGAGCGCGCCGTCGAGGGTCTCGACGGCGAAGTCGGGCGGCAGTCCGCCGTCCTTCTCGCTGCGGTCCATGGAGCCGCGCGCCAGGGTGAAGCGCACGCCCATCTCGGAGGCGGCCCGGATGATCGATCCGGAGAGGTCGCCGGAGCCCTGCGGGAACACGTAGTGGTGGTCCATGGCGGTGGTGACACCGCCGCGGGCCATCATCGCGAGGGAGCCCTGCGCCGCCGCGTATGTCATCTGCTCGTCGATGCGCGCCCAGGTCGGGTACAGCGCCACCAGCCAGTTGAACAGGTTGTGGTCCGTGGCCAGGCCGCGGGTGATCCACTGGTAGAAGTGGTGGTGCGTGTTGACCAGGCCGGGTGTGGCCAGGTGTCCCGTGCCGTCGATCCGGCGGACGACGTTCTCGAGGCCCGCGGGCGCGGGGCCCGCGCCGATGGACTCGATCCTGTTGCCCGCCACGACGATGTGGCCCGAGGCGTGCTCGGTGTCGTGGGCGTCGACCGTCGCGATCGCGACGTTCTCGATGACAATGCGGTCTGCCGAAGAAGGTGCCATGGTGCTTCCTTCAGTCGTGGTGGCGTTTGGGCACGGCATGACCCTAGGAAGATTTGAGTGCCGCGGCAGCGCCGGCGCTGCTGCGGGTGCCGAGATGGTGGAAGAAAAGGTTCAGCGTGACGGCGACGAGGGCGCCCGCGCTGATTCCGGAGCCGAGCACGGTCTGCGCCCAGGCCGGGAAGTCGGCGTAGAAGCTGGGGGCGGCGAGCGGGATGATGCCCGCGCCGAGCGAGACGGCCACCAGGATGATGTTGGAGCTGTCGTCGAGGCCCGCTTCGGAGAGCGTACGGATGCCGCTGACGGCGATCGAGCCGAACAGCACGATGCCCGCGCCGCCCAGGACCGGCATGGGGACCAGGGAGACGATCGCGCCGAGCACCGGGAAGATGCCGAGGACGAGGAGGGTGCCGCCCGCGACGGCGACGACGTAGCGGCTGCGCACCTTGGTGAGGGACACGACGCCGACGTTCTGCGCGAAGGCGGAGGTCGGGAAGCCGCCGAAGATCGGCCCGATGAAGGTGGCGATGCCGTCGGTGCGCAGGCCCCGGGTGATGGTCTTCCCGTTGCAGTCCCGTTCGCAGATCTCGCCGATGGCGAGCATTCCGGCGCTGGACTCGGTCATCAGCACGAGCATGACGAGGCAGAGCGAGATGATCGCGGCGGGCTGGAACTCGGGGGCGCCGAAGGCGAACGGCGTCGGGAGCGCGGCGACCGGCGCGGACTTGAGGGAGCTGAAGTCCGCCATGCCGAACGGGATCGCGGCGAGCGTGCCGATCAGCAGGCCGAAGAGCAGGGCGACCTGCTTGACGAAGCCCTTGCCGAAGCGCTGGATGAGCAGGATGACGACGAGCGTGAACGCGGCGAGGGCGAGGTAGCGCATGTCGCCGTAGTCGGCGGCGGTCTTGTCGCCGCCCTGGGCCCAGCCGACCGGTACGGGCATCAGCGTCACACCGATCAGGGTGATGACGACGCCGGTGACGAGCGGCGGGAAGAAGCGAAGCAGTCGGCCGAAGAACGGGCCGATGGCGAGGCAGAAGACGCCGGCCACCATGACCGCCCCGTAGATGGCGGGGAGTTGGTCGCCTTTGGCGTTGGTCTCCGCGATGGCGAGCATGGGTGCGATGCCCGCGGAGGACGCGGCGTTGACGAAGGGCAGCCGGTTGCCGACGAAGCCCTTGACGCCGAGCGTCTGGAGGAGGGTGGCCACGCCCGCGATGAGCAGCGAGGCGGCGATCAGCCGGGTCTGTCCCGCGGTGTCGAGGCGGACGGCCTGGCCGATGATGAGCGGCGGGGTGACGACGCCGGCGTACATGGCGGCGATGTGCTGGAGTGCGGCGGGGACGAGCCGCGACGGGTGGAGCTTCTCGTCCACCGGATGCACCTGCGCGGCGGCGCTCGTGGTGCTGTCCGATGGGGTGGAACACGGGCCTTCGGCTTCAGCCGGCCCTTTTGCTGGCACTGCCATTATGTTCCCTCCGGGTGCAGGCGCGCCCCCGCCGACTGCGGTGGACGGGGGCACGCTGCCGCGTCAACTACGCCCTGGGCGTCAGAGGTTGGTCATGTCGACCGGGATGCGCTGGTCGGCGCCGTCCCGCAGGATGGTGGCCTCGATCAGGCCGTAGGGGCGGTCGGCCGCCCAGTACACCGCGCCGTCCTTCGCCTCGTTCTCCAGGCCGAAGGCCGAGAGGTCCTGGCGGAAGTGGTGCTTGTTCGGGGCGGAGAAGCGGATCTCGTCGATCTCGCTGCGGTTGTTGATGACGCGCGAACCCATCTGGAAGAGGGTCTGCTGCAGCGAGAGCGAGTACGTCTCGACGAAGGCCTGGAGGATGTGCTTCTTGGCCTGCTCGTAGGACTTGTTCCAGTTGGGCGTGCGCTCGCCGTCGACACCGGTCCAGCTGTGCCGCCACCACGTCGACAGGGACGTGGCGAGGATGCGGTCGTAGTCCTCCTGGAGCGTCGTGTACTTGTCCTTGATGTAACCCCAGAACTCGGAGTTCGTGGTGTTCATCACGGTCAGGTCCTTGAGCCCGGACAGGACTTCGAACTTCTCGCCGTCGTACGTGATCTGGACGAGACGGGTCTCCTGGCCCTTGCGGACGAAGGAGTGCTTGACCTCGTCGGCGCCGATGAACTTGGAGCCCGCGTCGGAGCCGGCGATGCGCTCCCAGGCGTACTCCTCGATGCGGATGCGCGCCCGGTGGATGGACGGCTGGCTGTCGACGAAGTGCCGGGCGAGCTCGATGCCGTACTGCTCGGCGGACTCGATGCCGTGTTCCTTGGCGAACGCGAAGCAGGTGTTCTTCGTCGTGTCCGTCGGCAGGCAGTTGGCGTTCGACCCGGTGAGGTGGACGTCGTCGAGGTCACCGCTGAGCGCGACCGAGACGTTGAGGTCCTTGATGTGGTGGGTGTCGCCGTCCCGCGTGATCTTTACGACTCGGTTCTCGGCCTTGCCGTACTGGTTGGAACCCAGGATCGTGGGCATGTCTGCTAGCTCCCTCGGTAAACGGAGTAGCCGAACGGGTTGAGCAGCAGCGGCACGTGGTAGTGCTCGCCCGGCTTGACGGCGAACGTGATCGCCACCTCCGGGAAGAACGCTCCGGTCGTGTCGCTGTCCCGATTCGCGGGGGCGTCCTGCTGCGCATCGGCTTGCTTCTTGTCGAAGTACCCCTCGGTCTCGAAGTCGAGGCGTACGTGGGTGGTGCCCTCCGGCAGCGCCGGCAGGTCCTTGCAGCGCCCGTCCGCGTCGGTGGCACTGCCGCCGAGCGCCTGCCACTCGGCGTTCGAACCGGCGCGTGCCGCAAGGGAGATGGCGACGCCCTCGGCGGGGCGTCCGATGCTGGTGTCCAGGATGTGCGTGGACACCGATGCCGTGGTCTCGGTGCTCATCAGGCTTTCCTTGTTCTTATGCTGCTTCGACGATGCGGGTCAGGCGGATCCGGTTGATCTTGCCCAGTTCGGTGCGGACGATCTCCCGCTCCTGCTCGGGGCTGTTCTCGATCCGGGTCCTGATCGCATCGAGCATCCGCTCCGCCGTGGCTCCGGTGGCGCAGATGAGGAAGACATGGCCGAACTTGTCCTGGTAGGCCAGGTTGAGCTCGAGCATCTCCTTCTTGAGTTCCTCGGAGGCCCCCGCCATGCCGCGCTGCTCGCGCGAGGACGTCGGGTCGCCGGGCTTCGGGCGGCCGATCGGCGGGTGCCCCGCCATCGCCTCGGCGAGGTCGTCAGCGGTCAGCTCCGCCATGGCGGCGTCACTGGCCGTGAAGAGGGACTCTGCGGAAGCGAAGGGGCGCTGGGCGAGAATCTTGCTCCCCCACGCCGATGAAGCACACACCTCATGGAGCTCGGCCTGGGCCGCGCTCTCGTCCGAGGCGTTGAACCGGGAGAGGCCCCGATGAGTAGCTGACGAACCTGAAGTCACGGGATGCCTCCGTGGCCTTGTGCTGGACGGGCTGCAGATAGCTAACGCCCCCGGAAACATCACGTCAACACTTTGTTGAAAACTCGGAGTTACAAAAAACCGCCGTCCGGATATCGGACGGCGGTGAGGAGACGGGCGGCGGGCTCGGCATCATCCCAGGTCAGGGGGTCTTGTCCCGGTTGAGATAGTTGTAGACGGTAAAGCGGGAGACGCCGAGGGCGCCGGCCACCGTCTCCACACCGTGACGTACAGAGAACGCTCCGCGTGCCTCCAGAAGGCGTACGACCTCCTGCTTCTGCTTGCGGTCGAGCTCCGACAGCGGCATCCCCCTGGTGCGCTCCAGGGCCGCCAGGATGTGGTCGAGCGAGTCCGCCAGCTGGGGCAGGCGCACGGCCACGACGTCGGCCCCCTGCCAGGCCAGTACGACGTCGTCGGGGCCCGCGCCGTCCGGCGGCAGCATCTCCCCGCCCATCGCGTCGACCAGCGGCTTGACCGCGGTGATGAAGGCGTCCCCGGTGTCGCTCACGCGTCGTCCCCCTTCCCCGTGGCGTCCGCCACCACGTTGACCTGCAGCGAGATCCGCGTGGCGCCGCTCGCGAGGCCGCTGCGCAGCAGGCGGTCGACGGCAGTGAGGACCTCGTCCGCGCCACCCTCCGCCGTATTGCCGAACGGCCCCACGTCGACCTCGTCGAGGTCGGCGGCCTCGATCACCCGGCGGGCCGCGAGCGCGTGCTCGGGCGCCTCCTCCAGGTCGAACGGCTCCGTCGTGAACTCCACTCTCAATCGCACGCACTCAACCTAACGCGCGCGCGGCCGCCGCCGGGAGCCGCCGCCAATTTCGACGTCCCCTCTTGACAGCCACGAACCCTTGCAGGCAATCTTCCATCAAGTAGAAACGAACTTCCGCAATACGGAACACCGCGATGCGGAACACGAACCAGAAGGGAGCGCCGACCCCGATGGGATTCGCAGACCAGCGCTTCAACGTCAACCTGTCGATCCTCTTCACGGAGCTCCCGCTCCTGGAGCGCCCCGCGGCCGCCGCCGCGGCGGGCTTCACCGCGGTGGAGCTGTGGTGGCCCTGGGTCGACGCCCCCACCCCCGAGCAGTCCGAGCTCGACGCCCTGCGCTCCGCGATCAAGGACGCGGGAGTACAGCTCACCGGCCTGAACTTCTACGCGGGGCAGCTGCCGGGCCCGGACCGGGGCGCCCTGTCGATCCCCGGCGAGGAGAGCGAGAAGTTCCGCGCGAACATCGACGTCGCGGCCGACTTCGCGCAGTCCCTCGGCTGCACGGCGCTGAACGCGCTGTACGGCAACCGGGTCGACGGCGCCTCCGAGCAGGAGCAGGACGAACTCGCCCTGGAGAACCTGGTGTTGGCGGCCCGCGCGGCCGACCGGGTCGGCGCGGTGCTGCTCATCGAGGCGCTGAACGCGCCCGAGTCCCCGAAGTGCCCGATCGTGAGCGCCCCCAAGGCGATCGAGATCGTGGACAAGGTGAACGCGGCGACCGGCCTCGGCAACGCCAAGTTCCTGATGGACCTGTACCACCTGTCCATGAACGGGGAGGACCTGCAGGCGGTCATCAGCTCGTACACCGACAAGACGGCGCACGTGCAGATCGCCGACAACCCGGGCCGCGGCGCCCCCGGCACCGGCTCGCTGCCGCTGGAGGAGCTGCTCGACCAGCTCAAGAAGGCAGGCTACGAGGGCTACGTGGGCCTGGAGTACAAGCCGGGCGACGCCCCGAGCGCCGAGGCCTTCGACTGGCTGCCCCGCGAGCACCGCGCGGCCTGAGCCCGCGACGGCCTTCGGCCGACGCCAACTCATCGACGTATCAAGGCATTTGGAGTCACCCTCATGAGCAACAACCTCCCCAAGGTCGCGTGGATCGGTCTCGGCATCATGGGCTCGCCCATGTCGGAGAACCTGATCAAGGCCGGTTACGACGTCACGGGCTTCACCCTGGAGCAGGACAAGCTGGACCGCCTCGCGGCCGCCGGCGGCACCGCCGCGAAGTCGATCGCCGAGGCCGTCAAGGACGCCGACGTCGTCGTGACGATGGTTCCGGCCTCCCCGCAGGTCGAGGCCATCGCGTACGGCCCCGACGGCATCCTCGAGAACGCGAAGTCGGGCGCCCTGCTCATCGACATGTCGTCGATCACCCCGCAGACCTCGATCGACCTCGCGAAGGCCGCCAAGGACAAGGGCATCCGCGTCCTGGACGCCCCCGTCTCCGGTGGCGAGGCCGGCGCCATCGAGGCCGTCCTGTCCATCATGGTCGGCGGTGAGCAGGCCGAGTTCGACGAGGCCAAGCCGCTGCTCGACGCCCTCGGCAAGACCATCGTGCTGTGCGGTCCGCACGGCTCGGGCCAGACCGTGAAGGCCGCCAACCAGCTGATCGTCGCCGTCAACATCCAGGCGTGCGCCGAGGCCGTGGTCTTCCTGGAGAAGTCCGGCGTGGACCTGAAGGCCGCGCTCGACGTCCTCAACGGCGGTCTGGCCGGCTCGACCGTCCTGACGCGGAAGAAGGACAACTTCCTCAACCGCGACTTCAAGCCGGGCTTCCGCATCGACCTGCACCACAAGGACATGGGCATCGTCACCGACGCCGCCCGCAACGTCGGCGCCGCGCTGCCCGTCGGCGCCACGGTCGCCCAGCTGGTGGCCTCGCTGCGCGCCCAGGGCGACGGCGGCCTCGACCACTCGGCGCTGCTGCGCTCGGTCGAGCGCCTCTCGGGCGACCAGCCCAAGTAAGGCCCTCGGCACCACCTCAGACTTCCGGGCCGCGGCGGCGCTGACACCTGTCCTGTCGCGCCCAGGCGCCGCCGCGGTCCGGAACCCGATCTCGCACCGCCATAACTTCAACAAACTGTTGACGTAGCAGTTCAGGGGTCCTTACGCTCCCTCACATCGACAGCTCGATCGTCAGCAGCCACTGCACGGAAGGTCGCCTCGAACAAATGCCGAAGCGTGTGCTCACCACCGAGTCCGGCGCGCCAGTCGCCGACAACCAGAACTCCGCCACCGCAGGCGTCGGCGGCCCGATCCTGCTCCAGGACCAGCACCTCCTGGAGAAGCTCGCCCGCTTCAACCGCGAGCGCATCCCGGAGCGCGTGGTGCACGCCCGCGGCTCCGGCGCGTACGGCTACTTCGAGGTGACGGACGACGTCACCGACTACACGTACGCCGACTTCCTGAACACCGTCGGCAAGCGCACCGAGGTCTTCCTGCGCTTCTCGACCGTCGCCGACAACCTCGGTGGCGCGGACGCCGTCCGTGACCCCCGCGGCTTCGCGGTGAAGTTCTACACCGAAGAGGGCAACTACGACCTCGTCGGCAACAACACCCCGGTCTTCTTCATCAAGGACCCGCTGAAGTTCCCCGACTTCATCCACTCCCAGAAGCGCGACCCGTTCACGGGCAAGCAGGAGCCGGAGAACGTCTGGGACTTCTGGGCGCACGCCCCCGAGGCCACCCACCAGGTCACCTGGCTGATGGGCGACCGCGGCATCCCGGCCTCCTACCGCCACATGAACGGCTACGGTTCGCACACCTACCAGTGGACGAACGACAAGGGCGAGGCCTTCTTCGTCAAGTACCACTTCAAGACGAACCAGGGCATCCGCTCGCTCTCCTCCGAGCAGGCCGCCGAGATCGCGGGCAAGGACCCGAACTCGCACCAGACCGACCTGCTCCAGGCCATCGAGCGCGGCGTGAACCCGTCCTGGACGCTCTACGTCCAGCTGATGCCGGCGGCCGAGGCGGCCGACTACCGCTTCAACCCGTTCGACCTCACCAAGGTGTGGCCGCACAAGGACTACCCGCTGCAGCGCGTGGGCCGCCTGGTCCTGGACCGCAACCCCGACAACGTCTTCGCCGAGGTCGAGCAGGCCGCGTTCTCCCCGAACAACTTCGTTCCGGGCATCGGTCCCTCCCCCGACAAGATGCTGCAGGGCCGTCTGTTCGCCTACGCGGACGCGCACCGCTACCGCCTGGGCGTCAACCACACCCAGCTCCCGGTCAACGCCCCCAAGGCCACGACCGCGGACAACTACGGCCGCGACGGCCTCATGGCGACCAACGCCTACGGCCGCGCCCGCAAGAACTACGAGCCGAACTCCTTCGACGGCCCCGTCGAGACCGGCCGCCCGCTGGCCGCGCCGCTGGCGATCAACGGCTACACGGGCACCCACGAGGCCCCGGCCCACACCAAGGACGACGACTTCTTCCAGGCGGGCGAGCTGTACCGCCTGATGTCCGAGGACGAGAAGCAGCGTCTGGTCGCCAACATCGCCGGCGGCCTCTCGCAGGTCTCCCGCGACGACATCGTCGAGAAGAACCTGGCCCACTTCCACGCCGCCGACGCCGACTACGGCAAGCGCGTGGAGGAGGCGGTCCGCGCCCTGCGCGAGGACTGAGCCCCCTGACTGCGTACGCGGGGCGGCGGGAGGTCCGCCCCCGTACGCACTGACCCGCACCGTCTGCCACGGCCCGGATGAGGGGTGGTCGTGGCCGGCGGTAGCGGGCGGACGAGGACCGCGGCGGCTTGTGCAGCGTACGAGCCAGTGCGGTGGTGAAGGTTCCTCCGCTCCCCTTTCGACCTGAGGGAGGGCGGGCGGGGAACCGTCGTACGACAGCCGCCGCGGTCCCAGCCACCCCATGGACTCCGTCCGGTGGCGCGCATGCATGTTTCGCCAGTCGCGCGCCGTCGGGCGGCAACAACTCCCGAACCAGAGCCCCGAACACGACGGTCCGTGTCCGGGGCTCTTCGGCGTCCGCTCGCAAGCGGCCCACGCGTCAGAGCCAGTCCTTGCGCTTGAAGATGACGTACAGGCTCACGCAGACGACCCCCATCAGGGCGATCGCGAACGGGTAGCCGAAGTGCCAGCTCAGCTCCGGCATGTGCGAGAAGTTCATGCCGTAGATCGTGCCGACCAGCGTCGGAGCGAACAGGATCGCCGCCCATGACGAGATCTTCTTGATCTCCTCGTTCTGCTCGAAGCCCGCCTCGGCGAGCGCCCGCATCTCCGCGTTCTGCTGCTGCGTCACCAGCGTCGCGTTCACCGTGAGGATGTCGGTGAGCGCCTGCCGGAACGAGTCGACGCGCTCACTGGTGTGCGTGACGTGGTCGGCCACGTCCCGCAGATAGCGCTGCAACTCCTCGTCCGTGCCGTACTTCGCGAAGCCCGCCATCAGGGCGTGCAGCATGCCGACCAGGGGGCGGGTCGCGCGCTGGAACTCGACCATCTCGCGGGAGAGTTCGTAGATGCGCCGCGAGACCTCGGGCGCGCCCGAGAACACCTCGGTCTCGATCTCGTCCACATCGTTCTGGACGCCCGCCACGACCGGCGCGTACCCGTCGACGACCGCGTCCAGGATCGCGTAAAGCACCGCCTCCGGGCCCAGGCGCAGCAGGTCGGGGGTCGCCTCCATGCGGCTGCGGACCGCCGACAGGTCGGGGGCCGCCCCGTGCCGGACCGTGATGACGAAGTCGGGGCCCACGAAGACGTGCAGCTCGCCGAAGTCGACCTCCTCGGACGCGTCCAGATAGCGGGCCGCGCGCAGCACCACGAAGAGGGTCTCGCCGTACCGCTCCAGCTTCGGCCGCTGGTGCGCCTCCAGGGCGTCCTCGACCGCGAGGCCGTGCAGGTCGAACTCGGCGGCCAGCGACTTCAGTTCCGAGTCGGAGGGCCGGGCGAGACCGATCCACGCCATCGTCCGCGGCCGCTCGCGCAGCTGCCGGTACGTGTCCGTGAGCGTCTCCGGCGTCGCGACCCGCACGCCGTCCCGGTACAGCGCCGCGTTGACGACGCTGCCCTGGTCCTGCGGCGCAGGCTCGTCCGCGGTCGTGCGCTCCGGTGCGGCGGGCGGCGACGCCGGGGTGGTCGCGCGGCGCCACGTGTAGCGGCGCGGCCCACCGCGCTCGTTGTCGCGGCCGGACCGTCCCTGCCGTCGTGGCATCGCCGCCTCCCTCCGTACTTGAGTGCCTGAGTGCTCGCGTGTTCGCGTGCGGGGTGTTCTCTCGGGTCCCCGGGCAGGGTAACCAGCGAAGATGACGGCGTGGTGCAGCGCATCGCGGACGGCCGCTGTCCTACATACCCGTTACCTTCCCCTCATGACGACGCAGCAGCTGACCGCCCGCGCCCTGGGCCGCGCCACCCTGGAGCGCCAACTCCTGCTCGACCGCGCCCCGCTGGCCCCCGAGGACGCCGTCCACCGGCTGCTCGGGCTCCAGGCCCAGGAGGTGCGGCCGCCGTATCTCGCGCTCGCCGCCCGCCTCGCCGACTTCACGCCCGCCGCGCTCTCCGCCGCCCTGGAGGAGCGCCGGGTGGCCCGGCTCGTCACCATGCGCTCGACCATCCATCTGCACACCGCCGACGACTGCATGACGCTGCGCCCCCTCGTGCAGGCCGCCCGCGACCGCGAGCTGCGAATGTTCCGCAAGGGCCTCGTCGGCGTCGACCTCGACCGCCTCACCGATCTGACCCGCCGCTACGTCGAGGAGGAGCCGCGCACCCCGAAGGAGATCCGCGAACTGCTCCTGAAGCACTGGCCGGACGCCGATCCGCAGGCCCTCACCATCGCCGCCCGAGGCCGTCTCCCGCTCGTCCAGGTCACGCCGCGCGGGCTGTGGCGGCGCAGCGGCGGCGTGCGCCTGACCACGGCCGAGCAGTGGTTCGACCGGCCCACCGAGCCGGCGCCCGACCCCGACGACACGATCCTGCGCTATCTCGGTGCCTTCGGCCCCGCCTCCGTGAAGGACTTCCAGCAGTGGGCGGGCATCACCCGCACCAAGGAGGCCTTCGAGCGGCTGCGGCCCCGTCTGGTCACCTTCCGCGACGAGCACGGCGTCGAGCTGTTCGACCTGCCCGACGCGCCACGCCCCGACCCGGACACGCCCGCCCCGCCGCGCCTGCTCGCCGAGTTCGACAACCTCCTCCTGTCCCACGCCGACCGCACCCGCGTGATCCACGAGGCCGACCGGGGCCGCAACTGGCAGGTGAACACCGCCTACTTGACGTTCCTCGTCGACGGATTCCTCGCCGGCCTGTGGACCTTGAAGGAGAACGGGGACGCGGGCAGCGTGCTCACCCTCGAGCCCTTCCGGAAGCTCACCCGCCCCCAGCGCGACGAGCTCGTCGCCGAGGCGGAGCGCACCGCCGCCGTCCTGGAGGCGCCGGGGCCGCTCTCCGTGGAATTCGGCACCGTCCGCACGTAGGCGCCGGGGCGTTCAGTCCGCGCGGCCCGTCGCCGCCACCGTCACGCCGAGGCCTATCAGCGCGAACCCGCCCGTCCCGCCGATCATCGACAGGCGCCGGTCCGAGCGCGCGAACCAGGTGCGCGCCGCCGACGCCGTGAGCCCCCACAGCGTGTCCGTGACCAGGCCTATGGAGATCGGGATCAGGCCGAGCAGCAGCATCTGCGCCGGGACGTGACCCGCCTCGTGGTTCACGAACTGCGGCAGCACCGCGGCGAAGAAGACGATGCCCTTCGGGTTCGTGACCCCCACGAGCACGCCGTCCGCCACCGTGCGCAGATCGCCGCGCGGCGGTCCCGCCGGGCCGCGTATGTCGGACGCCTTCATGTCCCGCCGGTGCCGGAACGCCTGCACGCCGAGGTACACGAGATACGCCGCGCCGGCCAGCTTCACCGCGAGGAACAGCGCGGCCGACCGCTCGACCAGCGCGCCTATCCCGAGGGCCACCGCCACGACCAGCAGGTACGAGCCGACGACGTTCCCGAGCGCCGTCGCCACCGCCGTCCGTGCGCGAGCGCCCGCCCGATCACGAACAGCACGCTCGGTCCCGGAATCACGATCACCAGCAGCGACATCGCCGCGAACGCCAGACACCGCTCCATCGACACCATGCCGATCCGCCCCCTTTTCCGCCCGGTCCTGCTCCGTCCCGCTCCCTCGCGACCTCACCCCACGCGAACCATTGAAGCCCACGCCACTGACAATCGCCGCCGACCGTCGGCGGCCGACGGCCCTACGGCAGTATCCCCGCCCGCCGCGCCGCCACCACCGCCTCGCCGCGCGTGTGCGTCCCCAACTTCCGCATCGCCGAGCGCAGATACCCCTTCACCGTCTCCGGCCGCAGCCCGAGCCGCTCCCCCGCCGCCGCGTTCGTCGCGCCCGCCGCCACGCACGCCAGCACGTCCACCTCCCGCGGCGCCAGCGTCACCGGCGCCTCCTCCGGTGCCCGCACCGGGTCGGACGCCGCCGCAAGACGCCCGCACACCGCGAGCAGTTCGTCCCGCAGCGCCGGATCGGCGAGCTTCGGCGCCAGGGCCCGCAGCGCTCCGTGCGCCTCCCTGACCTCCTCCCACGCCCCGCCGTCCTCGCCCGCGGGGGCCCGCGTCACGGACAGCAAGGACTGCACCTCGTCGCGCACCACGAGCGCCTGCTCCACGTCCCGCGCCGCCGCCATCGCCGCGTCGAGCGCCCGGTCGCCGAGCGGTCGGGCCGTGCGCAGCGCCCCGTACAGGACGCCCCGCACCCGGCGCCGTACGACGACGGGCACCGCGAGGACCGAGTGCAGGCCCTCGGCCGCGACCGCGGCGTCGTACTCGTGGCTGATGTGCCGGGAGCCGTGGTAGTCGGTGACGGCGCACGCCCTGGCGAGCGTGAGGGCCTTGCCGCCCAGGCCGTTGCCCGCGGTGATGCCGAGCCCGTGCAGCGCGCCCGTCGACGCGCCGCTGATCTCGGCGATCCGTACCTGCCCCGCCGCCTGCCCGGGCCCGGCGGTCAGCCCGCCGAACGCCACCGGAAGGCCCGTGCCCCGGCGCAGCCGCACCAGGGCCGCGCGCATCTCGACCGCCTCGGCGGTTCCTGCGCTCACCGTCCATCACCTCGCCGCGCACTGTTCACCCCCGTATGGGGGTGGTGAGACCTGCGTCACTCACTACACGATGGCAGACACGGCCCGCGACGGTGCGGGACACGAGGTGGATCCCGGGCCACCCAAGGACTCAAACGGAGCGCACATGACGACGGCGAACGGACCCACGGAGCAGTTCCGCACAGCCCGAGACTTCCTGTTGCAGCACGCGCGGGACTACGAGTCGGCGTACGAGGGCTTCTCCTGGCCCCGGCCCGAGCGTTTCAACTGGGCCCTCGACTGGTTCGACGTCATCGCCGAAGGCAACGACAAGGTCGCGCTGCACATCGTCGAGGAGGACGACTCCGAGGCCCGCTACTCCTTCGACACCCTGCGCCGCCGCTCCAACCAGGTGGCGAACTGGCTGCGCGGCCACGGCGTCGGCGCGGGCGACCGGGTGCTGCTCATGCTCGGCAACCAGGTGGAGCTGTGGGAGGTGATGCTCGCCGCGATGAAGCTGCGGGCCGTCGTCCTCCCCGCGACGCCGCTGCTCGGTTCGGCCGATCTGACCGACCGCGTGGAGCGCGGCAGGGCGCGGCACGTCGTCGTGCGCCCCGAGGACATCGCGAAGTTCTCCGAGGTGCCCGGCGACTACACCCGCATCGTGGTCGGCTCGGACGCCCCCGAAGAGGGCTGGCTCGGCTACGAGGAGTCGGCGGGCGCCACCGACACCTTCGAGGCCGACGGCGAGACCCGCGCGGAGGACCCGCTGCTGCTGTACTTCACCTCCGGCACGACCGCGCGCCCCAAGCTCGTCGAGCACACCCACGTCTCGTACCCGATCGGGCATCTCGCGACGATGTACTGGATCGGCCTGCGCCCCGGTGACGTGCACCTGAACATCTCGTCGCCCGGATGGGCCAAGCACGCCTGGTCGAACTTCTTCGCGCCGTGGAACGCCGAGGCGACCGTCTTCCTCTACAACTACACGCGCTTCGACGCGGGCCGCCTGATGGCCACGATGGACCGGGCGGGCGTCACGTCGTTCTGCGCGCCGCCCACCGTGTGGCGGATGCTCATCCAGGCCGACCTCACCCAGCTGCGCACGCCGCCGCGCGAGGTCGTCGCCGCGGGTGAGCCGCTGAACCCGGAGGTCATCGAGCAGGTCGAGCGGGCCTGGGGCATCACCATCCGCGACGGCTTCGGGCAGACCGAGACGTCGGTGCAGGTGTCGAACAGCCCGGGGCAGCGCCTCAAGTCCGGCTCCATGGGACGTCCGAGCCCCGGCTTCAAGGTCGAGCTGCTCGACCCGGTGACCGGCGCGCCCGGCGCCGACGAGGGCGAGATCAGCCTGGACCTGTCCGCCCGGCCCGTCGGCCTGATGGTCGGCTACCACGGCGACCCCGAGCGCACGGCGGAGGCGATGGCGGGCGGCTACTACCGCACCGGCGACATCGGCTCGCGGGACGCGGACGGCTATCTGACGTACGTGGGCCGCGCCGACGACGTGTTCAAGGCGAGCGACTACAAGATCAGCCCGTTCGAGCTGGAGAGCGCGCTCCTCGAGCACGAGGCGGTCGCGGAGGCGGCCGTCGTGCCCGCCCCCGACGAGCTGCGGCTCGCCGTCCCGAAGGCGTACGTGGTGCTGGCGGAGGGCTACGAGCCGGGCCCCGACGCGGCGAAGCTGCTGTTCGAGCACTCCCGCGCGACCCTCGCCCCGTACAAGCGGGTGCGCCGCATCGAGTTCGCCGAGCTGCCCAAGACGGTCTCGGGCAAGATCCGCCGCATCGAGCTGCGCGAGGCCACCGCCAAGGGTTCGACCGCCGAGTACCGCGAGGAGGACTTCAAGTGAGCGTCATCTCCGGGGAGTTGTCGTACACGCACGGGACCAGCGAGGTGCCGCTGCTCGGCGACACCATCGGCGGCAATCTGCGACGCACCGTGGAGGCGTGGCCGGACCGCGAGGCGCTGGTCGACGTGGAGAGCGGGCGCCGCTGGACGTACGCGGAGTTCGGCGCGGACGTCGACGAGCTGGCGCGCGGGCTGCTCGCGCGCGGTGTCGCCAAGGGCGACCGCGTGGGCATCTGGGCGGTGAACTGCGCCGAGTGGGTGCTGGTGCAGTACGCGACCGCGCGGATCGGCGCGATCATGGTGAACATCAACCCGGCGTACCGGGCGCACGAGTTGGCGTTCGTGCTCAAGCAGTCCGGTGTCTCGCTGCTGATCTCGTCGACCGAGCACAAGGGCACCGACTATCGCGAGCTCGTCCGCCAAGTGGCTGCCGAGTGCCCGCTGTTGCGCGAGAAGGTGTTCATCGGCACGGACAGCTGGGACGCCCTCGTGGCGGCGGCGATCGGTGTCGACGCCGGGCAACTGGCTGAACGAGAGGCCGAGTTGTCGTGCGACGACCCGGTGAACATCCAGTACACCTCGGGCACGACGGGCTTCCCGAAGGGGGCCACGCTCTCCCACCACAACATCCTCAACAACGGGTTCTGGGTGGGCGAGACGGTCGGCTACACCGAGCGGGACCGGGTGTGCCTGCCCGTACCCTTCTACCACTGCTTCGGCATGGTGATGGGCAATCTCGGCGCCACCTCGCACGGCGCCTGCATCGTGATCCCGGGGCCGTCCTTCGAGCCGGCCGCCACGCTGCGCGCCGTCCAGCAGGAGCGCTGCACGTCCCTGTACGGCGTGCCGACGATGTTCATCGCCGAGCTGAACCTGCCGGACTTCGCCTCGTACGACCTGAGCACCCTGCGCACGGGGATCATGGCGGGCTCGCCGTGCCCGGTCGAGGTGATGAAGCGGGTCGTCGCCGAGATGCACATGGCCGAGGTCTCCATCTGCTACGGCATGACCGAGACGTCGCCGGTGTCGCTGCAGACCCGCCGCGACGACGACCTGGAGCGCCGCACCGGCACCGTCGGCCGCGTCCTGCCGCACATCGAGGTCAAGGTGATCGACCCGGTCACCGGGGTCACGCTGCCGCGCGGCGAGTCGGGCGAGCTGTGCACGCGCGGGTACAGCGTGATGCTCGGCTACTGGGACGAGCCGGAGAAGACCGCCGAGGTCATCGACGCGGGCCGGTGGATGCACACGGGCGACCTGGCGATGATCCGCGAGGACGGCTACGCGCAGATCGTCGGCCGCATCAAGGACATGATCATCCGCGGCGGCGAGAACATCTCCCCGCGCGAGATCGAGGAGTTCCTCTACGGCCACCCGAAGATCGCCGACGTGCAGGTCGTGGGCGTCCCGCACGAGAAGTACGGCGAGGAGGTGCTGGCCTGCGTGATCCTGCGGGACCCCGCGGACACGCTGACCCTCGACGAGGTGCGGGAGTTCTGCCGCGACCGGCTCGCGCACTACAAGGTCCCGAGCCGGCTGCGGATTCTGGAGCGGTTCCCGATGACGGTGAGCGGGAAGGTCCGAAAGGTGGAACTCCGCGAGGGGTACGGGGAGTTGTAGAACGGGAAACTGAAGAAGGGGGCCTACGGCTCCCTCCGCATGCACACCCTCGGCCATCGGTCCAGGCCGTGCTCGGCCTCCGCCGCGCGGATCGCGCGGAGTCCGGGCGTGACCTCGGCTTCGGTGAGCCGGCGGAAGCCGAGGCGCTCGTAGTACGGGGCGTTCCACGGCACGTCGGTGAAGGTGGTCAGGGTGAGGCCGGTCAGGCCCTGGTCGCGCGCGCAGTCGGCGGCGTACGCGAGCAGGGCCTGACCCACGCCGCGGCGGGCGGCGTCGGGGTGCACGGTGACCTGCTCGACGTGCAGGGCGCCGTCGACGGGCTCGGCGACGAGGTAGGCGACGACGGTCCCGGCGTCCTCGGCCACCCAGGCGTGCCCGGACCGGCGGAACCGGTCGAGCTCGGCGGGCGTGGGCGGCGCGTCGTCGGCGATCGCGGCCATGCCGACCGTCCGGAAGATCTCGCCCGCGGCCGTCTCGATCGCCTGGAGGCGCGGGAAGTCGGCGGGTTCGGCGCTGCGAATGATCACCCGTCCAGTATGTCGGGGCCGCGCACCCCGCTCACCCGCATTTCGCGCCGCAGAGCCCGCTACGCCCCGCCCGCGATCAGCTCGTCCGCGGGCCCGTTCACCGGCTGCGGCACCCCGGCCAGGTCGAGCACGAACAGCGGGACGCCGAGCGCGTCGGCCCGGGTGCGGGCCTCGTCGACGTATCCGGCCAGCGAGAAGTAGGCGCAGGTCGCGGACTCCGCCATGGACCGCAGCCACAGGCACTCCACGTCGCGCAGCGTCGCGGGCCGCACCGAGGGCTCGACCTGGGCGACGACCCCGCGCGCGGCGAGCCCGATGCCGGAGGGCGGCCGCTGGTCGGCCTGGCGCACGTCGTCGTGGCCGAGCCAGCGCAGGTACAGGGCGACGGCCGTGACGGCGTCGCGCGCAGTGCGGATGGCGACGGGTTGGAAGGCGGGTCGCGGCGGCGCGGCCGTGCGCGGCAGCGGGATGTGGGCGGGCGCGGGCGCCTGGTCGTCGTGGACCGGGACGCGCAGCACCGAGCCGCAGGCGCAGCCCAGCTCGGGCCGGGGCCAGCGGTCGTGCCGGCCGCACATGGGGCAGCGCAGGGTCACCCAGTCGTCGTCCCAGGTGCGCTCGGACACGGGGACGGGGGCGGCGCCGCGCACCATCGGCGGCGCGACGGGCGCTCCGCAGGCGCAGGGCAGGGCCTGGGGCGCGTACAGATGCTCGCGCCGGCAGGTGGGGCAGCGCAGGCGGGCGGGCTCGGCCACGGCAACTCCCCCTCGCTCCCGGCCGGAAACGGATCGACGTCAGTCTCATCATCCACCTTGACGGCCTGCAAAGCGCCCCTCTACATTGCTTCCATATAGCAGAACCTGGTTTCCACATTACGGAAACAGTGGAGACCAGGTGACGGAATTCAGAGCTCGCCGCGGGGCGCGACGGGAGCGCGAATCCGACAGCCGAAGCCGTACACAGTCACAGCAGGAGTCGGGAGCACTCATGGCTCGAATGACCGCCGCCCGCGCGGCCGTTGAGATCCTCAAGCGCGAGGGCGTCACGAACGCGTTCGGCGTGCCCGGTGCCGCCATCAACCCCTTCTACAAGGAGCTCAAGGAGAGCGGTGGCATCGACCACACGCTCGCCCGCCACGTCGAGGGCGCCTCGCACATGGCCGAGGGCTACACCCGGGCCAACCCGGGGAACATCGGTGTCTGCATCGGCACTTCGGGGCCCGCCGGGACCGACATGATCACCGGCCTGTACTCCGCCACGGGCGACTCGATCCCGATCCTGTGCATCACGGGCCAGGCCCCGAGCCACCTCCTGCACAAGGAGGACTTCCAGGCCGTCGACATCGCCTCGATCGCCAAGCCGGTCGCGAAGATGGCGGTGACCGTCCTGGAGGCAGCGCAGGTCCCGGGCATCTTCCAGCAGGCCTTCCACCTGATGCGCTCCGGCCGTCCCGGCCCCGTCCTCATCGACCTGCCGATCGACGTCCAGCAGACGGAGATCGAGTTCGACCCGGAGACGTACGAGCCGCTGCCGGTCTACAAGCCGGCCGCGACCCGCGCGCAGATCGAGAAGGCGATCAAGCTCCTCGTCGAGTCCGAGCGGCCGCTGATCATCGCGGGCGGCGGCATCATCAACGCCGACGCGAGCGACCTGCTCGTCGAGTTCGCCGAGATCACCAACACGCCGGTCGTGCCCACGCTGATGGGCTGGGGCACCATCCCCGACGACCACGACCTGAACGCGGGCATGGTCGGCCAGCAGACCGGCCACCGGTACGGCAACGCCACGTTCCTGGAGTCGGACTTCGTCCTCGGCATCGGCAACCGCTGGGCCAACCGCCACACCGGTTACAAGCTCGACGTCTACAAGGGCGAGCGGAAGTTCGTGCACGTCGACATCGAGCCGACGCAGATCGGCAAGATCTTCGCGCCGGACTACGGGATCACCTCCGACGCCAGGTCGGCCCTGGAGCTGTTCGTCGAGGTCGCCAAGGAGCTGAAGGCCGCGGGCGAGCTGCCGGACCGCTCCGCCTGGGTCGCCTCGCACCTGGAGCGCAAGGAGACCCTCCTGCGCCGCACGCACTTCGACGACATCCCCATGAAGCCGCAGCGCGTCTACGAGGAGATGAACAAGGCGTTCGGCAAGGACACCCGGTACGTCACGACGATCGGCCTCTCGCAGATCGCCGGCGCCCAGATGCTGCACGTCTACAAGCCGCGGCACTGGATCAACTGCGGCCAGGCGGGCCCGCTCGGCTGGACGATCCCGGCCGCGCTCGGCGTCTCCAAGGCCGACCCGGACACGCAGGTCGTCGCCCTCTCCGGCGACTACGACTTCCAGTTCATGATCGAGGAGCTGGCGGTCGGCGCCCAGCACCGCATCCCGTACGTCCACGTCCTCGTGAACAACGCGTACCTGGGCCTGATCCGCCAGGCGCAGATCGGCCTGGACATCAACTTCCAGGTCAACCTGGAGTTCGAGAACCAGAACAGCCCCGAGCTGGGCGTCTACGGCGTCGACCACGTCAAGGTCGCCGAGGGCCTGGGCTGCAAGGCGATCCGCGTGACGGACCCGAACGAGCTGGGCACCGCCTTCGAGCAGGCGAAGAAGCTCGCGCAGGAGCACCGGGTGCCGGTCGTCGTCGAGGCGATCCTGGAGCGCATCACGAACATCTCCATGAGCCCGACCGCCGACATCAGCGCGGTGAAGGAGTTCGAGGAGCTGGCGACGGAGCCGGGCCACGCGCCGACGGCGATCCGTCCGCTCAAGGTCTGACAGCCCCCGCTCGAAACGGGCCGTGGCCCCGACACCGAGGTGTCGGGGCCACGGCCGTTCGGCGTGCGCGTGGTCGGCGCGTCAGTGGCTCAGTTCCACGTCCGCATCATCGCGGCCCTTCCCGTCGAGGCTCAGCGGGAGGGCCTGCGGGGCGTAGCCGCTGGCGACGACCGTGTACTCGCCGGCGTCCAGGTCGTCGAAGGCGTAGGCGCCGTCGACGCCCGTGACCGTCGTGCCGACCGTGTTGCCCGCCGCGTCGAGCAGCGTGACGCGGGCGTCGTCCAGCGGGTCGCCGGACGCGCCGCGCACCACGCCGTGGACGCGGGCGCCGGGCACCAGCCGGACCTCGCAGCGGTTGGGCGTGCCGGAGGCCACCTCGACCGGGAGCGCCGTGGGCCGGTGGCCCTCCGCGCTGACGGCGAGGGTGTAGCCGCCGGGGGCCAGGTCGCCGAACGCGAAGGAGCCCGTGGCGTCGGCCGCGCCGGACGCGACGACCTCGCCGCGCACGTCGGTGACGATCACCAGGGCGCCCGGCACCGGGAGTTCGCCCGCCGCCTCGACGACGGTGCCGGTGAGGCCGGCGGACCCGGCCAGCATCAGGTCGAAGTCGAGGAAGCCCTCGCCGACCGTCAGCGTCGTGGCCTGCGGCTGCCGGGAACCGGCCGAACCGATCAGGACGTACGTCCCGCCGGCGGGCGCCCCGAGCAGGTACGCGCCGTCGGCCGCCGCCGTCGTACGGCCGAGCTGGGCGCCCCGCAGGTCGATCAGCGTGACCACGGCGCCGACCAGCGGGGAGCCCTCGCGGTCGCGGACGTAACCCCTGATGCCGGAGGTGGCGTCCGAGGTGTCCGGGGTGCCCTCCACTGCGGCTGCCGGGGCGGCCGCCGGTTCCTCGGAGGCCGACTCGGAGGCCGTCTCCCCCTTCTCCGCCGCCTCGCGCGCCTGGAGGCCCGACATCTTGCGCAGCGGAACCTCCTTCGTCCACAGCACCATCAGGAACGCGAGGACGATGACGCCCGCCGCGATCAGGAACACCAGGTGCATGGCGTCGGCGAAGCCCTGCTTGAACGGCTCCGCGAGCCGCGGGTCCAGGTGCTGGATGAACGAGGAGTCGCTCAGCACGTCGCCGCCGCCCCCGCCGGAGCCCTTGAGCATGTCGAGGACCGGCTTGTTCGCGGGGTCGGAGACGACCGACGGGTCGTGCAGCGCGGCCTGGAAGTCGTGCGTCCTGGCCGCCGACTTGAAGGCGTCCGAGATCTTGTCGCCGACGTTCGAGAAGAGCACCGACAGGAAGATCGCCGTACCGGCGGTGGCGCCCATCTGCCGGAAGAACGTGGACGACGCCGTCGCCACGCCCATGTCCTGCGGCGGCACCGCGTTCTGCACCGCGAGCACCAGCGTCTGCATGCAGCAGCCGAGGCCGAGGCCGAAGACCGCCATGTAGAGCATGGTCTCCCACAGCGGGGTGTCCCACTGGACCTTGAAGTGGAAGAGCAGCAGCGCCGCCACCATCAGGAGGGTGCCCAGGGTCGGGAAGATCTTGTAGCGGCCGGTCTTCCCGGTGATCTGGCCGGAGATGATGGACGCGATCATCATGCCGGCCATCAGCGGCAGCATCTCGAGCCCGGACCGGGTCGGGCTCGCGCCCTTCACGATCTGGAGGTACTGCGGGATCATCAGCATGCCGCCGAACATGCCCGCGCCGATCAGCACGGACAGGAAGCTGGTCTTGCTGAAGATGGCGTTGCGGAACAGCCGCATCGGGATGAGCGCGTCGTCTCCGACAGCCCGCTCCACGAAGATCCACGAGACGATGCCGACGGCACCGACGGCGTAGCAGACGATCGAGCCCGCGGAGCCCCAGCCCCACTCGCGGCCCTGCTCGGCGACGAGCAGCAGCGGCACGACGCCGAGCGCGATGGTGAACGCGCCCCACCAGTCGATCTTCCGGTCGCGGCGGACGTGCGGGATGTTGAGCACCTTCGCGACGACGAACAGCGCGACGATCGCGACCGGCACGTTCACCAGGAACACCCAGCGCCAGCCGGTGACGCCGAGGATGCTGTCCTGCCCGGCGAGGGCGCCGCCGATGAGCGGTCCCGCGACGCTGGACGTGGCGAAGGTGGCGAGCATGTAGCCCTGGTAGCGGGCCCGTTCGCGCGGCGGCACGATGTCGCCGATGATCGCGAGCGCCAGCGACATCAGACCGCCGGCGCCGATGCCCTGCACCGCGCGGAACGCGGCCAGCTCCGGCATCGACGTCGAGAAGGTGCACAGCGCCGAGCCCACGATGAAGATCGTGATCGCGGCGAGGAAGTACGGCTTGCGGCCGTGCAGGTCGGACAGCTTGCCGTAGAGCGGCGTCGCGATCGTCGACGTGATCAGGTACGCCGTCGTCGCCCAGGCCTGCTGGCTGAGTCCGTCGAGGTCGTCCGCGATGGTGCGGATCGAGGTGGAGACGATGGTCTGGTCGAGAGCGGCCAGGAACATCCCCAGCATCAGACCGCTGAGGATGGTGAGAATCTGCCGGTGGCTCAGGCCGCCGGAGGTGGGGGTCTCTTGTGGGGTGGATATGGCTCGGGTAGCGGTGTCTCCGCGGGACGCGGACACGGCCTCAGTCATTCTTGCGTTGCTCCCTGCTCGCCACCGGGCCCGGGCACGTGGCCGGGCTCGTGACGCGCGTATTCAAACTCTTCCAGGTCGTCATTGAGGCGGGAGAGCAGCCGGATCAGCTGGTACCTGTCCTCGGCGGACCACGGCTCCAGCAGCTTCGCGAATCCCGCGTCGCGCTGGCGCCGGTACTCCTCGAACACGTCCCGGCCCGCGTCGGTGGCGCGCAGCAGCGCGCCCCTGCGGTCCTCCGGGTCGGGTCGGCGCTCGACGAGTCCCCTGTCGACCATCGCCCGAACCTGTCGGCTGACCGTCGACAGGTCGAGGAAGGTCGCCGCCGCCAGGTCGGTGGCGCGGCGTTCGCCGTCGCGCACCAGCTTGGCGAGCAGGACCCGTTCGCCGGCCCGGCTCTCCAGCCTGGCCTTCTGCCGGTAGGCAGTCAGCAGCCTCGAGAACCGCACCAGCTGGTTTCCGAGTCCGGCCGCGGCCTCCTCAGTGTTCGCGCTTCCCGTCTCCGGGATGTCCGTCTCCGCACGGTCATGGACCGTCCCCTTGTCCATGTCCCGCCTCCTTGCTCGGTGACCCGTCCGGTCACGTCGCCCAGTCACTTGCTTGTATCGAGCAAGCGAGTGTAGCCCCTTTTCCTGAGTGCTCCGCGCACCGGCCGCGAGGGTCTTTGTGCAGGTCAAAGGGGGGTCAAGCAGGGGTCAAGAGGGTCCCGCGAGCTACTTCGGCGCTGCTAAAGATCCGTGCCGAGATCGCTCCTGACGACATAGCTGCACTGGGTGTACGAGTACCCGGCCTGGATCCGGCCGCCCGCCGCGCGCCCGCTCGCCGTCGCGCTCCTGCCGCCCGGTTTGTGCAGGAAGTGGTACGTGCCCGAGGGCAGCCGCAGCGTCCGCTTCGGGTACGCCGTGCCGCTCGCCTTGCACGCCTTGGCGCGGCCCGCCGACTCCGAGGGGTACGTGTCGCAGGACCCGCAGGCCGGGACGGTGATCCTGCCGGTGACCGGACCGGTGTAGAGGATCTCGACGGGGTCGGGCCCGTCGTTGCTGATCACCATCTCCATGCGGGGACCGCCGGGCGTGCCCTTCGGCGGCAGCCGGTGTCCCGCGGCGGGCCGCAGCTCCGCGATCTCGGCGGCGATGGCGACCTGCCGCGCGCGCTCCCGCCGGTCGTCGTCCTTGTACGTGCTCGCGAACGAGGTCAGCGAGGTGCGGGCGGCGGCGAACCGGCCGTCCTCGAACTGGTCGAGGCCGCAGGCGTACGCCCCGTCCCGCACGGCCGCCGCGACCTTGCCGCGCAGATGGGCGGGCGCGGGGGCGGGCAGCTGTTTCGCGGTGTCGCCGATGCGGCGCAGGGCCCGGGTGGCGGCGCACGGGTCGCCGCCCTTCAGCCGGCCCGCGCGCCGGGCGACGGCCGCGCGCACGGCGGGCTCCACCTCACCGGCCTGCGCGGATTTCGGGAACGTACGCAGGAGACGGCCCAGTTCGCCGCCCCTGCCGTCGGACTCGGACGAACCGAGCTTCTCCGTGCCGCACGTGAGGAGCGAGCGGGCGAGGGGCTCGTCGGGCCAGGCCGCGAGGGAGCCGAGGACGGAGCGGTCGATGGTGTGCGGGACCTCCCGCAGATGTTCGAGGGGCGCGACGGCGGCGCAGTGCTCGCCGTCGGCGTACGGCGCGGAGACCACCTTGTAGTAGGCGGCGAGGCTGTCGTGCACGCGGTGCGCGGCGCGGGAGTCCGGGTGGTGCTCGGTGAGGTCGCGGTACCGGTCGAGGGCGGCGCGGTAGTCGGCGCGGGCCTCGGGGAAGTCGTGGGCGGAGGCCTTGCGGACGAGGGCGTCGGCGCGGTCGAGCCGGTCGAGCAGCATGTCCTCGACGGCGTCGTCGCGCAGCCCGCCGTACGCGACGGCTCCCCCGGCGGGCACGGCGAGCAGTGCGATCCCGAGCACGAGCGCCACGACCGGCCTGACCTGGACGGCGGCCGGCGGAGTGCGCAGGCCGCGGCGGGCTCCGTCGACGGCGGCGGCGAGCAGCAGCGCGGCGTAGCCGATCAGCGCCCAGGCGGGCACGCCGTCCGGGTCGGCGGGCAGCGCGAGGGTGAGCAGCGCGGCGGTCGCGAGGACGCAGAGCAGGGCGAGCAGGCGGCGGCGCAGGAGGACGTAGCCGAGGCCGAGTCCGCTGAGGTTGAGCAGTCCGGCGGCGAGGGCGCGGGCGGGGTCCGCGGGTCCCGCGGGCGGGCGCGTCGGCATGGGCGGCACGTACATGCTGGGTGGCGGGCCGAAGCCGCCGCTCTCCTGGTCCCCCGCGCCGTCGGACGACGCGCCCCCCTGCCACCTCATCGCGGTCCCCCAACCGTCAGGTGTCACACCCCGAGGGAAACGATCGGGGGCGGCGCCCCGCCTGTCAATCGGTCTTCTGTCCTGCTCTTTCCGTCAACTCCCTTTACGTTCCGAACTCTTGACGCCCCCGCGACACGCCGCCCGGACCTGGGCCTCGGCACCCCGCTCAAACGTGTGCATACCATCACGACATGACGGCCCAGATCCGCATCGTCCGTGACACGCCGCTGCGCGCCGCCGAGGCGTGGCGGCGGCTGACCGACTGGGAGCGGCACGGGGACTCCGTGCCGCTCACCCGTGTCACGGTGACGACGCCGCCGCCGGACGCGGCGGGCACGGTGTTCGTGGCGCGCACCGGTGTGGGCCGGTGCGGCTTCGACGATCCGATGGAGGTCGTCGCCTGGCAGCCGCCGCGCCGCTGCCGGATGGAGAAGCGGGGCCGGGTCGTGACGGGCTGGGCGGAGTTCGAGGTGCGGGCGCTCGGCGAGGGCGGCTCGCGCGTGGAATGGCGCGAGGAGCTGCACGTACGCGGAGTGCCCCGCGCCGCGGACCGGGTGGTCGCGGCGGCGGGGCGATGGGTGTTCGGGCGGGCGGTGACGGGGTTGCTGGGCGACACCGACGACATCGACGGGGCTGACGCCTCGTCAATCGGTGGGGAATAGCGGCGGGTTCGCGTACCGCGCCAGTTCGAGCGCCTGCTGCGGGAACCAGTCGCCGGCCTTCGGGTCGACCGTGCCGCGCTCCGGGTCCTCGGGTCCCGCCGTGCCGCGCAGGCACAGGCCGTCGGATTCCCCCGGCGTCTTGATCCACAGGCGGGCGTCCTGCAAGGGGTCGCCGGTGCGCAGCGTGGGGCGGGCGCCGAGTCCGCGGTCGGGCGGGTTGCACCAGTCCTGGGGGTCGGAGTACTTGCCCGCGGGCGGGGTCCAGGGGCCGCGACCGTTGCGGCTGGAGTCGGTGACGAAGTGCGGCATGCGGGAGGCGGGGACGTGCACGTTCGCGTCGATCCAGGCCTGGGCGTCGGCGCGCGGAGTCCACTGGTTCGGGCAGTCGGCGACGTCGCCGTCTTCGTTCCGCACATAGGCGACGCAGGAGGAGATCAGCTTCCCGTACCAGGAGTTGGCGTCGTCGGTGAGGTAGTTCGAGGCGTTGGTGTAGAAGCCGGAGGCGTGCGTGACGCCGCCCTTGATCAGGCGCGGCACGATGGCGTTGACGCTGTGCCAGCCGGGGTGGCCGGTGTCGAGGTAGACGCGGGTGCCGGGCAGTGGTTCGAGGTGGTCGACGGCGTAGTTGACCTCCGTGTAGCGGGCCGCGGTCTTCGTGCCCTGGGCGTCGTCCTGGCCGCAGTCGGCGGGGAGCAGGGCGAGGGCGTCCGGTTCGAGGACGACCAGGGCGTCGCGGGTGCCGATGCCGCGGGCGACGGCGTCGATCCAGGCCTGGTACTCGGCGGTGTTCGCGGCGCCGCCCGCGGAGTAGTTGGAGCAGTCGCGGCCCGGGATGTTGTAGAGCGCGAACACGGGGAGGGCGTCGCGGCGGTCGGCGTCCTTGACGACGTCGCGCGCGAGCTTCTCGACCTCGGCGGGACTCTGGTCGCCGAACCACACGGCCTGCGGGGTGGCGATCATCGCGGTGATCCGGGCGGCGTCGCGGTACTGGCCCTGTTTGGCGAGTCCGGCGATCTGGCGGAGGGCGTCGGGGTTGGGGTCGGGGGTGTAGAGCGCGGGGCCCCGCCCGTGGTCCGCGTCCGCGGCGGCGGGTTGCGCGGTGCCGAGGAGGAGGCCGGAGAGGGCGAGGGCGGCGATCGCGGCGGATGCGGCGCGCCGTCTGAGGGGTCTTCGCACGGTGACTCCTGGGGTTCCGGTCGGCCGGCCGACGCGGCACGCCGCGCCGACCCTTACGGAGCGCTCCCGCGGTGTCCGTGCGTTCTACGGGAGCGCTCCCACAGGGTGGGCGGGGGTGGGGGTGGCGGTCAAGTGGTGGGAGCCGAAAGGAGGTTGAATGGCGGAGAGTCACGTGGGGCCGGGGGCGGCAAGCGGGCTCGGCAGGGCCGTCGGCCCACCGCGGGCGCCCCACGGGAAACGTCAGAAGTCCCAGCTCAGCTCGTTCCCGTCGAGCACGACAGGCAGACCGCAAGGCGCAGCCCCGGTGACCGGCGCTCCGGCGCCGCGTGGCGAGCACGGAGGCGGTGGCCAACGGGGCGTCGCCCACGGGGGCCGACGCCCCCGGAGGGGGCGGGTGGGCGGGAGATGGGCGGGGAAGCCGCGATGGAACGGGGCGCCGCCGACGTCACGCCACCGAATCCATCCGCCGCGCCGGGGGCGCCTCGTGGTGGATCGGGGTGTGGGCGCCCGTCAGGGACGCGCCCGTGCCGCCGCGGCGGGCGGCGACGACCTCGGACGCGATGGAGACCGCCACCTCCTCCGGGGTGCGTGCGCCGAGGTCGAGGCCGATCGGGGAGCGCAGGCGGGCCAGTTCGAGGTCGGTGACGCCGACCTCGCGGAGGCGTTCGTTGCGGTCCAGGTGGGTGCGGCGCGAGCCCATCGCCCCCACGTACGCCACCGGCAACCGCAGCGCCAGCTTGAGCAGCGGCACGTCGAACTTGGCGTCGTGCGTCAGCACGCACAGCACCGTGCGCCCGTCGACGTCGTCCGACTCCCGCTCCAGGTACTCGTGCGGCCACGCGACCACCACCTCGTCCGCCTCGGGGAACCGCGCCGCCGTCGCGAACACCGGTCGCGCGTCGCACACCGTCACCCGGTACCCGAGGAACTTCCCCATCCGCACCAGCGCCGACGCGAAGTCGATGGCGCCGAAGACGATCATCCGGGGGGCCGGAACCGAGGACTCGACCAGAAGCGTGAGCGGCGTGCCGCAGCGTGAGCCCTGTTCGCCGATCTCCAGCGTGCCCGTACGGCCCGCGTCGAGGAACGCCGCCGCCTCCCCCGCCACGGTCCTGTCCAGCTCGGGGTGTCCCCCGAACCCACCCTCGTACGACCCGTCGGGACGCACGAGCACCGCCCGCCCCATCAGTTCCGACGGACCCGACACGATGCGCGCGAGCGCCGCCGCCTCCCCCGTGGCGGCGGCGCCGAGCGCCTGCCCGAGCACTCCGCGTACGGCCGTGTCGGACGCGCGTACCGGCGTGACGAGGATGTCGATGACGCCCCCGCACGTGAGCCCCACGGCGAACGCGTCGTCGTCGCTGTACCCGAACCGCTCGAGGACCGACTCCCCGTCCTCGAGCGCCTGCCGGCACAGCTCGTACACCGCCCCCTCCACGCATCCGCCGGAGACCGAGCCGATCGCGGTGCCCTCGCTGTCGACGGCGAGCGCCGCGCCCGGCTGCCGGGGCGCGCTGCCGCCGACGGCCACCACGGTGGCCACGGCGAAGTCGCGTCCCTGCTCGACCCACCGGTGCAGTTCCTCGGCGATGTCCAGCATGTCTCGGTCTCCTTACGCAGAGGGGGGAACAAGGGCTACTTGACGCCCAGCCAGCTCTCGATCGGGTGCAGGCCGAAGTACACGAGGAAGACCAGCGTCAGCACCCACATGAAGGCGCCGATCTCGCGGAACTTCCCCTGCGCGGCCTTGATCGCCGTGTACGCGATGACGCCCGCGCCGACGCCCGCGGTGATCGAGTACGTGAACGGCATCAGCGCCACGGTCAGGAACACCGGCACCGCCACGGACCGGTCGGACCAGTCCACGTGCCGGGCGTTCTGCATCATCATCGCGCCGATGACGACGAGGGCGGCGGCGGCCACCTGCCCCGGCACGATCTGGGCGAGCGGCGTGAAGAACAGGCCGAGGGCGAAGAGGAAGCCGGTGACCACGGACGACAGGCCCGTGCGCGCTCCCTCGCCGACGCCCGTCGCGGACTCGATGAAGACGGTCTGGCCGGACGCGCCCGCCACACCGCCGATCGCGCCGCCCGCGCCGTCGATGAACAGCGCCTTCGACAGTCCGGGCATGCGGCCCTTGTCGTCGGCGAGCTTGGCCTCGGTGCCGACGCCGATGATGGTGGCCATCGCGTCGAAGAAGCCGGCGAGGACCAGGGTGAAGACGATCATGCCGACGGTCATCCCGCCGATGGAGTCCCAGCCACCGAACTCGACATGGCCGAAGAGCGAGAAGTCGGGCATGGAGACCGCGCTGCCGGTCAGCTCGGGCGGGCTGCCGCCCCACACCTTCGGGCTGAGGTCGAACACCGCGTTCACGATGACGGCGAGAATCGTGCCGACGACGATGCCGATGAGGATCGCGCCGGGGATGTTCCGGGCCTGGAGCATGAAGATCAGGAGCAGGGTCACCGCGAAGAGCAGGACGGGCCAGCCCTTGAGCTGTCCGCCCGTGCCGAGCGTGACCGGGGCGCCCTTTCCGACGAACCCGGCGTTGACCAGGCCGATCAGGGCGATGAACATGCCGATGCCGATGGTGATGCCGTGCTTCAGGGCGAGCGGGATGGCGTTCATGATGATCTCGCGCAGGCCGGTGACGACCAGCAGCACGATCACCACGCCGTACATCACGCACATGCCCATGGCCTGCGGCCACGTCATGTTGGGCGCCACCTGGGTGGCGAGCACGCCGGAGACGGAGAGGCCCGCGGCGAGCGCCAGCGGGACCTTGCCGAGGAAGCCCATGAGCAGGGTGCACACGGCGGCGGCGAGCGCGGTCGCGGTGATGAGTCCGGCGTGGCTGAGCTTGTCGCCCGCCGCGTCGGGGCCGCCGAGGAGCAGCGGGTTGAGCAGGAGGATGTAACACATCGCCATGAAGGTGGTGATGCCGCCGCGCACCTCGCGCGCGAACGTCGATCCTCTGTCGGATATGTGGAAGTAACGGTCGAGCCAAGACCGTCCGGCCGGCTGGCGCGAGCCCGCGCCCGCGTCGTCGGCGGTGGTCTTCGGCTCCACGGACTGCTGGGTCATGGTGCCTCGTTTCCCAAGGTTCATAGGGGCACCCGTGAACTGCCTGGCGGCGTACGGGTTTTGGGATGGCTGCACGACCCGGGGGACGGCCCGAGACGCAGAGGTACGACTGGGTGGCGGCGGTCGCCGCCACCCAGCGGGGAGGCGGGACTAGGCCGAGGCCGTGCCCGTCAGGTGCTCGGGCCGGACCGGGGTCCGGTCGAGCTGCAGCCCGGTCGCGTTCCGGATCGCCGCGAGGACGGCCGGGGTCGACGACAGGGTCGGGGCCTCGCCGATGCCGCGCAGCCCGTACGGGGCGTGGTCGTCGGCGAGTTCGAGCACGTCGACCGGGATGGTCGGCGTGTCGAGGATGGTGGGGATCAGGTAGTCGGTGAAGGAGGGGTTCTTGACCTTCGCCGTCTTCGGGTCGACGACGATCTCCTCCATCACGGCGACGCCGAGGCCCTGCGTGGTGCCGCCCTGGATCTGGCCGACCACGGACAGCGGGTTGAGCGCCTTGCCGACGTCCTGGGCGCAGGCCAGTTCGACGACCTTGACGAGGCCGAGTTCTGTGTCGACCTCGACGACGGCGCGGTGCGCGGCGAACGAGTACTGGACGTGGCCGTTGCCCTGCCCGGTGACCAGGTCGAAGGCCTCGGTGGGGCGGTGCCGCCACTCCTCCTCGACCTCGACGGACTCGCCCTCCAGGACGTCGACGAGATCGGCGAGGACCTCGCCGCCGTCGGTGACGACCTTGCCGCCCTCGAGGAGCAACTCCGCCGTCGCCCATGCCGGGTGGTACGTGCCGAGCTTGCGGCGGCCGATCTCCAGGACCTTCTCGCGGACCAGCTCGCAGGCGTTCTTGACGGCGCCGCCGGTGACGTAGGTCTGGCGGGACGCGGACGTCGAGCCGGCGGAGCCGACCTGCGTGTCGGCGGGGTGGATGGTGACCTGGGTGACGCCCAGCTCCGTGCGGGCGATCTGCGCGTGCACGGTGACGCCGCCCTGGCCGACCTCGGCCATCGCGGTGTGCACGGTGGCCACGGGCTCGCCGCCGACAACCTCCATGCGGACGCGGGCGGTCGAGTAGTCGTCGAAGCCTTCGCTGAAGCCGACGTTCTTGATGCCGACGGCGTAGCCGATGCCGCGGACGACGCCCTCGCCGTGCGAGGTGTTGGAGAGGCCGCCGGGCAGCTGGCGCACATCGGCGCCCTCGCTGGACTCCCACTGGCGCTCGGGCGGCAGCGGCATCGCCTTGACGCGGCGCAGCAGTTCGGCGACCGGGGCGGGCGAGTCGACGGGCTGGCCCGTCGGCATGATCGTGCCCTGCTCCATGGCGTTGAGCTGCCGGAACTCCACCCGGTCCATGCCCACCTCGTCGGCGAGCTTGTCCATCTGCGCCTCGTACGCGAAGCACGCCTGGACCGCGCCGAAGCCGCGCATGGCGCCGCAGGGCGGGTTGTTGGTGTAGAGCGCGACGGCCTCGATGTCGACGTCGTCGAGGACGTACGGGCCGACCGCGAGCGACGACGCGTTGCCGACGACGGCCGGGGAGGCGGACGCGTAGGCGCCGCCGTCGAGGACGATGCGGCACTTCATGTGCGTGAGCTTGCCGTCCTTGGTCGCCCCGTGCTCGTAGTAGAGCTTCGCGGGGTGGCGGTGGACGTGTCCGAAGAAGGACTCGAAGCGGTTGTAGACGATCTTCACGGGCTTGCCGGTGCGCAGCGCGAGCAGGCACGCGTGGATCTGCATCGACAGGTCCTCGCGGCCGCCGAACGCGCCGCCGACGCCGGAGAGCGTCATCCGCACCTTGTCCTCGGGCAGTCCGAGCACGGGCGCGATCTGCTTGAGGTCGGAGTGCAGCCACTGGGTGGCGATGTAGAGGTCGACGCCGCCGTCCTCGGCGGGTACGGCGAGGCCGGACTCGGGGCCGAGGAAGGCCTGGTCCTGCATGCCGAACGTGTACTCGCCCTTGACGACGAAGTCGGCCTTCTTCGCGGCCTCTTCGGCGTTTCCGCGGACGATCGGCTGCCGGTGCACGATGTTCGGGTGCGGGACGTGGCCGATGTGGTGGTCGTCGCGGTTCTCGTGCACGAGCACGGCGTCAGGGGCGGTCGCGGAGGCCTCGTCGGTGATGACGGGCAGCTCGCGGTACTCCACCTTGATCTTGGCGGCGGCGCGCCGCGCGGTCTCGGGGTGGTCGGCCGCGATGCAGGCGACGGGCTCGCCGTGGTGGCGGACCTTGCCGTGCGCGAGGACCGGGGTGTCCTGGATCTCCAGGCCGTAGTTCTTCATCGCGGCCGGCAGGTCGTCGTACGTGAGGACCGCGTAGACGCCGGGCGTCGCGAGGGCCTCGGCCGTGTCGATGGAGACGATCTCGGCGTGCGCGACGGTGGAGCGGAGAATGTGGCCCCACAACATGTCCTCGTGCCACATGTCGGACGAGTAGGCGAACTCGCCGGTGACCTTGAGGGTGCCGTCGGGGCGAAGCGTGGACTCGCCGATGCCGCCCTTGGTCTGCGACCCCTGGGTGACCTTGCCGGGGATTCCTGTCGTACCCATGTTGCTCACGCACTTCCCGTCGAAGGAACAGCCTGCGACTGCCGCGCGGCGGCGAGCCGGACCGCGTCCATGATCTTCTCGTAGCCGGTGCAGCGGCAGAGGTTCCCGGACAGCGCCTCGCGGATGTCCGCGTCGGACGGGTTCGGGTTCTGCTCCAGCATCTCGTCGGCGGCGACCAGGAGGCCGGGCGTGCAGAAACCGCACTGGACGGCGCCCGCGTCGATGAACGCCTGCTGGATCGGGGCGAGTTCGCCGCCCTCGCCGGTCTGCGAGTCGGTGCCCTTCGCGGACCAGCCCTGCGCCTCCTGGATCGACGTACCGCCGCCGTGGGACCCGCAGGAGCGGGCCTTGGCATGGTCGGCGAGGCCCTCGACGGTGACGACCTCGCGGCCCTCGACCTGTCCGGCGGCGACGAGGCAAGAACACACCGGGACACCGTCGAGCCGGACGGTGCACGATCCGCACTCGCCCTGCTCGCACGCGTTCTTCGAACCCGGAAGCCCCATGCGCTCGCGCAGCACGTACAGAAGGGACTCGCCCTCCCAGACGTCGTCGGCTTCCTGCTTGCGGCCGTTGACCGTGAAATTGACGCGCATTACGCGACTCCCTCCGTGCGAACGCCCGAGCCGCGGTACGACTCCCAGGCCCAGGTCAGCGTGCGGCGCGCCATGACGCCGACCGCGTGACGGCGGTACGAGGCGGTGCCCCGCACGTCGTCGATCGGGTTGCAGGCGCCGGAGCAGAGCGCGGCGAACTGCTTGGCGACCGACGGGGTGATGATCTTGCCGTTGTCCCAGAACCCGCCTTCTTCCAGGGCGGAGTTGAGGAACTCCTCGGCCTCCCTGGCCCTGATCGGCGTGGGCGCGGCCGAGCCGATGCCGGTGCGCACGGTGCGGGTCTCGGGGTGCAGGGCGAGGCCGAAGGCGCAGACCGCGATCACCATCGCGTTGCGCGTGCCGACCTTGGAGAACTGCTGCGGGCCCGTGGCCTTGGGCAGGTGCACGGCGCGGATCAGCTCGTCCTCGGCGAGGGCGTTGCGCTTGACCCCCGTGTAGAACTCGTCGATCGGGATGCGCCGCGAGCCGCGCACGGACTCGACCTCGACCTCGGCGCCCGAGGCGAGCAGCGCCGGGTGGGCGTCGCCGGCCGGGGACGCGGTGCCGAGGTTGCCGCCGACGCCGCCGCGGTTGCGGATCTGCGGCGACGCGACGGTGTGCGAGGCGAGCGCGAGACCGGGCAGGTCGCCGCGCAGGTCCTCCATGATCTTGCTGTACGGGACGGAGGCGCCGAGCCGGATGGTGTCCCCGCTCGCCTCCCACTCGCTCAGCTCACCGATGCGGTTGAGGTCGAGCAGGTACTCGGGGCGGCGGTGGTCGAAGTTGATCTCGACCATGACATCGGTGCCGCCTGCGATCGGCACGGCTGTGGGGTGCTCGGCCTTCGCGGCGAGCGCCTCCTCCCAGCTGCCGGGGCGAAGGAAGTCCATGACGGCTCTCTTCTCCGTGAGGTTCGTGGATCGGGCAGGGATCGTGCGTGGTTCGTGCGTCGTGTCGTGCGGGGTCGATGCGATGCGTTCGAGCCAAGAAGAGGGGTGTGCGCGCCGCGCTCCGTGCAAGGGCGGTGGTGGGAGACGGGTGGGAGGATCACGGGGGCTCGTTCATGTGCTGTTCACGCGGAGTGAGCCCAGTACATCGCCTGTGCTCCGGCAGTGTCAGTCACGGAAAACATGAACGCATTGGCTGGCCCGCCGGGGTGTCTTGTAGATTCGTATGAACGGGCGACATCAGTAACCTCACCGTTTTCCCCAGGAAACCCAGGACGCAGGTCCGTGGGGCTCCCTTCAGGTACGACTTCGAGACAGATCGGCGGCGACGACGACATGCGGCTGCGCGCATTGCTGGACACGGACGCGCTGGGCCTCAGGCTCCTCGGCGGCGAGGACGAGCTCGACCGCACGGTGCGCGGCGTGATGACGACGGACCTGCGCGACCCGAGCCGCTACATGTCGGGCGGCGAGCTGGTCCTGACCGGGCTCGCCTGGCGCCGCGACGCCGCCGACTCCGAGCCGTTCGTGCGCCATGTCGCCGGGGCCGGGGCCACCGCACTCGCGGCCGGCGAGGCCGAGCTCGGCACCGTCCCCCAGGACCTCGTCGACGCCTGCGAGCGGCACCGGCTGCCGCTCTTCGCGGTGAGCGAGTCCGTGGCCTTCGCGACCATCACCGAGCACGTCGTACGACAGGTGTCGGGCGAGCGCGCCGGGGACCTGGCGGCGGTCGTGGACCGGCACCGGCGGCTCATGACGTCGGGGCCCGCGGGCGGCGGTCCTGACGTCGTCCTCGACCTGCTCGGCAGCGACCTCGACCTGCGGGCCTGGGTGCTCTCGCCGACCGGTCGGGCCATCGCCGGGTCGGCGGCGGCCGGGCCCGAGCTGCCCGCCGAGGTCCGTACGCGGCTCGCGGCCGAGCATCTGGCGGCGCTGCGCACGGGGCGGCGCAGCCCGCACCGGGTGACGGTGGACGGCAGCACGTACTCGCTGTTCCCGATCGGATCCGCGCCGAAGGACGGGCCCGCCGCCACCGTGCCCGCCGAACCGCGGGCGAGCGTGCTCGCGGACTGGCTGCTCGCCGTCGAGGCGGACGCGGGCGACTGGCCGGAGGAGCGGCTCGACCTGCTCCAGGGCGTCACGCAGCTGATCTCGGTGGAGCGGGAGCGGCGGGACGCGGCGCGCACGGTGCGGCGGCGGCTCGCGCAGGAGGTCCTGGAGCTGGTGCAGGCGGGCGCGGCCCCCGCGGAGATCGCGGCGCGGCTGCGCGTCGCGGCGCCCGTACTGCTTCCTGGGCTCGGGGCGGCGCCGCACTGGCAGGTCGTCGTGGCGCGCGTCGAGTGGGAGGGCGGCAAGGCCGAGGGCGGGGCCGTGGCCCAGTCGCTGCTGGAGGAGATCCTGATCGGCCCGGAGACCGGGGCGCGCGCCGAGTCGGCCGAGCCGTCCGACCGGATCGCCGTCGCGCACACCGGAGACGAGGCGATCGCGCTCGTCCCGCTGCCCGCGGTCTCCGCGGAGCACGACGGCTCGGAGCAGGGCCTGCTCGCCGACACGCTCCTGACGGCCGTGCGCGAGCCCCTCGCCGCCGGGCTCGCCGACGACGGGCGCCTGACGATCGGCGTGAGCGCGGCCGTGCACTCGGCGGAGGGGCTGCGCGGCGCCCTGGAGGAGGCGCGGCACGCGCGGCGCGTGGCGGCGGCCCGTACGGGCACGGTCTGCGCGGCAGGACACCAGGAGCTGGCGTCCCACGTCCTGCTCCTCCCCTTCGTCCCGGACGACGTGCGCCGCGCGTTCACGGCCCGGCTCCTCGACCCGCTGCGCGACTACGACCACAAGCACCGGGCCGAGCTGATCGCGACGCTGGAGGCGTTCCTCGACTGCGACGGATCGTGGACCCGCTGCGCGTCCCGGCTGCACCTGCACGTGAATACGTTGCGGTACCGCGTGGGCCGCATCGAGCAGCTGACGGGTCGTGATCTGTCGCGCCTGGAGGACAAGTTGGACTTCTTCCTCGCGCTGCGCATGAGCTGACAGGACCTCACGCGCCCTCGTCCGTCCCTGCCGCCCCCTTTAGCGATCTTGGGAGCGGTTGGGAAGGCCATACGTTTGTGAAATCTTTCACCCACCCCCTTGGCCGGGCACGTTGATCCGTGCTGAGATGCCCCACGGCAAACTCGGCTCGATGGCGTGCTCGGGAGGGCAATGTGGCGCATACCGCCATGTCTGGTACCGGAACGAACACAGCGGACGATCCACTCCAGACCGCGGTATGGCGGCTGCGCTCGCGCGGCTGCTGGGCCGACGCGGCAGCACTCCTCGACCATCACGCGGCGACGGACGCGGGGGCGGCGTTGCAGCGGGCCGCGCTGCTCGTGGAGCGGTGCCTCTACACCGAGCAGGGCTGGGCGGAGGCGGAGGACGCGCTGCGGGCGGCGGAGGCGCTGGCGCACACGGACGAGGAGCGGGGGGCGGCGGCGTGCGAGCGCGGCCAACTCGCCTACGAGGCGACCCTGTTGAAGACCCGCGACCGCTCGGACGAGGCGCGCTCGGCGTTCGGCCGGGCGGCGGCGCTGATCGCTCCCGGCTCGCCCGGGCGGGCGCTGCTCGACTTCCGTCGGGGGCTGATGTCGGAGAACCTGGCGGATTCGCCGCAGGCGGCGCGGGCGGCGTACCGCAGGGCGCATGCGGAGGCCACGGCCCACGGTGACGCGCTCCTCCTTTCCTTCACGTGGCGTCACCTTGCGGGGCTGGCCCTCCGGGAGGGCGAGCTGAAGGAGGCGCGACACGGTTTCACGGAATCCCTCCGCATCCGCGAAGACCTCGGCTACTTGGTGGGCACGGCCCCCGCCCTCGTCTCCCTGGCGGAAGCCGAACCCGAACCGGACACGAAGGCCCGCCTCCGCGCGGAGGCGCTCCGCTTGTTCCGCCTCTTGGACGGGGTCCCGACGTGGTTGGCGGGGGTCCTGCCGGCGGCGGCGTGACCGGGGGCCCCACTCCGGCTGCGCGGACCCGGAGGGGGCGGGTGGGTGGGAAATTGGGCGGCGGAGTCGAGGGGCCAGGCGACGGGGGCCCGGTGGGGGCGGTAGGGGCAGGTAATTCGAGCCCCTGCGGCGATTGAGCAGCGGGGGCCGGGGCAGAGCCCCGAGGCGTAGGCACGGACGACCTGCGGGGGCGGGTGGGCAGATTGAGCCCCTGCGGCGATTGAGCAGCGGGGTTTGGGGCGGAGCCCCAAGGCGTAACGACGGTGCGGCATGACAGTCCCCGCCGGCGATTGAAGGGCAGCGCCCCGTGGCGTAGGGACGGGCGGCGTTACGGGGAGAGGTGGGTGCGGAGCACGGTGTCCGCCGCGGACACGTCACCCGCCTCCAACGCGTCAAGCAACACCCCGTGCTGCACCGCATCCACCGCCATGTCGCACATCGCCCACCCCACCTGCCGCTGCAGCTCGTCCGCGACCCGGACCACCTGATCGTTCCCCGCGAAGGCGAGCAGCGCCCGGTGGAACGCCCGGTCCGCCTCGGCGTACCCCGCCCGGTCCCCCGCCCCGGCGGCCACCACCGTGGCCCGGGCCAGCGGCCGCAGCTCGGCCCACCGCGCGGGCGCCACCGTACGGGCGAGCCGCGTCACCACCGGCACCTCGACGAGCACCCGCACCTCGGCCAGCTCCGCGAGCTCCCGGTCGGAGCGCCTGGTCACCCGGAACCCCCGGTTGGGCACGACCTCGACCGCCCCCTCCCGCGCCAGCTGCTGCATCGCCTCGCGCACCGGCGTCGCGGACACCCCGAACCGCTCCCCGAGCGCCGGCCCCGAGTACACCTCGCCGGGCCTGAGATCGCCGGAGACGAGCGCGGCCCGCAGCGCGTCGAGCACCTGCCCGCGCACCGACGTCCGCTCGACGCCCCCGCGCGGCGCGACCCGCGGCGCGGGCGGCTCGCTGTGGGTGTGCTCGCCACGGCTCTGACCGGGGACGGACGCCGGCGGCGCGGCCGCCCGCGGCGCCCACGCCGACGTCGACCGCTGCTCCGGCACTCCAATGGCGGAGTCGCGTGCCGCGCGTGGTCTCGTCCGCTCCACCCCGGTCATCCCCTTCGCCGCCGTTCCTTGCCGTTTGTCCGAAGCTCAACGACGAACGATAGAGGGCCGGGCCGACAGTTCAAACCCCGCCCCGTTCGGGTAAGGTAAGGCTTACCTGTAAACGATCGTGAATCGGTGGCCCCCGCATGCCCCTCACCACGTCGGCGCTCGGCGCGCCCGCCAGCGCGGTCTCGGCCGCGTACGCCCGCCTCTCCGAGGTGTTCCCGGGCCTGCGCGTCATCGAGGTGCCCGCGGGCGATGCGCTGCCCGAGGGCGCGGGCTGGGTGCGCACCGAGCAGCTCGCCGAGGGCGGCGCCGCGCTCGACGCCTTCCTGGCGTGGGACAACGCACAGGTCCTCAAGGACTACGGCACCCCGGCCCGCCCCGACGTGATCGCGAGCTTCGGCCTGCACCGCTACGCGTGGCCCGCCTGCCTGCTCGTCACGATCCCCTGGTTCCTGCACCGCCGCGTACCCCGCTTCCCCGTGTCCGACGTCGCCTACCAGCGCACGCTCGGCCGGCTCGCCGTGCACGTGACCGAGTTCGCGTGCCTGCCCGACGACCCGGCGGCCGGACGGCCCGGCGCCCGCGTCGTCCCCGACGAGGAGGCGCTGCGCGCCGAGGTGCGCGCGGCCGTCGCCGAGCACCTCCAGCCGGTGCTCGCCGGTTTCGGCCCGCGGATGCGGCGCGGGCCGCGCGCCCTGTGGGGCATGGCGACGGACGAGATCGTCGAGAGCCTCTGGTACGTGGGCCATCTCCTGGGCGAGGAGCGGCGCGCGATGACCGACCTGGAGACGCTGCTGCCCGGCGCCACGAAGCCGTATGTCGGGAAGGCCGCGTTCCGCGAGCTGACGGGCCCGGAGGGGCAGGCGCTGCCGACGCGCGACCGCGCGAGCTGCTGCATGTTCTACACGCTGCGCCCGGAGGACACCTGCGTGACCTGCCCGCGCACCTGCGACGCGGACCGCATCGAGCGGCTCACCGCAACCGCCGCCGCCTGAACCACCCTTACGAGTGACGTAATTCGAACTCAACTGCCGTTTTTACGGCGGGAGTTCGAGCGTACGGCCGCTTTACGCGCCCCCTTGCACACCAATGGCGTTCTCTTGCCCCGAAACCCCCCTGCGGGCTCGGGCGGCTGGGCCAATATGGCGCCCGAAACGCCCTAACGCGATGCAAGGGACCCCAGATGAGACTGACCGACATATCGCTGGACTGGCTGCTTCCGGGCGCCGTGCTGCTCCTGGGCATGCTGGCGGCGGTCGCAGTGCTCGCGCGCGGCAGGCGCGCCGGGGGCGCCAAGAAGGACACGGGCATGTTCTCCGACGAGTCGTGGGAACGCAGCGAGGAGCGCCGCAGGCGCAAGGAGGCCGTCTACGGCACCGCCTCGTACGTGCTGCTGTTCTGCTGCGCGGCCGTCGCCGCCGCCCTCTCCTTCCACGGCCTGGTCGGCTTCGGCCAGCAGAACCTGAACCTGTCGGGGGGCTGGGAGTACCTGGTCCCCTTCGGGCTCGACGGCGCCGCGATGTTCTGCTCGGTGCTCGCGGTGCGCGAGGCCAGCCACGGCGACGCCGCGCTCGGCTCCCGGATACTCGTGTGGACGTTCGCCGGCGCCGCCGCCTGGTTCAACTGGGTGCACGCGCCGCGGGGGCTCGGCCACGCGGGCGCCCCGCACTTCTTCGCGGGGATGTCCCTCTCGGCCGCCGTCCTCTTCGACCGCGCCCTGAAGCAGACGCGCCGCGCGGCGCTGCGCGAACAGGGCCTGGTGCCGAGGCCGTTGCCGCAGATCCGGATCGTGCGGTGGCTGCGTGCTCCCCTGGAGACGTACAACGCCTGGTCGTTGATGCTCCTGGAGAACGTGCGCACCCTCGACGAGGCCGTGGACGAGGTGCGCGAGGACAAGCGGGAGAAGGCCGAGAACCGGATGCGCCAGCGCGAGCACCAGAAACTGGAGCGCGCCCAGCTGAAGGCGCTCAGCCGCGGCTTCGGTGTCCGCGAGCCCCGGCAGGTGGAGTCCGGCGCCACCGGGCAGGCCGGGCCGGAGTCCGCCATATCGGGCGCGGCGCAGCCCTCGGAACTGCCGCAGGGAACACCGGCCCCTGAGCAGCTTCCGGTGCGCACCCGGCCCTCGCTCCAGGCGGTCAAGGGCCTCCGGAAGTCACGTGACCACAAGGCGCCCGTCACCGTCGATCTGACGGCGGAGGACGACACGCAGGCGCTGCCCCGGCTCGACTCTCTGGAGCAGAAGCTCAAGGACCTTGAGCAGCAGCTCGGTTGAGCCCGTCCGTGGTACGGCGGCGCCGTGGCCTCACCCGGCGCCGCCGTCCAGTTCGAACCAGACCACCTTGCCCGTGGCGCCGGGACCGAGCGGTGCGACACCCCAGTCGTCGGCGAGCGACTGCACCAGGATCAGGCCGCGCCCGCTCGTGCCGTGCGCACCGCCGTCGGCGTGCGGTACGCGTGGCTCGGGCCTGCGGGAGACGAAGTCCCTGACCTCCACTCTCAGCCCCTCGGGCCCCACGGTCGCCGTGAGTTCCGCCTCGCAGTCGGTGTGCACCAGCGCGTTCGTCACCAGTTCGCTGGTGAGCAGCTCGGCCACGTCCGCTCTTCCCGGCCTCCCCCAGTGACGCAGCAGATCGCGCAGCGCGCGCCGCGTCTCGGGGACGGCCCGCAGGTCCGCCCTGCCCAGTTTGCGCTTGAGCTGCCGCGGTGGCCCGGTCAGCGGATCCGCCCGCGCCGCGGCAACCCCCTTCTCGTACGTCATTGAGCCCGTGTCGCCCACTCGAGCGCCCCCTCGTGACTGCCGCTTCATGGCCCCCGCCCACACGCCGATCCCGTTGCCTTCCGGCTGGACTGCTGTGCTCGGCCTGCTCTTCGAACGCGTACACGGGGATGAATGCCCCGCTGCCTGATCGGCACGCTTGTTGATTGGTCCACCATTTGCCGGGTGTCCGCCGCCCGGTCGGGGAAGGAAGCGTGGGGACGACGCCCGGGCCGGGCACACGTACAGGCACCGAACAGCACCGCAGGAGCACTGGAGGAGCCGCCGTGCACGACGACCGACACCTCGTGGAAGGCCGCCTCGAACGGGCGATGCACCAGTTCGTGCGGCCCGCGCAGTACGGGGCGCGGGTCCCGCTGAGCATGAGCGTCTGGCACGCGCCGGGCGAACCGGTCCCGGTGGCCGAGGCCCTCGAGGGCACGTACGAGCCGTTCGAGACAGGCACCGCGTGGGGAAAGCCGTGGTCGACGAGCTGGTTCCGGCTCGAGGGGCGGGTGCCCGAGGAGTGGGCGGGGCGACACGTCGAGGCGGTCGTCGACCCCGGCTTCTCCGGCCAGGGCCCCGGCTTCCAGACGGAGGGCCTGCTCTACGACGCGTCGGGCGTTCCCCTGAAGGGCATCCATCCGCGCAACCGGCATCTGACGATCGCGGCGCGCGCGGCCGGCGGCGAACCGGTGAGCCTGCTCCTGGAGGCGGCGGCCAATCCGACGGTGCTGCGGGACTTCGAGCCGACGTACGTCGGTGACGTACTGACCGCAGGAGATCGCCCCAACTACCGATTCCGCTCTGCCGACTTGGCCGTACTCGACGAGGAGGTCTGGCACCTCGTGCTCGACGTCGAGGTGCTCTCGGAGCTGATGCACGAGCTGGACGCGGACCGGGCCAGGCGGCACGACATCCTGCGCGCCCTGGAGCGGATGCTGGACGCCCTCGACCTGCACGACGTGTCCGGCACGGCCGCGGCGGCGCGCGCCGAGCTGGCCGACGTCCTGGCGCGGCCCGCGCACGCGAGCGCGCACCGCGTCTCGGCGGCCGGGCACGCGCACATCGACTCGGCGTGGCTGTGGCCGCTGCGCGAGACGGTCCGCAAGGCGTCGCGGACCTTCGCGAACGTCACGGCGCTCGCCCGGGACTATCCGGAGCTGGTGTTCGCGTGCTCGCAGGCGCAGCAGTACGCGTGGGTGAAGGAGCACCAGCCACACATCTGGGAGCGCATCAAGAAGGCGGTGGCGGACGGCAATTGGGCGCCGGTCGGCTCGATGTGGGTGGAGTCCGACGCCAACATGCCGGGCGGCGAGGCCCTGGCCCGCCAGCTCGTGCACGGCAAGCGGTTCTTCCGGGACGAGCTGGGCGTGGAGACGGAGGAGATCTGGCTGCCGGACTCCTTCGGGTACACGGCGGCGTTCCCGCAGCTCGCGAAGTTGGCGGGCGCCAAGTGGTTCCTGACGCAGAAGCTGAGCTGGAACCAGACGAACAAGATGCCGCACCACACGTTCTGGTGGGAGGGCATCGACGGCACCCGTGTCTTCACCCACTTCCCGCCGGTGGACACGTACAACGCGCAGTTCCACGCGGCCGAACTCGCCCGTGCCGAGCGGAACTTCGCGGAGAAGGGCGACGCCTCCCGCTCCCTCGTCCCGTTCGGCTGGGGCGACGGCGGGGGCGGGCCGACCCGCGAGATGCTGGAGAAGGCGCGCCGCCTGCGCTCCCTGGAGGGCTCGCCGCGCGTCGACATCGAGAAACCGGCGGCGTTCTTCGAGGCGGCGCACGAGGAGTACGGCGCCAAGGCCCCCGTGTGGTCCGGTGAGCTGTACCTGGAGATGCACCGCGCCACGTACACCACGCAGGCCAAGACGAAGCAGGGCAACCGGCGCTCCGAACACGCGCTGCGCGAGGCCGAGTTGTGGTGCACTGCCGCCGCGCTGCACGATCCGACGTACACCTACCCGTACGACGCGCTCGACCGGATCTGGAAGACGGTGCTGCTGCACCAGTTCCACGACATCCTGCCGGGCTCGTCCATCGCCTGGGTCCACCGGGAGGCCCGCGAGACCTACGCGCAGGTGCTCGCGGAGCTGGACGACATCACGTCCGACGCCGTGCACCGGCTGGGCGGCTCCGCCCCCTCGGCCCTGAACTCCTCCCCGTACCCGCGCAGCGAAGTCGTCGCGAACGAGGGGCAGTTGGTGCACGTGCGCGTCGACGGGCTCGGCATCCGCTCGCTCACCGAGGACGCGGGCAGGGCGCACGGGCCGGGCGCGCACGCGGCGGCGACGCGGGAGACCGGCTCGATCGTCCTCGCCAACGAACACCTCACCGTCACCATCGACGGCGACGGCCTCCTCACGTCCGTACGGGACCTGAACAACGGCGGCCGTGAGGCCCTGGCCCCCGGCGCCCGCGGCAACCTCCTCCAGCTGCACCCCGACCACCCCACCCAGTACGACGCGTGGGACCTCGACGCCCACTACCGGCACACCCGCACCGACCTCACCGCCGCCGAGTCGGTGGAGCTGGTCGAGGAGGGGCCGCTGCGGGTGTCGGTGCGCGTCACCCGTTCCTTCGGGAAGTCCCGGATCACGCAGGAGTACCGGCTCGCGGCGGACAGCAGGCGCCTCGACGTCGTCACGGACGTCGACTGGCAGGAGTCGGAGAAGGTGCTGAAGGCGGCGTTCCCGCTGGACGTGCACGCGGAGCGGTCGTCCGCCGAGATCCAGTTCGGGCACGTCAACCGGCCGACGCACGTCAACACCGGCTGGGACGCTGCCCGTTACGAGATCTGCGCGCACCGCTGGCTGCGGGTCGCGGAGGAGGGCTACGGGCTCGCGCTGCTCAACGACTCCACGTACGGGCACGACGTGACGCGCGCCGCGCACGAGGACGGGCTCGGCACGACCGTCCGGCTCACGCTGCTCAGGGCCCCGCACTCCCCCGACCCCGAGACCGACCTCGGCACTCACCGCTTCACGTACGCGCTGCTGCCGGGCGCCACGACGGGCGACGCGGTGGCGGAGGGGCTCGCCCTGAACCTGCCGCTGCGGATCGCGCCCGCGCCCGCCGTCCCGCCGCTGATCGCGGTCGACGACCCGGCGGTGACGGTGGAGTCCGTGAAGCTCGCCGAGGACCGGAGCGGCGATGTCGTCGTGCGTCTCTACGAGTCGCGGGGCGGGCGCGCGGAGGCCACGCTCACGGCGTCGTTCCCGGTGGCGGGCGCCGACGAGACAGACCTCCTGGAGCGGCCGCTGCGGCCCGCCGAGACCTCCGACACGGGTCTCGCGCTGTCGCTGCGGCCGTTCCAGATCCTGACGCTGCGGCTGCGGCCGGTGTGATCAGGGACGGGGCATGTTGCGGAGGTTGGAGCGGGCCATCTGGACCATGCGGCCCACCCCGCCGTCGAGGACGATCTTGGAGGCGGACAGCGCGAAGCCGGTGACCATCTCGGCGCTGATCTTCGGCGGGATGGACAGCGCGTTCGGGTCGGTGACCACGTCGACGAGCGCGGGGCCCTTGTGCTTGAAGGCCTCTTTGAGCGCGCCCGCGAGCTGCTTCGGCTTCTCGACGCGGACGCCGTAGGCACCGGCGGCGCGGGCGATGGAGGCGAAGTCGGGGTTCTTGTTGGTGGTCCCGTACGACGGAAGACCGGCCACCAGCATCTCCAACTCGACCATTCCCAGAGAGGAGTTGTTGAAGAGGACCACCTTCACCGGCAGGTCGTACTGGACGAGGGTGAGGAAGTCGCCCATCAGCATCGAGAAGCCGCCGTCGCCCGACATGGAGATCACCTGACGGTTCCGGTCGGTGAACTGGGCGCCGATCGCCATCGGCAGCGCGTTCGCCATCGAGCCGTGCGAGAACGAGCCGATGACGCGGCGGCGGCCGTTCGGCGAGATGTAGCGGGCCGCCCAGACATTGCACATGCCGGTGTCGACGGTGAACACGGCGTCCTCGGCGGCGAGGTCGTCGAGGACGGACGCGACGTACTCGGGGTGGATCGGGGTGTGCTTCTCGACCTTGCGCGTGTACGCCTTCACGACGCCCTCGAGCGCGTCGGCGTGCTTCTTCAGCATCCGGTCGAGGAACTTGCGGTTCGACTTCGGCTTCACGCGCGGGGTGAGGCAGCGCAGCGTCTCGCGCACGTCGCCCCAGACCGCCAGGTCCAGCTTGGAGCGGCGGCCGAGGTGCTCGGGGCGCACGTCGACCTGGACGATCTTGACGTCCTTCTGCGGCAGGAACGCGTTGTACGGGAAGTCGGTGCCGAGCAGGATCAGCAGATCGCACTCGTGGGTGGCCTCGTACGCGGCGCCGTAGCCGAGGAGCCCGCTCATGCCGACGTCGAAGGGGTTGTCGTACTGGATCCACTCCTTGCCGCGCAGCGCGTGGCCGACCGGGGACTTGATCTTCTCGGCGAACTCCATGACCTCGGCGTGCGCGCCGGCGGTGCCGCTGCCGCAGAACAGGGTGACCTTGCCGGCCTCGTCGATCAGCTCGACCAGCTTCTCGATCTCGGCGTCGCCGGGGCGGATGCTGGGCCGTGACGTGACGATCGCGGTCTCGGTGGACTTCTCGGGGGCGGGCTCGTCGGCGACGTCGCCGGGGAGCGTCACGACGCTGACGCCGGACTGGCCGACGGCGTTCTGGATGGCGGTCTGGAGAACGCGCGGCATCTGCTTCGGGCTGGAGATCATCTCGCTGTAGTGCGAGCACTCCGAGAAGAGCCGGTCCGGGTGGGTCTCCTGGAAGAAGCCGAGGCCGATCTCGCTGGAGGGGATGTGCGAGGCGAGGGCGAGGACGGGGGCCATCGAGCGGTGGGCGTCGTAGAGGCCGTTGATGAGGTGCAGGTTGCCGGGTCCGCAGGAGCCGGCGCACGCCGTCAGCTTGCCGGTGATCTGGGCCTCGGCGCCCGCGGCGAAGGCGGCGGTCTCCTCGTGCCTGACGTGGATCCAGTCGATCGCGTCGTTGCGCCGGATCGCGTCCACGACCGGGTTGAGGCTGTCGCCCACGACTCCGTACATGCGCTCCACGCCCGCGCGGACGAGGATGTCGACGAACTGCTCGGCGACGTTCTGCTTGGCCATGACTCACGCGCCCTTTCGGAACCCGGTGCCGGTGTTGCTCCTGCTTCTGTCCCATGCCTACGGGTTCCATGAATTCATACGGGGCGCGCTCACGCCTCCCAAACGGCGGCGGCGGTCCTGTCGTCGGCGTACCCCTTCACGCGGACCTGGGCGTCCGCGAGGAACGCGGCGAGGCCCGGAGGCTCGGTGTCGGCCCACCTGTTCGCCAGGTGGCGGGCGAGGTCGGGTTCGCCGCGCAGCGGGTCGGCGAGGCCCGGTGAGCAGAGCAGCAGGGTGTCCCCCGGTCGGGCGACCGAGGCGCGGAAGCGGAAGGCGTCGCGGGGTGGTGGGGGTGCGGGTTCGTACGGGCTCGGGGGCGTGGTGATGTTCAGGTCCATGGTCAGCCGGTCGCCGTCCGGGGTCTCGGCGGGCGGCGAGGAGCCGAAGCCGACGACGGGCGCGCCGCGCTGCTCCGGGACGCTCGGCTCTATGTCGCGCCACTCGCCGTCCCGCAGCCGGAACAGGCCGCCTCCGCCGACGCCGAAGAACACGCGGGTGCGGCAGGCCGGGTCGGCGGGCAGCAGCAGGCAGCGCAGCGTCGCCGCGTACTCGTCCGGGTCGAGGCCCTGCTCGGTGGCGCCGGCCCGGAGCTTTCCGAGGCTGCGGTCGGTGAGGCGGTGCAGCCCGGACTTCAGGTCGCCCCGGCGGCCCGCCCGCACGTCCTCGGCGAGCCGCGTGTGGCTGAGCCCCACGGCCCGCCCGATCCATTCGCAGACCTCGGCGGCGGCCCGGTGCGCGCCGGGCGTGGCGCGGGCGCCGGTCGCCATGGCGACGAGGATCAGCGCACTCGCCCCGCTCCCGAACCGCGCCGTGAGCAGACTGTCCCTGCGGGGCTCGCCCCGGTACCTGGCGGAATCCCCCCGCACGGACACGGCCCGCAACGTCGACGCCCCGCACCGGGCCCCGTCGAGCACGGTGTCCGCCACCAGCTCCCCCAGCCCCTCGGGGTCCGCCTGCGGCAACGCGGTCGGCTCCGCGTCATAGGTGGGCGGCCCGTCCCCTACGTAGGGGACGACGACGGGGGCGGAGACCTCCGGTGGGGGCGGGGGCCCTGGGAGCTGGGCCGGCTCAGGCCGCGATCCCGCCGGCGCGGCGGGCGGGACTTCGGGGCGGGGCGGCAGCGGCGCGGAGTCCCGCTCCCGCAGAAACGCCACCGGCTCGGACGCGAAGGGCGCGACGCCGTCCGCCGCGTCACCCACGGGCGGCACGGCCCCAGGCCGAGGAGGGCCCGCCGGAGGGGACGCAACCTGCGCCCCAGGCGCCTCCGGCGCGCCTTCGGCCCAAGGTGGCTCCGAGGGGGAAGGCGCGGCTTCGGGCCGCGATGGTTCCTGAGCGGAGGGAGCGGCTTCGGGGCCGGGTGGCTCCGACGCAGAGGGCGCGACTTCGGGGCGGGGTGGCTGCGACGCAGGGGGCGCGGCTTCGGGCCGCGGCGGTTCCGGTGTCTCGCCCAAGAGTGGCGCGCTTTCCGGCCGAGGCGGCCCCAGCGGGGACGACCCGGCTTCCGGACCGGCCGCCTCCCCCCGAAGCGGGCCGACTTCGGGGCGGCCTGGCCCCGACTCAGGGGATGCCGCCTCCGGGCCAGGCGGCTTCTCCACGCGTGGCGCGGATTCCGGGACTGGGGGCCGCCCCACGCGTGGCGCGGCCTCAGGGCGAGGCGGCTCCGGCGCGGAGGGCGCCCCTTCCTGGCCAGGCGCCTCCCCCGCACGCGGCACGGCGTCGGGGTGAGGGGGCGGCGGCGTCTCCGAGGGGCGGGCCGGCCCACCCGTTGCCTCGTCCGCCGATGTGAAGCGGTCGTCCAGTGTGTCCGGGGTGGGGGTGGGGCCCGTGTCCTTGGACGCGGACTCGTCGTCGTACAACTTCCCCCACCAGTCGTCCTCTTGGGACGAAGGACCGGTGCGCCTCTCCCCCTGCTGGCTCATGCCCTTATTGTCCACGGCACGGGCCGTACGAAAACGGGGCATCGGGAAAACCCCACCTGAATGGGCCCGCCGGACGGCCCCACCCCCCACGGGAGGGCCGCCCGGCGGACCGGATCGGGTGAGCGTCCGAACTAACGCACGTCGTACGCCCTGACCACCGTCTGCGTGACCGCGTTGCCCTTCGCGTCGGTGAGGTGGACCTTGAGGGTGACCGGCTCGCCGGACGCGTCGGTGTGGTCGACCGTCGCCGTCCAGCGCCCGTTCCGCCGAGAGGTCTTCGCCTCCGTCCAGGTGTCCCCGCCGTCGTACGAGTAGGAGAGCGCGGCCTTCGTGAGGGCGCCGGGCTCGTAGCCCGCGTGGCCCGTCGCGGTCAGGGTGATCGTCTGGCCTGGGCCTGCCGGGAGGGTCTTCGTGTCGTCCTCCGGCAGCGTCATCCGCGGGAACAGGAGGGGGATGCCCTGGGAGTACGTCTCCTTCTCCTCGTGCGAGCGGAACGACCACGTCGTCGACGTCTCCGGCGACCGCAGCCAGATCTTGCTGCCGTTCAGCTTCATGGTCCGGAGGGTGAGTTCGTACGCCGCGTCCGCCGCCGGCACCGTGAAGACGCCGTACGGCCAGCCGCTGGAGCCGAGCGACTCCCCGTTCCGCTTCAGTTCGACACTGCCGATGTCGCCGAACGAGCCCTGTACGCCAAGGTGTTCACCGTCGCCCCAGAACCCGGGCGCGACCCCGATCAGATTCCCCTGGCGTTCCGCGGCGAGCGCCTGCTTCCCGGTGTCGTCGAGCGGCGCGGTCGGCGCCATCGCCCCGCCGTACCATTCCTCGGTCCGCCGCTCCCCCTTCTCGTACGTGCGCACGGGGTCAATCATGAACTCGCCCCAGGGGAAGCTGCTGGACACCTGATGGCCGTAGCCGGTGCTGCCCGGCGAGTACAGCTCCGTGCGGGTGGACGGCGCCGCGACGAGCGCGAGGTCGCCGAAGGACGTGGTCAGTCCGTTGGGGCGGGTCACCGACAGCAGGTCGATGTAGTCGGTGGCGGCGCCCATCGCCTTGTACGTCGCCTTGTTGGCGGCGAGGTCCCGGTCCGCCACCTTGTACGTGCGCTCGCCCCGGATCTGCCCCTTCTCGGGGAACGCCAGCGTGTAGACGTACGGGCTCCTGGCCGTCGCCTTCCAGTGGAGCGTCGTGGGCCCCGCCGCGATCCGCGCGGCGAGCGCCTCGCCCTCCGCCGTCTCCAGCGCGAGCATCGGGAGCGGCGCGCCGACGAAGCCGACCGCCGGATACCAACGGCCCGCGGCCTCCCGGTACAGCACGACCCCCTTGACGCCCGCCTTCGCCGCGGCCTGCGCGACCGTGCTCGCGGAGCCGCCGTCGGGCAGCTTCACCAGCGCCAACTTCCCCTTGGCCGCAGCCAGTTCGTCGGCCGTTCCCGCGCCCGCCGACACGATCCCGGACGAGCCCGTGCCGTCGAGGTTCGCGGAGTTCGTGGAGCCGGTCACCGGGTGCAGCGCGGGGCCGCCGACCACGCCGAACGCGCTGATCTGCGGGGCCGCCGCGCGCCAGAAGCTGTCGAACTCGAAGTCCCCGTCGCGGACCGAGCCCCGCACGTCGGCGTAGTAGCCGCGCAGGGTGCGCGAGCCCTGGACGCTCGCCGCGTGCAGCCAGTTGTCCTCGCCGAAGGTCCGGGCGAACCCGAGCGTCGCGCCGCGGATCTCGGTCTCGCGCTCCGTCCTGACGCTCAGCCGGTGCGCCCGGCGGGCGTCGAGGACGACCGTGGTGTCCTTGGTGACATCGAACTGCGGACGGCCCATGAACGTCGCCGAGTCGACCTGCGTGCCCTCGGTCTCCGGTGAAGCGACGAACGCGGTGAGGGCGTACGCGCCGGGCCTGACCCGGTACGTCTGGTCGGTGGCGCCGTCGTTGACGCGCCGCTCGCCGGACGCGTCGTCGGTGCCGACGAGGTCGAGCGAGGAACCCCCGGCGGCCGGATCGCCGTTCCGGTCGACGACCTTGACCCGCAGGGTGACCGTCTCCGGCTGCACGTACAGGGAGAACGGGGTGCTGAGGTGCGTGCCGCCGGGCCCCGTGGCGAGGATCCGCCCGGTGACGTCGCCGTACTGGGCCTTCTTGAGCGACGCCGTCGGGTCGACGTGCAGCGGGACCCGGGCGGTGCCGCCCGCCGGGACCGTGACCGTACGCTCCCCGAGCCGGGCGACGGCGGACCTGACGGCGGAGCCGTCGTTGCCGGTGACGCCGTCGACGGCGAGGCTCAGCCGCACCGGCTTGCCGGTGGTGTTGGTGTACGGGACCTGCACGGTGGCGCGGTCGCCGCGGTCCTGCGGCCAGTCGAAGGTGCCGCCCTGCACGGCGTCGGCGCCGAGGACGGTCTGGTCGACGGCGGCCTTCGCGTCGAGCCGTCCGCCGCCGGTCTCGCGGACGTCGCCGGGGATGCCGGCGTCGGCGGACGCGACGAGGGCCTGCTTGATCCGCGCGGCGTCCCAGTCGGGGTGGCGCTGCTTGACGAGGGCGGCGGCGCCCGCGACGTGCGGCGTCGCCATCGACGTACCGCTCATGGACTGGTACGCGTACACGCCGCGGCCACCCGCCGCTGCCGCCTTGATTGCGACGCCGGGCGCGGCGATCTCGGGCTTGAGCGTGTGCGTGCGCCGCACCGGGCTGCGGCTGGAGAAGCTCGCGGTCTCGTCGTCGCTGTCGACGGCGCCGACGGTGAGCACCTCGGGCACGCAGCCGGGCGAGGAGACCGTGTTGAGGGCGGGCCCGGAGTTTCCGGCGGCGACGACGAACAGGGTGTCCTTGGAGGAGCGGGCGAGTTCCTGCGTGGCCTGCGCCATGGGGTCGGAGCAGTCGAGCTCGGACGGGTTGCCGAGCGACATGGACACCACGTCGGCCTTCTGGTCGACGGCCCACTGCATGCCGGCGATGATCCACGACGTGGCGCCGGAGCCCGAGTCGTCGAGGACCTTGCCGTTGAGCAGGGTGGTGCCGGGCGCGACGCCCTTCTCCTTGCCGCCGCTCGCCGCTCCGGAGCCGCCGACGGTGGACGAGGTGTGCGTGCCGTGGCCCGTGCGGTCGTCGGTGCTGTCGGAGTCGGTGAAGTTCTTCGACTCGGCGATCCTGCCTTGGAGATCGGGGTGTTCGGCGTCGGCGCCGGTGTCGAGGACGGCGACCTTGGTGCCCTTGCCGTCGTAGCCCGCGGCCCACGCCCGGTCGGCGTGCACCTGTCGCGTCGACTCGGCGAGCTGCGAGGTCACCTTGGCGTCGAGCCACAGCTTCTCGAGATCGCCCGCCGCGCGGGAGCGGGGGCTCGACACGTCCGCCCAGAAGTTCGCGGCCCGCTTCTTGTCCGCCTTCAGCGCGACGCCGTCGACGGGTTCGAGGACGGGGCCGCGCTTCGCGCCGCGCGGAGTGGCGGGCGCGGCGCGGGTGACGTCGACGCTCTTGTCGTACGTGGCGATGAGCGGCAGTGTCGCGCTGTGCTGGTCGTCGTAGCCCTGCCGGACGAGCCCGGTGACGTTGAAGAGTTCGTCGTCGACGCGGCCTTCGGCGAGGGCCTTCGCCGCGCCGTCCGGATACACGTACAGGTCCTTGCCCACCTGCCGGGTCTGCACCAGCGGGGTGCTGCCGTCGGCGGCGGGCAGCGCGGTGGCGGTGGCGCGGCCCTTCGCGTCGGTGGTGACGACGACGCGGTCGCCGGTGACGAGCGTGACCGTGGCCGCGGACCCCTCGGCCGCCGTGGCACCGCCGACGAGCGGCCTGCCGGCGTCCGGGGCCCTCCCCTGCGCGGCCCCGGACGGGACGGCCGCGGTGATGGCCAGGGCGACGGCGGTCGCCGTGCCCAGGGCCGCACGCGATATCGGGCGCATCGATCTCCCCAGGTAGAAGCGCAGGTGAATACGGGCCAAAGGCCGTATTCCCGGCGGGTGTTGATGCTGCGGTGGCGCCACATTGGCAGAGTGGCGGCCGGTGCGGGGAAGATGGGAGCGGCGGGAATGTGCCGTGGCTGTTTCCCGCCACGGGGGGGTGTTGGAACGGTTCACCGGGGAGGGGATCGCCGCATGCTGCACGCGATAGGTCTGGACGAGGGGCACGAGGCGGCGTACCGCGCGCTCGTCGCGGTGGGCGCGGCGGACGTCCCCGACCTGGCACGGCGACTGACCCGCGCCGAGCACGAGACGGAGCACGCGCTGCGCCGCCTGGAGCAGCACGGGCTGGCCGCCCAGTCGTCGGCGCGCCCCGGCCGCTGGGTGGCGGCGCCGCCCGGGGTCGCGCTCGGCGCGCTGCTCACCCAGCGGCGGCACGAGCTGGACGAGGCGGAGCTGGCGGCGGCCCGGCTCGCGGCGGAGTTCCGGGCGCAGGCCACCGAGCCGGCCGCGCACGATCTGGTCGAGGTGGTGACCGGGGCGGCGGCAGCGGCGCAGCGGTTTCTGCAGATCCAGCTCGGGGCGGCCGAAGAGGTGTGCGCGCTGGTCACCGGCACGCCGATCGCGGTGCCCGCGACGGAGAACGACGCGGAGGAGCAGGCCGTCAGGCGGGGCGTCGGCTACCGCGTCGTCATCGAGCGCGAGGTGCTGTCCACGCCCGCGGGGCTCGGCGAGCTGACGGCGGCGATCGGCAGGGACGAGCAGGTGCGGGTCGTGGACCGGGTCCCGACGAAGCTGGTGATCGCCGACGGGGCGCTCGCGATGGTGCCGCTGACCCGGCAGGCCGCCGAGCCCGCGGCGCTCGTGGTGCACGCGAGCGGCCTCCTGGAGACGCTGAGCGGGCTGTTCGAGGCGGTGTGGCGGCAGGCGCTGCCGCTGCGGCTCGGGGCGGGCGGCGAGGTGGAGGAGGTCGCGGCGGAGGCGCCGGACGGGCTCGACCTGGAGATCCTGTCGCTGCTGCTCGCCGGGCTCACCGACGCGAGCGTGGCCAAGCAGCTCGATCTGGGGCTCAGGACGGTGCAGCGGCGGGTGAAGCGGCTGATGGAGCTGGCGGGCGTGACGACGCGGCTCCAGCTCGGCTGGCACGCCTACGAGCGGGGCTGGGTGGCGCGCTGACCCCGCGGGCGAGCCCGCCGTGACCTCATTGGGACTCCGATGACCTGCGCTTTCGTCGCGGCTGGGGGACCCTGTCCCCATGGGAGCGTGGGAACTCCTGCTGGTCGGCGCCGTGCTGGCGCTCGGCCTGTGCGGGGTGCTGGTGCCGGGCGTGCCCGGGTCGTGGCTCGTGTGGGCCGCCGTCGCCGTGTGGGCGCTGCGGGAGCCGAACGGCCTCGCGTGGGGTGTCCTCGTCGGCGCCACCGTCGTGCTCCTCGCCTCCCAGGTGCTGCGCTGGCAGCTGCCGCCGCGCCGGCTGCGGCAGGCGGGCGCGACGCGGCGCCTGGAGATCTGGGCGGGCGCGGGCGCGGTGGTCGGGTTCTGCGTGCTGCCGGTGATCGGGGCGATCCCGGGGTTCATGGCGGGGATCTACGTGTCGGAGCGGCTGCGGCTCGGCGGTCACGGGGACGCGCTCGCGTCGACGCGGACGGCGATGCGGGCGGGCGGTTCGAACGTACTGGTGGAGCTGTTCGCGTGCCTGCTCATCGTCGGGGCCTGGCTGGGCGCGGTGATCTGGGGCTGAGGCCACCGAGGCGGCTGAGCGGCGAACTTTGCCGAACCATTACCATTCGGGGAACCGTCCACGCTGGAGACACGCCTCGTATGCATTCCCTGACCCAGGCCGCCACGGCCGAGCCCACCGGCGGCCTGGCCGGGTGGGCCGCCGACCTCATCGGGGCGCTCGGCGGCCCCGGCGCCGGACTCCTGATCGCGCTGGAGAACCTGTTCCCGCCGCTGCCCAGCGAGGTCGTGCTGCCGCTGACCGGCTTCGCCGCGGGCCTCGGCTCGATCACCCTGGTCTCGGCCCTGGTGTGGACGACGCTCGGCTCGGTGGTGGGCGCGGCGGTCCTGTACTGGGTCGGCCGCGCGATCGGGCGGGAGCGGATGTACGCGCTGTGGGAGCGGGTTCCGCTGGTGAAGGTGGCGGACCTGGAGCGCACGGAGGCGTGGTTCGGGCGGCACGGGACGAAGGCGGTGCTGCTCGGCCGGATGGTGCCGATCTTCCGCAGCCTGATCTCGGTCCCCGCGGGCGTGGAGCGGATGCGGCTCCCGGTGTTCCTCGCCCTGACGGCGGCCGGTTCACTGGTGTGGAACGCGGCGCTGATCCTCGCCGGATACTGGCTGGGCGACCGCTGGGACCTCGTGGAACGCTACGTCGGCGTGCTGTCCAAGGTGGTCCTCGGCGTCGCGGTGACCGCGCTCGTCGCGTACGTGGTGGTGCGCTGGCGGGGCCGCCGGAAGTCGGCGTCCAGGAACGGCTGAGGGGAAGGCGTGAACGGGGTCAGGGAGCTGCCCGCCGCGGGCCCGATGCGTCTGTGGCTGATCGACACGACACGGGACACGCCCGCGAACGAACGGAGAACACTCGACGCGGACGAGACACGGCGAGCGGCCTCCTTCCACTTCGACCGGCACCGGGTGCGGTACGTCGCCGCGCACGTGGCGCTGCGCGGCATCCTCGGCGAGCGGCTCGGCCGCGCCCCCGGCGACGTACGGTTCACGCGGCTGCCCTGCCCCGGCTGCGGAGGCCCGCACGGCCGCCCGGCGCTCGCGGACGCGGCGGGCCCGCACTTCTCGCTCTCGCACAGCGGCGACCTCGCCCTGGTGGCGCTGGCGCCCGCGCCGGTCGGCGCCGACGTGGAGGAGCTGCCGTCGGCGGAGGTCGCGGAGCAGCTCGCGGCGGCCCTGCACCCGCGGGAGCGCGCCGAGCTCGCGGAACTCGACGACGCGCGGGAGCGACGGCTCGCGGTGGCCCGCGCGTGGGTCCGCAAGGAGGCGTACCTGAAGGGCATCGGCACGGGCCTCGCCCGCGGCACGGACCGCGACTACGTCGGCGTACGCTCCGAGTCCTCCGGCACCCCGGACGGCTGGTCGCTGCACGACGTGCCGGTGCCCGAGGGTTACGCGGCGGCGGTCGCGCTCGGGCCGGGCACGTAGGCCGACGTCCCGGCGTCTCGGGCGGGCCGGTCTCAGAGCGCGCCCTCGAGGGTCAGCAGCTCCACCTTGCGCTCCAGGCCGCCCGCGTAGCCGGTGAGGGAGCCGTCGGCGCCGATCACGCGGTGGCAGGGCCGCACGATGAGCAGCGGGTTCGCGCCGATCGCGCCGCCGACGGCCCGCACGGCGGCCCGCGAGGCCCCGATCCGGGCGGCGATCTCCCCGTACGTGACGGTGGCCCCGTACGGCACGTCGTCGAGCGCGTCCCAGACGCGCCGCCGGAACTCGGTGCCCTCCGGCTTCAACTCCAGCTCGAACTCCTTGAGTTCACCGGCGAAGTAGGCGGCGAACTGCCGCGCGGCCTCGGTGAACCGCCCGGGATCCCGCACCCACCCGTCCCCGACGACCCGGCCGCCCTTCTGCCCGGGTACGGAGACGGAGGTGATCCGCCCGCCCGCGTCTCCCGCGACGAGCAACTCCCCGACGGGACTGTCCAGGACGGCGTAGTGGGTGAGGGGATCGGTGAGGGCTTCGGATCCGGCAGCGCTGATGTTCACAACTGTCCTTCTACGATGAGGTGTTGACGGGCGTACGAGCGCCAGGGGCGCCACGCGTCGTCGGTCGGGGGTTCGCCGGGCACGCCGACGTCCGGGTCACCCAGGGCGCGCAGGCGGATCAGGGCGGCGGTACGGGGATCCATGCCGGGCAGCGCGCGCAGCGCCGCTTCGGAGTGGTCGCGGTCGGCGCCCGGGTCGAGGCGGAGGGCGCCGGTGTGCAGGGCGCGGGCGAGCGCGCCGAGGGTGCCGGGTTCGTCGGCCAGTTCGGCCGGGGCGGGGAACAGGCGGTCGACGGTGCCGCTGGGCGCGTCGAGCCGCTTGCCGTACCGCTCGACGAGGCGGACGGACTCGTCGGGCCCGGCGACGAGGCGCAGGGCGAGTTCGTCGGGGTCGGCGGCGCCCGGCGAGCGCAGACCGGGCCGGGCGGCGACCAGCGGGGCGAGCCGCGGGTCGAGGGAGAGGCGCTCGTCGATCGCGTACGGGTCGGCGTCCAGGTCGAACAGGCGGCGCAGGCGGCCTACGGCGGTGGTGAGGTCGCGGGGGTCGGTGAGGTGGAGCCGTGCGTCGAGCCAGCCGCCGCGATGCTCGGCCTGCGTACCGGGCTGCTCGTGGCCCGCCTCGTCGACGTCGACGACGCCCGTGCCGTACGGCAGCCGCAGGGCGCGCCGGAAGGTCCGGGCGCCGGCCGGGCCCGCGATCACTTCCTCCACCCCGCCGAGCGCCTCCCGCTCCAGCAGGTCGAAGACGGCGTCGGCCCGGTAGGCGCCGCGGTGGGCGAGGCGGAGCGGTATGCCGGTGGCGGGGGCGGCGGCCCGGCGGCGGTCGGGGGCGTCGGCGCGCAGTTGCGAAGGGGTGCGGGCGTAGACCTCGCGGATCGTGTCGTTGAACTGGCGCACGCTCGCGAAACCGGACGCGAAGGCGATCTCCGTGATCGGGAGCGGGGTGGTCTGGAGGAGGACGCGCGCCGTGTGGGCGCGCTGGGCGCGGGCGAGGGCGACGGGGCCCGCGCCCAGTTCGGCGGTGAGCTGGCGCTGGACCTGGCGGGCGCTGTAGCCGAGGCGGGTGGCGAGGCCGCCGACGCCCTCGCGGTCGACGATGCCGTCGCCGATGAGGCGCATGGCGCGGCCCACGACGTCCGCGCGGACGTTCCACTCGGCCGAGCCGGGGGCGGCGTCGGGGCGGCAGCGGCGGCAGGCGCGGAAGCCGGAGCCCTGGGCTGCCGCCGCAGTGGGGTAGTACCGGACGTTGTGCCGCTTCGGGGTGACCGCGGGGCAGCTCGGCCGGCAGTAGATCCCGGTCGTCTCGACGGCGAAGAAGAACTCCCCGTCGAACCGGGCGTCCCGGCTCCGCACGGCCTCGTACCGCGTCTCTTCATCGCTCATCACGCCCCCAGTGTCCCTCGGGCCGCGCCCGGTCCCTAGCGGAATTCGGACGTCACACTCCGGGAGGCCACAGCACCTGTTGCGCGGCACCGGAGGGGGCGGGTGGGTGGGATCTTGGGCGGCGGCAACGGGCCCGAGGGCCGGCGCAGGCAGGCAATTCAAGCCCCTGCGGCGATTGAGCAGCGGGGTCCGGGGCAGAGCCCCGCGGCGTAGGACCGCAGGGCCCGCACTCCCGGTGCAGACAGGTGAATCCGGTCCCGCCCGGAGGGCCTAGCGGAGGCCGTCCCGCTTGGCGCGGAGGGCGGCACGGCCCTCCGCCCCCCGCTGCTTCCACACCTTGCGCAGATCCGCCCGCAGCCTCGCATCCGTCCGCGCCGCGAGCCGCTCGTTCTCCCGCAGCAGCTTCCGGTAGCTCTCGAGCCGCCGCACCTGCAACGTCCCGTCGTCGACCGCCGCGAGCACCGCACACCCCGGCTCCACGGTGTGCGCGCAGTCGTGGAACCGGCACTCCCCCGCCAGCTCCGCGATCTCCGCGAACACCTGCCCGACCCCGCCCTCGGCGTCGTACAGGCCGACCCCCCGCAGCCCCGGCGTATCGATGAGCACGCCCCCGCCCGGCAGGGCGAACAGGTTCCGGGTCGTCGTGGTGTGCCGCCCCTTGCCGTCGACGTCACGGACGGCGTTGACGCCCATAACGTCGTCCCCCAGCAACGCGTTGGCCAGCGTCGACTTCCCCGCGCCCGACTGCCCGAGCAGCACGGACGTCCCGCCGGCGACGACCGCCCGCAGCACCTCCGTACCGCTCCCGTCGAGCGCGCTGACGGGCAGCACCTGCACGCCCGGCGCCGTCGTCTCGACGTCGGACACGAGGTAGGACAGGCCGACCGGATCCGGCACGAGGTCGGCCTTGGTGAGGACGACGAGCGGCTGCGCCCCGGATTCCCACGCGAGCGCCAGGAACCGTTCGATCCGCCCGAGGTCGAGCTCGACCGCGAGCGACACGGCGATGATCGCGTGGTCGACGTTCGCGGCGAGGATCTGCCCCTCGGACCGCTTGGACGACGTGGACCGCACGAACGCCGTGCGGCGCGGCAGATACGCCTGTACGTAGCGGGGATCGGCGCCGTCCGCGTCGACGGCGGCCCAGTCCCCGGTGCAGATGACCTTCATGGGGTCGCGCGGCACGACGTACTCGGTGTCGGCGCGCACCACCCCGTACGGGGTGACGAGGTCGCACTGCCCGCGGTCGACGCGCAGCACGCGCCCCGGCACGAGCCCGCGCTCGGCGTACGGGGCGAACTCGGCGGCCCAGCCTTCGTCCCACCCGTAGGGAAGAAGCGAAGTGGCGGAACCGGCGAAAGAAGAAGACAACGGAGAAGACAAGGGGTGACCCTTCGAAGGGTGGCCCCGGCGGTGAAGGACGGCGGAAGTGGCGTCAGCCGGTGGCCACGGAGGTGGACGTGATGAACTTCCGGATGCGGGCAGCGCCCATCTCAACGACAGCCATCGGTCGACACCTCCTCGATCACAATCCTTCGCGGTCACCTGCGTCGACGACGATAGCCACCGCCCTCATCGCTCCGCCACCGGTTTTTCACTCACCGCCCGCCGGAGCAGGTGGACGCCACACACATCGAACACGCACCATGACACGGTGTCACTTCCCCACCAGCCTCACGAGCCCCAGCAGCCACCCCGCCCCGACCGGTCCGCGGAGCCCCAACAGACGCCCCTGCCGCGGCACATGGTCGTCTGCGGCGACGACGCCCTGGCCGAGCGGCTCGGCACCGAACTGCGCGAGCTGTACCGCGCCCAGGTCACCATCGTCGTACCGGCGACGCGCACCGCGGACGAGCCCGCGCGGGAGGGCGGCGGCCGGATGCGGGCCGCCGCGCTGCTCGGCCGGGTGCAGGCCGCGATGGGCAGGTTCGCGCCGTCCGACGACGACTCGCTCGCCGGGCAGGCGCCGCGCGTCCTGGAGGCGGCGGTGCTCAACGAGGAGACGTTGACGGAGGCGGGCGTGGCACGGGCGGACGCGCTCGCCCTCGTCCATGACGACGACGAGACCAACATCCGTGCCGCGCTCGCGGCCCGTCGCCTCAACCCGCGCCTGCGCCTCGTCATCCGGCTCTTCGACCGCAAGCTCGGCCAACACCTGGCCCAACTCCTGGACCAGGCGGCCGCGTTGGCGCAGCCGGGGCTCGCCGCTGAGGGCCTCGACAGTTCCACGACCATCCTGTCCGACGCCGACACCGCGGCGCCCGCGCTCGCCGCGACGGCCGTGGCGGGCACCAGCAAGGTCGTGCAGACCGACGGGCTGCTGCTGCGCGCGGTGGAGCGCCGGCCGCGCGGCCGCGACCGGTCCGCGGACCCCGGTCTGTGCACGCTCGCGATCCTCTCGTCGTCGAACAACGACCCGTCGGACACGGAGGGTTCGGACACCTCGGGGCAGGAGGAGCCGCTGCTGCTGCCGGACGACGCGGACGTCCGCGCGGCCGTCGGCCGGGGCAGCGTGGTCCTCGACAACGTGACGCCGTCGGAGCCGGCGCTGCCCCGGCGCCGCCTCGCCGCGCGCACGCTGCCGCTCGGCTCCCTGTTCTCCCGGCAGGTGCGCTGGACGCTCGCCACGCTCGCGGTGTGCGTGCTCGGTCTGGCGCTCGCGACATGGGCGACGACCGAGTCGCGTCCGCTGCGGGCCGGGTATCTGACGATGCTCGACCTGTTCGCCATCGACGAGCCGGCGATCGGCGAGCCCGCGGCGCGGCAGATCATCCAGCTCCTCACCGGTTTCGTCGGGTTGTTGCTGCTGCCCGTCCTGATGGCGGCAGCTCTTGAGGCGCTCGGCACGTTCCGCTCGGCGTCGGCGCTGCGCCGCCCGCCGCGCGGCCTGTCGGGGCACATCGTGCTGCTCGGCCTCGGCAAGATCGGCACCCGGGTCCTCGCGCGGCTGCACGAGATGGGTGTGCCGGTGGTGTGCGTGGAGGAGAACCCGGAGGCCCGTGGCGTGCCGCTGGCCCGCAGGCTCCGGGTGCCGACGGTGATCGGCGACGTACGGGACGAGGGGGTGCTGGAGGCCGCCAAGGTGCACAGGTCGCACGCGTTCCTCGCCCTGACCAGCCTCGACACCACGAATCTGGAGGCCGCGCTGTACGCCCGCTCGGTCAAGCCCGACCTCCAGGTGAGCCTGCGCCTGTACGACGACGCGTTCGCCACCGCCGTGTACCGCACGCTGCGCGCCGCCCATCCGCTCGCGCTGACCCGCAGCCGCAGCGTCACGAGCCTGTCTGCGCCGGCCTTCGCCGGGGCGATGATGGGCCGGCAGATCCTGGGCGCGATCCCGGTCGAGCGCCGGGTGCTGCTCTTCGCGGAGCTGGACGTCGCGGGGCATCCGCACCTGGAGGGGCGGACGGTCGCGGGCTCGTTCCGGGCGGGGCGCTGGCGGGTCCTCGCGGTCGACTCGACGCTGCCGGAGGTGCGGCGCGCGGAGGCGGCGGCCGACCCGGAGGAGGACGAGCGGGAGCGGCAGCCGGGCCTGACGTGGGAGATGCAGCCGGACTACGTGCTGCGGCCCACGGACCGGGTCGTCCTCGCCGCCACCCGGCAGGGCATGGCCGAATTGCTCGACGCGCAGCCCACGTACTCGACGCACGTGCTCCGCCCCTAGGGCCTGTCCTCCCAGCGGTCGCTGCGCCGACGACCTCCCCCTAGTATCCGTTTCATCCGCTTTGTGCCATTCATTCACTTTGCTGATACGGAACCCAGGGAAGGGGCTCGCCCGTGTCCAGTGGCCTCAACGCCGACACCGTCGGTCCGGTGGACGTCGCCGTGCTCGCCTTCGACGGCAACCGGTTCAACGGCGAGATCGCGCCCGCGCTGCGGGAGCTCCAGAGGGACGGCACCGTGCGCGTCCTCGACCTGTGCTTCATCCGCAAGGCGGCGGACGGCTCGGTGGACGTCGTCGAGCTCGGCGACCCGGAGGTGACCGAGCTGTTCCAGCAGGTCGCCGACGTGCGCTTCGACCTGCTCAGCGACGAGGACCTGAAGTCGGTCTCCGACAGCCTGGCGCCCGAGTCGTCCGCGCTCGTGCTGGCCTGGGAGAACACGTGGGCCGCGCGGTTCGGCGCGGCGGTCCGTGACTCGAACGGCCAGGTGCTGATGCTCGAGCGGATCCCGCGGGAGACCGTCGACGAGGCCATCGAGGCGCTCGCCACGGCCTGAAGGCAACGGCACACACGAAGGGACGGTCAGCATGCCGCAACGATTCGGACGGCCCGGACTCCTCGGCACCATCGCCCGCACCGCGGCGATCTCCGCCACCCACACGGCGGTGTCGCGCGGGGTGAACCGGCGGATGTCGGAGCGGGACATGCAGCGCCAGATGGCGGCGGAGGCGCCCTACCAGGCGCCGATGCCCGCGCCCGCCCCGCAGGCGCCCCCTGCGGGCGGTGGCACGGACCGCGTCGCCCAGCTCCAGGGGCTCGCCGAGCTGAAGGCGCAGGGGCTGCTCACGGACGAGGAGTTCGCCCGCGAGAAGGCGCGCGTCCTCAACGGCTGAGAACGCCTGCACTCCATGCCCGAACCGAACGGCACCGGCCGGCCCGTCGCCCCCACGCGACGAACCGGCCGGAGTGGTGGGGTCAGCCGCGCAGGGCCGACGCGAAGATGGCCGGGAGCTTCGCCGCAGAGGGGGCCGTCGTGTAGGCCGTGAGGCGCTTCATCGTGGTGAGGCCGGTCCGGTTCGTCACGTAGAACGGGGGACGCGGGGAGAGCGAGGGGGAGCCCGTGAACAGTCCGCGCGGGGACGGCGCGAACGGGGCGCGGACCACCGTCTTCTCGATGTCCTCCAGCATGAACGCGTTGTGCACGAACCCGACGCCGCTGCCGATGTCCTGCCGGGTGTTGCCGGGGAACGCGCCCCACGGCGTGTAGCCGAGCAGGAAGCCGAAGGCCGACCAGACGTTGACGCCGAGCGTGCCGTAGCGCAGCGCGGCGATCGCGTCCTTGACCGCCGCGGCGTGCGCGCGCTCGGTCTTCGGATGCACGAGCAGCGTGGCGCCGAGGGTGCCGGGCAGCTTGTCGTTGGCGAACTCGGTGGCCGCCGCCAGGAAGCGGGCCGCGTCGGCGCCCGGCAGCCGGATCACGCCGAGCGCGCTCGCGAACACCTCGTCCGTGAGCAGGACGTCGTCCATGCCCTCGATCTCGGGTACGAGGACGCGGCAGGAGTCGTCGATGCCGAGTCGCTCGGCGGCGGGGTGCGCGTCGGTCACCTTGGCGACGCGGTCGGCGGCGCCCGGGTAGTAGTCGGGCCGCGGCGGCAGTTCGCGCAGCACGCGCCGGATCTCGGTGAGCAGCTTCTCGGTGCCGTCCCATTCGCGGGGCACGACGAGGACCTGCGTGGCGATGCAGTTGTGGCCGGAGTTGTTGAGCTTGCTGGTCACGATGTGCTCGGCCTGGAAGCGGAAGTCGGCGTCGCTCCACGGTCCCGGCGTCACGATGCAGGGGCTGACGCCGCCGAGTTCGCTGGTGAACGGCTTGTCGTTGAGCGGTGTGTCGGCCGCGCGGCGCTGCTCGGCCTTCTCGTCGGTGCCCCACACGATCGCGTCGTGGGTGCGCTCGCTGCCGGTGACGTGGATGGTGTCGATGTCCTCGTGCTGGGTGAGGTAGGCGCCCTCGGCGGCGCCGCCGTCGACGAAGCGGACCCAGCCCCGGTCGACGTACTCGGCGAAGACCTTCTCGAAGTGGGGCCGCAGGTACGCGTTGACCGGGTTCATCTTGGCGAGGACGACCTGGCCCTCCGCGTACAGCTTCTGGAGGATGTCGAGCGGGGTGATCGCGGCGACGTTTCCGGCGCCGAGGACGAGCGCGACGGTCGGCTCGCCGGGGCGTCCCCGGTACTCCCCCGCCGCGCGGGCCAGGACCTGCTCGCGGGTGGTGCCGGGCAGTGTCCACACCTGGGCGCTGAACCCGTTGAGCAGCAGCCGGTCGGAGGCGAGCATGGGGAAGACGTCGACGACGGTGCGGCCGTCGCGCTCGCGCACCGAACCGGGGGCGACCGGTTCCTTGCCCGCGGCGATGCGGCGCAGCACGTGCAGATACGCCTGGATCGGCTGGGCGAGGGCCCACGGCGCGGTGATCCAGTCCTCGGCGGCCCACTCGGAGGTCTCGGGGTAGCCCTTGGCCGCCGCGGCGTCGGCGACCATCGCGGCGGCGCCATCGGCGATCCGCGGCAGCGTCCGCTCCAGGAGGGCGATGCGCTCGGCGAGCGGGGTCGCGGTCCAGGACGACGCGTGCTCGCGCAGGTCGTGGACGGCCTGGTCCATCGGTGCGGTGTCGAGTGCTGCTGCGGCGCTCACGGTCAACTCCTTGGAAACGCGGGTGAGATGGGGGGGGATGGTGCAGCGGTGTGTGCCGCCCGATCATGCCATCCGGGGTAACCCCCGGTAAGGGCAGGCTGAGTGACGGGCGGTCAGGAGGTCAACCGGGCGCGGTCGCGCTCGGGGTCGATGAGGACGAAGGCAAGCCTGAGTGACGGGCGGTCAGGAGGTCAACCGGGCGCGGTCGCGCTCGGGGTCGATGAGGACGAAGGCAAGCACGGCGCCGACCGCGACGAGCGCCCCGGTGACGAGCACGGCGTGCTGGTAGCCCGCGTCGCCCTGGGCGTCGACGAGTGCGCCGACGACGGCGGGCGCGAGCAGCCCCGACACGGTGACGAGCGCGTTCATGAGCCCGAGGGCGCCGCCGCTCCGGGACGCCGGGGCGAGTTCGGCGACGGTGGTCGCGGCCACCGTCGCGTAGGAGCCGCTGAAGCCGAAGCCGAGGGAGACGAGCACGGTCTGCGCGGGCACGGAGTCGACGAACGGCGCCAGCAGGCAGCACACGGCGCCGATCGCGAGCATGAACCCGCCGACCCGGCCGCGCGCCCTGCGGCTGCCGACGCCGCGCCGCATGAGCCGGCCGGTGAGCGCGGCCTGCCCGAGCAGCACGACGGCGCCGACGGCCCAGGGCAGGACGACCAGTCTCCCGGCGGTGGCCGCCGAGTAGTCCAGCGCGTTGCGCAGGTAGGACGGCATCCACACCAGCATCAGCGCGACGGACCAGTAGCTCATGAAGTACGCGAGGGTGCTGCCGATCCACGTACGGCTGGCGAAGATCCTCCGGTACGGGGCCGGGGGCGCGCCGTCGTCCGCTTTGAGGCCCGTCGCGGCGCGGGCCCGCGGGCTGTCGGCGCCGAACGCGGCCCACAGCAGGGCCCAGACGACGCCGATCGCGGCGAGCACCCACAGCGCGGAGCGCCAGCCGTGGTGCTGGATCACCCAGGACAGGCCGGGCGAGGAGACGATCACGCCGAGCGTGATGCCGATGGTGATGAGGGCGCCCGGCAGGTTCCGCCTGTCGTTCGGGAACCAGGCGAGCGTGGCCTGTTGGGCGACCGGGAAGGCCGGCCCCTCGGCGGCGCCGAGGAAGATCCGCGAGCCGATGAGGACCGCGAGTCCGCCGCCGACGGCCGCGGGCACCTGCGCCACGGACCAGAGCACCGCCATCACCAGGAGCAGCAGCTTCGGCGACACCCGGTCCGCCGCCATCCCCACCACGATCGCGGCGACGGAGAACAGCAGGAAGAACGCACTGTTGGCGAGCCCGAACTCGGTGGCGCTCAGGTGCAGATCGGCGCGGATCTCGTCGGCGGCGAGACCGAGCACGGACTTGTCCGCGAAGTTGACCATCATGAAGACCACGAGGAGCGCGGTCACCGTCCAGGCGCGGCGGCTCCCCCGCGGGTCCCGGCCGACGTCCGTGCCGCGCACGGCGGGTGCGGTGGTCACGAGAGCGGGACCCCTGCGATGGCGATGCGCTCCATGACGCGCTTGGCCGGGAAGTAGTCGTTCACCGCGTAGTGCTGGACGGCGATGTTGTCCCAGATCGCGATGGAGTCCGGCTCCCAGTGGAAGCGGATCTGGAACTCGGGGATGCGCGCCTGGAGCACGAGGATGTCGAGGAGTTCGCGGTTCTCCGCCTCGGACAGGCCCTTGATGTACCGGGTGAACGGCTCGTTCACGTACAGGGTCTTCCGGCCGGTGCGCGGGTGGCGGACGACGACGGGGTGCTCGACCTGCGGCCAGTTCGCGCGGAAGGCGGCCTTCTGCTCGTCGTTCATGAGCGCGCCCCAGCTGGCCTCCCAGTCGTGGACCGCTACGAGGTTCTCGATCCGCTCCTTGAGGTCGTCGGGCAGGTTGTCGTAGGCGGCGCCCATGTCGCACCACATGGTGTCGCCGCCCGCGGCGGGCACCTCGACGGCGCGCAGCACGGCGCCGAGCGAGGGGTTGACCATGAACGAGTGGTCGCTGTGCCAGATGTTCTTGTTGCCCGCGGCCTTGGCGTCCTTGGCGAGCCGGGACAGGCCCGCGGTGCCGGTCTTCGGGAAGAACGGGTTGGGCTCGGGCTCGCCCCACACGGCCGAGAGAGCCAGGTGGTTCTCGGGGGTGAAGCCGGTCTGGCCGCGGAAGAAGATCACCTTCCATTCGAGGAGGGCCGCGCGGAGTTCGTCGGCGAGCTCGTCGGTGATCGGCTTCGTGAGGTCGACGCCGCCGAGCACGGCGCCGAAGTGCGGGGTGAGCGGGTCGACCTCGAAGAGCTGGTAGTCCACCTGCTCCGCGCCCGGCGCGAGCCGGTCGAGGGTGCGCCGCCCGTAGCGCATCAGGGGCTTGTCCAGTACGGGCGTGGGGTTCTCGACGGGGGCCGTCGCGACGTCGTGCATGGGTGGTCCTCCCAACAGCGAACGCTATTACGTAACCGGCAGTATCGATATTGGATCGCAGCGGGGCAAGGGTTCTGACGCCATGGATTTCGAGAGGCCCGACGCGGGCCCGCCCGACGCTCAGGCCCGGGTCTCGACCGCCCTGCCGATCAGGTCCACCACCGAGTCGACCAGCTCCTTCTCCGGCACCCGCTGCTCCGCGACGAGCCGGAACACGAGCGACGAGGCGATGAGGGTCGTGACGTCGACGATCGGCACGTCGGGGCGCACGTCGCCGCGCGCGATGCCGCGCTCCAGCAGATGCCGCGTCTCGCTGGTCACCCGCGTCACGTACGCCTGGAACGCCTCGCGCCCTGCGCCCGCCTCTGCCGCCGCCGCGATCACCCCCGCGAGCAGCCGGCCCACGCCCGGCTGCCGGTAGGCGCGCACGCGCTCCATGAGGACCGCGCGCAGCTCCGCCCTGAAGTCCCCCATGTCGGACACCGTCAGCGCCCCGACGCGGGACTCGGCGGCGGCGATGATCAGGTCCTGCTTGGTCGGCCAGCGCCGGTACATGGCCGGTTTGCTGACGCCCGCGCGGGCCGCGACGGCGTCCATGGTCAGCGCGCCCATGCCCTCCTCGGCCACCAGCTCCACGACGGCCTCGAGGACGGCCCGGGTCACGTGCTCCTGACGCGGCCGCCCGGGGCCCCTGCGCGCCTGCTGTACCTGCTCATCGGCCATGCCGAGACCCTACAGCGGGGCACCTCAGGCCAGTTCGGCCCGCAGCACATGCTTGGTGATCTTGCCCGAGGGCGTGCGCGGCAGGGCGTCGCGCAGGATCAGCTCGCGCGGCACCTTGTACCGGGCGATCCGCTCCTCCAGCCATCCGCGCATCCCGGCGAGATCGAGCCCCGCGCCCTCGCGCGGCACGACGTACGCCACCACCGTCTCGCCCCACTGCGGGTGCGGGCGGCCGACGACGGCGACGTCGAGCACGTCCGGGTGGCCCCGCAACGCGCCCTCGACCTCCTGCGAGGCGACGTTCTCGCCGCCGGTGATGATCACGTCCTTCATCCGGTCGACGAGCGTGACATAGCCGTCCTCGTCGACCCGGCCGAGGTCGCCGCTGCGGTACCAGTCCCCCGCGAACACCTCGGCGGTCGCGGCCTCGTCGCCCAGGTAGCCGAGCATCCGGGTGTCGGTGCGCAGCCAGATCTCGCCGCTCTCGCCCGCCTCGGCGTCGCTCCCGTCGGGACGTACGACGCGCAGGTCGACGCCCGGCATGCCGCCGCGCCCGATCGCGCCCGCCTTGTCGGCGTGCTCGGCCGGGAGCAGCGAGGCGCCCGCGGGCCCGGTCTCGCTCATCCCGTACACCTGCTGGAAGTTCTCGGTGCCGTACGCCTTCATCAGGCGGCGCACGGTGTCGGCGTCGAGCGGGCCCGCGCCGTAGAGCCAGGCGCGGACGGACGACACGTCGTAGTCGGCGAAGTCCGGGACGGCCTGCGTCGGGGCGATGAGGGCGATGGGCGCTCCGAAGAGAGCGGTGACGCGCTCGCGCTGGATGATCTCGAGCATGCCCCGGGGCTCGTACTCGCGCTGGAGCACGACCGTGCCGCCCGCGAAGAGGGTGCCGAGCGTCATGTTGTTGAGGGGCGCCGCGTGCCAGATCGGCATGCAGATCAGGAAGCGGTCGTCGGCGCGCATCGACATCGTCGCGGCGGAGTACGCGGCCGTGAGCGCGGCCGTGCGGTGGGAGTGGACGCAGCCCTTGGGGGTGCCCGAGGTGCCGGACGTGTAGAGGATCTCGGCGACGTCGGTGTCGGGGCGGCCTTCCGCCTCGCCGGTCCAGGGGGCGACGGTGGCGAGGAGGGCCTCGAAGGAGTCGGCGGGAAGCGCCTCCGCCGGGGTGTCGGGATGGCTGATCAGCCAGCGCACGCCGGGGTCGGCCGCGGTGGCGCGCCCGCCGATCTCCGCGTCGACGAGCGCGACGCGCGCCCCGCAGTGCGCCAGCTGGCGGGCCACCTCGTCGGTCTGGAGCTTGTGGTTGACCGGCACCAGGGTCGCGCCCAGGTGCCAGGCGCCGAACGCGGCGAAGAGGAAGGCCGGCGTGTTGTACGTCATCACGGCGAGCCGGTCGCCCGCCCGCACGCCCGCGTCGTGCAGCACGGTGGCGGCGCGGCGGGTGGCGGCGCCGAACTCCCGGTAGGTCCAGCGCTGTTCGCGGTGGACGACGGCTTCCTTCGTGCCGCCCGAGCGGACGGCGCTGTCCAGCAGGGCACTGAGGTGCATCACGTTCTCCTGACGGCCTGGCCGGTGGGAAACCGACCATGGCGGGAAAGTCTGAATGATGGTTCACTGCTTGCATGGCCTACCGCAAGACCCCCGCCGAAATTCGCCGGCTCGAAGCAGCCCGCGAGCACCTCGTCGCCTGCGCCACCTCCGTCGTCGCCGAGGTCGGCTGGGCGCAGGCGTCCGTGACGGCGGTCGCCGACGCAGCCGGGATCGCGGCCGGCTCCGTCTACCAGCACTTTCCGTCGAAGGCCGCGCTTGCGGTCGAGGTGTTCCGGCGCGCGGCGGCCCGGGAGGTGACGGTGATCGGGGAGGTGCTGCACGGAGACGGCGACCCCGTGCTCCGCCTGCGGCGCGGCGTCGAGGTGTTCGCCCGGCGCGCCCTGGAGAACCGCGGCCTCGCCCACGCGCTGCTCGTCGCGCCCGCCGACCCCAAGGTGGGCGCCGAGCGCATCGACTACCGGCGCCGCTACCACACGCTGTTCGCCGAGGTCGTGCACGAGGGCATGGCGGCGGGCCTGCTGCCGCGGCAGAACGGCGAGATCACCGCCGCCGCGCTCACCGGCGCGATCGGCGAGGTGCTCGCGGACCCGCTGGCGGCTCACGACGAGGCGGCGGGCGGCGAGTTGATCGCCGAACTGACCGCCATGGCACTGCGCTGCGCGGGCGCGCCACCGACGGCGTGACCCGCACTCAACGGTTGTTCGACCGGACTCATTGAAGGAGCCGCCCCATGCACTCGAACCCCTCGGTGACGCATGAAGTGACCAACCAGGCCCCGCCGTTGACCGGGCACGACGCGGCCGACGACCCGGTGCTCCTGGAGGGCGTCCGCCGGGAGGGCGCCGAGTGGCACATCGACGAGCTGCACCGTTTCGGCCGCTACGTCGGAAGCGAGGAGGCCCGCCTCTGGGCCGACCAGGCCAACCGGTACGAGCCCGAGCTGCGCACCCACGACCGGTACGGCAACCGGATCGACGAGGTGGACTTCCACCCCTCGTACCACTCCCTGATGCGCGCGACGGTCGCCGCGGGCGCGGCCGGTTCCGCGTGGGCGGACGAGCGCCCCGGTGCCCACGTCGCCCGCGCGGGCACGTTCATGCTCGCCACGATGCTGGAGCAGGGCCACATGTGCCCGGTCTCCATGACGTACGCGGTGGTGCCCGCGCTGCGCCGCGCGCCCGAACTCGCCAAGGCCTACGAGCCGTTGCTGACCAGCACCGAGTACGACCCGGGGCTGCGGGCGCCGTTGGGGAAGCGCGGGCTGCTCGCCGGGATGGGCATGACGGAGAAGCAGGGCGGGACGGACGTCCGCGCGAACACCACCGTGGCGGTGGAGCAGGCGGACGGGTCGTGGCGGTTGCGCGGCCACAAGTGGTTCACGTCGGCGCCGATGAACGACGTGTTCCTGGTCCTGGCCCAGGCACCCGGGGGCCTCTCGTGCTTCCTGGTCCCGCGTGTGCTGCCCGACGGCAGCCGCAACACCTTCCGCATCCAGCGCCTCAAGGACAAGCTCGGCAACCGCTCGAACGCGTCCAGCGAGCCGGAGTTCGACGACACGGTGGCGTGGCTCGTCGGCGACGAGGGCAAGGGGGTGCGCACGATCATCGACATGGTGACGATGACGCGCCTCGACTGCGTCCTCGGCTCCGCGGCCCACGTCCGCGAGTCCCTCGCCCAGGCGGCGCATCACACGCGCCACCGCTCCGTCTTCGGCGCGAAGCTCATCGACCAGCCGCTGATGCGGAACGTCCTCGCGGACCTGGCGCTCGAGTCGGAGGCGGCGACGACGCTCGGCCTGCGGCTCGCGGGAGCGGCGGACCGCGGCGAGCGTGCCTTCCTGCGGCTCGCGACGGCGGTCGGCAAGTACTGGGTGTGCAAGCGGCAGCCGACGGCGGTGGCGGAGGCCCTCGAATGCCTCGGCGGCAACGGCTACGACGAGGCGTCCGGCATGCCGCGCCTCTACCGCGAGGCGCCCCTGAACGGCATCTGGGAGGGCTCAGGAAACATCAACGCGCTCGACATGCTGCGCGCGCTGGCCCGCGAACCGGAGTCGCTCGAGGCGTTCCGGGCCGAGGTCGAGGCGGCATCCGGCGCGGACTCCCGCCTGGACACGGCGTGGCGCGCGCTGCAACGCGACCTGGCCTCCCCCGACGACGCCGAACTCCGCGCCCGCCACCTCATCGAACGCGCCGCCCTGATCCTCCAGGCCTCCCTCCTCGTCCGCCACGCCCCACCCGCCGTCTCCGACGCCTTCTGCACCACCCGCCTCACCCCCTCCCACGGCCTCGCCTTCGGCACGCTGCCGGTGGGGGTGGACTTCGAGGGAATCCTGGAGCGGCTGCCGGCGTAGCCGTAGCGGCCGGTCGACGAGTGGCCACGAGGCGGCCGTCACCGCCGGTGCCGCTCAGCGCCAGCGGCTTTCCGCACTCGGAGCCGCGGGCCACAACGCCGCGCGTGGCGGGCGGTGGCCTTGGTGGCGCTCCGCGCAGCGGGTTCCGTGCGGGGAGCCGAGGGCCGCACCCGTGTGTCTCGCCCACGGGGGCCGAAGGCCCCGGAGGGGGCGGGTGGGTGGGAGGTGGGCGGGCATCGTGGCGTAGCTCCGGGGTACCAGAGCGGGGCAGGCTGGGCACCGCGGCGGGGGCGCCCCCGGCTCCCCGGGAGGGCGTCACTCGCGGGTTGAGCCCCGGACCGTGCACGTTGGTTCGCCCGCGGCGCACCAGTGGGTGCGGCCGCCGACCAGGTGGAGTTCCAGGTCCGCCGAGGACATGCCGTGGGTGTCGAGGGCCGCGCGGAGGGCCGTGGGGGCCGGTTGGGGTGGGAGGCCGAGGACGCCGATCACCACCACGCCCTGCCGCGCCTCCACCGACGCGATCTCCCACTTGCGGCCCGCCGCCCACTCCTCCGCCACCGGCCGCGCGTCCGCCGCCAGCACCCGGTCCCGCCACACGGACACCGTCCCGGTGGTCAGCGGCACCGCGATCAGCACCAGCACCCCGCCCACCGCCACCAACGTACGGCCGTGGAACTCCCCCACGTACCGCCCGGATTCCCGCGCCGCGCCCCGCACCCCGTAGACGAGGAAGACGACCGTTCCGGTCGCCACGATCGCCGCGACGTTCGTGGCGAACAGGAGGCCGGACTCGAACGCGTCGTGGTAGCGGCCGACCGTGATCAGCAGGCCCGTCACGGCCAGCGGCGGCACCAGCGAGATCGCGATCGCCACCCCCGGCAGCGTGTCCGAGATGTCCGCGCGGACCAGCGCGAACGCCCCGACCGTCCCCGTCGCCAGCGCCGCGAGCAGGTCGATGAGGCGCGGGCTGATCCGGGACGACACCTGCGAGTTCGACGCGAAGGCGTCCGGCGGCGCCGCGACCCACCCGAGCAGCATCCCGATCGCCACGACCGCGAGCGCCCCGCCGAGCACGAGCAGCACGCAGCGGACGACCTGCGCCCGGTCCGCGAGGACCAGCGCGAGCGCGCTGCCGAGGATCGGCGTCATCAGCGGCGCGACGATCATCGCCCCGATGACCGTGGCCGTGGAGTCGCCCACCACTCCCGCGCCCGCGATCACCGCCGCCAGCACGAGCAGCCCCCAGAACCGGGTCGAGCTGGGGCTCTTCAGCGGGCGTTCGATGAAGAGGGTGTCCGTCATGCGGCGGACCGTCGCCGCGTCCGCCGTGTTCACGGCGCCGCACTCCGGTCGGTCGGCTCCGACAGGAAGTCCACCACGGCCAGGAGGAAGAGGAGGCACAGGGTGATGGCGACGACCACCCAGCCGGTGGGGTGCGGCCACAGGACGTAGGCGATGAGTGCGGCGACGACCAGGATTCCTACGATCCAGCGGCGGTGGGTGCGCACGAAGGGGCCCACAGGACCCGTGCGGAAGCCTGCGCGGTCCGCGGTGCGGCGGGTCGCGTCGATCCCGGAGGTCCACAGGCCGCGTACCAGGGCCGCCCGTTTCCCGTGGCCGGTCAGCCATGCCGCGAGTGCGATCACCACCCCGAGCGCGACCACCATGCGGACCATCGTGAAGAGGAAGTGCGTCATCGTGTCGTAGACGGCGGCCGCCGCGTCCGGCGATACGCCCTCGGGCAGCCGGTCGAGGTAGAGCACGCGGAAGACCCGAAGGCCGATGCCGAGCACTCCGCAGGAGACGGCGACCGCGAGCGCCGCCGCGACGAGCGCCCTGCGGCGGCGTACGGAGATCAGCACACCGGCGGCGACGAGGACGAGCGCGAGCACCGGCAGCCAGTTGCCCATCACCTGGAGCAGCCGCACGTACGTCCTGGCCTTGCCGATGTTCTCGTTCGTGACGAGCGTGAACTCGGTGTGCGTCTCGGGGATCTTCGCGGCGACGCCGAGCCCGGAGTCGACGAGCCGCTGCTTGACCTGGTCGACGACGGGCCCGAGGTCGAGGGTCACCGTGCCGCCCTCGACCTCGAGGGCGCCGCCGCCGCTGCCGGTGAGCGCCTTGTCGAGGGCGCCGTGGGCCTTGCGGTTGGCCTGCTTCCAGACGTTCTCGAAGGCGTCGGAGGAGACGAACGCCTGCGCCTTGTCCCGGACGAAGCTGCGGACGGCGCCTTCGAGGGAGTCACCCAGCCTGCCCAGCGACCGCTGCACGAGCGGCCGGTCGTCGACGGGGACGTCGGCGAGAAGGGATTGCAGGTCGATCCGCCGCATGATCGCGTCGGTGGCCCGGTTCGCGACGGCGTCCTGGACGTCGGGGTCGGAGGCGAGCGGCCCGACGGTGGCGACGTAGCGGTCGGTGTCGCCGACCTCGTCGGCCGCCCAGGACGCGACGATGCCGAGCGGCGCGAGGACGCAGCCGATCACGATGAGCACGACCGCGAGGAAGGATCTCCCCCGGTGCCTTCGCCGCCCGCCCGTGGCCTCCAGCTCGGCCACCCGCTCCCGCAGCCGCGCGAGTTCGGCCCCCTCGTCGGGTCCCGCCGGCACCGATTCGTGGGCCACCTTCGCCTCCTTCTCGGCACGCCGCGCGCGCCGTGTGGTGAAAGCAAGGGGAACCGGCGGAACCCCGTCGGGCGACACGGGCGCGGCCGTACGGGTGACCACGGGCGACGAATTCCCTTTCCGCTCCGGTGAATTCGGCCGAAATGCGGGACCGGAAAAGGCGGGTGATACTGCACCGACAGCAAAGGGCCTGGCAGGCCGCCCCGGAAACCCCGATCGGAAAGCCTCATCGTGGAACAACAGAACTCGCCCTACGGCCGTCAGCCCTATGGCCGGCAGTCCTATGGGCAGCAGTCCTACGACCCGTCCTACGAGCAGCCTTACGGTCAGCAGTCCTACGAGAATTCCTACGACCCGAACGCGTACGAGCAGCGTTCCTACGAACAGCGGCCCGGCCCCCGGCTCGACGCGGGAAAGCTGTGGGCGGGCGGCCTGATGACCGCCGTGATCGCCGCGCTCACCGCGGTGGTGGCGCTGCTCCTCGTCCGCGGCGTGCTGGGCGTCCCGGTGTTCGCCCCCGAGGGCGCGGGCCTGATGGGCAACGCGACGACGGGCACGCTCGCGGCCGGCTCGGCGGTGGCGGCGCTCGTCGCGACGGCGCTGCTCAACCTGCTGATCGTGGCGACGCCCCGGCCCGAGCGGTTCTTCGCGTGGATCGTCGGGCTCGCGACGGCGGTGATGGTGCTGCTGCCGTTCACGACGGGCCTGACGTGGCAGGCGAAGCTGGGCACGGCGGGCGTGTATCTCGTCATCGGCATCGCCATCGGCTCCCTGCTGTCCTCGGTGGCGCGGGGCGCGGTGCGCCGCTACTGAAATTCACTGGCCCGCTGCGGAAGGGCCGCGTTATCGTCGACGTATGAACGTCATGGGCCGCAGTTTCAGCACCGCAGCCGCGCGAGCGACCAGCTCGCCGGTTGCCGCCGCCTGACGTAGTCACCCTTTCCACCGGCGACCGGAAACGGCCGCCGGTTCTTCGTGTCCCGACAACGTCGTGACTCCGCCTTCCGTCCGGCCGCTTCCGGTGCCTCCCGATCCACCACGCGAAGCCACGCGAAGGAGACACCGATGCGCACCGAGGACGTCATCCGTACGTTCACCGAGTTCTACGAGGACCGCGGCCACCGCCCGATCACCGGTTCGACGCTACTGCCGCCGCCCGGCGACCCGGTCCTGTTCACCACGTCGGGCATGCACCCGCTCACCCCGTACCTGGAGGGCCGCCCGCATCCGCTGGGCCGGCGGCTCGTCAACGTACAGCGCTGTCTGCGGACCACGGACCTGGAGGAGGTCGGCGATCCGACGCATCTGACGGTGTTCGAGATGCTCGGCACGTGGTCGCTCGGCGACTACGAGGGGCCGCGGAGCCTGGAGTGGGGGTACGAGCTGCTCACCGACGGCTTCGGCGTCGACCCCGGACTGCTGCACGGAACCGTGTTCGGCGGCGACGGGCAGGTGGGCCCCGACACCGGTTCGCGGGAGGTGTGGGAGCGGCGCGGGGTGCCGGTCGAGGAGACCGTCGAGGACAACTGGTGGGACAACGGGCCGACCGGCCCGTGCGGCCCCGACTCGGAGATCTTCCTGTGGACAGGCGACACCCCGCCGGAGTCGTGCCCGACGAAGGACGAGCGCTGGGTGGAGGTGTGGAATCACGTGACGATGCGTTACCGGCGGCTCGACGACGGCTCATTGGTGCCGCTCCCCCAGCGCAATGTCGACACGGGCCTCGGCGTGGAGCGACTGTCGTCGCTGCTCCAGGGCAAACGGTCGGTGTTCGAGTGCGACGTCTTCGATCCGTGGCGGCGGCTGCTGCCTGGCCTGTGGCCGCTGGACGAGCCGACGTTCCGAGTGGTGAGCGACCATCTGCGCTCGTCCGTCGTGGTGATCGGCGACGGCGTGCGGCCCTCGAACACCGGGCGCGGGTACGTGCTGCGCCGCCTGCTGCGACGGGTGCTCACGCTCCTGCGCCGCGAGGACCCGACCCGTACGCTCGGCGATCTGCCGGTCGAGCTGCTCCGGCACACGCTCGACCACTTCCGCCAGGACGTCGACCCGTCGTACGTCCGTCAGGTGCTGCTCGACGAGGAGCTGAGCTTCGACCGACTGCTGGAGCGCGGCAGGAAGCTGCTGTCACGGCCGCGGTTCCAGGGCTCGCTGAGCGAGGAGGACCTGCACTATCTGCACGACACGCACGGGCTGCCGCGCGAGCTGGTGCTGAGCCTGCGGGAGCGGTAGCCCGCCGGTGGGGGCTGTCGGGCTACACCGGCAGCCCCTTCGGCTCCTTGACGCGCTTCATGATGATCTGCGAGTTCACCTCGGTGACCCCGTCGAGCGCGGTCAGCTCCTCGATCCACAGCCGCTCGTACGCGGCGAGGTCGGCGACCGCGATGCGCAGCAGGCAGCCGGGGCTGCCGAACAGCCGGTACGCCTCGATGACGTCGGGGATGTCCTGGAGGGCGTGCTCGAAGGCCTCGACGGACGCGCGGTCGCGGCGCACCTCGATGGAGACCAGGACCTCGAAGCCGCGGCCGACGGCCTCCGGGTCGACGATCGCCCGGTAGCCCTGGATGACGCCGTCCTTCTCCAGCTGGCGCACGCGGCGCATGCACGGGGACGGGCTGAGGCCCACGCGGGCGGCGAGGTCCTGGTTGCTCAGGCGGCCGTCCGCCTGGAGCTCGCGCAAGATATGCAGGTCGATCCGGTCCATGGCGCAATCATGCACCACGGTTTCGCCGATCATGGGCCAGGATTCGCAATCCGATTGCGCAGATCAGGATTTATCCTTGCTGTAGATCGAACATACGCTCCCCCATGCGCGCGGGAGCGCCGACTCTTGGCGAGGCAGGTCACATGGCACGCATCACCCTCATCAGCACCGGCGGCACGATCGCCAGCCGCTGGCAGGGCACCGGTTACGCCGCCGACGCGGGCGGGGACACCGTCCTGGCGACGGCCGCGCTGCCGGAGGGTGTCGAGGTGGACGTCGTCGACCTGTTCAACGTGAACAGCTCCCGGATGACGACGGAGCTTCAGCTGACGCTGCTGCGCACCGTGCGCGAGGTGCTCGCCGACCCGGCCGTCGACGGCATCGTGGTCACGCACGGCACGGACACCCTGGAGGAGTCCGCGTTCCTGCTCGACCTGCACCACGACGACCCGCGTCCGGTCGTCTTCACCGGCGCCCAGAAACCGCTCGGCGCGACCGAGGGCGACGGCCCGGGGAACATGTACGACGCGCTCCAGGTCGCCGCGCACGTGCGGGACGCCGGAGTGCTCATCGCCTTCGACGGCAAGGTGCACGCCGCGCGCGGCACCGTGAAGACCCAGACGCTTGCGGCCGACGCCTTCTCCGACCCGTCCGCGGGACCGCTCGGCCGCCTCGGCTTCGGCCGCGTCGACCTGCGCCACAAGCCGGCCCGCCCGGCCCCGCTGCCGCAGCCGGCCGGCACGGAGACACCCCGCGTCGACATCGTCATGCACCACAGCGACGCCGACGCCACGCTCTTCGAGGCCGCCGTCGCCGCGGGCGCGCGCGGCATCGTACTGGTCGCCACGGGCGCCGGGAACGCGACGCCGGAGCTGGTCGACGCGGTGTCGGAAGCCGTACGCCGCGGGATCCTCGTCGCCGTTTCCACGCGCGTTCCCGCGGGCCCGCTCGCCGAGATCTACACGGGCGGCGGCGCCGTGGACCTGGTCGCGGCGGGCGCCGTGCTCAGCGGCACGCTGCGCGCGGGCCAGACCCGGATCGCGGTCCTCGCCGCGCTGCTCGCGGACGTCTCCCCCGCCGAGCGGCCCGACCTGCTGCGCCGGCTCATCGACGCGCCGGCCCCGCTGCCCGGCGACCACGAGGAGCCGGCCGAGCAGCAAGCCGCCTAGCTCAGAACTCCACGGCCTCTTCGTTGGGCGCGAGGCTGTCCATGAACGAGCTGACGGAGAACACGGCCCGGCCCGCGCCCGCCGGACCGTATCCGGGCGGGGACGAGAGCCCGTGCTCGTCCATGGCGTTGCGGTACGCGTCGAGCAGCCGGATGTGGTACTCCAGCGGCGCGCCGTTCGGGTTCTCCTTGCCGAGCGGCGTCGTCGGCTCGGGGCACCACGTGGTGAAGCGCGGCGTGATGCCGTTCGACATGAAGAAGTTCAGGCCCTCGGTGGTGGAGGCGATGGCCTCGTCGACCGTCTTGAAGCCGAACGGCTCGGCCATCTCGACGCCCGCCACGAAGTTCGGGATCACGTTGCGCGCGCCGAAGACGTCGCGCGACTCCAGGATCCGCTTGTGCCACTCGTCGCGGCCGACGTAGCGCTCCTTGCCGGGGCAGTACATCTTGAACAGGTACTCGTCCCACACCTCGAAGTTCGGGTGGTAGATCTGGACGCCGTAGTCCTTGAAGCGCTGCACGTCGTCCTTGGGCAGCGCCTGGGCGACGACCTTGCCGATCCAGCGGCCCGGGAAGTGCTCCTCGATGGCCTTGGCGTACCGGCCGTAGAAGTCCGCCTCGTCGAGGCCCTGGACCTTCGACGTGATGGCGCCGCCGGTGAGGGTGTACGCGGTGGAGGCCTTCGCGGTGTCGTACTGGTTGATGATGTCGAGGGCCTCGAGCACCTCGTCGACGTCCTTCACGCCCGTGTACGGGCGGCCCGCCGCCTTGTGCTGGCGCCAGTTGTGGTTGATGTCGCAGTACTGGCACTCCTCCTTGGCGCCGAAGTACTGGCAGACGCGGAACGCCGTCAGGTAGATCAGGTAGCCCCACTGGATCGTCGGGGCCACCTCCATGACCGACTTCCCGTTGGAGAGCTTGTGCCGGTAGTACTCCGGCATCGGCGGCACGCCCACGTCGGAGATCCGCTTGCCGTCGAGGTAGAGGCCGAGCATGCCGTCCTCGTTGGCCGCGACGCGGTACGGCGAGTTCGGGTTCACGCGGACCGAGACGACCGTGCGGCGCAGCTCGTAGGGGCCGCCCGTGAGGACGATCTCCTCGGGCGGGCGGCGCAGCGCGGCCTCGCCCAGCTCGGGGAGCGTGCCGTGGTCGAAGGAGAAGATGAAGTACGACTTCGGCTTGACCTCGCCGTCCTCGTTGTCGCTGAGCGCGGACGCGTCGAAGGCCACGCCGCCGCGCAGCAGGTCCTCCTTGAAGACCGCTTCCTTCGGAACGTGCGGGAAGCGCTCCATCAGGTCCTCTACCAGCGCCGTGCGGCTCTGCATCCCGTTACTCCTCGACCTTCTGCTGTTCTACGGTTCGACTCCTCACGGTACGCCTTGGCCGCTGGTCAGCCTTGCCGGGTCCCCGCTCGGGCGACGATGTGGGCGGGCGCGGTGATGCCCGTGGGCAGCAGCGGATCGGCGGTGGGGGCGCCCCAGCGGGCGCTCAGCGAAAGGGTGCCGGCCCACAGGCCGAGGGCGGCGTCGGGCGAATCGCCGTCGTCGGGCGCGCCGGAGCGGATCTTGACGGAGGCCTCCTCCAGGGAGAGCGCGAGGAGGGTGGTCGCGGCCAGCTCCTTGCGGTTGGGACGGCGCGCGTACGTCCACTGGCCCGGCGTCGCGTGCTCGGTGAGGCGGCGCAGACCCTCGTACTTCTCGTCCTCGTCGGTGATCCGGCGCGGCACGCCGTGCACCATGGCGCTGCGGTAGTTCACCCCGTGCTCGAAGACGGAGCGGGCGAGAACGAGTCCGTCGACGTGGGTCACCGTGACGCAGATCGCCGCGTCCGGGTCGGCGGCCAGGCTGCGGCTCGCGACGGACCCGTGCACGTACAGCCACCGCTCGTCGCGCCCGTACACGGTCGGTACGACGACGGGGGCGCCGTCGACGACCACGCCGAGGTGGCACACGAAACCGGCGTCCAGGATCGCCTCCAGGTCGGCGCGGTCGGTGCTGCCCTGCTCGCGCAGTCGACGGTGCGTGGTCCGCTCGGTCCGCGGCAGGGTGCGGGGCAGGTCGGTGTACGTCATGCGCAGGCACGGTACTCCCGTGGGGCCGGGCGGAGTTCACCAGGTGGCCGTGGTCAAATGCTCGGCGATCCGATCCCTAAGAAAGGGCCTGCCGTGGCTGCCATCACCAACTGGGCTCGCAACATCACCTTCTCCGCCGACCGGCTGCACCGGCCGGCCGGTCTCGACGCACTGCGGGCGGTCGTCGCCGAGAGCGGGCACATACGGGTGCTCGGCAGCGGCCACTCGTTCAACCGGATCGCCGACGTGGACGCCGAGCGGGGCGGCGCGCTCGTCTCGCTCGTGGACCTGCCGCACCGGATCGACGTCGACACCGCGGCGCGCACCGTCCGGGTCGGCGGCGGCGTCCGCTACGCCGAGCTGGCGGCGGAGCTGCACGCGCACGGTCTCGCGCTGCCGAACATGGCGTCGCTTCCGCACATCTCCGTGGCCGGTTCGGTGGCCACGGGCACGCACGGCTCGGGCAACGGGAACCGCTCGCTCGCGGAGTCCGTGCGGGCCGTGGAGCTGCTGACCGGGGACGGGGAGCTGGTCACGCTCGCGCGCGGCGACGCCGGTTTCGAGGGGGCCGTGGTGTCGCTCGGCGCGCTCGGTGTCGTGCTGTCGCTGACGCTCGACGCGGAGCCCTCCTTCGACGTGGCGCAGCACGTGTTCCGTGAACTGCCCTTCGAGGGGCTCGACTTCGACGCCGTGTCGTCGGCGGCGTACAGCGTGAGCCTGTTCACCGGGTGGGGCGGGCCGCGCTTCGACCAGGTGTGGGTGAAGCAGCGGGTGCCGGAGCCGGTGCGGTTCCCGTGGGCCGAGCCCGCCGAGGAGGCGCGGCATCCGGTGCCGGGCATGGACGCCGTGCACTGCACGGAGCAGTTCGGGGCGCCGGGCCCCTGGCACGAGCGGCTGCCGCACTTCCGGGCCGGGTTCACGCCGAGCAGCGGTGACGAGCTCCAGTCGGAGTATCTGCTGCCGCGCGAGCACGCCGTGGCCGCGCTCGCCGCCCTCGACGCGGTGCGGGACCGCCTCGCCCCTGTGGTCCAGGTCTGCGAGGTGCGCACGGTCGCCGCCGACACGCAGTGGCTGAGCCCGGCGTACGGGCGGGACACGGTCGCCTTCCACTTCACGTGGGTGGCGGACACCGCCCGTGTGCTCCCGGTCGTCTCGCTGGTCGAGGACCGGCTGCGGGAGTTCGCGCCGAGGCCGCACTGGGGCAAGGTCTTCACGACGCCTCCGGCGCGGATCGCCGAGCGGTATCCGCACGCGGCGGACTTCGTGGCGCTGGCCGAACGGCTCGACCCGGAGGGGAAGTTCAGCAACGCGTTCGTGCGGGAGACGCTGGCGCGCGGGGCCTGACGGACCCTTTTGAAAGCCCTTTCTCCAACCCCTTGTCGAAGTCCTCGGACCGCTCCTAGCCTGACGGCATGAAGCGCACGTCCCGCGACATCCGGACGGCCAACCGGTACGAGGTGCTGCGCCACTGCCTCGCCGGGCCCGCCGTCTCCCGGCAGGAGCTCGCCGCCGCGACAGGGCTCAGCTCGGCGACCGTCGCCACGCTCGTCGGGGAACTGCTCGACCTCGGGATCCTGGTCACGGGCGGCTTCGTGGACTCGGCGGGCGGGCGGCCCCGCGGCCTCGTCTCCGTCGACGCGGGGCGCGGCGCGCTCGTCGGCGTGGACGTCGCGGAGACGTATGTGCACGCCGAGCTGTTCGACCTGAACCTGCGGTCCGTCGCCCGCGCCGACCGCGAGCTGCGGCCCGGCGCGCACGCGCCCGAGCACGTCGCCGCCGTGATCGCCGACGCCGTCCGCGCGGTGCTCGACACGAACACCGGCGGGCCCGTGCTCGGCGCCGGGGTCTGCATGCCGGGGCTCGTCGACCGCGAGGGCGGCATCAGCGTCTACGCACCGAACTGGGGGTGGCGGCAGGCGGTGCCGCTGCGCGCACTTCTCGCCGCACACCTCGACGTACCGCTGTACGTGGACAATCCGCTGCGCGCCTCCACCGTCGCCGAGCTGTGGTTCGGCGCGGCGCGCGGGCGGGACGACGCGGTCGTCGTCAACCTCGGCACCGGCGTCGGCGCGGGGCTCGCGCTCGGCGGGGCGCTGCACCGGGGTGTCACCAACGGCGCCGGCGAGTGGGGCCACACCACGCTCGTGCTCGACGGGCGGCCGTGCCATTGCGGTGACCGGGGGTGCGTCGAGGCGTACGTCGGGGCGCCGGGCATCATGCGGAGCCTGCGGGAGCTGCATCCCGGGTCGGCGCTGCTCAGTCCCGACGACCAGACCGCCACGATCGCGGCGATCGGGCGGGCGGCCTCCGAGGGCTCGGCGGAGGCGCTCGACGTCGTGCGGGAGACCGCGCGGTACCTCGGGCCGGCCGTCGCCGACTTGGTCAATCTGCTCAACCCTGAGGTGGTCGTGCTCAGCAGTTGGGTGGCGGGGGCGCTGGGCGGGCCCCTGCTCGACGAGGTGCGGGCGGCCGTGGGGCGGCACGCGCTCGCCGGCTCGTTCGCCGCGACCGAGATCGTACTTTCGCCCGTTCCGACGGACCCCGTGAGCCTCGGCGCGGCGACGTTCGCGCTCGAAGGCTTCGTGGGTTCCTGCCCACCCGCCCTCCGCAGGACCTGATCACCAAGGAGGCCCATGTCCCTCGCCTACGTGTCCGACCCCTCCCCCGGCCACGGCGCGCTCCCGCCCCGCGCCTGGTACGCCGAATCCTCCGCGAAGTCCCTGTCGCTCAACGGCAGTTGGCGGTTCCGGTCGGCCGAGCGGGCCGACGCGCACGACGACACCTTCGCCGACCCGGCGTACGACTCCGGCGGCTGGGGCGAGGTGGCCGTTCCCGGGCACTGGGTGCTGCAGGGGCACGGCGCGCCCGCCTACACGAACGTGCTCTACCCCTTCCCCGTCGACCCGCCCCACGTCCCCGACGAGAACCCGACCGGCGATCACCTGCGCGTCTTCGATCTGCCCGGCGACTGGCCGGGCGACGGCTCCGCCGTGGTCCGCTTCGACGGGGTCGAGTCCTGCGCCAGGGTGTGGCTGAACGGGACCGAGCTCGGCGAGTTCAAGGGGAGCCGGCTGCCCCACGAGTTCGAGGTCGGCCACCTCCTGGCGCCCACGGGGAACGTGCTGGCCGTGCGCGTGCACCAGTGGTCCGCGGGCTCGTACCTGGAGGACCAGGACCAGTGGTGGCTGCCCGGCATCTTCCGCGACGTCACCCTGCTGCACCGGCCGGTGGGCGGCGTCGGTGACTTCTTCACGCACGCCTCGTACGACCACACCAGCGGCCTCGGCACACTCCGCGTCGACAGCGACGTGGCCGGGCGGGTCACCGTGCCCGAACTGGGCGTGGACGTGGCCACCGGGGAGTCCGTGACCGTCGCCGTCGAGCCGTGGACCGCCGAGACGCCGCGCCTGTACGACGGGGAGCTGGCGACGGCCGGTGAGCGGGTGCCGCTGCGCATCGGGTTCAGGACCGTGGAGCTCGCCGACGGGCTGATCAAGGTCAACGGGACGCCGATCCTGTTCAAGGGCGTCAACCGGCACGAGTGGCACCCCGAGCGCGGCCGCGCTCTCGACCTCGACACCATGCGCCGCGACGTCGAGCTGATGAAGGCCCACAACATCAACGCCGTCCGCACCTCCCACTACCCGCCGCACCCCGCCTTCCTCGCCCTCTGCGACGCGTACGGGCTGTGGGTGATCGACGAGTGCGACCTGGAGACCCACGGCTTCTGCGAACAGGGCTGGCGCGACAACCCGGTCGACGACGAGCGCTGGACGCCCGCGCTGCTCGACCGCGCCGCCCGCATGGTCGAGCGCGACAAGAACCACCCGTCCGTCGTGCTGTGGTCGCTCGGCAACGAGGCGGGCACCGGGCGCGGCCTCACCGCCATGGCCGAGTGGATCCACGCCCGCGACCCCGAGCGCCTCGTGCACTACGAGGGCGACATCAACTGCCGTGACACCGACGTCTATTCGCGGATGTACGCCGACCACGCCGAGGTCGAGCGGATCGGGCGCGGCCTCGACGGCGGCCCCGAGCGGCGGCGCGGTCTTCCGTTCATCCAGTGCGAGTACGCGCACGCCATGGGCAACGGGCCCGGTGGACTCGCCGACTACCAGCGGCTGTTCGAGACGTACGACCGGCTCCAGGGCGCGTTCGTCTGGGAGTGGATCGACCACGGCATCGCCGACGAGCGGTACGGGTACGCGTACGGCGGCGACTTCGGCGAGGAGCTGCACGACGGGAACTTCGTCTGCGACGGGCTGCTGTTCCCCGACCGGACGCCGTCGCCGGGGCTCGTCGAGTTCAAGAAGGTGATCGAGCCCGTGCGGATCGCCGTCGACGGCGGCTCGGGCGCGGCCCGTGTCACCAACCGCTACGACTTCCGCGATCTGTCCCACCTCGCCTTCGACTGGACGTACGAGGTGGAGGGCGAGGCCGTCGAGCGCGGCACGCTGACCGTTCCGCCGCTCACGCCCGGCGGGTCCGCCGACGTGAAGCTCCCCGATCCGGGGCGCCGCGACGGCTACTGGACCGTCCGCGCCATGGAAGCCGGGCACGAGGTGGCGTGGGGCCAGAGCGCCCCGGCCGCCGCGACGGCCGCCCGGGACACACCGGTCGGCGCCCGCCCCGCCGTCGCCGACGGTGTGCTCACGCTCGGCCCCGGCACCTTCGACGCCCGCACCGGCGCCCTGCGCGCCATCGGCGGTCTGGAGCTCGCCGCCGCGCCCCGGCTCGACGTGTGGCGCGCGCCCACGGACAACGACGACGGCGCGAGCTGGCAGCCCGACGAGCGGCTCGGCCCGCGCTGGCGGGAGTTCGGCCTGCACCGCATGCGGCACCGCGTGGACGGCGTCGAGCGGAGCGACGACGCGCTGACCGTGCGGACGCGGGTGGCTCCGGCCGCCCGTGACATCGGGCTGCGCGCCGACTACCGGTGGACGGCCGACGAGCGGCGACTGCGGCTCACGGTGTCCGTCGTGCCGGAGGGCGACTGGCGGCTGCCGCTGCCCCGGCTCGGCGTCCTGCTCGGGCTGCCCGTCGGGGACGTGGGTGTGCGCTGGTTCGGCGCGGGGCCGGGCGAGGCGTACCCGGACACGCGCGAGGCGGCGCGGCTCGGCCTGTGGGAGACGGACGTGGCGGCCCTGCACACCCCGTACGTACGGCCGCAGGAGAACGGGGCGCGGGCCGACGTCCGCTGGGCCGAGCTCGGCGGGCTGCGCGTCGAGGGCGAGCCCGTGTACTCCCTCACCGCGCGGCGCTGGACGACGGAGGAGCTCGACGCGGCCCGGCACCGCACGGACCTGATGCCGGGCGGCACGCTGTGGCTCCACCTCGACCACGCCCAGCAGGGCATCGGCTCCCAGTCCTGCGGCCCCGGCGTGCTCCCGCGGTACCGCCTGACGCCGGAGCCCGCGGAGTTCACGTTCGTCTTCGCGCGCACGGGCCCCGCCGCGCACGCCCCCGGCCCGGTTGACATCATGGGCGGGTGAACTTCCGGTCGATCTACAGTCACGGTTTCGCGCGGGTCGCCGCGTGCACCGGCCACGCCGCCATCGCCGACCCGCGCACCAACGCGGAGGCCGTCCTGCGCCAGGGCCGCCGCTGCGCCGAGGACGGAGTCGCCGTCGCGCTCTTCCCCGAAATGGGCCTGTGCGGCTACTCCATCGAGGACCTGCTCCTCCAGGACCCGGTCCTCGACGACGTGGAGGAGGCGGTCGCCGACATCGTCGCGGGCTCCGCCGACCTGCTGCCGGTGCTCGTGGTCGGCGCGCCGCTGCGGCACCGCAACCGCATCTACAACTGCGCGGTCGTGGTGCACCGCGGCCGGATCCTCGGCGTGGCACCCAAGTCGTACCTGCCGACGTACCGCGAGTTCTACGAGAAGCGGCAGATCGCGGCGGGCGACGACGAGCGCGGCGGCACGATCCGGATCGGCGGCGCCGACGTCCCCTTCGGCACGGACCTGCTGTTCGCCGCCGAGGACGTGCCGGGGCTCGTCGTGCACGCCGAGGTGTGCGAGGACATGTGGGTGCCGGTGCCGCCGAGCGCGGAGGCCGCACTCGCGGGCGCGACCGTCCTCCTCAACCTGTCCGGCAGCCCCATCACCGTGGGCCGCGCCGAGGACCGCAAGCTGCTGTGCCGCTCGGCGTCGGCGCGCTGCCTCGCGGCGTACGTGTACGCGGCGGCCGGTGCGGGAGAGTCCACCACGGATCTCTCGTGGGACGGCCAGACGATGATCTACGAGAACGGGAACCTGCTCGCCGAGACGGAGCGCTTCCCGCTCGGCGACCAGCACGCCGTCGCCGACATCGACCTCGACCTGCTGCGCCAGGAGCGCCAGCGGATGGGCACGTTCGACGACAACCGGCGCACGCACGCCGCCCGCACCGGCGACTTCCGGCGCGTCGAGTTCCGCCTCGACCCGCCCACCAGCAGCGACCTCGGGCTCAAGCGGCGCGTGGAGCGCTTCCCGTTCGTCCCGGCGGACGCGGAGCGGCTCGCCCAGGACTGCTACGAGGCGTACAACATCCAGGTGTCGGGCCTTGTGCAGCGGCTCGGCGCGATCGGGAACCCGAAGGTCGTCATCGGTGTCTCCGGCGGCCTCGACTCCACGCACGCGCTGATCGTCGCGGCCCGCGCGATGGACCGGATGGACCGGCCCCGCACCGACATCCTGGCGTTCACGATGCCGGGCTTCGCGACCGGCGACCACACCAAGTCCAACGCGCACGCGCTGATGAACGCCCTCGGTGTCACGGCGGCCGAGCTCGACATCACCGGCACCGCCGAGCTGATGCTCAAGGAGATGGGCCACCCGTTCGGCCAGGGCGAGCCGGTCTACGACGTCACCTTCGAGAACGTCCAGGCGGGACTGCGCACCGACTACCTGTTCCGGCTCGCCAACCAGCGCGGCGGCATCGTGCTCGGCACCGGCGACCTGTCCGAGCTGGCGCTCGGCTGGTGCACGTACGGCGTCGGCGACCAGATGAGCCACTACAACGTCAACGGCGGCGTGCCGAAGACACTGATCCAGCACCTGATCCGCTGGGTCGTGAGCAGCGACCAGTTCGGCGACGACGCGGGGCGGATCCTCACGGCGATCCTCGACACGGAGATCAGCCCCGAGCTGGTGCCCGGCGAGGAGCTGCAGTCGACCGAGGACAAGATCGGCCCGTACGCGCTGCACGACTTCACGCTGTACCACGTGCTGCGGCGCGGTTTCCGGCCCTCGAAGATCGCGTTCCTGGCCTGGCACGCCTGGCGGGACGTGGACGCGGGCGCGTGGCCGCCCGGCTTCCCGGAGTCGGAGCGCACGGCGTACACGCTGGCGGAGATCAGGCACTGGCTGGAGTACTTCTGCCGCCGCTTCTTCCAGTTCGCCCAGTTCAAGCGGTCCGCGATGCCGAACGGGCCGAAGGTGTCGGCCGGCGGCTCGCTCTCGCCGCGCGGCGACTGGCGCGCGCCCTCCGACAGCAACGCGCGGGTGTGGCTGCGGGACCTGGAGCGCTGGGAGTGGCCCGCGGACGCCTGACCCGCCGATCAGGAGGTCGGCACCGGGTTCGCGCGGAACGTGCGGCGGTACGCCTGCGGGGTGACGCCGATCGTGGCGTGCAGGTGCTGGCGCAGCGACGTTCCGGTGGCGAAGCCGACCTCCGCCGCGATCCGGTCGACCGACAGGTCGGTGGACTCCAGGAGGTGGCGGGCCCGGTGCACGCGCTGGCGGATCAGCCAGCGCCCCGGGCTCGTACCGGTCTCCTCCTGGAAGCGGCGGGCGAAGGTGCGCGGGCTCATCCGGGCGTGCGCGGCCCATTCGCGCAGGGCGAGCGGCCGGTCGAGGTGCTCCAGGGCCCAGGCGCGGGCCGGCGCGGTGCCGCTGTCGCCCTCCTCGGGCACCGGCTGCTCGATGTACTGGGCCTGGCCGCCCTCGCGCCACGGCGGGACGACGCAGCACTTGGCGACCCAGTTGGCGAGCGCGGCGCCGTGGTCGGAGCGCACCACGTGCAGGCAGGCGTCGACGCCGGATGCGGCGCCCGCCGAGGTCAGCACGGGCCCGTCCTCGACGAACAGCACGTCCGGGTCGAGGGCGACGTGCGGGAACATCCGGCGGAAGCGGTCGGCGAGCGCCCAGTGCGTGGTGGCGCGCCGCCCGTCGAGCATCCCGGCGGCGGCGAGCGTGAAGGCGCCGGTGCAGATGGAGACGATGCGGGCGCCGGGCCTGATGCGGGCGAGCGCGGCCCGCTCGGCCTCGGGCAGCGGCTCGCCGACGCGGGACATGTCGTACGGCGGGACGATCACGGTGTCGGCGCGCTCCAGGGCCTCGGGTCCGTGCGCGACGGTGATGGTGAAGTCGGCGTCCGTGCGGACCGTGCGCTGCTCCGTCGCGGCGCAGGTCAGGACCTCGTAGACGCCGCCGGCCGAGCCGAAGACGCGCTTGGGGATGCCGAGCTCGAAGGGGTAGACGCCGTCGAGCGCGAGCACGACGACGCGGTGCGGCGGGCCTGCCGGGGCGGCGCTCGCGGGACTCATGGGGCCGAGGGACGTCATGGCACGATCCTATCGCCGGATGGCCATCTTGCCATTGCCGCGGCGGGAGCGGTGCCGCAGGCTTGATCACATGAGTGACGACACCACCACCATGAAGACCATCAACCAGGACACCCTCGGCGGCCCCGACGTGCTGCGCGAGGTCGAGGCGCCGCGGCCGAAGCCCGGCATCGGGCAGATCGTGGTCGCCGTGCACGCGGCGGGCCTCAACCCCACGGACTACAAGCACCGCTCCATGGGCCTCTTCCTCGGTGAGCCGCCGTTCGTGCTCGGCTGGGACGTGTCGGGCGTCGTCGAGGCGGTCGGTCTCGGCGTCGCCCTGTTCAAGCCGGGCGACGAGGTGTTGGGCATGCTGCCGTACCCGTACGGGGCCGGTTCGCACGCCGAGTACGTGGCCGGGCCCGCCCGCGCGTTCGTGCCCAAGCCCGCGGAGCTCGGGCATGTGGAGGCGGGCGCGCTGCCGCTGGTCGGTCTCACGGCCTGGCAGGCGCTCGTCGACATCGCCGACGTCCGGCCGGGGCAGCGGGTGCTCGTGCAGGCCGCGGCCGGCGGCGTGGGGCACGTGGCGGTGCAGATCGCGAAGGCGCGCGGCGCGTACGTGATCGGGACGGCGTCGGCCGCCAAGCACGACTTCGTGCGGGGCCTCGGCGCCGACGAGGTGATCGACTACCGGACCGCCGACGTCGTGGCCGAGACCGGGGACATCGACGTCGTCCTCGACACGCTCGGCGGCCAGGACCGGCTGCGCGCCCTGGAGGTGCTGAAGCCGGGCGGCATCCTGGTGTCGCTGCTGCCGGGGGACTTCGCCGACACCGCCGCGCGCGCCGCCGAGCTGGGCGTGCGGGCCACCGAGATGCTCGTCGAGCACGACCAGGCGGGGATGCGCGCGATCCTGGACCTCGTCGGCTCCGGGAAGCTGAAGGTGCACGTGTCCGGTACGTATCCGCTGGCCGAGGCCGCGAAGGCGCACGCGGAGGGCGACACGGGGCGGGTGCAGGGCAAGCTCGTGCTGACGGTGCGGTAGGCCGCACGCCGGGGCCGCCGGTCGGTTAGCGTCGACGTCATGACCAGCGACTCCTTCCTCCGCGCCCTCGCCGACGGGGTGCTCGTGCTCGACGGCGGCCTCTCCAACCAGCTGGAGGCCGCCGGGCACGACCTGAGCGACGAGCTGTGGTCGGCGCGGCTGCTCGCGGAGGAGCCGGAGGCGATCGTCGCGGCGCACCGCGCGTACTACGCGGCGGGCGCCGACGTCGCGATCACGGCGAGCTACCAGGCCACGTTCGAGGGCTTCGCGCGGCGCGGCATCGGGCGCGAGGAGGCCGGTGAACTCATCGCCTCCAGCGTCGAGTTGGCGCGCCGGGCGGCCGGTGGCTTCGACCGGCCGCTGTGGGTGGCGGCCTCCGTAGGACCGTACGGGGCGATGCTCGCCGACGGGTCCGAGTACCGGGGCAGGTACGGGCTGGGCGAGGCGGAGCTGTACGCGTTCCACCGGCCGCGCCTGGAGGTGCTCGCGGGTGCGGCGCCCGACGCGTTCGCCCTGGAGACCGTGCCGGACGCGGACGAGGCGCGGGCCCTGGTGCGGGCGGTGCGCGGGCTCGGCGTCCCCGCCTGGCTCTCGTACAGCGTGGACGGGGCGTCCACCCGGGCCGGGCAGCCGCTGGAGGAGGCGTTCGCGGTGGCCTCCGAGGCCGACGAGGTCGTGGCGGTCGGCGTCAACTGCTGCGCTCCCGCCGACGTCGAGCCCGCGGTGCGGATCGCGGCCCGCGTCACGGGCAAGCCGGTGGTCGTCTATCCGAACAGCGGCGAGGAGTGGGACGCGGGCGCGCGGGCCTGGGCGGGCCGCTCCACGTTCGCACCGGAGCAGGTGACCGGCTGGCGCGACGCGGGCGCCCGCCTCGTCGGCGGCTGCTGCCGGGTGGGCCCCGGCGCGGTGGCCGGCATCGCGACGGCGCTGGAGCGCTAGCCGAGCGGTTCGCGTTCGCCCTGGTCGAGGCGGAACGGCGGGTACGTGTCGGTCATCAGCGCCGCGTACGCGGTCACGCGCGCCGCCCAGCGGTGCAGGCCGATGTTGAGGTCGTACATGCCGCGCGGGTAGCCGCCCGTGAAGAGCAGGGCCACGGCGGCGTAGAAGGTGAGGAGTCCGACGACGCCGCCCGCCGTGCTGGAGCCGCCCACGAGCAGGGACACGAGGAGCAGTTGGGGCAGCACGAGCAGCCAGCCCTTGACGAGGACGAGCCCGCGCGAGAGCCGTTCGGGGCGGGCGACGTCGAGGCGGGCCGGGTAGTCGGGCGCCGGGCCGAGCGTGAAGGGCGGGTAGCGGTCGGTGCCGAGCGTTCCGTACGAGTAGTAGGTGACGCGCCAACTCCAGCGCAGCACACCGAGGTTGAAGTCGAAGAGGGCGCGCGGGTAGCGCGCGGTGATGAGGATCGCGAACCAGGCGATCACGGTGCCGACGGCGAAGCCGACGAACAGCAGGGCCAGCACGAGGAAGTGCGGCAGCGCGAGGAGCCACTTGACGAGCCACAGCCAGCGTGACGGCGCCGGGTCGTAGTCGGCTTCCAGCGTGACCGGGCTCGCGGGCTCCGCGGCCGCCAATAGCGTCTCGGTTTCGGTCATGTCCGTCGTGTACGGCGATTTCGGCCCGCGCACAAGGAGACGGGCGGTGTCCGTTTCGTACAAGACCGGTCACGGTGGCGCTGCCTACGGTGGGCCGCATGAACGAGATCCGTATCCACATGGACGCCATCGGCGTCGCCACCAGCGATCTGACCGCGACGCTCGCCTTCTACCGCCGCCTCGGCCTCACCTTCCCGGACGGCGCCGAGCAACTCCCCCACGTGGAAGCGGAGTTGGCGGGCGGCATCCGCTTGATGTTCGATCCGGTACCGGAAGCGGGCGAGCGCGGGCGCGGCCGGATCGGGCTCGCCTTCCACTGCGGGGACGCCGCGGGGGTCGACGCGACGTACGAGGACCTGACGGGGGCCGGGCACCATGGCGAGGCGAAGCCGTGGGACGCACCGTGGGGGCAGCGGTACGCCGTGGTGCTCGACCCGGACGGCAATCAGGTGGACCTGTTCGCGCCCCTCACCTGAGCAGCAGCCGGCCGAGCGTGCTGCCGGTCAGGTCCCTGACGTCGCGCGCCAGATGGGCCTGGTCGGTGTATCCGGCGCGGGCCGCGGCCTCCGCGAACGGGACGGCGGCGCGGGCCAGCGCCAGGGCGCGTTGCAGACGCAGCACGCGGGCGAGGGTCTTGGGGCCGTAGCCGAACGCGGCGAGCGAGCGGCGGTGCAGGGTGCGGGCGCCGAGCCCGGTCTCGGCGGCGACCTCGGTGACGGTGCGGCCCGCGCCGAGCGCCCGCGCCACGTGGCCGAGCAGCGGGTCGGGCGGGCCCGCGGCGCCCGCGAGTCGCGCGGCCAGGGCCTCCAGAGCGGCGGCCGGGTCCGCCGCGGCGTCGATCCGCTCGGTCAGCCGCCGCGCCTCGGCGCCCGACCACAGGTCGGCCAGCTCGGCGCGGGTGTCCCGCAGTTCGTGCGCGGGGACGCCGAGGTAGCCGGGCGCGGTGCCCGGGGCGAAGCGGATGCCCGCGTACCGGCGGTCCTCGCCCGCGCCGCCGGGATGGGCCCGGGTGTCGGGGCCCGCGACGAACAGCCGGCCCTCGCTCCAGATCAGGTCCATGCAGCCGTCGGGCAGCACAAGTGCCGCCGCGTCGGTGGCGTCCGCGACGGTCCTGGTCCACACCGTCGCCCCGGGTACCCGCGCCGCCCGTTCCTCGTACGCGCCGCTCATTTCCGGTACTCCTGCGGGCTCACCCCGTACTCCCGCTTGAACGCGGTGGACAGGGCGAACGCGCTGCCGTAGCCGACGCGCCGGGCGATCGCCGCGACCGTGGCCTCCCCCTCGCGCAGCAGATCGGCGGCGAGCGCGAGCCGCCAGCCGGTCAGATACGTCATCGGGGGCTCGCCGACGAGTTCGGTGAAGCGGCGGGCCAGCGCGGCCCGCGAGACCCCGGCCCGCTCGGCGAGTTCGAGGACGGTCCAGGGGTGCGCGGGCGCGTCCTGGATCAGCCGCAGCGCCCGGCCGACGACGGGGTCGCCGAGCGCCCGGTACCAGGCGGGCGCGTCGGCCTCAGGGCGGGAGAACCAGGCGCGCAGGGACGTGATGAGCAGCAGGTCGAGGAGCCGGTCGAGGACGACGTCCTGGCCAGGCCCCTCCCTGCCGATCTCCTCGGCGAGCAGCGGGGTGAGCGGGCAGCGCCACACCTCGGTGGGCAGCACGAGCAGCGGCGGCAGCGCGTCGAGAAGGCGTGCCGTCAGCTCGCCGCGCAGCTGGTAGGTGCCGATCAGCATCCGCGCCGGGGCGTCCGGCGACTCGCCCCACTCCCGTACGCCGAGGTCCCGGTAGCGGCCGACGTGCGCGGCGCCGAGCGGGCGGCACACCTGCCCCGGGCCGATCTCGGCGCGCGGCGCGGTGGCCGGGTCGTCGCAGCAGACGTACGGGGCGGGGCCGCGGGCGATCGCGAGGTCGCCGGGGCGGATGTGCCGGGGCTTGTCCCCCGTGTCCTCCGGCAGGATCCACGCGTCGCCCGCCGCCATGATCATGACGCTGAGGGGTGCCTCGTCGGCGATCCGCACGGACCACGGCGGCTCGAAGCAGGCCCGGATCATGAAGGCCCCGCGCGCCCTCGGCCCGTCCAGGAGCCCTGCGAGTACGTCCATGGGGGCAGCGTAGACGGACGCGTATGGCGGTGAGCGGCTCGGCGATGTCGGCGGGCGGCGCGCGGCGGTGGAGTGGAGGCATGACACAGACGGAGCGGAACACAGGGACGGTGCTGGTGACCGGGGCGACCGGTCGTACGGGGCGCGCGGTCGCCGACGCGGCGCGCGCCGCCGGTCTCGACGTCAGGGCGGCGTCCCGGTCGGGCGCGGTGCGGTTCGACTGGGACGACCGGGGGACGTGGGACGCCGCGCTGCGCGGCGCCGACGGGGCGTATCTCGCGCACCCGGTGGACATCGGCGCGCCGGGCACGGCGCGGGACGTGGGGGCGCTGGCGCGGCGGGCGGTGGAGCTCGGGGTGCGCCGGATCGTGCTCCTGTCGGCGCGCGGCGAGGACCAGGCGCTGCCCGCGGAGGCGGCGGTGCGCGCGTCGGGGGCCGACTGGACGGTGCTGCGGTGCGCGTGGTTCCAGCAGAACTTCAGCGAGGGGCCGCTCGCGGAGCAGGTGCGGGGCGGGGAGTTGGCGTTCGCGGCGCCCGCCGGGCTGCGCGAGCCGTTCGTCGACGTCCGTGACATCGCCGACGTGGCGGTGGCGGTGCTGGCCGAGCCGACGGACCGGTACGTGGGCGAGGTGCTGGAGCTGACCGGGCCGGAGCCGCTGACGTGGGGCGCGGCGCTCGCGGAGGTCGCGGCGGCCACCGGGACTCAGAAGCGCTATGTGCCGGTGCCGGTGCGGGAGTACGGGGCGGTGCTCGCCGGTCTCGGGGTGCCGGCGGAGGAAGTGGCGTTCCTGGTGGAGCTGTTCGGGACGCTGCTCGACGGGCGGAACGCGGCGACGGCCGGGGACGTGGAGCGGGTGCTGGGGCGCGGCCCGCGCCCCTTCCGGGAGTTCGCTGAGCGGGAGGCGGCGGCCGGCGCGTGGAAGTAGCCGGCCGCCGGACCCGGGTCAGTCCTCTTCCTCGCCTGTGCCGGTGGTGCCGTCGCCGTTCTTGCGGGCGTGCGTGCGCAGCCGGGAGGTGACGTCCTCCGGGGGCAGGAACTTGGACCAGCGCTCGGGGAACTCCGACGGCATGCCGGGGTCGTCGCCCTCGTCCGGGTCGTCGGGGTCGTCGTCGAGGAAGTCCGGGTCGAGGGAGCCCGCGGCCTGCTCGGCGGCGGCCGCCGCGCGGAGCCGTTCGTTCGCGGCGCGCGCCGCGCCGGTGGCGACGGACGGCCACACCCGGTCGATCGCCGCGTTCACGGCGGCGCCGACGAGCACCGCGAACGCCGAGACGCCGATCCACAGCAGCACGGCGACCGGCGCGGCGAGCGAGCCGTAGATGGTGGGGCCCTCGATGGTGTTGGTGAGGTAGAGCCGCAGCAGGAAGCTGCCGGGGATCCACATCGCGAGCGACACGAGGGCGCCGGGCACGTCCTCGATCCACGGCGAGCGCACCGGCACGGACACGTGGTACAGCGTCGTCAGGAACGCGATGGACAGCACGAGGACCACCGGCCAGTACAGGATCTGGACGAGCGTCTGCGACCAGGGCACGAGGCCGATCACCGCGTCCGGGCCCGCGATCATCAGCGGCAGCGCGATCGCTCCGACGACCAGTCCCACCAGGAAGAGCAGGAACGCGAGCAGGCGCGTCTTCACGATGCCGCGTACGCCGTCGAGTCCGTACATCACGGTCACCGTGTCCACGAACGTCGACACGGCGCGCGAGCCGGACCAGAGCGAGAGCAGGAAGCCGATGGAGATGACGTCGGGCCTGCCGCCCTTGATGACGTCGTCCAGAATCGGTTCGGCGATCTCCTTGACGCCCTGGTCGGTGAGGACCGTGCGGGAGGCCTCCAGGATGTTGTCGCGGACGCCGGCGATGGTGTCCGCGCCGGTCCAGGTGTCGACGTAGGCGAGCAGCCCCACCAGGGACAGCAGCAGCGGCGGCACGGACAGCAGGGTGAAGAAGGCGGCCTCGGCGGCGAGGCCGAGGATGCGGTACTCCATGCAGGAGTTGACGGTGTCCTTCAGGAGCAGCCAGGCCGTCTTCCGTTTCGAGACGTTGTGGTACAGGACGCGCACCCGGTGGAGGCGGCCGGACGGCGGTTCGGGGGATTCACTTGCTGGCTGCACGCCCCAACGTTATCCGTCGGCACCGGCCGCGTCCGACCTCAGGCCCGGCCTGTGGTGGGCTTTGGGGCGGCGCGGGTAGGTTCGCGAACATGGCAGGCAGCACGCATACCGTCACCAATCAGGTCCCGCCGCTCTCCGGGTACGACGTCTTCTCGTCGGACCGGGCGCTGACCGAGGGGCTGCGCAGGCATCTCGCCCCCGAACTGCGCGAGGAGGCCGAGGCCGACCTCTCGCTGCTCGGCCGCACCGCGGGCTCCGCCCAGGCACAGGAGTGGGGCCGGCTCGCGAACGAGAATCCGCCGCGCCTGCGCACCCACGACCGCTACGGCCACCGGATCGACGAGGTGGAGTTCCATCCCTCGTGGCACCGGCTGCTCGGCAAGGGTGTGTCGTCGGGGCTCACCTCCGCGTGGACCCGGCCGGGCGGCCATCTGCGGCGCGCCGCCGCGTTCCTGGTGTGGTCGCAGGTGGAGGCGGGTCATCTGTGCCCGCTGTCGATGACGCACGCGGCGGTGCCCGCGCTGCGCGCCGAGCCGGAGCTCGCGGCCGAGTGGGAGCCGCGGCTCACGTCGACGGTGTACGACTCCGGGCTGCGCCCCGCCGCCGAGAAGGCCGGGGCGCTCTTCGGCATGGCGATGACGGAGAAGCAGGGCGGCAGCGACGTACGGGCCAATACGACGCGGGCCGTACCGCTGGCCGACGAGGGCGCGTACGCGCTCACCGGACACAAGTGGTTCTGCAGCGCGCCGATGTCGGACGGCTTCCTGGTGCTCGCGCGGGCGGAGGCCGGTCTCACGTGTTTCCTCGTGCCGCGGGTGCTGCCGGACGGCACCCGGAACGCGTTCGCGCTCCAGCGCCTCAAGGACAAGCTGGGCAACCGGTCGAACGCGTCGGCGGAGGTCGAGTTCGACGGGACGTGGGGGCGCCGGGTCGGCGACGAGGGGCGCGGGGTGCGCACCATCATCGAGATGGTGGCGGCGACCCGGCTCGACTGCGTGCTCGGCTCGGCGGCCCTGATGCGGCAGGCGGTGGCGCAGGCGACGCACCACTGCGCGCACCGCGAGGCGTTCGGCGCGAAGTTGATCGACCAGCCGCTGATGACCAACGTACTGGCGGATCTGGCGCTGGAGTCGGAGGCCGCGACGACGCTCGCGCTGCGGCTCGCGGCGGCGTACGAGGACGGTGGCGAGCAGGAGCGGGCGTTCCTGCGGATCGCGGTGCCCGCGGCCAAGTACTGGGTGACCAAGCGCGCCGCGCCGCTGGTGGCGGAGGCGCTGGAGTGCCTGGGCGGCAACGGTTACGTGGAGGAGTCCGGGATGCCGCGGCTGCTGCGCGAGTCGCCGCTGAACTCGATCTGGGAGGGCGCGGGGAACGTGCAGGCCCTGGACGTGCTGCGGGCGTTGCAGCGGGAGCCGGGCGCGCTCGACGCGTTCCTCGTGGAGGTGGGCAGGTCGCGCGGGGCGGACCACCGGCTCGACGCGGCGGTGAAGGACGTGCTGACCGAACTCGGCGACCTGGACGGCATCGAGGCGCGGGCGCGGCGTCTTGTGGAGCGGATCGCGCTGGTGCTCCAGGGCTCGCTGCTCGCGCGGTACGCGCCCGCCGATGTGTCGGACGCGTTCTGCGCGGCGCGGTTCGGCGGCGACAGGGGCGCGGCGTTCGGGACGCTGCCGCACACGCTCGACCTGGCGGCGCTGGTGGAGCGGGCGCGTCCTGAGCTGTGAGCCCCTCAGGGGACGATGACGCGGGGATGGTGCTGCGCCGACACGGCACCATCCCCGCTCATCAGGCCCCCTTGAGGAGCTCGAACACCGCATCGGCGGCGTTGGTCCCAGTTTCAAACCCCGCACGGTTGTTCACCAGGGTTGCAGGGGGTTGCAACGTTCCTCGGGAAGGACCACCCTTGCCGGGGTTCTCAGGGCAGGATGGGCGCATCTCCCCAAACCGAGGTTCCCCGCATGAACAAGGATTCGACGATCGACCTCGCACGGTTGTCCGCCATGGACGTGGCGCACTCGTCCCGCCTGCTCAAGGGGGTGCGTGACGCGACGCTCTCGGGGCTGCGGCCGCAGGTGCGGCCGCGCCCGGTGATCGGCGACTCCTGGCAGCGGATGCTGCGGGGCGGCGTCGACCCGGACCACGACGTCCGCGTGGGGCTGTTGAGCGCGGAGGAGCTGGAGGAGCGGCGGCAGGCGTCCCCGCTGCTTCCGCTGCTCCCGATGCTGCGCGAGGCACTGGTGACGGTGGCCGACGCGGCGCAGCACATCATGGTGATCAGCGACGCCGACGGCCGGATCCTGTGGCGCGAGGGGCACTCGGGTGTGCTGCGGATGGCGGACCGGCTCGGCTTCGAACTGGGCGCGCACTGGGCGGAGGACGTCGTCGGGACGAACGGGATAGGCACCCCGCTGGTGGCCCGCCGCCCCGTGCAGGTGTTCTCCGCCGAGCACTTCGTGCAGTCGCAGCACCCGTGGATCTGCACGGGCGCCCCGGTGACGGACCCGCGCGACGGGCGGCTCCTCGGCGTCGTCGACATCAGCGGGCCGATGGACACGATGCATCCGGCGACCCTCTCGTGGGTGCACTCGGTGGCGCAGCTCGCCGAGGCGCGGCTGCGCGAGCAGTTGCAGTCGGGCCTGGAGCGGCTGCGCTCGGTCGCCTCCCCCGTCCTTGCCCGGATGACGGGGCGGGCGCTCGCGGTCGACGGGTTCGGCTGGACGGCCGCGGTCACCGGGATGCCGCCGCTCGACCGGGTGGCGCTGCCCAAGTCGCTGGCGGAGGGCAGCAGCTGGGTGCCGGCGCTCGGCACGTGCCGGGTGACGCCGCTGCCGGGCGGCTGGCTCCTGATGGTCGACGAGGAGCCCGGCCGGCTGGAGGCGACCCGGATCTCCCTCGACGTGAGCAGGCCGCGCCGCTGGTCCCTCGAGGTGGCGGGGCCCGCGGCCTCCTGGAGCCACGAGCTGAGCCCCCGCCACGCCGAACTGCTGTACGTGCTGGCCCTGCACGCGTCGGGGCGCAGCGCGTCCGAACTGGCCGACGACCTCTTCGGCGACCGGGCGCGGACGGTGACGGTGCGCGCCGAGATGTCCCGGATCCGCCGCTACCTGGGCCCGCTGCTGGCCCACCGCCCGTACCGGTTCGCGGACGACGCGGAGGTCACGGTCCGGCTGCCCGATGACCCGCGGGACCTGCTCCCGCACTCGCTGGCCGCGACGGTGGTCGCGGCGCGGGAATCCGGCGAGCGGCCCTGAGCGTCACCCGGCGAGTTCCAGGAGCTTGATGTACGCGTCGACGTCCCAGGCCGCGCGCCCCACGAACAGGCCGTCGACGCCGGGGAGTTCGAGCAGCCACGGCGCGTTGCCGAGGTCGACGGAGCCGCCGTACAGGACGGCCTTGACGGGGAGTTCGGCGAGCGCCGCGAGGGCGGGGGCGATCTCCTCGGGGCGCGGCGGGCGGCCCTGGGCGCCGATCGCCCACACCGGTTCGTAGGCGAGCAGGACGGCGCCCGGGTCCGACTGGCCTTCGAGTGCGGCCTCGGCCTGGGCGCGTACGACGGCGGCGCCCCGGCCCGCGTCCCTGGCCTCGGCGCTCTCGCCGACGCAGACGAGCGGGGTGAGGCCGTGGCGGAGCGCGGCGGCCGTCTTGAGACGGACCGTCTCGTCGGTCTCCGCGAAGTGGGCGCGCCGCTCCGAGTGCCCGATCTCGACGAGCCGGGCGCCCGCGTCGGCGGCCTGCGGCACCGAGATCTCCCCGGTCCAGGCGCCCTCGTCCTCCCAGTGGGCGTTCTGCACGCCGGTCAGGACGGGCGAGCGGGGGCCGAGAGTGTCGGCGACGAGGCTGACGGCGGTCGCCGAGGGGATCAGGAAGGGCTGCACGCCGTCGATCCCGTCCCCGACGGCGGCCCGCACCCGGGCCGCGTGGCGCGCGGCCTCGGAACGGGTCTTGGTCATCTTGAAGCTGGTCCCGATCCAGCGGGTCATGCGCTCTCCACCTGTTCGTACGTGCTGATGGCAGCGACCTTCGCGGCCGATGCGGAGTGCGGGTCGAAAGTGTAGGTGAGCCACTCCCGGGCGAGCCTGCGGGCGAGTTCGAGGCCGATGACGCGCTGGCCGAGGCAGAGCACCTGGGCGTCGTTGGAGAGCACGGCGCGTTCCACGGAGAAGGAGTCGTGGGCGGTGACGGCGCGGATGCCGGGCACCTTGTTCGCGGCGATGGCGACGCCGAGTCCGGTGCCGCAGACGAGCAGGGCGCGGTCGGCGCGGCCCTCGGCGACGAGGCGCGCGGCGTCGACGGCGACGTGCGGGTAGGCGGTGTCCTCGCCGCCGGGCGTGATGCCCGCGTCGACGACCTCGGAGACCTCCGGGTTGTTCTCGAGGTCGGCCTTGAGGGCCTCCTTGTAGTCGAGTCCTGCGCTGTCGCAGCCGACGACCACGCGCATCGTGCTCATGCGTCCTCCTGCGGGGTGAGTGCCGTGACGATCAGGGCGAAGGAGACGGCTCCCGGATCGGGGGTGCCGAGGGTGCGCTCGCCGTGGGTGCGGGCGCGGCCGAGGCGGGCCGTGGTGCGCGCGGTGTCGTCCGCTGCGCGGGTCGCGGCGGCGGCCGCCGCGGCCCATCCGTCGTGCGGGAGGCGTTCGGCGAAGGGGACGGCGGCGTCGACGAGGGTCTTGTCGCCGGGCCGTGCGCCGCCGAGCCGCACGATCGCGTCGACGGACTCCCGTACGGCGCGCACCAGTTGTGCGTACGTCACCGGGTCGCGGTCGCCCGTGACGGTGCCGGCCGCCGTGAGGGCGGCGCCCCACAGCGCGCCCGATGTGCCGCCCGCCCCGTCCGACCAGGCCTCGCCCGCACGGACCAGGAGGGTGCCGACTCCGGCGCCCGCGGCGAGCGCCCGGTCCGCGGCCTCGCAGGCGGCGTCGGCGCCGCGCCGCATGCCGATGCCGTGGTCGCCGTCGCCACCGACCGCGTCGAGGGCGCCGAGCCGTTCCTCGTGCGCGGCGACGGTGGCGCGGACGGTGCGCAGGGCGTCGGCCGCGCGGGCGGCGGCGCGGCGGGAGGCGGGGCTGCCGGGGTCGGGGGCCGGCGGCCGTGTGGTGGCGGTCTCGGTGAGGTCGTCGGTGCGGTCGGGGCGCGGCGCGATGTGGCCGCGCCGGAACGCGGGGGCGAGGGCGGGGGCCCGCCACAGTTCCGCGAGTTCGTCGTCCTCCTCGAAGAAGGTGAGAGTCAGGGAGAGGCCCGCCATGTCGAGGCTGGTGACGTGCTCGCCGACCTCGGGGGCGACCGCCTCGATCCCGGCGGCGGCGAGCCGCTCCGCGATCCTGCGGTAGACGACGAACAGCTCCTCGTACTTGGTGGCGCCGAGCCCGTTGAGCAGGACGGCGGCGCGCCGCGCCCCGTCGGGGGCCTCCTTCAGCACGCCGTCGAGGAGCCGGTCGGCGATGGTGTCGGCGTCGGTCAACTCGGCCTCGTCGAGGCCCGGTTCGCCGTGGATGCCGAGGCCGAGGGCCATCCGGCCGGGAGCCACGGAGAAGAGGGGGCGGGGCGCGCCGGGGAGGGTGCAGCCGTCGAAGGCGTATCCGAGGGTGCGGGTGGCGGCGTTGGCGCGGCGGCCGATCTCCTCGACCTCGTCGATCCGCGCGCCGCGTTCCGCCGCCGCGCACATGATCTTGAAGACGGTCAGATCGCCTGCTATGCCACGGCGTTGGGAGGGGTCGGGGTGCGAGGCGAGGTCGTCGGTGACGGTGAGGACGCGGGCGTCGACGCCCTCGGCGCGCAGGCGTTGCGCGGCCTGGCCGAAGTGCAGGACGTCGCCCGCGTAGTTGCCGAAGCCGAAGAGGACTCCCCCGCCGTTCTCCGCCGCGCGTGCCACGGACGCGATCTGCCCGGCGGACGGGGACGCGAAGATCTCGCCGCAGGCGGCGCCGTGCGCGAAGCCGGGTCCGACCCAGCCGGCGAACGCCGGGTAGTGGCCGCTGCCGCCGCCGAGCACGACGGCGACCTGTCCCGGCGGGGTGGCGGAGGCGCGGACGACGCCGCCGTGCACGGGGCGTACGAGGTCGGCGTGCGCGGCGGCGAAACCGCCGATGGCCTCGCGGGCGAAGCGGCGGGCGTCGTTGGTCAGCGGTGCCATCCGGATCACTCCCCGAGGCGGGCGCGCAGGACGCGCCGCAGGTAGTCGCGGTTGGCGGCGGTGACGCCGAGCCCGTCGCCGCCGTAGTGCTCGACGCAGATCGGGCCGTCGAAGCCGTGGTCGAGGGCCATGGCGAGGGCGTCGCGGTAGTTGATGAGGCCGCCCTCGCAGGGTGCCGGGTGCGTGAAGTAGGCGCCGGTCGCCAGGTCGTGGTCGCGGTAGTAGTTCTTGATGTGCCAGTAGTTGGTGTGCGGAAGCGTCTTCTCCAGCATCGTGCGCCAGTCCTCGACGGGACGGTGCAGGCGTATGAGGTTGCCGATGTCGGGGTTGAGGCCGACGTTCGGGAGTCCGATGTCGGTGACGAGGCTGACCGCGCTGTCCGCGGTGCCGAGGTAGGTGTCCTCGTACATTTCGAGGGAGAGGCGGATGCCGTGCTCCGCGGCGCGCTCGCCGAGTGCGCGCAGCCGGGTGACCGCGCGCTCCCAGGTGGGGAAGTCGCCGACCGGGTCGGTGGCGCCCTGCTCGTGCCAGAACCACAGGGCTTCCTGCTGGGTCTGGGTCAACTCCCGGTGCAGGCCCACCGATACGACGCCGGTGCCGAGGTCGGCCGCCGCGTCGATGGTGCGCAGCAGGTACGCGAGGTGGGCGCGGGCCGCGTCCTCGTCGGGGTCGATCACGCTGCGGCGGACCGCGGAGATCGCGGTGGCGCCGAGGCCCGACTCCTTGAGCACACGGGCCAGTTCGGCCCTGCGGTCGGCGTCGAGGTCGCCGGGGCGCACCCAGCTGTCGGTGAGGTCGACGTGGTCGAAGCCCTCCCCCGCCACCTCTCCGAGCACCGCGCTCCACTGCTCGGCGGGCGCGTCGTGGGCGTCGGGGAACTGGAGGAGGGCGGCCCCGATGGGCCAGTCACGGGCGGTGGGTGCGGACTTGGTGGTGCTGCGGGGCATGGGCGACTCCCTCGTCGGCCGGGCGATCCACGCTGAGAACTCACGCTGGCAATCCCTGATGAATCGTAGACCCTATAGGATCTATTCGGTCCGCGACAGACTGTCCGCACCTCCCCCTCGGATAACCTGGACGGCGAAATGAGCCCGAAGAGCACGCACCCGCAGAGCCCCACCTCGCCCCTCGTGGCACGCCGCGCGCTGCGCGACGGGGTCTACGACGCGATCCTGGAGAAGCTGCTCGACGGCTCGACGCCGCCCGGCTCCTCGCTCGGCATCGACTCGCTCGCCCGTGAGCTGGGCGTCTCCCCGACTCCGGTGCGCGAGGCCCTCGTTCAGATGGAGCACACGGGCCTGGTCAACCGGGTCGCGCTCAAGGGCTACAAGGTGGCGCCGCCGCTCTCCCCGGAGCAGGTCACCGAACTCTTCGACGCCCGCATCATGCTGGAGCTCGGCGCGGTGGAGCGGGCCGTGGCGCACGCCGACGACCTGGTGCCGGAGCTGCAGGCCGCGCACGCCCGGCACGTGCTGGCCGCGCACCGGGTGCGCAAGCTGCGCGGCGGCGACGCGACCACGACCGACAACTCCGATCTGCGCGAGTACTTCGCGGCCGACTGGGCCTTCCACCTGCTGATCATCCAGGCGGCGCAGAACCGGTTCATGGCGCAGATGGCCGAGTCCCTGAGCGCTCACGTGCACCGGATGCGGCAGACCGTGGACCACGGCACGTTCGACATCGACCAGGCCATCGCCGAGCACACGGCGATCCTCGCGGCCTTCGAGTCGGGCGACCCCGAGGCGCCGGCGCGGGCCATGCGCACGCACCTCGAAGGCGTCCAGCGGCGCTCGCTCGACGACGCGTAACCACGGAACATCAACTTCCGGCCCGGCGGGGGCAATTCGCGCACGCCTCTTGTCACGGCTCGTCCGGCGCACCTACGGTCACGGCCATATCCCATAGGATCTCGGATCCGCAGGAAGGTCGACGATGACGTCACCACTGCGTGCGGCGCGCCGGCTCGCCGGAGTCACGGCCCTGGTCACCGCACTCACCTCGTGCACCTTGCTCAACGCCACCCCCGAAGTGCCGAAGGACTGGCATCCGCGGGGTTCGGTCTCCGCCCTCGTCGCGTTCGCGCCCGGCGGCGGCAGCGACCGCTCCGCGCGCGTGATGGCCCAGGGCCTCAACGAGCTCGACGGCGGCTACCACGTCAACGTCGAGAACAAGGAAGGCGGTTCGGGCGCCGTCGGCTGGGCCGGCTTCCTCGCCGAGAACGGGAACGGCAACGCGCTGCTCGTCGCGGAGGGCGCCCTCAACACGCTCCCGCTCGTCTACGACGTGCCGTTCACGTACAAGTCGTTCACGCCGCTGATGATGTTCGCGGAGGACTCCCGGATCGTCGTCGCCCGCAAGGACTCCCCGTACAAGACCTGCCCGGACGTGGTGAGGGCCGCGCGCGAGAAGCGCGTCGTCACCGGGTCCAGCGGAAAGACCGGCGCGGACGCGCTGGTGATCGGCAAGTTCAAGAAGCAGGGCGGGAAGTTCGGGGTCGTGCCCTACGGCTCGACCGGCGAGGTGCTCACCGGACTGCTCGGCAAGCAGATCGACATCGCGCCCTCCAGCGCCTCCTCCGCCAAGCCGTACCTGCAGAGCGGCGACATGAAGGCGCTGTGCACCATGACGGCGAAGCGCTACGACGACCCCGTGCTCGGCAAGGTACCGACCGCGAAGGAACAGGGCCTCGACGCCGAAGTCACCTTGTGGCGCGGGGTGTTCGCGCCCGCCGGGATCGACGACGTACAGCGCAGGTACTGGATCAGGGCGCTCGACCGGGCCATGAAGTCGAAGGCGTACCGCGAGTACCTGAAGGCGGACATGCTCACGCCCGCGCACCGCAGCGGCCCGGCGTTCGCCGCGTACCTCAAGACGTACGACGCCCAGGTGAAGGAGGACCTGAAGTGACCACCCCGACTCCTGCGCGGGCGCGCCGCCCCGTCCTCGTCGCGTACGGCGCGCTCACCGCGCTCGGCGCCCTGTTCTTCGCCGGCTCCTTCGCCTACCCGTGGACCCAGCCTGAGGACGGCACGATCGGCGCGGGCGTGATGCCGCGCACGGCGGGCCTGCTGCTCGCCGTCCTCGGGCTGCTGCTGGTGCGTCAGGAACTGCGTACGGGCTCGGTGCTGGAGGGCGACGGGCACGTCGAGGGGGCGGCGGAGGCCGACGCCGACGAGGCGCACCGGGTGCGCACGAAGCTGATCGTGGTCGTGGTGACGATGGTGGTCACCGCGCTGCTCGTGCCCTTCCTCGGACTGCTTCCCGCGCTGACGCTGATGACGCTGTTCCTCACGGCGGTCGTGGAGCGCCAACCACTCGCGCGCAGTGTGCTCGTCGCGGCGCTCGTGTTCGCCGTGTCCTACCTGCTGTTCATCACGATCCTCAGCATTCCGCTGCCGTTCGGTCTCTTCGACCCCGCCGTCTGGAGCCAGCTGTGATCGACCATCTCGTCACCGGATTCGGTGCCGCGCTCAGCCCGGAGAACGTGCTGTGGTGCTTCGTCGGCGTGCTGCTCGGCACCGTCATCGGGATCCTGCCGGGCCTCGGCTCGGCGACCGGCGTGGCCATCCTCATCCCGGTCACGCTCACCTTCTCGCCGCTCACCGCGCTGATCATGCTGGCGGGGATCTACCACGGCGCCCAGTTCGGGGCCACGATCACCGCGATCCTCATCGCGACGCCCGGCGAGGCGTCCTCGGTGGTCAGCACCTTGGACGGCTATCGCATGGCGCGGGCGGGCAGAGCCGGGCCCGCGCTCGCGATCTCGGCGCTCGGCGCGTTCGTCTCGGCGATGGTGTCGCTGGTCGCGCTGATGGCGGTCGCCCCGTTCTTCGCGAACCTGGCGCTGGACTTCGGGCCGCCGGAGATGCTCGCCGTGATGATCCTCGGCCTGTGCACGATCGTCGTCTTCTCTGGCCGCAATCTGCTGCTGGGCATGGCACTGGGGCTCACGGGGGTGCTGATCGGCTGCGTCGGCGTGGACGGCGGCAGCGGCACGCCCCGCTACACGTTCGGGCAGATCGATCTGTTCGGCGGCATCCCGTTCGTCGAGGTCATGATCGGCCTGTTCGCGATCGGCGAGCTGCTCAACCAGCTGCACATCGGCATGGCCGAGCCGATCCGCGCCCGCTTCCGCGACCTCCTCCTCACCAAGGAGGACCTGAAGCGCTCCGCTGCGCCGACCGCGCGCGGCACCGTCCTCGGCTTCCTCCTCGGCTGCCTGCCCGGAGCGGGCACAACGCTCGCGTCGTTCATGGCGTACGGGGCGGAGAAGCGGTTCTCCCGCAACCGCAAGCAGCTCGGCACGGGCGCCATCGAGGGCGTCGTCGCCCCGGACGCGGCCACCAACTCCGCGTCCAACGCCAACTTCGTGCCGACGCTCGTCCTCGGCGTCCCCGGCGGCGCGACGACGGCGGTGCTCCTCGGCGCGTTCCTCGTCTACGGCATCCAGCCCGGCCCGCTGCTCTTCGAGAACCAGCCGGAGCTGGTGTGGGGCCTGCTGGTCTCCTTCTTCATCGGCAACCTGCTGCTCCTGATCCTCAACCTGCCGCTCGCGCCCGTCTTCGCCCAACTCCTGCGCGTGCGCTACGCGTTCCTGTATCCGCTGATCATCGTGACCTCGCTGATCGGCGCGTACTCGGTGAAGAACAGCATGTTCAGCATCTGGATCGTGCTGTTCTTCGGGCTGGTCGGCTACGCGATGAAGCGGCTCAACTTCCCCGTCGCGCCGCTCGTCCTGGGCCTCGTCATCGGCCCGCTGTTCGAGAAATCGCTGGTGCAGACGTCGGCGCTGTCGGGCGACGACTCGCTGCTCATCCTGCACAGCCCGGCCGCCGTCTCCATCCTGCTGCTCGCCGTCGTGCTCGTCGCGGGGCCGCCGGTGGCGCGGCGGCTGCGCAGGACCCGCACCGCCCCCGAGGCCGCCGCGCCGGCCGCCGAACCCAAGACCCCGGAGAAGACCTCATGAACACGCACACCTCTGAACGCCCCCGTGTGGCCGTCACGTTCGGCGATCCGGCCGGGATCGGGCCCGAGCTGGTGGCCCGGCTCCTGGACGACCCGAGGACCCGCGAGTCGGCCGACCTCGTCCTGCTCGCCGACGAGGAGGAGCTGCGCTCGGCCGGCGAGGACGCGGGCGTGGACCTGGACTGGGCGCGGGAGCTGCTGCACCCCGGACCCGCGCCGGAGCGCCCGGCGGGCGGTTTCCAGCGGAAGGCCGCGACGGCGGAGGGCGGGCGCTGGGCGCTCGGCCACCTGAGGACCGGGCTCGACCTGGCGCGGGCGGGCGAGGTCGGCGCGATGCTGTTCGCGCCGCTCAACAAGTCGTCGCTGCACTGGGCCGGGATGACGCAGAGCGACGAACTCCGCTGGTTCGAGGAGGTGTTGGGCGTCGACTCCTTCACCTCCGAGCTGAACGTGGTGCCGGGCCTGTGGACCGCGCGTGTCACCTCGCACGTGTCCATCGCGGACGTCGCCGCCGGCATCACGCACGAGCGAGTGACGGCGGCGGGGCGGCTGCTCGACCGGGTGCTGCGCGGGGCGGGGGTCGAAGCGCCGCGCATCGGGGTGTGCGCGCTGAACCCGCACGCGGGTGAGAACGGTACGTTCGGCCGGCACGAGCTGGACATCATCGGTCCCGCGGTCCGCGGCCTGCGGGACGCCGGGCTCGACGTCGACGGCCCCTTCCCCTCCGACACGATCTTCCTGAAGGCGCGGGCCGGGGAGTTCGACGGGGTGCTCACGATGTACCACGACCAGGGCCAGATCGCGATGAAGCTGATGGGCTTCGACGGAGGCGTGACCATCGCGGGCGGGCTGCCGATCCCGATCTGCACGCCGGCGCACGGCACCGCGTTCGACCTGGTCGGCCGGGGAGCCGCGAACACGGGATCCATCCGGAACGCGTTCGAGTTGGCGGTGCGGTTGGCGCGGCGCTGACGAGGTCGCGGCCGGCCGCCCCCGTACGCTCACGTGTTCGCTACAGTCCGCACCCATGGTCTTTACATGGATCAAGCCGAGGACGCGGCGCGTGTACCGGACGCCGCTCACGCCGCACCAGTTGTGGATGGTGTCGCTGAGCGCGCCCGTGCGGGTGGGGAGGGACGCGTCGCGGACGACGCTGCATCCCTTCACGCGCGTCGACGAGGACAAGGCGCGGCGGCGGCTCGTCGAGCAGTGGGAGACCGGGAGCAGGGACGAACTGATCGTGCGGCTCGGCGCGCTCGCGAGGTCCGGCTTCCGGGGGCAGGCGCGCGCCCGGCTCGGCGTCGAGCCGCTGGCGTGGGACATCGCCCTGTACGCGGACATGGTCCGGTGCGGCTTCGCCGCGGGCCTGATCCCCGAGGCGGACGCCTGGAACCTCCTGAAGAACGTGGTGCCGCGAGTGGCGGGCACGTACGACACGTGGCAGGAGTACGGCGCGCACTACCTGCTCGGGCTCGGCGTCTGGCGCGAGGGCGTCCGGGGCACTCCGTCCGAGGCGCTGCTGCCCGCGCAGGACGTCGCGGAGGCGCACGTGGCGGCGCTGCTCGACCCGGCGAACCGGCGGAGTCCGTGGCGTCGGGCGCCGCTCGACGTCATCCGGCGGCCGGACAGGCGCCCCGAGTAAGCTGGCGGACCCCCGTACAGGATCAAGTGGAAGAGAAGTCGTGGTGGGCGTGGGTGGACAGGCCGGGCAGACCGACGAAGGGGCCGCGTCCACGCCGTCGGACCTGCGGCACCTCGCGGTGGAGCTGCGCCGCCTGAACAGCGAGCTGACCCGCGTCGTGCACGGCTTCGCGACCGGGCAGGGCCTGCACCCCACGGACGTCCAGGCGCTCGCCGTGGTCCTGGACGCCACGGAACCCGTCACCCCGAGCGTGCTGCGGCGCCGCCTCGGCCTGACGTCCGGCGCGGTGAGCGCCTGCGTGGACCGGCTCGAGCGCGCCGGTCATCTGCGGCGGGTGCGGGAGAGCGCGGACCGGCGGGTGGTGCACCTCCAGTACGTGCCGGGGGCGCAGGCGCGGGCGCGCAGGTACTTCGGGCCGCTCGCGGAGGCCGCGGACCGGGTGCGCGGCGACTTCAGCGCGGCGGAGCTGGACGTCGTGGTGCGGTTCCTCGGCTCGCTCAACGAGGAGCTGGGCGCGGTGGAGAGCCCGCGCGCCTAGGCGTTGCCCTCAACACCTGTAGGCCGCATCCAAGGACCCGGCGCGAGCCGAAGGAACGACGTGTGCCACCATCCATTTAGCTCAATGATTGAGATACTTTCTGATTGAGCTTTCCGGCCGCCTTCCTTGGGAGAACCATGCCCCGCACCCACCGACGCGCCCGCTGGCTCGTGCCGATCGTCCTGCTCTTCGGCTGGCTCGCGATCGGCGGCACGTTCGGCCCGTACGCGGGAAAGCTCGGCGAGGTCGCCACGAACGACCAGGCCGCCTTCCTGCCGCAGGGCGCCGAGTCCACCCGTGTGATCGACGCCCAGCGCGCCTTCAGCGAGGACGAGACACTTCCCGCGGTGGTCGTGTGGACCGCCGACGGCGGCGGCGACCTGGGCAGGGGCCAACAGGGCGCGGCGACCCGCGCGTTGGCCTCCCTCAAGGGCGATCCCGGCATCGTCGGCGAGGTGTCGCCCGCCCTGCCGTCCGACGACGGCGAGGCCTTGCAGGGCGTGGTGCAGCTCCGCCCCGACCTGGGCGACGAGCTGGCCCCGACGCTCGACGACATCAGGACCGCCGCCGAGAAGGTGCCGGGCGCGAAGGTCGACGTCGCGGGCCCGGCGGCGAGCCAGGCCGATCTGTCCGACGCGTTCGCGGGGATCGACGGGCTGCTGCTCTCGGTGGCCCTGGTGACGGTCCTGGTGATCCTGATCCTCGTCTACCGCAGCGTGCTGCTGCCCTTCGTGATCATCATCGGGGCGGTGCTCGCGCTCGGCGCCGCCTGCGCCGTCGTCTACGCCCTCGCCGACCAGGACGTCGTCCGCGTCGACGGGCAGGTGCAGGGCATCCTGTCGATCCTCGTCATCGGCGCCGCGACCGACTACGCGCTCCTCCTCACGGCCCGCTACCGCGAGGAACTGGCCACCCGCGACGACCGGTTCACCGCGATGCGGGCTGCGCTGCGCCGCTCCACCGGGGCGATCGTGGCGAGCGCCGCGACCGTCGCGCTCGGCCTGCTGGCGCTGCTGCTCAGCGACCTCACCAACAACCGCGCGCTCGGCCCGGTCGGCGCCATCGGCATCGCCTGCGCCGTCCTGAGCACGCTCACCTTCCTGCCGGCCGCCCTGGTGCTGCTCGGCGGCGCCGCGTACTGGCCCGCGAAGGTGCGGGCCGACGACGGGTCGGGCGCCGGGCACGGCCTGTGGCGGCGCGTGGCGCGGGCCGTGGAGCGGGCGCCGCGCCGGATCTGGGCCATCGCGCTCGCCGGTCTGCTGGTGTGCGCGGCGTTCGCGCCGACCCTCACGTCGAAGGGCGTGCCGCTCGACGAGATCTTCGTCAACGACGCGCCGTCCGTCTCCGCGCAGGAGACCCTGGCGAAGCACTTCCCCGGCGGCTCGGGCAACCCGGCCGTGGTGATCGCCGACGCCGACCACGCGGACGAGGTCGTCTCACGGTCCGAGAAGGTCGACGGCGTCGCGAGCGCGACCGTCCTGAGCGAACAGGGCCGCCCCGGCGGCGGTCCGGCCCGCGTCGTCGACGGCACGGTCCGTGTCGACGTCACGCTGAAGGACCCGGCGGACAGCGACGCGGCCAAGGAGGCGGTCGCCGACCTGCGCACGACGCTGCACGCGATCGACGGCGCCGACGCCCTCGTCGGCGGGTACACCGCGCAGCAGTACGACACCCAGAACACGGCCGAGCGCGACCGCATGCTGATCGTGCCGGTGGTCCTCGCGATCATCCTGGTGATCCTGATCGGCCTGCTGCGCTCGCTGGTGATGCCGCTGCTCCTGGTGGCGACGGTGGCCCTCAACTTCGTGGCCACCCTGGGCATTTCGTCCCTGGTCTTCCAGCACGTGTTCGGCTTCACCGGCACCGACGCGTCCGTCCCCCTGTACGGCTTCGTGTTCCTGGTGGCGCTCGGCGTCGACTACAACATCTTCCTGATGTCGCGGGCCCGCGAGGAGTCCCTGGAGCACGGGGTCCGCGACGGCATCCTGCGGGCGCTCGTCGCGACGGGCGGCGTGATCACGTCGGCCGGCGTCGTCCTCGCCGCGACGTTCGCCGCCCTCGGCGTGATCCCGCTCGCCTTCCTCGTCCAGATCGCGTTCATCGTGGCCTTCGGCGTCCTCCTGGACACCCTGGTCGTCCGCTCCCTCCTGGTCCCGGCACTGGTCCGCGACATCGGCCCGAAGTCCTGGTGGCCGGGCCGCCTCAGCCGCGCCGAGGACGGCGACTGAGAGGGGGCCGCCCGCTGGGTGACCCGGCCATTAGCGGTCGGGGCGCTCCCGGGTCAAGGGCCCGGGCGGGACCGACGTGTGCCCCATCGGCGGGTTACCTCCCGGGTCCCGGCGGCGCTATGCCGGAGTGATGCGGCAGCGAGGGCCGCTCGGCAGAAGGCGAGGCACCCCACCATGGCCGGCACATCAGCCCCCAAGGGAAGGCCGCGGCACACCGCCGCGGATTCCCATTTCCGCATCGCCGACGAGGCGACCTTCGGAAAGATCACCGAGGACGCGCGGTACGCGGCCGCCGCGTACTTCTACCTCGAACTGGACAGCCTGGTCTGCTGTGCCCGCGCGGTCGCCGCCGACTTCTTCGCCCGCCCCCACCTCTACACCGACCTCGGCGCACCCCCGCTCGGCGCGCGACTCGCCGAACTGCACACGCGCTGCGGGAGCGACGAGCGCATCCCGTCGCAGGAACAGCGCGACGCGATCTATCTCCCCCTGTTCGGTCGCGCCGCGCACTCCGGCGACGACGGCCAGGGCGATTTCCCGCGGCTGCGCGACGCGCTGATCTCAGCGGCCGCCGCATACGCCGAGCGGGTCTTCGACACCGGGGAGGAGATGCTGCGCGAGCGGGTCCGCACCGAGCACCGGCCACTGCGCGACTACCTCCAAGGGCTCTCGGGCGACTCACTCGAGTGGAGCGCGGGGCAGGCCCTGGCGGGGATCGCCCGGGACCGGGCCTATCCCGTTCTGCGCAGTCCGGGCGTGTGCGCCGTCTTCGGCGTCTCGACGCCACCGGGCGAGGGCTGGCCGTACGCCCCCGACGCCAACGGCGACAAACTCGTCGAGGAGATCACCACCCAGCTCCGCGGCGACCGGGCACCGCTCACCCGCGAGCAGTTCAGTCACCAGCAGCGGGCCGCAGTACGCGGCGCAGAGGCCCTGATCGCGGTCATCGACTACACGGAGGACGGCTCCGCTGAACAGCTGACCAGCCTCATCACCCGCTGCTACACCTGGGGCTCGGCCCTTCGCAGCCTCCACCCGGCCCCGCCGCGTTCCACGCCCGCCCTCCCCGAAGGCTGAGCGATGGCGGGCGACGATCAGGAGCCCGTGTTCGACTTCATGGTGGTACGCCCACCGGACACGGTCGATCCACAGGTGCTCGGAGAGGCGTACATCCACGACGAGTTGTACGTCGCGGAGGGCGGTGCCGTCCGCCGCGTACCGCGCGATCTGCACACGGCCGGCAGCACCTCCGCGATCGGAAGGCTCGTGCACCAGCGGGTGATGTGCCCCGCGCCGGAAGCCGCGAAGGACGCCGAGCCGGTGCGGGTCGCCGAGCTCCTCGACGCCTCGCTGGCGCTGACCGTCCCGTGCGCCGGGCCGTGCGAGCAGGGCGGGTACTCGACGCACGGACCCGCTCGGCTCCCGCTCCCCTTCGAGCGACTGGAGGACTACACCGTCGTCGAGCGCGGATCGACGTTCCACCTGCTGCCCGACCGGCTGGAGCTGCTTCCCCAGGTCCCGCTGATCAGTGAACTGCCGCGCGTCATCGACCTGCTGGACGCGGTGAAGGACATCGGCGCGCTCGTCACCCGGCTGCAGAAGTTGCTCGGCGCCCCGCTCCCCCGCCCGGTGTTCACCACCGACGGCGGCCACACCCCGGAATTCGTCCGCGCCAAGCACGAACTGTTCGACGCGCTGTATCTGCTGTACGTGTGGCGGCGGGCGGTCGACGTGGACCTGGAGCCTCTCATCGACGGACTGCGCGCACTGCACGTCCTGGAGGCACTCGCGGTGGACGCGACGATCTCCGGCATCCGCATGCGGGGCACGCCGACGCCCGGTGAACAGGCGCTGCTCGCCTGCCTGGCGGAGCGCTGTCCCGGCCTGCGCGGCTGGCCGTTCAAGGGCGGCCCCGCCGGGTTCCCGCTGATCGCGGACGCGCAGGACCTCGCGCGATGGCGCCTCGCGGACCCGATCGTCCACCCCCTCTTCGGCTGTCTCTTCTACTATCGGCGCCCCTTCAACCCGATCCGTCCCCTGGGCATCGGCGAGCTGAAAGTGGTCAGGCAGTGGCTCGTCGCGTACCGCCCCGGCGAGATCTCGCACATCCACAACGTCCTGAAAGGCGAGACGAAGACACGGCAGCACAAGCGCACCGAGCACGCGGAGGACACCTTCTCGTTCGCGCAGACCAGTGGCGACGAGACCACCCGCGATGTGCAGACGACCACCCGCTACGAGGTGAAGAGCGAGGCGGAGGCGGTGGTCAAGAGCACGCTCGGCGTGAACGCCAACGCGAACGTCACGTACTCGAGCACCCCCGTGGTGGCCTCGCTCAGCGCGGGCTTCGCCTACAACCGCGCCTCCGACGACACGAAGAAGACCGCCCAGAACTTCGCCCGCGACGTCATCGACAAGGCGGTCAGCCGGGTCACCGAGCAGACCGTCGTGCAGCGCAGCACCGTCCGCCGCCTCGAGACCGAGGAGACCAACCTCCAGGTCTTCACGAACGTGAAGGGCCAGGCGCACGTGTCGGGCATGTACCGCTGGGTCGACAAGATCTACAAGGCGCAGGTCTTCAACTACGGCAAGCGCCTGATGTTCGAGTTCCTGATCCCGCAGCCCGCCGCCTACTGGGCCCAGTCCCGCGTCAGGGCGGCCGACGCGAAGCTCGCCGTCCCTCAGCCGCCCCCGCTGCCCGAGTACGAGGTGCCGCACATTCCGTACGAGCAGCATGCGATCGACGCGGCCGCGTACGAGAAGCTGCGGGCCGACTACGACCTGGAGGATCATCCCGTCCCGGTCGAGCAGAAGACCGTGGCCCTGCGCCAACTCGTCACCAACGAAAGGTTCTTCAAGGAGAAGGATCTCGACGAGCTGGACCACGTGGCGGTCCACGAATGCCGCGGTGACGGCATCGCGGGGTATCGGGCGGAACGGGTGGACTTCCTCGGCAAGGGCGAGTTCTGGCACCAGAAGCCGGACAACCGCGTCGTCGTGGAGATCGCCGATCGGCTCGTCTGGGAGGACACCCGCCCCGGCTCGTACATCTGGGCCTTCACCTCGCGCGAAGCTCCGTTCGAGGACCTCGTGCTCCCCTCCGACGAGACAACGCTCCGTCTGACCTTCACCGAGAAGATCCACTGGTACACGGTCTCGGCGGTCCTCCACCTGCGGCTCACGAACGAACGGCGCCTGAAGTGGCAGGCCGACGTGTACCGCGTGGTGAAGCGGGCGGAGGAGAAGAAGACGGCCGCCGTCAACGAGGCACGCAAGGCGGAGTACGAGCGCAGGCTCGCCCAGTACCACGACAGGATCGCCGAGTTGAAGGCGACGTCCGTCGCCGAGGCGCTGGCGGGCACCTCGGACGCGGCCAACAAGGCCGTCATGGACGAGGAGATCAAGAAGCACTGCCTCACCCTGATCACCAAGGAGTTCGACAGCGACGACACGGACGACGTGCTGCCCCTGCCGCTCGCCCTCGCGACCCGCAAGGTGAAGCCCGTCACCACGCGCTTCGAGGTGACCGAGACGATCGATCCCAAGGCAAAGGTGCCGGTGCCGCCGACCACGGCCGGGTACGCGACGAAACAGGAGGAGGCGGAGAGCGACTGGCCGGCCATCGATCTCAAGGCGTCGCGGGAGAAGGGCAGGCTCGTCCAGTTCCTGGAGCAGGCCTTCGAGTGGCAGCACCTTTCGTACCTCTTCTACCCGTACTTCTGGGCCGAACAGCCGCGCTGGCTCGATCTGATGGATCGCCAGGACGACACGGATCCGAACTTCACGGCCTTCCTCCGAGCGGGCATGGCCCGCGTCCTCGTGGCCGTCACACCGGGCTACCGCCGAGCCGTGTGCTGCTACCTGGCGAGCCGCCAGCCGTGGCGGGGCGGCAGGACCCCGGTCATCGGCGATCCGCTGTTCGTCCCGCTCCACCATGAGCTGCGCGAGCAGACCGACGACCGGCTCGGCGGCAAACCCGACGGGGAGCCGTGGACGTTCGTGGTGCCCACGACGCTGGTGTACCTGCACCACAGCGGGGACCGGCTCCCGGATCTCAAGGCCGAGCGTGCGGAGCGGGAACCCGGGGAGACCGACGCGTGAGCGTGCACATCGTCCTCGACCCGGGGGTGCCGGTGCGGCCGCCCATGGTGGGCCCCGAACCCGATCCGCGCTCGCCCGGCTTCCGCGACCTGGAGGAGAAGGCGGTCGCCGAGTTCCGCCGCCTGGCGGCGAGCTACCTCGCGGCACGCGGCCGCCGCCCCGTCGTGACGCTTCCCGGAAGCCCCGCGATCCGCCTGGACGGAAGCCTGTTCGGGCGGCTGGCCCTCGCGTATGCCGCCGACGGCTGGACCGGTGTCGAGGAGATCCGCGACAACCTCTTGGACCTGCTGAAGAGCGGCGCCGCGAAGGGCCCGGACGGTGCGTTCTTCGCGACGGCCCGCGATCTGCTGCGTCTGCTCGTCGAGCGCACGCTCATCGACCTGGAGACCCGGGCCGCGGAACTCGCCGGGGCGGCGCTGAAGGCGAGCGGCGAGGCGCTCGACCGGGGCAAGAAGCAGCTCCGGTTCCACACGGACACCTACGAGCGGGTCGGACAGCGCGCAGACGACCTGAACACGGACCCGGTGGTCGTGCACCGCGTCGACAATCACGAGCTGTGCGGCCGACTGCACGCCCAGCTCGTCAAGGTGGCCCGCGAGTTCGTGGCCGTGGCCGCCTTCCAACGGCACCTCGACGTGGTCCGGGATCCGGCGGGAAGGGAGGCGGACGATCTCCGGGCGAGCGTCGAGGCGTACGCGGGCCGGGCCGGCCGGCTGATGAAGGCCCCGCTGTTCACCAAGGAGTGTCCGCTCGGCCTGCTCGGGATCCGCCTGGTCGACATCGATACGACGCAGGAGACGTTCGAGCACCGGCTCGCACAGGTCCTCGCCCTGCTGACAACGTCGGTGACCGCCGCACGCAAGTACACCCTGGGCGCCCGCGCCCCGGGGGTCATCGGCCCCGGCGCGGCCCCGACGCGGGTGGGCAAGGACCCCACACCGTACGATTTCACGCCTGCCCCGGAGCTGCGCCTGCTGACCGCGGCCGCCGCCGGCGTCGAGAAGGACCCGGCCTGGTTGCCGCTGCTCCACGAGGAGACGTGGGACCGGATGCTGGACGAACCGGGCCTCGTGCAGGGCGCGTTCGGGTACGTCGTGGCGTCGCGTTACCGGCTCGCGCTCCTGGAGCGGAAGAAGGCGGACGAGGCGGAGGCGGCCTCGAAGCGGACGTTCTGGCGGTTCGTGGAGATCGTCGCGGCGGGTCTGTCGATCGCCGCGCTGTTGCTCTTCCCGTGGGGCGCGGTGCCGCTGCTCGCCCTGGTGGAGAGCGGTCTGGCCGCGGGAGCCGCCGCCGCGGCCCTGGTGGTGGGGGCCCACCAGATCGGCGAACTGTACGCCCAAGTGGCGCTCTCCGAGCGCCTGCTGGTCTCCCGACTGATGGTGGGCGGTGCCGCGGCGCAGGGAGCCGAAGTCCTGTCGCGGCTCGGCGCCGTCGCCCAGTTCCGGCTGACCGTGTACGGCGAGGCCCTGAAGGGCGTCAGCCTCGTCGTCCTCGGTGAGCTGGTGGGGATGCGCCTCGCGGCCGCCCGGTACGCCGTGCGCGGATACGGCTACGCGCAGGACCTTCGGACGCTGCTCGGGCCCGCGCGATGAGCGGCGGCGAGCTCCCCAAGGTCGCTCCGGGCCTGGTGACGGTGGCGGACGTCCTGGAGCACTCGCTGGCGGCGAAGGCGAAGGCCGTCACCGACCTGGGTCTGTCCCTGCCACCCGCTCACGCGCCGACCCACCCCCTCGACGCGCTGCGGCGTCTGATCGGGGTCGTGGAGGACGCGGCGCACGAACTGGCCGAACTCGTCTCCGCGCGCGGCTCGTTGGTCGACGTCCTGGCGAAGCTGGAGATCGACCCGAAGAAGTTCGGTCGCGAGAGCCTGGAGGAGGTCGTGACGCTCATGGAGCGCTGGGCGCGCGACGCCGCCTCCCGCGTCACCGAGTACACGAGCGTCGAACTCGCCGACAAGGGCCGCAAGGAAGCCTTCGTCGGATATCTCGTGCAGCATCTGCTCCTCACGGACAAGGAGATCAGCGCAGCCCTGGACGCGGCAGGCGCCGTGGGGGCCTGGGCGGTGCACGACCTGATGGCCAAGGGGAAGGCGAGACTCAAGAGCGCCGCGGGCATCTGGGAGGACCTGCCGTCGGGCGAGCTGGCCGCGCCCCGCCGCGGCGAGAACGTGGAGTTCTGGACGGGCACCGCGTGGGAGGCCGCCACGGACGCGATCTGGTACAGCGCCTTCACCACGCACGCACAGCCCGCGGTGCGCAGGGGCGTCTACTGGTCGCAGCGACTTGAGATCAAGAAGGGGCATGTCGACACGAAGCAGTTCCGTGTCTTCGACGAACGGGTCGCCGCGGCCGAGAAGGTCCGCTGGCGCGACAGCATCACCGGCGAGACCGTCGAGGTGACGCGCGAGCGCCTCTACGTGAACGAGGCCCCGGAAGCCCGGACCTTGATGGTGGGCAAACTCCCCGAGCGGTACAAGAACCAGGAAATCGATCTCGCCAAGACCCGGACGCACGGCGACTACATCCGCTTCAACGGCCGTCTGGACCTGCCCGAGGTCACCAAGCTCTACGACATCCTCGAGTAGGCGAGCGGGCGACACCCTCGTGCTCCGGGGCCGCCCGAGCGACTCACACCCCCGGAATCCCTCGGTCCGCGAAGGCCTTGCGGACCGAGGACTCCGCTCCGGCCCCGTACATCTGCCGCGCCGTCGCGATCGTCGACTTCGCCGCCGCCTCGAAGCTGGTGTCGGGGGCGAAGGAGAACTGGGCGTTCACGATGATGCGGTCGGCGGTGCGGGCGCCGAGGGCGCGGCGGATGTCATACAGGGCGCGGGACCAGATTTCGCCGTCGGCGTGCACCTCGCCCACCCGGTCCGCGTACGTCTTGTCGGTGTCGATGCGGCGCAGGCAGTGCGGCGTCGACGAGGTGTACGAGACGGAGTCCCAGTCGGCGACGCAGGCGAGGTCCGTCTTGCGCGGCCAGCCGTAGCGGGCGTCGGCCGCGGCGCCGACCTCGACCGCGAGGTAGTCGCCGAACGCCTCGCCGATCGAGCCGGCTTCCAGGGACGTACCGAAGCCGGGGACCTGCGCGTTGTGCACCGCGTGCCCGTACTCGTGGACGACGACCTCGGCGTCCTCCGCGTCGTCGACGCCGCCCTTGCCGAAGCGGATCTCGGCCTTCTTGTCGGTGAAGAAGGAGTTGTCGGCGCCCCACTGGTTGATGCGGACGGGCTGGGCGCGGTCGTTGGCGCCGGGCAGTTCGGTGCCGAAGCCGAGGGACTGCAGGTACTCCTGCGCCTCGTTGACCCAGAAGTACGCCATGACCTGCTCGAACTGGTCGTCGTGGCGGGTGTACGTCCCGGCGTCCGCGACCTTCGCGGCGGCGCCGGTCTCGGATCTCACGGTGGCCCACTTTCCGGACAGACCCCCGCTGCCGTCGAGATTGCGCAGGGCGGCGGTGGCGTACTGGGCGCTCGGGACCGCCGTGGCGGAGTCCTTGGCGTCGGTGAGGGACTGGTCACCGGACGACTGGACCGGGTTGACCATGAAGACCCTGGCCTGCGCGGATCCCGGCGCGGCGAGGGCGGGTGCGGCGAGCGTGGCGAGGGCGACGGTGAGGGTGGCCGCGGCGAGAGCACCACGAGCGAAGCGACGTGACATCGGTACAACCTCCGGTAGGGCTGGTACGGATGGCGCAGAGGGGGGTGGCGCTGTTGCGCGCTGCGGGATCTTCCCGCATTGCGGGCAGCCTTGGCCATAGCGCGTCGGGCGTGATCCGATGAGCCGCATGAGCAGCAGCAACACCATCACCGTCACCACGTGGTCGCTCGAGCAGACCTCGCCCGCCGATCTGCGCCCCGCGACCCCGCCGGAGGGCGACGACGTCCGGATCGTGCGCGCCGAGGTGCCCTCGCCGGAGTTCAGCCGGTTCCTGTACGCGTCCGTGGGCGGCGACATCCGCTGGATCGACCGGCTCGGCTGGAGCTACGCGCAGTGGCAGGAGCAGCTGTCGCGTCCGGGTGCCGAGACCTGGGTCGCGTACGACAAGGGGACGCCCGCCGGGTACGTGGAGCTGGACGCGCAGGACGACGGTGTGGTGGAGGTCGTCTACTTCGGCCTGATCCCGGCGTTCCGCGGGCGCCGGATCGGCGGGCATCTGCTGTCGTACGCCGTCGCGCGGGCCTGGGACCTGGCCGAGCGGTGGCCCGACCGGGAGCCGACGCGGCGGGTGTGGCTGCACACGTGCAGCAAGGACGGCGAGCACGCGATGGCGAACTACGAGCGGCGCGGCTTCAAGGTGTTCCGCACGACGTCCGAGGAGGAGCCGGACGTTCCGACTCCGGGCCCGTGGCCCGGCGCCTTCCCGGCCACCTCCGCGGACACCTTCCCGGCCGCCTGAAGCGCCCCACCTGCCCCGTTCAGTCCCTTTTCACCGCTGTGACCGACACCACTGTAGTCCGCGATTCGAGACGATCTCGTCCAGATTGCGGACGATGGTGGACCGGGCCCAAAGTCCCGTGACACGCTTTCGTCATGTCTACAGCTGGAACCGCCTTGGTGAGTCGACGTCACGTCGACTTCGGCCGCATGTCCAGCGCCATCTGTCCGGCGCGCTGATCTCTCCAGCACCGCCGATTCCTCGTTACACCTGATCCACTGCGCACCGCCGCGCCCTCTGCGCGAAGTGTGCAGGTCAGAGCCGCCCAAAGCCTGCCTGAAGGACACATCTCCATGGCTGCCACCCCGGATACGCCTACCCCCGCCACGCCCCGCCGCAAGGTGAGCCGTCACCGTGGCGAGGGCCAGTGGGCCGTGGGTCACTTCACTCCGCTCAACGGCAACGAGCAGTTCAAGAAGGACGACGACGGTCTCAATGTACGGACACGTATTGAGACGATCTACTCCAAGCGCGGTTTCGACTCCATCGACCCCCAGGACCTGCGCGGACGCATGCGCTGGTGGGGGCTCTACACCCAGCGCAAGCCCGGCATCGACGGCGGCAAGACGGCCGTCCTGGAGCCGGAGGAGCTGGACGACGAGTACTTCATGCTGCGCGTGCGCGTGGACGGCGGCCGGCTGACCGTCGCCCAGCTGCGCGCCATCGGCGAGGTCTCCGAGCAGTACGCCCGGGGCACCGCCGACATCACCGACCGGCAGAACATCCAGCTGCACTGGATCCGCATCGAGGACGTCCCCGCCATCTGGGAGAAGCTGGAGGCCGTGGGCCTGTCCACGACCGAGGCGTGCGGCGACTGCCCCCGAGTGATCATCGGATCCCCGGTGGCCGGGATCGCCGCCGACGAGATCATCGACGGCACCCCCGCCGTCGACGAGATCCACGAGCGGTACATCGGCAGCAAGGAGTTCTCCAACCTGCCGCGCAAGTTCAAGACCGCGGTCTCGGGCTCCCCTGTCCAGGATGTGGTCCACGAGATCAACGACGTGGCGTTCGTCGGTGTCGAGCACCCCGAGCACGGCCCCGGCTTCGACCTCTGGGTCGGCGGCGGCCTGTCCACCAACCCGAAGCTGGCGCAGCGCGTCGGCGCGTGGGTGCCGCTCGACGAGGTCGCCGACGTGTGGGCCGGCGTCGTCGGCATCTTCCGCGACTACGGCTACCGCCGGCTGCGCAACAGGGCCCGCCTGAAGTTCCTGGTCGCCGACTGGGGCATCGAGAAGTTCCGCCAGATCCTGGAGGACGAGTACCTCAAGCGGAAGCTGGTCGACGGCCCGGCGCCCGCGGAGCCCTCGCAGAAGTGGCGCGACCACATCGGCGTCCACCGGCAGCGGGACGGCCGCTTCTACGTCGGGTTCGCGCCGCGCGTCGGCCGGGTCGACGGCACCACGCTCACGAAGATCGCCGAACTGGCCGGGGAGCACGGCTCGGACCGGCTGCGCACCACCGTCGAGCAGAAGATGATCATCCTTGACGTCGCCGAGGACCAGGTCGACTCGCTCGTCGCCGGCCTGGAGGCGCTCGACTTCCAGGTGAAGCCCTCGCCGTTCCGGCGCGGCACGATGGCCTGCACCGGCATCGAGTTCTGCAAGCTCGCCATCGTCGAGACGAAGCAGCGCGGCTCGCAGCTCATCGACGAACTGGAGCGCCGCCTCCCGGAGTTCGACGAGCCGCTCACCATCAACCTGAACGGCTGCCCGAACGCCTGCGCCCGTATCCAGGTCGCGGACATCGGCCTCAAGGGCCAGCTCGTCCTCGACCAGGACGGCAACCAGGTCGAGGGCTACCAGGTGCACCTCGGCGGCGCCCTCGGCCTCGACGCGGGCTTCGGCCGCAAGGTCCGCGGCCTGAAGGTCACCTCGGCCGAACTGCCCGACTACATCGAGCGCGTCCTCAAGAACTACGAGGCCGAACGCGAGGACGGCGAACGCTTCGCGACCTGGGCGGCCCGCGCGAGTGCGGAGGCCCTGTCGTGAGTGAGCGTGCCGCGCCGTTCTTCTGCCCCTACTGCGGCGACGAGGACCTCAGGCCCGGCGAGGAGGGGCACGGCGCCTGGGAGTGCGGGGCCTGCAACCGAGCGTTCACGCTCCGGTTCCGCGGGCTCCTGACCAAGGGACTTCAGCGCAACGACGGTGGAGGGGAACGGATATGACGACGACTCAGGCCCCCACGGACACGGAAGAGTTGAAGGCGCTCGCCGAGCAGGCCGGGCGCGACCTGGAGGACGCCTCGCCGCTGGAGATCCTCCAGTGGGCGACGGACACCTTCGGCAAGAAGTTCTGCGTGACCTCGTCCATGGAGGACGCGGTCGTCGCCCACCTCGCCTCCCGCGCGATGCCGGGTGTGGACGTCGTCTTCCTCGACACCGGCTACCACTTCGAGGAGACGATCGGCACCCGGGACGCCGTCGCGGCCGTGATGGACGTCAACGTCATCACGCTCACCCCGCGGCAGACGGTCGCCGAGCAGGACGCCGAGTTCGGCCCGAGGCTGCACGACCGCGACCCCGACCTGTGCTGCGCGATGCGCAAGGTGAAGCCCCTCGAGGAAGGGCTCGCCGGATACGCCGCGTGGGCCACGGGCCTGCGCCGCGACGAGTCCCCGACCCGCGCGAACACCCCGGTCGTCGGCTGGGACGAGAAGCGGCAGAAGGTCAAGGTCTCGCCGATCGCCCGCTGGACGCAGGACGACGTCGACGCCTACGTCGCCGAGCACGGCGTGCTCACGAACCCGCTCCTCATGGACGGCTACGGCTCCGTGGGCTGCGCCCCGTGCACCCGCCGCCTCCTGGAGGGCGAGGACGCGCGCGCCGGACGCTGGGCGGGCCGGGCCAAGACCGAGTGCGGACTGCACGGCTGACCGCCATGAACGAACCACGGACTTTGGAGAACCAAGTGACCGGAGCCACGATCTGGCTCACGGGTCTGCCGTCCGCCGGCAAGACCACCATCGCGTACGAGCTGGCGAACACGCTGCGCGCCGAGGGACGCAAGGTCGAGGTGCTCGACGGCGACGAGATCCGCGAGTACCTCTCGGCGGGCCTCGGCTTCAGCCGCGAGGACCGGCACACGAACGTGCAGCGCATCGGCTACCTCGCCGAACTCCTGGCCCGCAACGGCGTCCTGGCCCTCGTGCCGGTCATCGCGCCGTACGCCGACAGCCGCGAGGCCGTCCGCAAGCGCCACCAGGCAGGCGGCACCGGCTACCTGGAGGTGCACGTCGCCACGCCCGTGGAGGTGTGCTCCGAGCGCGATGTGAAGGGCCTGTACGCCAAGCAGGCGGCCGGCGAACTGTCCGGCCTGACCGGCGTCGACGACCCGTACGAGGCGCCCGAATCGCCCGACCTGCGCATCGAGTCGCAGAACCAGACCGTGCAGGAGTCCGCGGCAGCGCTCCGCGCGCTGCTCACCGAGAGGGGTCTCGCCGCATGACGACCGTAGCTTCTTCCGTCTCCGAGGGCGCCGAGGAGACCGACAGCCCGTACGCGCTGAGCCACCTGGACGCCCTGGAGTCCGAGGCGGTGCACATCTTCCGCGAGGTCGCGGGCGAGTTCGAGCGGCCGGTGATCCTCTTCTCCGGCGGCAAGGACTCCATCGTCATGCTGCACCTCGCGCTGAAGGCCTTCGCCCCCGCGGCGATCCCCTTCTCCCTGCTGCACGTCGACACGGGGCACAACTTCCCCGAGGTCATCGACTACCGCGACCGCACGGTGGAGAAACACGGCCTGCGCCTGCACGTCGCGTCGGTGCAGGAGTACATCGACGCGGGCAAGCTCAAGGAGCGCCCGGACGGGACCCGCAACCCGCTCCAGACGGTGCCGCTCACCGAGAAGATCCAGCAGGAGCGTTTCGACGCGGTCTTCGGCGGCGGGCGTCGCGACGAGGAGAAGGCCCGCGCCAAGGAGCGCGTCTTCTCCCTGCGCGACGAGTTCTCGCAGTGGGACCCGCGCCGCCAGCGCCCCGAGCTGTGGCAGCTCTACAACGGCCGCCACGCCCCCGGTGAGCACGTCCGGGTCTTCCCGCTCTCCAACTGGACCGAGCTGGACGTGTGGCAGTACATCGCCCGCGAGAACATCGAACTGCCGGAGATCTACTACGCGCACGAGCGCCCGGTCTTCAAGCGCAGCGGCATGTGGCTGACCGCCGGCGAGTGGGGCGGCCCGAAGGACGGCGAGACGGTCGAGACGCGGCAGGTCCGCTACCGCACCGTCGGCGACATGTCGTGCACCGGCGCCGTCGACTCGGACGCCACGACCATCGACAAGGTCATCGCCGAGATCGCCGTGTCCCGGCTCACCGAGCGGGGCGCCACCCGCGCCGACGACAAGATGTCCGAGGCCGCCATGGAAGACCGCAAGCGCGAAGGGTACTTCTAGAGATGAGCACCACCACGAACGCCGCCGAGGAGCTGGCCGGGCTTTCGGCGACGACCCTGCTGCGGTTCGCCACGGCCGGTTCGGTCGACGACGGCAAGTCCACGCTGGTCGGCCGCCTGCTGCACGACTCCAAGTCGGTCCTCACCGACCAGCTGGAGGCCGTCGAGCTGGCATCCAGGTCGCGCGGCGCCGCCGAGCCGGACCTCGCGCTGCTCACGGACGGCCTGCGCGCCGAGCGCGAGCAGGGCATCACCATCGACGTCGCGTACCGCTACTTCGCGACCCCGCGCCGCCGCTTCATCCTCGCGGACACGCCGGGGCACGTGCAGTACACGCGGAACATGGTGACCGGCGCCTCGACCGCCGACCTCGCGGTGGTCCTCGTCGACGCCCGCAACGGCGTGATCGAGCAGACCCGCAGGCACGCCGCGGTGGCCGCGCTGCTTCGCGTCCCGCACGTCGTCCTCGCCGTGAACAAGATGGACCTCGTCGACTACGACGAGAAGGTCTTCGCGGCGATCGCCGAGGAGTTCACCGCGTACGCCGGGAAGCTGGGCGTCCCGGAGATCACCGCCATCCCGATCTCGGCGCTCGCGGGCGACAACGTCGTGGAGCCGTCCGCGAACATGGACTGGTACGGCGGCCCGACGGTCCTCGAGCACCTGGAGACGGTCCCGGTCAGCCACGACCTCACCGGCTGCCACGCCCGGCTGCCCGTGCAGTACGTGATCCGCCCGCAGACCGCCGAGCACCCGGACTACCGGGGCTACGCGGGGCAGATCGCGGCCGGCACGTTCCGCGTCGGCGAGTCCGTCACCGTGCTGCCCTCCGGCAGGACGTCGAAGATCGTCGGCATCGACCTGCTCGGCACGTCGGTCGACGTGGCGTGGACGCCGCAGTCGGTCACCCTCCTCCTGGAGGACGACATCGACATCTCGCGCGGCGACCTGATCGTGCCGAGCCACGACGCGCCCGCCACGTCGCAGGACATCACGGCGACGGTGTGCCACGTCGCGGACACCCCGCTCACCGTGGGCCAGCGCGTGCTGCTCAAGCACACCACGCGCACGGTCAAGGCGATCGTCAAGGAGATCCCGTCGCGGCTCACCCTCGACGACCTCTCCCAGCACCCGGAGCCGGGTCAGCTGGTCGCCAACGACATCGGCCGGGTCAAGGTGCGCATCTCCGAGGCGCTCGCCATCGACTCGTACGCGGACTCCCGCCGCACGGGCTCGTTCCTCCTGATCGACCCGTCGGACGGCACGACGCTGGCCGCGGGCATGGCGGGCGAGTCCTTCGCTTCGGCTGAGGACCCCAAGTCGCTGGTGGACGAGGAGGGTTGGGACTTCTGAGTCCCGGACCGGCATGAGGGCGAGCGTGGTGGCCGCGACCTGGCAGGAGACGTTCCCGGACCTGCTCCGGACGAGCGTCTCGTACGGGCTGCTCGGCTTCCTGCTCGCCCTTGCGGCCGGCACGCTGCTCGGGTGCGCCCTGGCACGCGTGCCGGGGGTCCGGTCGGTGGCGGCCCCCGTCCTGTCAGCCCTTGGGTGGCTGCCTGCGGTGGTCTGGGTCCCGGCCGCGGTCCTCTGCCTCGGCCTGAGCGCCCCGGTGATGTACGCCGTGCTGCTGCTCGGCGCGGGCCCACCGATCGCCCGGGCCGTCGCCGCACCGGAACCCGGCTGCCTGGCAGGCGTCAAACAAGGCTGGGCGTTCACCTGGCGGGCACTGCTCGCGGCCCAGCTGATCGCCTCCGCGATGCCGGATGCCACGTCGGCCGTCCCTGCGGTCGTGCTCACCGCCCTTCTCGTCCCGACCCTCGGAATCGCCGTCGACCTGTTGATCCTCACCCCGCTGGAGCGGCGCACGCAGCGCGGACTCCTCGTCAAGCACTGAGCGACAAGAACTGAGCGACCGATGAGCCACTCCCCCGTCCTCCTCGTGATAGCCCACGGCAGCCGCGACCCGCGCCATGCCGCGACCGTGCACGCCCTCGTGGGCGAGGTGCGGGCGCAGCACCCGGGCGTACGGGTGGAGACGGCGTTTCTCGACTTCAACGTCCCCTCGGTGCACGGGATGCTGACGTCGCTCGCGGCGGAGGGCGTCCGCGACGTGATCGCCCTCCCGCTCCTGCTGACCCGAGCGTTCCACGCGAAGGCGGACATCCCGGCGGTGCTGCGCGAGGCACCGCCCGGACTGCGGATCCGCCAGGCGGACGTCCTTGGCCCCGACCCGCTCCTGGTCACGGCCCTCGAACGCCGCCTGTACGAGGCGGGGCTCACCCCCGCCGACAAGCCCACGACCGGGGTCGTCCTGGCCTCGGCGGGCTCATCCGACCCGGAGGCGATCGCAGTGATCGCTGAAATCGCGCGGGAGTGGCGGCACACCGGTTGGTGCGCCGTGCGGCCTGCGTTCGCCTCCGCATCCCTTCCCCGCACGGAGGACGCGGTCCGCGAACTCCGCGCCCTCGGCTGCTCCCGCGTCGCGGTGGCCCCCTACGTCCTGGCCCCCGGCCGCCTCCCCGACCGCATCGCGAAGGGCGCGTCCGACGCGGACGTCCTCGCGAACGTCCTGGGCGCGGCCCCCGAGGTGGCCCGAGTACTGATGAACCGTTACGAAGTGGCTTGCGTACGGGAGTTGGTGGCGGTCGGCGCGTGAGCGTCAGCGCGGGTCGCGGCCGCTGAGGGCGAGGGCCTTCGCGTACGTCGAGGCGTCGGCCCCCACGGGGACCGGTGCGGCGAAGCCCTCGTACTGGCGGTAGAGCTCGGCGTTCGCCTCGACGACCTGGAGCAGCAGCGCCGCCGCGCCGTCCGACACGGCGAACTCCTGGCCCGTGGCGTGGGCGACGTCCCAGCCGTGGAGGACGAGTTCGGCCCAGAGGAGGGCGGCGACCTCGGGGGCGGGCTGCTGGGCGAAGCCGAGGTCGATGTCGCCGTCCCAGACCGCCGGGTCGGACCAGGCGGCGACCGCCCGGTCGAGGTCGGCGGCGTACGTCGACGCCCAGTCCTCCTCGGTCGTGAGGTCGCGCGCGGTCAATTCCTCGGGCAGTCGGGTGCGCAGCGCCCGGTGTTCCATGCCGTGCGAGGTGTACACGGTCCAGTGGTTGACCAGGGTCCGTACGTCCCAGTCGCCGCAGCCCGAGGCCGCGTCGAGCCGGTCGGGCTTGACGCCCGCGGCGACGCGCGCGGCCTCGGCGGCGCTCTCGACGAGGTACGGATACACGGTGTCCTTGCGGAGTTCGTTCATGCCGCCGACGCTACGGCGGCCCGCACCCGCGCCTCTTGAACAAACGCGACAGCGGGCTACCGAGGCGTCGTGCGCGCGTCCACCGCCGCCACCAGGTCCGTCACGCTCGTCGCTCCCGCCGGGCGGCCCTCGCGTGCCGCCTCGTTCGCGAGTTCCTGGAGGACGTCGTTGACCGGGGTCGGGACGCCGTGGAGGCGGCCGAGGAGGGCGATCTCGCCGTTGAGGTAGTCCGCCTCGATGGAGCCCGCGCCGCGCTGGAGCGATTGCCAGGACGAGCCGCCGCCGCGCGGGGTGCCGTCGAGCGGGTCGAAGGCGACCTTGTCCTGCCGGGTCCGCTTCTCCTCGTCCTGCGAGGTGTGGTCGATGCCGGCGGCGGCGAGGACGGCCTCGCCCTCCGCGCGGGCGCGGGCGACGAGCGCGAAGGCCGCGTCGTCGGCGAGCACCCCGGAGACCGCCTCGATCGAATTCGCCAGGTTGGCAAGGAGTTTGGCGTACTTCCAGCGCATCACGTCGTCGACGACGGGCGCCTCCAGGAGGCCCTTCTCCAGGTCCCCGGAGATCGCCCGCGCGGTCTCGTCGCTGCCTTGCGGGTACCGGCCGATGTGCAGCATCCCGGAGAGCGGGGCGCACGGGGCGCGGACCACGCCGGGCTCGACGAACGTGGCGGGCAGCCAGACGCACATGCCGTAGACGCGCTGGAAGGTGCGCAGGGCGATCCGCTCGCTCTCCACTCCGTTCTGCGCGCAGACGAGGGGCAGCCGCTGCGCCGCCGTGCCGCCGCCCTCGACGGGGCGCGGCCCCCACGCGGCGAGCGCGGCGGCACTGTCCTGGGTCTTCACGGCGAGGATCAGCACGTCGTCGGCGCGCAGCACGCCGAGCGGCTCGGGTCCTTCGACGACGGGGAGTCGGTGGACGTGCGGGCCGTCGGGCGTCTCCAGGCGGAGGCCGTTGTCGCGCAGTGCCGCGTACTGGCGGCCGCGCGCGACGAGCACGACGTCATCGTGCCCGGCCTGTGCGAGGCGTCCGCCGATGACGCCGCCGACCGCTCCTGCTCCGATGATGATGTAGCGCATGAGCCGACCTTTTCACGGTCGGGCTCACCGTGGGGCCGTGAGCTCCACCAGTTTCGTCACGGTGTTCCAGTTGCGGCTGGTCGCGACGAGCCCCTTGTTGAGGGCCGGGCGGGACAGCGCGGCCCCGAGCTTCGAGACGCCGAGGCCCTGGGGCGCGTAGAGGTAGAGGGCGCGGTCGCCGAGCCGGAAGTCCTCGGGCGCGTACGCGGCGGGGTCGACGGAGGCGAACCGTTCGGCGGTGACGGGTCCGGAGAAGTACGTGACGTGCAGCTGCTTGCCCTCGAGCTCGGCGGCCGGGAAGGGGCAGGCCTCCGCCACCGCCTTGAGATAGGCGTGGCCGCGCACGATGACGTCGACGGGGAAGCCGAACTCGCCCTCGACGGCCTTGCCGATGGCGGCGGCCAGCTGGTCCTCGTCGCCGCCGTCCGGGGCGGTGAAGGCGACGTTGCCGCTCTGGAGGTGGGTGCGTACGTCGCCGAGCCCGAGGGACTCGATCAGTGGCCGCAGCCGCGCCATCGGCACCTTCTTGCTGCCGCCCACGTTGATGCCGCGCAGCAGCGCCGCGTGTCCCTCGGTCGTCGCCTGAGTCATGCGCACACGATAAGGCGGCCGCCGTGCCCCGTGGGGGGTGGGCACGACGGCCGCCGATCATCGAGCCGAAACGATTACTCGACGACCTTCAGGAGCTTGTTGGCGGTGCCGTCCGACGCGTTCTTGATGGCGTCGGGGGTGGCCCCGTCGGTGAGCGCCTTGGCGACGTCGGCCGGGGCCGCGTCCGGGTGCCCCGCGACGTAGACGGCCGCCGCGCCGACGACGTGCGGCGTGGCCATCGACGTACCGGAGATGGTGTTGGTGGCGTCGTCGCCGGTGTTCCAGTCGGACGTGATGTCCGATCCAGGCGCGTAGATGTCGACGACGGAACCGTAGTTGGAGAAGTCCGACTGCTCGTCGTCCTTCGTGGAGGAGGCGACCGTGATGGCCTCCGGGACCCGGGCGGGGCTGGACTGGGAGGCGTCCGTCGACTCGTTGCCCGCCGCCACCGCGTAGGTGACACCGGAGTCGATGGACTTCTTGACCGCCGCGTCGAGCGCCTCGTCCACGCCGCCGCCGAGCGACATGTTGGCGACGGAGGGGCCCTGGTGGTTCTCGGTCACCCAGTCGATGCCCGCGACGACCTGCTCGGTGGTGCCGGAGCCCTGGTCGTCGAGGACGCGGACCGCGACGATCTTCGCCTTCTTGGCGACGCCGTGCGCCTCGCCGGCGATGGTGCCGGCGACGTGCGTGCCGTGCCCGTTGCCGTCGTCGGCGCTGTCGTCGTTGTCGACGGCGTCGAAGCCGTAGGAGGCGCGGCCGCCGAAGTCCTTGTGGCTGATGCGGACACCGGTGTCGATGACGTACGCGGTCGCGCCCTCGCCCGCGCTGTCCGGGTACGTGTACTTGCTGTCGCCCGCGGTCTCCGCCTGGTCGATGCGGTCCAGGCCCCACGACGGCGGGTTGTCCTGGGTGGCGTCGATGTGGAACTTCTTGTTCTGGACGACCTTCGACACGGCGCCGTCGGCCGCGAGGCGCTTGGCCTCGGTGTCCGAGAGGCCGCTCGCCGAGAACCCGTTGACGGCGGAGCTGTAGTTCCGCTTCAGGGTGCCGCCGTACTCCTTGGCCAGGTCCTTCTTGGCGGTGGCGCCCGCCTTCTTGTCGAGCAGCACGATGTAGCTGCCGGCCACGGCGCCCTTGGCGTCCTGGCCGTAGACCTTGCCCTCGGCGGGCGCCGCGGTCGCGGAGAAGCCGCCGAACATGGTGACGCCCACTGCCGTAGCCGCCGTGGCTATCGCCGCGGTGAGCTTCATCGTGCGCGCATGCTGGTTTGTTGCCATGAAGAGGGATCTCCTCAGTGGTGTGGGGGGATTGCCAGCGCCCCAGGACGAACCCTCGCGAAGGTTGTCAAACTCCGGAAGATGTCCGGGGGTTGAGACGAAACCCTGACCGATTGACGCGATCAGATCAAGACCTACATCCACCTGTGACATGGTCAACAAGGTTTCGTAATAACAAATCGGACGGTTCCGGATGTTCATCCCCAGGTGAGTCAACCCCCGATAGATGTAAGGGACTTGCGTCATCCTCCGCGCGGATCCGCATCACCCGCACTTCACCGACCAGCACGACGAACCGGACTTATCCCGCCCATACCTTCGACTTCGGAGGTGACCTGATGGCAGGGAACGGGGAACGGCGGGAGCACCGGGTGCGCGGGGTCGCCGCGCGGGCCGGGGGCTGGAGCGCCCGGCACAGGTGGGCGGCGGTGGGGATCTGGGTGCTCTTCGTCGTGGTGGCGATGGGCCTGGGGTCCGTCGCGGGCCGCGTCGACGTCTCGGACGACGACCAGCTCAAGGGCGAGACCAGCCAGGCCGCCCGCATCATCGACGACGCGGGCGTGGACGAGCCGGCCGGTGAGACGGTGCTCGTGCAGAGCAGGAACGGGGCGCTGCGGGCGACCGCCCCGGAGTTCAGGGCGGCCGTCGCCGACGTGGTGCGGGCCGTCGAGGGCACGGGCGAGGTGACCGCGGTGCGCTCGCCGTACGCCGCCGACACCCGGACGATCTCGAAGGACGGCCGCACCGCGCTCGTCCAGTTCGACATGCGGGGCGACCCCGACACCGCGGCCGACCGGGTCGAACCGGTCCAGAAGGCCGTCGCGGGGGTCGCGGACGACCATGACGCGCTGCGCATCGAGGAGATCGGCGCGGCGAGCATGAACAAGACGTTCGACGACGCGTTCGGCGACGACTTCCAGCGCGCCGAGTACTCGGCGGTGCCGGTGGCGCTCGGCATCCTGCTCATCGCGTTCGGCGCGCTGGTCGCGGCGCTGCTGCCGGTGGCGCTCGCCATCACGGCGATCATGGCGACGATGGGCCTGATGGGCGTCGTCAGCCATCTCCAGCCGATGAGCGAGACGGCGAACTCGGTGATGCTGCTCGTCGGCCTCGCGGTCGGCGTCGACTACTGCCTGTTCTATCTGCGGCGCGAGCGCGAGGAGCGGATGAAGGGGCGCGATCCGCAGACCGCGCTGCGCGTCGCGGCGGCGACCAGCGGCCGGGCGATCATCGTCTCGGGCGTCACGGTGTGCGTGGCGATGGCGGGCATGATGTTCACCGGTCTCGCCGAGTTCCAGGCGATGGGGCTCGCCTCGCTGATGGTGGTCGCCGTCGCGATGGTGGGGTCCGTGACCGTGCTCCCGGCGCTGCTTTCGCTGCTCGGCGAGCGGGTGGAGAAGGGGCGGATCCCGTTCCTGCACCCGACGAAGCGGCGGAACGGGAACGGCGGCACGTCCGGCAGCCGGTTCTGGAGCCGGGTCCTGACCGTGGTGCTCGCGCGGCCCGCCGTCTCCGTCGTCGTCGCGGTCGGCGCGCTGCTCGCGATCGCCGCGCCCGCGCTCGGCATGAAGACGCAGAACCTCACGCTCGACCAGGAGTTCGGCGACTCGCTGCCGATCGTGGCGACGTACGACCGGGTCAACGCGGCGTTCCCCGGCGGCTCCGATCCGGCCGAGGTGGTCGTGAAGGCCGACGACATCAACGCCGCGGACGTGCGCTCGGCGCTCGCCGACTTCCGGGCGCGGGCCGTCAGCTCGGGCGCCTCGCGCGGCCCGGTGGAGGTCACCGTGCACCGCGACGAGAACGTGGCGATCGTCGACGTACCGCTGGTGGGCGGGTCCGATCAGGACAGGGCGGAGAAGAGCCTGGCGCTGCTGCGCGACGAGGTGCGGCCCGACACGCTCGGCGCGGTGGACGGCGTCGAGGCGCCGATCACCGGGCAGGTCGCGGGCTCGAAGGACTTCAACGACCAGATCGTCGGCTCCGTGGTGCCGGTCTTCGCGTTCGTCGTCGTGTTCGCGTTCCTGCTGATGCTGCTGTCGTTCCGCTCGCTGACGGTCGCGATCACGTCGATCGTGCTCAACCTGCTGTCGGTGGGCGCGGCGTACGGGATCCTCGTGGCCGTGTTCCAGCACGGCTGGGGCGCCTCGCTGGTCGGGGCGGAGGGGGTCGGCGCCATCATCACGTGGCTGCCGCTGTTCCTCTTCGTGATCCTGTTCGGCCTGTCGATGGACTACCACGTGTTCGTGGTGTCCCGGATCAAGGAGGCGCGGCTCGCGGGGCGGACGAACGAGGCCGCGATCCGGCACGGCGTCGTCACCACCGCGGGCGTCGTGACCAGCGCCGCCGTCATCATGGTCGCCGTGTTCAGCATCTTCGGGACGCTGTCCATGCAGTCCATGAAACAGATGGGCGTCGGCCTGGCCGCGGCGATCCTGATCGACGCGACCGTCATCCGCGGCGTGCTGCTCCCGGCCGTGATGGCGCTGCTCGGGGAGCGCAACTGGTACCTGCCGACGTGGCTGCGGCGGATGCCCGACCTGACGCACGACGACGAGGCGGGCATCGAGCCCGCCCCGGTGCCGCGCGAGGGCGGCGATCAGGTGCGCGTCTGACGTCGCGCCCCGCGCCCGCCCCTCGGCCTGTCCACCGTCGCGTCACGCGACGGTGGACAGGCCCTTCTCGTTCTCCTCGTAGCGGGGGGCCTGCTCGGCGGCCTCCCGCTCGGCGGCCTCCCGCTCGGCCGCGTCCTTCTCGAAGGCCGCCAGCGTGCGGCCGAAGTCGCGGGTGGAGAGCAGCAGCTTGTAGACGATGGCGAGTTCGAAGACGAGCAGCAGCACACCGGCCGCGACGGTCGCCCCGATCACCTGGTCGAGCAGCGGTCCGACGATGAAGACGGCCATCTGGAACTCGATGCCGCTCACCAGGTGCGTACGGATCCGGTGGCGCAGCAGGAAGGACCGGAAGCGCAGATAGACCGGGAAGCGGCTGCGGAACTCCTGGTGCAGGTCGACGACCTTGGGGCGCGGCGCGGGCTCCTGCGCGGCCTCCGGCTCCGGGGCCGCGTCGTCCTCGGCTGCGGCTTCGGCCGCGGCCTCCGCGGTGGCCGCCCCGTTCAGGTCCTGCTCGATGTCGGCGGACGGGTTGGCCCGCAGCAGGTCCTCCATGAAGGCGACGCGCTCGGCGTTCTGCGCGCGCCGGGCGGCCCGCATGCGGGCCTTGATCTGCTTGCGCATCGTGTGCCGGGTCTTGAAGATCTCCAGCGAGTTGATGTAGCGCAGCCCGTCGAGGAAGACGACGGCGACCGCGAGCCAGACGTAGATCAGATCGCCGGTGCGGTGGAACTGGCCGCCCATCAGGGCGACGGCGCAGGCCATGACGCGGACGCGGTCGAAGATGTAGTCGAGCCAGGCGCCGAACACGGAGCCCTGCCCGGTGAGCCGGGCGACCTTGCCGTCCATGCAGTCGAGCACGAAGCTCAGGTGGTAGATCACGGCTCCGGCGATCAGCCAGCGCCAGTCCCCCATGGCGAAACAGCCGGCCGCGCCGAGCCCCAGGATGAGGGCGCCCCAGGTGATCTGGTTCGGGGTGATGCGGGTCCAGCGCGCCGTCAGTCGTACGAGAGGTGTGGCGAGCGGGTCGACGAGCAGCACGGTCCACCACGCGTCGCGCTTTTTCTGGGTAATGCGCCGCACTTCGGGCAACGACGGTATGTCTCGGGGCATGAGGCGCGCCAGCTTTCTTTGTTCACAAGTAGGTTCACCTCACGGTAAGAATCCGTTCTCGCCAAGTTCAAGAACGGACGAACGCAACCTTTTCCGGGGGGTATCGGTCGTACGTTTCACGCGATTCCTTTTCGTTATCCGCTTCGCACATATTTCTCACGGAACGGCGGAACCGTTCTGTGAGAAATCGCGTCGGAGCCCCTCCGTCACGCCGGCAGTTCCGCCTCGATGAGGTCGGCCGCGCGGCGGGTGCCGCCCTCCCCCGCCATGTCCCGCTGGATCGCGGACAGTCGGCGCGCCACCTCCGGGTCGTCGACGAGCGCGAGGACGGCCTCGCGGAGCGTCGCCGCGGTCGCCTCCGCCATGGGGACGTGCCGGGCGACGCCGAGGCCCTGCAGCATGTCGGCGTTGCCGAACTGGTCGACGGCCTGCGGCACGGCGACCATCGGCGTGGCCGTGGCCAGCCCCTCCTGGCTGCCGCCGGCCCCCGCGTGCGTGATGAAGGCGTCGGCCTTCTTGAGGATCGCGAGCTGCGGCACCCACTGTCGCACCTCTACGTTGCCGGGAACAGGCCCCAGATCCTCGGCGGTGACATGGCGGCCGACCTGGAGCACGACGTGCCAGCCCGGCAGGTCACCGAAGGCCTTCACGCACTCCCGGTAGAAGTCGGGCTGCTTGGTGAACGAGGAGCCGAGCGACACGAGCAGCACGCGCTCGGCGTCGGCGGGACGCTCCCAGTCGCCCTGCGCGGAGCGGTCGCCCTGGCAGGCGCCGACGAAGGTGTTGCGCCGTTCGTCGACGCGGTCGGCGTTCGGCTGGAGCGCCTTCGGAATGAGGACGAGGGTGCGGTCGTAGTTCCCCCAGAATTCGTCGGCGCTCTGCGGATGCCCCGACTCCTTGAGCCAGGCGTCGAATTTCTCGAAGTAGGCCTTGCCGCGCGGCGTTTGCCGGGGCTCCTCCCACATCGGGTCGGCGATCTCCTCCTTGTACCCCTCCCAGGCGACGAGGTTCGGCGAGAGCGTCACCGCGGGCACGCCCCAGCGGTGCGCGAGCACGCCCGCGGGGTACGAGGTGATGTCGTGCAGTACGAGGTCGGGCACGCCCGCGCCGCCCTCCCCCTCGTACGCGTCGATGAGCTGCGGCAGCGCCTGGATCGCGTCGTCCAGGAACGGCTCGACGTTGTCGAGCAGGGTGGTGCCCCACGCCTCCGGGTCGTCGTCGGGGCCGGGGAGCGTGGTGCGGTAGAGGACCGGCTCGGCGCCGGTCTCGGCGATCTTCTCCTCGAACAGGTGCGGGATCGCGTACGTGACGCGGTGCCCACGGGCGACGAGCTCCCGGATCACTTCGAGGCTCGGGTTCACGTGCCCGTGGGCGGCGATGGAGAACATGGCGATGTGGGCACGTTTGCCGTGGTTCGGGTTGGTCATGCCCACACCGTATGCGAGACGAGACGTCTCGTGCAACTGATTATTTCTCGAGAGCCTCCCAGAGCCGCAGCCACTGGCCGGGCGCGGCCTGCCCGACGAGCGCGCCGGACGGGATGCCCGCCGCGCGCAGGGCGGCGTCGACGCGACGGCGCGGGTGGGCGCGGCTCAGCGAGGCGCGCAGGCTGCCGCCGACGCCGGAGAACCCGAGCGTCACGAGCCGTTCGTACGCGCGGTGTTCGGCCCGCGTGATCAGGGGGCGCGTGCGGCGGTCGATGCGGAGGACGCCCGCGTCGACCCGCGGGGCCGGGTGGAAGGCGGTGCGCGGCACCCGGCCGAGCAGCCGCCACTCGACGTACGGCCAGGTCAGGACGGTGAGGCGGGTCCAACTCCCGTAGTCGCCCGTGCGTTTGCGGGCGTACTCGAGCTGAGTGAGGAGGGTGGCGGAGGTGAGCCGGTCCGCGCGCAGGCACCAGTCGACGACGTCGGCCGTGCGCGAGAACGGCACGTTCCCCGCGACGGCGAACGGGGTGCGGGGCGGCCGCGCGGCCAGAAAGTCCGCGTGCCGCACGCGGACGTGGTGCCGCCCGGCGAACCGGCGCCGCAGCCCCTCGACGAGCCGCCCGTCGATCTCGTACGCGACGAGCTCGGGGGCGCGTCGCGCGAGCGGCTCGGTCAAGGCGCCCTTGCCCGCGCCGACTTCGATGAGCAAGGGGGTGGTGGGGTCGAGGTCGGGAACGGCGAGCCGGGCGAAGCGGCGCGCGACGGCGTGATCGGCGAGAAAGTTCTGCGAGAGGGCACGCGAACGCGACGTGCCGGTGGAACGGGCGGCCATGGCCAGCGGTCCTTGTCATCCGTACGGGAAAGGGGCGGATGAGGGCTCCGACCGGGAACCGGGACATCAAGGACGCGGCACCGCGAGGCGGTGTGTGCCGGGAGTGGGCAGGGTCGGGCTCGTCGTCGCTCGGGGAGCGGACGAGGGCGACGGTGCCGGGGGCGGGAACCCACGACCGGCGGCGACGACGTCGTGAGACGGCGTGCCGGGGCGGCGGCCCGAGCCGATCAGGCCGGGTGCCGGTGGTCGCGGTGCGTCGAGGAGGCCGGGGCGGTCAGAGCGCCGGGGCCGTGCGCAGGCGCGTGGCGTGCGCGCAGCCCAGGAAGAGGCGGGTCACCGAGACGGCCATCGTGGCTGCGCTGCACATGACCCTCATGCTGTCCTGGGCCCGCGCCCGGCGTCCACCGGTTTTCCGCTCACCGGCGCGCGGCCCGCCCCCGACCGGGTGCGAGACTGGCCCCGTACCAGGTGGGACGCGGGACGCGGGAGGCGTGGGATGGACGAGGCACGGGCACGGGACGTGCTGGCGCGGGCGGAGGTCGTGGACGGCACGGCGGAACTGCTCGCGCTCGGCGAGAACGCGGTGTTCGCCGCCGGTGACCTCGTCGTGAAGGTCGGCCGCGGCATCGAGCGCGGCGGCGCCGAACTCCTCGACCGCGCCCGCCGCGAGGTCGCCATCGCCTCCTACCTCGCCGAGCACGACGTGCCCGCGGTGCGCGCCGCGAAGGACGAGGTGCTGGTCGTCGACGGGCACCCGGTCACCGTGTGGCACCGCATCCCCGCGGCCGTCCGCCCCGCCGAGCCGCGGGACCTGGCGGAGCTGCTGAAGCGGGTGCACGCCCTGCCCGCTCCGACCGGTCTCGAGCTGCCGCGCCGTGAACTGCTCGGCGGCGTCGAGCGCTGGCTGCGGATCGCGGGCGACGCCATCGACCCGGCCGACGCGGACTATCTGCGGGAGCGGCGGGACGGCTTCGCCGCGGCCGCCGCGGCGCTGACCCCGCACCTTCCGCCGGGACCTATCCACGGCGACGCCCTGCCGCGCAATGTCCACATCGGGCCCGAGGGACCCGTCCTGGTCGATCTCGAGACGTTCTCCTCCGATCTGCGGGAGCACGATCTGGTGGTCATGGCCCTGTCCAGGGACCGGTACGGGCTGCCGGCCGAGGCGTACGACGGCTTCGTGTCCGCGTACGGCTGGGACGTGCGCGAGTGGGAGGGCTGCGCCGTGCTGCGCGGGGCGCGGGAGACGGCGTCCTGCGCGTGGGTGTCGCAGCACGCGCCGTCCAACCCGAAGGCGCTCGCGGAGTTCCGCCGACGGGTCGCCTCGCTGCGGGACGGCGACCCGGAGGTCCGCTGGTACCCGTTCTGACCGGGACCGCCCCGCGCGCGCCGCGTTACGTGGCGGCCGGTGTGTCGAGCACGCGCATCGGCCACACCGTGTCCACGACCGCGTCCGGATTGCCCTTCCTGCGCAGGAAGTTCTGGAAGTCGATCGCCGACTCGGCGTACCACTCGACCTGTCTGCGGTGCAGCTCGGCCGCCCCGAGCTGGGCGACCTTCGCGTGCCGCTCGCCTATCGCGCGGGCGAGCAGCGCCGCGGCCAGCGCGTCCGCCGACGCGTCGTGCGCGGCGTCGAGCGGCACCCCGTACTCGGTGCAGACCGCTTCGAGGTTGCGCTTGCCCCTGCGGTAGCGGTCGACGGTGCGGTCGATCGTGTAGGGGTCGACGACGGGTGCGGGCTCGACGCCCGCGAGGCGCTCGCGCAGCGACGGCAGCCCGTACCGGGCGAGTTCGGCGGAGAGCAGGGTGAGGTCGAACGTCGCGTTGTACGCCACCACCGGGACGCCGGTGCGCCAGTACCCGACGAGCACCTCCGCTATGGCGTCGGCGACCCGGTCGGCCGGCTCGCCCTCGGCCGCCGCCCGCTCGTTCGTGACACCGTGCACCGCGATCGCCTCTTCGGGGATGGGCACGCCCGGGTCGGCGAGCCACTGCCGGTGGCCGAGGACCGCGCCGTCCTTCACCTCTATGACGGCGGCCGTGACGATGCGCGCCTCGCGCGGATCGGTCCCGGTCGTCTCCAGGTCGAAGCCGATCATCAGCTCGCGGTGCCAGCCCATGGCAGCCCCCTTCTCGTGGTGCGTTCCCCCGATGACCAACACCTTCGCACGCCCCACTGACAATCCGGCCGGGCGCCCGTCCCCGCCCCGTTCCCCGCCGTTACGACACGGGGCGGGCGTCCGCCCAGGCCTGCTCGAATTCGTCGCGGTACGTCACGAAAAGGCCGTTCTCCCCCGTCTCCGCCGACGCACCCGCCTTCACCACGCGGCCCCCGCCGCGCAGCACGAGGACCGGCGCCTCCATCCCCCGCGTCCTGCGCAGATACGACTGGACGACGGCGATGCCGTCCGAGCCGTCGCCGTCGACGAGGTACGCGGTGAAGCGCGGGGTCTCGTCGAAGACCCGGATCTCGAACGCGCCGGGATCCCTGAGGCGGGCCCGCACGCGGCGCATGTGGAGGATGTTCATCTCGACGGAGCGGCTCAGTTCGCCCCGTTTGAGTCCGAGCTCCCGTTCGCGCCTTTTGACCGCGCTGGACGCGGGGTTGAGGAACAGGAGCCGTATCCGCGACCCGGTCTCGGCGAGGCGGACCAGGCGGCGGCCGGAGAAGTTCTGCGTGAGCAGGTTGAGGCCTATGCCGATGGCGTCGAGGCGGCGCGCCCCGCCGAAGAGGTCCTCTGCCGGGAACTGGCGCAGCAGCCTGACCCGGTCCGAGTGCACGCCCACGACGTCCGCGTACCGGTCGCCGACCAGGTCCTCGACGGCGTCGACGGGCAGCCTGCGGGCCGACGGCACGTCGGAGCCGGCGCCGAGTATGTCCAGGAGCCGGGCGGAGGCGCGCTCGGCCTGCGCGAGGACCGCCTCCGAGAGCGCGCGGTTACGGGAGACGACGTTGCGCGTGACCTCCAGCTCGTCGAGGGCCAGCTCCACGTCGCGGCGGTCGTCGAAGTACGGCTCGAAGCACGGCCAGTGCTGCACCATCAGCTCGCGCAGCTGCGGCAGGGTGAGGAACGACAGCACGTTGTCGTCGGCCGGGTCGAGGAGATAGCCCTTGCGACGGCTGACCTCGCGCACGGCGACGGCCCGCTGCACCCACTCCTGGCCCGCGGGTCCCGCCGCCGCGACCACCCAGTCCTCGCCGTGCACGGGCGCGTAGACGGGGCGGAGCACGGCGGCGACGACGGCGCGCAGCCGCTGCTCCACCAGGTTCAGCCAGATGTAGGCACGCCCGGCGCGCTGCGCGCGCGTACGGACCTCGCTCCAGGCGTCGGCGCCCCAGTCCAGCTCCGGTCCGATCTGGGACGCCACGTCCATGGGCCTGGCCAGCGACACGGCTCCGGGCGGGATGTCCGTGGAGGCTGTCTCCTGGCTGTCCTGGCCCTCGTGACCGTCGTCACCAGGGGGCAGCTCCAGCCCTCCCGAGCTCACCCGCTCCGCACCGCCTTCCGCCCCCCGAGCCTGTCGAACACTTCCCCCAGCAACGATCAAGGAAGGGTACTCCGGGAGCGGGTGGCGATGCAGCCGGATGCGGCCGCCGGTTTCTCAACTGCCGTTTCGGGGAACGCCGTTCTGCCCCTCCAGGTCGGCCGGAGTGAGCGGATTCATAGCGGTCACGTCCCTGGGGGCCAGCGAAAAGCCCTGCCAGTGCACCGGCATGGGCTGCTGGTCCTCATCCCGGGCGATGTGGTGGAACCCGATGTTGACCCAGGTGATCGGGTGCTTGAGCGTCTGCCCGTTCACCCACTTGTTCACGCTGGTGCCCCCGCAGTTCGCCGCCGGGTTGTCGCTCGCGTACTGCTCGCACTTCTTGTACTCGGTGAAGTACACGTCGTGCTTGGTGAAGGCGCGGCCGGGGAAGCGGTTGGAGCGGCCCGGCACGAACTCGTACGACCTGGGGTGGCCGTCCTTGTTCTTGCCCGCGGTGGAGACGACGCGCCACCACCGCATGTCCTTCACGTCGCCCGCGAGTTCCTTGGTGACGGGGGTGCGGGTCGTCTTCGTGGTGGGCGAGCCGTCGCCGGCCGGCGGGGTCACCTTGGAGTCGTACTGCTCGACCTTGGCCTTGGGCGAGCCGTCCAGGCCGAAGTTGAGCCGCCAGAAGACGTTGTGGCTGTGGCTCTCGGCGTAGGCGGTGGCGCCCTTGCCGATGGGCCAGCCCTTGCCGTCGGTGCCGTCGTAGTCGTACGGGGAGAGGCTGCCGGTGGCGCCGACGTTGGAGGTGATGGTGCCGTCGGAGGTGAAGCGCCACTCGGTGATGTACTCGTACCAGGACGCCTTGTTGACCGTGTAGACGAGCAGGTCCTTGCCCTGGGCGCTGTAGACCTTGCCGCTGCCGCCGGTCGAGTAGTCGTCGCTGAGCCGGTACGCGTGCCCGCGCGCACGCGTGGTGGTGCACAGCCCCTTCACGTTGCCCATGTCGGGGACCTTGACGGTCTTGATGGTGCCGCCGGGGCACTCGTTCGGCTTCAGGTTCTGGAGGGCCTGCCCGAAGTCGGTGCCGGTGACGTCGTCGTACTCGGCCTCGCCGTCGTCGTACGGGACGTGGACCTGCGCGAGGCGGGCGCTGGTGAGGACGCGGATGGGCTGTGCCTCGCCCTTGGGCTGGTAGCTGACGTCGTCGAGGACGAGCCCGGACAGCGTGTTGTAGTGCCAGCACATGCGCCAGGTGGTGCCGCCGTCGAGGGTCTGCTCGATGCGGTACGCGTCCGAGCAGTCGGGCGCGGCGGCGGCGGGCGCCTCGGGAGGGGCCGCGGTGGCGGCGGGGGCGGTGGCGAAGAGGCCGGCGACGAGCGCGGTGACCGCGAGGCCCGTGGCCGCGACGGCGGGCCTTCTGCGGGCGCGCGGAACTCTGTTGACGTGCATGCGTGAGGACTCCTTCGTGGAGGAGGTTGCGGTGGCGGCGGGGCTAGCGGCCGAGGCGGGCGACGCTGCGGTCGCTCAGGTCGACGACGAGGGCGCGGGTGTCGATCCACGGCCCGTTCACGACCTTGGTGATGACGCGCAGGCAGCGGTGCTCTCCGCATGCCTTCAGGTCGGCCGGCACGTTCGCGACGGTCTTCTTGCGGAACACCATGCCGCTCAACTGAAGCTGGTCGGGCTTCGTGAGCTCCTTGCCGGTGGCGTCCTTGTAGTCGCCCTTGAGGTCCTTGCCGAGCGGGTCGGCGATCAGCAGCCGGGCGCCCTCGGCGAGCTCCTCCTGGCTGGGCGGCGGCTGCACGCCCTCGTCGGTCCTGGTGTCCTCGACCCTCCCCGTGTCGAGGTTGACCGTCTTGGTGACGACGGAGTCCGCCTTGTAGTCGTAGTACACGACGTCGGCGCGGCGCTGCTCGGCGGCGGCGCCGGTGAGGCCGGGGTCGACCTCCGTGAGGTTCGTCGACAGGTGCTGGGGGCCGCGGTCGCCCTCCACGTCCCGCGCGCTCGCCCGCAGTCCGCTGGTGTTCTCCGCGAGCTTCTCGGCCCGCTCCGTCTCGGCCTCGGTCAGCGGGTCGCGGCCGACGCCCTTCGCCCGGTCCGCGGGGGCCGGCTCGACGGTTCCCTCCGGGGCCACGGCGTCGCGCTGCGCCGCCCCCGCCCTGCCTATGTCGTCCCCGCCGTCCCCCGGCAGGGCCGTCCCGACAGCGACGGCGCCGCCCGCGACCGCGAGCGCCACCACCGCCATCAGCTTCCCGAGATGGCGTCTTGCAGTAGTGCGCACATCTTCCCCCAACTCTCCCGGCGGGCCCGGTCGAGGACCGCCGGTCCGACATGGTCGACGTGTTAGAGCCTTCCAACTCCCGTGTGGTTGCCTCACTTTCGGGCAGAGACTGTGGGATGTCGCTCGGGTCCCCGGGCCGGAAGTGAAAAGGTCGTCAGCATGCAGGTCTGGCCTGGACAGGCGTATCCGCTGGGTGCCTCGTACGACGGCGCCGGAACGAACTTCGCGGTCTTCTCGGAGGCCGCCGACCGAATCGAGCTGTGTCTGCTGCACGACGACGGCTCCGAGACCGCGGTGGAGCTGCGGGAGGCCGATGCCTTCGTGCGGCACGCGTATCTGCCGGGGATCATGCCGGGGCAGCGCTACGGGTACCGGGTGCACGGCCCGTACGACCCCGCGCGCGGGCTGCGCTGCAACTCGGCGAAGCTGCTGCTCGACCCGTACGCGCGCGCGATCAGCGGGCGGATCGACTGGGACGAGGCGGTGTACGGCTACCCGTTCGACGCCCCGGACGAGCGGAACGATCTCGACTCGGCGCCGCACACGATGGCGTCGGTGGTGGTCAACCCGTACTTCGACTGGGGCGACGACCGGCTGCCGCGCACCGAGTACCACGAGACGGTGATCTACGAGGCCCATGTGAAGGGCCTGACGATGCGGCATCCGGCGCTTCCGGACGAGCTGCGCGGCACGTACGCGGCGCTGGCCCACCCGGCGATCATCGACCACCTCACCGAACTGGGAGTGACCGCGCTCGAGTTGATGCCGGTGCACCAGTTCGTGAACGACCACCGGCTGGTCGAGATGGGCCTGAACAACTACTGGGGCTACAACACGATCGGCTTCTTCGCCCCGCACAACACGTACGCGTCGTGGGGCGACCGCGGCGAGCAGGTCCTGGAGTTCAAGTCGGCGGTACGGGCCCTGCACCAGGCCGGAATCGAAGTCATTCTGGACGTCGTCTACAACCACACGGCCGAGGGGAACCACCTCGGTCCGACGCTGTCCTTCAAGGGGCTCGACAACCCGTCGTACTACCGGCTGACCGATGATCCGCGCTACTACATGGACACCACGGGGACCGGCAATTCGCTGCTGATGCGGTCCCCGCACGTGCTCCAGATGATCATGGATTCGCTGCGCTACTGGGTCGAGGAGATGCACGTCGACGGGTTCCGCTTCGACCTCGCCGCCACGCTCGCGCGGCAGTTCCACGAGGTGGACCGGCTGTCGTCGTTCTTCGACCTGGTGCAGCAGGACCCGGTGGTGTCGCGGGTGAAGCTGATCGCGGAGCCCTGGGACGTCGGTGAGGGCGGCTACCAGGTGGGCAATTTCCCGCCCCTGTGGACCGAGTGGAACGGCAAGTACCGCGACACCGTGCGCGACCTGTGGCGCGGCGAACCGCGCACGCTCGCCGAGTTCGCGGGCCGGCTGACCGGCTCGTCCGACCTCTACCAGGACGACGGGCGCCGCCCCTTGGCGTCCATCAACTTCGTGACCTGCCACGACGGTTTCACCCTGCGCGACCTGGTGTCGTACAACGACAAGCACAACGACGCCAACGGCGAGGGCAACCGGGACGGCGAGAGCCACAACCGGTCGTGGAACTGCGGCGCGGAGGGCGAGACGGACGACGCGGCGGTGCTCGACCTACGAGGCCGTCAGATGCGCAACTTCGTCGCCACGCTGATGTTGTCGCAGGGTGTACCGATGCTCAGCCACGGCGACGAGTTCGGGCGCACCCAGGAGGGCAACAACAACGCGTACTGCCAGGACAACGAGTTGTCGTGGGTGCGCTGGGCCGATCCGGACGGCGCGCCCGATCCGTTCCTGGAGTTCACGCGCGCGATGGTGCGGCTTCGCCGCGACCATCCGGTGTTCCGCAGGCGTCGTTTCTTCCACGGCCGCCCGGTGGAGGGCACGCACGACGACCTGTCGGACATCGCGTGGTTCACGCCCGAGGGCGAGGAGATGACGCAGCGGGACTGGGGCGCGGCGCAGGCGCGCTCCCTTTCGGTGTTCCTCAACGGCAACGCGATCTCGGAGCCCGGCGCGCGCGGCGAGCGCATCCAGGACGACTCGTTCCTGCTGCTGTTCAACGCGTCGCCCGAGCCGACGGAGTTCGTGGTCCCCGTCGACCACGGCCGTCAGTGGCAGGCGGTCGTGGACACGGCGCAGCCGGCCGGGCTCGCTCCGGGCGAGGGCCTGAAGGTGCAGGCGGGCGACCGGATCTCGGTCGAGGGCCGCAGCCTCACGGTGCTGCAACGGCCGGCGTAGCCGCCTCTCCCGGGGCGCTCAGGGGCCGTACGCGCAGCGCGACGAGGAAGGCGAGGGCGGCGGCCAGGCTGCCCACCGCGAAGGCCGCCACGGCCCCGTGGGACTGCGCGAGACGGCCCGCGACGGCGAGCGTGACGGCCTGCCCGCCGACAAAGGCGCTGACGGCCACGGTCATGCCCTCGCCGAGCCGTTCGCGCGGCACGGCCTGCTCGGTGAGCCCGAAGCCGGTGATCAGGTTGGGGGCGAACAGGGCGCCGAAGACGGTCACGGCGACGTAGAGGAGCGGCATGTCGTCCGTGACAAGGAGCGGCAACGAGAGGACGGCGGCGGCCGCCGTGGCGACGCGCCAGCGGGCCCGCAGCGTGAACCGGGCGGGCACCGCCGCCATGGACAGGCCGACGACGGCGCTCATGACGCCCATCGCGGCGTAGACGAGCCCCGCCTGGTCGCCGTGGCCCAGCTCGTCGGTCAGCGCGGTGATCCCGGCGCCGCAGCCGCCGAGCAGGATGCCGAGGAGGACGAGCCCGGCGCGCACTATGTGGACCTGGCGGGGCAGCCGGGGCCTGTCGGCACGCGCGCGTGGTCGGGTGCCGGCGGGCGCGGGCGGTACGGCCGTGGCGGTCGGGTGCAGCGCGAACGCGGTGCCGCAGGCGGCGACGAGGAGCGCCGCCGCGCCGAACGCGTAGGCGGGGTGGGCCACCACGGAGGCGATGCCGATGAGGGCGGGGCCGAGGACGAAGCTGAGCTCGTCCATGGTCGACTCCAGCGACAGCACGGCGTTCACGACCCGCTCGTCGGCTTCGCCCCCTTCGCGGCGCACGAGGGCGACCCCGCGGGCGCGCGCGAGCGGCCCGATGCCGGGCACGGTGGCGCCCGCGAGGACGCCGAGGGCGATCAGGGCGGCCGTCGGGAGCCCGGCCAGCGCGCCGAGCGTGTAGGCGGCGATCGCGAGCCCGTTGAGCAGCGCGAAGGCGAGGACGACGGGCCGCTGGCCCCGCCGGTCCGCGAGCCGCCCGACGAAGGGCCCCATGGCCACCTGGCCGAGCGCGAGGCCGCAGGCGACGACGCCCCCGGTGGCGAGGGAGCCGCTGGTACGGGTCACCAGGAGGACGCTGCCGAACTGGATCACCGCGACCGGCAGCCGCCCGAGGAACGACACGACGGGCAGCGCCCGCCCGGTCGCCGCGAGCACCCTGCGGTACGAGTCGAGCGTTCCCTCGGCCTTGTTGGATGTACCAGGCATCTTCCGACGTTAACGAGGCACGCGCGCGTGCACGCATGCGCCGATGACACGAAAGGCGGCGGTGCGGGTACGTAGGTTCGCATGACGTCTCCGCACCCGTCGCCGCGCGCGACGCCGACCGCCACCTACCGGATCCAGCTGCAACCCGGCTTCGGGTTCGCCGACGCGGCGGCGGCCGTGCCCCGGCTGGCCTCCCTGGGGGTCTCCCATCTGCATCTGTCGCCGATCCTCGAGGCGGTGCCGGGGTCGACGCACGGCTACGACGTGGTGGACCACGCGCGCGTGCGCGCCGAGCTGGGCGGGGAGGAGGGGCTGCGGGAGCTCGCCCGGACGGCCCACGCGCACGGTCTCGGCCTGATCGTGGACCTGGTGCCCAACCATATGGCGGCGTCCGTGTCGCACAACCGGGTGCTCTACGAGGTGCTGCGCGAGGGCCCCACGTCGCCGTACGCGCGCTGGTTCGACATCGACTGGGCGGCGCACGGCGGGCGGCTGCTGCTGCCGGTGCTCGGCGGGCCGGTGGGCGCGGAGCTGGAGCACCTGTCGGTGGACGGCGACGTACTGCGCTACTACGAGCACGCGTTCCCGCTGCGGGAGGGCACCGCCTCGCTGCCGCTGCCGGAACTCCTGGAGGCCCAGTGGTACCGGCTCTGCTGGTGGCGTCTCGCCCGCACCGAGCTGAACTACCGGCGCTTCTTCACGATCTCGGACCTGATCGCCGTGCGCGTGAAGGACCCGGAGGTCTTCGCGGCGACGCACGACACCGTGCTCGGGCTGCTGCGCGAGGGCGTGGTCGACGGGCTGCGGATCGACCACCCCGACGGGCTCGCCGACCCGGGCGGCTATCTGCGGCGGCTCAGCGAGGCGAGCGGCGGCCGGTGGACCGTCGTCGAGAAGATCCTCCAGGACGACGAGCGGCTGCCGGCCGCGTGGCCCGTCGCCGGCACGACCGGGTACGACGCGCTGCGGCACGTCGACGGCCTGTTGACGGATCCGGCGGGCGCCGAACAACTCCTGGGCTCCTTCCGGCGGTTCACCGGAGCGGCGGACGACAGGGGCGGCCAGTGGGAGGCGACGGCGCGGCAGGCCGCGCGGCGGGTCGTCTCGCACGATCTGGCGGCCGAGGTGGACCGCCTGACCCGCGAGGCGCAGGCGCTGTGCGCGGCCGATCCACTGACGCGCGATCACGCGCCCTGGGCGCTGCGTACGGCCCTGTGCGAGCTGCTGGTGCGGGTTCCTGTGTACCGGCCCTACGCGCGCGGTGGCGACGCCCCTGAGACGGTTCTGACGGCATCGGCGGCCGACGAGGCGCGGGCCGCGTTCGCGGTGCCCGAAGAGGCGGCCGCGGTCGACACGGTGCGGGAGCTCGCGCTCGGGCGCCGCGAAGGGAGCGCGGGGTTCTTCGCCCGGTTCGCGCAGACCGCGTCGGCGCTGCACGCCAAGTCGGTGGAGGACACCGCCTTCTACCGGTTCACGCCGCTGCTCTCGGCGCTGGAGGTGGGCGGCTCGCCGGGCGAGCCCGCCGTGTCGCCCGAGGCGTTCCACGCGTACTGCGCGCGCATCGCGCGCGACTGGCCCGGCACGTCCACGGTGCTCTCGACGCACGACACCAAGCGCAGCGCCGACGTCCGCGCCGGGATCTCCGTGCTCACGCAGTGCCCCGAGGAGTGGGAGGCGCTGCTCACCCGGATCGCCGGGCCGACCGCGCGCGGCGGCGATGCCGACGCCCCCGGCCCCCAACTGGCGTGGGCCGCCTGGCAGACGGTGGCCGGGCTCGGCCCCGCGGAGCCCGAACGCGTCCAGCAGGCGATGCTCAAGCACGCGCGCGAGGCGGGCCTGTTCACGACGTGGACGGAGCAGGACGCGGACTACGAGCGGGCGGTGGCGGACTTCGTGGCGGCGGGGCCGTGCGGTCCACCGGGCGATGAAGTGCTGCGCTTCATGGACGCCTTGGAGCCGCACGTGCGGGCGAACATCTGGGGCGGCGCCCTCGTCCACCTCACGATGCCGGGCGTGCCGGACGTCTACCAGGGGACCGAGCACGAGTACCGGGCCCTGGTGGACCCGGACAACCGGGCGCCCCTGCGGATCGCGAAGAGCGCTTCGGACGACAAGAAGAGTGCTTCTGACGACAAGGAGAGCATCAAGGAAGCGCTCACCCGGACGGCGCTGCGCCTGCGCCGCGCGCGGCCCGAATGGTTCGGCGGGGCCGCCGCCTACGAGCCGCTCGCCGCCCGCGGCCCCGCCGCGGCGCACTGCCTCGCGTACGCCCGCGCGGGCCGTGTCGTCGTCGCGGTGACCCGTCTGTCGCTGCGGCTCGCGGACGCCGGGGGCTGGCGGGACACCGAACTGCCGCTCCCCGAGGGCGAGTGGGCGGACCTGCTCGCCCCGAAGCACCGCTTCAGCGGCCACGCGCGCGTGGCGGAGCTTTTCGAGCGGCTTCCGGTCGCCCTCCTCGTGCGCGCCGACGACGTGCCGGCGCTCACCCCAGACGTACCCGAAGGGCAGCCGGAGAACGGGTGAGCAGGCCCGTGCCGACGGGCCTGAAGCCCGGGGCCCAGGTCATCGCGGGCAGCTCCGTCAGCAGGGCGCGCAGTCCCGCGTCGGCGGTGAGGCGGGCGAGCCGGGCGCCGGGGCAGCGGTGCCGCCCCGCGCCGAAGGCGAGCCCTCCGGGGTCCGTGCGGAACAGGTCGTAGCGGTCCGGGTCGGGGAACCGGTCGGGGTCCCGGCCCGCCGCGCCCATCAGGCAGGCGACCGTGGCGCCCGCCGGTATCGTGCCGCCGCTCACCCGCACCGGTTCCGTGGCGCGGCGCAGGACGATGTGGGCGGCGGGGTCGCGGCGCAGCGACTCGGCCCAGGCGGCGTCGGCGAGTTCGGGTCCGGCCCGTACGAGCGCCAGTTGCTCGGGGTGGTCGAGGAGGTTGGCGAGGAGCGCGGCGAGTGCCCTGCCGGTGGTGTGGCCGCCGGCGCCGAGGAACGTCGCGGCGAGCCCGCACACCGTCTCGTCGGACAGCGGCCTCCCGTCGGTCCGCGCGGCGCACAGGGCGCCCAGGAGGTCGTCCGTGGGGTGGGCGCGGCGGCGGACGATGTGCGGGCGCAGGAAAACGTCCAGGGCCTCGGGGGCACCGCCCAGGTGGGTGAGGCCCGCGCGGCACAGGGCGGCGACGTGCGCGGTGCCCTCGTAGGGCAGGCCGAGCGCGCGGACGACGGCTACGGCGGGCAGCCAGTGGCAGAACTCCTCGACGAGGTCGGCCTCGTCGCGGCGGGCGATGCGGCGCGCGAGCACGTAGGCGGTGCGTTCGACGCCCGCTTTCAAGGCGTCGAGCGCGCGTTCCTGGAGGGCCGGTGCGAGGAGCGCGCGGTGGGCCGTGTGCGTGGCCGATTCCAGATGGGTCAGGGTGCGGCCGGGCGGCGGGGCCACCAGGCGGGGATCGGCGAGCGCCGCGCCGACGTCGGCGTAGCGACTGAGCAGCCACGCGCCGAACGGCTCGTCGTGGTGCAGCGGATGCCTGGCCCGCAGCGTGCGGTACAGGGGGAACGGGTCGTCGACGATCCCGGGCGCCACGAGGCTCGGGACCTGCGTCGCGGCCCCCGCGCGCGGGTAGGACCCGGGTGCGTCGGGATACGAGACCGGTCCGGAAGGGCACAGCACCGCGGGACTCCACTCTGTACCGGTGCGCGCACCGGTCGCTGCGCGCGGCTCCTCCCAGCGCACCACCGGGATCCACTGCACGCAGTCTTCGATCCGCCGTCCGAGTGACAGCGGTGACCGGGCGTGACGCACGGGTCTGACCTGCGCGGGGTCGCGGTGGCGCGTTTTCCCTCCTGTCGGGCGGCCAGGGGCCGCGGTACAGGCCTTCTTGACACATGGAGCGGAGCATGGGGTACTGCGGATTGCTGACGCCGGGAGCACCAACGGGGGTGAGTCACCTGACGGAGCAGCGGTACCCCACCTCGGCCGAGTTGGTCCGGTCAGCGCGGGAGCTGACGTCTCACCGACCCGACCTGTGTCGTCTACGCCAGGTCGGAACGTCGCGTGGGGGGCGCCCCCTGCATCTGCTGTCGGTCGGGCACGACCGGCGCGCCGTCCTCATCGTGGCGGGAGCGCACGCCAACGAGCCGACGGGCGGCTCCACGGCGCTGCACCTGGCCGAAAAGGCGCTCTTCGACCGGGAGTTGCGCACCGACAGGTCCTGGCACTTCCTGCTGTGCGCGGACCCGGACGGGGCGGCCCTGCACAACGCCCCGCAGCCGCGCACGCTGCTCGACTACCACCGGGGCTTCTTCCGGCCCACGGGCGCGGAGCAGCCGGAGTGGTCGCCCTCCGTGCTGCCGCCCGACCGGCTGCCGCCCGAGACGCGGACGCTGGTCGGGGTGATCGACGAGGTGCGGCCCTACCTCCAGGTGTCGCTGCACGGCACCGAACTGGGCGGCAGCTGGGTGCAGTTGACGCGGGACATACCGGGGCTCGCCGAGCCGTTCGCCAAGTCGGCCGCCGAGCTGCACATACCGGTGGAGACGGGCGCCTCGGACGCGGCGGGCTGGCCGACGTCGGGGCGCGGTGTCCATGTGATGCCGGACCTGGACGCGCAGGCCGCGTTCCCGAGCCTGCCCGACGACGCGCGCCTTTCGACGTGGCACCACGCGCATCGCTACGGCGGCTCCACGGCGATCGTGGAGGTCCCGATGTGGGCGAGCGACCTGGTGGACGACCCGGCCCCGCATCCGGCGCCCGAGCGGGCGCTGCGGCGGCTTTCGGCCCGGCTGAGCAGGGACACGCGGCTCGTGGAGGACATCCTCGCGGAGGCCCTGCCGCGGCTGCCGGACACCGGAGGGCCGCTGCTCGGCGCCGCGCGCTGGGCCCTCGGCCTGGTGCCGGGGCTCGCGGACGACTGGGTGCAACCGCCGCCGCCGGACGCCACGATGGCGTACGTCGGGAGCATCGACGCGTTCGCCCGGCGCCTTCCGCTGCGGGCCGCGGCGATGCTGCTGCGGGTCCTGGAGGAGGCGGGCGACCGGGCGGCGCCCCGGCTCGACGCGCTGGTCACGCGGTGGTGCGAGGCGTACGCCGAGCGGTTCGGGGCGCGGTGGGTGCCGGTGGCCCACCAGATAGAGCATCAGGCGCGGACGACGGTGGCGGCGGTGCGGCACGCGCGCGGGTGAGCACGCGCCCCGGGAGTCAGTCGGCGGACAGCCGGAACGCCATGCGCCCGAAGGAGACCTGGTCGCCGTCCCTGACGACGGCCACGCCGATCACCCTGCGCCCGTTCACCGCCGTGCCATTGGTGGACCCGAGGTCGCGCAGCACCCAGCGGCCGCCCTGGCTGCTCAGCTCGGCGTGCACCCGCGAGACGGTGTCGTGGCTCAGCCGCAGCCCGTTGGCCGGGTCGCGGCCGATGCGCAGCGGGTACGGGGAGGTGAGCGAGGGCAGCTGGAGCCGGGGCAGCCGCTCCGTCGTCCACGCGGTGCGCAGCTTCACGGTGAACCCGGAGACCGCGCCGACGGCGCCGAACAGCGCCCGCGACCAGGCGCTCTCCTGGTGCAGATCGGCGGTGAGCCGGTCGAGCTCCTCGGTCCTGCGGGCCGAGAGCACCAGCTCCATGCGGCGCACGAACGTGTCGTGCGAGAGGCGGCCGAGGGCGACGCCGTCCCTGAGCACCTTCAGCGCACGGTCCCGCTCGGCGTCGGACAGCCGAGCCGGGTACGTGTGGTGTTCAAAAGAGGACGTCACAAAGGGAATTGTCGGGCAGCGGAGGCCGAAGTGTCCAGAAAACCGGGACCCGGCGGGCCCGCATCGCCCCGGTGGGGTGCCTCCACTTCGTGTGACACGCGCCCCAGCGGGCCGAAACCGCCCCGCGACGATCACAACTGACGCACCATGGGGATCATCCGTCACTGTCGGCAGGCATCCGGTCACAAGGGGGAACGGTCCGTGCAGTTCGAGGTGTGGGCACCACAGGCCGAGCAGGTAGCACTCCACTTGAGGGGTGCGGAGGACGAACAGGGCACCACGCGCGCGTTGTCGCGCGACCCGTACCGCGGCGACGGGTGGTGGTCGGGCCGGGCCGACGCCGCCGACGGCGCCCGGTACGGCTTCGCGGTGGACGGCGGCCCGGTGCTGCCCGACCCGCGCTCGCGGCGCCAGCCCGAGGGACCCGACGGCCTGAGCGCCGTCGTCGACCACCGGCGGTACGCGTGGCGCACGGAGTGGCCGGGGCGCGGCCTGACCGGCGCCGTCCTGTACGAGCTGCACGTGGGCACGTACACGGCGCAGGGCACGCTCGACGCGGCGGCCGAGCGGCTCGGGCACCTCGCCGACCTGGGTGTCACGCACGTGGAGCTGATGCCGCTGTGTCCGATGCCGGGGCGGCACGGCTGGGGGTACGACGGGGTCGACCTGTGGGCCGTGCACGAGCCGTACGGCGGCCCCGAGGCCCTGAAGCGCTTTGTCGACAGCGCGCACGAGCACGGGCTCGGTGTCGTCCTCGACGTGGTGCACAACCACCTCGGGCCCTCCGGCAACCATCTGCCCGCGTTCGGCCCGTACTTCACGGACACCCACCACACGCCGTGGGGCAGCGCGGTGAACCTGGACGCGGCCGGCTCCGACGAGGTGCGCGCGTACCTGATCGACAGCGCGCTCGCCTGGCTGCGGGACTACCGGCTCGACGGGCTGCGGCTCGACGCGATCCACGAACTCCACGACCGGCGGGCCCTGCCGTTCCTCGAGGAGCTGTCCGCCGCGGTCGACGCGCTCTCGGACGAGCTGGGCCGGCCGCTGTTCCTGGTCGGCGAGTCCGACCTCGGCGACCCGCGCGTCATCACCCCGCGCGCGGAGGGCGGCCTCGGCCTGCACGCGCAGTGGAACGACGACGTGCACCACGCCGTGCACGCGGCCGTCACCGGTGAACGGCAGGGCTACTACGGCGACTTCGCGCGCGCCCCGATGGCCGCGCTCGCCAAGACGCTCACGCACGGCTTCTTCCACGACGGCACGTACTCGACGTTCCGGGGCCGCCGCCACGGCCGCCCGCTCGACCGGGCCGCCGTCCCCGCGCACCGGCTGCTCGCCTACACGCAGACCCACGACCAGATCGGCAACCGGGCGCAGGGCGAGCGGCTCGGCGCGCTCGTCTCCCCCGGGCTGCTCGCGTGCGCGGCGACGCTCGTGCTCACGGGTCCGTTCACGCCGATGCTGTTCATGGGCGAGGAGTGGGCGGCGAGCACGCCCTGGCAGTACTTCACCGACCACACGGACCCGGCCCTCGCGGACGCCGTGCGCAAGGGCAGGCGGCGTGAGTTCGCGGCGCACGGCTGGGCCGAGGAGGACGTGCCCGACCCGCAGGACCCGGCCACCCGCGAGCGCTCCTGCCTGAACTGGGAGGAGCGCGAAACGGGCCACCACGCGCGCGTGCTCACGTGGTACCGCGAGCTCATCGCGCTGCGCCGCGCCCGCCCCGACCTCCAGGACCCGGACCTGGCGGCGGTCAAGGTCGCGTACGACGAGGGGGCGCGGTGGATCGCGTACCGGCGCGGCGATCTGCGGATCGCGGTGAACCTGTCGGACGCGCCGGTGTCGATCCCGCTGGGGCGGCCGGTGGCGCGGCTGCTGGCGGCGTGGGAGCCGGTGGAGCTGCCGGGCGGGGACGGCGTCCTGACCGTGCCTGCGGAGTCGTGCGTGATCGCCGTGGCCCCGTAGGAAGGCGCGTGGGGGCGGGAGCGGGTCAGCCGTCCGAGACGAGTTCGAGGAGGATCGGCTCCCAGACCCGCTCGAGCCGTACCCGCAGCAGCCCCAGGGGGCTCGCCGTGGCGCCGCCGAGGCCCTCGGCGAGCCGGACCACCGCGTCGCAGCGGCCGAGCCACAGGCCCCGCAGACAGGAGCGCGGACCGTAGCCCGCGAGCGTCGCGGAGCGCACGGCCGCCCGCGCGCCGACGGCCGCGGCGAGGCCCGCGATGTCCTCGGCTGGGTCGCCGATCCGGGCGTCGCCCCAGCCGAGGGCGCCCGTCACGCGGCCGTCCGGCGTCACGATCAGGTGTTCGCCGGACAGGCCGTGGTGGACGAGGACCGGATCGCCCTGCGGGCCGAGCTGCGCGACGGCCTGGGCGGTCAGCTGCCGAAGGCGTTCCGCGTCGAACTCGCCCTTGGCGTCCAGCTTCTGGGCGGCGGGTCCCGCCTGCTGCCCGAGCTGCTCCAGGGAGCGCGGCGCCACCTTCGGGACACCGAGCTGCGCGGCGCGGGCCACCGGCACCGACCGCAGCGCGGTGAGCAGCCCCGCCAGGTTCTCCTCGCCCGCCGCGGTGACCTCGCGGTCCTGCGCGGTCGCGCCGGGCAGCCGGGTGTCGAGCGCGTACGCGAGGCCGGGCGCCCACTCCCCCGTCGCGACGCCGGTCGGCACCGCGACCGGCACATGGGGTCGTACGAGATCGCGCAGCCGCAGCTCCCTGGCGCGCCGCACGGACGCGGCCCTGTCCTGCGCGAGCCGCAGCACGTGCGTGTCGCCGATCCACCAGGTGAACGGCGGGTCGTCCGCGGCCCGGACGGCGGCGCCCTCCGGGATCCGCGCCCCCAGAACGCGACGGACCGTTTCCGCGGTCGGCTGCTCCGGTGTGGACGGCATGGTCGCTCAGCCCACGATCGCCAGCTCGCGGGCCGTCGCGTTGAGGCGCCTGCCGCCGTCCTCGGTGACGGTCACGATGTCCTCGACGCGGACGCCGAACCGGCCCGGGAGGTAGATCCCGGGTTCGACGGAGAAGCACATGCCGGGCACCAGCTCCTGCTCCTCGCCCTCGATCATGTAGGGCGGTTCGTGCGTGGTGACGCCGATGCCGTGCCCGGTACGGTGGATGAAGTACTCGCCGTACCCGGCGTCGGTGATGACCTTGCGGGCCACCCGGTCGACGTCCTGGCAGGTGATCCCGGGCTTCACCGCGTCGCAGGCCGCGGTCTGGGCCTCGCGCACGATGTCGTGGACCCGGCGCTCCTCGTCGGTGGGCTCGCCGACGTGCACGGTGCGGGTGGTGTCGGAGCCGTAGCCGTGCTTGAGGCCGCCGAAGTCGAGCACCACCATGTCGCCGTCCTGGATGACGCGGTCGCCCGCCTCGTGGTGCGGGTTCGCGCCGTTCGGCCCCGAGCCGACGACGGTGAAGTCGACCTGGGAGTGCCCGAACCGCTTGAGCAGGTCGGACAGTTCGCGGGCGATGTCGTTCTCCTCGCGGCCCGCGAAGGCGACCTTCTTGATCTCCTCGTACGTGGCGTCGGCGGCGGCCCCCGCGGCGGCCAGGCGCTCGAGCTCGGCGGCGTCCTTCACGGCGCGCAGCATCGGCAGGGCCTCAGTGAGCGATACGTACGACGTCTCCGGGAGCGTCTTCTGGAGGCCGAGCAGGTGCATCGCCCACGCGTTGTCGCTGACGCCGAAGCGGCCCGCCACGTCGAGCAGCGGGGCCGTGACGTCGTACGGGTTCTTGCCGTCGGTCCAGTCCCGCAGCGTCATGGCGTCGGCTCCGGCTGCCTTCGCGGCGTCGGGCGCCTCCAGGGTCGGCACGACGAGCGTGGGTTCCTGTCCGGCCGCGAGCACCAGGAGCGTCAGCCGCTCGGTGTCGGCCGGCACGTGGTACCCGGTGAGCCATACGAGGTCGGGGCCGGGGGCGACCAGCACTCCGGCGAGCCCCGCGTCGGCGGCGGACTGCGCGGCACGGTCCATGCGGGCCTTGTAGTCGGCTGCGGTGAAGGGCGCGGGGGTACCGGTCGTCATGTCCTGACCTTTCGTACGGAGGGGCGCGGGCGTCGTACGAGCAGCCATCCTGCCCGGTGGCGCGGGGCGGCGCGAGACCGACCTCTGCCCATGATTTCAGGCGCCGTGCGCGGGGCGCGCGCCGAACCGGGGGGTCAGGTGACTCAGGTGACGACTCCGGGGGTGACGGCGAGCTTCTGCAGCTCCCCGTTCGCGTGCCGGACAGTGACCACGACCTGGCGGCCCGGCCGGGCCTCCGCCGCGTCGGCGACGGTCGCCGCGAGGTCGAGCGCGGAGCCGATGCGCTCGCCGCCGAGGCCCACGAGGACGTCGCCGCGGACCAGCCCTCCGGTGTAGCCGGGGCCCGGAACGTGGACGGCGACGACGAGGGCGCCGGAGCCCTTGGGGGCGTCGACGACCTCCACGCCGAGGCCGCCGCGGCCGACGAGGGGCGGGACGGGTGCCTTGGTGGGCCCCGCGGTGGGGGCGGGCTCGGGGGCGGGGGCCGTCGAGGCGGCGCCGCTCGGCTGCTGGGGCGCGGGCTGCTGCTCCTGGGGCGGGGTCTGCCGCTTCAGGTCGGCGAGCGTGCCCATGCCGATGACGGTGGCGCCCATGGTGCCGAGGCCGAGGCCGGCGAGCACCAGCAGGACCGCGCAGAGCAGCCCGCAGAGCGCGCCGCACACCCGCCTGCCGCGCCGCCGGGCGGTGGACGGTCCTCCGGGGCCCTCGGGGCCCGCTCCCGGTGTGCCGGGCGACGTCCGGCGGCCGCCGGATCCCGGCATCGACTTGGGGCGCAACGCAGTCTGTTCCACGGCCAGAGCCCTACCCTCCGCGCACGCCCGCGACGATCCACGAACGAGTGAGAGTGCCGGGGCCGCTCGAACGCGGACACCCGGCACTCCCCCCGCGGTTCACCGGCCGCGGACCGGTCGCTCAGCCTCCTTGGCCGCTGTGGCCACCGTGGCCGCCGCCGTGCCCGGCCCCGTGGTCGAACTTCAGGGCCTCCTCGGGCAGCACCACGAAGGGCCGCATCATGCCCATGTCCTCGTGTTCGAGGAGGTGGCAGTGGTACATGAACCGGCCGTACGCCCCGTCGAACTTCCCCATGACGCGGAGCATCTGCCCGGGCAGGGCGCGGAACACGTCCTTGTGGCCCCGCTCGTTGGGCGGCAGCGGCACCACCGTCGCCGGGTCGAAGGCGACCGGCTTGACGGTGCCGCCCACCTCGACGTCGAAGCCCGAGGCGTCGTACCGGTCCCGGCCGAGGATCTGGAAGTCGGCCAGGTGGATGTGCATGGGGTGCACGACCGGCGGGTTCACCGCGAGGTTGAGGAAGCTCCACTGCTCGTGGCTGCCCTCGGCGACGCTGAAGCCGAGCCCGTCGTTGAAGGTCCGGGAGATCCGCCGGTACGTCTTCAGCGCGCCCTTGTCGTCGACGAGCTGGATGACGCCGTCGGAGGGCACCTGGATGTCGTCCGCCTGCTCGGTGACGTCCTCCATCTCCCAGATCTCCGGGTGTCCGCCGCCGCCCTTGGTCGCGGGCGGCGTCAGGACGATCAGCCGGTGGCCGTGCTCGATGTCGTGCGTGAGCCGCCGGAAGGAGCCGGACAGCACCTCGGGCAGCACGAACGGGTCCGGGTCGCCGCACTCGCCGACCCGGAACTCCATGACGTGCGGATAGCGCACGTCTCCGGGCACGTCCGGCACCCCGGGCGCCTCGTTGCGCCCCTTGTCGACCAGCCGCACCCGCTTGCCCGCGAGGGCCGCGAAGTCGATCAGCAGGTCCATCCGCTCGGCGGGCGCGACCGTCAGTGTCGGCAGCTCGTCATCGAAGTCGACGGGCACGGGCCGCGGCAGCAGTCCGCCGTCGCTGCCGATCTGGTGCACGACGCCGGGCAGCGGCTCGCCGTCCTCGTCGATGAGCACCAGGTTGTAGATCCGCGCGTTCGACGCGTTCACCAGGCGGAAGCGGTACCAGCCCGCGTCCACGCGCGCGTACGGCCAGATCCGCCCGTTGACCGTCGTGTACGGGCCGGTGAACGGGAGCGTCACGGGCTTGCCCGTCTCCTCGTTCGCCGGATCGACGATCACGGTCTTGTGCAGCAGCCTGCCGTTGAGCCGACCGTCCTCGTCCGTGTCCAGGTTCCGGTCGGCGAGCAGCAGCGGGATCTCCCGCTCCCCCGAGGGCAGCCCGAGGGCGTCCTCCTCGTCGTCCCGCACGAGGTACGTGCCGTACAGGCCGGTGAACACGTTCCACCTGGTGATGTTCATGGCGTGGTCGTGGTACCACCACTGAACCGCCTGGTGGTCGTTCGGGTACTCGGCGAGCTGGGCGTCGCCGAAGCCCACCGCGTTGTCCGCCCAGCCGTCGTTGCCGCCGCCGGTCTGGGCGCCGTGCAGGTGGGTGACGGTCCAGGAGGGCAGGGCCGCGACGTCCTGGTCGGCCGGGACGCCGCCGCGGCCGGGCAGCGTGTTGAGCGGGGGCGGCGGGTCCTCGCCCGGCACGGCCGGCGGATTGGGCACCTCCACCGCCGTCACCGGGTACTCGCCGCCCTTGGGAATGCGGTTGGTCCAGGCGATGCGGACGCGCTGCCCGCGCCGCACCTCGATCGTCGGCCCCGGCACCGACCCCTCGTAGCCCCACATCAGTGTCGGTGGGAGCTGCGGGTGGAGCCGCTGCCACGTGGGCCGCAGCGCGATCTCCGTCTCCTGTCGGACGTCACCGGAGTCGGGCCGCAGCACCGGCGGCACCGTCAACGGCGCCACGTACGGCGCCAGTTCCCCCACGGCGGCCGCGGCGATCTCGCTCGCGGCCTCCTCGACCCCGGTGATCCGGTCCGTGATGCGCTCGAAGATTTCGGTCATGAAAAGAACACCCCCGTGTGTTCTCACATACTCCCCGTGTACGACCGCGAACGGCCGTCCTGTGCGGCCGTCTCCGGCCGTCTCACCTCACAAGACGGCCGGAGCCCCAGTGAAGTTCCCCGAATCGCCCAATCCGGACGTGGAGTTTGTGAAACCGGACGGAACCGGAGGCGCCGGTACGCGTCCGGGAACGAAGCCGTGGGCGCGCCGCGAGAGCCACGCGTCGCGGTAACGGTCCACCTTGCGGTGCCAGTTGAGGATGCCCGCCATCCAGTTCCGGAGGTCGTCCACGTAGCCGTCGAGGGCGGCGCGCGCGTCGCGGCCGAGCCCGAAGTCCTCGTAGAGGACGGGCAGTTCGTGCTCGACGATGTGCTGGAACTGCCGCATGCGCTGCGTCATGAGGTCGTTGACGATGCCGAGCGCCGTCGGGTAGTCGGCGCCGAAGAAGTTCTGCACGACGAGGATCGCGTTGTGGATCTCGCCCTCGTACTCGATCTCCTTCTGGTACGAGAACACGTCGTTGAGCAGGCACGCGTAGTCGATGGCCGAGTTCTCCAGGGCGCGCACCGGGCCCGTCCGGTAGATCTCCGGCGGCACGGCGGGGCCGTGGCCCATCCGGCACAGGCTCAGGGTGAGGTCGGAGCCGAAGGTGGCGCGGCGCATCTCCAAGTAGTCGACGGGGTCGGGGACGCGGTGCTGGAGCTGGTTGGCGACCTCCCACACCCAGCTCTCCGTCATCACCTCGACGGCGTCCTTCAGGGTCTGCCGTTGCTCCGGTGTCATGTCGGCCGTGGTGCGCCGCCACAGGTCGGCGAGGCCGCGCTCCATGGCGTTGGCCGGCGGCGGGATCTCCTGGCCGTCGACGGGCATGCAGGCGGAGAGCCGCGTGGTGCACAGCCGGGCGGCGGCGAGGTCGCGACGGTGCCCGAAGACCAGCGGGTAGTAGTCGTCCCCGTAGGTGCCCCAGGCGAGCCACTGGGAGCTGAGGTCGAGGGCTTCGGGCGTGCCGTCGGGGTCGAGGCCCGCGGCGCACAACGGCAGGTCGTAGGCGCGGAGTTTGTCCTCGTCCCAGACGCCCTCGCCGAGGATGCCCATGCGGTGCGTCCAGGGCAGCAGCCGCGCGCGTGCCCCGTCGAGCTCCGGGTTGAGGCTCAGGGCGAACGGCATGTGGATGTCGGGGATCAGGGCGGGGCCGACCTTCTGGAACGGCACGTGCGTGTACCGGCGCAGCCGTTCGGCGCCGACGCCGTCGAGCAGCGCCCGCACGTCCGTGGCGGCCGTCCCGAGGCCGCTCGGGCCGCCGAGGACCGGCGCGGACTCCGCGGCGGCCTCCTTGTTCATGTAGCGGCTCGACCGCATGTGCCACTCGTGGCCGCCGGACTGCCAGTCCTGGAGCCCGCGCGCGTAGGCGCCGACCGCCGCGACCTCGTCCGGGGTGAGCCCCTTCTCGACGGCCAGCGCGGGCACTTCGGTGAGGGCGGTGTGCTCGAACTGGTGCAGCCGCGAGGTCAGCACGTCGTTCACCGCCTCGGCGGCCTCCTGGGTGGAACAGCCGAAGAACGTCTCAAGGACCAGGACGCCGTTGGACAGCTCGCCCTCGTCCATGACCTCGCGCTCGTACGAGAACAGGTCGTTGCGCAGGTGCACGGCGTCGGCGAACGTCTCCATGAGGACGCGCAGCGGCCTCGACTGCGCGACGCAGGCGGGGACTTCGGCGGTCGCGTACTCCACCAGGCCCGCCGACCAGGGGGCGCCGCCGACCTTGCGGCGCATCTCGATGTACTCGACCGGGTTGGCGATCCGGCCCTCGTTGATGTTGGACAGCTCCCACATCGACTCGTTCAGGAGGTGTTCGGTGGACTCGGCGAAGCGGCGCCGCCAGTCCATCGACATCGCGGGCACGGTGCGCCGCCACAGGTCGATCAGGCCCGCCTCGACCGGGTTCTGCGGCTCCGGCACGTCCGCGTCGAGGTCCATCGGCATGAACAGCGGCAGCCGCTCCAGGTGCGCCTTGCCGGCCTCCCGGTCGTTCGTGCGCTTGTACATGTCCAGGAAGTGGTCGTCGAAGAAGAAGACCCACACGTACCAGTCGGTGATCAGGGAGAGCGCCGGGCCGTCGCAGTCGGGGTGCGTGTACGCGCACAGCAGCCCGTAGTCGTGCGCGTCGAGGTCGTCCTGGTCCCAGACGCCGCTGCCCTCCAGCATCCCCATCTCCCGCGCCCAGGCCGTGGAATGGGCCCGCGCCTCGTCCAGATGCGGGTTGAGGCGTGCCTGGTACGGCATGTAGAAGCGGGGCAGGCGGAAGGGCTGCGAGGACTCGTGTGTCATGGGCGCGGCCCTACCCGTGGCCGTCAACGGTCATCCACGGGGCGGAAGATGATCGCACCATCGCGTGAATCGGGATTGTTCGACGTACGGTCGGGGAAACGCCGCCGCTACGAACCCTGAGGACCCACGTTGCGCATCCGGACCACCTCGACCGCCGCCCGCCGCCTGGCCGCCCTGGGCGCCACCGCCGCCCTCGCCCTCGGCGGTGCGGCCCTCCCTGCGGCCGCGGCCCCTGCCGCCCCCGCCGCCGCGTCCGTGGCTGCGTCGCGGCCCGCCCACGCGGACCCGCGCGCCCTCGCCGCGATCACCTCGCTCGCCACGGAGCGGCTCGCGCTCGCCGACAAGGTGGCGGCGGCGAAGTACGGCACGGACGCGCCGATCGACGACCCCGCGCGCGAGCGGCAGATCCTCGACGACGTGGCGAAGCGCTCGGCCGACCTCGGCATCGACCCGGCGTACGCGCAGTCCGTGTTCCGCGACCAGATCGAGGCCAACAAGGTGGTGCAGCGCGGCCTGTACGCCCGTTGGGACGCGCACCCCGAGCAGCGGCCCACCGAGCGCCCCGACCTGGCCAAGGAGGTCAGGCCGCAGCTCGACCGCATCACCACGCAACTCCTGGACGCGCTGCGGAACGTGGCCCCCACGCGTACGTCCCCCGCCTGCACGCCGCTGCTCACGGCGGCGGCGCTGCACGACGCCCGCGCGCGCGGGTTCGACGCACTGCACCTGGAGGCGCTGCGGCGGGCGCTGCCGTCGGTGTGCGCTTCCTGAGCCTTCCGGTCAGGCCCAGTGCGCGGGGCGCCGCAGGCCCGCCGGGATGCGGGTGGCGGCGTCGCCGCGCGCCGCGTTCACCTGCGCCTGGGTGAGGAACAGCGCCCCGGTGAGGTCGGCGCCCGCGATCCGGGCGTCGCGCAGGTCCGCGCCGATCAGGTCGGCCGAGCGGAGGTCGGCGCCGGTCAGGTCGGCGGCCACCAGGAGGGCGCCGCGGAAATTGGCGCCCCTCAGGTCGGCCTTCTGGAAACGGGCCCCTACGAGGTCGGCCCCCCGGTGGTTCTTCTTGCGGCCCAGGGCGCCCGGCACACCGGCGCGCGCCAGTTCGCTCGCCTTCAGGAGCAGGGCGTTCACCTCGCCGCGGACGGCCGGCACGTCGGCGGCCACGAGTGCGTCGGCACGCGCGCGGGTGAGGCGTTCGATGTCGGCGCGGGCACGCCGGGCCTCGCGGTGCACGGGGCGTGCCGCGTCCAGTTCCAGTACGTCGTCCAGGTACCAGAGCAGTTCGTGGAGTTGCCGCATCACGGGGAACGCCTCGTACATGGCCCTGGCGGACTCGGGGCGCTCCCGCCAGCTGACACCCTCGAAGGTGACCTGGGAGACCTTCTGTCCGGCGCCGAAGCAGTCGAAGACGGTGCAGCCGGGGTAGCCCTCGTCGCGCAGCCGGGCGTGGATGCCGCAGCGGAAGTCGTCCTGGAGGTTGCGGCAGGGGCTGCCCGCCTTCTTGTCGTGCGCGAAGTCGTGCGACTTGGCGAACGGCAGGGCGACGCAGCACAGGCCGAAGCAGTCGGCGCAGTCGGCGCGCAGCTCGGGGCGGTCGGTGGGGGCATCCGGGGCGGTCACCCGCCCATTGTCCCCGACGCGGAGCGCGCGCCCTCTTGTGGCCGGGCGGGCCGCCGCGCCACCTTGGAGGCGTCCCGCACCGCTTCCGTTCCACACCCGGGGAGTCGACGTGGCCTCGTCCTTCGTCCTGCCGTACGAACTGCACGGTGACGGCCCGCACAAGGTGATCGCGGTGCACGGCTGGTTCGCCGACCGCGCCGCCTACGCGCCGATCGTGCCCGACCTCGACCGGACGTCCTTCCAGTACGCGTTCGTGGATCTGCGCGGCTACGGGGAGGCGAAACAGACGCCGGGCGCGTGCACGACGGCCGAGGCGGCGGCGGACGTGCTCGACCTCGCGGACCGGCTCGGCTGGGAGCGGTTCTCGTTGATCGGGCACTCCATGGGCGGCAGCGTCGCGCAGCGCGTGGTGGCGAACGCGGCGCGGCGCGTGCGGCGCATCGTGGGGGTGTCGCCGGTCCCGGCGTCGGGGCTTCCGATGCCGCCGGAGCAGTGGGAGCTGTTCGCGACGGCCGACGCGTCGCCCGCGAACCGGCGCGCGATCATCGACATCACCACGGGCGGCGTGCGGCCGGGGGCGTGGCTCGACCGCATGGTGGAGCACTCGCTCGCGTGCAGCGACGCCAAGGCGTTCCGTGCCTGGCTCGACTCGTGGACCGGCGACGACTTCCACGCGGACCTGCAGCCCTGCACGGTGCCCGCGCTGGCGATCACCGGGCAGCTGGACCCGGCCCTGAACGCGGCACTGATGCGGTCGACGTGGCTGACGTGGTTCACGCGCGGAGAGCTGGTCGACCTGCCGGTGTGCGGTCACTACGCGATGAACGAGGCGCCGCTCGCGCTGATCCGCGTCATGGAGGACTTCCTGCGGGCGGACGGCGCGGGGACAGCCGCGTGACGCCCCGCGCACCGGAGGCGGACCGCGAGGTGCCCGACGTCTTCGACCCGCGCCTCTACGCCGAGGGGGTCCCGCACGACCGCTACCAGGTGCTGCGCGAGCGCCACCCGGTGTCCTGGCAGGCGGAGCCGGCGGTCCTCGGCTGGCCGGAGGGCCCCGGCTTCTGGGCGGTCGCCCGGCACGCGGACGTGGTGCGGGTCCTCAAGGACACGTCGACGTACTCCTCGTACCTGGGCGCGACGCAGATCCGCGATCCCGATCCGGCGGACCTGCCGTTCATCCGCGGCATGATGCTGAACCAGGATCCGCCGGCGCACGGGAGGCTGCGCCGCCTGGTGAGCCGGGCGTTCACGCCGCGCCGCGTGGAGGCGTTCGAGGCGTCCGTGCGGCAGCGGGCGAGAACCCTGCTGCGCGAGGCCCTGCGCGGGGCCACGGACCCGGTGGACCTCGTCGCGGAGGTCACCGACGACTACGCGCTCCTGAACCTCGCCGACCTCCTCGGCGTCCCCGAGTCCGACCGGGCGCTGCTGCTGCACTGGACGCGCCGCGTGATCGGCTACCAGGACCCGGACGAGGCGCCCGCCGCGCCCGGCTCGGGGCCGCCCGTGAACCCGCGCTCGCCCTCGGCGCTCGCCGACATGTTCGCGTACGCCGACGCGTTGACGGCCCACAAGCGGGCGCACCCCGCCGACGACATCATGACGACGCTCGCCGAGGACCCCGACCTCACGCCGTCCGAGCGCCAGATGTTCTTCTTCCTGCTGACGATCGCGGGCAACGACACGGTCCGCAGCGCGGCCCCGGGTGGCCTCGCGCTGCTCGCCGAGAACCCGTCGGCGTACGCGCGACTGCGCTCAGGGAAAGTCGACATGGCGACCGCCCTGGACGAACTGCTGCGCCGCCACCCGCCCGTCCTGACCTTCCGCCGCACGGCGACGCGGGACACGACGCTGGCGGGCGCCCCGATCCGGCGCGGCGACAAGGTCGTCGTCCTGCACGCGTCCGCCAACCACGACGAGGGCGTGTTCCCCGACCCCTTCGCCCTCGACCTGTCCCGCTCCCCCAACCCGCACGTCTCGTTCGGCGACGGTCCGCACGTCTGCCTGGGCGCCCACTTCGCGCGCCTCCAACTGCGGGCCCTGTACGAGGAGGTGGGCCCGGCGCTTCCGGCCCTGACGCTCGCGGCGCCGCCGAAACGTCTCGTCTCGAACTTCATCAACGGCGTGAAGGAGCTGCGGATCCAGCCGCACACGCCCACGATCCGGTGAGTTGCGGGGATCTCGGCCGCGGGCCCCCGAAGGTTCTGCTCGTGATGATCAACAAGCTTCCCCGTTCCGTCCGCCGCCTCGCCACGCTGCCCGCGGCCGCCGTCTCCGTCCTGGCCCTCGCCTCCGCGCCCTCGGCGACGGCGAGCGCCCCCGACGCCGCCGACCCGGCGAAGGCGGTCCCGGCCGCCGCGAAGGCCGCGCCCTCCTGCCCGGTCGTCCCCGACCGGCTGTACGCGGCGATCGACCGGGTCCCGCTCGAGCGGATCTCGCCGGAGCCCGCGTACCGCGGCGACTGTCAGACGCTGTACCGGGCGGACGGCCGCGCCCCGGCGGTGATCTTCAAGGAGGGCTTCGCGCCGAAGGACCCGGTGAACGGCCAGTACGACCTGGAGAAGTACGTCCTCAAGAACCAGCCGTCGCCGTTCGTCTCCACCACCCGGGACCACGACCTCTTCAAGAAGTGGACCAAGTGGATGAAGGGCGGCGCGTACAACTACTACATCGACGCCCCGAACGGCATCGACGTCAACAAGACGATCGGCGACACGCACAAGTACGCCGACCAGGTGGAGGTCGCCTTCCCCGGCGGCGTCGCCTCGCGGTTCATCATCGGGGCGTGCCCGATCAACAAGGAGACCAACACCGAGATCATGTCGGACTGCGTCGACAACCCGGCGTTCCGCCCGGCGACGGCGACCGCGGCGGCGCAGTAGCCGCCGGGTCGCCCATGCTCACTCTCCCTCGGGGCTCAACCTGAGGGAGATCGAGTTGATGCAGTACCGCTGGTCCGTCGGGGTCGGGTAGCCCTCGCCCTCGAAGACGTGGCCGAGGTGGGAGCCGCAGCGGGCGCAGCGGACCTCGGTGCGGACCATCCCGTGGGAGCGGTCCTCGATCAGCTCGACGGCGTCCGACTCCTTCGGGTCGTAGAAGGACGGCCAGCCGCAGTGCGACTCGAACTTCTCGTTCGAGGTGAAGAGCTCGGCGCCGCAGGCGCGGCACGAATAGACGCCCTTCGTCTTCGTGTCGGTGTACTCACCGACGAAAGCGGGCTCGGTCCCGGCCTGGCGCAGCACCGCGTACTCCGCCGGGGTCAGCTCCGTGCGCCACTGCTCGTCCGGCTTCTCGACGTCGTACGACATGTCTCTCAACCCCTCAGCTGGTCCAGGATGCGCGGGCCGAGCTCCGTGACGTCGCCCGCGCCCATGGTGAGAACGAGATCACCGGGCTTCGCCATTCCCGCGACGGCCGCGACCGCGGCGTCCTTGTCGGCGGCGGCCTGCACGTCGGCGCCGGCCTCGCGCGCGGCGTCGATGATCAGGGCGCTGGTGATGCCGGGGATCGGGTCCTCGCGGGCCGGGTAGATGTCGAGGACGACGGAGGCGTCCGCGAGGGCGAGCGCCTGGCCCATCTCCTTGCCCAGCTCCTGGGTGCGGGAGAAGAGGTGGGGCTGGAAGAGGACCAGCAGCCGCGAGTCGCCGGCCGCCGAGCGCATGGCCTCCAGGTCGGCCGTCATCTCGGTCGGGTGGTGGGCGTACGAGTCGATGACCTGCACGCCGTTCTCCTCACCCTTGAGCTGGAGGCGGCGCTTGACGCCCGTGTACGTCTTGAGGGCGGAGGCCAGGTTCCTGGCCGGGATGCCCATGGCGACGCCCGCGGCGAGCGCGGCGACGGCGTTCTGCGCGTAGTGGCGGCCGGGGACCGAGACCGTGAAGGTGAGCAGCTTGCCGTCGAGGAGGACGGTGACCTCACTGGTGAGGCCGCGCGGCGTGATCTTGTGGATGCGGATGTCGGCGGACTCGGACTCGCCGTACGTGACGACCTTGAGGGACGTCGTGTCGCGGATCCTGCGGGTCAGCTCGGCCGCGCCCGCCTGGTCGGCGGCGATGACGAGGGTGCCGCCGGGGACGATCTTCGTGGTGAACGTCTCGAAGGACTCGTAGATCTCGTCCATCGACGCGTAGTTCGCGTGGTGGTCGAGCTCGACGTTGAGGATGATCGCGACTTCCGGCTTGTACTTGTGGAAGCTGCGGTCCGACTCGTCGGCCTCGGCAACGAAGATCTCGCCCTCGCCGTGGTCGGCGTTGGACCCGGGGACGTCCAGGTCGCCGCCGATCGCGTAGGACGGGTTCAGGCCGAGGGACTTCAGGGAGACCGCGAGCATCGACGTCGTGGTGGTCTTGCCGTGCGTGCCGGCGACGGCGATCGGGCGCAGGCCGTCCATGAGGGAGGCCAGGGCGTCCGAGCGGTGCACGACCGGAATGCCGAGCTCCCGGGCGCGGGCCAGCTCCGGGTTGTCCTCGCGGATGGCGGAGGAGACGACGACGCAGGAGGCGTCGGCGGCCAGGTGCGCCGCGTCGTGGCCGATGTGCACCGTCGCGCCGCGCTCGCGCAGCGCCTGGGCCGTGGCGGACTCCCGGGCGTCGCTGCCCGCCACCTCGGCGCCGCGCTGGGCGAGGATCTTGGCGATGCCCGACATGCCGGCGCCGCCGATGCCGATGAAGTGCGGTCGATTCATGGCGGTGGGCAGGCCGGGTGCCATACGTGTCTCTCCCCTGGGGTCCTTGGACGTGCGCGGCCGCGGCCGGAGCGGCCGCGGGTCGGGCCCAGCCTATTGCCTCGGCCGGGCCCGACCCGCATCACCGCCCGCGGGCGTCACGCCTTGCTGTGCGAGAACAGCTTCAGGACCGGTACGCCGACCTGGTGGCGGGCGCGCGAGGCCCAGTCGCGGTGGAAGAACTCCTCGACGTAGTGCGGGTCGGTCAGGACGATGACCTCGTCCGCCTTCACCTCGTCGACGAGCGCCTTGAGGGCGTCGAGCGGGTGGTCCTCGATGAGCCGGCCCACGGCCTCGCTGCCGGCCTGGTGCAGCGCGGTGAGGGAGACCGCGAGGGCCTTCTCGGCGGGGCCCTTGGCCTCGTCGCCCTCGGGCACCTCGCCCTCCTGGGCCGCCTCGTCGAACTCCCCCATCGCCACGTCGTCGATGGCCCGCAGCAGGCGGTCGGCCTGGTCGCCGCGGGGCTGGAGCAGCACGTGGAAGGAGACCTCCTCCTCGCCGTGCAACGTGGTGACGAACTCCACGTCGGCGGAGGTCAGAGCCTTCTCGATCATCAATACGCTCGTGAACACGACGGGCGCCCTTCTTCTCCTACCGGGGGCCGCCCTGCGACGGCGCCTCCGGGTGGACCAGCGGACCTGCGGAAACCATCCTGCCCCGCGTTCGCACGGGGACTGCGAGATGTAGTGTGCCCAGCCAACGCTAAACGGAACGACTCATTCCGCCGAATGTCGCCGCGCGGACGGCGACAGCGGCTACTGTCCGCCGCGCGGCCTGGAATAACGGCTGAAGAGGAATCCCTCCTCCTCCAGTAGGGACGTCAGTTCGAAGCGTTCCGGAACCGCGAGCGCCGATCCGCCCGCGATCCGCTGGGCGTCCCCCGCCGTCAGCATCGGGGACACCGTCAGACACAGCTCGTCGAGTACCCGCCCCGCCACGAACTGACCGAGCAGCCGCGGACCGCCCTCGGTCAGCAGCCGCTTGAGGCCCCGCTCGGCGAGCACCGCCACCGCACGCTCCGGCTCGACCGCCGCGCCCTCGCCGGTGATCAGCACCTCCACGCCCGCCTTGCGCGCCGCCTCGATCCGGTCGGCGGGGGCGCCCGCGCCGGTCAGCAGCAGCGTCGGCACCAGCGGGTCGGAGAAGAGCGGAAGGGCGAAGTCGAGGTCGAGGCTCGCGCTGATCACCGCGATCTGCGGGGCGGGCCCCTGCCCCGCCGCCTCCCGGCGCGCCGCGAACGCCTCGCGGGCGCGGGCGGGCCGGTAGCCCTCCTGGCGGACCGTCTGCGCGCCGACCACGACCACGTCGGCGAGCGCGCGCAGCGTGCCGAAGATCCGCATGTCGGTCTCGCAGGAGATGGGCTGGGAGCGGCCGTCGTGCTGGGCGGCCCCGTCGAGCGTGGAGACCATGTTGGCCCGCAGCCACGGCGCGTGCACGGCCTCCGGCGGGTAGGCGTAGGCGTCGGCGAGCTCGTCGAGGGTCCACTCGCGGCCCTCCGGGCCCGCCTGCCTCCCCTCGTACCCCTTGTCATCTGCTGTTTCGTACGTCACAGGGAACAGGCGTCGCATGACGTGCAGTGTGGCACGGCGACTAAGCTGGGTGGTTGTGTCGTCATCCCTCGAAGCCGCCGACTCCCGGGAGTCCACCCACATGGGCATGAGCCCGATACCCGACGCGGCGCCGCTGTCCCTGTGCGCCCGCGAGCCGCACGTCCCCGCGGAGCGCCTGGTCGCCGAAATGGTGCCGCCTCCCCGGTTCAGCTCCGCCCGCTTCGACACGTACATCCCGGACCCGAAGCAGCCGAGCCAGACCGAGGCCGTACAGATCCTGAGCGGCTTCGCGGCAGGGCTCGGCGGCGCGCACGCGTCCGGGGCCGGCAGGAAGCGCGGCCTGTTCGGCTTCGGGAAGAAGCCCGCCGCCCCGACCGGTCCGCGCGGCGTCTACCTCGACGGCGGCTACGGCGTCGGCAAGACCCACCTCCTGGCCTCCCTCTGGCACGCGACCCCCGCCGAGCCCGCGTACAAGGCGTTCGGCACGTTCGTCGAGCTGACGAACCTGGTGGGCGCGCTCGGCTTCCAGCAGACCGTCAAGACGCTCAGCGGGCACCGGCTGCTCTGCATCGACGAGTTCGAGCTGGACGACCCGGGCGACACGGTGCTCGTGTCGTCGCTGCTCGGGAAGCTCGTCGAGGCGGGCGTCGCGCTCGCCGCGACCTCGAACACGCTGCCGGGCAAGCTCGGCGAAGGCCGGTTCGCCGCCGCCGACTTCCTCCGCGAGATCCAGGGCCTGTCCGCGCACTTCAGGCCGCTGCGCATCGACGGCGAGGACTACCGGCACCGCGGCCTGCCCGAGGCCCCCGCGCCGTTCACCGACGAACAGGTCACCAAGGCGGCGTACGCCACCGAGGGCGCCTCGCTCGACGACTTCCCGCACCTGCTCGAGCACCTCGCGCGCGTGCACCCCAGCCGCTACGGGGCGCTGACGGACGACCTGAAGGCCGTCTGCCTCACCGACGTGTCGGCGGTGCCCGACCAGTCGACCGCGCTGCGCCTCGTCGTCCTCGCCGACCGGCTCTACGACCGGGAGATCCCGGTGCTGACGTCCGGCCAGCCGTTCGACCGGCTGTTCAGCGACGAGATGCTGAACGGCGGCTACAAGAAGAAGTACTTCCGGGCGATCTCCCGGCTGACCGCGCTCGCGCGCGACGCCAAGGAGCTCGTACACGAGTAAGCACGGGCGCGCCCCGGGTGGGGCGTTACGTGGGTGGTGCACGAAACGCGGACGCTACGCGCGTGGTTCCCGCGGCGAAGGGCACGTGATAAACACAGCCGGGTCACAGTTCCTGTCCGCCAGCAGGAGGTCACCCATGTCGCACACCGCTGACGCACGGCAGTCCGCAACTCGACGTCAAGTCCTCGCCCGCTCCGGCGCCCTGGGAGTGGGAATCGCCTTCGCGGGAAGCATCTCCGAACTGTTCGCGGGCTCCGCCGCCGCCCAGGGCCGCGCGGGATACGGCCCGCTGGTGCCCGACCCGGCCGGGCTGCTCGACCTTCCCAAGGGGTTCCGCTACAAGGTCCTCTCGCGGGAAGGGGACCAACTCCGCTCCGGCGAGGGCAAGGTGCCCTCGAACCACGACGGGATGGCCGCCTTCTCAGGAAGACACGGCCGCGTGCACCTCGTGCGCAACCACGAGAACCGGGTCACCGGGAAGATCGGCGTGCCGACGGTCGAGGGCCTCACCTACGACCCGATGGGCAAGGGCGGCTGCACCGCGCTCACCGTGGACCGGGACAACAACGTGCTGTCCGAGCGGGTCGGCATCGCCGGCACCGCCGTCAACTGCGCGGGCGGGCCCACCCCGTGGGGCACCTGGCTGACCTGCGAGGAGACCGAGGACAAGGCCGGTACGAACGGCTACACCAAGGACCACGGCTTCATTTTCGAGGTCGACCCGGTCGACCCGCACCGCTCCGGCGCCGTCCCGCTCACCGCGATGGGCCGCTTCCAGCACGAGGCGATCGCCGTCGACCCCCGCAACGGGACGGTGTACGAGACGGAGGACGCCTTCGAGAAGCCGTTCGGCCTCTTCTACCGGTTCCTGCCCAAGAACACGAAGGGCGGCCTCGGTTCGCTGCGCGCGGGCGGCAGGCTCCAGGCGATGCGGGTGCCGGGCGTGCCTGACCTGTCGGCGATCCAGGAGACCGGCGCCACGTTCGGCGGCGTCGAGTGGGTGGACGTGCCGGACCCGCTGGCCGCGCAGACCCCCATCAGGAACCAGGACTTCGGCCCGAAGGGCATCACCCACGCCCAGAAGCTGGAGGGCTGCTACTGGGGCGGCTCCAGCGTCTACTTCGTGTCGTCGTACGCCCGCAGCCGCGAGGGCTCGGCCGCCGACCACTACGGGCAGATCTGGCGCTACGACCCCTCGTCGCGCCGACTGACGCTGGTCATCGTGTTCGGGCCCGACACGGACGTGCAGCTCCCGGGCGAGGAGCCCGACAACATCTGTCTGGCGCCCAGCGGCGGCCTCATGGTGTGCGAGGACGGCGAGGGCGCGCAGCACGTGTTCGGCGTGACGCGCAAGGGCGAGGTCTACGCGATGGCGCGCGGCCGGCAGAACATCGGCACGGCGGACAAGCCGGAGTGGGGCGAGTTCGCGGGCGTCACGTTCTCGCCGGACGGCGACACGATGTTCGTGAACTGCTACACGCCGGGCACGACGTTCGCGGTGACCGGGCCCTGGCACAAGTAGCGCGGAAGGCGCCGAGGGGCGGTCGGGTCGCGGCCGTGATCCGACCGGTGACCTGACTGCCCCTCAGGTCGGAGCGCAGGACATGCCGCCACGGCCCGGTGGGCAGGGTGGCCTCATGACGCAACCTTCCGCGCACTCATGGCAGTTCACGGACGACCGGGGGCATCGGGCGACGGCGGCCGAGCGGCCCTCGCGGGTCGTCGCGTACATACAGGCCGCGGCGAGCCTGTGGGACCTGGGCATACGCCCCGTGGGAATCTTCGGCTCGTTCCACGACGGCGCCGAGCCCGACCGCGCCAAGTCCGGCGCCCTTCCGCTCGACGAGGTCGACTACCTCGGCGCGGGCGCCGCGCTCGGCGTCGACGACGTGCTCGCCGCCCGCCCCGACCTGGTGGTGGCGCTCACCTACGGCGGCGGGCAGGTGTACGGGGTCGAGCCCGACACGGCGAAACACTTGGAGGAGCACGTCCCGGTCGTCGTCATCGACGTCGGGCAGGGCCGCACCCTGGGCGGCGTACGGGAACGGTTCGCGGAGCTCGGGCAGTCGCTCGGCGCGGCGGAACCGGACGGGGCGGCCGAGGAGCTGGCCCGTGCGGAGCGGGAGCTGGGCGTCGCGGCCAGGGGCGCGCGCGGCGTCCGGGTGCTGGCCCTCTCCCCCGCAGCCGAGGGCCAGGTGCACCTCGCGCGGCCCACGAAGTGGCCCGACCTGAGCGCGCTCGGCGGGCTCGGCGTGACCATGGCGGCGCCGCCCGAGGGCCCGGGCGCCAACTGGCACACGGGGACCTGGGCGGACGCGGCCGAGCTGGCCCCCGACGTCCTCCTCGTGGACGCCCGCGTCAACGCGGCGGCACCCTCCGACTACGCGGCCGACCCGCACTGGTCGGCCGTCTCCGAGCACGCGACGGTGCTCCCGTGGAACCCGGAGACCCCGGCGAGCGCCCACGCCCACGCGGCCCTGTTCGACCGGGTGGCGGGGGCGCTGCGGGGCCGGTAGCCGCCGTGCGGCGTAGGGCCTGTCGTTTGGATCAGGCCGGATCAGGGAGCGGGGTGATGGGGTCTCCCCTGCTCGAGCGAAGCCGAGAGCTTGGGGAAGCGTGCGATCGCAAGGCGGAGGAGGGAGGCGACGCGGAGCGTCGTCGACCGACGACAACGCCGAAGGGGGTCCCCCCTGCTCCTTAAGAGCTTGGGGGAGTGCGTGCCAGACCCCGCGAGCCCGGCCTGATCCAAACGACAGGCCCTAGTCGGCGGGCTCGTCGGGGACGGGCTGGTCGGGGTGGACGCCGGGGGCGTGCGGGGCGCCGGTGCGGCCGGTGCCGGCCACGTCCGAGTCGGGGACGGTGGCGTCGGCGCCGGTCTCCGGGTCGGTGTCGGTCTCCTCGGGGGCCGACTCCTCGGCCTCGCGGTCCTCGGTGTCCGGGTCCGCCTGCTGGTCCGGCGGGTCGCGCGGGATCGCGTCGGGTTCGCGGTTCGTCGATTCCATCCGTCTCAGCGTCCCAGTGCCTTGGCCAGCTCGGACTTGTTCATCTGCGAGCGGCCCTTGATGCCCCGGTCCTTGGCCTCCTCGTAGAGCTGGTCCTTGGTCGGTCCGCCGGCGCCCTGGTGGGAGCGCAGGCCGCCGCGGCGGCCGGACGAGATGTCCTTCGTGGACGTGCGGCTCGCCTGCTTGGCCTCGCCGGTCCGCGCACGCTCCTTGTTCACGGTGCGGGCGGCGATCTCCTTGGCCCGCGACGGGCTCTCGCCGCGTTCGCGCGCGCTCTCCCGGATCTTCTCGTACTGGCGTTCGCGCTTGGCGTTGGATCCGCTGGGCATCGTGTCCATCCCTTCTCGCGGAGACTCGCGGGCGTTCACGCACGGGTACCCACTGCGCGGCGATCATGCCCGCGCGGCGAGCCGCTCCCGCTGCGGGACCACGGTGTACCGGGGGTCCTCCGCGGACGCGATGCCCGCGGCGAAGATCCCGAAGCGGGTGCAGGCCGAGCCCGCGAGCAGGGCGAGGCCCGCCGCGGCAGCGGCCGTACGGCTGCGGCGGCCCGCGACGGCGGCGAGCGCCGCTCCCCCGGCCGTCAGCGCCTCCGCCGCGCGCAGCAGCCGCCCGGCCTTCCCCTGCTCGTACGTCTCCGCCGTGTCGCCGAGCCGCGCCCGCGCCGCCCGCAGGGCCACGGCCTCGCCCGCGGCGGCGAGCCCGGCGGCGCAGCGGGCCGGGGCGTTCTCCCGGGCGGGCGCGAGGACGAGGGCCATGCCGGACGCGGCGGCGGTCGCGGAGGCCGTGAAGACGTACGGCAGCTCGCGGTGCGCGCCGTGCCAGGCGGGCACCGCGGTGTCGGCGGCGAGGACGGCGGTGTACGCGGCGACGAGCGGCCCGAGCAGCGCGGCCCCGCCGGTTCCCGCCGCCGCGATCCGGGGCAGCCGCCCGGTGACCGCCCCGAACGCGGCGGCCCCCGCGCACGGCCCGTACGCGGCGAGCAACCAGGAGCCGACGCTCATCGGCGAGGTCGGCTTGGCGACGCGCAGCATGTTGGCGAACCGGGCCGGCCTGCCGAGGTCGTGCACGAGCGCTGCCGTGGCGAGCCCGACGGACCCGAGCGAGCTGCACTTGAGGGCGGTCGCCGTGTGCGGGCAGCCGGTGAGCTGGGCGCCCGCCGCGTACACGGAGCCCGCGCCCGCGAGTCCGCCGAGGAAGAAGTATCCGGCGATGTCCCGGGCGGACCAGGCGGGCGCCTTGATGATCGGCCGGCCGTAGTAGGACCGGAACTCCGCCTTCGGCACCTGGAGTTGCTCGCCGCGCTGCCGCTTGCCCCGGCTCATGAGCCCGCCTTCCTTCCGGCCACGAAGGAGAGCGCCGCCCCGGTCAGCAGGCCGAGCGCCGCGCCGCCCGCGTGCTTCCACATCGTCGGCAGGTCCCGCGTGGTGACCACCGGGTCGGGCGGCAGCCCGTACACCTCCGGCTCGTCGAGGAGCAGGAAGAAGGCGCCGTCGCCGCCGACGCCGTCCTCGGGGTCGGCGCCGCAGAGGTGGGCGGCGGGTTCGCCCGCCTTGTGGAGTTCGTCGACGCGCAGCGCGGCGCGCTCGCGGAGTTCGTCGAGCGGCCCGAACTGGATCGAGTCGGTGGGGCAGGCCTTCGCGCAGGCCGGTTCCTGGCCCGCGCCGAGCCGGTCGTAGCACATGGTGCACTTGAACGCCCGCCCGTCGTCCGGGCGTTGCTCGATGACGCCGTACGGGCAGGCGGGCACGCAGTAGCCGCAGCCGTTGCAGATGTCCTCCTGGACGACGACGGTGCCGAACTCGGTGCGGAACAGCGAGCCGGTCGGGCAGACGTCGAGGCAGGCGGCGTGCGTGCAGTGCTTGCAGACGTCGGACGACATCAGCCAGCGGCTGCCGCCGTGCGACTCGTCCGCGCCGGGCGTCTCCTGCGGCCGCATCGCCACCTTGTCCTGCTCGATGAACGCCACGTGCCGCCAGGTGTCGGCGCCGAGCCCCTCGCTGTTGTCGTACGACATCGCGGTCAGGGAGAGGCCGTCCTCCGGGATCGCGTTCCACTCCTTGCAGGCGACCTCGCAGGCCTTGCAGCCGATGCAGACGGAGGTGTCGGTGAAGAAGCCGACGCGTTCGGTGTCCTGCTCCGTCATGGCCCTCACGCTCCTTCCGGAAGGCCCGCGCGGCGCCGGTAGTCGGCCACGAGGCGCGGCAGTTCGGGTCCTTGGGGCCTGCGGCCCGCGCGGATGTCGGCGGTCAGCGCCTTGTCCTCCTGGATGTGGGCGTTGGGGTCGAGGGTGATGCCGACGAGTTCGTTGGCGGAGTCGCCCGTGACCAGGCCGTTGCGGCCCCAGTGGAAGGGCAGGCCGATCTGGTGCACGGTGCGGCCCTGCACGGTCAGCGGGGTGATGCGGCGGGTCACGAGGACGCGGGCCTCGACGGCGCCGCGCGCGGTGACGAGGGTGGCCCAGCCGCCGTTCTCCAGGCCCCGCTCGGCCGCCAGCTCCGGCGACACCTCGCAGAACAACTCCGGTTGCAGCTCGGCGAGATGCGGCGTCCAGCGGCTCATGCCGCCCGCCGTGAAGTGCTCGGTGAGGCGGTGCGTGGTGACGACGTACGGATAGACGGGCGAGCCCGGCGGATGGGTCCTGTTGCCGGGCCGGTCCATCAACTGCCGTACCGGGGACCGCGAGTGGGCCGGGTACAGGTCGTTCTCGAAGGGCGAGTCCTCGGGTTCGTAGTGGGTGGGAAGCGGCCCGTCGAGCAGGCCCGCGGGCGCGTACAGCCAGCCCTTGCCGTCGGCCTGCATGATGAAGGGGTCGTCGCCGCGCAGCGCGTCGACGCCCTTCGCCTCCGGGTCCGGTACGTGGTCGGGGGCGCGGTCGGGCACGAAGTCCGGGTTGTCGCGGCCGGTCCAGCGGCCGGACTCGGCGTCCCACCAGACGTACGCCTTGCGCTCGCTCCACGGGGTGCCGTCGGGGGCGGCGGAGGCGCGGTTGTAGAGGATGCGGCGGTTGGCGGGCCAGGCCCAGGCCCATTCGGACGCCACCCAGTCCTGTTCGGCGCCGGGCTTCTTGCGGGCGGCCTGGTTGACGCCGTCGGCGAAGACGCCGCAGTAGATCCAGCAGCCGCAGCGGGTCGAGCCGTCGTCCTTCAGCTCGGTGTAGGCGGACAGCGGCCGGTGGTCGGGGCCGCGGCCGTTGATCTCGGCCAGCACGGACGCGGCGACGGGTTCGGCGTGCTCGCCGCTCACCGGATAGTCCCAGGTGAGGTCCTGTACGGGCCGGTCCATCGGGTCGGTGGAACCGGCCAGCCGCTCCTTGACGCGGCGGCCCAGGTGGTACATGAACCAGAGGTCGCTGCGGGCGTCGCCGCGCGGTTCGACCGCCGCCTCGTGCCACTGCACCCACCGGTTCGTATTGGTGAACGAGCCGGACTTCTCGGTGTGCGAGGCGGCGGGGAAGAAGAACACCTCGGTGCCGATGTCCTCGGTGCGCAGCTCGCCGGATTCGATGTCGGGGCCGTCCTGCCACCATGTCGCCGACTCGATGAGCGAGAAGTCGCGGACCACCAGCCATTCGAGGTTCGCCATTCCCAGGCGCTGGAGGCGGGCGTTGGCGGAGCCGACGGCCGGGTTCTCGCCGAGCAGGAAGTACCCCTTGCAGACGCCGTCGAGCTGCGCGGCCACCGTCTCGTACGTGGAGTGGGAGCCGGTCAGGCGCGGCAGGTGGTCGAAGCAGAAGTCGTTGTCGGCGGTGGCGGCGTCGCCGTAGTACGACTTCAGCAGGCTCACGAAGTAGGCCCGCATGTTCGCCCAGAAGCCCTTGTCGGTGCGGGACGCGGCGATGAAGTCGTCGAGGGTCTCGTGGGCGTGCGCGTGCGGCATCGGCAGGTAGCCGGGCAGCAGGTTGAACAGGGTCGGGATGTCGCTCGAGCCCTGGATGGAGGCGTGGCCGCGCAGCGCCTGGATGCCGCCGCCGGGCCGGCCGATGTTGCCGAGCAGCAGCTGGAGGACGCTCGCCGCGCGGATGTACTGGGAGCCGACGGTGTGCTGCGTCCAGCCGACCGCGTACGCGAACGAACTGGTGCGGTCGCGGCCCGAGTTGGCGGTCAGCGCCTCGCACACCCGCAGGAAGGTCTCCTTCGGCACGCCGCAGATCCGCTGCACGGCCTCCGGGGTGTAGCGGGCGTAGTGCCGCTTGAGGATCTGGTAGACGCAGCGCGGGTCGGTGAGCGTCTCGTCGCGCGGGGCCCTGGCCTCGGCGCGGGCGCCGCCCGAACCGTGGGTCTCGGCCTGGCCCGCGGCCCGCACCCGGTCCTCGTACTGCTCGTCGACCTCGCCCGCCGGCGCCTGCACCTGGGTGTTCTCGTACTGCCAGCTGTGCGGGTCGTAGTGGCGGCGGTCCGGGTCGAAGCCGGAGAAGAGGCCGTCCAGGTCCTCGGTGTCGCGGAAGTCCTCGCAGACGATCGTGGCGGCGTTCGTGTACGCGAGGACGTACTCCCGGAAGTCCTTCTCCTCGGTCAGGACGTGGTTGATGATCCCGCCGATGAACGCGATGTCGGTGCCCGCGCGGATCGGCACGTACAGGTCGGCGAGCGCGCTGGTGCGGGTGAAGCGCGGGTCGACGTGGATGACGGTCGCGCCGCGCGCCTTCGCCTCCATCACCCACTGGAAGCCGACGGGGTGCGCCTCCGCGTAGTTCGAGCCCTGGATGACGATGCAGTCGGAGTGCTGCTGGTCCTGCATGAACGTCGTGGCGCCGCCGCGCCCGAACGAGGTGCCGAGCCCGGCGACCGTCGACGAGTGGCAGACCCGCGCCTGGTTCTCGACCTGCACCACCCCGAGCCCCGTGAGGAGCTTCTTGATGAGGTAGTTCTCCTCGTTGTCGAGGGTGGCGCCGCCGAGCGAGGCGATGCCGAGGGTGCGGGCCGTGCGGACGCCGTCCTCGGTCTCCCACTCCCAGGTGCGGCGCCGCGTCTCGACGACCCGGTCGGCGACCATGTCCATCGCCGTCTCCAGGTCGAGCGGCTCCCAGTCCTTCGCGTACGGGCGTCGGTACAGGACCTGGTGGCGGCGGGAGTCGCCGGTGGTGAGCTGGAGGGTGGCCGCGCCCTTGGGGCAGAGCCTGCCGCGGCTGACCGGGGAGTCGGGGTCGCCCTCGATCTGGACGACCCGGTCGTCTCCGTGCTCGTCGGGGGCGACGTAGACCTGCTGGCCGCCGCCCACGGCGCAGTAGGGGCAGACCGACTTCGCGACGCGGTGCGCGGTGTCGGTGCGGGGGCGCAGGGAGCGGGTCCGCTCGGAGGCGGCGGACGCCGCGCGGCCCGTGCGGTCGCCTGAGCCGGTGAGCTGGCGCAGGACCGGCCAGCGGAGCGGGTTCGGCTTCCCGTGCGATGTGCTCATGTGCCCCGGCCTCGCTCCCGTGCTCTGTACGTACCGCCGGTCCTCGGAGCTTCGGGCGAAGCCGGGGCCGGGGGCTGTGTGGTGCCCCCGGCCCCGATTCCCTTCGCTCCCCTGGCCACTCGGCCGCGACCCGGGTCCCCCGGGTCGCGGCCCTCAAACTCGGCGTTTTCGGCGGGTCCTCATGGGCACCCGCGCGGCTATGCCGGTGCCCATGAGGGAGAAGGAAATGGAGTGGCTGGACAGGGCCGCGTGCGTCGACGAGGACCCTGAACTGTTCTTTCCCGTCGGCACGACGGGCCCCTCCGTGCAGGACGAGCAGGCCGCCAAAGAGGTGTGCCATCGCTGCCCCGTGATCACGGAGTGCCTCGACTGGGCCGTCGCCACGGGCCAGACGACGGGTGTGTGGGGAGGCACGTCCGAGACCGAACGCGCCTCCCTCCTGCGGGCCCGCCGCCGCCAGGAGCGGCGACGGGCCCGGGTGGAGGCGGAGGCGGGCTGATCCGGCGGGCGGCGCGTCAGGTGCGCCCCGGGCCGCCGCTGCCGAAGGCGCCGCTGTGGCCGCGGCTCCAGCGGCGCGGACGCTGGTCCTTGCTGCGCTTGCTGCTCGCGTTGCCGAAGCCGTGCAGCTCGTGCGGGGTCAGACGGGAGTTGCCGTCGTCCGTGCGCGGGATCTCGTCGGGCTCGCGCATCTCGCGGATCTCCTGGACGGGACCCTCGCGCGGGAGCTTCGGCTGGTCCGCGGGGTCGGGCGGGCCCGGCTCCCGGCGGCGGATCCGTATGCCGAGCCAGACCGCCCAGACCAGAGCCAGGGCGATCACCAGGCCGGCCACGAACGGCAGGATCGAGGTCGAGAGGTCGAAGGCGATTGGAGTGCTCATGCGTACCGGGTAACCCCCCGTCCCGGAATCACTCACCTCCCATTCGTCCGATTTGCGCAAATTAATATGAATCCGGCGTTATGGTCGGCGCGTGATCAGCTATGTACGCCGCGTCACGGCGGCCTGCGCCCTCGGGGCGCTCTCGCTCGGCCTCGCGGGGTGCGGCGAGCCCGCCGCGCGCCCCGAGGCCGCGCCGAAGAAGTCGGCCGCGCCGCGCCCGAGCCCGACGCCCACCCCCACGCTCGCGCCCGGCCCCGGCGGCACCACGCCCGTCTTCGCGCGCGGCGCAACGAAGAGGAAGGAACGGGTCGTCGCCCTCACCTTCGACGCCGACATGACCGCCGACCAGGGCGCGCGGGCCGCCGCAGGTGAGCACTTCGACAACCCCGCCCTGATCGGCACGCTGCGCCGCCTGAAGGTCCCGGCCACCGTCTTCATGACGGGCCGCTGGGCGGAGGAGTATCCGGCGCAGGCCCGGGCCATCGGCCGGGACCGGCTGTTCGAGGTGGCCAACCACTCGTACAGCCACTACGCCTTCACCGACGACTGCTACGGGCTGCCGCGGGTGCCGGCGCCGGACATGCGCGCCGACGTCGACCGCGCCTTCGCGGCCTTCCGGAAGGCGGGCGTCGAGCACGTCGTCCCGTACTTCCGGTTCCCCGGCGGCTGCCACGACCGGGCGGCGCTGCGGGCCCTGACGCCGACGGGGGTGACGGCGGTGCAGTGGGACGTGGTGAGCGGCGACGCGTTCGCCACGGACGCGGACGCGGTGGTGCGGCAGGTGCTCGACGGGGTACGTCCCGGTTCGGTCGTCGTCATGCACTGCACGCGCAGCGCGGCGCCGACGACGGAGCGGGTGGTGCGGAAGGTGGTGCCGGCGCTGCGGGAGCGGGGCTACCGGTTCGTCCGGGTCTCGGACCTGATCGGGGCGTGAACGTACGCTGGCGGTATGGCCGACTACTGTGCCGGAGCCGCTTCGGATCCCCAGGCTCCCCCGTCTCCCGTCCCTCCCGCGTCGGACGAGCCGCGCGCCGAGTGCGTGCTGTGCCGTGAACCCACGGAGTACCCGGCGTCGACGAAGGGCGCCACGCTCTGCCCGGTGTGCGAGTGGCAGGAGGCGCAGCGGGGGGCGTGCTCCGGGTAGCCCGTCAGCGGCGGGACGCGAGGGCGCAGGAGGCGGCGGCGCAGAGCCCCGCCACGACCACGGCCCCGCCGAACGGGAGGAAGAGAACCGGCACCGCCCCGTCCTGTGAACCGGTCACCAGCCCCGACACCACCGCCTTCGCCGGGGACCCGGGCGCGACCAGCGCCGCGAGCGTGCACAGCACAAGGCCCGCCACGCCCAGCCCCGTGCCGCGGACCACGGGCCACGTCGTGACGGCTCCGACGGCGGCGCCGACGAGCGCGCACACCAGCGCGGCGAGCAGCCCGGCGCCCGCGGCCGACCACTTGGCGACCCGTACCTGGTGGTCCGTGCTGACCCCGTCGCTGATCAGTACGACGACGGCGGTCGCCACGACGCCGACGACCGCCGTGGCGAGGAATCCGGCGGTCAGGCTCGCGAGGTGGGCGCGTCCCGGCGTCGTCGCGGCGGCGGTGCAACCACGGGCGGCGGGCGGCTCGTTGGTGACACAGATCCGCACCAGCCAGGCCCCCACGGGGAGCAGCGCCGCGGCGCCATAGGCAACCGAGTCGAGCACCGGCTGCCCCGCCTGCACGCCGACGGCGGCGAAGGCGGCGTAGAGCAGAACGGGTGCGAGCCAGCGCTGCGAGCGCAGCAGCAGATCCGCCTGGTAGGCGAGCAGGGCGGCACTCATCCGCACCTCCGTGAGTCCAGGCGACCATGCGGTACGGGAGGTCATCCCTGGCCCTCCCCTGGTTCCGGCGGCCGGACCGCCACGACGTGCCAGCCGGCTTCGGCGACGAGCAGTGCCCGCAGCGCCGCGTCGGAGTGCTCGGCGGTCGTGGTGATGCGGACGGTGCGGGGGTCGAGGCGGGCGAGGGTGTGGGGGACCGACAGCTCGGGCGCGCGGTCGGTGTCGCCGGTGACGTCGATGACGACGGCGCTGCTGTCGGCGCCGGTGGCGGGTACGACGGTGGCCCCCGCGACCTCGTACGTGACGGCCGCGGCGAGGCGGCGGGGGTCGTGGTCGACGAAGACGGCGGCGGCGCCGGTGCCGGCGCGTTCGGCGACGGCGGCGTCGAGGGTGTCGCGGGCGGCGGTGTCGAGCCCGGTCCAGGCCTCGTCGAGGACCAGCAGGTCCGGTTCGGCGAGCAGCGCCGCGGCCACCGCGACCTTCTGGCTGCTGCCCTTGGACAGTTCGGCGAGCGACGTGCCCAGGTACTGGGCGGCGCCGAACCGCTCGAGCCACTCCCCCGCCCGGCGCGCGGCCGTCGCACGGCGCAGGCCGTGGATGCGGCCCATGTGCGTGAGGTAGGCGCGTGCGGTGAACGGCAGGGCGGGCGGGAAGCGTTCGGGGACGTACGCGGTGCGGGGGCGGCCGACGACCCGGCCCTCGGAGGGCGCGTCCATCCCGGCGACCAGGCGCAACAGGGTGGACTTCCCCGCGCCGTTGGGCCCCGCGACGCGGAGCACGGCGCCCTCGGGCACGTCCAGGTCGACGTCGCGCAGCACCCAGGGCCCGCCCAGTCCGTAACGGCGTCCCGCGCCGCGCAGCGTGAGGTGCATGCGGTCATGTTCCCGTACGGGCGCGGCCACCGGGTATCGGGGTGCGGCAGACTGGAGACGTGACCAGCGACGACGCCCGGGCCGACGCCCAGACCGAGAGCCCTTCCCGCGACGAGGCACCGCAGTTCGTGCTGCCCCTCGTCGTCCGCATCGAGCGGGGCGCGCCCCCGACCCGTACGGACGCGCTGGAGGCCGCCGCGCGGGCCGTCCTCGTGATCCTGTCGGACGAGCGGTCGCTCGGCGACGGCGTGTGGGCGCAGGCCATGCGGGACTGGCAGGACGCGCGGATCCGGAAGGTGGTGCGGCGGGCGAGGGGCGCTGAGTGGCGGCGCGCCGAGGCCCTCGACGGGATCACGGTCACGCACGGCTCGGCGGAGGTCCGGGTCTTCCCGCCGGTGCCGCTCGACGGCTGGCCCAAGGACCTGGCCCGCCTCCAGGTGTCCGGCACGGACCTCGACGACCCGGAGCCGCCGCCCGCGCCCGACGCCGCGACGCCCGTCCTGTGGCTCAACCCCGACCTCGACATGACGGCGGGCAAGACCATGGCGCAGGCCGGACACGGCGCCCAACTCGCCTGGTGGGAGCTGTCCGACGCGGAGCGCAAGGAGTGGCGCGAGGCGGGCTTCCCGCTCGCGGTCCGCACGGCTCCCCCGTCGCACTGGCCGGCCCTGACGACGAGCGGCCTGCCGGTGGTCCGCGACGCGGGCTTCACGGAGATCCCGCCGAGCGACACGGTCGTCCCGGAGCTCCCCTTCCACCCCACGAAAAACCCCGCCCGTCCGCACGGGGGATGACGGACGGCCGGGGCCACCCCCGAGGCTAGCAGCCCCACCCCGTTTCCGCCCCGTCCCCCTACCGACGCGTAGGCCCCCGTTTCTCCGCGGGGTCCGCCGCCGTCCACCCCGTCGCCTCCAGTACCTCGCGGGCGATGTCGGGGACGGTGCGGGCGTCCGTCGGGACGCGGAGGGTGTCCGGTGGGGACTCGTCGTCCAGGAGGCGGGACTTGCGGTGGCTGCCGCGGAGTTCGGTGTCGAGTTCCGAGCCGAGCTCGCGGGCCGTCAACCGGGCCCGCGCGGTGTCGTCCGACGCCGTGAGCAGCACCCGCACGAGCCGTACGTCGTCGCCCATCGCGCGCCGGAACATGCCCTCGCTCCGGGTCAGCACGCTGACGGTGTTGGTGTAGACGAGGCGGTGGTGGCCGAGTGCGGCGAAGTTCGACCACAAGGACACGAGATTGCGTTCCGTGATGGCGCTGCGGCGCGGATCGTCCGCGGGTGCGGGGTGCACCTGCCCCAAGTAGTCGCCCTCCAGGACGCAGTGGTCGACCTCGGCGGCCCGCAGCAGGGCCGAGACCTCCCACGCCACCGACGTCTTCCCCACCCCGGCACGTCCCCCGATGAGCAGTGCCTCCGCGCGCGCGGCCCCATGATCCATGGGGCCAGCCTGTCATCGCGGTCCCCCCGGCCGAAAGCTCAAATGTTGCTCTGAAAGCGGCTCGTGGGGGGTTCGGATCGGGGGTCGGGGGTGAGGAGACGGGGAAGCGGTGTGGAGGAGGGGGAGAGCATGGAGCTGGGGACCGGGATCGGGTGGCGGCCGGAGATCGCGGAGGCCGTCGAGGGCATGTGGGGCATCGACTGGGTCGAGGCCGTCGCCGAGAATCTGTGTCCGGGCCATCTGCCCGACTCGCTGCTGCGGCTGCGCGAGCGCGGTGTCACCGTCGTGCCGCACGGTGTCTCGCTCGGCCTCGGCGGGGCGGAGCGGCCCGACGAGCGGCGGCTCGCCGACCTCGCCGCCCGCGCGGAGGCGCTGGGGTCGCCGCTGGTCACCGAGCACATCGCGTTCGTACGGGCCGGTGGTGAGCGCACCGCGTCGCGGCCCCTGGAGGCGGGGCACCTGCTGCCCGTGCCACGTACCCGCGACGCCCTCGACGTGCTGTGCGAGAACGTACGGATCGCCCAGGACGCCCTGCCCGTGCCGCTGGCCGTGGAGAACATCGCCGCGCTGTTCGGGTGGCCTGGCGAGGAGCTGACCGAGGGGCAGTTCCTGTACGAGCTGGTGGAGCGGACCGGCGTACGGCTCCTCATCGACGTCGCCAACCTGCACACCAACCACGTCAACCGCGGCGAGGACCCTGCGAAGGCGCTCGCCGAACTGCCGGTGGAGGCCATCGCGTACGTGCATGTGGCGGGCGGGTTCGAGCGGGACGGCGTCTGGCACGACAGCCACGCCCACCCGGTGCCCCCTGCCGTCCTCGACGTGCTCGCCGAACTGGCCTCCCGCGTCACGCCGCCCGGCGTACTGCTCGAACGGGACGACAACTTCCCGGACGACCTGGGCGAGTTGGCGCGCGAGGTCGACACCATCCGGGAGACCGTCGCCGCGGGCACCGGACCGCGCGCGCAGGCACCCGCACCCCGGACGGCCGCGCCCGCCGACCCCGTCGACGACGCCACCCGGCAACGGCTCGCGCTCGGCCAGGCCGCACTGCTCTCCGCGCTCGTCGCCGGCACACCCGCCCCCGAGGGCTTCGACCGCGCGCGGCTCGCCGTGCAGAGCCGGGCGCTCGCGGGCAAGCGGGCCGACGTCGTCGCGAAGGTGGCGCCCGAACTCCCCGCGATCCTGGGCGCGTCGACGTACCGCGAGCTGTTCCTCGGTTACGCGCGGCGGCGGCCCATGGCCGGCGGCTACCGGCAGGACGCCCTCGACTTCGCGGAGGAACTGCTGCTGGGGCAGCGGATCCGGGACGCCGGGGCCCGCCGGGCGGTGACGGACTGGTGGCTGGACCGGTCGGGACCGAAGCCGCTGTCCGGGCGGCCGGTGGCCCGGGCCCTGCGCTCCGCAGCGTTCGCCCTGCGCCGGGGCTGAGCTCCGGGGCTCCGCCCCGGGCCCCGCTGCTCAATCGCCGCAGGGGCTCGGTCGTCCGTTCCCCGGCCCACCGGCTACCGCACCTGGCGTACTCCTGAGCAAACCTCGGCACCCGCACCGCCCCGCGGCTAGCGTGCGATGTCGCACCAGGAGGCCCCATGCGACCGACCCCGCCCCACGCCGTCCGCACCGGCACCGTCCTCATCGTCACCGCCCTCGTGGCGACCGTGGCCGCGCTCGTCCTCCCCCTCTGGTCGTACGCGGACCGCTCCGGCACCGGGCTCGACGAGTTGAACGCCCAGTCCGTGAGCACCAGATTCGGCCCGCTGTCCGCCACGGACCGCGTCTTCATCACCAAGGTGCGGCTCGCCGGGCTGTGGGAGCTGCCGGCCGGGCAGCAGGCCGAGGAACGCGCCCCGAGCGAGGCGGTCGAGACGGCGGGCAGGCACCTCGTCGAGGGCCACACCTTCCTGGACGCCCGGGTGCGCGAGGTCGCGGCCCGCCTCGACCTGGAGCTGCCCAGCCAACCGAACACCCAACAACAGGGCTGGCTCCGGGAGTTGACCGCCGCGCGCGGCGAGGACTACGAGCGGAAGTTCGCCAACATCCTGCGCCGCGCCCACGGCCAGGTCTTCTCCCTGGTCGCCCAGGTCCGCGCCGCCACCCGCAACTCCCTGGTGCGGCAGCTCGCCGACGACGCCAACACCACCGTCCTCGACCACATCAAGGTCCTGGAGGCGACGGGCCTCGTCGACTTCGACGCGCTGGCCCGCGACGCCGCGACCGCGAGCCCGCCGCCCGCGACCCGCTCCCCCGCCCCGCCGGGACCGACCCCCGACCCGGCGACCCCGCCCCCGGTCTCCGCGACCCCCACCCCGTCGTTCTCCCTGCCGCCCGCCGCGTCCCGCCCCCGACCCGACGTCACGAGCCGATAACAGCGCGTCCACATCGTGGGCGGCCCGTAGCGGTATCCGCACAACTGTCGTAGAAACTGCGCATGTTGTGGGTCCTGTTCCTCCTCGTCGCCTGTGCCGCCGCGGGTGTCTCCTGCGGGCGGCTGTGTCTCGCGGCCGTGCGCGCCGCCGAGAGCGAACGCGCCGCGGGCCCGCGCCCCGCCGCCGCCGACACCGTGCTCCGGGGCCACGAGCTGTCCCTGTACGAGACCGCCTTCCTGTCCGGCGGCCCGGACCGGGTGGCCGACGTGACGCTGGTGTCGATGGCCCGCAGCCGCCGGTTGCTGCTCGCGCACACCGGCTGGGCGACCGTCGTCGACCCGGTCGGCGAGGACGCCATGGAGCGTTCGGTGCTGGGCGCGATCGGCCCGGACGCGCAGGCCAGGATCGCCCCGCTGCGGTCGGCCGCCGCGGCCGGAGACGCCGTGCGGGCGCTCGCCGAGCGGCTCGTCGCGGCCGGGCTCGCGGTGCCCGACCGGGAGCGCGCGACGCTCGCGGGCGCGGTCCGCCAGGTGCGGCAGGCGACGGTCGCCGTGCTGGTGCTCGGCGCGCTCGCGGTGCTGCTGCCGGGCGAGAGCGCGCAGCGGGGCGGCCCGGTGGCGCTGTGGTTCGGCCTTCCGCTGCTGCTGACGCTGAGCTGTCTGACGCTCGCCCGCGTGGAGATCCACCCGTACACGCGCTGGGCGTCGCCGACCGGGCAGCGGCTGCTCGCCGGGCGTCCGCTCGGCTCCGGCAGCCTGTTCGCCGTGGCGGTGCGCGGCGTCCGCGCGGTCGACGACTCGCAGCTGCGGGCGGCGCTCATCGGCACGGGGCGCCATACCACCGACTGAGCCTGGCGGCAGCCGGAAAGCGGCGGACGCCACGCATCAGGGTCATCGTTCCGACACCCACGACCTGGTCCTTTACTTCGCCGACCGCCACCCCAAGGATCCCTTTCGTGCGCGCGCCGCACGGGCCCGACGCCTGGCCGCAGGGCCGCGCGAGCCCCGACGAAAGGGACACGTCCAAGCGATGAGAGCAGCCCCCGCCATCGGCGCCACCGCCGGATCCTTGCTCCTCTCGGCCCTGGCCGCCGCCCCCGCGGGCGCCGCGGGCCCGCCCCCGTACCCGGCCGAGACCGTCGGCGCCCATCTCGCGGCGGAGCGCGCCGAGTCGGCGGGCGTCCACTGGGGCGCCTGCCCGAAGGTGGAGGAGCTGCCGAAGTCGGTGCAGTGCGGCACGGTCTCCGTACCGCTCGACTACGCGAGGCCGCTCGGCAAGAAGATCGAGCTGACCGTCAGCCGGACGAAGGCGACGGGCAAGGACCGTCGCAGCAAGGTCGCCCGCCAGGGCGCGCTCGTCTTCAACCCCGGCGGCCCCGGCGGCAACGGCATGTACTTCCCGATGGCCGCCACCCTCCCCGAGTGGCGCTCCATCGCCGCCGCGTACGACCTGGTCGGCTACGCGCCCCGGGGCGTGGGCCGGTCCGCGCCGCTGTCCTGCGAGGACCCGAAGACGTACCAGAAGGCGCCCACGCAGTCGCCGGTCCACCCCACGGACGCGTACAAGGAGAAGCGCATCGCGCGGGCGAAGGCGTACGCGCGCTCGTGCGTGGAACGGAACCCGGGCATCGAGCACTACACGACGCTGAACAACGCCCGCGACCTGGACGTGCTGCGGGCCGCGCTCGGCGAGAAGAAGCTGACGTTCATGGGCGCCTCGTACGGCACGTACCTGGGCGCCGTGTACGCGGACCTGTTCCCCTCGCACGTGCGGCGGATGGTCTTCGACTCGGCGGTCGACCCGTCACCGGACGGCGTCTGGTACCGGAACAACCTGGAGCAGTCGGCCGCCTTCGAGCGCCGCTGGGCGGACTTCAGGGCCTGGGTAGCCCGCCACGACAAGGCGTACCACCTGGGGAACACGCCGGAGAAGGTGCAGTCCGCGTACGAGAAGGTGCGCAAGGAGCTGTCGCGCGAGCCGGCCGGCGGCAAGGTCGGGCCAGGACAGCTGCAGGCGGCGTTCCTCCAGACCGGCTACTACGACGACTACTGGCCGCTGCGCGCCCACGCGCTCGCGGCGTACGTGAAGGGCGACCCGAAGCCGCTCGTCGACCAGGCGGCGCCGATCCCGCGGGCCGCGAAGGAGGACGAGAACGGCAACGCGGTCTACACGGCCGTCCAGTGCAACGACGCGCCCTGGCCGACGGACTTCGCCACCTGGGACCGCGACAACACGGAACTCGCGAAGCGCGCCCCGTTCGAGACGTGGGACAACGCGTGGATGAACCTGCCGTGCGCCTACTGGTCGGCGCCCCGGCAGCGCCCGGTCGACGTGCGCACCGCGCCCGGCGAACTCCCGCCGACGCTGATCCTGGCGGCGGAGCGGGACGCGGCGACGCCGTACAAGGGCGCGCTCGAACTGAACCGCCGCGTCGCGGGCTCCGCCCTCGTCACCGAACGCGATGCGGGCACGCACGGCATCGGCGCGGGCCCGAACGCCTGCGTGAACGGCCGCATGGACGCGTACCTGCTGCACGGGGAGCTTCCCGAGGACGGCTCGGCCTCCTGCGCACCGCACAAGGAACCCGAGCCGCTCGGTTCAGGTCGGTGACCAGGACCTACGCGAGCCCGGCCACCAGGTCCGCGACGGACTTGCGGCGGCCCGTGAAGAACGGAACCTCCTCGCGGACGTGCCGCCGCGCCTCGGAACCGCGCAGGTGACGCATGAGGTCGACGATCCGGTACAGCTCGTCGGCCTCGAACGCGAGGATCCACTCGTAGTCGCCGAGGGAGAACGACGCGACCGTGTTGGCCCGCACGTCCGGGAAGCCGCGCGCCATCTTGCCGTGGTCGGCGAGCATCTTCCGGCGCTCGTCGTCGGGCAGCAGGTACCAGTCGTACGAGCGCACGAACGGGTACACCGACACGTAGTCGCGCGGCGTCTCGTCGGCGAGGAACGCCGGGATGTGCGAGCGGTTGAACTCGGCGGGGCGATGCAGCGCCATGTTCGACCACACCGGCTCGAGCGCGCGGCCCAGCTTGGTGCGGCGGAACAGGTTGTACGCCTCCTGGAGCTGGTCGGCCGTCTCGGCGTGCCACCAGATCATGAGGTCGGCGTCGGCGCGCAGACCGGACACGTCGTACGTGCCGCGGATCGTGACGTCCTTCGCGGCGAGCTGGTCGAACAGCTCCTGGACCTCGTCGGCGTACCCGGCGCGGTCCTCCGGCAGCACGTCCTTCAGCTTGAAGACGGACCACAGGGTGTAGCGGATGGTCTCGTTGAGATCCTTCGCCAGCTTGCCCTTGTTCGGTACGCGCGCGGCGTCGGTGTTGGGGGTGTCGTCGCTCATGTCCTCATTCTCCTGCTCCGCCGTGCATGCTCTGCACCGGGTCCGCCTTCAGCTCGTCGAGCGCGGTGGTGTCCCCGCCGAGCATGTCCACGGCGGCGTACGCACTGGCGATGCAGGCGGGGATGCCGACGCCGTCGTACGCGGCTCCGCACACGGCGAGGCCCGGCACGGCCGCGATGTGCTCGCGGATCCGGTCGACGCGGGCGGCGTGCCCGACGGGGTACTGGGGCAGTCCGTCCTTCCAGCGCGTGACGTGCGCGGCGACGGGGGCGGCGCCGAGCCCCGTGGCCTCGCGCAGGTCCTGGCGGGACAGGTCGACGAGGTCGTTGTCGTCGCGGGCGAGGTCCTTCTCGTCGCCGTACCGGCCGACGGAGGTGCGGACGACCATCAGGTCCGGGTTCTGCTCGGCGATCCAGCCCCATTTGCGGGAGGCGAAGGTGGCGGCCTTGATCGTGTGGCCGTCGACCGGCGGGACGAGGAAGCCGCTGCCCTCGGGGAGGTCGGCCTCGGACTTACGGAACGCCATGGTGATCAGGGCCATGGAGGCGTACTCGATGCGGCGCAGCTCCTGGGAGGCCATCGGGGAGGCGGTGCGCAGCAGGCTCGCGGCGGCGGGCGCGGGCAGCGCGACGATCACCTGGTCGGCCTCGAAGGCGCGGCCGGACTCGGTGCCGAGCCGCCAGAGTCCGTCGCGGGTGGTGAGGGACGTGGCGCGCTCGCCGAGCAGGATCTCGCCGCCCTTGGCGCGCACGGCGTCGGCGACGGCGCCGGGGAGGGTGCCGATGCCGCCCTCGATGCCCATGAACACGGGCCCGGTCTGCTGCTTGGCCGCGGCGCGCTCCTGGATGGCGCGGACCGCCTCCGTGAGCGAGACGTGCTTCGCGGCCTCCTCGAAGAGCTGCGGCACGGCGCTGCGCATGGAGATGAGGTCGGCGTCGCCCGCGTAGACGCCGCCGAGCAGCGGTTCGACGAGCCGGTCGACGACCTCGCGGCCGAGGCGCGCGGTGACGTACTTCCCGACGGCCACGTCGTCACCGATGTGGGCGGGTGGCAGGTGGTCGTCGCGGCGGATGCGGCGCAGCCCCTCGTCGGACAGCACGCCCTCGAGCGCCTCGGCGGTGCCGGGGACGCCCATGACGTGGCCCTTGGGCATGGGGCGCAGGGCGCCGCGGGTCCAGATGGACGCGGAGGCGGTGCTCGGCGGCTGGAGTCGGTCGCCGAGGCCCACCTCGCGGGCGAGGCCGACCGCCTCGGGGCGGCGGGCGAGCATCGACTCGGCGCCGAGGTCCACGCGGGCGCCGGCGATGTCGCCGACGCGCAGCTTGCCGCCGAGCCGGTCGTCGGCCTCCAGGACGGTCACCCGAACCCGCTCGTCGCCGTCGAGCAGCCGGTGGGCGGCCGCGAGGCCCGCGATCCCGCCGCCGACGACGAGGACCTTCCTGCCCCGCCCGTCCCGGCCCGTCTTCCGCACAGTGTCCGCTTCACGCATGCCCCCCACTTTGTCAGAACGTCAGCGCTGGATTGACACGTGTGGACGTGTCCCGACCGTGACCCGTTCGGGATCGCTCGGCAACCACCGTTCGGCCCACTCGCGCGTCGAAGGAGGCGTCGGATCACCATCACGCCTTCGGGGGTATGTCGATGCACGTTTCGGTTGGGACACGCACCAGGCCGCGTCCGCTCGCGCTGCTCGCCGCCGCGCTCTTCACGGTGTCGCTCGCGCTGACCGGCTGTTCGGGGGCGGGCGGCGACGCGGGGTCGAAGTCCGCGGCCGACTCCGACGGGAAGGCGGCGGCGCCCACGTCCGGGGGCGGCGCCGCACCTGGCTCCCAGAAGTCATCGGATTCACGGGATTCACAGGATTCACAGGACGGCTCGCAGCCGCCGAAGCTCACGGGCGTCCACGTCATCCGCACCGCGCGCCTCTCCGTCCGCGTCAAGGACGTCCCGGAAGCCCTGGCCGAGGCCCGCGCGGCGGCGGAGAACGCGGGCGGCATGGTCGGCGACGAGGTCACCGACCGCGACTCCCACGGCCACGAGCGCTCCCGTGTGACGCTCCGCGTGCCGCAGGAGTCGTACGCGGAGGTGCTCGACGAACTCGCGGGCGGGGGCCGACTGCTGGAGCGGAACGAGACGGCGAAGGACGTCACGGACGAGGTGGTGGACGTCGGGAGCCGCATCAAGTCGCAGCGGGCGAGCGTGGCGCGGGTGCGGGAACTCATGGACCGCGCGGAGAAGTTGAGCGACGTCGTCACGCTCGAGGGCGAACTCGGCTCCCGTCAGTCCGAGTTGGAGTCCCTCCTGGCCCAACAGGCCTCCCTCAAGAACCGTACGAGCCTGGCGACGATCACCCTCCGCCTGACGGAACCCCACCCGCCGGCCGCCCCCGTGGAGGACAAGGACCCCGGCCTCCTCGATGCCTTGGCAGGCGGCTGGAACGCCTTCACCACGGGGCTGAAGTGGATCGGCATGGGCGTGGCGGCGATCCTCCCGTTCGCGGTGGTCCTCGCGCTGCCGACCTTCCTGTTCCTCCGGTTCAGGCGGCGCGCGTCGAGCCCCTCCGGCGATTGAGGGGCGGGGCCCGGGGCAGCGCCCCGCGACCGCGACGCCGGGTAGCGTGAACAGATGAACAGCGAACCCGCGCGCGAGCGCCTCGTGGTGATCGGCGGCGACGCCACCGGCATGTCCGCCGCGTCCCAGGCCCGCCGCCTCAAGGGCCCGGACGAACTGGAGATCGTCGCCTTCGAACGGGGCCACTTCACGTCGTACTCGGCGTGCGGCATCCCGTACTGGGTCGGCGGACAGGTGGAGGAGCGGGACGAGCTGATCGCCCGCTCCCCCGAGGAGCACCGGGCCCGCGGTATCGATCTGCGCACCCGCACGGAGGTCGTGGAGATCGACGTGGCGGGTCGCCGGGTCCGCTCCCGGGAGCTGGACGGCGGGGCCGAGTCCTGGACCTCGTACGACAAGCTCGTGATCGCGACGGGGGCCCGGCCCGTCCGCCCCGATCTGCCGGGCATCGACGCGCCGGGCGTGCACGGCGTGCAGACGCTCGACGACGGCCAGGCGCTGCTCGACACGCTGCGGGCGACGAAGGGGCGCAGGGCGGTCGTGGTCGGCGCCGGTTACATCGGCGTGGAGATGGCGGAGGCGCTGATCAACCGCGGGTACGAGGTGACGGTCGTCAACCGGGGCGCCGAACCGATGTCGACGCTCGACGCCGACATGGGCCGGCTCGTGCACGAGGCGATGACCGGCCTGGGCATCACGATGGTCGACGACGCCGAGGTCACCAAGATCCGCACCGGCGACGACGGCCGGGTCCGCGCGGTGGCCACGGACGACGCGGAGTACCCGGCGGACGTGGTGGTGCTGGGCATCGGGGTGCGCCCGGAGACGAGCCTCGCCCGGGAGGCCGGGCTGCCGCTCGGCGCGCACGGCGGGCTCCTGACGGACCGGTCGATGCGGGTGCGCGGCCACGAGGACATCTGGGCGGGCGGCGACTGCGTGGAGGTCCTCGACCTGGTGTCGGGCGCGGAACGCCACATCGCGCTGGGCACGCACGCGAACAAGCACGGCCAGATCATCGGCGCGAACGTCGGCGGGGACTACGCGACGTTCCCCGGTGTCGTCGGCACGGCGGTCAGCAAGGTGTGCGACCTGGAGATCGCCCGTACGGGCCTGCGCGAGAAGGACGCGCACCGCGCCGGGCTCCAGTTCGTGACCGTCACCATCGAGTCGACCAGCAGGGCGGGCTACTACCCGGGCGCGGCCCTGATGACGGTGAAGATGCTGGCGGAGCGCCGCACGGGCCGCCTGCTCGGCGTGCAGATCGTGGGCCGCGAGGGCGCGGCGAAACGCGTCGACGTGGCGGCGGTTGCCCTGACGGCCGGCATGACGGTGGAACAGATGACCGCCCTCGACCTCGGCTACGCCCCACCCTTCTCCCCGGTCTGGGACCCGATCCTGGTGGCGGCGCGGAAGGCGGTGGCGGCGGTGCGGGCGGGCTGAGGTCCCGGCCCGCACCGGCGCCCGCGCGTCAGGACGCGGTCTGCGTGTGCACGTGCTCCACCAGGCGCGTCAGGGCGTCCGGGTCGGTCGTGGGCATGACGCCGTGGCCGAGGTTGAAGATGTGGCCCTCCAGGGCCGAGGCGGAGTCGAGGACCTCGCGGGTCTTGGTCTCGACGGCCTCGGGGGTGGAGAAGAGGACGGCCGGGTCGAGGTTGCCCTGGAGCGCCTTGCCGGGGCCCACGCGGCGGGCGGCCTCGTCGAGCGGGACGCGCCAGTCGACGCCGACGACGTCCGCGCCGGCCTCGCCCATCAGGCCGAGCAGCTCGCCGGTGCCGACGCCGAAGTGGATGCGCGGCACGCCGTACGACTCGACGGCCTGGAAGACCTTGGCGGAGGCGGGCATCACGGAGCGGCGGTAGTCGGCGGGGGCGAGCGCACCCACCCAGGAGTCGAACAGCTGCACGGCGCTGGCCCCGGCCTCGATCTGCACCTTCAGGAACGCGGAGGTGATCTCGGCGAGCCGGTCGATGAGGTCGGCCCACAGCTGCGGGTCGCCGTACATGAGCGCCTTGGTGTGCTCGTGGTTGCGGGACGGGCCGCCCTCCACGAGGTAGCTGGCGAGGGTGAAGGGGGCGCCCGCGAAGCCGATCAGCGGGGTGCCGCCGAGCTCGGCGGTGAGCAGGCCGATGGCCTCGGTGACGTACCAGACGTCCTCGGGGGTGAGGTCCCGCAGCTGCGCGAGGTCGGCGCGCGAGCGGATCGGGTTGGCGACGACCGGGCCGACGCCGGGCTTGATGTCGAGGTCGATGCCGATGGCCTTGAGCGGCACGACGATGTCGCTGAAGTAGATCGCCGCGTCGACCTTGTGGCGGCGCACCGGCTGCATGGTGATCTCGGCGACCAGGTCGGGGCGCATGCAGGAGTCCAGCATGGCGATGCCCTCGCGCACCTTGAGGTACTCGGGCAGCGAGCGGCCCGCCTGGCGCATGAACCACACCGGGGTATGCGGCACGGGCTCGCGCCTGCACGCCTTGAGGAAGGCGGAATCCTTGGTGGCTTCGTACGTCGCTGACGGCTGCTGGCCCGTGGCCTCGGTGTTGGCACTCACACCCGAAAGTTTCGCACGCCCGCGCCGCCGCCTGTGAAGGACATGGGGAAGGGGGCTCCCGCAGGGGTGTCCTTCCCCGCGCGCGGGGCCCGCTCCCCTTAACCTTCCCGGCATGGCAGCGGCTCAGGGACGACGGTCGGGCGACGGGCGCGACGACCACGACGGGACAGGCGGGATGAGTGAATCGGTGCGGGAGGGGCAGAACGCTCGGGACATGAACGCTGCACAGGAGCACGACCCCACCCCGCCCGCCTTCCGCACGGCCGTCGACGCCCTGCGTTCCGCGCGGCTCCGCCCGGAGATCGAGATCGACCCGACGCGGCCGCCCCAGCGTCTGGCCCCCTACGCGTACGCGCTCGAGGCCGCGGTCGTCGACGGTGACGAGGATCTGGCCGACGGCCGGCTCGTCCTGCTGCACGATCCGGCGGGGCACGACGCCTGGCACGGCACCTTCCGGCTCGTGACGCTCGTGCGGGCCGAGCTGGAGCCCGAGATGGCCGCCGACCCGCTGCTCCCCGACGTCTCCTGGTCGTGGCTGACGGGCGCGCTGCAGGCCCGCGGGCTCTCGTACGGGGAGCCTTCGGGCACGGTCACCCGCGCGAGTTCGCACTACTTCGGCGGGCTCGGCGACCGGGCGCCCGCCTCGCAGATCGAGATCCGGGCGTCGTGGACGCCGCGCGAGGGCCTGGGCGGGGTGCCGGACACGGCCTCGCACCTGGCGGCGTGGTGCGAGGTGCTCTGCCAGATCGCGGGGCTCCCGCCGGTGGCGGCGGGGCCGCAGGGCTCGGACGGCGCGGTGGTGACGCTGCCGCAGCGGCGGGGGCCGCAGCCTTCCTGACGGACGGTTCGTTTTCGGCCGCGTCGGACGAGGTCCGGCGCGGCTTTCGCATGTGCGGGGGCCGGGCGGCGCGCGAGACCCTGGAACGGCACCCCGAAACGGTCCCCTTCGATCCCGATCGGTCCCATTCGGTTCGCTTGTATGCGCCTCATGACTATTCGCCACCCTTTCGAATGATCGACAATGCGTCCGAATTGCACGCATTGTTACTCACCAAATCGTGATCATTCCCTAAAGGCGAGCAGGTTTGATGCCGAAGGTTGCTGTGACCTTGAAAGCACGGTTCATCCCGGCTTCATCCCCGAGCCGGCTCCGTCCCGCACCCCAGGAGGCCTGGTGTCCGTTCTCCTCGAGCAGCCCTCAAGCCTGGTCGCCTACCGCCCGAACAAGCCGACCGCGATGGTGGTCGTGGCCGACCCCCGCGTCCGTTCCACCGTGACCCGCCATCTGTGGGCGCTCGGTGTTCGTGACGTGATCGAGGCCTCGTCCGTCGCGGAGGCTCGTCCCCGCATCGGCAACCCCCGCGACATCTGCGTCGCCGACGTCCACCTCCCCGATGGATCCGGCCTGACGCTCCTTTCCGAAACCCGAGCCGCGGGCTGGCCCAACGGGCTCGCCCTCTCCGCCGCCGACGACATCGGTGCCGTGCGCAACGCCCTCGCGGGCGGCGTCAAGGGCTACGTCGTCACCGGCACCCGTACGAACATCGGCCTGCCCACCCGGCCCGGCGCCGCCCCCATCGGCGCCGCGGCCGCCCGTATGCACCGTCGCCCCCCGGGTGCCCCGAGCCACCCGGGCGGCTACCGCGAACTGTCAGGACGCGAAGTGGAGGTGCTCCGGCTGGTCGCCGAGGGCCAGTCGAACAAGGCCATCGGCGTCTCCATGGGGCTCTCCGCCCTGACCGTCAAGAGCCACCTCGCCCGCATCGCGCGCAAGCTCGGCACGGGTGACCGGGCCGGCATGGTGGCGGTCGCGCTGCGCACCGGCATCATCCACTGACCGCACACCGTGTGGCCGGAAACATCCGGTTTACTCGGACCCGACGCCCGTCGACGTAACGTTCCGTCGACGGGCGTCGCGCGTTCACAGATACTCTTGACAGGTGACCGACGCCCAAGAGACCGCAGCAGACAGTTCACTGCGCACCACCGGAGGCGCCCCTCTGGACGACGGCGGATCTTCTGCTGAAGGATCTGTTGGTTCAGTCAGCGGTGCGCCCACCCCCCTCCTCGAGCCCCGCGAGGGCATCCCGCCGGTGATCGCCGACGAGGCCTCGCTCGCCGACGTCGTGGCCGCCTTCGCCGCCGGGTCAGGACCCGTCGCCGTCGACGCCGAGCGCGCGTCCGGCTACCGGTACGGGCAGCGCGCCTATCTGGTGCAGCTGCGCCGCGAGGGCGCGGGCACCGCGCTCATCGACCCGGTCGCCTGCCCCGACCTCTCCTCGCTCGGCACCGCCATCGGCGACGCCGAGTGGGACCTGCACGCCGCGACGCAGGACCTGCCGTGCCTGCGCGACATAGGCATGCGACCCACCCGCCTGTTCGACACCGAGCTGGCCGGGCGCCTCGCCGGGTTCCCGCGGGTCGGCCTCGGCGCGATGGTCGAGAACGTGCTCGGCTACGTACTGGAGAAGGGCCACTCCGCCGTCGACTGGTCGACGCGCCCGCTGCCCGAGCCCTGGCTGCGCTACGCCGCGCTCGACGTGGAGCTCCTCGTCGACCTGCGCGACGCGCTGGAGAAGGAGCTCGACCGGCAGGGCAAGCTGGAGTGGGCCCACGAGGAGTTCGACGCCATCGCCTCCGCGCCGCCCGCGCCGCCGCGCAAGGACCCGTGGCGCCGCACGTCCGGGATGCACAAGGTGCGGCGCCGCCGCCAGATGGCCGTCGTACGTGAGCTGTGGACGGCCCGCGACCAGGTCGCGCAGCGCCGTGACGTGTCGCCGGGCAAGGTGCTCGGGGACGCCGCGATCGTCGAGGCCGCGCTCGCGATGCCGCCCAACGTGCACGCGCTCTCGGCGCTGCCCGGCTTCGGGCACCGGATGGGGCGGCGGCAGCTGGAGCAGTGGCAGGCGGCGGTCGACCGGGCGCGGGCCCTGTCCGACGCGGAGCTGCCGCAGCCGGGCCAGCCGACCACCGGGCCCCCGCCGCCGCGCGCCTGGGCCGACAAGGATCCGGCCGCCGCGGCCCGGCTCTCCGCCGCGCGCGCCGCGGTGTCGGCGCTCGCCGAGACGCTGTCGATGCCGCAGGAGAACCTGATCACGCCGGACACCGTGCGGCGGGTGTGCTGGGAGCCGCCCGCCTCGATCGACGCGGAGTCGGTGGCGGAGGCGCTGCGCTCGCACGGCGCGCGGAACTGGCAGATCAACCAGGTGACGCCGATCCTGATCCCGGCACTGGCCTCCCGGCCCTGACCCGGTCCGTCCCCCGCTCGACACGCCCCTCGGCCCACGCCGGGGGGCGTTTTCGCGCGCTCGCCCCCACCTCGATCGCCCCAGCTCAAATGTGACCTTCGCCGCTCCCGCCGGGGGGACTTCAAGACTTGGTTACTCGCAAGTAGCATGGCGGTATTCGCAGCGCATTCCCGTACCTGGAGGAGAGCCATCGTGCCTCGTACCGTCAGGGACGTCGTCTTCGTCGACGGCGTCCGCACCCCGTTCGGCAAGGCGGGCCCGAAGGGCATCTACCACGAGACCCGCGCCGACGACCTGGTCGTCAAGTCCATCCGGGAGCTGCTGCGCCGCAACCCGAACCTGGACCCCGCGAAGATCGACGAGGTCGCCGTCGCCGCGACCACGCAGACCGGTGACCAGGGCCTGACCCTCGGCCGCACGGCCGGCATCCTCGCCGGTCTCCCGCAGTCCGTGCCGGGCTACTCGATCGACCGCATGTGCGCGGGCGCGCTCACCGCCGTCACCACCACCGCGGGCTCCATCGCGTTCGGCGCGTACGACGCCGTCATCGCGGGCGGCGTCGAGCACATGGGCCGCCACCCCATGGGCGAGGGCGTCGACCCGAACCCCCGCTTCGTGTCGGAGAAGCTCGTCGACGAGTCCGCCCTGTTCATGGGCATGACCGCCGAGAACCTGCACGACCGCTACCCGCACATCACCAAGGAGCGCACCGACAAGTACGCGGTCGGCTCCCAGGAGAAGGCGGCGAAGGCGTACGCGAACGGCAAGATCCAGCAGGACCTCGTCCCGATCTCCGTCCGCAACACGAACCCCGACGTCGGCGAGACCGGCTGGGGCCTGGTGACGGCCGACGAGCCGATGCGTCCGGGCACCACCCTGGAGAACCTCGCGGGCCTCAAGACCCCGTTCCGCACGCACGGCCGCGTCACGGCCGGCAACGCGGCGGGCCTGAACGACGGCGCCACCGCCTCGATCATCGCCTCCGAGGACTTCGCCCGCGAGAACGACCTCCCGGTCCGCATGCGCCTCGTCTCCTACGCCTTCGCGGGCGTGGAGCCGGAGGTCATGGGCTACGGCCCGATCCCCGCGACCGAGAAGGCCCTCGCCAAGGCCGGCCTCGGCATCGAGGACATCGGCCTCTTCGAGATCAACGAGGCGTTCGCCATCCAGGTCCTGGCCTTCCTGGACCACTACGGCATCGCCGACGACGACCCGCGCGTCAACCAGTACGGCGGCGCCATCGCGTACGGCCACCCGCTCGCCTCCTCCGGCGTCCGTCTGATGACGCAGCTGGCCCGCCAGTTCGAGGAGCAGCCGGAGGTCCGCTACGGCATCACGACCATGTGCGTCGGCTTCGGCATGGGCGCCACGGTCATCTGGGAGAACCCGCACCACAAGGACGCCGGAGGCGACAAGTGAGCACCACCACCGCTGAGCTCCTGAAGGGCGCATCCGCCCTCTTCCCCGACGAGGTCGTCACGTCGGCGCACGTACGCCACCTCGACCTGCCGTACGGTGCGGGCAAGTTCGCCCTCATCACGCTGGACAACGGCCTGGACCACACCAAGCCGACCACCTTCGGCCCGGCCTCCCTCGCCAACCTGAACACGGCGATCGACCAGGTGGAGAAGGAGGCCGCCGAGGGCGACATCGTCGGCGTCGGCGTCACCGGCAAGCCGTTCATCTTCGCGGTCGGCGCCGACCTCAAGGGCGTCGAGCTGCTGAAGCGCCACGAGGACGCGCTCGCCATCGGCAAGGGCGGCCACGAGGTCTTCAAGCGCCTGTCCGCGCTCGCCGTTCCCACGTTCGCGTACTACAACGGCGCGGCGATGGGCGGCGGCGTCGAGGTCGGTCTGCACTGCAGCTACCGCACCGTCTCGAAGGCCCTCCCGGCCTTCTCGCTGCCCGAGGTCTTCCTCGGCCTGGTTCCGGGCTGGGGCGGCTGCGCCCTGCTCCCGAACCTGATCGGCGCCGACAAGGCCGTCTCGGTCATCATCGAGAACAGCCTGAACCAGAACAAGCAGCTCAAGGGCGCGCAGGTCTACGAGCTGGGCATCGCCGACGCCCTTTTCGAGGGCGCGGACTTCCTGGAGCAGTCCCTCATCTGGACCGCCCAGGTCCTCAAGGGCGACGTCAAGGTCGAGCGCCCCGACGTCGACCGCGGCGAGGCCTGGGACCAGGCCGTGGCGCGCGGCAGGTTCATCGCCGACGGCAAGGTGCACGGTGCCGCCCCGGCCGCGTACCGCGCGCTCGACATCATCGCGAACGCGAAGTCCGGCGACCTCCAGGCCGGCTTCGACGCCGAGGACCAGGCGCTCGCCGACCTCATCATGGGCGGCGAACTGCGCTCGGGCATCTACGCGTTCAACCTCGTCCAGAAGCGCGCCAAGCGCCCCGCCGGCGCCCCGGACAAGAACCTGGCGCGCCCGGTCACGAAGGTCGGCGTCGTCGGCGCGGGCCTGATGGCCAGCCAGCTCGCCCTCCTCTTCCTCCGTCGCCTCGAGGTCCCGGTCGTCCTCACGGACATCGACCAGGAGCGCGTCGACAAGGGCGTCGGTTACGTCCACGCCGAGATCGAGAAGCTGCTCGGCAAGGGCCGCATCAACCAGGACAAGGCGAACCGCCTCAAGGGCCTGGTCTCCGGTGTGCTCGACAAGGCCGAGGGCTTCGCGGACGCCGACTTCATCATCGAGGCGGTCTTCGAGGAGATCGGCGTCAAGCAGCAGGTGTTCGCCGAGGTGGAGGCCGTGGCCCCCGCGCACGCGATCCTGGCGACGAACACGTCCTCCCTCTCCGTCTCGGAGATGGCCTCGAAGCTCAAGCACCCCGAGCGCGTGGTCGGCTTCCACTTCTTCAACCCGGTCGCGATCCTCCCGCTCCTGGAGATCGTCCGCGGCGAGCAGACGGACGACGCGGCGCTGGCGACGGCGTTCGGCGTGGCCAAGAAGCTGAAGAAGACGGCGGTCCTGGTCAAGGACGCCCCGGCGTTCGTGGTCAACCGCATCCTGACCCGCTTCATGGGCGAGATCCAGAACGTCATCGACGAGGGCACGCCGGTCGCGGTCGCCGAGAAGGCCGTCGAGCCGCTCGGCCTCCCGATGTCCCCGCTGGTCCTCCTCGAGCTGGTCGGCCCGGCCATCGGCCTGCACGTCTCGGAGACCCTGAACCGCGCCTTCCCGGAGCGCTTCACGGTGTCCCCGAACCTGGCGGCCGTCGTCAAGGCCGGCAAGCGCGGCTTCTACGTCTACGACTCCGGCAAGCCGGAGCTGGACCCCGAGGTCGCCGCGCTCCTCAAGCAGGGCGACAAGGTCCTCACGGAGGAGCAGGTCCGCGACCGCGTCCTCGACGCGGTGGCCCAGGAGATCGGCCTGATGCTCGACGAGAACGTCGTCGCCGAGGCCCAGGACATCGACCTCTGCCTGATCACCGGCGCCGGCTGGCCCTTCCACCTGGGCGGCATCACGCCGTACCTGGACCGCGAGGGCGTCAGCGAGCGGGTGAACGGCAAGCGTTTCCTGGAGACCGGGGTGGCTTCGGTCCCGGCGTAACGGTGCGCGCCTGACAGCGTGAAGGCCGCCTTCGACCTCCTGGTCGAAGGCGGCCTTCACGTCTTTCGCCGACAGGTCGCCGGTGGTCAGCCGACGTGCCGCCACGCCTCCAGAGCGAGCCCCGGCTCGTCCCGCTTGCGCGGCGCGAGGTACAGCCGCCCTTGGGGGCCGGGCTCCCGACTCCCCGCGACGACACGCCCTTCCCCGTCCTCCACGAGCGCGACGGACGCGTCGGCCGCCAACTCGGGCCCGGACTCGGTCCACCAGGCGCCCGCGCTCTCCCACTCGGTGGGATACGCGGCGAAGGCGACCCGCCCGCCGCTCGCACGCTGGGCCAGCAACGTACAGTCCACGTCGTCGAGCCGGCACCGGATCGCGGCGACGGCCCCCGGCCCCACCGCGTCGACGACCCGCACCGGCGCCTCTCCCCCGCGCCAGGCACACACGGCCCCGTCCTCGTCGGTGAAAAAGAGGGTGGTGTGCTCGGCTGAGGTGGCGAGCGCGCGCAGCGTCCCGGGCCTGGCAGCCGCGGGCTGCACCTTCTCGTCCCGTACGAGGGGCCGCCCGGCCTCCTCCTGCCGCCAGCGCAGCAGTCCGCCGTCGCCGGTGACGGCATACAGGTCGACGAGCCCCGACTCCCCCGTCACGGCGGCGAGTTCCCCGTGCACGTCCTCGCCCTTGAGGTCACGCCAGGGCCCCCAGCCGCCCTTCTCCTCCTGCGCCCGCAGGCTCACTCCGCCGCCGTTGTTCCGTACGAACACGTGGGCGCGCCCCTGCGCGTCGACGGCGACGGCGGGCGGCCCGGTGCGGTCGCCCTTCTTGTTCGGATGGCCGATGGGGTTCCAGTCGAGCGCGGCGAGGCGCGCCTGGAAGTGCGTCGAGTGCACGAGCCCGGCCTCGCCCGGCACGGTGGGCCGCCAGGCGACGAGGTGGGCGTACCCCTGCGGGCCGCGGGCCACGGCCGGCTCCGGCTGCACGCGCTGCTCGCCGCCGACGGGGCGGGGCGGCGACCAGGGGCCTCCCGGGTACGCCTCGGCGCGACAGACGACGGCGTCGCCGCCGGGGTCGTACGCGTAGGCGCAGAGTCCGCCGTCCCGAGAACGCATGAGCCAGTCGCCGTTCACGTCCCCCACCTTAAGCCGAGCCTGCGGGGCGTCCCGTGCGACCCTGGGCCCATGAACGAACTCCTGGTCGTCGACGGCGCCAACGTCGTCGGCTCCGTCCCCGACGGCTGGTGGCGCGACCGCCGCGCCGCGGCGGAACGCCTCCGCGACCACCTCGCCGCCCGCGCGGCCCGCACCGGCGAGGACGTGATCCTCGTCGTCGAGGGCGCGGCGCGGGGTGTGGAGTCGGTGCCGGGGGTGCGGGTGGAGTCGGCGAGCGGGAGCGGGGACGATCACATTGTGGAGCTGGTGGCGGGGGTGGAGGTGGGGCGGGGGTGTGTGGTGGTTACGGCGGATCGTGAATTGCGGCGCCGAGTAGGCGAGTTCGGTGCGACGTGCGTGGGACCTCGCACGGTCTGGCCCGCTTGAGGTCCCTCGCACGACCTGCCCGCATCACGCGTCGGAGGCCGCCAGCTGCGCGATCGCCTTCGTGGCACGGGCGCAGTTGTTCCGGTCTTCGAAGGCGAAGAACGCGCGTGCTCTCTGGTCGTACTCCGGCTCTCTCCTGCACCCGTTGCTCAGATAGCGGATGACTTCGTTGACCACTTCGTCGACGGTGGCGCACACCGGCCCGAACCCGTCGCGCTCGGCCTCGAAGTACCCCTTCCTCGCGTGCTTGGCCCAGTACTCGTCCGGGTCGAACCGTGCGTAGACCAGTGGCGTGCCGAGGTAGGCCATGTCGAAGTGGACCGACGACCAGTCGGTGATGAACAGATCGCACTGCCGCAGCGCCGTCTGGACGCTGACCTTCGTCTGGTCCAGCCGCTGGACGCGCGGGTGGTCCGGCACCACACCGTCGATCATGTTCCGCATCTCGTAGTGCGGAAGGAAGTCGAGCACGAAGTCGTAGTACTCGAGGGCCTTCATGAGCCTGGGATCGCGGAGCAGTCGCACCATGAAGTCGCGGTACGTGGACTCCCGGAAGATCTCCTTGACGGCTTCCTGGTCGGCTCCGTCCCCCTGGAGGTACGAGGGCACCGTCAGGTACTTGCGCCACGTGGGCATCAGCAGGACACGGCGTCCGCCGCGGTCCGGCTGGAGGGCGTCGAAGCGCGGGAAGCCCAAGGCCTGCGCCTGATCTCCGTAGTGCATGTGCTCCGAGAAGTACGCGGATTCCCTGGCGCTGGTCGCGAACACCAGGTCCACGCCGGTCCTGTTGCGGTGCAGAGCCTTGCTGCCGTCCTCGTCGGTCACTCCGTGCTGGAGGAAGACGCGCCGCGCGCCCACTCGCCAGTTCAGGTGCTTGAGGTAGTTCGTGCGGTTCCACTCCTCGGGGAGCATGTACGAGTCGATGTCGTAGGCGTTGATGAGCAACGTCGCGTGCAACAGAAGCAGCTTGTGCTTCCAGGACCCGTGCGCGACCACGTTCCCCAGGCGTTTCAGCTTGGCCCTGTCCGCGCTCGCCTTGTCGATGATGTAGTAGGCCTTGCGGCGCCGTTCGTGCTTCCGCAGGTACGTGAACAGGTGCAGGCTGTTGTCCTGGGCGGTGTCGGTCCGCTCGCCGATGAGCCAGATCTCCTTGCGCCGGAAGAATCTGAGGGTCATGCGGCGAATGGCCCGAGCACGCCAGAAGGGCGCCTTGCGCTTCTTCTGGTCCGCGTCGAGGCTCTGAAGGAACTCCTCCCAGTCCTTCGCGCTCTTCTTGCCCCGCGCCTCCCGGACCACGAGCACCGCGTTGTCCTTGCCCTTCGAGAGCGGCAGCACCCATCGGTCGCCGACCCGCATGCCCCGGGCGCCGCGGAGCATCGCCGTCGTGGTCATGCAGGGACGCGAGACGTCCCTGCCGGACGTGCAGAAGACGAGCTTCAACGGGAACTCGCCGTCCTTGACCGCGCCCACCGGGAGCACCGCCTCGAACCCTCCCCACTCGAGATCGTCCCGGGTGGCCTTGAGGTCGCTGCGCCACACCTGCCGCGCGGGCACCATCTGGCCGCTCTTCTCGGCCCACAGCTGCATCGGATTGCGCATCGGCCGGCTCATCGGCAGTCCGTTGAGGACGAAGCGGCCGGCCACGAGGACGCCGCCCTCCGCCGGTGCCGCCTGGACGCGCTCCACATGCACGCTGGTGGAGGAGACCTTCGTCAGCGGAAGCAGGGCGCTGGGGACCGAGAGGTCCAGATACAGGTCGCCGCCTCGTCCGTAGACCCCGCCGATCTCCTGCCCCGGCCGCGCGAACAGCTCGAACCAGTTCATGTACATCGCAAGGAACGGCACCCGGTGGCGGGTGTCGTGGGTGGAGGAGAGGATCGCGTCGGGAGTCAGCTGCGTGTAGACCGCGCGGGCTCGCTGGAAGAGCTGGAAGAGCTCCGCCTCGGGCAGCACTTCCGGCGCGCGCAGGGCGAAGCCCTGGTAGCTGCGCACCAGAAATCGGTTGAGGACCTCCACGCGGTGTCCGGAGAGCCGGGGGCGGAGCGTCAGCAGGTACTCCTCCAGCAGGAGGTGGTCCCAGTAGTTCGCTGTGCGTTCCCAGAGCTTGTCCATCGTGGAGTCCTCGGCGGCCCGCTTGCGGTACTGGTAGACCGTGTGCGGCACCATCGCGATCCGGTCCGCGAGCAGCATCGCGGGGACCGAGAAGAACGCGTCCTCGAAGTGCACGCCCTCGCGGAACCGAATGTTGTTGGCGCGGATGAACTCGACGTCGAACAGTTTGTGGCAGGCGCTCCCGCCGTGGATCATCTCCGGAATGTTCTCGATGCCGGGGTGAACTTGGGTGTTCGTTCCGAAATAGCGGAGCCAGGGCCAACTGGTCTCTTCCGGAAACGTCTCCATCCGTCCGATGGTGAGCGGCACACCTTCTTTGACCGCCGTGCGCCACATGGTTTCGAGGGCATCGTCGGGCAGCACGTCGTCCGAGTCGCAGAACGTGATGTAGCGGGCGCTGACCAGATCCATTCCCGCGTTCCGAGCACCGCCGGCCTTGCCCTGCGGGTGCACGAACGCCCATACGTTCTGGTACTGCGCGGCGAAGGCGGCGGCGATCGCGGGAGAGCTGTCACTGCTCCCGTTGTCGACCAGAATCACCTGACAGCGGTCGAATATCGTCTGACGGGCCAGCGAGTCCAGGCACTCCTGGAGATATCTCTCCACATTGAAGATGGGGACGACGACGGCGACGTCGTAGACGGGATCGAACACGTGTGACTCCTGTTTTCTACCGAATGCTCCATTTCTGGAGGGAATACCGATCAGTGCTGGGGGGCCTCGATGACGAGCTGGGCGTTGCCGCCGTCGGCCGCGATGCGGGTCAGCCCGTGGAAGCCGCCCACCGGAGGCTGCTGGAGCAGCGCCGGGGAAACGGTGCAGGGTCGGGAGACGTCCCTGCCCCGGGTGCACACCACGAGGCGGACCGGGAAGGACCCGGCCGGGAACTCCCTGGGGTCGAGGGTGACGCTGAAGACGGCCCCCTGCTCGCCCGCCCCTTCTTGCGTCTGCCCGTGATTGACCGCGGGGAGTGTCTTTCCGCTGCGCTCGAACCAGACTTGCAGTTCGAGCTTGGCCAGCAGTTCGTCGGGAAGCCCGTTGACCGAGAACCGGCCGTGGATCACCGCGGTTCCGGAGTCACCCGCGACGATTCCCTCGATCCGGGCGGGGACGGACGTGACCTTGGTGAGGGGCAGCCCCCAGGACGTGCCCGCGTAGTCGACGTAGAGGTCGCCCTCCCGGCCGAAGACCGATCCGAGGACGGCGCCCGCCCGGTAGAAGAGATCGAAGTCCCCGAAGTGGAGCGCGAGGTACGGGATACGGTGCCGTGTGTCGTTCGTGCTCCGGGCGAACTGCTCCGCGGTGATCCCCCAGTACACCTGTCGGCAGCGCTCGAAGAGCTGGCGGCAGTCGGACTCCGACAGCACCCTCGGCGCCCTCAGCAGGAAGCCCTGGACACTGCGGATGAGAAAGCGCTCCAGCGTTTCCTGCTGATAGGGCGTCAGCCCCTGACGCATGGCCGCGAGGTACTCCAGCATCACCAGCTGGTCGACATAGTTCTGCGGAAGGTCCCAGATGGTGTCCATGACGGAGGTGCCGTCTCCGCGCCTGCGGTACTGGTAGACGGGCGCGTCGACCAACGCGATGCGCTCGGACAACAGCAGGGCGGGGATCGAGACATAGGCGTCCTCGAAGGCGGTGCCGGTGCCGAACCGAATTCCTTGCGCGCGCAGCAGGTCGAGGTCGAAGATCTTGTTCCAGCACGATGCCGAATGGATCAGGTCGGGGACGTCGATGACGCTGCCGACCGTTTTCACGTTCTTCCCGAAGTACTTGTGCCACGGCGACTTGACCGGCTTGGGGAGGTGCTTCTCCCGCCCCACGACGACCGTGGCCCTGGTCTTGACGACGGTGTCGCGGAGCACCTGGAGCGCGCGCTCAGGGACGATGTCGTCCGCGTCCCAGAAGACGATGTACGGCGTCGTCGCCATGTCCATCCCCATGTTGCGCGCATCGCCGGCGCGTCCCTGAGGCTGCGTCACCAGATCGACGTTGGAGTACAGCGCGGCGAATTCGCTCGCCATGGCCACCGACTGGTCGGTGCTGCCGTTGTCGACGAGGATCACATGCGCACGTGCGAAAGCCGTCTGCGCGGCCACCGACGCCAGGAACTCCGCGAAGTAGTTCTGGACGTCACGGAACGGCACGACGACGGTGACGTCACGGTTGGCTTGGGACATGCTTCCTCCTGGCACGGCACTTCACTGATCCGACCCCCGGACGAGCCGGTCGATCGCTTCGAACGCCCTCGCGTTGTTCCGCTGATCCCGGTACTCGAAGAACTTCTCGACCCGGCGCAGATACTCGGGCTCCCTTTCGCATCCGCGCCGCACGTAGCGGATGACGTGGTCCACCACCTCGTCGGCGGTCTCTCCCACGGGCCCGAAGCCGTCGCGACGGGCATCGAAATACCCCTTCTGGTAATGCCCGTCCCAGTACTGCTCGGCGTCGAACTGCGCGTACACCAGAGGCGTGCCGAGATAGGCGACGTCGAAGGCGGTGGAGGACCAGTCGGTGACGAACAGGTCGCAGCGCCGCATGGCGTCCTGCACGCTGGTCCTGTTCTGGTCGAGGATCCGGACGCGGCCGTGGTCCGGCACCATGTCCCCGACCATGGCGCGCATTTCGTAGTGCGGCAGGAACTCCAGGGTGAAGTCATGGCGGTCCAGCGTTTCCAGGAGCCGCGGGTGGTTCAGGAAGCAGGTCATGAACTCCCGGTAGTCGGAGGCGAGAAAGCGGTCGCGTGCCGCCTTTCTCGCCTCTCGCCCGCCGCCGTCCCGGGCATAGGAGGCCACGGTCAGATAGGCCCGCCAGGTCGGCATGAAGAGAATGCGACGACCACCCCGGTCGGGGGTCAGCGCGTCGAAGCGGGGGAAGCCGATCGCCTCCACCTGTCCCTCGTAACCGAGTTCCTCCGACAGGAACCAGCCTTCGTGCCGGCTCACCGCGAGGATGAGGTCGACGCCCGTTCGATTGCGGTGCAGCCCCTTACTGACGTCCTTGTCCGTCACCCCGTGCTGGAGAAAAACGCGGCGGGCCCCGACTCTCCAGTTCAGGTGCTTGAGGAAGCGGGTCCTGTCCCAGCCGTCCGGCAGCATGTAGGTGTCGATGTCGTAGGCGTTGATCAGCGCGGAGGCGTGCAGCATCAGCATTTTGTGCTTCCAGGAGCTGTGCGCGACGACATGGCCGAGGCCCTTCAGGCGGGCCCGGTCGGCGGCGCCCGCCCTGATGACGTAGTACGCTCCCCGCCTCTTCTCGACGGTGCGCACGTGCCGGAACAGGTGCCAGCCGTTGTCCTGGGCCGTGTCGCCTCTCTCTCCGAACAGCCAGATGTTCCTGCCGAGGACCAGCGGCTTCAGCGGCATCGTGAGGAGCCGGAGGAGACGCTGCTTCCAGAACGGCCGGCGCCGCAGTACGTGCTTGGCGTCCTTGGCCAGCAGCCCGCCGAGGAGCGCTCTTCGGCCCGGGCGCCGTGCCGCGCCGAGAACCATGAGGATCGCGCGGTTCTTCCCCTTCCAGTGCGGAACGACGCGTGTCCCCCGGTGCCGTACGACACGTGCCCCACGGAGATAGCCCGCGGCGACCAGGCAAGGAGTGACCGCCTGTCCGCTGTCGGTGTCGAGAACGAATTCGAGGGAATGCACGCCCCGGCGCAGGGAACCGAGCGGCACGTCCGCGATGAACCCGCCCCACTCCGTGTCGGGGCGCGTGTTGCGCAGATCCCGACGGCGGACCTGCGTGGCGGGCACGCTGAGGCGACTTCCTCGAACGCGCAGCCCGAGGCGTGCGGGCAGCGGCCCGACCAGAGGCATGCCGCCCACCTCGAACCGTCCGGCGATCCGGAGCGTCGAGGTTCCCGGCACCCGCCGGACGTGCTCCAGGTGGGCCGTGAAGGGCGCGGCTTGCGCCAACACCGCCAGTCGATCGGGCAGTTCGCTCGTGAGGTAGGGGCGCCCTTCCCGTACCGACACCTCGCGCAGCCTTGCCTCACGGTCGGCGAACAGCCCGAAGTCGTCGGTGAGAAACGCCAGGTAGGCCACCCGGTGACGCGCGTCGGCCGTGGCACGGACGATCACGTCCGGCGCGATGTTCCAGTACACGGCCCGGCACCGCGCGTAGATCTCCGCCAGCTCCGTCCCGTGGAAGAGGGTCGGCGCCCGGAGCGCGAAGCCCTGGTAGCTGCGCACGAGGAAGAGGTCGAGCACGGCACGCGAGGACTCCGGCAGCCGGGTGCCCAGCTGCCGGAGGTACTCCACCAGCTGGAGGTGGTCCCAGTAGTTCTGGCGGCGCGTCCAGATCGCGTCCATGGTCGAGTCCCCCGCGGCACGCTTGCGGTACCGGTAGACGCAGGCGTCGACCAGGGCGAGGCGGGAGGCGAGGACGAGCGCGGGCACCCCGACGTAGGCGTCCTCGAAATGCACGCCTTCCGCGAAGCGGATCCCGTGGGAGCGCAGGTAGGAGAGGTCGAAGAGCTTGTTGCACGCACTCGCGCTGTGCACCAGTTCGGGCACCTCAGCCACGCCTGCGCACGTTCGGTCGCCCTTGCCGAAGAGGTCCTTCCAGGCCCAGTTGGTCGTCTTGGGAAACGTCTCCATCGCGCCCACCACGACCTCCGCGCCGGTCGTCAGCGCGGCGTTCAGCATCCGCTCGATGGAGGTCGACGGCAGGACATCGTCGGAGTCGCAGAACGTGATGCGGACGCTGCTCGCACGGTCCATGCCGACGTTCCGCGCGGCGCCGGCCCCACCGCCGTGGCGGACGAGGGCCGTCACATTGGGGTGCCTGCGCGCGAAGGCCTCGCAGATCCGGTACGAGTCGTCGGTGCTGCCGTTGTCGACGAGGAGCACCTCGCAGCGGTCGAACACCGTCTGCGCCTCGATGGAGTCGAGACACTCCTGGAGGTACTCCTGCACGTTGTACACCGGCACGACGAGCGTGACGTCATAAGGGTTCATGCGTGCCGGGGCTCACTCGCGAGGATCTGCTCCCGCTCGGCCCTCCGCCCCAGGACAGGAGTGTCCTCCGTGTCCTCGTAGGGGCTCGGAACAGGGAAGTAGGCGTTGAGGAATCGCGCCAGCATCTCCCGCTGTCGCACGGGGTCGGTGGCCTCCACCGTGTCGTTCAGGCAGAAGGTGTCCATGTTCCGGTGGGCGAGCAGCGTGTTCAGGCGACGGTCGGCGAGTTCGGCCGAGAGATCGATGTAGCGGTACTGGATGTCCCCCACGGTCGCCCGGGCCGAGTGATAGGCGAAGTAGTGATGCAGAGAGGAGGCGATGGGCACGTCGCCGGGCGAGCGGAAGCGGGAGTGCTGAGTGACGGCGTGCTCCTGCGGGAAGGTGTCCTCGATCTCCTGGAGCACACTCCTGCGCAGTGCGTGCGGTGTGTGCTTCATCTTCTGGGAGATGGCGACGCCGAACTTCTGCGCGATGAGCCACCGGCTGTTCTTCCCCGCGGCGTTGACGGGGAGATCGTCCGGGGACACTCCTCCGCCAGGTATCAGCGCGGGCGAGGTGAAGAACTTGCTGATGCCGTTCGGGTGGAAGAACTGTCCTGGCGTCACCGCCCGCCCGAAGAACACGTCGTCGTTGAGGTAGAGGAAGCACTCGGACAGACCCGGTACGTGGTGCAACTGGCTCTCGATGGCGTGCGAGTTGAACGTGGGCAGGGCCCTGGGGTCCGAGAAGATCTCCCGGTGGTCCACCACTCGCAGATTCGGGTGCTGAAGGTTGAGCCAGGCCGGCACCTGACCCGCGGTCACGAGATGGATGTTCCGTACCCAGGGCGCGTTCTGGTGCAGTGAGCGCAGGGAGTAGCGCAGCTCGTCGCGGCTGGTGAACCGTGAGTCGTTGGCCGCCTGTTCATGCAGTGCGGAAACGTCGAGGTCCCCGCGTACGCGGTCCCGCGAGGCCCGCCAGACGGGGTCCGAGTCGTCGACCCACGTGTAGACGACGTCGATGGGGAACTGATGATCCTCGGGAAGCGGGACCGCGAACTCTGCCAGGGTCCGCGCGTCCCCTGTGTGGTAGGCGGGCGGTATGGCGCTGAAGAGGCTCTGCGGCGCGCTCTTGCGGACGACTCCCGACGGAACCGTGTCGATGACCCGGTTCGGGCGCGGAGCCCGCAGCTCCCCGTCCCGCTCCGCCCACACTTCGAGGTCGCAGCCCGTCGCCGCGCCGAACACCAACTGTTCGGTGGGATCGCACACGTACCAGGCCAGGCGCAGCACCTTGTGCTTGCGCAGTTGGCGCCAGGACCGCTCGTCGTCGCCGGGTTCCATGCGGGCCTCGCCACCACCGGCCGGCCCCACGTACCCGGGGGCCTGCTCGAAGGCGATCTGCAGCAGCTCCTCGACACGTGGGCGGTCCGCTGCGGGGATGGCCACCGCGGGCAGACCACTGGCCGTGCCCCGTACGCAGAAGTAGTCGACGCCCGCCGCCTCCAGGACGGAGACGGCGATGCTCAGGTTTCGGGCCCGGGCCGCCCAGTCCGTGGCGCCTTCGACCATCAAGGCGTGCATGTGGCGGCGGCCCACGCGGACGATGCGGCGGCTGTGGGCGGCACTGTGCCGAGGTGCCTTGCGTTTGCCGCCCATGGCCCAGACCACCGTCGCGGACCGCACGGAGTCGGCCGCGGTGAGCGAGGACTTCACGACCTTACGGACCGGGGTGGGCACCCCGCGGACTATGCGCTGTCGTGCACCGACCGGGACCGTCGACCGGTACGCGGAAATCAGCGCGCCGGATTCAGGGTTGTTCGAGCCCCCCACGAACCATCCACCCCCAGCGGCCCGCGCGCTCCGGGAAGCGCACACCGCGTCGTGTGTCCCCCTGAACCGTGCAGATCCGCTTTTCCTCGTGCAAAGGCCCTTTGCCCGCACATCACGGCGATCACCCACACATCGGGGATCCATAGAACTTTCACATAATCGTTTCGCGGAAGTCCAGACCTGGACACCTGACGATCACATGCGGTCGCGTGACAATCGCCACCTGACACGCGTACAACCATTTCCATCCCTGGACTTCCAGGGTGAATTGCGGTAGAGGGATCGCGCGAAACGTGCTTGCTCAGTTGCCCGGCAGGCGGTCCCAGTCGGACAGGGCGAGCCCGGGCTCGGGCCGCTGACGGCTCACCAGAACCTCGCCGCCCGCGGCGACGGCCGCCATGACGACCCGGCCCCGCCCGTCCAGCGCGAGCGCCGGCGCCCCGGTGCAGGGCAGACCCGTGTCGGTCCACCACAGGCCGGCGGCTTCACCGCCAGTGCCGCAGATTCCGTACACCGCGGTGCCCGTACGCCCGCGATGGGCCACGACGGTGCAGTCGTAGCCGTCGATGCCGACGCGCAGCACGGCGTGCGCGCCCTCCGCGGGGTCCCCGCCGAGCGGAAAGGCCCATTCACCGGGTCGCTGCGCGTACATGCCCGTCCCGGTCTGCTCCGTCCAGTACGCGGTGAAGACCCCAGGGGCCGTCTCGAGAAGCGCGGCCGAACCTGGCACGGGCGCGGGCCCGAGGTCCTGCGCGCGCCGCAGCTCGGCACCCTTCTCCGGCTGCATCCAGTGCATGACCGACCGGCGTCCTGGCGCCAGGAGCTGGATCAGTCCGGCCGAGGTCGCCGACGCGGCCATCCCGCCGACGACCTCACCGCCGCGCAGATCCTTCCACGCCTCCCAGGCCCCGCTCTTGGACTCCCGTCGCAGGAGAACTCCGCCCGGGCCACCGGACACGAAGACGTGAACCGTGCCCTGGCCGTCGACGGCGACAGTCGGAGTGCCCAAGGTCGCCGCACCCTTCGGGTCGCGGTACGGGTTGCCCAGGGACCGCCAGTCCCCCAGCGTGCGACCTGTCTGATACTGCACGGCGTAGAGCAGATCGACCTTGGGGTCGCTCGCTCCCTGCCGCCTCTCCCTGCGACCGACGAAATGCACGTAGCGATTGGCGCCCTGCCCCACGGTGAGCGCGGTGAGTCCCTCGACGCGGATGAAGTCCGGGCTGCTCCACCGCCCGCTGCCGACGGCCTTCTCCGTCCAGCGGTGCACCCCTCCGTCGACCATGGCGAACACGCTGAGCCGGTCGTCGTTCCCGCGGACCAGCCACGACCCGGTGGCCGCTGCCATAGCGGGCCTTCGCGGAACGGATGCCGTTGCCTCGAAACCAGCCGGGGACCGCCGATCCACCGCCTGCGCACCTCTGCCGCGCATGCCTGCCGCCCCTCCCACGCCAGCCCCGGTGTCCACAGATGACTCCAGAATTCGCCACATCATATGCACACTCGAACAAGGCACCGACTGCTCCACTCACCGTCCACCGACGGGCGGCCGGGCCTCCACGGAGCCGAAGTCGCGCGGCGTTCCGGGCACTTCAGTCATACGCGTTTTCGAAGACATGTCTATAGTTCGGTGCTACCAAAGCGTCAGTCGAGCAGCACCGACCCGGCCCCTCACGGGAGCGGCCAGCTGCTCCTGCCCCCTCTGGGCACGAGTTGCGAGGACCCGCCGTGAGCCATGACCTGGGCACACCTGTACCGACATCCCACAGAGCCGACTCCAGTACGCGGCGCAGCCGCAAGGCTCCGAAGAAGAAGCGCCGCAAGGGACGGATCGTCCTGCTGACGCTGCTGGTGCTCTTTCTGGCGCTCGGCGGCACCGGATACTGGCTCTACAACGACCTCAACGGGAACATCGACGGCGTCGACCTCGACAAGGCGATCGGGACCGATCGGCCGGAGAAGTTGCCGACGTCGGGGCAGAACATTCTGGTGCTGGGGTCCGACTCGCGGGCCGGGGCCAACGGCTCGCTCGGGACCGGCAAGGTCGCAGGCGCGCGGTCCGACACCGCGATGGTGCTGCACATTCCCGAGGGCCGGTCCCGGGCGACCGCCGTGAGCATCCCGCGGGACACCCTCGTGACGCGGCCCGCGTGCACCAAGGCGGACGGCGGCAGCGTGGCGGCGGCGCGGCGCGTGATGTTCAACTCCGTGTACTCGCTGGCCGGTCCGGCGTGCGTGGTCAAGACCGTCGAGGCGATGTCCGGCGTGCGCATGGACCACTTCGTCGAGATCGACTTCGCCGGATTCAAGGGCCTGGTCGACGCCATCGGCGGGGTGACCGTCACCGTCGACAAGCCCATCCACGACAAGTCCAGCGGGCTCGACCTCACCGCCGGCACGCACAAGCTGGACGGCACCCAGTCGCTGGCCTTCGTCCGCACCCGGCACGGCGTCGGTGACGGTTCGGACCTCGGGCGCATCGGGTTGCAGCAGCAGTTCATGATCGCGCTGCTCAGCGAGATCAAGCAGCAGGACCTGCTGGGCAGTCCCACCAAGACGTACAAGATCGCGGACAGTCTCACCGCGTCGCTGACCACCGACGACGGGCTCGCCTCGCTCACGAAGCTCGCCACCTTCGGGCGCAGCATGCGGGGCGTCGACCCGTCGACCATGGAGACGATCATGCTGCCGGTCGCGTACGACAAGGTGGATCCGAACCGCGTCGTCGCCGCGCAGCCGCAGGCCGACACGTTGTGGAAGGCGATCCGCGGCGACCGCGAGATCCCCGAGTCCGCGAAGAAGTCGCCGGCGCAGGGCGGCTGACCGACAGCCGGCTATGCCCCGGCCCGGCCCGCGTGGACGCGTTCGTAGACCACGGCCCCGTCCACGCGGGCCACTTCGTCGTACCCGTCCAGGATGCGCCGCAGCGACGCCACCCGTCCCGGCCCGTACGCCTCCCCCCGTGAATCGTCGACGATCATCGACGGTGGACGGGTTCGGAGGTCCGAGTGGAAGGTCGGCCAGCTGCCCGGCACCCCGTACCGCTCCCCCACCCTCCCCCCGTCCCGCCCCCCGCTGTAATTCGTCAGAAGCCCCGCCGTCAGGAAGCGGGTGGACGGCGGGCGGTTCGCGAGCCAGTACGTTTCCGGGTGCATGCCCCAGATCAGGACCCGGTCGTCCGGGGCCGTGCGCGCCGTCACCGCGGACGCCACGCGTTGGGCGTGGGTGAGGTCGGAACGGGGGGCCAGGAAGCCCCACGTCGCGAACAGCGCCGCGCCGCACGCCGTCGCCGCCACCGAGCGGCGCAGGTGTTCGCGCGGCAGGACGTGCAGGGCCAGTGTCGCCAACAGGGCCAGGGGCGGCACCAGTTGGAGGTAGTAGTGGCCGAAGAAGTGGAAGCCGAAGATCACCGCCGCCGTCGATGACGCGAGCCACAGCCACAGGTCGCCGCAGCCCGTTCGCGCGATGCGCAGCACCCGGAGGATCGGCGGCAGCACCCCGGCGCACGCCGCGGCCAGGATCGCCGCGTTCGTCAATCCCCTTACGAGGACGTGGAGTTCGGAGCCGCTGATCGAGGCGTAGGCTCCCGAGCCCGTCACCGTCCAGAAGAGGAAGCCGGTGGGGGTGGTGGCGAGGGCGGTCGCCACGATCGGCACCGCCGCTGCCGTCAGGAGTTTCAGGGCGGCCGTGCACGGACGGGGAGAGCGGCAGCACAGCCAGAGGGCCGGGAGCAGCATCGCTCCGCCTGTTTGTTTCGTCAGGAAGGCGGCTGCCACCGCCACCCCGCACCACGTCCATCTGCCGCGGTCCGCGCACCACATCGCCGCCGCGGTCCACGGCAGCATGAACACCTCGAACGTCGCCGCCTGGGTGTCCTCCGGGTTGAGGCCGATCGACAGCAGCAGGTACAGGGCGCCCGCCGTGCGGCCCGCCCTGTCGCCCCAGCGGCGGCGGGCCAGGGAGGCGAGGAACACCGCCGTCAGGACGTGCGCCGCCAGGGCGCAGACCCGCACCGGGGTGAGCGAGTCGGAGCCGAAGAGCGCGAACACCGACTCGTAGAGCCAGGGGACGAGCGGGGGTTTGCGGTCGACGACCGTCTCGTAGAGCGAGCCGCCGTGCGCCAGCATGCGGGCCTGGACCGCGAGGTAGCCCTCGTCCGGGTTCCAGAGCGGGCGGGCGAAGGACGGGGCGTGGGTCGCGCAGGCCAGGGCCGTGAGGGCGAGGAGGAGGCGCGGCCAGTAGTGGCGGGCCGGGCGGGCGCGTATCGAGGAGCGGGCTCGCTGCCGGAGTGCGTACGGCGGTCGGGACGGGGGCGCCTCGGTGAGCATGACGCAAAGCTATCCGCCCCCGTATGTCCCGATTGGGGAGGACATGCGAGGGCGGGAGGACGGCGGGGCGCGGACTACCGCGCGGTGCCGCGGGCCGCGCGGCTGTGGCGGCGGCCGTAGACGAAGTAGATGACCACGCCCACCACCATCCACACGGCGAACCGCAGCCAGGTCTCCACCGACAGGTTCAGCATCAGCCACACCGAGCACGCCACCGAGGCGATCGGCAGGAACGGCACCCACGGCGCCTTGAAGGCGCGCGGCAGGTCGGGGCGGGTGCGGCGCAGGATCAGGACGCCGAGGGCCACGACCACGAAGGCGAACAGGGTGCCGATGTTGACCAGTTTGGAGAGCTCTTCGAGGGAGATGAAGCCTGCTACCAGGGCCGTCAGGAGGCCCAGGATGATCGTCGAGCGGTACGGGGTGCGGAACTTGGGGTGGACCGCGCTGAAGACCGGCGGCAGCAGTCCGTCGCGGCTCATCGCGAAGAAGACGCGGCTCTGGCCGAGCAGCAGGATCATGCAGACGGTCGTCAGGCCGATCACCGCGCCGAACGAGATGAGGCCCGCCCAGAACGGGTGGCCGACCGACTTGAACGCCTCCGCGAGCGGGGCGCTCGGGTCCAGCTTCTTGTAGTTCTGCATGCCGGTGACGACCGCGGCCACGGCCACGTACAGGACCGTGCAGATGGCGAGGGAGCCGAGGATGCCGCGCGGGACGTCCTTCTGCGGATTGCGGGTCTCCTCCGCCGCCGTCGCCACCACGTCGAAGCCGATGAACGCGAAGAAGACGACGGCCGCGGCGGTGAAGATGCCCATCACGCCGAAGCTGGACGGGGTGAAGCCGGCGATGCCTTCGAGGAGTGTGGCGCTCAGTCCCGAGCCGCTCTTGTTGTCCTGGGCGGGCGGGATGTACGGGGTGTAGTTGCTGGAGGTGATGAAGAAGGCGCCGACCGCGATCACGATGAGGACGACCGTGACCTTGATGGCCACGACCACCGATGTCACCCACGCCGACAGCTTCATGCCGATCACGACGACCGTCATCACGGCGATGACCAGCAGGAACGCGGCGATGTTGAAGCTGAAGCCGTCGTGGCCCGAGCCGGGGCCCTGGAGGGCTGCGGGCAGCGGGATGCCCCAGCTGTCGAGCAGGGACTGGACGTAGCCGGCCCAGCCGACGGACACCGTGGCGCAGCCGAGGGCGAGCTCGAGGACGAGGTCCCAGCCGATGATCCACGCGGGGAACTCGCCGAGGGAGGCGAAGGCGAAGGTGTACGCGGATCCGGCGACCGGGACGGTCGAGGCGAACTCGGCGTAGCAGAGCGCGGCGAGGGCGCAGACCACGGCGGCGACGACGAAGGAGATGGTCACGGCCGGGCCCGCGTAGTCCGTCGCGGCGGTGCCCGTGATGACGAAGATGCCGGAGCCGATGACGACGCCGACGCCGAAGACCGTGAGGTCGAGGGCGGAGAGGGTCTTCTTGAGCTTGTGCTCGGGCTCCTCGGTGTCCTGGATGGACTGCTCGATGGACTTGGTCCTGAACAGGCCGTTGCGGCTCCGCTCCGGGCCCGTCTGTGGCTGGGTGCTCACCGGCTACCTCCGTAGGCTTCTTCGTCCCATGATCGAGACGAGTGGCCTCCGGCGCGCGGGTGATTCCTGCTTTTTCATACGAATGGGGCCGGACGGGCCCCCTTCTGGGGGACCGCCCGGCCCCATGTCACGCGGCGGGGCTCGCCCCGGCCGACGCGAAAGCCTCAGTCCCGCGCCGGCTCCACCGTGGTCGACGGAGTCTCCTCGTAGCGGCCGTCCAGCTTGGAGACGAGGCCGGTGACCTGGCGGGCGATGTCCGGGGCTGTGAGGCCGATCTCGGACATGATCTCCTTGCGGGAGGCGTGGTCGAGGAAGCGCGGCGGGATGCCGAAGTCGCGGAGCGGGACGTCGACGCCCGCGTCGCGCAGCGCCTGGGCGATGGACGAACCGACGCCGCCCACCCGGGAGTTGTCCTCGACGGTGACGACGACGCGGTGACGCTCGGCCAGCGGGGCCATCGCCTCGTCGACCGGCTTGACCCAGCGGGGGTCGACGACGGTCGTCGTGATGCCCTGCTTGTCGAGGAGGTCGGCGATCTCCAGGCACATGGGCGCGAGGGCGCCGACCGAGACCAGCAGGACGTCGGGCTTGTCGGACTTCGGCTCGCGCAGCACGTCCATGCCGCCCACCTTGCCGACCGCCTCGACGGCGGGGCCGACGGCGCCCTTGGAGTAGCGGACGACGGTCGGGGCGTCGTCGACCTGGACCGCCTCGCGGAGCTGGGCGCGGACCTGGTCGGCGTCGCGCGGCGCGGCGATGCGGACGCCGGGGACGACCTGGAGCAGGGACATGTCCCACATGCCGTTGTGGGAGGCGCCGTCGGTGCCGGTGATGCCGGCCCGGTCCAGGACGAAGGTGACGCCGCACTTGTGCAGGGCCACGTCCATGAGGAGCTGGTCGAAGGCGCGGTTGAGGAACGTCGCGTAGACGGCGAAGACCGGGTGCAGGCCGCCGTGCGCGAGGCCCGCCGCGCTGGTCGCCGCGTGCTGCTCGGCGATGCCGACGTCGTAGACCCGCTCGGGGAACTCCTCGGCGAACTTCTTCAGGCCGACGGGCTGGAGCATCGCGGCGGTGATCGCCACGATGTCCTCGCGCTCGCGGCCGAGCTTCACCATCTCGTCGCCGAAGACGGAGGTCCAGTCGGCGCCGGAGGCCTTGATGGGGAGGCCGGTGTCGGGGTGGATGGGGCCGATGCCGTGGAAGCGGTCGGCCTCGTCCTGGAGGGCGGGCGTGTAGCCGCGGCCCTTCTCGGTGAGGCAGTGCACGATGACGGGGCCGCCGAAGCGCTTGGCGCGGGTGAGGGCGGACTCCAGGGCCTCGATGTCGTGGCCGTCGATGGGGCCGACGTACTTGAGGCCGAGGTCCTCGAACATGCCCTGCGGGGCGATGAAGTCCTTGAGGCCCTTCTTGGCGCCGTGCAGCGTCTCGTAGAGGGGCTTGCCGACGACCGGGGTGCGCTCCAGGAGGTCCTTGCCGCGGGCGAGGAAGCGCTCGTAGCCGTCCGTGGTGCGCAGGGTCGCCAGGTGGTTGGCGAGGCCGCCGATCGTGGGCGCGTAGGAGCGCTCGTTGTCGTTCACGACGATCACGAGCGGGCGGTCCTTGGCCGCGGCGATGTTGTTCAGCGCCTCCCAGGCCATGCCGCCGGTGAGGGCGCCGTCGCCGATCACGGCGACGACGTGGTCGCCGCGGTCCTGGATCTCGTTCGCCTTCGCCAGGCCGTCGGCCCAGCCGAGGACGGTGGAGGCGTGGCTGTTCTCGATCACGTCGTGCTCGGACTCGGCCTGCGAGGGGTAGCCGGAGAGGCCGCCCTTCATCTTGAGCCTGGAGAAGTCCTTGCGGCCCGTGAGCAGCTTGTGCACGTACGACTGGTGGCCGGTGTCCCACAGGACCTTGTCCTTGGGCGACTCGAAGACGCGGTGCAGGGCGATCGTCAGCTCGACGACTCCCAGGTTGGGGCCGAGGTGGCCGCCGGTCTTGGAGACGGCGTCGACGAGGAAGGTCCGGATCTCGTCTGCCAGCTGGTCCAGCTGCTCCAGGCTGAGCCGGTCCAGATCGCGCGGTCCCGTGATGCGGGTCAGCAGCGGCACCCGTGCCTCCTTGCGTAGAGCTGTGAGTAGCTGGTTGAGCTGTCGAGCTTGTCGGGCCTGTCGAGTCTAATGTTCCGTCACTGAAAGCGGCGTCCGGGCCGTGCGTTCCACGTCACGCCCTCGTCACGAAATCGCACCGGCCCCGGCGGTTCCGTACGTGACTGTGCCCGGCGTCACCCTTGACGCCGGGCACAGTCGGTCGTGGCCCGTGGCCGCGCGGTCGGCGTCAGGCGCGACCGGCGGTCTTCTGGGTCTTTCGGGTGATCGAGTCGATGACGACCGTGGCGAGCAGCACACCGCCGGTGATCATGTACTGGATCGGGGTGGCGATGCCCTGGAGGGCGAGGCCGTACTGGATCGACGTGATCACCAGCACACCGAGCAGCGCGTTCCAGGTGCGGCCCCGGCCGCCGAAGAGGCTGGTGCCGCCGATGACGGCCGCGGCGATGACGTTCATCAGGAGGTCGCCGGCGCCGGCGCTCTGGTTGGCCGCCGCGATCTTGGAGGCCCAGAAGAGGCCGCCGACCGCCGCGAACAGCCCGGCGAGCGAGAAGACCGAGATCCGGATCGCCGTGACGTTGATGCCGGCACGCCGGGACGCCTCGACGCTGCCGCCGAGCGCGTTGACCTTGCGGCCGTACGAGGTGCGGCGGAGCAGGAAGTCGGTGCCGACGAGGACGATGCCGAAGAGCAGCACCGCGAGCGGCAGGCCCTTGTACTGGTTGAAGATGATCGCGACGCCGAAGACGGCGATCGCCAGCAGCACCGTGCGCATGATGATGTCGCTGAGCGGCCGGGACGGGATGCCCGCGGCCTCACGGCGCCGGTTGCCGAGGAACGTCGGCACGAAGTAGCCGAGGACCGCGACGACGGCGAGCCCGTAGGCGGCGGCGACGTCGGAGAAGTAGTACGTGGTGAGCTTGCCGACCACGCCGTCGCCGTCGATGTTGATGGTGCCGTTGGAGCCCAGGATCTGGAGCATGAAGCCGTTCCAGAACAGCAGGCCCGCCAGGGTGACGGCGAACGCGGGGGCGCCGAGCCGGGCGAAGAAGAAGCCGTGCAGGGCGCCGATGAGCGCGCCGGCGGCGAGCGAGATGAGGACGGCGAGCCACTCGTTCATGCCGTGCGTGACGCTGAGCACCGCGGTGATCGCGGAGGAGACGCCGGAGACGGAGCCGACCGAGAGGTCGATCTCGCCGAGCATCAGCACGAACACGATGCCGACCGACATCATGCCGGTGGCGACCATGGCGACGAGGATGTTGTTGATGTTCTCGGCGCCGAGGAACGCGGAGTTCAGGCTCTGGAAGATCGCGCAGATGACGATCAGGCCGATGACGACCGGGATCGCTCCCAGGTCGCCGCCCTTGATCTTGCGCTTGAACTCGCCGATGTATCCGGCGAAGCCCTGCTCGCGCACGAGGAGGCGGGGGTCGACGGCGGCGACGGCCGCGCCCTCCGCGGCAGCGGGGGCGTCCACGGGGGTCTGTGGCGTGTCGGTCTTGTCGATGCTCACTTCTGAGCCTCCCCGTTCGCGCGCGCCGCACGTCGGGTCACGGCGTTGTCCGTGGCGCCGGTGATGGCGGAGATGATCTCTTCCTGCGACGTGCTCTTGACCTCGAACACGCCGTTGTTGCGGCCGAGCCGCAGGACCGCGACCTTGTCGGCGACGGCCTTCACGTCGGCCATGTTGTGGCTGATCAGGATGACCGCGTGGCCGCGCTCGCGGAGGCGCTCCACGAGGTCGAGGACCTGCGCGGTCTGCTCGACGCCGAGGGCCGCGGTGGGCTCGTCGAGGATCACCAGCTTGGGCTCGCCGAGCATGGAGCGGGCGATGGCCACGACCTGGCGCTGACCGCCGGAGAGCGAGGCGATCGGGATCCGCACGCTGGGTATCCGGATCGACAGGGTGTCGAGGAGCTCCCTCGACCTGCGCTCCATCTCGACCTCGTCGAGGACGCCGCGCTTCTTGATCTCGCGCCCCAGGAACAGGTTGCCGACGACATCGATGTTGTCGCACAGCGCGAGGTCCTGGTAGACGGTCGCGATGCCCAGGTCCTGGGCGTCGTGCGGCCGGTTGACCGCGACGGCCTTGCCGTCCCACTCGATGACACCGTCATCGATGGGGTGCACGCCGGCGATCGTCTTGACCAGGGTGGACTTTCCGGCACCGTTGTCGCCGACCAGGGCGACCACCTCACCGGCGTGGACTTCAAGCTCGACGTCGGTGAGCGCCTGCACGGCACCGAATCGCTTGGAGACCCCGCGCAACGCCAGCACGGGCGTAGCGGACACGTGAACCATCTCCTTCACCGCCAAAGGCCTGACCCGGCGGGAGGTTGCACTCAGAAGAATGAGGGGGGTGGGTGTTACGTCCGGCGCCCCGCCGTTGAGCTGCGGGGCTGTCGGCGGCGGGGCGCCGGACGTGCATCAGGGGGCCGTACGGGGCCCGTGCGGGCCGGGGTGGCCCGGTACCTGGGTTACTTCAGGCCGATCTTGTCGCAGGCCTTCTTGTACTTGGCCGTGCAGATGTCGTTGACCGTGTAGTAACCCTCCTTGATGACCGTGTCCTTGATGTTGTCCTGCGTCAGGGAGACGATCGGGACGATCACGGAGGGGATGCCCTTCTCGGTGCCGCTGTCGACCTTGGTGGTCTCGAGCGAGCCGTCGAGCTTGCCCGTCTTGGCGATCGAGACGGCCATCTTGGCGACGGTCTCGGCCTCCTGCGGGTAGGACTTGAAGACGGACATGTACTGATCGCCGGTCACGATGCGCTGCACGCCCGCGAGTTCGGCGTCCTGGCCGGTGACCGGGGGAAGCTTGGAGACGCCCGCGCTCTTGAGCGCGGTGATGATGCCGCCCGCGAGGCCGTCGTTGGCGGAGTAGACGCCGACGATCTTGTCCTTGCCGATGGCGGAGATCGCGCCTTCCATGTTGGCGTTGGCGTTCTCCGGCTTCCACTCCTTGGTGTCGTACTCCTTGGCGATCTTGACCTTGCCGTCGAGTACGGAGTGGGCGCCCTTCTTGAAGTCGCCGGCGTTCGGGTCCGTCGCGGCACCGTTCATCATGACGATGCTGTTGCTCGGCTTGGCCTTGTCGCCCAGGGCCTTCAGGAGCGCCTTGCCCTGCTCCTTGCCGACCTCCTGGTTGTCGAAGGAGGTGTACGCGGAGATCGGTCCCTCGGCCAGGCGGTCGTAGGCGACGACCGGGATGTCGGCGTCCTTGGCCTTCTTCACGCCGCCGGCGACGGCCTTGGAGTCCACGGCGTCGAGGATCAGCACGTCCACCTTGTTGGTGATCATCGTGTCGATCTGCTGCGACTGCAGGGACGCGTCCTGCTTGGCGTTGAGGTACTGGATCTTGCCCTTGCCATTCGTCAGCTTCTTGACCTGCTGCTCGATGATGGGCTTGTCGAACTTCTCGTAACGCGCGGTCTGGTTCTCCGGAAGGAGCAGGCCTATCTTCAGCGCGTCGGTCTTCTTTCCGGCGGTCTTGTCGCCCTCGCCCTTGGACTCCTTGGCGCTGCCACAGGCGGCGAGAGAGACGGCCATGGCGCTGGCACACACAGCAACGGCGGCACGACGCATACGCGTGTTCACTTCAGAAACCTCCCTGACGAGGCCGCGTCGTTGCGGCCGAGGTGGCTGGAAGTCAACTCGGCCGCAACCGCAGCGTCAAGGAGTAAATCCTTAACGGGTTGGCAACGGTGTCATGCGTTCTCTAAGTGAAGGCAGGTGTGGCTGCGGGCACAGTGCCTGCACCGGAACCGTCCAAAAGCATCGAATCGCCCATCTCGCTGAGGGCCAGGGCCAGCGCCCCGAGCACCTCCGCGCGGCCGCCCAACGCCCCCGGGAGGACCGAGAGTTGGCGCGCCGCGCTGGGGATCGCATAGCGCCCCACGGACTCCCTGATGGGCCCCAGGACCAGCTCGCCGGCCTCCGCCAGATCGCCGCCCAGGACGACCCTGCTGGGGTTCAGGAGGTTGCACAGGTTCGCGACGCCGGAGCCGATGTGACGGCCCACGTCCGCGACGACGCGGCGGCAGCCCGGGTCGCCGTCGCGCGCGAGCCGCACGACCTTCTCCATGGTCAGGTCCGTGCCGTGACTGGAGGTGAGCAGCGGCAGCACGTAGCGGGCCGCGGTGAAGGTCTCCAGGCAGCCGCGGTTTCCGCAGCGGCACACCGGGCCCGACTCGTCGAGCGTGATGTGCCCGATCTCGCCGGCCGTGCCGCCGGGGCCCCGGTAGATCTTTCCGCTGATCACGAGGCCCGCGCCGACACCGCTTGCGACCTTGATGTACGCGAGGTCCTTCACGCCCCTGCCGCTGCCCCAGACCAGCTCGCCGAGCGCGCCGAGGTTGGCGTCGTTGTCGACGTGCACGGGGACGCCCAGGCGCCTGGCCAGCTCCTCCGCGGGCTTGGTGCCGGACCAGCCCGGCAGGATCGACGTGGAGCCGAGGGTGCCGCTCTCCACGTCGATGGGGCCCGGCACGCCGAGCCCGACACCGGCGACCTTCGCGCGGTCCACGCCGGTGGCCACGATGAGGCGCTCCACCAGCTCCTCCGCCCGGTCGAAGCCCTGGGCGGCGGAGGCGTCGACGTCGAGCGGCTCGGACTCCTCGGCGAGCACCTGGTGGGCGAGGTTGCCGACGGCCACGCGCAGGTGGGTGTGGCCGAAGTCGACGCCGATCACGATGCCGGCGTCGCCGCTCAGGGAGACGCTGCGGGCCCGGCGGCCGCCGGCCGACGTGGGCGTGACCTCGACGGTTCCGCCGTCCTTGAGCTCCCGGACGATGTTGGAGACCGTCGCGGCCGACAGGCCCGTCGTCCTCGCGATCTCGGCCTGCGTGAGCGATCCGGCCAGCCGTACGGCACGTACGACGCGCTCCAGATTGGCCCGGTGCAGCGAGGACTGCGACCCCGGAGTCTCCATTGACCCACCCTTAGTCCCTTGGCCCACGTCACCCTACGTGACCAGACCTTGTACAAGTTATGAACTCCAAGCTCCGCTGAAGGTGTCTCCGTCGTCAAGCCCTTGACGGAAATCGGTACCTTCCGCCGCACGAAGGAACCGGGCCCCGGAGAGCGGTCTCTCCGGGGCCCGGCCCTTGCCGCGCAACGAACGCGGGTCAGCGGAAGGTGCCCTGGGACACCGATCCGGCGATCCGGCGCTGGAAGAAGATGTACACGATCAGTACGGGCACCACCGTGACGACGATCGCCGCGAAGAGGGCGCCGTAGTCGATGTCATAAACTTGCGAAGACGCGTAGGCGGCCATGCCCTGGGTCAGCACCCATTTGTCCTGGTCGGTGTTGAGCGCCACCGGCAGCAGGAACTGGTTCCAGAGCCCCAGGAAGTTGAAGATCGCCACCGCGGCCATGCCGGGGCTGGCCATCGGCAGCATCACCTGGAAGAACGCCCGCCAGTCCCCCGCCCCGTCGATCAGCGCGGCCTCGTACACGTCGTGCGGCAGGGACCGGAAGAACGCGTAGAGGAAGAACACCGTGAACGGCAGCGCGAACGCGACGTAGGTGAGGATCAGTCCGGGCCGGGTGTTGAGCAGCCCGAAGTTCTGCAGCTGGAAGAAGAGCGGGACGATCGCCAGGAAGACCGGGAAGGTCAGTCCGGCCAGCATCACGTAATAGATCAGCCGGCGACCCGGGAATTCGAACCGGGCCAGGATGTAGGCGCACATCGCGCCCAGCAGCATCACCAGGACCAGCGCGGAGACCACGACGATCACCGAGTTCAGGAAGAACCTGCCGATGTTCGCGTCGGTCCAGGCGTTCACGTAGTTCTCGACCCGCCAGTGTTTCGGCAGATCGAACGGGGACGACAGGATCTCGCCGGTCGACTTGAAGGACGACAGCAGCACCCACAGCATGGGCACGATCACGATCACCGACCACAGGATCAGCAGGCCGTGCGAGATCGCCGCGAACCTGCGGTCGCCGCTGACGACGGCCCTGGTCAGTTTCCGGTCGCTCGCCGGCTTCCGGGCGGCGGCTACGGCGCTCACCGGGCACCTCCCTTGGATCCCGCACGCCGGGCCTTCGGCGCCCGCGTCCTCTCCTTGCCCTCTTTCTCGCCGCCGCCGGTCAGCCGGTTGACGGTGAACACGAGCGCCGCGAACACCAGGGTGACGACGGCGAGGACCACGCCCATCGCGGTGGCGAGGCCGAACTGCTGCTTGGTGAAGGCCATGTGGTACAGCCGCTGACTGATCGTCAGGGTCGAGTTGGCGGGCCCGCCGTTCGGCAGCATCGCCTGTACGTAGACGAACGCGTCGAGGGCGGCGATGCCCAGGTAGATGTACGCCGTCTGCACGCTGTCCCGGATCGCCGGCAGGGTGACCGAGAGGGTCATCCGGAACCGGCCGGCCCCGTCGATCCTCGCCGCCTCGTACAGCTCGGCGGGGACGCCCTTGATCGCGGCGATGAAGAGCACCGCGTAGAAGCCGACGAGGCCCCAGACGAAGACGAACATCAGGGCCGGCATCGCGGTCGAGGTCTCGCCGAGCCAGGCGAATTCCTTGAAGCCGTCGAGGCCGAGCGAGGTGAGGAGGCCGTTGACCAGGCCCGCGTTCGGGTCGAACATCTGGGCCCAGATCAGGCCGACGATGATCGCCGGCACGACGTAGGGGAAGAACGAGATGATCCGGTAGAAGGAGGCCGCGCGGATCCCCCGGACGGGGCCGATGCTGGGTCCGCCCAGGGTGACGGCCACCGCGACCGCCAGGGCGAGCGTCAGCGTGATCAGCGGTACGAAGGCCGCCAGCAGCGCGACGTTGGTCAGCGCCTTCAGGAAGATGTCGTCCTGGAAGATCTTGACGAAGTTGTCGAGCCCGACGAAGTCGTAATCGGGGCTGAAACCCCGCCAGTTCGTCATCCCCCAGAAGATCGCCTGGAGGAACGGGTACAGGACGAAGAGCACGAAGACGGCCAGCGGTACGCCGAGGAACGCGAGGAAGAACGTCACCCGGTCGAACGTGAGCTTGCGGCGTCGGGGACGCCCGCCGCGAGCGGCCGGCACGGGCCGGTCGCTCGCGGCTGCGGATTTGGAGATCGTTTCACTCATGGCGGGTGCTAGCTGACCTTGATCTTGTCGACGGAGTCGTCTTCGCGGACCTTGTCGGAGATCTTCTGCAGAGCCCTGGTCAGGCCCTTGGCGTCGAGGTCGCCGGAGAGGAACGAGTTCCACGGCACCAGCATGTCGGTGTTCATGCCGTAGGCGACGACGAACAGGTAGTTGAAGATGTTCTCGCCCGCTGCCTCCAGCATCTTCGTCTGCGAGACGAGGGCCGAGGAGCCGTAGCCGTCGGCGGGCACGGTGCCCTTGACGATCGTCGGGGCCAGCTTCGTCTTCGAGAAGTTGGCGGCCGCCTTCTCGGACAGCATGGCCCGCAGGACCTCCTTGCCGCCCGCCGCGTTCTTGCCCTGCTTGGGGACGATGAACGGCTCGCCCGCGGCCGCGCGCAGCGACTCGTAGGGCATCTTCGGCTTGTCCGTGAGGGTCATCTCCGGGAAGCCGGTCATCTGGAAGTCCTTCTTGGTGGCGTCCTTCATCTCGTTCTCGATCCAGCCACCGGACGGGTAGAGCAGCGCCTTCTGGTCGTTGCTCCAGATCGCCTGCGCCTTCTGGAACTGGGTGCCGGAGCCACCGGGGACGAACATCTTCTCCTTGACCATGGTCTCCATGACCTTGAGAACGCCCTGGATGGCCGGGTGCGACCAGGAGTCCTTCTCCAGGTTCTCCAGCGCGATCCTGACCTCGTCGCCGCCCTCCTTGATCGCGGAGTCCATGAGGAGCGTCGAGTAGTAGGTCGCCGCCTCCTTGCCGTGGACGAAGAGGTACTTGCCCTTCTTCTTGGCCTTCTGGCCGAGATCGAGCGCCTCGTCCCACGTCTTCGGCGGAGTCCAGCTGTTCTCCTCGAACAGCGTCTTCGAGTACCAGACGCCGTACACGGTCATCACGTAGTTGAGCGCGACGAACTTGTCCTTGAAGGTGCCCGGGTCCTTGACGCCGGGGTAGATCGTGTCGGCGATCTTCTTGCCCTCGTAGTTCTTGGCCTCGAGGACGTCGTCCAGCTCCTCCAGCTGGTCGAGGATGCCGAGGAAGCCGATCTGGTCCTCGCCGGAGTTGTCGATGAGGTCCGGCGGGTTGCCGCCGACGAACCGGGGCTGGAGCTCGGGCGCGATGTCGACGACCGGCTTGACCTGGACCTTCGTGCCGGCGATCTGGGCCCCGATGACCTTGTTCACGTAGTCGACGTAGTCGGTTCCGTAGCCGCCGTCGAAGATGGCCGCCTCGACCTTGGAGTTCTTGGCGACGCCGAAGGGGTTCTTCTCGCTCCCCTTGTTCTTCGTGCCGCCATTGTCGTCATTGCTGGAGGGGGAGCCACACGCGACGGCGAACGACCCCATGGCGGCGGTGGCGATCGCCCCGCGCAGAAGTGTGCGCCTGTCAAGAGAGCCGGCACGAATGGTCATCTCTGCATCCTCACTGATCGATTGGATCTCTAACGGTTGGCTGCATGTTCGGCTGCCGGGCCAGATCGGCCATGCGCTTGCCGGGTTTCTCTGTGAGCGCGCGTCCTGGTGCCGGTGCCGCTCAGGGGCACCGCTGACGATCAGCTGAGCGATGTCGGAAAAGGCCTGCACTGAAGGTGGATCCCATGCTCAAGTCCTCGACCTCCCCATGGTGTTGCCGGCCCGGTTGACGCGCAGGCCGGGGCGGTGGCGACAGGTATAGTCCACTCCCTGTGAGAGGGGCAAGATCGAATGCAGGTTTGGGCATCGGTCTTTTCCGAGTTGAGACCTCCCGGAAATACGTCGCACGCGTGACGAACCGAGCTTTCCAACTGCCTTGTCTACAAAGGGTGTAGCGGAACCTCACTTGCCGGTTACTTCCACGCCCGCAATTGCGCGAGAAGCGGCGCGTAATCGCCGTGCCACCAAAAGACACCAACACCCTTGACAACACTGGGCACTTCGACCACTACTGGACTCTGCTCAACAACTGACAACGTTGTCCAGCAGCCGGAGGGTGAGCCCTGCATGCGAGGTAGATCCAGACACAGACTCGGCACCGTGGCCGCGCTCGGCGCGGCCGCTCTCGTGATCACCGCCGGAGGGCAGGGCCTCGGCCCCGGCACCGCCGCCCACGCCGCCGAGGGCGAGCCTTCGTTCCGCTCGTCCTTCGAGGCCGGGCAGCCCACCCCGGACTGGCTGAACACCGTCGACACGGACGCCGACGGCACGAAGCGGGCGAGCGGCGTCGACGGCGCGTACAGCAGCGGCATGCCGGGCAATGTGAACGGCCATGTCACCGACGTCCGGGCCAGCGACGAGAACACCGGCGGCGGCGAGACCAAGGAGAACCTCGTCGACGGCGAGGCGACGACCAAGTGGCTGGCGTTCACACCGACCGCCTGGGTCGAGTACGACCTCGACGAGCCGGTCAAGATCGCCAAGTACGCGCTGACGTCCGCCAACGACCACGACGAGCGCGACCCGAAGGACTGGACGCTGAAAGGCTCGGCGGACGGCAAGGAGTGGACGACGCTCGACACCCGCTCCGGCGAGACCTTCGACAAGCGCCACCAGCTGAAGTCGTACGACCTGCAGAGCCCGGCCGAGTACGCGCACTTCCGCATCGAGTTCACGAAGAACAACGGCGCGGGCGACGCGACGCAGCTCGCCGACTTCCAGCTCTCCACCGGCGAGGACTCCACCCCGGCCCCCGAGGACATGCTCTCGCTCGTGGACCGCGGGCCGACCGCCTCCCCCACCGCGAAGGCGGGCGTCGGCTTCACCGGCACGCGCGCGCTGCGCTACGCCGGTACCCACAAGGGCGGCGGGCGCGCCTACTCGTACAACAAGGTCTTCGACGTCAATGTCGCGGTGGCCAAGGACACCGAGCTGGCGTACAAGATCTTCCCGTCGATGGCGGACGGCGACCGCGACTACGACGCCACGAACGTCTCCGTCGACCTCGCCTTCACCGACGGCACGTACCTGAGCGACCTCAAGGCCGTCGACTCCTACGGCGGGCTCCTCACGCCGCAGGGGCAGGGCGCCGCCAAGCGGCTCTACGTGAACCAGTGGAACGCCGTGAAGTCCGGCATCGGCTCCGTGGCCGCCGGGAAGACGGTCGACCGGGTCCTCGTCGCGTACGACTCCCCCAAGGGGCCGGCGAAGTTCCGCGGCTGGCTCGACGACATCAGCATCGCGAAGGCGCAGCCGGTGAAGCCCAAGGCGCACCTGAGCGACTACGCGTCGACGACCCGCGGCACGAACTCCACCGGCGGCTTCTCGCGCGGCAACACATTCCCGGCGACGGCCGTCCCGCACGGCTTCAACTTCTGGACGCCGGTGACCAACGCGGGCTCGCTGAGCTGGCTGTACGACTACGCGCGCGACAACAACGCGGACAACCTGCCCGCCCTCGAGGCGTTCTCGGCGAGTCACGAGCCGAGCCCGTGGATGGGTGACCGGCAGACGTTCCAGGTGATGCCGTCGGCGAAGAAGGGCGACGCGCTCGACACGTCGCGTTCGGGCCGTGCGCTGCCGTATCTGCACGAGGACGAGACGGCGACCCCGTCGTACTACGGCGTGACGTTCCAGAACGGCGTCAAGGCCGAGATGACGCCGACCGATCACGCGGCGGCGCTGCGCTTCAGCTATCCGGACGACGACGCGAGCGTGGTCTTCGACAACGTCTCCGAGCAGGGCGGCCTCACGCTCGACAAGGAGAGCGGGGTCGTGACCGGCTACTCCGACGTGAAGTCGGGCCTGTCGGCGGGCGCCACCCGGCTGTTCGTCTACGGCACGTTCGACAAGCCGGTGACGGACGCGGCGGCGTCGGGCGTGAAGGGGCACTTCACGTTCGACGCGGGCAAGGACCGCACGGTGACGCTGCGCCTGGCGACCTCGCTGATCAGCGTCGACCAGGCGAAGGACAACCTCGCGCAGGAGCTGCCGGCGAAGCGCTCGTTCTCCGCCGTGCGGGACGCGGCGCGCGCCCAGTGGGACGCGCTGATGAAAAAGGTGGAGGTCGAGGGCGCGACGGACGACCAGCGCACCAGCCTCTACTCCTCGCTGTACCGGCTGTACCTGTACCCCAACTCGGCGTTCGAGAAGGTGCGTTCGCAGGGCGGCAAGTCGACGTACAAGTACGCCTCGCCGTTCTCGCCGATGCCGAACCCGGACACCCCGACGCACACGGGCGCGAAGATCGTCGAGGGCAAGCCGTACGTGAACAACGGCTTCTGGGACACGTACCGCACGACGTGGCCCGCCTACTCGCTGCTGACGAAGAAGAAGGCCGGTGAGCTGGTCGACGGGTTCGTGCAGCAGTACCGGGACGGCGGCTGGACCTCCCGCTGGTCCTCGCCCGGCTACGCGGACCTGATGACCGGCACCTCGTCCGACGTGGCGTTCGCCGACGCCTACGTGAAGGGCGTGGACGGCTTCGACGTCGAGTCGGCGTACAAGGCGGCCGTGAAGAACGCGACCGTGGTCCCGCCGTCGGCCGGTGTGGGCCGCAAGGGCATGACGACGTCCCCGTTCCTCGGCTACACGCCGTCGGACACGCACGAGGGCATGTCGTGGGCGATGGAGGGCTACCTCAACGACTTCGGCATCGCGGAGATGGGCCGCAAGCTCTACGAGAAGACCGGCGACAAGCACTACAAGGAGGAGTCCGACTACTTCCTGAACCGCGCCCGCGACTACGTCAACATGTTCGACGACAAGGCGGCCGGGACGGGCTTCTTCCAGGGCAAGGACAAGGATGGCAACTGGCGGGTGAAGTCCGCCGACTTCGACCCGGCGATCTGGGGCTACGACTACACGGAGACCAACGCCTGGGGCTACGCGTTCACCGCCGTCCAGGACAGCCGCGGCCTCGCCAATCTGTACGGCGGCAGGGACGGTCTCGCCAAGAAGCTCGACACGTACTTCGACACGCCGGAGACCGGTTCGGCGGACGTCGCCGGCTCGTACGGCGGTGTCATCCACGAGATGACCGAGGCGCGTGACGTGCGGATGGGCATGTACGGGCACTCGAACCAGGTCGCGCACCACGTGACGTACATGTACGACGCGGCGGGTCAGCCGTGGAAGACGCAGGAGAAGGTCCGCGAGGTCATGTCGCGGCTCTACACCGGCAGCGAGATCGGCCAGGGCTACCACGGCGACGAGGACAACGGCGAGCAGAGCGCCTGGTACCTGTTCTCGTCGCTCGGCTTCTATCCGCTGGTCATGGGCAGCGGCGAGTACGCCATCGGGTCCCCGCAGTTCACGAAGATGACGCTGCACATGGACGGCGGCAAGGACCTCGTCGTGAAGGCGCCGAAGAACAGCGCGAAGAACATCTACGTGCAGGGCGTCAAGGTCAACGGCAAGGCGTGGAACAAGACGTCGCTGCCGCACTCGGTGATCGCGAAGGGCGGTGTCGTCGAGTTCGCGATGGGCGACAAGCCGTCGAAGTGGGGTACGGGAGCGGGTGCCGCCCCGACGTCGATCACGAACGACGACAAGGTGCCCGCGCCGCGCTCCGACGCGATCAAGGGCTCGGGCGCCCTGTTCGACAACTCGTCGGCGACGTCCGCGAGCACGGAGTCGGTGGAGCTGCCGGTCGGCGCCGACGGCGCGAAGGCCGTCCAGTACACGCTGACGTCCGATGACCGGGCGAAGGCCCCGACGGGCTGGCGCCTGGAGGCGTCGGACGACGGCAAGGACTGGAAGACCGTCGACAGCAGGTCGGGCGAGTCCTTCGCCTGGGACAAGCAGACCCGGGTGTTCTCGGTGCCGTCCCCGGCGGCGCACCAGCAGTACCGGCTGGTGTTCACCGGCGGGGCGGCGACGGTGGCGGAGGTGGAGCTGCTGTCGTGACGCGGTCCCGGGTGGCGTGCCGTGCGCGGCGCGTCACCCGGGGCAGTCGCCACGGTCGTACGTCCGGTACAGGGGCAGCTTCCGGTCGTGGCGCTGGGCGGGGAACTCGACGACCGGTACCGGCTTGCAGGCCGACCACCGGTCGTTCGTGTCCTGGCCCGCGAATCCGTAGGTGCCGGTGGCGCCCTGGAGCATCCCTGAGCTGTTGATGGTGGACTGCGAGAGCGTCGTGTAGAGCTCCTGCGTCGTCGGCAGCTGCTTGGTGCTCCTGCCCGCGTTCATCTCGGCGAAGGTGCGCTTCATGGCGGTGGTGAGCAGCCGCAGGCCGTCGTAGTACGAGGCCGCGTAGCCGTCGGCGAGGGGCTTGGCGCCGAGCGGGTGGGCGGTGCGCAGTTCGTCGAAGCGGTCGAGGAAGTCGTCGACTCCGGCGGGCCTGTTCGTCGAGCCTGCCTTCTCCCAGCGCGGGTCGAAGGAGGCGGCGTCGACGATGGTGGCCTTCGCCCGCTTCAGGTCGCGGGCGACCTCCGGCCTGGTGAGGGTGGGTTCGAGGCCGATGCCGGTCTTGAGGATGCGCAGCGGCCCGCCGTCGTCGCAGCGGCCGGCGTCGGAGAGGGCGTCGATGAAGCCCGGCAGGTCCTGGTCGCGGCCCGCGAAGAAGACGGTGTCGACGCCCTCGCCGCAGATCTTGTTGACGGCGTCGACGAAGATGCCCGGTTCGCCCTCGTCGCTGCCGGATGAGCCGGTGAAGATGGACGAGCTGTCGGCGAGCCCGTAGGCCTTGCCGAAGCTGCGCTTGAGGGTGGCGGTCAGGTCCTTCGAGTAGACGTCGCCGGTGTGCCGGTCGAGCAGCAGCAGCCCCTTTTTCTTCCCTTGCGGGTAGGTGTCGAGGTACTGCTTCAGGGCGTTGGCGAACTCCTTGTCGTCCGGCGAGGTCTTGAAGAAGTACGGGTAGTTCATCGACGAGGCGTTGATGACGGGGCCCACCGTGGGGATCTTGCGCGCGCTCAGTTCGTCGAGCGCGTCGCGGGTGTCCGTCTGGCTGCTGGGGATGCCGGTGACGCCGACGAGCGGGTGGTCCTGGTCGGCGGCGAGCGCGCCGAGCCGCTTGACGACGGGCTGCCACTGGTCGAGGTGTCTGCCGACCGGCGCCATCATCAGCTGGACGTGCGGGCCGCCCGCCCCGGCGTTGGCCTCCTTGAGGGCGGCGAGGGATCCGGCGAGGGCGCGGCGGATCATGTCGCCGGTCATCGCGCTGGTGTCGCCCGAGGTGTAGGCCATCATCAGGGCGACGCGGACGTAGGGGGTGCCGCTCTGCGAGGCGACCCTGTCGTTCTCGGCGGCGATGGCGTCGATGAGGGTGCGGATGTCGTGGTCGGCCTCGAAGCTCTCGGTGGTGACGCCGATGCACTGGCCGTCGATGTCGCTGAGGCCGTCGTCGCACTTGCGCAGCAGTTTCGAGCCGCCGTAGACGCCGCCCGCGACGAGCGCGAGCACGACGACCAGCGCGACGCACCAGTCCAGCGGACCCCACTCCCTGATCCTGCTGCCGAACATCAGCCTCCCTCCACGGAGTTGGCGCTTGCGGGTACGGGCAGTTCCTGCCCCTTGCGGGCGGCGGTGGGCCAGTCGCGGGCGGCCTGGCCGAGGGCCGCGTACCAGGTGGGGTGGCGGCGGGCGAGAAAGCCCAGCTCCTCCCCCACGGCCCGGCACATGCGGTCGGCGTCCGGGTCGAGGGCGGCGTCCGCGTACGGCTCGGAGAGGTACCACAGGGCGTGCAGGAGGCGGTTGATGCTGCGGCCCGAGGGGTCGAGGCGGGCGTAGCGGGCGGCGTGCTCGCCGTCGGCGATCTCGACGCGCTGGTCGCACCAGGTGTCGTCGGTGGGTGGCACGGGCGCGCTCGCGCACCGCTTGAGGCAGTGCAGCCAGTGCTCGACGCTCTGCTCGGCCTCCTCGGCGTCGAACTCGTCGGCGAGCATCGCGACGACCTGCTGCGGGTTCCCGGCGGCGAGGTTGTGGCGCAGGGCGTCGGCCTCCTCGGTATCGGCGCGCTGGACGTGGTGCAGGTGCAGGAAGGCGTGGACGGAGCGCCAGCTGTGCGGTTCGTCGCCGGGCGGCAGGGTGCGGCGCGCCTCGTGGACGAGGAGGGTGCGCAGGAGCGGGCTGGTGACGAGCGGGTCGTCCGCGGCCGGGAGGTCCTGCCACTCGCGCTCGACGAGGTACTGGGCGGCGGCCGTGGCCGGCAGCTGCTCGGGGCCGACGAGGCCGAGGTCCTGGGCGAGCGCCTCGGCGGCCTTGGCGTCACGGGCGAGGCAGAGCTTGACGAGGCGGTCGCGCTGGCGGCGGTCGGGCAGCAGGTCCCGCAGCAGCACCTCGGTGACGGCCCGGCCGCCCTCGACGCGCAGGTCGAGGAGGTCGCGGGGGACGACGGTGCGGTTCTGGCGTGCGGTCTCGACGGCGGCGTCGGCGAGGACGGTGCTGGCCGACGGGTGGCCGCCGGTGAGGGCGTGCAGGGCGGACGCGAGGTGCGGGTGGAGCAGGCGTGAGGACGCCCTGTCGAGCATGGAGAGGATGTCGTCCCTGGTCAGCGGGGTGAGCGGGAGGACGAGAAGGCCCTCGGACGGCTCGTGTCCCGTCCGCTTCCACAGGGTCGCGGCGTGGCCGGGGCGGCGGGCGCCGCCGGGCGGTACCAGGTCGGCGAGTTCGCGGCGGACGGCGTGCGGGGCGTCCTCGCGGGGCAGGTCGCCGAGCCGGGTGGCGACGACGACGGTCCTGTCGTCGTGGCCTCGACCGCCGATGGCCCGCTGTTCCAGGAGAAGTTCGAGGAAGCGGACGCCGGCCGGGGTGTGCGCCTCGTCGAGGAGGATCAGCGGCCAGGGCTCGCGGTTGAGCCGGCGCACGAGGCCGTGGGCGTGCGCGGTCTCCTCCAGGAAGCAGGCGGTCAGGGCCTGTTCGGCGGCGTGCAGGTAGTCGCCGCCGCGGTGGAAGCGGCGGGACAGCAGCCACAGCGCGTCCTCTTCGGCGATGGTGCCGTCGGGGGTCGTGTGCCGCTGCCGGAACCAGGCGCGGGAGGGCGCGAGGGACATCCGGGCGGCGAGCTGGCGGAGCACGGCGGCGGTGACGGGCTGGGTGCCGTCCGGGTCGTCGGGGTCGTGGTCGCGGGCGGCGGCCTCGCTGACGGAGGTCTCGACCTGGGTGGCCCAGTCGCGGGCGACCTCGCGCTCGGTGCCGCGCGCGAGGCCGCTGACGATGAGCATGCGGGCGTGTCTGCGGCACACCTCGTCGCGCTCGTCGCTCTGCCCGAGGTGCCAGCCTGACACCGCGAACAGGGCGGGCATCAGCGTGCGGAAGGTGCCGTACGTGGGGGTGAGCGCGCACACCAGGCGTTCGAGGATCTCGGCGGGCGACGCGGCGGTCTGGGGCGGCACGCTGCCTTCGGGGACCTCTTCGGGGAGCCCGGACGCGGTGGGCGATCCGGGGTCGACGGCGCGCACGTGGGCGAGCGGGAGGCGGCCGCGGTAGCCGCGGGCGAGGGCGTCGAGGAGGGCGCTGCGTCCGGTGCCGTGCTCGCCGGTGAGCAGCACGACGGGCACGTCGGAGCCGAACTCGCGGCGGGCGCGGGCGCGTTCGTGGAAGGCGAGTCCGGTGAGCGCGGGGACGAGCGATCCCACCAGGGGTTCGCGCCCGTACAGAAAGGGCGCCTTGGGCCTGGCCATCTTCGGCTGTCCTGCTTCCCTAGGGATCGTCAACTACGGCGTGAACCCTAGAACTTACCGTTCGTGTCGATCTCCTGCCAGATGGACGGCGGGACCGGCGGGGACCTCAGGGCTGCGGGTAAATCTCCAGTTCGGCGCCTTCGGGCAGGTCTTCGACTCCCTGGACGACGCCGCCCGGGTACGCGATGCGGACCTTGCGCAGCGAGGCGATCCCCTTCAGCGGCGAGAGGTCGAGGTCGCCGCCCTGGGTCACGTGCAGCTCCTCCAGGCCCTGCAAGCGGCGCGACATGCGGCGCAGTTGGAGCGGCGTGCCCTGCTGGGCGTAGACGTAGAGCTTGGTCAGTTGGGGGATCTGGCTGGTCGGGTTGAACAGGAGGGTGCTGAGCTGCTCGGCGGAGACGCACAGGGTGCGCAGTTGCGGCAGTCGGCCGAGGAGGCTGCCCCAGTCGTCGGGGAGCAGTCGGCTGCTGGCGTCCTGGAGCCGCAGCTCCTCCAGGGCGACGCAGCGGGTGATCTCGGAGAGTTCGGAGGTGCCGGGCGGCAGGGAGAGCGTCCTGAGCCGTCCCGGCCTGGGGAGTTCGGCGACGCCGCGCCAGGGGACGCCGGCGCCGATGTGCAGGGCTTCGAGTTCGGCGCACTGGTCGAGCTGTTCCAGCGGCTCGAACTGCGGCACGTTCTCCAGGACGAGGCTGCGCAGGCGCGGGAGCCGGGTGAGCGGTTCGGGGTCCTTGACGTTGCGGCAGCCCTGGAGGGTGAGGCTCTCCAGGTGCTGGAAGTCGTGCAGCAGCGCGAGGTCGTCGATCTGGAGGGCGCCGCGCAGCCGCAGCTCGCGCAGGTGCTCGGCGGAGAGGGCGGCGCGCACGGCGGCGGGGTCGAAGTCGCCGTGGATGCCGACGCGCTCGCAGCCGGGCAGCCGGGACAGCGCGTCGAGTTCCGCGCGGGAGCGGACCGTGACGGGTTCGCCTGGGGCGCGCTCGAGGAGCGGGGCGATGATCTCGCGGGCGTACGTGTCGGTGTCGAAGCGGTCCCAGTGGCCGAGGAGCTGGGCGCGCACGGTGGACTGGGAGGTGCTGAGGAACTCGCGCAGGCGCGGGATGGCGGCGTCGCCGCCGATCTGGCAGATGGCGTGCGCGGTCGCGAGCTCGGCGTCGCCGTCCAGCTCGTCGGCCCTCGGGAGCAGGCCGAGCAGCAGCGGTCCGGTGCGGGCGAGGACGCGGGCCTGGCGCAGGCTGCGGGGCGGGAGCATGCTCGCGGCCTCCGCCTCGATGGTCTGGCGCACGGCGGGTTCGAGCCGGGTCGCCTGTTCGAGGGAGGCGAGGGCGAGGAGGCGGATCCTGGCCTGGACGGTGACGTCCTTCTCGCGCTTGCCGCGGTCGCTGAGGCGCATCAGCAGATCGGCCCGCCCGTTGTGGTCGGCTTGCGCGACGGCCATCTGCACCACGTCCTCCCACTGGTCCATGTGAGCGTGTTTCACCAGCATGCCGAAGTCACGGTCCTCAAGAACAGCCTTGGCACCCAGGTAGTCCTGAAACGTACGATGAATGAAGTCGACGGCGCCCGGGGCGGGTTCCCGGAGGAGCCCGGACCTCTCCAGAAGATACTGCAACGCCTGTTCGGGTTCGCCGAGCCGCTCCAGGCTCGGGACCTGTGGCTGGAGCCGCCGCAGCTCGTGGATCGCGTCGTCGCGCTCCATCTGTGTGTCGTCGTTGCGGATCAGCCGGTACGCGAGCCGTTTCAGCGGTTCGGTCGCGGACTCCTCGTCGAGCCGGGGCCGGTCGTCGCCGCGCCGGTACAGGTCCCGCTCGACGTCGCGCCGCTCCAGGAGCATGGAGAGCGCGGCCCGGTACAGGGAGGCCCTGCCGTTCGGCAGGAAGCCCCTGCGCTCGCGGTGCAGGGCGCAGATGAGGCTGCACATCAGCGGGTTGGTGGCGAGGCGGCTGAGTTCGGGGTTGGAGCGCAGGGATTCGACGAGTTCCTCGCCGAGCCGTTCGGGCGCGCACGCGGCCGTGTGCCAGCGGGCGACGAAGCTGCGCAGGTCGTCGGGGCTGAGCGGGTTGAGGCTCAGCTCGTGGAAGCCCTCGTTCGCCAGCCAGCCGGGTTCGAGGGCGGAGGGCCGGGTGGTGCACAGCCAGAGGTTGCCCGGGAACTGGCGGACCAGTCCGCGCAGCCAGTCGCGGGTGCGGCGGCGGTCGGCCCTGGGGATCTCGTCGAGGCCGTCGACGAGCAGCACCCCGCGGCCGTTGCGCAGGATGCGGACGACCCAGCCGTCGGGTTCCTCGCCGGACAGCTCGCAGCGCGTCCACTTCAGGAACTCGTCGGGCAGCGGGAGTTCGGCGCCCTGCCGGGCGAGCGTGCGCAGCGGCAGCACGAACGGGACGCGGCCGATGAGCTGCGGCAGCTCGGAGGGGACGGCCTCCTGGCGCGCGGTGGTGAGGGCGAGCCACTGCACGAGGGTCGTCTTGCCGGTGCCCGCGAGGCCGTGCAGGAGGACCTTGCCGCGTCCGGCTAGCACGGACTCGACGCTCTCCTCGCGCACGGTCTCGTAGTCGCCGTCGGCCTCGGCCGCCGCGACGGGTACGGCGGTGGGGCACAAGTAGGCGTCGTCGAGGGGCCATTCGGGGCCCGCGGGGTCGCGGAGGTCGACGCCGTAGATGGTGAGGCGGCTGTGCCGCTCGACGATGTAGCGGGCGTACCGCTCCTCGAAGCGGATGTCCTCGGCCTGGTGGTCCTCTCCGACGATCACCCGCCACATGCGGTCCAACTGCTCCTTCTGCTCGCGGAGTTGCCGGGCGCTCGACAGCTGGGCGCGCGCCTCGAAGCCGGGCCGCTCGGTGAAGAAGCGCACGAGGTGCACGCAGGCGGTGCCGAGCAGCGCGTCGTGGAAGCGGGCGGCGTCGGCGGTGAGCAGCCCCTTGATGTCCCGCTCGGCCGCCCTGTTCAGGGTGGCGGCCAGCTCCTCGGGGCCGAGCAGCACCAGGTCGACGTCGTTCATGTCGAGTTGGCCGAGCGCGAAGAGCGTACGGGTGAGGGCCTGGCCCACCGCGTCGTGCTCGTCGTCGGGCAGCCGGGCCTCGTGCGGCGGCGCGGCCCGCACGGCGCGGCGCACGAGTTCGCGCGAGAGCCGGTGCATGTCGTCGCGGCTCAGCTTCGGGTGATCACCGGCGAAGGAGAGCAACGACCGCACGCGGACGGGTTTTTCATCGGGGAACTCGGCTCCGGCCGCCTTCGCCGGCGGCAGCACGAACCGCTTCAGCAGCGGCACCACCACCGAGGACGCGACCTTCAGCCCCACCGCTCCCGGATCCACCGCTCACCCCCGTCGCCCACGTGTCCTCCACCATACGTGTACGAGCCCGCTCGGACAGATGGCCGAACTCACACCACACGACCTTGCCCGGCGCCCGCTCCCCCACACCCCACTTGTCGGCCAGCGCCTCCACCAGGAACAGACCCCGCCCGCCCTCGTCCCGCGGCGCCGCGTGCGGCAGGCCGTCGCCGCTGTCGTGCACCTCGACACGCAGCCCGTCCTCGTACGGCAGCAGGCACAGCCGGTAGCCGCGGCCGGGCGGCACGCCGTGGAGCAGGGCGTTCGTGGTGAGTTCGCTGACGCACAGCACGATGTCGTCCGCGCGTTCGGGCGGAACGCGCCAGTCGGCGAGGGCGGCGCGGGTGAACTCCCGTGCGGCGGGGACGGTTTGGCGTTCGCGGCGGTAGAAGCGCTCGCGTGGTTCCCGGTTCACGAGTGGAATGTCGCGGAGAGTGATGCAATGGCGACAGTGATTCGACCCCGACAGATTTTTTGTCGGGGTTCGAGTGGGGTCGAGAAGGAACGGGGGCGGGGAGATTGCCCGTCATGAGCCCTGCGCAGCATCCGCCGAAGAATCCCTCGGCGATGAGGTTGGTCGCCGACCTCGTCGCGCTCTTCCGCAAGGCCGCCGGTTACACGCAGGCGGCGCTGGCGCAGCGGCTGATAGTGGCCGAGTCGACGATCGCGGCGATCGAGCAGGCACGCCGCCCGCTGGTGCCGAAGCTGGCGGCGTCGATGGACCAACTCCTCGACACCAAGGGGGCGTTGGCGACGGCCGTCGCGGCGATGCCGGAGGTGGACCAGTTTCCGTTGTGGGCGGAGTCGTACATCCAGCACGAGCGGGAGGCCATCGCTCTGTCCTGGTACGACGCGCTCGTCGTGCCCGGCATTCTTCAGACGGCCGAGTACGCCCGTACGTTGTTGGGTCAGCGAGTGCCCGCGTACAGCGAGGACGAGGTCGAGACGAAGACGGCGGCCCGCGTGGACCGCCAGACGATCCTGCACCGCAAGGTGCCGCCGACGATGAGCTTCGTGGTGTGGGAGCCGGCGCTAAAGATGGCGATCGCCGAACCGCTGGTGCGGGCGGACCAGTTGAGGTTCCTGCGCGAGTGCGCGGACCTGCCGGGGCTGTCGTTCCAGGTACTGCCGCTGGACGCGCAGGAGAACGCGGGCGACGCAGGCCCGTTCACCATCCTGGAGACCCCGGAACACCAGCAGCTTGCGTACGCGGAGTCGCAGCGCGGCAGCCAGTGGGTCTCCGACGCCGATGGAGTGTCCATCCTGGCTCGCAAGTATGCGATGCTGCGATCCCAGGCCCTCACCCCCAACGCGACCAGGGGCCTGCTGGATCGCCTGCTAGGAGAGACATGAGCACCGGACTTCACTGGTTCAAGTCGAGCTACAGCAGCAGCGAAGGCGGCCAGTGCCTCGAAGTAGCCGTCGACACCACCGTGGTCCACGTCCGCGACTCCAAGAACCCCGCCGGGCCGCACCTCACGGTCGCGCCGGAGGCCTGGGTCACGTTCGTGCGGGAAGAACGCGAAGGGCCGCGCCCCTGAACAGGGGCGCGGCCCGACCGCGTGTCCGGTCCGCTTACTTGCGGATCAGGTTGCGCAGCACGTACTGCATGATGCCGCCGTTGCGGTAGTAGTCCGCCTCACCGGGGGTGTCGATGCGGACGACCGCGTCGAACTCGACACCGGTGTCGGTCGTGACCTTCACCGTGGACGGCGTGGTGCCGTTGTTGAGCTCGGTGACGCCGGAGATCGAGAAGGTCTCCTCACCGGTCAGGCCGAGCGAGTCGGCCGACTGGCCCTCCGGGAACTGGAGCGGCAGAACGCCCATGCCGATGAGGTTCGAGCGGTGGATGCGCTCGTACGACTCGGTGATGACGGCCTTGACGCCGAGGAGCGCGGTGCCCTTGGCGGCCCAGTCGCGGGACGAACCGGAGCCGTACTCCTTGCCGCCCAGGATGACGAGCGGCGTGCCCTGCGCCTGGTAGTTCTGCGAGGCGTCGTAGATGAAGGAGACGGGGCCGTCCTCCTTCGTGAAGTCGCGGGTGTAGCCGCCCTCCGTGCCCGGCGCGATCTGGTTGCGCAGGCGGATGTTGGCGAACGTGCCGCGGATCATGACCTCGTGGTTGCCACGGCGGGAGCCGTAGGAGTTGAAGTCGCGACGCTCGACGCCGTGCTCCGAGAGGTACTTGCCGGCCGGGGTGTCGGCCTTGATCGCACCGGCCGGGGAGATGTGGTCGGTGGTGACCGAGTCGCCCAGCTTGGCGAGGACACGGGCGCCGGAGATGTCCTGGACCGGGGCCGGCTCCATCTGCATGCCCTCGAAGTACGGGGGCTTGCGGACGTAGGTGGACTCGCTGTCCCACTCGAAGGTGTTGCCGGTCGGGACCGACAGCGCCTGCCACTGGGCGTCACCGGCGAACACGTCCTCGTAGGACTTCGAGAACATGTCCTCGCCGATCGCGTTGGCGACGACGTCGTTGACCTCGGCCTCGGACGGCCAGATGTCCTTGAGGAACACCGGGTTGCCCTCGGTGTCGGTGCCGAGCGCGTCCTTGGTGATGTTCACCTTCATCGAACCGGCGATGGCGTACGCGACGACCAGCGGCGGGGACGCCAGGTAGTTCATCTTGACGTCGGGGTTGATGCGGCCCTCGAAGTTCCGGTTGCCGGAGAGGACCGAGGTGACGGCGAGGTCGTGGTCGTTGACGGCCTTCGAGACCTCCTCGGGCAGCGGGCCCGAGTTGCCGATGCAGGTGGTGCAGCCGTAGCCGACGAGGTTGAAGCCGACCTTGTCGAGGTACGGGGTCAGGCCCGCCTTGTCGAAGTAGTCGGTGACGACCTTCGAGCCCGGGGCGAGGGTGGTCTTGACCCACGGCTTGCGGGTCAGGCCCTTCTCGACGGCCTTCTTCGCGACGAGGGCGGCGGCCACCATCACGTACGGGTTCGAGGTGTTGGTGCAGGAGGTGATCGCGGCGACGGTGACGGCGCCGTGGTCGATCTCGTACGTCGAGCCGTCGGGGGCGGTCACGGTGACCGGGTTCGACGGGACGCCGTTCGTGGCGGCCGGGGCGTCGGACGCGGGGAAGGACTCCTTGCCCGCCTCCTCGTCGTCGTCCACGTAGTTGCGCACGTCCTGGGCGAACTGCTCGGCGGCGTTCGCGAGGACGATGCGGTCCTGCGGGCGCTTCGGTCCTGCGATCGACGGGACGACCGTGGAGAGGTCGAGCTCCAGCTTCTCGGAGAAGTCGGGCTCGGCGGCCGGGTCCAGCCAGAGGCCCTGCTCCTTGGCGTAGGCCTCGACGAGCGCGACCTGCTGGGCGTCACGGCCGGTCAGACGCAGGTAGTTCAGGGTCTCGTCGTCGATCGGGAAGATCGCGGCGGTGGAGCCGAACTCCGGCGACATGTTGCCGATGGTGGCGCGGTTCGCGAGGGAGGTGGCTGCGACGCCCTCACCGTAGAACTCGACGAACTTGCCGACGACGCCGTGCTTGCGCAGCATCTCGGTGATCGTGAGGACGAGGTCGGTGGCGGTCGTGCCGGCCGGCAGCTCGCCGGTCAGCTTGAAGCCGACGACGCGCGGGATCAGCATGGAGACCGGCTGGCCGAGCATGGCGGCCTCGGCCTCGATGCCGCCGACGCCCCAGCCCAGGACGCCCAGGCCGTTGACCATCGTGGTGTGCGAGTCGGTGCCGACCAGCGTGTCGGGGTAGGCCTGGCCGCCCCGGACCATGACCGTGCGGGCCAGCTTCTCGATGTTGACCTGGTGCACGATGCCGGTGCCCGGCGGGACGACCTTGAAGTCGTCGAACGCGGTCTGGCCCCAGCGCAGGAACTGGTAGCGCTCCTTGTTGCGGCCGTACTCCAGGTCCACGTTCTGCTTGAACGCGTCGTTGGTGCCGAACTTGTCGGCGATGACGGAGTGGTCGATGACCATCTCGGCCGGGGACAGCGGGTTGATCTTCGCCGGGTCGCCGCCGAGGGCCTTCACGGCCTCACGCATCGTGGCGAGGTCCACGACGCAGGGGACGCCGGTGAAGTCCTGCATGATCACGCGGGCCGGCGTGAACTGGATCTCCTCCGCCGGCTGCGCCTGGGAGTCCCAGTTGCCGAGCGCACGGATGTGGTCGGCGGTGATGTTCGCGCCGTCCTCGGTGCGGAGCAGGTTCTCCAGAAGGACCTTGAGGCTGTAGGGAAGGCGGGCCGAGCCCTCGACCTTGTCCAGCCTGAAGATCTCGTACGACTCGTCGCCCACGCGCAGCGTGCTGCGGGCGTCGAAGCTGTTCGCCGACACGACAGTCTCCTTCAGTGCATTCAGTACCGGACCGCGGAAACGAGTGAGGTAAGGTAACCCTTACCTCGCCCCGACCGGGCCTCCTTGGCGCGCCTTCGCGCGGATATCTCGATGTCGAGATAACCCTAGTACATCGCCCGGCAATGCCAGCAAGGGGCACCCTCGTGCGCGTACCCACGTCCGGGCCCTTCACCTCACCCCCCATCCTCGGCTCCCGACGGCGACCCCGCCCCTTGAGATGCGGCATCTCATATCTGAGATAGCCTGCCGCCATGGCAGACGACTACCTCGAACGCATCGGCAAGCTCATCCGCGACGCCCGGCAGCACCGGGGCTGGACACAGTCGCAGCTTGCGGAGGCGCTCGGCACCAGCCAGAGCGCGGTCAACCGCATCGAGCGCGGGAATCAAAACATCAGCCTTGAGATGATCGCTCGAATTGGCGAAGCCCTCGACAGTGAAATCGTCTCCCTCGGGTACGCGGGACCGATGCATCTGCGCGTGGTCGGCGGACGCCGGCTCTCGGGTTCGATCGAAGTGAAGACCAGCAAGAACGCGTGTGTGGCGCTGCTGTGCGCCTCGCTGCTCAACAAGGGCCGCACCGTGCTCCGCCGTGTCGCGCGCATCGAGGAGGTGTACCGCCTTCTGGAGGTACTCGGCTCGATCGGCGTACGCACCCGTTGGATCAACGACGGCGCGGACCTCGAGATCGTGCCGCCCGCCGAGCTCGACATGAACGCCATCGACGCGGACGCCGCCCGCCGCACCCGGTCGATCATCATGTTCCTCGGCCCGCTCCTGCACCGCATGGACCACTTCAAGCTGCCCTACGCGGGCGGCTGCGACCTCGGCACCCGCACCATCGAGCCGCACATGATCGCGCTGCGCCGCTTCGGCCTCGACATCACGGCGACCGAGGGGCTCTACCACGCGGAGGTGCACCCGGACGTCGCGCCGGACCGCCCCATCGTGCTGACCGAGCGCGGCGACACGGTGACGGAGAACGCGCTGCTCGCCGCCGCCCGCGCCGAGGGCACCACCATCATCCGCAACGCGTCGTCGAACTACATGGTCCAGGACCTGTGCTTCTTCCTGGAGACGCTGGGCGTGCGCGTGGACGGCGTCGGCACGACCACGCTGACCGTGCACGGCGTGCCGCACATCGACGTCGACGTGGACTACTCGCCGTCCGAGGACCCGGTCGAGGCGATGAGCCTGCTGACCGCGGCCGTCGTCACGCAGTCCGAGCTGACGGTCAAGCGGGTGCCGGTCGAGTTCCTGGAGATCGAGCTGGCGGTCCTGGAGGAGATGGGGCTCGACCACGACCGTTCGGCGGAGTACCCGGCGGACAACGGGCGCACGCGCCTGATCGACCTCACGGTCCGTCCCTCCAAGCTCGAAGCGCCCATCGACAAGATCCACCCGATGCCGTTCCCGGGCCTGAACATCGACAACGTGCCGTTCTTCGCGGCCATCGCGGCGTCCGCCCAGGGCAAGACCCTGATCCACGACTGGGTGTACGACAACCGGGCGATCTACCTGACCGACCTCAACCGGCTCGGCGGGCGCCTCCAGCTCCTCGACCCGCACCGCGTCCTCGTCGAGGGCCCGACCCGCTGGCGGCACGCCGAGATGATGTGCCCGCCGGCCCTGCGCCCCGCCGTGGTCGTGCTGCTGGCGATGATGGCGGCGGAGGGCACGTCGGTGCTCCGCAACGTCTACGTGATCAACCGCGGGTACGAGGACCTGGCGGAGCGCCTCAACTCCGTCGGGGCGCAGATCGAGACGTTCCGCGACATCTAGTCCGCTTCTCGCCCCTTTCGGGTTCAGGGAAGCACGGCGGTTCCGTCGAGTTCGAGTTTCGCCTCCTCGTCCCAGAGGCGGCTGACACCGATCACGGCCATCGCCGGATAGTCACGGCCCGCCAACTCGCGCCAGATACGGCCGAGTTGGCGGGCGTTCTCGCGATACTCGGCGACGTCCGTGGCGTAGACGGTGACGCGGGCCAGGTGCTCGGGCGCGCCGCCGGACGCGCGCAGGGCGGTGAGCAGGTTCGTCAGGGCCTGCCTGAACTGCTCCGGGAGGGTGGCTCCGACGATCTTGCCGTCGCCGTCCAGGGACGTCTGCCCCGCGAGCATCACCAGACGGCCGCCGGTGGCGACGACGGCGTGCGAGAAGCCGGTGGGCGGGGAGAGTTCGGGCGGGTTGACGCGCTCCAGGTCACCGCTCACGTCGCTGCTCACGCGGACTCCTTCTGCTTCTGTCGGCCCTTGTACAACTCGCGGGCGATGATGGCCCGTTGGACCTCGGATGCGCCCTCGTAGATGCGGGGCGCCCTGACTTCCCGGTACAGGTGCTCCAGTACGTGGCCCCTGCGCAGCGCCCGCGCCCCGTGCAGCTGCACGGCCGCGTCCACGACCCGCTGCGCCGCCTCCGTGGCGACGAGCTTCGCGGCGGCGGCCCGGCGCGGCACCTCCGGGTCCCCCTCGTCGTACGCGCAGGCCGCCGCGTAGACCATGAGGCGCGCGGACTCGACGTGCACCGACATGTCGGCGACCTGGTGCGCCACAGTCTGGAGCTCCTTCAGCGGGGCGCCGAACGCCTCCCGCTCGGCGGTGTGCGCGAGCGTCGCGTCGAGGGCCGCCTGCGCCATGCCGACGGCGAAGGCGCCGACGCTGGGCCGGAACAGGTTCAGGGTGCCCATCGCGACGCGGAACCCGGCGTCGACCTCGCCGAGCACGTCGTCGCGGGTGACCGGGACGCCGTCGAAGGCGAGCGTGCCGATGGGGTGCGGGGAGATCATGTCGAGGTGCTCGCCGGTCAGTCCCGGCCGGTCGGCGGGGACCGCGAAGGCCGTCACGCCGCGCGCACCCGCGCCGAGGGTGGTGCGGGCGAAGACGGTGTAGACGTCGGCCTCCGGCGCGTTCGAGATCCAGCACTTCTCACCGGTAAGCCGCCAGCCGTCGGCGCCGTCGGGGCGCGCCTCCAGGGTCAGCGCCGCCGCGTCCGAGCCCGCGCCCGGCTCGCTCAGCGCGAAGGCGGCCACGGCCCGGCCCGCGCCCACCTCCGGGATCCACCGCTCGCGCACGGCCGGGGAGCCGTGCGCGTGGATCGGGTGGGCGCCGAGCCCCTGGAGCGCGAGGGCCGTCTCGGCCTCGGTGCAGACGCTCGCCAGGGACTCCCGCAGCAGACAGAGGTCGAGCGCGCCGGACGTGAACAGCCGCTCCAGGAGCCCGAGTCGGCCGAGTTCGGCGACGAGCGGGCGGTTGATCCGGCCCGGCTCGCTCTTCTCGGCGAGCGGGGCGAGGCGGTCGGCCGCGAGGGCGCGCAGCTCCGCACACCACGCACGCTGCTCCGGTTCGAGCGAGAATGTCCCCATACGTGGTGCTCCTCTCACGGCTGCCTACCGGTCACGCACAGGAACCGTATCGCGCCCCGTTGACTGTCGTCACCATCACGATACGCTCGATGCGCGGTCACACCGATCCCAGCAAAGGGGCGCCCGGACATGACCTCTGCATCGACCCCGCCGTCTCCGTCCTTCCCGCTGTCCCCCTCGGCCCACCGGGACACGTTCGCGCGCGACCACCTGCCACCACCGGAACTGTGGCCCGGCCTCACCTTCGACCTGCCGGAGCTGCGCTACCCCCAGCGGCTCAACTGCGGCGCCGAACTCCTCGACGCGACCGTCGAGCGGCACGGCGCCGACCGGCCCGCGCTCCGCTCCCCCGGCCAGGCGCCCTGGTCGTACGGCGAGTTGAAGGCCACCGTCGACCGGATCGCGCACGTGCTCACCGACGACCTGGGCGTCGTGCCCGGCAACCGGGTGCTGCTGCGCGGCCCCACCACCCGACACCTCGCCGCCTGCTGGCTCGCCGTGATGAAGGCGGGGGCCGTCGCGGTCACCGTCCTCGCGCAACAGCGGGCGAGCGAGCTGGCGACGGTGTGCGGGATCGCGCGGGTGCAGCACGCGCTGTGCGACATCCGCTCGGTGGACGACCTGGCGAAGGCGGAGGTGCCGGGGCTTCGCATCACCACGTTCGGCGGGGACGGGCCCGACGACCTGCTGCACCGAGCGGCCGCCAAACCGGCGGCGTACGACGCGGTGGAGACGGCCGCCGACGACGTCGCGCTCATCGCCTTCACCTCCGGGACCACCGGACGGCCCAAGGGGTGCATGCACTTCCACCGGGACGTCCTGGCCGTCGCCGACACCTTCTCGCGGCACGTGCTGCGCGCCGACCGCGACGACGTGTTCGCGGGCAGCCCGCCGCTCGGCTTCACCTTCGGGCTCGGCGGCCTGCTGCTCTTCCCGCTGCGGGCCGGGGCGTCGGCGCTGCTGCTCGAACAGGCGGGCCCGCAGAAGCTGCTGCCCGCCATCGCCGAGCACCGGGTGTCCGTCGTGTTCACGGCGCCGACCGCGTACCGGGCGATGCTCCCCGACCTCGGCTCGTACGACATCTCCTCGCTGCGCCGCTGCGTGTCCGCGGGCGAGAACCTGCCGGCCGCGACCTGGCAGGCCTGGCAGGAGGCGACGGGCCTGCGCATCATCAACGGCATCGGCGCGACCGAGCTGCTGCACATCTTCATCTCGGCGGCGGACGACGCGATACGACCGGGCACGACCGGCGTCCCCGTACCCGGCTGGGAGGCCCGGATCATCGACCCCGAAGGGCACGAACTCCCGGACGGGGAGCCCGGGTTGCTCGCCGTGCGCGGGCCCGTGGGCTGCCGCTATCTCGCCGACGAGCGACAGACCGTGTACGTACGGCACGGCTGGAACGTCACCGGGGACACGTACGTCCGCGAGCCCGACGGGTACTTCCGGTACGTGGCCCGCGCCGACGACATGATCATTTCCGCCGGGTACAACATCGCGGGCCCCGAGGTCGAGGACGCGCTCCTTCGCCACCCGGACGTCGCGGAGGCGGCCGTCGTCGGACGACCCGACGAGGAACGCGGCCAGGTCGCCGTCGCCTACGTGGTGCTGCGGGCCGGGGCGCGGCAGGACGCCGACGCGCTGCGGGAGTTCGTCAAGGCCGAACTCGTCCCGTACAAGTGCCCGCGCGCCGTCGAGTTCCTGGACGCGCTGCCGCGCACGGCCACGGGGAAGCTCCAGCGGTTCCGCCTGCGGGAGCCCGGAACCGTAGAGTGATCGCGTGCCCGAGCAGCCCACGCATACGCCCCGCTCCCTCATCGTCACCCTGTACGGCGCCTACGGGCGCGGACTTCCGGGGCCGCTGCCGATCGCCGAGCTGATCCGACTGCTCGGCGCGGTCGGCGTCGACGCGCCCTCCGTGCGCTCGGCGGTGTCCCGGCTCAAGCGGCGCGGACTGCTCCTGCCCGCCCGGACCGACGCGGGCGCCGCCGCCTACGCGCTCTCCGACGACGCCCGCCAGCTCCTCGACGACGGCGACCGCCGCATCTACGGCGACGCCTCCGCCGCCGACGGCTGGGTGCTCGCCGTCTTCTCCGTACCGGAGTCCGAGCGCGCCAAGCGGCACGTGCTGCGCTCCACGCTCAGCGGGCTCGGCTTCGGCACGGCGGCGCCCGGCGTGTGGCTCGCCCCGCTCGCCGTCCACGAGGAGACCCGGCACACGCTGGAACGCCTCGGCCTGTCCGGATACGTCGAGCTGTTCCGCGGCGAGCACCTGGGCTTCGCGGCGACCGCCGACGCCGTCGCGCAGTGGTGGGACCTCGCGGCGCTCGCCAAGCTCCACGAGGCGTTCCTCGACGAGCACGAGCCGGTGCTGCGCGCCTGGCAGACCCGCGCGGACACGCCGCCGCGCGAGGCCTACCGCGACTACCTGCTCGCCCTCGACTCCTGGCGCCACCTCCCGTACGCCGACCCGGGCCTGCCGCCGGAGCTGCTGCCCGAGGGGTGGCCGGGGGCGCGGGCGGCCGAGGTGTTCCGGGGGCTCGACGAGCGGCTGAGGGCGGCGGGGGCGGAGTTCGCGCACACGCCCTAAGGGAACCCTCAGGTTCCTCCACGAGTCCTCTCAGAATGCCCTCTTAGCGTCGGTTCGCATGAGTCTGATGCGCAACATGAACCGGGCGCTGACCGCCACGACGGGGCTCCAGGTGCGCCGCGCGCCCAAGCGGCAACCCGGCCCCGTCACGAAGGCGCCCGAGAAGAAGACACCGGCCAAGCGGCCCACGCCCGAGTACCGATGTACCGACGACCCGGCGACCGACCGGCTGCTGCGCCGCCCCGTCTTCATCATGTCGCCGGTCCGCTCGGGTTCGACCCTGCTGCGCATGCTGCTCGACGCGCACCCCCGCCTGCACGCCCCGCACGAACTGCACATCCGCCGACTGGAGGTCGACTACGGCAGCTCCCTGTCGCGGCGCGCCATGGACGCCCTCGACCTGAGCCGGGGCGACCTGGAACACCTCCTGTGGGACCGCGTCCTGCACCGCGAGCTCACCAGGTCCGGCAAGGACTTCATCGTCGAGAAGACGCCCAGCAACGCGTTCGTGTACCGCCGGATCCGCGACTGCTGGCCCGACGCCCGCTTCGTGTTCCTGCTCCGCCACCCCGTCTCCATCGCCCAGTCCTGGCACGAGGGCGACCCCGACAAGCGCACGTACGAGGAGGCCTGCGCGGACGCGCTGCGCTACATGAAGGCCGTCGACAACGCGCGCAAGGGCATCACCGGCGGCCACACCGTCCGCTACGAGGAGCTGACCGCCGACCCGGAGAGCCGCCTGCGCGCCCTGTGCACGTATCTCGGCGTCGACTTCGAACCGGCGATGCTCGACTACGGCGCCCGCGACGAGACGCAGGTCCAGAAGGGGCTCGGCGACTGGCGGGACAAGATCCGCAGCGGCACCGTGCAGGCGGGCCGCCCGCTGCCGAAGGACGACGAGATCCCCGAGCTGCTGCGGCCCATGTGCGAGGCGTGGGGGTACCTGAAGTGAAGCCCCGCGCCGAGGTCGAGGAAGTGTGGCCGCGGGACGGACGGATCGCGGTGGTCGGCCGGCTGCACGCCGTGGGCGACGGCCACGGACCCGACTGGCGGCTCGCCGTCACGCGCCGCTCGCGCCCCGAGCACGTACTGGAGTACGCGGCCGAACGGGAGGGCGACCGGTTCCGCTGCGCCTGGGACGTCGCCGACCTCGCCGCGTACGACGACGGGTCCACCGGCGCCGACCAGTGGGACCTGCACCTCACGGACGGGACGCTCCGGCTGCGCGTCGGGCGCCGCCTCGACGACATCCGCGGCAAGAAGTCGATCTACATCTATCCGCGGCAGCCGGTGCCGGGGGCGAGGGCGGGTTTCGGCGTGCGGCCCTACTTCACGGTCGAGGACAACCTGTCGCTGGAGTGCCGCGCATGAGGAACACCCGCATCCGGTACCTCCTGCTGCACGCCTACGGGCGCGGCGGCACCATCCGCACCGTCTTCAACCAGGCCAACTCGCTGGTGGCCGCGGGCTGGGACGTGGAGATCGTCAGCGCCGTGCGGCGCCGCGACGCGCTCCAGTTCCCGCTGGACGAGCGGGTGCCGGTGACGACGGTCGTCGATCTGCGCGAAGGCGCCGCGGACGAGCCCAGGGAGCCGGGGCTCGGCGGCTGGTGGCGTGCGCGACGGCGCGCCAGGCTCGCGGCGGCGCCCGCACGCGAGATCCCGCGCGGCGAGTTCGGCCACCGGTACTTCGACCGCCGCCTCGAACTCGCCCTCGGCGCCTTCCTCCGCTCCCTCACCGACGGCGTGCTCGTCACCACCCGGCCCGCCCTGAACTTCCTCGCCGCCGCGCACGCCACCAACGGCGTGGTGCGGGTCGCGCAGGAGCACATGAACCACGGCACGCACCGGCCCGACGTGCAGCGGCGCATCGTCGAGACGTACGGGAGCTTCGCCGCCGTCGCCGTCCTGACCGAGCGCGACCGGGCCGAGTACGCCCGGCTGCTGCCCGGCACCCGCGTCGTGCGCATCCCGAACGCCGTGCACTCCCTCGACCAGGTACCCGCCGACCACCGCTCGAAGATCGCGGTGGCGGCCGGCCGGCTCTTCCCGCAGAAGGGCTTCGACCTGCTGATCCCCGCGTGGGCGAAGCTCGTCCGCGAGTTCCCCGACTGGCAGCTGCGGATCTACGGCAGCGGCGAGAAGAAGGCCCAACTGCGCGCCCTCATCGAGGAACACCACCTCTACAACCACGTCCTGCTCATGGGCCACACCGACCGCCTCGACGACGAACTCGCCAAGTCCTCGCTGTACGTGCTGAGTTCACGGTTCGAGGGGCTGCCGATGGTGATGATCGAGGCGATGGCGCACGCCCTCCCGGTGGTCTCCTTCGACTGCCCGACGGGCCCCGCGGACGTGCTCACGCACGGCGTGGACGGACTGCTCGTGCCCGAACAGGACCCCGACGCGCTCGCCGACGCCCTCGCCCGCCTCATGGGCGACGGCGCGCTGCGCGCGGAGATGGGCACGGCCGCGCTCCTCACGGCCGCGGCGTACGGCCCCGACGCGGTGCATCCGCGCTGGGAGGCCCTGTTCACCGACCTGACCACTTCTGCTGCTGCTTCTGCTTCTGCTGCTGCTGCTTCTGATTCCGCTTCTGCTTCTGATTCCGCCTCCGACGACACACGGGGCGCTGACGGCTCCCCGGAAGGACTCCACGTATGACCACGGCCACCAAGGCCCACGCCCGGGGAGCCGGAGCCACGATCTGGCTCACCGGGCTGCCCAGCTCCGGCAAGACGACCGTCGCGCGCGCCCTCGCCGGGCGGCTGCGCGCGGAGGGCCACCGCGTCGAGGTGCTCGACGGCGACGAGGTCCGCCGCTTCCTCTCCGCGGGCCTCGGCTTCAGCCGCGCCGACCGCGACACGAACGTGCAGCGCATCGGCCTCGTCGCCGAGATCCTCGCCCGCAACGGCGTGCTCGCCGTCGTCCCCGTCATCGCGCCCTACGCCGACAGCCGGGAGGCCGTCCGCAAACGGCACGCGGCGAGCGGCACCCCGTACGTCGAGGTGCACGTGGCGACACCGGTCGAGGTGTGCAGCGCGCGCGACGTCAAGGGGCTCTACGCGCGGCAGGCCGCGGGCCACCTCAAGGGCCTCACCGGGGTCGACGACCCGTACGAGGCGCCGGTCTCCCCCGATCTGCATTTGGCCACGCAGCACCAGACGCCGGCGGAGTCGGCGGACGCGGTGCGGGCGCTGCTGGCGGAGAGGGGCCTGGCATGAGCGACCACTCCGTGTCGCACCACTTGAATCATCTGGACGCCCTCGAATCCGAAGCGGTGCACATCATGCGGGAGGTGGCGGGCGAGTTCGAACGGCCGGTGATCCTCTTCTCCGGCGGCAAGGACTCCATCCTGATGCTGCATCTGGCGCTGAAGGCGTTCACGCCGGCGCCGATGCCGTTCCCGCTGCTGCATGTGGACACGGGCCACAACTTCCCCGAGGTCCTGGAGTACCGGGACCGTGTGGTCGCCGAACATGGGCTCACCCTCCATGTGGCGTCCGTACAGGACTACATCGACCGCGGTGTGCTCCGCGAACGCCCCGACGGGACGCGGAACCCGCTCCAGACCGTGCCGCTGACGGACGCCGTCCGGGACGGCCGCTTCGACGCGGTGTTCGGCGGCGGCCGCAGGGACGAGGAGAAGGCCCGCGCCAAGGAACGCGTCTTCTCCCTGCGCGACGAGTTCTCGCAGTGGGACCCGCGCCGCCAGCGCCCCGAACTGTGGCAGCTCTACAACGGCCGCCACGCCCCCGGCGAACACGTCCGCGTCTTCCCGCTCTCCAACTGGACCGAGCTGGACGTCTGGCAGTACATCGCCCGCGAACGGATCGCCCTGCCCTCGATCTACTTCGCCCACCAGCGGGAGGTCTTCGACCGGGGCGGCATGTGGCTGACGGCCGGCGCCTGGGGCGGCCCCCGGGACGGCGAGCCGGTCGAGAAACGCCGGGTCCGGTACCGCACCGTCGGCGACATGTCCTGCACGGGCGCGGTCGACTCGGACGCGGAGACCCTCGACCAGGTCATCGCGGAGATCACGGCGTCCCGACTCACGGAACGGGGCGCGACGCGGGCGGACGACAGGTTGTCGGAGTCGGCGATGGAAGACCGCAAGCGGGAAGGCTACTTCTAGGTGTCTGTGTCTGAATCTCTTTCTTCTGCCCCTGCCGTCGGGACACTACGGCTGGCGACGGCCGGTTCGGTCGACGACGGTAAGTCGACGCTGGTGGGGCGCCTGCTGCACGACTCCAAGTCGGTCCTCTCCGACCAACTGGAGTCGATCTCCCGCACCGGGACCCCCGACCTGGCGCTCCTCACGGACGGCCTGCGGGCCGAACGGGAGCAGGGCATCACCATCGACGTCGCGTACCGCTACTTCGCGACCCCGCGCCGCCGCTTCATCCTGGCGGACACGCCGGGCCACGTGCAGTACACGCGGAACATGGTCACCGGCGCGTCCACGGCGGAGCTGACGATCATCCTGGTCGACGCCAGGAACGGCGTCGTCGACCAGACCCGCCGCCACGCGTCCATCGCGGCGCTGCTGCGGGTGCCGCGGGTGGTGCTGGCGGTGAACAAGATGGACCTGGTGGGCTACGAGGAGGCCGCGTTCACCCGCATCGCACGCGAATTCACGTCGTACGCAAGGGAGTTGGGCCTGTCGTCCATCACGGCCATCCCCATCTCCGCCCTCGCGGGGGACAACGTCGTGGACCGTTCCGACCGGATGGAGTGGTACGACGGGCCGACGGTCCTCTCCCACCTGGAAACGGTGCCGGTGTCCCCCGAATCCCCCTCGGCGCCGGCCCGTTTCCCGGTCCAGTACGTCATCCGCCACGACGAGACCCGCCACTACGCGGGCCAGTTGGTGTCGGGGACGCTGCGGGTCGGCTCGGCGGTGACGGTGCACCCGTCGGGGCGTACGTCGACGATCGCGGGGTTGAACGTCCTCGGCACGGAGGTCGACGAGGCACACGCGGGTACGTCGCTCACGGTGCGCCTGTCGGACGAACTCGACGTGTCACGCGGCGACCTGCTCGCGCCGTCCGACGACCACCCGCCTCTGGTGACGCGGGACGTCCACGCCTCGGCCTGCCACCTGTCGGACCGCCCCCTCCGGGCGGGCCAACGCGTCCTCCTCCGCCACGGCACCCGCACGGTCCGCGCCCTGGTCACATCCCTCGGCGAGCCCCCCGAACTGACGGCCAACGCCCTGACCCCCCACCTGACCCTCCGCACAGCCGACCCCCTCCCCCTGGACCCCTACCCCCACATCCGCCGCACGGGCTCCTTCCTCCTGGTGGACCCGTCGGACGGGACGACGTTGACGGCGGGGATGGTGCGGTGAACGCCTACCGGGCGACGCCCTGACCCACACCGCCACCTACCACGTCGTCCGGTCCGGCGCCCGGCGCCCGCCGCCCGGCGTCCGGCGCCCGGCGTCCGGCGTCCGGCGCCCGGCGTCCGGCCGATCCTCACTCCCTCCCGCCTATCTCCCACCCACCCGCCCCCTCCAGGGGCTTCGGCCCCACGGGGCTGCGCCCGGTCCCGCACCTCGCCGTCCCTCGTACGCTGCACCGGGCCGCACCCGCAGCACCGTGGCGACGCCTCCGGTCCCCACACGGCCCCGGCGCCTCGCTACGGCGCCGTGGCCGGAGCCCCCGCACGCCCGACGCCGCCCGCCCTGGTTGCCCGGCATCGCCCGGCGCGGATGCCCGACGCCGCCCGCCCCGGCTCCCGCCGCCCTTCTCCCACCCACCCGCCCCCTCCGGGGGCTTCGGCCCCACGGAGTTGCGTCGGCGCCGCAGCCCACCGTTCCCCTCACGCCGCACCGGGGCCACGGCACTGCAGTGCCACCCCACGGGCCCTCCGGGGCAACGGGGGCCCGTGCGGCGCCGTGGCCAAACCCCGTCGGGCCGGCTCTCCACCGGTTGCGGTCGACCGCACACCAAATAGCGCCAGGGCGACTTCCCACCCATTGCGGTCGACCGCACCACGCCCAGGGCAAGCACCCCCGGAACGACTCCCCACCCATCACGGACGACCCCACCACACCCAGGGCAAGCACCCCCGGAACGACTCCCCACCCATCACGGACAACCGCACCACACCCAGGGCAAGCACCCCCGGAACGACTCCCCACCCATCACGGACAACCCCACCACGCCCAGGGCGACACCACCGGGACAGCTCCCCACCCATCACGGGCAACCGCACCACGCCCTAGGCAAGCACCCCCGGAACGGCTCCCCACCCATCACGGACGACCCCACCACGCCTTGGGCAATCTGCCGCCTGGGGCGGCAGGGTGGGCAAGGCGGCGCACGGTGCCGCGCAACTGGAGCGGGAGGCGCCCGCCCCGGTGCAGGTCGATGGGCTCCGGCTCCGTGGAGCCCATCGGATGGGCGTCGCCCTGGCACCGCGCCACGGGGGGCCTACGCCCCCGGAGGGGGCGGGTGGGTGGGAGATGGGCGGCGGAAGCAGCCGGAGGAACGGGCGCCCGGCGGAGCGTGCCGCGGGGCAGGGCGGGGCCCGACCCTCGCCCCCCCGGCGCCCCGCAGCGTCACCCCGGGAGGACCAGCCTCGGTTTGGGGGCGTCCAGGCGGCCCGTCTGGGGGCGGCGGCTGCCCGCGCGGTAGGGGGCGGGCCAGGAGACCCCCGGGCCCGCATATCCCTGTTCCGCCGCCGCGTGCAGCGTCCAGTGCGGGTCGTACAGGTGCGGGCGGGCCAGGGCGCACAGGTCCGTACGGCCCGCCAGGACCAGGGAGTTGACGTCGTCCCACGACGAGATCGCCCCGACCGCCACCACCGGCACCCCGACCTCCGCCCGGATCCGGTCCGCGTACGGCACCTGGTAGGAGCGGCCGAAGGCGGGCCGCTCGTCCGACACCACCTGCCCCGTGGACACGTCGATCGCGTCGGCCCCCCGCTCCGCGAACGCCCGCGCTATCGCCACCGCCTCCTCCTCGCTGGTGCCGCCCTCCGCCCAGTCCGTGGCCGAGATCCGCACCGTCATCGGCCGGTCGTCCGGCCACACCTCTCGTACGGCATCGAAGACCTCCAGCGGGAACCGCAGCCGCCCCTCCAGCGAACCGCCGTACTCGTCCGTCCGCCGATTCGTCAGCGGCGACAGGAACCCGGACAGCAAGTACCCGTGCGCGCAGTGGAGTTCGAGGAGGTCGAAGCCCGCTTCCGCCGCCCGCCTCGCCGACGCGACGAACTGCCCGCGCACGTCGGCCAGTTCGGACACCGTCAGCTCGCGCGGCAGCTGACTGTCCGCCCGATAGCGGAGCGCGGACGCCGCGACGAGCGGCCAGTTGTCCTCGGCCACGGGGAGTGGCTCGTCCATGCCCTCCCACATCAACCGCGTGGAACCCTTCCGCCCGGAGTGCCCGAGCTGCACCCCGATCGCCGTACCGGGCGCCCGCGTGTGCACGAACTCCGTGATCCGGCGCCACGCGTCGGCCTGCTCCGACGTGTAGAGACCCGCACACCCCGGCGTGATCCGCCCCTCGGGGCTCACGCACACCATTTCCGTCATGACCAGTCCGGCCCCGCCGAGCGCCCTCGCCCCCAGGTGGACGAGGTGGAAGTCCCCCGGAACCCCGTCCTCCGCCGAGTACATGTCCATCGGCGAGACGACGACCCGGTTGCGCAGCTCGAGCGGGCCCAGCCGGAACGGCGTGAACATCGGCGGCGTGCCCTCGGGACAGCCGAACTCCCGCTCCACCGACTCCGTGAACCGCGCGTCCCGCAGCCGCAGGTTGTCGTGCGTCACGCGGCGCGAGCGTGTGAGCAGGTTGAAGGCGAATTGGAGTGGGGGCTGGTCCAGATAGCGGCCGAGCTCCTCGAACCACTGGAGGCTGGCCCGCGCCGCCCGCTGCGTCGACGCGACGACGGGCCTGCGCTCCTCCTCGTACGCGATGAGCGCCGCCTCGGTCGTGGGCTGTTCGGTGAGGCACGCGGCGAGCGCCAGCGCGTCCTCGACGGCGAGCTTGGTGCCGGAGCCGATGGAGAAGTGCGCGGTGTGCGCGGCGTCGCCGATCAGTACGCAATTGCCGTGCGACCAGTGGTCGTTGACGACCGTGCGGAAGGTGAGCCAGGAGGAGTTGTTGGACCTGAGGGCCCGGCCGCCGAGCGCGTCCTTGAAGATCTTCGCGCAGGCCTCGATCGACTCCCGTACGTCCATGTCGGCGAAGCCGGCCGTCCGCCACACCTCGTCGCGCATCTCGACGATGACCGTGGAGCCGTCGGAGCTGAACGGGTAGCCGTGCAGCTGCATCACGCCGTGTTCCGTCTCGGCGGTGTCGAAGCGGAAGGCGTCGAAGGCGAAGTCGGCGGCGAGCCAGATGTACCGGTTGCGGTGCTCCTCGATGTGCGGGCCGAACGCGTCCGCGTACGTCTCGCGGGTCCTGCTGTGCACGCCGTCGGCCGCGATCACCAGGTCGTACGTCGCGCGCAGCTCGTCGACGTCCGGCGCCTCCTGCCGGAAGCGCAGGTCCACGCCGAGCTCGCGGCAGCGGTCGTGCAGGATCTCCAGGAGCCTGCGGCGGCCGAGCGCCGCGAACCCGTGGCCCGTCGAGGTGTGCCGCTGCCCCCGGTGCACGATGTCGATGTCGTCCCAGCGGACGAACTCGTCCTGGAGGGCCCGGTAGACGACGGGGTCGGCGTGCTCGATGCCGCCGAGGGTCTCGTCGGACAGGACGACACCGAAGCCGAACGTGTCGTCCGGGGCGTTCCGCTCCCAGACCGTGATCTCCCGGTCCGGGTCGAGGCGCTTGAGGAGGGCGGCGGCGTAGAGGCCGCCGGGGCCGCCTCCGACGACGGCGATGCGCCGGGCGCGTACGGTCATCCCCCGGTCACCTCCCCTGCCACTTCGGCGGTCGCTTGGCGGTGAACGCCGCGTGGAACTCGGCGTAGTCCTCGCCGTGCATCAGCAGCGCCTGCGTCGCCGCGTCCATCTCGATGGCCCCGGCGAGCGGCATGTCGAGTTCGGCCGTGAGCAGCGCCTTCGTCTGTGCGTAGGCGAGGGCGGGGCCCTCGGCGAGGCGCTGGGCGAGGGCGCGCGCGGCGGCGTCGGCCCCGCCGTCGTCGGTCAGCTCACTGATCAGTCCGATGCGCTCGGCCTCGGGCGCGCGGACGGCCTCGCCGAGCATGAGGAGCCGGGTGGCGTGGCCGAGGCCGACGACGCGGGGCAGCAGATAGGCCGCGCCCATGTCGCCGCCGGACAGGCCGACCTTCGTGAACAGGAACGCGAAGCGGGCGCTGGGGTCGGCGACGCGGAAGTCGGCGGCGAGCGCGAGGACGGCGCCCGCCCCCGCCGCGACTCCGTGCACGGCGGCGATCACCGGGAAGGGGGCCTCGCGCACGGCCCGTACGACCTGTCCTGTCATCCGGTTGAAGTCGAGGATCTGCGCGGTGTCCATGGAGAGCGTGGCGCCGATGATCTCGTCGACGTCGCCACCGGAGCAGAAGCCGCGGCCCTCTCCCGTGAGGACGAGGGCGCGGACCGACCTGGTGCGGGACAGTTCCGCGAGGAGGTCGCGCAGGTCGGCGTAGGCGCCGAAGGTGAGCGCGTTGAGTTTCTCGGGGCGGGCGAGCGTGACGGTCGCGACGCCGCTCTCGTCCACGGCGTACGACAGGTGTTCCCAGGTGTCGGTGCGGGGGGTGGAACCGGTGAAGGGACTCATGCGGTGCCTCCGGCGGGTGGCGGACGTGCCGAGGAGGGGCGAGACCCGTCGACCGTATCACCGCATCGTGACTGCCGTCACGAGTGCGCGATAAGCCGGGACGGGCAAGGGCCCTCGCATAAGGGCCGGACGTCCCGAAGCCCACCGACCGGAGCCTCTTTCGCCCCACGCCGTACCATTCATAAGGTTGAACGCAGGACAGTCCCCCACGGTCCCGTTCCTCCCGAGCCCGCCCCTTAGAGCCGCATCCGCTCCGACCGCCCCCAGGATTCCCCCGTGACTCCCTTCTCCGGTCCCCCCACGCCGACGTCGTGGCGTATAGCGCTGCCGCACACCGCCGCGGCCGTGCCGGTCGCGCGTGCCCTCGTGCGGACGGCGCTGTCCGAGATCGACTCGCCCGCTGCGGACGCGGACACGGCGGAGCTGCTGACGGCGGAGCTGGTGGCGAACGCGGTGGAGCACACGGCGGGGGACGCGCCCATCGAGCTGGTCGTGGAGCTGCTGGAGTCCGGCTGTCAGGTCGAGGTGCACGACACGGATCCGGCGCCGCCGGCCGATCTCACCAATCCGGAGGACCCGGGGGCGCCCGATCCCTGGCAGGAGCACGGCCGCGGCCTGCTCCTCATCCGCACGCTCAGCTCGTCGTGCGGGCACCGCCCCACCGATTCCGGCAAGGCGGTGTGGTTCACGCTGCCCTCTACGGTGCCGGCGCAGCGTCCGGCGTCCGAGGCGTAGCCCCGCCGCCGTCGCCGCCGAGCCGCGAGTTGCGGCGGCCGTACAGCGCGTACACGAGCGCGCCGACGACGAGGAACACGGCGAACTGGACCCACGTCGTCCAGCCCGTGCCCCAGATCAGATAGAGGCAGAAGCCGACGCCGAGGAGCGGGCTGACCGGGTACAGCGGCACCCGGAACGAGCGCTTCAGGCCAGGGTGCGAGCGGCGCAGCGCGAGCACCGCGATGTTGACGACGACCATGGTGGCGAGGGTGCCGATGGTCGTGAGGTTGACGACGGCGTCGAGCGAGGAGAACGCGGCGGGGATCGCGAAGACGATCGCGACGATCCACGTGTTGGTGACCGGTGTGTGCGTCTTCGGGGAGACCCGCTCGAACACCCGCGGGATCAGTCCGTCGCGGGACATCGACATGAGGATGCGGGTCTGCCCGTACATCACCGCGAGGACGACGGAGGCGATGGCCACGACCGCGCCGAAGGCGATGACGCCGCCGCCGATGTCCGAGCCCGTGACCTGGTCGACGACGAGCGAGAGCGCGGCCGGCTTGTCCCCGACGGCGTCCGCGCCGAGCGCCCCGATCGCGGCGACGGCCACGGCGACGTAGAGCAGCGTGACGATGCCGATGCAGATCAGGATCGCGAGGGGGATGTTCCGTCGCGGGTTCTTGACCTCTTCGCCCGCCGTGGTGACCGCGTCGAAGCCGATGTACGAGAAGAAGGCGAGAGAGGCGCCGGACGTCACGCCGCCCATGCCGTCCCTGAGGAACGGGGTGAGGTTCCCGGCCTTGAACGCCGAGTAGGCGATCGCGCAGAACAGGACCAGGATGCCGATCTTGAGCACGGCCATCGCTGCGGTGGCCCGCGCACTCTCCCGGATGCCGCGCACCAGGAGCGTGGCGGCCATCAGCATGACGAGCACGGCGGGCAGGTTGACGACGCCGCCGTCGGCGGGCCCCGCGGAGAGCGCGTCGGGCAGCTGCCACCCGAAGATGCTGTCGAGCAGTTCGTTCAGGTACTGGCTCCAGCCGACGGCCACGGCCGACACCGAGACGCCGTACTCCAGCAGCAGGCACCAGCCGACGAGGAACGCGACGCGCTCGCCGAGGGTCGCGTAGGCGAAGGAGTACGAGGAACCGGAGACCGGGATCGCGCTGCCCAGCTCGGCGAAGGAGAACGCCGTGAAGATGCAGGTGATCGCCGCGAGGACGAAGGAGAGGATGACGGCGGGGCCCGCTTCGGCGACCGTGTCGGAGAGACCGACGAAGATGCCGGTGCCGACGATCGCGCCGACGCCGAAGCACACGAGCTGGAAGAGCCCCATGGTGCGCTTGAGGCCATGACCTTCGAGGTCGGCGCCCGATTCGGCGATGAGGGACTCGGGCGACTTGATGCGCAGGCCGGACGGGCTCGGCGACATGGGGTGGTGCTCTTTTCTGCTGGTGGTGCGGCGGGGGTGGGCCGCGTGCCGGTGGGGCCGGAGAGGGTGTTCCGGCCCCACCAGTTTGAACGGTTATTCGGGGATTGTGCGGTTTGTTGCTATCGGCCGAGCGTGGCGACCATGACGGCCTTGATCGTGTGCATGCGGTTCTCCGCCTCGTCGAAGACGACGGAGTGCTCCGACTCGAAGACCTCGTCGGTGACCTCGAGGGACTCCAGGCCGTACTTGGCGTGGATCTCGCGGCCGACCTTGGTGCCGAGGTCGTGGAAGGCGGGGAGGCAGTGCAGGAACTTCACGTCCGCGTTCCCCGTCGCGCGCAGCACGTCCATCGTGACCGCGTACGGCGTGAGGGCCTTGATGCGCTCGTCCCAGACCTCCTCGGGCTCGCCCATGGAGACCCAGACGTCGGTGACGACGAAGTCGGCGCCCGCGACGCCCTCCTCGACGGTCTCGGTCAGGGTGATGCGGGCGCCGCTGGCCGCGGCCAGCTCGCGGGCCTTCGCGACGACCTCCTCGGCCGGCCAGTAGGACTTCGGCGCGACGATCCGGACGTCCATGCCGAGCAGGGCGCCGGTGACGAGGTACGAGTTGCCCATGTTGAACCGGGCGTCGCCGAGGTAGGCGAAGGCGATGTCCGTGAGCGGCTTCGTGCTGTGCTCGGTCATCGTGAGCACGTCGGCGAGCATCTGGGTGGGGTGCCAGTCGTCGGTCAGACCGTTGTAGACCGGCACGCCCGCGTACTCGGCGAGGGTCTCCACGATGGCCTGGTCGTCGCCCCGGAACTCGATGGCGTCGAACATCCGGCCGAGAACGCGGGCGGTGTCCTTGCTCGACTCCTTCTTGCCGATGTGCGAGCCGGCCGGGTCGATGTACGTCGTCGACGCGCCCTGGTCGGCGGCGGCCACCTCGAAGGAGCAGCGGGTGCGCGTGGAGGCCTTCTCGAAGATCAGCGCGACGTTCCTGCCCTTGAGGTGCTGGGTCTCGGTCCCCGCCTTCTTGGCCGCCTTCAGCTCGGCGGCCAGGTCGACCAGGCCTCGGAACTCCTCGGCGGTGAAGTCCAGCTCCTTGAGGAAGTGGCGGCCGGTGAGGTTCATGGGGGTGCTCCTGCGCAGGGCTCGGGGACGAGGTCGGGACAGTGGAAGTCTATACGATGTTCCACATTTCTATTCATGATCCCTGTCGAACGTGGGTTCTCCCGCGAGCCATGTGCCCAGCACCCTGATCTCCCGCAGCCGCATGGGGTCCGTCGTGCGCGGGTCCGCCGACAGCCACACCAGGTCAGCCGGAGCCCCCGGCACGAGCCCCGCCGCCCGCTCGTCGGCGAACGCCTGGTGCGCCGAGCCCGCCGTGTACGCGCCGAGCGCCTGCTCGACCGTCATCCGCTGCCGGGGCAGCCAGCCGTCCGCTCCGGGGGCGCCGTCGAACGTCCGCCGGGTCACCGCGACCTGGATCCCCTCCAGCGGCTCGTACGAGCTGACCGGCCAGTCGCTGCCGAACGAGAGCCGCGCCCCGCCGTGCGCGAGATCGCCCATCGGGTACTGGAGCGCCGCCCGCTTCTCGCCGATGCGCGGCACCGACAGCACGGTCTGGAGCGGATCGGGCTGCGCCCACAGCGGCTCGAAGTTGGCGACGACGCCGAGCTCGGCGAAGCGCGGCAGGTCCGCGGGGTCGACGAGCTGGACGTGGGTGATCACGGGGCGGCGGTCCCACTCGCCGTTCGCCCGGGCCGCCGATTCGATCGCGTCGAGGGCGGCCCGCACACCGGCGTCGCCGATGGCGTGGATGTGGATCTGGAAGCCGTCGGCGTCGAAGGCGCGGACCGCTTCGGCGAGCGCCGCCGGTTCCCAGACGGGCATGCCGCAGCTGTGCGGGGCGTCGTCGTACGGTTCGAGGAGCGCGGCGGTGCCGCCCTCGATGACGCCGTCGCTGAAGAACTTCACGGTGCGGGCGGCGAGGAGTTCGCCGCCCTCGGCCTCGACACGGCGGCGCTGCTCCGCGAACGCGGGCCGCTGCTCGCGCCAGCGGTCGGGGTCGGCGCGCTGGGCGAGGTTCACGCGGAAGCGCAGGGCTCCGTCGCGGGCGGCGCGCAGATACGCGTCGACCATCTCCGGTTCCACCCAGGCGTCCTGAACCCACGTCAGGCCCGCCCGCGCGTACGCCTCCCCGGCCACGCGGATCGCGTCGACCAGCTCGGTCACGGGGCGGCCTGGCACCCGGTCGAGCACCAGGTCGCAGGCGTGCCACTCGCGGAGGGTGCCCATCGGGGTGCCGTCGGGGCGGCGGACGATCCAACCGAGGCGGGGCTCGGGGGTCGCCTTGTCGACTCCGGCGCGGCGCAGGGCCTCGGTGTTGCACCAGACCGTGTGGTAGTCGTACGCGCGCAGCACGACGGGCCGGTCGGGCACGGCGGCGTCGAGCCAGCGGGCGTCGAACTCGCCGTCCGGGACGAGCGCGGGGTCGTAGCTCGCGCCGACGATCCACTCCTCTTCGGGGTGCTCGGCGACGGGGTGCGCGGCGGCCCAGCGCCCTACCTCGGCGACGATCTCGTCGACCGACCCCAACTCCTTGATCTGCGGCCCGAAGTGCTCGAGGCCGCCGAAGAGCGGGTGGGCGTGGCCGTCACCGAAGGAGGGCATGAGCAGTCCTTCCGCGCCGAGGTCGAGCACCTCGTCGGCGGTGGCGGCGAGCGCCTCCGCCTCCGCTCCGACGGCGACGATCCGGCCGTCGCGCACGGCGAGGGCGGTGACGTCGCCGTAGGCCTCGTTCCCGGTGCGGACGGTGCCGCGCAGTACCAGCATGTCTCTCTCCTGTTGTACGGGTGTTCAGACGCGCTCGGCGTCGACGGTGGTCAGCCGGGCGTACGCGGCCGGGTCGCGGCGCCGCACCCGCAGCGCGACGGCCACCCCGAGCACGAAGAGGACCGGGAGCGGGGCGAGCAGCACCGCGTTGACGCCCGGTGTCGCGCCGGTGAGCAGGTCGAGGTTGGCGCAGGCCAGGCCGATCAGGACGGCGAGTCCCGCGAAGGCGAGCAGGGGCGCGACGACCACCCGCCAGGCGGGCAGCCCGCGCCGGTCGCGGCGGAAGAACCCGTACACGGCGAGCGCGGCGCAGGCCTGCATGAGCATCACGCCGAGGATGCCGGTGCCGTTGGTCCACAGGAACGTGACGCTGTACGGGTCCACGCCCGCGATCAGCGTCACGACGACGGTGAGCAGGGCGAGCGCCGACTGCACGACGACCGCGACGGCCGGCGACTGCGTGCGGGCGGTGACCCGGCCGAGGCGGCGCGGCAGCAGGCGCTCGCGGCCGAGGGCGTAGAAGTAGCGGGTGGCGCCGTTGTGGAAGGCGAGGGTGGCGGCGAAGGCGCTGGTGATGATGAGGAGGTGCATGGCGTCGGCGGCCCAGGCGCCGACGAACCGCTCGGTCGCGGTGAACACCATGTCGGCGCCGCCGTCCCCGTTCGCCACCCGCCGCGCGTCGTCCGCCCCGTACGCGTTGATGATCATCCAGACGGTGAACGTGTAGAAGAGCGCGAGGAAGGCGACGGCGACGTAGGTGGCGCGCGGCACCGAGCGCTCCGGCTCGCGGGCCTCCTCGGCGTAGATCGCGGTGGCCTCGAAGCCGACGAAGGCGCCGATGGCGAGGACGAACATGCCGCCCACGCCGCCGTTCATGAGGTGGGTGGGCGAGAGCGCGCCGAACTCCGGGCCGTGCGGGCCGCCGCCGTGCGCGAACACGCCCGCCTCGAAGACGAGGAGGATCAGCACCTCGAGGACGAGCGCGACGCCCAACACCTTGGCGCTGAGGGTGACTTTGAGGTACCCGAGCACGCCGATGGCGACGAGCCCGGCGAGCGCCCAGGCCCACCAGGGGATGCGGACGCCGGTCAGATCCTGGAAGCCGGATTCGGTGAACACGCCGAAGGCGGCGAGGAGTCCGACCTCGATCGCGTTGTACGCGAGCAGCGCGACGTACGCCGAGCCCACTCCGGCCGGGCGGCCGAGGCCCCTGCCGATGTACGCGTAGAAGGCCCCGGCGTTGCGGACGTAGCGGCTCATCGCGGTGAAGCCGGCGGCGAAGACGATGAGGAGCAGGCCGGAGACGAGGTAGCCGAGCGGCGCGCCCTGCCCCGCCATGCCGATGGCCAGCGGGGCGACGCCGGCCATGACGGTCAGCGGCGCGGCGGCGGCCACGACGAAGAACACCAGGTCGCCGGCGCCGATGGCGCCCTTCTCCAGCGTGGTGGCGGGGGCCGGTTCGGCCTGTGCGGTCTCGGTGGACGAGGTCAAAACGAATGCCTTTCGTTTGCCGGGTCGGCAGGACCGTACGCTGGGCGGGGGCCCGCTGGGAAGAGGGCGGCATCGGACGACGGGGACGGGGACGGACCATGGGCAGACCGCGCACGGCGCTCTTGAGCGCGGACCGCATCGCGCGGGAGGCGCTCGCGCTGATCGACGCGGACGGCGCCGACGGATTCAGCCTCCCCCGGCTCGCGGCGCGCCTGGGGGTGCGGCCGTCCTCGCTCTACAACCATCTCGACGGCAAGGCGGCGGTCGTGGAGGGCGTGCGCCGCCTGGTCGTCGCGGAGATGGACACGTCGGCGTTCGGCACGCTGCCGTGGCCCGACGCCCTCGCGGCGTGGGCCCGTTCGTACCGTGACGCGTTCGCCCGGCACCCGAACACCATCGCGCTGCTGGCCACGACGACCATCAGCTCGGCCGCCACCCTGACCATGTACGAGACGGTGGTCGACGCCCTGGCACGGGGCGGCTGGCCGCGCGAACGGCTCGTGGCGGTACTGACCAGCGTCGAGTCCTTTCTGCTCGGCTCGGCCCTGGACCTCGCGGCGCCACCGCTGATGATCGACGCGGCGGAGCACGCGGGCGAGGTCCCGGTCCTGGCGGATGCCCTCTCCGGCTCCAGCGGGAAGGCGCGCCGGGCGGACGAGGCGTTCGAGGCGGGCCTCGACGCGCTGATCCGGGGGCTGGTGGCCCAGCGCGCCGAACTCGCCTCCGGCTGACCGGAGTCGACGAGCCGGCTATCCGGGGCTGACGGCGTCGCGCTCGACCGGGCAGCTCATGCAGCGCGGCCCGCCGCGCCCGCGCCCCAGCTCGCTCCCCGGAATCTCGATCACCTCGATCCCCTGCTTGCGCAGAAACGTGTTCGTCGTCGCGTTCCTCTCGTACGCCACCACGACGCCCGGCTCCACGGCCAGCACATTGCAGCCGTCGTCCCACTGCTCGCGCTCCGCCGCGTGCACGTCCTGCGTCGCGGTCAGCACCCGGATCTCGGGGAGCCCGAGCGCGGCGGCGATGGCCCGGTGCATGTGCTCCGGCGGATGGTCGGTGACCTTCAACTCCCGCCCCGCCGTGCCCGGTTCGATGGTGTACGAGCGGAGCATGCCGAGCCCCGCGTACTGCGTGAACGTGTCGCCGTCGATCATCGTCATGACCGTGTCCAGGTGCATGAAGGCCCGCCGCTTCGGCATGTCAAGGGCCACGATGGTGCGCGCCGAACCCGCCGCGAACAGCTTGTGCGCCAGCATCTCCACCGCCTGCGGCGTGGTCCGCTCACTCATCCCGATGAGCACCGCGCCCTGCCCGATGACCAGCACGTCACCGCCCTCGATGGTCGACGGGTAGTCCGCCTGCCCCTCGGACCAGACATGGAAGTCGCCGGAGTCACGGAACAGCGGGTGGTGCCGGTAGATCGCCTCGAAGTGCACGGTCTCGCGCTGCCGTGCGGGCCAGCGCATCGCGTTGATGGACACCCCGTCGTAGATCCACGCCGACGTGTCGCGGGTGAACAGATGGTTCGGCAACGGCCCGAGCAGAAAGTCGTCGAGCTCCATCACGTGGAAGCGCACCGAGGTGGGCTCCGGGTGCGCGTCCAGGAACTCCCGCTTGGTCATCCCGCCGATCAACGCCTCCGCGAGCGCGGCGGACGGCATCGTCTCGAACGCCTCCCGCAGCGGCCCGGTGGCCAGCGGCCCGTACTCCTTCTCGTCGAAGACACGGTCCAGGACGAGCCGGCGGGCCGCGTCGATGTCCAGCGCCTCGACGAGCAGGTCCCCGAACAGGTGCACACTCACGCCCCGGTCCCGCAGCACGTCGGCGAACCCGTCGTGCTCCTGCCGGGCCCGCCGCACCCACAGCACGTCGTCGAAGAGCAACTGGTCCTTGTTGCTGGGCGTGAGCCGCTTCAGCTCCAGATCGGGCCGATGCAACACGACACGGCGCAACCGCCCGGCCTCGGACTCGACGTGAAATCCCATGCGCTCATCCTTACCCCGTCGCATCGTGGTTGCGCGCGAGGTCTCCGCGGTGGGGCCCGGGGCAGAGCCCCTGGACCGCACCACCGGACCCCGGGACCGCGTCATCGGGCCCCGGGGCCGCGCCACCGGGCGGCCGCGGCCTCACGTCAGAGCCGAGGATCGACCGGCTCCGACTCCAGCGCCAGCACCGCGAACACCGCCTCGTGCACCCGCCACAACGGCTCCCCCTCGGCCAACCGGTCCAGTGCCTCCAGTCCGAGCCCGTACTCGCGTATCGCCAACGACCGCTTGTGCCCGAGAAACCGCTGCCGCAGCTTCGCCAGGTTCTCCGGCCGCGTGTACTCGGGCCCGTAGATGATCCGCAGGTACTCCCGGCCCCGGCACTTCACGCCCGGCTGCACGAGTCTGCCCTTCTCGTCGCGGACCAGCGCACCGATCGGCTTGACGACCATGCCCTCGCCGCCCCGCCCGGTCATCTCCAGCCACCAGTCGACCCCGGCCCGCACCGAATCGGCGTCGCCCGTGTCGACGTACAGCCGCCGCGTCGTCTGCAACAGCCCCGTCGTGTCGTGGGCGACGAGCCGGTCGAGCAGCGCGAGCTGCTCGTCGTGCGCGAGCCCCGCGAGCGAACGCCCCCGCACCGCGAGGACCTGGAACGGCGCGAGCCGCACCCCGTCGAGCCCGTCCGTGCTCCAGCAGTACCGCCGGTACGCGTCCGTGAACGCCGCGGCGTCCGCCGCCCGCCCCCGCTGCCGCTCCAGCAGTGCGCCCACGTCGACGCCCCGCCCGGCCGCCGCCTCCAGCGCCCGTATCGCGCCGGGGAACGCCGCTCCGGACGCCGCGCCCACCGCCGCGTACTGCGCCCGCAGCAGCCCCGACGCCTTGAGCGACCAGGGCATCAGCTCGGCGTCGAGCAGCACCCAGTCCGTGTCGAGCTCCGCCCAGAGCCCGGCCGCGGTCACGGCGTCCCGCACCCGCCCGAGCACCGCCTCGGTCGTCCCGGCGTCGTCGAAGAACGGCCGCCCGGTCCGCGTGTAGACCGAACCGGTGACCGATCCGTCCTCCACGCCGAACCGCTCCTTCGCCGCCTCCGCGTCCCGGCACACCAGCACCACGGCCCGCGATCCCATGTGCTTCTCCTCGCACACGACCCGCTCCACGCCGTCTGCGGCGTACTGCGCGAACGCCTCCGCCGGGTGCTCCAGGTACCCGTCCTGCGAGGACGTCGCGGTCGGCGCCATCGTCGGCGGCAGGTACGGCACGAGCCGCGGGTCGACCGCGAACCGGCTCATGACCTCGAGGGCCGCCGCCGCGTTCTCCTCCCGCACGGTCACCCGGCCGCTGTGCCGGGTCTCGACGACCCGCCGGCCGTGCACGTCGGCGAGGTCGAGCGGCCGCCCCTCGTGCCCGCCCGGCGCCTCGCTGCTCAGCGGCCTGGTCGGCTCGTACCAGACACGCTCCGCCGGTACGTCGACCAGCTCGCGCTCCGGCCAGCGCAGCGCGGTGAGCTTCCCGCCGAACACGGCGCCGGTGTCGAGGCAGATGGTGTTGTTGAGCCACGTGGCGGTCGGCACCGGTGTGTGGCCGTAGACCACGGCGGCCGTGCCTCTGTAGTCCTCCGCCCACGGGTAGCGCACCGGGAGGCCGAACTCGTCGGTCTCCCCCGTCGTGTCCCCGTACAGCGCGTGCGAGCGGACCCGCCCGGACGTGCGCCCGTGGTACTTCTCGGGCAGCCCCGCGTGGCAGACCACCAGCTTTCCGCCGTCGAGGACGTAGTGGCTGACCAGGCCCTCGACGAAGGTGCGTACCTCGGCGCGGAACTCCTCGCTCTCCTCCCCCAGCTGCTCGACCGTCTCGGCGAGGCCGTGCGTGTGCTGCACGTTGCGGCCCTTGAGCCAGCGGCCCAGCTTGTTCTCGTGGTTGCCCGGCACGCACAGCGCGGTGCCGGCCTTCACCATGCCCATCACGCGGCGCAGCACGCCGGGCGTGTCGGGCCCGCGGTCGACGAGGTCACCGACGAAGACGGCGGTCCGCCCCTCGGGGTGCGCCCCGTCCACGTACCCCAACGTGCCGAGCAGCGTCTCGAGTTCGCTCGCGCAGCCGTGGATGTCGCCGATGATGTCGAACGGTCCCGTGAGGTGCGTCAGGTCGTTGAACCGCTTCTCGCGCACGATGCTCGCGCCCTCGACCTCGGCGACGCCCCGCAGCACGTGCACCTTGCGGAACCCTTCGCGCTCCAGGCGCCGCAGCGAGCGCCGCAGTTCGCGGGTGTGGCGGGTGACGACGCGGCGCGGCATGTCGGCGCGGTCGGTGCGTCCGGCGTTCCGCGCGGCGCACACGTCCTCCGGCACGTCGAGCACGATGGCGATCGGCAGCACGTCGTGCTTGCGCGCCAGCTCGACGAGCTGCCGACGGGACTCCTGCTGCACATTGGTCGCGTCGACGACGGTCAGTCTTCCCGCCGCGAGTCGCTTGCCCGCGATGTAGTGGAGCACGTCGAAGGCGTCGCGGCTGGCGCTCTGGTCGTTCTCGTCGTCGGAGACCAGGCCCCGGCAGAAGTCGCTGGAGACCACCTCGGTCGGCTTGAAGTGGGCGTGCGCGAACGTGGACTTGCCCGATCCGGACGCCCCGATCAGCACGACGAGGGAGAGGTCGGTGACGGGCAGCACGCGCCCCGTGGTGTCGTCGGCGGTCATCCGGCCTTCGCCTCCTTCTCGTTCGTCAGGCTGTCCGTCTTCAGGGTGTCCGTCGTCCGGGCGTCCGTCGTCCGGGCGTCTGTCTCGTGCGATGTCCCGGCCCGCGTGAACACCGCCATCTGCGTGGGCGGCCCGACCTCCGGGTCGTCGTCCCCCACCGGCGCATACCGCACCGCGTATCCGTGCCGCGCCGCCACCTGCTCCGCCCAGTCGCGGAACTCGGCCCGCGTCCACTCGAACCGGTGGTCGCCGTGCCGTGCGTGCCCCTCGGGCAGCGACTCCCAGCGGACGTTGTACTCGACGTTCGGCGTGGTCACGACGACCGTGCGGGGCCGCGCCGAGCCGAACACCGCGTACTCGAGGGCGGGCAGCCGCGGCAGGTCGAGGTGCTCGATCACCTCGCTGAGCACCGCCGCGTCGTACCCCTTGAGCCGCTTGTCGGTGTACGCGAGCGAGCCCTGCTGGAGCCGCACGCGCGCCGCCTGCCGCTCGCCCATCCGGTCGAGCCGGAGCCGGCGCGAGGCCACGGTGAGCGCCCGTATCGACACGTCGACACCCACGATCTCCGTGAACCGCACGTCCTTGAGCAGCTCGGCCACCAACTGGCCCTGCCCGCACCCCAGGTCGAGCACTCTCGCCGCCCCGGACTCGCGGAGCGCCCCGAGGATCGCCTCGCGGCGCCGCACGGCCAGCGGCACCGGACGCTCCTCGGTGTCGCTCTCCTCGTCCACGGCGTTGTCGATCTCGTCGACGTCCGTGTCGTCGGCGTCCGCGAGCCGCACCAGCTCGAGCCGCTCCATGGCCTGCCGGGTCAACGACCAGCGCCGCGCCAGATACCGGCCCGCGATCAGCTTCTGCTCGGGATGCCCGGCCAGCCATCCCTCGCCGGCGCGCAGCAGCTTGTCCACCTCGTCGGGCGAGACCCAGTAGTGCTTGGCGTCGTCGAGCACCGGCAGCAGCACGTACAGGTGCCGCAGCGCGTGCGCGAGCCGCAACTCGCCCTCCAGGACCAGCCGCACGTACCGCGAGTCGCCCCACTCCGGGAACTGCTCGTCGAGCGGCAGCGGCGTCGCGTCCACCGTCCAGCCGAGCGGCTCGAACAGTCTCCTGACGAGCTCGGGACCGCCCCGCGCGGGCAGCGCGGGCACCTCGATGCGCAGCGGCAGCGGCTGCTCGGCGCGCTCGGGGCGGGCCTTGCACACGCCGCGCAGCGCGCTCGAGAACACGTTGCTCAACGCGACCGCGAGCAGCGACGACGCGGCATAGGGCCGGTCGTTCACGTACTGCGCGAGCGCCGCGTCGGGCGCGCCGCCCCGCCCCTTGCCCTTGCCCCGTCTGGCCAGCGCCACGGGGTCCACTTCGAGCAGCAGCGCGGCCGTGCACCGCTCGTCGCCCGCCTCGGGGTAGAGGACGTGCGCCGTGCCGTGCGCCGTGCTGAAGGTCTGCGCCTTCTCTGGATGCTTGTGCAGCAGAAAGCCCAGGTCGGTGGCCGGGTTCGCGGCATTTCCGGTGGTCGAGATCGTCAGGAACACACGAGCGAGTATGGGTGCGGGGACGCCCTCACCACCATGGGATTTCGCCCGCTCGACGGTGTCCACGTCATCGAAGCGCGCACCCCTGACCTGCATGATGGGTGCATGGATCTTCGAGTGTTCACCGAACCGCAGCAGGGAGCGACCTACGAGACGCTGCTCCGCGTCGCCAAGGCCGCCGAGGACTTGAACTATGGAGCCTTTTTCCGGTCCGACCACTACCTCCACATGGGTTCCGTCGACGGGCTGCCCGGCCCCACGGACGCCTGGACGACGCTCGCCGGGCTCGCCCGTGAGACGCGCAGCATCCGGCTCGGCACCCTGATGACGGCCGGCACCTTCCGGCTGCCCGGCGTGCTCGCCATCCAGGTCGCCCAGGTCGACCAGATGTCCGGCGGCCGCGTCGAGTTGGGCCTCGGCTCCGGCTGGTACGAGGAGGAGCACACCGCGTACGGCATCCCGTTCCCGAAGGAGAAGTTCGGGCGCCTGGAGGAGCAGCTCGCCATCGTGACGGGCCTGTGGGAGACCCCGGTCGGGCAGCGCTTCAACTACGACGGCACGTACTACCAGTTGAAGGACTCCCCCGCCCTGCCGAAGCCCACCCAGCCGCGCGTCCCGATCCTCATCGGCGGCCACGGCGCCAAGAAGACCCCGGCGCTCGCCGCGAAGTACGCCACCGAGTTCAACATCCCCTTCGCCTCGATCTCCGACACCGAGCAGCAGTTCAAGCGCGTGAAGGCGGCGGCGGGCGAGTACGGCCGCGCCCAGGACGCGCTCACCTACTCCAATGCCCTCATCGCCTGCGTCGGCCGTGACGACGCCGAGGTCCGGCGCCGCGCCGACGCCATCGGCCGCGACGTCGACGAGCTGAAGGCCAATGGTCTGGCCGGTTCCCCCGCCGAGGTCGTGGAACGCCTCGCCGCATACCAAGCCGTTGGTTCGCAACGCATGTACCTCCAGATTCTCGACCTCGACGACCTGGACCACCTGGAGCTGATCGCCTCCGAAGTGGCCCGCCAACTGAACTGATCCGAGCGGCACGCCTCCTGGGCCCGCCGCCACGGTCGGGTGAAATCGCGTCAACCCGGCGCGTGGTGGCGGGGGCGTGCAGTGACTTGCCGACCCCCGTGATCGTTGACTCGGGCGGAGCCGGACCGCCCGGCCCCCGCGCCGGCGGTCGCTGCCGGGCGTCACGATGCGTCAACCGCCCTCGCCACGGGAGGGCCGGGGCCGAGGAGGCCGCCATGTCCCAGGAAGCCGTACCCGATCAGGCAGCCGAGCCCGACCCGCTCGTGCCCGCTCCCGCGCCCGCGCCGGAGCAGGAGGGTGCGCCCAAGGGTCTGTTGCAGCAGATGGAAGAGCTGATGGCCGCGCTCAACGCCGATCTGTCGCAGCTCGACGCCGATCTGCAACAACCGCCGGGGACTTCGCGGCCCGCCGACGACGACGTCTGAGCCGGACGCCCGCCGTCACGCCGCCGAGTCCGAGTCCGCGTCCGGCTCGGGCTCCCGGTCGGCGAGGGGCAGCGCACGGCCGCGCTCCTGCGGCAGCCGCTGCAGTATGTCGAGGATTCTGTCCCTCGACTCGTCCGCCGCGTCGATCGCCTCCATGCACTGCCAGTAGGCCCCCTCCTCGAACGACTCGCTCGCCACCCCGACCAGCGCGATGCCCACGTCACCGAGCAGGGCACCGAGATCCGTCAACGCCTGGTGCACATCGCCAAGACCGGTCAGCTGCGCCGCCCGTATCCCCCCGGCTCCCACGACCGGCGTCGCGGATCCGCCGCTGCCGCGCGCTCCCGCCTCACTGAGTCCGATGGCCTCGCCCCGCAGCTCCGGTGGTCCCTGCATCGCAAGGCGACTCCCGATCGCCTGTGCCAGTGCCTGTGCCTGCCATGCCTCCCTCATGATGTCGGGCGGATCCTGGCTCTCCGCCAGGGCCCGTCGGCCGACCCCGATGAGTCGTACCGCATCCATCGCGTCCCCGTCCGTCTCCCGCCGAACTCCTTCGTCCACTACTCAGAGTGAAGGCACGCGAGCCAAAAAGCTAGGGGAAGCCCGAAATCTGTGGACACCAGGGACGATGTGGATAAGTCCCTGACTCCGGAGAGTGACATTCGACGATATCCCGCCCCGCGGCGGGCAGTTGGCGGAGTCAGTCCGCCCTCTCCGCCGACTCCTCCCCCGCACCCTCCGTCGGCCCCTGCGCCGGTCCGTCCTCCCGCCGCTTCGCCGGGAACCGCCGCTCGTTGCGGTCGATCTTCGCGGAGAGCGCGGCCAACGCGTCGACGCCCAGCACCTCGCACAGCTGCAACAGATACGCGAGGACGTCGGCGATCTCGTCCTCGACCCGGTGCGCGGAGTCCGGGTCCTCCATCACGCGCGCCGACTGCTCGGGCGTCAACCACTGGAAGATCTCGACCAGTTCGGCCGCCTCGACGCTCAGCGCGGTCGCCAGGTTCTTCGGCGTGTGGAAGGGCTGCCAGTCGCGGGCGACCGCGAACCGCGCCAGCCGCGCCTGCAGCCCGGCCACATCGAGCGGACGCTCGGCGCCCTCCTGCCCCGAGTCGGCGCCGGCCACGGTCCCGTTCACTTCGTCACGTTCCTCGTTCACCGCCCCAGGTCTACCATCGCCGCCCCCGCCGACCGCGCTCCCCGCTCCGCCTCCGACCCCTCGCCCATCGCCGCGACGAGCCGGATGTGGCCGCGGGCGCACATCCGGGCGGCGAGCGCGGTGAGTTCGGCGCACTGCGTGCGGTCGAGGCCCCGGTCGAAGCCGTCCGCGAGCACGGTGAGGCTCTGATACGCCTCGGGCACCTCGGCCACCGCGTCGACGGCCAGCACCCGCGGCCCGGTCAGCAGGACGAGCGCGAGGGCGAGATACCTCAACTCCCCGTCCGCGAGCCGCTCCACCGGACTCACCACCCCGTCGCCGCGGTCCACGACCGCCCGTACGTACCCGTCACCCGTGGGCTCCGCCCGTACGTCGGCCACGGGCCCCACGAGCCCGGCGCGGGCCGCCGCGACGAGCAGCGCGTGCCGGTGGCCGCACTCGGAGCCGGTGCGGCGCAGCACGGCGGCGAGGTTGTCGCAGCCGCTGTGCAGCCGGTCGGCGACGGCGCGGACCGGCGTCCGCATCCGCGCGGGGTCGGGGTCGCAGGAGAAGGTGGAGCGCAGGCCGACGACGACCTGTTCCGCCGCGGCGAGCACCTTGCGCTGCCCCTCGGTGCGGCCCGCGACGCGCAGCGGGAGCATCGCCGTACCGAGCAGGTCGTCCGGGAGCGGACCACGCGTGACGGGCACGGACCCCGCGGTGTGCCAGGCGGCCTGCACGTCGCGCCGGCCCGGATCGCGCAGGGCGGTCTCCAGGTACGTGATGTCGGGCCCGGTCAACCGCTCGCCCACGACGCGGAGTTCGGGCTCCGCCTGGACGGCGAGGTCGAGGCGCACCGGCCCGACGGGGCCCTCGACGGTGCAGCCGATGTGGAAGCCGCGGCGCTTGCCCGCGTCGGGCCGGGCGCGCTCGGGAACGTAGGCGCGGGGGTCGGGGAACACGTCCGCCAGGTTCGCCCCGCCGCCGAGTCCGGCGAGCGCCGCGAAGGCGCGCAGCACGCTGGTCTTACCGCTGCCGCTGGGTCCTGACAGGGCGGTGAAGGGGCCGAGGGGGATGGCGGTGCCGCGGTGCCGGGCGAAGGCGGAGAGCCTGATCCGGGTCACGCGCGGGCGGTTCGGGGACGGACCGGGGAGCGGTGGCGCGCCTCGGCGGAGCACGGTCATGGGATGAACGTAGGCGGGTCACGCGGCGCAGAACCGTTTGCGCTGGGCGGCTTCCTACGATCGGGCGACTATGCCTGTCGGGCTTGCCCGGCCGTCCACCCCACGCCCCTCACGGGTGTCGACGAGCCGTCAGGAGACGGCGCCCTGCACCAGCCCCTGCACCTCGGTACCGGGAGGCGCCAGGAGGAAGACGTTGCGGTCGACGCGGTGCATGCCGCAGCCGAGGCCCATGACGACGCCGCTGCTGAAGTCCAGGACCCGCTTGGCCACTTCGGTCTCGGCGCCGGTCAGGTCGAGCAGCACCGGGATGCCGGACATCACGGTCTCCGCGACCTCGCGCGCGTCACCGAAGACGTTGATGCGCAGCACCACGAAGCGGCGACGCGGTTCCGTCTCCGCCTCCGGCATCGCCCTGTGGTCGACCGCGGACGGCCACTCGTTGCGGCTGCGCAGCGGCACGACCTGGGCGAGCCCTTCCCACTGTTCGTCGGTGACGTCGTGGCTGTTCAGTTCCCCCACCCCGTTTGGGCTCGCACCGTTGTCTGCACCGCCCAATTCTTACGCGATGTAACCCGTTCGGCCCAACACCGACACGGTACGGAGCCCGTGGGTCCGGTCACACCTGGTCGCCGGAGCGTGCCAGCCAGCGCCCGCCGTGCCTGCTGACCTCGATGGGACGACCGAAGCAGGCCGTCATCAGGTCCTTGGTCAGCACGTCGTCCACCGCACCACGCGCGAGGACGCGTCCTTCGCGCAGCAGCAGCGCGTGGCTGATGGCGGGGGACAGCTCTTCGAGGTGGTGCGTGACGGTGACGGTGGCCAACTCGGGCCGCCCGGCCGCGAGCTGACGCATCGTGTCGATGAGGTCCTCGCGCGAGGGCAGGTCGAGCGCGTTGAACGGCTCGTCGAGCAGCAGCAGCGCCGGGTCCGCCATGAGGGCACGCGCGATGAGGAGGCGGGCGCGCTGGCCGCCGGAGCACACCCCGTACGGGCGGTCGGCGAGCTCCTTGATCTGCAGCTCGGCGAGGAGCGCGTGGGCCCGCTCGCGCACCTCGTCGTCGTACGACTTCCAGAGCGGCTGGACGGTGCCGCTGTGGCCCGTGAGGACGACGGTGTGGCCCGGCAGGTCCTGCGGGACGCGCTGCGAGGTGGAAACGTGGCCGATGAGGGCGCGCAGTTCACGGACGTCGACGCGCCCGAGCCGGTGCCCGAGGACCTCGACGGTGCCGGTGGTGGGGTGGTTCGTGGCACCGACGAGCCGCAGGATGCTGGTCTTGCCCGCGCCGTTCGGCCCGAGCAGCGCCCAGTGCTCGCCGGAGCGCACGGTCCAGTCGATGCCGTCGAGGATGACCTGACCGGTGGTGTACCGCCGCATGCTCACACCGTCGAGTGCGGCCACGGCACGGCTCTGGTTCTCGTTCACGGCGCCTCCTGCCTCATCGCGAGTTCGCGTCCGAGACGGAGGGTAGCTGCGCACTGCACTTATCCCGGCGGGCGTCCAATGCGTGGACGCCCCGCCCGGATGTCGTCACCGCCCCTTGTCGGCCGGCTCCAGGATCGCGACGCACTCGACGTGGTGCGTCATCGGGAACAGATCGAACGCCCGCAGCGTCCGCACCCGGTAGCCGCCCTCCCGGAAGTACCCCAGGTCGCGGGCGAGGGCGGCCGGGTCGCAGGCGACGTAGGCGATGCGTCGGGCGCCGAGGGTCGTGAGGTGGGAGACCGTCTGCTTGCCCGCGCCCGCGCGCGGCGGGTCGAGGACGATCAGGTCGACCTCGGTGATGCCGGTGCGCGGCAGGACCGACTCGACCTTGCCCTGCTCGATGCGGACCCGGTCGAACGCGTCCAGGTTGTGCCGGGCGTCCTCGACCGCGCGCTTGCCGGACTCGATGCCGAGCACCGCGCCCTTGTCGCCGATCCGGTCCGCGAGCGCGCCGGCGAACAGGCCGACGCCGCAGTACAGGTCGAGCGCCATGTCGCCCTTGCGCGGCAGCAGGCCCTGCATGACGGCGCGCATCAGCGTGTCCGCCGCCTTCGGGTGCACCTGCCAGAAGCCGCCGCTGCCAACGCGGTACGTGCGGTCGTCGGCGCGCTCACGCACGAAGGGGCGGCCGTGGACGCGGTGCACGCGCCCGTCCTTCTCGCCGACGCGCATGACGGAGACCGGCTTGTCCAGCTCCACGATGGGGAGGCGGGCGCCGGGCTTCGGCGTGAGGATCACCTGCCGGTCCTGGGAGCCGCTCGCCGCGATGGCCTCGACCGTCTCCATGCCGGACCAGTCGCGCTGCTCGATGCCCAGCTCGGACACGCCCTCGGCCGCGATCATGCAGTGCTCGATCGGCTCGACCTCGTGGGAGCGGTGGCGGCGCAGGCCCGCGTTGCCGTCAACATCGATCGCGTACTGGACGCGGGTGCGCCACTGCGGGACCTCGCCCGCCGGAAGCTTGTCGCCCTCGGCCGGCATGACCGTGCCGTCCCAGCCGGCCTCCTCGGGGGTGAGGCCCGCGAGGCGCTTCAGCTGCTCGGCGATGACCTCGCCCTTGAGGCGGCGCTGCGCGCCGGGCTTGGCGTGCTGCCAGTCGCAGCCGCCGCAGCGGCCGGGGCCGGAGTACGGGCAGGGCGCCTCGACGCGGTCCTTGGCCGCTTCCAGGATCCGCACGGCGTCGGCGCGCAGGAAGCGCGCGCCCTCCTCGCCCTCGGTCACCCGCGCCACGACGCGCTCGCCGGGCAGCGTGTGCCGGACGAAGAGGACCTGGCCCTCGGCGGTGCGCGCGATGCAGTGGCCACCGTGCGCGACGGGGCCGACCTCGACCTCGTACTCCTCCCCCACCAGTGACTTCGTCGGTTCTGCCTGCATGGCGGGGCTCCAGTACGTAAGGGGAAGTTCTTCGGTGTCGCGGCCGCGACACGAAAGCGGCCGGACAACAGCCGACCAGTTTACGTGGCTGTCGTCCGGCCGCTCACCAGGGCGCGGGGCCGGGCACGGGGCCGGCTACTTCGAGCTGGGCTCCTTCGGCCGCTTCTCGACGGGGCCGCGGCGCACGGCGCCCGGCGCGTTCCACTCGGAGCGCCGGCGGGCCCGCTTCTTGGCGGCCTCGGACGACTCCAGCTGGTACGGCACGGAGGTCACCATGATGCCGGGCGTGAAGAGCAGGCGGCCCTTCAGGCGCAGGGCGCTCTGGTTGTGCAGCAGATGCTCGTACCAGTGGCCGACCACGTACTCGGGGATGATCACGCTGACCGCGTCGCGCGGGGACTCCTTGCGGAGGTTCTTGACGTACTCGATGATCGGCCGGGTGATCTCCCGGTAGGGCGAGTCGAGAACCTTGAGCGGTACGTCGATGCCTCGACGCTCCCACTCGTCCCTCAAGGTCTTCGTCTCGACTGGATCAACATTGACGCTGAGCGCCTCCAGCGTGTCCGTACGCATCAACTTGGCGTACGCGAGTGCCCGCAGCGTCGGACGGTGGATCTTCGACACCAGGACGATCGAATGCACGCGCGAGGGGCGCACGCTGTCGTCCGTCGGCGTCTCCGGGGCGGCGATCTCCTCGGCCACCCGGTCGTAGTGCCTGCGGATCACGGTCATCGTCACGAAGAAGATGACCATGCCGAGCAGGGCGACCCAGGCGCCGTGCGTGAACTTCGTGAGGAGGACGACCACGAGGACCAGGCCGGTCAGGAACGCGCCGAAGGTGTTGATCGCCCGTGAGCGGACCATGTGGCGGCGCTTGGCGGGGTCCCGCTCGGTCGCCAGGTGCCGGTTCCAGTGCCGGACCATGCCGATCTGGCTGAGCGTGAAGGACACGAACACGCCGACGATGTAGAGCTGGATCAGGCGGGTCGAGTCGGCCCCGTAGATGACGACCAGGAGCGCCGCAGCGCCCGCGAGCAGCACGATGCCGTTGGAGAACGCGAGGCGGTCGCCGCGGGTGTGCAGCTGGCGCGGCAGGTAGCGGTCCTGGGCGAGGATCGAGCCGAGCAGCGGGAAGCCGTTGTACGCGGTGTTGGCCGCGAGGAAGAGCACGAGGGCGGTGGCCGCCGCGAGGATCAGGAACATGAAGCTGCCGCCGCCGAAGACCGCCTCGGCGACCTGCGAGATCACCGGGTCCTGGACGAATCCGGAGCCGACGGACGCGCCGTTGTGGATCAGGTCCTTCGCCGGGTTCTCGGCCATCCGTACGTCGGTCACGAGGGCGAGCCCGATGATGCCGCAGAACATGGTGACGGCGAGGCCGCCCATGAGGGCGAGAGTGCTCGCCGCGTTCTTCGACTTGGGCTTGCGGAAGGCCGGCACGCCGTTGGAGATCGCCTCGACACCGGTCAGCGCCGCACATCCGGAGGAGAAGGCGCGCAGCAACAGGAAGACGAGCGCGATGCCGGCGATGCCCTGGTGCTCGGCCTTGATGTGGAAGTCGGCGGTGGGCGCCTTCATGGTGTCGCCGAGGACGAGCCCGCGGAAGGCACCCCAGACGATCATGATGAAGACGCCGGCCACGAAGACGTACGTGGGGATGGCGAAGAGCTTGCCCGACTCCTTCACGCCACGCAGGTTCATCAGGGTCAGGAGCAGGATCACGGCGACCGCGCACAGCACCTTGTGCTCGACCACGAAGGGGATCGCGGAGCCGAGGTTCTCGATGCCGGAGGAGATCGACACGGCCACGGTCAGGACGTAGTCGACGAGCAGGGCGCTCGCGACGGTGAGTCCCGCCTTCGGGCCGAGGTTGGTGTTCGCCACCTCGTAGTCGCCGCCGCCGCTCGGGTACGCGTGGACGTTCTGGCGGTACGAGGCGACGACCGTGAACATCAGCACGACGACCGCGACGGCGATCCAGGGGCTGAAGTGATAGGCCGACACGCCCGCGATGGACAGGACCAGCAGGACCTCGCCTGGCGCATAGGCCACGGAGGACAGCGGGTCGGAGGCGAAAACGGGGAGAGCGATGCGCTTCGGCAGGAGCGTTTCTCCCAGCCGGTCGCTGCGCAGTGCGCGCCCGATCAAGATCCGTTTGGGCACGTCGGTCAGTTTGGACACGGAGAGGATCGTAAGCGTTCGAACGGGGGGCCGCCCACCCACCACCCCCATTCAGCTTCGTGCTCTGCGCCACGCCTCGCGTGATCTACCTGCCGACGCGAAGGCGGAGTTCTCCTGCATAGCCGATACGGTGGTCCCGAGCGCGAGCCGCACAGCAGCCCGCATCGTGCCCGAGATCGAGCCGCACCGGCTGGACCGAGCCGCGAGAGAGAGACATGAGCAGGACGTTTACGCAGGTCAGAAGGCCTATGAGGAGTGCGGGGTAGGGCCGTGCATATCGTGATCATGGGCTGTGGCCGAGTAGGGTCCCAACTCGCCCAGACCCTGGAACAGCAGGGCCACACGGTCGCCGTGGTCGATCAGGACCCGACGGCGTTCCGGCGCCTGGGTTCGGGCTTCGGCGGTCGTCGTGTCACCGGCGTCGGCTTCGACCAGGACACCCTGCGCGAAGCGGGCATCGAGGAGGCCGGCGCCTTCGCCGCCGTCTCCAGCGGTGACAACTCGAACATCATCGCCGCGCGGGTGGCCCGCGAGATGTTCGGCATCGAGAACGTGGCGGCGCGCATCTACGACCCCCGCCGCGCGGAGGTCTACCAGCGCCTCGGCATCCCGACGGTCGCCACGGTCCGCTGGACCGCCGACCAGATGCTGCGGCGCCTGCTGCCGTCCGGCGCTGAGCCGCTGTGGCGGGATCCCACCGGCGGCGTACAGCTCGCCGAGGTGCACGCCTCGGACTCCTGGATCGGCCAGAAGATCAGCCGCCTCCAGGAGGAGACCGGCGTGCGCGTCGCGTTCCTGACCCGGCTCGGCGAGGCGATCCTGCCGACGTCGCAGACGGTGCTGCAGGAGGGCGACCTCGTGCACGTGATGATGCGCACGGACGACGTGGAGAAGGTCGAGGCGGCGTTCGCCGAAGGCCCTGAGGAGGGCGGTCACTGATGAGGGTCGCCATTGCCGGAGCCGGGGCGGTCGGCCGCTCCATCGCGGGCGAGCTGCTCGAGAACGGTCACGAGGTGCTCCTCGTCGACAAGGCCCCGACCGCCATCTCGGTCGAGCGCGTCCCGCAGGCGGAGTGGCTGCTCGCCGACGCCTGCGAGATCACGTCCCTGGACGAGGCGGCGCTCCAGCGCTGCAACGTGGTCATCGCGGCCACCGGCGACGACAAGGTCAACCTGGTCGTCTCGCTGCTCGCGAAGACCGAGTACGGGGTCCCGCGGGTCGTCGCCCGCGTGAACAACCCGAAGAACGAGTGGCTCTTCAACGAGTCGTGGGGCGTGGACGTGGCCGTCTCGACGCCGCGCCTGATGTCGGCGCTCGTCGAGGAGGCCGTCAGCGTCGGCGACCTGGTCCGTCTGCTGCGCTTCAGTCACGGCGACGCGAACCTGGTGGAGCTGACGCTCCCGCCGGAGTCGGCGCTCGCCGGCACGCGCGTGGGCGACGTCCAGTGGCCGCAGGACACGTCCCTGGTGACGATCATCCGCGGCGCCCGCGTGCTGGCCCCCAGCCAGGAGGACTCGCTGGAGGCGGGCGACGAGCTGCTGTTCGTCGCCGCGCAGGCCCGCGAGGAACAGCTGGAGGACCTGCTCTCGGTGCGGCGCGAGGACGCGTAGCGCGTTGAACAAAGGCGGCGGCCCCGAGCATCTCGCTCGGGGCCGCCGCCTTTGTCGTTCAGTGCCGTACGAGGCAGTTCAGTGCCGTACGAGGATCAGGCCTCGCGGCGGTGACGCGCGCGGCCGCCCGCCTCGGCGCCCGCGGCCTCCGCCTTCTCACGGTCGGCCTCCTTCTGGCGCTCGGCCTCCTCCATCTCCGCGAAGACGTCGATGGGGGCGGGCGCCTTCGCGAGGAAGACCCAGGTGAGCCACACGGCGAGCAGGAACGGCGGGATCTTCAACGCGACGAGGACCCAGCCGAATTGGGTCGTGTCCGCCCACCAGTAGAGCGGGAAGAGGATCGCGCACTTGGCCAGAAGAATGAGCCCCCAGGCCCAACTCGCCTTGGCGTACGCCTTCTTGCGCCCCGGATTGCGGGTGCGCCAGGACAGGTTCTCCTTGAAGACCGGGCCCAGGATGAGCCCGATCAGCGGAACGCCGCACAAGGTCGTGACGATGTACGCGAGCGCGAGGCCCAGCGTGTAGAGCATGCCCGGCAGATAGAAGTCCTTGGCGTTGCCGGTCATCATCGCGAAGACGACACCGAAGGCGACGCCGAAGACGCCGCTGAAGGCGTGCTTGACGGTGTCCTTCATGACCAGCCGCACAGCGACCAGGACCAGGGACACCGCGAGGGCCGCGATGGCCGACATGTGCAGGTCCTTGTTGACCGTGAAGATGCTCACGAAGAGGAGGCCGGGCAGGACGGTCTCCACCATGCCCCGCACGCCGCCGAAGGCCTCGAAGAGCGCGGCCTCGGTCACGGACTTGTCCGTCACGTCCTGGCCTGTGGGTTCGCGGTCGGTCGGCTTGTCGAGGGACGTCACCGGCTACTCCCGTCCGAGCGGTCTGAGTTCGTACTTCGGATTGAACAGCACCCTACGACCCCGGCTCATCGAGATCCGTCCCGAAGCTATGAGTTTGCGCCCCGGCTCGATCCCGACGATCGAGCGCCTGCCGAGCCACACCACGTCCAGGGCGGCCGAGCCGTCGAACAACTCCGCCTCCAGCGCGGGGACTCCGGCGCGTGGTCGCAGGGTTACCGTGCGCAACGTACCAGTAACGGTGACCATTTGTCGGTCCGAGCAGTCGTCGATGCGCGTGCAGCCGGTCGTCTCCGAGTCCTCGCGCAGCTCCTCGGACTCCAGGTCCTCCTGGGAACTGGACAGCCTGTCGAGCATGCGCCGGAATCGGCCCGCCGGCTTCTCCGACGGCCTGTCGGAACGAGGAACAGCACTCATACTGGAAGCGTACCTGGGCCCTGTGACACGGTCGTACTCGCTGGTGTACCCCGCTCGGGCCCGCCCTCACCGTTCGAATCGGTACCCCATGCCGGGTTCCGTCACGAAGTGCCGCGGATGCGAGGGGTCCGTCTCCAACTTGCGTCGCAGCTGCGCCATGTACACCCGCAGATAGTTGGTCTCGGTCCCGTACGAGGGCCCCCACACCTCCTGCAGCAGCTGCTTCTGGCTGACCAGGCGGCCCGTGTTGCGCACGAGGACCTCCAGGAGGTGCCATTCGGTCGGGGTCAGGCGCACGTCGTGCCCGCCCCTGTTGACCTTCTTGGCGGCCATGTCGACCGTGAAGTCGGAGGTCTCGACGATCCCCTCGTCCTCGGCTCCCCCGGTGGGCTCCGCGCGGCGCACGGCGGCCCGCAGCCGGGCCAGGAGCTCGTCCATGCCGAAGGGCTTCGTGACGTAGTCGTCCGCGCCCGCGTCGAGCGCCTCGACCTTCTCGTCGGACGAGTGACGCGCGGACAGCACGAGGATCGGCACGCGGGTCCAGCCGCGCAGCCCCTTGATCACCTCGACGCCGTCCATGTCGGGCAGGCCCAGGTCGAGGACGACCACGTCGGGGTGGCGGGCGGCGGCGAGCTGAAGCGCCTGCGCGCCGTCGGTGGCGGCGTCGACCTCGTACTTGCGCGCCTTCAGGTTGATGACGAGCGCGCGGACGATCTGCGGCTCGTCGTCCACCACGAGCACCCGGGTCATGCGTTCCTGCCTCTCTGGGGTCCTGCTGCGGTCGGTTCGGCCTCCGGGGCGTCCGGGGCGGCGCGGGCCGCGGCCCGCAGGGTCAGGACCATGGTGAGCCCGCCTCCTGGTGTGTCCTCCGCGCCGAGGGTGCCTCCCATCGCCTCCGTGAAGCCGCGCGCCACGGCGAGGCCGAGGCCGACCCCGGCGCCGCGCGGAGCGTCACCGTAGCGCTGGAAGGGGGCGAATATCCGGTCCTTGGCGTCGTCCGGGACGCCGGGCCCGCGGTCCACCACGCGCAGCTCCACGCGGTCACCGAGCGCGCTCGCCGAGACCAGTACAGGTTGATCGGGCGGGCTGTACTTGACCGCGTTCTCGACGACATTCGCGACGGCCCGCTCCAGAAGGCCCTTGTCAACACTCACCATGGGGAGCGTCTCGGGCACGTCCAGATCGACGCTGAGGTCCGGGTCGGGTACGCCGACCAGGGCCAGCGGCACGACCTCGTCGAGGTCGACCTCGCGGATGAGCGGGGTGACGGTGCCGGTCTGGAGGCGCGACATGTCGAGCAGGTTCCCGACGAGGTGGTCGAGCCGGTCGGCGCCCTCCTCGATGCCGGCGAGCAGCTCCGCCTGGTCCTCGGGCGACCAGTCGACGTCCTCGGAGCGCAGGGACGACACGGACGCCTTGATGCTCGCCAGCGGCGTGCGCAGGTCGTGCGAGACGGCCGCCAGCAGGGCCGTACGGATGCGGTTGCCCTCGGCGAGGGTGCGCGCCCGGTCGGCCTCGCTCTGGAGGCGCTGGCGGTCGAGCACGACGGCGGCCTGCGCGGCGAACGCGGCGAGCACGCGCCGGTCCTCCGCGGGCAGCACCCTCCCGGTCAGGGCGAGCGCCATGTGGTCGCCGACCGGCATGTCGACGTCGGCGTCCTCGGGCCGGCCGAGAGACTGCGGGCCCACGCTCGCGGCGCAGGTCCACGGCTCGGTGTCGCCCTCCCGCTCCAGGAGGGCGACGGACTCCATGGCGAAGGTCTCCCGTACGCGTTCGAGCAGGGTCTCCAGGCTGCTGTCGCCCCGCAGCACGCTGCCCGCGAGGAAGGAGAGGATCTCGGACTCGGCGCGCAGCCTGGCGGCCTGGTGGGTGCGCCGCGCCGCGATGTCGACGACCGAGGCCACGGACACCGCGACCCCTACGAAGATCACGATGGCGACGATGTTGCGCGGGTCGGCGATGGTCCACAGGTGCAGCGGCGGCGTGAAGAAGTAGTTCAACAGCAGCGAGCCGAAGGCGGCCGACGCGAGCGCCGGGAGCAGCCCGCCGACCAGCGCGGCGGCGACCGTCAGCGACAGGAACAGCAGCATGTCGTTGGCGAGGCCGAGGTCGCTGTGGGTGTGCGTGAGGACCAGGGCGAGCAGGGCGGGCCCTCCGACGCCGATGAGCCAGCCCCACACGATCCGGGAGCGGCCGAGCCGGGCGCCTCGAGCCACGGGGAGGCCGCGCCCCTTGGCGACCTCGTCGTGCGTGACGATGTGCACGTCGAGGTCGGGCCCCGACTCGCGGGCGACGGTGGCGCCGACGCCGGGGCCGAACATGTACTGCCAGGTCTTGCGGCGCGAGGAGCCGAGGACGATCTGGGTGGCGTTGACGCCGCGGGCGAACTCCAGGAGGGCCGCCGGGATGTCGTCGCCGATGACGTGGTGGAACGTGCCGCCCAGGTCCTCGACCAGGGTGCGCTGGACGGCCAGTTCCTTGGGCGACGCGGCGGTGAGGCCGTCGCTGCGCGCGATGTAGACCGCGAGAACCTCGCCGCCCGCGCCCTTCTCGGCGAGCCGCGCCGCGCGCCTGATCAACGTACGACCCTCGGGTCCGCCGGTCAGGCCGACGACGATGCGCTCGCGGGCCTGCCAGGTGGAGCGGATGTTGTGCTCGCCCCGGTACTCCTGGAGGTACTCGTCGGCCCGGTCGGCGACCCACAGGAGGGCCAACTCCCGCAGCGCGGTGAGGTTTCCGGGGCGGAAGTAGTTGGAGAGCGCCGCGTCGACCTTGTCGGGCTTGTAGATGTTGCCGTGGGCCATGCGGCGGCGCAGCGCCTGGGGCGACATGTCGACGAGCTCGATCTGGTCGGCTCTACGGACGACCTCGTCGGGGACCGTCTCCCGTTGACGTACACCAGTGATCGAATCAACCACATCGCCGAGTGACTCAAGATGCTGGATGTTGACGGTCGATATGACGTCGATGCCCGCACCAAGCAGTTCCTCGACGTCCTGCCAGCGCTTGGCGTTGCGCGAGCCCGGCACGTTCGTGTGGGCCAGCTCGTCGACGAGGGCGACGGCGGGGGCGCGCCGAAGTACGGCGTCCACGTCCATTTCGTGGAAGACGGTCCCCCGGTACGCCAGCTCCTTGCGGGGTATCTGCTCCAGGCCGTGCAGCATCACCTCGGTGCGCGGCCGGTCGTGGTGCTCGACGAACGCGACGACGCAGTCCGTGCCCCGCTCCACCCGGCGGTGCGCCTCGGACAGCATCGCGTACGTCTTGCCGACGCCCGGCGCGGAACCGAGGTAGATCCGAAGCTTGCCGCGTCCCATGAACCTGAGCCTAAGGCCAGTGAACTGTGCAAATGGGGCGGAGGACGGCCGTGCGGGCGGCTTTGACGCAACCCTGATGCGGCGCGCGTGCTCCCTGACGTGCGAAACCGGGGCCCGCACCCTCACGGATGCGCGGCCCCGGTGACGTACTGCTGCGAAGCGAGAGCCTCAGCGGACCTCGGTGATCTCCGGGCCGCGGGCCAGCTGGCCCATGCCGCCGGAGAAGCGGGACGGCTCCTGGCTCTCGCCCTGGGCCTCGGCGACCATCTGCGCGTCGTCGGGGAGCTTGAGGACGATCGGGTCGCGCGGGGCCATCGGGCCCTCCCCGCGCACCACGACGGTGTCCCGGAAGATCTGCTCGAGCAGCCCCGCGGCCTGCGGCTGCACCGCGCCCTGGCCGGAGATCACGCCGCGCAGGAACCAGCGCGGGCCGTCCACGCCGATGAACCGCACGACCTGGAAGCCGCCCGTGCCGTCCGGCAGCTGCACCGGCACCTGGGCCCGCAGCTCCCAGCCGAGCGGACCCTCGACCTCGTCGATCACACCACCCTGCTGGGTGATGCCGGAGGCGATCTCCTCACGGACCTCGCCCCAGATGCCCTCCTTCTTGGGGGCGGCGAAGGCCTGCAGCTGGATCGCGCTGTCCTGGAGCACGACGGTGGCCGCGACGATCGCGTCGCCCGCGACCTCCACGCGCAGCTCCATGCCCTCCACGCCCGGGACGAAGATTCCGCCCAGGTCCACCCGGCCCTCGCCGGGCTCACGGACCTCGGAGTCGTCCCAGGGGCCGTCGGGACGGGGCTCGGGCTCGAGCCGGACGCGCTCCGGCTCGGCGTCCGTGTCGACGCTGTCGACGACCTGCTCGGTCTCGCCGGCCGCATCCTCGGCGGCGCCGTTCTTGTTACGACGTCCGAACACGTCACTGTCCTTCCCGGTCGGATACGACCGAAGCGTATCGATTCCCACCCTTTTGACCGTCCGCGCCGTTTCCGGCGACGGCCGGGTCACCCACGGCGGCGTGCCCGCCGGTGGACCCGAAGCCCCCCTCGGCCCGCACCGAATCGGGAAGCTCCGCGACCTCCTGGAAGCGGACCCTCTCGACCTGCTGGACGACCAGTTGGGCAATCCGGTCGAAGCGCTCGAACCGCACGCTCTCGCGCGGATCGAGATTCACCACGATCACCTTGATCTCCCCACGGTACCCGGCATCCACCGTCCCTGGGGCATTCACCAGAGCCACACCACAGCGTGCTGCGAGGCCCGATCTGGGGTGCACGAAGGCCGCGTACCCCTCGGGCAGCGCGACAGACACGCCGGTGGGCAGAACGACCCGCTCCCCGGGCGCGAGTTCGCACGCCTCGGTGGTCCGCAGGTCGGCTCCCGCGTCACCGGGGTGCGCGTACGAAGGCAGCGGTACGTCGGGGTCGACGCGCCGCACCTGAACGTCCAGCGGCTGATTCACGGATTCACCTCGAAGGCGCGGGCGCGCCTGACCTGGTCGGGGTCGCTCATCGCCGCCTGGATCTCTTCCTCACGGCCGTTCTCGATGAAGTGGTCGACCTTGACCTCGATGAAGAGGGCGTCGGCGCGCACGGCGACGGGCCCGTCGGGGCCGCCGATCCGGCCGGTCGCGGTCGAGTAGATCTTGCGCCCGGCGACGGCCGTGACCTCGGCGGACAGGAACAGCACCGTGTCGACGGGCACCGGCCGCACGAAGTCGGTCTCCAGGCGGCCCGTGACGGCGATGGCCTGGAGCAGCCAGTTCAGGGAGCCGAGCGTCTCGTCCAGCGCGGTCGCGAGGATCCCGCCGTGCGCGAGGCCCGGCGCGCCCTGGTGGGCGGGGCGCACGGTGAACTCGGCGGTGACGGTGACTCCTTCACCGGCCCGCGCCTCCAGGTGCAGCCCGTGCGGTTGCTCGCCGCCGCAGCCGAAACAGTGTCCGTAGTGCGCGCCGAGGAGCTCGCCGGGGGCGGGCGCGTCGGGGTGCCGCACCGGGGCTATGGCGTCGGCAGGGGGCGTCAGAGCTGCAGAAGTACCACTCACAGCCGCAGACCTTACCCGCGCGTCCTATCAGTCCACGCATCATGCCAAGCTTGACCCCATGGAGCTCTCGACGACGCCTTACGACGAACGACTCACCGCGCCCCGTTCGTGGTGGTTGATCACGTTCATGGTCGGGGTCGTCGGAGCCATCATCCTGCTGCCCTTCGGCACGCTTCCGCTGCTCGGCGGCTTCGTGGGCGGACTGCTCATCGCGGCCGTGATCACGAGCTCGTACGGGTCGGCGCGGATCCGTGTCGTCGCGGACTCGCTGGTCGCGGGCGACGCGAAGATCCCGCTGTCGGCCCTCGGCGAGGTGCAGGTCCTGGACGCGGAGGAGGCGCGCGCCTGGCGCACCCACAAGGCCGATCCGCGCGCCTTCATGCTGCTGCGCAGCTACGTGACGACCGCGGTGCGGGCCGAGATCACCGATCCGTCGGACCCGACCCCGTACGTGTATCTGTCGACGCGCGAACCTGAAGCTTTGGCAAAGGCTCTGCGCGGCGCCTGAGCGGGGCCGGTCAGGCGCCGATCTCCAGGGCGTCCGGCGGCTCCTCCAGGGGCGGCAGCTCGCTCAGTGACTCCCAGGGCACCTGGTGCCTTCTCAGGTCCTCACGCACCCGGTCGGCGAGCTTCTTGGTGTCGCGCCGGTTCATGAACGCGCCCACGGCCGCTCCGATCATGAACGGGGTGAGGCTCGGCAGGTTACGGACCGTCCGCTTCATGATCTGCTGGCGCAGTTCGCGCTTCATCTGTCCGCCGAGCGCGGCGTTGATCGTCGCGGGCTTGGCGACGTCGATCCCGCGCTCCTCGGTCCACGCGGTCAGGTAGGCGGTGCTGCGGGCCTTCAGGTTGCCCGGCGGACGCAGCCCGTAGACCTCGTGCAGCTCGGCGATCAGCTTCAGCTCGATCGCGGCCACACCGGTGACCTCGGCGGCGAGTTCGGTCGGCATCGCGGGCGGTACGGGCAGCATCGCGGCGGCACCGACTCCCGCGCCCACGGTGGATGTGGCGACGGACGCGCCCGCGACCAGCTTGTCCGCGAGGCGCTCGGGGTCGAGCCCCGGGAACTGCCTGCGGAGGGTCGCCAGGTCCCGCACGGGAACCCGCGGCGCGTTCTCGATGATCCGGTCGGCGATGTAGCCGATTCCGGCCTTGGCGGCGGCGCCGCCCTTGGCCAGCCCCGTCCTGGCCGTTCTGGCGCTTCTCGCGACGGCGCCGCCTCTGCGCGCACCGTCGTCGCTGCCGGCCTTCGGCAGGTGGCCCGGCCCCCGGTCGTCCGCCGATTCGAGCGAGGCCTCTTCTCCGGGTGCACCGAGTGCGTCCGGTGCTCCTGGGAGAGAGCCTCGCTCGTCGTCACGCACGGCCTCTGACGGGCCTTGTGCCGCCCCACGGAGCTTCTTGCGGGAACGGCGCTTCCAGGGCGGGGTCGAGCTGGTCATGCCCGACCCTGCCTCAGTCGCAGTCGCGGCAGATCGGCTGCCCGTTCTTCTCCCGCGCGAGCTGGCTGCGGTGGTGCACCAGGAAGCAGCTCATGCAGGTGAACTCGTCCTGCTGCTTGGGCAGGACACGGACGGCCAGCTCCTCGTTCGAGAGGTCGGCGCCCGGAAGCTCCAGGCCCTCGGCGGCCTCGAACTCGTCCACGTCGACGTTCGACGCGGACTTGTCGTTCCGCCGGGACTTCAGTTCTTCGATGCTGTCCTCGTTGAGGTCGTCATCGGTCTTACGTGGGGTGTCGTAATCCGTTGCCATGTCGCTCTCCCCCTCTGGGTGTCTGCGGTGTCTCAAGCGCCGTAACGCATGAGAGGCCGGACTTGTGCCCGACCTGAGGCGGAGATTTTGCCTCACATCAAGGTCTGTTACTCAATCGACACCCAACTGGACCCCTCACGAGTGATCGTCTTGGGTGGCGAACGGGACCGTACACGGTCCGATTGCCGCACTGCACGGGCGCCACCCCGTGTACTTCCCGTGATCAAGGCGCCCGAAAACCCGGATTTTCCCGGCTTTCTGGCGGCTTTTGTGATCACGGAGAGTGGACGGCCGAAAAAATGCCCATGTGATCGATCACACAGGACGCTCCCCGGCGCAGGTCCGGAAAATTCAGCCAAAAGCGAACGCCCTCAGCGCGTCGGCGGAAGCATGTCAGATCGCTGCGCGGGACGCACGTCGAACCGGCCTAGATCGGCAGGGTGACCCGCATCACGAGCCCACCCCCCTCGCGCGGCTCCGCGGTGATCCGCCCGCCGTGCGCGCGAGCGACCGACCGGGCGATGGAGAGGCCGAGGCCGACGCCCTTGTCGCTGCCGGTGCGCTCGGTGCGCAGCCGCCGGAACGGCTCGAAGAGGTTGTCGATCTCGTACGCGGGGACCACCGGGCCCGTGTTGGCGACCACCAGGACCGCCTGGCCGTGCTGGGCCTCCGTGTCCACCTGCACCCATCCCCCTTCGGGGATGTTGTAGCGGACGGCGTTCTGCACGAGGTTCAGGGCGATGCGCTCCAGGAGCACGCCATTGCCCTGGATCACCGCCTCCTTGCGCTCGCCGAGGATCTCCACGTGCTTCTCGTCGGCCTCGGCCCTGGCCTGGTCGATCGCCTGCGAGGCGACCTCCGCCAGGTCAACGGGCTTGCGCTCGACGATCTGGTTGTCGCTGCGGGCGAGCAGCAGCAGGCCCTCCACGAGCTGCTCGCTGCGCTCGTTGGTGGCGAGCAGCGTCTTGCCGAGCTGCTGGAGCTCCACGGGCGCGCCCGGGTCGGAGAGGTGCACCTCGAGGAGCGTGCGGTTGATCGCGAGCGGGGTGCGCAGCTCGTGCGACGCGTTGCCGACGAAGCGCTGCTGCGCCGTGAAGGCACGCTCGAGGCGGTCCAGCATCTCGTCGAAGGTGTCCGACAGCTCCTTCAGCTCGTCGTCGGGGCCGTCCAGCTCGATGCGGCGCGTCAGGTCCGTGCCGGCGACCCGGCGCGCGGTGCGCGTGATCCGGCCGAGCGGGGACAGGACGCGGCCCGCCATGGCGTAGCCGAAGGCGAAGGCGATGACGGCGAGGCCCATGAGGGCCATCAGGGAGCGGCTGAGCAGGACGTCGAGCGCGTGTTGACGCTGCTTGTTGACGCAGTCGTTCATCAGGTCGTTCAGCTCGCTCGCCGAGATGTTCCCCGGCGGGAAGTTGCAGCTGGTGCTGATGACGTGCCCGTCGGTGACCTTGAACGGCAGGTCGCCGCCCACGTCGAGGGCCTGCGCGGCCAGCAGGTAGATGATCGAGAGCAGCAGGATGCCCGCGATCAGGAACATGCCGCCGTACAGCAGCGTGAGCCTTATGCGGATCGTCGGGCGGAGCCAGGGGAACGGCGGCTCGGCCTTCGTCCCGGGCTTCCAGGTCGGTTTCGGTGGCGCCGAGGAAGGGGGCGCTGGTGCGGCGGCCATGCAGGGATCAGATCCGGTAGCCCGAGCCGGGCACGGTGACGATGACGGCGGGCTCGCCCAGCTTGCGGCGCAGGGTCATCACGGTGACCCGCACGACGTTGGTGAACGGGTCCGTGTTCTCGTCCCAGGCCTTCTCAAGGAGCTGCTCGGCGGAGACGACGGCGCCCTCGCTGCGCAGCAGCACCTCCAGGACGGCGAACTCCTTCGGGGCGAGCTGGATCTCCTTGCCGTCCCTGAACACCTCGCGGCGGTTCGGGTCGAGCTTGATCCCCGCGCGCTCCAGGACGGGCGGCAGCGGCATGCTCGTACGCCGCCCGAGGGCCCGTACGCGGGCCGTCAGCTCGCTGAACGCGAAGGGCTTGGGCAGATAGTCGTCCGCCCCGATCTCCAGTCCCTCCACCCGGTCGCTGACGTCGCCGGAGGCGGTCAGCATCAGGATGCGGGTGGGCATGCCCAGCTCGACGAGCTTGCGGGCGACGTCGTCGCCGTGCACGAGCGGGAGGTCGCGGTCGAGGACGACCACGTCGTAGTCGTTGACGCCGATGCGCTCCAGGGCGGCCGCACCGTCGTACACGACGTCGACGGCCATGGCCTCCCGGCGGAGTCCGGTGGCCACCGCATCGGCGAGCAGCTGCTCGTCCTCGACGACGAGTACGCGCACGTCGCTTGTCCTTCCTCTGGTCGCCCGCCGGCGCGTTTCTCGGGCACACGGGCGGGTCCGGTCTTCTGGGTGTGCTCCCCATCCTGCCCCTTTCGGCCATAAACCGGCTGTAAGACGGTCGGGCGTCCGGGGAATGCGGGATTTTCTGCGTGGGTTGAGGTTTCTGCGGAACGGAGCTTGGGGAGGACGGCTTTACACCCGCGATCACGCTTTGTATGTGGCATGCCACGAGCCGCTGTCGAGACCGCACACCCGCCAGGGGCGACTCGGGACGTGATCGACCCTTCCTAGGGCACACCCCCGTGCCACCGACCCACGACCCAGGACGAGGGGGCGCAACCATGGACGCATTCACGGCAGGACTTCTGCAGCGCATTAGGGCGGCCGAGACCGACCTGACGCGGGCGCGCGAGACCGGTGACGACTTCCTCGCAGAGGTCGAGCAGGGCGAGCTGGACGACCTCCGCCGCCTGGCCGCCGAGCACGGCGTGGAGGTTCACGCCTCGAGCGTCTGACGCACGCGCGCAGAGGGCCCCGGCGCCTGGTTCGATCCAGGCGGGCGCCGGGGCCCTTTCGTGTGTGCTCGGCCCCGTACGCGCTCGCGCGTGCAGTGCCGCTGTGCCGTTGCGTGCCGGGAGGCGGAACGGTCAGTCGTGCCAGGCGCCGAGCTCTTCCAGCCAGTTCTGGAGCGGCTCGAAGACGCCGGGAGGCGCCGCGACCGTCAGCTCCGGCGAGAGCGCCTCTCCGGGGCGGCCGCCGGTACGGGCGCCCGCCTCGCGCGCGATGAGGTCGCCCGCCGCGAAGTCCCAGGGGTTCAGGCCGCGTTCGTAGTAGGCGTCGAGGCGGCCGACCGCCACGTCGCACAGGTCGATCGCGGCAGAGCCGCCGCGCCGGATGTCGCGCACGCGCGGCACCAGCTTGCCCAGCACCTCGGCCTGGCGGGCGCGGCGCGCCTCCAGGTAGCCGAATCCGGTGCCGACCAGGGCCTGTTCGAGAGGCGGCGCCACGCGCGTGCGCGCGGGCCTGTCGTTCACGAACGCGCCCCCGCCGAGGACCGCCCGGTAGGTCTCGCCGCGCATCGGGGCGGCGACGACGCCGACGATCGTCTCGCCGTCCTTGCGGGCCGCGATGGAGACGGACCACTCGGGGCGCCCGTACAGGTAGTTGACGGTGCCGTCGATGGGGTCGATCACCCACTGGACGCCGCTGGTGCCCTCGCTGGAGGCGCCCTCCTCGCCGAGCACCCCGTCGTCGGGGCGGCGCTCGGCCAGGTAGTCCGTGATCAGCTTCTCGGACGCGATGTCCATCTCGGTGACGACGTCGACGGCGCTCGTCTTGGTGGCGGCGACGCCGAGGTCCTCGGGCCTGCCGTCGCGCAGGAACACACCGGCTCGGCCGGCCGCCTCCAGGGCGACCTCGAGCAGCTCCGCCTTGAGGGACGCGAGCTCGTCGGCGGCGGGGGCGGCCATGGAGGCCTCAGGGGCCTTGGGGTCGGTCACGTGACTGTCCTTACGCGTACGGGCTGTCGGCGCCGGCCGCAGCGGGCTTGGGGGTGCGGGCGGGGCAGCAGCCCACGGGGCACAGGTCGTGGCTCGCGCCGAGCGCGCCCAGGGCGCAGGGCGTGACGGCCTCGTCCCGCTCGGTGGCGGCCCGCTCCAGGGTCAACTCCCGTACGGCGGCGGCGAAGCGGGGGTCGGCTCCGACGGTGGCGGAGCGGCGCACCGGCAGGCCCAGCTCCGCGGCCTTAGCCTCGGCCTCGGTGTCGAGGTCGTAGAGGACCTCCATGTGGTCCGAGACAAAGCCGATGGGCGCCATGACGACGGCCGGGACGCCCGCCGCGTGGCGCTCCTCCAGGTGGTCGCAGATGTCGGGCTCGAGCCACGGGATGTGCGGGGCGCCGGAGCGCGACTGGTAGACGAGCTGCCAGGGGTGGTCGACGCCGGTCTCCTCGCGCACCGCGTCCGCGATGAGCCGCGCGACGTCCAGGTGCTGCTTCACGTACGCGCCGCCGTCGCCGTGCTCCTCGGTGCGCCCGGAGGTGTCGGCCGCCGCGGTCGGGATGGAGTGCGTGGTGAACGCGATGTGCGCGCCGTCCCTGACGTCCTCGGGAAGGTCGGCGAGGGACTTCAGGACGCCGTCGATCATGGGGCGAACGAAGCCGGGGTGGTTGAAGTAGTGCCGCAGCTTGTCGATCTTCGGCAGCTCCAGGCCCTCTGCCTCCAGGGTCGCGAGCGCGTCCGCGAGGTTCTCGCGGTACTGGCGGCAGCCCGAGTACGAGGCGTAGGCGCTGGTGGCGAGGACGAGGACGCGGCGGTGGCCGTCGGTGACCATCTCGCGCAGGGTGTCCGTCAGGTACGGCGCCCAGTTCCGGTTGCCCCAGTAGACCGGCAGCTCCAGGCCGTGGTCGGCGAAGTCCTTGCGCAGGGCGTCGAGCAGCGCCCTGTTCTGGTCGTTGATGGGGCTGACCCCGCCGAACAGGAAGTAGTGCTGCCCGACCTCCTTGAGCCGCTCCTTGGGGATGCCCCGGCCGCGCGTCACGTTCTCCAGGAACGGGACGACGTCGTCGGGGCCTTCGGGGCCGCCGAACGAGAGCAGCAGCAGGGCGTCGTAGGGGCGGGCGTCGGGGCTGGCAGCGTGCGCGTCTGGCATGACTTCGATCCTGCCACCCGGCACTGACAGGCGGAAAACCGCGTGTCCCCGCGTCGCGGCGCGCGTAAGCTGTATCGACCGCTTTTACGCCTTACCGGAGTCGAGTTGCCCAGTCCCTATCGCGCCATCTTCGCCCTGCCCGGAACCAAGAGTTTCTCCGCGGCGGGGCTGCTCGGCCGTATGCCGCTGTCGATGATGGGCATCGGCATCGTCACGATGGTCTCCCAGCTGACCGGGCGCTACGGGCTTGCCGGCGCCCTGTCCGCGACGGTGGCGCTCTCCGCCGCGCTGATCGGCCCCCAGATCTCCCGGCTCGTCGACCGGCACGGCCAGCGGCGTGTGCTCCGCCCGGCCACGCTGGTCTCGCTCGTCGCGGTCGCCGGGCTCCTGCTGTGCGCCAAGTACGAGGCGCCGGACTGGACCCTCTTCGCCTGCGCCGCCCTCGTGGGCTGTGTGCCGAGCGTGGGATCGATGATCCGGGCGCGCTGGGCGGCCCTCTACGGGAGCGTGCCGCGGCAGCTGCACACCGCGTACTCCTTCGAGTCGGTCCTGGACGAGGTGTGCTTCGTGTTCGGGCCGATCATCTCGATCGGCCTGTCCACGGTGTGGTTCCCGGAGGCGGGTCCCCTTCTGGCGGGCTGTTTCCTCGCGGTCGGCGTCTTCTGGCTGACCTCGCAGCGGGCCACCGAGCCGGTGCCGCACCCGCGTGAGCAGCACAGCCCCGGATCGGCGCTCCGCGCGGGCGGCTTGCAGGTCCTGGTGGCGACCTTCGTCGCGACGGGCGCGATCTTCGGGTCGATCGACGTGGTCACCGTGGCCTTCGCCGAGGACCTCGGGCACAAGTCGTCGGCCAGCGTGGTGCTCGCCGTGTACGCGGCGGGCTCCTGCCTCGCCGGTGCCCTGTTCGGCCTGCTGCACTTCAAGGGGGCGCCCGCCCCCAGGTGGCTGGTGGGTGTCGTCACGATGGCCGTGAGTATGATCCCCCTCCAACTGGTCGGGAACCTGCCACTCCTGGCCGTGGCGCTCTTCGTCGCGGGCCTGTCCGTCGCACCGACGATGATCACGACGATGGCCCTCGTCGAGCAGCACGTACCTCGCGCGAAGCTGACCGAGGGCATGACCTGGGTGAGCACCGGACTCTCGGTCGGCGTCGCGCTCGGTTCCTCCGTGGCCGGCTGGGTGATCGACGCGGCCGGTGCGGACGCCGGGTACGCGGTGCCGGGAGTCTCCGGCGGCGTCGCGGTCCTCGTGGGGCTCCTGGGCTACCGCCGGCTGAAGCGGCCGGTTCCGCAGCGGGGAGGAAGCACCGATGAGCAGGGCACTGAGGGGCACGCCGGGCACGCAGACGGGCAGCCGGACGAACAGCCAAGCCTGGCGTAACTGGGCGGGGAACGTCACCTCACGCCCCGTACGCGAAGTGGCCCCGGCCTCCGTCGAGGAGCTGACCGCGGCGGTGCGCGCCGCGGCGGAGGACGGCCTGAAGGTGAAGGCCGTCGGCTCGGGCCACTCCTTCACCGCGGCGGCCGCGACGGACGGCGTCTTGATACGCCCTCAACTGTTGACCGGCATACGCAGCATTGACCGGGAGAACGGGACCGTCACGGTCGAGGCCGGTACACCGCTCAAGCGACTCAACATGGCCCTGGCCCGCGAGGGCCTGTCGCTCACGAACATGGGCGACATCATGGAGCAGACCGTCTCCGGCGCCACCAGCACCGGCACGCACGGCACGGGCCGCGACTCCGCGTCGATCGCCGCGCAGATCAAGGGCCTCGAGCTGGTCACCGCGAGCGGTGAGCTCCTCACCTGTTCCGAGAAGGAGAACCCCGAGGTCTTCGCCGCCGCCCGGATCGGCATCGGCGCCCTCGGCATCGTCACGGCGATCACCTTCGCCGTGGAGCCGATCTTCCTGCTCTCCGCGCGCGAGGAGCCGATGAGCCTCGACCGGGTGCTCACGGACTTCGACGAGCTGCACGCCGAGAACGAGCACTTCGAGTTCTACTGGTTCCCGCACACGGGCAACTGCAACACCAAGCGCAACAACCGCAGCGCGGGCCCGGAGGCCCCGGTCTCGAAGCTCAGCGGCTTCGTCGAGGACGAGCTGCTCTCCAACGGCCTGTTCCAGGTGGTCAACACCATCGGCCGCGCCGTGCCCGCCACGATCCCGTCGATCGCCAAGGTCTCCAGCAGGGCGCTGTCCTCCCGTACGTACACGGACATCCCCTACAAGGTCTTCACATCGCCGCGCCGGGTGCGTTTCGTGGAGATGGAGTACGCGGTTCCGCGCGCGGCCCTGGTGGACACGTTGCGCGAGTTGAAGTCCATGGTTGACCGGTCACGTCTGCGGATCAGCTTCCCCGTCGAGGTCCGCACCGCCCCGGCCGACGACATCGCGCTGTCCACGGCGTCCGACCGCGACACCGCCTATGTCGCCGTGCACATGTACAAGGGCACGCCCTACCACCGGTACTTCACAGCGGCCGAGCAGATCTTCACCGCCCATGAGGGCCGCCCCCACTGGGGCAAGATGCACACGCGCGACGCCGAGTACTTCGCGCGCGCGTACCCGCGCTTCGGCGAGTTCACGGCGCTGCGCGACCGCCTGGACCCGGACCGCGTGTTCGGCAATGCCTATCTGCGGCGGGTCCTCGGCGACTGATCCTCGAACCGGTCACCCGGCCTGCGGCTGGGTGGTCGAGCCCTGGGTGGGCGCGGGGCTGGGGGTGGCGCCGCTGTCCGAACCGGAGTCGGATCCGCTGTCCGAGCCCGAGTCGGAGCCGGAGTCGGACGACCCGCTGTCCGAACCGGAGTCCGAGCCGGAGCCGGAACCCGAGTCGGAGCCCGAGTCCGAGGATCCGCTCTCCGAACCGGAGTCCGATCCCGAGCCCGTCCCGGAGCCGTCCGTGGCACCGGTCGAGGGCGTGGCACTGGAGCCCGGGTCGGTGGTGGCCGAGCCGTCGTTCTGCTGGGTGCCGGAGTCCGAGCCGGTGCTGCTGGTGTCGGACGGGGTCTGCGAGGTGTCCGGGGTGGGCCCGCTGTCGGACGTCGAGCTCCGGCCCTTGAAGGCGTCGCCGATGGTGGTGCCACCGCCGCTGCCACCGAAGGTGTGGCCCGACACCAGTTCGTACGTGGTGATGCCGCACATGGTGACGCCGAAGACGAGCGCCGCGGCGATCAGCGGCCGCTTCCAGCTCTTGACGCGGGAGCGGTGCACGGTGCCCTCGGTGAACTCGTCACCGAGGTCCACGTCGTCGGGGCCGTCGGTGCCCGGTCCGCCGTCCGTGACCCGCAGCACGCGCGTGGCCTGGTCGGCCGCCTCGGGCCTGAGCAGTTGCGTGGCCTGGTCGACCGCGTCCGCCCTGAGCAGCTGCGTCTTGTCGGCGTCCGCGGCGCCCTCCGCGTCCTCGTCGGGCAGCAGGTCCGCCACCGCGCCGGTGTCGAGGAGCTGCGTCCCGTCGGTGGCGGAGACCTGCGGCAGCGCGGTGGTCTCCGCGGCGTCGGCGGCGGACGCGGACGGCATCCCCCACGTGGTCGTGGTCGGCAGCGCCGTCATGGCGGGCCGCGCGGCGGGCGGCTCGTCCCCCGTGGCCATCGCGCGCGTGGCGTCCATCGAGGAGTCCGAGCGGAACGTACGGGGCACCGGGGTGCCCTGCGCCGTCACCGGGACGCGCCGGGTCTTGGGCTTGGGCACCCGGACGTCGCGTATCTGCTCGCCGGTGCGCCGGAAGAAGTGCTGGAAGAGCGTGCCTCCGCAGGTGGCGAGGGCGCTGACCACGCCGGCGCCGAGGATCGTCCCGTAGACGCCGAGGCCGGAGGCGAGCTTGGCGGCCACCACGGCGGCGACCGCACTGCCCGCCACCTGAGGCACGCTCAGATCCAGCCGTTTCTCCTTGGACTTCTCCCCCGCGTCATCGGATATGTCCTCGGGGATCTCCGGCCTCTTGCCCATGCTCAGACCTAGCCTGCCTTTCTCGACAAAACCACCCATGCCATAGCGAAGCCCCCAAGAGTAAGCGAACTCCTTGGGTCGCACGAGAAAGGACGTTTCGAGGGAGGAACCAGTTCCGGTTCTGCAGATTTCGTGAAGCAGAACACGCGAGGCCCGCACATTCCGCGCCACGTTCGGGAGCTCCCGGCCTCAACTACCGCCCCCCGGCAGAACTTCGGCGGCGTGCCGATCCACGCAAGTGGCCCGAATGGAGTACTGTTGCGAGCCCTGGGTCCGGTCTCCCGCCAGGGTGCTCGGGTCCTGCCAGGACCGCGGGGAGGGGGTTCGCTGCACAGGGTGACGGAGTCCGTCACTTAGCGTTGCGAATAGGTAACCGTGCCATAACGGCGATCCAGGGCCCATGCCCGACACGCCGGGCAACTCGGCAAGGTTGTGGCAGGCTGCACCCGGGCAGGCCACACTCGACTAGCGGAAGCAGCGACGCACGTGACGTCGGCAGGCACCACCCGGGAGGTCCCCATGCCCGAACTGCGTGTCGTGGCCGTCTCTAACGACGGCACACGGCTGGTGCTGAAGGCTGCGGACAGCACGGAGTACACGCTGCCGATCGACGAGCGCCTCCGGGCCGCCGTACGCGGCGACCGTCCGCGCCTCGGCCAGATCGAGATCGAGGTGGAGAGCCACCTCCGCCCGCGCGACATCCAAGCGCGTATACGGGCCGGCGCGACCGCGGAAGAGGTCGCCCAGTTCGCCGGCATCCCGGTCGACCGGGTGCGCCGTTTCGAGGGCCCCGTGCTCGCGGAGCGCGCGTTCATGGCCGAGCGCGCCAGGAAGACTCCCGTGCGCCGCCCCGGCGAGAACGCCGGACCCCAGCTCGGCGAGGCGGTACAGGAGCGCCTCCTGATGCGCGGCACCGACAAGGACACCGTCCAGTGGGACTCCTGGCGCCGGGACGACGGCACCTGGGAAGTCCTCCTCGTCTACCGGGTCGCGGGCGAACCGCACTCGGCGAGCTGGACGTACGACCCGCCCCGCAGGCTCGTCCAGGCCGTGGACGACGAGGCGCGCTCGCTGATCGGCGAGTCCGACGACATCGGCACGCCCGAACCCACGTTCCCGTTCGTGCCGCGGATCGCGCGGCTCCCCCGGGACCGCCCGCTCGACCGTGCCCTGGACCGCCAGCTCGAGCGTCCGACGCCGCCCGCGGAGCCGGAGCCCGAGGAGACGGAGCTGCCCGCGATCGCCTCCTCGGCGTCGCCGGAGCGCGACTCGCTGACCAGCCTCCTGGAGGCCGTGCCCAGCTACCGCGGGGACCTCGCGGTGCCCGAGCGCCCCTCCGCCGTGCCCGAGCGCCCCGCCGTGGCGCCCGAGCCGCCGCAGGAGGAGCCCGAGCCGCCCGCGGCCGCCGAGGTGGAGGAGCCGCCGGCGCCCGCCGCGTCGGCCGGTGCCGGATCGGCGTACGCGGACATCCTGATGCCGCGCTCCGTCGCCGGCCACCGCGACCGCCTCACCGGCACCACCGACCGCCAGGCGGAGGCCGACGGGGTGCGCCCCGGCCGCCGTGCGGCCGTGCCGAGCTGGGACGAGATCGTGTTCGGCACGCGCCGCAAGAAGCAGGAGTAGCCCACCTGTTGTACGAGTAACCCACCTCTTGTACGAGGAAGGGGCCCACGCCGTTCAGTCGGCGCGGGCCCCTTTCCCGTACGGGCGGCTTGTGGCGGCCTGTTACTGCGGGTCGGGGCCCGTGGCGACCGGGCGCGACTCGTCGGCGGACCACTGGGACCACGAACCGACGTACAGCTGTGCGTCGATGCCCGCCACGGCGAGCGCCAGGATCTCGTGCGCGGCCGACACGCCCGAGCCGCAGTAGACGCCGACCTGTCCGCGATCACCGGTCGCGCCAAGGGACTTGAAGCGGTCCGCGAGCTCGGCGGCCGGGCGGAACCGGCCGTCCTCGCCGACGTTCTCCGTGGTCGGCGCGGACACCGCGCCCGGGATGTGGCCGCCGACCCGGTCGATGGGCTCCACGTCACCGCGGTAGCGCTCGGCGGCGCGGGCGTCGAGGAGCAGTCCGGTACGGGCCAGCTCCGCGGCGGCGTCCGCGTCCAGCAGACCGGTGGCACCGGGTGCAGGTTCGAAGGTGCCGAGCCGGCCTTCCGGGGTCTCGGTCTCCAGCGGTCCGTCCCACGCGGCAAGCCCGCCGTCGAGAACTCGCACGGACGGGTGACCCGTCCAGCGCAACAGCCACCAGGCGCGCGCCGCGGCCCAGCCCTGCCCGCCGTCGTACACCACGACGTCGCGGTCCGCCGAGACGCCGGCAGCGCGCATCGCGGCGCCGAAGTCCGCCAGGTCGGGCAGCGGGTGCCGCCCCTCGCCCGGGCCCGCGTGACCTGCGAGTTCGGTGTCGAGGTCGACGTAGACCGCGCCCGGAATGTGTCCCGCCGCGTACTCGGCGGGGCCGTCGAACGCGGGCGCTCCGGCGGACTTGGCGAGGCTGAGCTGCCAGCGGACGTCGAGCAGGACGGGAGGCCGCTCCCCCGTCAACTCGCTCGCGAGTTCGGTTGCGGAGATGATGGCATTCATGGGCCCATCCTTGCTCATGCTCTGGCCCGCGCGCCCCTGGTCGTATAGCGTGCTCGATCGACTACCGAGCGTCGAACGTCCGGACAAGGGCGGGGCTTGGCGCCGAAACGTATGCGAAACACCTTTTCGGGCATCCTCGGCAAGGAGCCCGTCGGTTCGGCGCGGCCGAGGAGCGCCGCGCGGCACCGAGTGCCACCATCAGCACGGGCGACACGCGACTGTGGGATCCCGAGCCGAGGGCCCGAGGGTTCCGTTTCGAGGAGAGAGTGACGATGACCGAGGCAGCAGCCCGGCGCGCACCCGGCACCCCTTGCTGGGTGAGCCTGATGGTGCACGGCATGGACGCGACCCAGGAGTTCTACGGGGCGTTGTTCGGCTGGGAGTTCAGGCCCGGGCCGCAGCAGCTCGGCCCCTATGTGCGGGCGCTGCTGGACGGCAAGGAGGTCGCCGGGATCGGCCAGCTGCCGCCCGACCGTCAGCTGCCGATCGCCTGGACCCCGTACATGGCCTCGGACGACGTGGACGCGACGGCCGAGACGGTGCGGCACTGCGGCGGCACGGTGGGCGTGGGCCCGCTGGACGCCGGGGAGGCCGGCCGGATGGCGATCGGATCCGATCCGGGGGGCGCGGTGTTCGGCCTCTGGCAGGCGGCCGGGCACGTGGGCACGGCGGTGACGGGCGTGCCGGGCGCGATGGCGTGGAACGAGCTGGTGACGCGGGAGACCGCGAGCGTCGCGAAGTTCTACCAGGCGGTCTTCGGCTACACCGAAGAGGCCGTCGTCTCCGCCGACTTCGACTTCCTGACGCTGCACTTGGAGGGCACCCCGGTGGCGTCCGTGCACGGCGTCGGACACGCGCTCCCGCGCGACCGGGGCCCGCACTGGATGACGTACTTCCGGGTCGCCGACCTCGACGAGGCGGTGGAGCGCGTCGCCGACCTGGGCGGGCACGTGGTGTCGCCCGCGCGCGAGGGCACACACGGCCGCGTGGCCACGGTGGCGGACCTGGAGGGGGCGGAGTTCGCCCTGGTCGGTCCTGAGGTCTCCCAGGGCCTTTGAAGGATTTCGCCGGGGGTGCGGGCCCGGCGCCGACTCAGGCCGGCCCGACCGGCAGGACGTCCGGGGAGAGCTGCGCGGCGTGCGCCGTGGCGCTCGTCATCCGGCGGCTGTGGTGGCGGCGGCACAGCACCTCGTAGCCGATCTCGTCCGCCGAGCGGTTCACGTCGCCGACGACGACCTGGGCGCCCTCGACGACCATCGCGCCGTTGACCGTGCGGGCGTTGTGCGTGGCGCGGGCGCCACACCAGCACAGCGCCTCGACCTGCAACACCTCGACGCGGTCCGCGAGTTCGACCAGGCGCTGCGAGCCGGGGAACAGCTTGGAGCGGAAGTCCGTCGTGATGCCGAACGCGAAGACGTCGAGCTCCAGTTCGTCGACGACGCGGGCGAGCTGGTCGATCTGTTCGGGCGCCAGGAACTGCGCCTCGTCGGCGATCACGTAGTCCACCTTGCCGCCCTGCGAGAGGTGCTCCACCACGTACGCGTAGATGTCCAGGTCGTCGGCGACCTCCACGGCGTCCGTGACGAGGCCGAGGCGGGAGGAGAGCTTGCCCTCGCCCGCCCGGTCGTCGCGGGTGAAGATCAGGCCCTGGAGGCCGCGTGCCGAGCGGTTGTGCTCGATCTGGAGCGCGAGGGTCGACTTCCCACAGTCCATCGTTCCGGAGAAGAACACCAGCTCGGGCATGGGAGGTTGAGCACCTTTCGCGTTGCGTGAGGGGGTTGCCGACGAGGAAGGACGGCGCGGGTCAGGGGGTCCGGACTTCCAGCAGCGGCACGAGCTGCTCGGCCGGGGTCATCGAGCCGTGGTTGCCGACCATCAGGGATTCCTTCGGCTCGCTGCGCGAGGCGATGAGCAGCACGTCGTCACGGGCCGCGGCGATGACGTCGCCGAGGCGGTCGTACACCCGCTGGTCCACCTGGGGGCCGAACCAGCCGGCGGCGATCGCCTCGTCGCGCGACGCGACCCAGAACTGCTCGCCGAGCACGTCGCGCCAGACGGCGAGCACGTCGGCCGCGGCGCCCGGCACGGCGTACACATGGCGGGCGCGGCCCTCGCCGCCCAACAGGGCGACGCCCGCGCCCAGTTCCCAGTCCTCGTCGAAATCGATGCGGGTCTGCTCGTCGAAGGCGATGTCGACCATGCCGTGGTCGGCGGTGACGTACAGGGCGCTGCGCGGCGGCAGTTGCTCGGCGAGGCGCTGCGCGAGGCGGTCGACGTACATGAGCTGGCCGCGCCAGGGGTCGGAGTCGACACCGAAGCGGTGCCCCTTGCCGTCGACCTCGCTGTAGTACGTGTAGACCAACGAGCGGTCGCCCGCCGCCAGTTGCTCGGCGGCCAGGTCCATGCGGTCCTCGCCGGAGAGGCGGCCGTAGAACGTGCCACCACTGAGGGCGATCTTGGTGAGCGGCGTCGTCTCGAAGTGCGGCGCGGACACCTGCGCCGTGTGGACGCCCGCCTCGTGCGCGCGCTGGAAGATCGTCGGATACGGCTGCCAGACCTGCGGCGGGGTCCAGGGGTTCCAGCGGAGCTGGTTCATCAGCTCGCCGGTCTCGGGGTTGCGCACCGTGTACCCGGGCAGGCCGTGCGCGCCGGGCGGCAGTCCCGTGCCCACGGAGGCGAGGGACGTCGCGGTCGTCGCCGGGTAGCCCGCGGTGATCGGGCGGCCGGTGCCGCCGCGCGAGGACGATATGAGCGAGCTGAGGAACGGGGCCTCGTCCGGGTGTGCCTTCAGCTGCTCCCAGCCGAGGCCGTCGATCAGGAACATGCAGGCGCGGTCGACCGGCTGGAGCTCCGGGATCGTGGCGTCGCAGCCGGGCAGGCCCAGGTGCGCGCCGAGGGTGGGCAGCAGGTCGGCGAGGGATCCGGTGCCGTACGCCGGGACGGGAGCGGAGTGGACGGGCAGCGGCTCTACGTCGTCCCAGGCGGCCTGCGTCATCGGCGGCCCGCGTCCGCGATGGCCTCGGAGAGGGACTGCGAGAAGGTGAGGGCCTGGCGCACGGTCTCCGGGCCGTCCCCGGCCTCGCTGACGCGCAGGCTCAGGTCGTCCGCCGTCGTGTTGCCCGTGTATCCGTGGTCCGCCTCGCAGTTGGGGTCGCCGCAGGAGGCGGGCTCCAGGTCGATGCGGGAGACGGCGCCCCAGCCGATGGTGAGGACGACCTCGCGGGGCAGCGAGCCCGGCACGTACTTCTCCGGGTTCGCCACGACGCGGCTGAGCACGACCGACGAGATCCGGCCGATCTGCACGGACTCCGTGGACGTCGTCGCGTACGGCGTCGGGGACGTGCTGTCGGCGGCCTGCTCGTCGGTGTGGCTGACGATGAAGCGGCTGTCGGTCAGGACCAGGACGGTGACGTGCCTGCGCACCTCGTTCGCGTCGAACGTGGTCTCCTGGTGCACCAGATACGACGAGATCGGCTCGCCGCCGACCGCGGCCTCCACCGCCTCGGCCACGAGAGCCGGGTAGTAGCCGCTGCGCTCGATCGCCGCTCGCAGCCCTTGGGTCGTCGTACTGGTCTTGGCCATGGGGTCCATCCTAAGGCCCGAAAAGAGACTGCCGGTGCCCCTGTGGATAACTCTCCGTGAGGGCTCGTCACGTGCCGATCTCAGTACGCGACGGGCAGGGTGCGGGGGCCGAGGTCGTCGCGCGCGGGCGGCGGCGCGAGCCGGACGGAGGCGCCCAGAACGGTGAGCCCGCGCTCGGCCACCACGACGGGTTCCAGGGAGACGCCGACGACCTCGGGGTGGTCGTCGACCAGGCGTGACACCCGCTGGAGCAGTTCCTCGAGCGCCGGAGTGTCCACGGGGGCGGCGCCGCGCCAGCCGAACAGGATCGGAGACGTCTTGATCGACCGGACGACCGCCTGCGCGTCCTTGTCGGTCACCGGGATCAGCCGGTGCGCGGTGTCCCCGAGCAGTTCGGAGGCGGCGCCGGCGAGGCCGAAGGAGAGCACGGCGCCCGCGGCCGGGTCTATGACGGCCCGGACGACGGTGTCGACGCCGCGCGGTGCCATCGCCTGCACCACGGGACGCAGCTCGGCGGGCTTGCCGAGCCGCTCGGTCAGGTCCTCGTAGGCGCGCCGCAGCTCCGGCTCGCTGGAGATGTCCAGGCGTACGCCGCCGAGGTCGGGGCGGTGCCGCAGGTGCGGGGCCGTCGTCTTCAGGGCAACCGGGTAGCCGAGGGTGCGCGCGGCCTGCGCGGCCTCGTCCGGGTCGCGCGCGGGCAGCGTGCGCCGTACGTCGATGCCGTAGCGGGACAGCAGCGCCTGGGCGTCCTCCGGGGCGAGGTCGGTGCCCTTGGGGTCGCTGTCCTTGGCGAGCAGTTCCGCGATGAGGTCGGCGGCGCCCTGCTCGTCGACGGAGTCGTGCTCGGGCACCTTGCCGGGCTCGGCGGCGTCGCGTCGCCATTGCGCGTACCTGGCCGCCTGGGAGAGCGCGCGGACGGCGCGCTCGGCTGCCGGGTAGGCGGGGATGAGGCGCGGGGCGAGCTCCGGCTGGGCGAGCAGCGGCGCGTCCTCGGTGGCCGTCTCGGGCGTGGTGCGCTGCCGCGGTGCGTTGGGCCCCGTGCTGGCGGCGGCGGAGAGGGCTTCGGCGAGGCCGCCGAGTTCGACGTGGACGACGAGTACCGGCTTCGTGGGGCCGGTGGCCGCGGCGGCGCTCAGGGCGGCCGCGAGCTCCGCGTCCTCGGAGGGGCTCTCGCCGACGGCCGGTATGGCGGTGACGACGACGGCGTCCGTCTTCTCGTCGGCCAGTGCCTGCTCCAGGGCGGCCCGGAAGTCGGCGGCGGAGGCGGCCGTCGTGAGGTCCTGGGGCGGCTTGGGGCGCAGCCCTTCGGAGAGGCACACGTCGTAGGTGAGGAGACCGAGCGACTCCGAGTTGCCGAGGATGGCGACACGCGGCCCCTCGGGGAGCGGCTGACGGGCCAACAGGAGTCCGGTGTCGACGAGTTCGGTGATCGTGTCGACCCGGATGACGCCCGCCTGCCGGAGCAGCGCGGAGACGGTGGCGTACGGGAGGCGGGTGGCCCGCACGGCGTGCCCGGTGGGTGCGATGCCGCTGTGCCGGGCTCCCTGGACGACGACCAGGGGCTTGGCGGCGGCGGTGCGGCGGGCGAGGCGGGTGAACTTGCGCGGGTTGCCGATCGATTCGAGGTACATGAGCGCGACGTCGGTGTCCGCGTCGTCGTACCAGTACTGGAGCACGTCGTTCCCGGAGACGTCCGCGCGGTTGCCCGCGGAGACGAACGTGGAGACGCCGCTGGCGCCGGTGACGCCGCCGCCCCTGCGGTGCAGGCGGGACAGGAGGGCGATGCCGATGGCGCCGGACTGGGCGAACAGGCCGATGCGGCCGGGGCGCGGCATCTCGGGGGCGAGCGACGCGTTGAGCCGGACGTCCGGGGAGGTGTTGACGATCCCGAACGCGTTCGGTCCCACGATGCGCATGCCGTAACTGCGGGCCTGGCGGACCAGGGCGCGCTGGCGCTCGCGGCCCTCGGCGCCCGTCTCCGCGTATCCGGCGGAGACCACGACGAGGCCCTGGACGCCGCGCTCGCCGCACTCGGCGACGACCTCGGGGACGTCGGGGGCGGGGACGGCGACGACGGCCAGGTCGACGGGCTCGGCCGCGTCGATGTCGCGTACGGAGCGGTGGGCGGGCACGCCGTCGATCTCGGTGAGGTCGTCCTCGAACGCCTGGTTGACCGCGTAGAGGCGGCCGGTGAAGCCCGCGTCCCTGAGGTTGTCGAGAACGCTGCGGCCCACTCCCCCGGGCGCCCGCCCGACGCCGATCACGGCGACGGAGCCCGGGGCGAGCAGGCGCTGCACCGAGCGGGCCTCCGCGCGCTGCTCGCGCGCGTGCTGCACCGCGAGGGAGGCCTCGGTGGGTTCGATGTCGAACTCCAGGCGGACGACGCCGTCCTCGAAACTGCGCTTCTGCGTGTATCCGGCGTCCCGGAACACCTTGATCATCTTGGTGTTGGCGGGGAGCACCTCGGCGGCGAAGCGGCGGATGCCGCGCTCCCGCGCGACGGCCGCGATGTGCTCCAGGAGGGCGGAGGCGACGCCGCGGCCCTGGTGGGCGTCCTGCACGAGGAAGGCGACCTCCGCCTCGTCGGCGGGCGCGGTCGCGGGCATGCCGTGCTCGTTGATCCGGTCGTAGCGCACCGTGGCGATGAACTCGCCGCCCACGGTCGCGGCGAGGCCGACCCGGTCCACGTAGTCGTGATGGGTGAAGCGGTGCACGTCCTTGGCGGACAGCCGCGGGTAGGGCGCGAAGAACCGGTAGTACTTCGACTCGTCCGAGACCTGTTCGTAGAAACTGGTCAGGTGCTCGGCGTCCGCGGTGGTGATGGGCCTGATCCGCGCGGTGCCGCCGTCGCGCAGCACTACGTCGGCCTCCCAGTGGGCGGGGTACGCATGGCGGTCCGACGGAGTCTCCATGTCGCAAGAGTAGGGCCGGCCACCGACAGAAGGCGTCCCGTCGTACGGGTCGCGGCCGGTACGCCCGGAAGGCACTCTATGGAGGACCGAAGGGCTGTGCGGGCGAGGACCTGGGTCCGCGTCACGCACCGCCCCCGATATGGAACACTGGTCTAGACAACCGTGAGTCACCTGAAGGGCAGCATCACATGGCTGAGCGCCGCGTCAACGTCGGCTGGGCCGAGGGCCTCCACGCCCGCCCCGCTTCCATCTTCGTCCGCGCTGCCACGGCGGCCGGCGTTCCCGTGACGATCGCCAAGGCCGACGGCAACCCCGTCAACGCCGCCTCCATGCTGGCCGTGCTCGGCCTGGGCGCGCAGGGCGGCGAGGAGATCGTGCTGGCCTCCGACGCCGAGGGCGCGGACGCCGCGCTCGACCGGCTGGCGAAGCTGGTCGCCGAGGGCCTCGAGGAGCTTCCCGAGACCGTCTGACGCACAGACGAAGCAGTACGGCAGAGCCGCGCGTCCCCTTTGGGGCGCGCGGCTTTTTCGTTCCCGGAAATACGGCACGAATTCCGCGGCACGCAGCACGAATTGCGCGGCGCGCAGCGCGGATTACGCGACAGGAATTCACGCAAGCCCGTCCGGCCATTTCAGCCGTTTCGGCGCGCGCCGAGAATTGCGCACTTCTTTGTATACGGCGCCGTTGTTAAAGCTGGTGCCCCACCGTGTTGACTGCGTGTTGCGAACTCCTCACACGCTCTCCCGCGCGCGGGACGCGCAGGCGGTGGGCGGCCGCGGCGCGCTCGGTGTGCAGGGTCGCCAGGGCGCGGGCGCGCTCGACGTCGCCGCGCGCCACCGCGTCCACGATGGCGCCGTGCTCGGCCCAGGACTCGACCGGGCGGGCGGGGCTCTCCACGGCGTACATCCAGGCGATCTTGTGGCGGAGCTGGGTGAGCAGGGTGATCAGGCCGGGGCTGCCGGACGCCTGGGTGAGCGTCTCGTGGAACCAGCCGCCCAGGGAGCGCAGATCCTCGCCCTGACCTCGCCTCGCGCGCTCCTGACCCAGCCTCACGAGCCCGCGCAGCACCTTGAGGTGGGCCTCCGAGCGGCGCTGTGCGGCGCGGGCCGCGGCCATCGGTTCGAGCAGCATCCGGATCTCCAGGAGGTCGGCCGCCTCCCGCTCGGTGGGCTCGGCCACGCACGCGCCCGCGTGCCTGCGCGTGACGACGAACCCCTCCGCCTCCAGGGTGCGCAGCGCCTCGCGGACGGGCACGCGCGAGACCCCGTAGCGACGCGCGAGCAGCTCTTCGGTGAGCCGCGCGCCGCGCTCGTAGACCCCGGCGACGATGTCGTCGCGGATCGCCGTGCATACCGAGTGCGCGGGAATGCGCATGGTTCGACCTCCGCCTTGATCCCCGCGAAACGCGGTCGAATGACGCCCGTGCAAGCGCGCATGACACGCGGCCGGAGCACTTGTCCTTCGACTCTATTCCACCGTGCTTGAATTTCCGACGAGGGGACGGAATCCGGGGATATTTTTTGGACAGCCGATATCTGCGGACACGCGAAAGCCCCGGCTCGGTGAGCCGGGGCTTTCGTCGGACGCGCCGTGGGTCGGGCCGGGTCAGACGTTCACGCCGTGCTGACGCAGGTACGCGACCGGGTCGATGTCCGAGCCGTAGTCGGGGCTGGTGCGGGCCTCGAAGTGGAGGTGCGGGCCCGTCACGTTGCCGGTGGCGCCGGAGAGGCCGATCTGCTGGCCGGGGGTGACGTGCTGGCCGACGGAGACGCCGATCGAGGACATGTGACCGTACTGGGTGTATGTACCGTCATTCATCTTGATCACGACGTTGTTGCCGTAGGCGCCGCCCCAGCCGGCCTCGACGACGGTGCCCATGCCGACGGCGTGCACCGAGGTGCCGCTGGCGGCGTGGAAGTCGATGCCGGTGTGGCTGCCGGAGGACCACAGGCCGCTGCTGGCCTTGTAGGCGGTGGAGACGTACGAGCCGGATATCGGCGCCACGAAGCTGTTCAGGCGCTTGCGCTCGGCCTCACGGGCGGCGCGCTCCTTGGCCTCGCGGGCCTCGCGCTCCTTCTTGGCCTTTTCGGCGGCGCGCTTCTTGGCCTCCGCCTCGGCCTTGCGCTTGGCCTCCTCGGCCTTCTTCTTGGCCTCGGCCTCGGCCTTCGCCTTCTCGGCGGCCTTCTGCTGCGCGGTGGCCTGCGCGTCGATCTTGTCGGCGAGGGAGTCGCCGATGGCGATGGCCTGCGTCAGGCCGTCGTGCTCCGCGGCGGGTTCGGCGGCGAGGGCGGGGGCGGCGAGGCCCGCCACCACGCCCGTCGTGGTGAGTGCGGCGACGCCGGCGACCTGAGCGGTGGTGCGCGTCAGACGGCCGGGACGGCGGTGCTTCCCGGTGGCACGGGTGAACCCCATGAAGGTGCTGATCCTTTCCTTCCTTCTCGCCTACCGGGTTAGCTGACGGGTTCGGAGCAGGAAGGTCTCCTACGGGCCCCCTCCCCTCGCGGGAAGAGCGCCCGATTCACCCCAGGGACTTCGGTGGGTCCCCGGCTCCCCTGGCTCGCACCGTGGGGGACTCGGCGATGACTGTCCGGTGTCGCGGGTGCGACGTACGTCTGGCGGACAGCCGGAGGGAACGCTAAGCGGGGCCTCTTTGAATCAACAAACAGAACCCGGCTTTTGTAGTGCACGCCACAGGGCACGCAGGCAACCTCTACAACAATTCGGACATTTGTGAGCGTGTAGTGATTCCAGCTGATCGTGATCAACACCACGAAGCCCCGGCGGCCGCTGTCGGCGCCGGGGCTTCGTGGTGTGCCTCAGGAGGCGAACTCAGCTCGTGACCACGGTCACTTCACCGATGCCGAGCGCCTTGACCGGCTCCTCGATCTGCGCGGCGTCGCCCACCAGGACCGTCACGAGCCGGTCCGAGGGGAACGCGCTCACGACGGCCGCCGTGGCCTCCACGGTGCCGGTGGCCGCCAGCTGCCGGTACAGCTGCGCCTGGAAGTCGTCCGGCAGGTGCTGCTCGACCTGGTCCGCGAGCGTGCTCGCGACGGCCGCCGCCGTCTCGAACTTCAGCGGGGCGACGCCCACCAGGTTCTGCACGGCGGTGTCCCGTTCGGCGTCCGTGAGGCCCTCGGCCGCCAGCGTGCGCAGCACCTTCCACAGGTCGTCGAGCGCGGGCCCGGTGTTCGGCGTGTCCACCGAACCGCTGATGGCAAGCATCGCCGCGCCGCTGCCGTCGGGCGCGGAGCGCAGCACCTGGGCGAAGGACCGCACCCCGTAGGTGTAGCCCTTCTCCTCGCGCAGGACGCGGTCCAGGCGCGACGTGAGGGTGCCGCCCAGGCAGTACGTGCCGAGGACCTGCGCCGGCCACACGCGGTCGTGCTTGTCCGGGCCGACCCGGCCGATGAGGAGCTGCGTCTGCACGGCTCCGGGGCGGTCCACAATGACGACGCGGCCGGTGTCGTCGGCGACGACCGGCGGGACGGGGCGCGGCTCGGTGGTGTCGCCGGTCCAGGCGCCGAGCGTGTCGGCCAGGAGTGCGTCCAGGTCGATGCCCGTCAGGTCGCCCACGACGACGGCCGTGGCGGTGGCGGGGCGCACGTGCCGGTCGTAGAAGGCGCGCACGGCCGCCGCGTCGATGGCGGAGACGGTCTCCTCGGTGCCCTGCCGCGGGCGCGACACGCGCGCGTCGGCGGGGAAGAGCTGCCGGGAGAGCTCCTTGGCGGCGCGCCGGGCCGGGTTGGCGCTCTCGTGCGGGATCTCGTCCAGGCGGTTGCGCACCAGGCGCTCGATCTCGCTGTCGTCGAAGGCCGGGGCGCGCAGGGCGTCGGCCAGCAGGGCGAGGCCCTTGGAGAGGCGCGAGGCGGGCACTTCGAGGGAGGCCCTTACGCCGGGGTGGTCGGCGTGCGCGTCCATGGTGGCGCCGCAGCGCTCCAGTTCGGCGGCGAACTCCTCGGCGGAGTACTTGTCGGTGCCCTCGTTGAAGGCCCTCGCCATGATCGTGGCGACGCCGTCGAGGCCCTTCGGCTCGGCGTCCAGCGGCGCGTCCAGGTGCACCTCGACGGCGACGACCTGCTGGCCGGGGCGGTGGCAGCGGAGCACCGTCAGGCCGTTGGGGAGCGAGCCGCGCTCCGGGGCGGGGAACGCCCAGGGCTTGGGCTCACCCGCCTGCGGGCGGGGGTGGAAGTCCATGCTCGCGAGCTGCTCGGTCACTGGCCCGCCTCCTCGGTGTTCTCGTCGGTCTCGGCGGGGGCGGTGGGCTCGTACACGAGCACCGCGCGGTTGTCGGGGCGCAGGCGCTCCTTGGCGATCTCCTGGACCTCCTCGGCGGTCACGTCCAGGACGCGCCCCACGGCGGTCAGGGCGAGCTGCGGGTCGCCGAACAGGACGGCGTAGCGGCACAGCTCGTCGGCGCGGCCCGCGACCGTGCCCAGGCGGTCGAGCCACTCGCGCTCCAACTGGGCCTGCGCGCGCTCCATTTCCTCCGGGCTCGGGCCCTCCTCGGCGAACCGGGCGAGCTCCTCGTCCACGGCGGCCTCGATGACGGGGACCTCGACGTCTCCGGAGGTCTTCACGTCCAGCCAGCCGAGGGACGGCGCCCCGGCGAGGCGCAGCAGGCCGAAACCGGCCGCGACGGCGGTGCGGTCACGGCGTACGAGGCGGTTGTAGAGGCGGGACGACTCGCCGCCGCCCAGCACCGTGAGGGCGAGGTCGGCGGCGTCGCACGCGCGCGTGCCGTCGTGCGGGAGCCGGTAGGCCGACATCAGGGCGCGTGCGGGCACCTCCTCCTCGACGACAAGGCGCTGCTGCTCGCCGATGACGTCGGGCAGGGCGCCGTCGCGCGGGGCGGGCTTGCCGTCGTGGCCGGGGATGGTGCCGAAGTACTTCTCGACCCAGGCCAGCGTCTGCTCGGGGTCGATGTCGCCGACGATCGACAGGACCGCGTTGTTCGGCGCGTAGTACGTGCGGAAGAAGTTCCGCGCGTCCTCGAGGGTGGCCGCGTCCAGGTCGGCCATGGAGCCGATGGGTGTGTGGTGGTACGGGTGGCCCTCGGGGTACATGAGGGCGGTCAGCTTCTCGAACGCCGTGCCGTAGGGCACGTTGTCGTAGCGCTGGCGGCGCTCGTTCTTGACGACGTCCCGCTGGTTCTCCATCGACTCGTCGTCGAGGGCCGTCAGGAGCGAGCCCATGCGGTCGGCCTCCAGCCAGAGCGCGAGCTCCAGCTGGTGGGCGGGCATGGTCTCGAAGTAGTTGGTGCGCTCGAAGCTCGTCGTACCGTTGAGCGAGCCGCCCGCGCCCTGGACGAACTCGAAGTGTCCGTTGCCGTGCACCTGCTTCGAACCCTGGAACATCAGGTGCTCGAAGAGGTGAGCCAGGCCCGTACGGCCCTTGACCTCGTGGCGCGAGCCGACGTCGTACCAGAGGCAGACCGCCGCGACCGGGGTCAGGTGATCCTCGGAGAGCACCACACGCAGGCCGTTGGCCAGCCGGTGCTCGGTCGCTGTCAGGCCGCCGGAGCCGGCCTCGGCGGTGGCCGTGTGACCCATGGGCATGTACGTCCCTTCGATCGCGGTACAACGCGAATACGCGGTGAGCTCTGGACTGCGGCAGGTCCTGTAACACTGAACTGCTGCGAGTCCTGACACTGTATGCAAGCGTGCCGACGCCTGGCGAAGTTCCCGCGGGGGCTACGCCCTGAGCGAGCGGACACCCTTGCGGGGGCCGTGCGACACCCTGTACTGACGGGCCGCGAGCGGCGTTGTCAGTGCGGCGGTCCACAATGGTCCGCGACAGTTCCCGTTCATGTACCCGTTCTTGTAGGTGAAGGAGCCGCAGCAGCGATGGCCCGCCGCAGCACGAAGACCCCGCCGCCCGACGACTTCGAGGAGAAGATCCTCGACATCGACGTGGTCGACGAAATGCAGGGCTCCTACCTGGAGTACGCGTACTCGGTCATCTACTCACGCGCCCTGCCCGACGCCCGCGACGGGATGAAGCCCGTCCACCGCCGGATCGTCTACCAGATGAACGAGATGGGCCTGCGCCCCGAGCGGGGCTACGTCAAGTGCGCCCGCGTCGTCGGCGAGGTCATGGGTAAGTTGCACCCCCATGGCGACGCGTCGATCTACGACGCGCTGGTGCGCCTCGCCCAGCCCTTCTCCATGCGTGTGCCGCTGGTGGACGGGCACGGGAACTTCGGCTCCCTCGGCAACGACGACCGCCCTGCCGCCATGCGTTACACCGAATGCCGCATGGACCCGGCCGCCGGCCTGATGACGGAATCGATCGATGAGAACACGGTCGACTTCGTGCCCAACTACGACGGCCAGGAGCAGGAGCCTCTGGTCCTCCCGGCGGCGTACCCGAACCTGCTGGTGAACGGCGCGTCCGGCATCGCGGTCGGCATGGCGACGAACATGCCGCCGCACAACCTGGGCGAAGTGATCGCCGCCGCCCGCCACTTGATCCGGCACCCGGGCGCCGACCTCGACACCCTCATGAAGTACGTCCCGGGCCCCGATCTGCCCACGGGCGGCAAGATCGTCGGCCTCACCGGCATCCGGGACGCGTACGAGTCGGGGCGCGGCTCCTTCAAGATCCGCGCGACGGTCTCGGTGGAGAACGTGACGGCGCGCCGCAAGGGCCTCGTCGTCACCGAGCTGCCCTTCGCGGTCGGCCCCGAGAAGGTCATCTCGAAGATCAAGGAGCTGGTCGGCTCCAAGAAGCTCCAGGGCATCGCCGACGTCAAGGACCTCACGGACCGCGAGCACGGCCTGCGCCTGGTCATCGAGATCAAGAACGGCTTCGTGCCGGAGGCCGTCCTGGAGCAGCTCTACAAGCTGACGGCCATGGAGGAGTCCTTCGGCATCAACAACGTGGCGCTGGTGGACGGCCAGCCGCTCACGCTGGGCCTCAAGGAGCTCCTCGAGGTCTACCTGGACCACCGCTTCGACGTGGTGCGCCGCCGCAGCGAGTTCCGCCGCGGCAAGAAGCAGGACCGCCTGCATCTGGTGGAGGGCCTCCTCGTCGCCCTGGTGGACATCGACGAGGTCATCAGGATCATCCGGTCGAGTGAGAACAGTGCGCAGGCCAAGGAGCGCCTGATCGAGCGCTTCTCGCTCAGCGAGGTCCAGACGCAGTACATCCTGGACACGCCGCTGCGCCGCCTCACCAAGTTCGACCGCATCGAACTGGACGCCGAGCGCGACCGGCTCAACGGCGAGATCGACGAGCTGACCGGCATCCTGGAGTCGGACACGGAGCTGCGCAAGCTGGTCTCCTCCGAACTGGCGGCCGTGGCGAAGAAGTTCGGCAACGAGCGGCGCACGGTGCTCCTCGAGTCGGCGGGTGCTCCGGTCTCCGCGGTGCCGCTCCAGGTCGCCGACGACCCGTGCCGCGTGCTGCTCTCCTCGACCGGCCTGCTGGCCCGTACGGCGAACGGCGATCCCTTCACCGAAGGTGAAGGCACCAAGCGCACGAAGCACGACGTGATCGTCTCCGCGGTGCCGGCGACGGCGCGCGGCGAGGTCGGCGTCGTCACGTCCGAGGGCCGCCTGCTGCGGCTGAACGTGATCGACCTGCCGCAGCTCCCGGACTCGGCGTCCGCGCCGAACCTGTCCGGGGGCGCCCCGATCGCGGAGTTCCTGTCGTCCCTGGGGCCGGACGAGTCGGTGGTCTGCCTGATGACCCTGGACGAGTCATCGCCCGGTCTGGCGATCGGTACCGAGCAGGGCGTCGTGAAGCGCGTGGTGCCCGACTATCCGTCGAACAAGGACGAGTTGGAGGTCATCACCCTCAAGGACGGTGACCGCATCGTCGGCGCGGCGGAGCTGCGGACCGGCGAGGAGGATCTGGTCTTCATCACGGACGACGCCCAGTTGCTGCGCTTCCAGGCGTCCATCGTGCGCCCGCAGGGCCGCGCGGCGGGCGGCATGGCCGGCGTGAAGCTGGCGACGGGCGCGAAGGTCATCTCGTTCACCGCGGTCGACCCGGCGGTCGACGCGGTGGTCTTCACGGTGGCCGGCTCGCGCGGCACGCTGGACGACTCGGTGCAGACGACAGCGAAGCTGACGCCGTTCGACCAGTACCCGAGGAAGGGGCGTGCCACGGGCGGTGTCCGCTGCCAGCGCTTCCTGAAGGGCGAGGACTGCCTGAGCCTGGCCTGGGCGGGGCCTGCGCCCGCGCGTGCGGCGCAGAAGAACGGCGCGCCCGCCGAGCTGCCGGAGATGGACCCGCGCCGCGACGGCTCGGGCGTGTCACTGCCGAAGACGGTGGCGGCGACGGCGGGTCCCGTGTAGGCGCCTCTAGAGCACGTAGTCCGCGACCTCCTCCGCCTCGCCCTTCTCCTGGACGTAGCGGAGAACGCCCCACATGCCTCGTTCGTCGACGGTGTGTGGGGCGTCGCTCTTGGCGGCGTTCAGCCGCTCGGTGAGGTCGGGCGTGTCGATGCCGGAGCCGATCAGCACGAGCTGGGTGAGGCGCTCCTGACGCTCCTGCTGCTCCTGGTCGTCGCCGGTCGGCCACGGCTCCGGGTAGAACCGCAGGAAGCGGCCCACGGCGTGCACGGCGTACCGGTTGCCCGTGTCGTAGGCGCCGAAGTCGACATATCCCTTGATGCGGTAGAGGCCGTCGGGCCCGCTGTCGAGGAACGCGATCAGTCGGCGCGGGTCCATGGGCACGTCGGAGGTGAACGCGACAGTGTCGTAGGCGGCGTGCAGATGCGCGGCGTGGTCGCCGTCCTGCTTCTCGTGCTCGTCGTCGTGTCGATGGAGGTCGTCGAAGGACAGCTGGCCGACGCGTTCCTCGGAGGGGCGGCAGTCGAAGAGCAGCTCGGGGTCGATGCGGCCGTACGTCGCGGACACCACGGCGGCGCGGCCGGCCGAGGCCCGTACGGCGGCGAGGACGCGCTCGCGCTCCTGCGAGGGCACGCGGTCGCCCTTGTTCACGACGACCAGGTCGGCGATGGCCAGGTGCCGGTCCACCTCGGGGTGCTTCTCGCGGGTGGCGTCGTACTCGGCGGTGTCGACGACCTCGATCAACCCTCCGTACACGATCCGCGGGTTCTCGCTGGCGAGCACCATACGGACGAGTTCCTGCGGTTCCGCGATGCCGCTCGCCTCGATCACGATGACGTCAATGGCATGCACGTCATCGACGGGACGAGTCAACTTGTCCAGGTAGACGTCGAGTTCACTGGCGTCCACCGCACAGCACAGGCAACCGTTGCCAAGGGAGACGGTCGAGTCGCCGAGCTGTCCGGCGACCGCCATGGCGTCGATCTCGATCGACCCGAAGTCGTTGACGATCGCCCCGATCCGGGTGCCACCACTGCGGTGCAGCAGATGGTTGAGCAATGTGGTCTTCCCCGACCCCAGGAAGCCGGCGAGGACGACGACGGGGATCTGCTGCGGGCTGGCCTTGCTCAACGCGACCTCTCTCACACCGGGCCGCCGAACCACTCCGGGGTCCGGCCCTCGTACGAAGAATGAATGCCGCCCCAGGATACGAGCGGGTGGAAACGCCGCGGAGTGAACGATTGCTAACGGCGCCCGCTGGGCACACGTTGGACATGGCGCCGGTTTTCGCGAACTGAGCATCCTTCCGTGCGCCTCCTCTCCGCCTCCCGCCGATCAGAGCCGCTCGGCACCCTGGGAGTCGGCAAGCGCGCCGCCCACCGCCGCCGGTCCCCGTCATCCTCGTCCCGCACCAGACGACCGGCGCACGGTCGCCTGAATCGGGGGTTGACATGGCCACACAGAGTAAACGGTTCTGCCGGACCGTAGCCGCCGCCGTGGTGGGCGGGATCGCGGGTGGCACCGCGACGCATCTGTGGCATCGCTTCGGCCCCGGCACGAAGTGGGCCTCGGAGGAACGCCGTCGGCTGGCCCGCGCGCACCAGCAGCGCATGCACTGGGAACTCCTGAGCAAGGCCATCGACGACCCGGACCTCGCCGTCGTGATCGACAACTACGGCCTGGACGACTTGACGCCCCAGAAACGGCGTCAGTACATGTACGCCAACCTCTGGTACGTGAACGCCTTCCACAACTACGAGTCCGGCCTGCACGACCAGCGCGAGCTCTTCGGCATCCTGCGCGAGCTGTTCCAAAGCCCGTACATGCGCGAGTACTGGGAGGCCACCCGGCCGCACCGGGCGTCACTCGACCCCTCGTCGAGCGAGGCCGAGATCGGACGCATGGCCGAAGCCCTGTTCCACGAGATCGAGGCGGCGGCCGACACGGAGGAGTGGTGGGTGGTCGGCGAGCCGCCGCCGGAGTAGCTCGGACTCGGCGGCATCAACTTCCGCCACGCGGTTCGCCCGTCCCGGTGAAGTTGGGCAACAACTCCCCTTGATAGCAGGGCAGTCGATATCCTCACGCCTCATTCGGCACACTACTGTGACGGCGTCATGTACCCCGCCGAGAAGGAACCGGTTCCCTTGAAGATCGTACGCCGCATCGGGGTGCCCCCGAGCGCCCGCGGAAGCAGCTCCGGCGCCACCTGCCCCGATGTCTTCGAACTCAGCGATGGGAACTTCGCCGTCATCGGCACGGAAGCCACCGCGGAGCTCCGGAGCGAGCTCCCCTCCGACGCGGGGGTCGCCGACTACGAACGCATTGTCATCGTGAACCGGGAGACGCTGGTCCGCGCCAAGGGAGACATCCCGGACAACTGATGACTGCCGCTCTGTCGCGACGTCATGCCCGTTCAGGATGTCGAGGTTCACAGTGCACGCAATAGCCATGGCCCTGTCCGATGTCAACGAGACCCTGACGGCCGTCGGCGGTTTCGCAGCCGGCGTCGGAGCCCTCATCGTCGCGTGGGTCGCATGCCGCCGCAGGCCCCCAGACGACCAGGGGGCCTCACCGTCCGACGGAGACCAGCCGGATGAGCGCCCGTCGAACGAGTGAGAGAGGGGCCCACACCATCGCGGAATCCGGGGCCTGGCAGCAGCCGCCTGCCAGGCCCCGGTCACTGCATCAGGCGGCCGTCGGGACCGCCACCGGAGGTTCGGTGCCGACGTAGCGGGCGGAGGGGCGGATGATTTTGGAGTCCTCCGCCTGTTCCAGGATGTTCGCGCTCCAGCCGACGACACGCGCCGCGGCGAACGTCGGCGTGAACATGGTCCGCGGCAACCCGCACAACTCCATGACCACGCCCGCGTAGAACTCCACGTTCGTGTGCAGCTCACGCCCCGGCTTCAGCTCCGCGAGGATCGCCTCCACCTGGCCCTCGACCTGAACCGCGAAGTCCACGAGCGGGCCGCCGAAGCCCTGCGCGATTCCGCGCAGCATGTGGGAGCGCGGGTCCTCCGTCCGGTAGACGGGGTGCCCGAAGCCCATGATCCGCTCCCCCGCGAGCACCCGCTCCCGGATCCACGAGTCAATGCGGTCCGGCGTGCCAATCGCGTCCAGCGTGTCGAGCGCCCGGCTCGGCGCCCCACCGTGCAGCGGCCCGGACAGCGCCCCGACCGCCCCCACCAGCGAGGCCACGACGTCGGCTCCGGTGGACGCAATGACGCGCCCCGTAAACGTTGACGCATTGAAGCCGTGATCAATGGTCGAGATCAAGTATTGCTCGATGGCCCGCGCATGTGCGGGGTCGGGCTCCGAACCGGTCAACATGTACAGGTAGTTGGCCGCATACGAGAGGTCCTCGCGCGGCTCCACCGGCTCGAGCCCTTCACCGAGCCGGTGCAGCGCCGTGAGCATCGTGGGAACGACCGCCGTCGCCGCGACGGCGTCCGCCCGCCGCCGGTCCGCATCGATGTCGTACACGGGGCGAAAGCCCCGGGACGCCCCGAAGAGCGAGAGCGCCGTCCGCAGCCCGGCGAGCGGCCCCGAGACCGCCCCGGCCCTGGCGATCGCCGGCAGCGCCGCCCGCACGTCATCGGGCAGCCCGCGCAACGCCGCCGTCTCCCTGGCGAAGGCCGCCGACCGCTCGGCGTCCGGCAGCTCCCCGTGGAGCATCAAGTGCCAGACGTCCTCGAAGCTGCGGGTCTGCGCCAGCTCGACGGCCGAGTACTGGCGGTAGTGGTAGAAGCCCTCACGCCCCCTGACGTCCCCGAGTTCCGTGTCGGTGACGACGACACCGGCGAGCCCGCGCGGTACGTCGATGACGGATGCGGCCGTGGCCCCGTTGATCGGCATGTTTTCCTCCCTGGACTTGATTCGACTGTCCATGCTTGACTCAAGAACTGTCAATATTGATTGAATCAATGTCTGCCGACCCGGATACGGTGACGCGCATGAGGGATCAAGAACCCGCACCGAGCCGGCGGGCCCGTCTGACCACCAAGGAGACCGCCGAGCTGCTCGGCGTGAAGCCCGAGACGGTGTACGCGTACGTGAGCCGCGGGCAACTCACCAGCAGGCGGGGCGAAAGCAGCCGCGGGAGCACCTTCGACCCCGCCGAGGTCGAGGCCCTCGCCCGCCGCAACAGACGGGAGAGCACGCCCGGTTCGAGCACCAACGAGCTGTCGGTGCGCACGCGGATCACCCTCATCGAGGACGACCGGTACTTCTTCCGGGGGGTCGACGCGGTACGGCTCGCGACCCACCACTCTTACGAGGAAGTCGCGGAGTGGCTGTGGACGGGCCGGCTCCGCCCCGGGATCCGGTTCACCGCACCCAAGGAGTCGCTGGCGGCGGCCCGCAAGGCCGTCTCGGCCCTGCCCGAACTCAGCAGCCCCGTCGACCGTCTGCGCGTGGCGGCCGTCGCGGCGGCCACGGCGGATCCGCTGCGCTACGACCTGTCCGAGGACTCGGTGCTCGGCGCCGCCCGCTCCCTCATTCCGACCCTCGCGGCAGCTCCACCCCTCGTATGGCCCACGTACAAGGACGGGGCGTCCATCGCGCAGCGCCTGTGGGGGCGGCTTTCGCACCGGGACCCTGACGAGGCGTCACTGCGCGTGCTGGACATGGCACTTGCCCTCCTGGTCGACCACGACCTCGCTGCGTCGACGCTCGCGGTGCGCGTCGCCGCGTCCGCCCGGGCCCACGCCTACGCGGCCGTCTCGGCGGGCCTGGGCGTCCTGGAGGGCCCCCTGCACGGGGCGGCGAGCGGGGCGGCCCACCGGATGCTCCTCGACGTCCTGGACCGGGGCAGCGCGGGCGGCGTCGTCGCCGACGAGCTGCGCGCCGGTCGCCGTATCCCCGGCCTCGGCCACCGCATCTACCAGGGCGAGGACCCGCGCGCGCAGGCGCTGTTCGGGGCCCTGGAGGAGCTGCCCGACGCGTACCCGGCGCTCGCGGCGGCCCGCGACGTGGTGGCGACCGCCGCCCGCCACACCGATCTGCACCCCAACGTGGATCTGGCGCTCGCCGTCCTCACCGCCTCGTTCGGCATGGGCGCCGAGGGAGGCGAGACGATCTTCGCCATCGCGCGCACGGCGGGCTGGATCGCGCACGCCCTGGAGGAGTACGGCGAGCGTCCCCTCCGGATGCGGCCCACGGGACACTACGTAGGCCTGCGTCCGCCCCAGCCCCTGCCGTCGGAGTCCGCCGCCGAGTGATCCGCGAGGCCCGGTTAGGGTCACCTCTGTGGACACGTGCACGACCGCCTCGCGGGACCTCGACGAACCCCTGGCCGGGACGGCGGCCACCGCGCACACCTGGCTGCTGATCGAGCAGCCGGGTCCCTGGGGCGCGAAGGCGCTGACCTCCAGCCATCTCGACCCCGAGGTGGGTCGTGCCCTTGAGGCGGCGGCCGACGGCACGGGGGTCCGGGTGGCGTTGATCCGCCGCCCGGGCCGGCACGCCGACTTTCACTCCGTTCAGCGCCGCCAGGTGTACGTGGCCCACACCGTTCCCGGAAACACGTGGCTGCGCGGCACCACCATCGAGTCCCCCGAGGAGCTTCTGGGGCTTGATTTCGCCACCCTCGGGGAGGGGCGGCACGGCGGCTTCGGCGCGCCCCACGAAGGGGATCCCCTCGCCCTGGTCTGCACGAACGGGAAACGCGACCGGTGCTGCGCGCTCCTCGGTCGGCCGCTCGCCGCCGAACTCGCGGCCTCCGAAGGAGCGGGCGTCTGGGAGGTCACGCACCTGGGCGGCCACCGCTTCGCCCCCACCCTCCTCGTACTGCCCTACGGGTACGCGTACGGAAGGTCGTCGGCCTCCGACGTCAAGGGGATCCTCGCCGAGGTGCGCGCGGGCCGGATCGCCCTCCGTGGATGCCGTGGCAATTCCGCCTGGGAGCGCCCCGGACAGGCCGCGGAACTCGCCGTACGCCGGGCGACCGGCGAGAGCGGTGCCGATGTGCTCAACGTCGTACGCACGACATCGACGGGCGCATTCAGCGATCCATCGTTGAGCGCATCGATGGGCGCCTCGATGGGCGCACCAACCGATCCACCTGTTGATGACCAGGCGTACACCGCGTACTGGGACGTGACGGTCGACCACGTGGACGGCCGTCGCTGGACCGTCACCGTCGCCCGCGGCGCCTCGCTCCCGCCCCGCCCTGAGAGCTGCGGCGCCGCGCTCGGTGAACCCGCGCGTATGGATGTCGTCGCGCTGCGTGAGGTTCCCGGCCGGCTCGCCCAGTAGGGCCGCGGCCGACCGGGAGCGGCGGAGGAGATCCGCGCCACAAGGCCTTCGACCTGGGCCGACGGGCCCGTACCGTTTTGAGCCATGAGTTCCGCTCCCCCTGCCCGCCGCCTGCGCTTCGGCCTGCCGAAACGGGTGTTCGCCCAGGTGCTGCTGATGCAGGTCGCGATCGCCGCGGGGGTGGCGGTGCTGGCCACGGGGCTCTTCCTGGCACCGTTGAGCGACCAGCTCGACGACCAGGCGATGCGGCGCGCCCTGGCCATCGCGCAGACCACGGCTGCGCAGCCCCGGATCGCCGAGGAGCTGCGATCTTCGCGACCGAGCCCCGCCGGCCCCGTGCAGGCCGAGGCGGAGCGCATCCGCAGGGCCAGCGGCGCCGAGTACGTCGTGATCATGAACAGGAAGGGCGTCCGCTGGTCGCACACCGACCGGGACCGGATCGGCCACGTCGTCTCGACGGACCCCAGCACGGCGCTGGCGGGCCGCGAGGTCATGGAGATCGACGACGGGACCCTCGGCCGCTCCGCGCGCGGCAAAGTGCCTCTCAGGGGCGCGGACGGGGCCATTGTCGGCGCCGTCTCGGTCGGCATCGAGTACGACAGCGTCCGCGCGCGCCTCATCCACGCCATCCCCGGCCTGTTCGCGTACGCCGGCGGGGCCCTCGCCGTGGGCGCGCTCGCCGCGTACCTGATCTCGCGACGGGTGCAGCGGCAGACCCGTGACCTGGCCTTCTCCGATATCTCCGCGCTTCTGGCCGAGCGCGAGGCGATGCTGCACGGCATCCGCGAGGGCGTCGTGGCGCTGGACAGGAGCGGGCGGATCCGGCTGCTCAACGACGAGGCGCAGCGGTTGCTCGGCGTGGACGGGCAGGTCATCGGGCGGCCGCTGGACGAGGCGCTGGGGGCGGGGCGCACGACGGATGTGCTCGCCGGGCACGTGTCCGGGACCGATCTGCTGACCGTGCGCGGCCAGCGCGTTCTGGTGGCGAACCGGATGCCCACCGACGACGGCGGCGCGGTGGCCACCCTGCGCGACCGCACGGAGCTGGAGCAGCTGGGCCGTGAGCTGGACTCCACGCGCGGCCTGATCGACGCCCTGCGCGCGCAGGACCACGAGCACGCCAACCGCATGCACACGCTGCTGGGGCTCCTGGAGCTGGAGATGTACGACGAGGCCGTGGAGTTCGTCGGCGAGGTGGCGGGGGCGCGCCGGGTGACCGCGGAGCAGATCACCGAGCGCATCGAGGACCCGCTGCTCTCGGCCCTGCTGGTGGGCAAGGCGACCGTGGCCGCGGAGCGCGGCGTCGCGTTCGGCATCTCCGAGGACACCTGGTTGCCGGACCGCCTCGTGGATCCGCGCGGCCTCGTCACCATTGTCGGCAACCTGGTGGACAACGCCCTGGACGCCGCCACGAGTTCGCAACGGCACGCGCGCGTGGAGGTGGTGTTGCGCGCCGAGGGGCGCAGTGCGGTCCTCCGGGTGCGCGATTCGGGCCCTGGCGTCCCGGACGACCAGCGGGAGACCGTCTTCGTGGAAGGCTGGTCGACCAAGAAGCCGCCTGCCCACGGCAAGCGCGGCATCGGGCTCGCCCTGGTGCGCCGGTTCGCCGAGCGGCAGGGCGGCACCGCCGAGGTCGCGCGCTCGCCCTTGGGAGGCGCCGAGTTCGTGGTGGTCCTGCCGGAGACGCTCGCCGAGGACGTGCCGGACGTGACCGAGGAGGCCCGATGATCGACGTACTGGTCGTGGACGACGACACACGTGTGGCGCGCGTCAATGCCGCCTATGTGGCGAAGGTTCCCGGCTTCCGTGTCGCGGCGACCGCCCACAGCGCGGCGGAGGCGCTCGACCGCATCGAGGATCGACATGTCGACCTCGTGCTGCTGGACCACTATCTGCCCGACCGTACGGGTCTTGCGCTCGCCCAGACCGTGCGCGAACGCGGCCACCAGATCGACGTGATCATGGTGACCGCGGCGCGCGACGTGGGGACCGTGCAGGCCGCGATGCGCCATGGGGCGCTTCAGTACCTGGTCAAGCCGTTCTCGTTCGCCGGTCTGCGGGGCAAGCTGGAGGCGTACGCGACGCTGCGGCGCACCCTCGACGGCGGTGGCGAGGCGGAGCAGGCGGAGGTCGACCGGATCTTCGGCGCGCTCTCCGCGGGGCCCGCGCCCGAGCTGCCCAAGGGGCACTCGCCGACCACGGCGGAACTGGTCCGCCGGGCGATGATGACCGCCGAAGGCCCGCTCTCGGCCCAGGAGTTGGCCGAGGTCACCGGGCTCAGCCGGCAGACCGCCCAGCGCTATCTCAAGCTCCTGGAGCGGACCGGCCGGGTGCGGCTGAGCCTCAAGTACGGCGACACCGGGCGGCCCGAACATCGCTACGAGTGGGCCGCCAGCCTCTGACGCGCCGCACGCGGCACCGGCGGGCCGCGCCCGGCCGCCCCGTCAGACCGCTCCAGCGCCCGTGAGGGCCCGTACCTCGGTCTCCGCGTGCTTGGCCTCGTCCGGCTCCTCCGGGGACGTCACCGTGCCCAGCCAGCCGGCGAGGAAACCGAGCGGGATCGACACGAGCCCGGGGTTCTCCAGCGGGAAGTACTGGAAGTCCACTCCGGGGAACAGCGAGGTGGGGCCCCCGGAGACCACCGGCGACAGCACCACGAGCACCAGGGCGGGCACCAGTCCGCCGTACACCGACCACACCGCGCCCCGCGTGGTGAAGCCCCGCCAGAACAGCGAGTAGAGCAGTACCGGCAGGTTGGCCGACGCGGCGACGGCGAACGCGAGTCCGACCAGGAACGCCACGTTCAGATCCCGCGCGAGGAGCCCGAGTCCGATGGCGACCACGCCGACGCCCGCCGCGGCGAACCGCGCCACCGCGACCTCGCTCCACTGCCTGCCGCCGGACTTCGCGCCGTCGCGCCCCTTGCGGAGTGTCGCGTACAGGTCGTGCGCGACCGACGCCGATGAGGCGAGCGTGATCCCGGCGACGACGGCGAGGATGGTGGCGAAGGCGACCGCGGCCACGATCGCGAACAGCACCGTGCCGCCCGTGGAGTCCGCGCCACCGCCCAGGTCGAGGGCGAGCAGCGGCACCGCCGTGTTCCCCGCCGCGTTCGAGCTCCGTACGGCGTCCGAGCCCACGAGCGCCGCGGCGCCGAACCCGAGCACGATCGTCATCAGGTAGAAGCTGCCGATGAGCCCGATGGACCACACGACGGAACGGCGCGCGGCTCGCGCGGTCGGCACCGTGTAGAAGCGCGACAGGATGTGCGGCAGACCGGCCGTGCCGAGCACGAGCGCGAGGCCCAGGCTGATGAAGTCGAAGCGCGCGGTCCAGCTCCCGCCGTACTTCAACCCGGGCACCAGGAAGTCCGATCCGTGCCCGCTGCGTGCGGCGGCGGTGCGCAGCAGTTGGTCGAAGTCGCCGTGGAAGCGTGCGAGGACGAGCACCGTCAGGGCGATCGCGCCGCCCATGAGCAGGACGGCCTTCACGATCTGGATCCAGGTGGTGGCGCGCATCCCTCCCAGTGACACATAGACGACCATGAGGGCGCCCACGCCGACGACGGTCCAGGCCTGCGCGGCGCCACTCGCCTCTCCCAGCAGCAGCGCCATCAGGCTTCCCGCGCCCACCATCTGCGCCACCAGATAGAGAACGGACACGGTCACGGAGGACGTTCCCGCCGCGATTCGTACCGGCCGCTCCCGCATCCGGGCCGCGACGACGTCGGCGAGCGTGAACCGCCCGCAGTTGCGCACGAGTTCGGCGACGAGGAAGAGCACGACGAGCCAGGCCACGAGGAAGCCGACCGAGTAGAGCAGACCGTCGTAGCCGAACAGCGCGATCAGCCCGGAGATGCCGAGGAAGGACGCCGCGGACATGTAGTCGCCCGCGATGGCGAATCCGTTCTCCATGGGCGAGAACAGCCGGCCGCCCGCGTAGAACTCCTCCGCCGAACCGTGCCGCTTGCGGCTCGCCCAGGTCGTGATGGCGAGCGTGACCGCCACGAAGGCGCTGAACAGGACCAGGGCCAAGGTCTGATGCGTCCCCGTCATCGCTGACCGCCCTCGCCGTGTGCGGAACCGTTCAGGCGGGTCTGAACGCCGATGCCGCGCGTCCGCTCCTGCGTGTCCCACCGCAGTTCGAGCGCGGCACGGTCGCGGCGCAGCCTGGCGTGCCGCGCGTACAGCCAGGTCAGCAGGAACGTGCTGGCGAACTGCCCGAGGCCGGCCACCATCGCCACGTTCACGACGCCGGCGACGGGTTCGGCCATCAGCCCGGGCGCCGTCGTGGCGGTCACGACGTAGGCGACGTACCAGACGAAGAAGATCACGACTGCCGGGCCGACGAACCGGCGGTAGCGCCGGCGCACTTCCTGGAACGCCGCGCTGCGCTGCACCTCCAGGTAGATCCCGGCCGCGCTCGGCTCGGACGGCGCGGCCTGGGCAGGGACCGTGGACACCGGCGCGCCCGGACCGCGCCACTCACCCCAATCCGAGTCCGGCTCGTCGTACCAGGGATCGCCGATGCCCCTCGTGGCAACGGCCCTGGGCTGCGCCGTCGCGCGCCCGTCGTGCTTGTCCACCGAACTCTCCTTGTCCGCGGCCCACATCGGCCGCGTGCCAAGGATGGACAGACCGGGAAGATCCCGGACGCACTCCGCAGACCCTTCACCCCATTAGGTGATGGACGTCCCCGGCGGCCTCGCCAGTCCGTACCGATAGGCATAACGGACCGCCTGCGCGCGGTCCTTGAGCCCGGCCTTCGCGAACAGGTTGTTGATGTGCGTCTTCACCGTGGCCGTGGAGACATGCAGCTTCTTGGCGATCTCCTGGTTCGTCAGACCGTCGGCGATCAGCCCCAGGACCTCGGCCTCCCGCGCCGTCAGGCCGTCGGGCGGCTCTCTGTGCTCCGGTGCGGCGGGCTCGGGCTGCGACAGCTTCTCCAGGAGCCGCCGCTGGATCCGGGGCGAGAGCCCCGCGTCGCCGGACAGCACTCCCTCCACCGCCCGCACGATCTCGTCCCCGCCCGCGTCCTTGGTGAGATAGCCGCGGGCCCCGGCTCTGAGCGCCGGGAACAGCGACTCGTCGTCCGCGTACGTGGTCAGGACGACGACCTGGGTGCCCGGGTACTCCTGGCGGATCCGTCTGGTCGCCTCCGCCCCGTCGCAGCGCGGCATCCGGAGGTCCATCAGGACGACGTCCGGCGCCAGTTCGGCAACGAGCGCAACCGCCTCGTCGCCGTCTCCCCCGGAGCCCACCACCTCGATGCCGGGCAGCAGACCGAGCAGCATCACGATGCCTTCGCGCACCACCGTCTGGTCGTCGACCACCACCACGCGGGCCGGTGGCCGCTCGGCGCCCGCCCCCGCCTCGCTCCCGCTCATACGGGAACCTTCAACCTGACCACGAAACCCTCCTCGCACGGCCCCGCCTCGAACGTGCCGCCCAGCAGCTCGGCCCGCTCCTTCATCCCCAACAGACCGTAACCGGAGCCACTGACAGTGAGCTCTTCGTGCGGACGGGATGCACCCGAATCCCGTATTTCCAGGGCTACTTCGCCCGGCCCGTACTCCAGCCGCAGCTCCGCCTTCGCCCCCGGCGCGTGCTTGCGCACATTCGTCAACGCCTCCTGCGCGACCCTGCGCACCGTCTGGGACGCCTCCGCGGACAGCGGCCGGCGCTCGCCGCCCACCGTCAGCCTCGCCCCGTCCGAGGACGCGACCAGCTCGTGCAGGAAGTCCTCCAGCGGTGTCATGTCGCCCCGCAGAGCGGACAGGGCCTGCCGGGTCTCGTCGAGCCCGTCACGGGCCATGCCGCGCGCCGCCACGACCCGCTCCAGGATCTGGTCCCGGTCCGCGCCGCCCTCGATCAGCAGCCGGGCGGCCTCCAGGTGCACGAGCTGGGCGGAGAGGCTGTGGGCGAGGACATCGTGGATGTCGCGGGCGATCCGCGACCGCTCGGCGAGCGCCGCCGACTCCGCCTCGGCGGCCCGCGCTGCCCGCTCCTGCGCCAGGGCCCGCTCCGCGTTCCCCCGCGCCTCGGCGTCCAGGCGCAGCACGTACCCGGACAGGCAGAGGCCGATGGCGACGACGGCGGTGGTCAGCCACGCGTCGTCGTTGACCACCGCGAAGCCGGTGAGCGCGACCACGGTGGCCGGTACCGACGCCGCCAGGGGCAGGCGCTCGAGCGCGGACACCGCGCAGCCGCACCACAGGACCACGGCTGGCCCGATGAACCCGGCCCACTGGGCCAGCAGAGCGACGGCGAGCAGCACGGTCAGCAGCCCCAGCGAGGGCCACAGCCGATGGTCGAGCGTCGTGCGGAAGAAGGCCCAGGCCACCGCAGCGCAGACGAGCAGCAGCACGGGGGCCAGGAACAGCGCCAGATCGCTCACGCCCCGCTGGGTGACGGCCGTCCACACCAGGACCCCGACGACGACCACCCGCACCGCGCGGGCGAGCATTCTTCGGGCACGGGTGACTCCCACTCGGGAGAGTGCCTCCCGGGACGGCCATTCCGTCCAGTTTCCGCGGATCACCTGCGGTCCTCCCACGCCGGCTGGGCGACAGGACCAACGTACGCCGTGCGCTCACGCTCGGCCCGCAGCATGAGCAGCCCGGAGCGGACCAGGAGCGAGACGGCGAATCCGAGCATCAGGCTCGAGGTGCCGAGGTGGATGCCCATCGCCAGGCCGGTCCCGGCCACGGCCGCGCGGGCGAGGATGCCGCCGAGCCAGGCGCCCGCCGTCGCGACGGTGCCCTTCGTCCACACGTCGCCCCGCTCGTCCGTCCAGACGCGTGTGGTGAACCCCCAGCCGATGCCTATGCCCACGCTCACCAGGACCTCCACGGCGAGCAGCACGACGGAGCCGGTCATGTGGTGCGGGTCCGTCATGGCGCCGTCCTTCACGGCCAGCACCCCGAGGATCGCGGGCAGCAGCCACCACTTCCGCTCGCCGGAAAGGCGCTCGGTCCTGAACTGGCGCACGAGGACGAGCGCGACGACGGCGACGATCACCAGAACGGTGGGGAGCCCGGACATGACTGCCTCCGAGAAGCGATCGGGAGCGAATGGTTCAACGCCCTCGACGCTACGGAAATCGGCAGGTCAGGAGATCGGAGCGAGGGTGGAGCACGGGTGGATCATGCGACTGGGGCGGCTCCACCCGTGGGTGGAGCCGCCCCAGTGCCTGGCTGCATGAGCGCGGCTACATGTCGATGCGCGACCGGTCGAGGGTCGACGCGGAGCTGCTGATGAACTCCTTGCGCGGCGCCACGTCGTTGCCCATGAGCAGATCGAAGACCTGCTCCGCCGCCTCCAGCTCGTTGATGTTGATCCGGCGCAGCGTGCGGTGGCGCGGGTCCATCGTGGTCTCCGCGAGCTGGTCGGCGTCCATCTCGCCGAGACCCTTGTACCGCTGGATCGAGTCCTTGTACCGCACGCCCTTGCGCTGGAGCTCGAGGAGCGTCTCGCGCAGCTCCCGGTCCGAGTACGTGTAGACGTACTTGTCCTGGCCCTTCTTCGGCTGGACGAGCTCGATCCGGTGCAGCGGCGGCACGGCCGCGAAGACCCGGCCGGCCTCGATCATCGGCCGCATGTAGCGCTGGAACAGCGTCAGCAGCAGCGTGCGGATGTGCGCGCCGTCGACGTCGGCGTCGACGAGCAGGATGATCTTGCCGTAGCGCGCCGCGTCGATGTCGAAGGTCCGTCCGGACCCAGCTCCTATGACCTGGATGATCGCGCCGCACTCGACGTTCTTGAGCATGTCCGACACGGACGACTTCTGAACGTTGAGGATCTTGCCGCGGATCGGCAGGAGGGCCTGGAACTCGGAGTTCCGCGCGAGCTTGGCGGTGCCGAGCGCGGAGTCGCCCTCGACGATGAAGAGCTCACTGCGCTCCACGTCGTCGCTGCGGCAGTCCGCGAGCTTGGCGGGGAGCGACGAGGACTCCAGGGCCGTCTTGCGGCGCTGCGCGTCCTTGTGCTGGCGCGCGGCGATGCGCGTACGAGCGGCGGCGACGGCCTTCTCCATGACGGCGCGGGCCTGCGCCTTGGCGTCGCGCTTCGTGGACGACAGGAACGCCTTCAGCTCCTTGGCCACGACGTTCGCGACGATCCTGTTGGCCGCCGAGGTGCCGAGGACCTCCTTGGTCTGGCCCTCGAACTGCGGCTCGGCCAGGCGGACCGTGACGACGGCCGTGAGGCCTTCCAGGGCGTCGTCCTTGACGATGTCGTCCTCGGCGACGCGCAGCACCTTCTGGCTGCGCAGCACCTCGTTCATCGACTTCGTGAGCGAGCGCTCGAAGCCCGTCACATGGGTGCCGCCCTTGGGGGTGGCGATGATGTTCACGAACGACTTGATGGTCGTGTCGTAGCCGGTGCCCCAGCGCAGTGCGATGTCCACGCCGAGCTCGCGCTGGACCTCGGTCGGCGTCATCTGCCCGTGCTCGTCGAGCACGGGGACGGTCTCCTTGAAGGTGCCCTGCCCGGTGAAGCGGAGGACGTCGCAGACCGGCTTGTCCTGCGCCAGGTACTCGCAGAACTCGCTGATGCCGCCGTCGAAGCGGAAGGACTCCTCGCCCTTGCTGCCGCCCTCGCCGAGCCCGAACTCGTCACGGACGACGATCGTGAGGCCCGGCACCAGGAAGGCGGTCTGCCGGGCGCGCTGGTGCAGGTTCTCCAGGGAGAGCTTGGCGTCCTTCAGGAAGATCTGCCGGTCCGCCCAGTAGCGGACGCGGGTGCCCCGACGCGACTTCGGGATTTTCTTGACCTTGGTCAGTCCCACGGAGGGGTCGAACGACGCGTCCGGGCCGCCCTTGGCGAAGGCTCCGGGCACGCCGCGCCGGAAGCTGAGGGCGTGCGTGTGCCCGCCGAGGTCGACCTCGACGTCCAGGCGGGACGACAGCGCGTTCACCACGGAGGCGCCCACGCCGTGCAGACCGCCGGAGGCGGCGTACGAGCCGCCGCCGAACTTGCCGCCCGCGTGGAGCTTGGTCATGACGACCTCGACTCCGGAGAGGCCGGTCTTGGGCTCGATGTCCACGGGGATGCCGCGGCCGTTGTCCCGCACCTCGACGGAGGAGTCGTCGTGCAGGATCACCTCGATGTGGTCGCAGTAGCCCCCGAGTGCCTCGTCGACGGAGTTGTCGATGATCTCCCAGAGGCAGTGCATCAGGCCACGGCTGTCGGTCGAGCCGATGTACATGCCCGGACGCTTGCGTACGGCTTCGAGCCCCTCAAGGACGAGCAGGTGCCGCGCGGTGTAGTTGGAACCGTCCCGGTCTGCTCCGGTCAGCAGCGCTGTGGACGGCACGGACGTATCGGCGGTCACGCGGTTCGCTCCTCGCTGAATTTCAGATGGGGCCCTCTTGAACGAAGGGCCGGCGTCGGTCGCCGTTCAGAGGGTACCGAGGCCTGGTAGAGCCTTTGTCACGCCACCCTCACCTCAGCCCAGACTAGTCCAGGATCGCATGAGTGTTCGATCCCTCGATGGAGTGAAGCCCACATCACGTTCCCTTCCAGGCATGAACCATTTAGGCTCCGGGCACGTCCTCATGAACAAACCGGCAACCAGCCGGGGGAGGACCGACCTGACAGAACGCGCGAACCCGTAAGACACGTAAGAGACGCAATACGGCACATTCGCCGCCACCCGGCGACAGACAGCCGGCCTCGAAGAAATTTTTTCGAGGAAAAGCCGCGAGCGGGAACGTTTTCGGCCTGGTTGGATGTTGACCCTGGTACGACAGCTCGTCGAGCTAGAGAAGAGGCGACGTGACTACTGTTCTGACCCCCGCGACCCCCCTGACGGCCGCTGACCGCTGTGACCGTTGCGGCGCCCAGGCATATCTGCGCGTCGTCCTGATCAGCGGTGGTGAACTGCTCTTCTGCGCCCACCACGGTCGCAAGTTCGAGCCGGAACTCAAGAAGATCGCCGCTGAGATACAGGACGAGACGGAGCGGCTCACCGCCGTTCCGGCAAGCGCCGAGACCGAGGAACGCTGACGCCTCGCCCACACGACGAGCCAGCTCCGGCATCAGGCCGGTGATCGGGCGGCTGTCCCTGACCCCGGGGACAGCCGCCCGTCCTCGTCTCCGCGCGGCGCGTCAGGCGCGCTCGCGCAGGATCTTCACCACCTCGGAGATGCGCGTGTAGACCCCGGGACTCCCCGGACGTCCGCACCCGCTCCCCCACGACACCAGACCGATCAGCTTGCCCTTGGCGACCAGCGGCCCGCCGCTGTCGCCCTGGCAGGCGTCCTTGCCGCCACCCGGCTCGCCCGCGCACAGCATCGAGGACGACTGGTACGTCCCCTCGGAGCCGCCCGGCGGATACGCCCGCTCGCACTCGGAGTCGGCCAGCACCTGCACCTGCGCGGCGTGCAGCGTGTGCGCGTAGTCGCCCGCTCCCGTGGTGTCGCCCCACCCGTAGACGGACGCCCTCGTGCCGGACCGGTAGGCCGGGTCCCCCGCTTCGGCCATCGGGAGCACGGATCCCTCGGGCAGCGGTGCGGCGAGTGTGAGGACCGCCACATCACCCGCGTTCGTCTGCCCGTCGTAGTCCGGGTTCACCCACTTGCTGCGCACGGGCACCTCGGTGCCGTCGGACGAGTCGAGGTCCCCGCGGCCCGCGATCACCTTGAGGTCGCGCACCTGATGGTGGGGAGCGCCCAGCACGTCCTCGCCCATGCAGTGCGCCGCGGTGAGCACCGTCGACCGGTCGACGACGACGCCGCCGCAGAACTGGCCCGAGCGAGTACCCCCGAACCGGTCACGGCTCGAGAGCGCCACCACCCAAGGACTCTTCGAAGCCTTCACCTGATGGCCGCCGACGATGCCCTCGTCGGCGGCGGCCGGCTGCGGGGACGCCAACGGCAGCACGGCAGCCGCGGCCAGCGCGGCCAGCGGTGCGGTCAGCGCTCTCGTGAACGGGCGACGCATACGGTCTCCTCACTCTGGGTTGCAACGGTCCACCCAGAGTCATCCAGTGCGACACGCCACGCACCGCGAGAATCCGCCCACACGGCCTACGACGAAGGCCCGGCACGTACCCGCGAGCGGGTGCGTGCCGGGCCTTCTGAGAGCCGTACAGCGCCTGTGACTAGTCGAGGTAGTCGCGCAGCACCTGCGAGCGCGACGGGTGACGCAGCTTCGACATCGTCTTGGACTCGATCTGGCGGATGCGCTCACGCGTGACGCCGTACACCTTGCCGATCTCGTCGAGGGTCTTCGGCTGACCGTCGGTGAGACCGAAGCGCATGGAGACGACGCCCGCCTCGCGCTCGGACAGGGTGTCGAGCACGGAGTGCAGCTGCTCCTGGAGGAGCGTGAAGCTGACCGCGTCGGCCGGGACGACGGCCTCGGAGTCCTCGATGAGGTCACCGAACTCGCTGTCGCCGTCCTCGCCCAGCGGGGTGTGCAGGGAGATCGGCTCGCGGCCGTACTTCTGGACCTCGATGACCTTCTCGGGGGTCATGTCGAGTTCCTTGGCCAGCTCCTCCGGGGTGGGCTCGCGGCCCAGGTCCTGGAGCATCTGGCGCTGCACGCGCGCGAGCTTGTTGATGACCTCGACCATGTGCACCGGGATACGGATGGTGCGGGCCTGGTCGGCCATGGCGCGGGTGATCGCCTGACGGATCCACCAGGTGGCGTACGTGGAGAACTTGTAGCCCTTGGTGTAGTCGAACTTCTCGACCGCGCGGATCAGACCGAGGTTGCCCTCCTGGATCAGGTCCAGGAAGAGCATGCCGCGGCCGGTGTAGCGCTTGGCCAGGGAGACCACCAGACGGAGGTTGGCCTCCAGGAGGTGGTTCTTGGCGCGGCGGCCGTCCTCGGCGATGATCTCCAGCTCGCGCTTGAGCTTCGGGGCGAGTTTGTCGGCGTTGGCCAGCTTGTCCTCGGCGAACAGACCGGCCTCGATGCGCTTGGCGAGCTCGACCTCCTGCTCGGCGTTGAGCAGCGGGACCTTACCGATCTGCTTGAGGTAGTCCTTGACCGGGTCGGCAGTGGCACCGGCGGCGGCGACCTGCTGCGCCGGCGCGTCGTCCTCGTCGTCGTCGGAGAGCACGAAGCCCTGGCCCTCGGCCGGCTCCTCCTCGCCCGCCTTCGCCGCCGGAGCGGCGGCGGGGGTCTCCTCGGCCGGCTCCTCGTCGAGAAGGTCGTCGACCTTCTTGGCGGCGGTCTTCTTCGCGGTCGCCTTCTTGGCGACGGTCTTCTTGGCCGCGGCCTTCTTGGCCGGCGCCTTCTTGGCGACGGCCTTCTTGACCGGCTCGACCTCCTCGTCGGCGGCCTCGACGGCCGGCGGCTCGGGGGTGGTGGTGGCGGCGACCTTCTTGGCGGTGACCGTCTTGGCCGCGACGGTCTTGGTCGCGGTGCGCTTGACCGGACTCTTGGCTGCGACGCTGCTCTTTCGGGGACGCTTGGGCTCAGCGGCACTGACCATCAGCGTCACACCCTCTTCCTCGAGGATCTGGTTGAGGCTGCGCAGAACGTTCTTCCACTGAGTGGCCGGAATCTGGTCGGCTTCGAACGCACGGCGCACGTCGTCGCCGGCGATCTGGCCATCAGCCTTTCCCCGCTCAATGAGCGCCATGACAGAGACGGACTCGGCGATCTCCGGCGGGAGCGTACGGGATGTGCTGGCCGACACGAACAACCTCTCGGAACGTTGGAAAACGGCTTCCGGCCCCGTCCTGTGTGGACCGGAGCCGACGACCGCCGACTTGGGGATGGGCCGACGGCGCGGGCAGGAGCCTGGGAGATGGACAGCGCCGCAAGCGGTCGCTGTATTCCCTCCTCGGCTGTCACCTCTTAGGTCATCGCGTTGCTCCGAGGAGCGTTACGCCCAATCTCCGTGGTCCGAGTCACACCGCGTTATCGGTCAAAGACTGACCGATACGGACACAACAGGTCATGCTTCCGAACCCGTACGGACGCATGACGACCTCCGAAGACCGGGACTCCTACGGGAGAACGGATCTCCTCCGGGAGAACAAACCTTCCGCCTGCACCCCGAGTCGCCGGATGGCGCCCTCCTTACACATGCGACGCGTCCACGTCGCATGCGAGACACCGTCCGGCGACACACGATCGCCCTCCCTCGCCCCGCCGCGCCTCTCGCGTGGTCAGTGCTCGCGGGGAGCCGGCACGACGCGCTCCACCTCGGGGTGGACCGTGAGGACCTGCCGCATCGCACTCTCGGCACCGGAGCCGTCGCCGGCGGCGAGCGCGTCGACGATGCGCGCGTGGTGGGCGACGACCGTCTCGTTCGGCCGGTCGCAGCCGATGGCCGGGCCGCCGGAGACCTGGAGGGCGGCGGACACGATGCCGGAGAGGTGTTCGAGCATCCTGTTGCCCGCGAGCTGGATGAGCAGCGAGTGGAACTCCGCGTCGGCGCGCGAGAACGTGATCGAGTCCCCCTGCGCCAGCGCGTGCCGCATGATCTCGACCATGTCGGCCAGGCGCTGCTGCACGTCCTCCCTGCCGTGTCCTGCGGCGAGGCGCGCGGCCAGCGGCTCGATCATCCAGCGCAGCTCGCTCAGCTCTCGGCGCTGGTCGTCGCGCTGCGGCCCGAAGGCGCGCCATTCGATGATGTCCGGGTCCAGGAGGTTCCAGTCGCTGACCGGCCGCACGCGCGTGCCGACGTTCGGCCGGGCGCTGACCAGGCCCTTGGCCTCCAGTACGCGCAGGGATTCGCGGACGACGGTACGGGACACCTCGAATCGCTGGCCGATCTCCTCGGGGACCAGCGGGCGGTCCGCACCGAGGTCGCCGGAGACGATCATCTGCCCCAACTGCTGGACGAGTTGGCCGTGCAGGCCGCGGCCCCGGCTGCCCGCGGCGCGTCGGCCCACCCGGCCGAGATCCGGATCCGCGCTCTCCCAAGCGGGGCCGCCGACACGGTCGGCGGTCGGCTCCACATAGGGGTAGCGGTCGAGTTCGCCCGGTCCTGCGAGGCCGGAGTCGGCGGAGCGGGCGGCGGTCATCATGGTGTGCGCAAGGGTACTCACGGAAGTTGTTGTCGGCGCCGCCCCCAACTCCCTTGAGGTCTTTGGTGAAAAGCACACGAAAGGGTGATCTCCCTCCTCTCGGCACTTGACGCCTTATCGGAAAGAAATGGGCGTTCCAGGGGGAGTTGCGCACAACGAAGGATCTGAAGCTGTCGAGCGGTCGTCAGCGCACCCGAGATCGCAGCGCCGTGAGCAGATATGCGCAGAGCAGAGCACCCAGCGACAACGTGAGGGCACCACCCACGGGTTGGGCGATCATCCGCACTCCGGCGGCCACGGGGCGCTCGATCCCGAACGGCCAGTCCACCAGGGCAAGATCACGAAGCCGCGCCGGAAGGCCGGCCGCCGTTCGCACAGATGGACCCTCCAAGGCCTTCTGTACGAGGGGCACGATGATGATCGGCACGGCCACCACGGCGGCGAGACCGGCCGAGGTGGACCGGAAGAGCCCGGCCGCGAGCACACCGGCCCAGGCACACCCCACGAGCATCGCGAGCCAACTCGCGCTCAGCGAGAGCCAGTCGGCGGGAACTCGCGTGAGCTCCGATCCGTATACGAGATGGAGCAGCGCGGCGTCGCAGACGACGGTGAGAACGCCGAGGAGCAGGGCGGTGGCCGCCCCCACGACCAGCTTCGCGGCGAGAAGTCCCAGGCGGCGGGGGACGGTTCCGCGGTCGGCCGCGAGGGCGGGGTGCCGGAACTCCTCACCGAAGGCGAAGGCACCCAGGAGCCCGGCCCCCAGGGCCGCGGGCGGCAGCGGGAGTTCCTGCGGCCAGGCGGCGAGCAGGCGTGGCTGTGGGGTGTGCCCTACGCGTGCGAGCAGGAGGGAGAGGAGCGCGGAGACGACGAGTACGAGTGCGGTGGTGACGTAGCCGGTGGCGATGCCGGTCGCGCGGCGCAGTTCGTACCGCACGGGGCGCAGCGGGCCGCGGGCGGTACGGACGGTGATCGGGGGCGGCAGCTGCGGCAGGGTCACGGTCGTCGGCCGCGCGGCCTCACCCTCCGACGGACGCCCGTTCGACACGGTCCGGCGCTGCGCCGCCGGGGGCCAGGCGGCGCCGGGGAGCGGGACGAACGTGCTCGTGGGGGGAAGCGGGTTGAGGGCGGTGGTGGTCGCCGGGGCGCTGGCGGGAGTGTCGGGCCCGGTGTCGGAGTTGGGGGTGGGGTCGCCTTCGGGAGAGGGCTCGGTTCCGGGGCCGGCGGTTCCGGGAGGGGCGGCTTCGGTGGTCGTGGCCGGGGGCGCGGTCGTAGCCGTAGCCGCGTCGGCACCTGCGGGCGCGTGGTCGCCTGTCGCATGCGCCTCGCCGCCACCCTCCGCCGATGCGTCGACGGCGCGGGACGTCGCCACCGAAGGGCCCGCGTCGCCGATCTCGTCGGCGAGTTGGTGCACGAGGATGCCGTGCCGGAACGCGATGTCCCCCACGTCGGCGCAGGTGCTGCCGTACACCGACAGGCGGTTGCCGCCCTCGGGCACCACTTCGACCGAACGCCTGGCCGCACGTGCCTCCTTCGCCAGGAGGACGCCGAACCTCGCGGCGTGCGGGCTGCGGACGGCGACCCGGGGCCGCAGCCGGGTGCGCGCGAAGTCTGCGACGTCCTGGTCCGCGACCACCCTGCCCGCGTCGAGCGTGACGACCCGGTCGGCGACCCGGGCCGCCTCCCTCGCGTCGTCCGTGGTGAACAGGACGGTGCCGCCGAGTTCGGCACGCGCCCTCAGGACACCGTGCAGCCACTGGCCCTCCCGAGCCGAGAGGCCGGCGGCGGGATCGTCGAGCACCAGGGTGTGCGGATCGGCGAGCAGTGCGCAGGCGAGACCGAGGCGTCGGTCCATGCCGCGCGACAGTGTGCCCAGCCGCTGGTCGCGCAGGCTGACCAGACCCACGACCTCGAGCACGCCGTCCGCGCGGAGGACGGGCACACCGGCCGCCGAGCACAGCATGCGCAGGTGGCCGCGGACGGTACGGGCCGGGTGGCCGGGAACATCACCGAGCAGAACGCCGACTTCCCGCGCAGGATGCGGAATGCGGTGCAGCGGACGGCCCCTGAAGTAGGTGACGCCACGGCCCTGTTGAAGTTCGAGCATCAGGCGTACGGCCGTCGTCTTGCCCGATCTCCGCGCGCCGAGCAGGGCGGTGACACGGCCGGCACGCGCGTCGAAGGACACGTCGTCGACCGCGGGCGGGCTCTCCTTGCGTGCGTTACTGGTCAGTCCGATGGCCTGGATCATCGCTTCTCTCGCAGGATGGGCGACCGCTCGGCGGCCGGGATCCGCCCGCCGACAGGACGACGGGCGAACCCCTCGGGTACCGCAGCAAGATAACGCGATATGTACCACTTTTCGGGCATCACCGGCGCCGCCCGCACCGCGCGCGGGTCGCGACCTCCGGCCTACGAGTCCCGCCCTCCGGCCCAAGAATCGATCAGGCGTCCGGCCGCAGCATCGGCGGATTGAGGAGCGTGGCCCCACCGGCCCGGAAGAGCTGCGCCGGCCGTCCGCCCTGACGGGTGGTCGTACCACCGGTCGGCACCAGGAACCCGGGAGTGCCCGTCACCTTGCGGTGGAAGTTGCGCGGGTCGAGCGCGACGCCCCACACCGCCTCGTAGACGCGGCGCAGCTCCCCCACCGTGAACTCGGGCGGGCAGAAGGCCGTCGCCAGCGAGGAATACTCGATCTTGGACCGCGCGCGCTCCACACCGTCGGCCAGGATCTGCGCGTGGTCGAAGGCCAGCGGCGCGGCCTGATCGTCCATGCGTCCGTACTCGCCGCGGTTCAGCAGCGCCTCCACCGGGGCCCACCGCGCGCTGTGCGCGTCGCCGCCGGGGCGGGGCGCGGGCAGGTCGGGGGCGAGCGCGAGGTGGGCGACGCTCACCACACGCATCCGGGGGTCCCGCTTCGGGTCGCCGTAGGTGGCCAGCTGTTCCAGGTGCGCGCCGTTGTCCTGCGCGGGCGCCATCGGATCGTGCGCGCACAGGCCGGTCTCCTCGACCAGTTCCCGTGCGGCCGCCGCCGTCAGGTCCTCGTCGTCCCGCACGAACCCGCCGGGCAGCGCCCAACGCCCTTGAAACGGCGGTTCACCACGCCGTACCGCCAGTGCACACAGTGCGTGACGGCGCACGGTCAGCACGACCAGATCGACGGTGACTGCGAAGGGCGGAAAGGCCGACGGGTCGTAGGGCGACATGGAACGATCATAGTCGTCTGCCTGACGATAAACACGCCGTTCGCTCGTCTGCTCCGCCCTGCGTCGGACGGTCTTCTGTGGTTCCCCTCCCCCATGGCCTGCGCCCGTCACACCCTCAACTGCAGTTCGCCCGCTGCCTCCTCCACCATGGCGAGTCCGAGTCTGCTGACCCGTACGGAGAAGGGCTGCCCGGCGACCCGCAGCCCGCTCAGCCCGACCTCACCCAGCGGTGCGCTGCGCATCGGGGACAGCGTCACCGTCCGGGCCGGCGCGTCCGGTCGGATGCCCACGGCGGCGGCCAGGAGCTGCACACCGGCGGCGGCCGCCACCGCGGCGGGTCTGCATGCGGCGGGGTGCGGCAGCGGAACCCCGCCCTCGACCCGCTGCAGCCCTGCGTACATCTCGGGCAGCCTGAAATCGAAGGCGCCTGCCGCGTCGAGGGCGCCTCTGAGCAGGGACGCCGCCTCCTTCTCGTACCCGACGGCGGACAGGCCCGAGACGGCGACCGCGGTCTCATGCACCCGCACTGCTCCAGAGCGGTGCCCGAACGGGTTGTACGCCACCTCCTTCACCCCCAGCGTCCTGAGCCCCCAGCCGGAGTCGAGCCCGGGGCCGCCCAGCAGTCGCGCCAGGTGGTCGGTCTGCGCCTTGTCCAGCAGCCCCGGCGCGCAGACGCCCGCACCGAGCAGTCCGGTGTCCAGCAAGTGAGCCGCGCCGCTGCCCAGGCGCACGACCGGCCGCCCGTCCGCCGTGCGCGCGGCCGCGGGTCGGCCACCGCCGAGATCCTCGACCCAGAAGTCCTCCCGGAAGCGCAGTCGCAGTTCCTCGGCCCACTGGCGCAGTTCATCGCCGCCGGGTCTGCCGTGGGCGTCGAGCAGGTCGGCGCCGAGCAGCGCTGCCCGATGCGCGTGGGCCTGCGTCTCGCACCGCTGTGGGCCGCCGGGCGTGGGGTCCGGAAGGTACGGGCCCGCACGCGCGGTGGTCCGCAACCACTGCAGACACCGTTCCGCTGCGGGCATCAGCTCTGCCAGTTCCTGTGCGCCGAGGCCCCAGCGTCTGGCTTCGGCGAGGACGACCGGGAACAGGAGGGTGGCGTCGATTCCCGTGCAGCTGGGCGGCAGTTGCGCTCCTGTCTGCCGCATCGGGCCGGGCAGCTTTCCGAACTCCGGTCCGGACCGCCGCAGTTGTGTACGGGCGAGTGTGCGCAAGGTGGCGACGGCGAGCCGGGTGCCCAACGGCAGGGCCATCCGTGCTGCCGCCAGCGCCTCGGCCGGGGCGGGCCCGCAGCGCCACGGCGCACCCGCCGCCACGCAGACGTCCGAGGGGCGCGCGGGGTCGCGCACCAGGAGCGCCTCCAGATCGGCGATGCTGCCGCGCAGCAACGGGCCCACCCGCGGGTCGTCTCCCTCCACCCGGGCCGGGGCCAGCGGGCGCATTGCACTGCCGCGTGCCGCCGCTCGTGCCGTTCCGGCGTCATCCGCCCGCACTCGGAGCCGTACTGTGCGCGTGCCGCCCGGTGGAAGGTCGATCTCCCAGCGCAGCAGGCCGGCTGACGCCAGGGCGTCCGTGGGCGCAGGTGTGGCCGTGACCAGGGCGCTCGGTCCGCTGCCGGTCGGTGATGCCCAGCGCAGGCCGGATCCGTGGACGGTGGCGGGCAGTTCGCGCCCCGGGTCGCCTGCAGCCACGGCTCCGAGTTCGGCGAGGTCGGTGCCGAGTGCCACCTCCAGCGGCAGCCGCAGCGGGCGCTGGGCGGAACTGCGCAGGGTGATGTCCTCCGTGCCGTCCGCGTGCCGGATCCGCTCGACGACGACGTCCGGATCGGGCCCGGCGTCCGACGACCCCCGTGCGGTCGCGGTGAAGCAGGCCCGGTCCGCGGAGATCATGCGTGCCTGCACGGCGAGTGGTTCACGCCCCGCCAAGCGCACCTGGCAGCGCGACACCAGGCGTCTGCCTCCGTGGTAGAAGCCTTCGAGGCCTTGGGCCGTCAACTGGCCCTGAGCGGAGGAGATGGCAAGGCCTGGCAGGGCGACGCAGATCAACGCCTGGTGCGTCGGCGGGAGTTCCGTGCTCCGCCGCACCGCGCGGGCCGGCCCCTTCGATGGCGCTTGCAGATCGGGGTGGCCAGGCGGCGTACGTGGCTGTCCCAGCGCGGGCCGTGAGCCGCGCGGCCCTTCGTCCTCTTGGTTCGCGGACACGTGCCGCGGCGAAGGGCTGGACGTCATCTTCGCTCCCCTCACCCTGCGGGCCCGCTCTGCCGCCGGCCCGGCCTGCGCTTCGGCGGGGCGACCAGGCCGCCGCCACCGCCACACCAGATGAACGGGACGCGCCCATCGCAAGTAACGCCGCAGTACACGGAAGCGCGGGCAAGGAGCCGCAGGGCTGACCGCGCTCATCCGTCACCCCTGCTGCGGTGCCGCCTCGGGCGACGTGACTCCGACGGACGCCGAGGCGCGCGCGTCCCCGCCCGCGCAGGTCGCGTGCCCGCGCCGAGACGCCGCTCGCCCCGGCGGCGAAGAGCGGCCTCAAGGCCCCGAGCCGCGCGCGACATGCCGGGATCGACGGAGCCTCCCGGAACGATCACCGGTGTCGGTCGGGGCCCGTCGACACCGTCCGTCGGCGCGCCTTCGCCCTCTGGCCCCCCTTCCGACGCTTCTGCCGCATCCGCCGCGTCCGACGGCGCATCCGGGGCCGCTCGCCTCGCCCGCAGGGTGCGCCGCACCGGCTCGGGGTCCATCCCGTCCGCTCGCGCTTCATTGAGCAGCCGGGCGAACGTGTAGCGCGGATCGGCTCCCAGGGACATCTCCAGCGCCTGGTCCGCCTCGACGGTGTCACCGAGCGACCAGGCCACCCATCCCGCCAGGGCCAGCGGCGCGGCGGCGTACTCCCCGTAAGGGCCGACGCAGCGGCGCGCCAGCGCCCGCCACAGGCGCAGCGCGCGGACGCCCGCTTCGCCCTCCATCCACTCCGCCGCCCGGTCCCTGGTCACGCGGTCCTGGAGGCCGAGGATCAGCGAAGCAGCCTCGTCGTTCGCCAGGAGTTCGTCGTCCTTCAGGTCCGCCGCGAGGGAATCGTCCGCGACCGGTGCGTCCCCGAGACGTCCCATGAGCAGGTGGGCGAGATCCAGCGTCTCCGACTCCACCTTCATACGGGGAGTCCCTGCGAGGATCCTCGGCACGAGCTCCATCGCCGCCGCGTCGAGGGCCCGCGTCTGCTCCGTGACGAGGGCCGTTTGCAAGGGGGCGAGGCGGGCCCGGACCTTGCTCAGGGAATCCCGTACGCGAATGCCCGCGAAGGCGGCCGTCGCGGCCATCACTGAGGTGCCGTCGCTCGCGATGACGTTGCCCTCCGCCGGGCAGCAGTCGGGGCGTGGGCAGCAGTAGGACCAGTACCTGCCCTCCGAGAGGCACAGGGCCTCCGTGACCGGCACGTCGAGGCCGCCGCACTCCGTGCGCAGGAACTGGGCCAGCGGCCTGAGCCGCTGCATGACCTGCCGCCCCGCGTCGGCGCCCCCGGCCGCGGCGTCCTGGCAGAGGAAGGCGACGACGCTGTCGGGGTGCCCGTCTCTGCGCTCGCACTCCCCGATCAGGCACTGGGCCATCTGTCGCGCCACGGCATGCCAGTCCTCCGTGCGCTCGGGGATGCCCAGGCGCACGCGACCGCCGAATCGCCCCTTGTGCAGGGCGACCAGGACGATGCTGTCGTCGGGCCGGAACCCGAGCAAATACGGCAGCGCCTCGGCGAGTTCGCCCGCCGTGCGCAAGGTGATCTTCGCTTCGCCGGTCAGCCCGACGGGCTCGCTGTGATTCGTCATGCGCCGACCATGCACCGGAACCCAGCGATCCGGTTTGGGCTGTGGATAACCCCGATCAGGGACACGACAGGAGTTGTCCACAGGTCGGCGGGGGCGTTCGCGTGATGTCAGTGCCATCGGGTTGCATGGGGGCATGAGCAACGAAGACCTGCGGACAGCCGCCGACACCGTTCTCGCCCGCCTCGTCGGCGACCCGAGCGGCACGGCCAGACTGCGCGAGGACCAGTGGCGGGCCATCGAGGCCCTGGTCGCCGACCACCGGCGGGCCCTCGTCGTGCAGCGCACCGGCTGGGGCAAGTCCGCGGTGTACTTCGTCGCGACGTCGCTGATCCGCCGTCGTGGCGGCGGACCCACCGTGATCGTCTCCCCGCTCCTGGCGCTCATGCGGAACCAGGTGGAGGCGGCGGAGCGTGCGGGCATTCGGGCCCGCACCATCAACTCGTCGAACACCGAGGAGTGGGACGCCGTGCGGGCCGAGGTGGCGTCCGGCGATGTCGATGTGCTCCTGGTCAGTCCCGAGCGTCTCAACAACCCCGACTTCCGGGACAACGTGCTGCCGCAGCTCGCGGCCGCCACCGGCCTGCTCGTGGTCGACGAGGCCCACTGCATCTCGGACTGGGGGCACGACTTCCGGCCCGACTACCGCCGCCTGCGCACGATGCTGGCCGAGCTCCCGGAGGGCGTCCCGGTCCTGGCGACGACGGCTACGGCCAACGCGCGAGTGACCGCGGACGTGGCCGACCAGCTCGGCACGGGATCGGGCTCCGACGCCCTGGTGCTGCGCGGGCCGCTCGACCGCGAGAGCCTCAGCCTCGGGGTTCTGCAACTGCCGGACGCCGCGCACCGGTTGGCCTGGCTCGCCGATCACCTGGACGAGCTGCCGGGCTCCGGGATCATCTACACCCTGACCGTCGCCGCGGCGGAGGAGGTCACGGCCTATCTGCGCCAGTGCGGGCACACCGTGTCCTCGTACACCGGAAAGACGGAGAACGCGGACCGGCAGCAGGCCGAGGAGGACCTGCTGGCGAACCGGGTGACCGCGCTGGTCGCCACGTCCGCGCTCGGCATGGGCTTCGACAAGCCGGACCTCGGGTTCGTCGTCCACCTCGGTTCGCCATCCTCGCCGATCGCGTACTACCAGCAGGTGGGCCGCGCCGGGCGAGGAGTCGACCACGCGGAGGTGCTGCTGCTCCCCGGCAAGGAGGACGAGGCGATCTGGCGCTACTTCGCCTCGCTCGCCTTCCCTCCGGAGGAACAGGTCAGGCGCACCCTGGACGTCCTCGCCCAGTCCGACCGGCCGCTCTCCCTGCCCGCCCTCGAACCGCTGGTCGAGCTGCGCAGGTCGCGACTGGAGACGATGCTCAAGGTCCTCGACGTGGACGGCGCGGTGCACCGGGTCAAGGGCGGCTGGATCGCCACCGGACAGCCCTGGGCGTACGACACCGAGCGCTACGCATGGGTGGCCAAGCAGCGCGAGACCGAGCAGCAGGCGATGCGCGACTACGCGACCACCACGGGCTGCCGCATGGAGTTCCTGCGCCGCCAGCTGGACGACGAGGAGGCTGCCCCGTGCGGCCGCTGCGACAACTGTGCGGGCCCGCGGTTCTCCGACTCCGTGTCGCCCGAGGCGCTGAACTCGGCTCGCGGTGAACTCGGACGCCCGGGCGTCGAGGTGGAGCCCCGGAAGATGTGGCCCACCGGGCTCGCGGCGGTCGGCATCGACCTCAAGGGACGCATCCCGGCGGGCGAGCAGGCGGCGGCCGGGCGGGCGCTGGGCCGGCTCTCGGACATCGGCTGGGGCAACAGGCTGCGCCCCATGTTCGCGCCGCAGGCCCCGGACGGCCCGGTGCCGGACGACGTGGCGGGAGCCGTCGTCGACGTGCTGGCCGACTGGGCCAAGGGGCCGGGCGGCTGGGCGTCCGGCTCCCCCGATGCCTCGCCACGTCCCGTGGGCGTGGTCACGATGGCGTCCCACACCCGGCCGCAGCTCATCCAGTCGTTGGGCGCGGGCATCGCGCAGGTCGGCCGCATGCCGTTCCTGGGCAGCATCAGCTACGCACCCGGCAGCGACACCGCCCACATCCCGCGCAGCAACAGCGCCCAGCGACTGCGCGCCCTGGAAGGCACGTTGACGCTTCCCGACGAGCTGTCCGATGCGCTCTCGCGCGCGGGTGGCCCGGTTCTGCTCGTCGACGACTACACGGAGACCGGCTGGACCCTGGCGATGGCCGCGCGGCTGCTGCGCCGGGCGGGAGCCGAGGGGGTGTTGCCGCTGGTCCTCGCGGTACAGGGCTGACACACGCGTAGCCGCCGAACCTTTGGGCAGGGATATTGGCGACGCATCGCCAGATACAGGAACGCGACGCCAATTGCTCGTTGCCGTCTGACACCGCGACGGGAAGAATTGGCAGTGCTCCCCGCGCGGCTCCCCGTGATCCGGTGGACGGCAGAGCTGTGTCGCGGTGCGCTCCCCAGTCCGACCCCGCCCTCAGTGTGGGCGTGTAGCCGAAGGGAGGACCGTGACCTTCGGATTCGCTCCGTCCTCGGCGGTATCGATGTCCGCGTCCTCGATGCGCACCGAGAGGTCCGCCGATTCCGTCAACCGACCGACCAGGCTGCTCGAACCCGCGGAGTGGGCGGCAGCCGGCATCCCGCTGCTGCGCAATCCGCGCGAGGTCGTCAGTGGGCTGCACTCCCGCCACCGACCGATCCCGCAGACCGTCGTCGTGGCCGTGCTCGATCCGGAGGAGCGGCTGCGGGCCAGCGCCTCGTTCGTGCGCCGCGAGAGCACCACGGACGGCTGGACATTCCGCAACGCCCTGCTGTCCCAGCTGCGCCGGGTCATCCCGCACGATCTGCGCCGCCGCACCCCGGTCCGCACCGCCGTCCTGCTGTACTGCCGCGAGGGCGACACACGGTGGACGGAGGAGGACGGGGCCTGGATGTGGGGCCTGCGCGACGCGTGCACGCTGCACGGCCTGCGCTGCGGGGCGTACATCACGATGACGCGGGACGGCTGGCAGGTCCTCGGTGAGGGCAGGGCCGGTCGTCGCCCGAGCGTGGGCTCCGTGGCCGAGGCCCTCGGACAGAGCGAGCCGTCGGCGCCGCGCACGGGCGGCGCCGCGACGGAGGTGCTCCGCCGCGCCGCGGCGCGCTGAACAGCCACCGGCCGTAGCGCGCCCGCCTGCCGGACTCCCCGGTCACCGCCGCGCGGTACGGGCAGCCGGCAAGCGGCGCGTCAGACCCCGGCGCCGAGCAGAGCGTTGATGCGCTCCGGGTCGCCGCACACGATGAGCAGCGCACCGGCCCGGCCGAGCGCGAGCGGCAGCGCCGTGGTGGCGATCTCGTCGGCTCCGCCGTTCACGGCGACGACGACCACCGGGCGGGACGCGGCACGGCCCAGGGCGGAGGCGTCGGCGTAGAAGACGTCGTCGCGCGCGTCGTGCTGCGCCCAGTAGGAGTCCTCACCGAAGGACAGCTCGTGGGCCGCCCACGGGTGCTGCTCCCCGGTGGTGATCACCAGGACGTCGCCGGGCGCGCGGCCCGAGTCGAGCAGCAGGTCGAGGGCTTCCTCTGCGGCATCCAGCGCACCTTCGGCCGAGGCCGGGATGAGCTGGATCTGCGGCTGGGAGGCCGAAGTCTGCGCGTCGGCAGGGGCCTTCGGGCCCGGCTTGGGGGCACCGGCCGACTCGCGCGAGGTGCGCTGCGCGGGCGGCATGGGCCGGGAGGGACCCGGACGTCCGGGTCGCGGGGGCGCCGCGGGTCGCGGGCCGGGTACGGGGCGAGGGGTCGGCGCGGTACGGCCGCTGGTGGGCGTGGCGCGGGGACCCTGGGCACTCTCGGGAATCTGAGGCTCCTCGGGACTGAGAGGCATGAGCTGATATCTATCAAACGCAGGTGCGGCTCGCGTCAACGGGTGGCACGTCAGTACGAGCGTGGCGGTCAGAAGTCGAAGCCGAGCTGGCCCTCGATCTCCGGAACGCCCACGTCCGCCCAACTGCGGGCCTTCTTGAGGTGCCGCCACTGGGGCAGCGCATCAAGATACGCCCACGTGAGCCGGTGGTACGGGGTGGGCCCCCGCTCCTCCAACGCGGCGCGATGCACCGGCGACGGGTATCCGGCGTTGGCCGCAAACCCGAAGTCTGCATGGTCGATGCCCAGTTCGGCCATCATTTTGTCGCGGCAGACCTTGGCGATCACCGACGCCGCGGCGACAGCGATGCAGGAACGGTCCCCCTTGATCACCGTACGAACCTGCCAGGGAGCACCCAGGTAGTCGTGCTTCCCGTCGAGGATGACCGCGTCCGGCTGCACCGGCAGGCCCTCGAGGGCGCGCACGGCGGCGAGCCGCAGAGCCGCCGTCATCCCCAGGTCATCGATCTCCTCGGGCGAGGCATGCCCCAGGGCGTGCGCGGTCACCCAGCTCTCCAGCTCGTCCGCGAGCGTCTCGCGGCGCTTGGGGCTGATCAGCTTGGAGTCGGTGAGGCCCTCCGGCGGACGGCGCAGGCCGGTGACGGCCGCGCAGACAGTGACCGGACCGGCCCAGGCACCACGGCCGACCTCGTCGACACCGGCGATGATCTTGGCACCGGTGGTGGCGCGCAGTGAGCGCTCGACGGTGTGGGTGGGTGCTTCGTACGGCATGGCGGCAGACAGCGTACGCCGCCCGGGTACCGGCGCGACACCCGGCTCACCTCAATGCGTGTGGTGACGCAGCAGGGGGACCATCACGTGGTCGATCATCTCGACCAGATCCCCGTCCTCCCATTCACTTCCGCAAACCTTCGAGCGGTACATCATCAGCGCCGGAATGACGTCGCCCACCAGCCCTTCGTCGATGTCCGGACGCACCTCACCTCGCTCAATGCCGCGATGCAAGACTTCCTTGATCAGCTCGACGGTGGGCTCGATGACCCCCTCGGTGATCAAGCCATGGAAGCGCTCGGCGGTGACCGTGTCGCATTCGTGAAGCACGGAGCGCAGCGCGAAGCCGGGCCTCGAATACATGGCCGCGCGCATCCGCCGGCACAGTTCGAGCAGGTCCTCCCGGACATTTCCGCACTCCGGCGCCGAGTCCAGCACGGGCAGACCGGACTGGAGCGCGTCGACGACGAGATCCTCCTTCGAGGGCCAGCGCCGATAGACCGCGGCCTTGCCGGTCTGCGCGCCCGCGGCGACGCCCTCCATCGTGAGTCCGTTCCAGCCGACCGTGCTGAGCTGATCCAACGCCGCTTCCAGAATGGCCCGTTCGAGCACGGGGCCACGCCTGCGAAGCGCGGATGCCGCCTGAGCGGGGGCGGCCGTCCGACGTGAACTAACCATTTTCATCTCTCCGTTGAGCGGTCCGGAGCGGTTCGGACGCGCGGCAGCGGGCTCAGTGAACGTTTGTGTCCACTGATGGGGAGCCACCACTGAGCATGTCAGGCGTCACACCCTCTTTTCGACGGGGCGACGTCGAGGAATTCCCGACGTTGCACCAACTACCGTAAAGAACGCTTGTGTTCACTATCCCCGCGCCGCTACGATCCCACACAGGGAACGCGACCGTTCTCTAACTTTGCCCATGGGGGATCGCTCGTGACACAGGATCAGCTCCAGGTACCTCCGGCCTTACCCGGCAAACGCCGCGCCACCGCGCGCCCACCTCGACCCGGCATCGCGCTGACGGTGATCGCCGCGTGCCAGCTGATGGTCGTCCTCGACGCCACCATCGTGAACATCGCCCTGCCGCACATCCAGACGGCACTGGGCTTCTCCACCAACGACCTGACCTGGGTGATCAACGCATACGCGCTCACCTTCGGCGGCCTGCTGCTCCTCGGCGGCCGGGCCGGCGACCTTCTCGGCCGCCGCCGCATGTTCATCACCGGCATCGCCCTGTTCAGCCTGGCCTCGCTCCTCGGCGGGTTCGCCCAGGAACCCTGGCAGCTCCTCGCGGCCCGCGCGCTCCAGGGCGTCGGCGGCGCGATCGCCTCGCCCACATCCCTGGCGCTCATCGCCACGACGTTCCCCGAGGGGCCCGAGCGGAACCGCGCGTTCGGTGTCTTCGCCTCCGTATCCGCAGGTGGCGGCGCCGTGGGGCTGCTCGCGGGCGGCATGCTGACCGACTGGCTCGACTGGCGCTGGGTGCTCTTCGTCAACGTACCCATAGGCATCGTGATCGCCGCCCTCGCGCCTCGGTACATCAAAGAGTCGGAGCGCCATCCCGGACGGTTCGACCTTCCGGGCGCCCTCACCTCGACCCTCGGCATGGCCGCCCTCGTGTACGGGTTCATCCGTGCCGCCTCCGAGGGCTGGAGCGACGGGCTCGCCACCGCGTCCTTCGCCGCGGCAGCCGTCCTGCTGGTCGCCTTCGTCGCCATCGAACGGCGCACCAGCCAGCCGATCACGCCTCTACGGCTGTTCAAGGACCGCAACCGGTCCGGCACCTACGCGATGATGCTGAGCCTCGCCGCGGCCATGTTCGGCATGTTCTTCTTCATCGTGCTCTTCGTGCAGAACGTGCTGCACTACAGCCCGATCAGGGCCGGCCTTGCCTTCCTGCCGGTGACCGCCGCGATCGTGCTCGGAGCGGGCATCGCCACGAACCTGCTGCCCCGGCTCGGCCCCAAGCCCTTCATGGTCGTGGGCTGTCTGCTGACCGCCACGGGCATGGGCTGGCTGACGCTGATCGACCCCGGCAGCTCGTACGTCGGCGGCGTCCTCGGCCCGATGCTCCTGTTCGGCTTCGGCATGGGCCTGAACTTCGTGACGCTGACCCTGACCGCCGTCTCCGGCATAGCCGACAGCGAGTCCGGCGCGGCCTCCGGCATGCTCAACACGACGCAGCAGGTCGGCGGCGCCCTCGGGCTCTCGGTCCTCACCACGATCTTCAGCAGCGCGAGTGAGAACGAGGCGGCCAAGCAGATACCGAAGTTCCTCGCCGAGGGCTCAGCGGCGCAGAAGGCCGAGTTCGCCAGGACTCACCGGCTGCCCGCGCCGTGGAACGACGCGGTGCTCGCGCACGGCATCGGCAGCGCCTTCATAGCGGCGGCCTCACTGGCCGTGGTCGCGGCCCTCATCGCCCTGTTCGTCATCCAGGTGCGCAAGAGCGACCTGGAGGCACTGAGTGGGAGGCCGGGCGCCTCGGTCTGAGACGTCCGAGGGCCGGGGGCTCTCCCCCGGCCCGCCCTGGCTCCTACGCGATCTCCGCGGTCGGCGCCCAGGTCGGCAGTGGCTCAGTCCGTCCGAGCCACTCGGCCGAGGGCGCCCCGTCCGCGCGGGAGGCGACGATGCCGCCCACCATCGCGCAGGTCGTGTCCATGTCGCCGCCGACCTGGGCCGTGGTCCAGAACGCCTGCTCGAAGTCACCGAGGCCGCGCGCCGCGGACCACAGGGCGAACGGCACGGTGTCGTGCGCGGTCGTACGTCGGCCGCAGCCGAGGACCGCCGCCACCGTGGACGCGTCCCCGTAGTCGAGCATGTCCCTGGCCCGGCGCAGGCCCGCGCCCACCGCGCTGCGAGGCACGAGCGCGATCACGCCGTCGAGCAGGTCCTGCGGCGTGGGAGGCTTCTCCTCGCCCGCCACCAGGGCGGCAGCGGCGGCCACCGCCATCGCGCCCACGACGGCCTCCCGGTGCTGGTGCGTCGGGTAGGCGGAGATCTCGGCCTGGTGGGTGGCCTGCTCGGGGTCGTCGGCGTAGTAGGCGCCGAGCGGCGCGATCCGCATCGCCGCGCCGTTCCCCCACGAGCCCCGGCCGTTGAACAGGGCGGAGGCCAGGGACCGCCAGTCGTGGCCCTCGCGGACCTGCTGGAGCAGCGTGTTCACGGCGCGACCGTAGTCGCGGTCGACGTCCTGGCGCTCCGCGAACGAGCGGGCCAGCTCGTCCTGGTCGACCCGGCCGTGCTCGGCGAGTACGGCGACCACCGAGCAGGCCATCTCGGTGTCGTCGGTCCACTGCCAGGGGCCCTCGGGCAGGGCGCGGGCCTTGAGCAGCGGATAGTTCGCGGGAACGAAGAATTGTGATCCCAGCGCGTCTCCCACGGAGAGTCCGCGCAGGCTGGACAGGGCGCGGTGCAGGCGCCCGTCGGGAGAGGAGTCAGCGGTCATCGCCCTGCCACTCTATCCGGTGACCCCGTACGATTCCGGTTCGCGCCAGCGGTCGAACGGGCGGTCCAAGGTGTACTTGCCGTTGTCCCCGAGAACGAGGACCCGCTTCTCCGCGTTCCCGGGGTTCGACAGCGATTCGAAGTCGCCGACGGTCCAGTGGAACCACCGCATGCAGAACAGCCGCATGGTCAGTCCGTGCGTCACCAGCAGCACGTTCGGCGGATGGTCGGAGGCCTCGAAGCTGCGGTGCAGGCTCTCCAGAAACGCGCCGACGCGGTCGTACACGTCCGCGCCGGACTCCCCCTGGGCGAATCGGTAGAAGAAGTGCCCGTAGGCGTCGCGGTACGCCTTCTGCAGCCGCACGTCCTCGCGGTCCTGCCAGTTCCCCCAGTCCTGCTCGCGCAGCCGGGGCTCCTCCCGTACGCGGACGAGGTCGGGGTCGAGCCGGAAAGCGCGGAAGGTCTCGTGCGTGCGCCGGTACGGCGAGACGTACACGCTCACCCGTTCGCGTCCGAAGAGCTCACGGAGCTCCTCGCCGGTGGTCTCGGCCTGGCGCCAGCCCTTGTCGGTGAGCGTCAGGGCGTGATCGGGCTCGCGCTCGTAGATGCTGTCGTCGGCATTGCCTTCGGATTCGCCGTGCCGAACTAGAACGATGCGCCGCGGTCGTGCCATGCACACGACCCTAGATCGCCGGGCCGCTTCGAGCACCCGTGCGGGGCATGCGGCGGGGCGTTCAGACCGTCCAGGTCGCTTCCAGGTCGACGATGTCCCCCGTGATCGCCGCTATGTCGACATCCGTCTGGGCGCGCGCCGAGAGCCGCTCCACCCGGTCGACCTGGTACTTGCCGTGCTCGGCCGCCGACCGCCACATGGACAGGACCAGGAATTCGTCTCCGGGGGCGTCGCCGAACAGTCCCCTGACCATGCCGGGCGAGCCGGCCATCGCCGGGTTCCACACCTTCTGCTGCATCAAGGTGAAGTGCTCGGCCCGGTCGGCGTTGACCGTGCAGTGCGCCACCCGCACGACGTCCGCGTCCGTGAAGCGCGGCTCGAACCCGGTCTTCACGTCGAAACGGTGGTCGAAGAGCTTCACCTGACTGTTCTTGAACGTTCCCGACTGCGTGGCCGCGAGCCGGTCGTGGGAGCGCGCCATGAAGGAGTCGTAGAAGGCGCGGCTCTCCCAGAAGCCGAAGACGTGGGCCACGCCGGGCCGTTGCCTGCTCCAGCCTCCGCCCTGCCCCCGGAAACCGGGCTCGCCCAGCAGCCCCGCCCACTTCCGCTGTCCCCGCTCGAAACCCCGACGATCCACCACAGTGCAACGAATCCACTTGACCAGCACCGCGCCATCGTACGGCGCGCGTGGCGTCCGCCGCGGCGGTCCCGAACCCACGGTCGAGGCCCCTGAGGGGACGGCTGTGTCTGTTGTCAGTGGGACCACGTAGCGTATCGGTAGCACTCAACACCACACCGAGGAGGGGGAGTTCGGTGAGCAGTCTGCGCAAGGGAATCGAGAAGATCGAGGTTGGACTGAAGTGGGACCCGAGCCCGATGGGTTCGCCTCCCCACGACCTGGACCTGGTCGCCGGGACATACACGGGCGAGGATCCGCACGGCAGCCCCGCGTACGTCGTGCACTTCGACAGCCGGTCGCCCGACGGGACGATCACCCTCAACAGGGACAGCAGGACGGGCCAGGGCTTCGGCTTCGACGAGGTGATGACGCTCGAGCTGGGGCGGCTCGCGGACGCGTACGCGCGCGTGGTCGTCGGCGTCGCCATCCAGCAGGGCGAGGGGGGATCCGGACGGGCCAAGGTTTTCGGCGACGTCCCGAACACCGCGATCCGCATACGGGAGGGCTACACCGACCTGTCGCAGCACGACTTCTCGGTGGTCTCCGGCTCCTCCGCGACGACGGTCGCGGAGTTCACCCGGGGTGCCGACGGCGAGTGGTCGTTCCACGAGACGGTGCGCGGCTTCCACGACGGGGATCTGAACGCCTTCGCCGCGGCGATGGGCGCGCTCTAGCCACGCGGAGCGGCGTCGGGAGCATCGCCGCGCATACGCCGAAGGGCGGCGGAACCGTACTGGTTCCACCGCCCTCGGCTCAGGCACGCGGCAGGGTCAGGCCGGCGGCCCGACCCTCAGCCGGGTCAGCTGCAACCGCTGGTCGAGCCGCAGCCCTCGCAGATGTAGCAGGAGCCGGCCCGCTGCATCTTCGTTCCGCAGGAGAAGCAGAGCGGGGCGTCGGCCTGGATGCCCAGCTGCATCTCGACGAGCTCGGCGCTGGTGTGCGCCTGCTGCGGGACGGGCTGCGCGGTGGCGCCCTCGGCCTTCGGCGTCTCGACGGCCTTCAGTTCCTGGGCGCGCGGCGCCGACTGGGACAGGCCCTCGACGTCGACCTCGTCCTCGTTCGGCTCGTACGAACCGGTCTCCAGGTGACGCTGACGCTCCTCGGCGGAGTGGATGCCGAGCGCGGAGCGCGTCTCGAAGGGCAAGAAGTCGAGCGCCAGGCGGCGGAAGATGTAGTCGACGATCGACTGCGCCATCCGCACGTCCGGGTCGTCCGTCATGCCGGCCGGCTCGAAGCGCATGTTGGTGAACTTCGAGACGTAGGTCTCCAGCGGCACGCCGTACTGGAGGCCGACCGAGACGGCGATGGAGAAGGCGTCCATCATGCCCGCGAGGGTCGAGCCCTGCTTCGACATCTTCAGGAAGACCTCGCCGAGACCGTCGTCCGGGTAGGAGTTGGCGGTCATGTAGCCCTCGGCGCCGCCGACCGTGAAGGAGGTGGTGATGCCGGGACGGCCCTTCGGGAGGCGCTTGCGGACCGGGCGGTACTCGACGACCTTCTCGACGGCCTCGCGGATCGTCGCCTCGGTCTTCTCGGTGACCTCGGCCTTCTCCTGCTCCTTCTTCTTGGCGGAGAGGGGCTGGCCGACCTTGCAGTTGTCGCGGTAGATCGCGAGCGCCTTGACGCCCATCTTCCAGGCCTCGAAGTAGACCTCCTCGACGTCCTCGACGGTCGCCGTCTCCGGCAGGTTGACCGTCTTGGAGAGCGCGCCGGAGATCCAGGGCTGGATGGCGGCCATCATGCGGACGTGGCCCATCGCGGAGATGGAGCGCTCGCCCATGGCGCAGTCGAACACCTCGTAGTGCTCGAGCTTGAGGCCCGGGGCGTCGATCACATTGCCGTGCTCGGCGATGTGGGCGACGATCGCCTCGATCTGCTCCTCCTGGTAGCCCAGGCGGCGCAGGGCCTGCGGCACGGTGCCGTTGACGATCTGCATCGAGCCGCCGCCGACCAGCTTCTTGAACTTGACCAGGGCGAGGTCGGGCTCAAGGCCGGTGGTGTCGCAGGACATCGCGAGACCGATGGTGCCAGTCGGGGCGATGACGGACGCCTGCGAGTTACGGAAACCGTTCTTCTCGCCGAGGCGGATCACGTCCTGCCAGGCCTCCGTGGCGGCGGCCCAGATCGGGGTGTCCAGGTCGTCCATGCGGACGGCCTCAGCGTTGGCGTCGGCGTGCTGCTTCATGACGCGGTTGTGCGGCGTGGCGTTCTTCGCGTAGCCGTCGTACGGGCCGACGACCGCGGCGAGCTCGGCCGAGCGCTTGTACGACGTACCCGTCATCAGCGAGGTGATGGCGCCGGCGAGGGCGCGGCCGCCGTCCGAGTCGTAGGCGTGGCCGGTCGCCATGAGCAGGGCGCCCAGGTTCGCGTAGCCGATGCCGAGCTGGCGGAAGGCGCGGGTGTTCTCACCGATCTTCTGGGTCGGGAAGTCCGCGAAGCAGATGGAGATGTCCATCGCGGTGATGACGAGCTCGACGACCTTCGCGAAGCGCTCGACGTCGAAGGACTGGTTGCCCTTGCCGTCGTCCTTCAGGAACTTCATCAGGTTCAGCGAGGCGAGGTTGCAGGACGTGTTGTCCAGGTGCATGTACTCGCTGCACGGGTTCGAGCCGTTGATGCGGCCGGACTCCGGGCACGTGTGCCAGTGGTTGATGGTGTCGTCGTACTGGATGCCGGGGTCGGCACAGGCCCAGGCGGCCTCGGCCATCTTGCGGAACAGCGACTTGGCCTCGACCTCCTCGATGACCTCGCCGTCCATGCGGCCGCGCAGGCCGAACTTGGAGCCGGACTCGACGGCCTTCATGAACTCGTCGTTCACGCGCACCGAGTTGTTGGCGTTCTGGTACTGGACGGACGTGATGTCGTCGCCGCCCAGGTCCATGTCGAAGCCCGCGTCGCGCAGGGCGCGGATCTTCTCCTCTTCCTTCACCTTGGTCTCGATGAAGCCCTCGATGTCGGGGTGGTCGACGTCGAGGATGACCATCTTGGCGGCGCGGCGCGTGGCGCCACCCGACTTGATCGTTCCTGCAGAGGCGTCGGCACCGCGCATGAAGGAGACGGGGCCCGAGGCGTTGCCGCCCGAGGAGAGCAGCTCCTTGGAGGAGCGGATGCGGGAGAGGTTCAGGCCGGCGCCGGAGCCGCCCTTGAAGATCATGCCCTCTTCCTTGTACCAGTCGAGGATCGACTCCATGGAGTCGTCGACGGACAGGATGAAGCAGGCGGAGACCTGCTGGGGCTGCGGCGTGCCGACGTTGAACCAGACCGGCGAGTTGAAGCTGAAGATCTGGTGCAGGAGGGCGTAGGCCAGCTCGTGCTCGAAGATCTCGGCGTCGGCGGGCGAGGCGAAGTACTTGTGGTCCTCGCCGGCCTTCCGATACGTCTTCACGATGCGGTCGATGAGCTGCTTGAGGCTCACCTCGCGCTGCGGGGTGCCGACCGCACCCCGGAAGTACTTGCTGGTGACGATGTTGACCGCGTTCACCGACCAGAACTCGGGGAACTCGACGCCACGCTGCTCGAAGTTGACCGAGCCGTCGCGCCAGTTGGTCATGACGACGTCACGATGCGCCCACTCGACCTCGTCGTACGGGTGCACGCCGGGGGTGGTGTGGACGCGCTCGATACGCAGACCCTTGTTGGCCTTGGCTCCCTTGGCTCGGGAGCCTCGTGCCGGGCCGCTCGCCGTCTCTGTCATGCCGCCTCCCATATATCGGGCTAAAACGCCCTAAAGTGCCCGGATCTTCCCGCGCACGGTGTGTGTCTTGTGTTGCGGCCGCCGCTCTTGCCGCCCGCAACAGGTCTTTGGGGTCGCCGCCGCCCGGCCCTGGGCCGTCAGTCGGCGGCGTGGGCGGGCACGGGGACTTCTACAGCCCCGCCGGGCCCGCACTCGCTCTGTGTGCGCTCTTCGCCCGCGCGGTCCGCCTCCGCGTCGGGCGTTTGTTCCCTCAGTTCCGCGATCGCCGACTCGAAGTCCTCCAGCGAGTCGAACGCCCGGTAGACGGACGCGAACCGCAGGTAGGCGACGAGATCCAGCTGCTGAAGCGGGCCGAGTATGGCCAGGCCCACGTCGTGGGTGGTCAGTTCGGCGCTTCCGGTGGCGCGCACCGCCTCCTCGACCCGCTGGCCGAGCTGGGCGAGGGCGTCCTCGGTGACAGGACGGCCCTGGCACGCCTTGCGTACGCCATTGATGACCTTGGTGCGACTGAAGGGTTCGGTCACCCCGCTCCGCTTCACGACCATCAGTGAGCAGGTCTCCACCGTCGTGAAACGACGGGAGCAGTCCGGACACTGACGGCGCCGGCGGATCGACGTGCCGTCGTCGGTGGTGCGGCTGTCGACGACACGACTGTCGGGATGCCTACAGAAGGGGCAGTGCATGAACTCCCAACCCTCCTTCACGGCACGACTCGATAGCCCCGAGCGGCTGGTGACGCCTCTCGAAGCAGCCCCAAGCATAGGCGATGACCTCGGCCGAGATGGACCGGGGACCACAACTTCTGGGCTGCGGATCCAATCCAACCACTACATCTGGGGTTTGGCCGCGAATTGCGCCCTAGGCGTGTCGCGCGTGCGGAACGCATCGTACGGGCGCGGCGGGGCCTTGGGGAGCTTGACCCCCGACCGGCGCGGCGCGAGAAAAAACCGAGGGCGGTGCCTGGTTGACGGAGGTACGAGTGGCAGACTGGGGGACCCCCGGGCCGAGCCTCGACTCCAGCGATGAAGCGTACCGGATTGAGCTGAATTGCCGTTCCGCTTCGAGGTGGCCATACACCCAGGCGCATGATCACGACAAGCAATCTGCGGTTTTTCACTCGAACGTGTGTTTGGCGCAACCTTTCGAAAGGAACTACCGTTGGCTAGCTAGGGAGACATTCTCGAGAGGGGCCGACCGACGTGACCACGACCGCAGACAGTGCCACCATCACTGCCCAGGGCCGCGCCCAGGGCCGACTCGAGCCGGTGCATGCCATGAACGACTCAGCCATGAGCCAGGAGGGGCCCAAGCCAGGGCGCTCCCTGCCCGGTCGGCCCCCAGGTATTCGGGCCGACAGCTCCGGGCTCACCGACCGGCAGCGCCGCGTGATCGAGGTCATCCGGGACTCCGTGCAGCGTCGGGGGTACCCGCCGTCCATGCGCGAGATCGGCCAGGCGGTCGGCCTGTCCAGCACGTCGTCGGTGGCGCACCAGCTGATGGCCCTCGAGCGCAAGGGCTTCTTGCGCCGTGACCCGCACCGTCCGCGCGCGTACGAGGTCCGTGGCTCGGACCAGCCCAGCGCGCAGCCCACGGACACCACGGGCAAGCCCGCCGCCTCGTACGTGCCGCTCGTCGGCCGGATCGCCGCCGGTGGCCCGATCCTCGCGGAGGAGTCGGTCGAGGACGTCTTCCCGCTCCCCCGGCAGCTGGTCGGTGACGGTGAGCTGTTCGTCCTCAAGGTCGTCGGCGACTCGATGATCGAGGCCGCGATCTGCGACGGGGACTGGGTCACGGTCCGCCGCCAGCCCGTCGCGGAGAACGGGGACATCGTGGCCGCGATGCTCGACGGCGAGGCCACGGTCAAGCGCTTCAAGCGGGAGGAGGGCCACGTCTGGCTCCTGCCGCACAACGCCGCGTACCAGCCGATCCCCGGCGACGAGGCGACGATCCTCGGCAAGGTGGTGGCCGTTCTGCGGCGCGTCTGACGCTCCTCCCTGACCGGGCCCCGGAACCTACTGCGCCGGTTCCGGGGCCCTGCGCTGTCCACGCCGGGTCCTGCATCCGAGCCGGGGTAGCGCTCTCGTGCGCGAACCCGGGCGCCGCTCGTGTACGAACCAGGGCGCCGCTCAGGCCTCCGCCTTCTCGGCCCCGTCCTTCTCGGCTTCCGCCTTCTTCGCCGCCGCGTCGATCGTCGACAGCGAGCGCCGCACCTGGTTCCGGTCCGTCGTGAACCAGAAGTCCGGCATCGAGGCCTTCAGATAGCTCCCGTAGCGCGCCGTGGCGAGGCGGGGGTCCAGGACGGCGACCACTCCGCGATCGCCCGTCGCACGGACGAGCCGGCCCGCGCCCTGCGCCATCAGGAGCGCCGCGTGCGTGGCGGCCACCGCCATGAAGCCATTGCCACCCGCCTCCTCGACCGCCTTCTGCCGCGCGCTCATCAGCGGGTCGTCGGGCCGCGGGAACGGGATCTTGTCCATCACGACCAGCTGACAGTTCGGCCCCGGCACATCGACGCCCTGCCAGAGCGACAGCGTGCCGAACAGACAGGTCTCCGGGTCCGCCGCGAAGTTCTTGATCAGCTCGCCGAGCGTGTCCTCGCCCTGGAGCAGGATCAGGAACTCCGGGATGCGCTTGCGCAGCTCCTCGGCCGCCGCCTGGGCGGCCCGCATCGAGGAGAAGAGGCCGAGCGTGCGGCCGCCCGACGCCTGGATCAGCTCGGTCAGCTCGTCCGTCATGTCCGTGCGCGTGCCGTCACGGGTCGGCTTCGCCAGGTGTTTGGCGACGTAGAGGATGCCCTGCTTGCGGTACTCGAACGGCGAGCCGACGTCGACGCCCTTCCACACCGGCAGGTCCTCGCCCTCGGTGCCCTCGGGGGCGAGGCCGAGCGACGCCCCCACCCCGTTGAAATCCCCGCCCAGCTTCAGCGTGGCCGAGGTCAGCACCACGGAGCGGTCGGTGAAGAGCTTCTCCCGGAGCAGCCCGGAGACCGACATCGGGGCGACGCGCAGGGAGGCACCGAAACGGTCGTGCCGCTCGTACCAGACGACGTCCCACTCCGAGCCGTTCGAGATCCGCTCCGCCACGTCGTGGATGTTCTCCACGGAGGCCTGCGCCTGCTTGCGGACGGCGTCCTCGTCCTGGACGGACTTGTCGCGGGTGTTGCCGAGGGCGGTGATCACCGTGCGGGCCGCGTCGCGCAGGGCCATCAGCGCGTACCCGAGGTCCTCCGGGATCTCCTCCAGGCGGCCGGGCAGGGCCAGCTCCATGACCCGCTCGAAGCCCTCGGACGCGGTCTGGAGCTGGTCGGCCGCCTTCTCGTTGACGAGCTTGGCAGCGCGCTTCACCGCACGGTTGACCTGGCCGGGGGTCAGCTCGCCCGTCGCCACACCGGTCACCCGGGAGACGAGCTCGTGGGCCTCGTCCACGATCAGCACCTCGTGCTGCGGCAGGACGGGGGCGCCTTCGATGGCGTCGATCGCGAGCAGCGCGTGGTTGGTCACGATCACGTCGGCGAGCTTGGCACGCTCGCGCGACATCTCGGCGAAGCACTCCTGCCCGTACGCGCACTTCGAGGCGCCCAGGCACTCGCGCGAGGAGACCGAGACCTGCGACCAGGCCTTGTCCGAGACACCCGGCGTGAGGTCGTCCCGGTCGCCCGTCTCCGTCTCGTCCGCCCAGTCCCGCATGCGCAGCAGGTCCTGGCCCAGCTTGCTGGTGGGGGCGGCCGCCTCGAACTGGTCGAAGAGGCCCTCTTCCTCCTCCTGCGGCACGCCCTCGTGGAGGCGGTGCAGACACAGATAGTTCGACCGGCCCTTGAGCATGGCGAAATTGGGTCTGCGGCGCAGCAGCGGGTGCAGCGACTCCACCGTGCGGGGCAGGTCCCGCTCCACGAGCTGGCGCTGGAGTGCCAGCGTGGCGGTCGCCACGACGACGCGCTCCCCGTGCGCCAGGGCCGGCACCAGGTAGCCCAGCGACTTACCGGTGCCGGTGCCCGCCTGGACGAGCAGATGGGAACCGTCGTCGATCGCCTCGGCGACGGTCTCGGCCATGGTCACCTGGCCAGGGCGCTCCGTGCCGCCGACAGCGGTGACGGCGGCGTGCAGGAGCTCGGGGAGTGAGGGCTTCGTCATAGCTCGACCACCCTAAACGGACCCACTGACAATCCGGCGATCACGGCTGGTGCAGCGGATTGGCGACGGTGCCGTGCACGGCGGCGTGCGGGCGGTCGGCGCGGTCGCGGTAGCCGTCGAGGTGCAGCCTGTTCCGGTTCAGGCACAGGCGCTCGATCTCCGGGGTGAGCAGGTCGAACAGCTCGTAGCGCTCCTTGTCCTCGGGGAAACGCGCGTGGTGGCGCAGGATCTCGGCGCGCACCAGGTCCCAGAACTCTTCCTCCCGGACGCCGAGTTGTTCCTCGTACAGGGGTGCCAGGTAGCGGAAGACGCCGACGAAGAGTCCCGAATGGATGAACTGGGTCAGGAACGCGGGGTCCTCCGTGAGCAGGACCTCTCGTACGTCGTCGGGCATGGAGTCGTGTTCGGGCAGGGGCTCCGAGCTGATGTTGACGTCGTCGACGAAGTCCTTGACGGCGAGGCGGACGGGCACGTCCTGGTCGTCGAAGACGACGATCGCGTTCTCTCCGTGCGGGGAGAACACCGTTCCGTAGCGGTAGAGGAATCGCAGCAAGGGAGGCAGCAGGGCGGCGAAGAGCCTGCGCAACCAGGTCCTCGGCTCCAGTCCCGAACGGGCGACCAGCTCGGTGACGAATGCGCGGCCTTCGGGGTCCACGTGCAACAAGGAGGCGAGCGTTCGGGCACGCTCTCCTGGAGCGAGATAACGGGACACGGGCTCGCGCCAGATCGCGCCGAGCAGCTCCTTGTATTGGTAGGGCACTTCTTCGAGGCCGTCGTACAGAGGGTGTTCCACGGTCACCGAGGCGACTTCGCCCAGCAGGATGACGCCGCATTCGTCGCGCAGGAAGGGATCGCCGTCCCGCAGGGCGTGCACCCATGTGGTGACGGCGGGTGCGGCCCAGGTGCGCTCGGTCGGGAGTCCGCGCCATACAAGGGTGTTGAAAATGGAGAGCGGCAGCTTCACGGTGTGCCGCTCCGGATGAGCGGTGTTCAGGAACGTGCGAATGGACTGCTGGGGCAGTCGGAGGTCGCCGTCGGTGGGCAGCGGCACGATGTCGTTCGTGGCAATCGACGGGGCGAAGAGTGGCAGCACGATGTCGTCCCACTGCCAGGGGTGCACCGGGAGATAGAGGTACGCCGCCGGGTCGAGGCCGCGGGAGCGGAGTTCCTGGGCGAACGACTGGCGGACGGCTTCGTCGAGTTCACGGGTGTAGAGGGAGGCGGCGTCCTCCAGGCCCGCGACGCCCCGGTAGGTGGCGAGGCCGGTGTGGACGGCGATCCAGGGGAGGCGGGCGGGGCGGCGCGATTCGGGTGCCCAGCGCGCGGTGTCGCTCGCGGAGAATCCGAGGCGCCCCTTGTTGAGTACGAGCCAGGGGTGGCCGGTCTGATGTCCCTCGAGGTCCGCGTATCCCAGGTCGGCGAGTTGCGCGGCGGTGAGCGCGGTGTGGTCGAGGTGGGCGTCGGCGGCGAGGGTGACGGTGAGTTCGCGGATGAGGTGGCCGAGGGTGCTGCCGTCGAGGCCGAGGACGTGCTTGGCGCGGATGAGGAAGGCGAGAGGGTCGGTGAGGGGCACGCGCCCGCTGTCGGCCGGGGCGGCTCCGGCCCTCGGGACGGCTCCGGCGGGCGCGGCCCCCTTCGTCGCGGGCGGATCCGCATCCACGTCCGCGTCCGGCTCCCACTCCATGCTCGCGGGCTCCACCTGCCAACTGCCGTAGGCGCCGCGGCGGGAGCGGAAGTGGAAGGTGCCGCCCGTCAGCGACAGGGAGTAGGGGCGGGGGCCGTCGCCGGCGGCCGGGGCGAGTGCGGTCGGGCACAGGATGTCCTCGTACGCGAACTCGCCGATGATCTTGGCGAGCAGCCGGGCGCCCGCCCGTTCCCAGTTCGCGGACGTGAGCTCGGGCGGGTCGTACAGATCGTGGGGCTCTTCGGAACTCGGGACGACGGACGGATTCGGCACGGGGACTCCTCGGACGGGAACCGGATCGGGTCGAGCTTCGTTACAGAGAGTGATGAGCCTGGAGCGCGGTGCGCAGGGCGCGGTCACGGACCATGAGCGCGGCCCTTTTGTCGGGGAGGTCCACCTCGGCGGAGAAGCGGAATCCCGCGCCCAGGAAGGCGGAGACGGAGGGGGTGTTGCGCAGGTCGGGTTCCGCGACGACGCGCGCGCAGCGCGGACGGTGATCGAGTACGAGGTCGGCCACGACGGTGAGGAGCGTGGTGCCGAGCCCTCGGCCGCGGTTGGCGACGCCACCGATGAGGAGGTGGATACCGGTGTCGTGCGGTCGGGCGGGGTAGTGGCGGGCCAGTGGGTCGAGGTCGGCCCGGTAGATCTCCCAGTAGCTCATGGGCACGCCGTCGAGGACGCCGAGGCAGGGGACGCTGCGTCCGTCGCCGTCGAGTTGGGGGACCAGGTGGTCCGCCGTGACGGTGTCGGGGCCCGCGAGTTCCCAGAAGGCGGCCACGGCGGGGTCGTTCATCCAGCGGCTGATCAGTGGCAGGTCGCGCTCGATGCGTACGGGGACGAGTTGGAAGACGCCTGAGGGGGTGGTGACCGGTCCCCACTCCCCCACGTCGTCCAGCAGGTCGTGCTCGAGCGCGCCGGTTGCGTCGAGGGTGGGTCCGCCGGTGCGGATGTGCTCGCCGTCGGCCTGCTCGGGGTGGCCCTGCTCGCCTCGGCCCTGTTCGCCGATGAGCGCGATCAGCTCGTCGGGGAGGCGGAGGTCCAGAGTGTCCTGGGCGTCGGCACCGTTGGCGCCGCTGGTGCCGTCGGGGGTGTCCGGGGCATCCGGGCTGTCCGGGGCGTCCCCGTTCCGGGCGGGCGGCGCGGAGGCGGGGAGGTCGGTGGTGGGAGTGGTGCCGGCGTCGGTGCTCGCATCGGTGGGAGGCACGGCGACGCTCCTCTCAGGTGCGGCGGGAATGAAAGGGGTTGGCGATGGTGACGTAGACGGACTGGGTGTCGACGGGTCCGACGAGTTCGTCGAGGCCGTGCAGCCGGGTGAGCATGTTGGCCTTGCAGCGCAGCGTGGGTGAGTCGAGCAGCAGGCTCGGCAGGCTGCTGCGCAGTCGGGCAGGGCCGGTGGCGGCCTCGCCGAGAAAGCGGCGGGCGGCGGCCAGCAACAGCCGTTCGTCGGCCAGGCGTTGGGAGCCGAAGGCGCCGATCAGGCCGAGCACGTTGTTGATGGCGAGGTAGTAGGCGAAGCGTTCGTCGGTGACGTCGTCGTCGACGAAGGTGTCGCTGTGCGTGCCGATGCCGGGCAGCCGCCGGTCGAGTTCGGCGCGGCGGGACTCGCGGAAGTAGTAGCCCTGGTTGTCCCGGTAGCGGCCGCCGACGGGCCAGCCCTCGGCGTCCAGGAGCAGCAGGGTGTTCTGCTGGTGCGCCTCCAGAGCGATGCCCGCCTCGCCGTCGAACCAGAGCACGGGCCGTACGACGTGTTCGAGGTAGCGGAGGAACCACTCGGCGGACACGGCGTCGAGGGGCCGTCCGGTGCGGGCCGCGAGGCGGGTCACGGTGTCGGCGAGGCGGGAGCTCATGGCCGGGTGTTCGGCGCGGCCGCCCGGGGCGGCGGTGGCCAGGGCGGCGCTCGGGTCGAAGGCCGGTCGGGGCGAGACGAAGCCGGCGACGCAGGAGGCGTCGTCGTCGGGCTGGAAGGGGTTGGTGCGGATCATGACGTCCAGGCCCGGCACGGGTGCGCCGTCCGGGCCGTCGACGGCGAGCCAGGCCGGGTCGCGGACGATGTCGAAGCCGGGGTGCGCGGCCTGCCACTGCGCGGCGAGGCCGGTGCCGAGGAGCCGGTGGACCTCGACACCCCGGTGGAGTTCCTTGCGGAGGTTCTCCCGGCGGGAGTTGGTGATGCGCAGGCCGAGGGAGAGCTTGAGCATGGCCGGCGCGCCGGGCCGGTACAGCGTGCGGACGGAGGAGGTGGGGAACCAGGGCTCGCCGTGCGGGCCCAGGTCGCGCAGCAGGTCGGCATCCAGGAGGGCGGCGGTGTCGGGGCGGTGGCGCAGTTCGCGCAGCTGCCACGGGTGCACGGGCAGTGCGGCGTGTCCTTCGGGCACGGCCAGGCCGGGGCCCGCGAGCTGGGAGGTGAGGTCGGCGGCGCTGCGGGGGCTGCCGTGCTCGGTCCAGGCCGAGTCGTGGGCGAGGACGTCCGGGGCGACGGCGATCCAGTGCAGGGGGAAGGAGCCGCGCAGCTCCGGCGAGTAGCGCTCGGCTTCGGCCTCGGAGAGTCCTTCGCGGCTCTTCGGGGTCGGGTGCAGCGGATGTCCGAGAAGGAGCGCCTGCTCCGCGGCGAGGAAGGGGTCGGGCGGGTCGGCGGGGCGCTCACGACGGTCCGCGATGAAGTCGATGGTGCGGCGCAGGGAGTCGGCGACGCGGACCACGAGTTCACCGCTGTCGCCGCCGGGGGCGGCGGTGTCGTCGTCGTGGGCGGATTCCCTGCTCAGGAGTGCGGCGAGGGTGATGGCGTCCACGCGGGCGGCGTGCTGCGGCGCGCTCTCCAGGCTGGGCGGGCCGAAGCGGTGCCAGCCGGAGGGCGACCAGTGGTCGACGGGGACGAGGAGTGCGGTGCCGCTCGCGGGGAGCGGGATACGGAGGGCGCCGGAGGAGGGAGGAGCGATGTTGTTCTCACGTACCCAGCAGCGCAGCAGGTTCTCGGCCGCCGCGGCCTGGGCGGCTGTCGCGGGGTCGGGGTGTTCCAGGAGGTCGGGCGCGGAGGCGAGAGAGTTCGCCGCCTGGTCGCCGCCCTGCTGCCGTGGGATCGCTTCGCGCTCCTGGGCGCGGGGGTCTTGCGTCTCACAGGATCCGCCGGCGGGGGGACGGGAACGGCCGTCGGGTGCGGGGGTGGCGTTCAACTGGCTTCCTTGCGTGGGTCGGTGGTCTCCATGAGGCGGTGGTCCGGCCTGTTCTGCGGGGCACCGCCGTCACTGGTGAGTGCGTACCGTCGGGTGCTGCTCCTACGACTGGTGGTGGCGTGCGCGGGCGACGGCCGCGAGGGCGTCCGTGAGCCGGTCCACGATGGCCGCGGCCTGCTCGTCGGTGATGGTCAGGGGCGGGAGGAGGCGGACGACGCTGGAGTGGCGGCCGCCGAGTTCGACGATCAGGCCGCGCTGGAGGCAGGCATCGCGGACGGCCGCGGCGAGCTGGGGCGCGGCCGGGAGCGGGGCGGAGGCCCCGGCGAACAGGGGGTCGTCGGCGAACTCCGTGGAGCTGGGCGCGGCGCCTTCCGGGTCGACGAGTTCGACGCCGATCATCAGGCCCCTCCCCCGTACTTCGCCGACGCACGGGAACTCGTCGGAGAGGCGCCGCAGTTGGTCGAGCATGCGCGCGCCGAGGGTGGCGGCCCGCTCGGCGAGGCCGTTCTCGCGGACGTACGCGAGGGTGGCGGCGCCCGCGGCCATGGCGAGCTGGTTGCCCCGGAACGTGCCGGCGTGCGCGCCAGGGGGCCAGACGTCGAGGTCTTCGTGGTAGACGATCACGGCGAGCGGGAGGCTGCCGCCGATGGCCTTGGAGAGGACCATGACGTCGGGGGCGACGCCGCTGTGCTCCACGGCCCAGAAGGCTCCGGTGCGGCCGACGCCGGTCTGCACCTCGTCGACGACCAGCGGGATGGAGCGCCGCTCGGTGACGGTCCGCATCCGGCGCAGCCAGCCGTCGGGGGCGGGGACGACGCCGCCCTCCCCCTGCACCGGTTCGAGGATCATGCCCGCGGGCTGCGGCACCCCGGACTTGGTGTCGTCGAGGAGGGACTCGGTCCAGCGGGCGGCGAGTTCGGCCCCGCGCGGGCCTCCGATGCCGAAGGGGCACCGGTAGTCCTGCGGATACGGCAGGCGCGTCACGCGGACGTCCTGCGCGCCGCCCGATGCCTCGAGCGCCCCCGCGGTCATGCCGTGGTACGCGCCCGTGAAGGCGAGCAGGCCCGAGCGCCCGGTGGCGGTGCGGACCAGCTTGAGGGCGGCCTCGACGGCGTCGGTGCCCGCGGGCCCGCAGAACTGGATGCGGGCCCGGTCGGCGAGTCCCGGCGGGAGGGTGCGGAACAGCTCGGTGGTGAAGGCGTCCTTGACCGGTGTGGCCAGGTCCAGGACGTGCAGCGGCGCCCCCGAGTCGAGCACCGTGCGGATGGCCTCGAGCACCACCGGGTGGTTGTGGCCGAGCGCGAGGGTGCCCGCGCCGGACAGGCAGTCCAGGTAGCGGCGCCCGTCGGCCCCCTCGATGGTCAGCCCGCGGGCCCGCACGGGCACGATCGGCAGGGCACGCGCGTAGGTGCGCGCCGAGGACTCCCGCGCGCACTGGCGGCGCAGGATCCCCTCGTGCGCGACGGTGTCACGGGCCGGGGTCCGCGGGGTCCCCCCGTCGTACGGTTCGGGCACCGCCACGGTCTCAAGATCGGTCACAGGCACAGGATCGGTCACCGCCACGGCTGTTGGTCCTCCCGCTGGATATACGGCCGAAAAGGCCCCTCGACTCACCGACAGGCGGGGCCAGTTGGCGTGGGCTGAACGCCGACCGAGGATCCCCCGTACGTACCAACGACGCGGACGGCGGAGGAACACGGCCCGTCCGCCACGGATGAGCGGAGCTTTGCCCGGCGCCCGTGACGGCAGCGGCGCGGAGGCCGTCCCGGGGCGATTCGTACCGGTCGGGGGCTTGCCGTGACGGAACCGTTGCTGTTCCGTCGGCCCTCCCCGACGGCACCGGCATAGGGTGGTGTGCCGTTCGGCGGCGGGGGGCTCTCGCGTCCACCGCGCCCGTACGGCAGTTCAACGATCACGAAACCCAGGGGGATTCACGACATGCGACCCATACGCCCGCAGTTCGCCGCGCGCCGCACCAAGGGCGCGCGCCGCAGAACGTCCTCCGTGGCGGCGGTGGCGCTCGGTGCCGTGGTCGCCCTGACCGCCACGGCCTGTGGTCCGGGCGAGAGCGACGCGAACGACAAGCCGACCGCCTCGGCGTCCGCGGGCGATGGCAAGTTCAAGATTCCGGACGACATCAAGGACCGGCTCAAGGAGCACGGCTTCGATCTGGACAAGTGGAAGGACGGCGAGTGGAAGAACTGGGACAAGGACAAGTGGCTGCGTGAGGCGCAGGACTTCGTCAACCCGATCATCGACGGCCTGTGGGACGCGAACCGGATGCGGGACGCCGACAAGCTGCCCGGCGGTGAGGTCGAGGAGAGCGATCTCTCCGGCGACCAGGGTGTGACGGACCCGGAGCCGCGTCCGGTGGCGGCGCAGGGTGCGGCCACTCCGTACCACGCCAGCGCCCCGTACGCGGGCAAGCTGTTCTTCGACGGACCGGAAGGGTCGATGGTCTGTTCGGCGACCGTGGTGACCGACCCGGCGCACCCCGGGAAGTCCAACATGCTCTGGACGGCGGGTCACTGCGTGCACGCCGGCAAGAACGGCGGCTGGTACCGCAACATCGCGTTCGTCCCCTCGTACAACAACGGCGGGAAGTCCGCGCAGGAGCTGCAGAACGCGCCCAAGGACGAGGTCGCGCCGTACGGCGTGTGGTGGGGCGACTGGGCGCAGACGTCGAGCCAGTGGATCGCGCAGGGCGGTCCGAGCGGCGGGGCGGGCGCCTCGTACGACTACGCGGTGATCCATGTGACGCCGGAGAAGGGCGGCACCACCCGGTCCCTGGAGGAGACGGTGGGTGCGGCGCTTCCGGTGGACTTCAACGCGCCGGCGGTGCCGAAGGTCGCGCAGCTGACCGCGAAGGGCTACCCGGCGGCGGCGCCGTTCGACGGCCAAAAGCTGTACCAGTGCGCGGACAAGCCGGGCCGGCTGTCGCTGAACGACACGGACCCGACGATGTACCGCATCGGCTGCACCATGACGGGCGGTTCCTCCGGTGGCGGCTGGATCGGCCAGGGTTCCGACGGCAAGCCGGCCCTGATCTCGAACACGTCGATCGGCCCGGTGACGGCGGGCTGGCTCGCGGGTCCGCGGCTCGGCAAGGAGGCCAAGGGGCTCTACGACTCGGTGAGCCGGAAGTTCGCCGGGCAGTGAGCCCTCGGTAGGCAGGCAGACATGGCTGAGCCCCTCTCCGGTGCACCGGAGAGGGGCTCAGGCGTAGTGCACTACGGGCTCGTACGAGCCGTCAGCCCGCGACCGCCGCCGGGACGTACGGCGCGAACTCCGCCGCCAGTTCCTCGTGGACGCGCGCCTTCAGGAGCGTGCCCTCCGGGGTGTGCTCCTCGGAGATCACCTCGCCGTCCGCGTGCGCCCGCGCGACCAGCTGGCCGTGCGTGTACGGCACGAGGGCCTCGATCTCGACCGCGGGGCGCGGCAGCTCGGCGTCGATGAGCTCGAGCAGCTCCTCGATGCCCTGGCCCGAGCGGGCCGAGACGGCGATCGAGCGCTTCTCGACGCGCAGCAGTCGCTGGAGCACCAGCGGGTCCGCCGCGTCCGCCTTGTTGATCACCACGATCTCGGGCACGTCCGTCGCGCCCACGTCGCGGATGACCTCGCGCACGGAGGCCAGCTGCTCCTCCGGGGCGGGGTGCGAACCGTCGACCACGTGCAGGATCAGGTCGGAGTCGCCGACCTCCTCCATGGTCGAGCGGAACGCCTCGACGAGGTGGTGCGGCAGGTGCCGTACGAAGCCGACCGTGTCGGCCAGCGTGTAGAGCCGGCCGCTCGGGGTCTCGGCCCGGCGCACGGTCGGGTCGAGGGTGGCGAACAGCGCGTTCTCCACCAGCACGCCCGCGCCCGTGAGGCGGTTGAGGAGCGAGGACTTCCCGGCGTTCGTGTACCCGGCGATGGCCACCGAGGGCACCTTGTGCCTGCGGCGCTCCTGGCGCTTGATGTCGCGGCCGGTCTTCATCTCCGCGATCTCACGGCGCATCTTCGCCATCTTCTCGCGGATCCGACGCCGGTCCGTCTCGATCTTGGTCTCACCGGGACCACGGGTCGCCATGCCGCCGCCCGAGGAGCCGGAGCCACCGCCACCCATCTGCCGGGAGAGCGACTGACCCCAACCACGCAGGCGCGGCAGCATGTACTGCATCTGCGCGAGCGCGACCTGGGCCTTGCCCTCTCGGGACTTGGCGTGCTGGGCGAAGATGTCGAGGATCAGGGCGGTCCTGTCGACCACCTTGACCTTGACGACGTCTTCCAGGTGGATGAGCTGGCCGGGGCTGAGCTCACCGTCGCACACGACGGTGTCGGCCCCGCTCTCGAGCACGATGTCGCGCAGCTCCTGGGCCTTGCCGGACCCGATGTACGTCGCCGCGTCCGGCTTGTCGCGGCGCTGGATCACGCCGTCGAGCACGAGCGCGCCGGCCGTCTCGGCGAGGGCGGCGAGCTCCGCGAGGGAGTTCTCCGCGTCATGAACCGTTCCCGACGTCCACACGCCGACGAGGACCACGCGCTCCAGGCGGAGCTGTCGGTACTCGACCTCGGTGACGTCCTCGAGCTCGGTGGAGAGGCCCGCGACACGGCGCAGAGCCGCGCGCTCGGAGCGGTCGAACTGCTCGCCGTCCCGCTCTCCGTCGATCTCGTGGCTCCAGGCGACGTCCTCTTCCATCAGGGCATCGGCCCGAAGACTCTCGGGGTGGTTCTGCACGATGTTCTGTGCGTCCTGGGAAGGGGATGAAGAGGAGGTCATTGGATCCTTACGTCTGTGGGATTCGGGAAGTGCGACGGATGTCCCACCCGTCGACTGTGACAACGCACGGCCTGCCCCGGGGATTCCCGGGACGTCCGATCGGCCGGACCGCGCCGTCGACGTCGTCGATGTTCGCACGGTACGGGCCGTCTCGTCATCTGGATTGTTTCCCCGAGTCAGTGCTTCGACACCGGGTCGGACTTCCAGTCCGGATGGCCCGGCATGGGCGGGGTCTTCTTCGCGTACAGCCAGTCCTTGAAGAAGCCGCTCAGGTCCTGGCCGGAGATCTGCGAGGCGAGCCGGACGAAGTCGTCCGTCGTGGCCGTGGAGTCACGGTGGGTGGCCACCCAGGTGCGCTCGAGCCGCTGGAAGGCGTCCGCGCCGATCTCCTGGCGGAGGGCGTAGAGGACGAGTGCGCTGCCGTCGTAGACGACCGGCCGGAAGATGCTGATCTTGCCGCCCGTGGGGGCCTTGGGGGCGGCGGGCGGACCGCCGTCGGCGCGCATGGCGTCGGAGGCGCGGTAGGCGGCGCGCATCCGCTTCTCCATCGGCTTGTCGGCCTTCTCCTGGGCGTACAGGGACTCGTACCAGGTGGCGTGGCCCTCGTTGAGCCACAGGTCGGACCAGCTGCGGGGGCTGACGCTGTCGCCGAACCACTGGTGGGCCAGTTCGTGGACCATGATCGACTCGACGTACCACTTGGGGTACTCGGGGCGTTTGAACAGCTCTCTCTCGAAGAGAGAGAGCGTCTGTGTCTCGAGTTCGAAGCCGGTGGACGCCTCGGCGATCAGCACCCCGTAGTTCTCGAAGGGGTAGCTGCCGACCTTCTCCTGCATCCAGGCGAGCTGGCCGGGCGTCTTCTCGAGCCACGGCTTCAGCGCTTTGACGTCCTTGGCGGGCACGACGTCGCGTACGGGCAGCCCGTCCGGGCCTTCCTGGTGGAGTACGGCGGAGCGGCCGATGGAGACCTGGGCCAGCTCCGTGGCCATGGGGTGGGCCGTGCGATAGGCCCACTTCGTGGCTCCTCCTTGTGGCGTCTTTCCGAGGGGCAGGCCGTTGGCGACGGCCGTGTAGCCCTTCGGGGCGGTGATGCGGAAGGTGAAGTACGCCTTGTCGGAGGGGTGGTCGTTGGACGGGAACACCCGGTGGGCGGCGTCGGCCTGGTTGGCCATCGCGAGGCCGTCCTTGGTGCGCACCCAGCCGACCTCCTTCTTGCCGGGCCTGGGGTCGCTGGTGTGCCGCACGGTGATGTTCAGCGGCTGTCCCGGGGCCACGGGCGCGGCGGGCGTGACGATCAGGTCCTCGCCCTTGCCGGTGTACTGCGCCGGCGCCCCGTTGACCCGCACCGAGCGCACCTTGCCGTGCGAGAAGTCGAGGTTGATGCGGTCGAGCGGGGCGGTGGCCCGCGCGTTGATCCTGGTGACGGCGTCAAGCGGCTTGTCGTTCGCCCCGTGGTACGTGAAGGAGATGTCGTAGTCGGTGACGTCGTAGCCGGGGTTGCCCAGGTGCGGGAAGAGGCGGTCGCCGATGCCGACGGGCTCGGCGGGGCGGGGCGCGGCCGCGGCGACGAGGGCGAGCGAGGCACCGGCGGCGAGGAGCGCGGCGGCGCGGGGCGTTCGGGAGCTGAGCAGCATGAACTACGGCTATCAGCGCGCACGCCCGACCACGGCGCGGCACGCGCCGCACCACCCGAACGAGGACTCCGGGTGGGGCTAGGGCCTGATCCAATCGACAGGCCCTAGAGGGCGCCCGCAGCCGCGTGCCGGGTGCGGCCCACGTCGTACACGCCCGGCACGTTGCGCATCGCGCGCATGAGGCCCTGGAGGTGTCCGGCGTCCGGGAGTTGGAGCGTGTACGTGTGGCGGACGCGGCCCTGGTCGGGCGGGTCGACGGTCGCCGAGATGATGGCGACGCCCTCCAGCGCTATGGCCTCGGTCAGGTCGGCCAGCAGGTGCGGACGGCTGAACGACTCGGCGATCAGCGTCACCCGGTACTCGGCGGCCTCGGCGTCCGCCCAGCGCACGCCGACCTCCGCGCGCCCCGCGTCCTTCATGCGCGCCACTCCGGAGCAGGCGACCCGGTGCACGGTGACGACGCCGCCGCGCACGGCGAAGGCGGTGACCTCGTCGGGCGGCACGGGCGTGCAGCAGCCCGCGAGGCGCACCGTGGCGCCCGGCTGGTCGACGATCGCGTTGGCGGCGGCGGGCCGGGCCGACGGGCCGCTGTACGGCGCCCTGGGGGCCGACTGGGGCGCGCTCGGCCCTTCGGGGTGGCTGGCGATCCAGCGGCGGATGGCGATGCGCGCCGCGGGCGTACGGGCGTGGTCGAGCCAGGCGACGGAGGGCTCGGACGCGGCGGCGCCCTCGGCCCCCGCCATGAGCAGCTGCACCGTGTCGCCGTCGCTGAGCACCGTACTGAGCGTCGCCAGGCGGCCGTTGACCCGCGCGCCGATGGCGGCGTGGGCGTCCTCGCCGTACTGCGCGTACGCGGCGTCGACACAACTGGCGCCCGCGGGCAGGCCGATGGAGCCGCCGTCGGGCCCGAAGACGGTGATCTCGCGGTCCTGGGCGAGGTCCTCGCGCAGCGTCGACCAGAACGTGTCGGTGTCGGGCGCGGACTGCTGCCAGTCGAGCAGCCGGTTGAGCCAGCCGGGGCGCGTGGGGTCGGAGCGCTCGCCCACGGTGTCGAGGTGTTCCTCGCCGGAGGGCGCGTACGGGTTGCCGAGCGCCACGACGCCCGCCTCCGCGACCTTGTGCATCTGGTGCGTGCGGATGAGGACTTCGGCGACCTCGCCGTCGCCGCGGGCGACCGCCGTGTGCAGCGACTGATAGAGGTTGAACTTCGGTACGGCGATGAAGTCCTTGAACTCCGAGACCACCGGCGTGAAACAGGTGTGCAGCTCTCCGAGGACGCCGTAACAGTCCGCGTCCTCGTTCACGAGTACCAGGAGGCGCCCGAAGTCGGCGCCGCGCAGCTCGCCCCGCTTGCGCCGCACCCGGTGGACGGAGACGAAGTGCCGCGGCCGGATGAGGACTTCGGCGCTGAGTCCGGCGTCGCGCAGCACTCCGCGCACCTCGGTGGCGAATCCGGCGAGGGAGTCCTCGGTGCGCTGCGCGTAGGCGGCCATGAGTTCGCGCGTCTGCCCGTACTCCTCGGGGCGCAGGATCGCGAACACCAGGTCTTCGAGTTCGGTCTTCAGTGCCTGGACGCCCAGGCGCTCGGCGAGCGGGATCAGGACGTCGCGGGTGACCTTGGCGATCCGTTCCTGCTTCTCCTGGCGCATGACACCGAGGGTGCGCATGTTGTGCAGGCGGTCGGCGAGTTTGATCGACATGACGCGCACGTCGTTCCCGGTCGCGACCAGCATCTTGCGGAACGTCTCGGGCTCGGCCGCCGCCCCGTAGTCGACCTTCTCCAGCTTGGTGACGCCGTCGACGAGATAGGCGACCTCCTCGCCGAACTCGCGGCGCACCTGGTCGAGCGTGACCTCGGTGTCCTCGACGGTGTCGTGCAGCAGGGAGGCGGTCAGCGTGGTGGTCTCGGCGCCCAGCTCGGCGAGGATCAGCGTCACCGCGAGCGGGTGCGTGATGTACGGCTCGCCGCTCTTGCGCATCTGGCCGCGGTGCGAGGACTCCGCAAGGACGTACGCGCGGTGCAGCGGCTCCAGGGCGGCGTCGGGGTGGTGGGCGCGGTGGGCCTCCGCCACGTGACCGATCGCGTCGGGGAGGCGGTCGCCGCGGCCGGTGGGGCCGAGGAGGGCGGCCCGGCCCAGACGTCGCAGGTCGATCCGGGGGCGGCCACGCCGACGGTGCGCTCCGGGCGTGATCGGTCCCGGGTTCGCGGGGTTGGTCGCCTCCGCACTCATGAGCACCTCCGGCTTTGTCGACCGGCGGCGGGCTGGCGGCGGCACCCGTCCGGACCGGTGCTTGATGCTACCGAGCCCATCACGTGGCGCAGTCCCGCTCTCGCCGAGCGTGAAACGGATCACCCATTCGAGCGAAGGTTCACTGGTTTACGGTTTCGATGGCCGCGAACCAGTCGGTGTCGAGCCGACCCTCCGCGACGATCACGGCGGGACCGGTCATCTCGATCTCGCCGTCCGGACGCTCGGTGATTGTCAGCCTGCCGCCGGGCAGGTCGATCTCGTATGTGACAGGAGCCCCGGTCACGGCCGGGTCAAGACCGTCCCTGCGGGCGGTCGCGACGGCCACGGCGCAGGCGCCGGTGCCGCAGGAGCGGGTCTCTCCGGAGCCCCGCTCGTGCACGCGCATGGCGACGTGCCGGGGCCCCCGGTCGACGACGAACTCGACGTTCACACCCTCCGGATACGCGTTCGCCGGAGCGAAGGGGGGCGGCTCGTACAGGGTGCCCGCGTGCCCGAGGTCGGCCACGAAGGCGACCGCGTGCGGGTTCCCCATGTTCACGTTCGTCGCGGGCCAGGACCGCTCGTCGACGCTGACCGTGACGTCGCCCTCGGGGAGCACCGCCCTGCCCATGCCGACCGTGATCAGGCCTTCCTTGTCGATGTGCACCGTCTTGACGCCGCCCCGGGTGGCCACGGCGAGGTCGCCCTCGCCGACGTGCCCCGCGTGCTGGAGGTAGCGGGCGAAGACCCGCACGCCGTTCCCGCACATCTCGGCCACCGAGCCGTCGCCATTGCGGTAGTCCATGAACCACTCGGCCTCGTCGGCCATGTGCCGCGCCTCGGGGTGGGCGGCGGTGCGCACGACGTGGAGCACGCCGTCGGCCCCGATGCCGGCCCGGCGGTCGCACAGGGCGGCGACGGCGGTCGGCGAGAGCGCGATGGCGTTCTCCGGGTCGGGGATGATCACGAAGTCGTTCTCGGTCCCGTGACCCTTGAGGAAGGTGGTCATTTCTCGATCGTACGAGATGAGTCCGACAACCTGGGCGCCGGTGTGGTCAGCGCAACCGTGCCACGCGCCACACCGCGAGCACCGCGACGGCGCCGACCACGACGACGTACGCCGCCACGACCCGCCAGTCCGGCCTGCGGCCCGAGCCGCGCGGCGGCAGTCCGGGCAGCGAGTAGCCCACCCTGCGGGCCGCCATCATGCCCCAGCCGGCGGCGCAGGAGCTGATCAGGAGGCCGAGCATGGCCACGACCGCGCCGCCGTCGCCGAACTCGAAGAACAGCGGGAAAGCGAACATCAGGGAGCCGATCGCGGCCAGCATCACGATGGGCGCGAGCTGCCAGATACGGAGCCTGCGCTGCGGGCGCAGCTCGACCTCGACCTCCTGGCCCTCGTCCTGCGCGGCGAGCTCCGCCGCGGTCGGGCCGTCGGCGATCACGCCGTCGGCACTCGCCTCGGGGCCATCGGTACTGAGCTGTTCTCCGCCTGGTGCGGTGTCACGAGGGCCGGCCTCCATCGCCACGCGCCCTCCCACTCCGGACTCCACTGGTCGATCGATGGTCGATGATGGCACGCCCGCAGAGGCCGAGATGACGGGCGGAGCGTCCCGATGCCATCACGTGATCAGGCTGTAACCGGTCGTTCGACCAACGACATTGCGCGAGCCGGGAGTTCCCCGCGTTCGGTCACGGCGCCGCTGAGCCAGTGCACCCGCGGGTCGCGCCGGAACCACGAGTCCTGGCGGCGCGCGAAGCGCTTGGTGGCGCGGACGGTCTCCGCGCGCGCCTCGTCGAGCGTGCACTCCCCGGCGAGCGCCGCGAGCACCTGCTGGTAGCCGAGGGCGCGCGATGCCGTACGCCCCTCGCGCAGGCCCTGCGCCTCAAGGGAACGGACCTCGTCGACGAGGCCGGCCTCCCACATGCGGTCCACGCGCGTGGCGATGCGTTCGTCGAGCTCGGGGCGCGCCACGTCCACGCCGATCTGGACCGTGTCGTAGACGGAGTCGTGCCCCGGCAGGTTGGCGGTGAAGGGCTTGCCCGTGATCTCGATGACCTCGAGGGCCCGCACGATGCGTCGGCCGTTGCTCGGCAGGATCGCCGTGGCGGCCTCCGGGTCGGCGGCGGCGAGACGCGCGTGCAGGGCGCCCGAGCCGCGCAGCCGGAGCTCCTCCTCCAGGCGGGCGCGGACCTCGGGGTTGGTGCCGGGGAACTCCATCTTGTCGACGGCCCCGCGCACGTAGAGCCCCGAACCGCCGACGAGGACGGGCCAACGGCCCGCCGCGAGCAGCCGGTCGATCTCCGCGCGGGCCAGCCGCTGGTACTCGGCGACGCTCGCGGCCTCCGTGACGTCCCAGATGTCCAGGAGGTGGTGCGGAACCCCGTCGCGCTCCTCGGGCGTCAGCTTGGCGGTACCGATGTCCATCCCCCGGTACAACTGCATGGAGTCGGCGTTGACCACCTCGCCGCCGAGTTCCTTGGCGAGGAAGACGCCGAGATCCGACTTGCCCGCCGCGGTGGGACCGACGACGGCGATGACCCGCGGGGCGGGAGCTGCGCTACTCACCGCCCCAGTCTCGCAAACCTCGCGGCCTCTTCACGAATGAGCTACGTGACGCCACAGGATCGGGGTCGTTGCCTGTTGCGAGGTTCCAGCCGCCGGTTTCGAGAGCCGGCGCCCCGGTCGCCGCAATGGGACGCACCGGGTAGGGCGGGATTTCGCCCACACGAGTAACGTATGGAGTTGAGATGGGCGTTTTTGCCATGTTTCGCCGGAAGGCCAAGGCCACGGACGAGGCGCCGACCGCCGAGGCCGCGACCGCCACTCTGACGGCCGCTCCGGAGGCGGCGGACGCCGAGGAGCTCGCTGGGGCCGCCGAGGCTCCCAGCGCGGAGCAGGAGGCCACGGAGGCCACCGAGGGCGGGTCGGCCGAGGCCGCCGCCGCGGAGGGCGTGGAGATCCCGAAGCAGCAGTCCGCGGAGCAGGCCGCGGACAACGAGGCCGGTGAAGGCGCCCGCAAGTAGCTCCTCGGAGCTCGGTGCGACGGAAGGTACGGCCATGGGCTTCATGGACTCGCTGAAAGCCAAGTTCGGCCCCGCCAGGGACAAGGTCACGGACCTCGCCCAGCAGCACGGGGACAAGATCGACCAGGGCCTGGAGAAGGCCGGCCGGATGGTCGACGAGAAGACCAAGGGCAAGTACAGCGACAAGATCCAGATGGGCACGGACAAGGCGAAGGACGCCGGCGGCCGGATGGCCGCGCCGGAGGGCAGGAACGCCGACGCCCCTTCGGACACGGACGGCGGGAACACTCCTCCGTCGCCGCCTTCCGCGGCGTCGTGACGCCGCGCGCTCCACGGACGGCGAGGGCCGCGAAGCTCGAGGCTTCGCGGCCCTCGCCGTCCGTGCTGGTGGCGCGTTACGTCCAGGACGCCACGAAGTAGCCCACTCCGTAGGGAGCGTCCTCGTACAGGAGGCGGCCCGTGCCGTCCTTCTTGTCCCAGGCGGCACTGAGGAGCTGCCAGGGGGCACGGCCGGAGATCTTCAGCTCACGGGCGAGGTCGGCATCGAGGCTCGCCAGCGTGCCGTCGGCGTCGCAGTCGCGCAGCGCCGACGCGATGGCGGCGTCGACGCCCTCGGCCCGCTCGTCCAGGTAACCGGGCGCCTTCAGGGTGCGGCAGGCGGTGCCGTCGCCCATGACGAGGAACGCCACGCGCTCCTCGCCGGTCCTGCCCTCCCCGAGGCGCCACGCGCCGTCGGCGTGGGAGAACGCCGAGCCGTCGCCCGCCACCTCGTAGCCGCGCACCTCGCCGGTCCACCCCGCGCGCGTGAGCAGCCACGCCCCCACGGACAGGGACGGCGGCAGCGTCGCGTCCACGGCGTCGGACGGGGCGGCACCGAGGTGCACGTCGAGGTCGACGCCGAAGGGGCGGAAGGAGCCGCGGGCGCCCGGCTTGTGGACGCCCGTGCTCGGGCCCTCGCCGATGATCCACACCAGGTCGGGCTCCGCCGCGAGCACGGTCGCGATCGCCTCGTCGCAGGCCGCGCGCGCGGCGTCCAGCTCCGGGGCCGCACCCGCGGCGACCTCGGGCACGAGCAGGGGCGGACACGGGCAGGCGGCAGCGGCGACAAGCATGATCAGCAGCCTACTGCTCGCCTCCCGCGCGCGGGAAAGCGCGCACGGGAAAGGCGGCAGCCCCGGCACCGGCGTCGCCATTGGTATCGGCACCGGCAACAGCGTCGGCCGTCAGTCGACGGCGCAGCCCCCGGTGACCACCGGCAGCGGCTCGGGGACGCCCACCTGGGGCAGGCCGAGCATGACGCCCTGCTTCTTTTCCTGCTCTTCTTGGTTGCGCTTTTCCCACGCGTCACCCGCGCGCGTGCGGCGCACGTTCAGGACGTCGCCCTCGGCGAGCAGGTGGTGCGGGGCGGCGTAGGTGATCTCGACGGTCACGACGTCGCCGGGGCGCACCTCGGCCTCGGGCTTGGTGAAGTGCACGAGCCGGTTGTCGGGGGCGCGGCCGGACAGGCGGTGGGTGGTGCCGTCCTTGCGGCCCTCGCCCTCGGCGACCATCAGGTCGAGGGTGCGGCCGACCTGCTTCTTGTTCTCCTCCCAGGAGATCTCCTCCTGGAGGGCGACCAGGCGCTCGTAACGGGCCTGCACGACCTCCTTGGGGACCTGGTTCTCCATGGTGGCCGCCGGCGTTCCGGGGCGCTTGGAGTACTGGAAGGTGAAGGCCTGCGCGAAGCGTGCCTCGCGCACGACGTGCATCGTCTGCTCGAAGTCCTCCTCGGTCTCGCCGGGGAAGCCCACGATGATGTCGGTCGTGATGGCCGCGTGGGGCATGGCCTCGCGGACCTTCTTGATGATGTTGAGGAACCGCTCCTGGCGGTACGAGCGGCGCATCGCCTTGAGGACCGTGTCCGAACCGGACTGGAGCGGCATGTGCAGCTGCGGCATCACGTTCGGGGTCTCGGCCATCGCGGCGATCACGTCGTCCGTGAAGTCGCGCGGGTGCGGGGACGTGAAGCGGACGCGCTCGAGTCCTTCGATGCCGCCGCAGGCGCGCAGCAGCTTGCTGAAGGCCTCACGGTCGCCGATGTCGCTGCCGTACGCGTTGACGTTCTGGCCGAGCAGCGTGATCTCGGAGACGCCCTCGCCGACCAGGGCCTCGATCTCGGCGAGGATGTCGCCGGTCCTGCGGTCCTTCTCCTTGCCGCGCAGCGCGGGGACGATGCAGAAGGTGCAGGTGTTGTTGCAGCCGACCGAGATCGACACCCAGGCCGCGTACGCGCTCTCGCGGCGGGTGGGCAGCGTGGAGGGGAAGGCCTCCAGGGACTCGGCGATCTCGACCTGGGCGTCCTCCTGCACGCGGGCGCGCTCCAGGAGGACCGGGAGCTTGCCGATGTTGTGCGTGCCGAAGACGACGTCCACCCAGGGCGCCTTCTTCACGATGGTGTCGCGGTCCTTCTGGGCGAGGCAGCCGCCCACGGCGATCTGCATGCCCGGACGCTTCGCCTTCTTGGGGGCGAGGTGACCGAGGTTGCCGTAGAGCTTGTTGTCAGCGTTCTCCCGCACCGCGCACGTGTTGAAGACCACGACATCGGCGTCGCCGTCGGAGCCTTCGGGGGCGCGCACATAACCGGCGCCCTCCAGGAGACCCGACAAGCGCTCGGAGTCGTGGACGTTCATCTGGCACCCGTAGGTGCGTACTTCATAGGTCTTGGGTGAACGGTCGTCCACGGCCGGACGCGGGTCGCTGCTGCTCATGCAACAAGGGTATGGGGTTCCGGGAGTGGTTCTGCGGCCCCAGCCCCCACCCTCCGGACGCCCTGCCATGCACATCACCGAGGGTGACCGCAAGGGGACGTTCCGAATCTGGCCACCGTGCATGCCCACCTGGCAGGATCGCGCCATGCCGCAGCCGCTCCTCCGCGTCACCCGCCGCCGCGCCCTGCTGGGCTCCGCGGCCGGACTCGTGGTGTTCGGGCTGCTGCTGTGGTGGCTGCTGCCGCTCGGCGAGCAGTCGCCGCGCGGCCAGGTGTCCTTCAGCACGGGCGCGCGCACCGGCGTCTACGAGCGGTACGGCAAGCTCCTGAAGCGGGCGATGGACCGCGATCTGCCCGACCTCGGGGTCACCCTCACCGGCAGCGAGGGCTCCTGGGAGAACGTGGAGCGGGTGGCCACCGGCACGTCCGACTTCACCATCGCGGCGGCGGACGCGGTCGCCAAGTACCAGGCCGAGGGCCGCCCCGGAGCGGACCGGCTGCGCGGCTGCGCCCGCCTCTACGACGACTACATGCAGCTCGTCGTGAAGCGCGACTCCCCCGTGCGCAAGGTCGCCGATCTGCGCGGCAAGAAGGTCGCGGTCGGCGGCCAGAGCTCAGGGGTGCGGCTGATCGCCGAGCGCATCCTGAAGGCGGCGGGGCTCGACGTGCAAAAAGACGTCACGGAGGTGGGCATCGGCATAGACGCGATGCCGCGCGCCCTGGAGTCCGGCGAGATCGACGCGTTCTTCTGGTCCGGCGGCCTGCCCACCAATCACGTACGGGACCTGTCCGAGGCCGCGCCGATCCGGCTGGTGGAGCTCGGGTCGCTGGTCGACAGGCTGCACGCGATGGGCGGCTACTCGCGCTACTACCGGGCCGCCGTGATGCCGGCCGACGCCTACCCGGCGGCTCAACAGGGCGAGCCCGTCAGCACGTTGGCCGTGGCGAACCTACTGGTGACGACCGACCGGGTGGACCCGGAGCTGGCCGAGGCCGTCACCCGTACCGTGATCGACAGCCGCGACCACATAGGGGCGCAGGTGCACGCGGCGCAGCTGGTGGACCTGCGTACGGCCGTCTACACGGACCCGCTCACCCTTCATGAGGGCGCGCGCCGCTACTACCGCTCGGTGAAACCCTGAGCGGCTACCGGTCGGTGAGGCCCTGAGGGCCCGCGGAAGCGGCCTGTGCGGCCCGTCCAGGCCCTCCGCCGTCCTGCGTGGGCACCGGCGCCACCCGGGGCACGCGCAGCGTCACCTGGAGCCCGTGCGGCTCGCGGCGCGCGTACGTGAGGGAGCCGCCGCCCGCGGCCAGCAGGGCCCGCGAGATGGACAGGCCGAGGCCCGAGCCCTTGATGTTCTGGTGCTGCCCGCTGCGCCAGAAGCGGTCGCCGATGCGGGCCAGCTCCTCCTCGCGCAGTCCTGGCCCGCCGTCGGCGACCTCGATCAGCGTCGCGTCGCCCGTGGCCCTGGCGGTGACGGTGACCCGCTCGCCCTCGGGCGTGAACTTCAGGGCGTTGTCGACCACCGCGTCCAGGGCGCTCGACAGCGCGACCGCGTCGGCCCACCCCGTCACGGCGGGGCAGTCGGCGACCAGTCGTACGCCCTTCTCCTCCGCCAGCGGGCGCCAGGCCTCCACCCGCTCGGCGGCCAGCTCGCCGATGTCCGTCAGCTGGAGGTCCGCGGCGGCGTGCTCGGCCAGGGCAAGGTCGAGCAGGTCGTCGAGGACCCGGCCGAGGCGCTTGCCCTCGGCCTTCACGGACGCGATCTCCTCGTTCCCCTCCGGCAGTTCGAGTGCCAGTACGTCGATGCGCAGCAGCAGGGCGGCCAGCGGGTTGCGCAGTTGGTGCGAGGCGTCGGCGACGAAGGCGCGCTGCTGCTCCAGCACGTCCTCGACGTTGTCGGCCATCTCGTTGAACGACCGGGCCAGGCGCCGGAGTTCCGGCGGGCCACCGGCGGCCGCGACGCGTGACTTGAGACGTCCCGTGGCGATGTCGTGGGTCGTCGCGTCCAGGACCCGTACGGGCCGCAGCACCCAGCCGGTGAGCCGCAGCGCGGCGCCCACGGCGAGCAGCATCGCCGCGACCTCGCCCGCCCCGATGACGAGCCAGCCGCGCAGCGTCTTGCTGCGCATCGCCCCGGTCGGCGACTCGGTGACCACGACGGCGACGACGTCGCCGTCCCTGATGACGGGCGAGGCGACCACGAGCCTCCCCCGCTGCCAGGGCCACACCTGCGGCGGGTCGTGGCTGCCGCGCGAGTACAGCGCCTCGTCGAACGCGGCCCGCACGGCGCCACCGCTCGCCGCCGTCGGCACCTGGAAGTCGGACGGCGCGCGCCCCATGGGTTCGCGGTCCCGGTAGAAGACGCCCGCCTTGATGCCGTACACGTCGTGGTAGCGGGCGAGTTCGGTGCGCAGCGTCTGCTGCCGCTCGTCGCTGACCAGCTTCTCGCCCTTGCCGGCCTTGTCCGGGCGCGTGGTGACGAACTGGGCGAGGGAGGCGAACCGCGCGGTGTCGTCGATGCGGTCGACGACCACCTTCTGCTGCTGTGCGGAGGCCACGCTCACGGCCAGCGGGAAGCCGAGCGCGAGCAGCACTCCCGCCATGAGGACGATGAGCAGGGGAAGCAGGCGGGCGCGCACGCCAGGACTCTACGGCTTCTGTTACGCGGCCGGGGCGACGAGCCGGTAACCGACTCCCCGCACGGTCTCGATGAGCGTGGGCATGCGCAGCTTGGAGCGCAGCGAGGCGACGTGCACCTCCAGCGTGCGCCCCGTGCCCTCCCAACTGGTGCGCCACACCTCGCTGATGATCTGCTCCCTGCGGAAGACGACGCCCGGCCGCTGCGCGAGCAGGGCGAGCAGGTCGAACTCCTTGCGGGTCAGCTGCACCGCCTCGCCCGCGACCGCGACCTGGCGGGTGGGCAGGTCGATGCTCACGTCACCGAACTGCACCCCGTGGTCGACGACGGCGGTGTGCTCCTCCTGCGCCGTACGGCGGCTCACCGCGTGGATCCGGGCGAGCAACTCCCCGATGTCGTAGGGCTTCACCACATAGTCGTCCGCCCCGAGGTTGAGCCCATGGATGCGCGACCGCACGTCCGCGCGCGCGGTCACCATGATCACGGGTGTCGTGGTGCGCTTGCGGATCCTGCCGCACACCTCGTAGCCGTCCAGATCGGGAAGGCCCAGGTCGAGCAGGACGACACCGAAGGCGTCCGCCTCGGGGACCAGTGCCTGGAGGGCCTCCTCACCGCTGCGCGCGTGCCGCACCTCGAAGCCGTGCCGGGACAGAACCGCCGAAAGGGCCCCGGCCACATGGTCGTCGTCCTCGACGAGAAGCAGTCTCATTCCGGCCCCCTCACCCTCCCGATCACTCCCGTTCACTCCCCCGTGCGATGCACCAAGGCATCCACCCCGAAAAGTAAGGACGACGTCAAGAGCCTTCCGGTTACGTCCGTGTTCCGTTATGCAGCCGGTATGAGCGCCGCGCGCCCCCTTCACGCGGAGTGTCCGGTTGCGGCCGGATCGTTATGCTCAATTTCCCCTCAGATGTAATGACGCTGGTCGTACGGGGTTACTACTGTCCTCCCAACCGAGGAGGACGGAGCAAGACCCCGATGACCGAAGTTTCGGTGACCAAGGACGCCACTCCCCCTGCGGGCGACGCACTGGTCGCGCTGAGTCGAGTCAACAAGCACTTCGGCGCACTGCACGTGCTCCAGGACATCGACCTGACCATCGCGCGAGGCGAGGTCGTCGTCGTCATCGGCCCGTCGGGTTCCGGCAAGTCGACGTTGTGCCGCACGATCAACCGCCTGGAGACGGTCGATTCCGGCGACATCACGATCGACGGCAAGCCGCTGCCCCAGGAGGGCAAGGAGCTGGCGCGGCTGCGCGCGGACGTGGGAATGGTCTTCCAGTCCTTCAACCTCTTCGCGCACAAGACGGTGCTCGAGAACGTGACGCTGGGCCAGGTCAAGGTCCGCAAGGCGGACAAGAAGGCGGCCGAGGAGAAGGCCCGTGCGCTTCTCGACCGGGTGGGCGTCGCCGCGCAGGCGGACAAGTACCCGGCGCAGCTCTCCGGCGGCCAGCAGCAACGTGTCGCCATCGCAAGGGCGTTGGCGATGGACCCGAAGGTGATGCTCTTCGACGAGCCGACGTCGGCGCTCGACCCGGAGATGATCAACGAGGTCCTGGAAGTGATGCAGCAGCTCGCCCGGGACGGCATGACGATGGTGGTGGTCACGCACGAGATGGGCTTCGCCCGCTCCGCGGCCAACCGCGTCGTCTTCATGGCGGACGGCCGGATCGTCGAAGAGGCCGTTCCCGACCAGTTCTTCAGCAATCCGCGCAGCGATCGGGCCAAGGACTTCCTGTCGAAGATCCTGCACCACTAGAAGCGCACCACGCGCGGGTTCGAAAAACGCATCCCGCGCGCGTGGTGCCTATTTCCCACTGCCGAATCTGCCGACACGAAGGATGTTCACCATGAAGCTCCGCAAGTCCGCCGCCGCAGCGGCCGCCGTCGCCGCCCTGGCGCTGACCGCCACCGCCTGTGGCGGCGAGTCCGGCAACGCCGGTGACAAGCCCGCCGGGGCCTCGGGTGGCAAGAACCAGCCGAAGCTGCCCACCTACGCGGTGAAGAGCGATGTGAAGATCGACTCCGCGACCCTGAAGAAGGCCCAGAAGGCCGGCAAGATCGTCATCGGTTCCAAGGACGACCAGCCGTTCCTCGGCTTCCAGGACTCCAGCGGCAAGCGCTCCGGCTTCGACATCGAGATCGCCAAGATGGTCGCGGCCGACCTCGGCTTCAAGCCCGACCAGATCACCTTCAAGACGATCGACTCCGGTGTCCGCGAGACGACCATCTCCAAGGGCGACGTCGACCTCTATGTGGGCACGTACACCATCAACGACGAGCGCAAGAAGCAGGTCGGCTTCGCGGGCCCGTACATGATGGCCGGCGCCGACCTCCTGGTCCGCAGCGACGAGAAGGGCATCACGGGCCCGACGTCCCTGAAGGGCAAGAAGGTCTGCTCCATCAAGGGTTCGACCCCGCTGCAGGAGATCAAGAAGCCCAAGTACGGCGCCGAGACCGTCGAGCTGGCGAAGTACTCGGAGTGCGTGCAGCAGCTCCTCAACAACGAGGTCGACGCCGTCACCACCGACGACGCGATCCTCAAGGGCTACGCCGCGCAGAACCCGAAGAAGCTCAAGGTCGTCGGCAAGCCCTTCACCGAGGAGCCGTACGGAGTCGGCATGGGCAAGGACGACAAGGCCCTGCGCGACGCGGTCTCCGACGCCCTCGAGGCGCACGAGAAGAACGGCGACTACAAGAAGGCCTACGACGCGACTCTCGGCCTCTCCGGTGCCAAGTACACCGCGCCGCCGGCCCTGGAGCGCTACTGATCGCTCGCACGCCCGAGCGATCAGCCGCCTGTTCTCGCAGGCAGTGAGTTGACCGCTGCCCTGTACGTCTCCGTGGCGTACAGGGCGCGGCTCCCCCTGCCCGACCGCTGCCGCCCCACGAGGAACTCCCCGTGAATGTACTGCTCGACCACCTTTCGGAATTCCGCGAGGGATTCCTCGGCACCATAGGCCTGACCCTCGCGAGTGGCCTGCTGGCGATGCTGCTCGGCACGATCCTCGCCGGGTTCCGGGTCTCGCCCATCCCGCCCCTACGGTTCTTCGGCACCGCCTGGGTCACGCTCTTCCGCAACACCCCGCTGACGCTGCTGTTCCTCGTCATCTGGTTCGCGGTGCCCCAGGTCCTCGACTTCGGCTTCAGTCCGTGGGTCAAGGCCCTGATCGTACTGAGCTTCTACACGTCGTCGTTCGTCTGCGAAGCGGTGCGCTCCGGCATCAACACGGTGCCGCTCGGGCAGGCCGAGGCGGCTCGCTCGATCGGCATGACGTTCTTCCAGACGCTCGGCCTGATCATCCTTCCGCAGGCGGTGCGCACCGTGCTGCCGCCGCTGAGCTCCATCTTCATCGCGCTGACCAAGAACTCGGCCATCGCCGGCGCCTTCAGCGTGACCGAACTGTTCGGCTGGCAGAAGCTGTTGAGCGACCAGGGTTACCCGATCGCCTGGATCTTCCTGTGGGTGGCGCTCGGCTACCTGGTCATCACCTTCGCCATCAGCATCTTGTTCCGGGTGCTCGAGAGGACCCTGGAGGTCGCCCGATGAGTGCCAGCGTTCTCTACGACGCCCCGGGCCCCAAGGCCCGCACGCGCAACCGGATCTACACCGTCGTCGGTACGCTCGCGGTCGTCGGCCTGATCGTGTTCGTGATCGCGCAGCTCGCGTCCAAGGACCAGTTCGCGCCCGAGAAGTGGAACATCTTCAACTACGCGAACGTCCGTACGGCGATCCGCGACGGCATCCTGACCACGCTGAAGGTCTTCGCGGCCGCCGGTGCGCTCTCCCTGGTGTTCGGCGTGGTTCTGGCGGTGGCCCGCTCGTCGGAGCACCGGCCGATCCGCTGGCTCGCCACGGGCTTCATCGAGCTGTTCCGCGCGATCCCGCTGCTGATCACCATCTACGCCCTGTGGGTTCTCTTCCTCACCTACAAGAGCGACCTGGGCGTCATCGGCGAGAACAACGCCTTCTGGGCGCTGGTCATCGGCCTCACCGTCTACAACAGCTCGGTGCAGGCCGAGGTGTTGCGCGCCGGCTTCCAGGCGGTGCCGCGCGGACAGGTCGAGGCGGCGTACGCGCTGGGTCTGCGCAAGCACCAGGTCATGACGATGCTGCTGCTGCCGCAGGCCATCCGCTCGATGCTGCCGACGATCATCAGCCAACTTGTGGTCACCCTCAAGGACACCTCGCTCGGCTACATCATCACGTACGCGGAGCTCCTGTACGCGGCCCGCAAGCTGGCCAACAACACGCTGGTCGGCGGCGAGTACCCGTACGTGCCCGTGCTCATCGTGACCGGCACGATCTACGTCCTGATGTGTCTGGCCCTTTCCGGGCTCGCCAACTGGATCGAGCGCCGCGGGCGCCGCGCCAAGACCGGCATCAAGGTGGCCGCGGCCGCCGAGCCCGTCGCGGAGGGTGGCCTGATGGACGCCGCGGACCTGCCGGGCGGCGCTGGACACGGCGCGACCGCCGCCGAGGGCACCGCCGAACAGGCGGAGTCCGATGACCGGTCCGAAGGACCCGGTTCGCCGAGGAGTTGACCCGACCCCGGTGCGGGGCCTGAGCCGGACGGCGGCAGTAGCGTGATCGCCACTGCCGCCGTCACTTGACGCAAGCACCGGCAATGGGTTGCATACGCTCTGTGAACGCGCACCCCGCTCCAACTGCCCGTCCTTGTACGTCCAGTACGCCGCCCGTGCTGCCTTCCAGGGCGGGAGGGGACGCGGCGTGGACCCGGTGATCGTCGTCGGCGCGGGTCCTGTCGGGCTCACGCTGTCCCTCGCCCTGGCGCGCCACGGCGTACCGTCCGTGATCCTCGACGAGGGCCCCGGCAAGGACGAGCCCCGGCCCGCGCGCACGGTGGTGCTGCGCGAGGACACCGCCGCCCTGGTGGAGCGGCTCGCGGGTACGTCGTTCGAAGCGGACGGCGCGCGCTGGACCGGCTGGCGCTCCATGCGCCGCAAGCAGGTGATGGGCGTGCTCACGTTCGGTGAGCGGGGGGCGCGCGGCGGGTCGCTGCCCGCCCCCTTGCACCTCGCCCAGCACGAGCTGACCGACGCGCTGCGCCGCGCCGTCGCCGCCGAACGGCTGATCAAGGTCGCCGTCGACAGCCGCCTGGACTCGCTCGAGGAGGAGAAGTCCGGCCTCACCGCGCACACCCGCGGCCCCAAGGGCACCTGGTGGCGCGGCAGTTATCTCGTCGGCTGCGACGGTCCCCGCTCCACCGTCCGCAAGCTCCTCGACATCCGCTTCCCCGGCCGCACCGCCGTCGAACGACACGCGGTCGCCGCGCTGCGGGCGGAACTTCCGTGGCCCGGCGAGGCGTTGCTCCATAGGAGCCCTCCGTGGCGGACCTCGGGTCGATCGGGCTCGGAGGTCGTCGGCCGCCCCCTCGCCGACGGCGTCTGGCGCCTGGACTGGCTGCTGCCGCCCCGCAGCGACCTGGTGACCCCGGATGCCCTGGTGAGCCGGATCCGGGAGACCCTCGCGGGCTGGTGCGGAGGCTCCACCCCGCCGTACGAACTGCTCGACACCGGAGTCCACACGGTGCACCACCGGCTCGCCCGCCGCTGGCGCGTGGGCCGCGTCTTCCTGGCAGGGGACGCCGCGCATCTGCTGGGCGCGCTCGGCACGCAGGGCCTGGACGAGGGGTTGCGCGACGCCGACAACCTCGCCTGGAAGCTGGCCACCGCCTGGCACGACGGCGCGCGCTCCGGGTCCGACGCGCTGCTCGACAGCTACCAGACCGAGCGCCGCGCCGTGGTCGCCGGACGGCTGCGCGCCGCCGACCAGGCACTGCCGATACTGCGCGGTGGCGGCGGGCTGCGCGCGTACGTCCCCGGGGCGGCGCGCGGGCACGACGCGCTGCTCACGGACGGGCACCTGGGGCACGGGCCGCTCGGCGCGCCGGGGGCGTACCCCGATTCACCGCTCGCGCCCCCGCGCTCCGAATCGCAGGTGGAGGTGGGCACGGCGCCCGGCGCGCCGATCACCGACGTCGAAGTGACCGCGCCCGACGGCTCGTTCGTACGACTGCGGGACCGGCTCGGCCGTGGGCCGCTGCTCGTCGTGCTCGTCGCGCCGGGGACCGGGGTGTGGGAGCGCAAGCACTGGATGTCGGCGGGGCTCATGCCGCGGCTCGCGGCGGCCGTGACCGCGCTGCCGCACGAGGCCGAGCTGCTCGTCGCCGAGCGGTACCCGGGTGCGGCGGCGCACACGGTGCTGCTGATCCGGCCCGACGGCCACCTGGTCACGGCGCTCAGCGGAGTGCGTCCCGCGGAGCTGTACGAGGCGGCGCGCACGGCCGTCGGGAGGCCGGCGGAGGAGCACGGTCCGGTGAAGAGCGGTGCCGGTCGCTGAGCCGCTCGGTGATCCTTCGGGTGAGTTGACCGTCCCGCGACCCCATGGTGTACTCCGGAGCGTGACGGTCGACACCGATGTGCGCCTGTGGCGGAGGGTCCATATGGATCTCCTCCGCTACGCGGGCTGCGTGTGTCACCCCTCCTGCTGAATTCGCATCCTTCCTTTCACGCGCCCGCCGCGCACTGCGCGGCGATGACGCGTGCCTTTCGCGAACTCCCAGGACGGTACTGGTGTCCCCTTCCGCACATCCCGCTGCTTCTTCCCGCACGCCGTCGGCCGCGCCCACGCAGGCCGACCTCCTCGCGTTCGTCCGCCGTGTCGCCGAGGACCACGAACTGATCGGCTCGCTTCCGCTCGATCCCGAGGGCCGCACCTGGCTGCGGCTCGAAGGGCCCGACGGCAGCGAGGCCTGGCTCATCGGCTGGCCGCCGGGCACCGGCACCGGCTGGCACAACCACGCCGAGTCCGTCGGCGCCTTCCTGACCGCACGCGGAGCGCTCCAGGAGAACTCGCTCGCGGCGCGCCTTCCCACCGACGGGTGGAAGACCCTGGAGCTGTCCGAAGACGTCGACAGGGAGCGGCGGTTGACGGCGGGTCAGGGCCGCGCCTTCGGCCGCCACCATGTGCACGAGGTGCTGAACGAGTCCCGCACCGAGCACGCCGTCTCGGTGCACGCCTACTACCCGCCGCTCCCCCGGATCCGCCGCTACAGCCGCACCGGTCCGGTGCTGCGCCTCGAGTCGGTGGAGAGCCCGGAGGACTGGCAGTGAGCGCGCCCGACACTGCTGAGGCTTCCGACGCCCCGCGCCCGGTGGGCATCGACGAGTACCTGGAACGGGTGCGGTCCGGCCTCGACCGGGTCGCACCGCGAGACGCGTTCGACGCGGCGTCCCGTGGCGAGGCGCTCCTGGTCGACATCCGGTACGCGGCGCTGCGCGAGCGCGACGGCGTGATCCCCGGCGCCCTCGTGGTCGAGCGCAACGAACTGGAGTGGCGCCTCGACCCCTTCGGCAGCCATCGCGTCCCCGAGGCCACCGGCCACGACCTGCAAGTCGTGATCATCTGCAACGAGGGCTACGCCTCCACCCTCGCCGCCGCCTCCCTCCACACCTTGGGCCTCCACCGGGCAACGGACCTGGTGGGCGGCTTCCAGGCGTGGAAACGGGAGGGGCTGCCGGTGGTGGGCGTGTAGGGGCCGGGATGTAGGGGCGCGTCGCCCGCTCGGGGCCTTCAGCGGTACAGCCCGCTGAAGGCCGGCCGGGCTCCCGGTACCGGCGAAGCCGCTAGTCGGCGAAGCCCAGGTCCTCCGTCTCCTCCCCCTCTTCCTCCAGCGCCTGCCGCACCACCCGCAGCGCCATTCCCTCCGGGTAGCCCTTGCGCGCGAGCATCCCCGCGAGGCGGCGCAGCCTCTTGTCGCGCTCCAGGCCCCGCGTGGAGCGGAGCTTGCGCGCCACGAGGTCGCGCGCGGTCTCCTCCTCGCGCTCCGAGTCGAGCTGCCCGACCGCCTCGTCGATCACCGTCGAGTCCACGCCCTTGGTGCGCAGCTCCCGGGCGAGCGCCCGCCGGGCGAGCCCCCGGCCGTGGTGCCGCGACTCCACCCACGCGTCGGCGAAGGCGCTGTCGTTGATGAGGCCCACCTCTTCGAAGCGGGTCAGCACCTCCTCCGCCACGTCGTCGGGAATCTCGCGCTTGCGCAGCGCGTCGGCCAGCTGCTTGCGCGTGCGCGGAGTCCCGGTGAGCAGACGCAGACAGATGTTCCGCGCCCGCTCAGCCGGGTCTCCTGACGGCTCCCCCCGCTCGGCCCTCGACGAGTCAGGGGGGCCGTCGTCCTGTGCGGCGCCGGACGGATCCCCGAATCCTCTCCGGCGCCCGCGTCCACGCCCGCGCGGCCCGGCCCCGCCGCGCGAACGCCCACCACGGCGCGGCCCGTCCGCCGCGCCGCTTCCCGCCTCGACGTCTTCCCCGGCCTCGCCGTACGCCATGTCGTCGTACACCCCGCCGCGCCCGCTCCCCCGGCCATCGGGAACGGCGAAGTGCACGTCGTCATCGGCCCAGTCGGTTCGTCGTGTCACGGCGGACTAGCTCTTGGCCGCCGCGGCCTTGGACTTGGCCGCCTTGGGCGCGGGCACCGTCTTGGCCGCCTCCTCCGCGGGAGCGGACTCCGCCGCGTCCGCGCCCGGCTCGCTGCCCGGCTCCTCCGGGTGCACGCCGACGCCCAGCTTCTCCTTGATCTTCTTCTCGATCTCGTTGGCCAGGTCGGGGTTGTCCTTCAGGAAGTTGCGCGCGTTCTCCTTGCCCTGGCCGAGCTGGTCGCCCTCGTACGTGTACCAGGCACCGGCCTTGCGGACGAAGCCGTGCTCCACGCCCATGTCGATCAGGCCGCCCTCGCGGGAGATGCCCTGCCCGTAGAGGATGTCGAACTCGGCCTGCTTGAAGGGCGGCGCGACCTTGTTCTTGACGACCTTGCAACGGGTGCGGTTGCCCACCGCGTCCGTGCCGTCCTTCAGGGTCTCGATGCGGCGGATGTCGATGCGCACCGAGGCGTAGAACTTCAGCGCGCGACCACCGGTCGTGGTCTCCGGCGAGCCGAACATGACGCCGATCTTCTCGCGCAGCTGGTTGATGAAGATCGCGGTGGTCTTGGACTGGTTGAGCGCGCTGGTGATCTTCCGGAGCGCCTGGCTCATCAGGCGGGCCTGAAGACCCACGTGCGAGTCACCCATCTCGCCCTCGATCTCCGCGCGCGGCACGAGCGCGGCGACGGAGTCGATGACGATCAGGTCGAGGGCGCCGGAGCGGACCAGCATGTCGACGATCTCGAGCGCCTGCTCGCCGTTGTCCGGCTGGGACAGGATCAGGTTGTCGACGTCGACACCGAGCTTCTTCGCGTACTCGGGGTCGAGGGCGTGCTCGGCGTCCACGAAGGCCACCTGGCCGCCGGCCTTCTGCGCGTTGGCCACGGCGTGCAGGGTCAGGGTCGTCTTACCGGAGGACTCCGGGCCGTAGACCTCCACCACACGGCCGCGCGGGATGCCGCCGACGCCGAGCGCCACGTCGAGCGCCGTCGAGCCCGTCGAGATGACCTCGATGGGCTCCTGGGTCCGGTCGCCCATGCGCATGACCGCGCCCTTGCCGAATTGCCGTTCAATCTGCGCGAGCGCGGCGTCGAGCGCCTTCTCGCGGTCGGTTCCTGCCATGGGTTCCACCCGGTTTGCTTGAGTCGATCGCTTCACGCCAAAGACGCTAACGCCTGCCACTGACAATCGGCCTCGACGCCTGTCTCGCCTGTGGATAACTCGAGGCCCTTCGCCCGGCCACCCTTCCCGAATCCCTTGGAAACACTGGGAAAAGTGGCACTGGACTTTCCATAAGAATGGATGTTCGATTTTGGTGTCAAGCGCGCCACGCGGGTCGGCGCGCCTCCGCTACCGTGACTCCGCATGACCCACACCGCGCTCGAGATCACCGCAGAGCTGGTCCGGGAACTGCTCCGCGAACAGCATCCCGACCTGGCCGACCGTCCCGTGAGTCTCGGGGCCCGTGGGTGGGACAACCAGCTGTGGCGGCTCGGCGACGACCTCGCCGTCCGGCTGCCCTGGGCCACCGATTCCGCAGACGCGCTGCTGCGCAAGGAGCACGCGTGGCTCCCCGCGCTGGCCCCGGGCCTTCCGCTGCCCGTCCCGGTGCCCCAGCGGCTGGGCGAGCCCTCCGAGCGGTTCCCGCGTCCCTGGATCGTCACCACCTGGGTGCCGGGCACGCCGGCCGACCGGGCGCCCGCCACCACCGCCGAGTCGGCCGACTCGCTGGCCGCTTTCCTGACCGCCCTGCACCAGCCTGCTCCCGCGGGCGCTCCGGTCGGCCGCCACCGCGCGGGCCCGCTGTCCGAGTACGCGGAGGGGGTCGCCGAGCAGCTCGCCGAGGCCACCGGGGCCGGGCTGGTTCCCGACCCGGACGCCGCCAGCGCCGTCTGGGAGGACGCCGTCTCCGCGCCCGACTGGGCGGGCCCTTCCCTGTGGCTCCACGCCGACCTGCACCCGGCCAACGTGCTGACTTCGGACGGCTCGTTCTGCGGCGTCATCGACTTCGGCGACCTCTGCGCCGGCGATCCGGCCTGCGATCTCGCCGCCGCGTGGCTGCTGCTGCCGGACGACGCCGTCGAGCGCTTCCATGACGCCTACCGTCCTGCCCTCGACTCCGCCACGCTGCGCCGTGCCCGGGGCTGGGCGCTGCTGAAGGCCCTCGTCTGCATGCTCATCGGTCACGCCGGCGACCACGGACGCCCCGGCGGCAAGCCCACCTGGGGGCCGCCCGGACATGCCGCGCTGCGCCGCCTCGTGCGCACCGCCGCCCTCTGACGCGCGCGGCCGTCGACGCGCGCGCACGTCCAAGCCGGACGGTCCGCACTCCGTACTCCCCACGTCGTACGGCGGGTGTCTTCGGCCGGACGACGACCTCAGGGGCCCATGTGGCGAGCCTTGTCCCCATGGCCACCACCCACGTGAACCCCGTCGCGGTCCGTCGCCCCGTCGACCGGTTGTGCTACACGGTCGGCGCCGCCCTGGTCGCGTCCGGACTGGCGCACCTCGTCGTCTTCGCGGTCGACGGCGGCCCCTTGAGCGGGCCGGTGTCCTGGCGCAAGCCCATCACCTTCGGGCTGTCCTTCGGCCTGACGCTCATGGCGATCACCTGGGTGACCTCGTACCTGAGGATCGGGGCCCGTCTGCGTGCCGTTCTGCTCGCGGTGTTCGCCGTCGACTGCGTCCTGGAGGTCGCCGGGATCACCCTCCAGGCGTGGCGCAAGGTGCCCTCGCACCTCGACATGGAGACCGCCTTCGACAGCGCCGTCTCCATGTCTCTCGCGGTCGGTGGCGGCATCCTGGTGGCGCTCCTGACGTCGTTCGCCGTCGTCTCCTTCAGGAACCCGCCGAGCGGTCCCGCGGGGATGCCGCTCGCCGTACGCGCCGGGTTCGCCGTCCTTCTGGTGGCCCTCGCGTCCGGGGCGGCGATGATCGCGCGGGGTGTCTTCCTGACGCGGACGGGGCACCAGGAGGCGGCGTACCACTCGACGGCCGCCCTCAAGCCGCTGCACGGGGTCAGCCTGCACGCCGTGCTGGTGCTTCCCGCCCTGGCCTGGCTGATGTCCCGTACGACCTGGAGCGAACGCCGCAGGACGCACATCATGTACGTGGCCTGCGGCTGCTACGCGGCCGCCGTCCTCGCCTCCGCGCTCTGGGTGGTCGTCTGAGGCCGCCTACTGGTCTCTGGGTCCCGGTTCCTTGGCCAGGCGCCGCAGCCGCGTCCAGAGGGGCTCTCCGCGTCTGCGGTGCCCGTGCACGCGCGGGTCGTCGGTCACGTCGTAGCGCTTCACGTACGCCCCGAGGAAGGCTTGCAGTGTCGCGACGGCGGGGATCGAGATCAGCGCGCCGACGGCGCCCAGGAGTGCGGTGCCCGCGATGACCGAACCGAAGGCGACCGCCGGGTGGATGTCCACGGTCTTCGCGGTCAGCTTCGGTTGCAGCACATAGTTCTCGAACTGCTGGTACACGACCACGAAGACGAGCACCCACAGCGCGTACCAGGGGTCCACGGTGAAGGCGATCAGCATCGGCAGGGCGCCCGCCAGATACGTGCCGATGGTCGGGATGAACTGCGAGACGAGTCCCACCCACACGCCGAGCACGGGCGCGTAGGGGACGTCGAGCGCCTCCAGAAGGATGTAGTGCGCGATGCCGGAGATCAGCGCCATGAGGCCGCGCGAGTAGAGGTACCCGCCGGTCTTGTCGACGGCGATCTCCCAGGCGCGCAGCACCTCGGCCTGCTTGGCCGGCGGCAGGACGGAGCACAGTGCGCGCCGCAGCCGCGGGCCGTCGGCGGCGAAGTAGAACGAGAACAGCAGGATCGTCAGGAGCTGGAACAGCCCGCCGAGCACCTGCGTGGAGACGTCCAGGACGCCCGTGGCGCTGTTCTGGACGTACTTCTGGAGCCAGTCCGAGTGCAGCAGGCTGTCCTGCACCTCGACCCGATTGAGGTCGGTGTGGAACGTCGCGTTGACCCAGCTGATGAGCTGGTCGAGGTACTTCGGGAAGTCGTCGAACATGTCGACGATCTGGCCCGCGAGCATCGATCCGAGGAGCACGACGAAGCCCGCGCTCACCACCATCACGGCGAGGAACACCAGGAACGTCGCGAAGCCCCGGCGCAGACCGCGCGCCGACATCCGGCTCACCGCGGGCTCCACGGCGAGCGCCAGGAAGAACGCGATCAACACGTTGATCAGCAGCCCGATCAGCTGGTGGAACGCCCAGTACCCCAGCCGGAAGCAGGCGAAGAGGGCCAGAGCGAGCACCATGGCGCGCGGCAGCCAGCGCGGCATCCCCGCGCGCGGAGTCGGCGCCGAACCCGGCGGCCGCTCGGGCGGCGTCGTGCCGGGCGGCGCGGCGTCGTCCGCCACCTGGAAGGTCTCGTCTGTCGGTGCCACGCTGCCAGTCTCGCCCACGCCACCGACAATCGGCGGCCGCCCCCGTTCCCTCACCCCGTCAGCGCTTCTCGTCCGGTACGTCCATGGTGGTGCACACGACGCGCCAGACGTCCTTGGCCTCCCAGCCCGCGTCGAGCGCCTGGTGGACCGTTCGCCCGCCGAGTCCCGCCATCACGTGATCACGCGCGAACGTGTCGGCGTACCCGGATCCGAAGTGATCCGCCATTCGTTGCCAGAAGACCGTCAACCGCATGCGTCCAGTATCCCGCCCCTGAGAGTGGGGCCGTGCTCGGGAGGCTTGTCGAGACCGCTTTCCGTCCTACGGTCGGTGCATGGCCGAAACCGGAGCTTCCCCACTCCCCCCGTCGCCCCCGGCACGCTCCCCGCTCTCCCGTGCCGAGACCTTCATCTGGCTGACCGCTCGCGTCCTCGAGCAGCGCCGCTTCACCTATCACTTCCTGGACGGCTCACCCGCGGCGGCCGACGCCGTCGAGACGGCGCTGACCGCGTACCGCAACGTGGACGACGGCTACGGGCACGCGCTCGAACCGGACCTGCGCGGCCCGGTCAGCCAGCCCCTGCACACCGGGCACGCGCTGCGCGTCCTGGACACCATCGGACGGTGCTCGGGGCAGCGCGTGGAGCGTGTGTGCCGTTACCTGACCGCCGTCTCCACCCCGGAGGGCGCGCTTCCGGCGGTGCATCCCAGCCAACGCGGTTATCCCTGCGCCCCGTTCGTCCCCGTGGTCGACGACCCGCCGAGCGAACTGCTGGCCACCGGGCCCGTCGTCGGCCTGCTGCACCGCAATGAGGTGTGGCACGCGTGGCTGTTCCGCGCCACCGACTTCTGCTGGTCCGCCGTCGAGTCCCTGAAGACGTCCCATCCGTACGAGGTGCAGGCCGCGGTCGCCTTCCTGGACAGCGCGCCCGACCGCGCGCGTGCTCGCGTGCTCGCCGACCGACTCGGCCGCCTGGTGCGCGAGCAGCGGCTCGCGGTGCTCGACCCGGACCGCAAGGAGGAGTACCCGGTGGCGCCCGGCTACGGCCCTGACGAGCATCACTTTCCGTACGACTTCGCCAAGGTGCCCGAGTCCCTGGCGCGCTCATGGTTCACCGACGAGGAGATGGCCCGTTCGCTCGACCATCTGGAGAGCGAGCAGCAGGAGGACGGCGGCTGGCCCATCAACTGGCGTCAGTGGGCGCCGGCGACGGCCATGGAGGCGCGCCCCATGGTGACCATCGAGGCCCTGCGCACGCTGCGCGCCTACGGACGCCTCGTGTAGCGACTCGTCCGGTCAGTCCTCCGCGTCGCGCAGCAGGAGCGCCGCGATGGCCAGGGCCGTGCCGCGCGGCGAGGACAGTTCGACGGCGGTCCGCTCGGCGATCTTCGCGAGCCGGTTGTCGACCGTGTTCGGGTGAAGGCCGAGCGCCTCGGCGGTGGCCCTGCGGTCCTGCTGGTGGGCCAGGTGGGTGCGCAGCGTCTCCAGGAGCTCGGGCCGGTCGGCGACCGGATCGAGGAGCGCGGCGATGAGGTGGCTGCTCTCGTTGCGCCTGGAGAGGTGGTACTCGAGAAGCACGTCCTCGATGCGGTGCAGCCCCGGGGGCAGCCCGCACGCGCGCGCGATGCGCAGGACTTCGCCGGCGGTGCGGGCGGCGTCGGGGATCTGCTCGGGGCCGTCCGCGCGCACCGTGGCGACCCGTACGGGCAGGCCGCTCGCCCGGCTCAGGTGCTGTGCCAGGTCCTCGGGCGGCGGGCAGTCCTTCGCGACGACGGCCCGCCCGCCGTCGCCGTCCAGGAGGGTGAGCACGGCGTCCCCGAAGGTGCGGTCCAGGACGCTCTGCATGCGGCGCAGTCGGCGGCGTACCGCGACCGGCCCCTCCGAAGGCGCCGCGTCCGTGCCGAGCGCCAGCACGTGGGCGGGCCCGTCGAGCCGGAGCTGGTCGAGGAGCACGTGTCCCGGAGGAACCATCCCGTCGAGCAGACCGCGCACCAAGGAGCGCTGCTGCGCGTGCTGTTCGGCCTCCAGGGCGGACCGCTCGTCCATGTACGTCTCGGCGACGGATCCCACCACTCCGGGCTGGGCGCGCAGCAGGAGGTCGACGAGTTCGACCAGGGCCGGCTCGTCGCCCGGCCCCGCCGCCTCGCGCAGGGCCCGCCACAGAACGTACGAGCCGAGCGCGTGGGTGCGCAGCAGGAGGTGCAGCGGCATGCCCTCCTCGGCGCGCTGAGCGGCCCTCTCGCGGAACAGCCGCTGGCTGCCGGGCTGTTCCGCGTCCGGGTCGCCGACGTGCCGCAGGAACAGCCGTACGCCGTGGCGCGCGGTCGCCGCGACCTCCAGGTCCTTCACGTCGTCCGGCAGCTCCGCGTAGCCGGGCAGTTCCTCGAAGGCCTCTCTGGCCATGCGGCGCGCCAGTTCGTTGACGCGCGGCTCGCAGCGCGCGGCGAGCGAGCGCGCCTCCGGGGACAGCGGCACGGGTCCTCCATGGCATCGGCTACGGGGCGCCTGTTGTGACGCGTCACAACACTTCACCACCAGGGGTGTGACATCAAGCGGTGTTCCGGGCCGCCCGCACCGCATTGACTCGTGGAGAGCCGAAGGACCGCCGCCGCACGAAGGAGCCGCGCCCATGACCGAGCACAACACCGCACCCGACACCGCCGCGCGCAAGCCGGTCGACTACGCCGACTACGCGGGCCGGGTCTGGGAGGGGACCGAGTCCCTGCTTCCGCATCTCTCGGGCGCCTACACGAGCGACGAGCTGGTGCGGCTGGGCCCGCGCGTGGGCTTCTTCCCGGCCTTCGCCAACGTCTCCGTGTTCGACACCGGTGACGGCGCGGTGCTCGTCGACTCGGGCGACTTCCGTACGGCGGCAAACCTGCACGCGGCGGTCAAGGGCTTCGGGGCGGGCCCGGTGCGCTCCGTGGTCTACACGCACGGGCACGTGGACCACGTCTTCGGAGTGTTCCCCTTCGACAAGGAGGCGGCGAAGACCGGCACCGCGCGACCTGAGGTGGTGGCGCACGAGGCTGTGACCGCCCGCTTCGACCGCTACATCAGGACGGCCGGCTACAACTCGTGGATCAACCGGCGGCAGTTCGGTGTGCCCACCTTGGAGTGGCCCACCACCTACCGCTATCCGGACACCGTCTACCGCGACCGGCTGACGTTCCGCCGCGGCGAGCTGACCTTCGAGCTCATCCACGCGCGCGGGGAGACGGACGACCACACCTATGTGTGGGTGCCGGAGCTCAAGACGCTGTGCACGGGCGACCTGTTCATCTGGAACACGCCGAACGCGGGCAACCCCCAGAAGGTGCAGCGCTACCCCGAGGACTGGGCGCGGGCCCTGCGTGACATGCAGGAGCTGGGCGCTGAGGTGCTGCTGCCGGGGCACGGTGTGCCCATCATCGGTGCCGAGCGGGTGAACCGTGCCCTGGACGACACGGCGCGCTTCCTGGAGTCGCTGTGCGAGCAGACGCGCGAGCTGATGAACGCGGGCCACCGGCTGGACACGGTCATCCATGAGGTGAAGGTCCCCGAGGAGCTGCTGTCCCGCCCCTACCTCCACCCTGCCTACGACGAGCCCGAGTTCGTCGTCCGGAACCTGTGGCGGCTGTGGGGCGGCTGGTACGACCAGAACCCGGCGCACCTCAAGCCCGCCCCTGAGGCGGCCGTGGCGGCCGAGTACGCGCGCGCGGCGGGCGGCGCCGGGGCGCTGGCCGAGCGGGCACGCGAGCTCCTCGCGGCGGGCGACACCCGGCTGGCCTCGCACCTGGCGGAGACGGCGGCCCTGGCGGCGCCCACGGATCCGGACGTGGCACGCGCGCGTGCCGAGGTGTACGCGCGGCGGGCGGGCGAGGAGACCTCCACCATGGCGCGCGGTGTCTTCTCCTGGGCCGCGGCCGAGTCCGCCGCCGTGGCCGAGGGCACGGACGTGGCCACGGAGCTGACGCGCTCCCCGGAGGGCCGCAAGCGGGCCGGGGGCCGGATCAGCGTCGGCGTGGTCGACGACGAGGACGGCTGCTGCTGATGCGCGGGGCCTGGCGCACCACCTGGCTGCTCCTCGCCTTCATGGTCGTGAATTTCGCCGACAAGGCGGTGCTGGGCCTCGCGGGTCCCGAGATCCGGGCGGACTTCGGCATCAGCCGGCAGGAGTTCGGGACCGCCCAGTCGGCGTTCTTCGCCCTGTTCTCGGTCGCGGCACTCGGCGTCGCGGCACTCACGAAGAGGGTCCGCACGACGCCGCTGCTGCTGGGGCTCGCCCTCCTGTGGTCGGCGGCCCAGCTGCCGATGCTGTGGGGCGCGGCGGGGTTCGGCACGCTGGTTGCCACCCGCGTCCTGCTGGGCGCCGCCGAGGGGCCCGCGTCCCCGGTCGCGATGCACCACGTGCACGGCTGGTTCCCGCAGCGTGAGCGGGCCCTGCCCACCGCGCTGCTGCTGGTCGGCGCCGCGGCCGGGGTCGCGGTGGCCGCGCCCGCGCTGAGCTGGGTGATCACGCACTGGGGCTGGCGCTGGTCGTTCGGCGCCGTGGGCCTGGTCGGCCTGGCCTGGGCCGCCGTGTGGCTCCTGTGGGGGAAGGAGGGTCCACTGGCCCCTGCCGTCGGCAAGGAGGCCGGTCTGGCGCCCGCGGACGTCAGCACGGTGCCGCTGCGCCGCATCCTGCTGTCGCCGACGTTCCTGACCGCGGCCTTCGGTTCGTTCGCCGCCTACTGGGCGATGAGCGCGACGCTGACCTGGGCACCGGACTACATGGAGAACGTCATGGGGTGGAGCCTGCATCAGGCGAGCACCATGGTCGGCGTAGGGGCGCTGGCCCACGGTGCCGTCCTTCTGGCGCACGGTCTGCTGGCGCGGCGCTCGGCCCTGAAGGGCACGGCGCCCCGCATCCCCGTGGGCGCGGGGGCGGGCCTCCTGGTCACGGCGTCGGGCTGCGCGACGGCGCTGTTCGGGCTCGCCGACTCCCATGCCGTGAAGGTGCCCATGATGCTCGGCCCCATGGCGCTCGCCATGGTGATGCTCACCGTCGCGGCGACCGCCTGCGCACGCATCGCGCCCCCGGTCCAGCGGGGCACGGTTCTCGGCGTACTGACCTGTGTGTACGCCCTCGGGGGCATCGTCTCGCCGTTCGTTCTGGGCCGCCTCGTCGACGGCGCGGCCACGGTGTCGGCGGGCTACGAGCACGGCTGGCTGCTGACCGCGGCGCTCCTGGTCGCGGGCGGCGTCCTCGCAGCCGTCTTCTGCCGCCCTGAGCGCACGGCGGGGCGGCTCGGGGTCCCGGAGGTCCCCGCCGACCTGCCGGCGCCTCAGGTCAGCCCGTGAGGGCCCGCAGGCCCGCGGTGACGACCACGGCGACCGCGACCACCACCAGGAACGGCGCCCGCAGGACGAGCGCGACGGCGGCCGCGGCGAGCCCGGCCGCCCGGGCGTCGAGGACGAGGGCGCGCCCGTCGGCGAACGTCTGTTGGGCCGTGAGAGCGGCCAGCAGCGCGACGGGGAGCAGCGCAGCGAGACGCTTCACCACGGGTCGTTCGAGGGCGCCCGCGGGCACCAGCAGTCCGATCAGTTTCACGGCGTAGCAGCCGACCGCGGTGACCGCGATCGCGATCCAGACGTTCAACGGTCTTCTCCTTGTGGCGCGTTCGACGCTTGTGGCGCGTTCGGCGTCGCGCCTCGGCGACGCCCTTCCACGTAGAGCACGGCGGGGGCCGCGAGGGCGGCCACGAGGACGGGCACCCCGGCCGGCAGCACGGGCAGCAGTCCGAGCATCAGGACGACGGCGAGCCCGGCGACGGCCCGCTCCGTGGTGGTCCTGAGCATCGGCGCGAGCAGGGCCAGGAACACCGCGGGGCCGGCCGCGTCGAGCCCCCAGGCGTCGGTGTCGCCGATGGCCTCCGCGCCCAGGGCTCCGAGCAGCGTGGTGAGGTTCCACAGCACGTACAGGGTCAGCCCGGTGACGGTGAAGCCGAGGCGCACGCTGCGCCGTGTCGGCTGGGCGAGCGCGACGGCCGACGTCTCGTCGATGACCCAGTGCGCGGCGAACGGCCGCACCACGCGCGGGAGGGCGAGCAGTTGGGAGAGCCGCAGCCCGTAGAACGCGTTGCGCACCCCGAGGAAGAACGCCCCCGCGGCGGCGGTGAAGGGATTGCCGCCCGCCGCGAGCGCCCCGACGAGCGCGAACTGCGAGGCCCCTGTGAAGACAAGAAGGCTGAGCGCGCAGGTCTGCAGGACGGACAGGCCGCTGCCCGCCGAGGTCACTCCGAAGGCGAATCCGGAGAGGCCCACCGCGACGCCGACGCCGAGCGCGTCCCGGACGACGGCCGCATCCGGCTTGCCCGCCCCTTCTGTGCGTCCCTCTCCGGGTGGGGCGGCCTCTGGTGTGCGTATGTCTGTGGATGTTGTCTTGTCTGCCACGCCTCGCACGGTACGAGGAGGTCCGCGTCCGGTTCTTGTACGTTCTTGCGCTCTCGCTGGTACGCGCCCGGCGGGACCCCGACGATCCGAGTGAAGTGCCGGTTCAGGTGCGGCTGGTCGGTGAAGCCGAGGGCCACGGCTGCGTCGGCGGGCGCCGTGCCCGCCTCCAGAAGCCGTCGCGCCACGCGCACGCGCGCGTTGGTGAGCCAGGCGTGCGGCGGCATCCCGTACGCGTCGCGGAACGCGCGCAGCAACGCGAAGGGGCTGGTGCCGAGCTCCGCGGCGAGGGCTTCCAGGGACGGCGGGTCCGCCAGCCGCTCCTCGAGGAGCTCGCGGGCGCGGGACGCGGCGGTGGCCCCCGCCGACGGCCGGGGCCGCGCCGTGAGGGAGGTGCCGTTGGCCCGCAGCAGCCGGGCGAGCACGAGCCGCAGGAGGCTGTCGGCGGCCAGCGCGTTGCCCTGCTCCGCCGCCCGGTGCACCTCGTTGACCATCCGCGAGGCCTGCGGGTCGGTGACGATCGGCTCCCCGAAGGCCGCGGTGCCGCGCACCGCGCCGGTCTCCGCGGCGATCTCGGCGATGACGTCGGCCGAGGGGTAGAGCGTGGCGTACGCCCAGCCCTCCGGCCCGCCCGCCTTCGCCGTGTGCGCCACTTCCGGATTGAGCATGACCACGGTGCCGGGCCCCGCGTTCAGCGTTCCGTCGGGCAGTCCGATGGCCTCGACGCCGCGGGTGACCGCGCCGATCACGAAGCCGTCGTGGCTGTGGCGCGGGAAGGTGTGCCGGACGTAGCGGGCCCTCAGCAGGTCGAGCCCCGGCAGCCGCTCGTACCGCCAGTGCCGCGCCCATTCGCTCGTGCTCGCCGACCGTGCCATGGCCCCATTCTGCGGCAGGCACGCCCCGACGAAAACCCGTTTCCGCAGGTCACCGCCATTGTCAGTGGTGGGGTGCAGGATGGGGGCATGGTCAGGTCCAGGCAAGGGGCCCACAGCGCCTCGCAGGCCCTCAGCGGCTTCTCCCCCGCGACCCGCGGTTGGTTCACGGGGGCCTTCTCCGCGCCCACATCCGCGCAGGCGGGGGCGTGGAAGGCGATCGGTGAGGGCTCGGACGTGCTGGTCGTCGCGCCGACCGGCTCGGGCAAGACGCTCGCCGCGTTCCTGGCAGCCCTCGACCAGCTCGCGTCGACGCCGCCGCCCGCCGACCCGAAGAAGCGCTGCCGCGTGCTGTACGTGTCCCCGCTGAAGGCCCTCGCGGTGGACGTGGAGCGCAATCTGCGCAGCCCGCTGACCGGAATCCGCCAGGAGGCCGTCCGGCTCGGCCTGCCCGAGCCCGAGGTGAAGGTCGGCATCCGCTCGGGCGACACCCCGGCCGCCGAGCGCCGCGCGCTGGCCACCCGCCCGCCGGACATCCTGATCACGACCCCCGAGTCACTGTTCCTCATGCTCACGTCGGCCACGCGCGACGCGCTGGCGGGCGTGGAGACGGTGATCCTGGACGAGGTGCACGCGGTGGCGGGCACCAAGCGCGGCGCCCATCTGGCGCTCTCCCTGGAGCGGCTCGACGAGCTGCTGCCCCGTCCCGCCCGCCGCATCGGCCTGTCCGCGACGGTCCGGCCGGTCGACGAGGTGGCCCGCTATCTCTCGCCCCAGCGCCGGGTGGAGGTCGTCCAGCCGCCGTCCGGCAAGGAGTTCGACCTGTCGGTGGTCGTCCCCGTGGAGGACCTCGGAGAGCTCGGCGGCTCCCCGGTGCCCGACTCCGACCAGGGGGCCGAGCGCCCCTCGATCTGGCCCTCCGTGGAGGAGCGGATCACGGACCTGATCGAGGCCCACCGGTCGACGATCGTGTTCGCCAACTCGCGCCGCCTGGCCGAGCGACTGTGCAACCGGCTGAACGAGATCGCGTACGAGCGTGCCACCGGCGAGCCGGTCCCCGAGGACCACTCGCCGGCCGAGCTGATGGGCGGCTCCGGGGCAGCATCGGGCGCCCCGCAGGTCATCGCGCGCGCCCACCACGGATCGGTCTCCAAGGAGCAGCGCGCACTCGTCGAGGAGGACCTGAAGGCGGGGCGGCTGCCCGCCGTCGTCGCCACGTCGAGCCTGGAGCTGGGCATCGACATGGGCGCGGTCGACCTCGTCGTCCAGGTGGAGTCGCCGCCGTCGGTGGCCTCCGGGCTCCAGCGCGTGGGCCGTGCGGGCCACCAGGTGGGCGCGGTGTCCACGGGCGTGGTGTTCCCGAAGTACCGCGGCGACCTGGTGCAGTCGGCGGTCGTGACCGAGCGCATGCGCACCGGCGCCATCGAGTCCCTGCGCCTCCCGGCGAACCCGCTGGACGTGCTCGCCCAGCAGCTCGTCGCGATGACGGCCCTGGACACCTGGCAGGTCGACGATCTGCTGGCGCTCGTCCGCCGCGCCGCGCCGTTCTCCTCGCTGCCCGAGTCCGCGTTCACGGGCGTGCTCGACATGCTCGCGGGCCGCTACCCGTCCGACGCCTTCGCCGAGCTGCGCCCCCGCGTCGTCTGGGACCGCGTGGCCGGCACGGTCACGGGCCGCCCCGGAGCGCAGCGCCTGGCCGTCACGTCCGGGGGCACGATCCCCGACCGCGGCCTTTTCGGCGTCTTCTTGGCGGGTGCCGACCCCAAGAAGGGCGGCGGCCGCGTCGGCGAGCTCGACGAGGAGATGGTCTACGAGTCCCGCGTCGGGGACGTGTTCACGCTCGGCACCAGCTCCTGGCGCATCGAGGACATCACGCGCGACCGCGTCCTCGTCTCCCCTGCCCCCGGAGTCCCCGGCCGCCTCCCCTTCTGGAAGGGCGACCAGTTGGGCCGCCCGCTCGAACTGGGCAGGGCGCTGGGGGCGTTCCTGCGCGAGGTCGGTTCCCAGAAGCCCGACGACGCGCGCGTGCGCCTCACCGCGGCGGGGCTCGACGAGTGGGCTGCGAACAACGTCCTGTCGTACCTCGCCGAGCAGCGCGAGGCATGCGGCCACATCCCGGACGACCGCACGATCGTGGTGGAGCGGTTCCGGGACGAGCTGGGCGACTGGCGGGTCGTCGTCCACTCGCCGTTCGGGGCCCAGGTGCACGCCCCGTGGGCGCTCGCGCTCGGCGCCCGGCTCAGCGAGAAGTACGGCATGGACGCCCAGGTGATGCACGCCGACGACGGCATCGTGCTGCGCCTGCCGGACGCCGACCTGATGGGCCTCGACCTCCTCGACCAGGAGCCCGCCAAGGCGGGCATGGAGTACGACGACGAGCAGGCACCCATCGGAGCCGCCGACGTCGCCTTCGACAAGGGCGACGTGGACCAGATCGTCACCGACCAGGTGGGCGGCTCGGCCCTGTTCGCCTCCCGCTTCCGCGAGTGCGCCGCCCGCGCGCTGCTGCTGCCCCGCCGCAACCCCGGCAAGCGCACCCCGCTGTGGCAGCAGCGCCAGCGCGCCTCCCAACTGCTGGAGGTGGCGAGCGAGTTCGGCTCGTTCCCGATCGTCCTGGAGGCGGTGCGGGAGTGTCTTCAGGACGTCTTCGACGTACCGGGCCTCGCCGAGCTGATGGGCGACATCGAGTCCCGCAAGGTCCGCCTCGTCGAGGTCACCACCCCGGAAGCATCCCCCTTCGCCCGCTCACTGCTGTTCGGGTACGTGGCGCAGTTCCTCTACGAGGGCGACTCCCCGCTCGCCGAGCGGCGCGCCGCCGCGCTGTCCTTGGACTCGCGCCTGCTCGCCGAGCTCCTCGGCCAGGCCGAGCTGCGCGAACTGCTCGACGCGGAGGTCCTCGCCGATCTGGAGCAGGAGCTCCAGTGGCGTACGGAGGACCGACGGATCAAGGACGCCGAGGGCGTCGCGGACCTGCTGCGCATCCTCGGCCCGCTCACGGACGCGGAGCTGGCCGAGCGGGGCGCCGAGCCCGGCTGGGCCGAGAGCCTCGCGGGCGCCCGCCGCGCCATCCGGGTGCGGATCGCGGGCGCCGAGCACTGGGCGGCGATCGAGGACGCGGGCCGCCTGCGCGACGCCCTGGGCACCGCGCTTCCGGTCGGCGTCCCCGAAGCGTTCATGGAGCCGGTCAAGGACCCGCTCGGCGACCTGCTGGCCCGCTACGCGCGCACGCACGGCCCGTTCACCTCCACCCAGGCGGCGGCCCGCTTCGGCCTCGGCGCCGCCGTCACGGACGGCGCCCTCCATCGTCTGGCGGCGAACGGCAGGGTGGTGCAGGGCGAGTTCCATCCGGCGGGCATCGGCCAGGAGTGGTGCGACGCCACGGTCCTGCGCAGGCTGCGCCGCCGCTCGCTGGCCGCGCTGCGCCATGAGCTGGAGCCGGTGCCGCCCGCGGCGCTCGCCCAGTTCCTGCCCCAGTGGCAGCACGTGGGCGGGCAGGGCCTGCGCGGCATCGACGGCCTCGTACGCGCGATCGAGCAGCTTCAGGGCGCCTCGGTCCCGGCCTCCGCGCTGGAGAAGCTCGTCCTGCCGTCACGCGTCTCCGGGTACGTGCCTGCCCTCCTCGACGAACTCATGGCGTCCGGCGAGGTGTTGTGGGCCGGCGCCGGTTCGCTGCCCGGCAAGGACGGCTGGGTCAGCCTCTACCTGGCGGACACGGCTCCCCTGCTCCTGCCGCCGCCCCACCCCTTGGAGCTGACGCCGCTCCACCAGTCCGTCCTGGACGCCCTCTCGGGTGGGTACGGCCTGTTCTTCCGCCAGATCGCCGACCGGGTCCGCGCCACCTCGCACCCCGAAGCCACCGATCCTCAACTGGCCGACGCGATCTGGGAGCTGGCCTGGTCCGGCCGGCTCACGAACGACACGCTGGCCCCGATGCGCGCCCTTCTCGGCTCCGGCCGCACCGCCGGGTCGACCGCGCACCGGGCCCGCAGAGCCGTCCCGCGCGGCCGCTACGGAGGCCTCACGGCGGGCGCCCGGCCCACGTCCCGCACGGGCCCGCCCACGGTCGCGGGCCGCTGGTCCCTGCTGCCGGGACCAGAGGCCGACCCGACGGTGCGCGCCCACACCCTCGCCCGCACGCTCCTCGACCGCCACGGAGTGGTCACCCGGGGAGCGGTCGGCGCCGAAGGGGTCGAGGGCGGCTTCTCGGCGGTCTACCGCGTGCTGTCCGTGTTCGAGGAGAGCGGCCAGGCGCGGCGCGGCTACGTGGTGGAGGGTCTCGGTGCGGCCCAGTTCGCGATGGACGGCGCCGTGGACCGGCTGCGCGCGGCGGCCAACGCGCAGGAGCGGGGTGCGGCGCCCCCTGACCCGTACGCCGCGCCGGACTCCCCCGCGCCCAGGGGCAGAGCCACCGCGCCCCACGCGATCGTCCTGGCGGCGGCCGATCCGGCCAACGCGTACGGGGCCGCCCTGCCCTGGCCCGACCCGCCCGCCGGCAGCGGCGCCGGCCAGAAGCCCGGTCACAAGCCGGGCCGCAAGGCGGGCTCCCTTGTGGTGCTGGTCGACGGCGAGCTGACGCTCTACATGGAGCGCGGCGGCAAATCGCTCCTGGCATGGCCCGCGACGGACCCGGCGCCCACCACCCCGGCCCCGGCCTCCGAAGCGGCGGCATCGGCCACGGACGCCGGCAGAACCGGTGCCCACGCCCCCGCCCTCACGCCCGCCCAGGTCGCCGAGGACCCCCGTCTGCCCGCCGCGGCCCAGGCACTCGCCGAGGCCGCCCGCTCCGGCGCACTCGGCACGATCACGGTCGAGCGGGTCAACGCGGAGTCCGCGCTCACCTCCCCGTACGCCCCGCTGCTGGAAGGAGCCGGATTCCACGCGACACCGCGCGGCCTGCGCCTGCGCGCGTGAGGCCGACGGCGCACCGCACACGCCACGACGGACCGACCCACCAACGAGCGGCCCAGCGGGCGACCCACCGGCCGAGGCGGCGGCACACGCCCACAACCGCCCCACCGACCTACCCTGGACGCCATGCCCGAAGGAGACACGGTCGCGCAGGCGGCGAAGCGGCTGCACGACGCCCTCGCGGGGCAGGTGCTGACCCGTTCCGACCTGCGTGTCCCCCGGTACGCCACCGCGGACCTCACCGGCCGGACGGTGCTCGACGTCACCCCGCGCGGCAAGCACCTGCTGACCAGGATCGAGGGCGGCCTCACGCTCCATTCGCATCTGCGCATGGACGGCTCCTGGAAGATCTACGCCCCCGGTGAGCGCTGGCGCGGCGGCCCGACCCACCAGATCCGCGCGATCCTCGGCAACGAGACCCGCACGGCGGTCGGCTACCGGCTCCCCGTCCTCGAACTGCTGCGCACCACCGAGGAGGCCAAGGCCGTCGGCCACCTGGGCCCCGACCTCCTCGGACCGGACTGGGACCCGGACACCGCCCTGAGCAACCTCCGCAAGGATCCCGCGCGCCCGCTCGGCGAGGCCCTGCTCGACCAGCGCAACCTCGCGGGCATCGGCAACATCTACAAGTCCGAGCTCTGCTTCCTGCTCCGCGCCACCCCCTGGCTCCCGGTCGGCGAGCTGCCTACCGAGACGGCCGACCGCCTCCCGCTCCTCGCGAAGAAGCTCCTCGAGGCCAACCGCGACCGCCCCGCCCGTGTCACCACCGGCCGCCCGCGCCCCGACGAGCGCCTGTACGTGTACGGCCGCTCGCACCGTCCCTGCCTGCGCTGCCGCACCCCCATCCGCACGGCCGACCAGGGCGACGGCTCCCGCGAGCGCCCCACCTACTGGTGCCCGCACTGCCAGCAGGGCCCGGCCCCGACGCCGTAGCCCCGCCGCCCTCGCCCCACCAAACAGCCGGACACACACCACCGAGCTCGTACCTGCAACCGCACTCCCAACCACCGCACGGCAATTGACGCCCCGTCAGATCAGCTCGTACGGTCCCACCATGCCCCTCACTGCGTACGACCTCACCGGACGCACCGCATTCGTCACCGGCGCGGCGAGCGGCATCGGCCGCGCCTCGGCGACACTCCTCGCACAGGCGGGCGCCACCGTCCACTGCGCCGACCGCGACGCACAGGGCCTGGACGAGACGGCGGCCCTCATCAAGGAGAGCGGCGGCACCGCCCACACCCACACCCTGGACGTGTCGGACCGCGCACAGGTCGCGGACGCCGTCGCGACCGCGAACACCACGTCAGGCGGCCTCGACATCATGGCCGCGATCGCCGGCGTCATGCACAACAGCCCGGTCCTGGAGACCCGCGACGAGGACCTGGACCGGGTCCTCGCGATCAACTTCAAGGGTGTGCTCTACGCCTGCCAGGAGGCGGCCCGCACCATGATCGCGGCCGGCACCCGCGGCAGCATCGTCACGATGGCCTCCGGGGCGGTCGACACCGGCGGCCCGGGGCTGCTCTGCTACGGCGCGGCGAAGGCCGCCGTCGTCCAGCTCACCAAAACACTTGCCACGGAGGTCGGCCCGCACGGCATTCGGGTCAACGCGGTGGCACCCGGTTGGATCCGTACGCCGATGACGACCCGCCACGACGAGAGCGCGCAGGCGCACACCGAGGCCCTGATGGTGCGCATGTCACCGCTCGGCCGGGTCGGCGAGGCGGAGGACATCGCGCACGCGGTGCTGCATCTGGCCTCGGACGCCGCGTCGTTCACGACGGGCCAGATCCTCCGCCCGAACGGCGGCGTCGCCATGCCGTGGTGACGCGCCTGCGCACCCCACCGGCGAGTTCACGCCCGGCGCGCACCGCCCGTACACGTACGCGCCGCGCGCCGTGCCTGCCCGGCGCACCGGCGACTCCGGCCGCCCGGGACTTCGGCAGGGCGTGCACCGGCAGCAGGCTGAGCCCCCAGCCCCCGGCGACCACCGCCCCTTCGATCGCGCCCGCGCCGGGCGCGAAGACGAGCCGCAGGGCGCCCCACCACCAGAGAGCGCCGCACACGACGGCCGGCGCCCACCGGAGTATTCGCCATCCAGCCCACGCCACCGACCGCTCACCTCCGCCCACCGACCTCCGGGACCACGACCACAACCAACCTGCCCGGCCCCACCGACGCCACGCCGAGGACGCCGAGGAAGCAGGACCACCTCGGCCGCCGGGCCCTGCCCCTCAGCCGCGGTTCTCGGCCTGGAACATCCAGTGATGCTTCTCGAGGTCCGCCGTGATGCCGATGAAGATGTCCTGGCTCACGGGGTCCGCCTCGCCCGTCGCGTCCACCCGTTCGCGCATCCGCGCGATGACCGCGCCCAGCGCTTCCACGAGCGCCCCCACCGCGTCCGTGTCCTTCACCCAGCCCTCCGGGGCCACGCCCACGCCACTGGTGTCCGCCACGGTCTTCGCGCGGCCGTCGGGCGGGACGCCCAGCGTCGAGGCCCGCTCGGCCACCGTGTCGGAGTGCTGCCGCGCGGTGTCCACGACCTCGTCGAGCTGAAGGTGCACCGAGCGGAACCTGGGACCCACCACGTTCCAGTGCACCTGCTTCGCCACGAGCGACAGGTCCACCAGGTCCACCAGGGCGCCCTGGAGCGCCTCGCCCACGGTCTTCAGGTCGGCGTCGGGCAGCGGACTCTTCACGACGTACATACGTCACCTCCGTATCGAAACCACCCCCAACAATGGCACATACGGGCTATTACGGACACATCTGGACGGACTCCGCACGGAGGCGACAGCGGGCAGCAGAAAGCCCCGGCCGATGCTCTCGGCCGGGGCTTCCCCACGTTCAAACTGAGTTCAGGCGCTACGCCGCGACGACGTCGACGGCCTCCGCAGGCGCCTTGATCGTCACACGTTCCGGCGGGACGCCGGTCACGGAGACAGAACCCAGCATCGGACGAACCGGTGCGGGCACCGGCTCCGACGGGACGGCTGCTGCCGACTCGGCCAGCTCCGCGAGAGCGAGCTCGTCGCTCACCTCGCGCATCAGCTCGGACATCCGTACGTCAAGCGCGTCGCAGATCGCGGAGAGCAGCTCGGAGGAAGCCTCCTTCTGCCCCCGCTCCACCTCGGAGAGATAGCCGAGCGAGACTCGGGCGGACGAGGAGACTTCGCGCAGAGTACGGCCCTGGCGCTGGCGCTGCCGACGCAGCACGTCACCCAGCAGGCGACGGAGCAGAATCATCGGTGGCTCCCTCCTCGGACCGCGTAGCCGCATCCTTCACGCCCCACCGTACCGCCTCGTGCCGCGGCCGTGCGGGGAGCGATGTCGTGTTCACTCAGGGCTGCAAACATCAAAACCCCCCGTTCTGTTCCGTATCCTGTGCCCGCGCTTTCCCACTGCGTTCGCCGGAATGCCCTCCGACCAGCTCTTCGACGAGGAGTCCGAGCACGCTCCGTACACTCTCCATACGGATTTCCGTCCGACGCCCGTTCAACCGCAGGGCGCTCACTTTCCGGCTAGCAGCGAAATCGGCGGCACCCTCGGAATGATCAGTTCCCGGTCCCGCGACGGCCACGTACACCGTCCCGACCGGCTGTCCGTCCTGCGGCTCGGGCCCGGCGACACCGGTCGTCGCGATGCCCCAGTCGGCCCCCAGCGCGTCCCGGACGCCCACCGCCATGCCCAGCGCGACCTCGGGGTGCACGGGCCCGTGCGCGGCGAGCAGATCCGCGTCGACGCCGAGCAGCCGGTGCTTGAGCTCCGTCGCGTACGCCGTGACGGAGCCGCGGAAGGCCTTGGAGGCCCCCGGTACCGCCACGAGCTCGGCGGCCACCAGACCGCCGGTGAGCGACTCCGCGACGGCGAGGGTCTCCCCTCGCTCCGTCAGCAGGCGCAGCGCCTCGACCGCCTCGTACGTCACTTCTCGGCAGCCTCCGCGGACGCCTGCGCGGCAGCCTTCGACTCGGCGAGCCCGGCACGGCGCAGCACGATGGCCTGCCGCACGTAGTCGAGCCCGGTCAGCACGGTGAGCGCGACGGCGACGGCCATCACCCACCATCGCAGCGTCGCGAGCGGCCCGGTCAGCGCCAGGATGTACATGCCGACGGCGGTGCCCTGCGTCAGGGTCTTTATCTTGCCGCCGCGGCTCGCGGGAATGACCCCGTAGCGAATGACGACGAATCTCAGCAGCGTGATCCCGAGCTCGCGCCCGAGAATGACTCCGGTCACCCACCACGGAAGATCACCGAGCGAGGACAGACAGATCAGCGCGGCGCCCATGATCGCTTTGTCGGCGATCGGGTCGGCGATCTTTCCGAAGTCGGTGACCAGGTTGTACGAACGCGCCAGATGTCCGTCGAAGACATCCGTGATCATGGCAACCGCGAACGCCGCCCAGGCCCATGCCCGCCACGCCGGGTCGTACCCGCCGCCGGCCAGCATGAGCACCACGAAGCCCGGCACCAGGAGGAGCCGGATCATGGTCAGGATGTTCGCGATGTTCCACAGGCTCGCCTGGTTGACGGCCGCAGCACCCAGCTTGCCTCCGGGCGACGGCCTGCCGGTGCCGCCCGCAGCGGACGCCGGGACTCCGGTCATCTGTCCGCCTCCTCAGCGATCTCCAGCGGCTCGGCCACCAGGTCGACACCCTCGGTGCCGACCACCTTTGCCTCGACCATACGACCGACTGTCAGACCGGCGCCGCTCGTGAGACGCACCTGCCCGTCGGTCTCGGGCGCCTGGTGCGCACCGCGGCCGACGACGCCGTCCTCCTCGTCGACGGACTCGACGAGCACGCGCACGGTCTCGCCCACGCGCTCCTCTGCGCGCTGCGACACCAACTGCTCGGCGAGCCGGGAGAGCCGCGCGAGGCGCTGTGCGACCACGTCCTCGTCCAGCTTGTCCTCGTACGTCGCCGCTTCCGTGCCCTCCTCGTCGGAGTAGCCGAACACACCGATGGCGTCGAGCCGCGCCCCGTTCAGGAAGCGCTCCAGCTCCGCGTAGTCCGCCTCGGTCTCGCCGGGGAAGCCCACGATGAAGTTCGACCGGACACCCGCCTGCGGCGCCTTCGTCCGAATGGTGTCGAGCAGCTCCAGGAAGCGGTCGGTGTCGCCGAAGCGCCGCATCGCGCGCAGCACGCCGGGCGCCGAGTGCTGGAAGGAGAGGTCGAAGTACGGGGCGACCTTGTCGGTGCCCGTCAGCACGTCGATCAGGCCGGGGCGCATCTCGGCGGGCTGCAGGTAGCTGACCCGGACGCGCTCGATCCCGTCGACCTCGGCCAGCTCGGGCAGCAGCGACTCCAGGAGGCGGATGTCGCCCAGGTCCTTGCCGTACGACGTGTTGTTCTCGGAGACCAGCATGATCTCCTTGACGCCCTGCTCGGCGAGCCAGCGCGTCTCGTTCAGCACGTCGCTGGGGCGGCGCGAGATGAAGGAGCCGCGGAACGACGGGATGGCGCAGAAGGAGCAGCGCCGGTCGCAGCCGGAGGCCAGCTTCACGGAGGCCACGGGGTTGCCGTCGAGCCGGCGGCGCAGCGGGGCGCGCGGTCCGGACGCGGGCGCGACGCCCTCGGGCAGGTCCACGGGGGCGTGCCCGGGCAGCGCGATGCCGGAGCCCGCCTCCTGGCGCTCGGCGGGGCTGATCGGCAGCAGCTTGCGGCGGTCGCGCGGGGCGTGCGCCTCCACGCTGCCCCCGGACAGGATCGTCTGGAGGCGGCCGGAGATGTCCTCGTAGTCGTCGAACCCGAGCACGCCGTCGGCCTCGGGCAGCGCTTCGGCCAGCTCCTTGCCGTAGCGCTCGGCCATGCAGCCGACCGCTACCACCGCCTGCGTTCTGCCGTGGCCCTTGAGGTCATTGGCTTCCAGGAGGGCGTCGACGGAGTCCTTCTTCGCGGCCTCCACGAAGCCACAGGTGTTCACGACGGCGACATCTGCGGCGTCGGCGTCCTCGACGAGCTCCCAGCCGTCCGCCTCCAAGCGGCCTGCGAGCTCCTCCGAGTCCACCTCGTTACGGGCGCAGCCAAGGGTGACGAGTGCGACGGTGCGGCGTTCGGGCATGGAATCAAGACTACTTCGTCCCACTGACAGCCCAAGCCACGAGGGGTTACCGCAAGATCGCCGGGCTCAGCCGACCTCAGGGTCACCCTTCGTGTACGACAGCCGCTCGACCTGGCCGGCCTTGAACTCGTCCTCGATCTGCTTGCCGTTCACGAACAGTTTGATGGCGCCGGCGTCGCCGAGGACGAGGTCGACCTTCCGGTCGTCCTGGAACGTCTTGGTCTGGCCGTCCTGGAGCAGCCCGTCGAACATCGTCCGCCCGTTGTGGTCCTTGGCGGAGATCCAGCTGCGCCCGTCGGCCGCGCTGACCTTGACGGTCACCTTGTCGGCGGGGGCCGCGGCGATCGCGCTGTCGCTCGGCTCGGGCTTCGGATCGTTGGGCTTCTTGGTGCTGGGGCTCGGCTTCGGGGTGGTCGCCTTGCTGGTCGCGGGGGTGGAGCCCTCGGCGGCCTGCTGCTGGCCGCCTTCGCCGTCGCCGCCGCTGAAGGCGGTGTAGCCGACGAAGGCGACGACGGCGACGATCGCCGCGACCATGGCCGCCGTCCAGTTCGGCCTGCGGGGCTCGGAGCGGATCCGCTCGGCCTCGAACAGTGGCGTCGCGGGCGTCGGCGCGGGGCGTCCGCCGTGCTCGTCACCGAACTGTTCGAGCAGCGGTTCGGGGTCGAGGCCCACGGCACGCGCGAGCGTGCGGATGTGACCCCGCGCGTACACGTCACCACCGCAGCGCGAGAAGTCGTCCTGCTCGATGGCTTGCACGATCGGGATGCGCACCCGGGTCGACTGACTGACCTCGTCGACGGTCAGACCCGCGTCGACGCGTGCCTGCTGGAGGGCACGACCGATCGACGGCCGGTCGTCGTCCGCGTGCGGGATGTGGTCTTCCGAAGGGCGGTCGTCTTCAGGGGAGTTGCCGATGGACACGGGGGCGCCTTTCGAGCGTGTAGCCACCTGCTGGAGGTTCAGTTTAGGGGGGGTGTGAATGGCTGAGGCAACCGGGCGGTCGGACTTTGTACGCCATAGGAATGGCCCACCATCCCACCGGCGACGTACTCGGCTGTCTCCTCCCTCAACTTGACGTAGGCGATGGGGAAACGGTTGCTCCGATACCCGTACGAGTGACGTCGGTTCGAGGGATCTCTTTAAGGTTGAGCCTCCCCGCGGATCACCGCGAGCACTCCCTCCAGCTCATCGGCTTTCACAAGAACGTCACGAGCCTTCGAACCCTCACTGGGTCCGACGATGTTCCGCGACTCCATGAGGTCCATCAGGCGGCCCGCCTTGGCGAACCCGACGCGCAGCTTGCGCTGGAGCATGGAGGTGGAGCCGAACTGCGTGGAGACGACCAGTTCGGCGGCGGCGCAGAGCAGGTCGAGGTCGTCGCCGATCTCCTCGTCGATCTCCTTCTTCTGCTTGGTGCCCACCGTGACGTCGTCCCTGAAGACGGGCGCCATCTGGTCCTTGCAGTGCTGCACGACCTGGTGGATCTCGTCCTCGGTGACGAAGGCGCCCTGCATACGGGTGGGCTTGTTCGCCCCCATGGGGAGGAAGAGGCCGTCGCCCTTGCCGATGAGCTTCTCGGCTCCCGGCTGGTCGAGGATGACGCGGCTGTCGGCGAGCGAGGAGGTCGCGAACGCGAGCCGCGACGGGACGTTCGCCTTGATGAGGCCGGTGACGACGTCGACGGAGGGGCGCTGCGTGGCGAGTACCAGGTGGATGCCGGCCGCGCGCGCGAGCTGGGTGATCCGGACGATCGCGTCCTCGACGTCCCTGGGGGCGACCATCATGAGGTCGGCGAGCTCGTCGACGATCACCAGCAGGTACGGGTACGGCTTCAGCTCCCGCTCGCTGCCCTCGGGCGTGGTGAGCTTGCCGTCCTTGATGGCCTGGTTGAAGTCGTCGATGTGCCGGTAGCCGAAGGCCGCGAGGTCGTCGTAGCGCAGATCCATCTCCCGTACGACCCACTGGAGGGCCTCGGCGGCCTTCTTGGGGTTGGTGATGATCGGCGTGATGAGGTGCGGGATGCCTTCGTAGGCGGTCAGCTCCACGCGCTTGGGGTCGACGAGGACCATCCGGACGTCCTCGGGGGTCGCGCGCATCATGATCGAGGTGATCAGGCAGTTGATGCAGGACGACTTTCCGGAGCCGGTGGCGCCTGCGACCAGGACGTGCGGCATCTTCGCGATGTTCGCCATCACGTAGCCGCCCTCGACGTCCTTGCCGAGCGCGACGAGCATCGGGTGCGCGTCCTCGGCCGCGTCCGCCAGGCGCAGCACGTCGCCGACGTTGACCATCTCGCGGTCGGTGTTCGGGATCTCGATGCCGACCGCGGACTTGCCGGGGATCGGCGAGATGATCCGGACGTCGGGGGACGCGACGGCGTACGCGATGTTCTTGGCGAGCGCCGTGATCTTCTCGACCTTCACGGCGGGGCCGAGCTCGATCTCGTAGCGCGTGACCGTGGGGCCGCGCGTGAAGCCGGTGACGGCCGCGTCGACCTTGAACTCGGTGAAGACGGTCTGGAGCGACTCGACGACCGCGTCGTTGGCGGCGCTGCGCGACTTGCCGGGCCCGCCGCGGGTGAGCAGGTCGAGCGAGGGCAGCGCGTACGTGATGTCGCCGGCGAGCTGGAGCTGCTCGGCGCGCGGCGGCAGGTCCCCGCGCGCCTCGGGCGCGGACTTGGTCAGGTCGGGGACGCCGAGGGACGTGGGAGTGGGCTCAGGCTCCTTCTGAGCGGCCGCGGGGGCCTTCTTGCCCCTGGCCGTCGGGACGGCCGCCGAACGCTCGCCTGTGGCCGCCTCACCGCTCTTCTCGCCGCTTCCCTCGCCGGAGACGCCCTGCGTGAGGTCCGCGACGAGCGGCGACGGCGGCATGCCGTGCAGGACGGCACCGTCGAGCGCCGCGGCCGCGGCGGCCGCCACGTCGACCGCGTCCATCGGCCGCTCCATGGCGGGCTGCACCGACTTCCGCGACTTGCGCCGCTTGGCGAACGCCTCCTCCTCGGCACGGTCCGGGTCGTACGAGTCCGGGGCCGGGGCCGGGGAGCGCCTGCGGGAGCGGGCGGGCGCGGCCTCGCGCCACTCCTCGTCGTACTCCTCCTGGGCCGCGTCGGCGAAGGCCGTGTCGTCGTGCACGATGCCGAGCTTCACGCCGAGCTGGTGGAGGCGCTGCGGGATGGCGTTGACGGGCGTCGCGGTCACGACGAGCAGCCCGAAGACGGTCAGCAGGACGAGCAGCGGGACCGCGAGCACCTGGGTGACGGTGAAGCTGAGCGGCGTCGCGGTGGCCCAGCCGATGAGCCCGCCGGCGTCCCTTATGGCGCGCATGCCGTCCCCGCGCGCGGGTGAGCCGCACGCGATGTGGACCTGGCCGAGGACACCGATGACGAGCGCGGAGAGGCCGATCACGATCCGCCCGTTCGCCTCGGGCTTCTCGGGGTGCCGGATGAGCCGTACGGCGATCAGCCCGAGCAGGATCGGCACCAGCAGGTCGAGGCGGCCGAACGCGCCGGTCACGAGCATGTCGACGAGGTCGCCGACGGGCCCCTGGAGGTTCGACCAGGTGCCGGCCGCGCAGATCAGCGCGATGCCGAGCAGCAGCAGCGCGAGGCCGTCCTTGCGGTGCGCCGGGTCGAGCCCCTTGGCGCCACGCCCTATGCCGCGGAACATCGCCCCCACGCTGTGCGCGACACCGAGCCACACGGCGCGTACGAGCCGGTAGAGCCCGCCGGTCGGACTGGGTGCCGGCTTGGGTGCAGGCTTCTTCGCCGCGGCCTTCTTGGCGGGCGCCTTCTTGGCCGCGGTCTTCTTGGCGGGGGCTTTTTTGGCAGCGGCCTTCTTCGCCGGAGCCTTGGTCGGCGCCGCCGTCTTCTTCGCGGGCGTCTTCTTGGCTGCGGGACGTGAGGCCATAGGTGCGAGGTTACCGGGGGAGACGACCTTGGACACGTGCGCCCACCGCTTCACCCGATCGTGTCGCGAACTGACGGGGCGGAAACTGACGTGGGCTCAAAGCCCACGCGGCGCCCCGACAGTGTCCGGGGCGCCCGCCTCAGTTCTGGGAGGGCAGCGAGGGGGCGCCGCTCCCGGTGCCCGGTTCCAGGGCGTCAAGTGCCCTGCGCAGGCCCGTGAGTTTGCGCTCCAGGTGGGCCGCCGTGGCGACCGCGGCGGCGTCCGCCGACTCGTCGTCCAGCTGCTTCGACAGCGCCTCGGCCTGCTCCTCGACCGCGGCGAGCCGCGCCGACAGCTCGGCGAGCAGCCCCGCCGGCTCCTTGGAGTCGCCGATGGCCTTGCCGCCGCCCTCGAGCTGGAGCCGCAGCAGCGCCGCCTGCTCCCGGAGCTGGCAGTTCTTCATGTAGAGCTCGACGAACACCGAGACCTTGGCGCGCAGCACCCAGGGGTCGAACGGCTTGGAGATGTAGTCGACCGCCCCCGCCGCATAGCCACGGAACGTGTGGTGCGGTCCGTGGTTGATCGCGGTGAGGAAGATGATCGGGATGTCCCGGGTCCGCTCGCGACGCTTGATGTGCGCCGCGGTTTCGAAACCGTCCATTCCCGGCATCTGAACGTCCAGCAGAATGACCGCGAAATCGTCCGTGAGCAGCGCCTTCAGCGCTTCCTCCCCGGACGATGCCCGTACCAGTGTCTGATCGAGCGCGGAGAGGATGGCCTCCAGCGCCAGCAGATTCTCCGGCCGGTCATCGACCAGGAGGATCTTGGCCTTCTGAACCATGGCCCGCCCTCCTCGCCCCGGCATGGGGCCGCCCCTGTCCGCAGGACTCGGGGAGGCTCCTGTCGCCACCCCAGGGGACGACTCCCTTGCGTCGTCCGTCCTTGTGCCGGTCATGGTAGCCGCACCCCGCCTGTCGCCACACCCTGTCACCGCGATGTCACCGTGCACGTAGCAGAAACGCGGTGGGAGACCAGAAGGTTCCCCGAATCCCGCGCTTCTACACGAATTCGACCACACTCAGTCAGCAACTCATCCTGAACATTCCGGTTTCCGGTCACTCACCATGCATCCACCGCTCCATCACGGACAGCAGGTGGTCCGGATCGACCGGCTTCGTCACATAGTCGGAAGCGCCCGACTCGATGGCCTTCTCCCGGTCGCCCTTCATCGCCTTCGCGGTGAGCGCGATGATCGGCAGCCCGGCGAACTGCGGCATCCTGCGGATCGCCGTCGTCGTCGCGTAGCCGTCCATCTCCGGCATCATGATGTCCATCAGGACGACCGTCACGTCGTCGTGCTGTTCGAGGACCTCGATGCCCTCGCGCCCGTTCTCCGCGTACAGGACCGACAGGCCCTGCTGCTCCAGGACGCTGGTCAGCGCGAACACGTTGCGGATGTCGTCGTCGACGATGAGCACCTTCTCGCCGCCGAACAGCAGCCCGTGCCGTGACGACGGCTCGCTCCGCTCGGCCGCGTCCGTGGCGCCCGCCGAGCCGTCCCACTGCTCCTCCGCGCGCTCCTGCGCGGGAGTCACGGGGGCCGGGGGCGTCGGCTGGTCGGGCAGCTCCGTCCGCTCCGGCAGCGGCGTCGGCGTCGACCTGCGGCGGCGCCGGAACAGTGCCGCCGGACCGTTCTGCGTGTCCTGGTACGACTTCACCTCGGCCGGCGTCTCCACCTCGGCGGGCTCGGGCGCCGCGTCGAGGGCGAGCCGCTCCCCCGGCTCGATGGTCGGCGCGAGCTGCGCGTAGCCCTGGGGCGGCAGCTCGCTCGGGTGCATCGGCAGGTACAACGTGAAGGTGGAGCCGCGGCCCGGCTCGCTCTGCGCGTGGATCTCGCCGCCCAGGAGGCGGGCGATCTCGCGGCTGATGGACAGGCCGAGGCCCGTACCACCGTACTTGCGGCTCGTCGTGCCGTCGGCCTGCTTGAACGCCTCGAAGATGACGCGCATCTTGCTGGCCGCGATACCGATGCCGGTGTCGGTCACCGAGAAGGCGATCACGTCGCCGTCGGCCTCGGTCAACGAGCCCGCTTCCAGGAGCTGTTCGCGGATCGCGTTCGGTACGTCCGCGCCCGCCGGCCTGATGACCAGTTCGACGGCGCCGGAGTCGGTGAACTTCACCGCGTTCGACAGCAGGTTGCGCAGCACCTGAAGGAGGCGCTGTTCGTCGGTGTGCAGCGTGGTCGGCAGTTCCGGCGACACCCGTACGGAGAAGTCGAGTTGCTTCTCCGCGGTCAGCGGCCGGAACGTCGCCTCCACGTAGTCGACGAGCTGCACCAGGGCGATGCGCGTCGGCGAGACGTCCATCTTGCCCGCCTCGACCTTCGACAGGTCCAGGATGTCGTTGATCAGCTGGAGCAGGTCGGACCCCGCGCCGTGGATGGTCTCCGCGAACTCGACCTGCTTCGGGGTGAGGTTCGCGTCCGCGTTGTCGGCGAGCAACTTGGCAAGGATGAGCAGCGAGTTGAGCGGCGTGCGCAGCTCGTGCGACATGTTGGCGAGGAACTCGCTCTTGTAGCGCATCGAGACGGCAAGCTGCTCGGCGCGCTCCTCCAGGACCTGCCGCGCCTCTTCGATCTCGGTGTTCTTCACTTCGATGTCGCGGTTCTGCTGGGCCAGCAGCTCGGCCTTCTCCTCCAGTTCGGCGTTGGACGCCTGGAGGGCCTTCTGCCGGTTCTCCAACTCGGCGGAGCGCTCACGGAGTTGCTCCGTCAACTCCTGCGACTGCTTCAGCAGCACCTCCGTCTTGGTGTTGACGGAGATGGTGTTGACGCTCGTCGCGATCATCTCGGCGATCTGGTTCAGGAAGTCCTTCTGGATCTGCGTGAACGGCGTGAACGACGCCAGTTCGATGACCCCGAGCACCGTGCCTTCGAAGAGCACCGGGATGACGATGACCTGCGCCGGGGGCGCCTCGCCGAGCCCGGAGGCGATCTTCAGGTAGCCGCTCGGCGCGTTGTCCACGAGGATCGTGCGCTTCTCCTTGGCGGCCGTCCCGATGAGCGTCTCGCCGGGCCGGAACGCGGTCGGCATGGAGCCCATGGAGTAGCCGTAGCTCCCGCACATGCGCAGCTCGTACGCGTCCTCGTCACCGTTCGCCGCGTCGGCGCCGTCGTCCGTGGGCAGCGCCAGGAAGAACGCGCCGTGCTGCGCCGACACGACCGGCGTCAGCTCGCTCATGATGAGCCCCGCCACGTCGTCGAGGTCGCGGCGGCCCTGCATCAGACCCGAGATGCGGGCCAGGTTGCCCTTGAGCCAGTCCTGCTCCTCGTTGGCGATCGTGGTGTCGCGCAGGTTGGAGATCATCTTGTTGATGTTGTCCTGGAGGACCTGGATCTCGCCCGCCGCGTCGACGTCGATCTTGAGGTTGAGGTCGCCGCGGGTCACCGCGGTGGCGACGGCCGCGATGGCGCGCACCTGACGGGTCAGGTTCCCGGCCATCTCGTTCACGGACTCGGTCAGGTCGCGCCACGTGCCGTCCACGTCGCGCACCCGCGCCTGACCGCCCAGCTGACCCTCGGTGCCCACCTCACGGGCCACCCGGGTCACCTGCTCGGCGAACGACGACAGCTGGTCCACCATCGTGTTGATCGTCGTCTTCAGCTCGAGGATCTCGCCGCGGGCGTCGATGTCGATCTTCTTGGTCAGGTCGCCCTTGGCGATGGCGGTCGTGACCATCGCGATGTTGCGCACCTGACCGGTCAGGTTCGAGGCCATGCCGTTCACGGACTCGGTCAGGTCCTTCCACGTGCCGGACACGCCGGGTACGCGGGCCTGACCGCCGAGGATGCCGTCCGTGCCCACCTCGCGGGCCACCTTGGTGACCTGGTCGGCGAAGGAGCTCAGGGTCCGCACCATCGTGTTGAACGTGTCGGCGAGCTGCGCGACCTCGCCGCGCGCCTCGATGGTGACCTGGCGGGTCAGGTCGCCGTTGGCCACCGCGTTGGCGACCTGGGAGATGTTGCGCACCTGCATGGTCAGGTTGTTGGCCATGAGGTTCACGTTGTCGCTGAGGTCCTTCCAGATGCCCGTGACACCCGGAACGCGCGCCTGGCCGCCCAGCTGACCCTCGGTGCCCACCTCACGGGCCACCCGGGTCACCTGCTCGGCGAACGACGACAGCTGGTCCACCATCGTGTTCACCGTCGTGACGAGCTCGAGGATCTCGCCCTTGGCGTCGACGGTGATCTTCTTGGACAGGTCGCCGCGCGCCACCGCGGTCGTGACCTCGGCGATGTTCCGCACCTGAAGCGTCAGGTTGTTGGCCATGCCGTTCACGGACTGCGTCAGGTCCTTCCACGTACCCGACACGCCCTGCACCTCGGCCTGACCGCCCAGGATGCCGTCCGTACCCACCTCGCGGGCCACCCGCGTCACCTGCTCGGCGAAGGCCGACAGCTGGTCCACCATCGTGTTGAGGGTGTTCTTCAGCTCCAGGATCTCGCCGCGCGCGTCCACGTCGATCTTCTGCGACAGGTCACCCCGCGCCACCGCCGTCGCGACCTGCGCGATGTTGCGCACCTGGGCCGTGAGGTTCCCGGCCATGCCGTTCACCGAGTCCGTCAGGTCGCGCCACACGCCGGCCACGCCGGGCACCTGCGCCTGACCGCCCAGGCGCCCCTCGGTGCCCACCTCGCGGGCCACCCGGGTCACCTGATCGGCGAAGGCGGAGAGCTGGTCGACCATCGTGTTGATGGTGTTCTTCAGCTCCAGGATCTCGCCGCGCGCGTCCACGTCGATCTTCTGCGACAGGTCGCCCCGCGCCACCGCCGTCGTCACCTGGGCGATCTGCCGCACCTGGGACGTCAGGTTGCCGGCCATGAAGTTGACGGAGTCGGTCAACTCCTTCCACGTGCCGCTCACGCCGTCCACGCGGGCCTGACCGCCGAGGCGGCCCTCCGTGCCCACGTCACGGGCCATCCGCGTCACCTGGTCGGCGAAGCTCGACAGCTGGTCCACCATCGTGTTCACGGTGTTCTTCAGCTGGAGCATCTCGCCGGAGACGTCGACGGTGACCTTCTGCGACAGATCACCGTTCGCCACCGCCGTCGTCACCTGGGCGATGTTCCGCACCTGTCCGGTGAGGTTGCGGAACGCGGTGTTGACGGAGTCGGTCAGGTCCTTCCACGTCCCGGCGGCGCCGGGCACGAGCGCCTGACCGCCCAGCTCACCCTCGACACCGATCTCCCGTGCCACGCGCGTCACTTCGGAACCGAAGGCGGAGAGCTGGTCCACCATCGTGTTGACGGTGTTCTTCAACTCGAGCATCTCGCCCGCGACGTCGACGGTGACCTTCTGCGACAGATCACCGTTCGCCACCGCCGTCGTGACGGTGGCGATGTCCCGGACCTGAGTTGTGAGGTTCCGGAAAACGGTGTTCACCGAATCGGTGAGGTCCTTCCACGTCCCGGCGGCACCCGGCACATTCGCCTGGCCGCCGAGCTGGCCCTCGGCACCGACCTCGTTGGCCACGCGCGTGACCTCGTCGGCAAAGGTCCGCAGGGTCTCCGTCATCTGGTTGATGGTCTCGGCCAGCTGGGCGACCTCGCCGCGCGCCGACACCGTCACCTTCTGGGACAGGTCACCATTGGCGACCGCGGTCGTGACCTGCGCGATTCCACGCACCTGGGCGGTCAGATTGCCCGCCATGAGGTTCACCGAATCGGTGAGGTCCTTCCACACGCCGGCCACACCGGGCACCTGCGCCTGGCCGCCGAGCTCACCCTCCGTACCCACTTCCCGGGCCACTCGGGTGACCTCGGAGGAGAACGACGACAGCTGGTCCACCATCGTGTTCACGGTGTTCTTCAGCTCGAGCATCTCGCCCGCGACGTGAACCGTGACCTTTCGGGACAGGTCACCCTTGGCCACCGCGGTGGTGACGAGAGCAATGTCACGTACCTGAGCAGTGAGCCGGTACGCCATGGTGTTGACCGAATCCGTGAGATCCTTCCACGAACCGGACATACCGCGCACGCGCGCCTGGCCGCCGAGTTTGCCCTCGGTGCCCACCTCACTGGCCACCCGGGTGACCTCGTCGGTGAACGTCGAGAGCTGGTCGACCAGGTTGTTGACGGTCCTGCCGACCTTGAGGAACTCGCCGCGCAGCGGATGCCCGTTCCCCTCCGGCTTCCCTTCCGGCACCTGGGCCCGCAGCTCCATGCGGGGCGACAGATCACCCTCGGCGACCGCGGAGAGCACCCTGCCGACCTCTGAGACGGGCCGTACGAGGTCGTCCACGAGCGCGTTGGAGGCATTGATGGCGGCGGCCCAGGAGCCCTCGCAGGCGCCCGTCTCGAGCCGCTCGGTGAGCTTGCCCTCCCGGCCGACCATGCGCCGCACGCGCGACATCTCACCCGTCAGGTGGAGATTGCGGTCCGCCACCTCGTTGAAGACGGCCGCGATCTCCGACATCACGCCGTCGCCGCTGACCGTCAGACGCTTGCGGAAATTGCCGTCTCTCATCGCGACAAGACCTGCGAGAAGCCTGTTCAGCGCCGCGGTGTCGACGGTCGTCGTGCCGCTTCCACCACGCCCCTTGCGCTGTTTTGTCAGGGACTGTCCGCCTTCTGCGCGCGCCTTCTTGCTTCGCGTCGCTGCGCCAGACTCCACTGTGTCCCTCCCGCAGGGATCGACCTGTACTGCTCGGGTAGCTCGGGTTTCTCGGATTCGCTTCTACCGCCGCATCGGCACTTCAATGCGTAGTCGTATGGAAGCTTGCCCAGTGTTTCACCATGGCAGAACCAGGCCATAACAGTTCGGCAGCTTCGCACACCGTCCGCACACCCTCCGGGCGGAAACACAGACGACCGGCATCCGCATGGACGGCGAAGGTAAGTAACCTTGCATGCGGCTGTCCACCCACCCCGGTCTGCCCGGCCTGGGCGGTGGCGGAAAACGAGCGGGCATCGGAGGGGCGGCCGAGACATGGGTACGGGAGACCTGGGCCTCGACACTCGGACAACGAGTACTACTCGTACAGGGAGTTCTGTGATCACCGCGCGCGCGGCTGCCACTTTCGAGCCGGTCGGACGCTCCGTCGCGACCGCCCGCTCCTTCGTACGCGACACCCTCCAAGGGTGGGGGCACGCGGACATCATCGACGATGCCGTCGTCCTGACCAGCGAACTCGTGACAAATGCCGTGGTTCACGCGGGCACGTCCGCGGAGGTTCTGTGCCTGCGAAGTGAAGATCACGTCCGGATCGAGGTCTCCGACCGGTACCCGGAGCGCGAGATTCCACTGCAGTCCTCCGCCATGAACATGGGCAGCCCGGACCGCGAGGGAGGCCGCGGCCTCCAACTCTGCGCGGCACTCGCCGCCCGCTGGGGGGTGGACTATTCGGCCACCCACAAGCAGGTCTGGTTCCAACTCGACCTGCCCGAGCGCTCCGTGGGAACCCGCGCCGCGGGCCCCAACCTCCCCACCGACCTCCTGCCGCTCGCCGACGAGCGCGTCCGCGTGGCCGTCGTCCAGATCGACCGGGTCGGCGCGATCACCGGGTGGAACGAGGACGCGGAGGAGCTCTTCGGGTACGCCGCCGAGCAGGTCACCGGCAAGCCCCTCACCGACTTCGCGGCCTGGCCGCACACGCCCGGCACCAGCACCGGCATCGCCGACGCGCTCCAACTCTCGCGCTGGGAGGGCAGCTACGGCATCCGCAGCGCCAACGGCCGCGTGACGCCCGTCTACGCCTCGCACCTGCGCGTCCGCGACACCGACGGCGATCCGTCGACCGTCTGCCTGCTCGTACGCGACCACGAGCGGGCCGTCCTCCAGACGCCGCTGCGCCTGCCCTCCCCCGACCCCGCGTCGCACTCGGAGAGCCAGGGATCCGACCCGTTCGAGGTCTTCATCGGCTCGCCGGCCCCCGACGACCTCGACGGACTGCTCCAGCGCACGGTCGAGCGCGCCCGCGACATGCTCGACGGCGACTCCGCGTTCCTGCTGCTCGCCACGGACGACGAGACGGAGCTCGAGGTCCGCGCCTCGACCGGCCTGCCCTCCGCACGGCAGCGCTTCGCGCGCGTACCCGTCGAAGTCGGCCCCGGGCGCTACGGCTCGGCCCGGATGCCCGCCGTCCACGAGGACCTCACCCAAGTACCGGGCGCGGTCCCGCTCTTGAACGGCACGGGCATGCGCTCGGTCGTCACAGTCCCCCTGAAGGTCGAGGGCCGCCTCACCGGCTCCCTCGGCGTCGCCGCGGAGGCCCCCGAGCGCTACTCGAACGAAGAGGCGCTCCGCCTCCAGTTCGCCGCCGACCGCATCGCGCTGGCCGTGGAATCGGCCCGCCTGGGGGAGCTCGAAAAGCTCCGCCGCGGTTCGCTCAGCTTCCTTGTCGAGGCGTCCGACCTCCTGGCGGGCACGCTCGACCGCGACCAGACGCTGGCCCTCATGGCCCAGATGACGGTCCCGACCCTCGCCACCTGGTGCGCTGTCTACACGATCGCCGACCAGGCCTCGGAACCGTACCTCTCCTATGTGTTGCACGAGGACGAGGAGCGCATCGACGGCCTCAAGGCGCTCCTTTCGAAGATCGCGCCCCCGGACCCCGTCCCGACCCCGGGCGCCCGCGTCTGGGCGGCCCCGGCGGAAGCCGCCCACCAGGCGGCTCTGCGTACGTCCATGAGGAGCCTCGGTCTCGGTGAACCGGCGAGCGTCAGCTCCGGCATCGGCACGACCCTGCAGACGGCCTCAGCTGTCGGCGGCGAGACCGTCGTCCTCCCTCTGGTCGCCCGTAACCGCGTCATCGGCATGTTGACGCTCGGCAAGCCCACCGACGAGCACTTCCGCCAGGAAATCCTGGAGCTGGCCGAGGACTTGAGCCGCAGGGCCGCCCTGGCCCTCGACAACGCGCGCCTGTACTCGGAGCGCATGGCGATCAGCCAGTCCCTCCAGCGCAGCCTCCTGCCCCCTGAGCTCCCCGACGTCCCCGGCGTCGAGGTGGAGGTCATCTACCGCGCGGCCGGCGAGGGCAACGAGGTGGGCGGCGACTTCTACGACCTGTTCCCCATCCGCGACGGCGCGTACGGCTTCGCCATCGGCGACGTCTGCGGCACCGGCCCCGAGGCCGCCGCCGTCACGGGCCTGGCCCGCCACGCGCTGCGCCTGCTCGCCCGCGAGGGCTTCGGCGGCCCCGCCGTCCTTGAACGCCTCAACGCGGCGATCCTCGACGAGGGCGCCCGCAGCCGCTTCCTGACCCTGCTCTACGGGGAGTTGTGGCCGCAGGAGGACGGCTCGGCGGTCCTGAAGATGGTCTGCGCGGGACACCCCCTCCCGCTGCGCCTGCGCCAGGACGGCTCCGTGGAGCCGTACGCGGAGCCGCAGCCGCTGCTGGGCGTCATGGACGACCTGGAGCTGTACGAGCAGACGCTGACGCTCGACCCGGGCGACGTCCTGCTGTGCGTCACGGACGGCATCACGGAGCGCCGCGAGGGCAGCCGCATGCTCGGCGACGACGGCTTGGCCGACGTCCTGTCCACCTGTACGGGCCTGACGGCCGGTGCGGTGGCCGCCCGCATCATGCGCGCGGTGGAGCGCTTCGCCGCTGACGCCCCGTCGGACGACATGGCGATCCTCGCGATGCGCGTCCCGGGCCTGCACCACGACTGAGGGGCCCGGGAGGGCGGGGGCAAATGACAAAGGCCCCCGCCCGACGGACGAAGGCCTTCAAATAGTGGAGCCCCCAAGCGGAATCGAACCGCTGACCTTCTCCTTACCATGGAGACGCTCTACCGACTGAGCTATAGGGGCCTGTCGCTTTCGCGGTTTCCCGCTCGGCAACGAGTAAAAGCATACCTGATGTTGAGGCCCCTCCGAACCACCCCGCCGCCCGTCCTAGAAGGCCGGCTGGAGCAATCCCCCGAGCGCATTGCAGGAATGCACGACGCGCTGCAACTGCCGCCGCGTCATGGTCCCTTCGATCGGCAGAGCAAGCGTTTCGTCGACGGCCCGCTCGGTCTCCGGAAGCGCGACGTCGCACCGGAATCCCGGCAGCCGGTGCACCGGCGTCTTCACCGGCACCCGGCATTCGACGCCCTTGCCGCGCAACACCCGCGCGAATGCGTCCCGGTCCGGCCGCCCATTGCCCGGCACCCGCACCACGTACTGCTGATACGTGTGGCCGTCCTGCGCCACGGGCGTCCGTACGCCGCTCAGCCGCGCGCTCAGGTACGTGGCGTGGGCCCTGCGTCGGGCCACCTCGTCGTACGACTTCTCGGACTCGCCCGGCTCCTCCAGGACGAGCAGCCCGTGCTTGCGCCCCAGCTCCCGCAGCTGGGCGACGTCGGCCCTGAACCCGAAGCGGTGGACGGCGACGACCGCGGCCGTCCGTTCACTCAGGACTGCGGCGACGTGGGAGGGATCGATGCAGTACGTGTCCGGGTTGATGTCGGCGAAGACCGGCACGGCCCCCGCCAGCACGACGTCCTCGGTGACCTCGACGTTCCCGAACGCCGGGACGATGACCTCGTCGCCGGCACCGACGCCTGCGGCTCGCAGCATTTCAACTGTGCCCATGCCACGGATCGTGCCCAGGCCACGTGAACGACGGGTGACGGGCAACAAAAAAGAGCTGGTCCCCGAACCGAAGGGTTCGGGGACCAGCTCTTTTATCAATATTAGTTCGGCGGCGTCCTACTCTCCCACAGGGTCCCCCCTGCAGTACCATCGGCGCTGTGAGGCTTAGCTTCCGGGTTCGGAATGTAACCGGGCGTTTCCCTCACGCTATGACCACCGAAACACTATGAAACACACAACCGGAGCCGAAACCATGGCTTCGACGGTTGTTCGTGGTTTCAGAACCAACACAGTGGACGCGAGCAACTGAGGACAAGCCCTCGGCCTATTAGTACCGGTCACCTCCACACCTCACGGTGCTTCCAGATCCGGCCTATCAACCCAGTCGTCTACTGGGAGCCTTAACCCCTCAAAGGGGGTGGGAATACTCATCTCGAAGCAGGCTTCCCGCTTAGATGCTTTCAGCGGTTATCCCTCCCGAACGTAGCCAACCAGCCATGCCCTTGGCAGAACAACTGGCACACCAGAGGTTCGTCCGTCCCGGTCCTCTCGTACTAGGGACAGCCCTTCTCAATATTCCTACGCGCACAGAGGATAGGGACCGAACTGTCTCACGACGTTCTAAACCCAGCTCGCGTACCGCTTTAATGGGCGAACAGCCCAACCCTTGGGACCGACTCCAGCCCCAGGATGCGACGAGCCGACATCGAGGTGCCAAACCATCCCGTCGATATGGACTCTTGGGGAAGATCAGCCTGTTATCCCCGGGGTACCTTTTATCCGTTGAGCGACGGCGCTTCCACAAGCCACCGCCGGATCACTAGTCCCGACTTTCGTCCCTGCTCGACCCGTCGGTCTCACAGTCAAGCTCCCTTGTGCACTTACACTCAACACCTGATTACCAACCAGGCTGAGGGAACCTTTGGGCGCCTCCGTTACCCTTTGGGAGGCAACCGCCCCAGTTAAACTACCCATCAGACACTGTCCCTGATCCGGATCACGGACCCAGGTTAGACATCCAGCACGACCAGAGTGGTATTTCAACGACGACTCCCCCGATACTGGCGTACCGGGTTCAAAGTCTCCCACCTATCCTACACAAGCCGAACCGAACACCAATATCAAACTGTAGTAAAGGTCCCGGGGTCTTTCCGTCCTTCTGCGCGAAACGAGCATCTTTACTCGTAGTGCAATTTCACCGGGCCTATGGTTGAGACAGTCGAGAAGTCGTTACGCCATTCGTGCAGGTCGGAACTTACCCGACAAGGAATTTCGCTACCTTAGGATGGTTATAGTTACCACCGCCGTTTACTGGCGCTTAAGTTCTCAGCTTCGCCACACCGAAATGTGACTAACCGGTCCCCTTAACGTTCCAGCACCGGGCAGGCGTCAGTCCGTATACATCGCCTTACGGCTTCGCACGGACCTGTGTTTTTAGTAAACAGTCGCTTCTCGCTGGTCTCTGCGGCCACCCCCAGCTCAGACAGCAAGTGTCATCACCAGAAGTGGCCCCCCTTCTCCCGAAGTTACGGGGGCATTTTGCCGAGTTCCTTAACCATAGTTCACCCGAACGCCTCGGTATTCTCTACCTGACCACCTGAGTCGGTTTAGGGTACGGGCCGCCATGAAACTCGCTAGAGGCTTTTCTCGACAGCATAGGATCATCCACTTCACCACAATCGGCTCGGCATCAGGTCTCAGACTCATGTGAACCGGATTTACCTGGATCACGTCCTACACCCTTACCCCGGGACAACCACCGCCCGGGCTGGACTACCTTCCTGCGTCACCCCATCACTCACCTACTACCAACTTGGGTCAGCGGCTCCACCACTCCCACCACCGGCAAAGCCGGCGCGGGCGGTTTCACGGCCTTAGCATCACTGGATTCGATGTCTTTCGCGTCACAGCGGGTACCGGAATATCAACCGGTTATCCATCGACTACGCCTGTCGGCCTCGCCTTAGGTCCCGACTTACCCTGGGCAGATCAGCTTGACCCAGGAACCCTTAGTCAATCGGCGCACACGTTTCTCACGTGTGAATCGCTACTCATGCCTGCATTCTCACTCGTGAACCGTCCACAACTACCTTCCGGCGCTGCTTCACCCGGCACACGACGCTCCCCTACCCATCACAGCCGCCGTTGGGCGTATAGCTGCAATGACACGACTTCGGCGGTACGCTTGAGCCCCGCTACATTGTCGGCGCGGAATCACTTGACCAGTGAGCTATTACGCACTCTTTCAAGGGTGGCTGCTTCTAAGCCAACCTCCTGGTTGTCTCTGCGACTCCACATCCTTTCCCACTTAGCGTACGCTTAGGGGCCTTAGTCGATGCTCTGGGCTGTTTCCCTCTCGACCATGGAGCTTATCCCCCACAGTCTCACTGCCGCGCTCTCACTTACCGGCATTCGGAGTTTGGCTAAGGTCAGTAACCCGGTAGGGCCCATCGCCTATCCAGTGCTCTACCTCCGGCAAGAAACACACGACGCTGCACCTAAATGCATTTCGGGGAGAACCAGCTATCACGGAGTTTGATTGGCCTTTCACCCCTAACCACAGGTCATCCCCCAGGTTTTCAACCCTGGTGGGTTCGGTCCTCCACGAAGTCTTACCTCCGCTTCAACCTGCCCATGGCTAGATCACTCCGCTTCGGGTCTTGAGCGCGCTACTACATCGCCCTATTCGGACTCGCTTTCGCTACGGCTTCCCCACACGGGTTAACCTCGCAACACACCGCAAACTCGCAGGCTCATTCTTCAAAAGGCACGCAGTCACGAGAACCAAGCAAGCTTGGTTCCGACGCTCCCACGGCTTGTAGGCACACGGTTTCAGGTACTATTTCACTCCGCTCCCGCGGTACTTTTCACCATTCCCTCACGGTACTATCCGCTATCGGTCACCAGGGAATATTTAGGCTTAACGGGTGGTCCCGCCAGATTCACACAGGATTTCTCGGGCCCCGTGCTACTTGGGTGTCTCTCAAACGAGCCGCTAACGTTTCAGCTACGGGGGTCTTACCCTCTACGCCGGACCTTTCGCATGTCCTTCGCCTACATCAACGGTTTCTCACTCGTCGACCAACCGGCAGATTGATCAAGAGAGATCCCACAACCCCGCACACGCAACCCCTGCCGGGTCTCACACGTATACGGTTTGGCCTCATCCAGTTTCGCTCGCCACTACTCCCGGAATCACGGTTGTTTTCTCTTCCTGCGGGTACTGAGATGTTTCACTTCCCCGCGTTCCCTCCACACTGCCTATATATTCAGCAGCGGGTGACAGCCCATGACGACTGCCGGGTTTCCCCATTCGGAAACCCCCGGATCAAAGCCTGGTTGACGACTCCCCGGGGACTATCGTGGCCTCCCACGTCCTTCATCGGTTCCTGGTGCCAAGGCATCCACCGTGCGCCCTTAAAAACTTGGCCACAGATGCTCGCGTCCACTGTGCAGTTCTCAAACAACGACCAACCACCCATCACCCACCACCGAAGCAGCAGTTCACTGGGGCCGGCATTGAGGTCGGGAACAAGTCCGTACCCTCAGACACCCAACAACGTGCCCGACACCCTCGCCACTCTCCGTTCCGTTCCACGCCGAAGCAGTACTAGGAAGTCGAGTTGACCGAGTGTGCCGAATAATCAACGTTCCACCCATGAGCAACCAGCATCAGACATTCGCTGATGTTCTGGCCTCTGGACTGCCGAAGCAGCCAAGAAGTGCTCCTTAGAAAGGAGGTGATCCAGCCGCACCTTCCGGTACGGCTACCTTGTTACGACTTCGTCCCAATCGCCAGTCCCACCTTCGACAGCTCCCTCCCACAAGGGGTTGGGCCACCGGCTTCGGGTGTTACCGACTTTCGTGACGTGACGGGCGGTGTGTACAAGGCCCGGGAACGTATTCACCGCAGCAATGCTGATCTGCGATTACTAGCAACTCCAACTTCATGGGGTCGAGTTGCAGACCCCAATCCGAACTGAGACCGACTTTTTGAGATTCGCTCCACCTTGCGGTATCGCAGCTCATTGTATCGGCCATTGTAGCACGTGTGCAGCCCAAGACATAAGGGGCATGATGACTTGACGTCGTCCCCACCTTCCTCCGAGTTGACCCCGGCGGTCTCCTGTGAGTCCCCATCACCCCGAAGGGCATGCTGGCAACACAGAACAAGGGTTGCGCTCGTTGCGGGACTTAACCCAACATCTCACGACACGAGCTGACGACAGCCATGCACCACCTGTACACCGACCACAAGGGGGACCCTGTCTCCAGGGTTTTCCGGTGTATGTCAAGCCTTGGTAAGGTTCTTCGCGTTGCGTCGAATTAAGCCACATGCTCCGCTGCTTGTGCGGGCCCCCGTCAATTCCTTTGAGTTTTAGCCTTGCGGCCGTACTCCCCAGGCGGGGCACTTAATGCGTTAGCTGCGGCACGGACAACGTGGAATGTTGCCCACACCTAGTGCCCACCGTTTACGGCGTGGACTACCAGGGTATCTAATCCTGTTCGCTCCCCACGCTTTCGCTCCTCAGCGTCAGTATCGGCCCAGAGATCCGCCTTCGCCACCGGTGTTCCTCCTGATATCTGCGCATTTCACCGCTACACCAGGAATTCCGATCTCCCCTACCGAACTCTAGCCTGCCCGTATCGACTGCAGACCCGGGGTTAAGCCCCGGGCTTTCACAACCGACGCGACAGGCCGCCTACGAGCTCTTTACGCCCAATAATTCCGGACAACGCTTGCGCCCTACGTATTACCGCGGCTGCTGGCACGTAGTTAGCCGGCGCTTCTTCTGCAGGTACCGTCACTTTCGCTTCTTCCCTGCTGAAAGAGGTTTACAACCCGAAGGCCGTCATCCCTCACGCGGCGTCGCTGCATCAGGCTTGCGCCCATTGTGCAATATTCCCCACTGCTGCCTCCCGTAGGAGTCTGGGCCGTGTCTCAGTCCCAGTGTGGCCGGTCGCCCTCTCAGGCCGGCTACCCGTCGTCGCCTTGGTGAGCCACTACCTCACCAACAAGCTGATAGGCCGCGGGCTCATCCTGCACCGCCGGAGCTTTCAACCCTTCACCATGCGGAGAAGAGTGTCATCCGGTATTAGACCCCGTTTCCAGGGCTTGTCCCAGAGTGCAGGGCAGATTGCCCACGTGTTACTCACCCGTTCGCCACTAATCCACCCCGAAGGGCTTCATCGTTCGACTTGCATGTGTTAAGCACGCCGCCAGCGTTCGTCCTGAGCCAGGATCAAACTCTCCGTGAATGTTTCCCCGTAATCGGGGTGACACCACGAGAGCGGAACAGTCGGAGGAATAATCCGACCGTTCACAGCGTCCTCGCTGTGCGCCTTCCGAAGAAGGACTTTTCAAAGGAACCTCGTCCCAGCGGATGCTGGAGACGGGGTATCAACATATCTGGCGTTGATTTTTGGCACGCTGTTGAGTTCTCAAGGAACGGACGCTTCCTTTGTACTCACCCTCTCGGGCTTTCCTCCGGGCGCTTCCCTTCGGTCTTGCTATTTTGCGTTTCCGACTCTATCAGACCGTTTTACCGGCCGATTTCCTCGGTCCCGCTCCGCTTTCCGGCCTTTCGGCTTTCCGGCGGCACCGACTTTATCAGAGATTCTGAGTCGGAATTTCCGCCCCCTCTGGGGTGTGATCCCAGGGCAGATTGCGCCGGGTTCCCCTGAAGCGGAGCCGTAAACGTACTGGAGCGGGGCGCCTCGATGCAAATCGAGGCGCCCCGCTCCTTACGTGCCTCAGACCTCCACGACGACCGGGAGGATCATCGGGCGCCGGCGGTAGGTGTCGGAGACCCACTTGCCCAGCGTGCGGCGGATGAGCTGCTGCAGCTGGTGGGGCTCGACGACGCCGTCCTGGGCCGACTTCTCCAGGACGTCCTGGATCTTCGGGATGACGGCGTGGAACGCCGAGTCCTCGATGCCGGAGCCGCGGGCCTGGATGTTCGGGCCGCTGGTGATCTTGCCGGTGCTGGAGTCCACCACCACGAAGACCGAGATGATGCCCTCGTCGCCGAGGATCTTGCGGTCCTTGAGCGCGGGCTCGCCGACGTCGCCGACCGAGAGGCCGTCCACGTAGACGTAACCGGCCTGGACCTTGCCGGAGATCTTGGCCTTGCCGTCGACGAGGTCGACGACGACGCCGTCCTCGGCGATGACGATCCGGTCGTGCGGGACGCCGGTGAGGGCGCCGAGCTCCGCGTTGGCGCGCAGGTGGCGCCATTCGCCGTGGACCGGCATCAGGTTCTTCGGCTTGCAGATGTTGTAGAAGTACAGGAGCTCGCCCGCGGACGCGTGGCCCGAGACGTGCACCTTGGCGTTGCCCTTGTGGACGACGTTCGCGCCCCAGCGGGTCAGGCCGTTGATCACGCGGTAGACCGCGTTCTCGTTTCCGGGGATCAGCGACGACGCCAGGATCACCGTGTCGCCGGAGACGATCCGGATCTGGTGGTCGCGGTTGGCCATGCGGGACAGCGCCGCCATCGGCTCGCCCTGGGAGCCCGTGCAGACGAGGACGACCTCGTCGTCGGGGAGGTCGTCGAGCGTCTTGACGTCCACGACCAGGCCCGCGGGGACCTTCAGGTAGCCGAGGTCGCGGGCGATGCCCATGTTGCGGACCATCGAGCGGCCGACGAAGGCGACCCGGCGGCCGTACTCGTGCGCGGCGTCCAGGATCTGCTGGATGCGGTGCACGTGGCTGGCGAAGGACGCGACGATGATGCGCTTCTGGGCGCCGGCGAAGACGCCGCGGATCACGTTCGAGATGTCGCGCTCGGGCGGGACGAAGCCCGGGACCTCGGCGTTCGTCGAGTCGGTGAGGAGCAGGTCGATGCCCTCCTCGCCGAGCCGCGCGAACGTCGGCAGGTCGGTCAGGCGACGGTCCAGCGGGAGCTGGTCCATCTTGAAGTCGCCGGTGTGCACCGCCATGCCCGCGGGGGTGCGGATGGCGACGGCCAGCGCGTCGGGGATCGAGTGGTTGACCGCGATGAACTCGCAGTCGAACGGGCCGAGCCGCTCGCGCTCGCCCTCGGACACCTCGAGGGTGTACGGGCGGATGCGGTGCTCCTGGAGCTTCGCCTCGATCAGCGCGAGGGTCAGCTTGGAGCCGATCAGCGGGATGTCCGGCTTCTCGCGCAGGAGATACGGGACGGCACCGATGTGGTCCTCGTGGCCGTGCGTGAGGACGATGCCCTCGATGTCGTCGAGACGGTCCCTGATGGACGTGAAGTCCGGCAGGATCAAGTCGATTCCGGGCTGCTCCTCCTCGGGGAAGAGCACTCCGCAGTCGACGATCAGCAGACGGCCTCCGTACTCGAAGACGGTCATGTTGCGCCCGATCTCGCCGAGGCCGCCGAGCGGGGTGACGCGCAGGCCGCCCTTCGGGAGCTTCGGCGGGGCGCCGAGTTCAGGATGCGGATGACTCAAAAGACTCTCCTCAACCACACGCGCCACGTACCTGTAGGCACGTGGCGCGCATGACGTTCGTGCAGTAGCAGTTGTGGTGGTTCCGGGGTCGTGCTCTTCAGTTGGTGATTCTGTTCATTCAGTTGTGAGGCTTTGCCAAGTCTGTGATCAGAGTTGTACCCCGCCGGCGGCAAGATCGATCTTGAGCTGGGCCGTTTCTTCGGGGGTGAGTTCCACGAGAGGCAGGCGCAGCGGTCCGGCGGGGACGCCCTGGAGGCCGAGCGCGGCCTTCGTCGTGATGACGCCCTGGGTGCGGAACATGCCGGTGAAGACCGGGAGCAGCTTCTGGTGGATCTCGGTCGCCTTGGTCACGTCGCCGGCGGAGAAGGCGTCGAGCATGGCGCGCAGCTCGGGCGCGACCAGGTGGCCGACGACCGAGACGAAGCCGCAGGCGCCGACGGAGAGCAGCGGCAGGTTGAGCATGTCGTCGCCGGAGTACCAGGCGAGGCCCGAGCGGGCGATCGCCCAGGAGGCGCGGCCGAGGTCGCCCTTGGCGTCCTTGTTGGCGACGATGCGCGGGTGCTCGGCGAGCCGGACGATGGTGTCCGTGTTGATCGGTACGCCGCTGCGGCCCGGGATGTCGTACAGCATCACGGGCAGTTCGGTCGCGTCGGCGATCGCTGTGAAGTGGCGGAGCAGGCCCTCCTGCGGGGGCTTGTTGTAGTACGGCGTCACGGTGAGCAGGCCGTGCGCGCCGGCCTGCTGGGCCTCGCGGGCGAGCTCGATGCTGTGGCGCGTGTCGTTGGTGCCGACGCCCGCGACGACGTGCGCGCGGTCACCGACGGCCTCGACGACGGCTCGTACGAGATCCGCTTTCTCCGCGTTGCTGGTGGTCGGGGACTCGCCGGTGGTGCCGTTGACGACCAGGCCGTCATTGCCTGCTGCCACCAGATGGGCGGCGAGCTGCTGCGCGCCGTCGAGGTCGAGTGCGCCGTCCGCCGTGAAGGGCGTGACCATGGCGGTGAGGACCCTCCCGAAGGGGGTCTGCGGAGTCGAGGTCGGAGCCATGGGTAACACGCTACTCGCTGCTCAGTACCGGGTCCCCCCTCGGGGGATGCGACAAGTCGGAACAAAGGCGGAGCCCGGCACTGCCTGCTCGGGGGTTCAAGCAGTGCCGGGTCCGTTTGATCAGGCTAGATGAACTTTTGGAAATGCCGCAATACGGACACTTCGGTCGAGTGTCCGTACATGTGTGCCGGTGCCAGGACTACGGCGCGACCCGCCCGTTGGCATTGAACGCCGCGTACGTCAGCGGCATGAGCTTCGCCCACTCCGCCTCCATCTTCTCGCCGACCATCTCGATCTCCCGCTGCGGGAAGGACGGCACCTTGGCCAGCTCGTGCTGCGTGCGCAGGCCGAGGAAGTGCATCAGCGAGCGCGCGTTGCACGTCGCGTACATCGACGAGAACAGGCCGACCGGAAGCACAGCGCGAGCCACCTCGCGGGCGACACCCGCGGCCAGCATCTCCTGGTACGCCTCGTACGCCTGGCGGTACGAGTCCTCCATCACGCGGCCCGTCAGCTCCTGCTGCGCCTGCGTGCCCTCGACGAACTGGTACTTGCCGGGGCGGCCCTCCTGGACCAGCTTCCGCTCGGCGTCCGGGACGTAGAACGTCGGCTGGAGCTCCCTGTAGCGACCGGATTCCTCGTTGTACGACCAGCCCACGCGGTGCCGCATGAACTCGCGGAAGACGAAGATCGGGGCGCTGATCAGGAACGTCATCGAGTTGTGCTCGAAGGGGCTGCCGTGCCGGTCCCGCATCAGGTAGTTGATGAGGCCCTTGGAGCGCTCGGGGTCCTTCGACAGCTCGTCGATCGACTGCTCGCCGACCGTGGAGACGCGGGCCGCGAACAGCACGTCCGAGTCGCTCGCGGTGTGCTTCACCAGCTCGACGGTGACGTCGCCGCGGAACGTCGGCTTGAGGTCTTCAGCTGGGGTTTCGGTCATGCTGCCGGGGTCCTTCCGATCACTGTCTCCAGGGCGGCGCCCACTCTACGGGCCGCCACTGACAACAGGGCATTCGCTCGCTCTCGCGCCGATCTCAGGCGAACGGGAGCGAAGTTTGGTGAATTTGGCGAAACAGGGCACCCTTTGAAGCGATCGCTCGTCTGTGTAGATGAACACACTTTGTTCGAGCATCTTGAGTCGCTTGAGGAGAAGCAGTCCCATGTTCCGTCGGCGCGAGCCCGTACCGTTCGCCTTCATCGCCGAAGCCGACAAGTTCCGCAGCAACGTCACACCGCCCGCCCCCGAGCGTCCCTCACCCGGCCAGATCGCCGGTCGCGCGCTCGTCGGCCTCACCGTCGTGGCCGGTCTCGTGGGCTCCCTGCTGATCGGGATGCCGGCGCTGTCGATCGACCAGACCACGCAGCACACCCAGCAGTCGGAGGCCTCCGACGGTCGCTGACCGGAGGCACACCCCTCCGGCCCCCCTGGGGTGGAAGGGCGGTGCGGCCCCGGATAGCCTCACCGGGCACAGCCCCCATACCGCGTGGACCGAGTGAGGACCCGTCGTGCCCCTGCCCTTCCTGACGGCCGACCGTGCTTTGGACGAGGCGGCGGACATCCCGCTGCCCTTCGACGACCGCGACCAGTGGCGCCGCCCGTACCGCCCGGGCCCGTACCGGGTGGGCGCGGCCGCGGTGCTGCTGCTCCTGGCGTCGTACGTGCTGTTCGCCTCGGTGATCATCGCCGTCGCGGGCGACACGTCCGCCGCGACGATCTGCGGCGTCCTCGCGGTGCTGATCATCGCCGCGGCGCTGCGGCTGCTGCGGATGGGCACCTGGGTGAGCGCGCGCGGGCTGCGGCACGTCGGCTTCTTCGTCACCCGGACCGCTCCGTGGGACCGGGTCGTCACCGCGCGTACGGTGCAGCAGCCCGTGCGCTGGCTCGGGCTGCCCCGCACCGTGCAGGGGCAGGCCCTGGTCCTCGTACAGCGGGATCAGCAGGGGGATCACACGACGCTGCTCACGAGCCACAGCGCGGACTTCCTCGGGCGGGCCACGGCCTTCGACCGGGCCGCCGACACCGTCGAGGTGTGGGCCGAGGAGTACCGGCCGCGCCGCTGAGCCGTCAGGCGCCGATCGAGCGGCCCTCGTGGAGGGCGATCGCGCGCTGCATCGCCTTCCGCGCGCGCGGGGTGTCCCGCGCGTCCCGGTAGGCGACCGCGAGCCGGAACCAGCAGCGCCAGTCGCCCGGCGCGTCCTCGGTCTCGGCCTTGCGGCGCGCGAAGACCTCGTCGGCCGAGTCGCGGTCGATCCGGCCGTACTGGTCGCGCCGCAGCTCGTCGACGGGCAGACCGCCCTCCGACTCCAGGAGTTCGGCGAGCCGGTTCGCCTTGGTGACGAACCGGGTGTTCGCCCACAGGAACCACACGCCGATCAGCGGCAGGATCAGCACCGCGACACCGAAGGTGATCGTCAGTGCCGTGCCCTGCCTCAGAAGCATGACGCCGCGGTCGCCGGCCAGGACGAAGTAGAAGACCAGGACGACGGCCGTGACGGCATACGTGATTTTCGCGCGCATCGCAGCAGGTCAGCCGTTCAGGTCGAGGAAGTGTTCCAGGCCGAAGGTGAGGCCGGGGTGCGTCGTGACCTTGCGGGCGCCGAGCAGGATGCCGGGCATGAAGCTGCTGTGGTGCAGCGAGTCGTGCCGGATCGTCAGCGTCTCGCCCTCGCCGCCGAGCAGCACCTCCTGGTGCGCCAGGAGGCCGCGCAGGCGCACCGAGTGCACCGGGATGCCGTCGACGTCCGCGCCGCGCGCCCCGTCGAGCGCGGTGGCCGTGGCGTCGGGCTGCGGCGCGCTGCCGGCCTTCTCGCGGGCCGCGGCGATCAGCTGGGCGGTGCGGCCGGCCGTGCCGGACGGGGCGTCGACCTTCTTCGGGTGGTGCAGCTCGATGACCTCGACGGACTCGAAGTACGGCGCCGCCGCCTCCGCGAACTTCATGGTCAGGACCGCGCCGATGGAGAAGTTCGGGGCGATGAGCACGCCCGTCTCCGGGGAGTTCGCGAGCCACTCGTTCAGCTGCGCGAGGCGCTCGTCGGTCCAGCCGGTGGTGCCGACGACGGCGTGGATCCCGTGGCGTACGCAGAACTCCAGGTTCTCCATCACCGAGTCTGGCGTCGTCAGCTCGACGGCCACCTGGGCGCCGGACTCGACGAGGACGTCCAGCTTGTCGCCCCGGCCGAGGGCCGCGACCAGCTCCATGTCCTCGGCCGCCTCGACGGCCCGTACGGCCTCGGAACCGATGCGGCCCTTGGCTCCGAGAACCGCCACGCGCAGCTTGCTCATGATCTCCGTCATCCTTCAGTGAGGGGCGCTTACGCGACCGCTTCTTGCAGGCGCGACGCCTGCTTGTCCTTGATCGGGCCGATGACCGACAGGGACGGCCGCTGTCCCAGGATGTCGCGTGCGACCGCGCGCACCTCGTCCGGGGTCACCGCCGAGATCCGGTCGAGCATCGCGTCGACCGACAGCTGCTCGCCCCAGCACAGCTCGCTCTTGCCGATGCGGTGCATGAGCGCCCCGGTGTCCTCGAGCCCGAGGACCGTGGAGCCGCGGAGCTGGCCGATGGCGCGGTCGATCTCGTCGTCGCTGATGCCGTGCTCGGCGACGTGGTCGAGCTCCTCGCGGCAGATCTTCAGCACGTCCTGCACCTGGCTGGGCCGACAGCCGGCGTAGACGCCGAACAGTCCGCAGTCGGCGAAGCCCGAGGTGTACGAGTACACGCTGTACGACAGGCCGCGCTTCTCCCTGACCTCTTGGAAGAGGCGGGAGGACATGCCGCCGCCGAGGGCCGTGTTGAGCACGCCCATCGCCCAGCGGCGCTCGTCGGTGCGGGAGAGGCCCGGCATGCCGAGGATGACGTGCGCTTGCTCCGTCTTGCGGTTGACGAGCTCCATGCGCCCCGCGGTGCGCAGCGTCCTGCGGCCGGCGCGCGGGCCCAGGGGCGCGGCGCCGGTGGCGTCGAAGCCGGCCTTCTCGAAGGCGGCGCGGACCTGGCGGACGACCTTGTTGTGGTCGACGTTGCCCGCCGCGGCGACGACGAGGTGCGTCGGGTCGTAGTGCTTCTTGTAGAAGCGCGAGATCTGGCCGCGGCCCAGCGCGTTGATCGTGTCGACCGAGCCGAGGACCGGGCGGCCGAGCGGGGTGTCGCCGAGCATGGTGTGCGCGAACAGGTCGTGCACGCAGTCGCCCGCGTCGTCCTCCGTCATCGCGATCTCTTCGAGGATCACGCCGCGCTCCGCGTCGACGTCCTCCTCCTCGATGAGCGAGCCGGTCAGCATGTCGCAGACCACGTCGATCGCAAGGGGCAGGTCGGTGTCGAGCACGCGCGCGTAGTAGCAGGTGAACTCCTTGCCGGTGAAGGCGTTCATCTCGCCGCCGACCGCGTCGATCGCGGCCGAGATGTCGAGCGCGCTGCGCTTCTTGGTGCCCTTGAAGAGCAGGTGCTCGAGGTAGTGCGTCGCGCCGTTCAGCGTCGGCGTCTCGTCGCGCGAGCCGACGTGTGCCCAGATGCCGAAGGTGGCCGAGCGGACCGAGGGGAGGGTCTCGGTGACGATGCGCAGGCCGTTCGGCAGCGTCGTCTTGCGGACCGTACCGATGCCGTTCGCGCCCTTGATGAGGGTTTGGGTACGGGCGACGGCCCGCCCCTCCGAAGAGGTGCGGGCCGTCGTCCTGGTGCTACGGGACGTCACTTGTCGGCGTCGTCCTTCTTCGCCTCGTCGCCGTCCTCGCCCTCGATCACGGGGATGAGGGAGAGCTTGCCGCGGGAGTCGATCTCGGCGATCTCGACCTGGACCTTCTGGCCCACACCGAGGACGTCCTCGACGTTCTCCACGCGCTTGCCGCCGGCGAGCTTGCGGATCTGCGAGATGTGCAGCAGACCGTCCTTGCCCGGGAGCAGCGACACGAACGCGCCGAAGGTCGTCGTCTTCACGACGGTGCCCAGGTAGCGCTCGCCGACCTCCGGCATGGTCGGGTTGGCGATGCCGTTGATCGTGGCGCGGGCGGCCTCGGCGGCCGGGCCGTCGGCGGCACCGATGTAGATGGTGCCGTCGTCCTCGATCGTGATGTCGGCGCCGGTGTCCTCCTGGATCTGGTTGATCATCTTGCCCTTCGGGCCGATGACCTCACCGATCTTGTCGACCGGGATCTTGACCGTGATGATCCGCGGCGCGTTCGGGGACATCTCGTCCGGGACGTCGATCGCTTCCATCATCACGTCGAGGATGTGGAGGCGGGCGTCCTTGGCCTGCTTGAGGGCGGCGGCCAGGACGGAGGCCGGGATGCCGTCGAGCTTCGTGTCCAGCTGGAGGGCCGTCACGAAGTCCTTCGTACCGGCGACCTTGAAGTCCATGTCACCGAAGGCGTCCTCGGCACCGAGGATGTCGGTCAGGGCGACGTAGTGCGTCTCGCCCTTGATCTCCTGGGAGATCAGGCCCATGGCGATACCGGCGACGGGGGCCTTCAGCGGCACACCGGCGTTCAGCAGCGACATGGTGGAGGCGCAGACCGAGCCCATGGACGTCGAGCCGTTCGAGCCCAGCGCCTCGGAGACCTGGCGGATCGCGTAGGGGAACTCCTCGCGCGTCGGCAGGACCGGCACGATCGCGCGCTCGGCGAGCGCGCCGTGGCCGATCTCGCGGCGCTTCGGGGAGCCCACGCGGCCCGTCTCACCGACGGAGTAGGGCGGGAAGTTGTAGTTGTGCATGTAGCGCTTGCGGGTCACCGGGGAGAGGGTGTCCAGCTGCTGCTCCATGCGGAGCATGTTGAGGGTGGTGACGCCCAGGATCTGGGTCTCGCCACGCTCGAACAGCGCCGAGCCGTGCACGCGCGGGATGGCCTCGACCTCGGCGGCCAGGGTGCGGATGTCGGTGACACCGCGGCCGTCGATGCGCTTCTTCTCCTTGATGACGCGCTCACGGACCAGGGACTTGGTCAGCGAGCGGTACGCGGCGGAGATCTCCTTCTCGCGGCCCTCGAACTCCGGGAGGAGCTTCTCGGCGGCGAGACCCTTGACGCGGTCCAGCTCGGCCTCGCGCTCCTGCTTGCCCGCGATGGTGAGGGCGGCGGAGAGCTCGGTCTTGACGGCGGCCGTGAGGGCCTCGAGCACGTCGTCCTGGTAGTCCAGGAAGATCGGGAACTCGGCGGTCGGCTTGGCGGCCTTCGCGGCGAGGTCCGACTGGGCCTTGCACAGCACCTTGATGAAGGGCTTGGCGGCCTCGAGACCGGCGGCGACGACCTCCTCGGTCGGCGCCTCGGCGCCGCCCTCGACCAGCTTGATGGTCTTCTCGGTGGCCTCGGCCTCGACCATCATGATCGCGACGTCGCCGTCCTCGAGGACGCGACCGGCGACCACCATGTCGAAGACGGCGTCCTCGAGCTCGGTGTGCGTCGGGAAGGCGACCCACTGGCCGTTGATCAGCGCGACGCGGACGCCGCCGACCGGGCCGGAGAAGGGCAGGCCGGCCAGCTGCGTGGACGCGGACGCGGCGTTGATCGCCACGACGTCGTACAGGTGGTCGGGGTTGAGCGCCATGACCGTGGCGACGACCTGGATCTCGTTGCGCAGGCCCTTCTTGAAGGACGGGCGCAGCGGGCGGTCGATGAGGCGGCAGGTGAGGATGGCGTCCTCGGAGGGGCGACCCTCACGGCGGAAGAAGCTGCCGGGGATCTTGCCCGCGGCGTACTGCCGCTCCTCGACGTCCACCGTCAGGGGGAAGAAGTCGAGCTGGTCCTTGGGGCTCTTCGAGGCCGAGGTGGCCGACAGCACCATCGTGTCGTCGTCGAGGTAGGCGACGGCGGAGCCGGCGGCCTGGCGGGCCAGGCGGCCCGTCTCGAAGCGGATGGTGCGGGTGCCGAAGGAGCCGTTGTCGATGACGGCCTCGGCGTAGTGGGTCTCGTTCTCCACTAGCGATCTCTCCGTTTGCTTTCGTCTGATGCGTCTTTTGTCCCGCTCGGCCCGTGTGGCCGGGGGACGGTACGGAGAAGCGCGCCTTGGGTGCGGGCCGGTCTTCGATCGAAGCTCCCGGGGATCCTCTTGCGTCTCCGGGGGCCACTACCGAGGACCGGCGGCGGCGAGAGGGCGCTTCCCCTCGTATGCGTAGTCGTACGTCACCAGACTACAAAGCGTCAGTGACAGTGCGCACGTACGGCAAAGGGAGCGGCTCCCACAATCGGGAACCGCCCCCTCTCACAGCGTCTTATCGGGCGCCGGCCGCACCGCGGCGGATGCCGAGGCGCTCGACCAGCGTACGGAAGCGCTGGATGTCCTTCTTGGCCAGGTACTGCAGCAGGCGGCGACGCTGGCCGACCAGGATCAGCAGACCACGACGCGAGTGGTGGTCGTGCTTGTGCGTCTTGAGGTGCTCGGTCAGGTCCGAGATGCGGCGGGAAAGCAGCGCGACCTGGACCTCGGGGGAGCCGGTGTCGCCCTCCTTGGTGCCGAACTCGGTCATGATCTGCTTCTTCGTAGCGGCGTCGAGAGACACGCGTACTCCTCGTAGTGTTCATCGTGGCCACCGAGTGCCCCTGGTCTACATCTCAGGGGAGCTTCCGTGACTCGGGAGGCGGGGCTCGCTGGGCGCTGCTCCCAGCTGCTGCCGGGGGCGCGTACACAAACGGCCGTGGAACAGGGTACCAGCCGGCAGGCAGGCACCCCGACCACGGCCGTGGGCCGCTCGGTCCGCGGTCAGCTGACCATGCTGCGGACCTGCGTGTAGAGGCCGAGCACCGCGAGGCACAGCGGTACGAGGGTCAGCAGCACGAAGCCGTCGAACAGGTCGAGCATGCGACCCCAGAACGGGGAGACACCCTTGCGCGGCACCGACAGGCCGACGATGACGAGCAGCGCCGCTCCCCCGCCGATCGCGGCGGCGAACCAGAGGATGTGGATGTTCAGCGGCGCGCTGTCGCCCTGCATGAAGCTCTGCAGGAGGGAGGCCGGGGTGTTCAGGGTCACACCGAGGATGAGCAGACCGAGGATCACCAGGCCGCCCACGACCAGGGACGCGACCTGCGCGGTGTAGTCGAACAGACGGGCGCGCAGCATGACGGCGATGCCGGAGGCCAGGGCGAGCAGCTGGGCCCAGACGTTGTCGGAGAAGCCGAGCACCACGCCGGCGCAGCCGACGGCGAGCGCCGCGCAGCCGATGACGAGGCCGAGGAGCAGCTCGTGGCCGCGGCGGACCTGGGCGCCGATGCGGCCGAAGTCGATGTTCTCCTCCTCGTCGCGACCGTAGTCACGCCCCTGGGCGATCTGGTCGGGCGAGCGGTATCCGATGGGGAGCCGGGCGGAACGGGCGGACATGCCGGGCAGCCAGGAGATGGCGATGATCGCGACGACGCCGGTGACGGAGGCGACCTCGCTCGGCGAGGCCTCCGTGAGCAGCGCGCCGAACGCGGCGAGGGCGCCGACGGCCGAGCACAGGGACGACGCGACGAACACGGCGTCGCCGTGCGGCAGCAGCACCACGAGGAGCGCGGAGGCGATCAGCACCACGACGCAGCCGGACAGCAGCTGGAGCCGGCCGGGGCCCGACCCCGCGTCGGCCCCGAAGACGCCGGAGCCGGCGATGAGCAGGTGCGGCAGGGCGGCGAGACCGAGCGACGTGGACGCGGCCCGGTCGTCGTACACCCGCGCGCGGACCACGGAGAGCGCCACCAGGAGGACGCCGACGACGCCGGCGATGATGCCGGGCAGGCTGTGCATGTCGCGGTCGACCGGGTTCGCGAACCAGAGCGCGAACGCCATGAGCGTCAGCAGCAGGACACCCGCGCCGAGGCCGACGACGGTCATCAGGCCGTCGCTCCAGCGGCGCCGGTCGCGGCGGACCGCCGAGGCCACCGCGTCGGACACGTCGTCGAACACCGCGGCGGGCAGCGACTCGGCGAACGGGCGCAGCAGCAGCACGTCGCCGTCGAGGACCCGCTGGTCGGCGAGCGAGCGGCCGGCGTCGAGGACGGTGCCGTCCCGGCGGACCAGGTGGTACCCGGTCGGGGCGCCCTCGGCCTGGCTCTGCCCGGAGAGCTGGAGGATCTCCGGGTAGATGTCGGCAAGGGCGGCGTCTTCGGGCAGGGCCACATCGATACGTGCGTCCGGTGCGGCGACGGTGACCCGGCAGAAGCCGGTTCCGCCCCCGGCAAGAGCTGTGGTGCTCACCTCGCGGTTCCCCCTAATGTCATGACTTGGCGTGGTACTTGATGTGGTATCGGTGCGGCGGCGCGACCTCCGGACGGCGTCACGCGCGGGGCGACAGCGTAGCGTCCACAAAGCCTCCTCACCCCATGGGCCCCGCGAGTTGGGATGAGTCAGTAGGATCACCGGGCACGCCGAGAGCTGCGCCGTATGCGCCGCGGACTCGGCCTGGGGGAACCGCCAGTAACGGGGGCGGTCCGACATGTCCCGATGTGCACGACATCTCGTGCGCGCTGAACTGATCGACGACTGAAGATTTAAGGACTGGTGCCTCGGTGAGCGTGGTCATCGTCAAGCGACCGCCTCGGGTGTTGCCACCCGATGTGCCGACGGACGAGGTGCGTCTCGAACCCCCGCCGGAGCTGGCACGGGCTGAAGACCAGAACCTGATGATGAGCCTGCTGCCCATGCTGGGCATGGGCACGTCCTCGGCGTTCTTCTTCACCTCCGGCCAGTCGATCATGAAGATCATGGGTGGCGTCATGATCGCCTCCACTCTGGCCATGGCGCTCGCGCAGCTGATCAAGGCGCGGCAGGGCGGCGGGGCCGAGATGGCCCAGGAACGCCAGGACTACCTCAAGTACTTGACCCAGATCCGGCGTGACGTGCGCAAGACGGCACGCATGCAGCGCGACGGGCAGTACTTCCTGCACCCCAACCCGGAGCAGCTCTGGGCGCTCGTCGCCGAGGGCCGCCGGGTGTGGGAACGGCGCTCAAGCGACTCGGACTTCACGCAGGTCCGCCTCGGGCTCGGCCCGCAGCAGCTGGCAACTCCCCTGATGGCGCCGGAAACCGCGCCGCTGGACGAGCTGGAACCGCTCACCGCGCACGCGATGAAGTCGTTCCTGGAGACGCACGGCACGCTCGACGCGCTGCCGCTCGCGGTGTCGCTGCGCTCCTTCTACCACGTGAGCGTGTCCGGCGATCCGGACACCACGTACGGCGCCGCGCGCGCCATGATCGCCCAACTCTGCACGCTGCACTCCCCCGAGGACCTGCGCGTCGCCGTGGTGGCCTCGCCCGGTGCGATGGCCGAGTGGGAGTGGACGAAGTGGCTGCCGCACGTGCAGCACAGCTCCACCGACGGCGCCGGATCGCAGCGCGTCATCGTGGGCGACCTCGGCGAGGTCGAGGAGATGCTCGCCGACGAGCTGGAGGGCCGCGGCCGGTTCAACCCGCAGGGCCCGCCCGTCGTCGACCAGCCGCACCTGGTGGTCGTCATGGACGGCGGCGGCATCCCCGACGAGTCGCTGATCGCGGGCGCCGAGGGTCTTCAGGGCGTCACCATCATCGAGGTGGTCCCCGGTGTCGTGGAGGAGCTGCGCGGCTCGCTGTCCGTGCAGGTCCAGCCGGGCGAACTGCTGCTCGAGTCGCAGGGCGGCACGCAGTACACCGGCGTCTGCGACACCCTGTCGCTCACCGAGGCCGAGGCGCTCGCCCGCCAGCTCGCGCCGCTGCGCGCCGGTTCGGCCGACGGCGACGAACCGCTCCTCGCCAACCTGGACTTCACCGAGCTCATGGGCATCGGCGACGCGGGTTCGGTGGACGTCGGGCGCACCTGGCGGCCCCGCACCCTGCACGAGCGGCTGCGTGTGCCGCTCGGTGTCGACCGCGACGGCCAGCCCGTCATGCTCGACATCAAGGAGGCCTCCCAGGAGGGCATGGGCCCGCACGGCCTGTGCGTCGGCGCCACCGGTTCCGGTAAGTCCGAGGTGCTCCGCACGCTCGTGCTCGCCCTCTCGGTGACGCACTCCTCGGAGACGCTGAACTTCATCCTCGCGGACTTCAAGGGCGGCGCGACCTTCGCGGGCATGTCCGAACTCCCGCACGTCGCCGCCGTGATCACCAACCTGGCCGACGACCTCACGCTGATCGACCGCATGCGCGACTCGATCACCGGTGAGCTCCAGCGCCGCCAGGAGCTGCTCCGCTCCGCGGGCAACTACGCGAACATCACCGACTACGAGAAGGCCCGCGCGGCCGGCGCCCCGCTGGACCCGCTGCCCTCCCTCGTCATGGTGCTCGACGAGTTCTCCGAGCTCCTCACCGCGCGGCCCGACTTCATCGACATGTTCATCCAGATCGGCCGCATCGGCCGATCCATGGGTGTGCACATGCTGCTCGCCTCGCAGCGCCTCGAAGAGGGCAAGCTGCGCGGCCTGGACACCTTCCTGTCGTACCGCATCGGTCTGCGTACGTTCTCGGCCGCCGAGTCCCGTACGGCGATCGGTGTCCCCGACGCGTACCACCTGCCGAACGTCCCCGGCTCGGGCATCCTCAAGTACGACACCGAGACGATGATCCAGTTCAAGGCGGCCTACGTCGGTGGCGTGTACCGCGCCGGCGGTTCCGGTGGCGGCGGTTCGCGCACCCACCGGCAGCCGGTGCTCTTCACGGCCGCGCCGGTCGCCGAGCAGATCATCCACGAGCCGGAGCCCGAGGTCGTGCCCGACCAGGTGGACGACGCGCTCGCGGACACCGTCCTCGACGTGATCGTGGCCCGCATGGTCGGCCAGGGCCCGCCCGCCCACCAGGTGTGGCTGCCGCCGCTGGAGGAGTCCCCCTCGGTGGACTCGCTGCTGCCCCCGCTGTCGGCGACGGCGGAGCGCGGTCTGCACGCGCCGGACTACCCGGCGCTCGGCAAGCTCGTCGTGCCGATGGCCCTCGTCGACAAGCCGTTCGAGCAGCGGCGCGACATCCAGTACCTGGACTTCTCCGGTTCGGCCGGTCACGGTCTCGTGGTCGGTGGTCCGCAGTCCGGCAAGTCGACGCTGATCCGTTCGGTCATGACGTCGTTCGCGCTCACCCACACCCCGTCCGAAGTGCAGTTCTACTGCCTGGACTTCGGTGGCGGCGGCATGCTCGCGATGGAGGGGCTGCCGCACGTCGGCGGCGTCGCGTCGCGCCTCGACTCCGAGAAGGTGCGCCGTACGGTCGCCGAGGTGCGCGGCATCCTCAACGAGCGCGAGGAGTTCTTCCGCGCCAACAACATCGACTCCATCGGCACGTACCGGTCCCGGCGCGCCGCGGGCCAGTACCCGGACCAGCGGTGGGGCGACGTCTTCCTCATCATCGACGGCTGGGCCGCGTTCAAGACCGACTACGAGCAGCTGGACCCGGTCATCCTCGACCTGGCGTCGCGCGGTCTCGGCTTCGGTGTCCACCTCATCATCGGCTCCGCCCGCTACACCGAGGTCAGGCCCGCCCTGCGCGACCAGCTCCTCAACCGTGTGGAGCTCAAGCTCGGTGACCCGATGGAGTCGGAGTTCGACCGCAAGAAGATGGAGGCCGTGCCGCTCGGCATGCCCGGTCGCGGTCTGACGCCCGACAAGCTCAACTCGCTGTCGGCGCTCCCCCGCATCGACGCCGCCTCCGACGTGTCGACGCTCGGCCAGGCCATCGAGCACATGGTGTCGTCGATCTCCGAGCACTGGCAGGGCCCGGCGGCCCCGCCGGTGCGGATGCTGCCGACCAAGCTGCACATCAGCGAGGTCCCCAAGGGCAACGACTTCCCGGAGCGCGGTATCGCGATCGGTGTCGACGAGACGACGCTCTCGCCGTCGTTCATCGACTTCGAGAACGACCCGCTGATGGTGGTCTACGGCGAGTCCGAGTCCGGCAAGTCCGCGGTCCTGCGCATGGTCGCCAAGCAGATCTCCGAGCGGTACGCGACCGACAAGGCGCTCATCGTGGTGGGCGACTACCGGCGCGCGCACCTGGGCGAGATGCCCGACTCGCACGTCTACAAGTACTGCGCTTCGGGTCCGCAGCTCCAGGAGGTCATCACGGGCCTCGCCGGTTCCATGGGCCGCCGTATGCCCGGCCCGGACGTCACTCCGGAGCAGCTGCGCAACCGCTCCTGGTACGACCTTCCGGACGCGTTCGTCATCGTCGACGACTACGACCTGGTGGCCACCAGCTCCGGCAACCCGCTCAACCCGCTGCTCGAGTACCTGCCGTTCGCCCGCGACCTGGGCCTGCGCATCATCGTGGCGCGCTCGTCCTCGGGTGCGGCGCGGCAGTCCTTCGAGCCGGTCATGCAGCGCATGAAGGAGCTCGGCGCGACGGGTCTGATCCTGTCCGGCGACCCGGCGGAGGGCCAGATCTTCGGCCCGCTCAAGCCGCAGAAGCTGCCGCCCGGCCGAGGCATGCTCGTCACCCGCAAGGGCGGCGCGCAGCTCGTGCAGACGGCGTGGCTGCCGATGCGCAGCAGCTGACGCACGGAGTGCTCGCGTCCGTGTGACCTGTGTACGGTACGGCGCCGGGGTTCGGTTTCATCCGATCCCCGGCGCCGTTCGCGCAATACGACCGGAGGAGACGGAAGTTGACCACCGCACCGCGCACCGCCGACGAGGCGCTCGCGATCGCCCGGACGACGTTCCAGCCGCTGTGCGCGGACGGGACGCCGGCGACGCTCAACGTCCAGGAGTTCGACCTGGGCTTCCTGATCTACGCCACGTTCCCGCCGACCGAGCCGCCCTCCTACGGCGGCAGCCACCTCGTGATCTCGAAGACGGACGGCTCGACGATGTACGTCCCGAACTTCCCGCCGGACTCGGCGATCAGCCTGTACCGGCGGACGGTCGGACAGGGCTAGGCGGGCTTCTCCGCCGGGTTGTCAGTGGGCCGCACTAGACTTTGTCGGCAGTGATCAGCACGCTGGTGGGACGGGCGTGCGCCACGCGAATTCCGGGGGAGACGGGGCATGGGGGAACACGAGGGGACGGGCGGTGCGGGCGGTCACGCCGCCCACGAGCCGCATCCGTTGATCGGCGGCCGGGGTGCCGCGCTGCGGGATCTTGCCGCGGCGTTCGACCAGGACGGGCTGTCCGAGTACGCGCAGGTCCTTCGGGCCCGCCCCGAGTTCTCCGAGCAGGGCGGTCGACTAGCCTCGACACCTTCCCCGACCGTCCCCCACCCCCGTCCGATGGAGACCCAGCCGTGACCACGCACGACCAGGACGAACGGCACGCAGCGCAGTCGGACGGCGGCGGCACCCCCGCGGCCACCGGCCCCGGCAACACCGCGGTGTTCACGTACGTCGACCCGCGCACCGGCGAGGAGACGTACCTGACGCGCGTCTCGGCCCCGGGCCTGCCGCACGTCGAGTACCAGGGGTGGGCGGACCTGCGCGCCGCGGAGGTGCCCGCGAGCAACGTGGTGGCGGTCCACACGGACCTCAGCCCCAGTTCCCTGCCGGGCGGCTACACGCTGAACGCGCTCAGGGCCGGTTTCCCGAACGCGGCGCTCTCCTCCAGCCACCCGTACGGCGCGGACCCGGCCGAGCGGGCCGAGGGGGTCGCCGCGCTGACGGCGCAGGTGGAGTCGATGGCGCGGCTGGCGGGCCAGGCGCCGCCGCCGCGCCCGCACCGCATACCGCTGCCCGCACCGCCGACCTCCGCACCGACGCTGCCCGCCGAACTCCCGGGGAACCTCCCGGTGCAGCGCTACGAGGCGGAACTGCTCGCCTCGGCCGCGCTCCCCGACTCCGCGCGCACAGCTCTGCAGAGCCCTGGCCTCCCGGCCGACGTCCGCTTCTTCTTCACGGCGGACCGGCCGGAGAACGCGCCGCGCGGCGGCCTCTTCGTGGACGCGGCGACGCACCTGCGCGAGCTCGGGGCCGAGCTGTCCCCCGCTGCCGCCGACATCCTCGCCGGGCACACCCGCATCGGCACGGACGGCCAGTACGTGATCACGGTGCAGCAGGAGGCCGGCACCGTATGGGCGGCCAACCCGGCGACGGGCAGCGGCCGTTACGTCAACGCGTCGGTGGCCGCCCTCGCGCACTGCCTGGCCACGCTCGCCGCCACGCGCGACCTCATGCTGGGCATGAACCCGTACGAGGCGGGGTCGACGGTCGCCGACCTCCAGGCCCGCCTCCTCGCGCTCGACCCCACGTGCTTCGACGACGCCGGCAACTGGTGGTCGGTCGTCGTCGAGCAGATGTGGCACGGCCTGTTCTGACCCGCTGACCACCCGCCCGTTCCGAGAGGAGTCCCGATGCCCCGCGAAGGATTCGGTACCAATACGACGTCCCTGGCCCGGGAAGGCACGAACTTCCAGGACCTCGGCGCCGCGTTCGCCCGGGCGGCCGCCTCGCTCCAGAACGGCCTGGCCTCCGTCAACGCCTGCGCCCCCACCAGCGGCGAGGCTCCGGCCCCGCAGAAGGGCCAGGTCGACGGCTTCGTCCAGGGCCTGACCAGCTTCGCCGACAAGGCGGACATGCCGCCGTGGGGCGACGACGAGATCGGCGAGAAGTTCGGCATCGCCTACGAAGGCCTGCAGACCGGCATGTTCGAGTCGATGCAGCACCTCGCGCAGGAGCTGACGAACATCGGCGGCGCGCTCGGCGCGATGGCCAAGAACCACGACGAGAACGAGTCCTTCAACGAGGAACTCATCCGCCAGGAGAAGAACGACATCAACTTCGCCGCGGGCAACGGCGGGACGATCTCCAGCATGCACAAGATGACGTGACGGACGGGGCCGGTCCTGGCCTGGTCAGAAGGCCTGCCCCACCCCGATGACCAGAAGCGATCCGACCATCACCCACAGCCCCTGACGGCCCATGCCGCCCGCCCCGCGCACGGCGAGCCAGAGCGCGCCGCAGGCGCCGAGGACACCGAGACCGTTGGCCCCGATCGCCACCGCACCTGCGCTGCCGACGGCCTGCCCGACGAGCGCGGCGACGGCGGCGAGGAGGAAGACGGCGGCACAGACGATCCCCCGCCGCCGTTCGCTCCGCTCGAGCCCCGCGACCCGCTCCCGCTCCTCGGCGAGCGCGCGCTCCTCCGGCGGAAGCTCGGTCTCCCACTTCCGCGAGAAGTCCGCCTCCCACTGCAGACCGCTGCTGTCTCCACCCGTACGTGTCATGCCCGCGACCCTAGCCGACGAGGGGGTGGGGGCTCATCCTGAGCCGGGTGGGGCCCAGGTAGAGACGATTGTCGGGCACCCTTGGCGGGGCCTCTAGGGCTCGTAGTGATCGGCGAGACTCTCGGTGGCGGCCTCCCAGAAATGCGCTCCACCGACATCGTCCGGCAGCGCCCCGACGAACTCACCGAGCTCCTCGAGCCCCGTCTCCAGCGCCTCCGCCCGCTCGTCGTCGTCCTCGATGCCGTCGGCCTGATCCAGATCCCGTACGACGGCGGCGAGCAGCGCGACGGCGGCGCCGGCATGCGCGGCGGAGGCGAACTCGCGCGCGGAGGCCATGCCGGAGGCGTGGTCCCAGCCGTTGGGGTCGTAGACCGCGATCTCGCCGCTCGGCATCTCCATCAGGTGGTACTCGCTGCCGTACACGCCGATGCAGTCGCAGGACTCGGGAACCTCGTCATCCTTGCCATAGTGCCCGGCGAAGATCTCGGCGGGCTCGGGGCTCCACCCGACGTCGCCGCCCTTCCCCTGATAGCCACCGCCCTCGATGTCGATCCGCGGAAACAAGGTCCCCACCTCACCGGTGCAGGCCTCCACCCACTCCTTGGTGGGGGTGCGGAGGTGGGCGATGACGGCGTCGGGGGCGGACAGGGTGGGAAGGGACACGGGGGCTCCGTTCCGAGGTCGTTGACGGTTGGGCTTCGTTGATTCAGACGTGGCGGGGCGCACGCCGGTTACAGCACTTCTTGAAGACACTCAGTCCACCAGCTGTACGCGGCATGCGGGGTGAAATCGCGGAGGCTGCCCTCCAATGTGCTGCGCAGGCCGAAGACTTCGCTCCGGGTGTACGCCATCGGGAAGTGGCCGCCGATGGCGGCCCAGGTGGTGACGAGGCGAACGAAGACGTCCAGATTCTCTGCCACGAGATGAGGGGCCTGGTAGTCGACGTTCCACTTGCCCCTGTGCCACTCGGGGCCCAGTCGTCGCCGGGGGCATCTCGGTATGGACGCGACGGGCGTGGCTACGATCCACGGTGGCCGCCAGTTCATCTCGCCGCGACCAGTCACCGAACCACACGCGACCGCCGTCGTCGGAGCGCGAGACCTCCGGGGCGTCCAGGGGCAGTTCCAGGTCGCCGCCGTTGAGGAGACGGGACAGGTGCCGCCACACCTCGACGGTGGCCGCGGACGACTGCGCGAGGTGAGCGCCTGGAGCGCCCACTCCCGCAGTTGGGTCGGAGGAACGCTCGTCGAGCCGCCGCTGGGGCGTCTCGGCCTCCAGCCTCGGCCGGGACACGAACCACCGGTCGCACCAGCCCACTTCCACAACAGTCAACGCGCGCGCCCGACGATCTCGCGTTGCAGGCAGTCAAGCACGGCCTGCGGGCAGCCGTACGCGCCCGCCCGAGCCAGTGTCTGCCCCTGAGCGGCGAGCACGACCGGAGGCCGTCGCCCCCGCCGACACCACGCGCTCCAGCCCTTCGCGCGCCTGTTGCAGCAGTTCGCGCGCGTTGAGTCCCGTGGCGTCGACCCATACGGCCCGGGGCAGCAGCGCCCGCGACCGCCGGAGGACCTCCGTACGCCCCTAGCCGGGAGACCCCATCAGCTCGGCGACGAACGACTCGTCGCCTTGCTGTCACGCCGCAATCCGCTCGGCGGCCGCGTCCACGATGACGCTCTCGCGAATGGCCTCGTTCACCTCACCCGTCACCTCGGCGCCGAGGCATCGAGTTCGTCGAGGAGCGTCGCGTAGTCCTCGGACTCGTACTCGAGATCCTCGAAAATTCCCTCCCAGGCAGGCGAATCCGCTGCGAGGGGATCCAGAGCCGCGAACCACGCCGGGACACTGTCGGACAGGACCTCCGACTCCAGCTCCGAGCTCGTCAGCGACGTGCTCAGGACCAGGTGGTCGAGGAGGACCAGCGCCAACAGTCGCGGCAGGCTGCTCGCCACCGGCACCAGCTCACCGTCGTCGACGACATGGACCACGCCGCTCGATCCGTCGAGGTACAGCGTCCAGGACGCCAGTTGACCGAGCCCTTCGACCATCCCCGGATGATCAGGGGATGGAGTCAGCGGCTGCTGTTCCAGGTCGGGGGCGTACAAGCCACCGATGACACGGGTGTGCGGCCAGCCGATCTCGGTGAGGAACCGGCGGGACGGCTCGTGGGTCAAGAGGTCGGGCACGGAGGCGGGCGCGATCGGACGGCACGCTCCCTCGCGGAAGGCGTCGGCACGTTCCAGGCGGTCGCGGGTGACCTCGTCATCCGTACGAGGGATGTCGGCGGGGAGCGGCCAGAGGGCGGCGCTGGTGAGCGGGCCCGGGAGGAAGAGTTCCGTCCAGGGGCTTCGGCTCCGAGGAAGCGACTCGACGGCCTTCGGGTCGACGAGCGCGGCGAACTGGCCCCCGTACCCGGCGAAGGCCCACAGTTCGGCGCCGTCCGCGTCCCGGGACAGGCGCACGGCTTGGCGGACCGCTTCGGGCATCCTGGGCACATCCGTTGCGGGCTCACGCGGGGACCGCTGCCATGCGCCGCGATGGTTGGAGGCGTAGGAGACCTCGGCGGCGGGATGCCCCGCGCTCCGCTTCGGCCACGCGCTGACGACCCGGGTGGGGCCGTCGACCGGCCGGCCCGTCCACGCATCCCGGCGCCACCGCTCGTACACGTATCGCACGGCGCCACCGCTGTCGGCCGCGGTCTCGCCCGGCGACGCCTCTGCGGTCTCACGCCACTCCGCCACCAGCGGGCGACCATCGGCGTCAGCGTCGGCTCGTATCTCCTGCACACCCACACGCCCCGGATACGCCACGAGTGGGCCGCCCGGCAGCCGCCAACGCGACCAGATCGTGCGCCACGGCAGCGGTGCCGTCACCGCCCCGACCAGCGCGTCCGCCATCGCGCGATCCCCCCGCGAGACAGCGGCATGGTGCAGCCACGCGACCCACTCCCCCTGGGTTCCCGGCCGCACGCCTTGGGCGTGCAGGAAGTGCACGTCAGCGGCGGTGCCGCCGCCGGGGACACCATTTGGATACGCCGTCGCCAGGGCGGACCACAGTCCGTACCAGTGGACAGTGGCAAGGAGAGCGGGCTCGCGCAACAGGCCCTCGATGTCGTCTGCGAGCGCCACGTGCGTTGGGAGGGCCCATGTCGTGTAGAGGGTGTCCGGCCGGCGTGCGTGGAGTTCCAACAGGGCGGTGGTGATGGCCTGTTGAGCGGCCACGGGTATGGGGTGGGAGGCGCGGATCAGACGATGCGCGGCACGGTTGACGAACCGCACCGTTTCCAGTCCGGAGCCGTCGTCAGGAGCTTCGAGCACGAGGACTTCGGGCCAGGCATTCGCCAACGCCCGCAGTGTTGAGACAGGCACTTCGCGATCAAGTACGGCCTGAGCAACGCACTGCCAGACCGCAAGACTTACCGCGTCGCGCTCCAGTGCCCCTGTGGCTGCGACAAGTGTCTCGACTACCACCGGCGCAACATCTGTAACCGTCGGCACACGAACGACAGGGGCGAGTTCGGCCTCGGCAATCACAACGCGCGTCTGCAGACCAAACTCCCGCTGCACCGCCAAAGGGACGGACTCCGCGATCCGTGCCGGCTCGGTCGTGGTGAACAGTGGACCAGCATGGTCAACGTTCACCAACTCGGCGACGTCCTGCACCCTTTCGTCCGAGGCAGCCACAACGCCCGCCACAGCAGACAACACTTCGTCGGCCGTCAACCCCGAACAATCGATACGCACAGACACTCCTTGTTGCGAGCGGTGGGGCTCGCATCATACGTACCCGCACCACCGTCCCGGCCAGAGGGCTATTGGCCTGGGCCTTCCACAGCAGCCGCCCCTCCCTGCCTCTGTATGGCAAGCTCCATCCAGATCTCAATTTTCCGGTTCAGGTTCGCTTGAAAATCGCGACTAAAGCTACGTTGAACCTGACTTTTCTTGACTTCCGCCCCGTCTTCAAGGCTCCCCCTGCGGAACCCTGTGGCGTATCCGACCGGAACACCTTCAAAAACTTCCGCATCATGAATGTACCCTGAACAGTCAGCGCGCGGCTTCCCGGACCGGTCTCCACAGGGCTCGCGTTCCGTGTAAAGATTTCGCGCCGAAACCGGTTCCTGTCCGGCCGCCTGACGGTGAGAGTTGACCAAATCCAGATAGTTTCCGAGGTGGGGCTCTGAATGCGCCTCATCAGGAGTTTGTTGAGGGATCGAGCTATCGACTAGGTAGTACGTTTGATTGTCGCTCGGATCAAAAACCTCGACAACAGCATAGTTTCGCGCCGTGAAGTCTGGCCGATTCCCGCTGCTCCCCCCTCCTTCCGTAGCACGCATGTGCTGAACTACGTCTTCGCCGTACTTCCCTTGCGCATGTTCAAAGGCCTGCCGACTGGGGCTCAGCTTGCTTCCATTCCGGGTGCCAAACATGTCGGCTTGCGCGTGGTAATGCACCCCGCGCGATATGTCATTCTGCTGTGGGAGCGTGGACGGCGGGTTCGCATAGGGAGGGTTCAAAAGCTCAGGGTCGACCCCGAAGGAATTGTGACCCACCGCATTTTCCCGATGGAAGTCCAGGCTCAATCGAGCCAGAGTCGCCACCACTTCTCCCCGCTCGGACGGCGACAAGGAATCGAACCCAGGTAGAGCCTCCGCAAGTTCCCTGTGCGTGTACGAACCCGTGTTGCCGTTTTCACGAGACGACACATCAAGGACGCGAGCCAGAGAGCCGTCATCCAGCCACCTCTGAAGCTCCTGATGAGTGCGCTCGCTGTCTATCTGCGTGACTTCATGACTTTCACGCAGTGCGTCCTGTGATTCCTCTGGCAGCATGCTGTAATGCGCGTGACTCCCCTGGCCAGGTTGGCCTTCGCCGAAGGGAGTCGAGCCACTCCCCTCGGGCTCCAAAGGAAGTGCTCCCTTACGTTTCGGCTTCTTCGGAGCTTCCTCAGCGCTTGAGTCGTCCTGAGAGTTCTGCTTGTCGCCCGCCGCACCGTACGAAGGAGCCTGCTCCGCCCCTGCCAAAGGCCCTTCACCGAGCAGGGCTCCAGAACGAGCTGCACCATCAGTCCCGGGCGTGCCAATCGGGACGCTAGACATGCTGGCCTGTTCCTGGGTTATGTGCTCGTGATCTGGGTTGGCTTCATCCTTCTGATTGGCTTGCGCCTCGGCCCCCTCGTCCTGCTTCTTCTCCCACGGCGCGTCCATCGTCTGGCCGTTGGCGTCGAACGGGACGTAGCGGACGCCCGCCGCGCCGGTGTGGATGGGGTTGGGGCTGATTTCGCCGGTCTGGTGGTCGGCCCAGACGATCTGGCCGTTGTGGTTGTAGACGTTGAAGGCGTGACCGCCGCCGCCCGGCCACTGGACGCCCACGACGGCCGCCGAGCCGGGGCCCGCCTCCTGGAGGTGCTGGGCTATTCGCGCGTACGGGTTGGGGTGGTCGGCGCCGGCCCAGATCTGCGGGCGGCCGGCCCACGCGTCGAGGTTGTTGTACGAGTCGCGCTCGGGCGACATCGTGTCGAGCGAGCCGTCCGGGTTGGTGTCCGGGGTGCGCGGCGCCGCGACCTGGGGGTTGCCGAACCAGGTGGAGAGCGCGGCGCGGGCGTTGTCCAGGCAGTTGTTGGAGCGCCCGGGCTGCTGGAAGCCGCCGTCGTTCTGCAACTGCGCCCACTGGCCGAACGGATCCGGGTGCCGCTGCGGCGTCCCGTCCGGGTTCCGCGGCACGGCGTTCACCAGCGCCTGCTGGTCGGCCGGGTCCGGCGGCAGCAGGCCGTACGGGGCGTGGTTGAGGCTGTCGCGGATCTGCTGGAGGCTCTGGCCCTGCGAGAGCGGGGCGGGCTGCGACGGGGTGGGCGCCGCGGACGGCGGCGTACCGGGCGGGTTCGAACCGTGGTTCTGGGAGTTGGGGTTGTTGTTCGGCGCCGGGTTCGCGGCGGGGGTCGGGACCGCGTAGACGCCGACCGGGGCGGGTGTGGGTGCCTGGGCGGCCGTCGGGTTGTGGGTCTCCGTGGGGGTGGGGCGCTGCGGGGTGGCGGGCGACGGCTGGGAGGGGATGTTCGGCGACGGGGTGGAGGGCTGCGTGGGGGCCGGGTGCGAGGGCTGGCGTCGGGGGATGTCCGTACGAGGGGTGTCGGTACGGGGAGCGTCTGTACGAGGGGGTGTCGTACGGGGGTTGGGGGTTGTGGGAGTCGTGGGGGTGGCCTGAGGCGGGGCCTGGCGGGTCGGGCCGGGGGACGGCGTCGTCGCGTTCGGCGTGGGCGTGGCGGTGGCCGGGGCGGGGCCGGTGTGCGGGGCCTGGTTCTGGGCCGGCGTCGACTGGTTCGGATCGGTGTTCGTGGGGGTCGGGGTGTGCGCGGGGCGGCTGGGGGTGGTGTGGGTTTCCGTGGCCGACACGCTCTGCGAGTGGAACGTGGGGGTGGACGTACGCGCGTGCGACGTCGTGTCGGAGCCGGTGCTCGTGGCCGTGCTCGTGCCCGTGTGCGTGGCGGCGCCGGGTATGGAGCCCGGGGTGCCGGGGGTGTGCGTCGTGGGCGACGACGTGTCGGTGGGCGTGGGGGTGCCCGCCGGGGTCGTCGGCGTCGTGGGCTGCTGCGCCTGCGTACGGGGATCCGTGGCGGTCGACGGGTCGTGGGCGGGGGACTGCGAGAGGGGGCCGTTGCCGTCGTGGGCGGGGGCGGCGCTCTCGGTGGCCGTGTTGATGCCCTGTGCGACCGGGTCGTGCTGCGTCGACGGCGCTGGGTCCGGGGTGGGCGTCGCGGTAGGCGTGTTGACGTCGGCGTCCACGCGCGCGTGGGGGACGGCGGAGGACGTGTCAGGGGTGCCGTGGTCGATCGAGGCGGCCGCGGGGGTGGCGTGGTCGTTGCCCTGGTGGTGGGTGGGGGCGGAGGTGTCCGGGGTGCCGCCGCTGTTCGAGGCGTCCGGCGTGCTCGCCTGCGGCTGGTCGTTGTAGCCCGCGTCGAACGGGGTCAGCGGCCGGTCGGCCCCCGGTGCCGTAGCGGAAACGGATGCGGAGGCTCCGTCATTGCCTACGTTGGCGTGGGCGCCGACTCCCGTTCCGCCCGAGGCGGCGTGCCCGACGCCCGCCGAGCCCGAGGCGCCTGCACTGTGGCTGGGGCCGGAACTTGGGCTGCCGCCAGTCCCCGTAGAGCCCGAACCCGAACTCGATTCCGAACCAGAGGGCGAGGAACCGGAGTCGGAACCAGAACTCGAACCGGAACCGGAATCCGAGCCATTCGAACCAGAACTGGAACCACTGGAACCGCTCGAACCACTCGAGCCCGTCCCTCCATCGCCTCCGCCCCTCGACGAATCCGATGACGACGAGGACGAGGACGAGGACGAGGACGACGAGGACGTGGACGAATCCGATGACGACGAATTCCCCGCCGCACTGTCCAGCCCACTCCGCGCATGATGCCCGGCCCGGCCACCCGCCCCGTCCCGCAACGACTCCCCCAGCGTGGAGCCGAAGTTGTCGAACCCGTCCTTGACGGCCGTCTTGCCCGCATCGGCGGTGCGCCCGAGGTTGTAGCCGTCCTGCGCGCCGAAGTTCTGGTTGACCGTCTGCGCGACGAGGTCCTTGGACATCTCCTCCAACGCGGAGACGAACGGTTCCTTCACCGCCTCGAGGGCCGCCTCAAGGAGCGCCTGCGCGGCCTCCTTCAGGATCTTGCGGATGGCGATCCGGGAGACCTGCGTCATCGCCGCCGACGCCACCCCGGACAGGCCGAACGTGACCACGGCCGTCGCCGCCGCGACCGCGATCTGGATCGCCAGCACGATCAACTGGACGATGACCGCGATCTTCATGCCGATGATCAGCATCGCCGCGACGTCGAAGACGCCCGCGATGACCTCGGCGGCCTGCCGGGCGTCGTCGAGGTAACCGGAACCGCCCGCGAAGTTGTCCCACTTCTCGACGAACGCGTCGATGGACTCGCCGTAGTTCTCCGAGGTGACGTTGCCGGCCGACTGCATCGCCGCAGCCTGGATGTCGCCGACCTGCGCCCCGAAGTCCCGCCAGGTCTGGGCGCACTGCATCATGTGGTCCTCGTTGGCGGTGGGCCAGTCGAAGCCCAGCATCTCCAACAACCAGGCCAGCTCGTCCGGCAGCATCATCGCCATGGCGGCATCTCCCCCGTGTCGCCCTCCGTGCCCAACTGGCACATCGAAAACCGGAGTTTAGTCAGTCACCCGCACGGCAGCACACCCCCTCCGCTCGCTCTCGCCCCGTTGTCAGTCCCCGCCGATAAAGTGACGAAGCACGTGATCACGACGCCACGACGGTCACCGCGACCAGCGCACACAGCACATACGTAAGAAGCACCACGCTCAGCACCAGGGAGACACGTGACCGCGCAAAGCAGCCAGATGGGAGCGGCACCGCACTCGCACGTCGCCCACGAGCCGCACCCGTTCATCGGCGGCCGGGCCTCCGCCCTGCGCGCGCTGGCCGCGTGGCGGGCGTCCGCTCAGGGCGTGCCGCGCGTGGCGCTGCTCACCGGGTCGCCGGGCTGCGGGAGTTCGCGCCTGCTGACCGGTTTCCTGATGCTGTGCGACCCGGGCCACCGCGAGCGGATCGACCTCGCGCGCCTGGACCCGTGGACCGTTCCGCCGCCGCTGCCCGCGCCCGCGGTGCCGAGCGCCGCCGACCGCACGCCCGCCCAACTGCTGTGGCTGCTCGCCGACCACTACGGCATCGACGCCACGCGCGACGCCGAGGTGTACGAGGCCCTGGCCACGGTCGGCACCGAACGCGTGATCGTCGTACCTGATGTGGACAGGGCGGGCCCCGTACGGTCGGGGCGCGGGCCCGAGCGGATGGCCCGCGAGCTGCTGCTGCCACTGGCCGGAATTCCGTCCGTACGGCTGCTCGCCGAGGTCCCGCGCGCGGTGGCAGCCGACATCGCGGCCGCGCTGCCCGCCGGGACGGCGCAGGTCATCGACCTCGACGCGCCGGAGCACGCCGACCCGCAGGGCCTGCTCCTCCAGGTGCAGACGGCGCTCGACCCGAACTTCGGGGCGCCCCGACTGCCGTTCACGGAGGACCCGCAGATGCGGCTGTGGCTGGCGCAGGGCATCACGGCGCGCGCTGGGGCCGGCCGGGGCGGCAGCCGCCTCACCGCCGAACTGGCCGTCAACGCGCACCTGCTGGCCCCCGAGGCCCCGCCCAACCCGGCCCACTTCCCCTCCGACCCGACCGAAGCCGTCGACATGCACGCGCATCGCCTCGGCGCCGACCCCGGCACGCTGCGCGCGATGCTGGCGCCACTCGCGCTCGCGGAGGACGAGGGCCTGCCGCTGCCCCTGTGGGCACCCCTGGCCTCGGCACTCGCCGCCCGCGACCTGTCGTCGGAGATCGCGGCGGGCAGACAACTGGCGGCCCCCTTCATCACGACGCCGGAACCGCAGACGCACACATCAGGCGAACCGAGCGCCCCCACCCGCATTTCCCTCGCCCACCCGGCCCTCGCCGAGGCCCTCCGCACCACCCTGCCCGACGTACGCGCCGCCCACCTCTGCCTCGCGATGGAGCTGCTGGAACGGGTCCCGGGCGAGGGCTGGGACCATGCCGACCCCTACGTACGGGACGGCGTCATCGGCCACCTCCTGGGCGCGGGCCACCTGCCACGCCTCCTCAAGGACCCGTGGTTCCTGGTCCACGCGGACCCGGTGACGCTGCGGGCGGCAGTCGAAGAGACCGCCGCGTCAGGGTCCCCCGAACTCCCCGCCCCGGGCCGCACGTACCTGCGCATCGCCCCGCTGCTGACCCGTTCGCAGGCAACCCCACCGCAGCGCGCCCACCTGCTCTCGGAGGCCTTCGCCGAGGACGGCCTCACGCCATACGCCCAGGCCCTCGGCCACACACAACCACCCACGACGACACCAGCACCCCGCTCCCCGGCGCCGGCCCCCGCTCCCGCCACACCCACACCCACACCCACACCCACCGTCCCGGACGGCGTCCCCCTCGCGGCGACGGCGACGCCCTCCGGCCCCTCCGCGGCACCCCGCCCCGCCACCGGCCCCGGCAACACCGCCGTGTTCACGTACGTCGACCCCCGCACGGGCCAGGAGGCATACGCGACGGCCACCTCCGCCCCGGGCCAACCCCCGGCGGAGTATCGAGGCATGGCGGAGCTCAACCGGCTGGGCGTGCCGGCGAACAACGTCGTGGCGATCCACACCGACCTGAGCCCCGGCTACTTCCCCGGCGGCTACACGGCGAACCTCCTGTCGTCCGCCTTCCCGAACGCCTCCCAGTCGCACGCCCACCCCTACGGCTGGGACCCGGCCTCCCGCGCGGAGGGCATCGCCGCACTCACGTCCCACGCCCAGTTGATGGCCCAACTCGCGGGCCAGCAGCCTCCGCCCACGCCCTGCCGCGCCCCACTCCCCCACCCGGCACCACCCGCGCACACACTGCCGGACGCGGACCTGGGCACCCTGCTCACCCAGACCTTCGGCGACCAAGGGGTACGCCGCTACGCACCCCAACTCCTCGCCACGGCGCCCCTCCCACCCTCGACCCGCACCACCCTCTCGACGGCCGGAATCCCCGCGGACGTCCCGCTCTTCTTCCTGGCGGACACGGACGCGCCGGGCACCCCGCCCGTCATGGGCGGCATGTTCGCGGACGTACGCACCCACCTCATCGGCACGGGCACCCAGTTGAGCCCCGAGGCCTCGACCACCCTCGCGGCACACACCCGCCTCGGCACGGACGGCGTGTACGTGATCTCGGTGCACCAGCAGACGGGCCAGATCTGGGCGGTGTTGCCGCTGGACGGCCGCCTCCAGTACGTCAGTTCGTCCCTGACCGCCTTCGCCCACTCCCTGGCGACACTCTCCGCGACCCGCACCCACATGCGCGACACGGACCCCTACGTATCGGCAACCCTCCTCACCGACCTCCAGTCCCGCCTGCTCTCCATCGACCCGGCCTCCCTCTCCGACCCGAACAACTGGTGGTCCCTGATCATCGAACAGATGTGGCACGGCTTGTTCTGAGAGTCGAACGCAAAGCTCGCCCCAGGAAATCCAGCGACGCAAGAATGAGGCACGAGGCAGAACGGTCCACAGACGCAGAAGGGCCCCGCATCCGAAACGGATGCGGGGCCCTTCTGCGCTGCTCAGGGAAGGAAAACGACTACTGCTGGCCGTACGGCGGCTGAGGCGGTGCTTGCGGGTACGAACCGGGGGCAGGGTGCGCCTGCTGTTGGTACGGATTCGGCTGCTGCGCCGGGTAGCTCTGCTGCGCGGGATACGGAGTCTGGCCCCCGCCACCCCAGCCACCAGGAGGCGGCGGGCCGCCACCGTTGTTCTTGCGGCTGCGCACGATCACCACGACAACAATCGCCAGCACAACCAGGACCGCGACAGCGATTCCAACAATTACGCCAGTGCTGATGCCGCTGGAATCCGACGAATCAGACGCGGCGTCCGGCGCCGAAGAGGACGGGGCAGACGCATCGCTGCCCTTCCCCTTCGCGATGGCAGAATTCAGCTCGTCGACCTTCAGCGGGCCGTTCTTGGGACCAGCCGGGATGTCCTTGGTGAGGGCCGAGTAAGGCTTGATAAAGCCGTACCCATAGTGCTCGTCCGGGAGCGACGTACCGCTTGCGGAAGCGGGGAGAGCCGCGGTCTTGACCAGGCGGTTGACCAGCTGCCCTGCGGTCAGATCGGGGAACTTCTGCTTGAGGAGGGCCAAGGCTGCGGACGTATAGGCCGTCGAGTCCGAAGTACCGGTGTTGATGTCGTAACCATCAGCGTCAAGACCTGCAGCGACGTTCTTCACGCCTGGCGCGGCGAGCATCAGTTCTGGTCCGTAGTTGGACTTGTCCCAGATGTTGCCACTCGAATCGACGGCTCCCACGGTGACGACGCCTGGGTCGCTGGCGGGGTAGTTCAAGTGCTCGACGCCGGTCTTACCGTCGTTTCCGGCTCCAGCGACCACCGGCACTCCGTGCTCCAGCGCGTATGCAATTGCTTCGCGCTCCGCCTGGATCGCTGCGGATTTGTCACCCGAGTTCCACACCTGTCGGGAAATGTTAATGACATCCGCGCCATGATCCACGGCATACCTGATCGGCTTCGCGAAGAATGTCTCGTCGTCACCAATCGATTGAATGGGAAGAATCTTGGCGTCGGGCGCCAGCCCCTTCACGCCATCCTTGCCACCCGCACCATGGCCGTGCCCAGCAATGACGCCTGCCATCGCAGTGCCATGCCGCACATCATCCTCGCTCGGTCCGGAGCCGCTCGAAGATTCCCCGCTGGTGAAATCCTTCCCCTTGAGGAATTGGCCCGTGAGGTCAGGGTGGTCCTTCTTGAAGCCGCCGTCGATGACGGCAACCGTGACGCCCTTACCGGTCGCCTCGCTCCAGACCTTCTCGGCAGCGAACGCCGTCAGCGGCCACTGGTCGTCTCTGACCTGGTCCGCCGACGCTGTCGGCGCCGCCGCGAAAAGCAGCGCTCCCGCCGCCGCTGCAGCGCCCGCCGCGCGCAGCGCTCGCGTGAAGCTCATGCCGTAACACCTTCCCTCGCAGGGCGGGGCCCACAGCCCGAAGGCTGCGGGCCCCGTCTTGTCTTCACCGCATACTTAACCAGTAGGCCTGACTATTCCACGACCTTGGGGTTAACAGTGCGGTCGTTTGCCCAGGTCTGCTCGTCTTCGACCAGGTAGTCCGGGCGAGCGTTCTCGCGCTTCTTCTTGTCCTTGCCGTTCGTCTGGGCGCCGTGTCCGGCGAGACCATTACGTCCGGCGTTCTTACCGGCACCGCCGGTCGCGGTCTTCGGCTTCTGGCGCAGAGCCGAACCGCCCTGCTGTCCGGAGCCCGGCTTCACGACGGACTTGCCGATCTCGCCGCCCTTGGTGCGAGCGAGCGAGTTGCCCTTCAGGCCCTTCGCCGCCCCCTTGCCCGCAGCGCCGGAACCGGCGCCGCCGGCACCCATGCCGCCACGGCCCATCGCACCGGCGCCACCACGGCCCGCAGCACCAGCGCCGAGGCCGGCTCCAGCACCCAGGCCTCCGCCGATACCCGTACCGCCAGCACCGCCCGCGCCTGCACCCGCTCCGCCACCGATGCCGCTGCCAGCGCCAACCGCCGAGCCCGTCCCGATACCGCTGGTACCAGCACCCGAGCCCCCTCCGAAGCTGAGGTTGCCCGCACCGATCTGAGACCCAGCCGTCGGCTTCTGCGAGCCGATCCCGCCGCTGATGCCACCTGTAGTCGGCTTCGGCGACTTCGCTCCGGCGATCGGCGCCCCCGTCCCAGCGGAACGAGCCAGGTTCCCGGAGCCGGCGCCCCGGGAGGGGCCCGTCACGGAACCAGCGACGATAGGCACGGGAGCGACCCCCCCGGGGTCACCCGGATAGTCGTCGGAGCCATCAACCGGTGGCTTGCGCTGCCACGACCCCATTGACTTGGTCTGGCCGTTATAAGCAGCACCCAGCTGCTCCATCTTCACGGCCATCTTCATCTGCGCCTCGCGACCCTCCGACATATCGCCTTCGCGATTGTCGACGATCTGCTGAGCGGAGACGTTCGAGTTCGCGATGTCTCGATTGAGGCCATCTTCGTCGCGGCCGCCATCGGTGAGCCGGTCACCGATGCTGCTGCCGCTACTCGGCTTCTCCATTGCCATGACCTCGGGCTTGATCTCATCAAGCACGTTGCCCGCACTGGTCATCGCTGTGGAGACATGCGACGCATAGGTGGAGGTGTCGTGAATCTTCTTCGAGATCACCTTGGACCGAGCCTGAAACTGGTCCGCCGAGGTTCCGTGCCAGTCCTTCAGCACCTCGGCGACTGCCGCCTCGTAGACGGACTTGATCTCGACAAGCTGATCGTGGACGCCTTTCCACCCCTGGGCGGCCTCATGAACCGCACCAGGGTCGGAGTTCTGGACCATGGACTTCATGGTGTCCATGTCGTGGTCCTTGAAGTTGGTCGTGTTCTCGCCGGCAAAGCACTGCATCGGCGCCACGAACTCGTAGTCCGCGCCCTTGTCACTCATCCCTGCCCCGTTTCCCCTTCGCCTCCGCTGGCCGTCCAGTACGTCACGCCATTGACCCGGCAGTTGCCCCACCCGAGTTACCACCCGACGACACGCTGGCGGACGCCGTGGTCGCGCCGTTCACCGAGCTCGCCGTATCCGCTTCCGCGTCTTGGTACGCGCCGTGCGCCCTCTTCGTCTTTGTACCGAAGTCGTCCATCACCGACTCAAGGTGGTCCACGACGGCCTCAAGGTAGGTCTTCATCTCATCGTGTGCGGCGGTCAACTTCTCGGCTTCGTCGAACCCGGTCCCCAATGCACCCTTCGGCAGGTACGTCCTGTGCTTGGTGTCCGCGCTCGCCTTACCAAGGTCACCAATGACCCCGTTCAACTTCTTGATGACGTTGTCGAGTGCGCTCAGATCGACCTTGTACCCGTCACCGGCCATGCGCTTGGCCCTCCCCGTTCATCCTGCTAGTCCCGTTCTTCACCTTGGGGGCGATAAGTCCGGTCCCCTGTCACAAGCCTGCCCTTAGCCTATCGAACGGCACCCACACCCCGCTCGGTGCTGCCCGTCACAACTGCGCGTCAAGCGTGCCGGATACACCGCCTTATGGGGCATAAGGCACACAATCGCGAGGCACAGCTGTCCTCGCTGTCAGCTTCCCTCGAGTCCTACCCCGCCAGAGGCTCTCGCCCAGCCCCAGCTCGAGTCACCCGGAGTCCGTCATCGGCATCACTCATACAGGCGCACCCTCGGTTCTGGGACACACCCGGATGGCTTGCCCAGACGCGATGTGACGTGACGTGATCTCAACCGCCCAGGCCCGATGCGGCGTTTGGGCTTCGTTCGGTCGAGAGCTCGGAAGAACGTGACAACCATGCACGCGGAAGCTGCCACGGGGCCTGTCCGAGCGCCCAACTACCGGGTATGTAAGGCATTTTTCACGCCCGCGCGACACCGCCACACCATCGAGAAGTCTCATTACCCTGCGACCCCCGAGCCCGTCGGCACGCGGTCGACGTGGCTCAGTCGGAGGGGGAACGCGTCTGCCATGTGTCGCCAGCCCTGGCCGATGAACTGGACCGAGCACCACGAGCCGTCGACGAAGCCGATTTCGTGACAGCCGCCCGCGACATCGCTTCGGTCCCGGATCCATCGCACGTTGCCGAGTTGAGCGGACCAGCCCACCTCGACCGGGCCGTACCTGCCCGTGCGCGTACCGGCGCGTGAAACGTAGGTCAGCTGTAGGCGGCGGTCAGTGACCTGCATGATCACATCGGTGCCGTTCTTCGTCCGAGGCATGACGGCTCTGGCCAGGCTCCCCGCCATGGAGTTCCAACCACCGTTGAACGGCTTGCCGGGCTTCTTCTCCCCTTGCCAGGTGACGGCGTCGGCCAGTGCTTCGATGGGATTCCACGTCATGGTGACCAACCCGAATGTCACACCCACCGGGAGCATGCACCAACTCCAGAACGTCCGACGCTCCGCTCGGAGACCCCGCGGCCGACGCAAATAGCTCGGTTCGGGGGCCCGCGCGGCCAGGCCAACCCGATGTTCGCCTCTCAACGCCTCGTCGGCCTGCACAGCCTCGCGCGCTCGCACGATCGACATGTCCTTACGGCCCTGTCCACTCAACTGAAAACCTCCTCACCAGTGAAATGTTCGGCGCCCACGAGCGGGAGGCGCCTGTCGAAAGGTTGCAGATCCAGTTGGAAAGGAGAGCATGTGGCCACTCGCACCAAACCCCACAGCTTCCACGCGGCAACGTGGATGAAGTCATGACGCTCCTTGTCGAGAGCATCGGAGAGACGTCCGCATCTCCTGGAACGCACCTGGGTCGGCGAGTTCCAATTCCGGCAGCAGGGATCACAGTCGCAGCGTCGCCCCGTCCGGAAGGTCGGCGACCTGCTGAGCGAGCGGGCCGCGGATGCGCATCGCCGTCGCCGCGTCGGCGACCTTGAAGTTGTCGAACTCGTAGTTGCCGCCCGTGATGAAGAACTGGAGCGGGACCAGGCGCTCGGACGGGGCCAGCGCGCCGTTGGCCTTCTGGTACGCGAAGGCGAAGCTCGCGGCGCCGTTGACGTCAGGGTCGTCGAGGAGCCATTGCGCCCAGTCGTTCAGGCCGGCACCCAGTTCAGTCCGCTCCGCGGATTCCGGGTGGAAGGTGACCACCCTCGCGCCGTCGACGATGCCGAACTGCGTGCCAAAGATGTCCTGGCCGAAGCAGAAGAAGTCGTCGGCCAGGTCGCCGTAGGTGTCCTTCCAGGTGTCAGCGGCGTTCCAGGACAGGAGGTCGGGGCCGAGGCCCTCGTCGCCCGCTCGGAACACCTGTACGCCGGCGTTGAAGAGAAAGAAGCCGTTCGTGCGGGAGAGGATCGAGCCGAGTTCCGCCAGGGGGCCGGATTCCACGCCGAAGTCCATGTCGATGGTCGGGCCCATCGGGCCTCGCGCGCGGTTCAGGAGTTCGTTCAGGGCGTCGGCGGCCATGGTGTGTCACTTCGCTTTCGGGTCGGGATCGTCGGCTGCTTGACGCGTTCTTGAGTGGGCCCCTCGCTCAGAAGGTCAGCCGTCCGGGTCACAGCATCACAAGCCCCGAGCAGTCCTGCCCGCCCGCGGGGTCCGGCGCGTACACCCAGTACAGGGCGGCGAGTTGGAGCAGGAGGAGGACGGGGGTGGTGCAGGCCGCCGCCAGGGAAAGGCGCGTCTGCCACGTTGGCGGACGAGGCGGGAGCCTGCGGTGCAGGCGCACGTGCAGCAGGGCGCCCACAACCGCGCACACCGGCGCCGCCCACGCCGTCACGTACATGCGCGTCGACGGGCCCAGGTAGTGGCAGTGCTGGTACGTGTCGCCCTCGAAGGAGAAGTGAGCTGCCAGTAGGGCCGCCGAGGCGAGGATCAGGAGTGGGGCGAGCAGGGACCGCCCACCGGATGGCCGGGTCGGCATCAGTACCAGTCCGGGGACGGGCGGACGAAGCGGAGGTGTTGGTCGCCGTCGTTCTTCTCCGTCGAGGGGAGGCGGCCCTCGAGGCTGACGTTCTGGTACTCGTTGTTGTGCTGCGTGTACTTGATCTCGCCGTCCGGCATCACCGCGGTGACGATGGCCACGTGGTGGGTGTTGCCGCGGTCCGCCGTGTCGGCCTCGCCCGCCTGCTCGTAGTAGATGAGGTCCCCCGGCTTCGCCTCGGACTGTCGGACCTCCGAACCCCCGTGCTTCAGAAGGAAGTTCTGCTGGTTCTCGGCCGCGGCCCAGGTGTCCGAGTAGGCGAGTCGTTTGTCGATGGCGTCGATGCCGGTGCGGTGGCCGATCATCCAGGTGTCGTCGTCCGCGGTGCCCCAGAAGCTGGTCTTCTCCTTCATGCCGGCGTGGTGGAGGGCGTTGGAGACGAAGTTGGCGCAGTTGTTGCCGAAGTCGGTGGGGTCGGCCTTGTTCCAGTTGGCGAGGGCGTACTCGACCATCTTGACGCGGTCGTACTTGCCGTCGGTGCCGCGCAGTTCCTGGCGCACGTCGGCAGGAACACCGTCGAGGTTCGCGATCGCGACGGGTTCGGCCAGCATCATGTCCTTGCGCTGCTGCGGCGTGAGGCCGTTCCACCATCGGCGGGCGGTGGCCGGGTCGGCGCCGGTGGGGATGTCGGCGGCGAGCATGCGCATCTGGGTGTGCGAGGCGTGTTCCTGGAGGTCGCCGAGCGCCTTGTCGGGGTCGGTGACACCCGTCTGGGCGGCGAGTTTCGCGAACTCGGAAGCCGCCAACTCGTCCGCCGTCGTGACCTGTTGGACCGCCTGGTCGATCAGGGCCTGGATCTCGGCGCGGTGTCTGTCTGCGTCTGCCTTCGCGTCTGCCTTCGCATCCGCGTTCGTGTCCGCGTCGCCTGCCTCGCCTCCCGGAGGATCGGCGATCGTGCCGTCCGCGGCGATCTCCAGACCGTGGCGCGCCGCGAGTTCCCTCGCCGCGTCGAGTGTGCTCTGCGCGGTCTCAATGGTGGTCGTCATGCCGTCCGCGACCATATTGACCGCGAGCAGGATGTCGTACGCGGACTCCAACTGGTCGGCCAGCTTGGCGAATTCGGCTGCCGCCGTGGCGCCGACCGCGTCCGTCCAGTTGTCGGCGAGCGGCTTGGCGCCGTACTCGCGCAGGTCCTGCGATGCGCTCAGGGCGTGTTTCGCGAGGGCGTGCCATTCGTCGGCGGCGGTGGCCCAGGTCTTCGGCCGGGCGGAGTCCACCCCTTCGTACGCGACCATGCTCAGGCCCTCCGGAGATCGTGACCGAGGTCGTGCAGACCGGTGCGGAGGCGGGATTCGGCCTCCGCGTCCGCGCGGTCGTAACCGTCCGCGGAGTCGCGCAGCTTCTCGCTCAGCTCGGCCATCCGCTTTGCGAGTGAAACCATGTGGTCCTCCCACGCGCGGGCGCACTCCTGGAGGCGGGCGGGGCTGCGCCAGCCGTGGCCTTCGTGGGTGGCGGCGACGTCGTCGCTGGTGTCGAGCGAGTGGCCGAGGCGGTTCATGGTGTGCCGGGCCAAGGACGCGGTGTCGTCGGCTGTGGCGCGTACGCGGGTGACGTCGATGTCGATGTTCGCCGCGCCGCCTGGCGTGGTGGCGGTGTGTGCCATGGGCGTTGGACAGCTCCCCCGTTGGGCCCGGGGACCGTGCCCGGGCCTGTTCGAATGCGGCGATCATCGTACGGCGCCGGGCCGGGGCCCGGAACGTCGATGCGAGGTCCGTGCGGGGCGCGCGGCCCCTGCCTGCGACATCGTCTCCTCACACGGCCCTGACCTGTGCGTACGGCCGTGACGGTGGGCGCGAGGGCGTGGGCGTGCGGTGTCGACTTGGGCAGGGTGTGTAGGGAAGCTGTCGTGTGCGGCGCCCTCGGGGACGGGGGCGTTTAGGCTCCGCGACATGACTTATGGCTCGGAATTCGACGGACAGCTGAAGGCGCCCACGTCGCCTACGTCGCTGAGAACGCGGTTCCAGGGTCAGGGTCGGCAGAAGGTCGTCGCCGACCGCAGACGGGCCGCCCGTCAGGCACGGCGGGTGTCGGCGGGGATCTCCGCCCTGACGGCCGTCGTCGCGGTCGCGGTCGCCGGGGTCCGGCTCGTACAGGGCGGCGCGGCCGGAACGTGGACCGCGCTGTACCTCGCCGGCGCCGCCATCAGCTCCTGCGGCATCCTCCTCGCGCGCGCCGGGCGGACGCGGTGGGCGTTGGCGGCGGTCTGCGTGGGGGCGGGGGTCGCGGCGCTCGGGGACGGGCCGATGTTCGGGTGAGGTCCCCTCCCCCCCGGATTCCCGTGTGACGCGCCTCGGACGCTAGGGTCGGCGGTTCACAAATGCCTTACGGGGACGGGGAATCGGGTGCACGACAGCGATACGCGGATGGATCGGCCGGAACCCTCCGAACAGCTCGAGCGGACGAGTGTCGGAACGGTGCGGCTCGGTCGATGGGTCGCCGTCTCCGGGGCCGTCGCGCTCGTCGCCCTCACCGGTGGCTGGCTGCTTCTGCCCGCCGGGACGGTCAGAACCGTATTGACGTGGGCGGCCCTCGGTGTGCTCGTCGTGTGCGTGGGGGCGGTCGCGGGGCAGGTGCGTTCCGGGCGGCGGATTTCACGGGCGGAGGCCTACGGCTTGGCCGTTGCCGAGGTGCGGGAACCGGGGCGGCAGGCGAGCACCGTACCGGCCACCGTGCACGGCACGTGGTGGGTGTGGGTGCGTGTCACGTCGGTCGCGGTCGCCGTGGTGACGACGGCGGTGCTCGCCGCGTCTCTCGGTTTCGCGCAGCCCGAACGCTCATCGACGGCCGCCGCGATCTCTGAAGCCGACTACGTGATCGAGGAGTTGTCGGTCGTCTCCGTCGCGCGCGTGGACGCCGCCGGGAGCAGCCCGCGGAGTTCGACGATGGCCGACTACACGGTCGAGTTGCCGACGGCGGACGGTGGCAAGGAGGCGGCTGCCACGTTCCGCGCGTACAACGGCAAGGGCGTACGAGAAGTGGGCGACACCTACGAGGTCGCCCACGTGCCGTCGCGGCCCGACCTCGGCGCGGTCGGTGACATCTCCGTGGCGGCCGTCGAGGCTCGACTGGCCGGGCATACGCTGCCGTATCGCAACATTCTGCTCATCGCGGTCGTGTGGGCCGTCGTAGCCGCGGCTGCTGTGGGCATGGGTACCGGAGTGGCGTCGCGGCCTCGGGGCGGGCGGCGCGTGGGGGACGACTGGGTCGCCCTGCGGGTCGTGGTGTCCGGGCAGACGGAGCACGTCGAGGGGACGGACAAGCAGGGTAAGAACAGCGGCCGTTACGCATGTCTGACGTTGCGCACCGACGCGGGTGAGGACGTTCCGCTGGCCATCGCCGCGAAGCTGTCGGCGGCGGTCCCCGTACTCACCGGCAGCACGGGCTGGCTGCTGTGGGATCCGCGGGGCGGTGGCAAGGCGAAGGTCGCCGCGGACTTCGTGGCCGACGAGGGCTGGCAGTTGCCGGGGCGGGTCCCCGGCTCGGTCGCGACCCGTGTCGCCGCGTCACCGCGCGGTCCCGTCCCGACCGATCCCGGCCGCCGGGTCCGGCTCCTCGAGCCGGGGGCCTTCTGGGTCCGTACGGTGCCCGTGGGCCTGCTCGTCGGGCTACTGGTCTCGGCGGCGGCTGCAGCCGCGCTGCTGCTGCCGGTGAACGGCGGCTGGCGGATCTGGACGTCCCTCGCGGTCGTACTCGCGCCGATCGCCGGGTGGGTGCTGGCCAAGGAGCCGAACGGCACGGTGGGGGCGCGGGAGACCACGGTGTGAGCTTCCTCGTGCGCCGGAGCATCGTCACGTACCAGGCGTGAGCGGCGGCGACCGTACGCGAGGGCACACGCATCGTGCCGCCGACCCTGGCCGTCCTCCGGTGGATTCAGCTCACTGCTGCCGCGAACGGCTCGGCGTGCGTCGGGACCGATGCCACCAGCGCGATCCACGACTGGTCGGCGAAGAGGAGCTCGAAACGCCCCCGCTGGACGACCCCCTTCGGGTTCGCGCGGATGCCGGCGACGGCGGCCTGCGGCGCTTCCCACTGAGGTTCGTACGCCCTCTTGAGTTGCCACACCTTGGCGCGGTCGCCAAAGGCGAGCACTCGGCGGTCGGTGAACGCGATGGCCAGTTGGGAAGCCGGCAGGTACGCGGCGGAATAGTGCGCGACCAGGAGCCTTCCGGCCTGGCTCTCCCATCCGCCGTGCATTCCCTTGCCGTGCGCGGCCCGCGCGAGCCCGTCGTCGATGGCCTACCCGGCGCTGTCCGACACCCGCTCGATGCCATCCGTGATCCGCTCGACACGGGAATGGGCGTCGGGGGCGCTCGGCTGTAGAAAGCGTTGCACCGGGCCAGGAAGCCGGGACTTGATCCGGCGCTCGAGTGCGGACTCCCGCGGGGGCGGTCGCAGCCACAAAGGCCGGTCCGGCACCCCTGGTGTCGCACTCACAGACCGCGATCAGTTGCTCGCCGGGCCGCAAGTGCGGTTCGACCTGGCTGCGGCATTCCTTGTTCATCGGCCTGGAGTTCCTCTGGCTGACGCGGCACTCGTCGGCCGCTTTCTGGAGCAGCTCGGCCGTGCCTTCCCTGCCGATGGCCTCGGCCTCGAATTGCGCTTCCAGCTGTGCGAGTTGGAAGCGCAAAGGCATCGGCGGCCGCACCGGACCGACTCCGAAAAACGCACCGGGGGCGGCCGGTGCATTCGCACCAGCCGCCCCCGGTCACGCGGAAACGCTACGCGTCGGCGTTACGACCAGACGCTCGTGTTGCGGCTCTCGGTCGCCTGGTAGTTCTGGGCGGCCGTGTCGAGCGCGCGGGCGATCGACTCGAGGGTCTGGTGGAGGGACGCGGCGCGCTGGTCCCACTCGTTCTGCTTGGCCTGGTAGCCCTCCTGGGCGGCACCTTCCCAGGTCGAAGCGATGCGCTTGACGCCGGCCTCGAGGTCGTCGAGCTGCTGGCGAACGTTGCTGGCCGTGGACTTGACGTCCTGCGAAGCCTGGGAAATGGTCTGGAAATTGACCAGAACCTGACCGGACATGATGTCTCCCCCGGGGGATGTTGGACGGAAAGGTGAAGAAGGGTTGCGTCGGTGACGCGCTGGCCACTGTCCACGTCCTGACGGACCTGGTCAGCGGTCGGGCGGCTCATCCGAAGGGAGAGGCCTCCGCGCCAGAGGCGACGTGCGAGATCGACGAGGCCTGCTCGTCCTCGGACGTCTGGTAGTTCTGCGCGGTCGCGTCGATCGCTTCCTTGATCTCGTTCAGCACGCGGTTGAGGGCGGTGGCGTCCTCGTTCACCTGGTTCTGCAGGTTGTTGTACGCAGTGGCCGCCTGGCCCTTCCAGCCGGAGGTGATCGAGTCGACCACCGTCTGCAGTCGCTGGATCTCACCCTGGATGGACTCGTTCACCTGCGAGATACGGCCGCTGAACGCGACCATCTCCTCGTGCGTGACATTAAATTGACCGGCCATGGCCACTTGCCCCCATGAGAATTCGACATCGGTCCCCGCGCCTCACGGTTCCCTCGGGGAACTGGGGCACGGGTGGCACTTCTCGATAGTGCCGCGACAGTACTTTAGCCACAACTGACACGGTCACCCAAGGCGGTTCCCAGGTGACCGGCCGTGCCGTGACAGGATCCACACAATGTCACGGATCGATATCGGGGCATGCCGCTCGCGCGGGTCCCCTTTACGTCCGTTTTACGTGGGTTGGGTCAGCCGAAGACGGCTCTGGTGCGGGCGTCTTCCGAGGTCCGGCCGGTTCCGCCACCACCAGAGCCACCAGAGCCACCACCGGAGCCGGCCGCCGGAGCGGAGTCCGTCGCCGGTGTCTCAGGCGCCGACTGGTCGCCGCCCCTCAGGCGCGTGAGCCCGTCCTGCGCCAGCTCCCCCGCCCTTCCTGTCGCGCCCTCCACGGCACCGTCCACCACGCCCTGGGCCGCCTCGCCCGGCGACGACACCATCGACGACGGGTCCAGCGCGTCCGTGACCGCCTGGCCGGCCTTCGGCAGGCTCTCGGCCGTGCTGTCCACGATGCCCTGGGCCGCGGCCCCTGCACCCTGGCCCACGCCCTCGCCCGTCGCGTGGACGCCTTCGCCGATGCCCTCGCCGATGGTGCCGAGCCCCGCGCTCGCGGCCCCGCCGAGCAGCCTGCCCGCGGGACCCATCTGGCCCGTGGCCTCGCTGACCGCTCCGCCCGCGCCGCTGACGGCCGACGACGCGAAGGTGCCCGCGCCGACCACCGCGGCCTCGCCCCACTTCATGCCGTCCTGCGCGCCGAAGTGGGTCTGCACGCCCTGCTGCACGAGGTTCTGCCCGGCCGCCTTGCCGGCCTCGACGGCCGCCTCCTTGACGATGTCGACGACCATCTCCTTGACGGACCTGACCGCCTGCTGCTCCACGGCCTGCGTGACCTGCTGGATCAGCTTCTGCTTCAGCTCGTCGAGGATGCGGCGCACGATGAGCCGGGTCGCCTGCGTGGCCCCGGCCGCACCGATCTCGGAGAGCCCGAACGTCACGGGCGCCGCCGCCTGCGCCGCCGCGATCTCGAAGGCCAGCGCGATGAGCTGCACGATCACCGCGATCTTGCTGGCGACGACGATGACGGCGACCGCGTCGAGCGCGAAGGCGAGGATCTCGGCGGCCATCGCGGCGTCGTCGAGGTACCCGCCGCCACCGCCCGAGAACTTCTTCCACGCCTCCTCGAACCCCTGGGCCGCCTCACCCGAGTTCGAGCCGAGCACGGCGCTCGCCGCGCTCGACCCGCCGTTCTGCGTGTCCCGTACGGCCGTGGCGAACTGCCGCCATGCCTCGGCCGCTTCGTGGATCTTGTCCTCGTCCGCGTCGGGCCAGCTGTAGCCGAGCAGGTCGAGGACCCATGCGACCTCGTCGGGCAGGGTCAATGCCATGCCGTGTCACTCCCCCGTGGTGTGCGTGTGTGGTGGTGGTTCTCGAGATGGGTGATGGCGTATGCGCCAGCGGTTCCGCGGGTCAGAACTGCATGCCCAGGCCGGGGCGGCTCGACTGCTGCCCGATCATGATCTGGGCCTGATCGTCCTCGGTCACCTCGTACTGGGTGGCCATGACGCCCAAGTTGCCGCCGATCTTGTCGAGTTCGTCGGCGAGGTGGTCCATGGACGTCAACATGCCCTCGCGCACCGGCTCGTAGATGTCGCTGAAGGTGCCGATGATGTCCTCGCCCCAGTCGCCCTCGGCGCCCTCCAGGGCGGACTTGAGTTCCTTGGTGGCGGCCTTGAAGGACTTGCCCAACTCACCGAATGTGGCGCCCTGTTCCTTGAGCACCGCCGGGTCGACGTCGAAGCTGCCAGAGCCGAAACCTGCCATGTGCTCCCCCATGAATGTGCGTGCGTGTCGCGCGAGATGCGCGAGGTGGTCGGGCCGCGGCTGCTCGCCGCTCACTCCCGCGCGTCTCCGTCGCGGCCGCCCGACTCCGCGACTCTAGTGATCTCGAAACGCCTGACCTGCCCCGAACCGCCGGTCTTCACCGCCTCCACGCACTATTGCCATGTACCTGCGGTAGCGTGCCGCGCCTGTCCACAACCGCGTACGCGTCGGGTGGGGCGAGCAGCGCCGCGTCCCGTTCGGCACAGGGGGAATCACCCGAAAGATGTCCCACCACGAGATGTCCCACTACGAGCAGCAGCCCACGCCGACGTCTCCTCACCCGGTCCCGTTCATCGCGCGTCTGATCGGCGCGGGCATCGTGATCGTGACGCTCGGCGCGGCGGGCATCTTCGGGTGGCAGGCCACGTACGCCGCCGGACTGCGTGGTACGCACGGCGAGTTCACGGTGTCCCACTGTTCGGCGCAGACCGTCGGGTACCGCTCCCACGGCAAGCACCGCACCCGCGAGGAGGTGAAGTGCACGGGGACGTACACCTCGGACGACGGCCGGGCCGAGGACTCCGACGCCTACCTGGAACCGGACGCGTACCACTCCGCCGGCACGAAGCTCTCCGTGACGCGGACGGACTCCCCCGCCGCCTCGGCGTCGCCCCGGTTCTCGTACGTCGAGGCGAACGCGTGGAACGCCGGCCTGCTGTCCGCCTTCGCCTTCGCCATGCTCATCGGCACGGCGCTCGGCGCCTTCGTGTTCACGACCGGGTGCACCGGTACGCGCAGCAGGGTGTCGTACGGCGACGCGTGGCGGTCGACAGCGGGCGGGGCGAAGCGGCCGGTGATCCTGGGGCTTGCCGGGGTCGGGGCGTTGGGAGCGGTGGTGTCGGTGCTTCTGGGGGTCGTGCTGTAGCGGGTGGTCAGCGGTACAGCAGCGAGACGATCCCGCTGCCGCCCGCGGCGATCAGCACACCGAGGCCGGCGATGCCGCAGAGAGTCGGACGCACGGCCTTGCGGCGCCCCAGGCCGCGCCATGCCTGGGCCAGCCCGATACGGCCGTACGACGGGTCCGGGCGCCCGCTCGTGTAACTGGCGCGGGGCGCGTAGCCGGTGAGTACGGAGAAGAGCCCGCAGGCCACCGCGATCACACCCGCCCCGATCAGGACGAGGCCGCGCACGAGCTCGTCCGGGTCGGCACCGCCCGGTCCCACGTGGAGCACGTTCCCGTCGAGGGCGTTGACTCCGCCGAGGCCGAAGAAGACGCCCACCAGGATGACGAAGGATCCGAGCAGCCAACCGGCCAGGTGCCGCATGACATGGGTGCTGCGCGCCTCGGCGTGCTCCCGCAACTCGTCCCGCTGAAGGCTCATGCCCCACCCACCAGCCAGCTCCCGACGAACAGCACCGGGCACAGCACCGCCATGACGGCCAGGATCGGCAGCGCGGGGCCGCGCTCGTGGCGGACGACGTGCCAGGCCTCCTCGATGCCGACGCGGCCGAAGCGGCGTTCGCGTTCGCGCCAGATGCCGAAGACGTCGAAGTGCAGGGTCGGCCGCGGTTGGTAGCCGGTGAGCAGGAAGAAGGCGCCGACGAGCCACAGCAGGTCCGTGAGGCCGAGCCAGAACAGGGCCCTGGAGAGCTTGCCCGTGGTGAGTTCGCCGTCGTCCGTGGCCGTGTAGCCGTCGTCCGTCTTGAACGCGGGGATCGCGGCGCTCGGGATGGCGTCGCGCTCCCACGTCATGGTGGCGTCCGGGCTCCGCTCACCCGTCGCGTCGTCCTCGAACGTGCCGGTGCAGCTGAACTCCGCCCCGGTCGGCTTGCACGACTGCACGACGAGCGAGCCGGGCCGCGCGGACACCGAGACATGGCCGTCGAGGTACCCGACGCCCGCCCAGGCCGTGGCGCAGCCGATGGCCACGATGCCGATTCCGACGATCCAGCCGAACATGCGGCGGAAGATGTAGTCGCGCCGAGCCACGTACTGCTCGGCGGCCCCCGTGGGTGTCACGTGTGCACTCGCCCTCAACGAATCCTGCGGTCGCGCTCGGGCGCGTTCTTCGGGTCCTCGTCCGGGTCGTAGTCCCGGACCCGCTGCCGCTCCTGCGGAGACATGTTCCGCCACTGCTCCCTCAACGGGGCAAGGCCCTCGCCCAGGGCACGATGCCCCGACGGCGAGTCCAACACGTCCTTCAACTCCATCCGCCCGCCGAGCAGTTGACGCGCCAGGTCCTGGAGCGCGGGCGGCGCATCCTTCATGTCACGCACCTTGCGGAGCGACTGCGTCAGATGCTCGTTCTGCTCCTCGGTGAGGTTCTTGTCCTCGATCGGGTACTCGCGCTCTTCGGGCGCGCTGTACCCCTTGCCACCACTGCTCACGGTGTGGTGCCCCCTAGCTGTGCGTCATGTGTACGTGGCGAACCGTCTTCGTCACCGGCCTCCGGTACCCGGGCCGGGCGCGCGCGGCGCATCGCGTCTCGTACCCTAACGGACCGGGCCTTCGGGTCCCCCTGCCGTAAGCCCCCCCCCACGCCGAAGGTCGGTACTCGTGAGTCAGCCTGTGGAAGCGCAACCGAAGACCCGCTTGCGGGATCGTGGCGTTCTCGGATTCGTGTTCGTCGCGGCCTTCGTGGTCCTGGCCGCCTGGTTCTCCTTCCAGGCCGTCTACTCCAGCGGGAAGGTCGGAACCGAAGGGACATTCGCCGCGAGTTCGTGCAAAGAGAGCTTCGGGAGGGCCCCCGGCGGCTCGCACAAGAGCGGCTCGTCGGACGACCGGCAGGTGACGTGCGACGGCACGTTCCGTCCCGCCGGGGGCGGCGCGGCCGTCACGTCCGCCAAGATGACGGTGACCGCCGACGACGCCCCGGCCTCGGACGGCGACGCGTACGTCCGTGACCTGATGGACACCGGCGGCAAGGGCGCCGAGCTGCACACCACCCGCCTCGACCCCGGCTCGCCGCTCGGGAGCCTCCTCGGCGAGTTCAACACGTCGAATCCGCAGAAGACCGGGACGTCGGCGTCCGTCGCGCTGGCGAGCCTCTTTCTCCTCGCGGGCGGAATCTTCTGCCTCAGGGCCGACTGGCCGCGGGGCGGTGGCGGGAGTGTCCCGCTCAAGGTCGCGTGGCGCGAGAGCGTGGGACCCGGCACGCGCGGCACGGTGATCACGCTCGCCTCCGCCGCCGTCGTCGGCATCGTCCTGGTGAAGATCTTCGTCTGACCGGTGACACACGTGGGCCCCGAGTCGTACTCGACTCGGGGCCCACGTCGTTTATCCGCGCGCGTCACGCCAGGAGTGCCACCAGCGGTCCCACGACGAGCAGCACCAGGCCCAGGGCGCAGAGACCGACGATCGACCAGAGGAGCGGGGCGCGCGAGCGCACGATCTGCCAGGCCTCACCGAAGGAGACCCGCCCCCATCGGGACCAACTGCCGTACATTCGCGGCGGGCGCGGCGTGTACCCGGTGGCCAGGAAGAAGATGCCGGAGCCGACCATCAGGGCGGCTGCGCCGAACACCATGGACGCGCCGCCGAGCATCCCTGTGGTGACCTCGTCCGGGTCGCCGTACGAGTAGCCGCCGTCCGGCGACCGGTACAAGGGGGTCAGGCCGCCCTCGACCGGACGCGAGGAGAACACGAAGACGGCGTCGTCGTACGTCCGGTGGCTCTCGTCCTCCCGGAAGGCGCCGGTGCACCGGTAGCCGTCCCCGGCGGGCGCGCACGCGGTGGCCTTGAAGAGTCCGGGTGTGCCGACGCCGTCCTGAGGTGTGACCTGCCAGCCCACCCAACTGCCCGCGGACACGAGGAACTTGACGGCGAACACGACGAGGACGGCACCGAAGATCCAGCCCACACCCCGGCGGTACACGAATGCGCGTCGGGTTCTGTGGCGCTGCATCGCCTCACTGCTGGGGGCCATGGCGACTAGCGGATCCTGCGGTCGCGCTCGGGCGCGTTCTTCGGGTCCTCGTCCGGGTCGTAGTCCCGGACCCGCTGCCGCTCCTGCGGAGACATGTTCCGCCACTGCTCCCGCAGCGGAGCGAGCCCCTCACCCAGGGCACGATGCCCCGACGGCGAGTCCAGTACGTCCTTCAACTCCATCCGCCCACCCAGCAGTTGACGCGCCAGGTCCTGAAGCGCGGGCGGCGCACCCTTCATGTCCCGCACCTTGCGCAGCGACTCCGTCAGATGCTCGTTCTGCTCCTCGGTGAGGTTCTTGTCCTCGATCGGGTACTCGCGCTCACCCTGTGGGCCGAACTGGTTTCCCGTGCTCATGATGTGTTGGTCTCCTCGTCGGGGGGCGTCAGGTGCGGTGCGGCGGGATGCGGGTGTGCGGCCGTCAGCCGAACACGGTGCGGACGCGGTCGTCCTCGGGGACGCCCTCGGCGCTCGTCGCACTGCCCTGCCGGGGCTCCGGCGGCGCCTGGGCCGCGGTCTCCTGCGATGTGCCGTTGCCCGACTCCTGCGACGTGCCTTCACCGGAGCCTTCGGTCGTACCGCCACCGGACTCCGACGTGGTGGTGGTGCCGCCGCCCCCGGACTCCGAGGTGGCCGTGGCACCGCCGGACTCCGACGTACCCGAGCCCGATGTCGTACCGCCGCCCGAGCCCTCACCGGAGCCGCCGCTCGAGCCCTCTCCGGAACCGCTGCCGGAGCCCTCACCGGATTCCGGGGTCGTGCCGCTGCCGGTCTCCTCGCCCTTCTTCTCCGTGAAGTTGTTGAAGAGCTCGCCCGAGCCCTGCGCCATCTTCGACAGGCCCTCGGAGTCGCCCTGGGCCACGCCGATCGCGCCCTCGACGACCTTGCCGCCCGCCTTCGTCTCGAAGTGGTAGCCGGAGCCGTCGTCGTCTTCCTTGATCTCTCCCGCGACCTTGCCCAGGACGGGGTTGGCGGCGGCGACGCCGAGCGAGGTCAGGTTCTCGCCCCAGCTGCCGCCCGCGCCGAACGACGCCTTGATGCCCTGCGAGGCCAGCTCGCCCGCCACCTTCTTGCCGATGTCCTTGGCCAGGTCGACGGCCATGTCCTTGGCCTTGACGACGACGCGCTCCTTGACGGCCTTGATGACCGCCTCTTCGATCTTCTGCGCCGCTTCCGTCAGGGCGCGCTTGACCAGCATCCGGATCATGACAACCCGGCCGGCCAGCGCGGCCTCGGACGCACCCAGCGTGACCGGTGCGGAGGCCTGCGCGATGGCGAACTCGATGGCCAGGTCGATGAGCTGGACGATGACGAAGATCTTCAGGGCGATCACGGCGATCGCGCAGATCTCGAGCATCCCCGCGAGCACCTCACCGGCGCCGGTCAGGCCGTCCAGATAGCCGATGCCGTGCCCGCCGATGCCCAGGCCGTTGTCGGCGAACTTGCCCCATTCCTTCATGAAGGCGTCCGCGGCGTCACCGACGTGCGCGCTCACGACCAGGCTCGCCGCCGTGTTGCCCTGCTCCTGGTACTCGGAGACGGCCTGCGCGAAGTCACGCCATTCCTGAGCGGCCTGGAACAGCAGGTCCTCGTCGATGTTCGGCCATTCAAAACCCAGGAGGTCGAGAACCCAGTCGAGTTCTCCGGGCAACATGATGGACACGGGGTTTTCTCCTCAGGAGACGGAGGGGCGCCGCCGTATCGGCGCATGCGGATGTGAAGAGGACGGGGTGGCCATCGGGCCACGCGCGGCGGGCTCAGCCGTGATGCTGCTGGGCCGCCTTCTGCAGCGCGTCGTAGTGGTCCTGCTCCGTCTGCTCGTAATTGCGCGCCGTGGACTCGAGCTTCTCGCCGACGCCCTTCAAGGCCTCACCGAGGTGTTCGAGGGCACCGAGGATGCCGCCGCTCACCGGCCCGTACACCTCGAGGAGCGCGCTGACGAGCTTGACGTCGTCCTCGCCCCAGCCCTTCTCGAGCTCCTTGATCCGGCCCTCGAAATCCTTCGACTTGGAGGCGAACTCGCTCGCCATCCTGTCGAAGCTCCGAGCCTGCGCCTTGAGGACGTCCGGATCGACGTCGAACTGCGGGCCCGCCATGTCTTCCCCCTGCTGCCTGTCACTGTAGGGACCACAGTCGAATCCCGGCCATCAGGTTAGTCGACGGCCGGATCGGACCGTTCCGGGCCACCGGCATCTTCACACGTCACACGCACCTCGGTCACCGAGGTCCGCTACGGTCTGCTGCCTGCGCGGCAACGCCACGTTAGGGTGCGCGCTGCGGGTCGGGGCGGGTGCCTGGAGGGTCCAGGTTGTGGTGTCGGCGGCTCGGGGAGTGGGATTCGTGGCATTTCGGAAGTTCCTCAGTTCGCTCGGTGTCGGTGCGCCCGAGGTCGAGACCACGCTCAGCGCGACCGCCGTACGGCCCGGGGATCAGCTGCACTGCAATGTGCGGCTGAAGGGCGGTTCGGTGGACATCGAGGTCGAGCGGGTGCGCATCGAGATCGTCACCCGGTTCGAGGACCTGGAGGAGACCGAGACGCTGTGGAGCAACCCCGGCGTCGTCAAGTCCCTCGTGCTCGGCGAGAAGTTCGACCTGAAGGCCGAGGAGATCAAGGACGGGCAGGTCACGTTCGACGTGCCGTGGGAGACGCCGCTGACGCACTTCCTCGGCGGGCGGCCGTTCAAGGGCGCGCGGGTCGCGGTCCGTACGGAGCTGGCCGTCGACAACGCCGTGGACCGCGGTGACTTCGACGAGATCCAGGTGCACGCGCTGCCCGCGCAGGACGCGCTGCTCCAGGCGTACGCCAACCTCGGTTTCCGGTTCGACGAGGCCGAGGTGAAGAAGGGGACCCCGAAGGGCGGCCAGAACTCGCGGGAGAACTTCTGGCAGGAGATCGAGATGTGGTTCCCGCCCGAGTATCGGCGTCCGGGCGGCCAGTTGGAGTCGATGTTCTTCGCGCGGCACGACTCGCTCGACCTGGTCACCGGCCAGTTCGGGCCGTTCACGTTCCCGTACGACAACATCGACGTACCGGCGTGGACCGCGTGGCTCGACCAGCATCTGCGGAGCACCTTCCAGAGGTGAAGCGCGCTCGTCGGGCATGACGAAGGGGCCCCGTCCTGGATGGACGGGGCCCCTTCGTCATGCAACGTGTGGCTTACTGCGGCGGCTGCTGCGTCGTCCAGCCCGACGGGAGGCCGCCGCCGCCCGGCTGCTGGGGCGGCTGCTGCTGCGGCTGTTGCGGGGCCTGCGGCGGCTGTTGCTGCTGCGGGTAGCCGTAGCCCTGCGGGGCCGCGGGCGGCTGCTGCTGCCCGTAACCGCCCTGCTGCTGCGGCGGGAAGCCGGCCGGGGGCATGCCCGGCTGCTGCTGGCCGCCGTACATGCCGCCCGCCTGCATCTGCGCCTCGGCGCGCTGCGCGAAGTCCTCGGCGATCAGCGCCGCGATCTCGAAGTACGCCTCCCGCGTCTTCGGGCGCATCATGTCGAGGTCGACCTCGGCGCCCGCCGCCAGGTGCTCGTCGAACGGGACGACGACCACGCCGCGGCAGCGCGTCTCGAAGTGGCTGACGATGTCGTCCACCTTGATCATCTTGCCGGTCTCGCGGACACCGGAGATGACCGTGAGGGAACGCTGGACGAGGTCCGCGTAGCCGTGCGCCGACAGCCAGTCGAGGGTCGTGCTGGCGCTGGACGCGCCGTCCACCGACGGGGTCGAGATGATGACCAACTGGTCGGCCAGGTCGAGGACTCCGCGCATCGCGGAATACAGCAGGCCCGTGCCGGAGTCGGTCAGGATGATCGGGTACTGGCGGCCCAGGACGTCGAGCGCGGAGCGGTAGTCGGCGTCGTTGAAGGACGTCGAGACGGCCGGGTCCACGTCGTTGGCGATGATCTCGAGGCCCGAGGGGGCCTGCGAGGTGAACCGCCGGATGTCCATGTACGAGTGCAGGTGCGGGATGTTCTGCACCAGGTCGCGGATGGTGGCACCGGTCTCGCGGCGCACACGGCGGCCGAGCGTGCCGGCGTCCGGGTTGGCGTCGATCGCGAGGATCTTGTCCTGGCGCTCCGACGCGAGGGTCGCGCCGATCGACATCGTGGTCGTCGTCTTGCCGACGCCGCCCTTGAGGCTGATCACCGCGATGCGGTAGCAGGACATGACCGGCGTGCGCATCAACTGGAGCTTGCGCTGCCGCTCGGCCTCGGCCGCCTTCGCGCCCAGCTTGAACTTGCTGGGGCCCTTGTTGTTGTTCTTGCGCTTCGGCTGGTTGCGCAGGAGTCGGTCGGAGCTGAGCTCCACCTGCGCGTTGTAGCCGAGGGGCGCGCCCGGCGCCGAGCGCTGCTGGCCCGCACCCGGGTCCCAGCCCGCGCGCGGATCGACCGCCGGCTGCGGGTACGAGGGCGGGGCGGGGGTGCCGGGAGCGGCCTGCTGACCGGGGGCCTGCTGACCGGGCTGCACCGGAGGCTGCGGCTGGCCCGGCTGTCCCTGCGGCGGCTGGCCGTACGGGGACGGGGCCGCGGGCGGCGTCTGGCCCGCGTCCTGACCGGGGGCCGGCTGCTGACCGGGCTGCGGCTGAGGCTGCGGCTGACCCGGTTGACCGGGCTGCCCCGGCTGGGGCTGCTGCGGCGGGTAGCCGTACCCCGGCTGAGCCGTCGGCTGCGGATAGCCGTAACCACCCGCGGTGGGCTGCGGCTGCCCCGGCTGGGGCTGGCCCTGCGGCGGACCGTAGGGACCCGGCTGCTGCGGCGGCATCGGCTGACCGTAAGGGCCGGGCTGCTGCGGCGGCATGGGCTGGCCTGGCTGACCGGGAGCGGGCTGCTGACCGGCCTGCGGCTGCACCGGAGGCTGCGGCTGACCGGGCTGCCCCGGCTGAGGCTGCTGCGGCGGGTAGCCGTACCCCGGCTGGACCGGCGGCTGCGGATAGCCGTAACCACCGGCGGCCGGCGGCTGCTGGCCCGGCTGCGGCTGGGGCTGCGGCTGGGCCTGAGGCTGCGGGTAGCCGTACCCACCCGCGACCGGGGCGGGCGGCGCCGGAGCCTGCGGCGCCTCCGGAGCCGGAGCGGGCGCCGGGGCAGCGGGAGCGGCGGCAGCGGCCGGCTGCACGTCCGAACCCTCGGGCTCCGCCGCCTGGTTCGCGTCCCCCGCGGCCTCGGCGGCAGCGGGCTCGGCCGACACCGCTTCCTCGGCCTCGTCCTCGTCATCGTCGTCGCCCCACAGGTCACCCGTGGGGTCGACCGCACCGGACCGGTGGCTCGACGGCGCGGCCTCGGCCTCAGGAGCGGCGGGCGGTGCGGCCGGTGCCGGCTGCTCCGGCGAACCGGAACCCGAACCCGTTTCCGCACCCGCACCCGCGGCAGGCGCGCCGAACGTCGGGAATCCCGGCGCGGCCGGCGGAGGCGGCGGCGCGGACCCCTCGGACGAGGGACCCTGCGCGGGCGGCGGGGTGTTCCCCCCTGCCGTGTCGGCCTGCGCGTTCGCGGGCGTACCGGACGGCGGCGTCGCATTCGATCCGCTTGGCTGCGCGTACCAGGACGGCGCGTCGAAGTCGAGCCGGAACTCCCCGGTCAGCTCCGTCTCGATCGAACCGTCGCCGGGGTCCGGGTTCCGCTGGTCCCGGTCACTGGTCACTGTGCCTCCTGGTCTCTGCTGTGCACCTGAACGACCGGATCCGGCGGGACCTGGCGGGTCGCGCGCCGTCGCCCCCGACCGTCGCGGCGGCCCCGCGCCACTCGTGTCTCAGCCGTTCGTCCGGACAGCGTAAACGGTTCGGGGCGGCGGCCGTAAAGGCGGTACGCGTCACCACGTACCCGCTCTCCACGGCACGACCCGCCCCGTGAAACTGTCTGCCGCGGTCAGTCCATCCGGCGCGGGCCGCCCAGCAGCCCGGTCTCCGGCTCCGTCGGCTGCACCATCACGTACTGGTGCTTGTCGCCCGCGATCCACAGCATCGTCGCGTCGCTGAGCGTCGGCAGCGTCTGCGTGACCTGCTCGGGCAGCCGCAGCACCCGGCCGATGACCTCCGCCTCCTGCGGGGAGAGGTTCTGCAGCCCGATCACGTCGGCGCGGGCGAGCAGTCGCGGCGCGCGCGGTCCGAGGAACGGCACGACGGTGAGCGTCGACTGCCACGGCGTCGGCGCGACCTGGGAGCGTCCGGGCTGCGCGCCCAGGTCCCGTACGACGAGCACGGGGCTCGCCACGGACGCGCCCTGCGCGGCCAGTTGGCGCGGCTCGTACACGGAGACGCACTGGAGGCCGCCGCCCGCCGCCTGCGCCATCGGCGCCCACGCGGCGGGGCGCACCGACTCGACGGCGATGCGCGCGCCGATGGCGGCGGTGCGCAGCGCGATGATCTGCGCGGTCCACATCGAGCCGACGACGACGATCTCGCGGGGGCGCGGGCGCAGCACGTCGAGGACGGCGGGGCTGCCCTGCGGGTCGACGCCGATGACGACGCCGTCGTCGCCGACGCTGACGCCGAGCGAGCCGAGCGACTTCTTCGACATGACGTGGCGGCGCCTGCGCGGTCCGCGGAGCCCGTAGCCGGGGCTGGTGAACTCCTCCTCGAACTCGGCGAAGTCGTCCTCGTCCGGCTCGTCGGGGAGCGCGCGGTGCGTGGGCCTGCCGGAGCCGACCTCGGGCGCGGGCGCGTACGTCATGGTGGTGCCGGTGGCCGCGGGCGCCTGCTGCTGTACGTGTCCGACGCCGCCGGAGACACCGCCGACGACGCCGCCCTGCGACGGGTCCTGCGGCTGCTGCTGGTCCGGCTGCGGCTGCTGGGCGTACTGCTGCTGCGCCGCCGCCTGCTGCTGGGCCGCGAGCTGCTGCTGGGCGGCCATCTGCTGCTGGCGCTGCTGGTCCTCCCACTCGCGGCGGCGGGCCTCCGCCTCCTCGGCGCGCCGCTGCTCCTCCTGGTACCGGAGGCGCAACTGCCGCTGTTCTTCCGCGTGTTGGGCGGCGGCGGCCTGCTGTTGGGCGGCGGCCTGTTCGGCGGCCGCCTGCTGCTGCGCGGCCTGCTGCTGGGCGGCCGCCTGCTCGGGCGTGAGCTGCTGCTGTTGCTGCGGGTAGCCGTAGCCGCCCGCCTCGGGGGTCGGCTGCTGCTGTTGCGGGTAGCCGTAACCCCCGGCTTCCGGGGTGGGCTGCTGTTGCTGCTGCGGGTAGCCGTAGCCACCGGCCTCCGGCGTGGGCTGCTGCTGCGGGTAGCCGTAGCCCTGCTGCTGTTGCTGGGCGGCGGCCTGCTGGGCCTCCCACTGCCTGCGACGCTCCGCCGCCTCGGCCGCGCGCCGCTCCTGGTCCGCCTGCTGCTCGGGGGTCATCTGCTGCTGGGCGGCGGCCTGCTGGGCCTCCCACTGCCTGCGACGCTCGGCCGCCTCCGCGGCGCGGCGCTCCTGCTCGGCGTACTGCTCGGGTGTCATCTGCCCGTTCGGGTCCTGGGGGGTGCTCATCAGCGCGTGCCTCCGAGGGGAAGAGTGGCGAGGAGGCCGGGCAGCTGTTCCCGGTCGAGTCGGACGAGGCCGGCCTTGAGGCCGGAGGCGGCGCGCTCGAGTTCGCGCTTGGCCTGGCCGAGTTCGTTCTCGCTGCGCGCGGAGAGCCGCACGTGACCGCTGACCGCGACGTCCTCACGGCCCGCGCGCGCGAGGGCGACGCTGAACGTCGTCGCGAGCGTACGGGTCGTGGAGAGCCCCGCCGCGAGCGCGCCGAGCGGGGTGCCGCCGCGCCCGAGCTGCGGCCAGGTGCCGATCCAGTACGAGGCGTGCCAGCGGTCGTCGCACCGCCAGGCGCGCACGGTCTCCTCGGTGCGCGGGCCCGAACTGCCGCGCTGGGACTGGGCGTTGAGGTTGGCGCGCGGGTTGACGCAGGTGGCGACGGAGAGCGCGGAGAGCACCGCGTTCTCGTCGAGGATCTCGGCGACGAAGCCCTGGCCGTTGAGCCGGCTGATCAGCTGGTCGGCCGCGCGCAGCAGGGCGCGCTGGGCGCCGCGCAGATCGCCGCCGCGGGCCTCGACGGCCTCCGGGCACAGCTCGGGGTCGAGCTTGAGCGCGACCCACGTCATGCGGACGGCCGGGGTGCCGGCCTGCGCCTGGAGCGCGGCGTACGCCTGGGCGGCGAGGGCCTGCGGCGGCAGGTGCGGGGCGGGCGCGGGCTGGGTGTACTGCACCAACTGCACCGATTCGAGGTGGATGTCCTCGACGTCGAGGGCGTCGGCGAGCAGCTCGACGGGCAGCGGCCTGGCTTCGCCCTGCGGGCGCAGCGGGCCGGGCGCGGAGTCCACCTGAACGAGTGCCGTCAGGAACGTGCCGTCGCCGACGAACCCGACGAGTCGGCGGTCCCTGGCCTCGTACTCGTACGTGCGCAGGCTCGGGTCCGCCTCGAGGAGCGGCGCGAATCCGCTGTCGATGTCGGCGGGCGGCGGTCCGTTGAAGGCGCGGCGGCGGCGCTTGAGCGCGCGGCCGATCGCCATCCACTCGGGGAGCGGGTGGCGGCGGCGCCTGCCGAGCTGGAGGAAGACGAGCAGCCCGCCGATGACGGCGGCGGGCAGGATCAGCACGGCCTTGATCGCGGCGGCGGCCACGACGAGAGCGAGCGCGATCTCGATGATGATCAGGTGGTGCGTGCTGATCGGTCCGAAGCTGCCGGTCTTGCGCGGCAGCTTGGGCCTGGCCGGAGGCGCGGCCTGCTGCTGCGGCGGCGCGGCGACCTGCGCGGTACGACCACCGCGTCCGCCACGCCCGTTCTGCCCACCGGGCCTGCCGTTGGGGCGACCTCCGGAACGGCCCCCTCCGCGGCGCCCGTTCGGGGCCGGTCGCCCCTGATTGCCGCGCTGTCGGGTCCTGCTGGCGCTGGACATCCCCCGCCCTGCTCCTTCGCTCGCTGCTGTGATGATTCGTGATGGCCGGCTGGGCTGAATCGGTCGGTATCGGACCGCCCCGGGGCCATCGGGACCCAACGTCGGCTGGCGCGTGGAAAAACCGTACCCGTACGCTACGGCCCGATCACCACACGGCATAGTAGAGGCCCGTGCGGCGCATGCGCCGGGGGTGGTCGAGAAGTGGGCCAGCAGCAATAGTCCAGCACGGTCCAGCGAGGACGGGGAGAATACGTAACGATGGCATCACGTCGTGATGAGCTGAATGCCTACAATTTCGCACGCAAGCGGACCGTTGCCGCTTTTCTCAAGCCACTCCCCAATGGATCGGTGGACAGCGCCCCGCGCCCGCTGAAGCACGCGGTGCCCGGCATCGTCATGGCCGTGGTGGTCCTGGCGGGCTTCGGCGCCTGCGGCATGATCAGCCCGGTGGCGCCGAAGGGCTGGGACACCCCCGAGGCCGGGATCATCGTCACGGACCCGTCCGCCACGCGGTACGTGGTCCTCAAGTCGGGCAAGAAGGACAAGAACGGCAAGGACAAGCCGGTCCTTCACCCGGTCCTCAACCTCGCATCCGCGAAGCTTTTGCTGAACCCGAAAAACAGCGGTGAGGGTTCCGTGAAGACCGTCAAGGAGAAGTTCCTCGACGAATCGAATATCGCCCAGGGTTCGATGGTCGGAATTCCGTACGCCCCCGACCGAATGCCGAACTCCAAGGACGCCGGCACGGCCAAGGTGTGGGCGCTGTGCCAGCAGGCGATCGGCGGCGCCGACGCGATGTCCACGTCCACGCAGCAGACCGTGTTCGTGCTCGACAAGGACGACGCGAAGAAGGTCTCCGCGAAGGGCTCGGGCAAGCTCGGCTCCGGCCAGGCGCTGTACGTCCAGGACGAGGCCAGGACTCCGTACCTGGTGAGCAGCAAGGGGGTGGCGTACAAGCTCGAGGCCAGCCAGGGCGGCAACCTCGACTCGCTGATCCGCACCCTGTTCGGCGACGGCGCCAAGCCGCGCACCGTCACCGACGACTGGCTCGCCACGCTCACCCAGAGCCGTCAGCCGATCAAGATGCCGTTCATCCCTGGTGACGGCTCTCCGTCCACCGCCGACGGCGTTCCGCCGAAGTACCGCACCACCGGCACGCTCCTGAAGACCAACAGTGGCCAGCACTACCTGGTCGAGCAGGACCGCGTCATCGCCGTCAGCGATTTCCAGACGAAGCTGCTGGCCGAGACCCTCCGCAACCGCCAGGCCCGGACGATCCGGCAGACCGAACTCGAGCCGGACACCGGGAGCAGCCTGTCGGGCGGCAGCAGCTGGCCCACCGAGGCCGTCTCGCTCGCCAACGGCGGCTCGAACGACACCTCCTGCTCGGTCTACAACGGCGGGAAGTCGACGAACCTGTCGACCTGGGCCGGCGACTCGCTGCCCATCACCTCCATCGCGTCGAGCGCGTCGTCGTACGTGAGCCCTGGCAGCGGCCTGCTCTACCAGGAGAAGGAGGGCGAGTCCGCCAGCGGCTTCAACTACCTGGTCACGGACACGGGTCTGCGCTACTACCTGCCGGTCAACAACGACTCCGGCAAGGACGGTTCCGGCTCGGACAAGGACGAGGTCGGCAAGGCGCAGATCCGCCTCGGTTACGAGAAGACGACCAAGGTGTCGGTGCCGTCCCAGTGGTCCAAGCTGCTGCCGTCCGGCCCCGACCTGACGACCAAGGCCGCCGAGCAGACGCAGAACTCGTGACGCAGCACTTCCTAGGGGGAACCGACACCGTGGCACCCAGCGTGGCACCCAAGGCCGCAGCGCGACGCGCAGCCGCGGCGCTCGCGGCGACGGCCGCACTCGCCTGTCTGACCGCGACGCCCGCGGTCGCCGACGAGGGCGACGGTACGCAACTGGCATCCACCGACTGCCAGTTCGGCGGCAATGTCATCAAGGGAACCCCGTGGTCGCTCCAGCGTGTCATCACGGAGCAGCTGTGGGAGGGCGGCACCCTCAAGGGTGACGGCATGACCGTCGCGGTCATCGACACCGGCGTCGACAAGAAGAACGAGCAGCTGGCCGGCAAGGTCCTCGCCGGCAAGTCGTTCGCGAAGGGCAAGGCCACCGTCGACGGTGTCGGCCACGGCACCAAGGTGGCCGGCATCATCGCCGCGGGCCAGATGAGCGGCACCGGGTTCCACGGCCTCGCCCCGAACGTCAAGATCCTGCCCCTCCAGACCAGCACGGCGGAGGAGGGCGGCAACCTGGCGACGATGGTCGACGCCATCAACACGGCCGTCTCTGCGGGCGCGGACGTCATCAACATCTCGCAGGGCACGTCGGCCAACGTGTCCAAGGTCGCCGCGCTCCAGGCCGCGGTGAACCGGGCCGAGGCGAAGGGCATCCTCATCGTCGCCTCGGCCGGCAACAGCGGCTCGTCGGGCAAGTCGTCCGACACCTATCCCGCGGCGCTCGCGAACACCAACGTGCTGTCGGTCGCGGCCTCCGACCGCAACAACGAGCGCGCGCCGTTCTCGACGCCGAACAAGCACGTGGACATCGCGGCGCCCGGCGTCGACATGGTCTCGACGGTGCCGCAGGGCGGCCAGTGCGTCGACCAGGGCACGTCGTTCTCCGCGCCCTACGTCGCCGGGGTCGCGGCGCTGCTCAAGCAGAAGCACCCCAAGTGGACGCCGGAGCAGATCATCTGGCACCTCGAGGACACCGCCTCGCGCTCCCACGCGTACCACGACCACAACATCGGCTGGGGCGTCATCGACCCCGTCGCCGCGATCAAGGACCCGACGCCGCCGAGCAAGCAGATCACCAACGAGGACCTCCAGGGCGCGGCCGGCACCAACCGCAACGGCGACGAAAAGATCACCGCCGCCAAACTCACCCTCGGCGAAACCCCCGCGGAACGCCACTCCCGCTACGGCACGTACCTGGTGATCGGCGGCGGCCTCGGCCTCGCGGTGATCGCGGCGGGCGCGATGGCGCGGCGGGACTGGTTGCGGCGGCGAGGCGAGGACGTTGTGTGAGGGAACCTGTGCTCGACTTGTGAGTTCGGTGTGCGACGCGAGATTCTAGAGACGCTGTCTGCGCGCTGAACCAGGCGCGAAACAACGGCATCAGGGGAGAACGGGGAAGGCGGCCTGCGATGGCTGATGGTGGTTACGAGGTCGATCTTGACGCCCTTGACCAGGTGGTCAAGGAGCTGAATCAGGTCTTGGCTGACATGAACGGGCCCAAGGACAAGGTCAAGTACGGGACGTACTTGCCGAACGGCGCCCTGGGGAACGGCTTCTCGGAGGCGCAGGAGCTGTACGACGCCCACGGCGAGATGAAGCACAAGATCGAAGTCGACATGATCGAGAAGATCGAGAAGCTCGTCGACAAGTTCGGCAAGAAGGCGAAGAAGGCTCACGGCGTCTACCAGGACGCCGAAGCCAACAACACGGTCAAGGAGACCGGCGACACCGGCGTCGCGGACCGCAACGCCTGAAGGGGGACGGGGAGATGGTGGCAGACGCGCCGTCGGGCGGCGGCTTGAGCGGTGGTGGCTCGGGCAAGGGCTGGGACACGCACTTCAACCAGAACGACCTCGACCGGCTGAAGCAGATGGTTGCGGACGCCAAGCCTCAGACCGTCAAAGAGGTCGCGCAGAACTGGACCGAGGTCCAGGAACAACTCGTGGGCTCCGACGGCAACGGTGGTCTGAAGGCCCAGTTCGACAGCGCCGTCAAGAAGGTCCTGGAGAAGTGGAAGGGCTCGTCCGCGGACAAGTTCCAGGAAGAGGCCGGCAAGATCAGCCAGGAGATGGCCCAGGGCGGGACCTTCGCCCAACTCGCCGGCAAGGCGATGGACAACTCCGCGGACGAGCTGTATCGGATCCAGGATCAGGTCCAGAGCATCGACGTCAGCTGGTGGGACGAGGCGTGGGACACCGCGACGGACATGTTCAGCAACATGTCCGCCAAGGACTACGCCATGATGCTCGCCAACCCTGCCACACAGCTGTACACCGAATACCAGCTGTACCAGAGCGTCAGAAGCTCCGGAAGCAGCATTGACGCCGACCTCGCCTCCGGCATGAAGACCGAAGACGTCATGAACAAGTGGGGCGACAAGATGGGAGCGAAGCGGCAGGCTGCGCTCCAAGCTGCGACCCACATGGAGCAGTTGGGCTACAACTACAAGGCGAACGCGTCCTCGCTCAAGAAGGGTGGCGAGTACACGCCGCCTCAGCCCCCGAAGAAGCCGGACATCAATGGTCCTGGCGGCGACATGAACGTCCCCGGGGCAGGAGGCACCAACCCGGGCATCAGCGGTGGCACCGGTATCGGCGGAGGCGGCGCGGGCCAGGGCATCCCCGGCTTCGACACGAGCGGGCTGAAGTCTCCGACCGCCTCGGGAGCCGCCCCCTCCCAGATCGGCACCAGTCTGGAGAGCGCCGGTCCCGGTATCGGCGGAGGCCCGGGTTCCGGCGCCGGAGCCGGTCTTCCTTCGGCCCCCGGCCTCAGCGGCGGCGGAGCCGGAGCCGGCGCGGGTGGCGGCGGCATCGGTGGCGGCATGGCCGGTGGCCTCGCAGGCGGCATGGCCGGCGGCGCCGCAGGCCTCGCCCGCGGCATGGGCGGCGGCGCTGCAGGCCGCGGAGCAGCCGGTCGCGGCATGGCAGGCGGCGGTGCGGCGGGTCGCGGCACCGGCGCGACAGGTCGCGGCATGGGCGGCATGGGCGGCGGCGCCCACGGCGCAGGCGGCGCGGCGGGCAAGGGCGGCCTCGGCGGCAAGACCGGCGCGGGCGCCCGTGTGAAGGGCGGCATGGTCGGCGGAGCCAAGGGAAAGACCGGCGGGGCGTTCACCCCCGGCGGCACCGGCCTCCGCAATCGCCCCGCTGCCGGAGGCGGTGCCGGTGCGGGCGGCCGGGGCCAGAACGGCCGCAACGGCTTCGGCCCCGCCGGAGCAGCCGGCGGACGCGGTGCAGGAAAGCAGCGCGGCGAGAACGGCAACGCGGGCCGTCTCCCCGACTACCTGGTCGAGGACGAGAGCACCTGGAAGCCGAAGGACCGCAAGGCGAATCCGCCTGTCATCGAGTAACCAGATAGCGTTCGTGGGGCCCACGACCATCACCGGTCGTGGGCCCCACGCACAACAGCACGGAATTCACCACGAAAGGTGTCAGAGCATGCGCTTCGCGCACAGGACGCTACGCGCGATCGGCGGCGCGGCCATGGTGGGAGCCCTGGTGCTCGGCACCGCATCGGCCGCGTCGGCAGACGCGACCAGAAACAGCCAGTGGCAGAACAAGGCCTTCGACATCGACGCCATCCACAAGGTCGCCACCGGCAAGGGCGTCACCGTCGCCGTCCTCGACGACGGCGTCGACGGCACACAAGCCGATCTGAAGGGCAACGTCCTCGACGGCACGCGTTGCAAGGACGGCCAGCCCGCCAATCGCGAAACGCTCGACGACCACGGCACGGGAATGGCTTCCTTGATCGCAGCCCACGGTCATGGCGCGGGCAACAGCCAGGGCTTGTTGGGGCTGGCCCCGGACGCCAAGATCCTCCCGGTGGACATCTACTCCACCGAGGGCGGCGCCGTCGATGAGGAGAAGGAAGCCGCCTGCAACTGGAGCAAGGCGATTCACTATGCCGTCGATCAAGGCGCCGACGTCATCAACATCTCCGTCTCGCAGAACTACTCGGGCCAAGGCGACAAGGAAGCGATCGCCTACGCGCTCGCCCACAACGTCGTCGTTGTCCAGTCCTCGGGCAACGCAGGGGTCGAGGAGCGCGATGGTCTCGGCTCAGTACCTGGTGTGACCCAGGTCGGCGGCTCCACGCAGAGCGGAACCGTCTGGGAGGAATCGAACTCCTCCAAGGACCTGCTCTTCACCGCCCCGGGCAAGGACATCACCGTCGCCACGGCCAACGGCGACTATGACGACGCCGCCGGCAACAGCCACCAGGGCGACTACCTCACCACCGACGGCACCTCGATGTCCGCGGCCATCACGTCCGGCACCTTCGCCCTCCTCAAGCAGAAGTACCCGGACTACACCCCCGGCCAGCTCGTCAACCGGATCATCAAGTCCACCTACATCGCCAAGGGCGTCGACAAGGCCAAGCTCCCCGACGCGACCCACGGATACGGCGACCTGAGCCCGCTCAAGGCACTCACCGCCGACATTCCCAAGGGCGGCGAGAACGGCCCCTGGGACCTGTCCGCGCTCCCGAAGACTGCCGACAAGGGCAAGCCGGCCGACAACTCGTCCGACAACGCCTCCAGCTCCTCGGAAGACGGCGGCTCCAACACGCTTCTCTACGTCGGAATCGGCATCGGCGCCCTCGTCGTCATCGCCGTGATCATCGTGATCATCGTCGTCTCCCGCAACAAGAACAACCGCGGCGGCCCCGGCGGGCCGGGAGCCCTCGGCACCATGCCCCCGCCCACCTACCAGCAGGGCGGCTACCCGCCCCAGCAGCAGCCCGGCCCCTACGGCCAGCAGCAGCCTCCGCAGTGGGGACCGCCTCGCCAGTGACAGCCGTGCGGGGCGTCAACGACGACTGCGGCCGGTGACAACACTCGCCGTCCGGTCACCTCTTCGAGGATGAAACCAGTCGCGAACGAGTCCCATGACGGCCGCTCACCCATCATCAATCAGAACCCTTGCGTGGGGCCCACGACCTTTCCCGGTCGTGGGCCCCACGCACGCTGCACGGAATTCACCACGAAAGGTGTCAGAGCATGCGCTTCGCGCACAGGACGCTACGCGCGATCGGCGGCGCGGCCATGGTGGGAGCCCTGGTGCTCGGCACCGCATCGGCCGCGTCGGCAGACGCGACCAGAAACAGCCAGTGGCAGAACAAGGCCTTCGACATCGACGCCGTCCACAAGGTCGCCACCGGCAAGGGCGTCACCGTCGCCGTCCTCGACGACGGCGTCGACGGCACACACCCCGACCTCACCAACAACGTCCTCCCCGGAAAGCGCTGCAAGGACGGCCAGCCCGCCAATCGCGAAACGCTCGACGACCACGGCACGGCCATGGCCTCCCTGATCGCCGGCCACGGGCACGGCGCCGGGAACGGTCAGGGCGTCCTCGGGATGGCCCCCGCCGCGAAGATCCTGCCCATCGACATCTTCGAGAACGAAGGCGGCCCCGTCGGCGCCGACAACCCGCATGCCTGCGAGTGGGACGAGGCAATCAAGTACGCCGTGGACCAGGGCGCGGACGTCATCAACATCTCCGTCGGCGAGGACTACGCGGACGATACGGACAAGGCGGCCATCGCCTACGCCCTCGCTCACAACGTCGTCGTCGTCAACAGCTCGGGCAACGACGGAGCCGAGGAGAAGCGCGGCCTCGCCAGCGTTCCGGGAGTCGTCCAGGTCGGCGGCTCCACGCAGGACGGCAACCGCTGGGACGATGACGACGGCGCATCGAACTACTCCAAGTCCCTGATGTTCACCGCACCCGCGAAGAGCCTCATCATGGCCACCGCGAACGGTGACTACGAGGACGCCGACGGCAACTCGCACAAGAGCGACTACCTCACCACCGACGGCACCTCGATGTCCGCCGCCATCGCCTCCGGCACCTTCGCCCTCCTCAAGCAGAAGTACCCGGACTACACCCCCGGCCAGCTCGTCAACCGGATCATCAAGTCCACGTACATCGCCAAGGGCGTCGACAAGGCCAAGTTGCCGGATGCCTACCACGGCTACGGCGACCTCAGCCCGCTCAAGGCACTCACCGCCGACATCCCCAAGGGAGGCGCCGACGGGCCCTGGGACCTGTCCACGCTTCCCAAGGCCTCCGGTGACAAGGGCAAGGCGGCAGGCAATTCGTCCGACAGCGCCTCCGATTCCTCGGACAGCGACGACTCGAACGTCCTCCTCTACACCGGCATCGGCATCGGCGCCCTCGTCGTCATCGCCGTGATCATCGTGATCGTCGTCGTCTCCCGCAACAAGAACAACCGCGGCGGCCCGGGCGGGCCCGGTGCTCCCGGCATGATGCCGTCGCCGCACGCCTACCAGCAGGGCGGGTATCCGCAGCAGGCGCCCCACCAGCAGCAGCCCCCGCAGTGGGGGCCGCCCCGGCAGTAGCCGAAGAGATGAGACAGGGAGGCCCGTGACCAGCAACTGGTCACGGGCCTTTTGGCTAGTTCGTCGGTACCCGCATCTCGTTGCGGATCTTGCCCGTGAGGTCCGCCGACTCCTCCTTCGACATCCGGAGCATGCCGTTGTACGGGGTCACCACGCCGACCGTCGCGTAGTCGGCCCAGCCGCACACCACCGTCTCCGTGGCCGGTTCGTCGTCGTCCCAGCTGTCCACCTTGAGGTTCGCGCACCGCAGCGCCGCTCCGTCGAGCGAGTCCGTTTCCGTGTCCTCCTCGACGCTCAGCGACGAGATGACGTGGCCGGGGGCTTTGTCCGCGGTCTCGCGGAGGTTGTCGCGCACCATCCCGAAGTAGTAACTCAGGGCCAGTTCCGGGTTGTTGAAACGTCCGTACGCGCCGACCACCGAGAATCTCTTGCTGTTCTGCGCGCGCCGCAACGCGTCTGACGCGTCGGACGACGTGTCCGCGCCGTCGAGGAGCTCGTCGGAGTAGCTCACGGCGATCTCCGTGGGCTTCTCCATCTCGTACCAGTCCAGCTTCTTCGCATCGGTCGTCGCAAGGTGCGGGTCCTTCGGGTCGCCCGCCCGGTAGTACGTCGAGAAGGACATCGTGGACGGCGCCGCCAGGCGGTGCGGGCCGTCGTCCTCCGGGCCCTTCGGAAGGAGGAGCCAGACCACTCCGCCGCCGAGCGCGATGAGGCCCGTCAGCACACCGGCCACCACCCACCAGCCCTTTCCGCTCTTACGAGGGGGGCCTGAGGGAAATCCCTGCTGGGGCGGCCAGCCGTAGCCGTGGCCGACGCCTCCCCCACCGCCGAACTGCTGCTGGCCGTACGGGCCCTGGGGCGGGACCGGCTGCTGAACGTACGGCGCCTGCGGCGGGGGCTGGTGGCCGTACGGTCCCGGCTGCGCGCCGTACGGGCCCGGATGGTTGGTGCTCACTGCTGAAAGTCCTCCCGTGAAGTTGCGTCAGTCATCCTGCCGGACTCACGGGACCCCCGTGTCCCTCGGGGCGCTTCCTCCACCAAAGATCCCGGACCACCCATCAGGGTTGACCTTTGGCCAAAGCCCGTGAGGGCGGGAGGGGTCGCACTAAGCTGAACGTGATTGTCGCAGGACGACGGAAAGGGCTGGTGCGGCGGTGGGGAACTCAGGCGAGACGCCGGAGGAGATCGAGGCCCGCAAGGAGCGCGAGAAGAACGAGTTGTACGCGCTCGACATTTCCGGCGTCGAGTGGGAGAGCGCGCCCGGCACCGAACAGCACGAGGAGCGCGTCGAGATCGCGAGGCTGCCCGGTGGCGCCGTGGCGATGCGTTCGTCTCTGGAGCCGGAGACCGTCCTGCGGTACACCGAGGCCGAGTGGACGGCGTTCGTGCTCGGTGCGCGGGACGGGGAGTTCGACCTCGAGCCCGCTCCCCGTAACTCCGAATCTCAGTAAGCACCCATAGGCGATTGCAGGGTTCAGTACGTCGGCGTCGGCGTCGGTACGTCCGCGTCCAGGATCGACGACGCCTGGTGCGCCAGTGCCGCCACCAGGCGCGGCGGCAGCCAGCCCGGTCGCAGGAGCGTCGACGCGTGGTCCGTCGCGCCGAAGCCCACCGGCTGGTGCGCCGCCCCGGCGCCCCGCGTCAACTCGGCTACCACGTCCGCCAGTTGAGGGCGGCCCACCGGGTCGCGTGACAGGCAGCGGCTCACCAAGGACCTTGCCCAGGGCGGGAGTTCGTCGCGTTCAGGCACCGTGTGGCCCGTCGCCGCGTACGCGAGGGTGGCGCCCAGTGCGTAGACGTCTCCGAGGGGGCGCGGGCGGCCGCCCGCCGCCTGTTCGGGGGCGAGGGTCGTGCCGTCGATGCCCGGCAGGTCGCGGCGCGCCGCACCGTCCGGTGCCGCCGCCCGTACCGCGCCGAAGCAGTCGAGGCGCGGACCGTCGAAGGAGAGCAGCACGGCCGCCGGGGAGAGCCCGGCGTGGACGAGGCTCTGGCCGTGGATGACGGACAGCGTCTCGGCGAGCGCGACGCCGAGGGCCCGGACGGTGCGCTCCGGCAGCGGGCCGCCGTGCAGCGCGAGCGCCATCGGCAGCGGCAGCACGGGGACGTAGGGGCGGGCGTGCCAGGGCGCCCCGCCGGGCGGCGCCAGCTCCACGGTCGGCAGCGTCCAACTGCCCAGCAGATAGCGCGCGGCGTCCGCCTCCGCCATGAAACGGTTCGGGTCCACGCCCGCGGCCGGCATGGAGAGCAGGACCGTACGGTCGCCGCCGACCGTGCGCGCGATGCAGCGGTTCGCCGGAGCGGCGCCGGGTTCCTGGTCGATCGATGTGAGCAGCTGGTACGGGCCCATCTGCTGCACCCCCGAGCCGTACGACCGCTCCACCCGTCACCACTCCCCCACCCGGGAACATCCCCGTTGTCGACAAAAGCGCTCTGAGCCTATCCGGCGCCCGGAACCCGTCGTTCACAGCCCGTCGTTCACAGCCTGTCGCTCGGAACCCGTCGCTCAGAACACCGACAGCGCCTGCACCGTGCTGTCCAGGAGCAAGAAGACCCGGTTGCCCCCGACGGCGATCCGCGAGTAGTGGGGGCGGGGGTAGCGCGTCGTCCAGGGGTTCTTGCCGTCCTTGCGCGGGATGCCCTTGAGCTGGAGCTCCCCGATGCCGCCGCCGTCGTCGACGGACCAGACGGCGCTGCCCTGCGAAAGGACCCGGCTCGTGGTGGACGGGCCGACCGCGAACCACTGCTGCTGCCCGTTGGACCGGTCGTGGCAGCGGGTGACGTCGACGGCGTTGGCGTACACGTGGTCGCCGTGCACCTCCGGCGGGCCCCACTTGCTGTAGACGGAGTCGGCGCCGCCGAGCTGCAGCGTGCTCCACTCGCGGTTGCCGTCGCTCAGCCGGTAGGCCTCCAGGGTCTTGCCGTTGAGGTAGACCATGCCGTCGGCGATCGCGGGGCGGACGACGGACTCGGACTCCTCGTCCTGCCGCCAGGCGGTGCGTCCGTCGTCGGTGCGGACCGCGAGGACCGTGCCGTCGGTGGCGGGGACGACGAGGCGGCCGCCGCCGACGGCCGCGGGGCCGTGCAGCTTCTTGCGGAACTTCGCGGGCACGGTGACGGTCCACCGCACCTCGGCGTCCGCGCTGGAGACGGAGCGCAGCCTGCCGTCCTTCGTGATCAGGTACACGGCGTCGGCGTCCGCGGCGAGCAGCGTCTCGGCCTCGGCCTTCGCGCAGGTCCACTTGGCCTCGCCGGTGGCGGGCACGAACGTGTGCAGCGTGCCGTCGGCGTCCGCGCCGATGACGAGCCGGTCGCCCTGCGAGACGTAGCCGCATCGGGCCTGGAGTCCGTCGGCGCTCCAGCGCTTGGTGCCGTTCTTGACGCCGTACGCTCCGATGCCGCCGGAGCCGAGGCCGAAGACCAGGACGTCGCGCACGGGCAGCAGTTCGGGCGAGGTGGCGTCGGCGGTGGTGACGGACCACAGCTTCATGGATCCGCCGTTCTCGGCGTAGTCGTCGGAGGGCTTGGACTTCAGCGCCTGTACGGGTGTCCTGGCGGCCTCCGGGATGTCGAAGAGGGCGCTGTCGGGGCGCGAGCCGTACCACCAGGCGGCCGTGCCGCCGCCGACCGCGGCGACGGTGCCGCCGACGGCGAGCGTGGTCAGGAGGCGTCTTCGGGACATGCCGGGCTTCTGCGGGGCCACGCCGCCCACAACGGTCGTCGCGAGGTGCTTGGCGCCGGTCTCGCGCTCGGTGATGGCGTCGGCGACGGAGCCGCGCCGCCACACCTTCTCCGCGCCCTTGGGCGGCCGCATCGCGTCGGCGATCTGCGCGGGGGTGGGGCGGTGGGCGGGGTCCTTGGCGAGGCAGGGGGCGATGAGTTGCGTCAACTGCGGCGGTATCGCGTGCAGTTGGGGTTCGCCGTGGACGACCTCGTACTGCACGGCCGCGACGTGGCCGCCGTCGAAGGCGCGCTGCCCGGTGGCCGCGTACACGAGGACCGCGCCGAGCGAGAAGATGTCGGCGGCCGGGGTGACGCGGCGGCCGAGCACCTGCTCGGGGGCGCCGTACCCGGGCGTGACGGGCACCTCGCCGGTGGTGGTGAGGGTCAGTCCGTGCTCGGGCCGTGCGATGCCGAAGTCGATGATGCGCGGGCCCGTGGACGTCAGCACGATGTTCGGCGGCTTGAGGTCGCGGTGGATGAAGCCCGCCGCGTGGATGTCGGCGAGGGTGTGCGCGAGGGACGCCGCGAGGGCGCGCAGGGCGGGTTCGGGGAGCGGGCCGTGCGCCTCGACTGCCTGGTCGAGGGTGAGGCCCGCGAGGAACTCGGTGGCCATCCACGGCCTGCCGCCCTCGGTCCACGCTCCGAGGACGTTCGCGACGCCCTTGCTGCGCACGGCCTGTGCGGCCTGCGCCTCGCGCACGAACCGCTGGGCGAGGTTCGTGTCGTGGGCGAGTTCGGGCTTGAGCACCTTGACCGCGGCGAGCGTCCCGGCGCCGTCCTGGCCGACGTACACCTTGCCCATGCCGCCTTCGCCGAGCACGCCGAGGACGCGGTAGGGACCGAGGCGGAGGGGGTCGCCTGTGCCGAGGGGTTTCATCTGGGGGCCTTCTGCCGGGGAGGCGGTCGCGGAATGTGCCTGTGCATCTGTGGGGGGGGGCGGTGTCACTTCATGGGATACGCGGCCAGTTTGGCGTTGTTGCTGAGGGAGAGGATGCGGGTGCGCTCGGGGTTCGCGTAGAAGCGGTCGCCGTCCGTCTTGTACGTGCGGACGACCTCCTTGCGCTCGAGGTCGACGGCGAACAGCTGGCCGCCGTTGCGGTAGTACGCGCACGTCTTGCCGACGAGCGGGCGCCAGGCCCTGGACTGTTCGTCGGCGGTGCCGTTCTTCTCGGCCCACAGCCGCTTTCCGGTGCGCGCGGTGTACGCGGTGAGGCCGACGCCCTCGCCGACCGCGTACAGGACGCCGTCGGCGAGCACCGGCGGGCCGTACGGGCGGCCCTCCGGGGTCTGCCACTGCGCCTTGCCGTCCTTGAGGCGGACGGCGCGCAGCCGGGTCCCGCCGATGTAGAGGTGCGTGTCGTCGACGGCCAACTCGGCCCACAGCGGGGCGACGTCGTCGACGCGGTACGGCTCGTCCCACAGGACACGGCCGTTCTTCGCGTCGCGCACGACGATGTGCGGCTCGTCCTCCTTCATCTGCTGGTACGTGACGAGGCGCCCGCCCGCCGCCTTCGCGGCGATGATGTGCATGGACTGGTCGAGCTCGGCCCGCTTGGGCAGCGGCCGCGACCACACGGTCTTCCCCGTGCGGCAGTCGACGGCGCGCAGCGTCCACTTCTGGCCCGGCGCGTAGCCGAGCTTGTCGCCCTTGCCCTTGCCGACCGCGACGTAGGCGATGTCGTCGGCGACGCAGAGGATCTGGTTGCCTTCGAGGTGGTCGTTGGTGTCGGCGAGGCGGGCGAGGGTCTTCGTCTTCTTTCCCGTGCGCGGGTCGACGGCGTCGAGGGTGACGGGGTCGCCGGCCCGTTCGTCCTGGTACACGTTGTACGACAGGTGGTAGAGGGTGTCGCTCGCGGCGGCCCACTGCCAGCCGCTGCCGATGTGGTCGTCCCACTTCTTCGTGCCGTCGGACACGGAGAGGCCGCGGGCGTAGCCGCGCATGGCGACGGCGACGCCGCCCGCGATCGCCGGGATCATCGCCTTGCCACCGTCGACGACGCTGCTCTCGAAGTAGCCCTCGTCCTTCCAGAGGGGGTCGAGGTCGCGCTTGACGTGGGTGGTGGGCTTCTTGGGGTCGGCGACCGGTTCGCCGGAGGAGCGGCCCGTCCACCACCAGGCGCCGCCGGCCGCGAGGGCGCCGACGCCGAGCACGCCTCCGGCGGCGAGGAACCGGCGCCGCGAGACGGGGGCGCCCGCGGTGGTGGCGACGGCGGTGGTGTGCGGGAGCGTGTGGTTCAGGGGTGCGGGCAGGCGCGGCGGGGCGGCCTGCCACACGTCGGTGGCGCGGCGGCCGATCTCTCCGAGCAGCGACTCGGAGAGGTGGTCGGCGAACTCGCCCTGTCCGTTGTGGAGTTGGGCCGCGAGTTCCTCGGTGCTTGGCCGTCGTGCCGGGTCCTTGTCGAGACACCGCGCCAGTACGGGGGCCAGTGCCGCCGGTACGCCGGTCAGATCCGGTTCGCCGTAGCGGACGCGGTACAGGAGGTCGGCGGCCTGGCCGTTACCGAAGGCGCCGCTGCCGCGGGCCGCGAACACCAGCACGCCGGCGAGCGCGAACACGTCGCCCGCCGGGCCGTGTTCCTGGCCCGTGGCCTGCTCGGGCGACATGAACGCGGGGGTGCCGACGGCGGAGCCGGTGTGCGTGAGGTGGATGTCGCCGATGGCGCGGGCGATGCCGAAGTCGATGACCTTCGGGCCGTACGCCGTGACGAGGATGTTGGAGGGCTTGAGGTCGCGGTGCACGACGTCGCTGCGGTGCAGCTGGCCGAGCGCTCCGCACAGGGCGGCGCCCAGGGCCCGTACGGTCGCCTCGGGGAGCGGTCCGCCGGTCTCGACGGCCTCGTCGAGCGGGGGGCCGAGCACGTATTCGGTGGCCAGCCACGGGGTCTCGGCCAGCGGGTCGGCGTCGACGACCTTCGCGCCGAAGCGGCCGCCGATGACGCGGGCGGCGTCGATCTCCAGGCGGAACCGGGTGCGGCCCGCCTGGTCGGCGGCGAGCGCGGCGTGCATCGTCTTGACGGCCACGGTGCGGCCGCCTGCGGTCCGTGCGACGTACACCGTGCCCATGCCGCCGCTGCCGAGGCGGGCGACGAGGCGGAACGGGCCGAGGGCGACGGGGTCGTCGTGGGTGAGCGCGGTAGGCATGGGGTGAGTTCTCGCCGTGGTCGGGTGCGGTGCGGGTCGTCAGTCGGTGCGAGTGCGCCGGGGGCGCTGCACGCCTACGGGTGGGGCGCCGCCCCTGATGTGTGTCCGCACGCCACGTCCTCCCCCTGTCACAGCGCGGCGAGTCTAGTCGACGGGGTGTCGGGCGGGCCTGCCGTGCTGTCGGTTCCGGTGATTAGGCTGGGGCAGGACGTGCCAGTGGGCAGGGGGAAGGTGGGGCATTGTGAGCAGCGATCGGGAAGCCGGTGAGCCGTCCGGCGCCGAGCCGACGGGCGAGTTCACCATCGACTACGCGCCTCCGCCGTGGTACGAGCGGGCGAGTTCGGCGGCGGCGGGCGCGAACGGGGACGCTCCCGCCGGGGGCGGTGACCTGGAGAGCGGGTCGACGCTGCGGTTCTCGGCGCCGTCCCTGAAGCGGAGCTTCGAGGAGCTGGCGGCCCTGGGTGAGCCGCCCGCCCCGGCCCCTGCGGAACCGGCCCAGAGCCCGGAGGAGCGCGCCCGCGCGTGGGTGGACGCCCACCGGGTCCACGTCGACATCGACACGACGACACCGTCGCGTCCGGATTCCGCTGCGCCGACGCCTCCGGCGGGACCGGGCGCGATGCCTGCGGCGACGCCTCCGGCGGAGGTCCCGGCACCCGCCGCCGAGGCCGCGCCGCCTGCCGCGGCCGGTGGCACTGCGCCCACCACCGAGCCCGAATCCGCCCCCGTACGGGCAGAAGCCACCGCGGCGCCGGAAGCACCTGGCGCGATGCCCGCGGCGGAACCCCAACCGCCTGCGCAGACGCCTGCCCCGGAGCCCGAGCCCACTCCCGTACGAGCAGCAGCCACCGCCACGCCGGAGACACCCGGCGCGATGCCCGCGGCGGAACCCCAACCGCCTGCGCAGACGCCTGCCCCGGAGCCCGAATCCGCCCCCGTACGAGCGGAAGCCACCGCGACGCCGGAAGCACCTGGCGCGATGCCCGCGGAAGCGCCCGCGCCGCCCTCGACCGACCCCAACTCGTGGGCCCACGCCCCCGCGGCACCGCCCACACCCGCGCCCGGCGCCATGCCCCCGATGCAGGCCCCGGCGCCCGTCGCCGATGCCACCCCGTGGGACGCCGCACCCGTCGGCCCCGGGCAGGCGCCGGCTCCCGCGCCCGACGGCCCCGCCGGGTGGGCGCCTCCGCCTCCCCCGGCCGACGGGGTGCCGCCCCTGCCGCCGTCGTTCCAGCCCGCCGCCCCGGCTGAGCCGCAACCCCAGCCGGGTTACGGCTTCCCGCAGCCCCCGGCGCCGTCCGGCCAACAGCCGCAGCCCGGTTACGGGTTCCCTCAGCCCGCACAGCCCTCACCCCAGCCCGGCTACGGATTCCCTCCGCCACCCGCCCCGCAGAGCCCCCAGCCCGGCTACGGCCACCCCCAGCAGCACCCCGGCTTCGGCCCTCCGCAGCCACAGCCTCAGCCGCTCCCCCCGCACGCCGCGCCGCACCACCCCGCGCCCCCGGCGCAGCCACACCCCCAACCAGCCGCCCCCGCGCAGCCGCACGCCCAACATCCCGCCGCACCGCACCAGGCACCCCCGCCCCACAGCTACCCCGCCACCCCCACCGCTCCCCTCGGCTACACCGCCGCCGTCGAGTTGTCGGCGGATCGGCTGGTCAACAGCAAGCGGCAGAAGCAGAAGAGCAAGGCACCCAGCGCCGGTGGTGGCGGTGGGCTGTTCAAGTTCGGGGGGAAGAAGGAGGAGGCCGAGCGGCAGCGGAAGCTGGAGCTGATCCGCACCCCGGTCGCGTCCTGCTACCGGATCGCCGTGATCAGCCTCAAGGGCGGCGTCGGCAAGACGACCACGACGACCGCCCTCGGCTCGACGCTGGCCGCCGAACGCCAGGACAAAATCCTCGCCATCGACGCCAACCCCGACGCCGGAACCCTCGGTCGCCGCGTCCGCCGCGAGACCGGCGCCACCATCCGCGACCTGGTGCAGAACATCCCGAACCTGCACTCGTACATGGACATCCGCCAGTACACCTCGCGCACCCCGTCCGGCCTGGAGATCATCGCCAACGACGTGGAGCCCGAGGTCTCCTCGACGTTCGACGACGCCGACTACCGCCGCGCGATCGACGTGCTCGGCCGCCAGTACCCGATCATCCTGACCGACTCCGGCACGGGCCTGCTGTACTCCGCGATGCGCGGCGTCCTCGACCTCGCCGACCAGCTGATCATCATCTCGACCCCGTCCGTCGACGGCGCGTCGAGCGCGAGCACCACCCTCGACTGGCTGTCGGCGCACGGCTACAGCGAACTCGTCCGCCGCTCGCTCACCGTCATCTCCGGCGTCCGCGACACCAGCCGGATGATCAAGGTGGACGACATCGTGGGCCACTTCAGGACCCGCTGCCGCGGCGTCACCGTCATCCCCTTCGACGAGCACCTCGCGGCGGGCGCCGAGGTCGACCTCGACATGATGCGACCCAAGGTGCGGGAGGCGTACTTCGACCTGTCCGCGATGGTCGCCGAGGGGTTCGCCCTCCCCCGGTGACCCGCCGATCACCCCGATGACCCGCCCCGGTCGAACGCCGGTGCGGGTCATCGGCGTGTCCTGCACCCATCCGGGTGTCATCCCCTGGCCTGCACCGCGTCAGAGGTCTCGACCAATGTGCGTGAAATGCAGGTCAACTCGTTATTTCCGCAGGCCACATGGGGTTCACCCACCGTTGACGTCCCTCAACTGGCGCTGATAAACCAACACTTCAATCCACCTGAATACTCAGATCCAGCCCAGCTGTGCGAGCGATGCGCGAGGTCACCGCCGATGGACACACCAGTTCAGCAAGACCAGCACGACAGAACGGCACGCCCCACACGGCGCGGAGCACGGATACTCCTCGCGGCGGGCGCCGCGGCCCTCGCCCTGACGGCCGGTCTCGCGACGCCGCTGAACCCGGCACCGCAGCGGGCTGAGGCGCAGGCGAACAGCGCCGCGAAGGCCAAGGCCGACGACGGCAAGAAGAAGACCCTCACCGTGGCCGTCGCCCAGAGCGTCGACTCGCTGAGCCCGTTCCTGGCGACGCGCCTGGTCAGTACGAGCATCCACCGGCTGATGTACGAGTACCTGACCAACTACGACCCCAAGGACAACCACGTCATCCCGGGGTTCGCCACCAAGTGGAAGCCGTCGGCCGACAAGCTGACGTGGACGTACACCATCCGCTCCGACTCGAAGTGGTCCGACGGCCAGAAGGCCACCGCCCACGACGCCGCCTTCACGTTCAACAAGATGATGACGGACGACGGCGCGGCGACCGCCAACGGCTCGTTCGTCGGCAACTTCAAGAAGGTCACGGCGCCCAGCGACACCAAGCTCGTCGTCGAGCTGAAGAAGCCGCAGGCGACGATGACGGCCCTCGACATCCCGATCGTGCCCGAGCACATCTGGAAGGACGTCAAGGACTACTCGAAGTTCAACAACGACGACAAGTTCCCGATCGTGGGCAACGGCCCGTTCGTCGTGACCGGCTACAAGACCGACCAGTACGTGAAGCTGAAGCGCAACCCGGACTTCTGGCGCAAGACGAAGACGCCGCAGTTCGACAACATCGTCTTCAAGACGTACAAGGACCAGGACGCCGCGGTCGCCGCCCTGCGCAAGGGCGAGGTCTCCTTCGTGGCGGGCTCCCCCGCCCTGACGCCCGCTCAGGCGGCGTCCCTCAAGGGCGAGAAGGACATCAAGGTCAACGAGGGCCCGGGCCGCCGCTTCTACGCGATCGCGGTGAACCCCGGCTGGAAGACCAAGAGCGGCAAGAAGTTCGGCGACGGGAACCCGGCGCTGCTCGACAAGGACTTCCGCCAGGCACTCTTCCGCTCCGTCGACACCAAGACCATCGTCAGCAAGGTCTTCCAGGGGCACGCGGTGCGCGGCCAGGGCTACATCCCGCCGCGCTTCCAGGACTACTACTGGCAGCCGTCGAGCGATCAGCAACTGAGCTACGACCCGAAGGCCGCGGCCAAGATGATGGACGACGCGGGCTACAAGATGAAGGACGGCAAGCGCGTCGGCAAGGACGGCAAGCCGATCGACCTGCGGATGCTGTGCCACGCCACCGACCCCAACGACAAGGCGGTCGGCAAGTACCTCAAGGAGTGGTGGGGCAAGCTCGGCATCGGCCTCAAGCTCAACTGCGTCGACGACGTCTCCGTGCCCTGGTACGCGGGCGAGTACGACCTCGCCTTCGACGGCTGGTCGGTCAACCCGGACCCGGACTTCGTCCTCGGCATCCACACCTGCGCCGCCCTGCCGAGCAAGCCGAAGGAGGTCGCGCAGACCGACAACGGCATCTGCGACAAGACCTTCGACAAGCTCTACAACCAGCAGCTCGCCGACTACGACCCGGCGTCGCGCGCGGACACCGTGAAGAAGATGGAGTCCTGGCTCTACGACTCCGGCTACATGAACGTCATGGCGTACCCGAACGCGGTCGAGGCCTACCGCACCGACCAGATCAAGTCCATCCAGACGATGCCCACGGCGGCCGGCAACATCTACGGCCAGGACGGGTATTGGAGCTGGTGGTCGGCCGAGCCCGCGTCGGCGTCCGACAGCGAGGACAGCGGTTCGTCCAGTTCCACCGGGATCGTGATCGGCATCGTGGTGGCGGCCCTCGTCGTCATCGGCGGCGGAGTGTTCTTCGCGCGGCGGCGCCGCACGACGGCGGACGAGCGCGAGTAGGCGACGCACAGCCACGCGAGCAACACGCGAGTAAGAAGACATGTGAAACATGACAGCTGACAGCACTCCGGCGCTCGTGCAGCCCGCGGACGGCACGGAAGGCGACCCGGCTTCGGCCGGGGCGCCGCCGGCCGCCCGCGGCCCCCGGGCCCGCAACACCAAGGCGTACGTCCAGTACGCGCTCACGAAGATCGGCGGCGCGATCGTCTCGCTGTTCGCCGTCCTCGTGACCAGCTTCTTCCTGTTCCGTCTCATCCCCTCCGACCCGGTCAAGCAGATGACCGGCGGCCGCAAGGTCTCCTCGGAGCAGCTCCAGAACCTGCGCCATCAGTACGGCCTCGACCAGCCGATGTGGAAGCAGTTCACGTCGTACATCGGGGACGCGCTCTCCGGCGACTTCGGGATCTCGTACCAGTTCCACACCCCGGTCATGGGCAAGATCCTCGACGCGCTCCCGGCGACGCTGCTGCTCACGGGCACGGCGTACGTGCTGTACTCGGCGCTCGGCATCTGGCTGGGCACGCGCACGGCGTGGCGCAACGGCTCGCGCAGCGACCGCTTCAACACGGCGTTCGCGCTGACCCTGTACTCGGTCCCGGCGTTCTGGCTCGGCCTGCTCCTCATCATCGTGTTCGCCGTCGGCATCGGGCCGATCCCCGGCATGTTCCCGACAGGCGGCCTCGAATCGGGCGGCGAGACCGGGTTCGCGTACGTCATCGACGTCGCGCACCATCTGTTCCTGCCGGTGGTCACGCTGGTCGCGGTCGGCTACGCGCAGACGCTCCTCGTCATGCGGTCCTCGCTGCTCGACGAGATGGGCAGCGACTATCTGACGACCGCGCGCGCCAAGGGGCTGCGCGACGATCTGGTGCGCCGCAAGCACGCGGTGCCGAACGCGATGCTGCCGACGTTCACGCTGATGTTCGTGAACCTGGGGCATGTGGTCGCCGGGCAGATCCTCGTGGAGACCGTCTTCTCGTGGCCGGGTCTCGGCGGGCTCTTCTACCAGGCGCTGTCCGTGCCCGATCTACCCCTGGTCCAGGGCCTGTTCTTCGTCTTCGCGACCGCGGTGATCCTCGCGAACACCCTCGCCGACATCCTGTATCCGCTGCTCGACCCGAGGGTGGGCCGATGACGACCGACACCGCCGCCCCTGCGAAGGCGCCCAGCGCGCGCTCCCTCGCGCGCGCCCGCAAGCGCCAGTCCCTGGCCCGCTTCTGGCGCTCCTACCGGGCGCACCGCAGCGGCCTGTGGGGCCTCGGCCTGCTGATTCTGATCGCCCTGATCGCGATCCTCGCGCCGGTCCTGGTCGGCGCGGACTCGCAGAGCGTGACCGACGCGCCCGGCGGGCCGCTGGAGGGCCCGAGCGCCGAATTCCCGCTGGGCACCGACCAGTTCGGCCGCAGCGTGCTGGCCCTGCTGGTGTACGGGGCCCGGATCTCGCTCACCGTGGGCCTGCTCGCCGCGTTCCTGTGCGTGGCGATCGGCACCGTCATCGGCATCGTCGCCGGCCACTTCCGCGGCTGGTACTCGACGGTCCTGATGCGGGTCACCGACTGGTTCCTGGTGATGCCGACGCTGGTCCTCGCCATCGCGCTCGCGACCGTCATGGACCGGTCGATGTGGACCGTGATCATCGCGATCGGCGTGACGACCTGGCCGACGACCGCGCGCCTGGTGCGCGCCCAGACGCTGTCCGTGGAGGCCCGCCCGTACATCGAGCGGGCGCGGGCGCTCGGCGGCAGCCACAGCCACGTCATGACGCGGCACGTGCTGCCGAACGTGATGCCGCTGGTCCTCGCCCAGACCACGATGATCATCTCTTCGGCGATCCTGACCGAGGCGACGCTCGCCTTCCTCGGCCTGTCCGACCCGACGGTCACCTCCTGGGGCGGCATGCTCCAGGACGCGCGCGAGGCGGGCGCGGTCAGCGCGGGCGACTGGTGGTACCTGGCGCCTCCCGGCATCGCCATCGCGATCGTCGCGCTCTCCTTCACCCTGTGCGGCCGCGCCGTCGAATCCGTCCTCAACCCGAAGCTGGGGGTGCGCTCATGACGCTTCTCGAGGTACGGAACCTCGACGTGACGTACGCCGGCGGGGCGCGGGCCGTCCGCGGCGTGAACCTGTCCGTGGCGGCGGGCCAGAAGCTCGGCATCGCGGGCGAGTCCGGCTGCGGCAAGTCGACGCTGGCGCTCGCGCTGCTGCGGCTGCTGCCGAAGGACGCGAAGGTCACCGGCGAGATCCTGCTGAACGGCGAGGACGTCCTCGCCATGAAGTGGGGCCGGGTGCGGGCCGTCCGCTGGGCGGGCGCCTCGATCGTCTTCCAGGGCGCCATGCACTCCCTCAACGCGGTGCACCGCATCGGCGACCAGATCGCCGAGCCGATCCTGCTGCACAAGAAGGCGACGCAGGAGGGCGCGAAGAAGCGGGTCGGCGAACTCCTCGAACACGTCGGCCTCCCGGCGGCGCGGGCGAACGCGTACCCGCACGAGCTGTCCGGCGGCCAGCGCCAGCGCGTGATGATCGCGATGGCGCTCGCCTGCGAGCCCGACCTGATCATCGCCGACGAGCCGACGACGGCCCTCGACGTGATGATCCAGGCCCAGATCCTGCGCCTGATCGAGCAGTTGGTGGCCGAGCAGTCCCTCGGCCTGATCATGATCAGCCACGATCTGGCGGTCCTCTCCGACACCTGCGACCGGCTCGCCGTGATGTACGCGGGCCGCGTCGTCGAGGAGGGCCCGGCGCTCCAGGTCTACGAGGACGCCGTGCACCCGTACGCGAAGGCGCTGTCGGCGGCGTTCCCCACGATCGGCGACCCGGCCTCCCGGTTCGCGCCGCGCGGGCTGCCCGGCGATCCGCCGGACCCGTCGGCGCTGCCGTCGGGCTGCACGTTCCACCCGCGCTGCCCCGTCGCGCTGGACGTCTGCGCGCACGAGGACCAGGCGCTGCGGGACGCGGGCCCCGAACGGCGGGCCGCGTGTGTACGCGTGGACTCGGACGAGCCCTTGGGCGAGGAAGTCGAAGCAAGGAGCACCACGGCATGACGGAAACGCTTCAGAAGCCCGAGGCCCCGGAGACCGCGCGGCCCCTGCTCAGCGCGGACAAGCTGCACGTCACGTTCCCCGGCCGACGCGGCGCCGCGGAGGCGCGCGCCGTGGACGGCGTCGACCTGGACATCGCGCCGGGCGAGATCGTGGCGCTCGTCGGGGAGTCCGGGTGCGGGAAGACGAGCCTCGCGCGCACCCTGCTCGGCCTGGAGCGGCCGACGTCGGGCCGGGTCACGTTCGCGGGCGAGTCCCTCGACTACGCCTCCAAGGCCCTCAAGTCGTACCGCAAGCGCGTGCAGTTGGTGCTCCAGGACCCGAGCGGCTCCCTGAACCCCCGGCACACGGTGTACGACGCGGTGGCCGAGGGGCTGCGCATCCACGGCTACGCGGGCGACGAGCGGGAGGCCGTCACGAACGCCCTGTCGCGCGCGGGACTCAGGCCCCCCGAGCGGTTCTTCCTGCGCTATCCGCACGAGCTGTCCGGCGGCCAGCGCCAGCGCGTCGTCATCGCGGGCGCCCTGGTCCTCGACCCCGAACTCATCGTCGCGGACGAGCCGGTGGCCTCCCTCGACGCGTCCGTGCGCGGCGAGATCCTCGCCCTGCTGCTGCGGCTGCGCGACGAGCTGGGCCTCTCGGCGCTCGTGGTCACGCACGATCTCGGTCTCGCGTGGAACATCGCGGACCGGGTGGCGGTGATGTACCTGGGCCGGATCGTGGAGACGGGCCGGGTCGAGGACGTCCTGACCGCGCCCCGGCACCCGTACACCCAGGCTCTGTTGTCGGTGCTGCCAGAGGCGCCGGGCGAGCCCGTGGTGCTCACGGGCGAGCCGCCGGACCCGTCCCGCATCCCGAGCGGCTGCCGCTTCCACGCGCGCTGCCAGGTCCTCGCGGACGGCCGGGCGGCCGGGGCGGGCGTCGACGAGGCGTGCAGGACGGTGGACCTGCCGCTGCTCACGGGCGCGGCGGCGTCGCAGGTGGCGTGCCACTGGGCGGCGGCGAAGGGCGCGACCGAGTAGTCCGCACGGACGTGAAGGCCCGGCTCCGTGCGGAGCCGGGCCTTCACGCATGGTCGGTCGACGGCTCAGCCGAACATGCCGGGCACGTAGTCGCCGGCGGGCTGCCGGGTCATCACGTTGAACCGGTTGAACGTGTTGATCACGGCGATGCAGGCGATGAGCGCGCCGAGCTGCGTCTCGTCGTAGTGCTTGGCGGCCTTCTCCCACACCTCGTCGGAGACCCCGGCGCTGTCGGCGATGCGGGTGCCCGCCTCGGTCAGCTCCAGGGCGGCCTTCTCGGCCTCCGTGAAGACCTTCGCCTCGCGCCAGGCGGCCACCAGGGCGAGCCTGACCGGCGTCTCACCGGCCTCGGCGGCGTCCTTGACGTGCATGTCCAGGCAGCCGGCGCAGCCGTTGATCTGGCTGGCCCGGATCTTCACCAGCTCCAGGGTCGCCGCCGGGACGCCGGTGTCCTCGACGCCCTTGCCCGCGGCGATGATGTGCTTGAGGACCTTGCCGAGGGCCGGGTTGGTGAAGAGGTCGAGTCGCGGTTCCATGAGGGGCTCCTTCGCACTCCGTCATAAGTGGTGACACCACTACGACGGAGCGCCCCGCCCCGATGTGACAGCCCCGGATGTGACCTGCGCCACTCCGGAGGCTCAGGCCTCGGAGGCCGCCTCGACGAGCTCCCGCGAGCGCTTCACGTCGTCCGCGATCGCGGCGACCAGCTCGTCGAGGGACTCGAACTTCGCCATGCCGCGCACGAACGCCACGAACTCCACGGCCACGTGCAGCCCGTACAGGTCGAGCCCGACGCGGTCGATGGCGTACGCCTCGACGGTCCGCTCGGTCCCGTCGAACTGCGGGTTCGTGCCGACGGAGATCGCGGCGGGCATCGCCTCGTCGTTCACGTACAGCCACCCGGCGTAGACGCCGTCGGCCGGGATCGCGGTGTGCGGGAGCGTCTCGACGTTGGCGGTCGGGAAGCCCAGCTCACGGCCGCGCTGCGCGCCGCGCACGACGACGCCCTCGACGCGGTGCGGCCGGCCGAGGATCTCGGCGGCGCCGACGACGTCGCCCTCCGCCACGAGCCGCCGCGTCAGCGTGGAGGAGAACGGCTGACCGCCGCCCGCGGACCCGCTGACGTACAGGTCGACGACCTCCACCTCGAAGTCGTACGTCTGCCCCTGCTCGGCCAGGAAGTCGACATTGCCGGCGGCCTTGTGGCCGAAGCGGAAGTTGGGGCCCTCGACGACCACGCGCGCGTGCAGCTTGTCGACGAGCACCTTCGCCACGAAGTCGGCGGGCGACAGCTTCGAGAACTCGGTGGTGAACGGGAGGATCAGCACCGCGTCCACGCCCAGCTCGGCCATCAGCTCGGCGCGGCGGTGGTGCGGGGCGAGCAGCGGCGGGTGCGAACCCGGGCGCACGACCTCGCTCGGGTGCGGGTCGAAGGTGACCACGACCGCGGGAAGGCCCAGCTCACGCGCGCGCTCCACGGCCCGCCCGATGATCAGCTGGTGCCCGCGATGCACCCCGTCGTAGGAGCCGATGGTGACGACGCTGCGCCCCCAGTCCTGGGGGATGTCCTCCAAGCCACGCCAGCGCTGCACGGTGATTGCCCCTCGCAAACCTGTGTCCGACCGTTTGGAACGTTGCGTCTCTTCTACCGAATACGCAGGTCTAAGAGTGCCATGCCGCCCGCTCGCGCTTCGCATCGGGCGGGGCCCGCGACCGCTATGCGGGGACCCGTGCCCCCGCCACGTTCTCGATCGTGCGCCGTGAGGCGGGCCCGACCAGCGCGGCCCACTCGCGGGGCGCCTCCGCGAGCCAGTCCGCCACCAGGGCGGCGAAGCCCGGCACGGTCCTGGCGAGGTCCACGAGCCGGGCGTCGAAGCGGGATGCGCCCTCCGGGGTGCGCACCAGGAGCGTGCCCGTGCGGTGCACCAGGTCCCGCGTCCTCGGCTGCCCTCGCCGGGCCGCGTCACGGGCCGCCGCGCACAGCAGCGCGTCCAGCACGTCGAGCTCGCGCTCCTCCTCCAGGAGTACGTCGAGCAGCTCGGCCCGCAGCGCGCGCGACGCGGTCGTGCCGGGGGCGGCGAGCACGGGGGCGAGGGCGGCGCGGACGGCCGGGGGCCGCTCCGCCACGAGGCCCACGACCAGCGGGAACAGTACGGGGCGTGCTCCGGGGCCGTGCTCGAGGCAGCGGTCGACGAACGCGGCGACGTGGCTCGCGGCGGCGTCCGGCCAGTCCTCGGCCAGCTCCCGCACCAGTTCGGCGGCGCGGCGCGCGTGGGCGGGGTCGGACAGGGCGGCGAGGGCCCGCAGGAGCTCGCCCAGGCCGGGGCCCGGTTGCCGCAGCCGGGCGCGGAACGCCGCGAACACCGGCTCCGGGTGGGTGGCCGCGGCCTCCGCGAGCACGTGCGCCGGCACCCGCGCGTCGCCCGCCGCGAACCGGTCGAGGGCCGCCGCCAGATACGCGGGCCGCGCCTCCAGGTCCTGTACGAGGACGGCGAGGGCGGCGCCGTGCAGCGCGCGGTCGGGCGCGTCGAGCAGGGCGTACGCGGCGTGCCGCAGCGCCTCGCGGTCGGCCGGGTCGACGGCCTTCGGCGCGACCAGCGTGCCGTACGTGGCGGCCGCCGCGTGCCGTGCCGGGCGCTCGTCGTGGGCCCAGCGGGCGACAGCGCGGCACAGGGCTGCGGGCTCCTCGTCGGCCAGGGTCACGAGCAGCTCGTCGGCGCGCGGGTGGGCGCGCTCGACGAGGGCCTCGACCAGATCGTCGATGTCGCCGTGCCGGTGGGTGTGGAGCAGGGCCTGGGCCACCTCGGCGACCGTGGCGTCCGGGAGAGCGGGCAGCGGGCGGTCGTCGTCGAACCAGCGGGTCAGCCTGCGGTGGACCCTCCGGGGTTCGGTGGCGAGACAGGCGGCGACGGTGTCCAGACAGCGGTCACCGGCCTCGGCGCCGTCCCGTACGACGCGGTGCCGCAGCAGCTCGAACCGGGTGTCGTCGTCCACGGCGAGCCGCATCCAGAACTCCCCGTCGAAGCTTCCACGCTCCGCCAGAACCCGGACGACGTCGGGGTACGCCGCGGCATCCGGCACCTTCCCCAACACCCCCCGCACGAGCACGGCCCCCCACCACGCGGCCTCGGCCCTCTCGGGGTTCCGCCCCGAAGCCCGCTGCCTCTCGTCCAAGTACGGGGATTGATCCGACTGACCGTCGCGATCGTGCACGCCCCCCGCCCCGGGGCTCCGCCCCTGAGACGGCCGCGCCCCCGCGGCACCCCCGCCCTCCCGCCCCCTCCGGGGGCGTCGCCCCGCCGGGCCCCCAACCTCGGCTCCCGCCCCGTAACGGCCAACCCCACCCGCCTTGGGCAAGGCTTCACCACCCCCGACTCCCCACCCCTCACGGTCAACCCCACCCGACTTGGGCAATCTGCCTCCCCCGGACTCCGTCTGGGGGGACCCCCAGGCGGCAGGGTGGGCAAGGCGGCCCCCGGTGCGGGCCGAACCCGCGTCGGGCGCCGACGCCGTCGCAGACACCTCACCCCCGGCACAGGCCGAACCCACATCAGGCGCCGACCCCGTCGCAGACACCTCACCCCCGGCACAGGCCGAACCCACATCAGGCACCACCCACCCCACCAACTCCCGCAACCTCTCCCCCAGCTCGACCCCGTCGAGGAAGAGCAGCGCCTGGACCACCGGCCCCGCCCGGTGCCGCGGAACCGGAAACGCGTCGGGCCGGCGCCGGAAGACGAGCGAGTCCAACGCCCCGTCCACATCCAGGTGCATCCCCTGGATCCAGTCCGCCACCTCCTCGTGCCCGAACCGATACCCCTCCCCCGCCGGCACCAGCACCCCCTCCGCAAGCACCGCCGACGCCCACCCCGACACCCCGAACCGCGTCCCCCACGGAAACAGCTCCTCGAACGCCTCCCGGTCCAACTCCCCCTGCCCAGGACCGAGACTCCGCCGCGCCGCCTCGTGCACCTGCCCCGCCACCCGCGCCGCGAGCCTGCGCACCCCGCTCCCCCGCACCCCTGCGGGCGCGGCCAACCGCACCGCCACCCGCAGACACATCAGGTCGAGGTACGCCCCGAAGATCTCGTCCCGGTCGGGGCACCCGGCCACATCCCCTGGCAACGCGGCCCGCACCTCGCTCAGCAGCCGCAACGACAACGGATGCCCGGCCTCCCGCTCCACGAGCGCCCCCTCCGGCACCCCGAACCGCTCCCGCGCCCGCCGCGCCGCCTCCCCCGCCAGGTCCCCGACGCGCACGCACGGCGGCGCCCCGCGCCCGTACGTCACACCAGGCCCGAACAGCGCTCCGGCCTGCTCCCAGTACTCGCCCCGGCAGGCCACCACGAGCCGTACCCCGCACGCCGCGAGCCACCGCTCGGTCCCACGCGACCACGCGTCGAGCCGGTGCGCGAGGACGGGCGGCATCTCCTCGGGCCCGTCGAGCAGCAGCACGAGCGGCCGCCCCGCCACCCTGGCGACCTCGGCGATCCGCTCGGCGGACACGTCCCCGATGCCGCCCTCACCCGCGTCCTCCCGGGACGCCGCGACGATCCGCGCCGCCCGCGCGAGCGTCCTGCCGACGGCCTGCGCCACCGACGCGTCGTCCGCGCTCAGATCGGCGCCGCGCAGCCACACCGTGGGCGCCGCGCAGTGCCCCTCGGCCCGGCGCGCGGCGAACGCGGCGAGTTCCGTGGTCCGCCCGCTGCCCGGCTCCCCGACGAGCGCGAGCACCCGCGCCTCCCCGTCCGCCCGTGCGGTGAAGGCCTCCAATTCTCGTACGACATCCGGCCGTTCGACCGGATCGACTCCGGTGTCCCCCGGACCGTCGCTGCCCACGGAGATGCCGCCCAGTTGCAGCACGCCGCCGAGGTTGAGGTCGGGGCCGTACGCGGGCACGGTCGCCGCGTTGCGGGCGAGGAGCTCGGCGAGCGGTCCGCGCCCGCCCCTGCCCCCGGCCGCCGCCCGCAGCGGCACCGCGAACCCGGCCGCCCGGTGCCCGGCCCGCAGCGCCGTGCCGAGCACCGCGACGACGGACCCCGTACGCGCGTTGAGGACGGGGCCGCCCGCGGCGCCGCCGCCGGGCCGCAGCCCGTCGGCCCCGGCCGTGCCGACGGCCAGCTCCAGGGCGCCGTGCAGCAGATGCCGCCCGCCCTCGGTGACGTAGGAGACGGGCGAGTGGCCCAGGACGCGGGCCTCGCGCCAGCCGCCCGCGGGGATGCGCACATACGCGCCGGGCTCCGTCGTCGGCGCCGCGGCCACCGGGAGCGGTGTCACGCCGAGCCCTTCGGTGCGCAGCAGCGCGAGGGCCGCTTCGGGGAGTTCGACGACCGACTCGGGTCCCAGCACGCAGCTCGCGCCGCCCGGCGCGTGCACCAGCAGTCGCTCGAGACCGCTCACCACTTCGTGCCCGGTGACGACCGTCCCGCGGTCGTCCGCCGCGAACCCCACACCGCGCGGCCGCCCGCCCGGATCGCAGATCCGTACCAGCGGCGGATCCACCATGACGCGATCCTCCCGCCGCTCTCCGCCACACCCCTGACCACGACGGTAGGCGCGCGATGATCAGCAGGACAGCGCTCGAGGCAAACGCGCCCCCTTGCGCTCCCCCCATTCACTCCGAGCGCCCGCCCAAAGGGGTGAAGTATTCGGGCGCGGTGGGATACACCCGAAGAGGGGGAGTGGAGCGGCGGCCACCCGACGGGCCGGATTCCGCCGCTCCACCGAGATCGTCGGCAGGAGCCTCAGCCGAAGACGGCGAGGCTCTTCGCCTTGCCCTTCGCCTCCTCGACGAGGGCGAGGTACTGGCCACCGGGTCCGAACACGGCGACGGGGCCGACGCCCGCGTACTCCTCGGGAATCTCCAGGCGCACGCCGTTCAGCAGCAGCTTCGCGCGCCGCCCGTCGACGTCCCAGCGCGGGAACGCGGCCGCGGCGGCGTCGGCCACCGGCATCACGGTCAGCGACTCCTGGAGCTGGTCGAGGGTGCGCGCCGAGTCCAGCTTGTACGGGCCGACGCGGGTGCGCCGCAGCGCCGTCAGATGCCCGCCGACACCGAGGTCCGCGCCCAGGTCACGGGCGAGCGCCCTGATGTACGTACCGGAGGAGCAGACCACGGAGACGACCAGGTCGAGGACCGGCGTGCCGTCCTCGGCGACCGCGTCCCTGACGTCGTACACGGCGAAGGACGAGACCGTGACCGGGCGCGCCGGGATCTCGAACTCCTCGCCCTCGCGGGCCCGCTTGTAGCTGCGCACGCCGTTGATCTTGATGGCGCTGACCTTCGACGGCACCTGCATGATGTCGCCGCTGAGCTTGGCGATGCCCTCGTCGATGTCGGCGCGCTTCACGCCGGACGCGTCGGTGGACGAGGTGATCTCGCCCTCCGCGTCGTCGGTGAGGGTGTTCTGCCCGAGCCTGATGGTGCCCAGGTACTCCTTCTCGGTCAGCGCGAGGTGGCCGAGGAGCTTGGTGGCGCGCTCGACGCCGAGCACGAGCACGCCCGTCGCCATCGGGTCGAGGGTGCCCGCGTGGCCGACGCGGCGGGTCTTGGCGATCCCACGCATCTTGGCCACGACGTCGTGCGAAGTGAAGCCCGACGGCTTGTCGACGATGACAAGGCCGTCGGGCGGAGGGGTGCGGTCGGTCATGCTCAGGCGTCGCCGTCCTCGTCGGACTCGTCGTCCTCGGGCTTCCTGTACGGGTCCGCCTCGCCGGCGAACTTCGCGCCCGCGGACGCCTCGCGCACCTGGGCGTCGGACTGCCGGGCCCGGTCGAGGAGGTCCTCGATGGTGCGGGCGTTCTCCGGGAGGGCGTCCGCGACGAAGGTCAGGGTCGGCGTGAACTTCACGCCTGCCGCCTGACCGACCGCCGAGCGCAGGATGCCCTTGGCGCTCTCGAGGCCCGCGGCGGCCGCCGCCCGCTCCTCGTCGTCCCCGTACACCGTGTAGAAGACGGTCGCCTCCCGCAGGTCCCCCGTCACGCGGGTGTCCGTGATGGTGACGTGCGAGCCGAGCCGCGGGTCCTTGATCCCGCGCTGCAGCTTCTGGGCCACCACCTCTCGGATGAGGTCCGCCAGCCTCTTGGCGCGCGCGTTGTCGGCCACTGGTCCGTCTCCTTTAAGTGCTTGCTTTGCTTGTTGCTTCAGTCTTCGTCGCTGTGGAGCCTGCGTCGAACCGAGAGCAGTTCCACCTCGGGCCGACCGGCGACAAGACGCTCGCAGCGGTCCAGTACGTCGGTCAGGTGGCCGGTGTCCCCCGAGACCACCGCGAGCCCGATCTCGGCCCTGCGGTGGAGGTTCTGGTTGCCCGTCTCCGCGACGCTCACCGCGTACTTGCGGTGCAGCTCGGCCACGATCGGACGGACGAGGGAGCGCTTCTCCTTCAGCGAGTGGACGTCGCCGAGGAGCAGATCGAAGGACAGAGTCCCCACATACATGTGTGTGTCCGGATGTCCCGCCGGTCCGGGGTCGTATGGGCGGCCGCTTCCGGCCACCGATACGGGAACGGTACACGCAACGGCCGGGGCCGATCGACGGAAATAAGTCCCGTCGACCGGCCCCGTCCGTTGACGCTCAGGTCAGACGCGCGGCTTCTCGCGCATCTCGTACGTCGCGATGACGTCGTCGACCTTGATGTCGTTGAAGTTGCCGAGGTTGATACCGCCCTCGAACCCTTCGCGGATCTCGGTGACGTCGTCCTTGAAGCGACGCAGACCCTGGATGTTGAGGTCCTCCGCGATGACCTTGCCGTCGCGGACGAGGCGGGCCTTCGTGTTGCGCTTGACCTCGCCGGAGCGGATGAGAACACCCGCGATGTTGCCCAGCTTGGACGACTTGAAGACCTCGCGGATCTCCGCCGTGCCGAGCTCGACCTCCTCGTACTCCGGCTTGAGCATGCCCTTGAGGGCCGCCTCGATCTCCTCGATGGCCTGGTAGATCACCGAGTAGTAGCGGACGTCGACGCCCTCGCGCTCCGCCATCTGCGCGGCACGGCCGGCCGCACGGACGTTGAAGCCGATGACGATGGCGTCCGAGCCCATGGCCAGGTCGATGTCCGACTCCGTGACCGCACCGACGCCGCGGTGCAGGATCCGGATGTCGACCTCTTCGCCGACGTCCAGCTGGAGCAGGGAGGACTCGAGGGCCTCGACGGAACCAGAAGCGTCACCCTTGATGATGAGGTTGAGCTGCTGGACCTCGCCGGCCTTGAGCACCTTGTCCAGGTCCTCGAGGGAGACACGGCGCACGCGCTTGGCGAAGGCCGCGTTCCGCTCGCGGGCGGCACGCTTCTCGGCGATCTGACGGGCCGTACGGTCCTCGTCCACCACCAGGAAGTTGTCGCCGGCGCCCGGGACGTTGGTGAGACCGAGCACGAGGACCGGGGTCGAGGGACCCGCCTCCTGCACGTTCTCGCCCTTGTCGTCGAGGAGGGCACGGACACGGCCGTAGGCGTCGCCCGCGACCAGCGTGTCGCCGACACGGAGCGTGCCTCGCTGGACGAGGACGGTCGCGACGGCACCGCGGCCCTTGTCGAGGTGGGCCTCGATCGCAATACCCTGCGCGTCCTGGTCGGGGTTGGCCCGCAGGTCGAGCGAGGCGTCCGCGGTCAGGACCACGGCCTCGAGCAGGGAGTCGATGTTCTGACCCTGCTTGGCGGAGATGTCGACGAACATCGTGTCGCCGCCGTACTCCTCGGCCACCAGGCCGTACTCGGTCAGCTGACCGCGCACCTTGGTCGGGTCGGCACCCTCGACGTCGATCTTGTTGACCGCGACCACGATCGGGACCTCGGCCGCCTTGGCGTGGTTGAGGGCCTCGATCGTCTGCGGCATGACGCCGTCGTTGGCCGCGACCACGAGGATCGCGATGTCGGTCGACTTCGCACCACGGGCACGCATGGCGGTGAACGCCTCGTGACCCGGGGTGTCGATGAAGGTGATGGCGCGGTCCTCGCCATTGACCTCGGTCGCGACCTGGTAGGCACCGATGTGCTGGGTGATGCCGCCGGCCTCGCCCGCGATGACGTTCGTCTTGCGGATCGCGTCGAGCAGTCGCGTCTTACCGTGGTCGACGTGACCCATGACGGTCACGACCGGCGGACGCGCCATGAGGGCCTCTTCGCCGCCCTCGTCCTCGCCGAACTCGATGTCGAACGACTCGAGCAGCTCGCGGTCCTCCTCCTCGGGGGACACGATCTCGACGACGTAGTTCATCTCGTCACCGAGGAGCTGCAGCGTCTCGTCGGAGACGGACTGCGTGGCCGTGACCATCTCGCCGAGGTTCATCATCACCGCGACGAGCGACGCCGGGTTGGCGTTGATCTTCTCGGCGAAGTCGGTGAGGGAGGCACCGCGCGACAGACGGACCGTCGATCCGTTGCCGCGAGGCAGCATGACGCCGCCCACCGACGGGGCCTGCATGGCCTCGTACTCCTGGCGCCTCTGCCGCTTCGACTTGCGACCGCGACGCGCCGGACCGCCGGGACGGCCGAAGGCGCCCTGCGTGCCACCGCGACCACCCGGACCACCGGGACGGCCACCGAAACCGGGACGACCGCCGAAGCCGGGACGACCGCCACCGCCGCCGCCCGGACCACCGGGACGACCGGCGAAGCCGCCGCCGCCACCGCCGCCGCCGGGACGACCGGCGAAGCCGGGACGACCGCCGCCGCCCGGACGACCGCCGCCGCCGGGACCGCGACCGCCGCCACCCGGACCCGGACGCGGGCCCGCGGCGGGACGCTGCGGCATCATGCCGGGGTTCGGACGGTTGCCGCCGCCGGGACGCGGGCCCGCGGCGCCGCCGCCCTGGCCCTGCGGACGCGGCATGTTGCCCGGGGTCGGACGACCGGCGCCGCCCTGACCCTGCGGACGGGGACCACCCTGGCCGCCACCCTGCGGGCGCGGACCGCCCGGGGCACCCTGGCCGCCGGGACGCGGGGCGCCGCCCGGACGGGGCGCCTGCGGGCGCGCCATGCCGGTGGAGCCACCAGAGGTGAACGGGTTGTTGCCCGGACGCGGACCCGCGGGACGGGCGCCGCCGGGACGCTGGCCCTGGCCGCCGCCGGGACGCGGGGCGCCCTGACGGTCGCCGCGCTGGCCCTGGCCGCCCTGGCCACGGTCCTGACCGGGGGCCGGACGGCCACCGGGCTTCGGGGCGCCGGGACGCGGACCGGCCTGGCCGGGCTTCGGGGCCGCGGGGGCCTGCGAGGCGGCCGGGGCCTGGAACTCCGGGGTGCTCGGCGCCGGCGAAGCGGGCTTCGGGGCCGGCTTCGGACCGGGCGTCGGACGCGGGCCGGGGGCCGGCGCGGCCGGCTTCTCCGCGGCGGCGGGCTTCTCCGCGGCGGGCTTCGGCGCAGCCGGGCCCGGACGCGGGGCGGCAGGCTTGGCGGCCTGCGCGGAAGAGGGGGTGGGACGCGGCGCCGCGGGCTTCGCGGGCGCGGCCTTCTTGGCGGCGGGCTTCTTGGCCGCGCCGTTGGTGCCCTGGTTCAGGGCGTCAGTCAACTTGCGTACAACCGGCGCTTCGATGGTCGAAGACGCCGAACGTACGAATTCACCGAGTTCTTGGAGCTTGGCCATGACGACCTTGCTCTCTACACCGAACTCCTTGGCGAGTTCGTATACCCGGACCTTAGCCACTTCGCTCCTTTTAGGTCCGGGTTACGCCGGACCGTCGCTACTTCATGGGCGTACTCATCGCGTACTCATCGAGTGCTCATCGCAATCTCGACCTACTTCCAACTCGCGAGGTACCAGGGCCGCACGGCGGTTCCGTACGGCGCTTCTTACGGTGTCGCCTGCTCGACGCGGTGGCGCAGGGCCGCCGTGTCGAACGGTCCAGGGGCCCGATAAGCCCTCTGGAACGCCCGGCGGCGGACCGCCAGGTCAAGACAGGCCAGGGCGGGATGCACGTAAGCACCCCGGCCGGGCAGCGTACCGCGATCATCGGGGACGCACTGGCCCTCGATCACCACGATCCGCAGCAGATCGCTCTTGGCCGCTCGCTCCCGGCATCCCACGCAGGTTCGCTCAGGGCATGCGCGGGCATGCGTCCGACCAGACACGGTTAAGTCTACCTCCCCGTACCGACCTCACCCCTTTGGGGCAAAGATCGAACGGTTGGCTCGTCACATACTGTCGTGATCCAAGCGCTCAGCGCTCGGATTTATTCCCCGCCGCCGGAGGAGTCGCCCGCGGCGCCCTGGTCGGTGTCGGGACGGATGTCGATGCGCCAGCCGGTGAGCCGCGCCGCGAGCCGGGCGTTCTGCCCCTCCTTGCCGATGGCGAGGGAGAGCTGATAGTCCGGCACCGTCACGCGCGCGGAGCGGCCCGCGAGGTCCACGATCTCGACCTTGGAGACGCGCGCCGGGGACAGCGCGTTGGCCACCATCTCGGCCGGGTCGTCGGACCAGTCGACGATGTCGATCTTCTCGCCGTTGAGCTCGCCCATGACATTGCGCACACGGCCGCCCATCGGGCCGATGCAGGCGCCCTTGGCGTTGAGCCCGCTCCGGGTGGAGCGCACGGCGATCTTCGTACGGTGACCGGCCTCGCGCGCGATGGCGGAGATCTCGACGCTGCCGTCGGCGATCTCCGGCACCTCGAGCGCGAAGAGCTTCTTCACCAGGTTCGGGTGCGTACGGGACAGGGTCACGGACGGGCCGCGGACGCCCTTGGCGACGCGCACGACGTACGAGCGAAGGCGCAGGCCGTGCGGGTACTCCTCGCCCGGCACCTGCTCCTGCACCGGCAGGATGGCCTCCAGCTTGCCGATGTCCACCAGCACGTTCTTCGGGTCGCGGCCCTGCTGGACCTGGCCCATCACGATGTCGCCCTCGCGGCCCGCGTACTCGCCGAGCGTCGCGTCGTCCTCGGCGTCGCGCAGCCGCTGCAGGATGACCTGCTTCGCGGTCGTCGCGGCGATCCGGCCGAAGTCGGAGGGGGTGTCGTCGAACTCGCGGGCCTCCTGGCCCTCCTCGAGGTCGGCCGGGTCCTCCTTGGCCCACACGGTCACGTGGCCGCTGTCGCGGTCGAGCCGCACGCGCGCGTGCCGGAAGCTTCCCTCGGTGCGGTGGTAGGCGATGAGGAGGGCCGACTCGATCGCTTCGACCAGCAGATCGAAGGAGATCTCCTTCTCCCGGACCAGACCCCGCAGGGCACTCATGTCGATGTCCACGGCTACGCCTCCTCTTCGTTGTCGTTGCTGTCGTTCTTGCTCTTGCGGTTGAACTCGACCTGGACCCGCGCCTTGGCGATGTCGGCGAAGTCGAGCCTGCGGGTGGTCGCCTTGCGGCCCTTCACACCCGGTACTTCGAGGTCGAGGCCGTCGTCGTCGACCTTCAGGATGCGCGCGACCAGCTCGCTGTCGTCCTTGAGCTGGAACTTGACGAGGCGGTCGACGGCGCGGACGTAGTGGCGGTGCTCGCTCAGGGGGCGCTCGGCGCCGGGGGTGCCGACCTCGAGCTCGTACTCCCCTTCGCCCATGGCGTCGGTCTCGTCGAGCTTCGCCGAGAGCGCGCGGCTCACATCGGCGATCGCGTCGAGGTCGGCGCCCTCGTCGGAGTCGACGACGACGCGCAGCACACGCTTGCGTCCGACCGAGGCCACTTCGATCTCTTCGAGTTCGAGCCCCTGTGAGGTGACGAGCGGTTCCAGTAGTTCCCGCAGCCTCTCGTTCTGGGTGGTGCTCATCCGGGTGACTCCTCGGCCGCGTGTGCTGTTGTGGGTTACTGACTTTCCTTGCGCGTCAGGTCAAAGGGTATCCGGTCCAGGGGGGTGTTGCCGTCCACCCGGCCAAGCGCGACGGTACGGTGATCACGGCCACTCCCGCTTGATCGGTTCCGATCAGGAAACCGCCGCCTCCGAAAGCTCTCTCACCACGCCTCTTGAGGACGCCCGCCGTGCCGCTGCCCCTCCCCGCCCGCTCAGGGCCCCGCCGCAGGACCCTGATCGCCTCGCTGGCCGGGGCCGCGCTGCTGACCGGCTGTTCGGGTGCCGAGGGCGGCGCCGACGGCGGCAGCGGTGCGCCCGCCGCCGCGCAGGAGAAGCGGCTGCGGACGAAGGCGGCGCGGGAGAGCGCCGACCTGCTCGGCCAGTACGACCAGGCGCTCGCGGCGCGGCCCGCGCTCACCGAGCGGCTCGGGCCGCTGCGGGCCGAGGTGGAGCGGCACGTGAAGGCGTTCGGCGGCAAGAGCCTGCCGTCCGGCGCCGCGGCGCCTCCCGGCCGCAAGCCGGCCGCGGGCCCGGCCACCGAGAAGGACATCCTCAAGGCGCTCTCCGTCGCCGAGCAGGCGCTCTCGGACCGCCGGATGACCGCGCTCGTCGACGCCCCCGCCGAGCTGGCGCGGCTGCTCGCCTCGGTGGCGGCGGCCGGGGCCGCGCACGCGTACCTGCTCTCGGAGGACGGACGGAAATGACCGAGAACGCACTCATCGCCGCGGTACAGGCGGCGCTGCGCGCCGAGCACGCGGCCGTGTACGGGTACGGGGTCGTCGGCGGCCGGATCGGCGAGGACCGCAGGTCGCAGGCGCGGGACGCGTACGACACGCATCGCGCCCGCCGTGACGAACTGCGGCGCACGGTGCGCGACCTGGGCGGGAACCCGGAGGAGTCCGCGGGGGCCTACGCGCTGCCGTTCCCGGTGCCCGACTCCTCGGCGGCGGCGCGGCTCGCCGCGGACATCGAGAGCAGGGTCGCGGGCGTGTACTCCGATCTCGTACGGGCGTCGAGCGGCGAGCGGCGGCGGAGCGCGGCCGACGCGCTGCGGGAGGCGGCGGTCCGTGCCGTGCGCTGGGGCGGCGGCAGCGTAGCCTTCCCTGGGCTCTCCGAACGGGCCGCGGCGCCGTCCGCGTCGGCCTCGCCGTCGGAGGACCCCAGCACGTAGGCAGACTCGGGAAGGGAATCCCCGCGCATGGCATCCCCGCGCATGGCTTTCGAACCGCCGAAGCGGCTTGTGAACGCGCTCGGCGAGGTGCGCGACGACGGGGCGTCGGCGTGGCTCGACCGGGTCGGGGCGCTGCTCGACGAGGCGGCGGAGCGGCGTGAGGTCACCGTGGAGCGGGTGCATGTGCCCGGGGGCCGCAGCAGCCTCGTCGCCCATGTCCGCAGGGCGGACGGCTCGCCGGCGATCCTGAAACTGGCGCCGGAACGGTTCCGGCCGGAGGCGGAGCGCGCGGCGCTGACGCACTGGGACGGCTTCGGCGCGGTACGCCTCCTGGACCCGGGCGTCAACGACGGCGCTCTGTTGCTGGAACGCCTCCACCCGGAGATCTCCGTCCGTACGCTGCCGGAGGCCAAGGCGCTCCTGGAGGCGGCGGGCACGCTGCGCCGCCTGTGGGTGGACCCGCCGGAAGGGCGCAACTGCGAGACCGTGCCGGAGCGCACGGGGCGGCAGGCGGTCGGCATGCGGGCGACGGTCGAGTCGTTCCCGGACGTGGCGCCCTTGATCGACGCGGCCCTCGCGACCCGGGACGAGCTGGTGGCCTCCGCGCCCGAACTCCGGTTGCTGCACGGTACGTTCCGGCAGTCCAAGGTGCTGTCCGGGGAGCGGATGCCGTGGCTGGCGGTCGGGCCCGACCCGGTGGTCGGCGAGACCGCCTTCGACCTGGCGCGGCTCGTACGGGACCGCGTAGAGGACCTCATCGGCTCCCCCTCCGGCCCCGCGATCACCCGCCGCCGCGTGAAGCGCCTCGCGGAGTCCCTGGAGGTCGACCAGGAGCGGCTGCGGGGGTGGACGTTGTTCCGGGCGGTGGAGTCGGGGGCGAGGGCGTTGCGGGTGGGCCGCCGCCAGGACGGCGAGAACCTCCTGGAATTCGCCGGCTGGCTCTGACCTCCGGGTGGGGCGGGGGCCTCCGGGTGGCGTGAGGGGTCACCTTCGGCCGGGGCGGGGTCGACCTTCGGTGGGACTCATCCGGCGTGCGCTCGCCCCGGTCCTCGGCCCACCACCGGTCGACCGCTGCCTGCCTGCCTCCCGCCGCCCATCTCCCACCCACCCGCCCCCTCCGGGGGCGTCGGCCCCACGGGGCGCCGCGCCGGACACCCGGTCAACGCCAAATCGCACCCGCACGGGCACCGTTGGGCGCACGAGTCCGTGGCCAGCGACGGGTGGGCTCCCCCTCCACCCTCCGAACCGACGGGGCGCCGCCCACGGGCACCCGGCTATCGCCGACACGCACCACATGCGCACCGTCGGGCGCACGAGTCTGTAGTCGGCAACACACGGACTCCCCCGGTCCGAATCTGCCGAACCCGCGTCGCGGAACGCCCCGAACCCGGCCAGCGGCCGCCCTCCCCGTCTCCCCCGCCCATCTCTCGCCGCCCCCACCCCCTCTCCAAGGGCTTCGCCCTGGCCACCAGGGCCAGGGCTCCGGGGGCACGGCCCCGTGGCCACCGCCAAGGCGCACCGCAGGTGCGACGCGGCGCGTGAGGGCGTAGCCGGCGAGGACCACAGGCGCCACGGTTATCTGCGAGGGCCCCGCGGCCCCTCGGCGATTGAGTGGCCCTCGGCTGGAGGCGCGTGCCACAGCCATCCGGTGGCCCGGAGCGGCACCCCGTGGGCCGAAGCCCCCGGAGGGGGCGGGCTGGCGGGAGATGGGCGTACCCGAGCAGTCACCGCGACGTCGGGTGACGCGTATGGCTCGGTTCCGGCGCTGGGGATGGCCGGACCGGCATTGCGGTCGCAATCGCCGGCGGGGCTTGAATCGCCGCACCGGCGCCGGTAGGCGAATGGAGAGTCGGCGCGGGCCACGAGGCCACGGCGGCTCAGGCGTGCTCGCGAGCCCGGATTCGCGCGAAGGTGTCGAGGGCACAGCCCCGTGGGCGCCCGGGGCCCGGAGGGCCGACGCCCCTGGAGGGGGCGGGTGGGTGGGAGGTGGGCGGCGGGAGGTCGGCAGGCGGGGTGCAGGCCGCGGGGGCGTGGTGGGCCGGGCACGGTGCCGCTGCGGGGCCCGGCTCGCGTAGGTGAACTCGGAGCCGTGGTTCCGGTCGGCGCCGGGCCCGGGAGGCCGAAACCCCCGGGTCCCGCGCCCCCGCCGTGCGCAACCCCGGCCCCCGCTGAACCCAAAACCCCCGCCCCACCCCCGATAAGCGCAAACCCCGGCCCCGCGCACGAAGCGCAGAGCCGGGGTACGGGTCGCGGCGGAACCCCGGAGGGGGTCAGTGGGAGAGGCGGGAAATGGCCTCGGCCACCGTGAGTTCCTCGCGCTCGCCCGTGCGGCGGTCCTTGAGTTCCAGGATGCCGTCCGCGCTGCGGCGGCCCGCGACCAGGATCTTCGGGACGCCGATCAGCTCGGAGTCGGTGAACTTCACGCCGGGCGAGATGCCGGGGCGGTCGTCGACCAGGACGCGCACGCCCGCCGCCGCCAGCTTGTCGGAGACGTCGAGCGCCAGCTCCGTCTGGAGCGCCTTGCCGGCCGCCACCACGTGGACGTCCGCCGGGGCGATCTCGTCCGGCCAGACCAGCCCCTTGTCGTCGGCGTGCTGCTCGGCCAGCGCCGCGACGGCCCGCGAGACACCGATGCCGTACGAGCCCATGGTCACGCGCACGGGCTTGCCGTTCTGGCCGAGGACGTCGAGTTGGAACGCGTCCGCGTACTTGCGGCCGAGCTGGAAGATGTGGCCGATCTCGATGGCACGGTCGAGCTTGAGGCCGGTGCCGCAGGCGGGGCACGGGTCGCCCTCGACGACCACGACCACGTCCACGTACTCGTCGACCTCGAAGTCACGGCCCGCGACGACGTTCTTCGCGTGCACGCCGTCCTGGTTCGCACCGGTGATCCACGCCGTGCCGGGCGCCACCCGCGGGTCGGCGACGTACTTGACCTTCTCCAGGCCCTGCGGCCCGACGTACCCGCGTACGAGGTCGTCGCGGCCCTCGAAGTCCTCGGCCGTGACGAGCTCGACGGTGGCCGGGGAGAAGTGCGCCTCGACCTTGTCCATGTCGACCTCGCGGTCGCCGGGGACACCGACCGCGACAATCTCGCCGTCGACCTTCACGAGGAGGTTCTTGAGCGTCGCGGAGGCCGGGACCTCCATGTACGCGGCGAGGGTCTCGATGGTGGGGGTGTCGGGGGTCGGGACCTCGACGAGGGCGGGAACCCCTTCGGCGTCGACGGCCTTCACGGCGAAGCCGACCGCCTCCGTGTTCGCCGCGTAGTCGCAGTTCGGGCAGTCGGCGAAGGTGTCCTCGCCGGCCGCGGCCGGGGCCAGGAACTCCTCCGACTTCGAGCCGCCCATGGCGCCCGCGGTGGCGGCGCAGATCCGGTAGTCGAGGCCGAGGCGCTCGAAGATGCGCTGGTACGCGGCGCGGTGCAGGCCGTACGACTCGGCGAGGCCCTCGTCGGAGAGGTCGAAGGAGTACGAGTCCTTCATCTGGAACTCGCGGCCGCGCAGGATGCCGGCGCGGGGGCGGGCCTCGTCGCGGTACTTCGTCTGGATCTGGTAGAGGATCACCGGCAGGTCCTTGTAGGACGTGCACTGGTCCTTGACCAGCTGGGTGAAGATCTCCTCGTGCGTCGGGCCGAGCAGGTAGTCGCCGCCCTTGCGGTCCTTGAGGCGGAACAGTTCGGCGCCGTACTCCTCCCAGCGCCCGGTCGCCTCGTAGGGCTCCTTCGGCAGCAGGGCGGGAAGCAGGACCTCCTGGCCGCCGATGGCGTCCATCTCCTCGCGGATGACGCGCTCCACGTTGGCGTAGACCCGTCGGCCGAGCGGCAGCCAGGACCAGACACCGGCGGCGGTACGGCGCACGAAACCGGCGCGGACCAGCAGCTTGTGGCTGAGGACTTCGGCGTCCGCCGGGTCGTCGCGCAGTGTCTTCACCATCAGTCGGGACATGCGCTGGACCTGGACCTTGGCCATGATTCTTGACTCCTGCGACGAAAGGGTGATGTCAGGAGGTTAGCCGGGGGTCGGTCGCGGCCGGAAATCGGTCATGGCTTGCGCCGCAGCGGCAGCGGCGCGCCCATCACGGCGTACGGGCGGGGGGCGCTGGGGAACAGCACCTGGCGGGCCAGGTCGGTGTAGCCGAGGGAGTGGTACAGGCCCCGGGCCGGGCTGTCGAAGTCGATCGCGGAGAGGATCGAGCGGGGCTGGGTGGCGCCGTCGGTGATCGCGGTGATGAGGGTGCGGCCGATGCCGCGGTTCTGGTAGCCGGGGTGGACGTGCAGCTCGGTGATCACGAAGGAGTCGTCGAGCCAGTGATCCTCGTCGCGGGAGCGCAGGTAGGGCTCGACGACGGTGGACCACCAGTGGGTGCGGTCGTTCGGCATGCCGTAGACGAAGCCGACGAGGCGGCCGGTGGCGGTGGTGGCGCCCAGGGCGCGGGCTCCGGGATACATGATGTGCCGCAGCACGATCTGGCGCCGCACGGCGATCTCGTCGTCGCTCAACCCGAACGCGTACGCCTGCACGGCGAGCGCCTCGTCGACACGGCTGCGCAGGTCCAGTGGCCCGATGGTGACGGCACGGTCGTCCGTACGGTTCCGGTGCGGCATGCCCGGAGGGTACCCCGGTGGGCCCCCGGGCAGTACGGCTGCCTTACGCGGACGTCGGGAGGCGGGGGACGCTGGAGAGGAGGCGGCGTGTGTACGCGTGGGCGGGGGCGCCCAGGACCTCCGGGGTGGGGCCCGATTCGACCACCTGTCCCCGTTCCAGCACGGCGGTGCGTTCGCAGAGGGCCGCCACCACCGACAGGTCGTGGGAGACCATCACGATCGTCAGGCCCGCCGTCTCCTTCAGCTCGGCCAGGAGGTCGACCACCTTGACGCGGGTCGTGACGTCGAGGGCGGAGACCGGTTCGTCGGCGAGGAGGACGCGCGGGTCGCAGACCGTGGCCCGCGCGATGGCGATCCGCTGGCGCTGGCCGCCGGAGAACTCGTGCGGGTAGCGGTCGCCGGCGTCGGCCGGGAGGCCGACCCGTTCGAGGGCGTGCGCGACCTTCCGGTCGGCCTCCTCGCCCGTCGCGACGCCGAGCGAGCGGAGGGGCTCGGCCACGATCCGGCGGACCCGTTGCCGCGGGTCCAACGACGCGTAGGGGTCCTGGAACACGCACTGCACGCTCCGCCGGAACGCCTTCATCTGCGCCCGGTCGCGCGTCCGCAGCTCGTCGCCGTCGAACCGGACCGTCCCCGATGTGGGGCGTGCGAGGCCGAGCAGCATGCGGAGGAGGGTCGTCTTGCCGGCGCCGGATTCGCCGACCAGGGCCAGGCTGTGGCCCGTTTCCACGGTCACCGACACGTCCGTGACCGTGGGTGCCGCGGCGCCCCGGTACGCGTAGGACACCCGGTCCAGTTCCAGTACGGGAGTGCTCATCGCACGCCTCCCAGGTCGAGCGCGGACTCCAGCTGCCGCGCGCTGTCCACGAGCGCCTTCGTGTAGGCCTCGCGCGGTGCCCGTACGACGTCGGCGACCGCGCCGGACTCGACGGCGCGCCCGTCCTTCATCACCAGGACGCGGTCCGTCACCTTCGCCACCACCGCCAGGTCGTGGCTGACGAACAGGACCGCCATGCCGCGTTCGCGTACGAGCCCGTCGATCAGGTCGAGCATCTCGGCCTGCACGGTGACGTCGAGCGCGGTCGTCGGTTCGTCGGCGATGAGCAGCGCCGGGTCGCAGGCGAGCGCCGTGGCGAGGGCGACGCGCTGGCGCTGGCCGCCGGAGATCTCGTGCGGGAAGGCGCGGGCGATGCGGGCCGGGTCGGGGAGGTGGACCTGTTCCAGGAGTTCGTGCACTGCGGTCCTCAGCGCCGCGCCTTTCAGGCCACGGCGTCTGCGCAGCGGTTCCGCGATCTGTCTGCCCACCCGCATCAGCGGGTCGAGGGCGGTGAGGGGTTCCTGGAAGACGACGGCCGCGCTTCGGCCGCGTACGCCGACGAGGGTCTTCTCGCTCGCACCGATGATCTGCGTGCCGTCCAGCCGTACGCTGCCGGTCGCTGTCATGCCCGTGGGCAGCAGCCCGAGTGCCGCCAGGGTCGTCAGGGATTTTCCGGAGCCGGATTCGCCGATGAGGCCGAGGCGTTCGCCGCGTGCGATCTCGAAGCCGAGGCCGGAGACGAGTGCGCGTCCGTTCCCCGTGCGGATCGTGAGGTCGTCGACGGACAGCAGGGGTTCGCTCATGCCGCCACCCGTTCCTTCCGTGCGGTCGGGTCGAGCACGTCCCGCAGCCCGTCCGCGATCAGGTTGACGCCGATCACCAGCAGCACGAGGAGCACGCCCGGCGCGAGCGCACCGGCGGGCGCCGTCGTGAACGTCGCCTGCGCCTCCTGGAGCATCCGGCCCCAGGACGCGTTGGGCGGCGGCGCGCCGAGGCCGAGGTAGGACAGGCCCGCCTCGGCGAGGACGGCGAGGCCGAACTGGAGGGCGAGGTTCACCGCGAGGGTGGGCCAGATGTTGGGCAGGACGTGCCCGGCGACGACGCGCGGCCAGCTCGTGCCGGACGTGCGGGACGCCGTGATGTAGTCCTGCGCGAGCACCCGCTTGACGAGGATGCGGGTCAGCCGGGCGACGACGGCGCTCTGCGCGAGGCCGATGGCCAGGATCGCCGATCCGAGCGTCGCCGAGCGGGCGGCGACGATCAGCATCGCGAGCAGCAGCGTCGGGAACGCGATGAGGATGTCGAGCAGCGCGGAGAGCGTATCGTCGAACCAGCCCTGCGCGAACGCCGCGAGCAGCCCGAGCGTCACGCCGATGAGCGCCGCAACGGCGACCGAGCCGAGCCCGGCCTGGAGCGCGATCCGCGAGCCGGTCATGAGCTGGGTGAACAGGTCGTGGCCGAGCTTGTCGGTGCCGAGCAGGTGCCCGCCGCCGGGTCCGGCGAGCCGTCCGCCGGACGTGTCGTCGCTGTCGTACGGGAGCCAGAACAGGGAGACGAGCGCGAGCAGGACGACGAGTCCGGCGAAGACGCCGCCCGTCCAGAGCGTGAGGGACGACCTGCGCTTCATCGGGCACCTCCGCCCGAGAGCCGGCCGCGCAGGCGCGGGTCCACGATCCGCTGCACGAGGTCGGCGAGGAATCCGATGATCAGCACTCCGAACGTCGACACGAACAGCACGCCCTGGATCACGGGGTAGTCGTGCTGCGCGATCCCCGTGGCGAGCAGGGAGCCGAGGCCCGGCAGCGCGAACACGGACTCGACGACGACCGCGCCGAGCAGGGTGGAGGCGAGTTCGATGCCGAGGACGGAGATGACCGGCACGGACGCGTTGCGCAGGCCGTGCCGCCACATGGCTCGCCCGAACGACGAGCCGAGGGCCCGCGCGGTGCGCAGGTACTCGCTGTCGAGGACGTCGAGCGTCGCGGACCGTACGTAGCGGATGAGGGACGCCGACATGACGAGGGCGACCGTGATCACCGGGAGGACCAGCGACTGCACGGCCGGGCCCGGTGTGTCCCAGCCGTCCTGCGGGAAGCCGCCGGACGGCAGCCAGCCCGCGTTCAGCGCGAACACGGCGATGAGGATCATGCCGAGCCAGAACACCGGGACGGCGATGCCGAGTTGGGAGATTCCGCTGAGCAGCGCCCCGTACCAGGTGTTCTTCTTGTACGCGGCCACGAAGCCCGCCGGGACCGCGACCAGGACCGCGAGGACGAACGCGGAGAGCGTCAGCGGCACGGTCACGTTCAGGCGCTGCGACACCTCGGGCCCGACCGGCAGTGACGACACGAAGGACGTGCCGAGGTCGCCGGTGGCGAGCTGGCCGATCCAGTGCGTGAACTGTTCGGGCAGCGGTTTGTCGGAGCCGATGGAGTGCCGGGCCGCGGCGATCTGCTCCGGCGAGGCGCCCACCGAGGTGAGCGCGTTCGCCGGGTCGCCGGGCAGCATCCGGAGGAGTACGAACAGCACGACGGACGCGAGGACGAGGGAGACCAGCAGGAACACCAGTCTCCGCAGGAGATAGCGGGTCATGTCCCCTGGCTCAGCTGCTCTTCTTGATGTCGTACGCGAAGAACTGCGAGTTCAGGCCGTTGAGCGGGTAGCCCGACAGCTTGGTGTTCGCGACGACGATCTGCGGATACAGGTAGAGCCAGTCGCTGGCCGCGTCCTCGGCGGTCTTGCGGTTGACCTTCTTGAGGAGTTCGGTCTGCTCGGCCGTGGAGGATGCCTGCTCGGCCTTCTCGACCCAGTCCTGGACCTGCTTGTCGTCGTAGCCCCAGTAGAAGTCGGGGTCGCCGTACCAGACGAGGTCGCGGTCGTTGACGTGCTCCTGGAGCGTGGCCGTGAAGTCGTGGTTCTTGTAGACCTTCGTGTACCACTCGTCGGGCGTGATCGTGTTGATCCTGACGGTGATGCCGACCTTGGCGAGCTGCGACTTGATGAAGGTCGCGGCGGTGGGGTGCGGGTCGTAGTTCGGGGTGTCCAGCGTGAAGCTGAAGCCCTTCGCGTGGCCCGACTCCTTGAGGAGCTTCTTGGCCTTGGCGACGTCGTGGGCGTTGACGTCGGTGAGGTCCTCGTACCAGGGGTCGGTGGGCGGCACCATCGACCCGATCTCCTTGCCGTAGCCGCCCCAGACGGACTCCAGGAGCTTCTTGTCGTCGATGGCGGCGGAGACGGCCTGGCGGACCTTGGCGTCCGTGAACGGCTTCGCCTTGTCGTTGAAGGCGAGGAGCAGCTTGGTGGTGGAGTTGCCGTCGTTGACCTTGTAGTTCTGGTTGGACTTGAACTGGTCGAGGGCGTCGGGCGACTGCTCGCTGGTGACGACGTCGACGGCGTTGGTCTGGAGCGCGTTGTTGAGGGCGCTCGCGTCCTTGTAGTAGTGGAAGACGACCTGCTTGTTCTTGGCGGCGTCGCCCCAGTAGCCGGCGAACCGGTCGAGGCTGAGGGCGGAGCCGCGGGTCCACTTCTTCAGCCGGTACGGTCCTGTGCCGTCCTCGGTCGTCTTCAGGTTCTTCGCGTCGGAGTTGACGATCCAGACGTAGCTGAGGTTGTAGACGAAGGAGATCGACTTCTTCGACAGGGTGACCTTGACGGTCTTCGCGTCGGGGGTGGCGACGTCCTTGATGACCTCGAGGTTCGACTTCCGCGCGGACTGCGAGTCCTTCGCGATCACCTTCTCCAGGCTGTACTTGACGTCCTGGCTGGTCAGCTTCTTGCCGCTGTGGAACGTCACGCCGTCGCGGAGGGTGAAGGTGTAGGTGAGGCCGTCGCCGCTGACCTTGTAGTCGTCGGCGAGGAGCTTCTCGACCTTGCCCTTGTCGGTGAGCTTGAACAGGCCCTCGTAGACGTTGCCGTTGAGCGCCTCGGTGACGCCCTGGCCGCCGCCCCCGGTGTTGTCGAGGTTCTGCGGCTCGTAGAGGGAGCCGATGTTGACGGTGGCGTCCTTGTCGTACGCGCCGCCGCCGGACGCCGATTCGGAGCCTCCGCCGCAGGCGGCGAGCGTGACGGCGAGGGCGACGGTGAGCGTGCCGACGGAGAGGGATCTCTTGGAGATGCGCATGAGGGGGCCTTACGTGAAGGGGTGCGGGGAGTCGATCAGTGAGCGGTGCCGGCGAAGCCGTCGCGGAGGACCGGGAGCTTCTCGCCTGCCTCCACGGGCAGGTGGAGACGGTTCTGCCGCGGCGGCATCGGACAGTTGTACTGATCGGAGAAGCCGCACGGGGGCACGAAGGCCCGGTTGAAGTCGAGGCGGACGCGGCCCTCGCCGGTGTGCTCGACGAAGAGGAAGCGTCCGGCGCCGTAGGTCGAGTCGCCGTTCGTGGGGTCGCCGAAGACGAGCAGGAGGGTGCCGTCGTCGTCGAACGCGGAGAGCGTGTAGTCGGTGCCGTCGATCGTGAGGGCGATGTCGCCGGGGACGACCTTCTCGCGTGTTCCGCCGTTGTCCCGCAGGTGCTCGAAGGCGACGGTGCGGGCGCCCTCGACGGGCGTGTACGTGGCGTCGAGGACCCACTCGGGGTCGTACGGGAAGGCGTCGATGCGGTCGAAGGCGCGGATCGCCGGGGAGTCCGCGTCCCAGAAGCGCAGGCCGTGCTCGGGGGCGCCGGTGACCATGTCGGTGCGTTCGAGGCTCGTCACGATGACGGTGTCGGGCTGCCCCTCGCGGGCGGCGTCGAGGTCGGGGGTCTCGCCGGCGGGGAGCCAGCGGGTCTCGACGAGGGCGAGGTTTCCGGTGGGGGCGGCGACGGAGCGGTGCCGGTCGGCACGCCATTCCTGCCAGGCGGCTGCGCCGGGGTCGGGGGCAGACATTCGAGTGGCACCTACAGTCAGTGAAGCTTGAACCAAAGCTAAGCAGTACCTTTATGGTCCATAAGACTTACTAATGTCAATGCGCACGAAAGAGATGAGACGGGCACCACAGGGGTGTCGGGCAGGGTGTCCGGCGGGTGGCTAGAACAGCACGCTCATGAACGCCCCGACCTCTTCGAACCCCACGCGGCGGTACGCGGCGCGGGCCGGGGTGTTGAAGTCGTTGACGTAGAGGCTGACGACGGGGGCGACGTCGGCCAGGGCGTAGCGCAGGACCGCGGCCATGCCGGGGGCGGCGAGGCCCATGCCTCGGTACTCGGGGGCGACCCAGACGCCCTGGATCTGGCAGGCCTGTTCGGTGGCGGCGCCGATCTCGGCCTTGAAGGCGACCTTGCCGTGCTCGTCGAGGCGGGCGAAGGAGCGGCCCGAGCCGACGAGTTCGGCGACGCGGGCCTGATAGAGCAGGCCGCCGTCGCCGGCCAGCGGGGAGACGCCGACCTCCTCGGTGAACATGGCCACGCACGCCGGCATGATCGTTTCCATCTCGTCCTTGCGGACGCGGCGGACGTACGGGTCGGGGGTGACGTCGTCGGGCATCCGGTCGGTCACCATCAGCGGCTGGTGGGCGCGGACCTCGCGGGCGGGGCCCCAGCCGGGTTCGAGGAGCTCCCACAGGCGTGCGGTGGGCTCCGCCGGGCCGACGATGGACGAGCAGCGGCGTCCGGCGCGGCGGGCGCGGTCGGCGAAGCCGCGGATGGCGCGGTCGGTGGCGCAGATCGGGACGAGGTTGGCGCCCGCGTAGCAGAGCGACTCCAGCATGCCGTCCTCGTACCAGCCCCACATCTCGCCGCCGAGGCGCCACGGATCGAGGCCCGCGACGCGGACGCGGGCCGTGACGAAGGCGTTGGCGACGGGCTCGCGGTCGAGGACGGCGAGCGCGGCGTCGAGGTCACTCGGTTCGAGGACCCGGGTGGTGGTCTGAGTCAACACGTGCGGAGGGGCCTCACCAGATGGGCTACTGATCTCCGCACTGTACCTGGCGCTCCGCGGGTGTGACGGGTCGACGTTTCGCCCATCCGCGCATGGCGTCCCGCCGGGGACCCGTACGCCTCCCTGCCGCGTCGGAGGGTCCGGTTGGGTGGGTGGTTCGCGCAGTTCCCCGCGCCCCTTCAGGGGCGCGGGGAACTGCGCAAACGGGACCAGCGGCGGGACAGTGAGCAGCCGACGCGGATGGAGCGCAGACCGGACGGGGGCTGATCAGGGGCGCGGGGAACTGCGCACACCGGACCGCAGCGGGACCGCGGTCGCCGACGCGAAAGGCCCGCCCACCCGGAAGGGTGCGCGGGCCCGGCGGGGGCGGGGTCAGCCGGCGACGGAGACCGAGGGCTCCCCGGAGGGGATGCCGTCCGCTTCCATCTGCTCGGCGATCTTCATCGCCTCGTCGATGAGCGTCTCGACGATCTTCGACTCGGGCACCGTCTTGATGACCTCGCCCTTGACGAAGATCTGCCCCTTGCCGTTGCCGGAGGCGACGCCGAGGTCGGCCTCACGCGCCTCACCCGGACCGTTCACGACACAGCCCATGACGGCCACGCGCAGCGGGACCTCCATGCCGTCGAGGCCGGCGGTGACCTCCTCGGCGAGCTTGTAGACGTCGACCTGGGCGCGCCCGCAGGACGGGCAGGACACGATCTCCAGGCGCCGCGGCTTGAGGCCGAGGGACTCGAGGATCTGGTTGCCGACCTTGATCTCCTCGACCGGCGGGGCGGAGAGGGAGACGCGGATGGTGTCGCCGATGCCCTCGGAGAGCAGCGCCCCGAAGGCGACCGCCGACTTGATGGTGCCCTGGAACGCCGGACCGGCCTCGGTCACACCGAGGTGCAGCGGGTAGTCGCACTGCTCGGCGAGCTGCCGGTACGCGTTGACCATGATCACCGGGTCGTTGTGCTTCACGGAGATCTTGATGTCGCGGAAGCCGTGCTCCTCGAAGAGGGACGCCTCCCACAGCGCCGACTCGGCGAGCGCCTCCGGGGTGGCCTTGCCGTACTTCTGGAGGAGCCGCTTGTCGAGGGAGCCCGCGTTCACACCGATGCGGATCGGCGTGCCGTGGTCGTTCGCCGCCTGGGCGATCTCCTTGACCTTGTCGTCGAACTGCTTGATGTTGCCGGGGTTCACACGGACGGCCGCGCAGCCGGCCTCGATGGCCGCGAAGACGTACTTCGGCTGGAAGTGGATGTCGGCGATGACCGGGATCTGCGACTTCTTGGCGATGACGGGCAGCGCGTCGGCGTCGTCCTGCGTGGGGCAGGCCACGCGGACGATCTGGCAGCCGGACGCGGTCAGCTCGGCGATCTGCTGGAGCGTCGCGCCGATGTCGGACGTGCGCGTCGTCGTCATCGACTGGACGGACACCGGGGCGTCCCCGCCGACCGCCACGGTGCCGACCTGGATCTGGCGGCTCTTGCGCCGCTCGGCGAGCTTGGTCGGTACCGACGGAATGCCGAGAGAAATCGCAGTCATCTGCTGTGCAACCCCAAGGATGTGGATCGAGTCCAGAGGCTTCCGAGATTACGTCACCGGCGCACGGGCCAGCACATCGCGCCCCCGCAAACCCCCGTAAAGAGGGACCGCTCGGCACTCATGAGTGCCGAGCGGTTCCCACGGGCGTACGACCGGCGCGTGAACGGCGCCTGATCAGGAGATTTTGACCGGGTTCACGACGTCCGCGATCAGCACGAGGATCGTGAAACAGACGAAGACACCGGCCACCACGTACGCCACCGGCATGAGCTTCGCCACGTCGAACGGGCCCGGGTCCGGCCGGCGGAACACCTTCGCCAGGTTCCTGCGCAGCGCCTCCCACAGGGCGCCCGCGATGTGCCCGCCGTCGAGCGGCAGCAGCGGCAGCATGTTGAACAGGAACAGCGACAGGTTGAAGCCCGCGACCAGCATCAGCGACATCGCGAGCTGCTGGGTCGCCGGGATGTCCATGGTGAAGATCTCGCCGCCGACCCGGGCCGCGCCGACCACGCCCATCGGCGAGTCCTGCTCGCGCGGGCCGTCGCCGAACGCCGCGTCCCACAGGGCGGGGATCTTCGCGGGCAGCGCGATGATCGAGTCCACGGCGTCGCCGACCCGGTCGGTCATCCAGGTGACGGAGTCCCCGAAGTCCTGCCGTACGACGCCGGTGGCGGCGGTGAAGCCGAGGAATCCGGCGTTGACGTAGCCGTCGGTGATCTGGCCGCTGGCGTCCTTCTTCGGCACCTGGTTGGTGGCGATCTTCGCGGTCAGCGTCTTCTGCTGTCCGTCGCGCTCGACGACGATCGGCACGGTCTCGCCCGCGCTCTTGCGGATCTCGTCCGACAGCGCGTTCCACTCGTCCGTCTCGACGCCGTTGAAGGACACGATCTTGTCCTTCGGCTGGAGTCCCGCCGCCTTCGCGGGCGACTGCGGGTCGCCGGCCTTGCAGTTGTCGCGGTTCTCGCTCGCGTGGATGACGCAGGCGGAGACGGACGAGACGACGTTCGTCTGCTGGGTGACGCCGAAGCCCATGAGGACCGTGAGGAACAGTCCGATCGCGAGGATCAGGTTCATGAACGGTCCGGCGAACATGACGATGACGCGCTTCCACGGCTTGCGCGTGTAGAAGAGCCGGGTCTCGTCGCCGGGCTTGAGCTCCTCGAAGGCGGCGGCGCGCGCGTCCTCGACCATGGAGCGGAACGGGGAGGTCGAGCGGGACTCGATGCGGCCGTCGGCGCCGGGCGGGAACATGCCGATCATGCGGATGTAGCCGCCGAGCGGGATGGCCTTGATGCCGTACTCGGTCTCGCCCTTGTGCCGGGAGAAGATCGTCGGGCCGAAGCCGACCATGTACTGGGGCACGCGGATGCCGAACAGCTTGGCCGTCGACAGGTGGCCCAGCTCGTGCCAGGCGATGGAGACGAGCAGACCCACCACGAAGATGACTACGCCGAGGATCATCATCAAGGTCGTCATGCACGGGCCTCCGCGGCTGCCTTGTCCGTTGCGGTCAGTTCACGGGCCCGGGCGCGCGCCCAGGTCTCCGCTTCAAGGACGTCCGCGACGGTGAGCGAAGTTCCCGTTCCGGGTGTGCCGTGTTCTTCCACGACCTTCGTCACCGTTTCCATGATCCCGTTGAACGGCAGGGCGCCGTTCAGGAACGCGTCCACGCACTCCTCGTTGGCGGCATTGAACACCGCCGGGGCCGTGCCCGCGAGCTCCCCCACGTGCCGGGCGAGCCCGACCGCGGGAAACGCGTCGTTGTCGAGGGGGAAGAACTCCCACGTGGAGGCCTTCGTCCAGTCGAACGCGGGGGCGGCGTCCGGGATCCGCTCGGGCCAGCCGATGCCGATGCCGATCGGTCCGCGCATGTCGGGAGGGGTGGCCTGGGCGAGCGTGGAGCCGTCGGTGAACTCGACCATGGAGTGCACGTAGGACTGCGGGTGCACGACGACCTCGATGCGGTCGAACGGGATGTCGTACAGCAGGTGCGCCTCGATGACCTCGAGTCCCTTGTTGACGAGGGTCGAGGAGTTGATCGTGATGACGGGGCCCATCGCCCAGGTGGGGTGCGCGAGGGCGTCGTCGACGGTGACGTTCGCGAGGTCCGCCTTCGTACGTCCCCGGAAGGGGCCGCCGGAGGCGGTGACGACGAGCTTGCGGACGTCGGCGCGGGTGCCGCCGGCGAGGGCCTGGAAGAGCGCGGCGTGCTCGGAGTCGACCGGGATGATCTGGCCGGGCTTGGCGAGGCGCTTCACGATCGGGCCGCCGACGATCAGCGACTCCTTGTTGGCGAGCGCGAGCGTGCGGCCCGCTTCCAGGGCGGCGAGCGTCGGGGCGAGGCCGATGGAGCCGGTGATGCCGTTGAGGACGGTGTGGCAGTCGCCCCGCCCCGCGATCTCGGTGGCGGCGTCCGGCCCGGCGAGGATCTCGGGCAGCTTCTCCCCCGCCCCGTACTGCGCGGCGAGCGCCTCGCGCAGCGCGGGCACGGCGTCCTCGCGGGCCACGGCGACGCTCCGCACACCCAGCCGCCGCGCCTGCTCGGCCAACAGCTCGACCCGCCCGCCCGCGGCGCTGAGCGCGGTGACACGGAACCGGTCGGGATTGCGCAGCACGAGGTCGATGGCCTGAGTACCGATCGACCCCGTGGACCCGAGCACGACGATGTCCCTTGGAACATCGCCGGGCGCCGGGTCAAAGACGAGATGCGGGTCCGCGAGGGGGGCTGGGCTGTCGCTCATCCCCCCATTCTTGCGCGAACTCCCCGTGCCCCTGACACGGGATGGCACAAGCGCGCCGGGGATCAGCGGATCGGGCGGTGGACGTTTTCGTGTTTGCTTGGGCCGGGTGTCGCCTCCGCGATCCAGGGGCCGTCGCCGCTGGGGTCGACGATGCCCTGTTCCAGCCAGGTGTACGTGCCGCCGATGACGCCCTTGACGACCTTGCGGTCGAGGTCGTCGGTGTTGGTCCACAGGCGGGCGAAGAGTTCGTCGACGCGGATCCGGGCCTGGCGGCAGAAGGCGTCGGCGAGCTGGTAGGCCTCGCGGCCGTGCGGCTCCGTGGTGCGCAGGAGTTCGGCGCGTACGCAGGCGGCGCTCATGGCGAAGAGTTCGGCGCCGATGTCGACGATGCGGCCGAGGAAGCCCTGCTTCGTCTCCATGCGGCCCTGCCAGCGGGACATCGCGTAGAAGGTGGAGCGGGCGAGTTTGCGGGAGGTGCGTTCGACGAAGCGGAGGTGGGTGGAGAGGTCGGGGTGGCCGGAGGGATGGAACTCCGCGTACGTGCGCGGGAGTTGGCCGGGGCCTGCCACCAGTTTCGGGAGCCAGCGGGCGTAGAAGCCGCCTGCCTTGGCTCCTGCCTTCGCCTTGTCCGAGAGGGACTTGTCCGGGTCGATCAGGTCCCCCGCGACCGACAGGTGGGCGTCCACGGCCTCGCGGGCGATCAGCAGGTGCATGATCTCGGTCGAGCCCTCGAAGATGCGGTTGATGCGCAGGTCGCGCAGGACCTGTTCGGCGGGGACCGCGCGCTCGCCGCGGGCCGCGAGGGACTCGGCCGTCTCGAAGCCGCGGCCGCCGCGGATCTGGACGAGTTCGTCGGCCATCAGGCAGGCCATCTCGGAGCCGTAGAGCTTGGCGAGGGCGGCCTCGATGCGGATGTCGTTGCGGTCCTCGTCCGCCATCTGCGAGGACAGGTCGAGGACGGCTTCGAGCGCGAAGGACGTCGCCGCGATGAAGCTGATCTTCGAACCGACCGCCTCGTGGAACGCGACCTGCCTGCCCCACTGCTCGCGCTCCGCCGACCACTCACGGGCGATCTTCAGACACCACTTCCCCGCGCCGACGCACATGGCGGGCAGCGAGAGCCGGCCGGTGTTGAGGGTGGTGAGGGCGATCTTCAGGCCCGCGCCCTCGGGGCCGATCCGGTTCGCCGCGGGCACCCGGACGCGGTGGAAGCGGGTGACGCCGTTCTCGATGCCGCGCAGGCCCATGAAGGCGTTGCGGTTCTCCACCGTGATGCCCTCGGACGCCGCCTCGACGACGAACGCCGTGATGCCGCCCTTGTGGCCCTCGGACTTCGGCACGCGGGCCATGACGACCAGCAGGTCGGCCACGACACCGTTCGTCGTCCACAGCTTCACGCCGTCCAGGACGTACTCGTCGCCCTCGGGCACCGCCGTCGTGGCGAGGCGGGCCGGGTCCGAGCCGACGTCGGGCTCGGTCAGCAGGAACGCGGAGATGTCGGTACGGGCGCAGCGCGGCAGGAACGCGTCCTTCTGCTCCTGCGTCCCGAACTGCTTGAGCGGCTGCGGTACGCCGATGGACTGGTGCGCGGAGAGCAGCGCGCCGATGGCGGGCGAGGCCGAACCGACCAGGGCCAGCGACTTGTTGTAGTAGACCTGCGTGAGGCCGAGGCCGCCGTACTTCGTGTCGATCTTCATGCCGAGCGCGCCGAGCTCCTTGAGCCCGTTGATCGTCTCGTCGGGGATCCTCGCCTCGCGCTCGATGCGCGCCGAGTCGATCTTCGTCTCGCAGAAGTCGCGGAGCTTGGCGAGGAACTCCTCGCCGCGCTGCGCGTCCTCGTCGGCGGGCAGCGGGTGCGGGTGGATGAGGTCGAGCCTGAACCGGCCGAGGAACAGTTCCTTGGCGAAGCTGGGCTTGCGCCATTCCTGTTCGCGGGCCGCCTCGGCGACCTGCCTGGCCTCCCGCTCCGAGACCTTGGGCTGCGATGTTGCGGACATGAGGTTCACCTCGCCGCGCGTCGGGTCCACCGCCCGGCTCGTTACCGACCGGTGCTACTGGATCGTATGTACCCGATAACGGGCATGTCGACCAGTCCCCGTGCACCCGAACGCCGACGGCCGGAGCCCCCGCACAGTGGGCTCCGGCCGTCGTGACCGGCGCGCGGATTCAGGCGCGCGCCGGGGTCTTCGCGGGTGTCCTAGAGCGCAAGGCCCGTCAGGACGAGGACGCGCTCGTACGTGTAGTCGTCCATGGCGAACTTGACGCCCTCGCGGCCGACGCCGGACTGCTTGGCGCCGCCGTACGGCATCTGGTCGGCGCGGTAGGACGGGGCGTCGCCGATGACCACGCCGCCGACCTCGAGCGCGCGGTGGGCGCGGAACGCGGTCTGGAGGTCGTGCGTGAACACGCCCGCCTGGAGGCCGTACTTGGAGTCGTTGACGGCGGCGAAGGCCTCGGCCTCGCCGTCCACCTTCTTGACCGTGAGGACCGGCCCGAAGACCTCTTCGCAGGCGATCGTCACGTCGGCCGGGACGTCGGCGAGGACGGTCGGCGCGTACGTGGCGCCCTCGCGCTTGCCGCCCGCGAGGAGGGACGCGCCCGCCTGCACGGCCTCGTCGACCCAGGACTCGACGCGCTTGGCGGCGTCCTCGCTGACCAGCGGGCCGACGTCGGTGGCGTCGTCCGCCGGGTCGCCGGTGACCTGCGCCTCGACGGCCGCGACGATCTTCGGCAGCAGCCGGTCGTACACGGCGGCGTCGGCGATGACGCGCTGCACCGAGATGCAGGACTGGCCGCCCTGGTAGTTGGAGAAGGTGGCGATCCGCTGCGCCGCCCAGTCCAGGTCCGCCTCGGAGGAGTAGTCGGCGAGGACGACGGCCGCGCCGTTGCCGCCGAGCTCCAGGGTGCAGTGCTTGCGCGGCACGCTGTCCATGATCGCGTAGCCGACCGGGCCCGAGCCGGTGAAGGAGATGACCGGGAGACGCTCGTCCTGGACGAGGGCCGGCATGCGGTCGTTCGGGACCGTGAGGACCGACCAGGAACCGGCAGGGAGGTCGGTCTCCGCGAGCAGCTCGCCGAGGATCAGCGAGGAGATCGGGGTGGCCGGGGCCGGCTTGAGGATGATGGGCGCGCCCACCGCGATGGCCGGGGCGACCTTGTGGGCGCTCAGGTTCAGCGGGAAGTTGAACGGGGCGATGCCGAGGACGACGCCCTTCGGGATGCGGCGGGTGATCGCCATGCGGCCCGTGCCGCCCGCGTCGGTGTCGAGGCGCTGGGCCTCGCCGCTGTTCCAGCGGCGGGCCTCCTCGGCGGAGAAGCGGAACACGGAGACGGCGCGGCCGACCTCGCCTCGGGCCCACTTGATCGGCTTGCCGTTCTCGGCGGAGATCAGCTGGGCGATCTCCTCGGTGCGCTCGATCAGGCGGTCGGCGACGTGGTTCAGGGCCTTGGCCCGTACATGCGCCGGGGTCGCGGCGAACTCGTCCACCACGGCGTGGGCGGCGGCGACGGCCTCCTCCACCTGGGCCTCGGTGGGCTCGGAGACGGTGCCGACGAGGCGGCCGTCGTAGGAGTTGTGGACGTCGAACGTCGTGTCACCGGTGGCCTGGCGGCCGGCGAGCCAGAAGGCGTGGGTGGTCATGGGTCGGTTACCGGCCTCTCCGTGGTGGGTGGGGGTGCGTGTGACCACGGTAGGTCGGGAGTGCGGGGTCTCGGTTTGGCCGGGGTGGAGTAGTCGCGGGCGACGATTGGCCGTTTTGGAGCGCCGCTTTGGAGTGCCGGCCGAACCGGCCCTACGTCCCGGTCGCCTTCAGCGCCAGCCACAGCTCCATGCGGACGTCCGGGTCGTCCAGGGAGCGGCCGAGGATCTCCTCGACGCGGCGCATCCGGTAGCGCAGGGTGTGCCGGTGCACCCCGAGGTCGGCCGCCGCCGCGTCCCACTGGCCGTGCCGGGAGAGCCACGCCTTGAGGGAGCGGACCAGGTCGCCGCGGCCCGTGGCGTCGTGGTCGCGCAGCGACCGCAGGAGGCCGTCCGCGAAGGCGCGGACCGCGTCGTCGCCGAGGAGCGGCAGCACCGAGCCCGCCGCGACGTCCTCGTGCTCGACGAGGATCCGGCCGCGTCTGCGGGCGACGGAGAGCGCCTGTTCGGCCTGTTTGTACGCGGTGACCGCCGCGATCGGCCCGGCGGGCGCCGAGAAGCCGATGACCAGTTCGTCGTCGGAGGAGTTCTCGCCGCGCGTGGCCTCCAGGGCCTCCGCGTACTGGAGGCAGGCCTCGGCCGCCGCTCCCCCGTCGACGGCGAGCAGCACGAGCCGCTCCCCGTCGGGCACGACGAGCAGCGCCTCGCCGGAGCGCGCCGCCGCGGACTCCACGACGTCGGCGAGGACCGGCAGCGGCCCCGCCCCCGCCCCGCCGGCCCCGGTCGCCGCCTCCGCGAGGAGCGCCGCCGTCCCGGTCGACGGGGTCCCGGCCGCGGGCGCCACCCCGCTGGGCGGCGGCGCGACGGCGTCGGCGATGACCATCCGGAACGGCGCGTCGAGCAGCGCCCCGTAGAGGTCGCCCGCGACGGCCCGCGCGTGGTCGGGCTCGCCCGCGAGCAGCATCCGCAGGACGGCCGCGCCGATCCGCTGCTCGGCGGCGTAGAGCGCGCGGGAGCGTTCGGTGGTGAGGGTGAGGAGGGCGATCGCGGAGTGCAGGGCGTACCGCTCGGCCGTGCCGAGGGTCGCGGCGGTGCCGACGGCGAGCGCCGCGCGGGGACGCCGTCCGGTGCCGATGGAGTGCAGTTCGACCCGGTCGTCCGAGCCGCTCTCGACGACGGCGCTCGCGGGGGCGGGCCGGTCCCTGAGGCGCTCGACCTCGGCGGTGAGGCGGGCGGCGCGGCGGCCCGCCCAGTCCGGGGCGGTGGCGACGACGGCGCCCGAAGCGTCGTACAGCGCGGCCCAGCCGTCGACCTGCCCCGCGAGCACGGCGAGCACGCCCTCGGGGCCGCTGCCGAGCGCCTGCTTGGTCAGCTCGCGCTGGGCGGCGAACCCGGAGGTGACGGCCTTGTACTGCTCGGCGGCGATCGCCGCGGACACCGCCTTGCTGATGGCGATGAACGGCGTGCGGGGCGGCACCGCGAGCAGCGGCAGGCCCTCGCTCTGCGCCGCCTTGACGAGTGCCTCGGGCACGTCGTCGTAGTTGACGCCGACGGCGAATCCGAGGCCGACGACGCCGGCGCCGACGAGCCGCTTCACGTAGCGGCGCATGGCCTCGGGGTCCTCGGCGTCCAGCTTCAGCGCGGTGATGAGCAGGAGCTCGCCGCCCTCCATGTACGGGACGGGGTCTTCGAGCTCGCTCACGTGCGCCCAGCGGACCGGGGTGTCCAGGTGCTGCTCGCCCGCGCGCACGCCGAGCTTGAGCGCCGAGTGGTGGACGAGCGAGGCGAGCGTGGGCGGCATGGGCCAGGCCTTCGGGTGAGCGGGTGTACACGGGGTCCGGGCGTACAGATGGATCTTGTGAAGCTTTTGGCCGGTCCGTATGAACGACCAGTGTTGATTCTGCCTCACCGTACGTACCACTGGCGCCCGGCCCCTGGGAAGCTCACTGAACCTTCAGGCCCCTCAGGGCTTCCTCAGACGCTTTTCAGCCCCTCGCTCAGCCCTCGGTCGGCCCCTCGTCAGCCCCTCAGGTCGACGAGCAGCGGGGGCGCGTGCTCCCCGCGCACGGTGGTGAGCGAGAGCACCGCGTGCCCCGGCGGCACCGCGTGCGCCAGGTCGGAGGCCGACCAGCGCTCGCGCTCGACCTTGCGGACCGTGACGGCGTCCGTGGTGACGGCCTTCCCCGTGACCATCTGGCGCATCTTGTAGAGCGCGCGGGTCACCGGCGCCTGCGCGTACACGGCGTGCTGCGCGACCTCCTCGGTCTCCACCCATTCGGTGCCCCATGCCTCGGCGAAGCGCCTGCCGTCCCATGTGGTGACGCCGGAGAACGCCATGCGGCAGCCGACGGCCGCGTACAGCGGCCCCTGGAGGGGTTCGGCGACCTCGCCGATGGTGCGCAGGCCGAGCACCACACCGGCGTGCGCGGAGCGCAGCCGCTGGATGCCGCGGACCGTCTCCGGGGTCACGGTGCGCGCCGCGTCGTCGAGGACCATGCACGCGAAGTGCGAGCGCTGCCCACGGGCCCGTACGACGGAGGTGAACTGGGCGAGGAGCAGCCGGGCGAGCAGTCGGGACGCCTCCTCGTGGCCCTGCTCGGGCAGGTCGACGCGGACCCGCAGCGGGTGGTGGACGAGGGCCCGTACGGAGAACGGGCGGGCCGCGTCCGGGTCGAAGGCGCCCGCGAAGACCGGCCGGTCGAGGAGGGCGAGGCGGTCGGCGAGCAGCGGCCCCGGATCGCTCGCGGTGCCGAACTGGCGCTGCCGCGCGTCGAGTTCGCGGCGCATCGGGGAGTCCGCCGCGAGCCGCGCCGTGAGGTCGGCGACGGCGTCCCTGCCGCCCTCCAGGAGTTCGCGCAGCACGGGAACGGCGGGGAACGCGCCGTGCGCCTCGCGGTAGGGGCCGAGGAGCTGGGCGAGCGCCGTGGCGGCGCGCCGGGTGACGCCCTGCTCGTCGGCGGACAGGTCGCCGATCAGGCCCTCGGCGAGGAAGCCCGCGGCCTCGTCGGCGTCGCTGGCGCCCGCGTACAGGTCGAGGTCGTGCACCGACGCCCGGTCGCCCGGCCTGACCACCACGTCGTACGCCTCGTCGGGGCCGAGCGGAGTGCCCTCGGCGCACACCGCGAGGACGGCGCACTGGCGGGTGAGGGCCTGGAGGGCGAGGGACTCGACGACGGGCCGTACGACGCCCGCGGTCTTGCCCGCGCCGGGCGGGCCGACGGCGAGCAGCGAGGTGCCGAGCAGGCTCGGGTCGAGGGCGACGCCCGCGCCACGCAGCGCGTACGGGTTGCGCTCGTCCCGCGCGTAGGAGCCGATCCGCACCTGGCCGACGAGCAGGTCGTGGGCGGCGGCGCGGCCCGGCAGATCGCGCTGGCCCGAGGGGTGCGCCCACGCGCCGGCGCCCTGCTCGACGACGGTCTTGGTGAAGGCGGCCGGGTCGGCGGTGGTGCGCCAGGCGTGGGTGACGCGGGCGCAGTCGACGTCGTTCATGCGGCCGCCCGCGACCTCGGCGGTGAGCACGTCGGCGGCCCGGTCCTGGCCGGCGTCGCGCAGCTGCGCCCAGTTCGCCTGCGCGGGCGGCGCGGTGGGGCGGGGCGGGGCCTGCCTGGCGCGGCGCGCGGAGAACGCCTCGAGCCAGCCGCCGATCCGGGCGAAGGGCCACAGCACCGCGAGCGTGATCAGGGCGTACAGCAGATAGGCGAGGACCGGGACCTGGAAGAAGCCGTAGCCACCGGTGACGAGGACGACGAGGGAGAGGACCGGGTCGGCGATCGGCAGCGGCCGCCAGTCGAGGCCCAGCGCGTCCGGCCACACGAAGACGAGGACGCCCACGGCGGCGACCGAGGCGATGACGGCGCGGGCCGGCTGCGGGCGGTTCACGACGAAGTGCTTGATGCCCTCGGCCCAGGCCCCGAACCGGCCCACCAGAAGGACGAGCAGCCCGAAGGCCACCCCTTCGTAGACGACGAGCGCGTCGTACGCCTTGGGGTCGCGCGGCGACGTCGTGCCGGGGAACCACCATTCGTCCGGCGTGAAGATCTTCAGCGGCGCCCACTGGTACGGCAGCGTGCCGCGCCGCCACAGGCTCCACAGAAACACGCCGACCAGGAACGACACCGCCATCCACAGCAGCAGCTTGCGGCCGACCGCGGCCGTGTCCTGCTGGGGCGGCCGGGGCTCGTACTCGTACCGCCACACCCCCGGCTGGGCCTTGGGGCGCCGCGCGGCGAGCCACTCGGCCACCGAGCCGCGGGGTGCGCTCGGGGCCTGCCGGGGCATCGGCGGGGCGACGGGCCGGGGCGGTCGCGCGGGGCGCGGCACCGCCGTGGCCCGCAGCTCCTCACCGCCCGCGCCCCGCGTCTCCTGCGTGCCGCCGTCGCTGTCCATGACGTAGCCCCCTGACCTGCCGGTCCGTCCGTGCCGTGTGCGTCGATCGGGCCTCAATCTAATGCCCGCACCAGGGGAGTTCACCGCATACGCGCCCCATGGCCCGGCACCGGTGACGAACCCACACCTGTCCAAGACGGACAACACACATCGCCGACCCTGCCCGGATGGAGCATGACCGCCCCGCTCCCCCGCCCATAACCTGCGGGAAACCCCCCGAAAGCAGCCCCGGCGAAACCGGGACCGGATTCCAGAACCAGGAGCCCCGCATGAGCGACATCCCGCAGGAGCGCCGCGTCGTCACCGCCATCCCCGGCCCGAAGTCGCAGGAGCTGCAGGCCCGCAGGAACGCCACCGTCGCCGCCGGCGTGGGCTCCACGCTGCCGGTCTTCACCGCCAAGGTCGACCGCGGCATCATCGAGGACGTCGACGGCAACCGCCTGATCGACTTCGGCTCCGGCATCGCCGTGACCTCCGTGGGCGCCTCCGCCGAGGCCGTGGTCCGCCGCGCCTCCGCCCAGCTCCAGGACTTCACCCACACCTGCTTCATGGTGACGCCGTACGAGAGCTACGTCGCGGTCGCCGAGGCGCTCGCCGAGCTGACGCCGGGCGACCACGCCAAGAAGTCGGCCCTGTTCAACTCGGGCGCCGAGGCCGTCGAGAACGCCGTCAAGATCGCCCGCGCCTACACCAAGCGCCAGGCGGTCGTCGTCTTCGACCACGGCTACCACGGCCGTACGAACCTGACGATGGCGCTGACCGCGAAGAACATGCCGTACAAGCACGGCTTCGGCCCGTTCGCCCCCGAGGTGTACCGCGCCCCGCTCGCGTACGGCTACCGCTGGCCGACCGGCGCCGAGAACGCCGGGCCCGAGGCCGCCAAGCAGGCCATCGAGCAGATCTCCAAGCAGGTCGGCGCGGACAACGTCGCCGCGATCATCATCGAGCCGGTGCTCGGCGAGGGCGGCTTCATCGAGCCGGCCAAGGGCTTCCTGCCCGCCATCCGCCAGTTCGCCGCCGACAACGGCATCGTCTTCGTCGCGGACGAGATCCAGTCCGGCTTCTGCCGCACCGGCCAGTGGTTCGCGTGCGAGGACGAGGGCATCGTCCCGGACCTGATCACGACCGCCAAGGGCATCGCGGGCGGTCTGCCGCTCGCCGCCGTCACCGGCAAGGCCGAGATCATGGACGCCGCGCACGCGGGCGGCCTCGGCGGCACCTACGGCGGCAACCCGGTGGCCTGTGCCGGTGCGCTCGGCGCCATCGAGACGATGAAGGAGCTCGACCTCAACGCCAAGGCGAAGGAGATCGAGTCGACGATGAAGACGCGCCTGTCGGCGATGCAGGAGAAGTTCCCGGTCATCGGCGACATCCGCGGCCGCGGCGGCATGATCGCCGTCGAGCTGGTCAAGGACCCGGCCACCAAGGAGCCGAACCCGGAGGCCACCGCCGCGCTCGCCAAGGCCTGCCACGCCGAGGGCCTGCTCGTCCTCACCTGTGGCACCTACGGCAACGTGCTGCGCTTCCTGCCGCCGCTCGTCATCGGCCAGGAGCTCCTGAACGAGGGCCTCGACATCATCGAGAACGCCTTCGCCGCGCTCTGAGCGCCCTCCTGTTGTCGGCCCCCTCAAAGGCGCTCCGACAACAGGAGTCACACCGCCCGATCGTGACGACGCGGACCGCGACGCTTCCGTGACCTGCGACGACGGTCGGGGCGTGTGAAGAAGCTGTGCGGGGGCGATGGGATGTTGCCGAACCGGCTGTCGCACCCTGAGCCCCTGCCGTACGGTTTCTGCAGATGAGAGAAACACCCCGCTCGCAGGAGACTGCGGGCGAAACCGGGTCGAGGCCTCCCCAGCTTCGCCCTGGTCGTGCCCTCGCGCACACACCCGGAGCTTCCGGCTCCGGAACTCCTCACCGGTCGGACGATCGCTCGCCCCAAACCCCCCGGGGCGCGCGACACGCCGACCAGCACGGCCGGTTCGGAACCACCCCCCCTGTTCCGAACCGGCCGGCCATCTTTTCGGCCCTCTTCGCGGCCCTTCTCTTCGCCGTACTCACCTGGCAGGTCGCTGCCGAAGGCCCCCTCCTCGCGTACGACGAGCGGCTCGGTGACGCGATCCGCACCGGCCCGATCCCCTCGGGCCCCGCCGAATTCCTCGCGGACCTCGGCAACATGTCGGTCGCGCTCCCGGTCCTCGCCGTCACCCTCGCGTACGTCGTGTGGCGCACCCGCGCCTGGTTCCCCGCGCTCGTCGCCGTCCTCGCAATGGCGCTCGTCCCCGCGCTCGTGGCCCCGCTCCAGTCCCTCCTCGCCCGGCCCGGACCGCCCCCGATGGCCCCGGACACGGGCTTCTACCCCTCGGGCCACGCCGCGACGGCCGCCGTCGCCTACGGCCTCTGCGCCCTCCTCCTCCACCACCGCCTCCTGCCCCACGGCTGCGCCCTCCTGAACGCGGCCGTGGGCCTGGGCCTCGTCCACCAGGGCTACCACTGGCCGGCGGACGTGGTGGGGAGCTGGTGCGTGGCGGTGCTGCTGCTGTGCGCGGCGGCGTACGCGATCAGCCGAAGTAGCCGTCGAACGTCTTCTGGAACTGCCAGGAGTTGAAGCGGTCCCAGTTGATCGACCACGTCATCAGGCCGCGCAGGGCGGGCCAGGTGCCGTGGGTGGTGTACGAGCCGCAGTCGGTCTTCTTGGTGAGGCAGTCGAGGGCCTTGGTCGTCTCCGCGGGTGACACGTAGCCGTTGCCCGCCTGGGTGGAGGCCGGCATGCCGATGGCGACCTGGTCGGGGCGGAGCGGCGGGAAGACGTTGTTCGCGTCGCCCGCGACCGGGAAGCCGGTGAGCAGCATGTCCGTCATGGCGATGTGGAAGTCGGCGCCGCCCATGGAGTGGTACTGGTTGTCGAGGCCCATGCTCGAGCCGGAGTTGTAGTCCTGGACGTGGAGGAGCGTCAGGTCGTCGCGCAGCGCGTGGACGACCGGGAGATACGCTCCGGCGCGCGGGTCCTGGCCGCCCCATTTGCCGGTGCCGTAGTACTGGTAGCCGAGCTGGACGAAGAACGTCTCAGGGGCCATGGTCAGCACGAAGTCGGAGCCGTACTTGGCCTTCAGGGTCTTGACCGCCGAGATCAGGTTCACGATCACCGGGGTCTTGGGATTCTTGAAGTCGGTGTCGTCCGCGTCGAGGGAGAGGGAGTGGCCCTCGAAGTCGATGTCCAGGCCGTCGAGGCCGTACTCGTCGATGATCTTCGAGACGGAGGAGACGAAGGTGTCGCGGGCTGCGGCCGTGGTGAGCTGGACCTGGCCGTTCTGGCCGCCGATGGAGATCAGGACCTTCTTGCCCGCGGCCTGCTTGGCCTTGATCGCGGCCTTGAAGTCGGCGTCCGACTCGACGCCGGGGCACTCGGTGGCCGGGCAGCGGTCGAAGCGGATGTCCCCGGAGGTCGTCGAGGTGGGTTCGCCGAAGGCGAGGTCGATGACGTCCCAGCTGTCGGGTACGTCGGCGAGGCGGGTGTACCCGGCCCCATTGGCGAAGCTCGCGTGGAGGTAGCCGACGAGGGCGTGCGCCGGGAGGTCACCGCCGGTCTCGCCGCCGGGGCCCTGGGCCGTCGTCGCCGTCACCGGCGCCGACTTCGCGGACTCGCCCGCGTCGTTCAGGGCGGTGACCTGGAAGCTGTACGCGGTGTCGGGCGTGAGCCCCGTCGCCGTGGCCGAGGTCCCGGTGACCGTCCGATCCTTGGCGCCGTTGCGGTACACCGCGTAGCCCGTGGCGCCCGGCACCGCCGACCAGGACAGGCCGACGCTGGTCGCGGTGACGGCCGATGCCTTGAGGCCCGTGGGCGCGGCAGGCGGCGCCGGGGCGTCGGCGCCGGGCCCGAGCAGGCTGATGTCGTCGGCGGTGTAGGCGGGGCTGCCGTACCAGCCGTGCGTGTAGATCGTGACCCTGGTCGTGGCGGGGCCAGTGCGGAAGGTGGTCGTGAGCTTCTGCCAGTCGGCGGCCGACGGGGTCCAGGTCGACACGTCGGTGGTGCCGGTGCCGCTCGCGCCGAGGTACACGTAGCTGCCGCGGACGTACCCGGACAGCGTGTACGTGGAGTCGGGCTTGACGGTGACGGTCTGGGCGCACTGGGCGTTGTCGGCGGCGGTCGGGGTGGCCTGGAGGGCCGATGTGCCGCCGTGGACGGGTGAGTTGACGTTTCTGCCGGTGGTGGACGTACAGGTCCAGGCGTCCAGGCCCGACTCGAATCCGCCGTTGCGGGCGAGGTCGGCGTCGGCCGCGGTCGCGGTGGTGGACAGGGCGGTGAGACCGGTCGCGGCGAGCGCGGCGGCGGTGAGCGCGGTCAGGGCCGTGCGCGCCCTGCGGGGACGAAGGGGTCTGGAGCGGGACATGGCTGCCTCCGGGCATGGCGGGGAAACGAGCACCGTGGAGCGCGCCCAACTTGGTCCAGACCAATTGAGTTGTCAAGGGTCCGGTCTCCCCTACTCCTCTTCGTCCCGCGCCAGTTGGGCCGCCGCCTCGTGCATGGCGAGCTCCAGGAGCGCCGGGTCCGTGAGCGTGCCCGAGCCGTCCGGCGGCACGAGCCAGCGCACGCCGCCGGCGAGCCGGCCCGGGTACGGCACCACGATCCAGGTGCCGCGCCCGGCCGCGCGCACGCCGGTGCCGAGCCAGCGGGCCGCCGTGCCCGGAGGCACGAAGAAGCCCATGCGCGCGGCGCCGAAGTCCGCGAGCACGGGCCCCGGCCGGTCGAGCACCCGGCGCAGCACGTCGAGCGTCGGGTAGCCCAACTCCCCCGGCAGGATCAGCACGTCCCACCGCTCGCCCGCGGGCAGCAGCGCCACCCCGTGCGGATTGCGTTCCCACTCCCACCGGCAGGCGTCCGGATCCGGTGCCACGGACACCAGCCACTCGACGGCGGCCTTGTCCCCCGAGCCAGTCATGACGGGGCCTCCTCGTTCAGATCGACGCTGATCGTCACGAACGAGAGGGCGAACCGGGCCGAGCATTACGCGACTTCGGTTGCCTGAAGGCAGTGAATTTTCTCCGCCGTCTTCGACCGGGGCGCACGCCGGTGGCCGCGGGGAGGCGCGCGGGGGTGGAACGCTAGCTGTCGAAGCCCAGGCCGACCGCGTCCATGGCCTTCAGCCACAGGTTCCTGCGGCCGCCGTTCTCGTCGGCGCGGGCCAGGGACCACTTGGTGAGGGCGATGCCGGTGGACGCGAAGGGCTCCGGCGGGAACGGGAGCGGCTTCTTGCGCACCATCTCCAGCTCCGTGCGCTCCGTGCGCTCGCCCGACAGCAGGTCGAGCATCACGTCGGCGCCGAACCGGGTCGCGCCGACGCCGAGGCCCGTGAACCCGGCGGCGTACGCCACCCGGCCCGCGTGCGCCGTGCCGAAGAACGCGGAGAAGCGCGAGCAGGTGTCGATGGCGCCGCCCCACGCGTGCGTGAAGCGCAGCCCCTCCAACTGCGGGAAGCACGTGAAGAAGTGTCCCGCCAGCTTCGCGTACGTCTCGGGCCTGTGGTCGTGCTCGGCCCGCACCCGGCCGCCGTACGGATAGATCGCGTCGTAGCCGCCCCACAGGATCCGGTTGTCCGCGGACAGCCGGAAGTAGTGGAACTGGTTGGCGGAGTCGCCGAGGCCCTGCCGGTTCTTCCAGCCGACCGAGGCCAGCTGCTCCGCGCTCAGCGGCTCCGTCATCAGCGCGTAGTCGTACACCGGGACCGTGTACGCGCGGGTGCGCTTGACGAGCGACGGGAAGACGTTCGTGGCGAGCGCGGCGTGCCGGGCGAAGACGCGGCCGTACGGGGTGCGGACCGCGACGCCCGCGCCCTTCGACGACAGCTCCGTGGCGGGGGTGTTCTCGTAGACCCGCACGCCGAGGTCGACGCAGGCGCGCTTGAGGCCCCACGCGAGCTTCGCCGGGTGCAGCATGGCGACGCCGTCGCGGTCGTACATCGCGCCGAGGAAGGTGGGCGAGTCGACCTGTTCGCGGGTCTGGTCGGCGTCGAGGAGTTCGACGCCGTCGGCGAGGCCCGCCTCGCGCAGTTCGCCGTGGAACTCGCGCAGTTCGGCGACCTGGTGCGGCTGGGTCGCCACGTCGAGTTCGCCGGTGCGCTCGAAGTCGCAGTCGATGGAGTAGCGGGCGACCGCCGCCTCGATGGCGTCGAGGTTGGCGGCGCCCAGCTCCTCCAGCTTCTTGATCTCGTCGGGCCAGCGGGCCAGCCCGTTGGCAGTGCCATGCGTGAGGGAGGCGGCGCAGAACCCGCCGTTGCGCCCGGAGGCGGCCCAGCCGATCTCGCGGCCCTCGACGAGGACCACGTCGCGGTCGGGGTCGCGCTCCTTGGCGATGAGCGCCGTCCACAGCCCGCTGTAGCCGCCGCCCACGACGAGCAGATCGCAGCGCTCGTCCCCGGTCAGGGCCGGGCGGGCATCGGGGCGGCCGGGGTCGTCGAGCCAGTAGGCGACCGGCTTGGCGTCGGCCAGCGCCTCCAGAGAGACCGGTGAATTCTTCCAGCGATTCATGGCACGTGCGGCCATGATTCCAACTCCCTCACAACACAGTGCGCATCAAGCGGTTTTGTTCTTGCGCTTTCCGATGGTCATTGCAACCAGCACACACAGTACGGCGACCAGGAACATGGCCGTACCGATGACATTGATCTGGACGGGCGTGCCGCGCTGCGCCGAACCCCATACGAACATGGGGAAGGTGACGGTCGAGCCCGCGTTGAAATTGGTGATGATGAAATCGTCGAAGGACAGCGCGAAGGCGAGCAGCGCGCCCGCCGCGATACCGGGCGCGGCGATCGGCAGCGTGACCCTCAGGAAGGTCTGCACGGGCCCCGCGTACAGGTCCTGCGCCGCCTGCTCCAGGCGCGGGTCCATCGACATCACGCGCGCCTTCACCGCGGTCACCACGAAGCTGAGGCAGAACATGATGTGGGCGATGAGGATCGTCCAGAAGCCCAGCTGGGCGCCCATGTTGAGGAAGAGCGTGAGCAGCGAGGCCGCCATCACGACCTCCGGCATGGCCATCGGCAGGAAGATCAGCGAGTTGATCGCGCCGCGCGCCCTGAACCGGTAGCGGACCAGCGCGAAGGCGATCATCGTGCCGAGGACGGTCGCCCCGATCGTGGCCCACAGCGCGATCTGGAGGCTGAGCGAGAGCGATCCGCACATGTCGGCGACGCCGCACGGGTTCTTCCAGGCGTCCGTCGAGAACGCCTGCCACTCGTAATTGAAGCGGCCCTTCGGTTTGTTGAAGGAGAAGACGGTCACGACGAGATTCGGGAGCAGCAGATAGCCGAGCGTGATCAGGCCCGCAATGACGACGAGGTTCTTTCGCAGCCAGCGCATCAGACGAGGTCCTCCGTCCCGGAACGACGGATGTAGAAGGTGACCATGACGAGAATGGCCGCCATGAGGATGAAGGAGAGCGCCGCCGCCGTCGGATAGTCCAGAATGCGCAGGAACTGCGTCTGGATGACGTTTCCGACCATGCGGGTGTCGGTGGAGCCGAGCAGGTCCGCGTTGACGTAGTCGCCGGCCGCGGGGATGAACGTCAGCAGCGTGCCGGAGACGACGCCGGGCATCGACAGCGGGAACGTCACCTTGCGGAACGTCGTCGCGGGCGAGGCGTACAGATCGCCCGCCGCCTCGTGCAGCCGCCCGTCGATCCGCTCGAGCGAGGTGTAGAGCGGCAGGATCATGAACGGCAGGAAGTTGTACGTGAGTCCGCACACCACCGCGAGCGGGGTGGCGAGCACCCGGCTGCCGTCGGTCATGCCGAGCCAGCTCGTGACGTCGAGGACGTGCAGCGAGTTGAGCACGCCCACGACCGGGCCGCCGTCCGCGAGGATCGTCTTCCACGCGAGCGTACGGATCAGGAAGCTGGTGAAGAACGGGGCGATCACCAGGATCATGATGAAGTTGCGCCAGCGGCCCGCGCGGAACGCGATGAGGTACGCGAGCGGGTAGCCGAGCAGCAGGCACAGGACCGTGGCGAGGCCCGCGTACAGGACGGACCTGAGGAACTGCGGCCAGTACTCGGACAGCGCGTCCCAGTACGTGGCGAAGTGCCAGGTGACCTTGAAGCCGTCTTCAAGTGACCCCTGCTGTACGGAGGTCGACGCCTGGTAGACCATCGGCAGGGCGAAGAAGATCACCAGCCAGAGGATGCCGGGCAGCAGCAGCCAGTACGGGACGAGGCGGCCGCGCTTGCGGGGCCTGCGCGGCTCTTCCGTGGGAGCGGGCGCCGCCGGGGGCGCGTCGGAGAGTGTCGTGCTCATGCGGCGGCGTCCTCCGAGACCTTCGCGGCGCCCGCGTCGATGTCCTGGGCTGCATCGAGTCCGAAGGTGTGCGCCGGGTTCCAGTGCAGGACGACCTCGGCGCCGGGGGCGAGGCGGCTGTCGCGCTCGATGTTCTGCGCGTAGACCTCGAAGGAGTCGCACAGCGGGCTGTCGACGACGTACTGCGTGGAGACGCCGATGAACGAGGAGTCGGCGATGCGGCCGGTGATCCGGTTGCGGCCCTCGGGGATCTCGCCCGCGTCGTCGGCGTGCGTGAGCGAGATCTTCTCGGGGCGCACGCCGAGGAGCAGCTTGTCGCCGGTCGACGTGGTGCGGGCGGAGTTGCGGGCGGCGGGCAGGACGAGTTTGCAGTCGCCCGCCTTGAGGGTGAGGTCGTCGCCGGCCCGGCCCGCGATCTCGGCCTCGATGAAGTTCGAGGTGCCGAGGAAGTTCGCGACGAACGTCGAACCCGGGTTCTCGTACAGGTCCGTGGGGGCGCCGAGCTGCTCGACGGTGCCCGCGTTCATCACAGCGACGGTGTCGGCCATCGTCATGGCCTCCTCCTGGTCGTGCGTGACGTGCACGAAGGTGATGCCGACCTCGGTCTGGATCCGCTTGAGCTCCAGCTGCATCTGGCGGCGCAGCTTGAGGTCGAGGGCGCCGAGCGGCTCGTCGAGGAGGAGCACCTTGGGGTGGTTGATGAGCGCGCGGGCCACGGCGACGCGCTGCTGCTGGCCGCCGGAGAGCTGCTGCGGCTTCTTGCGGATGTGCTCGCCGAGCTGCACCAGGTCGAGCATCTCCTCGACCTGCTTCTTCACCGACTTGATGCCGCGGCGGCGCAGGCCGAAGGCGACGTTCTCGTAGATGTCGAGGTGCGGGAAGAGCGCGTACGACTGGAAGACGGTGTTCACCGGGCGCTTGTACGGGGGCAGGGACGTGACGTCCTGGTCGCCGAGGTGCACGGTGCCGGTGGTGGGGTCCTCGAGCCCGGCGATCATGCGCAGCGTCGTGGTCTTGCCGCAGCCGGACGCGCCGAGCAGCGCGAAGAAGGAGCCCTCGGGCACGGTGAGGTCGAGCGGCTGGACGGCGGTGAAGCCGTTGTCGTACGTCTTGCTGATCCCGGAGAGACGGACGTCTCCGCCGGTCTCCGACGTCGTGAAGGTCGTCATGGTGAGTCCAAGAAGTCGGTGCGGGCAGGGGCGGTGCGGTGCCGGTGGGGGCGAAGGGCGGAGGGCGGTGGATCAGCCGCCGGTGAGCTGGGCGAACTTCTGCTCGAACGCCGTGTCTTCCTTGGCCGTCAGGGAGCGGAAGCCGTGCGCCTTCGCCGACATCTTCTTGTCGGGGACGATCAGCGGATCGTTCGCCACGTCCTTGTCGATCTTGGCGAGTTCCGGCTTGACGATGCTCGTCTCCAGCGGCGAGACGTAGTTGATCCAGGCCGCGAGCTCCGCGCCGACCGCCGGCTCGTAGTAGTAGTCCATGAGCTTCTCGGCGTTCGTCTTGTGACGCGCCTTGTTGGGCACCAGCATGTTGTCGGTCGACGAGATGTAACCGGCGTCCGGAATCGCGAACTTGACGTGCGGGTTGTCCGCCTGGAGCTGCACGACGTCACCTGCCCAGGCGAGACAGGCCGCGAGGTCGCCCTTGCTGAGGTCGGAGATGTAGTCGTTGCCGGTGAAGCGGCGCACCTGCTTCTTGTCGACGGCCTTCTGGACGCGCGCGATCGCCGCGTCGAAGTCGTCGGACGTGAAGTCGGCGGGGTCCTTGCCCATGTCGATGAGCGTCATGCCGATGGTGTCGCGCATCTCGGACAGCAGCCCGACCCGGCCCTTCAACTTGGGGTCGTCGAGCAGCTGCGAGACCGAGGTGATCTCCTTCCCGCCGGTGGCCTTGGTGTTGTACGCGATGACCGTCGCGATGCCCTGCCAGGGGTAGGAGTAGGCGCGGCCCGGGTCCCAGTCGGGGTTGCGGAACTGGGAGGCGAGGTTGGTGTACGCGTGCGGCAGGTTGGCCGGGTCGAGCTTCTGCACCCAGCCGTAGCGGATCAGGCGCGCGGCCAGCCAGTCGGTGAGGATGATGATGTCGCGGCCGGTGTCCTGGCCCGCGGCGAGCTGCGGCTTGATCTTGCCGAAGAACTCGACGTTGTCGTTGATGTCCTCGGTGTACTTGACCTTGATGCCGGTGCGTTTGGTGAAGGCCTCGAGCGTCGGACGGTGCTTCTCGTCGTCGCTCATGTCGATGTACTCGGTCCAGTTGGAGAAGTTGATCACCTTCTCCTTGGCCGAGTGGTCCTCGGACGAGATGCCGCCCGAGGACTTGCTCGCCGCCGGGATGCCGCAGCCGGTGAGGGCGCCGAGCCCGCCGAGGGCGAGCGCGCCGCCGGCCGAGGCCCGCATCAGGGAACGGCGGGACATCGCGGCCCTGCCGTTCCTGAAGCTGCGGTGCATGGCGGCCAGTTGGGCCGGGGACAGGCTGTCGGGCTCGTACTGCTCCATGCGCGTGGTTGCCCTTTCGGGAGGTAGGCGGCCGCTGGTCGGACGGCCTGGCCACCCGGCGTAGCCGGATGATCGTTACGGTCGGTCCCCGAAGATCGTGCGGTGCCAGTCCTTGCGCACCACCGCTGTGTTGTCGAACATGACGTGCTTGATCTGCGTGTACTCGTCGAAGGAGTACGCGGACATGTCCTTGCCGAAGCCGGACGCCTTGTAGCCGCCGTGCGGCATCTCGCTGAGGATCGGGATGTGGTCGTTGACCCACACACAGCCCGCCTTGATCTCACGCGTGGCGCGGTTGGCGCGGAACACGTTGGTGGACCAGGCGGAGGCGGCGAGCCCATAGGGGGTGTCGTTCGCGAGCGCGATGCCCTCGTCGTCGCTGTCGAACGGCAGCACGACGAGGACGGGCCCGAAGATCTCCGACTGCACGATCTCGCTGTCCTGCGCGGCGTCGGCGATCAGCGTCGGCCGGTAGTACGCGCCGGCCGCGAGATCGCCGCCGGGGGCCTCGCCGCCGGTCACCACGCGCGCGTACCCGCGCGCCCGGTCGACGAATGCGGCGACGCGGTCGCGCTGGGCGTGCGAGATGAGCGGCCCGAGGTCGGTGTCGGGGGCGAACGGGTCGCCGAGGCGGACGGTCTCCATGAGGGCGGCCGTCTTCTCCACGAAGGCGTCGTAGAGCGGACGCTGCACGTACGCGCGCGTGGCGGCGGTGCAGTCCTGCCCGGTGTTGATGAGGGCGCCGGCGACCGCGCCGTGCACGGCGGCGTCGAGGTCGGCGTCGTCGAACACGAGGAACGGGGCCTTGCCGCCGAGCTCCAGGTGGAGCCGCTTCACGGTGGCCGTGGCGATCTCGGCGACCCGCTTGCCGACGCCCGTGGAGCCGGTGAAGGAGGTCATGGCGACGTCCGGGTGGCCGACGAGGTGTTCGCCGACATCCTTGCCCGCTCCGGTGACGACGTTGACGACACCGTCGGGGAGGCCCGCCTCGGTGGCGGCCTGCGCGAAGAGCAGGGAGGTGAACGGGGTCAGCTCGGCCGGCTTGAGGACGATCGTGTTGCCCGCCGCGATCGCCGGGAGCACCTTCCAGGCGGCCATCTGCAGCGGGTAGTTCCACGGCGCGATGGAGCCGACGACCCCGATGGGCTCGCGACGCACGTACGAGGTGTGGTCGGCGCTGTACTCGCCCGCGGACCGCCCCTCCAGGTGACGGGCGGCGCCCGCGAAGAACGCGGCGTTGTCGACCGAGCCCGGCACGTCGAACTCGCGGCTCAGCTTGAGCGGCTTGCCGCACTGGAGCGACTCGAGCAGGGCGAATTCCTCGGCCTTCTCGTCGAGCACCGCGGCGAACCTGTGCATGGCGTCGGAGCGCTCGCCGGGCGTGGCCCCCGACCAGCCGGGGAAGGCCGCGCGGGCGGCGGCGACGGCGGCGTCCACGTCGGCGGTGCCCGCCAGCTCGTACGTGTGGACCTCCTCGCCGGTGGCCGGGTCGACGACCGCGTGGTTCTGGCCCGACGTGCCCTTGACGAGGCGGCCCGCGATGAAATTCGCGCCGTCGGCGAAGCGTTCCTGTGCCAGTGCGGCCACGCTCTTGGCGGTGGCGGGGTGATCCGAGGTGGGGTGGTGCATGAGTGCTCGCTCTCGCTTCTCCTGCGTCGGCCCCGTCCCGAGGGCCGTCGCGGTTCCAGCCGTGGCTCCAGCTCGATTTGAGTGCCGATCCTGACAGAGGACCACTACGCCAACAAGTGATTCCGTTGTTGCCTTTTGGTTACGCGACGGAATCTGTCGGCCAGATGTCGAGTCCTCCTGGAAAACGCAGGACGGATTGTCAGTAGTACCTGCCAGACTCCCGTGTATGGAGATCGACAGCAGGGAATCGCTGATCGCGGCCCTGGAGGCGGGGACACGCGTGAAGTACCTGCACTTCTGGGGGCACGCGCCGCGCAAGGACGGGGCGCTCGGAGCGAGTTGCCTCAGCCAGTGGTGGCCTTCCCCGTTCACGGTGGCCGGGGTGGAGTACGGGACGGCGGAGCACTGGATGATGGCGGAGAAGGCCCGCCTGTTCGGGGACGCGGAGGCGGAGCGCAGGGCGGTTTCGGCCGGGCATCCGGCGGAGGCGAAGAAGGCGGGGCGCCTGGTGCGGGGCTTCGACGACGCGGTGTGGGAGCGGGAGCGCTTCCGGGTGGTCGTCGAGGGCAGCGTCCACAAGTTCGGGTCGGATCCGGCGCTGCGGGAGTTCCTGGTGGGGACGGGTGACCGGGTGCTCGTCGAGGCCAGTCCGCTGGACCGGGTGTGGGGCATCGGGATGGCGGCGGACGACGCGGGGGCGGACGATCCGGCGGCATGGCGGGGGCCGAATCTGCTGGGGTTCGCGCTGATGGAGGCGAGACGGCGGCTGCGCTGAGCCGCGCTCTCCGGGCCTCGGCGGCTTCAGGCCAGCACGGCGATCGCGATGCCCACGGCCGAGAGCAGCCCGCCGACACCGCAGATCAGCCCGGCGAGCGCCTGCCCGCCGTTGGTCGCGGCCCCCTGCCCGGCCCGGTGTCGGCCGATCACGCCGAGCACGATGGCGAGGACGCCGGTCACGAGGGCGACGGGCCAGGCGAGGAAGCCGACGGCGGTGACGACGCCGAGGACCAGGGCGGCGACGCCGATGCCGTTGCGGGGCGGGGCGACGGCGGGGGCGCCGAAGCCGGGGGCGTACATCTGGCAGGGCCAGAGGCCGGGACCCTCCGGGCCGATCGGCGGTGGCGGCACGGGCTCGTCCGGCGCCGCGTACGGATTGACGTACCCGTACGCGGAGGGCGCCGGCGGCGGGCGCCACGGGTCGTGCTCGCTCACCCGGTCATGCTAGGCGCCGCCCCGGCAGCCCGCCCGGCCCGCATACGATGACGAGGACCCCGATCAGCCGATCACCCACGTTCCTGGGGAGGAAACCGTGAGCCAGAGCCAGCGCCCCGAGCGGGACCTGCGCGCCTTCATCACCGGACTGCCGAAGGCGGAACTGCACGTCCACCACGTGGGCTCCGCCTCCCCCAGGATCGTCTCGGAGCTCGCCGCCCGGCACCCCGACTCCAAGGTCCCGACCGACCCGGAGCGGCTGGCCGAGTTCTTCACGTTCACGGACTTCGCGCACTTCATCCAGGTGTACCTGTCGGTGGTCGACCTGATCCGCACGCCGGAGGACGTCCGCCTCCTCACGTACGAGATCGCCCGCGACATGGCCCGGCAGAACGTGCGGTACGCGGAGCTGACGATCACCCCGTTCTCGTCGGTGAAGCCGTCCGTCGGCATCGACGAGCGCGGGTTCATGGACGCGATCGAGGACGCCAGGAAGTCTGCGGAGGCCGAGTTCGGGACGGTGCTGCGCTGGTGCTTCGACATCCCCGGCGAGGCGGGCCTGGAGTCTGCCGAGGTGACCACCCGCCTGGCGACGGACGACGCGCTGCGGCCTGAGGGCCTCGTGTCGTTCGGGCTCGGCGGGCCCGAAGTCGGCGTTCCGCGCCCGCAGTTCAAGCCGTACTTCGACCGGGCGCGGGCGGCAGGCCTGCGCAGCGTCCCGCACGCGGGCGAGACGACCGGGCCCGGCACGGTGTGGGACGCGCTGACCCACCTGGGCGCCGAGCGGATCGGCCACGGCACGTCGTCGGCGGACGACCCGAAGCTGCTCGCGCACCTCGCCGAGCACGGCATCCCGCTGGAGGTCTGCCCGACGTCGAACATCGCGACGCGCGCCGTCGACACCCTCGACGAGCACCCGCTGCGCCGGTTCGTGGACGCGGGCGTGACCGTGACGATCAACTCCGACGACCCGCCGATGTTCTCCACCGACCTCAACAACGAGTACGCGGTGGCGGCCCGCCTCCTCGACCTCGACGAGCGGGGCGTGGCGGAGCTGGCGAAGAACGCGGTGCGGGCGTCGTTCCTCGACGAGGTCGGCAAGGCACGGATCGCCGCCGAGATCGACACATACACGGCGAACTGGCCGACCACGGCCTGAGCGCCGGACGTCACAATGGGGCCATGCGCACCGTGACTGCCGTGGCCCATCGAGGCGACCCCTACCGCGTCCGTGAGAACACCCTGCCGTCCCTGCGCTCCGCGCTCGAACGGGGCGCGGACGCGGTGGAGGTCGACGTCCGCGTGACGCGGGACGCCGTCCCCGTCCTCCTGCACGACGCCACGCTCGAGCGCCTGTGGCAGCACGAACGCCCGCTGTCCGCGCTCTCCTACGACGAGGTGCGCGGCCTCACCGAGGGCGGCGTGCCCACGCTCGCGGACGCCCTGGAGGCGTGCGGCGACGCCCGCGTCATGATCGACCTGCCGGGCGCCGACGCCCGCTCCGTCCGCACGATCGTCGGCGCGGTCGCCGACTGCGGCGCGCAGGAGCGGGTCTACTACTGCGCGGGCGCCCAGACGCTGCTCAAGGTCCGCGCCGCGGCCCCCGCCGCCGAACTCGCCCTGACCTGGACCACCCTCGCGCCCCCGCGCGCGGGCGTCCTCGCCGCCCTCGCCCCCCGCTGGCTCAACTACCGCTTCTCTCTGATCACCCGCGACCTGGCGGCCAAGGTGCACCACGACGGCTACCTCCTGTCGACGTGGACCCCCGACACCAAGCGCTCGATGCGCCGCCTCCTCGACCTCGGCGTCGACTCGATCACCACCAACCGCATCGACGTCCTGACGTCACTGCGCGGCGCCTGACGCCCCGAGCCCCTAGGGCCTGTCGTCAAACTCCCGTCGTCGCCCGAAGGGCGGCGGCGCGGCGTCTGGTGCGTGCGATCGCAAGGCGCCGGAAGATCCTAGTAGCGGAGCTACTCGGGTCTTTCGGCAACGCAGCGAGCGTGCGTGCCAGGCGTCGCGCCGCAGACGGGAGTTTGACGACAGGCCCTAGGGGGCGCGGGCCGTCCGGACCAGGGTTCGGTTCATCCCGTACGACGAGCTGCCGCGGGCCGGGGCCGCCGAGGATGATCCGTGTCGGCCCGAGCGGGCCGACTCCCGTCCCAGGAGGCCCCGTTGAAGCGTCGCACCGTGCTCGCCCTGTCCACCGCCCTCGCCCTCGGCGCCGCCGCCCCCACGCGGGCGGCGGCGTTGCCCACCCCGGGCGCACCCGACGCGAAGGCGCTGGCCGGATCGCTCCAGAGGTTGCCGGACGACGACGCCACGGCGGCGCTTGTCCGGGTCGGCGGCACCGGCGGCTCCTGGCACGGGGCGGCGGGCGTACGGGATCTGCGTACGGGGGCGGCGGCGCGGGAGGAGGCCCGGTTCCGGGCGGGCTCGACGACGAAGGTGGTGACGGCCGCCACCGTGCTGCGGCTGGCCGCCGACGGCAGGGTCGACCTGAACGCCCCGGTGCAGCGCTACCTCCCGGAGCTGTTCGCCGGCAGCGCCTTCCACCGGCCCGTCTCCGTACGGCAGTTGCTCAACCACACCAGCGGGATACCGGCGGGCGACGGCTGGGGCGACGCGTTCGCGGACCAGTACGCGCACCGCTTCGACGTCGTCACGCCGGCATGGGTCGCGGCGTCGGCGCTCGCCAAGGAGCCCGCGTTCGCGCCCGGCACACGCCAGCAGTACCTCAACATCAACTACACGCTGCTCGGCCTGCTCGTGGAGAAGGTCACGGGCGACACCTTCGCGGACGCGGCGACCCGGCTCGTCCTGCGCCCGGCCGGAATGCGCCACACGTACTTCCCGGGGACCGACCGCCGCATCCACGGCCCGCACAACCGGGGCTACCAGCTGGTGGACGGGAAGTTCGTCGACGTGACGGAGTGGGTGCAGACCGACCGTACGGCGGCGGGCGACATGATCTCCACGACCGCCGATCTGGAACGCCTCCTGACGGCCCTCTTCAGCGCCCGCATCGTCCCCGAGCCCCAGCTGAAGGAGATGTTCACGCCTCCCGCGGGCCTCCCCGACGCCACCATGACCGCCGGCCTCCAACGCATCAAGATCGACAACCACACCTACTGGGGCAAGTCCGGCTCCCGCTACGGCTACAGCACCGGCATGGCCGCGACCCGGAACCTCTCCCGGACGGCCGTCTACTCGGTGAACTCCACGGACGCCAAGGGCGAGGAGATGAACCCGGTCGCCCAGCGCATCATCCTGGCAGCGGTCCGGAACACCGCCTGACGACCCGCCGCGCCACCGCGTGCGACACGACGGTCGCCGCGGCCGCCCACGCGACACCGGCGACGACGTCGCGGGGGCGGCCCGACCGCAGCACCCCCGCCTTCCTGAGCCGCCGCCGCGCCCACACGGTGAACGGCACGACGAGCACCGGCGAGGTCGCGACCCCCGGTGTGTAACCCCGCACGGCGACGGCCTGCCCGACGTGCACAAGCCCGTGCGCCCCGAACCCGTTCAGCATCGCCTGGTACGTGGCACTGCGCCCACCACTCGCCCACCCCGCGACGGCGCCGGCACCGACGATCCCGGCCATCACCCCGACGGCCGCCGCGAACTCCCGCTCATCGACCCCTTCGAGCCCCCGCCACACCCGCTCGGGCACCCCCGGCCACCGCTCCCTCAGCACCGGCACGTTCCTCCGCACCCAACGCGGCGCGGCAACGACCTCTTCGGCATCGTGCAACGCCCATGCGACGAAGAGCCCCAGCGTCACGGCGGCCCCGACGGGCGACGGGTCATCGGTCATGGCGACAGCCTAGATCGGCCTCAACTCGGCGCGCCCTCACACCCGTTGAATCACAACCCCGCGATCCTGTTCCACCGCTTCGAGAACTCCGTGCGCTCCGACGCCCTGATGTCCCGGGCGATCGCCAGGCGGGAGCGCATGCGGTCGTCGGGGAAGATCAGGGGGTCATCGGCGAGGGCGGCCGTTTCCTTGTCCTTGGAGGAGGCGAGGACGTCGCGGGCGGCGGGGACGGGGCAGACGTAGTTGACCCAGGCGGCGAGTTCCGCGGCGACCTCGGGCTCGTAGTAGTAGTCGATCAGGCGCTCGGCGTTGGCCTTGTGGTCGGCGAGGTTGGGGATCATCAGGGACTCGGCCCAGAGTTCGGCGCCCTCCTCGGGGACGACGAACTCGATGTCGGGGTTGTCGGCCTTGAGCTGGATGATGTCGCCGCTGTACGCCTGGCAGGCGAGGACGTCGCCGCTGGAGAGGTCCTTGATGTAGTCGTTGCCGGTGAAGCGGCGGATGTGCTTGGTCCGCACGAGCTTCTCGACCTGGTCGCAGACCTTGTCGAAGTCGGCGGCGGTCCACTTCGTGATGTCGACGCCGTTGCCCTGCATGAGGAGGGCGAAGGACTCGTCGAGTCCGGACAGGAGCGTGACGCGGCCCTTCAGGTCGTCCGCCCACAGGTCCGAGACGTGCTTGATCTCGCGGCCCAGCTTCCGCTTGTTGTACGCGATGCCGGTGATGCCGGACTGCCACGGCACGGTGTACTTGCGGCCCGGGTCGAAGGCGGGCGAGCGCAGCAGCGGGTCGAGGTACTCGGTGACGTGCGGCTGGCGGGAGCGGTCCATCTCCTGGACCCAGCCGAGCCGCACGAAGCGCGAGCACATCCAGTCGGAGATGACGATGAGGTCGCGGCCGGTCTTCTGGTGGTTCATCAGCGACGGGCTGATCTTGCCGAAGAACTCGTCGTTGTCGTTGATCTCTTCGGTGTACTTGACCTGGATCCCGGACTGCTTCTCGAACGCGTCGAGGGTGGGGCGCTTCGACGGGTTGTCGTCGTCGACGTCGATGTAGAGCGGCCAGTTCGCCCAGGTGAGCCGCTTGTCACCGGCGGACAGGTCGTGCGCCGCGCGCTCGCCGGGCGCGACGTACGCGGCGGGCACCCCGCAGCCGGTGGCGAGGGCGCCGACCGCCACGGCGGCGGCACCACCGCCCAACGCGCGCAGCAGGGAACGACGGTTGACCTGGTGGGGTATCGGGTTCGCTCGCACGAACTCAGCCTCTCCCCCGGTGACTTGACCCCACAATGGACGCTGCGTCGAGCCCCGGGGGCAGGGGCCGACACCTTGTCGATCTACGCCCCGGCGGCCGCGTCGGCGACAGCCCGCAGATACCGGCCCGTCACCCACCTCTGCACGCCCCGCGCCACGGGCCCGCCGAGCCGCGCGTACCACCGCCCCGGCCGCGAGAACGCCCGGATTCGGAACCACACGGTCCCGTCCGCCGCCCGCTCCACGAGGAACGCCTCCTCGCCGCACTCGGGATGCCCCGGCAGCGTCCCGTAGGCGAACCCGATGCGCGCGGGCTCGCGCACGACCCGTACGACCCGGCAGGGAATCCGCAGGAACGGCGCCCGCAGCTCGACGTCGGCGCCCTCCCGGACGTCGTCGCCCGGTGTCACCCGGAGCCCGGCCCCGCGCTGCGCGCCCCACGCGAGAACCGCCGCGCCGGCCCGCTCGAGGCATTCCTGCCCCGAGCCGAGCCGGACACGGCGGTCCATGTGGGCGTACCCGGGCGGCAGTTCACCCGCCGCCAGGGTCGCGCCGACCTCTTCGTAGGTGAGGTTCACGCGTCCAGCGACGTCATGACGTGCTTGATCCGCGTGTAGTCGTCGAAGCCGTACGCCGACAGGTCCTTGCCGTAGCCGGACTTCTTGAAGCCGCCGTGCGGCATCTCGGCGACGAGCGGGATGTGGGTGTTGATCCACACGCAGCCGAAGTCGAGGACCTTGGACATCCGCATCGCGCGGCCGTGGTCCTTCGTCCAGACCGAGGAGGCGAGCGCGTACTCGACGCCGTTGGCGTACTCGACGGCCTGGTCCTCGTCCGTGAAGGACTGGACGGTGATGACGGGGCCGAAGACCTCGTTCTGGATGATCTCGTCGTCCTGCTTGAGGCCCGAGACGACGGTCGGGGCGTAGAAGTAGCCCTGCTCGCCGACCCGGTGGCCGCCCGCCTCGACCTTGGCGTGCGCCGGGAGGCGCTCGATGAAGCCGGTGACCTGCTTCAGCTGGTTGGCGTTGTTGAGCGGGCCGTAGAGCACGTCCTCGTCGTCGGCCGCGCCGGTCTTCGTCTCGGCGGCGATCTTCGCGAGGGCGGTGACGAACTCGTCGTGCACCGACTCGTGCACGAGCACGCGGGTGGCGGCGGTGCAGTCCTGGCCGGCGTTGAAGTACCCGGCCTCGGCGATGCCCTCGGCGGCCTTCTGCAGGTCGGCGTCCTCGAAGACGACGACGGGTGCCTTGCCACCAAGCTCCAGGTGGACCCGCTTGAGGTCCTTGGCGGCGGACTCGGCGACCTGCATGCCGGCGCGCACGGAGCCGGTGATGGAGGCCATCGCCGGGGTCTTGTGCTCGACCATGAGACGGCCGGTGTCACGGTCGCCGCACACCACGTTGAAGACACCCTTGGGCACGATGGAGCCGATGATCTCGGCCATCAGGACCGTGGACGCCGGGGTGGTGTCGGACGGCTTGAGCACGACCGTGTTGCCCGCGGCGAGCGCCGGGGCGAACTTCCACACGCCCATCATCATCGGGTAGTTCCACGGCGCGACCTGCGCGCAGACGCCGATCGGCTCGCGGCGCACGAAGGACGTGAGGCCCTCCATGTACTCGCCGCCGGAGCGGCCCTCGAGCATGCGCGCGGCGCCCGCGAAGAAGCGGATCTGGTCGAGCATCATCGGGATCTCTTCGCTGCGGGTCAGGCCGATCGGCTTTCCGCAGTTCTCCGACTCGATCGCGATGAGCTCCTCGGCCCGCTCCTCGAACGCGTCGGCGATCTTCAGGAGGTACTTCTGGCGCTCGCCGGGGACCAGGTCGCGCCAGGCCGGGAACGCGGCCTCGGCGGCCGCCATCGCGGCATCGACGTCGGCCTGCCCGGACAGCGGCGCGGTCGCGTACGCCTCGCCCGTGGCGGGGTTGACCACCTCGGTGGTCCGTCCGTCGGCGGCGTCCCGGAACTCACCGTCGATGTAATTACGCAGACGACGCAGCTCACTGGTGCTCACTGCCGGCCCTCCTGACTGTTCGCTGTCCAAAGCTTGAGACGCCCACCCTAGACCGTCGACAGACGTTTTCGACACCCCCCACCCCTGCTGAACCACGAAATTCGTCAGCGCGAAGCACCCAGACAACGAATTTCATCGATCCGGGGTTGCGAAACAGACGACTCCTCGTGCACAGTGAGGCCGTGGCCAGTCGCAGCGCAGACCCCAAGGGACCCAGTTCGAGGAACGGCAGCAATCCGCCGCTCGACTCCGTCTCCCTCGCCATCATCGAACAGCTCCAAGAAGACGGCAGGCGCCCGTACGCCGCCATCGGAAAGGCCGTCGGCCTCTCCGAGGCGGCCGTGCGCCAGCGCGTCCAGAAGCTGCTCGATCAGGGCGTCATGCAGATCGTCGCCGTCACCGACCCGCTCACCGTGGGCTTCCGGCGGCAGGCGATGGTCGGCATCAACGTCGAGGGCGATCTGGATCCCGTGGCGGATGCGCTGACGGCCATGCCGGAGTGCGAGTACGTCGTGATGACCGCGGGCTCGTTCGACCTGATGGTGGAGATCGTCTGCGAGGACGACGACCACCTTCTGGAGGTCATCAACCGACGCATCCGGGCCCTCCCCGGAGTGCGCTCCACCGAGAGCTTCGTCTACCTGAAGCTCAAGAAGCAGACCTATATGTGGGGAACCCGATAGCCGTGAGCAAGGACCTCAGCCAAACCGCGTACGACCACCTGTGGATGCACTTCACGCGCATGTCGTCGTACGAGAACGCGCCCGTTCCCACCATCGTGCGTGGCGAGGGCACCTACATCTACGACGACAAGGGCCAGAAGTACCTGGACGGCCTCTCCGGCCTGTTCGTGGTGCAGGCCGGTCACGGTCGCCAGGAGCTCGCCGAGGTCGCCGCCAAGCAGGCGGCCGAGCTGGCGTTCTTCCCGATCTGGTCGTACGCCCACCCCAAGGCCGTGGAGCTGGCCGAGCGCCTGGCCCACTACGCTCCGGGCGACCTCAACAAGGTCTTCTTCACCACCGGCGGCGGCGAGGCCGTCGAGACCGCCTGGAAGCTGGCGAAGCAGTACCACAAGCTCAAGGGCAACAACCTCAAGTACAAGGTCATCTCCCGCGCGGTCGCCTACCACGGCACCCCGCAGGGCGCCCTGTCCATCACCGGCCTGCCGGCCCTCAAGGCCCCCTTCGAGCCGCTCGTCCCGGGCGCGCACAAGGTGCCGAACACGAACATCTACCGCGCCCCGATCCACGGCGACGACCCGGAGGCCTTCGGCCGCTGGGCCGCCGACCAGATCGAGCAGCAGATCCTGTTCGAGGGCCCGGAGACGGTCGCGGCCGTCTTCCTGGAGCCGGTGCAGAACGCCGGTGGCTGCTTCCCGCCGCCGCCCGGCTACTTCCAGCGCGTGCGCGAGATCTGCGACCAGTACGACGTGCTGCTCGTCTCCGACGAGGTCATCTGCGCCTTCGGCCGCCTCGGCACGATGTTCGCCTGCGACAAGTTCGGCTACGTCCCGGACATCATCACCTGCGCCAAGGGCATGACGTCCGGCTACTCCCCGATCGGTGCGGCCATCGTGTCGGACCGCATCGCCGAGCCGTTCTACAAGGGCGACAACACGTTCCTGCACGGCTACACCTTCGGTGGTCACCCGGTGTCCGCCGCGGTGGGCCTCGCCAACCTCGACATCTTCGAGCGCGAGGGCCTCAACCAGCACGTGCTCGACAACGAGGCGAACTTCCTCAACACGCTGCAGAAGCTGAACGACCTGCCGATCGTCGGCGACGTCCGCGGCAACGGGTACTTCTACGGCATCGAGCTCGTGAAGGACAAGGCCACCAAGGAGACCTTCACGGACGAGGAGTCGGAGCGGATCCTCTACGGCTTCGTCTCGAAGAAGCTCTTCGAGTACGGCCTGTACTGCCGCGCCGACGACCGTGGCGACCCGGTCATCCAGCTCTCCCCGCCGCTGGTCTCCGACCAGTCCACCTTCGACGAGATCGAGGGGATCATCCGCCAGGTGCTCACCGAGGCCTGGGCGAAGATCTGATCAAGGCCCGATCACGGCCCGAGCCAGGGCGGCCACGGAACGCCAACTGGCTTGACGCACGGCCCGGTCGCACCCATCCGAGTGAGATGGGAGGCGACCGGGCCGTGCCCTTCTCCGGCGCGCGCCCCCGCCTCCTTACCGTGCCCAGTGACCGATCGGCCCCGCCTTCGTTCCCCCTATCGGGGGACGGCAACTGATCAGAACCGAGGTGTACGTCATGGTGGCCCCGCCGGACAACGACGTGCTGTGGGCGCGTTCCCTGCACTACGCGCACAGCGGATCGGACGACGCGACGCCCGCGCTCACCGGCGTCTCGCTGGGCGTTCGGGAGGGCGAGATCCTCGCCGTCACGGGTCCTCGCGGCAGCGGGAAGACGACCCTGCTGCGCTGCCTCTCCGGGCAGCTCCTGCCGGATCAGGGCGAGGTCTGGTTCAACAGCACGCCCGTGCACACCATGGGCCCGCTGGTCCGCGAGCGGCTGCGCCGCGACCGGTTCGGCTGGATCGACCCCGAGCCGGTCCTCGTACCCGAGCTGAACGTGTGGGAGAACGCGGCGCTGCCCCTGATGCTGCGCGGCACCCCGCGCCGCATCGCCAAGACCACCGCGCACGAGTGGCTCGACCGGCTCGACGTCGGCCGGCTCGCCCGCAAGCGCCCGCACGCCCTGTCCGTCGCCGAGCGCCAGCGCGTGTCCATCGCGCGCGCCCTCGCGCACGCCCCGAGCGTGGTGTTCGCCGACGAGCCGACCGCCGCCCTGCACCGCGCCGACAGCGCCCACGTGCTGCGCACCCTCACCGCCGCGGCCCGCTCGCACGAGATCACGGTCGTCCTCGCCACCCACGACTCCGCGGTGGGCGCCCTCGCCGACCGCACAGAGTCGCTGCTCGACGGGCGCCGCGTGCACACCGTGCCGCTGCCCGAGAAGACCGCCGAGGCGGAAGGCCGGGCCGCGTGCTCGCTCTCCGTCTAGCGCGCGGCGCGCACCCGCTGGTCCAGCTGCGCAGACTGCTCGTCGCCGCGGCCTCCGCGGGCACCGGCTTCCTGCTCCTGTGCACGCTAGGCCACGCCCTCGCGCACCCCGACGCCGCGGCCAACTCCCTGCTGCGCCTGGCCTGGTGCACGCTGCCGCTCGCCGCCACGGTGTACTTCGCGGTCGCCGTGGCCCGCTCCGACCCCGGCACGAAACCCCGTGAGGGCCTGTCCGCCGTGGGCCTCGGCCCCGGCCGCCTCACCCTGATCGCGGCGATCTCCACGGCGATCGCCTGCACGCTCGGCTCGATGCTGGCGCTGCTGTTCTTCCTGCATCTACGGGGCGACATCTCCGGCCTCCCGTTCGACGGCGCCGCCCGCGGGCTGCTCGCCGCCGACCGGCCGCTGCCGCTCGCCGCGACGATCACCCTGCTCACGTGGGTGCCGCTCGCGGCGTCCGCGGCGAGCGCCCTCGCGCTGCGCCCGCGGCTCGCGCGCCCCGTCGAGGACACCGCGCGGCCGGCCGAACCGGCCTCCGCCCCCGCCGGTCTCCCCTGGGGCTTCGCGGTGCTCGCGGCGGGCCTCGCCGTGGAGACGTACGCGGCGAGCGCGCGCGGCGCCGCGGGCTCCCGGCTGCCCGGCGGCCTCACCGGCAGCCCCACCGGGGTGCTCGCGGGCTGGACGCTGACCGCGCTCGGCCTGGCGCTCGCCGGCCCCGGCCTCACGTACCTGTGCGGCCGCGCCCTCCAGTCCGTACGGCCTTCGGCGGTGCGGCTGCTGGCGGGCCGGGTGCTCCAGGAGGAGGCGCGGCGCATCGGCCGCCCGCTCGGCGTGGTCTGCGCGGTGGCATCCGGCCTGTACGCGGCGGGGGTCGTGTACGGGGAGCGGGCGTCCGGCGTCGGACCGCTGGCCACGCTCGGCGCGGTGCTGGTCGTCGGGTGCGCGGTGGCGACGCTGGTGACCGCGTCCTTCGAGGCCCGCAAGGAACGGCGGCACACGGCGGAGGCGCTGCTGCGGATCGGCGCGCCCGCCACGGCGCTGCGCGGGGCCGCCGCGCTCAGGGCCGCCGCGCTGCTCGCCCTGTTCGGGCCGCTGACCTGGGTCGTCGCGGAACTTTCGGCCGCTCCCCTGACGGCGCGATGAGTTTTGCCCACACTGGCCGTCTACATGTTCGTACGGACCACACCACCTGATTCCAGTGAGAAGGCGACGGACACGTCATGAGCGAGTACCAGCAGATGATCTTCCCGAACCTGGCCGTGAACGACCTGGCCGCCTCCACCAAGTTCTTCACCGAGCTGGGCTACGAGCGCAACGCGCAGTTCTCCGACGACACCGCCACCTCCATCGTCATCAGCGACCACATCGTGCTCATGCTGCTCACGAAGGAGAAGTACGCGGCCTTCACGAAGAAGTCGATCGTCGACTCGAAGAGCAGCAGCGAGGTGCTGCTCGCGCTGAGTGCCGAGAGCCGCGAGAAGGTCGACGAGCTCGTGGACCGGGCGATCGCCGCGGGCGGCACGGAGACCGGTGAGAAGCAGGACCACGGCTTCATGTACGGCCGCGCCTTCGACGACCTCGACGGCCACACCTTCGAGGTCATGTGGATGGACCCGTCGGTCATCGAGAGCTGAGCAACTTCCCGGCGCCCGCCCGTGCTTAGCATGGGCGGGTGCCGAATCCAGAGCAGTCCCACGAACCGTCCGTGCCCTCCACGACCACCGACCGCGAGATCGAGACGCTCGCGGAGTTCGACGAGGTGGTGGCCGCGCGCGGCACGCTGACCGGGCACCGGGTGCAGGCCGTCGACCTCACCGGGCGCACCGAGCGCCTGCGCGGCGCCGAGGTCGAGGGCGCCATATTCCTCGGCTGCCCGATGGAGCCCGCGGCGGCGGCCGAGGTCAGGGCGCGCGGCGCCCTCGTCTTCCCGCCGGTCCCCGGCCTCCCCTTCGACCCGTACCGGGGTCGCCTCTACACGCCGGACGAGCTCTTCGACGGGCTGTCCTCCGACGGCGGTTACGCGGCCACTCCCGACGCCCGCGCGTACGACTGGTTCCAGCGGACCAAGGCCGACGGCGACGTGTTCGCGTCGATGCTGCGCGCGGTGCACGACGACTCCGTGTCCGACGCGCTCGACGAACTCCTCGTGGGCGCACGGGTGGTGGGCGTCATGGGCGGGCACCAGATGGCGCGCGGCACCGATGCGTACGCGGGCGCGGCCCGGCTCGGGCGGGCGCTCGCGCGCGCCGGGTACACCGTGGCGACGGGCGGCGGCCCCGGCGCGATGGAGGCCGCGAACCTCGGGGCGTACGCGGCGCCCTTCGCCGACGCGATGCTCGACGACGCGCTCCAACTCCTCGCCAAATCGCCGTCGTTCACGCCGTCGATCACGGAGTGGGCCGAGGCGGCGTTCGCGGTGCGGGAGCGCTGGCCCGGCGGCGGCCCCTCGGTGGGCATCCCGACCTGGTTCTACGGGCACGAGCCGCCGAACGTGTTCGCCGAGCACATCGCCAAGTACTTCGCCAACGCCACCCGCGAGGACGGCCTGCTCGCCCGGTCCACCGCGGGCGTGATCTTCCTGCCGGGCGCGGCGGGCACGGTCCAGGAGATCTTCGACAACGCGACGCCCAACTACTACGAGTCGCGGGGCGAGCCGACGCCGATGGTGCTGGTCGACCGGGCCCACTGGACCGAGGACCTGCCCACCTGGCCGCTCCTGCAGGCGCTCGCGCGCGGGCGGTCCATGGAGGACCGGATCGCCCTGGTGGACACGGCCGAGGAGGCGGGCGAGGCGATCGGACGGCTCGGGTAGCGCGTTGGGTCAAGCGGGGGTCAAGAGTGGCGCATGAGCTCCCTCGTGTCTTGACCGCCCGTCACGGTCACCGATAAACCAGCGGTGACCGTGGGGGTGTTGAGCTTCGAGGTGCGTTCGCGCCGCGCCGCACCCCTTCTCTTCCCAGTACCCGTGAAGGACAGCTGTGTCCGTAGCCCCCCGCATAACCTCCAGATCCGCGCGTCTCGCCGTGGTCGCCTGTGGCGCCGCGGCCCTCACCCTCGGCGTCGCCGACACCGCGCTCGCGTGCAACATCAGCGAGTTCTCCGCCGAGGCGTCGTGCTCCGGCGAGCAGGGCGTCATCACCGTCGTCGACAAGGACGCCTCCGGCACCCCGGCGACGGTCTCCGTCTTCCTCAGCACCGACGGCTCGGAGAAGCTCATCGGTACGCAGGACGTGACCGGTACGCGCGAGGGCGCGACCGTCACGTTCAAGGAGAACTGGCAGCCGAACGCCACCTATCGCGTCCACGTGAAGGCCGGCAACCAGGTCGACGAGGACATCAAGCCGAATGTGACGGCGCCGGGCAAGGCGTGCGCCACGACGCCGGAGAAGCCGGCGCCGTCGACGAGCGCTCCGGCGCCGTCCAAGCCGGCTCCGTCGAAGCCGGCGCCCTCGAAGAGCGCTCCGGCGGCCCCGGCCCCGAGCAACTCCGCCTCCCCGGCGGGCGGTTCGGACCTCGCCGAGACGGGCGCGAGCAGCAACACCCCGATCATCGCCGGCATCGCGGCCCTCCTGGTCGCGGCGGGTGCGGGCGTGGTCTTCGCTCTGCGCCGCAAGACGTCCCGCTGACCGTTGTCCCACCCTGCCGCCTAGGGCGGCAGGGTGGGCAAGGCGGCGCCCCGGTGCCGCGCAACGGAAAACGAGGGTGCTAAGGGGTCGCCGCCGGCAGCACCACGACCTCCGCCTCGTCGAAGGCGACCCCGACCACGTCCCCCGGCTCCGGCGCGGAGCGCAGCGCGCAGGCCGCCTCCAACCGCGGCGCATCCCCCGGCTGCAAGTGCAGCGCAACATGCGTCCCCCGGAAGGTCCGCGCAGCCACGACACACGTCAGCTGCGCCTCGGCCACCGGCACGACCCGTACCCCCGCAGGCCGCACAAGCAGCCGGCACTCCCCGTCAGCCGCCCCCTCGGGCACCGGCACCTTCCCCCACGGCGTATCGGCGACCGCCCCCGTCACCGTCGCCCCCACCACGTTGTCGAACCCGAGGAACCGCGCCACGAACTCGTCCGCCGGGTTCTGCCACACCTCGAGCGGCGTCCCGCTCTGCGCGATCCGCCCGTCCCGCATCACCACGACCCGGTCGGCCAGCGCGAACGCCTCCCCCTGATCGTGCGTGACCGCGAGCACGGTCGTCCCCAACTCACCGAACAGCTCGCGGAGTTCGACGACGAGCCGCTCCCGCAACGACCGGTCGAGCTGCCCCAACGGCTCGTCCAGCATCAGCAACCGCGGCCTCGGCGCCAACGCCCGCGCGAGCGCCACCCGCTGCTGCTCCCCACCGGACAGCTCCCCGACCGCACGCCGCTCCGCCCCCGGCAACCCGACGAGCGCGAGCAACTCCCGTACCCGCTCCGCCTGTTCACGCTTCCCGGCCCCGCGCATCCGCAGCCCGAACGCGACGTTCCGCCCCACGTCCCGCTGCGGGAACAGCTGGTGGTCCTGGAACATCAGGCCCACGCCCCGCTTGTGCGCGGGCACCCCCGCCTGATCGGCCCCGCCGAGCGACACCCGCCCACCGTCCAGCGGCTGCAACCCCGCGACGGCCCGCAGCAGCGTGGACTTCCCGCTCCCGCTCGGCCCGAGCACGCACACGATCTCGTGCTCGGCCACCTCGAGGCCCACCCCGTCGAGTACGGCGCGCCCACCGAACCGTACGGTCGCGTCGTCCAGCTCCAGCAGCGACATCAGATCAGAACTCCCCGGTCGAGGCCTTGGCGGGCCGCACACGTTCAAGCACAAGGAGCGCGGCCGCGCACACCACCATCAGTACGGTCGAAAGCGCCATCGCCTGCCCGTAGTTGAGCTCCCCCGCGCGCCCCAGCAGCCGCGCCACGGCCACCGGCAGCGTCGGATTGTCGGGCCGCGCGATGAACACCGTCGCCCCGAACTCGCCGAGCGACACCGCGAAGGCGAACCCCGCCGCGACCAGCAGCGCCCGCCGCACCATCGGCAGGTCGACCTCCCGCCACGCCCGCAGCGGCGACGCCCCGAGCACCGCCGCGGCCTCCCGCAGCCGCCCGTCGACGGCCCTCAGCACCGGCAGCATCGTCCGTACGACGAAGGGCACACCCACGAGCGCCTGCGCGAGCGGCACCAGGATCCACGACGACCGCAGGTCCAGCGGCGGCTCGTCGAGCGTGATCAGGAACCCGAAGCCGACGGTCACCGCCGACACCCCGAGCGGCAGCATCAGCAGCGCGTCGAACCCGCGCACGAGCCGCCCCGCGCGCCGGGTGAGCGCCGCTGCGGCGAGCCCACCGATGACGACGGCGATGGCCGTGGCGGCGAGCGCGTACTGGAGGGAGTTCCAGACGGCGTTGATCGGCGCTACGAGGAAGGTGCCGCCGTCGGCGTTCCCGAGCGCCCGGTAGTACCCGAACCCGTACCCGCCGGGCGCATCGAGCGACCGTTCGACGAGCACGCCGAGCGGCAGCACGATCAGCAGCGCGACGGAGCCGAGCACCCCGCCGAGCAGCGCCCACTGCCCCGCGCCGCGCGGCCGCCGCGACGTCCCCGCCGCGTCCACGAGCCGCAGCGCGCTCTCCCGCCGCCGCACGGTCCACGCGTGCACACCGAGAATCAGCCCGACGGCGACGAACTGCACGATGGTCAGCACGGCCGCGGTGGAGAGATCGAAAATCTGCGCGGTCTGCCGGTAGATCTCGACCTCGAGCGTCGAGAACCCGGGTCCGCCGAGGATCTGCACGACGCCGAAGGACGTGAACGTGAACAGGAACACCATGAGCGCGGCAGCGGCGACCGCGGGCCCGAGCGCCGGCAGCGTCACCCGCCGCCACGCCGCGAACCGCGAGGCGCCGAGCATCCGCGCGGCCTCCTCCTGCCGGGGGTCGAGCTGCGCCCAGAGCCCGCCGACGGTCCGCACCACGACCGCGTAGTTGAAGAAGACGTGCGCGAGCAGGATCGCCCACACGGTGGTGTCGAGCCGGACGCCCCACACCTCGTCGAGCAGCCCGCCCCTCCCGACGAGCGCGAGGAAGGCGGTGCCCACGACGACGGTCGGCAGCACGAACGGCACGGTCACCACCGCCCGCAGCACCTGCTTGCCCGGGAACTCGAACCGGGCGAAGACATACGCCCCCGGCAGCGCGATCAGCAGCGTGAGCGCCGTCGACGCGAGCGCCTGCCACACCGTGAACCACAGCACGTGCCGGATGTCCGACTGCCCCAGCACGTCGAACAGCCGCCCGATCTGCCAGCCGCCGTCCACGTGCAGCCCGCGCTCGACGATCGCGACCACGGGGTAGGCGAAGAACAGCCCGAAGAACACGACGGGCAGGGCCATGAGCCCGATCCGCGCCGCGTTGCCGGTGCGTCTCTTCGGAACGGCTACTTCAGTACGAGCGACGTCCACGACTTCACCCAGTCGTCCCGGTGGTCCGCGATCTCGCGCGGGCTCATCGTCTCGGGATCGTCGATCTTCACCGCGTACTTGGTGTAGTCGGCGGGCGCGGTGGCGTTCTTCGTGACGGGGTCGACGAACATGTTGAGCGGCATGTCCTCCTGGAACTTCTTGGAGACCAGGAAGTCGAGCAACGCCTTGCCGCCCTTCTCGTTCCGCGCCCCGTTCAGCAGCCCCGCGAACTCGACCTGCTGGAAGCAGGTCCCCTTCGCCACCCCGACCGGCGAGGTCTTCGGCTGCGGATCGGCGTACACGGCCTCGGCGGGCGGCGAGGACGCGTACGAAACCACCAGCGGCCGATCGCCCCCGGCCTTCTTCCCGCCGGCGCTGCCGCTGAACTCCTCGTTGTACGCCTGGTCCCAGCCGTCGACGACCTTCACGCCGTTGGCCTTCAGCTTCTTCCAGTACGCCTGCCAGCCGTCGTCGCCGTACTTCGCGGCGGAGCCGAGCAGGAAGCCGAGGCCGGGCGACGACGTGGCCGCGTTCTCCGTGACCAGCAGGTTCTTGTACGCGGGCTTGGCCAGGTCGGCGAAGGAGGCCGGCGGCGCGAGGTCGTGCTTCTTGAAGTACGCCTTGTCGTAGTTGACGCAGAGCGACCCGGTGTCGACGGGCGTGACACGGTCCTTGCCCTTGTCGAGCCGGTACTCGCTCTTCACGTCCCCGAGCCCCTTCGCGCGGTACGAGGAGAAGATCCCGTTGTCGAGCGCGCGCGAGAGCAGGGTGTTGTCGACGCCGAAGAAGACGTCGCCCTGCGGGTTGTCCTTGGAGAGGATCGCCTTGTTGACGGCCTGACCGGCGTCGCCGTCCTTGAGGACCTTGACCTTGTACCCGGAGCTCTTCTCGAAGTCCTTGAGCACGCCCTTCGACACGGCCCACGAATCGTGGCTCACGAGGGTCACGGTCTTCGCGTCACCGCCCGCGGCACCCGAGCCGCCGGAGGACCCGCACGCGGACAGGGCGACGAGCCCGACCCCCACGGCCACGGAAACGTACGCGGTGGCGGCCGCCTTCTTGCTTCTCACTTCTTCATTCCTCCTGGAGCTGACCAGGAGAAGACGCGGCCCTGCCCGGAGTCCCTCGGGAGCTCCGGGCAGGGCGCAACAGCTTGAGTGGTGTCCGAACTTCCTACCCGGAATGACCCGGGCAAGGTCCAGAGGGTCTGCGGCCGATGCCGCACTCTCAGCGCTGTGGCGCTCCCCTGTCGGAATTGCAGATGCAGTTGTCGTACTACTTGTTTCCTGTGGCCAGATTACCGCTCGGTGGCGGCCAGCTGTCCACAGGCTCCGTCGATCTCCTGGCCACGGGTGTCCCGAATGGTCACCGGCACACCATGTGCGGCGATGGCCTCGACGAAGGCCTTCTCGTCCTCGGGCCGCGAGGCGGTCCACTTCGACCCGGGGGTCGGGTTCAGCGGGATGAGGTTGACGTGCACGGGCTTGCCCTTGAGCATCCGCCCGAGCCGGTCCCCGCGCCACGCCTGATCGTTGATGTCCCGGATCAGCGCGTACTCGATCGACAGCCGGCGCCCGGACTTCGCGGCGTACTCGAACCCGGCGTCGAGCACCTCCCGCACCTTCCACCGCGTATTGACCGGTACGAGGGTGTCGCGCAGTTCATCGTCCGGAGCATGCAGCGAAATGGCGAGCCGACACTTCAGCCCCTCATCCGTGAACCGATTGATGGCGGGCACGAGCCCGACCGTCGACACTGTGATCCCGCGCTGGCTGAGCCCGAGCCCGTCCGGCTCCGGGTCGGTGAGGGCGCGGATGGCCCGGATGACCCGCTTGTAGTTGGCGAGCGGCTCGCCCATCCCCATGAACACGATGTTGCTGAGCCGCGCGGGCCCCCCAGGAATCTCACCATCCCTGAGCGCACGCATCCCATCAACGATCTGATGCACGATCTCAGCAGTCGACAGATTCCGGTCGAGCCCGGCCTGCCCGGTGGCACAGAACGGACAGTTCATGCCGCACCCGGCCTGCGACGAGATGCACATGGTCACGCGGTCCGGATACCGCATGAGCACACTCTCGACGAGCGTCCCGTCGAACAGCTTCCACAGCGTCTTGCGCGTGGTGTCGTTGTCGGTCGACAGATGCCGCACGACGGACATCAGCTCCGGCAGCAACGCCTCCCGCAGCTTGTCGCGCGACCCGGCGGGGATGTCGGTCCACTCCGCGGGGTCGTGCGCGTACCGCGCGAAGTAGTGCTGCGACAGCTGCTTGGCGCGAAACGGCTTCTCACCGATCGCGGCAACAGCTTCCTTCCGCTCAGCGGGCGAAAGATCAGCAAGGTGCCGCGGCGGCTTCTTGGCCCCGCGGGGGGCGACAAAGGTCAGTTCTCCGGGCTTAGGCATAGCGCTTCCAGTGTCGCAGACAATCGGAGGTGACCTGGCGCCGTCGCCCGGGGGCCTCTGGCAGGATCGCCGCATGGGGAGTGAGTATGTGCGGTTTCAGGCGGTCGTGCCGGATGAGAAGGGCCAGTTCAAAGGCGTGTTCGGGCTCGTCAACAATCTGGCCCGGAGTGGGCAGCTGAGTGTTGAGCAGGAGCGGGTTCGGCGGGAGGGGAACGCGTGGTACGACGCCGCGTACCCCGACCCGTCGCGCGTCGATCCGGGCGTGTACGACCCCGACGTGAACCCCGGCGCCGCCGCCTGGTTCAAGGTGTCGGCCACCCATCTCATCGAGCGGGTGGCCGGGTACCTGGAGATTCTGGACGCGCACGGGGTGGACTGCCGGGAGGTGCGGTCCAGCGCGCCGGGGCGTGTGGTGTACGAGGACGACGTGCAGGTCGTGGTGGTGCCGGCTACGAACGCGTAGCCGTACCGCAGTCGGCGTTCGCCGAGTCCTTCATGCGGGACTCCAACGACGTGCTGCGGTCGTACGGGTCCACCGACGGGCCTCCCGGAGGCGCGTGGTTCTCGTCGAACGTCGGCGTCAGGTAGCCCGTGGGCGTGCCGCAGCCGGCGTTCGTGGTGTCGGAGCGGTAGGAGACGACGGAGAACGTGCCGGGCTCCGTGACGATCTTCTTCGGGTCGTCCCAGCTCATGACCACCTCGCGGCGCACGATCGTGCGCGCCACCTGGTCGCTCTCCTGGTCGGCGGGCGCCACCGGATAGACGTACGTGACGTCGGTCGTCACCTGGAGGGCGCCGCGTTCCCCCTCCTCGTACGTGATGCGGCCGCGCGTTCTGACGACGTCGCCGACGAGGCGGACCTTGGACGGGTCGAAGCGGCTGAAGAGGCGTACGGGGTCGTGGGTGCGGGTCGGGGTGCGGAAGGCCTTCGACAGGTAGGTCGTCATGTCCCGCTGGTGCGGGTTCATGAGGGCGATGGCCCTGGTCGGGCGCTTGCCGCGGAGGACCGACGCGTCGAGGTTGGAGGCTTCCAGGAAGTCGAGCGACTTCCGCAGCGCCTGCTCGACCTGGCTCTCGCTCATCCATCCGGTCGCCCGCGCCTCGGGCACCCCGATGCCGTCGCGACCGTCGCGCCAGCGCGCCGCCGGTGAACTGCGGAACGGCTCCCTCAGAGTGGGCCGTTCCGCCGCCGCCTGCGTCGGTGGTGGACCGGAGGGGCGGGTGGACTCCGTTGCGAGGGGAGTCGACCTGGAGGCGCCGAAGCCGAACCAGCCCGTCACCCGCCCGGGGTCGAGCGCCACGACCACCAGCGCCGCCGCGGCCAGCAGCCCCACCACGTACCAGCCCTTGCCTCGTCGGCGCCGGGGCGGCTGATGGCCCCGCCACGGTTCCGGCGCGCCCGGCCCCTGCTCCGCCAGACGCCGCGTCACCATCCGCGCCCGCGCCGACGGCTCCTCGGGCGCCCCCGCTGCGCCGGCCTCCGCTTCGCGTAGGAAGCGCTCCCACTCCTCGTCCGGTATGGACTCCTTGCCCGACGCCACGCCGGTCCCCACCCTTCTGACGTGCCGGCCCCTCCCCAGGGCCGTTCACATGTCGCGCATCATCACACACCCCCGCCGCCCCAGTAAGACGCAAGCGGCCCCCTGCCCACGCCTTGCGCGCGGATCGGGGGCCTTGAGATGCCGGTGTGCGGTGGCGTCAGCCCCCGGACGGCATGCGGATCGCCGCGATGTCGAACTGGAGGCGGACCTTTTCGCTGACCATGTTGCCGCCCTGCGCGAGGCGGGCGTTGTACGTGAGACCCCAGTCGATGCGGTTGATGGTGGTGGTGCCGTCGAAGCCGACGCGCTCGTCCCCGAAGGCGTCGGTGACGAAGCCGATGTAGGTGAGGTCGAGGACGACCGGACGGCTGACGTCCTTGATGGTGAGGTCGCCGTGCATGCGGTAGACGTCCGGCTCGGCGAGCTCCACCGCGGTGCTCTTGAAGGTCATACGGGGGTACTGGGCGGCGTTGAGGAAGTCGCGGCCGACCACGTGGGCGTCCCGCTGCTCGACGCCCGTGTCGACGCTGCCCGTGGCAAGGACGAGTTCGGCGGAGGACCGGGTCGGGTCCTCGCCGTCGAAGTAGAGGCGGCTCCGGTAGTCCGTGAAGGCGCCGCGCACGGTCGTCACCATGGCGTGCCGCACGGAGAAACCGATTCTGCTGTGTGCGGGGTCGACCATCCAGGCGCCGGTGAGCGCCGCCATGGACGGGTCGTGACCGGCGGGATCGAGTACGGCGGTGCCGGCGGCCCCCGGAGCAGCGGATCCCTCTGCACGCCGGGATGAGAAGCTGCGGCCGAAGATGTTCATGGGGCGTTGTTACGCGAGGGTAAGAAACGCTCGCAAGCCCCCCTCAACGAACCCGACCACCTTCGTGAACAGGTCTTCACAAGTCCCCTGGGGTACGTATACGAAGAGCCCCCGTCCGGTTACGGACGGGGGCTTCCACCAGGCTTTTCGATCCGCTCAGGAGCCGACTTCGACCCGCTCAGGAGCCGACGAACAGCACCAGGAGCAGCCACACGACCGGCGCCGTGGGCAGCAGCGAGTCGAGCCGGTCCATGATGCCGCCGTGCCCCGGCAGCAGCGTCCCCATGTCCTTGATCCCGAGGTCCCGCTTGATCATGGACTCGCCGAGGTCGCCGAGCGTCGCGCTGGCCGCGACGAGCGCACCCATGACCAGGCCCTGCCACCACGTGCCGTCGTCCACCAGGAACTGCATGCAGAGCACGCCGGCCACCATGGCGAACGAGACGGCTCCGACCAGGCCCTCGCGGGTCTTGCCGGGGCTGATGCGCGGCGCGAGCTTGTGCTTGCCGAAGCGCCAGCCGACGGCGTACGCCCCGGTGTCGCTGACGACGGTCAGGATCAGGAACGTGAGCACGCGCCACGCTCCGTCGTCCGCCGTGAGCATCATCGCCACGAAGGTCGCGAGGAACGGCACGTAGAAGGCCGCGAAGACCCCCGCCGTGACGTCCTTGAGGTAGCCCTCGGGCGGCTCGGTCATCCGCCACACGAGGACGGCGAGCGCGGTCAGCGCCATGGCCACCCAGGCACCCTCGGCGCCGCGTACGTATCCGGCCACCACCATGGCCGCTCCGCCGACGGCGAGCGGCACGAGCGGCGCCTTGATGCCCTTGCGCTCGTCGAGCCGCGAGGTCAGCTCCCAGAGGCCGACGACGACGGCGACCGCGATCACTCCGACGAACACGGCCTTGACGATGAACAGCGACGCGATGATCACCGCGCCGAGACCGACGCCCACGCCTATGGCCGCACCGAGGTCCCGGCCCGCGCTCTTCTTCTTGGGCGGCTCGGGCCGCGCGGGCTCCGCCGGGTGGGGCGCCTGCGCGTGCTGCTCGGCCGGCTCGGGCCGCTGCGGCGCCTCGTCGCGGAACAAGGGGCCACTCAGCCGAGCGGCCCCCCGGTCGTCCTGGTCGTCGCCCCTTCCGTCACCAGAGGGCGTGTCAGGCATATCGGGCACGATGGGCATGGGCCGAGTCTCATCGACCGCGTGCCGTTCGTACGCGGGACCCGCCGGAGCGCGCCCCTGCTCGTACGACGGGCCGTGGCCGTACGCCGGGCCCTCGTACCCCGAGCCGTCGCCGTACGCCGAGCCCTCGCCGTACGCCGGCACCTGCCCGTACGCGGGGCCCTGACCAGGAGCGGGCCCATGGCCGGGAGCGGACCCGTGGCCATCGGTCGGGCCCCAGTGTCCGGGCCCGGTCGGCGCCCCCCAGGAAGAGTCGTTCACGGATTCCTCGAACCTCGATCTTCCGCGCTCGCTCAGACTTCGAGCAGCTCGGCTTCCTTGTGCTTGAGCAGCTCGTCCACCTGGGCCACGTACTTGGCGGTGGTGTCGTCGAGTTCCTTCTCCGCGCGACGGCCCTCGTCCTCGCCGACCTCGCCGTCCTTGATCGCCTTGTCGATGGTGTCCTTGGCCTTGCGGCGCACGGAGCGGATCGACACCTTGGCGTCCTCGGCCTTGGCCTTGGCGACCTTGATGTAGTCCTTGCGGCGCTCCTCGGTCAGCTCCGGGAAGACCACTCGGATGATGCTGCCGTCGTTGCTCGGGTTGACGCCGAGGTCGGAGTCGCGGATCGCCTGCTCGATGTTGCGCAGCGCGCTCTTGTCGAACGGGGTCACCACGGCCATCCGCGGCTCGGGCACCGAGAACGAGGCCAGCTGGTTGATCGGCGTCAGCGCGCCGTAGTAGTCGGCCACGATCTTGTTGAACATCGCCGGGTGCGCACGCCCTGTGCGGATCGCGGCGAAGTCCTCCTTGGCGACGACGACGGCCTTCTCCATCTTCTCCTCGGCCTCGAGGAGGGTCTCTTCGATCACCACTTGCTCCTGCGTGTCTTGAGTGAGGCCCGGCCGGGCACGGGGGCGCGGTCGGCTGCGTCGCGTGTCTTTCCTGCACGGTGTCCGACCGGCAGGACATTGTCCATCCCTCGGGAACCCCCAAGGACACGGGGCTCCCGGGAGACAGGAGGGGTCAGGCTCGGGTGCCCTGTTCGCCCACGAGGGTCCCGATCTTCTCACCCTTGACGGCACGGGCGATATTGCCCGACGTGAGGAGCTCGAAGACGAGGATCGGCAGCTTGTTGTCGCGGCACAGGGTGATCGCGGTCATGTCCGCGACCTTGAGGTCGCGCGTGATGACCTCGCCGTAGCTGAGCGCGTCGAACTTCACGGCCTCGGGGTTGGTCTTGGGGTCGGAGTCGTAGACACCGTCGACCCCGTTCTTGCCCATGAGCAGCGCCTCGGCGTCGATCTCCAGGGCGCGCTGCGCGGCGGTGGTGTCGGTGGAGAAGTACGGCATTCCCATGCCGGCGCCGAAGATGACGACGCGGCCCTTCTCCAGGTGGCGCACGGCTCGCAGCGGGATGTACGGCTCGGCGACCTGCCCCATGGTGATGGCGGTCTGCACGCGGCAGTCGATGCCCTCCTTCTCCAGGAAGTCCTGGAGGGCCAGGCAGTTCATGACCGTGCCGAGCATGCCCATGTAGTCGGAGCGGGCGCGGTCCATGCCGCGCTGCTGGAGCTCGGCGCCGCGGAAGAAGTTGCCGCCGCCGATGACGACGGCGATCTGCCAGCCGTCCCGTACGACGGCCGCGATCTCACGGGCGATGGCGTGCACCACGTCGGGGTCGACGCCCAGACCCCCGCCCCCGGCGAACGCCTCGCCGGAAAGCTTCAGCAGAAAGCGCCCCGCGCCTTTGCCTGCGTCGCTCTTGTCACCTGTGTCGGCCTGGGTGGTGGTCATGGGATTCTCGCCTCTTTTGCTTGGCACACATACGAAAGAGGCCACTGCCGGTGGGGTGGTTCGCATCCCATGCGCGGCAATGGCCTCCTCGTCACAACTGCGGTCGTCCGGCGCGAACCCGGACGACTGCTGTCGACCCTAGCGGGGTCTCGCGTTCGTCGCGGTACGGACTCAGATGCCGACCTTGATGCGCGAGAAGCGCTTCAGGGTGACACCGGCCTCCTGGAGGACCTTCTCGACGGACTTCTTGTTGTCGAGGGCGTACGGCTGACCGAGCAGCGTGGCCTCCTTGAAGAAGCCGTTGACGCGACCCTCGACGATCTTCGGGAGCGCGGCCTCGGGCTTGCCCTCGGCGCGGGTGGTCTCCTCGGCGACGCGGCGCTCGGACTCGACGACCTCGGCCGGGACGTCCTCGCGGGAGAGGTACTTCGGCGCGAAGGCGGCGATGTGCTGGGCGACGCCCTTGGCCAGCTCGGCGTCGGCCTTGTCCAGCTCGACCAGGACACCGATCTGCGGGGGCAGGTCGGGCATGGTGCGGTGCATGTACGCGGTGACGTAGGCGCCGGAGAACTGCGCGAAGCGGTCCAGGACGATCTTCTCGCCGAGCACGGCGTTGGCCTCGTCGACGTACGCCTGGACGGTCTTGCCGGCCTCGATCTCGGAGGCGAGCAGGGCCTCGATGTCGGCGGGGTTCGTCTTGGCGACGTGCGCGGCCAGCTCGTTCGCGACGGCCTGGAACTTCTCGCCCTTGGCGACGAAGTCCGTCTCGCACTTCAGCTCGACGATGACACCGGAGGTGTTGTCGTCGGCGATGAGGGAGACGACGGCACCGTTCTCGGCGGAGCGGCCCTCGCGCTTGGCGACGCCCTTCTGGCCCTTGATGCGCAGGGCCTCAACGGCCTTGTCGACGTCGCCGTCGGCCTCGTCGAGCGCCTTCTTGCAGTCCATCATGCCGACGCCGGTGAGCTCGCGGAGCTTCTTGACGTCAGCGGCGGTGTAGTTCGCCATGATCCTGGTTTTCTCTCTACGAAGTCTGAAGCAGTGTGAGAACGAAGGTGACGGTCATGGGGTGACGGCGGGGGCCGAAGCCGACCCCCGCCGTCATCCTCATGAAACCGAATCCCGAACGGGTCAGGCCTTGTCGGCGTCCGCGGCCGGGGCCTCGGCGGGGGCGGCGGCCTCGGCGGCCGGGGCCTCCTCGGTCTTCGCCTCGGCCTTGTCGTCGGCCTTCTTCTCGCCCTCGAGCAGGTCGCGCTCCCACTCGGCGAGCGGCTCGCCCTGGGCCTTCTCGCCCGGCTTCTGGTCGCCCGCGGCAACGCCGGAGCGGGCGATGAGGCCCTCGGCGACGGCGTCGGCGATCACGCGGGTGAGCAGGGTGACGGAGCGGATCGCGTCGTCGTTGCCCGGGATCTTGTAGTCGACCTCGTCGGGGTCACAGTTCGTGTCGAGGATCGCGACGACCGGGATGTTGAGCTTCCGGGCCTCGCCGACAGCGATGTGCTCCTTCTTGGTGTCCACGATCCAGACGGCGCTGGGAACCTTGGACATCTCACGGATACCGCCGAGGGTCTTCTCCAGCTTGGCCTTCTCGCGCGAGAGCACGAGAAGCTCCTTCTTGGTGAGACCGGACGCGGCGACGTCCTCGAAGTCGATCTGCTCGAGCTCCTTGAGGCGCTGCAGACGCTTGTAGACGGTCGAGAAGTTGGTGAGCATGCCGCCCAGCCAGCGCTGGTTCACGTAGGGCATGCCGACGCGGGTGGCCTGCTCGGCGATGGCCTCCTGCGCCTGCTTCTTCGTGCCGACGAACATGACCGTGCCACCGTGGGCGACGGTCTCCTTGACGAACTCGTAGGCGCGGTCGATGTACGACAGCGACTGGAGCAGGTCGATGATGTAGATGCCGTTGCGCTCCGTGAAGATGAAGCGCTTCATCTTCGGGTTCCAACGACGGGTCTGGTGACCGAAGTGGACGCCGCTCTCCAGCAGCTCCCGCATCGTGACGACGGCCATGGCCGTACTCCTTGTGTTTTCTCGGTTGTTTCCTGACGCCCACTGCGTGTGCCTGCCGCGTACGCTCGGGTCTTTCGAGCCGTCCGTACGGGACCGATAGGCCACTGACACGGCCTGTGAGGGCCGGTGTCGGGGCGTGCGAAGTCGATCCGGTGGGCCGGATCGCCACATGAAGTGTACGGGACCCGCGAGGTACCGGGTGACGCCGCTGTCCACAACCGCCCGGTAGTCCACGTTTCCCGGCCATGATCCCTGCGGGAGCGCTCCGCGGAGGAACCTGAGCGCCATGCGGAAACTACTCACGGTGACGATGGCGGCGGTGCTGCTGCTCCTGGCGCTCGGGCCCGCGGCCCGGGCCGGGGACGCCCGGTTCTGGCCGGTGGGCGAGCCTGGCGGGCGGCCGAAGGTGGTGCGCGCCTGGGCCCCGCCCGCCTCGCCCTACGCCCCCGGGCATCGCGGCGTGGACCTGGCGGCGCCCATCGACGCTCCCGTACGCGCGGTGGCCGGCGGTCGGGTCTCGTTCGCGGGCGAGGTCGCGGGCAGAGGCGTGCTCTCCATCACGCTCCCGCGCACCGGGGGCCCACCCCTGCGCACGACGTACGAGCCGGTGACGGCGCTGGTGAGACGGGGTGCGAAGGTCAGGGCCGGCGAGGTGGTGGGCACGGTGCAGTTGCCTACGGGGCACTGCCCGCCGGCCGCCCGCTCCTGCCTCCACTGGGGGTTGCGCAGGGGTGCGGTGTATCTGGACCCCTTGTCGCTGCTCGGCCCTTCGGCGCTGCACGGCAGGCCGTCGCGGCTGCTGCCGGTGTGGGGGTGGGCGTGGCTGTGGACGTGACCCGGCGGCGGGCGGCAGCGAGCGGTGTCAGGCCTGTCAGCCCTGGACGCCTCGGAGGGCCATGGCCACGGCCGCGTCGACGATCACGTCGGGCTCCTCCGCCGCGCCCAGCTCGATCCTGCGGACGGCCGCGTCCACGACGCCCTGGAGCAGCATCGCCGCGAGCCGCGGCTGCGCGTGCCCCATCTGCTCCAGCGCCTCGACGATCATCGCCACGAGCCCGCCGTGCGCCGCCCGGATCTTCTCGCGTGCGCCCGCGTCCAGCTCGCTCGCGGAGATGGCGACGACCGCGCGGTGCCGCCTGTCCCCCACCAGCGCCAACTGCTCACGGACGTACGCCTCGACCTTGCCCTCGGGGGTGGTGGCGCGCGCCATCCCGGCCTCGACCTCGGCGGCCCACACCGGGAAGTCGACCGCGCACAGCTCCTCGACCACGGCAGCGCGGGACTTGAAGTACTCGTAGACGGACGACCGCGCGAGCCCCGTCCGCTCCGCGAGCGCGGGGAACGTCAACGCCTCCGTCCCGCCCTCGGACAGCAGGGAACGCGCGGCGTCCAGAAGGGCGTCGCGCTGCATCGACCGGTGCTCGGCCACGGAGGCCGCTCGAATCCTAGGCACGTCTCCACTTTACGAAGATGCCTCCCGCGACGGGAGTCGACGGGCTCTTCCCGGTCGCTCAGCGGCCGAAGCTCGCCAGCTTGGCGCGCAGCTGGAGGACGGATTTCGTATGGATCTGGCTGACCCGGCTCTCGGTGACCCCGAGCACGTTCCCGATCTCGGCGAGCGTCAGGCCCTCGTAGTAGTAGAGCGTGACGACGGTCTTCTCGCGTTCGGGCAGCGTGTTGATCGCCCGCGCCAGGAACCGACGCAGCTCCCGGTCCTCTGCGACCTCCACCGGATTGTCCGCCGCGTGGTCCTCGAGGGTGTCCAGGAGGCTGAGCCGGTCACCGCCGCCTTCGCTGCCCACGTGCAGCAGTTCCTCCAGCGCCACCACGTTGGCCAGCGACAACTGGCTGAAGACCGCGTGCAGATCCTCGAGCGCGACGCCCATCTCCGCGGCCACCTCGCTCTCCGAAGGAGTGCGCCGCAGCTGCGCCTCCAAGGTGGCGTAGGCCCGCTCGACGTTCCGCGCCTTCTGCCGCACCGAACGCGGAATCCAGTCCAGCGCCCGCAGTTCGTCGATCATCGCGCCGCGGATCCGGGTGATCGCGTACGTCTCGAACTTGATCTCGCGGTCGATGTCGAACTTCTCGATCGCGTCGATCAGCCCGAACACTCCCGACGAGACGAAGTCCGCCTGCTCCACATTGGGCGGCAGCCCCACGCTGACCCGGCCCGCCACGTATTTCACCAGCGGCGAGTAGTGCAGGATCAGCTGCTCCCGCAGCCGCTCGTCGCCCGTCGCCTTGTACGACCTCCACAGCTCCTCGAGGGAGGAGGGAGCCGGAGGCCGCACGCTGGAGCCGCGCGCGGAGGGGGGTGCCGCCGCCCGGTCGGATCCGGAGGTGTGTTGTGGCATGCGCCGCCTTGTGCCGTTCTGCTGCTGCGTACCCAGGAAACCGAGGGTGCTTGCCGTACTGGTCGCTGTGATCGCTCTGCCTGTGAAGATGCCGTGTCGCCCGTCTGGTGCTGCCCGGTCCGAGCCACCCGCCCGATTCCGGACGGAGGGGACGAACCCGGGATCCTGGTGAGCGTAGCGTGACTGGAGCGTCGCAGTGTGCGAAGGGTGCGAGATCACCGTTGCGCAGATACGTTCCCTTCGTCGACTCGCGTGGACGGTTCCGGCGCCCCGGCCGACCGGGTCGGAGCGCCAACTGCCGGAATTGCCAAGGCCATCGGGGTGTCATCCGGACGGCGCAACGCTCGGCGTCAGGGCAGCTCCCTTCCGGGAAAGACCGATTCCCTCGCCTGGCGTGTCAACTGCCAGCCCTCGCCGTGTCGTTCGACGAACCCCAACGAGCGCAGTTCGTACAGCCTGGCGATCGTCTCGTCCTCGCCCGTCCCCGCGCCCCGGCCGACCTGGGCGACGCCGCACGTGCCGCGCGCGGGCAGCGCGGCGAGCACCCGGGCCGCGGCGGGCGGCAGCAGGTCGCGCGGCAGCACCGGGCCGCGCCGCTCGGGCGCCAGCTCGCCCATCTCCCCGACCAGCTCGACGACTTCCGCCGCGTCGGTCACCAGCACCGCCTCCTTCCGCAGCAGTTCGTGCACTCCGGCGGAGACGCTGCTGGTCACGGGCCCGGGGACGCCCATCGCGTGCCGCCCGAGACGCTGCGCCCAGCGGGCCGTGACGAGCGCTCCGCTGCGGTACGCGGCCTCGACCACGACCGTCCCTCTGGTGAGCGCCGCGATCACCCTGTTCCGCAGGATGAAGCGGCTGGGTGTGGGGTGATCACCGGGCGGCAACTCGCCGATCACGAGCCCCTGTTCCGCGACCCGGTCGATCAACTGTGTGTGGCCCCTCGGGTAGATCCGGTCGATGCCGCAGGCCAGCACGGCGACCGTCGCCCCGGTCGCGCCCAGGGCCCCGCGGTGCGCTGCGGCGTCCACCCCGTAGGCCCCGCCGGAGACCACGACCCAGCCGCGCTCGGCGAGCCCGGCGCCGAGGCTGGCGCCCATCCGCACCCCGTAGTCGGTGCAGGCCCGGGCTCCCACCACGGCCACCGAGCGCAGCGCCCACATCCGCAGGTTCGGCCCGCCCCGCACCCAGAGCCCGATCGGCCGCCCGTCCCCCAGGTCGTCCAACTGTCCCGGCCACTCGGCGTCCCCCGGGCACACGAATCTGGCCCCCGCCGTCGCCGCCCGGTCGATGTCCCGCTCGGCGGGTGGGGCGTCCGCCGCCCGCGCGACGAGGCCGGCCCAGCGGTCGGACCGCACCCCCGGCAGCTGCGGCTCCGCCCCGCCAGCCTCGATCCGCCGCACCGTCTCCACGGCCCCGAACTCCCGCAACCACTGCCCTGCGACCTCCCACCCGGGCTCGACGATCCGGGTGAGCCGCACGCGTGCGAGCCGCGTCTCGTCCCGGGGTGGAGCGGTCCCCGGGCCGTCGACGACCTCGGGTGCGGCGCCGGCGACGGCCTCGGGCGCGGCGCCGGCGACGGCCCCAGACACGGCGCCGGTGGCCGCCTCGGACGCGGCGCCGGTGGCGGCGCTGTTCGCGCTGGTGGACGTCGATTCGCCCTCGGCCCCGGCAGGCCCCACGACCCCCGTCATGCCCCCGCCCCGATCGTCATCGGCACCCCGCGCGAGATTCCCGTCCGTAGTTGGAGCGCGAGGGCCACGTCCTGGGCGAAGGGGCGGTCGCGGCCCGCGAGGTCCGCCACCGTCCAGGCCACCCGCAGCACCCGGTCGAGTCCGCGTGCGGTGAGGAAGCCGCGCTCCAGGTCGAGCTCCGCCTCGTCGAGCGCGCCGGGAGCGGCAGGCCAGCGGGTGCGCAGGGCGTGGCCCGGCACCTCGCTGTTGGTCCGCCACGGGGTGTCCGCGTACCGCGCCGCCGCCCGCTCCCTGGCCTCCCGCACCCGGTCCGCGACGACCTTGCTGCTCTCGCCCCGCGGCCCGTATCCCGCCAGTTCGTTGCGGGTGACGGCGTCGACCTCCACGCGAAGGTCGACCCGGTCGAGCAGCGGACCGGAGAGCCTGGCCTGGTAGCGGCGGACGGTGGCCGGCGGGCAGTCGCACTCGCCGCCCAGAGCCCGGTACTGCCCACAGGGGCAGGGGTTCGCGGCGAGCGCCATCAGGAAGCGCGCGGGCAGCCGTACCACCCCTGCGCTGCGCGCGATGGTCACGTGGCCCGCCTCCAGGGGCTGGCGCAGGGCGTCGAGGGCCTGGCCGCTGAACTCCGGGGCCTCGTCGAGGAACAGCACGCCCCGGTGCGAGAGCGAGACCGCGCCGGGGCGGGCCACGCCGGGGCCGCCACCGACGAGGGACTGCATGGTCGCCGAGTGGTGCGGCGCGCAGTACGGCGCGGTGTCGATCATGGATGTGCCGGGCGGCAGCATTCCCGCGACCGAGTGAATGGCCGTGACCTCGAGGGCCTCCTCACGGGTGAGGGTGGGCAGGACGGCGGGGAGTCGCTCGGCCAGCATCGTCTTGCCCGCGCCCGGTGGCCCGGACAGCATCACGTGGTGCGCGCCCGCCGCCGCGACCTCGATCGCCGTCCGCGCGGAGAGCTGACCGACAACATCGGCGAGGTCGGGGCCCGGCCCGTCGTGCGCGGAGCCGCCGAGGCCCGTGCCGACACCGCTGCCCGGCATGCTCAGCCCGGCGAGCATCGGATCGGGGCGCCCCGATTCCGCCACCACGTCCTCCTCGGGCACCGGCTCGTCCGTGAGCACGGCGATGAGCTGGCGCAGGCTGCGGACGCCGAGGACCGACACCCCGGGCACGAGGGAGGCCTCGCCCGCCGTGCACTCGGGGACCACCACCTGCTCGTAACCGGCGTCGGCCGCAGCGAGGACGGCCGGGAGCACGCCGCGCACCGGTCGCACCCGCCCATCGAGACCCAGCTCCCCGATCATCACGATGTCGGCGAGGATCCGCGGGTCGATCCGCTCGGCGGCCCCGAGCACCGCACAGGCGACGGCGAGGTCGAAGCCCGAGCCGCCCTTCGGCACGGACGCCGGGCTCAGTCCCACGGTGAGCTTCTTCTGCGGCCAGTCGCACCCGGAGTTGACCACCGCGGCCCTGACCCGGTCGCGGCTCTCGGTCAGGCTCTTGTCGGGCAGCCCCACCAGAGTGAACGCGGCGATGCCCGGCTCCAGGTCTGCCTGCACCTCGACGACGACGCCCTCGACTCCCACGAGGGCCACGGAACACGTACGCGCGAAGCCCATCAGGAGACCCCCCGCACGTGCTCGACGCGGGGTGCTCCGCGCTCCGGGAGGAGCACGCCCACAAGGTCGATGCGGACGCCGCCGGGCGGCGCTCCCCCGTGCTCCTGCACCCAGCGCTCGGCGAGATCGCGCAGCCGCGCCGCCTTCACGGGTGTGATCGCGGCCATCGGATGCTCGAAGGCCCCGCCCCCGGACCCGCCGCTTCTGCCGCTGCGCGTCTTGACCTCGCACACGACGACGGCGTCGCCGTCCCGCGCCACGATGTCGATCTCGCCCGACCTGCCCGCGCGCCAGTTGCGCGCGAGCACCGTCATCCCGGCCTCGGTCAGCCGCCGCGCGGCCAGATCCTCGCCGTACTTCCCCAGTGCTCCCCGTGCGTTCACGTCGGCACCACCTCCGGCACCCACGCTGACGCGTGCGCGATCCAGAAGTGGATCTTGGTGAACTACCGACGGGTTGTGGAAAACCCCGCCACTCCGGCACCCCGGCACCCCGGCGCGCCCTCACGCGCAGCCGCTCAGCTGCTCGGAAGCTCCAGGTCGCTCTTGTTGAGCTCCTCGATGTTCACGTCCTTGAACGTGAGCACGCGGACCTGCTTCACGAAACGTGCGGGCCGATACATGTCCCACACCCAGGCATCCGCCATCGACACCTCGAAGAACACCTCGCCCTGGACCGAGTGCACCTGCATCTCGTAGTCGTTGGTGAGGTAGAAACGCCGCTCGGTCTCGATCACGTATTTGAACAGACCGACGACGTCGCGGTACTCCCGGTAGAGCTTCAGCTCCATCTCGGTCTCGTACTTCTCGAGGTCCTCGGCGCTCATGGCATGTTCCCCTTCAGCCGTGCGTCCCCCTATTGTGCGCCAGCCTCGTGCGCCTCTAGACGATTTCCGTGTCGAGGACCTCGGGCCGGCTCGGGGGACCTTCGTCGAGCAGCCGCTTCAGCAGCCCGGCGAGTCTGGTCGGATACACCGTCTCATGCGCCTCGGCCAGTTCCCCGCACGTCCACCAGCGCGCTCCGGCGACGCTGCGGCGCTCCAGGTCGGTCAGGCCCGTCGCATTGATCTCCCCGTGCCCCGCCGAGACCGTGCTCGTACGGGCCAGGAAGTACCACTCGTCCTGGTCCCAGCGCCGACCGGCGAACGGGAAGGAGCAGATCCGCTGCCACAGCACAGGCCCCAGTTCGACGTCGGTGATGCCGGTCTCCTCTGCCAGTTCCCGCAGGGCGGCCTCTTCACGCGTCTCGTCGCCCTCCAGGCCGCCGCCCGGCGTGAACCACCAGTCGTTCGCGGTGTCGCCCGGCTCGTGCCCGTGCAGCAGCAGGATCCGGCCCTCGGGGTCGAGCAGCACGACACGGGCGACCTTGCGCAGCTCCGGGCCGAGCTCCGGCACCTCGGCGGGCTCAGGCACGGACCGGCTCCGCGGCCCTGCCGCTGGGGCGCCGCCGCGAGCGCTTCGCGATCGGCCCGTACGCCGCGCCGCCGAGCACGAGGACCGCGCCCACGACGACGGCGGCGAGCTGTGTCTTGATCGGCCCGGGCTGCGAGATGCCGCCCGGCAGCGCCTCGAAGCCGGTGGGCTTCTTCATCCCGGCCATGGGCCACGCCAGGGCGTCCACGCGGCCCTGTACGGCGCCACGCTCCACCGAGCCGTTCTCGCTGTCGCCGATGTGCGCGCTGGAGTCGAGGGAGTCGGAGCGGTGGTCACCGAGGAGGAAGAGCCGGCCCTGCGGGACGGTCGTGGTCCTGATGCCGGTGAGCGAGGCGCTCTCGCCCTTGGGGAGGTACGGCTCGTCGATCTGCTTGCCGTTCACGGTCAGCTTGTTGTCGGTGCAGCAGGCGATCTTGTCGCCGCCGACGCCGACCACGCGCTTCACCATAGGAACGTTTCCCCAGGTCGCTTCCTGGAAGACGACGACATCGCCGCGCTTGACCTCGCTGCCGTCGATCCGCTCGGCGAGCACCCGGTCGCCTGCCTTGATCGTCGGGTCCATGGAGTCGGTCGGGACCGTGTACGGCTGGTAGACGATGGCGCCCCAGACGAAGCCGCCGAGGAACAGCACACAGCCGAGGGCCACGGCTATGCCGGACAGTGCGCTGCCGACCTTGCCGTGGCCCTCATTCGTACGACGCGTCCTGCTCATCCCAGTTGCTCCCGCGGTTCGGAGAAGTCGATCTCGTCGAACCAGCCCCGGAGCGGCACGGATCACGGAAGATCGGCGATCTGGGACGGCACCCTACCGGGCGCCACCGGTCGCAGAAACCCTGGTGTTCCCCTCGGTAACGCGCTGATTGATCTTGCGCCTGCGCCACAGCACCAGCGGCGCGGCACCCGCGAGTCCGAGCGCGCCCGGCGCCACGTTGGCCACCGCGTTCAGGCCCGACTGGTCGAAGGTGTCGGGCACCGGCAGCGTGGACCAGTGGGTGGGCGGCCAGGCGACGACGATGGCGCGGCCCACGACGTTGTCGACGGGGACGAAGCCGTTGTTCTTGTCGTTCTGGTGGTAGCGCGAGTCCATGGAGTCCTGGCGGTGGTCGCCCATGACCCAAACTTTGCCCTCGGGAACCTTCACCTTGAACGTTCCACCCGCGTTGTCGTCGCTGCACGGGGTGTTGCCCGGGTAGACGTACGGCTCGCTGAGCGCCTTGCCGTTGACCTTGAGCGGCCCCGTGCCGTTGCACTCGACGGTGTCGCCGCCGACGCCCACGACGCGCTTGATGAGGTCCTTCTCGTCGGCGGACGGCATCAGGCCGACCCAGCTGAGCACCTGCTGCACCGCGTTCGGCTCCGGCGTCGGCTCGCCCTCGAGCCAGCTCGCCGGGTCGTGGAAGACGATGACCTCGCCGCGCTCGGGCTCCGAACCGAACCAGGGGGTGAGCTTGTCGACCAGGACCCGGTCGCCGATCTTCAGCGTGTTCTCCATCGACGCCGAGGGGATCGAGAACGCCTGGACCAGGAACGTCTTGATCAGCAGCGCCAGGATCAGCGCGATGCCGATGAGGAGCGGCAGCTCCTTCCAGAAGGACCGCTGCTTCTTCGCTCCGCTCCGCGACGAACCGCCCGAGCGTTCCTCGCGGTCGCCCGGGGCGGCGTCATCCGCCTCCGGCACCCGCTCCACGGGACCCGGACCCGCCGCGTCGTCGGTTCGCCCGGGCTCCTCTTCGGGGCCATGCCCTGACCGTGCGCCGACCGCCAAGTCCCCCACATCCACTCCTCACTCCGTGCCGCTGCCTGATCCGTATCCGATGCAGGCCCACCACTCCCATAACGAGCGGGAGTTCCGCAGGGGTCGGGAGGGGGATAAATCCGTCCGAATCCGAAGCGTTCGAGCCCGGTCCGGCACCGTACGTGGGGGCCACCCTATGCGACGTTCCTGAGGCCGCGGTCGACCCGTCCCCTTGCGCGTCGGCCACGGCCGCGAAGGTCGGAGGCTCGTCCAGTGAGGCCCAGTGTCCGACCGGCCACCCGATGAACCGGGCCCGCCCGACGACGGATTCCTCGGACACCGTCCCGTTGAACGCCTCGGTGAGGTGGTAGCGGGAATCGGCCGAGTTGGCGCGGTGGTCGCCCATCACGAACAGGCGCCCCGGGGGCACCTTCACGGAGAAGTCGAACTTCGAGGGGGCGTTGCCGGGGTGGATGTACGCCCGCTCCTCGAGGGGTGTTCCGTTGACCGTGACACGGCCCTGCTTGTCGCAGCACTTCACGGTGTCGCCGCCGACCCCCACGACCCGCTTGATGAGGTCGCGTTCGTTGTCGGACGGCAGCAGCCCGATCCAGGTCAGGCCTTCCTTGATCTGCTTGAGGCCGACCGGTGGGTCGCCCTTCGGCTTGGCCTCTTGTTCAAGCCATTTTCCCGGGTCGTTGAAGACGACGACGTCGCCGCGCTGCACCTTCGCGCCGAACCAGGGGGTGAGTTTGTCGACGAGGACACGGTCGCCGATCCGGATGGTCTGTTCCATGGAGCCCGACGGGATCACGAAGGCCTGCACGAGGAACGTCTTCAGTACGAGGGCGATGGCCAGGGCCACGCCTATGAGGAGGGGTATCTCCTTGAGGACCGAGCGCCTGCGGCGGCGCTTCACCTTGCGGGCGAGCTTGCGCCGCTCCGCCCTCCCCTGGTGCGCGGGGCCGCTGGTGGGCCTGCTGCCCGTGGGGAGCCGCTCGTCGCCGCCGTGACCGCGCTTCTTGCCCCGCCTACCCATGGGCGCCGCCGGGAGCGGGCACGCGCGCGTAGACGTCGTCACGCGTCAGGGAGTGCCAGTGTCCGGTCGGCCACGCGATCCACTCGGCCTTGCCGATCACCTGGTCCACGGGGACGAAGCCGCCGCCCGGCGCGCCCAGGTAGTCACGGGAGTCACGGGAGTCGCTGCGGTGGTCGCCGAGCAGGAAGAGGCTGTCCTCGGGGACCACGATGTCGAACGGCACCGCCGAGGGCGCGTCCCCGGCGTGCAGCACGGACCGCTCGTCCACGGACTTCCCGTTCACCGCGATCCTCCCCTTGCTGTCGCAGCAGACCACCCGGTCTCCCCCGACGCCCACGACGCGCTTGATGTAGTCGCCCTCCCCGAAGTACCCGCTGCCGTCGAAGACGACCACGTCGCCCCTGGCCGGCTCGGCACCGAAACGGTACGCCAACTTATTTACGAGAACGCGGTCCCCGACCCTCAAAGTGCTCTCCATGGAGCTGCTGGGGATCTGGAACGGCTTCATCACGAAGACGGTGAAGGCGAGCAGGAACGCCAGGCACAGCAGCACGGTCAAGGTGACCCGGCCGCCCGGCAGCCAGTCGACGACAGCGGACAGCAAAGAGGAGCGCGACCGGTCCTCCTCGCCCTGTGAGGTGTTCTCGTGGGGCTCGGAGGAGCGGTCGCGCTCCTCGTGCTGTGCTTCGGTGTCCATCGAGGCCAGATGTTATCCGGCCGCCCTGTGGACGCCGCAGGCGAGATGCGCCGGCGCCTCTCGAAGGCGCCGAGCGGCTCAGTTCTCGCGCTTCTCCTTGATCTTCGCGGCCTTGCCGCGCAGGTCACGGAGGTAGTACAGCTTGGCGCGGCGGACGTCACCCTTGGTGACGAGCTCGATCTTCTCGACGATCGGCGTGTGCACCGGGAAGGTGCGCTCGACGCCGACGGAGAAGGAGACCTTGCGGACCGTGAAGGTCTCGCGGACGCCGGCGCCCTGGCGGCGGATGACTACGCCCTTGAACTGCTGCACACGGGAGCGGTTGCCCTCGATGACGCGGACGTGGACGTTGACGGTGTCACCCGGGCGGAAGGCCGGGATGTCGCTGCGCAGCGACGCGGCGTCGACGGTGTCGAGCAGGTGAGACATGATCGTCTGCTTTCTTCGCCGATGCCACAGGTCATCGGCGGGAGGTATGCGATGAGTTTCGGTAGCTGTTCGCGTCGGGCCTTGCGTCGTTCCCCCTGTGGCAGGGGCGCAGGCTGGACGTACAGCAGCGGCCTATTCTTCCACGACGTCGGGCGTCGGCCCAAATCGTCCGTCGGGACGCGGTCCCCAGCCGAGGATGGAGAGCATTTCGCGGTCCTTCTTGTTGAAGGCCTTCGGGTCGGTGCGCTCGATGAGGTCGGGCCGATTGCGCACCGTGCGGCGCAGCGCCTCGTCGCGGCGCCAGCGGGCGATCTTGCCGTGGTGGCCGCTGAGCAGCACGTCGGGGATGTCCCGGCCGCGCCACTCGGGCGGCTTGGTGTAGACGGGCCCTTCAAGGAGGTTGGCCATGGCGCCCGGCGCGAAGGAGTCGTCCTCGTGCGACGCGGCGTTGCCGAGGACGCCGGGGAGCAGCCGGGCGACGGCCTCCGTGATGACGAGCACGGCGGCCTCTCCGCCCGCGAGGACGTAGTCGCCGATGGAGACCTCGTAGACGGGCATGCGGGTCGCGTACTCGTCGATGACGCGGCGGTCGATGCCCTCGTAGCGGGCGGGCGTGAAGACGAGCCAGGGGCGCTCGGAGAGCTCCACGGCGAGTTCCTGGGTGAAGGGGCGCCCGGAGGGCGTGGGAACGACCAGAGCGGGCTCCCGGGCCCCGTTCTCGTACCCGTCGGCGAGCACGTCGTCGAGGCAGTCGCCCCACGGCTCGGTCTTCATGACCATGCCGGGGCCGCCGCCGTAGGGGGTGTCGTCGACCGTGTTGTGCCGGTCGTACGTCCACTGCCTCAGGTCGTGCGCGTGCACGTCCAGCTGACCACGCGCGCGTGCCTTGCCGACGAGGGAGACGTTCAGCGGTTCCAGGTACTCGGGGAAGATCGTGACGACGTCGAGCCTCATGCGCCCTCTTCCTCCGCGTCGTCGCGGGAGGACGCGATCTCGGCGCGGTCGTCGATCAGTCCGGGCGGCGGGTCGATGACCGCCTTCTGCTCCTCGAGGTCGATCTCGGTGACGATCTCCTCGACGAACGGGATCATGACCTCGCTGCCGTCGGGCCGCTCCACGATGAACAGGTCCTGCGAGGGCAGGTGCGAGATCTCCGTGATCCGGCCGACCTCGGTGCCGTCGACCGTGACGACGTCGAGGTCCATGAGCTGGTGGTCGTAGAACTCGTCCTCTTCCTCGGGGAGTTCCTCGGGGTCCACCTCGGCGATCAGGAGCGTGTTGCGCAGCGCCTCGGCGCCGTTCCGGTCGCGTACGCCCTCGAAGCGCAGCAGCAGCCGGCCGGAGTGCACCCGGCCCGACTCGATGGTGAGCGGCCCCGCGGAGGCGGGGTCGGTGGCGAGGCGCGCGCCGGGGCCGAGCCGCAGCTCGGGCTCGTCGGTGCGCACCTCGATGGTGACCTCGCCCTTGATGCCGTGGGCGCGGCCGATGCGCCCCACTACCAACTGCACGTCGGAAACTCTCCTGTCAGCCCGCCAGGGGGCTCAATACAGCTCGGGCCGGGGACGGCTCGTAAGCCCTCCCCGGCCCGAGCCGGTGTTCAACTTTTCTCAGCGAACCTGGTCGACGTCGACGAGGTCGACGCGGACACCACGGCCGCCGATGGCACCCACGACGGTACGCAGGGCGCGCGCGGTGCGGCCGTTGCGGCCGATCACCTTGCCGAGGTCGTCGGGGTGGACCCGGACCTCGAGGACGCGGCCCCGGCGCAGGTTGCGCGAGGCGACCTGCACGTCGTCGGGGTTGTCGACGATGCCCTTCACGAGGTGCTCAAGAGCCTCCTCGAGCATGCTCAGGCCTCGGTCGACTCGGACGCGGCCTCGGCCTCGTCCTTCTTCTCAGCCTTCTTCTTCTGGGTGATGGCCTCACCCTTGGGCTCGTCCTCGGTGGCCAGCGCCTCGAAGGAGGGGCGGGCGGCCTTCGGCTCGGCGACCTTCAGCGGCTCCGGGGCGGGCAGACCCTTGTGCTTCTGCCAGTCACCGGTGAGCTTCAGGATGGCCATGACCGGCTCGGTCGGCTGGGCGCCGACGGACAGCCAGTACTGGGCACGCTCCGAGTCGACCTCGATGCGCGACGGGTTCTGCACCGGGTGGTACAGGCCGATCTCCTCGATCGCACGGCCGTCACGGCGGGTGCGGGAGTCGGCGACGATGATGCGGTAGTGAGGCGAACGGATCTTGCCCAGACGCTTCAGCTTGATCTTGACTGCCACGGGAGTGGTGTCTCCTGGTCTTGACGTGGGTGGGCACGGCGAGATTGCCGCGTGGGGTTGCGGTACCCGAGTGCCCGATGGACGCGTCAGCCGGAGGAGAGAGGGGTCCTGTGCGGCTGTCGAGTACAGCTAGCCATTGTGCCATACGTCTCCGGGGGTGGCCGAACCCCCCTCGGCCACCCCCACCAGGAACTGAGAGCCGTCAGCCCGCGGCGGCGACGCCGACGACCTCCGGGATGCGGAACGGCTTCCCGCAGCCGCCGCACATGATCGGAGCCTGCGCGAGCACCGAGGGCACCACGCGGACGTTGCGACCGCAGTCGCAGACCGCCTTGACGCGGACGCCGCCCCCGGAGGAGCCGTGCCGCGCGGCGGGGCCGCGGAAGCTGCGCTTGGTGTCCGCGGCGGTCGCCACGGTGTGCGCCTTGAGGGCGCGCTGGATCCGCTCGATCGTCTGCCGGTAGCGCTGCTTCGCCTCGGGGTTGAGCGTGACCAGCGAGAAGCCGCTGCTGGGGTGCGGCTCCTCGGGGTGGTCGAGGCCCAACTCCTCGGCGATGGCCAGGAATCTGCGGTTGTGGTAGCGGCCGGCGCGGGAGGTGTCGCGGATTCCGCGCGCGGCTGCGATGCCGTGGACTGCCTCGTGAAGGAGTCGCTCGAAGGAGAGCTCGCGTCCACAGGCGGACGACGACTCGCCGATCAGGGATTCGGGCGCGGCAAGATCCGGCAGCTCGGGGTGGTGCCGCTGAATGTCGGCCCACGCCCCTGCCAGCTCTGCGGCGAGAACAGGTGGTGTCGTGCTCACGTCGTGACAACGAGCCGGGGTGCCTCCGTGTTCCTATTACGGGGCATCCCAAATAATTTGCACGTACCAGTCAGTTGCCGCTGATGCGTCCCGACGAGGGCGGGTGCGCCGAACTGCGGAGAAGACGCACAGCTCGCACCAAGGTGGTGCGTAGCGGAACGTACGTCCTTAGTACGCGCGTGCCACCACGGCGACGTTACCGGCCGCGTCGTCGGCGTCCGGCACCGCCCCTTCCGGAGTGACCAGACACCGCACGGTGACGCCGTGTCCGGCGAGCTCGTCCTCCCCCGCCGCCCCGAGGGTCGCCCACGGGATGCGTGCCCAGCCGCCCGCGGAGGTCGCCTCCAGGGCCTCGGCGACCGTGGTCACGTCGGTGGTCCGCAGCTGCCGCCGCTCCCGTGACTGGGCGAGCAGCAGCGCCTGGTCCTCGTCGAGGATCTTGGGCAGCACCGCGGTCAGCGCCTCCAGGGCGACGGAGGTCTTGCCGCCCGGGATCCGCCGGGCGAGCATCGCCGTGCCGTTCTCCAGGTCGCGCGGCCCGACCTCGACGCGTACGGGGACGCCCTTGAGCTCCCAGTCGACGGCGCGGCGCCCGAACGGGATGTCGGTGCGGTCGTCCACGTGGACACGGATGCCCGTCTTCTTGAGGAGGTCGCCGATCTCCCGCACCTTGCGGAGCACCGCCTCGTCGCCCTTGACGGCGAGCACGACGACCTGGGTGGCAGCGAGGCGGGGCGGGACACGCAGCCCGTTGTCGTCGCCGTGCATCATCACCAGGGCGCCGATCATGCGGGTCGTCGAACCCCAGGAGGTCTGCCAGACCAGTTCCTCGGTGCCGTCCTTGGACAGGTAGCGGGTGTTGAAGGCCTTGGCGAAGTTCTGGCCGAGTTCGTGGCTGGTGCCCATCTGGAGGGCCTTGCCGTCGCCCATCATTCCTTCGAGGGTGAGGGTGTTGATGGCGCCGGCGAAGCGCTCCTTGGGCGTCTTGCGGCCCAGGAGGACGTCCATCGCGAGGACGTTCTCCATGAAGTCGGCGTAGACGTCCCGGTGGATGCGCGCCGCGAAGTCGCGCGCCTCCTCGTAGGTCGCGTGCGCCGTGTGTCCCTCCTGCCAGAGGAATTCCGTCGTACGGAGGAAGAGGCGGGGGCGCAGCTCCCAACGGGCCACGTTGGCCCACTGGTTGATGAGCAGCGGCAGGTCGCGGTAGCTCTGCACCCACTTGGCGAACGAGGCGTTGACGATCATCTCGGAGGTGGGGCGGACGACGGCGGGCTCCTCCAGCTCCTTGCCGCCGCCGTGCGTGACCACGGCCAGCTCGGGCGCGAAGCCCTCGACGTGGTCGGCCTCCTTGGTGAGATAGGACTGCGGGATCAGGAGCGGGAAGTACGCGTTCTGCGTGCCGGTCTCCTTGATGCGGTCGTCCATCTCGCGCTGCATCCGCTCCCACAGGCCGTAGCCGTACGGTCGGATGACCATGGTGCCGCGCACCGGCCCGTTGTCGGCCAGCTCGGCCTTGGTGATCAGGTCCTGGTACCAGCGCGGAAAGTCTTCCGACCGGGGCGTGAGAACGCGGGATGTGGCCATGGCGCGGATGCTACGGCGCGGGCGGCGGACCACTCGAATCCTTTTCGCCCGTATGCCCGCGGCCACCCGGGTGCGCCCGTCATATGACCCCGTGGGGGCGCACGACGGTGCACACGCGCATTGTCGCCGCGCCTGCCAAACACCCCCTAGACGTGACGGACGTTGCGGAGTTCTCTGGCATACGGGGGGGCGCGAGCAGCACGCGAACACGGCCGGACGCCACGCGAACGGATCGGGTGTCACGGCGGACAACTCTCGGCATCTCTCGGTGGATTGGGGCACTTTCGATGACACCTACGCTCGTGCGGCGGCAGCTCCCTCACGCGGCGCCCGGGCCGCGGGCGGACGTGTGCGCACGCGCGCGTGACTGGGCGGAGATCCAGGAGCGGATGCTGGTGCCGCTCTACGAAGCGGTGTACGAGCGCCTTGAGGTCGGTTCGGGAACCCGGCTCCTGGGGCTCGACTGCGGCTCCGGTCTCGCCCTCCTGATGGCGGCCTCGCGCGGCGCGGCCGTGACCGGCGTCGAGCCCGCGGAGCCCGAACGGCTCGCCCTGGCCAAGGAGCGACTGCTGCCGGACGGCTCACGGCCCGGGGAGGGCGCGGACGCGCGGCTCACCGCGGCCGATCCCGCGGTGTCCGACCCGGGTGGCGCTCCGTACGACGTGATCACCGATTTCCAGCCGATCGGGTGTGTGGCCGGGGACTCCGAGGGGCTCTCGGCGCGCCTGGAGAGCGTGGCACCGCTGGCGGGCCGGGGCGCGGCCGTGGTCCTCGTCGGCTGGGGCCCTCCGGAGCGCTGTGCCACGTCGTCCGTGCTGCGGGTGGCCACGAAGCTGGCGGACCCGCTGCGCAGCACGGGGAGTTGGCGCCCCGCGCTCCGTGACGACCTGGAGGAGGTCGCGCAGCGGGCGGGGCTGCGGCCCGACGGTTCGGGCCGGGTGGCGTGCCCCTTCGGGTACGCGGACGCCGAGAGCGCGGTGCGGGGCCTGCTGTCGACGGGGCTCTTCGACGCCGCCGTGGGGGCGACGGATCCGGCGCAGGTGGACAAGGAGGTGTCGGAGGCGCTTCAGGCGTATGTGCGCGCGGACGGCACCGTATGGATGCCGAACGTCTTCCGGTACCTCATCGCGCGCACGCGCTGAGGCACCGGATGCGGCGTGGTCAGTCCTTGCCGAGGCGGGTCACCCCGGCGATGCGGTAGGCCTCCGCCTCCTCCAGGGTCTCGTTCTCCATGAGCGCGGCGGCAAGGGCGTCGAGCTTGTCCCGGTTGTCGCGCAGCTTCTGGCAGGCCTCCTCGTAGCACTCGTCCACGATGCGGCGCATCTCGCCGTCGATCGCGTTGACGGTGTCGGGGGCGGCGGCGAGTCCGTAGGGCTGCTGGGAGTCGTTCGGGAGGGCGGAGAGGCGGCCGACCTTCTCGCTCATGCCCCAGCGGGCGACCATGCCGCGGGCGAGGTTGGTGACCTGTTCGAGGTCGTTCTCGGCGCCCGTCGTGATCACGCCGTAGACGACCTGCTCGGCCGCCATGCCGCCGAGCGCGCCGATGATCCGGCCGCGCAGATACTCCTCCGTGTACGCGTACTTGTCGGCGTCCGGGGTGGAGAGCGTGACGCCGAGGGCGCGGCCGCGCGGCACGATGGTGATCTTGCGGACGGGGTCGGCGCCGGGCTGGAGCATGCCGAGGAGGGCGTGGCCGCTCTCGTGGAAGGCGGTGCGGCGGCGCTCCTCGTCGGGCATCACCAGGGGCCGCTCGGCGCCGAGCTGGACCTTCTCGAGGGCTTCGGATAGGTCGGACTGGCTGACCTGCTTCTGCTTGCGCTTCACGGCGAGCAGCGCGGCCTCGTTGGTGAGGTTGGCGAGTTCGGCGCCCGTCATGCCGGGGGTGGTACGGGCGACCTGGTCGAGGTCGACGTCGGGGGCGAGCGGGATGTCGCGGGTGTGGATCTTGAGGATGGACTCGCGGCCGCCGCGGTCGGGCGGGGCGACGGTGACGATGCGGTCGAAGCGGCCGGGCCGGGTCAGCGCCGGGTCGAGGACGTCGGCGCGGTTGGTGGCGGCGATGACGATGACGCCCTCGGAGCCGCTGAAGCCGTCCATCTCGGTGAGGATCTGGTTGAGCGTCTGTTCGCGCTCGTCGTGGCCGCCGACGCCGCCACCGCCGCCGCGGGCCCGCCCGATGGTGTCGATCTCGTCGATGAAGATGATCGAGGGGGCGACCTTGCGGGCCTCGGCGAACAGCTCGCGCACGCGCGAGGCGCCCACGCCCACGATCATCTCGATGAACTCGGATGCGGAGGCCGAGAAGAACGGCACGCCCGCCTCGCCCGCGACCGCCCGCGCGAGGAGCGTCTTGCCGGTGCCGGGCGGGCCCGCGAGGAGCACGCCGCGCGGCATCTTGGCGCCCATGACGCGGTAGTCCTCGGGGTTCTTGAGGAAGTCGACGACGTCGTTGAGCTCGCCCTTGACCTCGTCGATGCCGGCGACGTCCTTGAAGGTGGTGCGCTTCTTGCCGGGTTCGAGCTCGACCGGCTTGGGCGGCTGCTTGCGGCCGAGCATGCCGCCGGCGCCGCCGCCCATGCCCTGGCTCATGCGCCGCGCGATGAACACCCACAGCGCGACGAGCAGAAGCATGGGGGCGAGCGAGATCAGCAGGTTGGAGAGGAAGCTGCGCTCCTGGACGACCGGTTCGGCCGTGACCGTGACGTCGTGCTTCTCCAGATTGGCCCAGAGGTCGTCGTCGGCGAAGGCGGGGCGCTGCGTCGTGAACTTGGTGTAGTTCTTCCGCTTGCTGTCGCTGTCGCTCGGGGTCGGCTTCTCCTTCTTGAGCTCGCCCTGGATCGCGTCGCCCTTGGAGTAGATCTTGCTGACGTTGTCCGCCGCGACCTGCTTGCTGAACTCCGTGTACGAGACCGTGGGCTCGTCGCCGTGGTTGAAGGCCGAAAGGACCAGATTGGCGATCAGGTAGACGATCAGGGCCGTCAGGATGAGGCTGCCCCAGCCGCCGGGCATCTTGCGCTTGGGTCCCTGCGGGGGCGGCGGAGGCGGCGCGCCCTCGGAGCGCCAGGGCTGATCCGTCCGATCGCGCGGGGGTACCGGGTTCGCCACTCCTGCCTCGCCTCCTGCGGCCTGCCGTCTGCCACGGGCCCATGGCCCTCATCGCCTTGGGCCCATAAGCGCACAGATCGGACCCCCTTGCCAGTATCCAGAATCCTGGTTACTGTCTGAATCGTGAACGGTTTCGACGATCGCTTCCTCACTCGGAACGGTCTTGCGGCGCGCCGGCTCGCGGTCCTGCTGATGGGGCACGAGCCGGAGACGCGGCTGCCCCGGGTGAAGGACCTGGCCCACGAGCTGGGCTGTGGGAACGGGACGGTGCAGGCGGCCCTGCGCCTCCTGGAGGAGTCCGGCGCCATCGAGACCTCGGCCCGCGGCCACCTGGGCACCTTCCTGACCCACGCGGAGCGCGCCATCCTCTGGCAGCTCTCCGGCCTCGGCACCCTGCTGGCCGCGATGCCGCTCCCCTACTCTCGGCGCTACGAAGGCCTCGCGACCGGGCTGCGCGCCGCCTTCGAGGAGGCCGGCACCCCCTTCGCCATCACCTTCATGCGCGGCGCCGGCGCCCGTACCGCCGCGCTGCTCGAAGGCAAGGTCGACCTCGTCGTCCTGTCGCGGCTCGCGGCGGACGGCCTGGTCGAGCAGCACAAGGACGACCTGGCACTGGTCGCCGACCTGGGCCCTGCCACCTACGTGGGGGCGCACGGGTTCCTGGTGCGCAAGGGCGCCTCCCTGGACGACTCGGGGCTGCGCGTCGCCGTCGACCACACGTCCGAGGACCACCGGATGCTGGCGGAGCGCGCCTTCGCCGGACACAAGGACGTCCACTGGATCGAGTCCTCGTACATGCAGCTGCGCGACCTGTTCGCGCAGGACCGGGTCGACGCCACGGTCTGGAACCTCGACGAGGTACAGGGGCGGCTCGGGATGGAGGTGGACGTGCTGCCGCTCGGCGACGAGGTCACCCGCGATCTCGCGCTGCGCAACTCCAGCGCGGCGGTCATAGGCAGGACCGAGGGCGCGAAGGCACTGTCCGCGGTGCGCGACGCCCTCGACCTCTCGCAGGTGGCACAACTGCAGTCCGAGGTACTGCGGGGCGATCGCATCCCCTCGTACTGACCCTGCCCCTCTCACCGACGACTCGCGCAGGCCCCTCGCACAGAAGGAGCTACGACTCGGCTCAAAATCCAGAATCCAGGTTACTGTCCCACTCGTCTCGCTCAGGAGGTCCGATGGACGACCAACTAGCCCTCCGTATCCGGCTGTTCCGTGAGGGCGGCCAGGTGAGGCCCGAGGTCGTCGACTTCGTGGCCGCCGAACTCGCCGCGCTGGAGGACGAGGGCCGCACGGTCACCGAGGAGAGCGCCGGCATGCTCACCAGCCATCTCCTGATGGCGCTGAACCGGCTGCTCGACGGCGCGCCCATCGACCAGTTCGTGACGGACGAGCAGGTGGCCGCCGAGCTGCGCGACCACCCCGCCGCCGTCGAGCGCGCCCGCCGCGTCTCCGCGCGCGCCCACCGCGAGCTCGGCGCCTCCCTGCCGGAGTCCGAGGTCAACTTCCTCGCCCTGCACCTCGCCGTCCTGGCGCGGCAGCACACCACCCACTGAGCCCGAGAGAGGGAATCAAGCCATGACGAAGATCCTCACCGGCGGCGTCGGCAAGGTCGAGGCCGCGAACGCGGTCAAGGAGTTGGGGCTCGACGGCGTCGAGGTCACCGTCTCCAGCGACATGGACGCCGCGATGAAGCTGCGCGCAGGCCAGGCCGACTACTTCCTGGGCACCTGTCACACCGGCGCGGGCGCCTCGCTCGGCGTCCTCGTCGGCCTGATGGGGCAGCCCGCCTGCCACACCTTCGGCCGCTCGGTGCCCACCGAGGAGGAGGTCGACGCCCTCCTCGCGGACGGCAAGAAGGTGTTCGGCTTCTCCATGGACCAGATCGACAGGATCGCGCCGATGCTCGCCCGCGCGATCGCCGCCCGCTCGTGAGCCCCCTGGACACGCCATGAACACCTCCCCCGGCACCGTCCTCGCGGCGGGCGCGAACCTCGACTTCACGCTCGCGCAGCAGCTCACCGTGATCGCCCTGTGCGCCCTGACGGCCTTCGTCTCGCACATGGCCCTGGCCGTCTTCAACGACGGCGTGCGCCCCTTCATGCTGGACTTCATCCAGGGGCGGACCACCCGCAGCGCCACCACGGCGGTCTCCTTCGGGCTCTCCGCCGGGTTCATCTTCGGTCTCGGCGCCCCGATGGCCCTGTCGTCGGGCGTGCTCAACCCGTGGCTGCTGTTCCTGCCCACCGACATCCTCGGCATCCTGTCGCCCAAGAAGTGGCTCGCCCCGATCCTGGGCGGCGCCTGGGGCGCGGTCGTCGTCTTCGGACTGAGCGGCGCCAACAACCTGGCGCACGACCTGCCCGTCGACTTCCTGACCGCGATGCAGCAGATGTCGACGCCGATCCTGTTCCTGTTCACGCTGTTCCCGGTGCTCGCCATCACCAAGCAGTTCGGGCGCAAGTGGGGCGGGGTCGCGGGCATCGTCGAGCTGGCGCTCGTCGTGATGACGATGAAGCTGTGGCCGACCGTCTTCGCGGGCGCCATCGCCATGGCCGTCGGCGTCCTGATGCTGATCGGGCTCGCCGTCGCCAAGGACCTCAAGCAGCGCAAGGAGGACCGGGCGAACGCGACAGCGGAGGAGGGGGCCGCCCCCGCCGACGACCCGATGGCCTCCCTGTTCAGCGCGAGCGCCACGCGGCTGCGCAGATATCTGCCGCTCTTCATGGTGCTCGGCGCGGGCGTCTGCGTGCTGGCGCAGATGCACATATTCGGCGGCGGCGAGGCGACCAGCTTCCTGATCGCCAAGGGCGACTACAGCGAGGCGGCGCAGGTCGACTTCTACCGCGTCTTCGGGTTCATCCCGCTGATCGCGACGACGGCCCTGGCCTCCGGCGCGTACGGCATCGCGGGCTTCACGCTCGTCTACCCCATCGGCTACCTGATGCCGAACCCGGTGCTCGCGGCGGTCGTCGGCGCGCTCGTCTTCGCGGTCGAGGTGCTGGCCCTGTCGTACATCGGCCGGTTCCTCGGCAGGCTGCCGAGCGTGCGGGACTCCTCGGAGCACCTGCGCAGCGCGATCACCGACACGCTGCAACTGGCGATCCTGTTCGGCTCGCTGATGGCCGCGAACGCGATGGGCGCCGGCCTCGGCATCCTCATCGTGGGCGGCCTGTATCTGCTCAACGAGGCGATGGGACGCCCCGTCGTGCGGATGGCCGCGGCGCCCGCCGCAGTGATCGTCGGCGGCATCGTGCTCAACATCCTCTACTGGCTGGACCTGTTCACCCCGATCAAGGGCTGAGCCCGCCCCGCCGGGCAGCACACAGGAGAGGACACCCCCCACCATGCCCACCACCACCCTCCGCACCGTCACGGGCCCGCTGTCCCCGGCGTCCGTACGCGGCCCCGTCCTCGCCCACGAGCACCTCGCGCTCGACCTGGACCTCAAGGGCGACGACGGCGCCGTCCTCGACCCGCGGCGGCACGGCGCCGCGGTCGGCGCGGAACTCACGGAGCTGCGCCGGGAGTTCGGGCTCTCGCTCGTCGTCGAGCTCACCTGCCGCGGCATGGGCCGCGACGCCACCGCGCTCGCCGCGCTGGCCCGGGAGAGCGGGGTCGCGGTCGTCGCCGCCACCGGCTGGTACTACGAGCCGTTCCACACACCTGAGGTGGCGGGCACGGACGTCGGCCGGCTCACGGAGACGCTGGTGCGGGAGATCGAGGACGGCTTCGGCACGACGGGCATCAGGCCCGGCGTCCTCGGCGAGATCGGCAGCCACGGCGACGAGCCCAGCGAACCCGAGGCCCGGTCGCTGCGGGCCGCCGCCCGCGCCGCCGAGGCCACCGGCCTGTCCGTCGCGACGCACGCCCAGCTCGGTCGCGGCGGCCGCGCCCAGCTGGACCTCCTGACCGCGGAGGGCCTGGCCCCCGAGCGCGTCTCCATCGGCCATCAGGACCTGCTCGACGACCCCGGTGTGCACAAGGAGCTGGCCGCGCGCGGCGCGTACGTCGCCTTCGACACGGTCGGCAAGGAGGGCTACCAGAGCGACGACACCCGGCTGCGGCTGCTGCTGAGCCTGATCGAGGCGGGGCACGCCGACCGGGCCCTGCTCAGCTGCGACATCTCGCGGCACGGCTATCTGCTCGGCGAGGGCGGCCAGGGGTACGGGCATCTGTTCCGCTCGTTCCTGCCGCGGCTGCGGGCGGCGGGGGCCGACGACGACCTCGTCGACCTGCTGACCCGGCGCAATCCGCTGCGCTTTCTGACCGGCACGCGCGTGGAGGAGAACTGACCATGCCATCACCCGTGAACCCGCCGGCCCTGCCGACGACGCACCCGCTGGCCACCGTGCCCGTGGAGGACGCCGCCGCGCGCCAGTTCCGGCTCCTGGAGTGCACGGCGGCGCACTTCGAGGGCACCGAACTGTTCGCCGCCGACGCGGGCGTGGTGCCCGGGCTCGGCAGGCCGCGGACGACCGCCCGGGTGGAGGCCGTGCTCGCCGACTTCTTCGGCGCCGAGGACGCGGCGCTGGTGCAGGGCGCGGGCACCGGCACCATCCGGGCCGCCCTGAACGCGGCGGTGAGCGCGGGCGACCCGCTCCTGATCCACCGCGCGCCGGTCTACCGCACCACCGAGGTCACCCTGCGCGGCATCGGTGTGCGCACCCACGAGGTCGACTTCAACGACCTGGAAGCGCTGCGCGCGGCGCTGGCGACGGGCCGGTTCCGCTGGGCGTACGTGCAGCACACCCGGCAGCGGCTCGGCGACTCCTACGATCCCGGCGAGGTGATCGCCGCCTGCCGCGAGGCCGGGGTGCGCACGATCGTCGACGACAACTACGCGGTCATGCGGGTCCCCGCCTCCGGGGTCGAACTGGGGGCCGACGCCTCCTGCTTCTCGCTGTTCAAGCTGCACGGGCCGGAGGGCGTCGGCGCCGTGGTCGGCGCCCGCGACCTCGTCGAGCGCGTGCGCGCGGACAACTACTCGGGCGGCGGCCAGGTCCAGGGCCACCAGGCGCTCGACGCGCTGCGGGCCCTCACCCACGTACCGGTGATGTGGGCCCTCCAGTCGCGGGTGGGCGCCGAGGTTGCCGAGCGGCTCGCGGCCGGTGAGGTGCCGGGCGTCGCCGAGGTACGGATCGCCAACGCGCAGGACCGCTGCCTCCTGGTCCGTCTCGACCGGCCGGTGGCGCGCGAGCTGCCGTCCGTGGCCGCCCGGTTCGGTGCCGCGCCCTACCCGGTGGGCTCCAACTCCCGGTACGAGATCGCGCCGCTCTTCTACCGGATGTCCAGCTCGGCCCTCGACGACGCGCCGGGGCTCGCCGACTGGACGGTCCGGATCAACCCGATGCGCGCGGGCGCCGACCTCGTCGTCGACATCCTGCGCCGCGCACTGAACGAGCTCGGCTCCCGAACCGAACCGCACGACCCCGGCTCACGAAGCGAACCCAGCTCACCGAACCACCCCAGCAAGGACTGACCGCCGTGTTCCTCGACAGTCTGCTCACCCGCAACCCCGAGCTGGCCGACGCCGCGGCGGACCTGCACCGACGGGGCGAGATCCCGCCCGACACGTACGTGATGGACCTCGATGCCATCGAGGCGAACGCGGCGCTGCTCGCCGCCGAGGCGGACCGGCTCGGCCTGAGCCTGTGGTTCGTCGTCAAGCAGCTGGGCCGCAACCCCGAGCTGATCCGCGCCATCGCCCGGCACATCCCCCGCTACGCCGCCATCGACCCGCCCGAGGCCCGCACCCTGCACGCGGCGGGCGCCGCGGCGGGAAACCTCGGCCACCTGGTGCAGATCCCCCGCCGCGCCCTGCCGGAGATGCTGTCCTGGCGCCCCGAGACGGTCACGGTGTACGACCTGGACAATGCGCGCGCGGTGTCCGAAGCGGCCCGCGAACTGGGCTTCGTGCAGGACGTGTTGATCCGCCTGGAGGGCGCTCCCGGGAGCGTGTACCCCGGCCAGGAGGGCGGCGTGCCGCTCACCGGGATCGACGGCTTCGCGGCGGAGGTCGAGCAGCTGCCGGGCGTGCGGATCGCGGGCGTCACGGCGTTCCCCTGCGTGCTGTGCGACCCGGCGACCGGCGCGCCGGCTCCCACGCCCAACTTCGAACTCGCCCTCAAGGCACGCCAGGCCCTCGCCGCACGCGGGCACACGAGCCTCAAGCTCAGCGCCCCCAGCGCCACCTCCCTGGCCACGCTCCCGCTGCTCGCCGAGCTGGGCGCCACGCACGGCGAGCCCGGCCACGCCCTCACCGGCACCACCCCGCTGCACGCCCACGACCTCACCCAGCCGGAGAAGCCCGCGTACGTGTACGTCACCGAGGTCGCGCACACGCTCGCGGACGGCAGGCCCGCGGTGTACGGCGGCGGCTTCTACCCGCGCTCCGGGATCAGGACGGCGCTGCTGCCCCGCACGGGCGAGCGCCTGCGCGTGCGGAGCGCGCCCGCCGAGAACATCGACTACTACCGCCTGCTCGACGCGCCCGCGCCCGACGCCGGGGTCCAGGTGGGCGACACGGCGCTCCTCGCGTTCCGTACGCAGATCTTCGTGACGCGTTCGACGGTCGCGGTGGTCGAGGGCCTGGCCTCCGGAGCGCCCCGCCTCCGCGGGCTGTACGACGCGCAAGGAAGGGCCCTGCGATGAGCAAGACCAACAAGACCAACAAGACCAGCAGGGCGAGCAAGACCGTGATCGTGGTGGTCGACGGATTCGGCGTCGGCGCGATGCCGGACGCCGGGGCGCTGCGCCCCGGGGACCTCGCGGCGGACACCTGCGGGCACGTCCTCGACCGGTGCCGGGACGCGTTCGGCCGCCCGTTGCGGCTTCCGGTGCTCGGGGCGCTGGGGCTCGGTCTGGTGCACCCGCACCCCGACCTGGCGCGGCGCACACAGCTCCCGGTCGCGGTCGGCAGGGCGGCGCTCGGCTACCCGGGGGCGGACACGTTCGCCGGGCACCAGACGATGATGGGCGCGGACTTCAGCCGGGTGACGGTGGCCCGGCTCGCGGACCACCTGGACGAGGTGACGCGGGCCCTGACGGACGCGGGCCACCGGGTGGAACTCCTCGAAGGCAAACCGTTGTTGGTGGTCGACGGCGCGGTCCTGGTGCACGACAACCTGGAGGCGGACCCGGGCATCAACTGGAACGCGTCGGGCCGTGTCGACGACCTCGGCTTCGACGGGATCCTCGCCGTCGCCCGCACGGTGCGGGCCGTGGCGCCCGTGGCCCGGGTCATCGCGGTGGGCGGGCACGCAGACGGACCGCTGCCCGGCTTCGTACGGGACGGGGACGGCGGCACGATCGGCCTCGACACCCCGGCGACCGGCTTCTACCGCAACGGCGGGCTCCAGGTGCAGCACCTGGGCGCCGAGCTCGACCACACCCGGCAGCTCCCCGATCTGGCCGCGCGGGCCGGGGTGCCGGTGACCCTCGTCGGCAAAGCCGCGGACATCCTCGCCTGCGAGGCGGCGGTGCGGCGGCCCGCCGTGGACACGGCCGAGGTGCTCGCGCACACCCTGGAGGCGGTGCGCACCGACGGCGACGCGCTGGTCGTGGCCAATGTGCAGGAGTCGGACCTCGCGGGGCACCAGCAGGACGTCGAGCGGTACGGCCGGATCCTGGAGCAGGTCGACGCGGGGCTCGCGGCGCTGCTGTCCCTGCTCACCGAGCCCGGCGACCGGCTGATCGTCACGGGCGACCACGGCAACGACCCGACGATCGGCCACGCCTTCCACACGCGGGAGTACGTGCCGGTGCTGATCCACCGGCCGGGCGCCGCGGGCGTGGAGCTGCTGCCGGATGCGGCGAGCCTGGCGGACGTCGGGGCCACGGCCGCGGCGGCGCTGGGGCTCGACCCGACGGGCTTGGCCAACGGCACGGAGATCCGCGGCTCGTCGGCGCGGGCCGCCTGACCTCCGTAGACAGCACGCGGCCCCCACGGGAAGACCCACGCCCGCGCAGGCGCATGCGTGCAGACGCACGCGTAAGGGGCGCCCACCCATGGTGGACGCCCCTTACCTACGCCTACGCGCTACGGGCCTCAGCCCATGAACTTCTTGAATTCGTCGGGCAGTTCGAACTTGCCGTCCTGCTGCCCCGCACCGGCCCCCGGAAGCCCGAGCGCGCCGCCCTGCTCAGCGGCGGCCGCGCGCCTGGCGGCCTCCTCCTGCTCCTGCTGCTTGCGCTTCATCGGGTTGCCGGACCGCTGCTTGCCCTTGGCCTTCTTGGGCTGCTTCTTCTGCCGGCCGGGGCCGCCGCCGGAGCCCGGCAGGCCGGGCATCCCGGGCATGCCGCCGCCCTGGGCCATGCGGGACATCATCTTGCGGGCCTCGAAGAACCGCTCGACGAGGTTCTTGACCGCGCTGACCTCGACGCCGGAGCCCTTGGCGATACGGGCGCGGCGCGAGCCGTTGATGATCGTCGGCTCCTGGCGCTCGGCCGGGGTCATCGACTTGATGATGGCGGCGGTGCGGTCGACGTCGCGCTCGTCGAGGTTGGCGATCTGGTCCTTCATCTGCCCCATGCCCGGCAGCATGCCGAGCAGCTTGGACATCGAACCCATCTTCCTGACCTGCTCCATCTGAGCCAGGAAGTCGTCGAGGGTGAAGTCCTGGCCCTTCTTGGAGGCCAGCTTGGAGGCCATCTTCTCGGCCTCTTGCTGCGAGAAGGTCTGCTCGGCCTTCTCGATCAGCGTGAGCATGTCGCCCATGCCGAGGATGCGGGACGCCATGCGGTCCGGGTGGAACGCGTCGAAGTCGTCCAGCTTCTCGCCGTTGGAGGCGAACATGATCTGCTTGCCGGTGACGTGCGCGATCGAGAGGGCGGCGCCGCCGCGGGCGTCGCCGTCGAGCTTGGAGAGCACCACGCCGTCGAAGCCGACGCCGTCGCGGAAGGCCTCGGCCGTGTTGACCGCGTCCTGACCGATCATGGCGTCGACGACGAAGAGGACCTCGTCGGGGCTGACGGCGTCGCGGATGTCCGCGGCCTGCTGCATCAGCTCCTGGTCGATGCCGAGACGACCGGCGGTGTCGACGATGACGACGTCGTAGACCTTCGCCTTGGCGTGCTCGATGGAGTCCTTGGCGACCCGCACCGGGTCGCCCACGCCGTTGCCCGGCTCCGGCGCGTAGACGCCGACTCCGGCGCGCTCGGCGACGACGCTCAGCTGGTTCACGGCGTTCGGGCGCTGGAGGTCACAGGCGACGAGCAGCGGCGAGTGGCCCTGGGACTTGAGCCAGAGGCCGAGCTTGCCCGCGAGGGTCGTCTTACCGGCACCCTGAAGACCCGCGAGCATGATCACGGTCGGGCCGGTCTTGGCGAAGCGCAGTCGGCGGGTCTCGCCGCCGAGGATGCCGATGAGCTCCTCGTTGACGATCTTGATGACCTGCTGGGCGGGGTTCAGCGCCTGGGAGACCTCGGCGCCGAGCGCGCGCTCCTTGACCTGCTTGATGAAGGCGCGGACGACGGGCAGCGCCACGTCGGCTTCAAGGAGGGCGATCCGGATCTCGCGCGCCGTGGCGTCGATGTCCGCCTCGCTGAGGCGCCCCTTGCCGCGGAGGTTCTTGAATGTCGCTGCGAGGCGATCGGAGAGAGTGTCGAACACGGCGGTCGCGAATCCTCGGGTCGGGTGGCTTTACGGACAGGTCGCCCTCCAGGGTATCCGCCCACGCGACCGTGGTCAGTGGCCCGGTGCGTTCGCCATAATTACGACCCTGTCGGTTCCGTAAATCAGTGCACATCAGTGGCGCCCGAGCGGGTAGGCGCCCTCGGGTTCCGACGCCACACCTCACTTCCGCCCCTGGTCGGGGCGTGCCCGGGCGTGTCCGGAACCGCCGCACCACCACGTACAAAAGGAGAGCGCAGATGACCTCCCCGTCCCCGTACCGGCCGCCCCGGCCGGTGCGCAGGCCGCCGGCACCCCAGGGCGGGCCGGCGTGAACTTCTTCGACTACTTCCAGGGCAACTGGCCCGATGTGCTCGACGCCACGCTCGCCCACGTCCTGCTGGTCGTCGAGGGCCTCGCCCTCGCGGTGCTCGTCGGGGTGCCGGTGGCGCTCCTGACGTACCGGACGCGGGCGCCGCGCGCCGCGGTGCTCGGGACGGCGGGGCTGCTCCTGACGATCCCCTCGTACGCGCTGTTCGGCCTGCTGATCACGCCGCTCGGCCTGGGCACGGGCCCCTCGATCGTGGCCCTGACGCTGTACGCGCTGCTGCCCGTCGTACGCAACACGGTCGTCGGCCTGCGCGAGTTGGACCCGGCGATCGTCGAGTCGGCCAACGCGATGGGCATGACCCGCCTGAAGGTACTGGCCACCATCGAGTTCCCGCTCGCCTGGCCCGTCGTCCTCACCGGCCTGCGCGTCGCGACGCAGATGCTGCTCGGCATCGCCGCGATCGCCGCCGCCGTGAACGGGCCGGGACTCGGCAAGCTCATCCTCGACGGGCTCGCCAGCGCGGGCACCCCGTTCGCCGTCTATCTGACGCTCGAGGGCGCGCTCGGCATCGTCGTCCTCGCGCTGCTCTTCGATCTGCTCTTCGCCCTGCTCAACCGTCTGACCACTCCGAAGGGGGTCACCCGATGATCCGGCTCGACCGGCTGACCAAGTCCTACCCGGGCCAGGAGCGTCCGGCGGTGGACGATCTCACGCTGGAGATCCCCGAGGGGCGGATCGTCGTCTTCGTGGGCCCGTCCGGCTGCGGCAAGACGACGACGATGAAGCTGATCAACCGGCTGATCGAGCCGACCTCCGGCCGCATCCACCTCGGCGACGAGGACGTCACGAAGATCCCGGTGCACGAGCTGCGCCGCCGCATCGGCTACGCGATCCAGCAGTCGGGCCTCTTCCCGCACCAGACGGTCGCCCAGAACATAGCCACCGTGCCCGGCCTGCTCGGCTGGGACAAGAAACGCATCCACGCGCGCGTGGACGAGCTGCTCGACATGGTGGGGCTCGACCCGGACACGTACCGCGGCCGCTACCCGAAGCAGCTCTCCGGCGGTCAGCAGCAGCGCGTCGGCGTCGCCCGCGCGCTCGGCGGCGACCCGCAGGTGATGCTCATGGACGAGCCGTTCGGCGCGATCGACCCGCTCAACCGCGAGGCGCTCCAGAACGAGTTCCTGAAGATCCAGGCCAAGCTGCGCAAGACGATCGTCTTCGTCACCCACGACATCGACGAGGCCGTGAAGATGGGCGACAAGATCGCCGTCTTCGCCGAGCACGGCACCGTCGTGCAGTACGACACCCCGGAGAAGATCCTCGCCGAGCCCGCGAGCGAGTTCGTCACCGACTTCATCGGCGCGGGCGCCGCCGTGCGCCGCCTGTCGCTGACCCGGCTCGGCGACGTCGACGTCCCGCTGTGGCCCACGGTCGCCGACTCGGCGAGCGCGGAGGAGCAGCGGGACGCAGCGGCCGACAGCGACCGCGAGTTCGTCGTCGTCCTCGACGAGGACCGCCGCCCGGTCGCCTGGCTGCCCGCCGACGGCGGCCCGCGACTGCCGCTGATCTCGCCCCTCGGCCCGGCCACCAGCCTGTACGACGCGCTCGACGAGCTGCTCGCCGCGAACGCGTCGGCCCTGACGGTCGTCGACGACATGGGCCGCTACCGGGGCGTCGTCTCCCTCGACACGCTGCGCACGCTGACCCACGGCAACGGCGCCTCCGGCCTGCTCCAGGGGGCCCGGCCGTGACCCAGGCACTCGTCGACGACCTCCCGGCGGCGGCCGAGGCCCCCGAGCGCACCCGCGCGCTGCCGCCGCTGTGGCGTCTCGCCCTCACCCCGCTCGCGCTCGCCGCGGTCCTCGCGCTGCTCGCCCGGTACGTCTCCGGGCAGCACCGCGACCGCATCGAGCAGCGCAGCCTGAACGCGGACTACCTGCTCAGCCGCACCCTCACGCACCTCGAACTGACCGCGGCCGCCACCGTCCTGATCCTCGTGATCGCCATCCCGCTCGGCGTGCTCCTGACCCGCCGCTGGGCGCGCCCGCTCGCCGGTCCCGTCCTCGCGATCGCGAGCATCGGGCAGGCGCTGCCCTCGCTCGGCCTGATCGTGCTGCTCGCGGTGGCCTTCGTCAGCCTCGGCGTCACGCAGATCGCCCTGATCGCGTTCGTCGCGTACGGGGTGCTGCCGGTGCTGCGCAACACGATCGCGGGGCTCCAGCAGGTCGATCCGTCGATCCTGGAGTCGGCGCGGGGCATGGGGATGACGAAGGGCGAGGTGCTGCGCCGGATCGAACTGCCGCTCGCGGTACCGGTGATGCTCGCCGGTATCCGTACGGCACTGGTGATCACGGTGGGCACGGTCGCGCTCGCGACGTTCATCGGGGCGGGCGGCCTCGGCGACGTGATCTCGAACGGGATCAACTCCAGCCGGAATCTGGTCCTGATCACCGGAAGCGTGCTCGTCGCCGTCCTCGCGCTGCTCGTGGACTGGGTCGCCGGGATCGTCGAGAACCTGCTGCGCCCGCGCGGCCTGTGAGAAGGGGCCTGGAAGAGAAGTGACGACACCCGGAAACACCGTGACGACACACAAGCGGCTGCGGCCGCTGTCCCTCGCGCTCTGCGCCGCCCTGCTCGGCGGCGCCGCGCTGACCGGCTGCACGAACACCGGCGCGTCCGGCGGCTCGGCCGGCGACCTGCCGCGCACAGCGAGCCAGAAGCAGCTCACCGGCGGCTCGATCGCCCAGGACGTCGACCTGAAGGGCGCGCACTTCACGGTCGGATCCAAGGAGTTCACCGAGCAGCAGATCCTCGGCAAGATCACGAAGTACGCGCTGGAGGCCGCGGGGGCGAGCACCAAGGACCAGACGGGGCTCCAGGGCACGACGATCGCGCGCAGCGCGCTCCAGAGCGGCGACATCGACATGTACTGGGACTACTCCGGCACCGGCTGGACCCAGTTCCTCCAGCACGACAAGCCCGTGCGGGGCAGCGCGGCGCAGTTCGCGGCGACGTCGCGCGAGGACCTGAAGAAGCACCGCATCAAGTGGCTCGGGCCCGCCAAGTTCGGCAACCAGTACGCGATGGCGCGCGCCGCCGACGCACCGGGCCCGGCCGGGAAGGTCGACTCGATCAGCGACCTCGCGAAGCTGGCGAGGAACCATCCGGACGACGCCACCCTGTGCGGCGCGTCGGAGTTCCTCGACCGCGAGCTGACGGCCCTGGAGCGCAGCCCGTACAAGCTGAGCTTCCCGGCGCCGCAGGTCTACCAGAACGCGTTCGCGCTGAACTTCGTGAACGTGGCGAAGGGCAGTCCCTGCGCGTTCGCCGAGGTGTTCACGACGGACGCCCGCCTGGAGTCGCTCGACCTGAAGGTCCTGGACGACGACAAGGGGCACTTCACCACGGAGCTGGCCGCGCTGACCGTGCGCGACGAGACCGCGAAGAAGTACCCGCAGCTCGCGAAGCTCGCCAAGAAGCTCGGTGACGCGCTCACCGAGAAGACCATCATCAAGCTCAACGGGATGGTCGACCTGGAGGGCAGGAGCGCCGATCAGGCGGCGCTGTACTTCCTGCGCTCGAACGGCTTCATCGCCGCCAAGTGACGCCCACGGGGCCGGGACGCACCCGCCCCGGCCCCGTACGGCCTCACCCCCGCAACGCCTCCTCGAGCCCCCGCGCCACGTCCGCCGCCCGCTCCGAGGGCAGCGGACCGCCGTCGGCCCCGGCCACGTAGAACGCGTCGACCGCGTTGGAGCCCAGCGTCGACACGTGCGCGGAACGCACCCGCACCCCGGCCCCTTCGAGGGCCCGACCGATCCGGTGCAGCAGGCCCGGCGCGTCGTGCGCCCGCACCTCGATCACCGTCGCACGCCGCGAGCCCGCCGAGGCCACGGAGACCCGCGCGGGCGGCGCCACCACGCCCCGCCTGCGCGGATACGCGGCGTCCCGCTCGGCGAGCCGCGCCGCGATGTTCAGCGAACCGTCCAGGGCCCGTACGAGATCGGCGCGCAGCCGGGCCGCCTGCGGAAGCGAGCCGTACTCGGCGGCGACCCGCCAGTTCAGGAGCAGCGCGTCGCCCTCCACCTCGCGCAGCCGCAGCGCCCGCAGCTCCGCCGTCCGCACGGTCAGCCGGTGCATCGCCAGCACGCCCGCCACGGCCGGAAGCACCCCGTCCTGCTCGGGCACCGCGATCACCAACTCGACGCCGAGGGGCTCCGGTTCGGCCGTGTCCGCCTCGGTCGGCACGGCGTCCGGCTGCGCCCGCAGCGCGAGCACCGGCCCTCCCGTGCGCAGCGCCTCCACGGCGAGCCGCTCCTGCTCGGCCGTCGGCTCCGCGTCGTCCGGGTCGTCGGGTTCGTCGCCCGCGAGCACCGCGGCGACCCGCTTGACCAGGTCGGCGACGAGCGAGCCCCGCCAGGCCGACCACGCGGCGGGCCCGGTGGCCAGCGCGTCCGCCTCGGTCAGCGCGTGCAGCAGTTCGAGGGTGCCGGTCGAGCCGACCGCGTCCGCGACGGACCGCACGGTCGCCGGGTCCTCCAGGTCGCGCCGCGTCGCGGTCTCGATGAGCAGCAGGTGGTGCCGTACGAGGGAGGCGAGCACGGCGACGTCGGCGCGGTCGAAGCCGATCCGCGCGGCGACGTCCCGCGCGATGACCTCGCCCGCGACGGAGTGGTCGCCGGGCCAGCCCTTTCCGATGTCGTGCAGCAGCGCGGCGACGAGCAGCAGGTCGGGCCGGTGCACCCGGCGCGTCAGTTCGGCGGCCCGCACGGCGGTCTCGACCAGGTGCCGGTCGACGGTCCAGGTGTGCACGGCGTTCCGCTGCGGCCTGCACCGCACCCGCTCCCAGTCCGGGATCAGCCGGGTGATCAGGCCCTCGGCCTCGAGGGCCTCCCACACCTCGACGGTCGGGCGGCCCGCGCCGAGCAGGGTGACCAGCTGTTCGCGGGCCTCGGCGGGCCAGGGGGCGGACAGTGGGCGGGCGGCGGCCGCCATCCGGCGCACCGCGTGCAGCGACAGCGGAAGGCCGGCCTGGGCGGCGGCAGCGGCGGCCCGCAGTGGCAGCACCGGGTCGCGGTCGGGCTTGGCGGCGCGGGCGAGCACCACCTCGCCCTCCATCTCGACGACGCCCTCGGCCAGCGGCGACCTCTCGACCGGCGCCTGCTTCCCGCCGCCGAGCAGGGACCGCAGCCGGGGCCTGGAGGACCGGGACTTGAGGACGCGCCCGACCTCGCGCCAGGTGACGTCGCTGGCGTACGCGATGGTGCGCGCCGCCTCGTACACCTGCCGCAGCAGCGTGTCGGCGTCCAGCAGATCGAGTTCGGCGGCGACCTGGTCCTGCTCCTGGAGCGCGAGCCGGTCGGTGGCCCGCCCGGTCGCCAGATGCAGGGCGTCCCGTACGTCGAGGAGGCGGCGGCGCGCCTCGGCGAGGCCCTCGCGGGGCGCGTCGGCGAGCCAGGACGCGGCGACGGCGCGCAGCGCGGTGGCGTCCCGCAGACCGCCGCGCGCCTCCTTCAGGTCGGGTTCGAGGAGGAACTGCAACTCGCCCTGGCGCTCGGCCCGTTCCTCGCACAGCTCGCGCAGTTCGGGCAGCCGCTTGGGCGCCTGGTTGCGCCAGTCCGCGAGCACGGCAGTGCGCAGCCCCGCCGTGAGCCCGAGGTCACCGGCGACGTGCCGGGCGTCGAGCAGCCCGAGCTGCACCTTGAGGTCGTCGCCCGCGGTCTTGCGGGCCTCCGCCGGCGTGCGGACGGAGTGGTCGAGGGCGAGACCGAGGTCCCAGACCGGGTACCAGATGCGGTCGGCGAGCGCCGCGACCGCGTCGGGGTCCGCCGAGCCGTCGTGCAGCAGGAGCAGGTCGAGGTCGCTGCGCGGGGAGAGCTCGCCGCGCCCGTAGCCGCCGACCGCGACGAGCGAGACCCCGGGCACCCCTCCCCCGAACAGCTGGGCGAGCCAGTCGTCGGTGAGCTCGGCGAGGGCGGCACGGCGCGGCGGCCCGGACCGCGCCTCCCCCTGGAGAAGGCGCAGCCGGGCCGCCGCATAGCCGCCGGATCCCGAGTCCTCCGCATCAGCACGTACGTCGTTCATGCTCGTCACCCGGCGACTCCCGCTTCCGTCCATGTCCGTTACAGCGCGTCCGGCCCGCGTTCGCCGGTGCGCACCCGCACGGCCGTCTCGACGGGGACCGCCCAGACCTTGCCGTCCCCGATCTTGCCGGTCCGTGCGGCCTTCACCACGACATCCAGCAGTTGCTCGGCGTCGTCGTCCTCCACCAGGACCTCGATACGGATCTTGGGTACCAGGTCGACGGTGTACTCGGCGCCGCGGTAGACCTCCGTGTGGCCGCGCTGACGGCCGTATCCGCTGGCCTCGGTCACGGTCAGGCCCTGCACCCCGAAGGCCTGGAGGGCTTCCTTGATCTCGTCGAGCCGGTGCGGCTTGACGACGGCGGTGATCAGCTTCATGCGTCGACCTTCTTGTCCTTGGCCTTGTCCTGGGAAACCTGCGCGCCTGCCGGGGTGGGAACCGCCTGGCGGGCCATGCTGCCGCCGCCCGCTCCGCTGTAGTCGTAGGCGGTCTCGGCGTGCTCGGCCTGGTCGATGCCGGAGACCTCGTCGTCCTCGCTGACCCGCATGCCGATGGTCTTGTCGAGGGCGAAGGCGAGGACCGCGGAGACGATCAGCGAGTAGGCGAGGACGCCGCCGACCCCGGCGCACTGCTTCCAGAACTGGTCGAGGCCGCCGCCGTAGAACAGGCCCGCCGCGTCGGACTGGCCGCCGCCCGTGGCGAAGAAGCCGACGAGCAGGGAGCCGACGACGCCGCCGACCAGGTGGACGCCGACGACGTCGAGCGAGTCGTCGTAGCCGAACTTGTACTTGAGGCCCACGGCCATCGCGCAGAGCACACCGGCGATGGCGCCGATGGCGATCGCGCCGAGCGGCGAGCAGGAACCACCGGAAGGAGTGATGGCGACGAGGCCCGCGACGGCACCGGAGGCGGCGCCGAGCGAGGTGCACGCGCCGTGCCGGATCTTCTCGTAGATCAGCCAGGCGAGCATGGCGGCGGCGGTCGCGACCTGCGTGTTGATGAACATCAGGGCGCCGACGCCGTCGTCGTTGCCGAGCCAGGACCCGGCGTTGAAGCCGAACCAGCCGAACCACAGCAGGCCGGCGCCGAGCATCGTCCACGGCAGCGAGTGCGGACGCATCGGGTCCTTCTTGAAGCCGACGCGCTTGCCGATCACGAGGATCACGCCGAGCGCCGCGGCACCGGCGTTGATGTGCACGGCCGTGCCACCCGCGAAGTCGATCACGCCGAGGTCGAAGGCCCAGCCGCCGGTGCCCCACACCCAGTGGGCGACCGGGAAGTACACGATCGTGGCCCACAGCGCGATGAACAGCGCCCACGCGCTGAACTTCACGCGGTCCGCGAGCGCGCCGCTGATCAGCGCGGGCGTGAGGACGGCGAACATCAGCTGGAAGACGGCGAAGACATAGACCGGGATCGTGTAGCCGTCCCAGAGCTGGGTGAGGCCGATCCCGCTGAGCCCGACGAAGTCGCCGTCCCAGCCGATCAGCGAGCCCTTGTCGGTGCCGAACGCGACGGAGAAGCCGTAGAGCACCCACAGGATCGTCACGATCCCGAGACTGATGAAGCTCATCATCAGCATGTTCAGGGTGCTCTTGACGCGGACCATGCCTCCGTAGAAGAAGGCGAGGCCCGGCGTCATCAGCATCACCAGGGCGGAACAGATCAACATGAAGCCTGTGTTGGCGGGCGACAGCGTGGGTGCGTCTGCCGCCAGCGTGATGGCTGCTGCCATCGGCGTCTCCTCGTCACGGGGGCCGGTTATGCGCCAGACATTGGCGCAGCACCGTTTCCGCCGGTGCCCCTCGATGTTTCGCCGCAGTGACGAAGAGGTCGCGGGTGTTACGGATGCATGAAGTGCCGGAAACAGGCCGACCACGGCCTCCGTCCGAATGACCTGGCGTAGGGGAGCCGAGTCGGGCTGTTTCGGGACGGTGGCCGTGGCCGGGGTTCTGGGGTGCTCCCCCGCCCGTCAGACCGCGGCTTCGGCGGTCTCGGGCAGGTGCAGCGCGAGCTGCTCGGTGAGGTCGATGACCTCGGCGACGTCACCGAAGTCGCGTGTCGCATTGTCGACGGTCTTGCGGATGCGGGTGTTGACGCGCTCGGAGCGGACCTTCCTGGCGATCTCCAGGGCCTGCCCCGCGAGCACCGTGGACTGCACGGGCTCCTTCTGGAGCAGGTGCACCGTGGCCATCCCGATCAGGTTCAGCGCGTACGAGCGCTGGTGCTCGGGGTCCTTCCCGAACAGCTCGACCGCGCGGGCCATCACGGGCTCCGCCATCGACGCGTACGTGGGGCTGCGGCCCGCGACGTAGGCGAGATCGCGGTACGAGTGGCTGTTCTCGCCGTGCAGTTCGGCCTCGGAGAAGAAGCGGATCCAGTCGGGGTCCGGCTCGTCCCAGTCGTCGGCGTCGGTGAACGTGTCCTCGGCCATCCGCACGGCGCGCTTGCACTTGCCGGGCTGCCCCATGTTCGCGTACGCGCGGGCCTCCATCGCATACAGCATGGACTGGGTGCGCGGGCTGGCGCAGTCCCGACTGCCGTACTGGGCGAGGTGGATGAGCTCCAGCGCGTCGTCGGGCCGGCCGAGGTGGATCATCTGGCGGCTCATGCTGGACAGCACGTACGAGCCGAGCGGTTTGTCGCCCGCCTCCTTGGCGGCGTGCAGAGCGAGGACGAAGTACTTCTGGGCGGTGGGCTGGAGACCGACGTCGTAGCTCATCCAGCCCGCCAGCTCGGCGAGTTCGGCGGCGACCTTGAACAGGCGCTTCGTGGTCTCCTCCGGCTGCGGCTCCTGCAGCAGGTCGGTCACCTCGTGCAGCTGGCCGACGACGGCCTTGCGGCGCAGGCCGCCGCCGCACTGGGCGTCCCACTGGCGGAACATCACCGTGGTCGACTCGAGGAGGTCGAGCTCCGGCTTCGACAGCCGGTTCCCCCGGCGCTGGGCGGCGGACTCCGGCTCGGACCCGGCCTGCGCGCCGCCGGGGGTGGGGACCAGCCAGCGCTGCATCGGCTCGATCAGGGCGGGGCCCGCGGCGAGGGCGAGGGAGCTGCCGAGGAAACCGCGGCGGGCGAGCATCAGGTCGCTGCGGGAGAACTCGCCGATGAGCGCCACGGTCTGGGGGGCGGTCCAGGGCAGGTCGACGCCGGAGACCGACGGGGCCTGGTGCGCGGCGCGCAGGCCGAGGTCCTCGACGGCGACGACGCAGCCGAAGCGCTCGGAGAACAGCTCGCTGAGGATCCTGGGGATCGGCTCGCGCGGGTTCTCCCCGTCGAGCCATCGGCGCACGCGGGAGGTGTCCGTCGAGATGTGGTTCGCACCCAACTGCCGGGCCCTGCGGTTCACTTGGCGCGCCAGCTCACCCTTGGACCAGCCGCTGCGCACGAACCACGAACCGAGCAGTTCGTTCGGGCGCTTCTCAGCGTTCGTGACGCTACCGCCGCTGCCGCCCACTGGAACGCCCCCATCCCTGAAGCCATCTAAGACGCCGCGTGTGAAGTTCCGTCGTCCGCCGTTCTCCACACTCTTGCCCGCAAGCCCTACCAGGATGCCGTCAAACCAGGCTTCCCGTCCGGCAGTTGTCACTCCTCGAACAGGAAACCGACTTGCCTCCGGCATACCCACGGGTGCACTGACCCCCAGGGCTCATGCACTGAAAGTAATCCTACGATCACCCCTCCGGCGAGGGCGAACACTGAAACGCCACCATTCGCCACCCCTTCGAATGAACTCAGTTGGGCTCGCACGCGATTCACTTGACATAGGACAGCCGGAAGTAGGCGGACCAGGGTGGACGGGGGCGCACGACACGGGGCGCACCACCCCGAATGTCACACGGCTCCGGTTCACTCGGAGTAGCGTGCGCGTCGGGTAACGATCCGATTCCGCCACGTAACCACCGGCGCGCAGGATGTGTTGGAGGGGGCATGGGCTTCACGATCGGCGGCATGCGCGAGATGCGCTCCGGCTCACGTCGCCGCGGCCGCACGTCCGGCCGCGCTTCGGACTGCACCACGGTGGCGGAGTACACCGGACTCTGGGGCTGGGACGTGGTGCCCGGCGCCCGCGCCGTCGGCTCGGCGTGCTCCTGCGGGAAGGCCGGCTGCCCGGCCCCCGGGGCGCACCCCCTCGACCCGGACGCCGTGGTGAAGGCGGGGGCCACGCTCGACGAGGTGACCGAGTCCTGGGGCCGGTTCCCCGGGGCCGCGGTACTGCTGCCGGTGGGCCGGGCCTTCGACGTCATCGATGTGCCGGAAGCCGCCGGGCGGCGCGCGCTCATCCGCCTGGAGCGCATGGGCCTGCCCCTCGGCCCGGTCGTCGCCACCCCGGAGGGCCGCGCCCACTTCTTCGTGGCCCCCGGCGCAGCCGCCGAACTGCCCACGCTGCTCTACCGGACGGGCTGGGACGACGCGGCCCTCGACCTGCACGCGCTGGGCGCGGGCGCGTACGTCACGGCGCCCCCGTCCGACCGCGGCGGCCTCGGCCCGACGACGTGGCTGCGCCCGCCGTCCCTGGACACGGCGAACCAGCCACCACAGGCACGGCTGCTGCTCGGCACCCTGGCCTACGTGGCGCACCGCTCACCGTCCGCGTAGGCGCAAAGGGGCCACGAAAAAGCCGCAGCCGCACTGCTCCGATCCAGAGCAGCCCGACCGCGGCCTCCCGCGCCGAAGCGAAGCGTCTACTCGCCGATAAGCGCATCCACGAACGCCTCCGGCTCGAACGGCGCCAGGTCGTCCGGCCCCTCGCCGAGCCCGACGAGCTTGACCGGCACGCCCAGCTCCCGCTGCACGGCCACGACGATGCCGCCCTTGGCCGTGCCGTCCAGCTTGGTCAGCACGATGCCCGTGATGTCGACGACCTCGGCGAACACGCGCGCCTGCACCAGACCGTTCTGCCCCGTCGTCGCGTCGAGCACGAGCAGCACCTCGTCGAGCGGCGCGTGCTTCTCCACGACCCGCTTGACCTTGCCGAGCTCGTCCATCAGGCCGGTCTTGGTGTGCAGCCGGCCCGCGGTGTCGATGAGGACGACGTCGGCGCCCTCCTCGATGCCCTCCTTGACGGAGTCGAACGCGATGGAGGCCGGGTCGCCGCCCTCGGGGCCGCGCACGGTGCGGGCACCGACCCGCTCGCCCCAGGTCTGGAGCTGGTCGGCGGCGGCCGCGCGGAAGGTGTCGGCGGCGCCGAGCACCACGTTCTTGCCGTCGGCGACGAGCACACGGGCGAGCTTGCCCGTGGTGGTGGTCTTGCCGGTGCCGTTGACGCCGACGACCATCACGATGCCGGGCGTCGTGCCCTCGGTCGCGACGTTCTCCGTCTTCACGGTGCGGTCGAACTCGGGGACGACGAGCTTCAGGAGCTCCTCGCGGAGCAGCGCGCGCAGCTCGTCGGGCGTGCGGGTGCCGAGCACCTTGACGCGCTCGCGCAGGTTCTCGACCAGCTCCTGGGTGGGCTGCACGCCGACGTCGGCGGTGAGCAGCGTGTCCTCGATCTCCTCCCACGTGTCCTCGTCGAGGTGCTCGCGGGACAGGAGGGTGAGCAGGCCCTTGCCGAGCGCGTTCTGCGACCGGGAAAGGCGGGCGCGGAGCCGCACCAGGCGGCCCGCGGTGGGTTCCGGAACCTCGACCTCGGGGGCGGCGGGCTCCTCGGCGGCCGGGGCCTCGGGCTCCTCCTCGACGGTCGGCTCGGCCGTCGGGAGGTCGACCTCTTCGATCGTGCGCCGCGCTTCGTCGCGCGGCGTCTCGGCCTCTTCGCCGACGTGCGGCTCGGTGGGCGGGGCGGCGGTGATGTCGGGCGCCGAGGGCGGGGGCGGAGGCAGCTGCTTCTTCCTGCGGCTGCCGACCACGAGCCCGCCGAGCGCGCCGAGCACGACCACGGCGATGACTACAGCAAGGATGACGGTTTCCATAACCCGTCCAGTATCAGTCATGGGCTCGATCGAGGCCCTGTTCGTAGCTTCCCACGAAGGACAAAGGACTCTGATGGGTTCGACTCGGACTAAAGTACGATGGCAGTGGTTGCGTCAACGCGCGTAGAGTCCAACGCGATCACGGCAACCCGCCACACATGGGCCCACCCCGCGGGCCCGCCACCCCCACCGGCTCCCCGCCGCCCCCACGGCCGAGCCGAGCGAGAGGCACGGAACCCCACCGCATGAGCAAGACCGCCGAAGCCGAAGGCGCGCTGGAGACACGCGGCATCGAGCCCGTCCCGGACGCCGAGCGCACAGCCAAGACCCGCGAGCTCTTCCCGACCTGGGTCGCCGCCAACATCAGTGTGCTGTTGCTCACGATGGGCGCGAGCCTCGTCGTCCAGTACAAGCTCAACTTCTGGCAGGCCATCGGCGTCGCCGTCGCGGCGCCCATCGTGTCGTACGGGCTCGTGGGCCTGATCGGCATCGCGGGCAAGCGCGGCGGCGCGCCCGGCATGGCGCTGTCGCGCGCCGTGTTCGGCCAGCGCGGCAATCTGCTGCCTGGCTCGCTGATCTGGATCGCGCGCTGGGGCTGGGAGACGATCAACGCGGTGACCGGCGCGTACGCCGTGCTCACCGTCCTGGACATCCTGTTCGGCATCAAGCAGAACAACTTCCTGGTGATCCTCACCCTGCTGCTGTTCGTGTGCGCCACGTTCGCGATCTCGGGCCTCGGCATCAACGTCGTGCAGATGTGCAACAAGTACGCGACGTACCTCTTCGGCGTCTTCTCGGTCCTGGTGCTCGTCTACCTGATCATCAACACCGACTGGTCCGAGGTCTTCGGGCAGCCCGCGGGCAAGACGTCCCTGATGGTCGCGGGCATCGGCATGATCGCCGCGGGTGGCGTCAGCTGGATCCCGTCCTCCCCCGACTTCACGCGCTACCTGCCGCGCACCGCGTCGACGAAGGGCATCGTGGGGAACTCGATCGGCGGCGCCGGCATCGTCGTGCTCCCGATGGTCCTGATGGGCTCCGTCATGGCGGTCTCCGTTCCGGACCTCGCCAGCGCGCAGGACCCGGTCTCGTTCCTCGGCGAGATCCTGCCGCTGTGGATCGCGGTGCCGTACCTGCTGATCGCCCTGGTCGGCATGCTGCTGATCAACGCCATGTCGATGTACTCGGCCGGCTTCACCGCGCAGACCCTCGGCTTCAAGGTGCCGCGGCACTGGGCCGTCTCCATCAACGCGGTGATCTCGCTGGTCTTCGGCGCGATCCTGATGCTGGTCGCGACGAGCTTCATGAGCTCGTTCATCTCGTTCCTCTCGCTGCTCGCGGTCGCCTTCTCCGCCTGGGTCGGCGTCTTCGGCGCGGACATGTTCAAGCGCAAGCACTACGACGGCGCGGCCCTGATCGACACGACCCGCACCAGCGCCTACTGGTACAAGGGCGGCTTCTCCCCCGCCGCGTGCGTCGCCTGGGCGGTCGGCCTGGTCGTCGGCCTGCTGTTCACGTCCTCCTCCTGGTTCAGCGGCCCGCTCGCCACGAACAACTTCGTGGGTGAGTACGGCCTCGGCTGGATCGTCACGATCGTCGTCTCCGGCCTGCTGTACCTGGCGCTGCCCAAGCCGGCCGACACCACGAAGGCCCCCGAGGAGCCCGACCCCGCCGCGGCCATGGCTTCCTGACGCCCCGTCAGCTACCGTCCCCCTTCACCAGAGCCCGCGTGCCCGCGTGAAGGGGGACTTCTCATGCCCGTGTCCGTCGTACGGTTCAATCTCGTCGACCCCGCCGGCACGCCCGAGTCGCTCGCCGCCCGCTACCAGGCGGCCGTCGAGATGGCGCGCTACGCCGACGAACGGGGCATCGACACGGTGCAGACCGAGGAGCACCACGGCGTCGCCAACAACTGGCTGCCCTCCCCCTTCACCTTCGCGGGCGCGGTCCTCGGCGCCACGAAACGGATCGCCGTCACCGTCTCCGCGATCATCGGCCCGCTGCACGACCCGCTCCGGCTCGCGGAGGACATCGCCGTACTCGACCTGCTCAGCGGCGGGCGGCTCGTGACGGTCTCCGGGATCGGCTACCGGCCGGAGGAGTACGCCCAGTTCGACGTCGAGTGGAAGCGGCGCGGCAAGCTCCAGGACGAGCTGCTCGAGACGCTGCTCAAGGCGTGGACCGGCGAGGAGTTCGAGTTCCGCGGGCGGCGGGTCCGCGTCACGCCCCGCCCCTTCACCCAGCCGCATCCGCTGCTCCTGGTCGGCGGCTCCTCGCAGGCCGCGGCGCGCCGGGCGGCCCGCCTCGGGCTCCCCTTCTTCCCGAGCGCCCACCTGCCCGAGCTGGAGTCGTACTACAACGAGCGCCTTCAGGAGTACGGGACCGAGGGCTGGACCATGATGCCGGGCAAGGTCACCCCGCTCCTGCACATCTCCGAGGACCCGGACCGCACCTGGGCCACGCACGGGAAGCACTTCCTGCACGAGGCGCGGACCTACGCGTCGTGGCAGTCGGGGGACATCAAGTCGGCGGTGAAGTCGGGCGCGGGCACCGTGGACGAGCTGCGTGCCGAGGGCGTCTACCGGGTGCTCACGCCCGACGAGTGCCTGGCGCAGGGGCTCGACAACTACGTCCTGCACCCGCTGTCCGGCGGCATGCCCCTGGACGAGGGGCGCCGCAGCCTCCAGCTGTACTGCGAAAACGTACTGCCCCGGCTGAAGGACCAGTCGTAGGTCGATCAGCCGGGGCAGTGACGGCAGCGGGGAGATGGCAGCGGGGACTTGAGCCCATCTCCCCGGGTTCGTGGGAGGCGCTGGGCGTCAGCCCATCTCCTCCAGCGCCTTGCCCTTCGTCTCCTTCACGAACTTGAGCACGAAGGGGATGGAGAGCGCGGCGAAGATCGTGTAGATCACGTACGTGCCGGAGAGGTTCCAGTCGGACAGCGACGGGAAGCTCGCGGTGATCGCCCAGTTGGCGATCCACTGGGCCGATGCGGCCACACCGAGCGCCGCGGCGCGGATGTTGTTCGGGAACATCTCGCCGAGGAAGACCCAGACGACGACACCCCACGACAGGGCGAAGAAGAGGACGAAGAAGTGCGCCGCCACCAGGGCGACCCAGCCCTGCGTCGCCGGCAGCTTGCCGTCCACCAGGTCGTAGCTGAACGCCCAGGCCTCCAGGGCCAGACCGATCACCATGCCGACCGAACCGATCAGGGCCAGCGGCTTGCGGCCGATCCGGTCGACGAAGATCATCGCGATGACCGTACCGATGATGTTGATGATCGACGTCGTGAACGAGTAGAAGAACGAGTCCGTCGGGTCGACACCGACCGACTGCCACAGCGTCGAGGAGTAGTAGAACGCGACGTTGATGCCGACGAACTGCTGGAAGACCGAGAGGCCGATACCGATCCAGACGATCGGCTTGAAGAAGAAGCTGCCGCCGAGCAGGTCCTTGAACGTGGACTTGTGCTCGCTGCGCATGGCGTGCTGGATCTCGGCGACGCGGGCGTCGAGGTCGACCTCCTTGCCCTCGACCTCCTCGAGGACCTGCTTGGCGCGGTCGACGCGGCCGGCGGAGATCAGGAAGCGCGGCGACTCGGGGATCGCGAAGGAGAGCAGACCGTAGAGGACGGCCGGGATGACCATCACGCCGAGCATGACCTGCCAGGCCTCGAGGCCCATCAGGGTGCCGCGCTGGTTGCCGCCCGCCGCCTGGAGCAGCGCGTAGTTGACGAGCTGCGAGACGGCGATGCCGATGACGATGGCGCCCTGCTGGAAGGAGCCGAGCCGGCCGCGGTAGGCGGGCGGGGCGACCTCGGCGATGTACGCCGGGCCGATCACGGAGGCCATGCCGATGGCGAAGCCGCCGATGATCCGCCAGAAGGCGAGGTCCCAGATCGCGAAGGGCAGCGCCGAACCGACGGCGCTGATGGTGAACAGCACGGACGCGATCTGCATACAACGGATGCGGCCGATGCGGTCGGCGATGCGGCCCGCGGTGGCGGCGCCGATGGCGCAGCCGATCAGGGCGATGGCGATGACCTGAGCGAGCGCGGCAGACCCGATGTCGTACCGGTCACGGATGGCCTCGACCGCGCCGTTGATCACGGAACTGTCGTAGCCGAAGAGGAAACCGCCCATCGCGGCGGCCGCCGCGATGAAGATGACATGGCTCAGATGCTCGGGCCTGGCTTCCCGGGCTCCGGACTTGGGGGCCGTACTGCTGGTCACATGTACTCCTCGGGCCACCGGCTGCGCTGCCGGGGGTGGGGGCGAGCCCTTCAGATGTGATTCCAGTGGCGCACAGGTTCACGCCGCCCACCACCTGAAGGTAAAAGCAACGTTGCAGAGACTATGCCTTCATGTTTTGAAGTCAATACTTCGGGTGCTGTTAATTTCAGGCGTGGGCGTGTCGTGATGCGTTCAAGGCTTGAACACTGCTAGGTGAGGTGCGCGCGGCGGCTAGCTCAGCCGCTGGCTGATGACCTTCGACACCCCGTCGCCCTGCATGGAGACCCCGTACAGCGCGTCGGCGACCTCCATCGTGCGCTTCTGGTGCGTGATCACGATGAGCTGCGAGGCCTCCTGCAGCTCCTGCATGATGCGGATCAGGCGCTGCAGATTGGTGTCGTCGAGGGCGGCCTCGACCTCGTCCATCACGTAGAACGGGCTGGGCCGCGCCTTGAAGATGGAGACCAGGAGCGCCACCGCGGTCAGCGAGCGCTCGCCGCCCGAGAGCAGGCTGAGCCGCTTGACCTTCTTGCCCGGCGGCCGGGCCTCGACGTCGACACCCGTCGTGAGCATGTTCTCCGGGTCGGTCAGGACGAGCCGCCCCTCGCCGCCGGGGAACAGCCGGCTGAAGACGCCCTCGAACTCGCGCGCGGTGTCCCGGTAGGCCTCCGTGAAGACCTGCTCGACGCGCTCGTCGACCTCCTTCACCACTTGAAGCAGATCGGCCCGGGTCTTGCGCAGGTCCTCCAGCTGCTCACTGAGGAAGTTGTGGCGCTCCTCGAGCGCCGCGAACTCCTCCAGGGCCAGCGGGTTGACCTTTCCGAGCTGCTGATACGCGCGCTCCGCGGACTTCAGCCGCTTCTCCTGCTCCGAACGGACGAACGGGCGGGGCTTGTTGCGCGGGTGCTCCGGGTCCTCCGGCAGCTCCTCGCCCTCGGCGGGGAGCGAGGGCGGCACGGGCTGGTCAGGACCGTAGTCCGCGACGAGCCCCGCCGGTTCGACACCGAGTTCCTCCAGCGCCTTGGTCTCCAGCTGCTCGATCCGCAGCCGCTTCTCGGCGCCGAGTACCTCGCCCTTGTGGACCGAATCCGTCAGCTTGTCGAGTTCTTCCTTGAGCTCGCGACCGCGCGCCCGCTCGGCGGCCAGCTCCTGCTCACGGGCCGCCTTCGCGCGCTCGGCGAGGGTGCGCTCCTCGTCGGCGCGGGTGATCGACACCTCCACGTGGGCGAGCAGCTGGCGGGCGCCGGAGGCGACGGCCTCGGCGACGGCGGCCTCGTAGCGGCGGCGGGCGCGCTGCCGCTCGGCCCGCGCGCGGGCGTCCCGCTCGGCGCGGGCGGCGCGGTCCAGCGAGTCGGCGCGGCCCGCGAGGCCCCTGACCCGCTCCTCGTGCGTACGGACCTGGAGGCGCGCCTCCATCTCCGTCTGCCGCGCGTTGGCCCCGTCGGCGGACAGCCGGTCCCGCACGGACGTGTCCGGCTCCTCGTCCGCCGGCTGCTCCTCGGCCACGGCGAGCCGCTCGGCCAGCTCCTCGGCGTCCTGGACGGCCTTCTCCAGCGCGTCCTGCGCCTTGGCCGCCGCGGCGGCGCTGCGCTCGGCCTCACCGGCGGCGCCGCGGGCCTGTCCCGCGAGGCGGCCGAGCTGCTGGGCGCGGCCCGATCGCTCGCGCTCCGTCGCCCGCTGCCGCTGCCCCAACTCCTCGACCAGGGCCGCGCACTCGGTGCGGCGCTCGGCCGCCGCGTGCTGCTCCTCGGCCCACGCCTCGCAGCGCGCGTCCAACTCCTCCAGCTCGGCGGCGGCCTCGTCCACGGAGGCCTGCACCTCCAGCAGGCTGGGCGCGCCCGCGGAGCCGCCCTGCGCGAAGTGCGCCCCGAGCAGATCCCCTTCGGCGGTCACGGCGGTCAACTCGGGCCGCGCGTACACCAGGTCCTCGGCATCCTCGAGCGTCCCCACGACGACGACGTCGCGCAGCAGCCGCCGCACGGCGGGCATCAACTCGTCGGGCCCGCGCACGAGGTCGGCGGCGGCCGGGGGGCCGTCGGGCCGGTGCGTTTCCGTGCCCGGGTCGGAGGGCCGGGATCCGGAGCGGTACGCGTCCGGGGCGCCGCCGGAGCCGTACGAAGCCGTGCCGCCGGGGGCCCCAGGGTCGCCCGCCAGCAGCAGCGACGCCCGCCCCCCGTCCTGTTTGCGCAGGAGGCGGATCGCTTCTGCGGCGGCGGTGGGCGTGGTCACCGCGATCGCGTCGGCCGCCGCGCCGAAGGCCGCCGCGATCGGCACCTCGTAGCCGGGGGTCACCGAGAGGAGTTCGGCGGCGGGGCCGAGGAGCCCCGCGAGGCGCTCCTTCGCGTCGAGCAGCGCGCCCGTTCCGTCCTTGCGCCGCAGCCCGAGCGCGAGCGCCTCGTGCCGGGCCGCGAGCGCCGCCCGCTTGCGCTCCCCCGACGTGGCGGCCTCCCGCGCGGCGCTCAGCGCGGCCTCCGCGTCCGCGAGCGCCGCCTTGGCCTCCTCGTGCCGCGCGGACAGCTCCTCGTCCCCGGCGTCGAGCCCGTCGACCTCGGCCTTCAGCTGCTCGTACTCCTCCTGCGCCGCTTCCGCCCGCCGCTGCGCCTCGTCACGGGACGCGGCGAGCCGGTCGATCTCGGACTGCGCGGAGGCCGCCCGGGAGCGGGCGGCGTTGACCTGGCCCTGGAGGCGGGCGAGGCCCTCGCGGCGGTCGGCGATGGCCCGCGCGACGTCCTTGAGGCGGCGCTCCTCCACCGCCAACTCCCGCTCGAGCTCGGAGCGGTGGGCGACCGTCTCGTCGAGGGCGATCTGCGCCGCCTCGAGCGCGGCCTCCAGCTCGGCCTCCTGCTCGCGCACCCGCGCGGCCTCGCGCTCCAGCTCCTCCGGGTCGCGCCCGCGCCGCTCCTCGGCGGGCGCGGCCGTGGCGCTCTTGACCCGCGCGTCGGCGAGCGAAACGGTCCCGCGCACCCGCTCGGCGAGCTGCGACAGCTCGTACCAGGACTGCTGCGCGCGCTGGAGCCGCGGCGTCAGTTGCCTGACCGCGTCCTCCAGATGCCCCTCGCGCAGCTGCGCCTTCTTCAGCTCGTCCTCGGCCGCTGCCTTGCGCCGCTTCAGCTCCGCCTCGTCCGCGACCTCCGCGCTGAGCGCACCCCGCAGCCGTACGAGATCGTCGGCGAGCAGCCGCAGCCGCGCGTCGCGCAGGTCGGCCTGGATGACGGCGGCGCGGCGCGCGACGGCGGCCTGTCTGCCCAGCGGCTTCAGCTGCCGCCTCAGCTCTTCGGTGAGGTCCTGTACGCGGGAGAGGTTGGCCTGCATCGCGTCCAGCTTCCGCAGCGCCTTCTCCTTGCGCTTGCGGTGCTTGAGGACGCCGGCGGCCTCCTCGATGAAGGCCCTGCGGCCCATGGGGTCGGCGTGCAGCACGCCGTCGAGCTGGCCCTGCCCGACGATGACGTGCATCTCGCGCCCGATGCCGGAGTCCGACAACAGCTCCTGGATGTCGAGAAGTCGACACGTGTCGCCGTTGATCTGGTACTCGCTGCCGCCGTTGCGGAACATGATCCGCGTGATGGTGACCTCGGCGTACTCGATGGGCAGCGCGCCGTCGGAGTTGTCGATGGTGAGGGAGACCTCGGCGCGGCCGAGCGGTGGCCGCCCGGTGGTGCCGGCGAAGATGACGTCCTCCATCTTGCCGCCGCGCAGCGATTTGGCGCCCTGCTCGCCCATGACCCAACTGAGCGCGTCCACGACATTGGACTTGCCGGAACCGTTGGGACCCACGACGCAGGTGATGCCCGGCTCGAACCGCAAGGTGGTGGCCGAGGCGAACGATTTGAACCCACGCAGGGTCAGGGCCTTGAGGTGCACGCCGTCGGACTCTACCGGCCACCCCTGTCTCACTCCATGAACCCGCGGTTTCACCCATGAACATGCAGGGCACATCAGACATGAAGAACGTCGGGGAAACCGGGCGTGAAGTCAGCGGTGCGCGGGGGCGCCCGGAAGAAAAAAGGGACGCCGAAGCGTCCCTTGTGTCACTGTCGAGCGGCTGGTGACTGGCAGCCCGACCACCTACGTCGCTGGGGGTGGTCAGGTGAGCGCAGGCTCCGCCTGGGGTACGTCGACCTCGAAGTGAGCGTCGTGAGAAGCGGCAGCCGCGAGCGCGTCGTTCTCGGCCTGGATCCGGCCGAGCTCGGATTCAAGGTCCTGGACGCGCTGCTGGAGCCGTCGCATCTCGGCGAGAAGTCGCGGGTCGCTGCCGCCGACGTAACCGAGAAGCGCCTTTGCCATGATGGATGGTCCTCCACACTGAGTGACCGACCGAATCGGTGTGGGTCGTGAGGGAATCGCACCCGCGGTGCTTGGCACTTCTTGTTTTGCTGCCGTTCTCACATGCCAAACAGCTAAGGTGCGCGGGGACTTCCAGAGTCTCACCAAAAAGTTTGACGGTCAACACGATCACGCCCCGTATTGGCGGGCAAACCGGGGGCTTCACGCCGCAGAACCTGCGGTGCGGCCTCACGTCCGGGGCCCGGGGGCGTAGAGATCATCCGTTGCCGGGGAGCCTGCCACGAGTCCCCGTTCTTGGCAACCACCAGGGCGTTTCTGCCCGAGGCGGGTGCCCGCGGCACGTTCGCCGCCCCCTCCCCCGCGCCCGCCTGCGGTGACGGTTCAGCGAATGGCAAACCCGTCGTAGCCGCCGCGGGGCGTGTCCCAGATCTCAGTCACTCCGTCGACGCGGCCGGGTGTGTCGTCGCCGTGGAGCCAGTCGAGCAGTTGCTGGGCGTTGTCGCGGGGCCCCTCGGCGACCACTTGGACACGCCCGTCGTCGAGATTGAGAGCAAAGCCACTCAGGCCGCCGATCTCCAGAGCACGTGCACGGGTGAACCACCGAAAACCCACACGTTGGACGCGTCCGCGCACCCACGCGGTCAGCCGTACTTCTTCGTTCATGGGTGCACGCTAACCGGCCAAAAGCACTCGGAGCACTTCGTCCCCTGGGGAGTTGGGGTAGCGTCCCCGACCATCGAACCTCACTCGTACGGGTGAGAAGCAGGCACCACAGTGACGACCGCGAGGACCAAGAGGACGAGGAAGGCCAGGACATGGGACGCCACCGACGCTCCGCCGCGAGCCGCCCGCACGCGAGCGACTTCGCGCAGGGCTACGCGGAGTACCCGCCGCCCCCGACGTCGCCGACCGCGCCCAGGACCGGTGCCTCCCACCACCGCAAGCGCCGGGACGGCGTCCCGCTGCGCACCGGCCTGCTGGGCGCATCCGCGGCCGTCGCGATGGGCGCGGTCGCCGTGACCACGGGCCTGATCCCGGGCGGCAGCGGCTTCAAGCTCGGCGACGGCGGCGGCAGCAAGGTCGAGGCCGCCGACTCCCCCGACGTGTCGACGCAGGGCGGCACCGGCGGCGAGATCGACGACCGGGCGCCCTCCGCGGCCAGCCGCGACACCGAACGCGCCACGCCCTCCGCCTCCCCGTCCACCTCCGCGTCGTCGTCCGCACCGGCCAAGAAGCCGTCGAAGGCACCGCGGACGTCCCGCCCCGCGTCGGACGGCGATACGCGCACGAAGAGCGCCGCCCCGGCCACCACCGCCCCGGCGAGGCCCACGCGGACCCAGGCGCCCGCGGGCGGCTCGGCGGGCAGCGCCGCGAGCACGTCGGAGAAGGCGGCCGCCGCGCAGGTCCTCTCCCTCGTCAACCGGGAGCGCTCCAAGGTGGGGTGCTCCCCCGTGACGGCGGACAGCGGCCTCGCCGCGCTCGCCACGGCGTTCAGCGACGACATGGCCGCGCGGGACTTCTTCGACCACACCGACCCGGACGGGGCGTCGCCCTGGGACCGCGCCAAGAAGGCCGGCATCACGGACCTCGGCGGCGAGAACATCGCCCGCGGCCAGGCCAACGCGCAGTCGGTCATGGACGCGTGGATGAACAGCCCCGGCCACAAGGCGAACATCCTGAACTGCGACTTCAAGACCCTCGGCGTCGGCGTCCACTTCGGCTCGGGCGGCCCCTGGTGGACACAGGACTTCGGCTACTGACCGGCGACTAGGGCGCGATGCGCGGCGGGCGCTGGCAGCGCGGGCAGTAGTAGCTGGACCGGTTCATCCACGGGCGCCTGCGCATCGGCGTCCCGCATCGCCGGCAGGGCAGCCCCTCACGCCCGTACGCGTCGAGGGACCGCTCGAAGTAGCCCGACTCCCCGTTCACGTTCACGTACAGGGAGTCGAAGCTGGTGCCGCCGACGCTCAGCGCCGCGTTCATCACGTCCCTTACGTGGCCGAGGAGTTCGGCCGTGCGGGGGCGTGTGAACGTCGACGTGGGGCGCTCGTAGTGCAGCTTGGCGCGCCACAGCGCCTCGTCCGCGTAGATGTTGCCGACGCCGCTGATCAGCGACTGGTCGAGCAGGGCGCGCTTGATGGTGCTGCGCTTCGCGCGCAGGGCGGTGTGGAACGCGGCGTCGTCGAAGAGCGGGTCGAGCGGGTCGCGGGCGATGTGCGCGATGACGTCGGGCAGCCCGTTGTCGTCGTTGTCGTGCAGCGAGAGCCCGCCGAAGGTGCGCTGGTCGACGAAGCGCAGCTCCGTGGCCAGGTCGTCGTCGAAGCGGACACGGATGCGCAGATGCTTCTCGTCGGGCGCCTCGTGCGGCTGCACGAGGAGCTGCCCGCTCATGCCCAGGTGCGCGAGGACGGACTGGTGCGTGCCCTCCAGCGGCAGCCACAGATACTTGCCGCGCCGGCTCGGCTCGCCGATGGTCAGCCCCTCGAGCCGCCGAGCGAAGTCCTCCCCGCCCGCGACGTGCCGGCGCACGGCCCGCGGGTGCAGCACGTCGACGGCCGCGACGGTCCGGTGCGCCACCCACCGCTCGAGCCCCCGCCGCACGACCTCGACCTCGGGCAACTCCGGCACGTCGGACCTCCAGCCATGTAGGGACATACGAAGCCCGCCCCCGCCGGTCGGACCGACAAGGACGGGCTCAGGAAGCGGAGCGGTTACGCTCCGGGGGCCGTCTCGACCCCGGCGGCAGCGGCCTTCTCGTCCGCCGCGGCGCGAATCGCACGCCACGCGGACTCGGCGGCCTGCTGCTCCGCTTCCTTCTTGCTGCGGCCGGTGCCGGTGCCGTACGAGACGCCTCCGACGCGGGCGGCAGCAGTGAAGGTCTTCTCGTGGTCCGGGCCGGTCTCGGAGACCAGGTACTCGGGAACACCGAGCCCTTCGGTCGCCGTCAGCTCCTGGAGACTGGTCTTCCAGTCCAGGCCGGCACCCAGATTCGAGGACTTCTCGATCAGCGGGTCGAAAAGGCGGTGGACGAGCTCGCCCGCCGCGTCCAGACCCTGGTCCAGGTACACCGCACCGATCACCGCTTCGAGGGTGTCGGCGAGGATCGACGCCTTGTCCCGGCCGCCCGTGCCCTCTTCGCCCCGGCCGAGCCGGATGAAGGAGCCCAGGTCGAGCCCGCGGCTGACCTCCGCCAGTGCACGCGAATTGACCACCGCGGCCCGCAGCTTGGCCAGTTGGCCTTCCGGCAGGTCGGGGTGGGTGCGGTAGAGCGTGTCGGTGACCACGAGGCCGAGGACCGAGTCGCCGAGGAATTCCAGGCGTTCGTTCGTCGGCAGGCCACCGTTCTCGTACGCGTACGAACGGTGTGTCAGCGCACGCACCAGAAGGGCGGACTCGAGCTTGTACCCGAGCCGCCCTTCCAGAAGCGTGTGGGACGAGGCTGTCGTGTCCACCTTTTTCTTGGCGTCATCCGCCTTCTTGGGGCTCGACACTGTGCCTCTCACCAGCCGCTCAGACCTCGAGGACCTGGCGCTTGTTGTAGGTGCCGCAAGACGGGCACGCGATGTGCTGCTGCTTGGGCTCCTGGCAACGCTCACACGAAACCAGGGTGGGGACCGCAGCCTTCCACTGCGACCGGCGGTGGCGCGTGTTGCTGCGCGACATCTTCCGCTTCGGAACAGCCACGGCTACTTCTCCTGCTTCTCGTCGACGCCCGCTTCCGCTTCGGCGCCGCTCATCTCGTCCTTCTCGCCGTCCTGGATGGATTCAGCGAGTCCCTGCAAAGCCGCCCAACGGATGTCGACGGCGTCGTGGTGGTGGCCCGGCTCGTCCGCGAGACGCACTCCGCACTCGGAGCACAGACCCTCACAGTCTTCCTGGCACACCGGCTGCATCGGCAGTGCGAGCACCACCGCATCGCGCAGCACCGGCTCGAGGTCGAACAGGCCGTCCTCGAGAAAGAGCCTGTCCTCGTCGTCCTCGGCGTCGTCGCCGGCGTCGTCCTTGGGACGGCCCCGGTCGTCGGCGTCAGGGTACGAGAACATCTCCTGGAAGTCCGCGTCGACCTCTTGGACGAGCGGCTCCAGACACCTTACGCACTCCCCCTTCGCCGATGCACGGGCGGTGCCTGTGACAAGCACCCCTTCCATGACCGACTCCAGACGGAGCTCGAGCTCCACCGGGGCGCCTTCCGGCACCTCGATGACCCCCAGGAGACCGAACTCCTTGGGAGCGTCGATCGTGCGGGACAACCGCTGCATGGCACCCGGACGCCGACCCAGCTCGTGCGTATCGAACACGAACGGGTTGCGGTGGTCGAGATGCGTACTCAGGGCCGATCCTGCTTTCGTTCTTCGAAGCTCTGGGGGGGTTGCCGCCCTTGTCGTTCCGGGCAGCTCGGAACGCACGTGTACGCGCGACCGAAGAACCAGGGTACTGGACCTTTCGCTCACGGCCCAATCTGCCCCCGGAGCGGGCAGGCGCGCGCTCAGCGCCCCTGCTCGTAGTGCCGCATCTGCTCCAGGCTGATCATGCTGGTGTCGAAGAGGCTCGTCTCGTCGAGCGCCCCGTCCTGCGCCTGCTGCTGTTGCTGCTGCGGCTGCTGTGCCTGCTGCTGGTATCCGTACGGGTCCTGCTGCTGGGCCTGCTGTGCCTGGTACGCGTACGGGTCCTGCTGATACGCGGCGTACGGGTCCTGCTGGTAGCCGCCGTACGCGTCCTGCTGCGCGGCGAAGGGCTGCTGCTGGTAGCCGTACGGGTCCTGGCCCTGCTGCGCGTACGCGGGCGCGGGCTCGGGGGCCTGCGCGGGGATCTGCGGGACCTGCATCGGCGGGGCCTGGGGCGCCTGCGGGGCGGCCGGCCGCTGGTCCTGGGCGCCGATCTCGGCGAGGCCCGCGAGGTAGTCGGCGTCGCTGGTGTGCGCCTGGCCCTCGCCGTCCCCGGTCAGCGTGCCGAGGTCGTCGGTGGCGATCCGGCCGTGCAGCTTCTGGCGGCCCTTGCCGACGGCCTCCAGGGTCTTGGCGAGCACCGCCTCGAAGGCGCCGAGCTTGGTGTCCACGTAGGCGTCCGCGTCGCGGCGCAGCGTCTCCGGGTCGTGGCTGCGCTCGGGGGCGTCCTCGTCCTCGTAGCCCTCCGCGTCGAGGCCGGGCCCGGTGCCGAGCAGCTTCTCGCGGCCGCGGCCGACCGAGCCGAGCGTCTTGTTGAGCACGACCTCGAAGTTGGCCAGCTTGGAGTCGACGTAGTCGTCGGCCTCCGCCTTGATCTCCTCGGCCTCCTGCCGGGCCTCGGCGAGGATCCGGTCGGCCTCGGCCTGGGCCTGGCGGGCGATCTCCGTGTCGGCGATCAGGGTGCTGCGCTCGGCGCGTGCGCTCTCGATGATCCGCTCGGCCTCCGCGTGGGCCTGCTCGACCATCTGCTCGCGGCCGCCGATCAGCTCCTGGGCCTGCGCGAGGGAGCCGGGCAGCGCCTGGCGCACCTCCTCGAGCATCGCGAGCAGGTCGGCGCGGTTGACCACGCACGAGGCCGACATGGGCATCGAGCGCGCCCCGCCGACCGTGCCGACGATGTCGTCGAGCTTCTTCTGCACGTCCACCGTGTGCTCGCCACTCTCTCGTTCTCGTCAGAGGGTTGTTGAGACGGACGAGACGACTGTAAGCCCAACTCGCGCGTGCGTGTCACTTCTTGGGAAGGCGCTCCGTCAGTGCCTCGTGGACCTGCGGCGGAACCAGGTGCGAGACGTCGCCGCCCCAGGCCGCGACCTCCTTGACCAGGGAGGACGACAGGAAGCTGTACGTCGGGTTGGTCGGCACGAAGAGCGTCTCGACGCCGGACAGGCCGTTGTTCATCTGGGCCATCTGCAGCTCGTAGTCGAAGTCGCTGACGGCGCGCAGGCCCTTCACGATGGCCGGGATGTCGCGCTGCTTGCAGAAGTCGACGAGGAGGCCGTGGAACGCCTCCACCTCGACGTTGCCGAACTCGGCCGTGACCTCGCGGATCAGCTTGATCCGCTCCTCGACCTCGAACAGTCCCTTCTTGGACTGGTTGATCATCACCGCGACGTGCACGACGTCGTAGAGCTTGGAGGCTCGGGCGATGATGTCGAGGTGGCCGTTGGTGATGGGGTCGAACGACCCCGGACAGACTGCGCGGCGCACGGGAAGTCCCTCGCTCTCCGGTCCGGTCATCGTGCGTCGTCGCACGTGAGGGTGGTGTTCAAGGCGGCGCGACCGTACCAAAACGTGCCTTCGCCGTAGCGACGGGACCTCAGCCCCTCGAAGCCGTCCGGCCACCGGAATTCGCCGCCTCTGGTGCTGCGTTCCACGGTGACGAGCGCTTCGTCCGCGAGCCAGCCCCCGGCACGGAGTGTGAGCAGTATCTCCCGAAGATCGTCGTCGGAGACGGCGTACGGCGGATCGAGAAAGACCAGGTCGTAGGGGGCAGTTGGGGGTGGGCCCGCGACGATTTGCTCCGCTTTTCCGGTACGTGCCTCGGCGCCGGGGAGGCCGAGGGTGCGGATGTTGTCGCGGATCGTGCGGGCGGCTCGGGCGTCGGCCTCGACGAGGAGGGCGTGGGCGGCGCCGCGGGAGAGGGCCTCCAGGGCGACGGCGCCGGAGCCGGCGTAGAGGTCGGCGACGCGGGTGCCGGTGAGGCTGCCGCCGAGGAGCGCCTGCCAGGTGGAGAAGAGGCCCTCGCGTGCGCGGTCGGAGGTGGGGCGTGTGCCGTTGCCCGGGGGGACGGCGAGGCGGCGGCCTCCGGCGGTTCCGGCGATCACGCGGGTCATCGCGCTGGTACGTCCTTCTCTTCTGCGTTTCCGTGCTTCCGGCCTCCAGTCTCTCAGGGCACGCGGGGCCCCCGCCTCCGGGGCACGGCGTGCGGTGCCCCGCAACCGGTACGCCGGAGGCCCGCGTCAGCCCTTGTCGAGGTAGGACTCGCGGGATTCGTCGAGGAGGGCGGAGAGGGCCACCTGGAGGGGTGGGTGGGAGGTGAGGTCGGGGTCGGCTGCGACGACCCTCGTGGCCTCCTCCCGCGCCGCCTCGATGATCTCCTCGTCCTCGATCACGGCGAGCATCCGCAGGGACGACCGGACCCCGGACTGGGCCTGCCCGAGGACGTCTCCCTCGCGCCGCTGTTCCAGGTCGATGCGGGACAGCTCGAACCCGTCGAGCGTGGAGGCGACCGCCCCGAGCCGGGCTCGCGCCGGACTCGCCTCGGGCATTTCCGTGACCAGGAGACACAGGCCCGGCGCAGACCCACGCCCCACACGGCCGCGCAGCTGGTGCAGCTGCGAGACGCCGAAGCGGTCGGCGTCCATGATCACCATCGCCGTGGCGTTCGGGACGTTCACGCCGACCTCGATCACCGTGGTCGCCACAAGGACATCCGTCTCGCCCGCCGCGAAGCGACGCATCACCGCGTCCTTGTCGTCGGGCTGCATCCGGCCGTGCAGCACCTCGACCTTGAGCCCCTGGAGCGGGCCCCGCGCGAGGTCCTCCGCCACATCGAGCACCGCGAGCGGCGGCCTCTTCTCCGCCTCGTCCTCGGCGGACTGCTTCTTGGCCTTGCCCTTCGCCCCCTTCTCGTCCTCGTCGTCACCGATGCGGGGGCAGACGACGTACGCCTGATGCCCGTTCTCCACCTCCTCCCGTACGCGCTCCCACGCGCGCGCGAGGAAGTGCGGCTTGTCGGCCGCCGGGACGACATGGCTGGCGATCGGCGAGCGCCCTGCCGGGAGCTGGTCGAGCACGGACGTCTCCAGGTCGCCGAAGACCGTCATGGCGACCGTGCGCGGAATCGGCGTCGCCGTCATGACCAGGAGGTGCGGCGGCTGCTTGCCCTTGGAGCGCAGGGCGTCGCGCTGTTCGACACCGAAGCGGTGCTGCTCGTCCACGACCACCAGGCCCAGGTCGTCGAACTGCACCTTGTCCTCGATCAGCGCGTGCGTGCCGATGACGATCCCGGCCTCGGCGGTCGCCAGGTCGAGCAGCGCCTGACGACGCGCGGCCATGCCCATGGAACCGGTGAGGAGGACGACCTTGGTGGCGTGCTCGGCCCCGCCCAGCATCCCGCCCTCCGCGAGCTCGCCCATCATCTCGGTGATGGACCGGTGGTGCTGCTGGGCCAGGACCTCGGTGGGCGCGAGCATCGCCGCCTGACCGCCCGCGTCGACGACGGCGAGCATGGCCCGCAGCGCCACCATCGTCTTTCCGGAACCCACCTCACCCTGCAACAGCCGGTGCATCGGGTGCTCCGTCGCCAGGTCGTCGAAGATCTCCTTGGAGACCTTCTGCTGGCCCTCGGTGAGCGTGAAGGGGAGCTTCGCGTCGAACGCCGTGAGCAGCCCGTCCGCCTTGGGCTCGCGCGCGACGGCGGTCAGCTGCGTGTCCGCGAAGCGGCGCCGGGCGAGCGCCACTTGCAGGACGAACGCCTCGTCCCACTTGAGCCGGTCCCGGGCGCTCGCGATGTCGGCCTTGGTGTGCGGCCGATGGATCTTGAGCAGGGCCTCGGGCAGCGGGACGAGCCCCCGGCCCTCGCGCAGCGATGCGGGCAGCGGGTCGAGCGCCTCCTGCGCGCTGGGCAGCACCAGGTCGACCGCCTTGGCGATCTTCCAGGACTCCAGCTTGGCGGTGGCCGGGTAGATCGGCAGCAGCGCTCCGGCCCAGGAACCGGCGGCCTCCGCGGCGTCCTCGGAGGATTCGGCGGTCAGCAACTGGTAGGCCGGATGCGCCAGTTGCATCTTGCGGTTGAAGACCGAGACCTTGCCGGCGAACATCGCGCGCGTGCCGGGCAGCAGGTCCTTGTGCGGCTTGTGGATGCCCCGGCCGAAGAAGACGAGCTGGAGCTGGCCGCTGCCGTCGGTGATGGTGACTTCGAGGCGCTGGCCCCTGCCGCCGTTGAACTTCAGGATGCGGGCGGTCGCGACCTGCGCGACGACCGTCACGTGCTCGTCGAGCGGCAGCTCGGCGAGGCGGGTGAGCTCGCCCCGCTCCGCGTATCTGCGCGGATAGTGGTGGAGCAGGTCACCGACGGTGTGCAGGCCGAGGTGCTCGTCCATCACCTTCGCGGTGGCTGGTCCGAGCACCTTCTTCAGTGGTTCTTCGAGCGCGGGCACGAGATCCATTGCACACCACGCCACTGACAATCACCCTCCTCCCCCGGAAACACCGGGCCCGGCGGGTCTCACCAGCGCGGCACCGCGGGGTCGAAGTCGGGCCGGAAGCGGCGCATGTACGCGGTGTCGTCGCGCTCACGAAGGCCGCACGCGAGGTACTGCTCGTGCAGCCGGGCGAGGGCGTCGCGGTCGAGTTCGACGCCGAGTCCCGGCCCGGTGGGCACGGCGACGGCGCCGTCGCGGAAGGCGAGCGCCCCCGGCACGACGACATCCTCGGCCGGGTCCTTCCACGGCCAGTGCGTGTCGCAGGCGTAGTCGAGGTTCGGGGTGGCGGCGGCGAGGTGGGTCATGGCGGCGAGGCTGATGCCGAGGTGCGAGTTGGAGTGCATGGACAGGCCCATGCCGAACGTCTCGCAGATCGCGCCGAGCCGCTGCGACCTGCGCAGTCCGCCCCAGAAGTGGTGGTCGGACAGCACCACCTGGACGGCGTCCTGCCGCACGGCGGGCGGCAGGTGGTCGAACGCGACGACGCACATGTTGGTGGCGAGCGGCATCGGCACCTCGCGCGCGACGCGGGCCATGCCGTCGATGCCGGGCGTCGGGTCCTCCAGGTATTCGAGGACACCGTCGAGCTCCCGGCCGACCTTGATCGAACTGGCCACGGTCCAGGCGCCGTTGGGATCGAGCCGGAGCGGCAGGTCGGGGAAGGCGGCGCGCAGCGCGCGGACCGCCTCGATCTCCTCCTCGGGAGGCAGGACACCGCCCTTGAGCTTGATGGCACCGAACCCGTACGCGTCGATGATCCGCCGCGCCTGCCGGACGAGGCCGTCGGGGTCGAGCGCCGCGCCCCACGGGTCGTCGTCCTGTCCGGGATGGCCGGCCCACTTGTAGAACAGGTAGGCGCTGTAGGCGACGCGGTCGCGCACGGCGCCGCCCAGCAGATCGCTCACGGGGCGGCCGACGATCTTCCCCTGGAGGTCGAGCGCGGCGACCTCGAAGGGCGAGACGACGCGGTCGGCGAGCGAGCTGCCGGTCACCATCCCGCTCATGCCGTGCCCGCCCGCGCCGCTGTCGGAGGCGAGCGACGTGGTGACCGCGCGCCACATGCCGTTCAGGTCGAAGACGTCGACGCCGGTGAGCAGCCGCCCGGCCCGCTCCAGGCGACGCAGATGGGCCAGGTCCCCGTACGACTCCCCGAGCCCGGTCAGTCCGCTGTCGGTCACCACCTCGACGACCGACCGCAGCGCGAACGGCTCGTGCACGCCTACGGAGTTGAGCAGCGGGAGGTCGCGGAAGGCCACGGGCGTCACGCGTATCCCGGCGATCCGGTGCTTCTCGGCGACGGCGACGGCGGCGGCAGCGGCATCGACATTGGCATCGGTGTGCGGCGTGGAGGGCATGATCCGGATGCTGGCACGATCTACGTATGTAGACAAGGGTTGCGTACGTGACTCACGCGGGGAGCGAGGAAGGGGCGGGAACGCCGCTACTCGACGCCGATCAGCATCAGCGGCGACTGGTGCCCGCCCCGGTACACGACCGTGTCCACGGCCAGGTGGGACGCGCGCACATGCTGTTCGAGTCCGGCCGCGAGCTCGTCGGAGACGTCCTCGCCGAGGACGAGCGTGACCAGTTCGCCGCCCGCCGACAGCATCCGGTCGAGGACCGTGCGGGCCGTGGCCGGGACCTCCGCGCCGATGACGGCGACGTCGCCGTCGATGAGGCCGAGGACGTCGCCCGCCTGGCAGATGCCCGCCATGGTCCACGACTGCCGCTCGGCGACGGCCAGTTCGCCGTACCGGGTCGCACCCGCGGCCGAGGTCATCGCCACGACGTCCTCGTCGAAGCGCCTGTCGGGCTCGTGCACGGCCAGCGCGGCGATGCCCTGGACCGCCGAGCGGGTCGGGATGAGCGCGATCCGGATGCCCTCGGAGCGGGCCTGCTCCGCCGCGGCCGCCGCGGTGTGCCGCAGCTCCGCGTCGTTCGGCAACAGCACCACCTCGCGCGCGTGGGCGCGCCTGATCGCGTCGACCAGCTCACCGCTGGCGGGCGGTTCGCCGGGCCGGTCGGGCACGGTCGTGGCGCCTGCCTCCTCGTAGAGCCCCGCGAGTCCGTCGCCCGGCACGACCGCCACGACGGCCCGCTGGGCGCGCTCGCGGGGCGGCGCCGACGCGTGCGTGGCGTGCACGTCGCCGAGCCCGAAGTGCGTGATGCGGATGCGGTACGGCCGGCCCGCCTCGACGCCCGCCTCCACGGCGGCGCCCGCGTCGTCGACGTGCACGTGGACGTTCCACAGGCCGTCCCCGCCGACGACGACCAGCGAGTCGCCGAGGGCGTCGAGCCGGGTGCGCAGCCGGGCCACGGCCGCGTCGTCCGCCTCCAGCAGGTAGATGACCTCGAAGGCGGGCCCCGCGGCGCCGTCCTCGTCGGAGCGCGGATCGGGGCAGGCCTCGGAAGCCGCCTCCACGCGCGCGGAAGTCGCCTCCACACGTGCGGAACCCGCCTCCACGCGCGCGTGCCCGCGTCGTACGGGCGCCGCCTCCCCGGAGACCGCCTCGCTCAACGCCCCCAGGACGGCCACGAGCCCGCGCCCGCCCGCGTCCACGACGCCCGCGCTGCCGAGCGCGGCGAGCTGCCCCGGTGTCGCGTCGAGCGCCACGCACGCGCCTTCGTAGGCGGCGCGGACGACGTCACGGCAGTCGCCATCGGCCCCGGCGGCGGCATCCGCGGCCGCCGTCGCCACGGTCAGGACGGTGCCCTCCACGGGGTGGGCGACGGCCTCGCGCGCGGCCTCGGCCGCACGACCGAGGGCGAGCCGCAGGGCTCCCGCGTCGGCGCCTTCGGCGTGATCTCCCTCACCGGAGCCGTCCGCGGCGAGCACCTGGGCCATGCCGCGCAGGAGCTGCGCGAGGATCGTCCCGGAGTTGCCGCGGGCACCTATGAGGGCGCCGTGTGCCATGGCCCGCATCACATCGGGGAGCGCGGGGGCGGCCGGTTCGGGGCCCGCCTCGAGGCCCGCGAAGACCGCCTCGACGGCCTGGTGGGCGGACTCCAGGGTCAGATAGAGGTTCGTGCCGGTGTCCCCGTCGGCGACCGGATACACGTTGATCGCGTCGATCTCCGCGCGGTCGCGGCCGAGCGCCTCAAGGGCCAGTGAGCACCAGGCGCGCACCGCGATCACGTCGAGCACCTGCGGCACCTGCGCCTCCTCGAGCTGCTGGACTGGCACCGCAGAGTAGACCCCGGAAGGTGACCGTCCGGAAAGAGGGCCCGCCCCTCGGGTCGGCCCCGGAGCAGGGCCGGAGCGGGTCCGGAGCCCGGGCAGGGGCCCGGACCAGCCATGGTAGTTTCGTTCTACCGACGCAGCCGTTGTATGCTGCTCGGGTTGCCCGATATCCGTCGGGCCATCCCCTGGCACCGCCACTCAGATCCTCCGATCTCGATCCCGGCATGCCGGGATCAACCGTAAGTGCATCTGAAGTCTTTGGAGTGACCCGTGGCTGCCAACTGCGACGTCTGCGGCAAGGGGCCGGGCTTCGGCAACAACATCTCGCACTCGCACCGCCGTACGCCCCGTCGCTGGAACCCGAACATCCAGCGTGTGCGTGCAGTGGTCGGCGGGACGCCGAAGCGCCTCAACGCCTGCACCTCGTGCATCAAGGCCGGCAAGGTCTCGCGCTGACGTAACGCTTAGCGCGGCCACCTCGCTGGTTGCTTGAAAAAGCCGGTCCCTTCGGGGACCGGCTTTTTCGTGCGTTCCACAGGACGCTCAGGACTCGATCTCCCCACCGAAGTGGTCCCAGCCGCTCTGGTTCGTCCACGGCTCCCCGTCCACGGTCACCTGAGGCAGCGCCGAAGGCCCCCGCACCTCGCCGATCACCTTCCAGCGGGCGGGCAGCTTCACGCTCGGCGGGAAGGTCGCGACGATCGCGTGGTCCTCTCCCCCTGTCAGCACCCACTGCAGCGGATCGACGCCGACGGCCTGCCCGATGTCGTTCATCTGCGACGGCACGTCCACCTTCCCGGACGTGATGTCGATCCGGACCTTGCTCGACTCCGCGATGTGCCCCAGGTCGGCGATCAGCCCGTCGCTCACGTCGCACATGGCGGTGGCGCCGAGCCCGGCCGCCGCGGGACCCGCCTCGTACGGGGGCTCCGGGCGGCGGTGCGCCTCCACGAAGGCGCGCGGCGAGCGGAAGCCCCGGGAGAGCACCGCGAAGCCCGCCGCGGACCAGCCGAGCCAGCCGGTCACGGCCACGACGTCGCCGGGCTGCGCGCCGGCCCGGGTGACCGGCTCGTGGCCCTGCATGTCGCCGAGCGCGGTGATCGCCACGGTGATGGTGTCGCCGCGCACGACGTCGCCCCCGACCACGGCTGCGCCGGCCACCTGGCACTCGTCGCGCAGCCCGTCCATCAGCTCCGACGGCCAGGAGGCGGGCAGTTCGGCGGGCACCACGAGGCCGAGCAGCAGCGCGGTCGGCACGGCGCCCATGGCCGCGATGTCGGCGAGGTTCTGTGCGGCGGCCTTGCGCCCGACGTCGTACGCGGTGGACCAGTCGCGCCTGAAGTGCCGGTTCTCCAGCAGGACGTCCGTGCTGGCGACGACCCGGCGGTCGGGGGCCGCGACCACGGCGGCGTCGTCGCCGGGACCGATGCGTACGGCCGGGGTGGTGGTGAGCCGCGAGGTCAACTCTCTGATGAGGCCGAACTCCCCCAACTCGCCGACGGTGCCCTTCATGCGCGTGCTGCCCTTTCTGCCCCGGTTCGCTGGCGCCCGCCAGGGCCGTCTGCCCCGGCCCGCTTGCGGTCGCGGACCGTCTCTGTCATGGGTACGGTTTTTGCTACGGGCCTGCCTCCCACGTCCGTGGGGCGCCACAGCCGCCTCCGGGTCTCCCCGCGACGAGCGGTGACGCGATACCGTGGCGTCCCTTCTCCCCACATGATCCTCGTGATGATCCTCGTGGCCGCCCTGGAGGTTCCGTGGTACAGGCGTACATCCTGATCCAGACCGAAGTCGGCAAGGCGTCTACCGTCGCCGAGCTGATCGGGAAGATTGCAGGAGTCATCCAGGCCGAGGACGTCACCGGCCCCTACGACGTGATCGTGCGCGCCCAGGCGGACACGGTCGACGAGCTGGGCCGCATGGTGGTCGCCAGAGTCCAGCAGGTGGACGGCATCACGCGCACGCTGACCTGCCCGGTCGTCCACCTGTAGCCCCCGTCTACCCTGTGCCGGTGAAGTCATATCGTCACCGGACCCGGCACGGCCGGCTCGGCCGCCTGTCCATCGCGGTGCCCTCGCTCTCCTTGCTGATCGCCACCGCGGGCTGCGCTTCGACGGACGATGCGCCCAAGGTGGCGGTTCCCACTCCGGACGCGAAGGCCGCCAAGCTGTGCCGGAACCTGGACAAGGTCCTGCCGGAGAAGGTCGACGGACTCGAGCGCAACGATCCCGAACCGGGCTCGGAGCTCACCGCGGCGTGGGGAAGCCCCGCGATCATACTGCGCTGCGGCGTGCCGTGGCCCGACGCGGCGGTGAAGACGAGCAGCAACACGGCGACCATCAACGGCGTCGGCTGGGTCGCGGAGGAACTCGACGGCGGCGCCCAGCGCATGACGACGGGCGGGCGTCTCGCCTACGTGGAGGTGACGATCCCCAAGGGCGAGGTCGCCAAGAACGGGGCGGGCTCCCTGGTCGACCTCGCCGCGCCCATCAAGAAGGCGATCCCCAAGGGGATCGCCGACTAGACACCTCATGAGAAGACGCGGTCTACCGCAGCCCTGTCGACCGCCGCAGCGCCGCCTGGATGAGCCGGTCCACCAGCTCCGGGTAGCCGACCCCGGTCTCCTGCCACATCCGCGGGTACATGGAGATCGGCGTGAAGCCCGGCAGCGTATTGATCTCGTTGATGACGAACTCGCCGTCCTCGTCGAGGAAGAAGTCCGCCCGCACGAGCCCCTCGCAGGACATCGCCTCGAAGGCGTCGACCGCGAGCCTGCGGACCTCGGCGGTCTGCTCCGCGCTCAGCGGCGCGGGCACGATCCCGGCGGCGGAGTCGATGTACTTCGCCTCGAAGTCGTAGAAGTCGTGGGAGTCGGCCGGGGGGATCTCGGCGGGCACGGAGGCGCGCGGCCCGTCCTCGAACTCCAGGACGCCGCACTCGATCTCGCGCCCGACGATGCCGGCCTCGACGATGACCTTCGGGTCGTGCTCGCGTGCCGTCTCGATCGCCTCGTCGAGCCCCTCGAAGGAGTCGACCTTCGTGATGCCGATCGACGAACCCGCGCGCGCGGGCTTGATGAACAGCGGCCAGCCGTGGTCCCCGACGAAGTCGGCGACGCGACGCCGCGCCCCCTCCTGGTCCTGCTCCCACTCGCGCGGCCGGATCACCAGGTAGGGCCCCACCTTCAGCCCGAAGGACGTGAAGATGCGCTTCATGTACTCCTTGTCCTGGCCGACGGCCGAGGAGAGCACACCGCAGCCGACGTACGGCGTCCCGGAGAGGTCCAGGAGGCCCTGGATGGTGCCGTCCTCGCCGTACGGGCCGTGCAGCACGGGGAAGACCACGTCGACCTCGCCGAGGGCCTTGGGGACCGATCCCGGCTCGGTGTAGACGACTTCGCGGGAGCCCGGGTCGACCGGGAGCACCACTCCGCCCTCGGGCGACTCGGCGAGATCGGCGACGTCCGGCACCCGGCGGTCGGTGATGGCCATCCGCTCGGGGTCGTCCGCCGTCAGCGCCCAGCGTCCTTCACGCGTGATGCCGACCGGCAGCACGTCGTACTTGGAGCGGTCGATGGCGCGCAGCACGGCGCCCGCCGTGACCACGGAGACGCCGTGCTCGGAGCTGCGGCCACCGAAGACGACGGCCACGCGCGGCTTGGTGCCGCCCGCTGATGACGCTGCGGACGCAGGGCTCTGGGGGAGGTTCTCGCTGCTCATATCGCGTTGAGCGTACCTGCTGGTAGGACGAGAGTCAGCGCCCGCAGAGCCGCGTGGTGCCGCCGTCGCTCAGCGTCGCTCGGGCTTGGCGGAGCGCGACATGAGCTCCTTCACCGCGACGACCGGGGACTTGCCCTCGTGGACGATCGCGACGACGGTCTCCGTGATGGGCATGTCGACGCCGTGCCTGCGCGCCAGATCGAGCACGGACTCGCAGGACTTGACGCCCTCCGCGGTCTGCTTGGTGACCGCGATCGTCTCCTCGAGGGTCATGCCCTTGCCGAGGTTCGTGCCGAACGTGTGGTTGCGCGACAGCGGCGACGAGCAGGTGGCCACCAGGTCCCCGAGGCCCGCGAGCCCGGAGAACGTCAGCGGGTCCGCGCCCATGGCGAGGCCGAGCCGGGTCGTCTCGGCGAGCCCGCGCGTGATGAGCGAGCCCTTCGTGTTGTCGCCGAGCCCCATGCCGTCCGCGATGCCGACGGCGAGCCCGATGACGTTCTTGACGGCGCCGCCGAGCTCGCAGCCGATCACGTCGGTGTTCGTGTACGGCCTGAAGTACGGGGTGTGGCTGGCGACTTGGAGGCGCTGGGCGACGGCCTCGTCGCGGCAGGCGACGACCGCGGCGGCGGGCTGCCGGGCGGCGATCTCGCGCGCCAGGTTGGGCCCGGTGACGATCGCGATGCGGTCCTCGCCGACCTTCGTGACGTCCTCGACGACCTCGCTCATGCGCATCGCCGAGCCGAGCTCGACGCCCTTCATGAGCGAGACGAGGACGGTGTCGGGGGCGAGCAGCGGCGCCCATTCCGCCAGGTTCCCGCGCAGCGTCTGCGAGGGCACGGCGAGCACCGTGAAGTCGGCGCCGGCGGCGGCCTCGGCCGGGTCCGTGGTGGCCCGCACGTTCTCGGGGAGCTCCACGCCGGGCAGGTAATCGGGGTTGGTCCGCGTGGAGTTGACGGCGTCGGCGAGCTCGGCACGGCGGGCCCAGAGGGTGACGTCGCAGCCCGCGTCCGCGAGCACCATCGCGAAGGCGGTGCCCCAGGAGCCGGTGCCGAAGACGGCGGCCTTCACGGGTCGGGTCACTTGCTGCTCTCCTCGGTCGGCGCCGAACTCTTCTTGGCCGCCTGCGACTTGCGGCGCTGCTCGATGCGCGCCTCCCGGGGGTCGTAGCGCTTCGCGGGGGCCTTCTCGCCGCGCAGCTCCTCCACCTCGGCGGTGATCGCGGCCATGATGACCTCGGTCGCCTCCTTGAGCAGCTCGGGCGTGATCTCCCGGTCGTAGAACGCGGAGAGGTCGACGGGTTCGCCCGCGAGCACGTGGTGCGTCTTGCGCGGGAAGAAGTGCGGCTTCTTGGAGTACGGCGCGAGCGCGTCGGTGGCGCCCCACTGGCCGACCGGGATCACCGGGCACTTGGTCTGGAGCGCGACGCGGGCGACGCCGGTCTTGCCGGTCATCGGCCACAGTTGGGGATCGCGGGTGAGCGTGCCCTCCGGGTAGAAGGCGACGCACTCGCCGCGCTCCACGGCGTCGATCGCGGCACGGAAGGCGCTCAGCGCGTTCGTGGACTCGCGATAGACGGGAATCTGCCCGGTGCCGCGCATCGCGGCGCCGACGAACCCCTTCTTGAAGAGGCCGTGCTTGGCGAGGAAACGCGGGACCCGCCCCGTGTTGTACTGAAAGTGGGCGTAGAGGAACGGGTCGAGATGCGAATTGTGGTTGACCGCGGTGATAAAGCCTCCGTCGGCCGGAATGTTCTCCATTCCGCGCCAGTCCCGCTTGAACAGAACCACCAGCGGTGGTTTGCAGAGGACCGCGGCGAAGCGGTACCAGAAGCCGATTCTGCGGCGGGACACTCGGACACCTTCCTCTAAGGGGGTCTACGGGCGCACAAGTGTCGCCCCCGACCACCGGTCTGTCGAGAACACCGTACGCCCGCACCGAAGGACGCACCTCATGCACAGGTCACAATGGGCGCGTGCAGTGGACCCTGGTGATACCGCTGAAACCGCTGGTGCGGGCGAAGAGCAGGCTGGCCCCGACGGCGGGAGACGCCGTGCGCCCCGGCCTCGCCCTGGCGTTCGCCCAGGACACCGTGGCCGCCGCGGGGGCCTGTGCGGAGGTACGGGATGTGGTGGTCGTCACGGACGACGCCCGCGCCGGACGCGAACTGGCGGCCCTGGGCGCCCGTATCGTCCCCGACAGCCCGCAGGCGGGCCTCAACGCCGCTCTCGCCCACGGAGCGGCCGCCGTGCGCTCCGCCTGCCCGCAGGCCCCGGTGGCCGCCCTCAACGCCGATCTGCCGGCGCTGCGCCCCGCCGAATTGGCCCGCGTCCTGGCATCGGCCGCCGTATTTCCCCGCGCATTTCTGCCCGATGCCGCCGGAATCGGTACGACGTTGTTGTCGGCGGCCCCGGGGACGGAATTGCTTCCCGCATTCGGCGGGGCCTCGCGGGCCCGGCACACGGCGTCCGGTGCCGCGGAACTTCCCGGCGAGGGCGTCGACTCCGTGCGCCAGGACGTCGACACCGGCGATGACCTGCGGGCGGCGCTCGCCCTGGGGGTGGGCCCGCACACCGCGCGGGCCGCGGCGGGGCTGCTCATCCCCGACTGAGTACGCTTCACGTATGCAGGCCACCGCTTACACGTACGACTCCGAAACCCGCTCCGGCAGCGTCCTCCTGGACGACGGCACGCCGGTGTCCTTCGACGCCACCGCCTTCGACGCGGGCGGCCTGCGGCTGCTGCGTCCGGGGCAGCGGGTGCGGATCGAGGTGCGGGGCGAGGGCGACGAGCGGGAGATCACGCTGGTGACCCTCCAGACCTTCTGAGACGCGGCTTCCGACATGCCGCGGGGCCCGGCACCGGGCCCGTACACACACCGCGGGCCGGTCTCCCCGGAGGGAGCCCGGCCCGACGCGTGAGCAACCTTGTGGCGTACGCCCGAGAAGCGACTTACTTCTTGCGGGACGTGGCCTTCTTGGCGGTGGTCTTGCGCGCAGTCGACTTCTTGGCGGGCGCCTTCTTGGCCGTGGCCTTGGTGGCGGGCGCCGTCTTCTTCGCGGTGGCCTTCTTCGCCGGAGTCGCCTTCTTGGCGGTGGCCTTCTTGGCCGTGGCCTTCTTGGCGGTGGTGGCCTTCTTGGCCGGGGCCGCCTTCTTGGCCGTGGTGGTCTTCTTCGCCGTGGCCTTCTTGGCGGCGGTGGTCTTCTTCGCCGTCGTGGTCTTCTTCGCGGCGGTGGTCTTCTTCGTCGCGGCCTTCTTGGCGGTGGTCTTCTTGGCCGCCGCCTTCTTGACCGTCGCCGAAGCGCCGCCGCTCAGGCTGCCCTTGGGCGCCTTCTTGACCGCGACGTCGTTCTTCGGGAGCTTCTTCGACCCCGCGACGAGGTCCTTGAAGCCCTGGCCTGCGCGGAAGCGCGGCACCGAGGTCTTCTTGACCCGCACGCGCTCACCGGTCTGCGGGTTGCGGGCGTACCGGGCCGGACGGTCGACCTTCTCGAACGAACCGAAGCCCGTGACCGAGACACGGTCACCGCTGACCACGGAACGCACGATGGCGTCGAGAACGGCGTCGACGGCGTCAGCGGCCTGCTGACGGCCGCCCACCTTGTCGGCAATGGCTTCTACAAGCTGCGCCTTGTTCACGTCTTCCCCTTCGGAGACATTGCCGGAACGAATCTCTTTCGGACCGGCTTTTTCGCACGTTAGGCAGATATATACCGCAAATCAAACGCGAAACGGGCTAATCACCCTTGTGCCGCAACGAACTGGGCTGTCTCAGAGTTCCTCTTCAGTGATGGAGCCCTCTTCGAAGTCGTCGAGGTCCGCCATGAATCGCTCCAGACGCCTTGCCGCACCGGCGAGATCGTGTTTGGCCGCGGCCGTCACGGCCAGCAGCTTCCGGGTCAGCGCCATCCGTACGCCCTCCGGGACTTGCAGTGTGCGCACTCTTGCGTGCGCTTCCTTGAGTTGGTCCGCGACCGCCGCGTACAGCTGGAGTTGGCCGTCGTGTTCCATGCACAGATTGTGCCATCTGGGGCGAGTTGTCGCCTCCGCAGGGTGCAACTCCCGCCTCGCAGGCCCCTTCTGGAGCCCCGCTCGGCACGCTCGCCCCGAGCCGCACCGCAACACGCGTACCCCTGGAACACCCCTGGTAATCAAGGGAGTTGACACGACTCCCGGGCCCCCCGCCGCGGGCTCCTGAAGGGGTTCGGGGCCGAACACAGAAGTACCCCCAACCGGTGCACGATTGGGGGTACGGGGCCCTGTGGAAGTGGCCTGAATAAGCCTTGCCGGGCTACGACTCAGACCTGGACCGTCTGCGGCTTGAAGGACGGGCGCTTCGCCTCGTAGGCGGCGATGTCCTCCTCGTTCCGCAGCGTGATGCTGATGTCGTCGAGGCCGTTCAGCAGCCGCCAGCGGGAGTTCTCGTCGAGCTCGAAGGACGCGGTGACGCCCTCGGCGCGAACTTCGCGCTCCTGGAGGTCGACCGTGATCTCGGCCTGCGGGTCCTTCTCCACCAGCTCCCACAGCTGGTCCACGACCTTCTGGTCCAGAACCACGGTCAGCAGACCGTTCTTGAGGGAGTTGCCGCGGAAGATGTCCGCGAAGCGGGAGGAGATGACGGCCTTGAAGCCGTAGTTCTGGAGCGCCCAGACGGCGTGCTCACGGGAGGAGCCGGTGCCGAAGTCGGGTCCTGCCACCAGAACGGTGGCGCCCTCGCGCTCCGGCTGGTTGAGCACGAACTCGGAGTCCTTGCGCCAGGCCTCGAAGAGCCCGTCCTCGAACCCGTCCCGCGTCACCTTCTTGAGCCAGTGGGCGGGGATGATCTGGTCGGTGTCGACGTTGCTGCGGCGCAGCGGGACGGCCCGGCCGGTGTGGGTGGTGAAAGCTTCCATGACTGATCAGACTCCAGCGGCGACAGGGGCGTCGGACAGGTCGGCGGGCGAGGCCAGGTGGCCCAGGACGGCGGTCGCGGCGGCCACCTGGGGCGAGACCAGGTGGGTGCGGCCGCCCTTGCCCTGCCGGCCCTCGAAGTTGCGGTTGGAGGTGGACGCGGAGCGCTCGCCGGGAGCGAGTTGGTCCGGGTTCATGCCCAGGCACATCGAGCAGCCCGCGTACCGCCACTCGGCGCCGGCCTCCTTGAAGACCTTGTCCAGGCCCTCCTCGACGGCCTGAAGGCCCACCCGCGCGGAGCCGGGGACGACCAGCATCCGTACGCCGTCGGCGACTTTGCGGCCCTTGAGGATGTCCGCGACGGCACGCAGGTCCTCCATGCGGCCGTTGGTGCACGAGCCTACGAAGACGGTGTCGACCTTGATCTCGCGCAGCGGCTGCCCGGCGGTCAACCCCATGTACTCCAGGGCCTTTTCGGCGGCGTAGCGCTCCGAAGCGTCTTCGTACGAAGCCGGGTCGGGGACGTTCGCCGAAAGCGGCGCGCCCTGGCCGGGGTTGGTGCCCCAGGTGACGAACGGCGCCAGCTCGTCGGCCTTGATGAAGACCTCGGCGTCGAAGACCGCGTCGTCGTCCGTCCTCAGCGTCTTCCAGTACTCGACCGCGGCGTCCCACTCCGCGCCCTTCGGGGCGTGCGGACGGCCCTCCAGGTACGCGAACGTGGTCTCGTCGGGGGCGACCATGCCCGCGCGGGCACCGGCCTCGATGGACATGTTGCAGATGGTCATCCGCGCTTCCATCGACAGCTTCTCGATGGCCGAGCCGCGGTACTCCAGGATGTAGCCCTGGCCGCCGCCGGTGCCGATCTTCGCGATGATGGCGAGGATCAGGTCCTTGGCGGTGACGCCCTCGGGCAGCTCCCCGTCGACCGTGATCGCCATCGTCTTCGGGCGGGCCATCGGCAGCGTCTGCGTAGCCAGCACGTGCTCGACCTGCGAGGTGCCGATGCCGAACGCCAGACCGCCGAACGCGCCGTGCGTCGAGGTGTGCGAGTCGCCGCAGACGACGGTGGTGCCCGGCTGCGTCAGGCCCAGCTGCGGGCCGACCACGTGCACGACGCCCTGCTCGACGTCGCCCAGGGAGTGCAGGCGGACGCCGAACTCCGCGGCGTTCTTGCGCAGCGTCTCCAGCTGCACGCGCGAGACCGGGTCGGCGATCGGCTTGTCGATGTCGAGGGTCGGGGTGTTGTGGTCCTCGGTGGCGATGGTGAGGTCGGTGCGCCGCACCTTGCGACCGCTCTTGCGCAGGCCGTCGAAGGCCTGCGGGCTGGTCACCTCGTGCAGCAGGTGCAGATCGATGAAGAGGAGGTCGGGCTCGCCCTCGGCGCGCCGGACGACGTGGTCGTCCCAGACCTTCTCCGCGAGTGTCCTACCCATCGCTTTCCCTCCGACCGGCTTGAGGTGCGCCGGCCCAACTAGAGATTTCGGATCGCCGTCGCCCGTACCCCTCGTACCGGACGCCGACTGCCGGGCCCGCTGGTCCACGGGCCGGTGTGACGTCCAGAGTGGCAAGTTCCACGGAAAATTGAACTTGCGTTTCACAGAGTGAGACGGGAGTATCGACGCATGGACAACAGTAGCGGCGTCGGCGTTCTGGACAAGGCAGCCCTTGTCCTGGGCGCCCTGGAGTCCGGACCCGCGACCCTCGCAGGCCTTGTCGCGGCCACCGGACTGGCAAGACCCACAGCGCACCGCCTGGCGGTGGCCCTGGAGCACCACCGCATGGTGGCGCGCGACATGCAGGGCCGTTTCATTCTCGGCCCGCGCCTCGCGGAACTCGCGGCGGCGGCCGGCGAGGACCGTCTCCTCGCGACGGCGGGCCCCGTGCTCACGCACCTGCGGGACGTCACGGGCGAGAGCGCCCAGCTCTACCGCCGCCAGGGCGACATGCGCATCTGCGTCGCCGCGGCGGAGCGGCTCTCCGGCCTGCGGGACACGGTCCCGGTGGGCTCCACGCTCACGATGAAGGCCGGCTCGTCCGCGCAGATCCTGATGGCCTGGGAGGAGCCCGAGCGGCTGCACAGGGGCCTCCAGGGCGCCCGCTTCACGGCGACCGCCCTTTCGGGCGTACGGCGCCGCGGCTGGGCCCAGTCGATCGGCGAGCGGGAGCCGGGCGTCGCGTCCGTCTCCGCGCCCGTACGCGGTCCCTCGAACCGTGTCGTGGCCGCCGTATCGGTCTCCGGGCCGATCGAGCGCCTCACGCGCCACCCGGGCCGGATGCACGCCCAGGCCGTCATCGACGCCGCGGGCCGCCTCTCCGAGGCCCTGCGCCGCACCGGTTGATCCGGTTGCCTCAACTCCCCTTACGTCTCCTGCCCGTTCCCGGCCGGTCGCTCCAACGCCGCAGCGACCGGCCGGAGTTGTACGCGCGACCTGTCCCGGTGCACGAAAAAGACCCTTCCCGACTTCGGGAAGGGTCTTGATCGTTCGCGTACCCCCGACCGGATTCGAACCGGCGCTACCGCCTTGAGAGGGCGGCGTGCTAGGCCGCTACACAACGGGGGCCTGACCACTTGCGTGATCGAGCTGGTCTACCAGGACTCGAACCTAGAATGACGGTACCAGAAACCGTAGTGTTGCCAATTACACCATAGACCACTGAAGTTCAAGGCCTTGCGACCTGCGACTCCATGCGTACCCCCGACCGGATTCGAACCGGCGCTACCGCCTTGAGAGGGCGGCGTGCTAGGCCGCTACACAACGGGGGCCCTAGCGATCCTGCATCAGAGTCGGTGGGAGCTACCCGAGCCGTCCCCGCGGGAAGGATCTGTACCCCCGACCGGATTCGAACCGGCGCTACCGCCTTGAGAGGGCGGCGTGCTAGGCCGCTACACAACGGGGGCATTGTGGACGCCATGTCCACGAGTGCAGATGAGCTCTGCGAGCTGGCCTACCAGGACTCGAACCTAGACTAACGGAACCAGAAACCGTCGTGCTGCCAATTACACCATAGGCCACCGAAACGCAACCCCCGGGGGGATCTTGCTTGGCTTGCGCTTCCGGGTCCCGGGCTTTTCGGCCCGCTCCCCTTGGCGCAGAAAGAACATTACCTGAAGGTGGACTGCGCTCCAAAACGGGTATCCCCCGCCAGCAGCGCGGGCAGTTGCCCGAGCCCCGTGATGCGTACGAGTTCGGGCCTGCCGCCCAGTTCGGCGCGGTCGAGCCAGATTCCGCTCAGGCCCGCGTCGACCGCTCCGCGGGCGTCCGTGTCGGGCTGGTCGCCCACGTACGCGACCTCGTGCGGCTCCAGCGCGAGCTCCTCGCAGACGGCGTGGAACGCGGCCGCCTCCGGCTTGGCGACGCCCAGTTCCGCGGCGCACAGGACGGCCTCGAAACGGTCCCGTACGCCCAGGGCGCGCAGCTTGCGGTCCTGGTTGTGCAGCGACGAGTTGGACAGCACGGCGTGCCGGTACCCGTCGGCCAGGGCGTCCAGCGCGGGCACGGTGTCGGGGAACAGCTTCCACGCGGCCTCGTAGCGGGCGAGGTACCGGGCGAACCAGGCATCCGCCTCCTCGTCCGCCATCGCGCGCCCCACGAAGCTGCGCACGCGATCCCTGCGCTGCCCCTCCCAGTCGGCCTCCCCCGCCTCGAACCGCGCCCAGTGCTCCCGCGTGGCCGCCCGCCACCGCACCAGCGCCTCCTCGACACCCCCGAACCCGTCGAGCAGCCCCTCCACGGCAAGGTGCTCGCGCATGCCGACGGTGTCGGCGGTGGCGTAGTCGAAGATCGTGTCGTCGATGTCCCAGACGATGGCCTTGATCGGGGTGCTGTGCGGCATGGTTCGACCGTAATGGCGAAAGACCCGGAAGCGAGGGGCTTCCGGGTCTTTCTGGGGGACTACGCGCGCGTGGTTACGCGGTGAGCTTGGTCAGGGCCGCGTCGATGCGGGCGAAGGTCTTGTCCTTGCCCAGGATCTCGAGGGACTCGAAGAGCGGGAGGCCGATGGTGCGGCCCGTGACGGCCACGCGGACCGGGGCCTGGGCCTTGCCGAGCTTGAGGCCGTGCGCTTCGCCGGCGGCGAGGACCGCGTCCTTCAGGGAGTCCGGGGAGCTCCAGTCGGCCGCGTCGAGCTTCTCACGGGCCGTACGCAGGAGCGCGTCGGAGCCCTCCTTCATGGCCTTGTTCCAGCTCGCCTCGTCGAAGACCGGCTCCGGGAGGAAGAGGAAGTCCACGTTGTCCGTGATCTCGGAGAGGACCTTGAGGCGGGTCTGGGCGTGCGGCGCGATGGCCGCCCACTTCGCCTCGTCGAAGTCCTCGGGGGCCCACGGGGCGAACGGGGCCTTCAGCCACGGCTCGCAGCGCGCCGCGAACTCCTTCGGGTCGAGCAGGCGGATGTGGTCGCCGTTGATCGACTCGCACTTCTTGAGGTCGAAGCGGGCCGGGTTCGGCTGCACGTCCTTGACGTCGAACGCCGCCACCATCTCGTCGATGGAGAAGATGTCGCGGTCGGCGGAGAGGGACCAGCCGAGCAGCGAGAGGTAGTTGAGCAGGCCCTCGGGGAGGAAGCCGCGCTCGCGGTAGAGGTTGAGGGAGCTCTGCGGGTCGCGCTTGCTGAGCTTCTTGTTGCCCTCGCCCATCACGTACGGCAGGTGGCCGAACTCCGGCACCAGCTTGGCGATGCCCAGCTCCTGGAGCGCCCAGTAGAGGGCGATCTGGCGCGGGGTGGAGGAGAGCAGGTCCTCGCCGCGCAGGACGTGGGTGATCTCCATCAGGGCGTCGTCGACCGGGTTGACGAGCGTGTAGAGCGGGGCGCCGTTGGCGCGCACGATGCCGTAGTCCGGCACGTTCTCCGGCTCGTACGAGATCTCGCCGCGGACCAGGTCGTTGAACGTGATCTTCGTGTCGGGCATCCGGAAGCGGACGATCGGCTTGCGGCCCTCCGCCTCGTAGGCGGCCTTCTGCTCGGCGGTCAGGTCGCGGCAGTGGCCGTCGTAGCCGGACGGCTTGCCGGCGGCGCGGGCGGCCTCGCGGCGCTCGTCCAGCTCCTCGGTGGAGCAGTAGCAGGGGTACGCCTTGCCGGCCGCGACGAGCTTGTCGGCGACGTCCTTGTAGATGTCCATCCGCTGGGACTGCCGGTACGGGGCGTGCGGGCCGCCGACCTCGGGGCCCTCGTCCCAGTCGAAGCCGAGCCAGCGCATCGCGTCGAGGAGCTGCTCGTACGACTCCTCGCTGTCGCGGGCCGCGTCGGTGTCCTCGATGCGGAAGACCAGGGTGCCCTGGTTGTGGCGCGCGAAGGCCCAGTTGAACAGGGCGGTGCGGACCAGGCCCACGTGGGGGTTACCGGTGGGCGAGGGGCAGAAACGGACGCGTACGGGTGCGCTAGCCACGCTTGACAACCTTGTTGGTGAGAGTGCCGATGCCTTCGATGCTGACGGCGACCTCGTCGCCGACGGCGAGCGGGCCTACCCCTTCGGGGGTGCCCGTGAGGATGACGTCGCCGGGGAGCAGCGTCATGGCCTCGGAGATGTTGACGACCAGGTCCTCGATGGACGTGATCATCTGGGACGTACGACCCAGCTGGCGCTGCTGGCCGTTGACCGTGCACTGGATGGTGAGGTCGGAGGCCTGCTCCAGGGTGAGGTCGGTCTCCACCCAGGGGCCGAGCGGGCAGGAGGTGTCGAAGCCCTTGGCCCGCGCCCACTGCTTCTCGCGCTTCTGGACGTCGCGGGCGGTCACGTCGTTGGCGGCGGTGTAGCCGAAGACGACGTCCTTGACGCGCTCGCGCGGGACCTCGCGGCACATCCGGCCGATGACCACGGCGAGCTCCGCCTCGTGGTGCAGCTCCTGCGAGAAGGCCGGGTACTGGATCTCGGCGTCCGGGCCGATCACCGACGTCGAGGGCTTGAAGAAGGCGAAGGGGGCGTCCGGTACCTCGTTGCCCAGCTCCTTCGCGTGCTCCGCGTAGTTGCGGCCGAAGGCGATCACCTTGTTCGGGAGCACCGGGGGCAGCAGCCGGACCTTGTTGAGCGGGACCTTGGTGCCGCTCAGTTCGTAGTCCGCGAACGGGATGCCCTTGATGATGTCGAGGACGAGCTCGTCAGGCTTGTCGCCTTCGACCGCGCCGAAGGCGACGTTCCCGTCGATGGAGAATCTGGCGATGCGCACGGTTTGCTGCGCCCCTTTTTTCTGGCGTTGACCCGGGTGGGATGTGACAGAGCCAGGCTAACGCGGTGGGGCTGCCGCCGTGCTGCGGGCCGTTACGCCGCGGGGGCGGTCTCCGGCGCCTCCATGAGGATGGTGCGCTTCGGGTTGGCCGTGTTCGTGGGGAGGGTCGCCGAGTGCTCCGGGACGGCGGGCGCGGCCTGGATCTCCTCGGCGTCCGCGAGGTGCGCGAGCGTGGTGCGCCGCGGGTTGGCAATGTTCTGGAACATCATCGTCTTCGTCATGACTGTGCTCGGGAACCTTCTCCGTAGTCCGATGGGCCATCCCTGTAAAGCGTCAGGCTAAACATCTGATTCCCGTCGAAAGCCGGGAAGTTGTGATCGTCCGCGTGTGAGTTTGCTCACGAGCTGTCACGCAAAACCGACTTTCTGGACTGTCGATCACCGCGCACGAAACGGACATTGCATAGCTGAAGCCGCTATTCCGCTCCCGATCATGGCGTCTGGGACACCCCCCAGGCGTACGCGGAAAGTCCCGTAATGAGCGGCTTGGAGCGGGTCGCGTCCGACGTCTCGTGACTCTCCTCTTACGCCGTGTCACACAGGGTGCAGCCGGAACCTCGGGCCTTGTTGGAGATCCTGCACTGTGCTGGAATCGCGTGGACCGCCGCGGGTACAGAACCGGCGCGCACGGGCGCAACGCAGCGCCGAGCAGCGGCGGAACAGGGGGAACCAGCGCCGGTCACTCACGACCACAGGGGGACGTTTCAGGTCGTCCCCCGAACGACGCCGACACCGCCTTGTCCGCGCACGCGGGCGGGGCGCCTGGTCCAGAGGTTGCGACGCTAGTGCAGGGACGTAAGAACAGGGATGGCAGCGCTGCGGCGGAGCCGGAGCCGCGCGGCGGGACCGGCCCGACGGCGGGCGGCGTCCGGCCCCCGCACGCCCAGAACCCGGGACGCACCGCGTCCGTCGAGACCTCGGAGGCCGACGGCCAGGGCGGCCCTTCGGGCGCTGCCGCGCCGTCGTCGGCGAAGCCCAAGGGGCCCACGGGTCCCGGTTCCCGGATGGCGCTGCGCAACTGGCGCATTTCGACGCGCCTCGTCTCGCTGCTCGCGCTCCCCGTGGTCGCGGCGACCTCGCTCGGCGCGCTCCGTATCGCCGAGTCCCTGAACGACATCCAGCAGCTCGACAACATGAAGCTGCTGACCGAGATGACCAAGCAGGCCACCGAGCTGGCGTCTGCGCTCCAGGAGGAGCGCGACCAGGCCGCGGGCCCGCTCTCGAACGGCGGCTCGACGAGCGACTTCAACGTGAAGTCGACGCGCGAGAAGACCGACCGCGCGCAGGACACGTTCCTTCAGAGCACCACGGACATCAAGGCGGACGGCGAGGCCGGCAGTCTCAACGGTGTGCGCGAGCACGCGGTGCAGATCGCCAGCGAGCTGATCAACCTCAGCAAGATCCGGCAGGCCGCGTACGACGACAAGTCGAACTCGTCGCAGACCGTCGACTCGTACAGCCGCATCATCGATGAGCTGCTCTCCCTGTCGACCGACATGGCGCAGGCCACCAGCAGCCCCGAGATGATCCAGCGCACGCGCGCCCTTGCCGCGTTCTCCTCCGCCAAGGAGTACGCGTCGGAGCAGCGCGCCATCATCGCCGCCGCCCTGCCGCCGAACAGCGCCCGGTTCGGCCGGCTCTCGGAGACCGACCGGCAGTACGGTCTGGCCGCCGCCGAGAACCAGAAGTCGCAGATCCAGTCGTTCAAGGCCGTCTACGGCGCCGTGCCCGCCCAGGAGCTGTTGAAGCCGATCGAGGAGAACAACTCCACGATCAAGGCCGCGGACACGTACGCGAACCGCGTGCTCCAGAAGTCCGACGGGATCAAGTCCCAGGACAAGCGCTCGTACAAGGACTGGATCGACGCGGACACCACGCGCATCCAGGAAATGTCCAAGATCGAGCTGACGCTGCTCAACCAGATGGAACAGCAGGCCCGTGAGCTGCGGAACGCGTCCGAGCGTTCGGCGATCATCAACGGTGCGCTGATCCTGCTCGTGCTCGGCGTCTCGCTCGTCGGCGCGTTCGTCGTGGCCCGGTCCATGATCCGCTCGCTGCGCCGGCTCCAGGACACGGCCACCAAGGTCGCCCAGGACCGCCTGCCCGAGCTGGTCAAGGAGCTCTCCGAGTCGGACCCGCAGGACGTGGACACGTCCGTGGAGTCGGTCGGTGTGCACTCGCGCGACGAGATCGGCAAGGTGGCCGCGGCCTTCGACGACGTGCACCGCGAGGCGGTCCGCCTCGCCGCCGAGCAGGCCCTCCTGCGGGGCAACGTCAACGCGATGTTCACCAACCTCTCGCGCCGTTCGCAGGGCCTCATCCAGCGCCAGCTGTCGCTCATCTCCGAGCTCGAGTCCCGCGAGGCCGACCCGGACCAGCTGTCGTCGCTGTTCAAGCTCGACCACCTCGCCACGCGTATGCGTCGTAACGGTGAGAACCTGCTCGTTCTCGCGGGTGAGGAGCCCGGCCGTCGCTGGACGCGGCCCGTGCCGCTGGTCGACGTGCTGCGTGCCGCCGCGTCCGAGGTGGAGCAGTACGAGCGTATTGAGCTGGCCGCCGTGCCCGCCACGGATGTCGCGGGTCGTGTCGTCAACGACCTCGTGCACCTGCTCGCCGAGCTGCTCGAGAACGCGACCTCGTTCTCCTCGCCGCAGACCAAGGTGAAGGTGACCGGTCACGCGCTGCCCGACGGGCGTGTGCTGATCGAGATCCACGACACCGGCATCGGCCTCTCCCCCGAGGACCTCGCGGCGATCAACGAGCGGCTCGCGTCGCCGCCCACCGTGGACGTGTCGGTGTCCCGCCGCATGGGTCTGTTCGTGGTCGGTCGTCTGTCGCAGCGGCACGGCATCCGCATCCAGCTCCGCCCGTCCGACTCCGGTGGTACGACCGCGCTGGTCATGCTCCCCGTGGACGTCGCCCAGGGCGGCAAGAAGCCGTCCGGCAAGGGTGGTCCGGGCGGTGCCGGTGGTCCGGCCGCCGCGCAGGCCGCCGCCGGTGTGGCCGCCGCGCGTCGTGGCCAGACTCCGGGGAACGCGGGTGGCGCCGCCGGTCGGCTCGCCGCCGGTTCCGGTGGTCCGGGTGCCGGTCGCCCGCAGGTCGGTGCCGGTGCGTCCGGGCCGCGTGCGGCGCTGCCGGGTCGTGGTGGCCCGCAGGGTCCGGCGGCTCCCGGTGCGCAGGGCGGCCCTGGTGCCGGTGGCCCCGGTGCTCCCGGCGGCCCGTCCGCTCCCGACATGTTCGGCAACGCGCAGGCTCCGGGCGGCCCCGTGCCGCCGCAGCAGCGCACCCACAGCGACCCGAACGAGCAGCAGGGCCGGCGCCCGGTGCTGCCCCCGCGCGGCGGTCCGCGCGCCGAGCTGCCGGGCGGCACCCCGCAGCCGCGCACGCCGAGCTGGGGCGACGAGAACGCGCAGCCGAACCTGGACGCTCCGCGCGGTCACGACGAGCCGGACTCCACGGCCCGCTTCCCGCGCGTCCGCGACGACCGTCAGGGCCCGCGCCACGGCGGCCGCGGCCCCGCGCAGGACTCCGGTCAGTTCGTCCGCTCCGACGTGTTCGGTCCGCGCGACGGCGAGGCGTCCGGGGCGAACGGTTTCCGGGACAGCGGTCTCACGGACCGTCAGAACCCGTCCGCCGGTGGGCAGTTCGAGCAGCCGCACGGCGACCCGTCGACGGCCGGGCTGCCGCAGCGGCCGCAGGACCCGGGTACCGCGCAGTTCCCGCGCGTCGAGGACCCGTCCTCGACCGGCCGGTTCGCGCAGCCGCAGGGCCCGCAGGACACCGGCGCCTTCCAGCGCCCGCAGGACCCGTCCGGCACGGGCCAGTACGCGGTGCCGTCGCAGGGCGGCGACCCGTCGAGCACGGCGCAGTTCCCGCCGGTCCCGAACGCGGGCCGGAGCACAGTGCCGAACGCGGGCCAGAACGCGGGGCAGAACACCGGCCAGTACACGCAGCCGCAGGGCCGTTCGGTCGGTGGCCAGTTCGAGTTCACGCCGCCGAAGCCGCCGCAGCGCAACGGCGCCCAGGACCAGGGCATCCCGGAGCAGCCCTCGCAGCAGGACATCCTGCCGCCGGGCGACGCGTCGGGCGGTGACGGGCGCACGCCGCTGTACGACACGCTGGAGACGAACTGGTTCCACGGGCAGAACGGCCGTGGCCAGGGGCAGAACCAGGGTCAGGGCCAGGACAGGAACGGCCAGGCGCAGCACGGACAGAGCCAGAACGGTCAGGCCCAGCACGGTCAGGCAGGGAACCAGGCTCCGCAGTCGCCCGGTGACCGCCCCGAGCAGGGTGGCCTTCCGCAGCGTCCGCAGCCGCAGGCTCCCGCCGCGGCCCCCGCACGTCCCGCCGCCTCCCCCGACCCGTCCGAGGTCAACTGGCGGCAGTCGCCGAACGACGACCTGATGCGTCAGGCCGAGCGGGTGCGCAAGCCGGCCGCCGGTGGTGTGACCCACTCCGGCCTGCCGCGTCGTGTGCCGAGGGCGAACTTGGTGGCGGGCACGGCCCAGGAGCAGCAGACTCAGACCGGTCCTCAGGTCTCGCGCGCACCGGACGAGGTGCGCGGTCGGCTGACCAATCTCCGTCGGGGCATCCAGCAGGGGCGGCAGGCCGGCAGCACCGGCAGCTACCCCCGCCCCACTCACCAGCAGGAGCGTTAGTTGAGCCAGATGAGCCAGGCGGCACAGAACCTGAACTGGTTGATCACGAACTTCGTGGACAACACACCGGGTGTCTCGCACACGGTCGTGGTGTCCGCGGACGGGCTGCTGCTCGCGATGTCCGAGGGGTTCCCGCGCGACCGCGCGGACCAGCTGGCGGCCGTGGCGTCGGGGCTCACCTCGCTCACGGCCGGCGCGTCCCGGATCTTCGAGGGCGGCCCGGTGAATCAGACGGTCGTGGAGATGGAGCGCGGCTTTCTCTTCATCATGTCCATCTCGGACGGCTCGTCGCTCGCCGTGCTCGCGCACCCCGACTGCGACATCGGCCTCGTCGGCTACGAGATGGCGCTGATGGTCGACCGGGCGGGCTCCGTGCTCACCCCCGACCTGCGCGCAGAGCTCCAGGGCAGCCTGTTGCACTGAGGCGGGTAACGGCCGGTAACCCCGGCCGCCCCCGCAGTCTGCTGCATGAGCAGCCCCGGAATCCAGTCAGCGCACGCAATCCGCACACCCGTTGTTCCGCCGTCACAATCCCCCCACCGGCCCACCCTCAGACGGCAGGCCCCACCCTTGTCGTCCCGCCCGGAGGATCCATGACCCCGCCCACCGACGCACACGACCCGTACGGCGCCACCGCCCACGCCGCGTACGGTCCCGAGGGCGACCAGCCCCTGGTCCGCCCGTACGCGATGACCGGTGGCAGGACCCGTCCGCGCTACCAGCTCGCGATCGAGGCGCTGGTGAGCACGACAGCGGACCCCGCGGCCCTGATGACGCTGCTGCCGGAGCACCAGCGCATCTGCCACCTGTGCCGTGAGGTGAAGTCGGTGGCCGAGGTCTCGGCGCTGCTCTCGATGCCGCTGGGCGTGGCCCGGATCCTCGTCGCGGACCTGGCCGAGGCCGGGCTCGTCGCGATTCACCAGCCGGGCGGCGACGAGGCCAACGGTGGCGCGCCGGACGTGACTCTGCTCGAAAGGGTGCTCAGTGGACTTCGCAAGCTCTGACGGCTCCGTGGGAACCGCCCGCGCGACCACCTCGGCGAAGATCGTGGTGGCGGGCGGCTTCGGCGTCGGCAAGACGACGTTCGTGGGCGCCGTCTCCGAGATCAACCCGCTGCGCACCGAGGCGGTCATGACCTCGGCGAGCGCCGGGATCGACGATCTGACGCACACCGGGGACAAGACGACGACCACCGTCGCCATGGACTTCGGCCGCATCACGCTCGACGACGACCTGATCCTGTACCTGTTCGGTACGCCGGGCCAGGACCGCTTCTGGTTCATGTGGGACGACCTGGTGCGCGGCGCGATCGGCGCCGTGGTGCTCGTGGACACGCGCCGGCTCGCGGACTGCTTCCCGGCGGTGGACTACTTCGAGAACTCCGGGCTGCCGTTCGTCATCGCCCTCAACGGCTTCGACGGGCACCAGCCGTACACGCCCGAAGAGGTCCGCGAGGCGCTCCAGATCGGCCCGGACACCCCGATCATCACCACGGACGCCCGGCACCGCGCCGACGCGAAGAGTGGCTTGATCACGCTCGTCGAGCACGCGCTCATGGCCCGCCTGAAGTAGCCCGCCTGCCAGAAACGGTCGGATCTCGGTCACCAAGTGGCCAGATCCGTACGGCAGTTGTCGTAGCCCGTTCGGCGCCCTCTGTGGCCTTTGACACGCCGGGCCGTGCTGTTCATAACGTTTCGAAAGAGAATTCCCAGGGCACCGACACACGTCGCGCACACCCGGTTCCGCTGTGCTCACAAGAGCCCCGCCTTTTGGCGGGGCTCGCTCTTTATGACCGTTTTATCTGGGGCATGCGTCACGCGGAGCTTCCGGTTCCGACTGTTTGGAGGTGCGCCTCTTGACGTGCTGGAATGCGCTGAACTGCCCAGTAGGAATGGGCCTGGAGACACACAGCGGCACAACGTAGGTGCCGACGCCGAGAGGTTGTTGGTCGAGTGAGGCGAAGCAAGAACAGTCCCGAGCCGGTCTCGGCGCGGGGCAACTTCACCCCGCCCCCGCGCGACGCGGCGCGGACCGCACCGGCGGCCGAGGCCCCAGCGCCGGCACCGTCGGGCGGCCGGATGTCACCCCGTAACTGGCGTGTACCTGCCAAGCTCAACGCCATCCTTCTCATACCCGTGGTCGTCGGCCTCGTCATGGGTGGCTTCCAGGTGGCGAACTCGATCGACACCTGGCAGGAGGCCGAGGACGCCGAGAGCACCGCGCGCCTCGTGCAGGCCTCGCTGACGTACGGCAACCGCCTCATCGAGGAGCGCGACGTCACCGCCGCGCCCCTCCTCCAGGGCAAGACCGACGACCCGAAGGTCACCAAGGCGCGCCAGGCGACCGACGCCGCAGCGGACAAGTTCCACGCCGCGGCCGAGGACATGCCGCAGAAGGAAGGCCTCCAGCGCCGCATGGCGCAGTTCACCGAGGTCGAGCCCGGGCTCAAGAAGCTGCGCGCCGCCGCCTACACCTCCAAGCTCCCCGGTGTGCAGACCGAAGAGGGCTACGTCGCCATCCAGCACCCGCTGATGGAGTTCGCCAACGAGCTGGGCCTCGGCACCGGCAACATCACCAGCTACGGCCGCACCGTCTACGCGATCTCGCTGTCCAAGGCGGCGCTCTCGCTCGAGCGGTCCATCGGCATGCACCTCCTGGTGAAGCCCGGCACCAGCGCCTCCAGCCTGAACCGTCAACGCACCGCGCTCGGCTCCTACGCGTACCTCGAGAACATCGCCATCGAGGAGTACAAGGGCGGCGGCACCCCGCAGGACCTCCAGAAGCTGGAGGACGCGGTCAAGAAGCTGAAGGCCGACGGCGCCGAGCAGGCCGCCGCCGCCAAGGCCAAGAACCCCTCGTACACCCCGCCGCCCGAGACCACGAAGATGGTCGCCGCGGTGGCGGCCCTGCCGAGCACCCAGCCCAGCGCGCGGCTCGCGCTCGCCCAGAAGGGCGTCACGCCCGAGAACTGGTGGGCGGTCAACACGGCGAAGTTCGACGCCTATCGCACGATCGAGTCGGATCTGGCGACCAAGGCCGTGAACGAGGCCTCCGGCATCGCCGCCGACGCCAAGCGCGAGGCGATCATCACCGGTGCCGCCGTCGTGGTCGCGCTGCTCGCCGCGTTCCTGCTCGCCGGGCAGATGGCCCGCCAGATGTCGCGCTCCATGCGCCGCCTGCGCACCGCCGCCTTCGACGTCGCCGAGCAGCGCCTGCCGATGCTGGTCGACCAGCTCTCGCGCACCGAGCCTGGCCGCGTGGACACCCGCGTGCAGCCGATCCCGATCTCCACGACCGACGAGATCGGCGAGGTCGCCCGCGCCTTCGACCAGGTGCACCGCGAGGCCGTCCGGCTCGCCGCCGAGCAGGCCCTGCTGCGCGGCAACATCAACGCGATCTTCACCAACCTGTCGCGGCGCAACCAGTCGCTGATCGAGGGCCAGCTGACCCTCATCACCGACCTGGAGAACAACGAGGCCGACCCGGACCAGCTGGAGAACCTCTTCCGCCTGGACCACCTCGCGACCCGTATGCGCCGCAACGGCGAGAACCTCCTGGTCCTCGCGGGCGAGGAGCCCGGCCGCCGCTGGGACCAGCCGGTCCCGCTGGTCGATGTGCTGCGCGCCGCGACCTCCGAGGTGGAGCAGTACGAGCGCATCGAGCTCCAGGGCGTGCCGGAGGCCGAGATCCACGGCCGCGCGGTCACCGACCTCGTGCACCTGCTCGCCGAGCTCCTGGAGAACGCCACGACGTTCTCCTCCCCGCAGACCAAGGTCCGCGTCACCGCGACCCGTCTCCCCGACGGCCGCGTGATGATCGAGATCCACGACAAGGGCATCGGCCTCACCGCCGAGGACTTCGCGGACATCAACCACAAGCTGGCCAACCCGCCGACCGTGGACGCCGCGATCTCCCAGCGCATGGGCCTGTTCGTGGTCGGCCGGCTCTCCGACCGGCACGGCATCCGCGTGCAGCTGCGCCCCTCGGGCGAGCAGGCGGGCACGACCTCGCTGGTCATGCTCCCCGAGGTCATCACCCACGGTGGCGGCGGCGACCAGCAGCCGCTGGACTCCGAGTTCACCGTCTCGACGATGATCCCGAAGCAGGCCGCTTTCGAGCACGCCCCGCTGCGCACCGCCGCCGAGCTCGGCTTCGACGACAGCCGCTACGACGTCCCCGACGACGCCCGCGAGCTGGACCCGGTCGGCCGTTCCCTCATGCGCGAGGAGCGCCGCGCGGCCCTCGAGGCCCAGCAGCAGGACACCGCTCAGGACCCGCAGCAGAACCTCCAGCAGAACCCGCAGCAGGACCCGCAGGAGCGCCCGCTCTTCCGTGACGAGTTCCAGCCACAGCAGGCGCAGCAGGACCGTCCGCCCTTCGCCGAGCAGAACGCGTACGACACCCGTCAGGCCCCGTACGACGACCGGCGGCAGCTCGGCTACGACGAGCAGCAGCAGGGCGTCTACGAGGAGCACCAGTCCGGCTACGACGGCCGGGCGCAGGGCGGTTTCGACGGCTTCGTCCCCGTTCAGCCGACGCACGACAACGGGCAACCGGACGCCTTCACGCCCGGCGGCCTCCGGCAGGACGGTTATGCGGAGGCTCCGCAGGAGTCGTACAACCCCTTCGAGCCGGCCGCGCCGCAGGCCGACTGGCAGGCCCAGGACGCCTACCAGGGCGATTTCCAGGGCCCGTTCGGTCCCGAAGCGGAATCCGCTCCGGGCACTGCCGCGGCGGACCAGGAACGCGTAGGCTTCGACGGACACGGTGCCGCCCCCTCGGCAGAACCGTCCGGGCCTGCCCCGTCCGCTCCCCACGCGCTGACCGACGCCGGTCTGCCGCGGCGCGGCGGCGGGGCCCCGCAGGAGCCCGCGCAGACCCCTCCGCAGGCCCCCGAGACCCGCTCCGACGAGGACACCCCGTGGCGTTCGGCCAACGACGCCAGGTGGGAGCGCGCGGAGCAGCTCAGGAAGCCGAAGGCGGGCGGGGTCACCGCGTCCGGGCTGCCGCGCCGGGTGCCCAGGGCCAACCTGGTCGAGGGCACCGCGGAATCGACGCCCCAGGGCGGCCCCCAGGTCTCCCGCGCACCCGAGGACGTCCGGGGCAGGCTCAGCAACCTGCGTCGCGGCGTACAGCGGGGACGCAGTGAGGGCAGCAGTGATACGAACGGCCAGGCCACGTGGAGTCAGCACGGTGGTCCTGACAGCACCTACAACCAGGAGCGTTAGTGTGAGCCCGATGAGCCAGGCGGCACAGAACCTGAACTGGTTGATCACCAACTTCGTGGACAACACCCCCGGGGTGTCCCACACGGTGGTGGTCTCCGCCGACGGACTCCTTCTGGCGATGTCCGAAGGGTTCCCCCGCGACCGTGCCGACCAGCTTGCGGCCGTCGCCTCGGGTCTGACCTCGTTGACCGCGGGCGCCTCCCGCATCTTCGAGGGCGGCCCTGTGAACCAGACAGTTGTGGAGATGGAGCGAGGATTCCTCTTCATCATGTCCATCTCGGACGGCTCTTCTCTCGCCGTCCTTGCACACCCCGAGGCGGACATTGGCCTCGTTGGGTACGAGATGGCCCTTCTTGTCGACCGTGCGGGCTCGGTTCTCACGCCGGACCTGCGTGCGGAGCTTCAGGGAAGCCTTCTCAACTAACAGACAGGCCGTGCGAATTCGCGTCCCGGGGCCGTAAGGTTTCGGGACGCGGCTCCACAGTGATGGTGTCCAGCGCAGTCGGAGGAGGAAGTTCGTGTCTGGTTCAGCAACACCGCCGAGCGGTTCGTCGGCCCATTGGCCGCCCTACGGCCACGGCCAGGCAGGCATGGGCGACGACGGGTCGCAGAACCGGTACAACTTTCCGTCCACCCCTTCCTCGGCCGGCCACGCCCGCCCGACCCGGCAGCCCGGTCCCTACGACCAGCCGCCCGCGCCGCGCATCCAGCCCGTGCAGCCGCAGCCGCGTCCCGACGCGAATCCCGCACCCGCCGCGAAGAACAACCCGCTGGTGCGCCCGTACGCCATGACGGGCGGCCGCACCAGGCCGCGGTACCAGCTCGCCATCGAGGCGCTGGTGCACACCACCGCGCAGCCGCACCAGTTGCAGGGCCAACTGCCCGAGCACCAGCGGATCTGCAATCTGTGCCGAGAGATCAAGTCGGTGGCCGAGATCTCGGCCCTCCTGACGATCCCGCTCGGCGTGGCCAGGATTCTCGTCGCCGACCTCGCGGAGGCGGGACTGGTCGCCATCCATCAGCCCGGCGGCGACGAGAGCGCCGGCGGCCAGCCAGACGTGACATTGCTCGAAAGGGTGCTCAGTGGACTTCGCAAGCTCTAGCGGAGGGCCGGCTGCTCCAAGCCGTTCCACCACATCGGCGAAGATCGTGGTGGCAGGTGGTTTCGGCGTCGGCAAGACGACGTTCGTAGGCGCTGTCTCCGAGATCAACCCGCTGCGCACCGAGGCCGTCATGACGTCCGCCTCCGCGGGCATCGACGACCTCACCCACACCGGTGACAAGACGACCACGACGGTCGCCATGGACTTCGGCCGCATCACGCTGGACCAGGACCTGATCCTGTACCTGTTCGGCACGCCGGGTCAGGACCGCTTCTGGTTCATGTGGGACGACCTGGTGCGCGGCGCGATCGGCGCCGTCGTCCTCGTCGACACCCGCCGCCTCGCCGACTGCTTCCCCGCGGTGGACTACTTCGAGAACTCCGGGCTGCCGTTCGTCATCGCCCTCAACGGCTTCGACGGCCAGCAGCCGTACAACCCGGACGAGGTCCGCGAGGCCCTCCAGATCGGCCCCGACACCCCGATCATCACGACGGACGCCCGCCACCGCGCGGACGCCAAGTCGACGCTGATCACGCTCGTCGAGCACGCGCTCATGGCGCGGCTCCGGTAGGCACGTTCGTACACACGACTGAGGCCCTCCTCCCGATCGGGAGGAGGGCCTCAGTCGTGTGTGTGCGGGTCAGCGCCAGCTGTGCGGGGCGCGGAAGCCCGGCTCGCGCTCCAGGCGGCGCCAGGCCGCGCGGGTGCGGCGCGTGTGGTGCGTCGGGGCGGCCTCGGGGGCGGCGGAGGCGCGGGCGAGCAGGATCGCGGTGATGGCCGCGACCTCCTCGGGCTCGGCGTGGCCCTTCTCGACGCGGATGTCAGGCATGGACATGTGGCAGGTCTCCTACGACTCGTGGCCGCTACTGCGGGGGGTTGCCGTGCTTGCGGGACGGCAGGTCGGCGTGCTTGGTCCGGAGCATCGCCAGGGACCTGATCAGCACCTCGCGGGTCTCAGCGGGGTCGATCACGTCGTCGACCAGGCCACGCTCCGCCGCGTAGTACGGGTGCATCAGCTCGGCCTTGTACTCCTTGACCATCTTCTGGCGCATGGCCTCGGGGTCCTCCGCCTCGGCGATCTGCCGGCGGAAGATCACGTTGGCCGCGCCCTCGGCGCCCATGACGGCGATCTCGTTGGTCGGCCAGGCGTACGTGAGGTCGGCACCGATGGACTGGGAGTCCATGACGATGTACGCGCCTCCGTAGGCCTTGCGCAGGATCAGCGAGATCCGGGGCACGGTGGCGTTGCAGTACGCGTACAGCAGCTTGGCGCCGTGCCGGATGATGCCGCCGTGCTCCTGGTCGACGCCCGGCAGGAAGCCGGGGACGTCGAGCAGGGTCACGATGGGGATATTGAAAGCGTCGCACATCTGGACGAAGCGTGCGGCCTTCTCGCTCGCCTCGATGTCCAGGACGCCCGCGAGGGCCTGCGGCTGGTTGGCGACGATGCCGACGACCTGGCCGTCGAGCCGGGCCAGGGCGCAGATGATGTTGCGCGCCCAGCGCTCGTGGACCTCCAGGTAGTCGCCGTCGTCGACGAGCTCCTCGATGACCTTGGTCATGTCGTACGGGCGGTTGCCGTCGGCGGGGACCAGGTCGAGCAGGACGTCGCCGCGGCGGTCCGCCGGGTCGTCGGACTCGACGGTCGGCGGGTTCTCGCGGTTGTTCTGCGGGAGCAGCGAGAGCAGGTAGCGGACCTCGGCGAGGCAGGTCTCCTCGTCGTCGTACGCGAAGTGGGAGACGCCGCTCGTCTCGGCGTGCACGTCGGCGCCGCCGAGGCCGTTCTGGGTGATCTCCTCGCCGGTCACGGCCTTCACGACGTCGGGGCCCGTGATGAACATCTGCGAGGTGTCGCGGACCATGAACACGAAGTCCGTGAGGGCGGGGCTGTAGGCCGCGCCGCCGGCGCACGGGCCGAGCATCACGCTGATCTGCGGGATGACGCCGGACGCCTTGGTGTTGCGCTGGAAGATGCCGCCGTAGCCGGCGAGGGCGGAGACGCCCTCCTGGATTCGGGCGCCCGCGCCGTCGTTCAGGGAGACCAGCGGGGCACCGGCCGCGATGGCCATGTCCATGATCTTGTGGATCTTCGTGGCGTGGGCCTCGCCCAGGGCGCCGCCGAAGATCCGGAAGTCGTGCGCGTAGACGAAGACCGTGCGGCCCTCGACCGTGCCCCAGCCGGTAATGACACCGTCGGTGTGCGGCTTCTTGGCCTCCAGGCCGAAGCCGGTGGCGCGGTGCCTGCGCAGCTGCTCGACCTCGTTGAACGAACCCTCGTCGAGGAGCAGCTCGATGCGCTCGCGCGCCGTCAGCTTGCCCTTCGCGTGCTGGGCCTCGGTCGCCTTCTCACTGGGTCCGGCCAGCGCCTGCGCACGGATCGCGTGCAGCTCGGCGACGCGCCCGCGGGCGTCGGTGGGCTCGTCCCCAGGGTTCGAGGCAGTGTCGTCCAAAACGGTCATGTAGTGACCTTACGAAGTGCCCATGGGAAAACGGTCCGTCGACTCCGTACAGTCTCCGGCCCGTTTTCCTGGTAGCCCTGAACAGAACCACGCCAGGAGAGGGCCGAAGTGACTGCTCAGCACGGGTCCCGCTTGTAGACGTCGCACAAAGCGGCCTCCTGAGACCCGCCTCACACCGCCCCGCCGCGCCCCGTCCGGCGCGCGCCCGAAAGGGCGACGGGAGGCGTATCGGGCTGTAATCGAAGAGGCACACGCCGTTTGATGTTGAACATTGAACATCATCGCGCTACAGTCGGAGCAGTTGATGGTTCAACGTTCAACATCAATGACCTCGGCACGACCGTGCCACCCGTCCCCAAGGAGCACGTCATGGGCATCTTCGGCCGCAAGAACGAGTCCGCTTCCACCCCCGCCGCCGCTGCCGCCGCGCCGGCCAACCCCGACCTCGCCGCCGTCACCGGCGACTACACGGTCGACCCCGCGCACACCACGCTCGGTTTCGTCGCCCGGCACGCCATGGTGACGAACGTGAAGGGCAGCTTCTCCGACTTCACCGGCTCGCTGCACCTGGACGGCTCGGACCCGGCGAAGTCCAGCGCCTCCTTCGACGTCCGGATGGAGAGCATCTCCACGGGCAACGACGACCGTGACGGTCACCTGAAGAGCGCCGACTTCTTCAAGATCGACGAGTTCCCGACGATGACGTTCCGCTCGACGTCCGCCGAGTCCCTGGGCGGCGACGACTACCGCATCACCGGTGACCTGACGATCCTCGGCACCACCAAGCCGCTCACGATCGACCTGGAGTTCAACGGCGTCGCGAAGGACCCGTTCGGCAACGAGCGCGTCGGCTTCGAGGGCAAGGCCGAGATCCTCCGCTCGGAGTGGGGCCTCACCTGGAACGCCGCGCTGGAGACCGGTGGCGTCCTGATCTCGGACAAGATCAAGCTGAACTTCGACATCTCCGCCATCAAGGAGGCCTGAGCGGCCCCCGGGGTTCATTCACGAGTTGCGGCGGCCACGAGTTGCGTGGCCGCCAACTCGGCGTAGAGGGCGTCCCTTTCGAGGAGATCGGCGTGGGTGCCCTGGGCGCGTACGCGCCCGTTCTCCAGGACCACGATCGTGTCCGCGTCGACGACGGTCGACAGGCGGTGCGCGATCACCAGGACCGTGGCGTCGTCCGCCAGGTCCCGGACGACCTCGCGCAGACGCTGTTCGTTGACCGCGTCGAGGTGGGACGTCACCTCGTCGAGGAGGAGCAGCCTGGGCCGCCCGAGCAGGGCCCGTGCGAGGGCCACGCGCTGGCGTTCGCCGCCCGACAGCAGCACGCCGCGGTGCCCCACCGGGGTGTCGAGGCCCGCGGGCAGCCGGTCCACCAGATCGTCGAGGCGGGTGCGGACGAGCGCCTCCCTCACCTCTTCCTCGCTCGCGTCGGGCGCCGCGTACCGCAGGTTCTCGCGGAGCGTTCCCGCCAGGACGGGGGCGTCCTGCTCCACGTAGCCGAGGGCGGCGCGCAGGTCGGTGAGCGGCCAGCCGCGGATGTCGCGGCCGCCGACGGTCACGCGGCCGGAGCCGTGGTCGTAGAAGCGCTCGAGGAGCGCGAACACCGTGGACTTGCCCGCGCCCGACGGGCCCACGAGCGCGGTGATGCCGTGCGGCGGGGCCGCGAAGGTGACGCCGTCGTGGGCGGGCGGCCGATCGTCGCCCGGGTAGCGCAGGACGACGTCGGTGAAGGTGACGCCGAGCCCGCCGCGCACCGCCACCGCCCCGGCCGACGCAGGGCCCGGCCGCTCCCCCGGCAGATCCGCCACCTCCGCGAGCCGCCCGACGGCGGCGAGACCGCCTGTGAGGCCGATCCAGCCCTCCGTCAGCTGTCCCAGCGGGCCCACCAGGTAGAACACGTACAGCAGGAACGCGACCAGCGACGCGACGTCCAGCGCGCCCGACGCGACGCGCGCGCCGCCCACGCCGAGCACGCACAGGAACGCCAGCTGCACCGACGCGTGCGTCGCGACGTCCGACACGGAGGTCCAGCGGGCGACCGTGAGACCGCGGTCGCGGGCGCGCCGGGCGGCGAAGGCGACGGCCGCGTGCTCCCGGCCCTCCGCGCCGTTCGCCTTGACCGTGCGGAAGGACTGGAGCGCCCGGTCGAGCCGCGCGCCCATCTCCCCGACGGCCTCCTGGGCCTCGCTCTGTGCTCGACGGATGCGCGGCGCGAGCAGGCCGAGGACCGCTCCGACGACGACCAGCGCCAGCACGGTCGCGCCCAGCAGCACCGCGTCCGTCACCCCCATCAGGACGACCGTCCCCACCAGGGTCAGCGCGCCGGTCGCGGTGTCGACGAGGCTGCGGGAGAGGACCGTACGAAGGAGGGTCGTGTCGCCGGTCGCCCGCGTCAGCAGATCGCCGGGGCTCAGCCGGTCGACGGACGCCACGTCGAGCCGCAGCATCCGCGCCACCAGCCGCTCGCGGGCCCCGAGGACGACGTCCTCGCCCGTGCGGCACAGCAGGTATGTGCCGGTCGCGGTGAGGGCGGCGCCCGCGAGGACGACGCCGGTGAGCAGCAGGAGGGCCGGGGCCGGTGACCGGTGCTCGGCGAAGGCGCGCACCGCGTGTTCCGCCATGACGGGCAGGGCGAGGGCGGCCCCCGATCCGGCGACGGCGAGCGCCCCACCGAGGGCGAGGCGCCGCGCGTGGGGCCGTGCGTACGCGAGGAGCCGGAGGAGGTCGGCCCTCATCGGCCCGCCGGGACGGTCAGCAGCGGCCGGTACTCGTCGGCCGTCGCCCGCTCCCCCACCACGCGCCCCTCCGCCGTCACCCACGCGTGCGGCGCGAACGGCGGCGCGGCGCGCACCCCCGCGTGCCAGGCGGGCACGGCGCCGCCCAGCCGGCACAGCAGCGTGACCGCGAGCGACCGCGGCAGACACCCGTACCATCCGGCGCACCGCCGGCTGGCCCCGACGACCGCCTCGTACGCGGCGAGGGCGTCGCCGTACGGGACGGGGCGGGCGCCGCGGCCCACGAACCGGAGCACGCGGCACAGCCGGTCGGGCCGGAGCCTGGCCAGCGGCAGGGCGACCGCGACGGCGAGCCGCACCCGGACCCCGCCGACACCGCGCCGGCCCGGCATCGTCATCTCGGTGCTCACGGCGTCGCCAGCTTCGCCGCGACGAGCTGGTCCGTCAGCGCCCTGACGTCGGACTCGGCCTGCGGGCGTGTGACGTCGAAGGCGGCGACGAGGCGGTCCACGGCCTTGGCGGGGGTGAGGCCCTGGGCCGCGGCGATGGCGATGACGGTCGCGGTCTCGTTCAACTGCCAGTACGTTCCGGCCCGTTGGTCGAGGAGGACGCCGCCGTAGTCCGTCGTGGTGACCGCGATTCCGTCGTTGAGCTTCACCGGGTGAGGGCCTCTCTGGTCGAGGGTCGGGTGGCGCGCAGCCACATTTCGCAGGCCACCGCCGTGTCCACGCAGTGGCGGGTGTGCAGGGGCGAGTACGGGTCGGCGGCGAGGCCGTCGAGGGCGCGGGCGTCGACCAGGCCGAGGGCGGCGAGCCGGGAGCCGTGCCACAGTTCGCGCAGCTCGTCGGCGTGCCGGGCGAGGCCCTGCGCGGTGTCGCCGTTCATGTGGTCCTTGGTGGTGCGGGCGAGCAGCGGCGCGGGCACGACGCCGCGCACGGCCTCGGCGAGCAGCGGTTTGTAGCGCGCCGGGTCGAGGCGGTCGGCCAGGCGCACGGCGAGCGTCGCCTCGATGACGTGGTCGGCGTACAGCGGCGCGGCGACCGGAAGGCCGAGGGCGAGCCCGTACTCCTCCATGGCCTGGAAGTGGCGGGCGCCCATGCGGAGGGTGTCGAGGTCGAGGTGGCGTCCGGGCCGCGCTCCGAGCGGTTCGGCGTGGGCGGCGGCCTCGCGGAAGGCGTCCCGGACGAGGGCGCGCGCGTCGGGCGTCAGCCACGGGGCGAAGCTCTGCCGGAATCCCCAGGTCAGCTGGGGTGTCCGGGCGGTGGGCGGGGCGGCATCGGTGACGGCGTCCGCGAGCCAGGTGCCGAAGCGCGGCCGGGCGAGCAGGGCGCGGGCGGTCGCCGCGAGGGGCCAGCCGAGCTGGTGCCGGGCCGCGCCGATCCGGTTCCACGCCGTGCGCGGGCGCCGCGGGAACAGGTCGGCCGCGACGGCCGGGAGCGGCATGAACAGTTCGTCGCCGCCGTAGCCGGTGAGATGGCAGGCGGAGCCGGTGGCCGCGGCGCGGGCGAGGAGCATCCGGGCGCGGGCCCCTGCGGGCGCGACGGGCAGCGGTTCGTCGGTGGGTACGTCGTCGGGGCCCGCCGGGTCGCCAACCCCCGCGTAGAACAAGGTGACTTGGTCGGCGTCGACGACCTGGTGGGACGCCTCGGGGGCGAGGGCGGCGGCGCGGCGGGCCCAGGTCTCGTCCTCGGCGTGCGGCTCCCGGGACGCCACGGTCAGCAGGGCGAGCCGTTCGGGCGCCGTGCGGCGGGCGAGGAACGTGAGGGACGTGGAGTCGAGGCCGCCGGAGAGCTCGCAGCTGACGCGGGTGCGGCCCGCGAGGTGGGCGCGGACGGAGCGGTCGAGTGCGTCGTGGAGGCGTGCCGCGCCTTCGGCGAGCGGGAGTTCGGCGTCGGGGGCGTGCCACCAGCGGCGGGTGCGATATCCGGTGCCGCCGTCGCCACCGTCCAGTACGAGCGCGTGCGCCGGGTCGATCTCCGTGACGCCGCGCCACACGGGCCGTCCGGCCAGCGGGTGCGGCACGAAGTCGAGGAGGCGCAGGGCGAGCGCGGCCTCGTCGAGTCCCGTGCCGGTGAGCGCGGCGAGGACGGCGGGCCGGTCGGACGCGAACCGGGGGCCGGGGCCCGTGGTGACGTAGACGCGACGCAGGCCCGACGCGGTGCCGCGCGCCCAAGTCTGTGTCCCCGTACGGGAGATGACGTGATGGACGCCGGGCAGGCGGCGGGCGACGCGGGCGTGCAGCCCGGCGGGGTCGCGGGCCGCGCGGAGGTCCGCGGCGAGGCCGTCGACCGCGCTCGGTCCGATGACGACGACGGCGTCCGCGCCGCACACCGCGCTGCTCACGCGGCGCAGCGGGGCGCGGACGACCAGCCACGGCCGACCGGAGAGATGGCGGAAGACGTGCGCCCCGTCGAGGCTCCCTGCCGCGCGCTCGCCCTCCGGGGTGTCCGGCAGGACGACGAAGCAGTCACGGGCGGCTGGGGGCACGTTCATTCCTGGCTTCCTCTCCCTGGGTGCCTGACGTCTTCCGGTCGGCCGCTCGGTGCGGTCAGGTGAAGCGGCGGACGATCCACTCCTTGTAGGCGCCGTAGAAGTAGCCGGCCGTCGTGCTGGTGAAGTCGCCCTGCCGGTGCATCGTCGGCTTCGCGTACGCCTTGCGTCTGACGTCTTCTTGCGGTTGCAACTGCGACGGGGACTGCTGCGTCATGACCTCTCCACCTCATCTGTACGGGACGGATGTGTCCGGTGTGCAACGTGTGAACACCGGTGCCATCATGACCCGTTCGGCGCGGCGCACGCGCGCCAGTTCACGCCAAATAGCGTCGGCGCCCGCCCGAGCGTGACGCGAAATGATTTGCGTTCGCGTCGACTTTTGTGACGCGTTCACGTCGCGGGGGAAGTGTGGAATGCTGCCGCCATGACCCTCGCGCCCGAGCGGAGTGCCGACGCCGAGCGCGTCGCACGGGAGATCCTCGACGAGAGCGCGGGCCCCACGCCGTACGTCCTGCGCGACACCCGCGTCACGGGCGCGCTGCGGCTCGACGGCGCCGAGGTCCGGCGCGCCGTCCGCTTCGAGGCGTGCCGCTTCGACGAGGCCGTGGGCCTGGAGGGCGCGAGCACCCTGGGCGTCACGTTCAAGGAGTGCGTGCTGCCGGGACTCCGGGCCTCGACGGCCCGGTTCGGCGGCCGGCTCGATCTGCGCGGCTCCACGATCGGCGAGCGGGACGGCGCGGAGAGCGCCGTGGACCTGGTGCACGCCGACGTCGCGGGCGGCGTCCGGCTCGACGGGGCGCACCTCGTGGCGCCGGGCCGTGTGGCCCTGGAGGGCGGCGGCAGCGTGGTGCGCGGCGGCGTCTTCTGCGAGAACGGATTCGTGGCGGAGGGCGAAGTCGGCTTCCCCGGCGCCGAGTTGCCGGGCGGCCTGTGGCTGCGCGGGGCCCGCATCCGGGTGGGAGCACCGGACGTGTACGCGTTCCAGGGCGACGGCCTCAGCGCCTCGAACGTACGCTGCCAGGGCCTGCGCGCGGACGGCAGGATCCGGCTGCGCGGCGCCAAGGTGACCGACCTCGTCTCCTTCCAGGACGCCGAACTGGGCGGCTCCGGCTCGTCGTTGATGTGCGTGGGCCTGCGCGCCGAGGCCATCGACCTCGCGTTCGCCCGCACCCCCGCGGGCGGCGTGAACCTGCGCAACGCCTACGTGGCCAGGCTCCAGGACGACCCGCGGACCTGGCCCGCGACGGTCGGCCTCGACGGGCTCACGTACGACTGGCTCGGCGACGTCGCCCCGACCCGCCGCGAGGACGTCACCCGCCGCCTCGCGTGGCTGCGCCGCCAGCCCGGCTACGCGCCGCAGCCGTACGAGCAGCTCGCCGCGCACTACCGGCGCGCGGGCCACGAGGACGAGGCACGCCGCGTCCTCCTCGTACGGGAGCGCAGACGGCGCGGCACGCTCGGCCCGGCCGGGAAGGCGTGGGGGCGGCTGCTCGACGCGACCGTCGGCTACGGCTACCGGCCGTGGATCGCCGGGATCTGGCTCGTGCTGCTCACCCTCGCCGGGTCGCTCGTCTTCCACGCGCACCGGCCGGTGCCGAACAAGCCGGGCGAGGGCGCGCCGTTCAACCCGGTCGCGTACACGCTGGACCTGCTGATACCCGTCGGCGGCCTCGGACAGCGGGACGGCTGGCACTGGGCCGAGGGCGGCGTGCAGGCCCTGTCGTACGCGCTGATCGCCGTCGGCTGGATCCTGACCACGACGCTGGTGGCGGGCGTGACCCGCACCCTCAGCCGGAACTGACCGCGCCGCCCACGGAGTGACCCGCGCCACATTCCGGCGCCCCCGTGTCACATCACGGCCGCCCCGATCCGTCTCCTCCGTGAGCAGCCACGGGAGGATCCGGATGTCCGCACGCACCGACCACCGCTCGCCCGCCCCCGCCAGGGGCGAGCGCATCGCCGACTGGGCCGACGGCCGGCTCGGCATCTACCACCTCGGCCGCAGCTATCTGCGCAAGGTGTTTCCCGACCACTGGTCGTTCATGCTGGGCGAGATCTGCCTCTACACCTTCCTCATCCTGATCCTCACCGGTATCTACCTCACCCTCTTCTTCCATCCGTCGATGAACGAGGTGACGTACGACGGGAGTTACGTGCCGTTGCAGGGCATCCGGATGTCGGAGGCGTACGCGTCGACGCTCGACATCAGCTTCGACGTGCGCGGCGGGCTGCTCATCCGGCAGATCCACCACTGGTCGGCGCTGATCTTCGTCGCCGCGATGTTCGTGCACATGATGCGGCACTTCTTCACCGGCTCGTTCCGCAAGCCGCGCGAGCTGAACTGGCTGTTCGGCTGGCTGCTGCTGTTCCTCGCCCTCTTCGAGGGCCTGCTCGGCTACTCGCTCCCCGACGACCTGCTCTCCGGCGCGGGCATGCGGCTCATCGAGGGCATGACCCTCGCCGTCCCGGTCGTCGGCACGTATCTGTCGTTCTTCCTGTTCGGCGGGGAGTTCCCGGGACACGACATCGTGGCCCGCTTCTACTCGATCCACATCCTGCTGCTGCCCGGCATCATGCTGGCGCTCGTCGTCACCCACCTGATCCTGGTCTTCTACCACAAGCACACGCAGTATCCGGGGCCGGGAAAGACCGAGACGACCGTCGTCGGCGAGCCCTTCTTCCCCAACTACGTCGCGAAGGCGGGCGGCTTCTTCTTCCTCGTGTTCGGCGTCGTGACGCTGGTGTCGGCGGTCGCGTCCATCAACCCGGTCTGGGTGTACGGGCCGTACCGTCCGGACCAGGTGTCCACGGGCGCCCAGCCGGACTGGTACCTGGGGTTCGCGGAGGGGCTCGTGCGCGTGATGCCGGGGTGGGAGGTCGTGGTCGGCGGCCACACCCTCGCGCTCGGCGTCTTCGTCCCGTTCCTGGCGTTCCCGCTGTGGCTGGTCCTGATCGGGGTGTACCCGTTCGTGGAGGCGTGGGTCACCGGCGACAAGCGGGAGCACCATGTGCTGGACCGGCCGCGCAACCGCCCCGTCCGTACGGCACTCGGCGTCGCGTGGCTCACCGGGTTCCTCGTGGCGATGGCGGCGGGCGGCAACGACCTGTGGGCCACGCACTTCCACCTCTCGGTGAACGCCATCACGTGGGGCGCGCGCGTCGCCCTGTTCGCGGGCCCGGTCCTCGCGTTCGTCGTCACCAAGCGGATCTGCCTCGGGCTGCAGCGCCGCGACCAGGAGAAGGTCCTGCACGGCCGCGAGACGGGGCGCGTCAAGCGGCTCCCGCACGGCGAGTACGTGGAGGTCCACGAGCCGCTGGACCCCGGCGAGGCGTACCGCCTCACCCAGCACGAGCGGCCGACCGCCCTCGAACCCCTCCCGGACGAGGACGAGCACGGGGTACGACGCCGGGTGCGGGCGGCCCAGCGGCTGCGGGTGGCGCTGTCGCGGTGGATGTTCGGCGCGGGCACGCACGTACCGGCCGCGTCACCCGCGGCGATCGAGCGGCGGGACCCGGAGCGGAGCCCCGAGACGTCGGACCGCTAGAACCCGCCGCCGAAGTCCCCGCCGCCTCCGCCACCACCGAAGTCGCCGCCCCCGCCGTCGCCGAAGCCGCCACCGAAGTCGCCCGGGTCGAAGTCGGAGCCGGAGATGTCGCCGCCGTCGAATCCGCCGCCGAAGTCCCCGCCGCCGTAGTCCGCCGCGTACGCCGGGGTCGACAGCATGGACCCGAGCATCGTGCCGACGAGCAGCCCCGGCAGCATGCCGCCGCCGAAGTACCCGCCGGCCCACGGCCCGTACGCGGGGCCCGCGTCGTAGTACGGGCGCCGCTCCCCCGCCCCCGCGTCGACCGTGCGCACGTCCGGGTCCTCGCCGTCGCGCAGCCGCGTCGCGTCCGCCGCGCAGACCGGGACCTCGCGGGGCGAACCGCCCGGCGGCGTCCACCAGGCGTCCTCGGTGGACGGGCCGTGCCGCGGGTCGAAGAAGCAGGGCGCCCTGCGCTCCGGCAGCGGGCGGCCCTCACGGCGCGCGGCGAGCACCGCGAGCGAGAACCGGCCGTCCTCCAGCGCCTGTGTCACGCCGCGCACGTCGTCGGGGCGCTGCGCGTCGTTCATGTACCGCTTGGCCTTCTCGTACGCGTCGAGGGCCCGCTCGAAGTCCGCGCGCATCGCGTCGTCGGCGCCGGCCTCCGCCGGGTGGAAGTCGAGGCGGTCCAGTTCCTCGCCGAACGCCGTGATGTCCTCGTCGACCACGACCCGCAGCTTCTCGAGCGCCGCGCGCTGCTCCTCCTCGCGCTTGCGGCGGCTGCGCCTGCTCACCGCGTACACACCGGCGCCGCCGAGCACGACGACGGCGCCGACGCCGATCAGGGCACCGGCCGAGACACCGTCGTCGCCGCCTCCCCAGGAGGACGGGGCCGAGCCCTTCGCCGTACGGAGCGAGATGCCGACGAAGTCGTCGAGCTGGCTCTTGGCCGACTGGTTCCGAACGCTGTGTGCCGCCCGCTGGACGGCGTCGTTCGACATCACCTGATGGTCGGCGCGCGCGTCGAAACGGTCGCCGAGCCGCACCCCGTACACCCCGACGACCCCGGTCTTCGTCCGCAGGTCGGAGAACAGGTCCTGGGTCGGGAAGTCGGCCGGCAGCACCGCCACCATCACCGGCTTGTCCGCGTCCTTGATCCGGTTCTCCAGCGCGTCGACGTCGTCCGACGTGAGCCCCTTGCCCGCGCCGGGCGCAACGTAGACAGGGCTCTCCCGCAGGGCGTCGGCGACGGTCGAGACGTCCGTGGCGGCGGAGGCGGGTGGCGCCACCGCGAGGGTGGCGCCCAGGACGAGGAACGGAGCGGCGAGGGCCGCGAGGAAGGGCCTCATACCCTCGACGCTAGCTCAGGCCGCGCCGTAATGACCTACTCGACGGGTTCCACGCCTGCCCGCAGCAGGCCGTACGTGTACGCGTCCTCCAGGGCGCCCCACGACGCCGCGATCACGTTCTCGGCGACGCCGACCGTGGACCACTCGCCGGAGCCGTCGGTCGTGGAGATCAGCACGCGGGTCGTGGAGGACGTGCCGTGCTTGCCCTCCAGGATGCGGACCTTGTAGTCGACGAGCTCCAGCTTCGCGAGCTGCGGGTAGATCCGCTCCAGGCCGACGCGCAGCGCCCGGTCGAGGGCGTTGACCGGGCCGTTGCCCTCCGCCGTCGCGACGATCCGCTCGCCCTTGGCCCACAGCTTCACCGTGGCCTCGTTGGCGTGCGAGCCGTCGGGGCGGTCCTCGACGATGGCGCGCCAGGACTCGACCTCGAAGTACTTGCGCTCCTTGCCCTCGACCTCGGCGCGCATCAGCAGCTCGAACGAGGCGTCGGCGGCCTCGTACGTGTAGCCGGCCAGCTCGCGCTCCTTGACCCGCTCGACGACGCGGCCGACCAGCTCGCGGTCGCCGCCGAGGTCGACGCCCAGCTCCTTGCCCTTGAGCTCGATCGAGGCGCGGCCCGCCATGTCGGAGACCAGCATCCGGATGTGGTTGCCGACGAGGTCCGGGTCGATGTGCTGGTACAGGTCGGGGTCGACCTTGATCGCGGAGGCGTGCAGGCCCGCCTTGTGGGCGAACGCGGAGACGCCCACGTACGGCTGGTGCGTGGACGGGGTGAGGTTCACGACCTCGGCGATGGCGTGCGAGATGCGGGTCATCTCGCGCAGCGCGCCCTCGGGGAGGACCTTCTTGCCGTACTTGAGCTCCAGGGCGGCGACGACCGGGAAGAGGTTCGAGTTGCCGACGCGCTCGCCGTAGCCGTTCGCGGTGCACTGGACGTGGGTCGCGCCCGCGTCCACGGCGGCGAGGGTGTTGGCGACGGCGCAGCCCGTGTCGTCCTGGGCGTGGATGCCGAGCCGGGCGCCGGTGTCGGCGAGGACGGTGGAGACGACGGCCTGGACCTGGGCGGGCAGGAAGCCGCCGTTGGTGTCGCACAGGACGACGACGGAGGCGCCGGCCTCGTGCGCGGCCCGGACGACGGACTTCGCGTACTCGGCGTTGGCGCGGTAGCCGTCGAAGAAGTGCTCGCAGTCGACGAAGACCCGGCGGCCCTGCGCGACGAGGTACGAGACGGTGTCGCGCACCATCTCCAGGTTCTCTTCGAGGGTCGTCCGCAGCGCCAGCTCGACATGCCGGTCGTGCGATTTGGCGACCAGCGTGACGACCGGGGCGCCGGAGTCGAGCAGCGCCTTGACCTGCGGATCCTCGCTCGCCCTTGCGTTGGCGCGGCGGGTGGCGCCGAAGGCGACGAGCTGCGCGTGCTTGAAGTCGATCTCTTCCTGCGCGCGGGCGAAGAACTCGGTGTCCCGCGGGTTGGCGCCGGGCCAGCCGCCCTCGATGAAGCCCACGCCGAAGTCGTCCAGGTGCCGGGCAATGGTCAGCTTGTCCGCGACGGTGAGGTTGATGCCCTCGCGCTGTGCGCCGTCGCGCAGCGTGGTGTCGAAGACGTGGAAGGAATCGTCGAGTTCGCTGGGACGTTCGCTGTGGCTGCTGCTCATGCTGATCTGGCTCCTGATGGGGATTCTCGGTCTACCGGAATGACCGGCTCCACCGTCCTTCTATGATCCCCCGCGCTCTCCGCCTGGCTGTGGGTGGGCCAGAAACAGAAAAACCCCTCGCGGGTGCGAGAGGTCTGCGCGCGGGTCGAGGACGACGGTGTCCGCCCGTACCGGGTCGTACGAGGCGGTCACTGCGGACCGGCGCGCCTGCTGCCAATAATCATGGCGAACGAGAGCACGGCGGCAGTCTGCCACAGCCCGGCCGGGGGCCGGGCCGTGGTCTCACGATGCGGTCAGGCGACCTGCTTTTCCTGGTTCGTGGCCGGTTCCGCGGTCTTGACGCGGTTCAGGTCGATGTCGCGGGTCTCGCGCATCGTCAGATAGACGATCAGGGAGACGGCCGCGCAGCCGGCGACGTACCAGTAGAAGCCGGACTCGATGCCCGCGTTCTTGAACCAGAGGGCGACGTATTCGGCGGTGCCGCCGAAGAGGGCGTTGGCGATGGCGTACGGGAGGGCCACGCCGAGGGCGCGGATGCCGGTCGGGAAGAGTTCGGCCTTCACGCAGGCGTTGATGGACGTGTAGCCCGTGACGATGAGGAGCGCGAGCAGCGAGAGGCCGAGGGCCGGCCAGAAGGAGCCCGCGTGCTGGAGCAGCGTCATGATCGGGACCGTCAGGAAGGTCGAGCCGATCGCGAAGGTGATCAGGAGCGGGCGGCGGCCGATGCGGTCGGAGAGGGCTCCGGCGAGCGGCTGGAGGCAGGCGAAGACGACGAGGGCGCAGAAGGAGACGAGGGTGGCCGTCTGCTTGCTGAGGCCCGCGGAGTTGGAGAGGTACTTCGTCAGGTACGTCGTGTACGTGTAGTAGGCGACGGTGCCGCCCATGGTGAGGGCGATGACGAGGAACGCCTCGCGCTTGTGCGCCCACAGGGCCTTGAGGGTGCCCTTGTCGTCGCCGCCCACGGTGGCGTCGGCGTCGGCGGACTCCTCGTAGACGTCGGTCTCCAGCATGTTGCGGCGCAGGTAGAAGATGATCGCCGCGCCGAGGGCGCCGATGATGAACGGGATGCGCCAGCCCCAGCTGTGCAGGGCGTCGTCGGACATCGTGCGCTGGAGCAGGATCTGGAGGCCGAGGCCGACGATCTGGCCCGCGGTCATCGACACGTACTGGAAGCTGGAGGCGAAGCCGCGCTTCTCGGGGCTGGAGGCCTCGGTGAGGTACGTGGCGCTGGCCGCGTACTCGCCGCCGACCGAGAGGCCCTGGAGGAGGCGGGCGATCAGCAGGACGGCGGCGCCGCCGTAGCCGGCCACCGCGTAGGTCGGTGCGACGGCGATGAGGATCGCCGAGGCGGACATCAGGGTGACCGTGAGGGTCAGCGCGGCCTTGCGGCCCTTGCGGTCACCGACCCGGCCGAGCAGCCAGCCGCCCACGGGGCGCATGAAGAAGCCGACGGCGAAGATGCCGGCGGTGTTCATCAGCTGGGCGGTCGGGTTGCCGCTGGGGAAGAAGGACCCCGCGAAGTACGTCGCGAAGCTGGCGTACACGAACCAGTCGAACCACTCGACCATGTTCCCGGCCGAGCCGACCAGGATCTTCTTCCATTGCTGTCGTTCCATGATCGGCACGATGCGGGACCTGTCGTGCTCAGGGCAAGGGTGTACCTGGCAACGATCGCGCCTACTTGCGTTCATAGTGTTCACGGGCGAGTTCGGCGAACGTCGCGAGCCAGTGGTCGGTCGTGAAGTCGCCGCTCTCGACGGCCGGGAGGCCCGCGTCGAGGTGCTCCTGAGCGGCCTTCGCGAGGCGTTCGCGCACGGCGCCCTCGGGCAGGGCGTTCGCGATGGCGCGCAGGGACGCGGCGCGGGAGAGCGCGAGGCCGAGGAGGTGGCCGATCTGCGGGTCGGCGTGGTCGGAGACGACCGGCACGTCGAGCAGCGGACAGGGTGCTCCGGTGGCGAGGGCCGGGAGGAAGCGGTCGAGCCAGGCGGCGAAGTCGTCGGCGTTCTCGAACACGCTGCGCATCGCGTCGGCCTCCGTGAGCGCGGGCGACAGGAAGTCCTGACCCGACGGCTCCCAGTGGGCGGGCGCGTCGTGGTCGTCGGCGAACCAGCTGCGCAGGCGGTCCCGTACGGCGTCCAGGGTGCGGCCCGGAAGTCCGGCCCGCTCCCCCGTGTCGAGGATCAGGCCGAGGGCGAAGGCGCTGTTGGGGTGATTGCCGTGGCGCACGGGATACGTGGCCTTGGGGAGCCAGTCCGTGAGGAGGCGGTCGACCGCGTCGACGGCGGGTTCGAAGGCGTCGGCCCAGCGGGTGCCCCGGCACTGGGCGGCGAGGGCGACGAGCCAGGCCCAGCCGTAGGGGCGCTCGAAGCTCGGGCGGTCGAGGAGGTACGCGGCCTCGGTGGCGAGGTTCTCGCGGGTGAGGTGGCGGTCGAGCACGTCGGCGTGGGCCTCCGGCCGGGTGCGCAGCAGCAGCCAGTGCATGTGGACCGACGAGTGCCAGTCGTAGGCGCCGTAGAAGGCGGGGTGGAGGTCGGACGGGCGGGGGTTGTCGGCCGGGGAGGTGGTGAGGTGGGCGGTGAAGTTGGGGTATTCGCGGGTGACGTTGGCTGCCGCCAGCTGGGCGGTTTCCTCCGGGGTGAGCATGGGGGTCCGTTTCGGTGGGGCGGGGTGAGGGTGCGGGTGGGTGTCCGCGGGGTGCGTGTGCGGTGCCGGGTGCGGTGGTGTTGTGGGTTGCGTTCGCGCAGTTCCCCGCGCCCCTGAAAGGGGCGCGGGGAACTGCGCGAACGCCACCACGGTGCGGGCTTCGAGGGCGCAAGGCGCCACCTCTAATGAGTCGCGCCCTCGGTGACCCGCAGGTCCTCGCCGGTCGACGCCGCGGTCAGCAGCAACGCGCGGACGCCCTCCGCCACCGTCTCGACCGCGAGTGCCGGGGCCGTGCCGTCCGTGACCTGCTCGGGGGACCACGGGACGTGGACGAAGCCGCCGCGTACGTGCGGGAGTTCGGTGGCCAGGAGGTGGGCGAGGCCGTACGCGACGTGGTTGCAGACGAACGTTCCGGCCGTGTTGGACAGGGCCGCCGGGACGCCCGCCTCACGCATCGCCGCCACGCATGCCTTCACGGGGAGCGAGGAGAAGTACGCCGCCGGGCCGCCCGGCACCACCGGTTCGTCGATCGGCTGGGCCCCGGCATTGTCGGGGATGCGGGCGTCGTCGACGTTGATCGCGACGCGCTCGACGGTGACGCCGGGGCGGCCGCCCGCCTGGCCGAGGCAGACGACGAGGTCGGGCGACGTCTCCGCCACCGCCTTCCGCAGGGCGGTGATCGACTCGCCGAAGACGCACGGGAGTCGGACCGCCGTGACGGACAGGCCCTCCGGCGGATCGGCGGCGACGGCCTCCGCCGCCTGCCAGGAGGGGTTCACGGACTCCCCGCCGAACGGTTCGAACCCGGTGATGAGCACCCGAGTCATCTCTCGACCTCCTAGAACGCGAAGAGCGACATGATCACGATGTTGCAGCCGAGGAGCGCGACGCCCGTCGGCAGTTGTGCCTTGATCGGCCCGTACTGGTCCTTCAGTTCGAGGAGCGTCGCCGGGACGATGTTGAAGTTGGCGGCCATGGGCGTGACGAGCGTGCCGCTGAAGCCGGCGAGCATGCCCATCGCGAGGATCGCCGGTTCGTTGCCGCCCATCTGCACGATGAGCACCGGCCAGCCGATCGCCGCGGTCATGACGGGGAACGCGGCGAACGCGTTGCCCATGATCACGGTGAACAGGAACATGCCGACGCAGTACGCGACGACGGCCAGGTACTTGGAGTCGTCGGGCAGTACCGCGTTGGTGATCTTCCCGACCTGGGTGCCGACGCCGGCGACCGCGAAGATCGAGCCGAGGACGGAGAGCAGCTGCGGCAGCAGCAGCGCCGAGCCCATCGCCTCCAGCATCGAACGCCCGGAGTGGATCGGCGTGGACACCTTCCGCTCGCCGGTGACGACCATGCCGACGATCAGCGCGACGACGCAGCCGACGCCGAGCCCGAGGAGGGTGGCCTGGCCGGTCTCGAAGAGGCCCGAGTCGTCGAGGAAGGAGGCGCAGACGATCGCGACGAGCGGGATGGTGAGCGCAGGGATGAAGAGCTTGTTGCCGAGGCGCGCGGCGGACTTCTCGCGCTGTTCCTGCGTCGTGGTGACCGGTTCGCCCTTGCCGATGAAGTTGAACCCGGCGAGGGCGATGAGGGCGAGGACCGCGACGCCGAGGGGTTCGGCGGGCAGCGCCTTCGAGCCGCCGGCGACCCCGGTGCCGTAGGGGAAGGTGAGGCCGAGGAGGCCCCAGAAGGCGGCGGACGTCCAGCGCTTGGGGTTGCTGCGGTCCATCGCCATCTGGACGGCCATGACGACGAACACGAGCCCGATCAGCCAGTAGAGCCATTCGACCTTGATCACTTCGAGGTCTCCTTCGGCAGGGGGATGTCGTGTTCGGCGACGGCGAGCGCCAGCTCGCGCTCCAGCTGCCGGTCGAGGAGGAGCAGCCGGGCGCCGTGGATGACGAAGGCGCAGACGGCGAGCGGGATGGCCCAGAGCGCGAGCTGGGTGGGTTCGAGGTGCTCGTGGTACGTCGAGTTGACGAAGCCGGTGATGAGCAGGATCGAGCCGATCGCGATGAAGCAGTCCTCGCCGAAGAAGACGCCGACGGTGTCGGCGGACGCGGAGTAGGAGCGGACCTTCTCGCGCAGCTTGTCCGGCAGCACGGCCCCCGACTTGCGCTCGGCGGCGGCCTCGGCCATCGGCGCGACGAGCGGGCGCACGGCCTGGGCGGGGCCGCCGAGGTTGTTGAGGCCGAAGGCGGCGGTGACCTGGCGGACCAGCAGGTACGCGGTGAGGAAGCGGCCGGCGCTGAGCCTGCCGAGCTTGCCGATCAGGGTGCGGGCCTGTTCCCGCAGGCCGTAGCGCTCCAGGAGGCCGATCACCGGGAGCACGATGGCGAACACGGTGACGGAGCGGCTGTCGGCGAAGGAGGTGCCGAAAGCGGCGAGGATCTCCATCGGGTTCATCTTGCCGAGCAGTCCGGTGACGATGCCGGCGACGCCGACCACCAGTACGGGATTGCGGCGCGTGACGAATCCGAGGATCACCACGAGCACGCCGAGCAGAACGATCATGCGGCGGCCTTTTCGATGAGGGACGCACTATGGATGAGGGATGCACGGACCCTAGAGGATCGTTCAACGATCTAACAAGAGGTTCCGGAGTACGGACTTCTCTTGTCGGATCGTTCAACGATCCTCTACGTTGAGGCGGTGCTTCAGGATGTCATCGACCTCAATGCCGACCTCGGCGAGGGCTTCGGCCGGTGGACGCTCACCGACGACGAGGCCCTGCTGTCCGTGGTGACCAGCGCCAATGTCGCGTGCGGCTTCCACGCGGGCGATCCCGTCGTGATGCGCCGGGTCTGCGATCTGGCCGCCGAGCGCGGCGTACGGATCGGGGCGCAGGTCTCGTACCGGGACCTCGCCGGGTTCGGGCGGCGGGCGATGGACGTGCCGCCGGACGAGCTGGCGGCCGAAGTGGCGTACCAGATCGGGGCGTTGCGGGTGTTCGCCGAGGCGGCGGGGGCCGAGGTCGCGTACGTGAAGCCGCACGGCGCGCTCTACAACCGGACCGTACGGGACGGTGAGCAGGCCCGGGCCGTCGTCGACGGGGTGCGGCTCGCGGGCGGGGAGCTTCCGGTGCTCGGCCTGCCGGGGTCTCAATTGCTCGCCGCCGCCGAGGAGTTCGGGCTGGTTGCCGTGCGCGAGGCGTTCGCCGACCGTGCCTACACCCCGGAGGGCACGCTCGTGCCGCGCCGCGAGGCGGACGCCGTCGTCGAGGACGCGGACGCCGTGGTGCGGCGGTCCGTCGGCTTCGCGGTGGACGGCGGAGTCGAGGCGGTCGACGGGTCCCATGTCGCCGTCGCCGCACGGTCGTTGTGCGTGCACGGCGACACCCCGGGCGCCGCCGCGATCGCCGCGCGGGTGCGGGTGGCGCTCGAGGGGGCCGGGGTCAAGGTCGGGGCGTTCGCGTGAGCGGCGCCGAAGGGCTGCGCGTGCGGCCCGCCGGACGGCACGCGCTGCTCGTCGAGTGCGCCGACGCCGGGCAGGCGGGGTCCCTGCACGCGGAGTTGCTGCGCAGGCGGGGGGCGGGGGTGCTGCCGCCGGTGCGGGAGATCGTGCCGGGGGCGCGGACCGTGCTGCTCGACGGGGTGGCCGAGCCGGCGGCGCTCGCGCGGGAGGTCGAGGCGTGGGACCTCGCGGGGGCCGGCGCCGCGGACGGGGACGTCGTGACCATTCCGGTCGTGTACGACGGGCCCGATCTGGCCGAGGTCGCGGAGTTGTGGGGGGTGTCGGTGGCGGAGGTCGCCGCGGTGCACTCCTCGTACGAGTACCGGGTGGCGTTCTGCGGGTTCGCGCCCGGGTTCGGGTACTTGAGCGGGTTGCCGGAGGAGTTGCACGTGCCGCGGCGGGCGACGCCGCGTACGCGGGTCCCTGCCGGGGCGGTGGCGGTGGCCGGGGGGTACTCGGCGGTGTACCCGCGGGCCACGCCGGGCGGGTGGCAGTTGATCGGGTCGATGCCGGATCCTGCGGGGTTGTGGGATCCGTTGCGGGAGCCGGCGGCGCTCTTGGCCCCTGGCACGCGGGTCCGTTTCGCCGCGACGGCGTCGACGCCTCGGGGCTCCGCCCCGGCCCCCGCGTCTCAATCGCCGGCGGGGCTCAATTTGGCAGCCGAATCACCCAGCCCGACCGGGCCCACGCCACGGGGCTCCGCCCCGGACCCCGCTGCTCAAACGCCGCAGGGGCTGAAATTGGCAGCCGGATCCCCCCCGCCCACCGACCCAACGCCACGGGGCTCCGCCACCGACCCCGCTGCTCAAACGCCGCAGGGGCTGGAAATAGCAGCCGGATCCCCCCGGCCCACCGACCCAACGCCACGGGGCTCCGCCCCAGCCCCCGCTGCTCAAACGCCGCAGGGGCTGGAATTGCCCGGCGCGTCGGGGCTTGAAGGTGCCGACCCCGCCTTGGCGATCTGCCTCCCCCAGACTCCGTCCGGGGGGACCCCCAGGGCGGCAGGGTGGGCAAGGCGGCGCACGGTGCAGGCCGCACCTTCGGAGGGGCCTGGCCACGGGGTGGTGGAGGCGTGACCGGGAAGATCACCGTCACCCGCGCCGGGGCGCTCACCACCGTGCAGGATCTCGGACGGGCAGGCCATGCCCACCTGGGCGTGCCCCGGTCCGGTGTGCTCGATGAGCGTGCGTTGCGGCTCGGGAACCGGCTCGTAGGGAATCCGGAGGACGCCGCCGTACTGGAGACCACGCTCACCGGGTGTGCGCTGCGGCCCGACCGCGGCATCACCGTCGTCGTGGGCGGCGCCCCCTGCCCGGTCACCGTCGACGACGCGCCCGCGGCCTGGGGCGCCCCCGTCCACGTACCCGCCGGAGCGACCCTCGACGTGGGCGCGGTCAGCGCGGGCGTGCGGTCGTACGTCGCCGTCGCCGGCGGCATCGCCGTCGAGCCCGTGCTCGGGAGCCGGTCGACCGATCTGCTGTCGGGTCTTGGGCCCGCGCCGCTGAGCACGGGCGACGTGCTGCCCGTCGGCGACGCACCCCGTACCCGCCCCGCCACACCCGTCGCCGCCCCGTGGCCCGCTCCCCCGGCGGAACTCGTGCTGCCCGTCCGGTTCGGCCCGCGGGACGACTGGTTCACCGAGGCCGCCCGGCGGACGTTCGTCACGGCCACGTACACCGTCTCGGGCAACAGCAACCGGATCGGGCTGCGCACCGAAGGGCCCGCCCTGGAGCGCGCGTTGGACGGTGAGCTGCCCAGTGAGGGCATGGTCCTCGGCGCCGTCCAGGTGCCGCCGGACGGCCGGCCCGTGGTGTTCCTGCACGACCATCCGACGACCGGCGGCTACCCCGTGATCGCCGTCGTCCGGGAGGACGCGCTGGGCGCCGCCGCGCAGGCCGCTCCCGGCACCCCGATCCGGTTCACCGTCTAACCCCGGAGGGCCGCGTCCAGGAACTCCCGTACGTGGTCCATCACTTCGGCCCGGTCCGTGCGCAGGCCGATCGCGACCGCGATGGAGAAGCCGTCGAGCAGGGCCCGCAGGCGGGTCGCGAAGCGGTCGGGGTCGAGCGGTCCGAACTCGCCGCGCGAGATGCCCTCCGCGAGCAGCGCCACGAGGTCGCGGTGCCAGGCCCCCTCGATGGCGGCCTGCCGGGCGCGCGCGTCGTCGTCCGCGTTCCGCGAGCGGTTGAACACCTCCAGCCACAGCGTCCAGTGCGGATCGCGCGGGGCGTCGGGGACGTACAGGTCGACGTAGGCGTCGAGGCGTTCCCGGGCCCCCGCGGGACCCACCAGCAATTCCCTGCGGCGTGCGCCGAGGCGGCCCTCGCTCCACTCCAGCGTGCGAAGGAGCAATTCGTCCTTGCTGCCGAAGTGGTACGCGAGGTGCCCGCTGCTCATGCCGACCTCACGGCCGAGCGCGGCCATGGTCAGCCGTTCGAGGCCGTGCTCCGCGATCATCGCCATGGTCGCGGCGAGCACGTCCTCGCGCGGCGGCGCCGGGGTGCGCCGCCGCTGCGTCCCGGTCACGCTCAGGCCCCCGCGACCGGCTGCTGCTGGGTGATGCAGTGGATGCCGCCGCCGGCCGCGAAGATCGTGCGGGCGTCGACGAGGGTGACCGTCCGGGACGGGAAGAGCCTGCGGAAGATCGCGGCGGCCTCCTCGTCGTTCGGGTCGTCGAATCCGCACAGCACCACGCCGTCGTTGCAGAGGTAGTGGTTGATGTACGAGTAGTCGACCCAGTCGCCGTCCTCGTCCGTGAGGACGGTCGGGGCCGGGACCTCGACGATCTCCAGGCTCCTGCCCCGCGCGTCCGTCTGCCCGGAGAGGGCCGCGACGATCTCGCGGCTGACCTCGAAGTCCGGGTGCGCGGGGTCGCGCTGGGTGTGGACCAGGACGACGCCCGGCGCCGCGAACGCCGCGACGATGTCGACGTGGCCGCGCGTGCCGAACTCGCCGTAGTCCGCGGTGAGTCCGCGCGGCAGCCAGATCGCCTTGGTGGTGCCGAGCCGGGCGTGGATCTCGGCCTCGACGTCCTCCTTCGTACGGTCGGGGTTGCGGCCCTTGTCGAGCTGCACGGTCTCCGTGAGCAGGACCGTGCCCTCGCCGTCGACGTGGATGCCGCCGCCCTCGTTCACGAGGGACGTGGAGTGGACGGGCACGCCCGCGAGGTCCGCGACGTGCCGCGCGATCTTCGCGTCGTGCTCCCAGCGGGCCCAGCTCTGGGCGCCCCAGCCGTTGAACGTCCAGTCCACGGCGGCCAGTTCACCGGCCTCGTTCTTCACGAACGTCGGGCCGATGTCGCGCATCCACGCGTCGTCGAGGTCCCGCTCGACCAGCTCGATCGACGGGTCGAGAAGTGCCGTGGCGGACTCCGCCTGGCCCGTGCCGACGACCATCGTCAGCGGCTCGTGGCGGCGCACCGTGTTGGCGACCTTCGCCCAGGCGGCGCGCGCCCCGGCCAGTTCGGCGTCGTCGGAGAAGGTCGGGTTGGGGCCCGGCCACGCCATCCAGGTGCGCTCGTGCGGGGCCCACTCGGGCGGCATCACGTACTGCTTCGTCATCGGGTGACCCCTTAAAGGAAGTAGAGGCGGTTGAGGGAGACCGAGTCGGCGGGCTCGGAGCGGAGCGGGTCGCCGTCGAGGGTGACCAGTCCGGTGCGCTGGTCGACGTCGACGGATCCCGTGCGGGAGTTGAGGCGCAGGTCGGCGGGGCCGATGCCGCGGGTGCCGCGGACGGCGACGCGGCGCCTGCGGGTGGGCATCGTGTCGTGCCCGTCGTCCACGGCGGCCTGCGCGACGAAGGCGACCGAGAGCTCGGCGGCCGTCGCGCCGTGCGCCCCGAACTGCGGTCCGAGGACGAGGGGTTCGCAGGTGTCGGTGGCGGCGTTGGGGTCGCCCACCACCCCGTACGCGGGGAAGCCGGACTTCAGGACGAGCTGCGGCTTCGCCCCGAAGTACTCGGGCGACCAGAGGACGATGTCGGCCATCTTGCCGGGCTCCAGGGAGCCGATCTCGTGCGAGAGGCCGTGCGCGATGGCGGGGTTGATGGTCAGCTTCGCCATGTAGCGCAGGACGCGCTCGTTGTCGTGGCCGACGCCCGGGTCGCCGAGCTCGTGCTTCATCTTCCCGGCCATCGCGAACGTACGGCGCACGGTCTCGCCCGCGCGCCCCATGCCCTGCGCGTCCGACGACGTGATGCCGATGGCGCCCAGGTCGTGCAGCACGTCCTCGGCGCCCATCGTCCCGGCGCGGATCCGGTCGCGGGCCATCGCGGCGTCGCCGGGCAGGTCCGTCTTCAGGTCGTGGACGGAGACGATCATGCCGTAGTGCTCGGCGACGGCGTCCCGTCCGAAGGGCAGCGTGGGGTTGGTGGAGGAGCCGATGACGTTCGGGACGCCCGCCATCTTCAGGACGTTCGGTACGTGGCCGCCGCCGCAGCCCTCGATGTGGAAGGCGTGGATGGTGCGGCCTTCGAGGACCTTGAGGGTGTCCTCGACGGACAGGCACTCGTTCAGGCCGTCGCTGTGCAGGGCGACCTGGACGTCGTGCTCCTCGGCGACGCGCAGCGCGGTGTCGAGCGCGCGGGTGTGCGCGCCCATGTCCTCATGGACCTTGAAGCCGCAGGCACCGCCCTCGGCGAGCGCCTCGACCAGCGGCGCCCCGTGCGAGGACGAGCCCCGGCCCAGGAAGCCGATGTTGACCGGCCATGCGTCGAAGGCGGAGAACGCGTGCTTGAGCGCCCACGGCGAGTTGACGCCGACGCCCCAGACCGGGCCGAACTCCTGGCCGATGATCGTGGTGACGCCGGAGGCGAGCGAGGCCTCCATGATGCGCGGCGACAGCAGGTGGACGTGGGTGTCGACGGCTCCCGCGGTGGCGATCATGCCCTCGCCGGAGACGATCGTGGTGCCGGTGCCGACCACGACGTCGACGCCGTCCATCGTGTCCGGGTTGCCCGCGCGCCCGACGGCGTGGATGCGGCCCTCGCGGATGCCGATCGACACCTTCCTGATCCCGAGCGCGGCGTCGATCACGACGACGTTGCTGATCACGATGTCGCACGTGTCGCGGACGGCGGCCGCCTTCAGGTGAAGTCCGTCGCGCGCGGTCTTCCCGAACCCGGCGAGGAACTCGTCCCCGTACGCCTGCGAGTCGGACTCGACCTTGATCGTCAGCCCCGAGTCGCCGAGCCTGACGCGGTCGCCGGCGCGCGGGCCGTGCGTCCCCGCGTACTCGTACGGAGTCAGTCGGCGGGCTTCGGCGGGGTGGCCTCCGGGGCGGCTCATCGGCCCTCCTCCTCGATCTCGACGCCCAGATATCCGCAGGCGGCGGCGCGGCGGAGCGCCTCCTCGCGGGCCCCGGGCGCGTCCAGCGGTCCGTCGACGAGGCCGGCGAACCCGACGGCGATCCGGTCCCCGCCGATCGGCAGCAGGCCGACCTCCTGCGTCTCCCCCGGGCCGAACCGCACGGACGACCCGGCGGGCACCGCGAGCCGCATCCCGTACGCCTCGGCCCGCACGAAGTCCAGGCGCGGGTTGGCCTCGAAGAAGTGGAAGTGGGAGGTGACGGAGACGGGGACGGTCGCCGTGTTGGTGACGGTGAGCGTCAGGACGGGGCGCGGGTCCTCGTGCTCGGGGCCAGGGAGCAGGGCGCCGGGGGCGTCCTCGCCCAGGGAGCCGGAGTCCTCGCCGGTGCCGATCGGGTCGCTCACGACCGCGAGCCGAGAGCCGTCGTCGAAGACCGCCTCCACGTGCACCTCGGTCACCACGTCCGCGACGCCCGGCAGCACGTCGTCCGGGCCGAGCGCGGAGCGGGCCGCGTCGATGGCCTCGGCGAGCCGCTTGCCGTCGCGGGCCGCCTCGCAGACGGTGTCCGCGATCAGGGCGGTCGCCTCCGGCACGTTGAGCCGCAGGCCGCGGGCCTTGCGGGACCGCGCGAGCTCGGCGGCACCGAACAGCAGCAACCGGTCGCGTTCCGTGGGGGTCAGTCGCACGCCGTCACACCTCCTCGTCGTTCTTAGAACGCCACTCTAAACCCCGGCATCCGAATGACCAGCCTCCGGATACGTACTGAGGCGAAGGACATAGAGCGCCGTTCCAAAGACAGGACGGCCCCCGAGGTGGGAACATGCGTGCCATGACGGAGACCACGAGATCCCCCGCCCGGACGAAGGCGATCCGCGCGGCGAAGTACACCGGCGCCGCGCTGCTGCGCTGCGGCCAGGTCCTGCTGATCGTCGTCGGCGCGCTCGCCTCGTCCCCGCGCAAGAGCTCGGGGTCGGGCGGCGACGACGGGGACTGAGAGCCCGTGCGGGCACGGCGAAGGCCCCGGACCGCCGCTGCGGTCCGGGGCCTTCGCCGTGGCTACGGGGCGGGGCTCAGCCGATCTTGTGCATCCAGCCGTGGGTGTCCTCCGCGGTGCCGCGCTGGAGGTTGAGGAGCGCCTCGCGGAGCTTGAGGGTGACCTGGCCGGGGTTGCCGTCACCGTGCGTCCACTGGTCCGACTTGGTCTTGACGTGGCCGATCGGGGTGACGACGGCGGCGGTGCCGCAGGCGAAGACCTCGGTCAGCGCGCCCGACGCGGCGTCTGCGCGCCACTGCTCCAGGGTGATGACGCCCTCCTCGGCGGTGTAGCCGAGGTCGCGGGCGACCTGGAGGAGCGAGTCGCGGGTGATGCCCTCGAGGATCGAGCCGGTGAGCGACGGGGTGACGATGCGGTCGCCGTAGACGAACGCGACGTTCATCGAGCCGGACTCCTCGACCTTGGTGCGGGTGACCGCGTCGAGGTAGACGACCTGGTCGCAGCCGTGGGCGGCGGCCTCGGCCTGCGGCAGCAGGGACGCGGCGTAGTTGCCGCCGGTCTTGGCGTCGCCGGTGCCGCCGGGGACGGCGCGGACGTGGTCCTCGGCGACCCAGATGGTGACCGGCTTGACGCCGCCCGAGAAGTACGCGCCGGACGGCGACGCGATCAGCATGAACATGTACTCGTTGGCCGGGTGGACGCCGAGCGCGGCCTCGGAGGCGAACATGAACGGGCGCAGGTACAGCGCGGCCTCGCCGCCGTGCTCCGGGACCCAGTCGGCGTCCTGCGTGAGCAGCGCGTCGAGCGCCCCGATGAACAGCTCCTCGGGCAGCTCGGCCATGGCCATGCGGCGCGAGGAGTTGCGGAAGCGGCGGGCGTTGGCCTCCGGGCGGAAGACGGCGACGGAGCCGTCGGGCTGCCGGTAGGCCTTGAGGCCCTCGAAGATCTCCTGGCCGTAGTGGAGGACGTGCGAGGAGGGGTCGAGGGAGATCGGCCCGTACGGAACGAGCTCGGCGTCGTGCCAGCCCCGCCCCTCGGTCCACTTGATGGTCACCATGTGGTCGGTGAAGTGGCGGCCGAATCCCGGGTTGGCCAGGATCTCCTCGCGCTGCGCGGCGGACAGCGGGCTGGAGGTGGGCTTGAGCTCGATCGTGGGCGTCGTCATGGTTGCGTGTCCTTCACCGTTGGTTGTGACGGACCGCGTTCACGCCTGCTCTCCCGGTACTAGGAAGTCCGAGCTTCGCCGTACATCGCGGCCCCGCGTTCGATTATCGCGCGAGGCGGGGTGTGCTCGAAAACGGACCCGGTGGTACCTGACGGATACGGGTGCGTGAAAGCGGCCATGGGTTGATGGTCGCACCCAGGGGCCGCACAGGAACAGCCGCCGGGCGCGGTGTGCGACCCGGCGGCTGTTGCTGCTGTTCAGCAGTACGAGATGAGCGCCGGGTCAGCCGGCTACTACTCGGGCGACGAGGGCGTCACCGATCTCGTCGGTGGAGCGGACCGTGTCGCCGCGCTCGCCGAGGTCCGCCGCGACGGCGGCGTCGATGCGCTCGGCCTCGGCCTCGTAGCCGAGGTGACGCAGGAGGAGGGCGACCGAGAGGATCGTGGCGCTCGGGTCGGCCTTGCCCTGGCCCGCGATGTCCGGGGCCGAGCCGTGCACGGGCTCGAACATGGACGGGAACTCGCGGCTCGGGTTGATGTTCCCGGAGGCCGCGACACCGATGCCGCCGGAGACGGCCGCGGCGAGGTCGGTGATGATGTCGCCGAAGAGGTTGTCGGTGACGATCACGTCGAAGCGGGCCGGGTCGGTGACGAGGTAGATCGTCGCGGCGTCGACGTGGATGTAGTCGGTGGTGACCTCGGGGAACTCCTCGGCCACCTTGTTGAACGTGTTCGTCCACAGGTGTCCCGCGAACGTCAGCACGTTGTTCTTGTGGACCAGCGTGAGCTTCTTGCGGGGGCGGGCCTGGGCGCGGGCGAAGGCGTCACGGACCACGCGCTCCACACCGAAGGCGGTGTTGACGGAGACCTCGGTGGCGACCTCGTGCTCGGTGCCCTTGCGGATCGTGCCGCCGTTGCCGGTGTACGGGCCCTCGGTGCCCTCGCGGACGACGACGAAGTCGATCTCCGGCTGGCCGGCGAGCGGCGTCGAGACGCCCGGAAGGAGCTTCGACGGGCGCAGGTTCACGTGGTGGTCGAACGCGAAGCGGAGCTTGAGCAGGAAGCCGCGCTCCAGGACGCCGGACGGCACCGACGGGTCGCCGATGGCGCCGAGCAGGATGGCGTCGTGCTTCTTGAGGGAGTCGAGGTCGGCGTCGGTGAGGGTCTCACCGGTCGCGTGGTAGCGCTTGGCGCCGAAGTCGTACTCCTCGGTCTCCAGCTTCACATCCTGCGGAAGGACGGCGGAGAGGACCTTGAGACCCTGGGCCACGACCTCCTGGCCGATACCGTCGCCGGGGATCACTGCGAGATTGATGCTGCGAGACATGTCAGCACCGTACTCCTCGTCCCATGGGATGACACTCGGTGTCCATGATGTGGACAGCCGCCGAGTCGCCGCTTTCTGTTCACCCGTACGTCTGGCGGCAGTTGGACGTTACTGGGAAGTTCCCTTCCATGACCACCGCCAACGACACCCCCAATGTCGGCATACCCGAGCGGCTCGCCAGACGACTGAGCATGCCCGAGCAACACGAGTACCTGCGCGCCAAGTTCAGCAGGCGGCGCGCCCTGACGGGGGCCGCGGCCACCGTGGGCGGGGCCGCGCTGCTCGGCGGCGGCGCCGCGACCGGCGCGTACGCGGCGCCGCTGCTGCCGACGCGGGCGGCCGCGCAGGTGGACGGCTCGCTCGTCGCCCCGTTCGGCCGGCACCTCGCGTTCGGGGCCGACCCGAAGACGCAGATGCGGGTGTCGTGGCAGGTGCCGTTCGCGGTCAAGAACCCGTATCTGCGGGTGGGTTCGAAGCCCTGGGAGCTGAGCCGGAAGATCCCGGCGGAGGTGCGCGCCCTGCACACGCCGTCCCTGTCGAAGAAGCTCCCCGAGGTCGAGCAGCACTACCTCCACGCCGCGCTCGACAACCTCACCCCCGGCACGACGTACTACTACGGCGTCGGCCACGACGGCTTCGACCCGGCGGACGCGGAGCGCATCGGCACGCTCGGCACCTTCCGCACGGCGCCCGCCGCCCCGGAGACGTTCGTCTTTACGGCCTTCGGCGACCAGGGCGTCAGCTACGACGCGCTCGCCAACGACCAGGTGATCCTCGGCCAGAACCCGTCCTTCCATCTGCACGCGGGCGACATCTGCTACGCCGACAGCAGCGGCCGCGGCAAGGAGTCGGACACGTACGACGCGCGGGTGTGGGACCAGTTCCTCGCGCAGACGGAGACGGTCGCCAAGTCGGTGCCGTGGATGGTGACGACCGGCAACCACGACATGGAGGCCTGGTACTCCCCCAACGGCTACGGCGGGCAGAGCGCGCGCTGGTCGCTGCCCGGCAACGGCCCCGACCCGAAGAACGCGCCGGGCGTCTACTCCTTCACGTACGGGAGTGTGGGCGTGGTCGCCCTCGACGCGAACGACGTGTCGTTCGAGATCCCGGCCAACAAGGGCTACCTGGACGGAAAGCAGACGGCGTGGCTCGACAAGCGGCTCGGGGAGCTGCGGGCGCGCGAGGACATCGAGTTCATCGTCGTCTTCTTCCACCACTGCGCGTACTCGACGTCCACGCACGCCTCGGACGGCGGGGTGCGCGAGGCCTGGGTGCCGCTGTTCGCCAAGCACCAGGTGGACCTGGTGATCAACGGGCACAACCACGTGTACGAGCGCACGGACGCCATCAAGGGCGCGGGCAACGGCGAGGTCGGCAAGCCGGTGCCGGTCGGCGCGTCGACCGATCCGACGCGCGACGGCATCGTGTACGTCACCGCGGGCGGCGCCGGCAAGGACCTCTACGGTTTCGGACCGGGCGTGCCGGACAGCCACGAAGGCAACGTGCACGATCGCGACTCGATCGTCACCTTCCACTGGACCAGGTCACGCCTGCCCGACCCGGACACCGTCGAGTGGTCCCGGGTGCGGTACACCGGCTTCTCGTTCCTCGCGGTGGAGGTGGAGAAGGGCCGGATGAAGGTGTCGGCGCTGGCCGAGACCGGCGAGCGCATCGACCACTTCGAGGTGAAGCGCGGTTCCTGAGGCGGCTCGGGGGCGGCCGGTCTCAGTGACCGGTCTCCCCGCCGTTGTCGCGGCGGTCGAGGGCGCGCTGGAGGGCGGCGGCCGCGGTCCTTGCGGCCTGGCGGTCGGCTTCGCTCGACGGGGAGACGTGGCGGACTCGGCGGCGGACGGGCGTCGCAGTGGCCATGAGGGATCGACTCCTTGAGAATCCGTGGGAATCCGCGCGCGCCGATGCGCGCATGGGGATTTCGAGGCGCCGGAAGGGCGGGGAGCGAGGAGCCGCAGGGGTTGCCTGCCAGGTGCTCCGGCTCGCTGCCGCCATTCGCCGGATCGGGCGAGACGTTCGGCTTCTACAAAGCTAGGACAGGTCTCTGCTTCTGTCTCCACAATTACTCGGACTTCCTACTATCTGAGACGGACGCCACGTCACCAGCCCCGTCGGCCCCTTCGACCACACCCGTCACAGCGTTGGTACGGGCCATGGCGCGCCCGCCCGTCACGCCCCACGATGGGTCCCGTACCCGCCCGGGCCGCGGTGGCCCGGCGGGTCCTGGGGAGGAGTCCCACCATGCGCGTCATCAGTCAGCGCCGGCTCGGCGGACCAGAGGTGCTCGAAGTGGTGGAAGCGGAGCGGCCGGAACCACTGGCGGGCGAAGTGCTCGTCCGGGTCAGGGCCGTGGGGGTGAACCCGGTCGACCGGATGGTGCGCTCGGGCGAGGCGCCGCTCTTCGGCGATCCGCCGTTCACGCTCGGCTGGGACGTCTCCGGCGTCGTCGAGGCGGCGGGGCAGGACGTCACCGAATTCCGGCCGGGCGACGAGGTGTTCGCGATGATCCGGGGCGGGGGCTACGCGGAGTACGTCGTGGTCCGCACGGAACATCTGGCGCCGAAGCCCGGCAACGTCGACCACGTGCACGCGGCGGCGGTGCCGTCGGCGGCGCTCACGTCGTGGCAGGCGCTCGTCGACATCGGGCAGATCGGGCCGGGGCGGCGGGTGCTCGTGCACGCGGCGGCGGGGGGTGTGGGGCATGTGGCGGTGCAGATCGCCAAGGCCGAGGGGGCGTACGTCATCGGGACGGCGCGCGCCGACAAGCACGAGTTCCTGCGGGATCTCGGGGTGGACGAGCCCCTCGACTACACGACCACGGACTTCGCCCGCACCGTGCGCGATGTCGACGTCGCCTTCGACCTCATCGGTGGTGACTACGGCCCCCGGACGCTGGTCACCCTGCGGCCCGGCGGGCTGCTGGTCACGGCGGTCCTGTGGGACCCGGGGGTCACCCAGGAGGACGCGGAGGCACGCGGCGCGCGTTTTGCCCCGGTCTCGGTGCAGCCGTCGGGTGCGACCCTTCGCAAGGTCGCGGCCCTCCTCGCCGCGGGCCGCATCCGCCCCCACGTCTCGGCGGCACTCCCCCTGGAGGAGGCCGCCAAGTCCCACGAACTCTCCGCCTCGGGCCACACCCAGGGCAAGGTCATCCTGACGGTTCCGTGATCCCCGGACCCCGCCTCGCCAGATTGCCCAAGTCGGGTGCGGCCGACCGCGGGCGGCTGCGGAGCCGTTCCGGCGGCCGCTTACCCGAGGCGGGGGGCGGTCGACCGCAACGGTTGCGGCACCCCGGGGTGCCTACGCCCCTGGAGGGGGCGGGTGGGATCTTGGGCGGCGGCAGCAGCTTGAAGGGCCGGTGCAGGCAGGTAAATCAAGCCCCTGCGGCGATTGAGCAGCGGGGTTTGGGGCGGAGCCCCAAGGTGCAACGCCGGTGCGGCAGGACAGCCCCGTCGGCGGAGCCCCGTGGCGTAGGAGCGGAAGACGCGGAACCGCCCCCGGCCGAGGCGGAACCTCGGGCGGGGGCGGAACCAGTGCAGGGGCGTCAGCCCATGTGGGGGTACACGTAGTCCGTCGGCGGAACCAGCGTCTCCTTGATGGCACGGGTCAGCGTCCACCGCATCAGGTTCTGCGGGGCACCGGCCTTGTCGTTGGTGCCGGAGGCGCGCCCACCACCGAACGGCTGCTGCCCGACGACGGCCCCGGTCGACTTGTCGTTGATGTAGAAGTTGCCCGCGGCGTAGCGGAGCTTCTCCATCGTGTGGGCCGCGGCCGCACGGTCGTTGGCGATGACCGACCCCGTGAGCGCGTAGTCCGACGCCGACTCCATCTGCTCCAGCATGGCGTCGTACTGGTCGTCCTCGTACACGTGCACGGCGAGGAACGGGCCGAAGTACTCGGTCTTGAAGACCTCGTTCTCCGGGTCCGAGCACTCGACGACCGTCGGCCGCACGAAGTAGCCCACGGAGTCGTCGTACGTACCACCGGCGACGATCGTGCAGGCCGCGTCGTCCTTGGCCCGGTCGATCGCGGCCTTGTTCTTGGCGAACGCGCGGTCGTCGATGAGGGCGCCGATGAAGTTCGACAGGTCGGTGACGTCACCCATCTTGATGCCGTCGACCTCGGCCGCGAACTCCTCCTTGAACCCGTCGTTCCAGATGGACGCCGGGATGTACGCACGCGAGGTCGCCGAGCACTTCTGGCCCTGGAACTCGAACGCGCCACGCGTCAGCGCGGTCTTCAGGACGGCGCGGTCGGCGCTCGGGTGGGCGACGACGAAGTCCTTGCCGCCGGTCTCACCGACGAGCCGCGGGTACGTGCGGTACTTCTCGATGTTGTTGCCGACCGTCTTCCACAGGTGCTGGAAGGTCTTGGTCGAGCCGGTGAAGTGGATGCCGGCGAGGTCACGGTGGTTGAGCGCGACCTCGGAGACGGCCTTGCCGTCACCCGTCACCAGGTTGATGACGCCCTTCGGAAGACCGGCCTCCTCCAGGAGCTGGAGCAGCAGGACGGCGGCGTGCGTCTGCGTCGGCGACGGCTTCCACACGACGACGTTGCCCATGAGCGCCGGGGCGGTGGGCAGGTTGCCCGCGATGGCCGTGAAGTTGAACGGCGTGATCGCGTAGACGAAGCCCTCCAGCGGGCGGTGGTCCATGCGGTTCCACACGCCGGTGGAGTTCGCCGGCGGCTGCTCGGCGAGCAGGTTGCGGGCGTAGTGGACGTTGAAGCGCCAGAAGTCGATGAGCTCACAGGGAGTGTCGATCTCGGCCTGCTGGGCGGTCTTCGACTGGCCGAGCATCGTGGACGCGGCCATCGTCTCGCGCCACTTCGTGGAAAGGAGTTCGGCGGCGCGCAGGATGATCGCGGCGCGGTCGTCGAAGGACATTGCGCGCCAGGCCGGGGCGGCGGCCAGGGCGGCGTCGATCGCGTCCTGGGCGTCCTGCTCGGTGGCGTTGGCGTACGTACCGATGACGGCCTTGTGGTTGTGCGGCTGCACGACGTCGAAGCGCTCGCCGCCGCCCATCCGACGCACACCGCCGATGGTGCAGGGCAGTTCGATCGGGTTGTCGGCCAGCTCCTTGAGCTTGGCCTCCAGGCGGGCACGCTCCGGGCTGCCGGGGGCGTAGCCGTGCACCGGCTCGTTGACCGGCGCGGGGACCTGGGTCACGGCGTCGAGGGTCATGGGTCCGTATCTCCTTCGGGGGGTCGGGGAGTTATCGGTTGAACAAGCGGGCGGGCTCAGCCCTTGGTGAGGACGGAGCGGGCGAAGAAGAGAAGGTTGGCCGGCTTCTCCGCGAGACGGCGCATGAAGTATCCGTACCAGTCGGTGCCGTACGCGGTGTAGACACGCATCCGGTGTCCCTCGGCGGCGAGGCGCAGCTGCTCGTCGCTGCGGATCCCGTACAGCATCTGGAACTCGTACTCGTCCAGCTTGCGCCCGGCCTGCCGGGCGAGCTCCTGCGCGATGGCGACGAGTCGCGGGTCGTGGGACCCGATCATCGGGTACCCGGCGCCCTCCATGAGGATGCGCATGATGCGCACGTACGCCTTGTCGATCTCCGCCTTGTCCTGGTACGCGACCTCGGCGGGCTCCTTGTAGGCGCCCTTGACGATGCGCACGCGGCTGCCGGCGGCGGCGAGGCGGCGGGCGTCGTCCTCGGTGCGGAACAGGTAGGCCTGGATGACGCAGCCGGTCTGCGGGAAGTCCTTCCGCAGCTCCTCGTGGATGGCGAACATCGAGTCGAGGGTGGTGTGGTCCTCGGCGTCGAGCGTGACGGTGGTGCCGATCTTCGCGGCGGCCTCGACCACGGGCCGTACGTTGGCGAGGGCGAGCTCGTGGCCGCCCTCAAGGGCCTGGCCGAACATCGACAGCTTCACGGACATCTCGGCCTTGGTGCCGAGGCCGAGCTTCTCGAGGCGTCCGATCAGCTCCAGGTAGGCGTCGCGCGCGGCGTGCGACTGCTCGACGGTGGTGATGTCCTCGCCGACGACGTCGAGGGTGACCTCGAGGCCCTTGGCGGCGGCGTCCTCGATGATCGGCACGACCTGGTCGACCGATTCGCCGGCGATGAAGCGGTCGACGACCTGCTTGGTGCCCGGCGCCGCCGACACGAAGGCGCGCATCTTGTCGCTGCGCGACGCGGCGAGGATCAAGGGAGCCAGCACGGGGCACCTCCACGAAGCATCTATTGAGAAGGGGGACGTACTGCCGCAAAGCGGGAACAGCACGCGGAACCACCGTGAAATCTAAGGATCCCTCCGATCCTGTGCCATCGACAGCTGTCACGCATCTGTGGCTCCCACCTCAGACATCTGTATGAAGGGGCCGGTGGGATGGGCGAGAATGGCGGGGTGAAGGGCGATTACCAGGACCTGGTCGACGAGATCTCCGCGCTGCTCGGTGCCCCGGCGACCCTGGAGAACCGGGACTTCCGGCTCATCGCGTTCGGGGCGCAGGTCTCCGACAGCGACACGGAGTTCGACGAGACGGCGCTCGACCCGGTGCGCACCCGCTCGATCCTGACCCGCGGCTCGACGTCGGCGGTCCGCACCTGGTTCGAGGGCTTCGGCATCGCGAGCGCCAGGGAGCCGGTCCGGATCCCGGCGACCCCGGAGGCCGGCGTCTATCGCGGCCGTATCTGTCTGCCCGTCCGTCACCACGGTTTCGTCCTCGGGTACGTGTGGCTGCTCGACGACGAACCGGGTCCCACGGCTGAGCAGCTCGATGCCGCCATGGAGGTGGCGGGCCGGATCGGCGCGCTGCTCGCCGACGAGGCGCAGGCGGGCGCCGACCTGACCCGCGAGTTCCACTCCGTCCTGACGGCGGAGCGCGGCTGGCAGCGGGACATGGCGGTGGCGGCGCTGCGCACGGCGCTCGGCAGCAGGGCGCCGGGCCTGCACACGGTGGTGTGCGTCGCGCCGTGGCCATCGGCGGATCCGGACGACGCGCCGTCCGTGCGGACGATTCCGGCGGCGGACGCGCTGTGCACGGTGCCGTGGGGTGCGACGGGCCAGTGCCTCGCCCTCCTCGTACGACTGCGGTCGCGGGAGGCGTTGGCGCCCGCCCTGACGGCGGCGGCGAAGCTGCGCGACCGGGCGGGCTCCCCGGTGGCGACGGGGATCGGGGCGGCGCGGGACGATCTGGCGGAGCTGGCGACGGCCTGGCAGGAGGCGACGGCGGCGGCGCGGGCCGCGCTGGCCGATCCGCGGCTCGGCCCCGACGCGCAGTGGTCGGCGATCGGCCCCTACCGGCTGCTGACCGCGCTGCCCGCGGAGGCGGTGCACGACCCGGTGATCGCCCCGCTGCTCTCCCCCGCGCACCGGCAACTGGCGCGCACCGCCGAGGTGTTCCTCGACTGCGCAGGCCAGGCGGGCCGCACGGCCGCGGCGCTCGGCATCCATCGCCAGACGCTGTACTACCGCCTGTCGCGCGTGGAGCAGCTCACCGGCCTCGACCTGGACGAGGGCGAGGACCGGCTGCTGCTTCACATGGGCCTGAAGGCGTCACGCCTGTGAGAGTTCGAAGAGCTGCCGCAGCCCCTCGGTGAGCTGCTCGGCGGACGGCGCGGTCTCCGCGTCGAAGGTGTACTGGGCGACGAGCCCGAGGAACAGCACCGACAGGAGCCCGCCGAGCGTCGCCACCTTGGGGTCGTCGACCGGCGGCTCCTCCCCCGTGATCATCCCGATGAAGCCGCGCCCGGCCTCCGCCTGGGCCCGCACCAGGTACTCCTGCAGGGCGGGCATCTTGTCGCCCAGCGTCAGCAGCTCGATGCTCAGGTGCCACATGGAGTCCGGCTTGCCGAGGCCGGCGACGATGTTCGCCATCAGGGCGTGGAAGCGCTCGAGCGAGCCCGGCGCGCCCGCCAGTTCGTCCGGCCCGCCCCAGTCGAGCGACGCCCCTTCGATGAGGGCCACGTACGCCTGCGCGAGCAGCGTGTCCTTCGATCCGTAGTGGTAGCCGATCGAGGCCAGGTTCGCCCCGGACTCCTTGACGATGTCACGCGCCGTCGTGCGCGCGAACCCCTTCTCCATCAGGCAGCGCTTGGCGCCTTCGAGCAGATCCTCGCGATGTCCCATGGCCTCACCCTACCCAGATTTCAGACGCCTGTCTTATACATGCGTTCTAGACAAGCGTATAAGACGGCCGTACAGTCCTTCTCATGACGCAGAAGACGACCAACCCGTGGACGGGCTTCACCGTCCTGATGCTTCCGCTGCTCCTGGTCTCGATGGATGTCTCCGTGCTCTACTTCGCGATCCCGGAGATCAGCCAGAAACTGCACACCACCGCCACCCAGCAGCTCTGGATCTTCGACATCTACGGATTCGTCCTGGCCGGCCTGCTGCTCACGATGGGCTCGCTCGGCGACCGCATCGGCCGCCGCAGGCTCCTCCTGATCGGGGCCGCCGCCTTCGGTGCCGCCTCCGTCCTCGCGGCGTACGCGCCGAACGCCGAGGCGCTGATCGCGGCCCGCGCGCTGCTCGGCGTCGGCGGCGCCACGCTGATGCCGTCGACGCTCGGCATCGTCCGCTCCCTGTTCACCGACGACGCCATGCGCGCCAAGGCGATCGGCATCTGGTCGGGCGCGATGGCGGGTGGCGTGGCCCTCGGCTCAGTGATGTCGGGGGTGCTCCTGGAGCACTTCTGGTGGGGCTCGGTGTTCCTGGTGAACGTGCCGGCGATGCTGCTGCTCCTGGTCGTCGGCCCGCTGCTGCTGCCGGAGAGCCGGGACCCCAACCCCCCGGCCCGCTTCGACCTGCTGTCCGTGCCGCTGTCGATGGCCACGGTGCTTCCGGTCGTCTACGGCCTGAAGCAGATCGCCGCCGAGGGCTTCGAGACGCGCTACCTGCTCTTCCTCCTCGCGGGCCTCGCCTTCGGGTGGCTGTTCGTGCGGCGCCAGCGGACCGTCCCGTACGCGATGCTCGGCCGCTCCCTGTTCGCCGAGCGGCTCTACGCGGCGGGCGTCACGCTCAACACCCTGGTGATGTTCGCGATGATGGGCTCGGCGTTCTTCACCACGCAGTACCTCCAGTCGGTCCTCGACTACGCCCCGCTGAAGGCGGCCCTCTGGTCACTGGCGCCCTCGCTCGTCATCGGCGGCGTCGCGCCCCTCGCGGCCTCGCTGGGGCAGCGCGTCGAGAAGCGGTACGTGGTGGCCTCCGGGTTCCTGCTCGCCGCGGCCGGATTCGGGCTGATGTCCCTGTCGGGGACGGACTCGCTGGTCCCGGTCCTCGCGGGCGCCGCCCTGATCGGCTGCGGAGTCGTCACGGTGTCGTCCGTCGTCAGCGACCTTGCCCTCAGCGCCGCCCCCGCGGACAAGGCCAGCACGGCGGGCTCGCTCCTGGAGACCGGGCAGGAGTTCGGCGGGGCGCTCGGCATGGCGGTGCTCGGCTCGGTCGGCACCGCGGTCTTCCAGTCGGGCCTCCCGGCCGGCGCCCCCGAGACGCTGGGCGAGGCGATCACGGTCCCGGCCCTCGCCGACGCGGCCCGCACCGCCTTCGTGGACGGCATGGCCTGGGCCTCGTACACGGCGATCGCCGTCCTCCTCGTGGGCGCGCTGCTCGCCGTACGACTCCTGCGGACGGGCCGCGCCGAGCCGGTGGCCGCGCACGACGGGGCCACGGCGCCCCGGGTCGAACCGGCCGCCTGACCCCGCCACTTCGGTCCGGCATCCCCGTGGGGGATGTCGGACCGTCGTGCCAGGATGACCCCGTGGCAGAGACTTACGGGGCACCGCTGATCGGTCGGGCGGACGAGCTGGACCGGCTCACCGGTGTGCTGGCGCGGGCCGTGGCCGGTGAGCCGCGGGCCGTCCTGGTGGCGGGGGACGCGGGCGTCGGGAAGACCCGGGTGCTCACGGAGGCCGCCGCGCACGCCGCCGACTCCGGGGCGACCGTCCTGACCGGGCACTGCGTGGACCTCGGCGACGTGGGCCTGCCGTACCTGCCGTTCACGGAGATCCTCGGCGCGGCGGCGGCCGACGAGCGGCTCGCCCCCGCGTTCGACGCGTATCCGGCGGTGGGGCGGCTGCTCGGCGCCGCCCCCGCGCCGGACTCCGGCAGCCGCCTCCAGCTCTTCGAGGGCATCGCGGGGCTGCTCGCCGACCTGGCCGAGCTGACCCCGCTGCTCCTCGTCGTCGAGGACCTGCACTGGGCCGACCAGTCCTCACGCGACCTGCTCCGCTTCCTGCTCGGTCGGGGCGTGCTCCAGCGGCCCGCGCCCGGCGGGCCGCCCCGCCGCCTCGCGCTGTTCGCCTCGTACCGCACGGACGACCTGCACCGCCGCCACCCCCTGCGCCCGCTGCTCGCCGAGCTGATCAGGCTGCCCGCCGTCGACCGACTCGACCTGCGCCCGCTCGCCGACGCGGACGTCGCCCGGCTCGTGCGCGCGCGGCACGCGGGCCCCGTCGACGACGGCACCGTGCGCCGCATCGTCGACCGCGCGGAGGGAAACGCCTTCTACGCCGAGGAGTTGCTGGCCGCGCTGCCCGGCGACGAGGCGCTGGGCGGCCTCGCCGACGTGCTGCTCATCCGCGTCGAGCAACTGACCGAGACCGCCCAGCAGGTGCTGCGCACGGCCGCCGTGGCGGGCCGCCGCGTCGAGCACGCCCTGCTGCGCGACGCCGTCCGGCTCCCCGAGGAGCAGCTGGAGTCGGCGCTGCGCGAGGCCATCGGGCGGCAGCTGCTGCTGCCGGGCGACGACGGCACGTACTCCTTCCGGCACGCCCTCATCCGCGAGGCCGTCTACGCGGACCTGCTGCCCGGCGAGCGGATCCGGCTGCACCGGCTCTTCGCCGAACTCCTCGCGGGCGAGGGCCGATCGCCGGAGAGCGCGGCCGAGCGGGCCCACCACTCCCGCGAGTCCCACGACCTCGCCGACGCGCTGGCCGCGTCCCTGGAGGCGGCCGACCACGCCCAGCGGGTCGGCGCGCCCGCCGAGGAGCTGCGCCACCTGGAGACCGCGCTCGAGCTGTGGGACGTGGTCGACGCGTCCGCCCACCCCGCGCACCACGACACGATCACACTCACGCTGCGCGCCTCGGCCGCCGCCGCGCGGGCCGGCGAACCGCACCGCGCGGTCCAGCTCACCCGTTCCGCGCTCGCGAACACCGGCTCCGACGCCGACACCGAGATCGCCGCGCGCGTGCGCTACACCCTCGCGGGCAATCTGATCCGGATCGACAACCTGGAGGCCGCGTTCGCGTACAGCAGCGAGGCGCTGGACCTGATCCCGGCCGAGCCTCCGTCCCCTACGTGGGTGTGGGCCGCCGCGACGCACGTCATGGCCGCCCGGTACGTGGGCCGTGACGAGGACGCCGAGCGCGTCGCCCGGCAGGCCGTGGGCGTCGCCGAGCGGTTGGGGCTCGCCGACGCGCAGGCCGACCTGATCGTCTCGCTGGTCGGCCTCGAACCGCACGACCGGGGCACCCCGCAGGGCCGTGCGCGGCTCGTCGACGCCCGGGAGCTGGCCGGGGCCGCGGGGAACCTGCCGGTGGAGATGCGCGCGCTCTACAACCTCGCCGTCGGCTGCTTCGAGTCGGGCGACCTCGACGAGAGCCTCACGTGGATCGGCGAGGGCCTCGACGGCGCCCGCCGCGCGGGCCTCTTGTCCTCCCCGTACGCCCTGGAGCTGCGCTACCTCCAGTCGCTGCTGCTCTACACGCGGGGCCGCTGGGACGAGTGCGCGCGGGCCGCCGCGGCCGACGCCGAACTCCTCCCGGCCGCCGGGGCGTTCGCGACCGCGCCCGCCCTGTACGTGTCGCTGGCCCGCGGCGACCTGGACACCGCCGTCGCGGGGGCCCGCGCCCTGACGGACGTCGACGGCACGGTCGACTGGATGGCGATGCTGGTCGCGAGCGTCGTCCTGGTCGACGCGGCGGCGCTGCGGGGCGACGCGGAGGACTGCGCACGGCAGGCGGACACGGCGGTCGAGGCGCTCACGGAGGTCTCGGGCGAGCGGCCCGACGCCCTGGTGCGGATCGCGGCGCTCGCCCTGGCGGCGGTCGCGGACGCGGCGGAGCGGGCCCGCCTCACCGGTGACACGGCGGCCGCCGAACGCTGGGCCTCGGCCGCCGCCGAGCTGGCGGAGCTGGCCAGGAGCACGGCGACCCGCGGCGGCGACGGCGTGGAGCAGGGCCCCGAGGGCCTGGCCTGGCTGGCCCGCGCCGAGGCCGAGGAGATCCGCGCGGCCACGGGCCCCGACGTCGCGGCGTGGGAGCGCACCGTGGCGGCGTTCGGCTACGGCGAACCGTACGAACTGGCCCGCTGCCGCCGCCGGTTGGCGGAGGCGCTGCTCGGCGCGGACCGCCGCGAGGAGGCCGCCGAGCAGGCGTACGCGGCCCGTGACACCGCCGAGCAGCTGGGTGCGGTGCCGCTGCGCGAGGCCCTGGACGCGCTGATCCGGCGGGGCCGGCTGTCCGACGCCCCGGCCGCCGGGGAGCGGATCGCCGCGCTGACCGCCCGGGAGAGCGACGTGCTGCGGCTGCTGGGCCGTGGCCGCACCAACCGGCAGATCGGCGAGGAGCTGTTCATCAGCGGCAAGACGGCGAGCGTCCACGTGTCGAACATCCTCGCCAAGCTGGGCGCCTCCAGCCGCACCGAGGCCGTCGGCATCGCCTACCGCGAGGGCCTGATCGAACCGGAGCCGAGCACCTCCGGAAGCTGAACGCGCGAGGGCCGGGTCACCCGCGGGTGACCCGGCCCTCGGCCGTACTCGGGAAAGCCGCCGGACCTCAGACGAGGTTGACGGAGCGCGCCGAGGTGGCGCCGATCTCGGCCGCCAGCTCGTTCAGGACCGACTGCGGCACCGTGTCGTCCACGGTCAGGACCGCGAGAGCCTCGCCGCCGACGTCGGCGCGGGAGACCTGCATGCCGCCGATGTTGATGCCCGCCTCGCCGAGGACGCGGCCCACGGTGCCGACGACGCCGGGACGGTCCTCGTAGCGCAGGACGACCATGTGGTCGGCGAGCGCGAGGTCCACGTCGTACTCACCGACGGCGACGATCTTCTGGAGGTGCTTCGGGCCCGCGAGCGTGCCGGAGACCGAGACCTCCTGGCCGTCGCCGAGGGTGCCGCGCACGGTGACGACGTTGCGGTGCTCGTGCGACTCGGAGGACGTCGTGAGGCGGACCTCGACGCCGCGCTCCTGCGCGAACAGCGGGGCGTTGACGTAGGAGACCGTCTCGTCGACGACGTCCTCGAACACGCCCTTGAGCGCGGAGAGTTCGAGCACCTTCACGTCGTGCTGGGTGATCTCGCCGTACACCTCGACGTCGAGGCGGACCGCGACCTCGCCCGCGAGGGCGGTGAAGATCCGGCCGAGGCGCTCGGCGAGCGGCAGACCCGGCTTGACGTCCTCGGCGATGACGCCGCCCTGGACATTCACGGCGTCCGGCACGAGCTCGCCGGAGAGCGCGAGGCGCACCGACTTGGCGACGGCGACACCGGCCTTCTCCTGCGCCTCGTCCGTGGAGGCGCCGAGGTGCGGGGTGCAGACGACCTGGTCGAACTGGAACAGCGGGGAGTCCGTGCAGGGCTCCTTCGCGTACACGTCGAGGCCCGCGCCGGCGACGCGGCCCTCCTTGATCGCCGAGTAGAGGGCCTCCTCGTCGACGATCCCGCCGCGCGCGGCGTTGACGATCCGTACGTTCGGCTTGACCTTGTGGAGCGCCTCGTCGCCGATGAGGCCGAGGGTCTCCGGCGTCTTGGGCAGGTGCACGGTGATGAAGTCGGAGACCTCGAGCAGCTCGTCGAGCGAGAGCACCTTCACGCCCATCTGCGCGGCGCGCGCGGGCTGCACGTACGGGTCGTACGCGACGACCTTCATGCCGAAGGCGGACATGCGCTGCGCGACGAGGGCACCGATGCGGCCCAGGCCGACGACGCCCAGCGTCTTCTCGGCGAGCTCGACGCCCGTGTACTTGCTGCGCTTCCACTCGCCGCCCTTGAGGGCCTGCGAACCCTGCGGGATGTTGCGCGCGGTGGCGATGAGGAGACCGCAGGCCAGCTCGGCGGCGGTCACGATGTTGGAGGTCGGGGCGTTCACGACCATCACGCCGGCCTTGGTGGCGGCGGAGACATCCACGTTGTCGAGGCCGACGCCGGCGCGGGCGACGACCTTCAGCTTGTTCGCGGCGGCGATCGCCTCGGCGTCGACCTTGGTGGCCGAGCGGATCAGGATCGCGTCGACGTCGGCGATGGCCGGGAGCAGCTCGTCCCGGTCCGCGCCGTTGCACTGGCGGATCTCGAAGTCCGGGCCCAGGGCGTCGACCGTCGCGGGCGACAGCTCTTCGGCGATGAGTACGACGGGTTTGCCGTTGGCAGCAGTGCTCACGTGAGTCCTCACAGGTCCAATGCGGACGGCCGTCCCGACGGCCGCAGGCGGTGGAGGGTGTAGCGGCACCGGGATGGGCCGGGTGCGTTCCCACGTCGTTCGGTGCGTGCTATCGGCGTGCCGGACGAAGGTTCTCGTAGCGGAGCTACTAGGGCCTTTGGCCGGTGCGGCGAGAGTGCGTGCCGGGCGGCGTGGGGACGTGCCTGGTCCATCTCGGTGTCGCTTTGCCGCGTGGAAGACGCACGACGCTGTGGGCCCAACGCGAATGTAGTCAGCAGTGTAGTGGCGCTGGAGAGGGCGTCTTGCGCCTCCCCGGAAGGATCACTCGTCCGAGGCTGGACACGGTGGACAACCGGGTGGAGGAGTGATGGAGAACGGGGTCGCGGCGTGTGCCGCGACCCCGTTCCGTGAAGGCTACGCCTCCTCGTCGTTCACCCAGCTCATGAGCTTGCGCAGCTCCTTGCCCGTGGTGGCGAGCAGGCTGTCCTCGTCCTGCTTCTTGTACTCGTTGTACTTCTTCAGACCGCCGTGGTACTCGTCCATCCAGTTCTTGGCGAACGTGCCGTCCTGGATCTCGGCGAGGACCTTCTTCATCTCGGCCTTGGTGGCGTCCGTGATGATCCGCGGGCCGGTGACGTAGTCGCCCCACTCGGCGGTCTCGGAGACCGACCAGCGCATCTTCTCCAGGCCGCCCTCGTACATGAGGTCGACGATGAGCTTCAGCTCGTGCAGGCACTCGAAGTACGCGATCTCCGGCTGGTAGCCGGCCTCGGTCAGCGTCTCGAAGCCGGCCTTGACCAGCGCGGCCGTACCACCGCAGAGAACGGCCTGCTCGCCGAAGAGGTCGGTCTCGGTCTCCTCGGTGAAGGTCGTCTTGATGACGCCGGCGCGGGTGCCGCCGATGCCCTTCGCGTAGGACAGGGCCAGCTCGAAGCCCTTGCCGGAGGCGTCCTGCTCGACGGCCGCGATGCACGGAACGCCGCGGCCCTCCTCGTACTGGCGGCGCACCAGGTGACCCGGGCCCTTCGGGGCGACCATGCAGACGTCCACGCCGGCCGGGGGCTTGATGAAGCCGTAGCGGATGTTCAGGCCGTGGCCGAAGAAGAGGGCGTCGCCGTCCTTCAGGTTCGGGGCGATGGTCTCCTCGTAGACCTGGGCCTGGATCGGGTCCGGGACCAGGATCATGATGACGTCGGCCTCGGCCGCGGCCTCGGACGGCGTGACCACGCGCAGGCCCTGCTCCTCGGCCTTCGCCTTGGACTTCGAGCCCTCGTGCAGACCGACGCGCACGTCGACACCCGAGTCGCGCAGGGAGAGCGCGTGGGCGTGGCCCTGGGAGCCGTAGCCGATCACCGCGACCTTGCGGTTCTGGATGATGGACAGATCGGCGTCGTCGTCGTAGAACAGCTCGGCCACTGGGGTTCTCCTTGGTGTGCTGGTGTTGCGTCCCACCGTACGGCGGGGTGCGGAAGGAAAGTTTTCAGGTCTCGCTATGCGAGAGGGGGCGCGCGGAAGCGCTAGGCGGTGCGGTCGAGCGCCCGCAGGCTCCGGTCGGTGATGGAGCGCGAGCCGCGGCCGACCGCGATGGTGCCGGACTGCACGAGCTCCTTGATGCCGAAGGGTTCCAGCATCTTGAGCATCGCCTCCAGCTTGTCGCTCGATCCGGTGGCCTCGATGGTGACGGCCTCCGGGGAGACGTCCACGGTCTTGGCGCGGAACAGCTGGACGATCTCGACGATCTGCGAGCGCGTCTCGTTGTCGGCGCGGACCTTGGCGAGGACGAGCTCGCGCTGGACGGCGGAGCCCGGCTCGAGCTCGACGATCTTCAGGACGTTGACCAGCTTGTTGAGCTGCTTGGTGACCTGTTCGAGCGGGAGCGACTCGACATTCACGACGATGGTGATGCGCGAGATGTCGGGGTGCTCGGTGACGCCGACGGCGAGCGAGTCGATGTTGAAGCCGCGGCGCGAGAAGAGGGCGGTGATCCGGGCGAGGACACCGGGCTTGTTCTCGACGAGGACGGAGAGCGTGTGCTTGGACATGGTCTTGGTTCCTTCTCCTGCGGCTCTCAGTCGTCTTCGCTGTCGCCGAAGTCGGGGCGGACGTCCCGGGCGGCCATGATCTCGTCGTTGGAGGTGCCGGCGGCGACCATCGGCCACACCATGGCGTCCTCGTGGACGATGAAGTCGATCACGACCGGGCGGTCGTTGATCGAGTTCGCCTCCTCGATGCACTTGTCGAGGTCCTCGGGGCGCTCGCAGCGGATGGCGTAGCAGCCCATGGCCTCGGACAGCTTCACGAAGTCCGGGATGCGGGTGCCCTTGTTCGGCGGGATCTCGCCGTCGGGGCCCGCGTGCAGCACGGTGTTCGAGTAGCGCTGGTTGTAGAACAACGTCTGCCACTGGCGGACCATCCCGAGGGCGCCGTTGTTGATGACGGCGACCTTGATCGGGATGTTGTTCAGGGCGCAGGTGGTCAGCTCCTGATTGGTCATCTGGAAGCAGCCGTCGCCGTCGATCGCCCAGACGGTCCGGTCCGGGGCCCCGGCCTTGGCGCCCATCGCGGCGGGCACGGAGTAGCCCATGGTCCCGGCGCCGCCCGAGTTCAGCCAGGTGGCCGGCTTCTCGTACTGGATGTAGTGCGCGGCCCACATCTGGTGCTGGCCGACGCCCGCCGCGAAGATCGTGTCCTGCGGGGCGAGTTGGCCGATGCGCTCGATGACCTGCTGCGGGGAGAGCGAGCCGTCCTCGGGCTGGTCGTAGCCGAGGGGGTAGGTCTCGCGCCAGCGGTTCAGGTCGTTCCACCAGGCGCTGTAGTCGCCGGTGTGACCGTCGCCGTGCTCCTTCTGGACGGCCTGGATCAGGTCGGCGATGACCTCGCGGGCGTCACCGACGATCGGCACGTCCGCGGCGCGGTTCTTGCCGATCTCCGCCGGGTCGATGTCGGCGTGCACGATCTTCGCGTACGGGGCGAAGCTGTCCAGGTTGCCGGTGACGCGGTCGTCGAAGCGGGCTCCGAGGGCGACGATCAGGTCGGCCTTCTGCAGCGCGGTGACGGCGGTGACCGCACCGTGCATGCCCGGCATTCCCACGTGCAGCGGGTGGCTGTCGGGGAATGCGCCGAGCGCCATCAGGGTGGTGGTGACGGGCGCTCCGGTGAGCTCGGCGAGCATCTTCAGCTCGGCGGTGGCCTGCGCCTTGAGGACGCCGCCGCCGACGTAGAGGACGGGCCGCTTCGCACTCGTGATCAGCTTCGCGGCCTCGCGGATCTGCTTGGCGTGCGGCTTGGTCACGGGGCGGTAGCCGGGCAGGTCCTGCTGCGGGGGCCAGGAGAACGTCGTCTGCGACTGCAGGATGTCCTTCGGGATGTCCACGAGGACCGGGCCCGGGCGGCCGGTGGAGGCGATGTGGAACGCCTGCGCGATCGCCTGCGGGATCTCCTCGGCCTTCGTGACCAGGAAGCTGTGCTTGGTGATCGGCATGGTGATGCCGACGATGTCCGCCTCCTGGAAGGCGTCCGTACCGATGGCCTTGGAGACGACCTGGCCGGTGATCGCGACGAGCGGCACCGAGTCCATCATGGCGTCGGCGATCGGCGTCACCAGGTTGGTGGCACCAGGACCCGAAGTCGCCATGCAGACCCCGACCTTGCCGGTGGCCTGCGCGTAACCGGTGGCCGCGTGGCCCGCTCCCTGCTCGTGACGGACGAGCACGTGGCGCACCCGGCTCGAGTCCATCATCGGGTCGTACGCGGGAAGGATCGTGCCGCCGGGGATGCCGAATACGGTGTCGACCCCGACCTCCTCAAGCGAGCGAATGAGGGACTTCGCACCCGTGACGTGCTCGACGGGGGCGGACTGCTGTCCTCCGGAACGGGGCCGCGGCTGCGGATTGCCGGCCCCGGTGGCCTGCTCGGTCATCGGCATTCTCTTCTCGATGCTGAGGGTTTTTTGCGAGGGTTCTGCAGGGTCTTACGTGTTTGTCGGGCGGGCGGCGGCGGGTCTGAAGCGGCACCGGTGCAACAAAAAACCCCTCGTGCCGTGAGGCAAGCGAGGGGAGCGCGCCGGGTGCGGTCGCTGGGTTTCCGGTGTCCTGACCGGTGGTCCCAGCTTCAGCCGACGCGCTTTCCAAGTACGAGAATTCGGGTGCGCATGGCACTGACCATCCCCCCGGCGCATATGGCGTGTCAAGTGGGTGGGACAGGCGTCTCATTATGTGAGCGCGCCGCGGGGATGCCCGCGAACACCGGTTCCGCGGGCCCCGTGGGCACCGGGTACTCCCCCGAGCCGAGCGCCCGGCGCAGCCGGTACTCGTCCAGCGGCCCGGAGAACGCCATGCCCTGCCCGTGCGTGCACCCCATCGCCCGCAGCGCCGCGACCTGCTCGGGCAGGTCCACACCGTCCGCCACGGAGCTCAGCCCCAGATCGCTCGCGATCCGCAACAGCCCACTGGTGATCTTGTGCAGGCGCGCGGACTCGACGACGCCCTCGACGAGCGAACGGTCCAGCTTCAGTACGTCGACGGGGAGACGGCGCAGCGCCGTGATGGCCGCATAGCCGCTGCCGAAACCGTCCAGGGCGATCCGGACGCCGAGCCGCCGCAAGGCCGTCAGGCGGCGCTCCAGCTCGTCCAGCGGGACTCTGGGGTCGCTGTCCGCCAGCTCGATGATGAGCGCGCCCGACGGCAGCCCGTGCCGCGTCAGGAGCGCCTCTATCGAGCCGAGCGGCATCGCCCGGTCGAGGAGTCGACGCGCGCTGATCCGCACGCAGACCGGCGTCGCGTGCCCGCTGCGGCCGCGCTCGGCGGCCTGCTCGACGGCCTCCTCCAGCATCCAGCGGCCCAGCTCGGCGGTGCGCTCGCTGTCGTCGGCCACCCGCAGGAACTCGGCGGGCGTGAACAGGATGCCCTGGGCGCTGCGCCAGCGGGCCTGGGCGGCGACCGCCGTGATCCGGCCGTCGTCGAGCGAGACCACGGGCTGGTGGAGCAGCGCGAACTCGCCCTCCTGGAGCGCCGACCGGAGCCGGGTCGCCAGCTCGGCCTTGCGGACGACGTCGGCCTGCATCTGCGGCGCGTACAGCTCGACGCGGCCCTTGCCCGCGGCCTTCGCGCGGTACATCGCCAGGTCGGCGTTGCGCAGCAGCTCGCCCGCCGTGATCTCGGGCTCGGCGAAGGCGACGCCGATGGAGGCGGCGACCCGCACCCCGTCGTGCCCCTCGATCGTGTAGGGCTGCGACAGGGTGATTCTGAGCCGGTCGGCCAACTCGTAGATCTGCTGCTCACGGGCCGCGTGGTCACGGCCGCCGTCACCGACGATCAGCGCCGCGAACTCGTCGCCACCGAGGCGGGCGGCGGTGTCCGACGCGCGCACGGAGTCGGCCAGCCTTCTCGCCGCCTGCACGAGCAGCTCGTCGCCCGCCTGGTGGCCGATCGTGTCGTTGACCTGCTTGAAGCCGTCCAGGTCGATGAAGAGCACGGCGGTGCCGGGGTCGCCTGCTCTGCGCCCGGCGAGCGCCTGGCCGACCCGCTTGGTGAACAGCGACCTGTTGGGCAGGTCGGTGAGCGGGTCGTGCTCGGCGTTGTGCTGCAACTGGGCCTGGAGGCGGACCCTTTCGGTCACGTCTCTGCTGTTGAGGATCAGGCCGCCGTGGTGGCGGTTGATCGTCGACTCCACGTTCAACCAGGCCCCGGTGCCGGACCGGAAGCGGCATTCGATGCGCGTAGTGGGCTCCTCGACCTGGCTGGCGGCGAGGAATCTGCGCACCTCGTGCATCACGCGCCCGAGGTCCTCGGGGTGGATGATCGAGGCGAGCTCGGAGCCGACCAGCTCGTCGGCCTCCCGCCCGTAGACCCCCGCGGCGGCCGGGCTGACGTATCTCAGCGTCCCGTTCGGCGCGGCGATCATGATGACGTCGCTCGAGCCCTGGACCAGGGAGCGGAAGTGGTTCTCCTTCTGCGCCAGCTCCTGGGTGAGCGTGATGTTGTCGAGCAGCATGATGCCCTGGCGCATGACGAGCGCCAGGACGACGGTGCAGGCCGTGAAGAGCACGACGCGGTCCACCCGGTGCCCGTCCAGCACGTTGTAGAGAATGCCCAGCGTGCAGACCGCGGCGGCCAGGTACGGGGTGAGGGCGGCGAGCGAGCCGGAGATGGGCCGCGTGTAGCTCACCTGGTAGCGGCCACCGGGCCCGAGCGGCCCCTCGTCCTCGCGGGCCTCGCGCTTGGCGCCCACCCACGGCGCGTACGCGAGCAGCAGCGATCCGGCGAACCAGCCGGCGTCCAGGATCTCGCCCGAGCGGTAACTGGCGTGCAGCAGCGGCGAGGTGAACAGGGCGTCGCACAGCACGGTGAGGGCGAGCGCGCCGATCGCGGTGTTCACCGCAGTCCGGTTGCCGGGCGTGCGGCGGAAGTGCAGCGCGAGGACCATGCTGACGAGGGCGATGTCGAGCAGCGGGTACGCGAGGGAGAGCGCGGTGCGCAGCACGCTCTGCCCCTCGAACTCGGCGGTGTGCGCGAGCGCGAGGCTCCAGGAGAGCGTGATCAGGGAGCCGGCGATCAGCCACGCGTCGAGCGCGAGGCAGATCCAGCCGGCCTTGGTCATGGGCCGCCGGGCGAGCACGAGCAGGCCGATGATGGCGGGCGGAGCGAAGCAGAGGAAGAACAGGTCGGCGAGGCTCGGCGTCGGCACCGGGCGGCGCAGCACGACCTCGTACCAGCCCCACACCCCGTTCCCGAGGCTGGCCATCAGCGAGGAGAACGCGAACAGGAGCCAGGCGGGTCGAAAGCGGCCGTACCGGCTGCGCGCGTACACGAAGTTCGACACGGCGGCGACGGCGGCCGCGAAACTCAGGCCGAAGTCGCCCATGATCAGGGCGAGTCGGTCGGAACCCCAGCCGACGGCGGAGCCCACCGCGAAGCCGGCGCAGAGCAGGGCGAGGAGCAACTGGGCTCCCGTGCTGCCCCGCTGAGGCGCGCGGGCGGGTGCGTGGCCGCCGGAGTACATGGAGGCGCCCAGCGCTGTCGTCGGCGTGGGGTGCGTACTCACCGGGCCGCCCCGGTCCGCCGGGCGGCCCCCGTGTCCGCCTTGCGCTGCCCCGCCTGCGGGTGCCTCCTGCGGCCCCCGCGCGGTCCGGTCCGGTGCACATGTGTCCTGCGGCAGCCGGGACTTCGGCCCCGCATCGGTGCGCGGGTCACCGTACAAGACAGCCGTCGGCGGCCCCGCCGCGTCGGATCGTTCGCCCATAGGCCGTGCATCGCCCGTCGCCCCCCTCGCAGTCCGTCACTCTTCCCCGGCGCCGTGTGCTGGCACGGCGCTGCCCCAGTCGGGACGATACACCAGTCTCGTCACTCAGGGACATAGTTCCTCTACTCTCCGTGACGACCAGGCACGATGCCGACACGGAATGGGCACGGGGTGCATCCGGACGGGCGCGCAGCGTGCCCGGCGAACGGCGTGCGACCGCACGGGAGTTGCCCGTGGGGCCGGTGTGGCGCGTGGGGCCTGCGGGGGTGGGCAGGGCCATGGGCCACCGGGGTCAGTCGCCGTGCCCGTCGGTGGTGAGCACGACGTTCTCCAGCGGCTCCCCCGCCGCGTACCGCGTGAGCTGAGCCGCCAGCAGGCGCTTGGCGCGCGGCAGGAAGGCGGATGTCGGACCGCCCACGTGCGGCGAGATGAGCACCCCAGGAGCCTGCCACAACGGGTGGCCCTCGGGCAGCGGTTCGGGATCGGTGACGTCCAGGGCCGCGGTGATGCGGCCGGTCTCCAGCTCCGCGAGCAGGGCCTTGGTGTCGACGACCGGGCCGCGGCCGACGTTCACGAGCAGGGCACCCTCCTTGAGGCGGCCGAGGAACTCGGCGTTCACGAGGCCGCGGGTGTCCTCGGTGAGCGGCGTGACCATGACCACGACGTCGGCCTCGGGCAGCAGCCCGGGCAGGTCGGTGAGCGGGTGCACGGGCCCGCGCTCCGTTGTACGGGCGGAGCGCGCGACGCGTGTCACCCGCGCGACCTCGAACGGCGTGAGCCGGTCCTCAATGGCCGCGCCGATCGCCCCGTACCCGACGATGAGGACGTGCTTGTCGGCGAGCGCGGGGCGGAAGCCGCCGCGCCACTCGCCGCGGTCCTGGCCGCGCACGAAGTCCGGGATGCCGCGCAGGGAGGCGAGGATCAGGGTGAGCGCGAGCTCGGCGGTGCTGGCGTCGTGCACCCCGCGGGCGTTGCACAACTGGACGCCGGGGCGCAGGTACTTCAGGCCGCCCTGTACGTGGTCGACGCCCGCGCTGAGCGTCTGCACGGCGCGTACGGACGTCATCTCCGGCATCGGGCGGACGCCCACGCCCGGCGGCTTCATGTAGGGGACGACGTAGAACGCGCAGTCGGCCGGGTCCGCCGGAAAGTCCGGTTCGCCGTTCCAGAAGCGGTAGTCGAGGCCCTCCGGCAGGCCCGGGATCTCATCGGCGCGGAAGGGCAGCCATACATCACCAGTCATGGCCAGGAGGCTATGTCAGCCGAGTGAAGGTACAGAGGTTAGGTTGGGGACCTCAGCAGGAGGGGCACGGGTTCGTGAAGCAAGGTGGTGCGCGCAAGGCGATCGGCGCGGCAGGCCTCGACGTGGGCGCGGTCGGCATCGGTTGCATGCCGATGAGCTGGGCCTACACGGGTTCGCGGCAGCGCGGCGAGGAGTCGCTGCGGGCCCTGCACGCCGCCCTGGACCACGGCTGCACGCTGGTCGACACCGCGGACATGTACGGCCCCTTCACCAATGAGCTGCTGCTGGGCCGGGTGCTCAAGGAGCGGCGCGCGGACGCCTTCGTGTCGACGAAGGTGGGGCTGCTCGTCGGCGAGCAGCACATCGTCGCCAACGGCCGCCCCGGCTATGTGAAGCGGGCCTGCGACGCGTCGCTGCGGCGGCTCCAGACCGACGTCATCGACCTGTACCAGCTGCACCGCGAGGACCCCGAGGTGCCGGTCGAGGAGACCTGGGGCGCGATGGCGGAGCTGGTGGGCGCGGGCAAGGTGCGCTCGCTGGGGTTCTGCGCGGTGGGCGCGCGGGCCGCGCGCCGGGGTGGCCGGGCCGACCGGCATGCCGGAACGATCCGCCTGCTCGAACGCGTGCAACAGGTGTTCCCGGTGAGCGCCGTGATGGCCGAGCTGTCGGTGTGGTCCCCCGAGGCGCTCGGGGCGCTGCTGCCGTGGTGCGCGGCGCGTGGCGTCGGGTTCCTGGCCGCGATGCCGCTGGGCAGCGGTTTCCTGACCGGCACGCTCACCCCCGGAGGCGGCTTCGAGCCGGACGACCTGCGGGCCAGGCACCCCCGGTTCACCGCCGAGATGATGGCGGCGAACCAGCCGATCGTGGCGGGCCTGCGCCGGGTCGCCGCGCGGCACGGGGAGCACGTCACGCCCGCCCAGGTGGCGCTCGCCTGGGTCGCGGCGCAGGGTGAGAACGTGGTGCCGGTACCGGGCACCAAGCAGGAGCGCTGGGCGCTGGAGAACGCGGCGTCCGCCGAACTCCGGCTCACCGCGGAGGACTTCGCGGAGATCGCGGCGCTGCCCCCGGCGCAGGGTTCCTGGGACTGAGCCGCCCGGTTCGTGGGGCGGCTCGGGAACCTGAGCCGTCTGTGCGGTGTTCCAACGGTAGAGCGGTGTGTGAACGGCAGAGCTTCGCGTCGAAGGGATCCTGATCGTGCAACGTCCAGCTGTGCGGCCCGCGTTGGCCCTCACCGCCTGCGCCGCGCTCCTGCTCACGGCCGGGTGCTCCTCGGGCGACGACTCGCCGCCGCCCGGCCGGGGCGACACGAGCGCGCCGAGCGCGAGCGGCTCGGGCGGCTCCTCGGCGCCGAAGAAGGACGTGCCGCCGGCGAAGGGCTCGGTGAGCGTGGAGCGGACCGTCACGGAGGGCCTGAAGTCGCCGTGGGGGCTGGTCGAGCTGCCCGGCGGCGATCTGCTGGTGTCGTCGCGCGACGAGGGCACGATCACCCGCGTCGACACGAAGACCGGCAAGAAGACGGTCCTGGGCGAGGTGCCGGGCGTGGCCCCGGAGGGCGAGGGCGGCCTCCTCGGGCTCGCGCTCTCCCCCTCGTACGCCTCCGACCACATGGTCTACGCGTACTTCACGACGGAGTCGGACAACCGCATCGTGCGGATGATCTACGACGAGAAGAAGCCGTCGGGCGAGCGGCTGGGCGCGCCCGACACGGTGTTCCGGGGCATTCCCAAGGGCACGAACCACAACGGCGGGCGGATCGCGTTCGGCCCGGACAAGCTGCTGTACGTGGGCACGGGCGAGACGTACGACAAGCCGCTCGCGCAGGACAAGAAGTCGACGGGCGGCAAGATCCTCCGGCTGACCCCCGAGGGCGATCCCGCGCCGGGCAATCCCTTCGGCGACTCCCCCGTGTACTCGTACGGGCACCGCAATGTGCAGGGCCTGGCCTGGGACGACGACAGGCGGCTGTGGGCGTCGGAGTTCGGGCAGGACACCTGGGACGAGCTGAACCACATCGTGGCGGGCGACAACTACGGGTGGCCGGACGCCGAGGGGAAGAGCGGCGGCGACAAGTACCACGACCCCGCCGCCCAGTGGCACACCTCGGAGGCCTCCCCCAGCGGGATCGCCTACGCGAAGGGGTCGATCTGGATGGCGGGGCTGCGCGGCGAGCGGCTGTGGCGGATCCCGCTGGACGGGGCGAAGGCGGCGCACGACCCGCAGGCGTTCCTGGAGGGGAAGTACGGGCGGCTGCGCACGGTGGTGCCCGCGGGCGGCGACAAGCTGTGGCTCGTGACGAGCGAGACCGATACGCGGGGGACGCCGGAGAAGGGCGACGACCGGATCCTGGAGCTGAAGGTCAGCTGACCGCGCCGTCGTCCCCGTCGGTGGCGTCCTTGTCGGTGGCATCCGCGTCCGCCGCGTCCGCCGCATCCGCCTCCGCGGGCTTCGGTGGGCGGACGACGACCTTGCCCGAGGTGAGGTCTATCGGGCCGCGGCCCGGGTCGCCGTCGTTCAGGTCGACACGGGTCAGCTCCAGGCGCTTGCGCTCGTCGTTGGTGTGCTTGCGGCCGGGCGCGAACAGTTCCTCGAACATGTTGAACACGGCGCCTCCCAGTGGCGTGGCCCGACCGGGCCCTCCTCCTCAGCGTACGGGAGCGGCCTCCTGCGGGAAGAGGTGCAGCCTGTGGGCCAGGGCGGCCGCCTCGCCGCGGCCCGCGACGCCCAGCTTGGCCAGGATGTTCGAGACGTGGACGCTGGCCGTCTTCGGCGAGATGAACAGCTCCTCGGCTATCTGGCGGTTGCTGCGCCCCGCCGTGACCAGGCGCAGCACGTCCCGCTCGCGGCCGGTGAGGCCGAACTCCTCGGCGGGGTCGGCCGGGCCGCCGCTCGGGCGCGGCGCGTCGGGCGTCAGGCTCAGGCGGGCGCGCTGGGCGAGCAGGGCGACGCACTCGGCGAGCGGACGCGCGCCCAGGTGCTCGGCGACGGCTCCGGAGAGCCGCAGCAGCTCGGTCGCCCGGTCCCTGTCGTCGTCCGCGCCGCGCGCGACCAGGGCCTCCGCGAGCCGGAGCCGGACGCGGGCCAGGTCGTAGGGCCGGTCGAGGGGCTCGAACGCGGTGACCGTGGCGGACCAGTCGTCGGCGGTGTCGCGGCCCTCCGCGCGCAGCAGCTCGGCGCGCACCCACCGCTCGTACGCCTGCCAGACGGGGACCGGGGTGGCCTGACGCTTGGCGGCGTCCCTGATCCGGGCGACGGCCTCGGCCCGTCCGGCGTCGGCGGCGGGCAGCCCGCGGGCGTCCGCCTCGGCCGCGGCGGCGGAGCGCAGCAGGGGCCAGGAGTAGCGGTGCATGGAGGGCGGGAGGCCCGCCGCGACCAGCCGCTCGAGCTCGGCGCGCGCGTCCTGGAGGCGGCCCTGGGCGGCGGCGAGCGCGAGGGCGAGGTGGGCGCGGGGCAGCGTGTACTGGGGCTGCGGGTCGTGCGCGCCGTAGTACCCGTTGGCCGCCGCGAGGTGGTCGGACGCCTCCTGGAGGGCGCCGCGGCCGAGCGCGATCATCGCGAGATGCGCGCAGGCGGTGCCGCGCGGCTTGTCGCTGAGCCCGAAGCGGCGGCTGACCCACTCGGCCAGCTCGACCGCCTCGTCCCAGCGGCCGAGGGAGACGAGGGACTCCGCCTGGTTGGACCTGACCCAGCCCTTGTTGTCGGTGAGGCCGTAGCGGCGGCACAGGGCGACGGCCTCCTCGCAGATCCGCACGGATTCGGCGGAGCGGCCGACGCCCTCCAGCTGGGACGGCAGATTCACGTTCACATTGATGAGGCGGGCCGTCATGCCGCGGCCGAAGGCGCGCTCGCGGACCGCGTACATCTCGGCGAAGCCCTCCTCGATGGCGCCGGCGTCCACGAGGAGTCCGCCGCGGACGAGCCGCGCGTGCAGCTCGATCTCCTCCGCGTCGTCGACCATGCGCGCGTACTCGACCGCGCGCTCGGCGGCGGCGAGGGTCTCGGCGCCGGGGCTGTGCAGCATGCCCCACGCCGCCACGTTCGCCAGCACCTCCGCGTGCACGGCGGACGGCGGGAGGCCGCGGACGAGCTCCTGGGCCGTGGCGATCTCGTCCCAGCCGTCGCCGCGCCCGATATGGGAGACGATCTTGGAGTTCTGGATGTGGAACCACGCGGCGCGCAGGGGGTCCGCCCTGCCGGTGCCCTCGGCCTCCTCCAGGATGCGCAGCGCCCGCTTGCCGATCTTGAGGGCGCGCTCCCGCTCCCCGCACAGGCGGCCCGCCACCGCGGCCTCGGAGAGCAGGTCGAGGTGGTCGAGCGGGGTCTCGGCGGGGTCGCAGCCGCAGGAGCTGAAGGCGATGACGTACTCGCCCATGCGCAGGTCGGCGCGGATCTCCTCGGGGGCCACGTCCCACAGCTCCATCGCCCGCTCCAGGAGGCGCAGTTGCTCGGAGTACGCGTGCCTGCGGCGGGCCGCCACGGAGGCGTCGAGGACGGCGGGCAGGGCCTTCGCCGGGTCGTGCGCGTGGTACCAGTAGCTGGCGAGCCGCGTCACGCGCGCGTCGGCGGGCACCAGCGCCGGGTCGGCCTCCAGGGCCTGTGCGTACCGCCTGTTGAGCCGGGAGCGCTCGCCGGGCAGCAGGTCGTCGCTGACGGCCTCGCGGACCAGGGAGTGCCGGAAGCGGTACCCGTCGCCGTCCGGCGACGCCAGCAGGATGTTCGCCCCGACGGCCGCGCGCAGCGCCTCGATCAGCTCGTCCTCGCCGAGCCCCGCGACGGCCGCGAGCAGCGGGTACTCGACCGTGGAGCCGCCCTCCGCGCAGATCCGGGCGACGCGCTGCGCGGACTCCGGCAGCGATTCGACGCGGACCAGGAGGACGTCGCGCAGCGAGTCGGTCAGGCCCGTGGCACAGCCCTCGGTGGCGGCGCAGGCGAGCTCCTCGACGAAGAACGCGTTGCCCTCCGAGCGGCGGAAGATGTCGTCCACGACGGCCGGGTCGGGCTCGGCGGCCAGGATGCCGGCGACCTGGCGGGCCACCTCGTCCCTGCTGAGGCGGTCGAGGTCGATGCGGGTGACGGTGCGCAGCCGGTCGAGCTCGGCGAGCAGGGGGCGCAGCGGGTGGCGCCGGTGCACGTCGTCCGCGCGATAGCTGGCGACGACGGCGAGGCGGCCGCTGCGCAGCGTACGGAACAGGTAGCTGAGCAGGTGGCGGGTGGAGGCGTCCGCCCAGTGCAGGTCTTCGAGGATGACGACGACGGTGTGCTCGGCGGCGACTCGCTCCAGGAGCCGCGCGGTCAGTTCGAAGAGGCGGGCCATGGCGCTCTCGTCGCCCCGGGCGTCGAAGCCGCGGCCCTCGGTGTCGCCCAACTCGGGGAGCACCCTCGCCAGTTCGTGCTCGCGGCCCGATGCCGCGGCGTCCACCTCGGCGGGCAGCGCGCGGCGCAGGGCGCGCAGGGCGGTGGAGAACGGCGCGAACGGCAGTCCGTCGGCGCCGATCTCGACGCAGCCGCCGGTCACGACGACGGCGCCGCGCGCGCGGGCGCCGGCGCCGAACTCCTCGATGAGGCGTGTCTTGCCCACGCCGGCCTCGCCGCCGAGCAGCAGCGCCTGCGGCTCGGCGGCCTCGGCCCGGGCAAGGGCCTTGTTCAGTACGCCCAGTTCGTCGGCCCGGCCGACGAAAACCGGGCTGACGGACCTGGTCTCCACATCGCTGAGCATCGCACAGGGGTCTGACAACGGGCCGGGTATTTCGGCACCGCCGTCGACCGGTGCGTGCGCGCTCACGCGGTGCGCGGGGCGCGGCGCCGGCCGGAGCGGTCGGTACTCACCGTCCTCTCGGCCTCGTGGCGCCGATCGCGGCGCTCGGCGCGGCGCGCCCTGGCCTGCTCGCGGGCGAAGCGCGCGAGCCGGAACCGCTCGGCCTCCTCGATGAGTTCGGCGGAGCGGAACTGGTGCATCTCGTACTCGAACATGTCGCCCCCTGGTGACGATCGCTGCGGGTTTCGCGGACCGTTTTCCGCGATGCCTCGACTTTCGTCTCCCAGGGGGGTGCGGCACATCGGGAGAGTGCCGCATGTTCGTGGGCCGCGCCTCCTTAGGCGCGGCCCACGGGGTGCCTTAGGCGGCTCGGCCGCCCTTATGTCGCGGCCTCAGCCGCTGGTGCTGGGCATGCCCATGATGAGGTCGGTGTACTTGGCGACGGCGAGCAGCAGCCCGATGACGCCGACGGCGAGCCCCGCCCACGCGGTCGACTTGATCCACAGCGCCTGCGGCTTGCCGGGCGCGCCGAACGCGGGCCGCGCCAGGACGGCCGCGCCGACCAGCAGCGCGACGAGCGAGAAGAGGCCGCCGACCAGCGCGGCGGAGTGCCAGGCCTCGCCGTACATCGCCTGGATCTGCTTGGCGATGCCCGCGCTCTGCGCGGTGTTGAGCTGGCCGATGAGCTGCTCGCGGGCCGAGGCGATGGTGCCGAGCCAGCCGCCGCTGAGCCCGACGACGCCGAGCGCCACGGAGACGATCGCGCCCGCGCCCTGGCCGACGCCGGACGGCTTGTCGGCCTCGGCCCTCGCGAGGGCCTCCAGCTCGGCCTCCGCAGCCGCCTCGGCGGCCGCTTCGTCGTCCCGCGCGTCCTCGGTGGCCTCGTCGGCCGCCGTGGCCGCCGTGGTGTCCTCCGTCGTGTCGGTCGCCTCGGTGGCCTTGGCGTCCTGGGCCTCCGTGCCCTCCTCCCGGGTCTCGGCGTCGCGCTGCGCTTCAGTCTTCGTAGTCATGCTGCGCACCGTACGGACGGAGTCTGAGAGGTGTCTTAACGTTCCCTGTGCCCGCTCCGTGCCGTGCGCCACTCGGGGCCGAGCACGGACCAAACCTCCATGTCATGGCGCTTTCCCCGCCAGGGAAAACTTTCCCGGAGCACTCCCTCTTTCGTGAATCCGAGGCGCCGGGCGACGTTCACGCTCGCGACATTCCCGGACGCGGCATGCCATTCCACACGGTGCATTCCGCGCTCGTCCACGGCCCAGTCGATGAGGTGCCGCATCGCGCGCGTGACGAGCCCGCGGCCCGCCGCGGCCGGCTCCAGCCAGCAGCCGACCTCGCAGTTGCCGTTGTCCGCGTCGAAGTTGAGCGTCAGGACGCCGCCCACGAGGGTGCCGTCGAGCCAGATGCCGTGGTACGCGCGCGTGCCCGCGGCCCGCGCCTCCGCGTGGCCCTGGAGCAGCTCGCGCGCGGATTCGAGGTCGGTCGCCGTCGAGCCGAAGGGGATGAACTCCCCGATGAAGTCGCGGCCCCGGTCCAGGTGGTGCAGGAACTCCTCGGCGTGCCAGGGCTCCAGCGGGCGCAGTTCGGCGCCGTCACCCAGCGGGATCGCGTACATCGGTCTCCTTCGTCACCAGCTCGTCCAGCGCGCCCTTGGTGGCCGCGCGCTGCACGGGGATCCTCGCACCCGCGGCGGCGCGGCACTCCGGCGGCTCGATGCTCAGGCGCGGCAGCCGCCGCTCGAGCCAGCCGGGCAGCCACCAGTTGGCGCCGCCGAGCATGTGCATGAGGGCGGGCACCAGGAGCGTACGGAGGACGAAGGCGTCGACGGCGACGGCCACGGCGAGCGCGATGCCGAACATGGCGATCACCCGGTCCCCGCTGAGCACGAACGCCAGGAAGACCGAAATCATGATCACGGCCGCCGAGTTGATCACGCGGCTGGTCTCGGCGAGCCCGACCCGCACGGCCCGCCGGTTGTCGCCGGTCTCCAGCCACTCCTCGTACATCCGGCTCACGAGGAACACCTGGTAGTCCATGGAGAGCCCGAAGAGGACCGAGACCATGATCACCGGGAGGAACGGCTCGATGGGCCCCGACCTGCCGAGCCCCATCAGCTCGCTCCCCCAGCCCCACTGGAAGATCGCGACGACGACACCGAAGGCGGCGCCCACCGCCGCGACGTTCATCGCGGCGGCCTTGAGCGGGATCCCGATGGACCGGAACGCCAGCAGGAGCAGCACGCAGCCGAGCCCGACCACGACGCCCACGAACATCGGCAGCTTGCCGACGATGACCTCGGCGAAGTCGTCGTAGCTCGCGGTGACGCCGCCGACCTGCACGTCGAGGGTGCTGCCCTGCTCGGCGGCCGGCACCACGTCGGCGCGCAGCCGGTCGACGAGGTCGCTGGTCCGCTCGGACTGCGGCGACGACGTCGGTACGACGGTGAGGTGCGCCGCGCTGTCGTCGGCGTTGTACGTGACACGGGAGACGGAGGCGACCCCGTCGGTCGTCCGCAGCTCGCCCGTCAGTTCGGCGAGAGCGGCCTTGTCCTTGGCGCCGTCGACCGGCGTGACGAGCGTCAGCGGCCCGTTGACACCGGGGCCGAAGGCGTCGCCCAGCAGGTCGTACGCCTGCCGGGTGGTGCTGCTCGCCGGGTTGTTTCCCTGGTCGGACGTGCCGAGGTGGAGGAAGAAGGTGGGCAGCGAGAGCACCGCGATCACGCCGACGGCGAGCGCGCCGAGCAGCTTCGGCCTGCGCTCCACGAAGGCGGCCCAGCGGGCGGCGAGCCCGGTCGGCACCGTCGGCTCCGGACCGTGCTCGGCGAGCCGCCGCCGCTCGCGCCGCGACAGGGCCCGCATCCCGATAAAGGAGAGCAGTCCCGGCAGCAGCGTCACGGACGCGGCGACGGTGAGCAGCACGGTCACGGAGGCGGCGATGGCGACGCCGTTGAGGAAGTCGAGGCCCAGCATGAGCATGCCGAGCAGCGCGATGCACACCGTGGCGCCCGCGAAGACGACGGCCCTGCCGGTGGTGGCGACGGCCCGCTCGGCGGCCTCGGCCACCGGCAGGCCCCGCTTCAGCCCTCTGCGGTGCCGGGTCACGATGAACAGCGCGTAGTCGATCCCGACGCCGAGACCGACCAGCATGCCGAGCATCGGCGCGAAGTCCGCGACGGTCATGACGTGCCCGAGCAGCACGATCCCCGCGTACGCGGTGCCGACGCTCACCAGCGCGGTGGCGATGGGCAGCGCGGCGGCGGCGAGCGAACCGAAGGCGACGAAGAGCACGACCGCCGCGACGACGACGCCGATGATCTCCGAGGTGTGCGCCGACGTGGACTCGGTGAGGGCGACGGCGCTGCCGCCGAGCTCCACCTGGAGCCCGTCGGGACCGTCGTCCTCCGCGGCCAGGGCCGTGTCGACGAGGGCCTGCGCCTGTCCCTTGGGGATGTCGTCGGCCTGCTTCTCGAAGGTGACGGTCGCGTACGCGGTGTGCCCGTCGGCGCTGACCTGGCCCGTGCCACCGGACTCGTACGGGGAACCGACGGAGGCGATGCCCGGCAGGTCCGCGATCTCTCCGAGCGTGTTGCTCATCGTCTTCTCGACGTCGGCGGCGCGCACGGTCGAGCCCTCGATGTGCCACACGACCGTGTCGCTGTCGCCGCCGAGCCCGGAGAAGTTCTCGTCTAGGAGCTGGGTGGCGCGGCCCGACTCGGTGCCGGGTGCCTCGTAGTCGTTCGAGTACGCGGAGCCCGCGACGGCCGCCGCGGCACTGGTGCCCAGGAGGGCGGTCAGCCACAGAAGGACGACCACGAGCCGGTGATTGACACACCAGCGGGCGAGTGCGGCCACGGACGTGCTCCCTGAGTCATTTCGTGGATCTTTGACCGGGTACATCCGCTTGGCGCGTGAACAGCCCGCAAAGAACACATGAGCAATGACGAGACACTCTTACAGGCGGAAGTGATCCTTTGTCGCTTTCGTGTCCTTACTCACAAGGAGAGCCCCACCCACAGCGCAACGGTCGCCGCCGCGAGCGTCGCGGGGACCGTGAGCAGGCCGAGCCGGGTGAACTCGCCCAGCTCGGGCTCGGTGCCGTGGGCGTGCACGATGCGCCGCCACAGCAGGGTCGCCAGCGAGCCGACGTACGTCAGGTTGGGGCCGATGTTGACGCCGATCAGGGCGGCGAGCACCGGGCCGGGGCCCATCGGGCCGACGACCGGGAGCAGGGCGAGGATCGCCGGCAGGTTGTTGATCACGTTGGACAGCAGTGCGGCGACACCGGCGATCGCGAGGAGCGTGGTCAGCGCGGAGCCGTCCGGCAGGAAGCGGGCGACGGCGTCCCCGAGGCCGTTGTCGACGACCGCCTTGACGACGATGCCGAGCGCGAGCACGAAGACGCAGAACGGCAGGTTGGCGGCCTTGAGGAGTTCGCCGGGCGTGCTGTGGCGGCGGGCGAGGGCCCGCGCGCCCAGGACGGCCGCGCCCGCGAAGGCCGCCCACAGCGGCTCCACGCCCGCGAACGACGTGACGACGAACCCGGCGAGGGTGAGCGCGAGCACCGTGAGCGTGAACAGCGGGACGCCGGGCGCGTCCTCGGGGTCCGGTTCGTGCGCGGGCGCCGCCAGATCGTCCGCGAAGTACCGGCGGAACACCGCGTACTCGACGCCGATCGCGACCAGCCAGGGCAGCGCCATCAGCCCCGCGAAGTGCGTGAACGTGAGCCCGCTCGCCGCGAAGGCCAGCAGGTTCGTGAGGTTCGACACCGGCAGCAGCAGGGACGCCGAGTTGGCGAGGTGGGCCGCCGCGTAGACGTGCGGGCGCGGGCGCGCGCCGATCCGGGCGGCGGTGGCGAAGACGACCGGGGTGAGCAGCACGACGGTGGCGTCGAGGCTCAGTACGGCGGTGATCCCGGCGGCCACGACGAACACGCCGCCGAGCATCCGCCTCGGACTCCCGTGACAGGCGCGGGCGACCGCGTCCCCGGCGGCCCGGAACAACCCCTCGTCGGCGCACAGCTGCGCGAGGAGGAGGATCCCGGCGAGAAACCCGACGACAGGCAGCAGCTCCCGGGTCTCGGCCCAGGCGTGGTCGGGCGTGACCTTCCCGGTGACCACGGCCACGGCCGCGGCAGGCACGGCGACGACGGCCTCCGGCCACTTACGGGGCCGTAGCACCGCGAAGACGAGCGTGGCGGCGAGAAGGGCGAGAGAGACGAGCAAGGTCAGCCCCTGCGGCGATCGGGGAGCTGAATACGGGGCAGAACCCCAGACCAAGCCCCTGCGGCGATTGAACAGCGGGGCCGGGGCAGAGCCCCAGATCAAACCCCAGCGGTGATTGAGCGGCGGGGCCGAGGGCAGAGCTCCACACCAAGCCCCAGCAGCAATTGAACAGCGGAGCCCGGGACCAGAGCCCCACGCCAAGCCCCAGCGGCGATTGAACAGCGGGGGGCGGAGCCCCAAACCAAGCCCCTACGGCGATGAAGCAGCGGAACCCGCGGCAGGACCCCACACCAATCCCAGCAGCGAAGAACCAGCCGAGCCCGCGGCAGGAACCCAGACCAAGCCCCAGCAGCGACCGAACAGCGGAACCCGGGGCAGAGCCCCACACCAAACCCCAGCGGCGAAGAAGCAGCCGAACCCGGGGCAAGACCCCACACCAAGCCCCAGCAGCGAAGAAGCAGCCGAACCCGGGGCAAGACCCCACACCAAGCCCCAGCAGCGAAGAAGCAGCCGAGCCCGGGGCAAGACCCCACACCAAACCCCAGCAACGACTGAACAGCGGAGCCCGGGCAGAGCCCCGAACCCAGCCCCGGCAGCAAATCAGCAGCCGAGTCCGGGGCAGAGCCCCCACAGCAAGCCCCTGCGGCGATTGAGCAGCGGGGTGCGGGGTGGGGCCCCGAGGTGGCGGGGGTGGAAAGGCGGCGGGGCGTCGGCTGTCCGATGCCCCGCCGCCCGGAATCCGATCAGCCGTCGGAGACGCCCAGCTTCTCCAGGATCAGCTCCTTGACGCGCGCCGCGTCGGCCTGACCCCGGGTCGCCTTCATGACCGCGCCCACGAGGGCACCCGCGGCGGCGACCTTGCCACCGCGGATCTTGTCCGCGATCGCCGCGTTCCCCGCGATCGCCTCGTCGACGGCCGCCGTGAGCGCGCCCTCGTCGGAGACGACCTTCAGGCCGCGCTTCTCGACGACCTCGTCGGGCGTGCCGTCGCCCTTGAGGACGCCCTCGATGACCTGGCGGGCCAGCTTGTCGTTGAGGTCGCCCTTGGCGACCAGCTCGGACACCCGGGCCACCTGCTCCGGCGTGATCGGCAGCGCGCCGAGCTCGACGCCCTGGTCGTTCGCGGAGCGGGCCAGCTCGCCCATCCACCACTTGCGGGCGGACGCCGAGTCGGCGCCGGCGTTGATCGTGGCGACGATCGGGGCGATGGCCCCGGCGTTGCGGATCGACTGCATGTCGTGGGAGCTGATGCCCCACTCCTCGATCAGCCGGTTGCGCTGGGCCAGCGGCAGCTCGGGCAGCTCGGCACGCAGGGCCTCGACCCACTCGCGGGACGGGGCGACCGGGACGAGGTCGGGCTCCGGGAAGTACCGGTAGTCCTCGGCGTTGTCCTTGATGCGGCCGGACGTGGTGGAGCCGTCGTCCTCGTGGAAGTGACGGGTCTCCTGCACGATCGAGCCGCCGGAGGACAGCACCGCGGCGTGCCGCTGGATCTCGTAGCGCGCGGCGCGCTCGACGGAACGCAGCGAGTTCACGTTCTTCGTCTCGGAACGCGTACCGAACTCCTTGGTCCCGTTGGGACGCAGGGAGAGGTTCACGTCGCAGCGCATCTGACCCTTGTCCATCCGGGCCTCGGACACGTCGAGCGCGCGGATGACCTCGCGGAGCTCGGCGACGTACGCCTTCGCGACCTCGGGAGCCCGCTCGCCCGCGCCCTCGATGGGCTTGGTGACGATCTCGATGAGCGGGATGCCGGCCCGGTTGTAGTCGAGCAGCGAGAGCGAGGCGCCCTGGATGCGGCCGGTGGCACCGCCGACGTGCGTCGACTTGCCGGTGTCCTCCTCCATGTGGGCGCGCTCGATCTCCACGCGGAAGACCTCGCCGTCCTCCAGCTGTACGTCGAGGTAGCCGTCGAAGGCGATGGGCTCGTCGTACTGGGAGGTCTGGAAGTTCTTCGGCATGTCCGGATAGAAGTAGTTCTTCCGGGCGAAGCGGCACCACTCGGCGATCTGGCAGTTGAGCGCCAGGCCGATCTTGATGGCGGACTCGACGCCGATCTCATTGACGACCGGCAGCGCGCCGGGCAGGCCGAGACAGGTCGGGCAGGTCTGGCTGTTGGCGTCCTGCTTCAGCTCGGTGGAGCAGCCGCAGAACATCTTCGTCTTCGTGCCGAGCTCGACGTGGACCTCGAGGCCCATGACCGGGTCGTACGACGCGAGCGCGTCCTCGTACCCCATCAGCTCGGACGTGGTCGTGGCAGTCACGATTGTTGAAACTTCCCTCTCAGCCCAGCAGGACGTCGTCGTCGCCCAGGCGCTTGAGCTCCCGGTAGAGGATCGCCATACCGGTGACGATGGCGGCGGCGGACACGGCGGCGTCGATCAGCCGCAGGGTGTCGTTGTCGTTGCGGGCCATCTTCGCCTGCTTGGCGACGCTGATCGCGCCGAAGGCGGTGCTGGCCAGCGAGACATAGACGCCGGTCTTGGACTTCTTGAAGTTCTTGGCCTTCTTTGCCATGGCACTCACAGCGACGGAGCCTCCTCAAGCAGCGGGTGTCCCCACTTTTCCACGAAAGCGGCTTCTACGGCGGCGCCCACCTTGTACAGGCGGTCGTCCTTCATCGCCGGGGCGATGATCTGCAGACCGACCGGCAGGCCGTCCTCGGGGGCCAGACCGCACGGCAGCGACATCGCCGAGTTCCCCGCGAGGTTCGTCGGAATCGTGCACAGGTCCGCGAGGTACATCGCCATCGGGTCGTCGGCGCGCTCGCCGATCGGGAAGGCGGTGGTCGGCGTGGTCGGCGACACGATGACGTCGACCTTCTCGAACGCGGCCTCGAACTCCTGCGTGATCAGCGTGCGCACCTTCTGGGCGCTGCCGTAGTACGCGTCGTAGTAGCCGGAGCTCAGGGCGTACGTGCCGAGGATGATGCGGCGCTTGACCTCGGGGCCGAAGCCGGCCTCGCGGGTGAGCGCGGTGACGTCCTCGGCGGAGTGCGTGCCGTCGTCGCCGACGCGCAGGCCGTAGCGCATGGCGTCGAACCGGGCGAGGTTCGAGGAGCACTCGGACGGCGCGATCAGGTAGTACGCCGACAGGGCGAGGTCGAACGTCGGGCAGTCCAGCTCGACGATCTCGGCGCCGAGCGACTTCAGCAGCTCGACCGACTCGTCGAAGCGCTGCACGACACCGGCCTGGTAGCCCTCGCCGCGGAACTGCTTGACGACGCCGACGCGCATGCCCTGCACGCTGCCGTTGCGCGCGGCCTCGACGACCGGCGGGACCGGGGCGTCGATGGACGTGGAGTCGAGCGGGTCGTGCCCGGCGATGGCCTCGTGCAGCAGGGCCGCGTCGAGGACCGTACGGGCGCAGGGGCCGCCCTGGTCGAGGCTGGAGCTGAACGCCACCATGCCGTAGCGGGAGACGCCGCCGTAGGTCGGCTTGACGCCGACGGTGCCGGTGACGGCCGCGGGCTGGCGGATGGAGCCGCCGGTGTCGGTGCCGATGGCGAGCGGGGCCTCGTACGCGGCGAGGGCGGCGGAGGAGCCGCCGCCGGAACCGCCGGGGATCTTGGTGAGGTCCCAGGGGTTGCCGGTCGGGCCGTACGCGCTGTTCTCGGTGGAGGACCCCATGGCGAACTCGTCCATGTTGGTCTTGCCGAGGATGACGACGTCGGCGGCCTTCAGCTTCTTCGTGACCGTCGCGTCGTACGGCGGGATCCAGCCCTCGAGGATCTTGGAGCCGACCGTGGTCGGGACGCCCTCGGTGGTGAAGATGTCCTTGAGCGCGAGCGGGACGCCGGCCAGCGGGCCGAGCTTCTCGCCGTTGGCGCGCTTCTCGTCGACGGCACGGGCCTGCGCGAGGGCGCCCTCGCGGTCGACGTGCAGGAAGGCGTGCACCTTCTCGTCGACGGCCTCGATCCGGGCCAGATGGGCCTCGGTGACCTCGACTGCCGTCAGCTCACCGGAAGCGATCTTCTCGGCGGTCTGGGCGGCGGTGAGCTTGATGATGTTCGTGTCCGTCATGACTTCTTAGTCCTCCCCCAGGATCTGCGGCACCTTGAAACGCTGCTGCTCCTGGGCCGGGGCGCCGGAGAGCGCCTGCTCGGGGGTGAGCGACGGACGGACCTCGTCCTTGCGCATGACGTTCGTCAGCGGCAGCGGGTGCGAAGTCGGCGGTACGTCTTGGTCGGCGACCTCGCTGACGCGGGCGACCGCGCCGATGATGTCGTCGAGCTGGCCTGCGAAGTGGTCGAGCTCTTCGGGCTTCAGCTCCAGACGCGCCAGCCGGGCGAGGTGGGCGACCTCCTCGCGCGTGATGCCAGGCATGCGGATCCTCACGGGGTGCGTTTTTCTGTGTTTTCGGCGTGTGCCCCAATCCTATGGGGCGCGGGGCCGTGCCCGGTAAACGGTTTACCGGGGGCGGCGCTCGGCGGCGAGGCACGGGGCGCGCGGAGCCGGGGTGGGCCGCACCCCGGTGCGCGCGAAACGGGGCTGGGCGCGCAGTTCCCCGCGCCCCCAAGATGCCCACCCGTGGTGGCGCCCGCCGGGATCGGTCAGCCCAGTTGGCCGCGGTCGTCGGCCGGGGCCGCCGGGAGGGCGGCCGGGTGCCAGCCGCGGTCGCCGCGGGCGCGGAGCCACGCCGTCGTCTCGTCGGGCGGCATCGCCGCGGCGACGAGCCAGCCCTGCACCGCGTCGCAGCCCAGGTCCCGCAGCCGCTCCCACGTCTCGTCGTCCTCGACGCCCTCCGCCACGACCAGGAGGCCGAGGGAGTGGGCGAGGTCGACCGTGCAGCGGACGATCTCCGCGTCCTCGGTGTCCACGGCGAGCCGGGCCACGAACGAGCGGTCGATCTTCAGCTCGCTGACCGGGAGCCGGCGCAGGTGCACCAGCGAGGAGTAGCCCGTGCCGAAGTCGTCGAGCGACATCTTCACGCCGTGCCCGGTGAGCCCCGCGAGGGTGTCGGCGGCCCGCTGCGGGTCCTCGAGGAGCACGTGCTCCGTGATCTCCAGCTGCAACGACCCGGCCGGAACCCCGTGCCGGGCGAGCCGCGCCGCGACCGCTCCGGCGAATCCGGGCGTGTGCACGTCGCGCGGCGACACGTTCACGGCGACCGGCACGTGCAGCCCCTGCTTGCGCCAGCGCGCGACCTGTCCGAGCGCGGTCTCCAGGACGTACTCGGTCAGATGCGGCATGAGCCCCGACGACTCGGCGATGGCGATGAACTCGTCCGGCGGCACCTTCCCGCGCTCCGGGTGCACCCACCGTACGAGCGCCTCCAGGCCCGCGACGTGCCCGTCGAACCGGACCTTCGGCTGGTAGTGCAGCTCGACCTCGCCCGCGTCGAGCGCGCGCCGCAGGTCGCCCAACAGGCCGAGCCGGTCCGGGGTGTTGGAGTCCCGCTTCGACTCGTACACCTCGACGCCGGTCCTGTCCCGCTTGGCCTGGTACATCGCGACGTCGGCCCGCCGCAGCAGCCCCTCGGCGTCGAGCGCGTGGTCGGGGAAGACGGCGAGCCCGGCGCTCGCCTCCAGTACGAGGGTCAGCCCGTCCAGATCGAGGGGCGAGCCCAGCGTCGCCACGAGACCGCGGGCCACGCGGGTCGCGGACGTCGTGGAGTCGGCGACCGGCAGCAGCACGGCGAACTCGTCGCCACCGAGCCGCGCGACCTCCGCCCCGCGCGGCAGAGCGGCTCTCAGCCGGTCCGCGATCTGGAGCAGGAGCCGGTCGCCCGCGAGGTGCCCGAGCGTGTCGTTCACCGAACGGAACCGGTCGAGGTCGATCAGCATGAGGGCGCTGCGGGCCCCGATCCGCTCGGCGTCGTCCAGCGCGGACCAGGTGCGCTCCAAAAGCCACTGGCGGTTCGGCAGCCCGGTGAGCGGGTCGCGGAGCTGCTCCTCGGCGCGGGCGCGGGCGATCCACAGCGTGGAGTCGAGGGCGATGAGCGGGATCGCGAACAGCGGCAGGAGCACCGGCAGGGCGTCCGCGACGACGCAGATCAGCGGCGCGATGCCGAGCAGCGCGACGGCGACGAGGCCGTGCCGGACGAGCGCGGTGCGGGCGACGGTCGGGAGCCCGGAGTTCGGCGGCGCGTGCACGTACCAGAGGAGGCTGCGCGTGACCAGCAGATACGCGACGGCGGCGAGAACGACCTCGGGGACGGTGGAAATGCCCCAGCCCTCCGGCCGCCACGGCGTCTCGACGGACGGCACGCGGCCGAAGGCGGCGAGGACGAGAGCGCCCGCGCCGATGCCGAGGATGTCGATGGCGCCGTGCAGCAGACCCTGGCGCCAGCAGTTCCTGCGGGCGACGCCGACGAGGACGACGACGGTGAGGCTGACCATGCCCGCGGGCACCCAGCCGTAGAGGAGCAGGACGGCGAGGGTGAGGGCGGCGCCCGATCCGGTGCCGCCCCACCAGCGGTCGCGGCCGAGGGCCACGAGGTGGCCGACGATGATCCCGGTCAGGATGGCGAGGCACCAGCCGACCGCCCCGGACGGGAAGAGCGCGTGGCCGTCGCCGAACGACCAGTAGAAGCCGGCGCCGAGCACGACGGCGGCGAGTGCCACGACGACGCCGGGCAGCAGCGGGACGAGCGCGGCCCGCGAGGCCTCGCCCGGTGCGGCGTACTGGTTGCGCGCGGGGGTGGCGGCGCCGACCCGGCCGCCCGCGGGGACGGTACCGGGCAGCGGCCTCCCCCTGACGACGGTGCCGTCGGTGGTCCGTGCGGGTCCGGTCGGCGGGATCGGCCGGCCGTCCAGCACGCGGGGCTCACGGCCGGCCGCGGGGCGTTCGACAGGCGCGGGGTGGTCGGACGGGCGGTCGTCCAGGCGGCAGGCCTTGGATATCGGGCCGCTGGGCGGGCCCGCGCCGGGTCCCGGCTCGTCGGCCGTCCCCTCGGCCCTGCGCACGCGGGCGGGCAGCGCGCGCGGCGCCGCCGGTTCCTCGCGGGAGCAGGCCGGGGCGGGGTCGTCGGGGGCCGACACGGCGTGCGCCTCGGCCGAACTCCCGTCGTCCGCCGGGCGGTCGGCGGCTCCGTGCCGCACCGGCCCTTCGCGGCCCGCGACTTCGGGCCCGTCCGTCCGGCCGGCGCCGAGCGCGCCGCCCCGCCACCAGTTGCGCCAGTTCACCACACCACCGCGCTCGTTCTCCCCGTGACCGCTTTCGCTGCCGGCCGGTCCGTCGCCGCCGGGGCGCCGTGCCGTCTCGCGTCGCGTGCGGCGGCGCGGGCGCAGGCGTGAGTCCGGGGCGGCGCTCTCGGTCGGTTCCATTCCCGTCCCTCTCACTGCCGGCGGCACTCTCCGTCCGCTGCCCGCGCTCCTCGCTTCCACTGAGCGGGGATTCGCCCCATCCGCAGCAGGACTCGGCAGGCGCACACCTCAACAGTAGGCCGCAGAAGGCTTCCACGGGCACCAGACGGACGCGCCCGGGCACGGTTGCCCGAATGACCCCGGCGTTCCGCGTGCGTCTGGTATGCGCCGTTCGAGTGACTTTCCGAACGCTACTCGGCGGTCTGCTGCTCCGCGGGCAGCGCCACCTCCGCGGCGGCCTCGGGCCCCTGCTCCAGCAGGACGGCGAAGCCGTCCTCGTCCAGAACCGGAACCTTCACCTGCATGGCCTTGTCGTACTTCGACCCGGGGTTGTCGCCCACGACCACGAAGGACGTCTTCTTCGAAACGGAACCCGTGACCTTCGCACCCCGGGTCTGGAGGGCCTCTTTTGCGCCATCCCGCGTGAAGTTCTGCAACGTTCCGGTGACCACGACGGTGAGTCCTTCGAGGGGGCGCGGCCCTTCGTCCTCTCCGGCCCCTTCCTCCTCCATCCTCACACCGGCCTCACGCCACTTCCGCAGAATCTCCCGATGCCAGTCCTCGGCGAACCACTGCTTCACGGACGCGGCGATGATCCCGCCGACGCCGTCCGTGGCGGCGAGCTCCTCCTCGGTGGCCTGGTCGATGCGGTCGATGGAGCGGAACTCGCGGGCGAGCGCGGCGGCGGCGACCGGGCCCACGTGCCGGATCGAGAGACCGTTGATGACGCGGGCCAGGGGGCGGGTCTTCGCGGCCTCGATGTGCTCCAGCATCGACACGGCGTTCTTGCGCGGCTCGCCGGCCTTGGTGGCGAAGATGTCGGCGATCTTCTCCTCGCCGGTCTTCGGGTCGCGCTTGGGCAGCCCGCTGTCCTGGTCGAGGACGTACGCCTTGATGGGCAGCAGCTGGTCCATCGTCAGGTCGAACAGATCGCCCTCGTCGGTGAGCGGCGGCTGCTCCGGCTCCAGGGGGCCGGTGAGCGCGGCGGCCGCGACGTACCCGAAGTTCTCGATGTCGAGGCACTGGCGGCCGCCCAGGTAGAAGAGGCGCTCGCGCAACTGGGCGGGGCACGTCCGGGCGTTGGGGCAGCGGAGGTCGATGTCGCCCTCCTTCATGGCCCGCAGCGGGGTGCCGCACTCGGGGCACTCGGCGGGCATCACGAACTCGTACTCGCTGCCGTCCCGCAGGTCGGCGACCGGGCCGAGGATCTCGGGGATGACGTCGCCCGCCTTGCGGATGACGACGGTGTCCCCGATGAGGACGCCCTTCTTCTTGACGATCTCCTGGTTGTGCAGCGTCGCGAACTCGACCTCGGAGCCCGCCACGGTGACCGGCTCGACCTGCGCGTACGGCGTCACGCGGCCGGTGCGGCCCACGCCCACCCGGATGTTGACCAGCTTGGTGTTGACCTCCTCGGGCGGGAACTTCCAGGCGATGGCCCAGCGCGGGGCGCGCGCCGTGGAGCCGAGGCGGCCCTGGAGCGGGATCTCGTCGAGCTTGATGACGGCTCCGTCGATCTCGTGGTCGACCGAGTGGCGGTTCTCCCCGTAGTACGCGATGAACTTGCGGACGCCCGCCAGGTCGTCGACTACCTTGCTGTACTTGGTGGTGGGCAGGCCCCACTCGCGGAGCAGCCCGTACGCCTGGGAGAGGCGGTCGATGTCGAAGCCCTCGCGGGCGCCGATGCCGTGCACGACCATGTGCAGCGGGCGGGTCGCCGTGACGCGCGGGTCCTTCTGGCGCAGCGAACCCGCCGCCGCGTTGCGGGGGTTGGCGAAGGGCTTGTCGCCGGCCTCGACGAGCCGCGCGTTCAGCTCCTCGAACTTCTCCATCGGGAAGTACACCTCGCCGCGGATCTCCACGAGCGGCGGGATGTTGTCGCCCTTGAGGCGGGTCGGGATGTCGCTGATCGTGCGGACGTTCGGCGTGATGTCCTCGCCGACCCGGCCGTCGCCGCGGGTGGCCGCGCGCGTCAGCCGCCCGTTCTCGTACGTCAGGTTGACCGCGAGGCCGTCGATCTTCAGCTCGCACAGGAAGTGGTAGCCGGGCGCGCCCACCTCCTTGGCGACGCGGTCGGCCCAGGCCGCCAACTCCTCGTCGTCGAAGGCGTTGTCGAGGGAGAGCATGCGCTCGCGGTGCTCGACGGACGTGAACTCCGTCTCGTACTGACCCGCGACCTTCTGGGTCGGCGAGTCGGGCGTGCGCAGCTCCGGGTACTTCTCCTCCAGCGCCTCCAGGGAGCGCAGGAGCTTGTCGAACTCGGCGTCGGAGACGACCGGGGCGTCGTTCACGTAGTACCGGAAGCGGTGTTCCTCGATCTGCTCCGCCAGCTGGGCGTGCTCGTCCCTCGCCTCGGCGGGCACCGTGCCCTCGCTCTGCAGTGCGTCAGCCACCGTCTCGTCCTCCCGTATGCCTTCGTCCACGGTCACTCAGGGTTGTCCGCGAGTGATCTCGCCGCCCGGACGCAGTGGGCGAGCGCCGCGCGGGCGTACGCGGGTGAGGCACCCGCGAGTCCGCACGACGGCGTGAGCACCACCGAGTCCGCGAGGGAACCCGGATTCAGCCCCAGCCTGCGCCACAGCGTCCTGACACCCATGACGCTACCGGCAGGGTCTGACAATGGGCCGTCCACGCCGGGCACGACACCGGCGACGAGTCGCAGTCCCGCCTCGACGGACTCCCCGATCACCTCGTCGTCACGCTCGGTGAGCAGCGAGAAGTCGAAGGAGACGGCGTCGGCCCCGGCCCGGCGAAGGAGCGCGAACGGCACGTCGGGGGCGCACGAGTGGACGATCCGGGGCCCGTCGTCGAGCACGTCCATGACGTCCCGCAGCGCGCTCTCGACGATCTGGCGGTCGACGGCGCGGTGCGTGCGGTACTCGCTGGCGGTCTTGACCTGGCCGCGCAGCACGGCGATGAGCGAGGGCTCGTCGAGCTGGAGCGTCAGCCGGGCGCCGGGCACCCGGCGGCGGACGTCGGCGAGGTGCGCGCGCAGTCCCTCGGCGAGGGAGGCGGCGAGGTCGCGGCAGGCGCCGAGGTCGGAGAGGGCCGCCTCGCCGTTCCGCAGTTCCAGGGCGGCGGCGAGCGTCCAGGGACCGACGGCCTGGACCTTGAGCGGGCCCTCGTACCCCTGCGTGAACTCCTCGAGCGCGTCGAGGTCCTCGCCCAGCCAGGACCGGGCGCGCTTGGTGTCGCGGCCCGGCCGGTCGCCGATCCGCCAGCCGCTGGGCTCCACGCGCGCGTAGAGGTCGACCAGCAGTCCGGCCGTCCGGCCGATCATGTCGGCGCCAGGACCGCGCGCGGGCAGCTCCGGGAGGTACGGCATGCCCTGCTCGGGCCCCTCGAAGCTGCCGGTCACGGTCTTGGCGGCCTCGCGGGCGTCACCACCGGGCATCGACCCGACACCCGTGGCCGGCCCCCACCTGAAGTCGCTCTTTTCATCCACCCAGGAAGGGTACGCAACGCCTCCGACCGGGCGTGTCACACGGAGCGGACGCCGATCCGCTCCAGACGGCGGCGCAGACCGTCCGGGTCCGCCAGGTCCAGATTGTTGCGGAACCGGGCGCGCTCCCAGGCGATCGTGTCCGGCCCGTGCAGGCTGCCGCGCGCGATGAACTCGCCGTCCACGTCGAGCAGCACGAGCGTCGCACCACCCGGGCAGCGGCAGATGTCACTGGCGAACACACCCTCGGTGGTGAGCCGCCGCAGCGCGGCGAGGGCGGCCGGGTCGTAGACCTCGGCCAGCACCTCGCGTCGCGCCAACGGCTCGGCCGTGTCGCCGCCGGCGAGCAGCGCCGCGGCCTCCGCGCGCCCCCACACGTCGTCGAGCCACGCGCGGATCGCGCCCTCCCCCGTGGCGGTCACGTCAGCGGCCGGGGCGCACCGTCAGGTCGTTGACCTCGGCGTCGCGCGGGAGGTCGAGGGCCATGAGGATCGTCGTGGCGACCGACTCGGGGTCGATCCAGTGCGAGGGGTCGTACTCCTTGCCCTCCTGCTGGTGCACCTTGGCCTGCATGGCGCTCGCGGTGCGGCCCGGGTAGACGGAGGTGACGCGCACGCCGTTGTCGTGCTCCTCCTTGCGCAGCGAGTCCGCCAGGGCCCGCAGTCCGTGCTTGGAGGCGGCGTACGCGGACCAGGCGGGGCCCGCGTGGATGCCGGAGCCGGAGTTCACGAAGAGCACGTGGCCCTGGGCGACGCGGAGTTGGGGCAGGAAGTGCCGGGTCAACTCGGCCGGGGCGATCAGGTTGACGTTGAGCTGGTGGCGCCAGGACTTCGGCGTCAGCTCGTCGACCTTGCCGAGGTCGACGACGCCGGCGATGTGCAGCAGCGAGTCGATCCGGTCCGGCAGCGTCTGGTGCGAGAAGGCCCAGGACAGCTTGTCCGGGTCGGCGAGGTCGCCGACGAGCGTCTTCGCGCCGGGGAACTCGGCGGCGAGCTCCTTGGCCCGGCCCGCGTCGCGCGCGTGGAGATAGATTTCATCGCCGCGCTCGTGCAGACGGCGGGCGACGGCGGCGCCGATTCCGGAACCGGCGCCGGTGATCACATGGGTAGCCATGCCCGCCATGCTCGCACTACTCGATGCCGCGCGACTCCTCCAGGTAGGCCAGGGCGCCGACCGGCTCCTCGGCGAAGAACACGAGGTCAGTGAGGGGCACGGGGAGGAAGCCCTCGTCCTCCATGCGCCGGAACTGTTCCTTCAGGCCGTCGTAGAAGCCCTCGGAGTTGAGCAGCACGATCGGCTTGTCCGTCTTGCCGTGCTTCTTCAGCTCCAGGATCTCGGTGGCCTCGTCGAGGGTGCCGGTGCCGCCCACCATGATGACGACGGCGTCGGCCTTCTCCAGGAGCAGCGCCTTGCGCTCGGCGAGGTCCTTGGCGATCACCATCTGGTCGGGCTCGGCCACGACGCGCGCCTTCGCCGCGAGGAAGTCCACGGAGACCCCGGTGAGCCGTCCTCCGGCCGCCGCGACGCCGTCGGCGACGACCTTCATCAGGCCGCTCTCCGAGCCGCCCCAGACGAGCGTGTGGCCGCCCTTGCCGAGCAGTTCGGCGAATTCGCGGGCGGGCCGGGTGTAGCGCTCGTCGAGGTCGGCGGCGGAGAGGAAGACACAGATGTTCATGCCATCTACCGTACGGTCCGCCGCCGGCGGGAAGAACTCGCCCGCTGTGAGCGCTGACACACCCATGACTCAAGGACACACGATCACCGTCGAGCGGGGTTCGCAGCGCGTGCGGGTCGTCCACGAAGGGCAGGTGCTCGCCGAGAGCGCGCGCCCGCTGGTCCTCAAGGAGACGGGCTGTCCGGTGCGGTACTACCTGCCGCCGGACGACGTCCGCACGGAGCTCCTTACTCCTTCGAACACGACAACGCACTGCCCCTTCAAGGGCGACGCCTCCTACTGGTCGCTGCCCGGCGCACCCGACCTGGTGTGGGCGTATCCGGATCCGAAGGACGACGTGGCCGCCATCAAGGACCACCTGTGCTTCTACGACACGCAGGTGGTCACCGACTGACCACGCGCGCGTGGTCGAATGGGAAGGTAGGCAGAGCACGGCGGAAGGTGAGCCCGACATGACTCACGGAGACGGTCAGCAGGACGTTCCCACGGGCGGTTTCGGCGCTCCCCCACCGCCGTTCGCCCCCGCCCCTCCGGCCGCGCCGCCCGCGGCCCCGCCGCCGCCCGCGTACGCGCCGGGCGCCCCGCCCGCACCGCCCGCTCCCCCGGCGGGGCCGGGCGGGCCCGGTGGGCCGGAGTTCGTGGCCGCCGACAAGCACAACGGCATGGTCGTGGACGCGGAGGGGCTGCACTTCGAGCAGGGCCCGCACGCCATCGACCTGCCCTGGTCGCACGTGCGCACAGCGCACTTCCAGCCGATGCCGTCCGGGGTGTTCGTCACGGCGTCCATGTCGGACGGCGCCGTCTACACCTGCCAGGTGCAGGCCAGGAAGAAGGCGCAGGCGGCCGAGTGGTGCGGCCACCTGGGCGCCGTGCTCCAGCACTACCTCCAGGGCAGGGCCTAGCGGGCCGGAAGCCTAGGCCGCAGCCGTGGCCCGCTCCGTCGTGGCGATGGTCGCCGAGCCCACCACGCGCGTGCCGTCGTACAGCACGATCGCCTGGCCGGGGGCGACGCCGCGGACGGCCTCGGTGAAGCGCACCCGCAGCTCGTCGTCGACCAGCTCGGCCGACACCTCGGTCTCGCCGCCGTGCGCGCGCAGCTGGGCGGTGTAGGTGCCGGGGCCCGTGGGCGCTGCGCCGCACCAGCGGGGCTTGATGGCGGTGAGGCCGGTGACGTCGAGGGCCTCGGCGGGGCCGACCGTCACCGTGTTGTTCACCGGCGAGATGTCCAGGACGTAGCGGGGCTTGCCGTCGGGCGCCGGCGTGCCGATGCGCAGGCCCTTGCGCTGGCCGATGGTGTAGCCGTACGCGCCCTCGTGGGTACCGAGCTTGGCGCCGGACTCGTCGACGATGTCGCCCTCCGCCTTGCCGAGGCGGTTCGCGAGGAAGCCCTGGGTGTCGCCGTCGGCGATGAAGCAGATGTCGTGCGAGTCGGGCTTCTTGGCGACCGCGAGGTCGCGGCGCTCGGCCTCGGCGCGGATCTCCTCCTTGGTCGTCTCCGTGTCGCCCAGCGGGAACATCGCGTGGGCGAGCTGCCGGTCGTCGAGGACGCCGAGGACGTACGACTGGTCCTTGGCCATGTCGGCGGCGCGGTGCAGCTCGCGGTCGCCGTTCTCGTTGACGATCACCTGCGCGTAGTGGCCGGTGCAGACCGCGTCGAAGCCGAGGGCGAGCGCCTTGTCGAGGAGCGCGGCGAACTTGATCTTCTCGTTGCAGCGCAGGCAGGGGTTGGGCGTGCGCCCGGCCTCGTACTCGGCGACGAAGTCCTCCACGACGTCCTCGCGGAAGCGCTCGGCGAGGTCCCAGACGTAGAACGGGATGCCGATGACGTCGGCCGCGCGGCGCGCGTCGCGGGAGTCCTCGATGGTGCAGCAGCCGCGGGCTCCGGTGCGGAACGACTGCGGGTTCGCGGAGAGCGCGAGGTGCACGCCGGTGACGTCGTGGCCCGCTTCGGCGGCGCGGGCGGCGGCGACGGCGGAGTCCACGCCGCCGGACATGGCGGCCAGGACGCGGAGGGGTCGGGCCGCCTTCTCGGGGCCCGCGGGGCGCTGCGGAGTCTGCGAAGTCATAGCCCTAACAGGGTACGGGCCCCCGGGAACCGAATCGGCCGGAGATGCGTTGTGGATCTCGTACGGGAATGACGGGGGCGTCGCATGGCGAACAAGAAGTCCGGTTCGGGGAAGGGCCGGGGCGGGGACAAGGACCGCGGGATCAGCCGGCGGACGCTGATCGTCGGCGGGGCCGCGTCGGCCGTCGGCGTGGGCCTGCTCGCGCGCGGTGACCTGGCCCGTATGTGGTGGCAGGTCCCGGGCGTCGACAAGCCGCGCAAGGCGGGCGAGGTCGACTTCAAGGGCGCGGAGTGGGTCGCGGCGGCGTCGGCGAACTGGCGGCGGGCGGACCGCCCGGCCGACTACACGGTGGACCGCGTCGTCATCCACGTCACACAGGGCAGCTACCAGGGGACGCTGAAGGTCTTCAAGGACCCGTGGCACGGGGCGGCGGCGCACTACGTGGTGCGGCAGGACGGGCACATCGCGCAGATGATCCGGGAGCTGGACGTCGCGTTCCACGCGGGGAACCGGGACTACAACCAGCGCAGTGTCGGCATCGAGCACGAGGGCTTCGTGGACCGGCCGGCCGACTTCACGGACGCGATGTACGAGGCGTCGGCGCGGCTCACCGCCCGGATATGCAGGCGCTACGACATGCCGGTCGACCGCGAGCACATCATCGGGCACGTCGAGGTGCCGGGCACGGATCACACCGATCCGGGGCCGCACTGGGACTGGGACCGGTACATGCGCCTGGTGAAGGCGGCGTACGAGCGGGACGGCGCGGCCAAGACGTGACGGCCGGGAGTCCGACGGCAGGGCCTGGGGTCTGTCGTTCGTCAGGCCCTAGCTGAGCCCCGCCGACCTCGCCCGCTCCACCACGGGGCCGATGGCCGTCGCCACCGCCTCCACGTCGGCCTTGGTCGTGGTGTGGCCGAGGGAGAAGCGCAGCGTGCCGCGCGCCAGGTCCGGGTCGGTGCCGGTGGCGAGCAGTACGTGGCTCGGCTGGGCGACTCCGGCGGTGCAGGCCGAGCCGGTGGAGCACTCGATGCCCTGCGCGTCCAGGAGGAGCAGGAGCGAGTCGCCCTCGCAGCCGGGGAACGTGAAGTGCGCGTTGGCCGGGAGGCGGCCGCCGGGCTCCGGGTCGCCGCCGAGGATCGCCTCGGGGACGGCGGAGCGCACGGCGTCGACGAGGGCGTCGCGGAGCGCGCCGATCTCGCGGGCGAACCACTCGCGCCGCTCGGTCGCGATCCGGCCCGCCGTGGCGAAGGCCGCGATGGCGGGGACGTCGAGGGTGCCGGAGCGGACGTGCCGCTCCTGCCCGCCGCCGTGCAGGACGGGGACGGGGCTGTACTCGCGGCCGAGCAGCAGCGCCCCGATGCCGTACGGGCCGCCGACCTTGTGGCCCGACACGGTCATCGCGGCGAGCCCGGACGCGGCGAAGTCGAGCGGGAGCTGCCCGTAGGCCTGCACGGCGTCGGCGTGCAGCGGGATGCCGAACTCGGCGGCGACGTCGGCGAGTTCGCGTACCGGCTGGACGGTGCCGATCTCGTTGTTGGCCCACATGACCGTGGCCAGGGCGACGTCGTCGGGGTTCCGCTCGACCGCCTCGCGCAGCGCGTCGGCGTGCACGCGGCCGTGCGCGTCGACGGGCAGGTACTCGACGGTCGCGCCCTCGTGCTCGGCGAGCCAGTGCACGGCGTCGAGGACGGCGTGGTGCTCGACGGGGCTGGAGAGGACGCGGGTGCGGGCCGGATCGGCGGCGCGGCGCGCCCAGTACAGGCCCTTGACGGCGAGGTTGTCGGCCTCGGTGCCGCCGGAGGTGAACACGACCTCGCTGGGGCGGGCGCCGAGCGACTCGGCGAGGGTCTCGCGGGACTCCTCGACGGTGCGGCGGGCGCGGCGCCCCGCGGCGTGCAGGGACGAGGCGTTGCCGGTGACGGCGAGCTGGGCGGTCATCACCTCGACCGCCTCCGGGAGCATCGGAGTGGTCGCGGCGTGGTCGAGGTAAGCCATGGTGGGCTCGATTCTACGAGCCCGGCGGCGCCCGGCCGACGGTCAGCCCGTGATGCTCCAGGACATGGTGCCGTCGGCGGCGATCAGGGCGGCGAGCACGACGAGATCGGCGACGCCGAGGCCGAGGCCGAGCAGGGCGCGACCGCGCCGCTCGGTGCCGCGCCACAGGGCGATGGACGCGAGGACGATCGCGACGGGGCCGAGGAAGACGTTCATGACGAGCAGTCCGACCAGGCCGAGCACGAACGAGGCGACGGCCATGCCGTCGCGGTCGCGGCGGCCGACGGGACGGGCCTGCTCCCCGGTTCCTGCCTTCTCGGTTTCTACGACGCGCTGTTCTGCGGTGAGTTGCACGGTGATACCCCCTGAGAACGTGAACTGCGGAAGGTGAACCGCCGAACGGTTCAGTGCTGGTGCCTGCGGCGCGCGTGGCGCTCGCGGACGGCGAAGACGGCCAGCCAGACGGCGATGACGGCGGCCGCGACGAGCGTGACGGGCAGCGGGGCGTGGGCCACGGTGCCGAGCGCGAAGCCCAGCAGGAGAAGGGCCGCAACGAGGAACAGCATGGTTGCCTCTCGGAAAGTTGGGTTACAACTGTTCACTGACTATCGAGTCTAGCTCGCGCCACGACTTCCCCATTACAGAGAACAGTTGTTAACTGGATGACATGAGTCACACTCTCGGCGCGCGCCAGGCGCAGAAGCAGAAGACCCGGCAGGCGCTCCTGGACGCGGCCCTCGGACTGCTGGAGGACCAGAGCCTCAGCAGCCTCGGCCTGCGCGAGGTCACGCGCGCCGTGGGCGTGACCCCGACCGCGTTCTACCGGCACTTCGACAGCACGGCCGACCTCGGCGTCGCCCTGGTCGAGGAGGCGCTCGGCAGCCTGCACGCGGTGATCCGCGACGCCCTGACGGCGACCTGGGACAGCGACGAGCGCATCACGCGCACCATCGAGCTGATCGCCCGCCACGTGCACGCGTACCCCGCACACGTCCGCTTCATCGCGCGCGAACGGCACGGCGGCGTCCAGCGGGTGCGGGAGGCGATCGGCGAGCAGCTCGGACAGTTCGCGGACGAGGTGCGGGAGGCGCTCCGGCACGATCCCGGCGCGGCAGGCTGGAGCCAGGAGGACCTGATGATGCTGGCGAATCTGTACGTCGACCACATGCTGGTGACGGCATCGGTGCTGCTCACGACGCCCGCCGAGGACTTCGACCGGGTGGCGGACCGGGCCGAGCGGCAGCTCCGTCTCGTGAGCATCGGCCGAAAGCACTGGCTCGACATGTCATGAGCAACTAGCGTTACGGTCATGACATCAGCCGACTGGAACCTCGACCGAAGCTTCTCCGGCTCGTCCGGCGAGATCCGCTGGACGGCGCTCGGGCCGGCCGACGCGCCGCCCGTCGTCCTCGTCCACGGCACGCCGTTCTCCTCGTACGTCTGGCGGCAGCCGGCCCGCGCCCTCGCCCGCCGGCACCGCGTGTACGCCTGGGACCTGCCCGGCTACGGCGACTCGGAGATGCGCCCCGACCAGGACCTCTCACTCGACGCCCAGGCCCGCGCCCTGACCGAGCTGCTCGACCACTGGGGCCTGACCGGCGAGGGGCGCGCACCCGCCGTCGTGGGGCACGACTTCGGCGGCTGCGTCGCGCTGCGCGCGCATCTCGTGCACGGCGCCGCGTACGACCGCCTCGCCCTGGTCGACCCGGTGGCGATCCGGCCGTGGGGCTCCCCCACGTACCGGCTGCTCGGCGAGCACTCCGACGTGTTCCGGCAGCTGCCGCCCGACCTCCACGAGGCGCTCGTGCACCGGTACGTCGCCTCCGGCAGCCACCGCGGGCTGCACCCCGAGACGCACGCGCGCGTGGTCGCTCCCTGGCTGACCGAGACCGGAAAGGACTCGTTCTACCGGCAGATCGAGCAGAACCCGCTGTGGGCGGCCACCGACGACATCCAGGGCCGCTACGGGGAGTTGGACCTGCCCGTCCTGGTCGCGTGGGGCGCCGACGACACCTGGATCCCGGTCGAGCGGGCGCACGAGCTGGCGAAGCTGATCCCCGGCGCCGAGCTGCGGATCATCGAGGGCGCCGGGCATCTCGTCCAGGAGGACGCGCCCGCGGAACTCGCCGCCGTACTCGGCGAGTTCCTGCGTTCGTAGGGCCCGCTCAGCCGAGCCGTACGCGGGCGAGCTGGCGGGACTGGGCGACGAGGCGGTCCTTCGCGTCCCAGACCTCGGCGTCCTCCTCCAGGAAGCCGCCCGCCAGGTTCCGCGTGGTGATCGACACGCGGACGGGGCCCGGAGCCGGGCGGCAGCGCACGTGGACGGTCAGCTCGACCGTCGGCACCCAGCCCTTGAGGCCCATCTCGAAGGCGGTCGGCGGCAGCGCGTCCACCGCGAGCAGCAGCGCCAGCGGGTCCATGTCACGGCCGTCGGCGAGGCCGAACCAGGCCCGCATCTCGCCCTTGCCGGACGGCGCGCCGAGGGCCCAGCCCAGCGTGGCCGGGTCGAGCTTGAGGTGCAGGCGGTCGGAGATCGCGGAGCTGCCGGGCACCGGCGGCGCGCCCTCGGGGGCGTCGCCCGCGCCGAAGCACTGGTCGATGGCGGGCAGCACGGGCGGCTCGGCGCTGGTGCGCACGTCGTCGGGGAGCGTGTCCAGATCGCCGTACGACGCGATGACCCGGATCCGCTCGACCTCACTGCCGTCCTCCGCGTACTGGAAGAGGGAGGCCTGGCCCGTGGAGAGGGTGCGGCCGGTGCGGGCCACGTCGGTCCTGATCACGGCGGGGCCCGGCGCGGACGCGGTGAGGTAGTGCGCCGAGATCGTGAACGGGTCGTCGTGCGGCAGGGCGTCCGAGAGGGCGCGGCCGAGCACGGCGAGGAGGTAGCCGCCGTTGAGGGCGTTGATGATCGTCCAGCCCGCGGAGAGGTCGATGTCGTAGACACCGGGCTCGTCCGGGCGCCGCGTGACGGCGGTGTCGCGGTCGAACTCGCTGTCGCCGACGGTCGCCGGGCGGCTCTGCGTGGATACTGCGTCTGCCATACCCGGAAACGTACAACAGGAAATTACTAAGCGGTAGCTTTCATCGGTTACCCGTCGCCGACTACGGCGTCTCCTCCGTCACGTCCACCCCGGCCGACCTGCGGTTCCACGCGCGCGGCGCCCGCCAGTGGTAGCGCATCGCGAGCAGCCGGAGCACGAACGCGGTGAGGACCGCGATGCCGCTGGTGAAGCCGTCGAGGGCGTCGAGCTGGATGCACAGGACGACGATCCCGGCGCCGACCATGGCGGGCACCGCGTACAGGTCGCGGTCCCAGCGCACCAGGGAGGGCACCTCGTTGGCGATGATGTCGCGCAGCACACCGCCGCCGACCGCCGTGGCCAGGCCGAGCGCGGCGGACGCGGTGAGCCCGAGCCCGTAGTCGTACGCCTTCGTCGTGCCGGTGACGCAGAACAGGCCGAGGCCCGCCGCGTCGAAGACGTTCACCGCGGTCTGGGTGCGCTCGACCTCCGGGTGCAGGAAGAAGACGAGCGCGGCGGCGATCAGCGGCGTGACGAAATAGCCGAGGTCGACGAAGGCGGCCGGTGGCACGGCGCCGATCACCAGGTCGCGGAACACCCCTCCGCCCAGCGCGGTGACCTCGGCGAGCGCGGCGATCCCGAAGACGTCCCAGTTCTTGCGGACGGCCATCAGGGCGCCGGAGATCGCGAAGACGAAGATCCCGATGAGGTCGAGCCAATGCTGGACGGAGGGACTGAACAGTTCCTGAAGCACGCGACATTCTTACCTGCCGCGTCCCCGGGCCTACTACAGGCTGGGCTTGCCCGTCGTGAACAGCCACGTGTCGAACAGGTCGTCGAGCTGCTGCCCGGAGACCCGCTCGGCGAGGGCGATGAAGTCGTCCGTGTCGGCGTTTCCGTAGCTGTGCAGGCGCGTCCACTGCGGCAGCAGCTTGAAGAACGCCTTGTCGCCGATGCGCTCGCGCAGCATCTGGAGCGTCATCGCGCCGCGCTGGTAGACGGCGGAGGCGAACATCGTGTCGCGCTGCGGGTCGCCGACCTTCACCTGCCAGAAGGTGGAGTTCGCGGGGCGGGAGTTGTAGCCGGCGAGGAAGGAGTCGTGGGCGGAGGCGCCGCCCTTGTGCTCGGTCCACAGCCACTGGGCGTACGTGGCGAAGCCCTCGTTGAGCCAGATGTTCTTCCACTGCTCGACGGAGACGGAGTCGCCGAACCACTGGTGGGCCAGCTCGTGCACGATCGTCGACTCGGAGCGGACCGCGGAGTAGATGGGCTTGGACTGGGTCTCGAGCGAGAAGCCGGCCTGCGGCATGTCGTCGACGATCGCGCCGGTCTCCTCGAACGGGTACGGGCCGAAGACCTGCGACCAGTAGTCGGTGGCCTCGGCGGTCACGGCGTACACGTCGACGTCGTTGCTGTTGGAGAGCACCGGGTCGATGGCCACGTAGACGGGTGTGCCCCCGGCCGTCTTCCCGGTCTTCACGTCGAACTTGCCGATGGTGGCGGTCGCGAGATACGTCGCCATGGGCTTCGACTCGCGCCAGTGGTGGACGGTCTGCTTGCCCTTGTCGGTGTCGTACGTGTCGACAAGACGGCCGTTCGATACGCCGGTCAGGCCCTTCGGAGCCTTGATCCTGATGTCGTACGTCGCCTTGTCCGAGGGGTGGTCGCTGGACGGGAACCAGGTGGAGGCGGCGTTCGGCTCGCACGCGACGAAGACGCCGTCCTCGGTCTTCATCCAGCCGTAGTCGGAGCCGAAGACGATGGGACCGCTGAGCGGTTCGGGCACGCCGCCGTAGGTGACGGTCGTGGTGAAGGTGTTGCCCTTGCGGATCGAGGCACGCGGGGTGACGCGCAGCTCGTCGCCGCTGCGCGTGAACTCGGCGCGTCTGCCGTCCACTTCGACCTTGGTGACGGTGAGCTTCTGCAGGTCCAGGTCGAACGAGGAGAGGTTCTGGGTGGCCCGCGCGGTGAGGGTCGTGCGGCCGTCGAGGCGGTCGGTGTCCGGGTTGTACGCGACGTCGAGGGCGTAGTGGCGGGCGTCGTAGCCGCCGTTGCCGAGCTGCGGGAAGTACGGGTCGCCGACGCCGTCGGAGCCGGGGGTGGGGGCGGGAGCGGCGGCGATCAGACAGAACGAGGCGGCGGCTACGGTGAGCGCGGCCAGGCGTGCCGAACGGGATAGTGCCATGGGGCGTCCCTTCGAGCGGGTTCCGGTGTAACGGACAGCGGAACTCTGCCGCGAGGGGGTGTGCGTGTACATGACCCTTTCGGGCCATGTACACGCCGACCGCGGAAGTGGGCGGACGGGCCTTCCGTCAGTCCGACGTCGGCTCGTCCGCCGGAGGCTCACCGTCCGTCGGAGGCTTCCCGTCCTCCGGCGGAGCCACCGTCTTCGGGACCGTGATGACGTCGATCGCCTCCTTGGCCACCTGGAGGAGTTTCGTGTCCTCGGGGGCCTGGTCGGGGGCGTTCTCCGGGTGGTGGCAGGCCACCTGGTGGCCCGTGCCGAGCTGGAGCAGCGGGGGCTCCTTCGTCGCGCAGAGCTCCGTCGCCTTCCAGCACCGGGTGTGGAAACGGCACCCGGTGGGCGGGTCGATCGGAGACGGGACGTCGCCGCGCAGCAGGATGCGCTCGCTCTTGGCGCCGCGGCGCTTGGGGTCCGGGACCGGCACCGCGGAGAGCAGCGCCTTCGTGTACGGGTGCATCGGCGTCGAGTAGAGGTCGTCGCGGTCGGCGAGCTCCACGATCTTGCCGAGGTACATGACCGCGATGCGGTCCGAGACGTGCCGGATTACCGACAGGTCGTGCGCGATGATCACGTACGTGAGGCCGAGCTCGTCCTGGAGGTCGTCGAGGAGGTTGACCACCTGGGCCTGGATCGACACGTCGAGGGCCGAGACCGGCTCGTCGGCGACGACCAGCTTCGGGCGCAGGGCCAACGCCCGTGCGATACCGATGCGTTGGCGCTGGCCGCCGGAGAACTCGTGCGGGTAGCGGTTGTAGTGCTCGGGGTTGAGCCCGACCTTCTCCAGGAGCTCCTGGACCGCCTTGCGCACGCCGCCCTCCGGCTTGACGCCCTGGAGGCGGAAGGGCGTGCCGACGATCGTGCCGATGTTGTGGCGCGGGTTCAGCGAGGAGTACGGGTCCTGGAAGATCATCTGCACGTCGCGGCGCAGCGGCCGCATGCCACCGGTGCCGAGGTGCGTGATGTCCTTGCCCTCGAACTCGACGCGCCCGCCCGTGGGTTCGAGAAGCCGCGTGATCAGCCGGCCCATCGTCGACTTGCCGCAGCCGGACTCGCCGACGACCCCGAGGGTCTCCCCCGCGCGGACGTCGAAGGAGAGCCCGTCGACCGCCTGCACGGCGGCGACCTGCCGCTTGAGCAGGCCCTTGCGGATCGGGAAGTGCTTGACCAGCCCTTCGACCTTGAGCAGCGGCTCACCGGCCGCGGCGTCCGGAGAGGTCGTCGCCTGCTGGGGAATCGTGGAGGGCGTCATCTCGGTGTCAGGTCCTTTGGCGTCCGTCACAGCTTCGGCGCAATCTCTTCGTTCCAGATCCGCTCGCGTTCCCCGGCCGACATGTGACAGGCCGAGAAGTGGCCGGAGCCGACCTCCCGCAGTTCGGGGCGCTCGGTGCGCGTGATGTTGTCCTTGGGCACGTCCGCGTAGGGGCAGCGCGGGTTGAAGGCGCAGCCGCTCGGCAGGTTGATGAGGCTGGGCGGGGAGCCCTTGACCGGGGTGAGCCGGTCGGTCTGCTCCCGGTCGATGCGCGGCATCGAGCCCAGCAGGCCCCAGGTGTACGGGTGTTGGGGCGCGGTGAAGACCTGTTCGGCGGTGCCGCGCTCGACGCACCGGCCGCCGTACATCACGAGCAGTTCGTCGGCCATCTCCGCGACGACCCCGAGGTCGTGCGTGATCATGATGACGGCGGAGCCGAACTCCTTCTGGAGGTCGCGGATCAGGTCGAGGATCTGCGCCTGCACCGTGACGTCGAGCGCGGTGGTCGGCTCGTCGGCGATGAGGAGTTCGGGGTTGTTGACGAGCGCCATCGCGATCATCGCGCGCTGGCGCATGCCGCCGGAGAACTCGTGCGGGTAGGAGTCGACGCGCTTGTCGGGCTGCGGGATGCCGACGCGGTCGAGCATCTCGACGGCCCGCTTGCGCGCGACCTTCTTGTCGACGTCGTGGTGGACCCGGTAGGCCTCCACGATCTGCTTGCCGATCGTGTAGTACGGGTGCAGGGCCGACAGCGGATCCTGGAAGATCATCGCCATTTCGCGGCCGCGCAGCCTGCGCACCTTGTCCGCCGGGGAGGACAGCAGTTCCTCGCCGTCCAGCCAGATCTCGCCGGAGACCTGCGCCCGGCGCTTGGAGTACTGGCCGACCGTGTGCAGGCCCATGATGCCGAGCGAGGTCACGGACTTGCCGGATCCGGACTCGCCCACGATGCCGAGGGTCCTGCCCTTCTCCAGCGTGAAGTTCAGGCCGTCGACGGACTTCACGAGGCCGTCGTCGGTGGGGAAGTGCACCTTGAGGTCGCGGACCTCGAGGAAGGCGGAGGGCGGCCGGGAGTCGGCCGCGAACGGCTCGCCCACTGCGGTCCCGGTGTTGATCTGCTCGCTCATCCCAGCCTCACTCGGGGGTCGATCACGGCGTACATCATGTCGACGACGAGGTTCGCCACGGCGATGGCCAGCGACATGACCAGGGTGACCCCCAGGATCACCGGGAGGTCCTTGGCCTCGACGGCGTTGACGGCTTCGAAGCCGACGCCCTTCAGCCCGAAGGTCGACTCCGTCAGGATGGCGCCGCCCATCAGCACGCCCAGGTCGAGACCGAAGACGGTGAGGATCGGCGTCATCGTGGAGCGCAGCGCGTGCCGGGTGATGACGGCCCGTTCGCCGAGGCCCTTGGAGCGGGCGGTACGGATGTAGTCCTCGCCCATGACCTCGAGCATGGTGGCCCGGGTGAGGCGGGCGTACATCGCCGCCTGCAGGAAGGCGAGGGCGATCCACGGCAGGATCAGCGTCTCGATCCAGGTGCCGATGGACTGGTCGCTCGACAGGTTGTCGCTGATCTTGATGAGCCCCAGGCTGTGGACGAAGATGCCCATCATCACCATGCCGGTGAAGAAGATCGGCATGGAGACGCCGGAGAGCGCGGCGATCATCGCGCTGCGGTCCCAGATCGTGCCCCGCTTCAGCGCGGAGACGACGCCGACGGCCACGCCGCCGACCAGCCACAGGACGCAGGCGCCGGCGGCGAGCGCGACGGTCACCGGCAGGGCGGCGGTGATGGTGTCCCAGACCGGCTCCTCCGTACGGAAGGAGTAGCCGAGGCACGGCGCCGGGCAGTGGGTCACACTGCCGCCGGAGACGTAGTCGCGGCCCATCGGGATCGCCCGGATGAAGTCCCAGAACTGCACGAGCAGCGGGTCGTCGAGACCGAGCTTGACGCGGATGCCCGCAAGCTGCTCCGGCGATGTGGCCTTGCCCGCGAAGAGCGTGGCGACGTCCTGCCCGGACCACTTCGGCAGCAGGAAGAAGATGGCGAACGTCGTCAGCAAGACGATCAGCACCATCACAATGACGGCGCTCAAGCGCCGGATGAGGTAAGCAAGCACTGTGCGCGGCCCCTGGGCGGCCGGACCTCGGGTTGCGGGGTCCGGCCGCCTGCCGGGACCATCACCTGCCCTTCGGACTGGCGGGTATCGGCTGGTGTTTCAGCGAATCGGCGAGTGCTACTTGGTCACGCCGAGCTTGGCGTAGTCGTAGCGACCGCTCCAGGCGGGAGCCGAGTACGCGTTCGTCAGACGCGGTCCGCGCCAGGTGATGTTGGCCTCGTAGATGAACGGCATCCAGTAGGCCTGGTCGAGGATCCGGTGACCCATGTCGGTGTAGATGCTCTTCGCCTCGGCCTTGTCGGTCGTCTTCAGCGCGTCGTCGAACATCTTGTCGATCTTCGGGTCGTCGATCTGCGACTCGTTGTAGTTGCCGGTCTTCTGGATGAAGCGGCTGTCCCACAGCGGCTGGCCGTAGCCCTGGCCGGTGTTGAAGTCCGGGCCCCAACCGCTCATCGTCATGCCGTAGCCGCGCTCCTTGACCTTCTTCAGGTCGCCGGAGATCGAGGAGGCGTCGGCACCGGAGAAGGTGTCGATGGTCAGCTTGATGCCGACCTTGCCCAGCTGCTCCTGGAGCGCCTCGGCGGCGTCCTCCTCACCGGGCTGGTCGCTGCGCGCGGTCAGCACGGTCGAGAAGCCGCTCGGCTTGCCGCACTTCTTCAGCTCTTCCTTGGCCTTGGCCAGGTCCGGCTTGCCCTTGCGCGCCACCACTCCGTACGGGTCGTACGAGTCGTCGTGGCCCGGAACCGCCTTCGGGAAGGGGTTGTTGGCGATCTTGCCGGCCGCGACCTCGCCACCGCGGGTCTGCTGGAGGCTCTTGAAGTCGGTGGCGTAGAAGACGGCCTTGCGGCAGTTGACGTTGTCCATCGGCTTGGTCGTGGTGACCAGGGCGACGTAACGGACGAACGGCGTCTGCATGTTGTCGACGTCGGCCTTGTGGTCGGTCACGGCGGTGGTGCGGCCGGACTGGGTCATGCCGGTGCCGTTGAGGTCGACGTCGTACTCGCCGGCCATCAGGTTCTTGTCGTTCTCTTCGAGATTCTTGTTGATCGCGACCGTGATCTTGTCGGGCAGCGCCGGGTTGTTCGGGTCCGAGGACTTCTTCCACGCCTTGTTGCGGACCAGCACGATCGACTTGTTCGCCTTGTGCGACTGGATCTTGTACGGGCCGTTGGAGAGCGGCTTGGTCGTGTACTTCTCGCGGGTGTCGGCCGAGGCCTTCACGGCGGAGCCGGACGGCATGGCGAGCATCTGCTCGAAGTCGCTGTTGGGCTGCGGGAGATGGAAGACGATCGTGTTGTCGTCGGGCGTCTCGATCGCCTTCAGGCCCAGCTTGTCCTTGGACTTGTCCTTGTACGGGCCCTTGTACTCGCCCTTGGGGTCGAGGACCTGCTTCAGGTAGACGGGACCGCCGGTGATGACGTCGTCCGCCCAGATGCGCTCGATGCCGTACTTGATGTCCTTGGAGGTCAGCTTGGAGCCGTCCTCCCAGGTCAGACCGTCACGCAGCTGGTACGTGTAGGTCTTGCCGCCATCGGTGATCTTGGCCATGTCCTTGGCCATGTCGGGGACCAGCGCGTTGCCCGCGGCGCCCGGCTTGGTGTCGTACGTGACCAGGGTGCGGTTGTAGAACCGCATGAAGTCCCACGCCATGCCGAAGTAGGCGCGCTGCGGGTCAAAGCTGTCCAGGTCCTGCTTGGCGACCATGCGGAGCGTGCCGCCCGTCTTGGTCGACTTGTTGGCGATCTTGCCGATGGCGGCGTTGTAGCCGGCGCCCTTCGACTTGTCGTCGCTGTCGCCGCCACCGCCACAGGCGGTGACCGTGAGCGCCGAGGCGGCCACGAGGGCCGCGGCGGCCGTCATCCGTCGACTCTGGAAACCTTTGGGCATTCTTCTCGCATCCTCCGGGATTCGCGGCCCCCGGCCTTGCGGCCGCAGGGCCATGGGGGACATACAGGGAGTGCTCCTGACGGGACGGCAGGGGCAGTGAACTGGGTGTCTATCGGGTGCCCTTGGGGTCGAGCGCGTCGCGCAGGCCGTCCCCGAAGAGGTTGAAGGCCAGCACGGTGATGAAGATCGCCACGCCAGGGAAGACCATGAACATCGGGTCGTGCTCGTAGGTGCCGAGCGCGTCCCGCAGCATGCCGCCCCACGAGGCGGTCGGCGGCCGGACACCGGCGCCGAGGAAGCTGAGCGCCGCCTCCGTGAGGATGTTGGTGGGGATCATCAGCGTGGTGTACACGGTGATGGGCGCCACCAGGTTCGGCAGCAGTTCGCGGAAGAGGATGTGCCGGGATCCGCCGCCGAGGCTGCGCGCCGCCTCCACGTACTCCCGCTCGCGCAGCGAGAGCGTCTGGCCGCGCACGATCCGGCCGATGTACGGCCAGCCGAAGAAGCCGATCACCATGATCAGGATCATGATGCGGACGCCGCTGCCGGTCAGTCCGAGCAGGTCGTTGGGGAGCACGGAGACCAGGGAGATGATGAAGAGGAGCTGCGGGAAGGAGAGCAGCACGTCCATCACGCGGCTGATGATCGCGTCCACCCAGCCGCCGAAGTACCCGGCGATGATGCCGAAGAAGGTGCCGAGCACGACGGCGACGACCGCGGCGAGGACGGCGACCAGCATCGAGACGCGGGTGCCGTAGACGATGCGGCTGAAGATGTCGCGGCCCTTGTTGGGCTCCACGCCGAAGAGGTGATCGGCGCTGACGCCGCCCAGCGCGCCCTTCGGCAGGTTGGTCAGCTCGTCCAGCTTGTCCTGGTGGAACTCGTTCGGCGGGTGGCCGAGCAGGCTGACGATGAGCGGGGCGAACACCGCGACCAGGACGAGGAGGACGACAACGATGCCACCGCCGAGGGCGACCTTGTCGCGCTTGAGCCGGTTCCAGGCGATCTGCTTGAGCGACCGGCCCTCGACCTTGCGGCCGCCGTCTCCCTTGACAGGCTCGACCGGTGCGCTCGGTTCCGCTTCTGCGCTCGTGTCGTGCAATGGTGCCGTCATCGTGGCAGGGACCCCTCTCAACCGGCGGTGACCGGCCCGCACTTGCCGCTGTGGCGGCTTGGTTCAGTCCGTCGTACACAGAGGCGAAGCCCCCTTGGAGCGGGAGTCTTCAACCTGGGCGCGATCTGTTGCCAGACTTGACGGCGAAAGGATGCCTAAACGTGATGCTGGCTGGGGTGTTCCGTTATCCGGACTGCCGTGAACGGGGGTCGGACGGTGGGCAGTTGGGGCGTTAGGGGTGAACTCCGCCCTTGACCCCACCAGTTGGTGAGGAACCTGCCCATACCGGGCTACACGAGGTCAGGCGTGCGAGGGCGGGTAGCCGTAGCCCGTCGGGCTGGGGGCCGCGTCGCGGTCGTAGAAGGGGCGGGCCTGGCGGAGCCACATGGCGACGGGGTCGTACTCGTCCGACATCGCGACCGTGGAGACCGGGAGGCCCTCGGGGACCGCGGGGATGGACTGCTGCATCATCGCGCGGACGGCGTCCACGGACGCCGGCGACGTGTCGTACACGTCGAGGCCGATGGCGAGGTACGGGGCGCCGAGCGCGGGCTGGACCCATGCGCGGCGCAGCGAGCGGACCGCCGTCGTCCGGTGCGCGTTCTGCGTGAGCACCGCGTAGAACTGGGGGATCTCGATCGTGGGTTCCGACAGGCGCAGGGGCCCGGCGGGCTGGCGGTCGAGGCCGCCCGCGATACGGCGCAGATCCAGCCACGGGATGCCGACGCCGCCGCCCGGCGCGTGCGGATTCAGCCAGAGCCCGTAGTGGTCCGGGTACAGCGTGCGCGCCGCGTCGACGCCGCTCACCACCTCGTACGCCCGGGACCAGCCGGAGGCGGAGAGCTCCTGGGCGGACGTCACGCAGGGGGCGTACGAAAAGCCGTCCACCTCCATGTTCCCGTACTGGGCGTCGGGGGATCCGGCCTGGCCGTGCCAGAGCAGCATCCAGACCTGCCCGGCCGCGGGGTCGGCGAGGGCCTTGAGGAGCGCCTCGTACGCGTCGTAGCGCCCGGGAGTCACCTGGCGCAGCATGTGCTCGACCTGTCCGGCCGCGGCCGTGCCCGACGCACTCACCCGTAACCGCCCCTTCGGCTCTTCAATACGTCCGTGTTCCACACATGGCCGGAAAGCGAAGCGCCGACCGGTCACGTCATGAAACCAGCTTAAGCGGCGATACTGACACCGACTTGACGGACGCCGTCACCCTTCTCGTACGTAGAACGGCCGTACGTGTGTACGCAGCCAGTCCGCGACGGGGTCCTGCGTCACGTCCAGGAACACCATGTTGACGGCCCACGGCACGGGCACCCGGCCCAGCGCGCGCCCCAGCGCGTCCAGCGGCAGGTCCCGCGCGGCCCCCGCCGCACCGGCCGCCTGCGCCAGCTCCACGCCGATGAACAGGGAGGGCTCCGTGTCCTCCACCTTCGCCAGGCAGCGCCGCGCGCTCAGCACCGTGCCGATCCCCTCGAACTCCTCGCGCACCGCCGCGAGGAAGTCCACCGGGTCGACCTGCCAGTCCGGCTCCGACAGCACCACACGGCCGCCTGTCGCGGGCCCGTCGAGCGGGGTGCGCCCGCTGCGGGCCAGCTCGGCGACGGCCGGCGGCGGCAGCGGCACGCCCACCGTGCCGTCGGGGTTCACGGCGATGCCGACCTGCGGCGGAAGCCCGCGGGCGAACTCCACGGCCGGGGCGATCGTGCAGTCCATCCGGCCGCCGGTGACCGCCATGAACTGCTGCTCGGAGCTGAACACCGGGACGTAGGCCTGTCCCTCGATCTCCAGGCTCGGCAGGTCGAGATCGCGGCTGGCGTTCGAACCGCCCTTGGGCAGCGGGATCCAGACATGGCTGCGGCCCAGCGCCTCGACGATCCGTCCCGCCGCCGAGCCGCCCGCGTCCTGGCCGAGGGCCGCGGCGAGGATCTCCTCCAGCTCGTTCGCGGGCCAGCCCTGCGCCGGGTGCGCGTACGCGCCCTCGTGCCCCTGGGCGTGACCGTGACCCGGCTCGGGGGTGCCTGGGAACTCCATGACTGCCATCAACCTCTGCTGTTCTGCCCGCTGCTGTGCCCGCGCGGACCCGTCCGCGCCCGCGCACCCGACCTTAGCCCGTGCATACAAACGTACGCGGCGCGTCCCCCGCCCTCAGCGGCCGTCGCCGAAGGTGATCCCGCCCAGCGCCTCCGTCGCCGCCCGGTCGAGCAGCACCGCCGACGCCATCCCGGCCGGCAGTTCGCCCCGCTCGGTCGAGCTGACGAGCGCGCCGACCGCGCGGCGGTGCCGGGCGAACGCGTACCGGGACACCCCGCGGCCGCGCTCCCGCTGGCCGTCAAGGGCCGTGTCCTCCGGCACGTCGAGCAGCATCAGGTGGACGGCGACCCCGCGCCGCCGCGCCGTGCGGATCACCCAGCGGCGCACCCACGCCTGCGTACCGCAGTCGTGCACGACGACGCTCGCGCCCGAGCGCATCGCCCGCCTGAGCCCCGCGTAGTGCGCGATCCGGACCAGCGGCCGGTACAGCGCGTACGGCAGGAAGCGCGGCATCCGGGCCGCCCAGCGCTCCCTGGTGTCCTGCGAGTCGATGCGGACCTCCGTGACGGCCCGCCGCATCAGCGTCGACTTGCCGCTGCCGGGCAGCCCCGAGAGCACGACCAGGTCGCCCGCCGCGAACGCGAGCCGCCGCGGTGTGTGCCCGCGCCGCCCGCGCAGGTCCCGCACCGAGCGCTGGCCGGGAATCCGCACCCCGGCGACCGCCGGCGCCGATGCCGACACCGCGTATGCCCCCGCCACTGCCTTGTGCACCGTGATCGTCCTCCCCGTTCGGTCACGTCACCCCTGCCCCTCGAGTGTAAAGAGAAGGTAATGCCCCTCAAGGGGTTTCCCTGTCCGACCGGCATGCAATGATGTGCGCGCAACTGCATACCGGCCGCTTGAATCCGCGCGGGAGAGTTCCGGGTACCCATCGGTCCCCGGACGCCGAAGGAGCAAGTTCCTCCCTTGAATCTCTCAGGCCCCGTACCGCGCGGGCGAGGCAGATCTGAAAAGTGGGGCGCCTTTGTGACACGGCGCCCCCACCCAAGGTGCAAGCCCCTCGGGGCGAACCTCTCAGGTTCCGATGACAGATGGGGAGGACGTCTCGTGTTCCGAGACTCCGCCATCGCCGTCATGCCACCGGGAGCACACCAGCCATGACCCGCACCACCGCACTGGACGCCCTGCACCGCTCGCTGGGCGCCACGATGACCGACTTCGCCGGCTGGGACATGCCGCTGCGCTACGCGAGCGAGCGCGACGAGCACAACGCCGTGCGCACGGCGGCAGGGCTCTTCGACCTCTCCCACATGGGCGAGATCACGGTGACCGGGCCCCAGGCCGTGGACCTGCTCAACCGCGCCCTCGTCGGCAACATCGGCTCCGTCGGCCCCGGCCGCGCCCGGTACACGATGATCTGCCGCGAGGACGGCGGGATCCTCGACGACCTGATCGTGTACCGGCTCGGCGAGACCGAGTACATGGTGGTCGCGAACGCGGGCAACGCGCAGGTCGTCCTCGACGCCCTCACCGAGCGCGCCGCCGGCTTCGACGCCGAGGTCCGCGACGACCGCGACGCGTACGCGCTGCTCGCCGTGCAGGGCCCGAACTCCGCGACGATCGTGAAGTCCGTCACGGACGCCGACCTGGACGGCCTCAAGTACTACGCGGGTCTGCCCGGCACCGTCGCCGGCGTGCCGGCGCTCATCGCGCGCACCGGCTACACGGGCGAGGACGGCTTCGAGCTGTTCGTCTCCCCCGCCGACGCCGAGAAGCTGTGGCAGGCGCTGACCGAGGCGGGCGCCGCGCACGGCCTCGTCCCCTGCGGCCTGTCCTGCCGGGACACGCTGCGCCTGGAGGCGGGCATGCCGCTGTACGGGCACGAGCTGACGACGGACCTCACGCCCTTCGACGCCGGGCTCGGCCGCGTCGTGAAGTTCGAGAAGACCTCGCACGGCGACGACTTCGTGGGCCACGACGCCCTCAAGGAGGCCGCCGCGAAGGCCGAGGCCAACCCGCCCCGCAAGCTCGTCGGCCTGATCGCCGAGGGCCGCCGCGTGCCGCGCGCCGGAATGTCGGTCGTCGCGGACGGACAGGTGATCGGCGAGGTCACCTCCGGCGCCCCCTCCCCGACGCTCGGCAAGCCGATCGCGATGGCGTACGTGGACGCGGCGCACGCCGAGCCGGGCACGGCCGGTGTCGGTGTCGACATCCGCGGCACGCACGAGGCGTACGAGGTCGTGGCCCTGCCCTTCTACAAGCGTCAGAAGTAGCCCGCGCCCGCCCGGGTCTCCCCCTCTGTCACCAGCACCTTCCCGCGTACAGGAGAATTCGCATCATGAGCAACCCCCAGCAGCTGCGTTACAGCAAGGAGCACGAGTGGCTGTCGGCCGTCGAGGACGGCGTGGCGACGGTCGGCATCACCGAGCACGCGGCCAACGCGCTCGGCGACATCGTGTTCGTCCAGCTTCCCGAGGTCGGCGACTCCATCACGGCGGGCGAGACCTGCGGTGAGCTGGAGTCCACCAAGTCCGTCTCCGACCTGTACTCCCCCGTCACCGGCGAGGTCACCGAGACCAACCAGGACGTCGTCGACGACCCGGCGCTCGTGAACTCCGCTCCGTTCGAGGGCGGCTGGCTGTTCAAGGTCCGGCTCAGCGACGAGCCCAAGGACCTGCTCTCCGCCGACGAGTACACCGAGTTCTCCGGGAGCTGACCCCACCGATGTCCGTACTGAACGAATCCCTGCACGAGCTCGACCCCGAGGTCGCCGTCGCGGTCGACGCCGAGCTGAAGCGCCAGCAGTCGACGCTCGAGATGATCGCGTCGGAGAACTTCGCCCCGGCCGCCGTCATGGAGGCCCAGGGCTCGGTCCTCACCAACAAGTACGCGGAGGGCTACCCCGGCCGCCGCTACTACGGCGGCTGCGAGCACGTCGACGTCACCGAGCAGATCGCCATCGACCGCGTGAAGGCGCTCTTCGGTGCCGAGTACGCGAACGTGCAGCCGCACTCCGGCGCCTCCGCGAACCAGGCCGCGCTCTTCGCCATCGCCAAGCCGGGCGACACCATCCTCGGCCTGGACCTGGCGCACGGCGGCCACCTCACGCACGGCATGCGCCTGAACTTCTCCGGCAAGCAGTTCAACGTGGTCCCGTACCACGTGGACGACGCCGGCCTGGTCGACATGGCCGAGGTCGAGCGGCTCGCCAAGGAGCACCGCCCGAAGGTGATCATCGCCGGCTGGTCCGCGTACCCGCGCCAGCTGGACTTCGCCGAGTTCCGTCGCATCGCCGACGAGGTCGAGGCGTACCTGTGGGTCGACATGGCGCACTTCGCGGGCCTCGTGGCCGCGGGCCTGCACCCGAACCCGGTCCCCTACGCCGACGTCGTCACGTCCACGACGCACAAGACGCTCGGCGGTCCGCGCGGCGGCATCATCCTCGCCCGCAACAAGGACTTCGCGAAGAAGCTGAACTCGGCCGTCTTCCCGGGCTTCCAGGGCGGTCCGCTCGAGCACGTGATCGCGGCCAAGGCCGTCTCCTTCAAGGTCGCGGCCTCGGAGGACTTCAAGGAGCGCCAGCAGCGCACGATCGAGGGCGCCCAGATCCTCGCCGAGCGTCTGACGACCCCGGAGTCCCGCGCGGCGGGCGTCAACGTGCTGTCCGGCGGCACCGACGTGCACCTGGTCCTCGTCGACCTGCGCGAGTCGGAGCTCGACGGCCAGCAGGCCGAGGACCGCCTCCACGAGGTCGGCATCACGGTCAACCGCAACGCCGTCCCGAACGACCCGCGCCCGCCGATGGTCACCTCCGGCCTCCGGATCGGCACCCCGGCCCTCGCCACCCGCGGCTTCCGGGCTGAGGACTTCCGCGAGGTCGCCGACGTCATCGCGCTCGCCCTCCAGCCGACGTACGACGCCGAGGCGCTCAAGGCCCGCGTGACCGCTCTGGCCGAGAAGCACCCGCTGTACCCCGGCCTGAAGTAATTCGGCCCGGATTACGTACCCTTTCGTAGGTACGTCCGGACGGGGCACCCGCACACTGGAACCACCAGGAGAACAGTGAGCGCGGTGCCCCGCCCGCTTCCACCGCACCGCACTCCCGCACGTCCGGCAGACAACGGCGTCTACCACCATCTTTGGAGTCCCACCGTGGCCATCTCGGTCTTCGACCTGTTCTCGATCGGCATCGGCCCGTCCAGCTCGCACACGGTCGGCCCGATGCGCGCGGCCCGCATGTTCGCGCGGCGCCTCAAGAACGAGGGCCTGCTGGCCCACACCGCCTCCGTCCGCGCCGAGCTGTACGGATCGCTCGGCGCCACCGGGCACGGACACGGCACCCCGAAGGCCGTGCTGCTCGGCCTTGAGGGCGACTCGCCGCGCACCGTCGACGTCGAGAAGGCCGACGAGCGCGTGGAGACGATCAAGGAGAAGGGCCGCCTGAACCTGCTCGGCGCCCACGAGATCGCGTTCTCCTTCGACGACGACCTGATCCTGCACCGCCGCAAGGCCCTGCCGTACCACGCGAACGGCATGACGCTGTGGGCGTACGACGCCGAGGGCGAGGAGCTGCTCTCCAAGACGTACTACTCGGTGGGCGGCGGCTTCGTCGTCGACGAGGACGCCGTGGAGGGCGAGAACCCGATCGTCCCCGACGACACGGTCCTCAAGTACCCCTTCCGCACCGGCGACGAGCTGCTCCGCCTCACCCGCGAGACCGGCCTGTCCATCCCGGCGCTGATGCTGGAGAACGAGAAGGCCTGGCGCACCGAGGACGAGATCCGCGAGGGCCTCCTCGACATCTGGCGCGTCATGCAGGCCTGCGTCTCCCGCGGCATGTCCCACGAGGGCATCCTGCCCGGCGGCCTCAAGGTCCGCCGCCGCGCCGCCGGATCGGCCCGCAAGCTGCGCGCCGAGGGCGACCCCGTGGCCCACGCCATGGAGTGGATCACCCTCTACGCGATGGCCGTGAACGAGGAGAACGCGGCGGGCGGCCGGGTCGTCACCGCCCCGACGAACGGCGCGGCCGGCATCATCCCCGCCGTCCTGCACTACTACGTGAACTTCGTGCCGGGCGCCGACGAGGACGGCGTCGTCCGCCTGCTGCTCACCGCGGGCGCCATCGGCATGCTGTTCAAGGAGAACGCCTCGATCTCCGGCGCCGAGGTCGGCTGCCAGGGCGAGGTCGGCTCCGCCTGCTCCATGGCGGCGGGCGCGCTCGCCGAGGCCCTCGGCGGCTCCCCGGAGCAGGTCGAGAACGCGGCCGAGATCGGCATGGAGCACAACCTCGGCCTCACCTGCGACCCCGTCGGCGGCCTCGTCCAGATCCCCTGCATCGAGCGCAACGGCATGGCGGCGGTCAAGGCCGTCACCGCGGCGAAGATGGCGCTGCGCGGCGACGGCTCGCACAAGGTGTCCCTGGACAAGGTCATCAAGACGATGCGGGACACCGGCGCCGACATGTCGGTCAAGTACAAGGAGACGGCGCGGGGCGGCCTCGCGGTCAACATCATCGAGTGCTGAGCCCCTACCGGCCTGTGGTCTGGAGGGCGCTGGTCGTGCCCTCCCCCGACGCGCTGCCCGCGAGCCAGTCGCTCCAGCTGAGGTTGAAGGACGCGTAGCCGTTGTCGGCGGGGGCCTTCGCGCGGGGCGAGCCGGTGATCGTCACCGGGTCGCCCTGCTTCACCTGGTCGTAGAACCACTTGGCGTCGGACAACGACAGGTGGACGCAGCCGTGCGAGCCGCGGGCGCTGCCGCTGCCCGGGTTCGGGTCGCCGGTCGAGTAGTGGACGTACGTGCCGGACTGAGTGAGGTGGACGTCCCAGGGCAGCGTCAGGTCGTAGTAGTCGGGGTCGTTCTTGTCGCAGGTGATCCCGATGCTGCACGAGGTCATGTGGACCTTGCGCTGCTTGTCGATCACGGCCATCGTGCCGTTCCACGTCGGGTACTTCTCGCTGCCCGCGTTGATCGACAGGGTGCGTATCGCCCGGCCGTTCTTCGTGACCTTCAGGGTGTGGCCCGGTACGGAGACGTCCGCGCGGACGTCGTCGCCGATCGTGAACGTGTGGGTGTAGCCGTGCGTGCCGACGCGGCCGTAGCCGTTGCTGACGCCCTTCATGTCGGCGTCGACCTTCACCTTCGTACCGGGGGGCCAGTACGTCTGGGGGCGCCAGTCGGCGCGCCGGTCGCCGAACCAGTGCCAGGCGCCGTTCACCTGCTGCGACGCGCTCACCTTCAGGTGCTTCTCGACGTTCGCGCGGGCCTTCGCCGCCACGGGGTTGGTGAACACCACGGAGACCGGCATGGCGACGCCGACCGTCGCGCCCGACTGCGGAGTGATGCTGTCCAGGAGCATCGGCGGCGGCTTGGGCTTCGTCGTACTGGGCGACGCCTTGCTCGACGTCGACCTGCTCGGCGACGAGGACGTGCTCGGCGACGACGACGGCGAGTCGCCCGCGCTCGGACTCTCACTCGCACTCGTCCGCCCGGACTGATCCCCGTCCGCCTTGGGCCCACCACCGTCACCGCCGCCGCAGGCGCTCGCGCCCACCAGCATGACGACCGCCGCTATCGCGACCCCGGTACGGCCGCCACTGTTCCGCCAATCCATACCCCACGCATTCCAAAACCGGGGCTCACGAAACGCCCAGAGCTAGACAATTACCCTCAGAACCAGCGCGGCCACAGCGAGTGCGCAACAGAACGACCACGGACCGTAACTCCGGTCACCGACCCGCAGATGCGCGCCGAGCGCCCCGACGAAGTACAGGACCAGGCCCGCCCCGGCGGCGACCCCGAGCGCCGGAACCACGAACCCGGCCACCAGCCCCAGCGCCCCGGCCCCCAGCGCCGTCCCGAGCCACGGGATCCACGCGTACGGCACCCGCAGCTTGTCGGCCTGCGCCTTCGGATACGAGTGCCCCGCGAGGTTGGCGACGGCCGCAGAGCCGTAGACGGCGGCGGCGAGGGCGGTGACGACGACATAGACGCTGAACATGCTCTGCTCCTTCCGAACCCTTCACCACACCGACGGTCCGGCCCCGCGCGGATGTGACATCGGCAGCGCGGCGCGGTCGTTTCGTTCCGTGCTGGTGGGAGACACGGGAGGGGCACACGCTCCCCGGACAAGGAGGCGAGAACGGTGACCGGTCTCCCGTCGAACACACGGCCCGCCCAGGAAGAGGACCAGCCGACGCCGCCGTACTCGTACGAGCGGCAGGAGCGGCCCGGCCTGGAGTCGCGGATGAGCCAGCGCCCCCACTACCTGGCACCCCGCTACCGCGGCTCCGGCAAGCTCGAGGGCAAGGTCGCCCTGATCACCGGCGGCGACTCCGGGATCGGCCGGGCCGTCGCCGTCCTCTACGCACGGGAGGGCGCGGACGTCGCCATCGGGTACCTCCCCGTGGAACAGCCCGACGCCGAGGAGACCCGCGAGGCCGTCGAGGCGGAGGGCCGGCGCTGCCTGCTGCTGCCCGGCGACCTGTGCGACGCGGACGTCTGCCGGGAGACGGTCGAGGCCACGGTGCGCGAACTGGGCGGACTCAACGTCCTGGTCAGCAACGCCGCACGGCTCAACGGCCAGAACAGCCTCGACGACCTGAACTTCGAGGACTTCGACCTGGTCTTCAAGACCAACATGTACGCCTACTTCCACCTCCTCAAGGCGGCGCTCCCGCACCTCGGCGACGGCGACGCGGTGATCGCCACGGCCTCCGAGGAGGGCCTCAAGGGCAGCGACATGATGATGGACTACGCCGCCACGAAGGGCGCGCAGATCGCCTTCACCAAGTCCATCGCGAGCCACCTCGCCCAGCGCGGCATCCGCGCCAACGTCGTGGCCCCCGGCCCCACCTGGACCGTCCTCAACCTCTCCGGACAGCGCTTCCCCGACAGCTACCTCGAAGACCTCGGCTCCACGTCCGACCCCATGGGCCGCGCCGCCCAACCCGAGGAACTGGCCCCCGCCTACGTCCACTTGGCCTCCGACGCGGACTCCAGCTACACGGTCGGCGAGGTCGTCGCGGTCACGGGAGGCATGACGGACAGCCGCTGACTCCCCCTCCCGCCCAGAGGGTTCAACCGGGCGAGGCCACGCCGACTTTCACAGCCTCGCGGAATTCTCGAGCCGGCGGGCAGGACAGGTACGTGTTCAGCACGTCGTAGGTCCGCAGGTGGAGTGGCAACGCTTCGTACCAGGCAAGCCCGTAGGCGTTGCAGCTCGAGCAGACGAGGCCTCGTACGCACATGCCACAACTACGCCGTCCCTTGCAGCACGCATGGTCGTGATCGATGTGCAAAGCGCGCCTGCTCCCCACATCCGCCGACTCACAAATCGCACAACGCTCTTTCTGATATCCCCAGAGTCGGTCCAGGAAGTCACGATCGATGTTGTAGTGGCTCAACCGGACACGCTCGGCATTGCATACCTTGCAGTACGCCCGCGGATAGCCCGAAACCTGGTCGGTGGAAAAATCTTCCACAGGCTTGATCTCGCCGCACGCCAGGCAATCGGTCAAACCTTGTGCGAGCGCGGCCTCGAGTGACCCCGTGGATCTTCTCCGGCGCAGCGGCGCCAACGGCTTTCCCGCAATGTCCTGCTGATAATGCCCGTTGCAGAGCCCTCTGGCGACCAGAGCCCTGTCACAGCCGTCGAACAAGCAGCCCCGGCGATCGAGTGCCAGGGACCGCCCCGGTCCGAGCTCGGTGAACGGCTTCCCCTTCTGCGTCTGCCGGTAGTGCCCCATGCACAGCCCTCGCGTGAGCCTGAACTGATCCGAAGACCGGGCACATGCCCACCCGTCCCCCTGCGCCCGACATACGGCCACTTGTTTCATAGTCGCATTAACGGTCGAGCGTGAATCTGGTTACTCCATCGGAGTTCCACCCGCGCCCCGACCGGGAAAGATGAAGGCTCGACCTAGTCGCCCCACCGGCCAGGAGGCCTGCGTGATCCGTGGCATTGACGTCAGTTCGCACCAGTCCACGTTCGACACGGACGGCCTGTCCTTCGTCTTCGTCAAGGCGACCGAGGGGCGTTCGTACGTCAATCCGCGCCTCGCCGCCCAGACGAAGCGGGCCCGCGACGCCGGATGCGTCGTGGGCTTCTACCACTTCCTGTGGCCGGGGAACATCACGGCGCAGGCCGAGTACTTCGTCAGCAAGGCCCCCGAGAAGGCCGGGGACCTGCTGGCCGTGGACTGGGAGACGACCAGTGAGGGCACCCACGCGAGCAATGCGGAGAAGGACAGGTTCATCCGCGAGGTGAAGCGGCTGCGCCCGAACCACAGGACGCTGCTCTATTGCAATCGGCACTACTGGCTCACTCAGGACACGACGTCCTACGCCGGCGACGGCCTCTGGATCGCCGACTACGTGTCCGCCGGCAAGCCGCGCATCCAGGCGGACTGGACCATCCACCAGTACACCGACAGCCCCCTCGACAAGAACGTCGCCGACTTCGGTAGCAAGGCCGCCATGAAGGAGTGGGCGAGCGGGGACTGAGTGGCTCGCTTCAGGGGGCCAACTTGCCCTGGATGGCGGTGAGTTCGTCCCGCGCCGCCCGTGTCGCCGACTCGGCGTCGCCCGTCGCGATCGACTCCACCAGGGTCGCGTGGGCCGCGTCGCCGTGGTCCTGTTCCGCGGCCTGCACGTCGACCAGGGCGAGGAGGTCGATCAGGGCCTGGCGGAGGGCCGGGGTGAACTCGGTGAAGAGGTCGGTGAGGACGGGGTTGCGGGCGGCCGCCACCACCGTGGCGTGCAGGGCGATGTCGGCGTCGACGAAGGCGTCGCCGGGGCCGCCCGCCGCCGCCCGGCGCGCGTCGAGCGCGGAGCGCATCGCCGCGATGTCCTCGTCGGTGCGGCGCTCGGCGGCGAGGCGTGCGGCCTGGATCTCCAGGAGCGTACGGACCTCGTAGACGTCGGCTACGGCCGCGCGGCGCAGGCGGGTCGGCCAGTCCTCGACGGGGCGGATCGCCGTCACGAAGACGCCGGCCCCCTGCTTCGGGCGCAGCATCCCCTGCCCGGTGAGCGCGCGCAGGGCCTCGCGGACGGTGGACCGGCCGACGCCGAGTTCCTTGGCGAGGGTGGTCTCGCCGGGCAGGCGGGCACCAAGGGGCCAGACGCCGTCGGCGATCTGCGTGCGGAGGTGTTCCGCCGCCTGTTCGACGAGGGGGCTGGGGCGGAGGGGGCCGGTGGACACGGGGCCATTCCAATCGAACTCGGGGCGAAACGGAACTTGTCTGAGGGGTACTTGTCTGAGGACCTGAGGTGTGGCTAGTGTACCGGCCATGCTCCGCGGACTCCTTCTTCTCGGCTGCCGCGGCGGGGCCTGACGCGACCGGCACCCCGCCGCGGGGTGCCGTGCTGCCGGTCGTCCCCTCACGACCGAGCCGAGGAAGGCCTCAGCCACCATGTACCGCTGGAATCCGCAGACTCCCGGACCGATGCCGTACCACCGCTACCGCCCGTACCACGAGCGGGTCGCCACCGCGCCGCTCGCCGACCGGAGCTGGCCGTCGAAGCAGCTGACCGCGGCGCCGCTGTGGGTGCCCGTCGATCTGCGCGACGGCAATCAGGCGCTCGCCGAGCCGATGGACACCGACCGCAAGCGTCGCTTCTTCGACCTGCTGGTGGGGATGGGCTTCAAGGAGATCGAGGTCGGCTATCCGTCGGCCAGCCGGACGGACTTCGACTTCGTACGGCACCTGGCGACCTCCGCCGCACTGCCCGACGACGTCACGCCCGTCGTGTTCGCCCCGGCCAAGCCGGAGCTGATCGAGCGGACCTTCGCGTCGATCGAAGGGCTGCCACGTGCCGTGGTGCACCTCTACATCGCGACCTCCCCCACCTGGCGCGACGTCGTCCTCGGCATGACGCGCGCCGAGATCCTGCGCACCGTGCGCGAGGCCGGCACGCGCATGGCCCGCCTCGCGGACGCCCGCCCCGACGCGCACATCCGTTTCCAGTTCGCCCCGGAGACGTTCAACCTGACCGAACCGGACTTCGCGCTGGAGCTGTGCGACGGCCTGACGGAGTTGTGGGACGCGAGCCCCGACCGTCCGGTCACCCACAATCTGCCGACGACGGTCGAGATCGCGACACCGAACGTGTACGCGGACCAGATCGAGTACATGCACCGCCACTTGGCCCGCCGCGATGCGGTGATCCTCTCCGTGCACCCGCACAACGACCGCGGAACCGGCGTCGCCTGCGCCGAACTCGCGGTCCTTGCGGGCGCACAGCGGGTGGAGGGCTGCCTGTTCGGCAACGGCGAGCGGACGGGGAACGTCGATCTGGTGACCCTGGCGATGAACCTGTACGCGCAGGGCGTCGACCCGATGATCGACTTCTCGGACATCGACGGGGTGCGCGAGACGGTCGAGTTCTGCAACCGCCTGCCGGTGCACCCGCGCCACCCGTACGCGGGCGATCTCGTGCACACCGCGTTCTCCGGGACCCACCAGGACGCCATCGCCAAGGGCTTCGCGCACCGGGCGGCGCACCCGGACGAGCCGTGGGACGTGCCGTACCTGCCGATCGACCCGGCCGACGTGGGGCGCACGTACGAGGCGGTGATCCGCGTGAACTCGCAGTCGGGGAAGGGCGGGATGGCGTATCTGCTGAAGGAGCAGTACGGCGTGGACCTGCCGGCGGCGCTGCGACCCGAGTACGCGCGGATCGTGCAGGAGGCCACGGACGACAGCGGCCGGGAGGCGACGCCCGACGAGCTGTACGGCCTGTTCCGGACGGTCTACCTGGATGCCGCGGGGCCTGTGGTGCTCGCCGACGGCTGGTCGGCGCGGCAGGAAGGTGCCGTGCACCGCTTCACGTGTGCGCTCGATGTCGACGGGGTCGTGCGCGAGGTGGAGGGCAAGGGCAACGGGCCGCTGGCGGCGTTCGCGGACGCGCTCGCGGCGGTGGGCCGCGACGTGGACGTCCTCGACTTCGGGCAGCAGGCGGTGGCGGCGGGCCGGGAGGCCGAGACCGTGGCGTTCGCGCACTGCCGGGTCGACGGGGTGCCGGTGTGGGGCGCGGGCCGTGACACGTCCGTGCTCGCCGCGTCGGTGCGGGCGGTGCTGTCGGCCGTGAACAGGGCCGGGGCCTGACGCACCGGTGGGGCGTACGCGTGTCGCGTACGCCCCACCGGGTTCGGGCTCACTTGTTCAGGTTTGCCCAGAACTCGTCGAACGAGAGCTTCTTGTCCCCGTTGGCGTCCTGGCCCGCGATGAGGACCTCGGCCACGGAGTCCGTGACGTTGAAGTCGCCCATCTGTGCCATGGCGCTCTTGTACTCGGCCGCCGTGATGAAGCCGTCGCCGTCCGCGTCGAACCGCTGGAACGCCTTGCGTGCCTCTTCTATGTCCGCCACCGGGTCACCCCTCGTTGTTCTCACTGCCGTGTTGACGGAGGTCAGATTACTCGGCGACCCGGGCGCGCAGTGCGGCGAGTACCCAGGCGAACTCCTCGCGGTGCGGGTGGTCGGGGCCGCCGCCCTTGAGGACGCCGAGGAGTTCGCGGTAGCGGGCCACCTTGTCGTTCATGGTGGCGAGCAGCCGGTCGAGGACGGTGGCGCGGTCCGCGTCGCCGAGCAGCTCGGCGAGGACGGGTTCGGCGGCGGGCGAGGCGGGGTCGACGCCCTCGCGCACCGCGTCGCCCGCGAGCGCGACGAGCTTGCGCAGGAACAGCATGGACGCGCCGGCCGCGTCCTCGGGGCCGCGGTCGGCGGCGTTGTACTCGGTGGCCCGCCGCATGCCGGCCCGGAACTCCGGGTCCTGGAGCAGTTCGGCGAGCTCGACCCAGGCGTCGACCTGCTCGGGCGTCGGGTCGTCGGGCAGTCCCGCGCTCATGCCCCGCATCCGCTCCTGGACCGCGGGGTCGACGGTGTCGAGGCCGCGCAGCATCTCCTCGGCGAAGTCGTCCATGATCCGCTTGCGTTCGGCGGCGGACTGTCGTGCCAGCTTGTTCATGAGGGCCATCTCCTCGGCGGTCGAGTTCCGTTGTGCGACGGTCGACAGGACGGCCCGGTTGAGCCGCAGCACCTGGATCTGCGCGTCGAGCGCCGCCACGTGCGCGGCGGCGACGGACGCGATGTCCCGCTCGCCGGAGAGGATCTTCCGTACGTCGTCCAGGCCGAGGCCCAGTTCGCGCAGGGTGCGGATGAGTTCCAGGCGGGCCACGGACTCGGCGTCGTAGAGCCGGTAGCCGCCTTCGCTGCGGGTCGCGGGGTGCAGGACGCCCTCGTCGGACCAGAACCGGATGGTGCGCACCGTGAGGCCGGTGCGGCGGGCCAGCTGTCCGATCGTGAGCAGCCGGGGACCGTCGTCGATCATGTCGAGGAGTCTGGGCCTTCCAGTGGGTGGAGACTCAAGCCCAGCGTACGAGGCCCTGCGGGGGGAAGACGGGTCAGCGGTCGGCGACGCGCATCTCGAACCAGGTGGTCTTGCCGCGCGGCAGCAGGTCGACGCCCCAGCGGTCGGAGAGCTTGTCGACGAGGAAGAGGCCGCGCCCCGAGATGTCGAGTTCGTGGACGGGCATCAGGCAGGGCAGTCCGCGGGACGGGTCGCGCACCTCGATGCGGATCCAGCCGCGGCGGCGCACCATGCGCAGGCCGAAGTGGCGGGCGCCGGTGTGCCGCACCGCGTTGCCGACGAGTTCGGAGACGAGGAGGACGGCGTCCTCGGTCATCTTCGGGGAGAGGCCCCAGTGGCGCAGGACGACGACCTGCGCGAGCCGTCGCGCGGTCGCGGCCGACTCGGGGCGCGACGGCAGCGACACCTCCGCCTCGGCCGGGTTCCCGAACAACTCCAGGGCCCTCAGGGCGTGTTCGTCCTCGACCGCGGGAGACCAGCGCGCCGCGGTCGCACTCGCGTGCCGCCGCGGTTGTTCCACACCCTCAAGCCCCGCCATGCCTCCATGATGGGGCCACGGAGCGTTCCGTGGGGTCGTTCCGACGGAATAAGCCCCCCGGAACGCTTCGTTCCGGAGGGCCGTTTGGGCATATGCCCGTGGCAGGACAACCCCCTCCGCAGCCCTGCTGACCTGCGTAAACGCCCCGCCTGCGCGACGCCATTGATCATTTACGGCCGACATCGCTTAAGGTTCGTTTAAGGTTCGGATAATGCTCCCCGAACGGGCGAACTGATCAACTCCGCTTGTCCACAGGGCATTTGACGGGCCGTCCGGAGGCGCCCCGAGGGGCCGTCAGGCGAACTTCGCCTTGCCCGGCCCGTCCTCCACGAAGCTGCGCATCCCGGTCTCCCGGTCCTCGGTGGCGAACAGCCCTGCGAACCAGTTGCGTTCGATGGCCAGACCGGTGTCGAGGTCCGTCTCGAGACCCGCGTCGATCGACTCCTTCGCCGCCCGCAGCGCGATCGCGGGCCCCTTGGCGAGCTGCCCCGCCCAGGCGTTCGCGGCGTCGAAGACCTCGGCCGCGGGCACCACCCGGTCGACCAGGCCGATGGTGAGCGCCTCCTCGGCCCGCACCTGGCGGCCCGTGAAGATCAGGTCCTTGGCCTTGGAGGGGCCGACGAGCCGGGACAGGCGCTGGGTGCCGCCCGCGCCGGGGATCAGGCCGAGCAGGATCTCCGGCTGCCCGAGCTTGGCGTTGTCCGCGGCGATCCGGAAGTCGGCGCACAGCGCCAGCTCGCAGCCGCCGCCCAGCGCGTAGCCGGTGACGGCCGCGACGACCGGCTTGGGGATGCGGGCGACCGCCGTGAACGCGTCCTGGAGGCCGCGGGAGCGGACGACCATGGCCGCGTGGTCCATGTCCCGCATCTCCTTGATGTCCGCGCCGGCCGCGAACACCTTCTCGCTGCCGCGGACGACCACGGCCCGCACGTCGTCGCGGGCCGTGGCCTCCTCCGCAAGCTCCTTGATGCGGTCCTGGGTGGCGATGTCCAGGGCGTTCATCGGGGGCCGGTCCAGGCGGATGGTCCCGACGCCTTCGGCTACTTCGAGGTGAACGGTCATGCCCGCAGGTTAGCGGGCGTTCACCGGAAGAGGGGCGGTGCGCTTGGTCACTTCTTCCAGTCGGCCCAGGACATGTTCCAGCCGTTCAGGCCGTTCGCCGGGTCGACCGTCCTGTCGTGGGAGTTCTTGACCACGACCACGTCGCCCGTCATCGACTGGTCGAAGAACCAGGCCGCCGGGATCTTCTTGTCGTAGCCGCCGCGGACGTCGCGCAGGCCGACGCAGCCGTGGCTGGAGTTGACGTTGCCGAAGGTGCCGCCGCCCCAGTAGTTGCCGTGGATGAACGTGCCGGAGTCGGTCAGGCGCTGGGCGTGCGGGACGTCCTTGATGTCGTACTCGCCGCCGTAGCCGACCGTCTCACCGTTCATGCGGGTCACGCGCAGCCGCTCGCTGATGACCATCTTGCCGTTCCACGTCTCGTAGCCCGGCTTGCCCGTGGTGATCGGGATCTTCTTGATGGTCTTGCCGTCGCGCTTGACGGTCATCATGTGCGTCTTCGCGTCGACCGTGGAGATCTGGCTGCGGCCGACGGTGAACTTCACGGTCCTGACCTGCTTGCCGTACACGCCGGGTCGGCCCTCGACGCCGTCCAGGTTCATCCTGACGGTGACCTTGGTGCCCTTGGCCCAGTACTCCTCGGGCCGGAAGTCGAGGCGGTCGTTGCCGAACCAGTGGCCCTCGATCGGGACGGAGGGCTCCGCCTTGACCGAGATCGCCTTCTCCACGTCCTCGGGGTGCGTGATGCCGCGCGAGAAGCGGACGGAGAACGGCATGCCGACGCCGACCTTCGAGCCGTCCTCCGGCGTGAACGTGCCGATGAAGGTGTTCTTCGGGGTGAGCGTGGTGAACGTGGAGTCCTTGGCCGACTCGCGGCCCGCCGTGTCCTTGGCGACCGCGTGCACCTTGTACTCGGTGGACGCGGCGAGGTGGTGGGCCGGCTTCCAGCTCGCGCCGCCGCCGGTGATCGAGCCCGGCACCTCGTTGCCCTTGGTGTCGGCGACCTTGACCTCGGTCAGCTTCCCCTTGTCCGCCGTGACCTCCAGTTCCCCGCTGGTCGCCACGTCGTCGGCGCCGTCCTTCGGCGCCACCTTCACCACGGCCTGCGACGCCTTCTGCGCCGCACCCGCCTTCTCCGCGCCCTTGCCGTCGTGGCCCGAACCCGAGCCGCCGCCACCGCACGCGGTGACAAGGAAGACCGCCGCCCCCAGCAGAGCCGCCGATATCGGTCGTCGCCCGTTCAAGATGTTTCTCCCCTCGCACGGCCTTGCCCCAAGGCCCGCACTACCGCGCCAACACGCGCGCACTGCGAAAGATAACCACACGACCTGGGGAAACGGATCCCCAGGGATGTCACCGTTCAGTCCCAACAACGGGGAGGACGCGTGACGTTCGACTACGCCCCGCCGGCCCGCGCTCCCCCGGCCCTCCAACGCTTCCAGTCCATGTTCCAGCCGCCCAGACCGTTGTCGGCCGCGACCTTCTTGTCCGCGCTGTTCCTGACCTCGACCACGTCGCCGATGAGCGTGCGGTCGAAGAAGCGGCCCGCGGGCGTCCAGGAGCCGCCGCCCTTCACGTCGCGCAGGCCCACGCAGCCGTGGCTGACGTTGCTGTTGCCGAATACGCCGCCCGACCAGTAGTTGCCGTGCAGGAAGGTGCCGGAGTCGGTGAGCCGGATCGCGTGCGGCACGTCGGGGATGTCGTACTCGCCGCCGAAGCCGACGGTGCGGCCGTCCATGCGCGTCACGTCGAGCATCTCGCTGACGACCATCTTTCCGTTGTACGTCGTCGAGGTGGGCGCCCCCGCCGTGATCGGCACGGTCTCCGCGAGGCGGCCGTTCCTGAACACCCGCATGGTGTGCGCCGCCGCGTCGACGACGCTGACCTGGCTGCGGCCGACCGTGAACGTGAAGGTCTTGTCCTGCCGCCCGTAGACACCGGGCGCCGCCCGTACGTCGCGCAGGCCGAGGTCGACGGTGACCCTGGTGCCGGGCCGCCAGTATCGCCGCGGCCGGAAGTCGAGGCGGTCGTGGCCGAACCAGTGCGGGGCGATCGCCACGCGGGGCCTCGCGGTGACCCGGATGGCGCGCTGCACGGCGGCCCGGTTCTCGATCCGCCGGTTGAACGCGATCCTGACGATCATGCCGGTGCCGACCCTGGCGCGGTGCTCGGGCGTCACGTAGCCGATGAACCGTTTGTCCGGGACGTCGGTGGTGAACGTGGTGTGCCGGGCGACGCGGCGGCCGTGCCCGTCGACCGCGACGGCGTCGACCCTGTACTGCGCGGCGAGCGCGAGGCGGTCGCGGCCCGCGGGGCGCCAGCGCATCGCGTCGTGCTCGAGGCGGCCCGGCACCGCCCGCTCCTCCGCGTCCCTCACCTCGACGACCCGCACGGACTGGAGGCGGCCCTCCGGCACGGTGACGCGGAGCGGCTGCTGCGTCCGGACGCCCTTCGTCCGGTCGTCCGGCGTGACACGGATCAGTTCCCGCGCGGACGGCGGCTTGTCGAACGTGGTGTCCGACGTGCACCCGGCGAGCGCCCCGATCAGTCCTGCCCCGGTCAGTACGGCGCCCAGTGTCGCCCCTGCGTGCCGCGCACGCCTCACAGCTGCTCTCACGCCAAGGGCAACGACGTGCACCCCGATGGGGAAACGTGAGTGCGAGCGAACCTCTGGGCAGAACAGGGGAAGGAGCACGGGGCGCGCGGCCGGGACGCCGGGCACCCCGTGCCCATGAGTCGTGGAGCCGCGGGAGGCCGACAGGTGTCGAGCGCAGCCGAGCAGGAGGCAGTACAGAGCGCACCGCGCGGGGGCAACGGCAGAGCGCTGCCCGCGCCGTTCTCCGGGCGGGCCCACGAGCGGGAGCGCGTGCCCGCCCTGGAACCGGTGTGGCCGGGCACGCCCGTGCCGCTCGGCGCCCGCTTCCGGGTCGGCCCCGACGGGGTCGCGGGCACCAACTTCGCGCTGTGGGCGGGCGGCGCCGAGTCCGTGGAGCTGTGCCTGTTCGACGAGGCGGGTCACGAGCGGCGGGCGCCGCTGACCGAGCTGACGCACGAGATCTGGCACGGCTTCGTACCGGGCGTGCTGCCGGGGCAGCGCTACGGGTTCCGGGTGCACGGCCGCTGGGACCCGTGGACCGGCGCCCGCTGGAACCCGGCGAAGCTGCTGCTCGACCCGTACGCGCGGGCGGTGGACGGCGAGTTCGGCCTGCCGCCCGAGGTCTACGGGCACGTGCGGGACTGGCCCGAGCAGCATGTGGCCGACACCGTGCGCGACGACCGGGACTCGGCGCCGTACGTGCCGAAGGGCGTGGTCGTGCACGACGACGCCGACGGCGACGAGTGGGTGGACGACCGGCGGCCGAAGACGCCGTGGGCGGACTCGGTGATCTACGAGCTGCACGTGCGCGGCTTCACCCGTCAGCACCCGGGAATCCCGGAGGAGTTGCGGGGTACGTACGCCGGGCTCGCGCACCCCGCCGCGATCGAGCACCTGGTGCGGCTCGGTGTGACGGCGGTGGAGCTCCTGCCGGTGCACCAGTTCGCGCACGAGGACCATCTGCTCCGCCGGGGCCTGCGCAACTACTGGGGCTACAACTCCATCGGCTACTTCGCCCCGCACGCGGGCTACGCGGCGTCGGGCACGGCCGGGCAGCAGGTCGGCGAGTTCAAGCGGATGGTGCGGGCGCTGCACGACGCGGGCATCGAGGTCATCCTCGACGTCGTCTACAACCACACGGCGGAGGCGGGCGAGCTGGGTCCGATGCTCTCCCTGAAGGGCATCGACAACCGCGGCTACTACCGGCTCCAGGGCGACGCGCGGCGCTACGCCGACTACACGGGCTGCGGAAACACCCTGCACGTCGTGCAGCCGCAGGTGCTGCGGCTGATCACGGACTCGCTGCGGTACTGGGTCACGGAGATGGGCGTCGACGGCTTCCGCTTCGACCTGGCGGCGGCGCTGGCCCGCTCGATGCACGACGTCGACATGCTCTCGCCGTTCCTCGCGGTGATCGCGCAGGACCCGGTGCTGCGCCGGGTGAAGCTGATCGCGGAGCCGTGGGACGTGGGCTCGGGCGGCTACCAGGTCGGCGCTTTCCCGCCGCTGTGGACGGAGTGGAACGACCGCTACCGCGACGCCGTGCGGGACTTCTGGCGCGGAGCGCTGCCCGACGTACGGGACCTGGGGTACCGCCTGTCCGGCTCCAGCGACCTCTACGCGTGGGGCGGGCGCCGCCCGTACGCCTCGGTCAACTTCGTGACGGCGCACGACGGTTTCACGCTGCGGGACCTCGTGTCGTACGAGTTCAAGCACAACGAGGCGAACGGCGAGGGCAACAGGGACGGCACGCACGACAACCGGTCGTGGAACTGCGGCGTCGAGGGCGAGACCGACGACGAGGACGTACGGGCCCTGCGCAGGCGGCAGTTGCGGAACCTGCTGACGACGCTGCTGCTCTCGACGGGGGTGCCGATGCTGGTCGCGGGCGACGAGTTCGGCCGCACGCAGCGCGGCAACAACAACGCGTACTGCCAGGACAACGAGATCAGCTGGGTGGACTGGGGCCTCATGGACGACCCCGGCTGCCGTCAGCTGTTCGAGCTCACGGCGCGGCTCGTCGCGCTGCGGCACGCGCATCCGGTGCTGCGGCGGCGGGCCTTCTTCTCCGGCCGGGCGCACTCGGCGGACGGGCTGCGGGACCTCGCCTGGTTCACGTCGCGGGGCACCGAGATGACGGAGGCCGACTGGTACGCGCCCGCGGGCACGGTCGGCATGTATCTGTCGGGGCGCGACATCCCCGGCAGGGACGCGCGCGGCGAGCCGGTGCGCGACGACAGCTTCCTGGCGATCCTGCACGCCGGCGACCGCGCCGAGAGTTTCGTGCTGCCGCCGGAGCCCTGGGCCCGCGCGTACGAGGTGGTGGTGGACACCGGTGAGGAGGAGCAGTCCGCGGCGCCGGCCGTGTCGTACGAGGCCGGCGCCACGATCACCGTCGCCGCGCGGACGGTGCTGCTCCTCAAGGTCGGGTCCTGAACGTCAGGGCGTGAAGGTCAGGCCGTAGGCCGCGGCTCGCCCGCGTACGTGCCGAAGGACCAGCGGTTGCCCTCCGGGTCGACGATCGCGAACTCGCGGCTGCCGTACGGCTGGTCGGCGATCTCTCGGAGGATCTTGACGCCGGCGTCGACGAGGCGGCCGTACAGTTCGTCGACGCGGGCGGTGACGACGTAGCAGCCGAAGGTGCCCGGCTTGAGGCACCAGGCGCCCTCCTCGGCCTCCGGCTTGTGGGAGCCGAGCATGATCGCGCCGCCTTCGGGCCAGTCGAGCTGGGCGTGGGCGACGCGGTCGCCGTCCTCGTAGACGGCTGTGCGCAGGAAGCCGACGGTGTTGACGAGGAAGTCGATGAGCGCGGGCGCGTCGTTCGCCTGGAGAGTGGGCCAGACGGCGGGCTCGCGGGTGGTCCGCTGGGTGCTCTGTGTGGTGTTCATGCTGTCGATTCTTCGCCGTTGCGGTGGCCCCCGGCTTGGATGTTTCGGCACTCCTCGGCGATCCACCCGGTCGGGCTCACGCCCGTGTACTGGCGGAAGTCGCGGACCAGGTGGGAGTGGTCGCAGTAGCCGTGCTCGGCGGCGACGCGGGCCAGGTCGGGCGGGTCACCGGCGGCGACGGCCCGGACGACGGCGGCCTTCGCGTGCTGGAAGCGCATCAGGCGGGCGGCCTGCTTGGGGCTGAGTCCGGTCTCGGCGCGGAACAGCGTGGTGAGTCGGCGCTCGCTGAGGGCGACGTGCGCGGCGAGCCCCTTCAGGGTGCCGGCGCCGCGGTGCCGTGCGATCCAGGTCCAGGCCTCCGCGACCTCGGGCCGCACCCCGGCCAGCGGCTCGCCGCCGCCCCTGCGCGCGAGGTAGCCGGAGAGCCGGTCGAACCGGGCCCGCCAGTCGTCGAGTTCCGCCAGCTCCTCGCGTACGTCGGCGGCGGCCCGGCCGAGCAGGTCCGTGCCCTCGACCGCCACGGGCCCCGCCAGTTCGGCCGCCGGGACGCCGAGCAGCGCGCGGGCGGCGAGGGGGTGCACGGCCAGCTGGATGCCCGCGTCGGAGCCGGACTGGGCGATGTACTCGGGGCGCTGGTGCAGTCCGCCGACGACGATGTCGGTGCGGACGGCGCCGGGGCCGAGCGCCTCCTCGGGGGTGTGGCCGCCGACGACCGGCTCGTCGAGGGTGAAGATCACCGTGAGGTACGGCGACGGCAGGCCGCGGTGGAGCGCGGGAGGCAGGCCCTGCGTGCGGTAGCCGACCGCCGAGACGATCGGTCCGCCGGGCCGTGGCGTCGCGCGCACGAACTCCTGGGAGCCGGTCATGCCTCCAGTATGCGAGCCGGAGGCCTACCCGCTATACGAGCCCGAGACCTACCCGCGCCCGGCGGTCGCATGCCGGTCACGGACGGTGAGTTCGATCATGGGAATCCGGCGGCCGTGGCTCTAGGGTGGCGCGCCGTGACCGAAGCCAGCAGAAACTCCTCGCGCAAGAAGCCCCTCCTCATCGGCGCCGCGGCCGCCGCCCTCGCCGCCGCGCTCGCCACCACCGTGGCGTGGCCGGACACCGAGGCGACCGCTGCCACGGGCCGGGACGCGACGGCGCGGGCCGTCGCCGCCCAGCTGAAGCACTGGCCGCGGGCGCAGGCGAAGCAGCTCGCCCGGGTCGTGGCGGCGCACGAGGGCGAGAAGGGCGCCTACGCGACGTTCGACGCGGACAACACGACGTACCGCAACGACCTGGAGGAGTCGCTGCTGCCGTTCCTGGAGCAGAAGGGCGTCCTGACGCGGGACACCATGGACCCGTCGCTGAAGGTGATCCCCTTCAAGGACACGGCGGACCACAAGGAGACGCTGACCGAGTACTACAACCGGCTGTGCGAGGTCGACGACCAGGTCTGCTATCCGTGGGCCGCGCAGATCTTCTCCGGGTTCACGCTGAAGCAGCTGAAGGGCTGGGTCGACGAGCTGCTCGCGTACGACGGGCCGCTGCCGGGCGGGGCGAAGCCGCCGGAGTTCTCGGAGGGGATGCGCGAGCTGTACCACGTGCTGCGCTCGCACGGCATCGAGGTGTACGTGGTGAGCGCCGCGAGCGAGGACCTCGTACGGATGGTGCTCGCCGACCCGAAGTACGGCTACGACGTGAAGCCGGAGAACGTCATCGGGGTCGCCGCGCTCCTGAAGGACCGGAAGACGGGTGACGTGACGAGCGCGCGCAAGGAGATCGCGGCCGGGACGTTCGACCAGAAGGCCCTGGAGAACCGGGAGTTGACGCCGAAGTTGTGGGCACCGGCGACCTGGTACGAGGGCAAGCCCGCCGCCATCAGCACGTACGTCGACGCCTGGAAGAAGCCGATCCTCGCCGCCGGCGACACCCCGAAGAGCGACGGCCCGATGCTGTTCCGCTCGGTGGACGTGGCGCACGGCGGCGTGCGGGTGTGGGTCAACCGCAAGGACAGCTACATGAAGGAGCTGGACGCCATGAAGGCGGACGGCGTCAAGCGGCAGAAGGAGCTGGGCCAGAAGGTGACCGCCGACAAGCGGTGGGTGACGGTGACTCCGGACGAGATCCGCTAGGGACGCCGCGGTTCAGCCGAGGATCTTCCGGTCGTAGGCCACGGCCACCGCCGCCGCGCGGTCCTTCACGCCCAACTTGCCGTAGATGTGGGTGAGATGGGTCTTGACCGTGGCCTCGCTGATGAACAGCTCGCGAGCGATCTCCTTGTTCGACGTGCCCTTCGCGACCAGCACGAGGACCTCGCGCTCGCGCGCCGACAGCGTCTCGTCGGTGCCGGGCGCGGGCGCCCGCACGGCCGTGACCAGGCGGGACGCCACCGCGGGCGAGAGCACCGTGCGGCCTTCGGCCGCGGCCCGTACCGCCGTGAAGAGTTCCTCGCGCGGCGCGTCCTTCAGCAGATAGCCGGTGGCGCCCGCCTCGATCGCGGGCAGCGTGTCGGAGTCCGTGTCGTACGTGGTGAGGACCAGGACACGGGCCCGCACGCCCTGCCTGGCCAGCTCCCGGATCGCGTCGACGCCGTTCCCGCCCGGCATCCGCAGGTCCATGAGGACGACGTCCGGGTCGAGGGCGGCGGCGCGGGCGACGGCCTCCACCCCGTTCGCCGCCTCGCCGAGGACCGTGAAACCGGCGGCGGACTCGAACATGCCGCGCAGACCGTCCCGTACGACGGGGTGGTCGTCGACGATGAGCAGGCTGATGGCGGGGTCACTGGTCATGGCGCACCAACGGTACGTGAGCGGAGATCGCGGTGCCGCCGCCTTGCTCCGACTCGACGGTGACGCCGCCCGCGAGCCGCTCGGCGCGGGCCCGCATGCCGTCGAGGCCGAAGCCGCCGCTGCCGGAGCGGGCGGGCACGCCGAGCGGGTCGAAGCCGCGGCCGTCGTCGCGCACGTCGAGGGTGACCTGGCCCGCCATGAAGGACAGGGTGACGCCGACGCGGGTGGCGGCGGCGTGCCGGGCCGCGTTCGACAGCGCCTCCTCGGCGATCCGCAGCAGGCTGGCCTCGATCTCCTCGTGCAGCGGTTCGGCGGTGCCGGTGAGGGTGAAGTCGGCACGGACACCGGTGCGCGCCGACCAGTCGGCGACGGTCTTCTTCAGCGCCTCGGCGAGCGTCGCGTCGTCGAGGGCGGCGGGCGCCAGGTTGTGCACGGAGCGGCGGGCCTCGCCGAGGCTGTGCCGGGCGAGGTCGGCGGCCCGGTCGAGGTGCTCGCGGGCCAGGTCCCGGTCGTCGGTGCCCGCGACGACCTGGAGCTGGGCGATGATCCCGGTCAGGCCCTGGGCGATGGTGTCGTGGATCTCGGCGGCGAGCCGGCGCCGCTCGTCGGAGATGCCGGCCTCCCGCGCCTGGACGAGGAGCTGGGAGTGCAGGGCGGCGTTCTCGTCGAGGGCCTCTTGGAGCGCCTTGTTGGTGCGCTCCAGCTCGGCGATGGTCGCGACCTGCGCCTGGGTGCGCTCCCGTTCCTTCGAGTCGAGGTGGATCATGGCCGCGACGAGCGCCATGTTGATGGCGTACAGCGCGCCGAACAGGGCCCACTGCGCCGCGTTCTGCGGCGGGAGCCCGCCGGACTGCGAGCCGGCGAGGATCACGGCGGACGCGGCGAGGCCCGGCTTGATCAGCCGGGGCAGCAGGAAGCGGTCGGCGCCGAAGTAGCCGATGGCGGCGTAGAACGCGAAGAGCGGGTTGATCCAGGCGAGGCCGAAGGCGAGCGCCCAGCGCAGCCCGTAGTAGACCGACCCGGTGGCCGACGGCCCCTTCGCGGCGAGCCGGGCGCGCACCGCGAGGCCCTCCAGGACGGCCGCCGCGACGACCAGGGCGGCCATCGCGTACCAGCCGGGCCGGGTGACTCCGAAGGCCGCGTTCGTCGGCACCGAAAGGAGCACGCTGACGCCGAGCAGGGCGTACGGCGAGTAGCGGTGGAACTCGCGCCACCGCCGCTCGACGTCCGCCACCGCGTCGCCGAGCGGCCCGCCCGCCGCCGGCACGTCCTGGGGGTCACGCTCGTCCATGACCTCAGTCTGCGCGACCATGCCCGCCTCCCGGGTCATTCCCAGCGGAACCAGCGCCGTGCGGCGCGGATCAGCACGAGGGCCCACAGCGCGAGCACGCCGAGGTGGGACCAGGCGGGCCAGTCCCCCGCCGCCGCCTCGTTGAGCGCCTGCGCGGCGGCGCCGAACGGGGTCAGCTCCACGATCCGGGCCAGCGTGTCCGGCATCGCCTGCACCGGCAGCCAGACGCCCGCGCAGAACATCGCGGGGAAGAACACGATCGACCCGATCGCGTTGGACACCTTCGTCGTACGGGCCCGGGAGGCGATCAGCGCGCCGAGGGCGAGCGAGACGACGACGGACAGGACCAGCGCGAGGAGGTAGCCGGCGAGCTGCCGGGGCAGCGCCACGTCGAAGGCGAGGCGGCCCACGGCGAGGCAGAGCGCGACGGAGACGAGGACGGCCGCGCCGTGGATGCCCATCTGCGCGCCGAGCACGGCCGAGGGGCGCACCGGCGTGGTCGACATGCGGCGCAGGATTCCGCGCTCCCGGTACCCGGTGATGATCGGCGGCATCGACTGGATGCCGCCCGCGAGCATGCCGAGCAGCACGGTCACGGGCACGTACGCGTCGACGAGCCGGATCCCGCCGATCCCGGCGTCGGTCTCGCGGAAGGACGGGATGGAGCCGAGGATCACGAGGAGCGCGACGGGGAACAGCAGGATCCCGACGACGCTGCCCGCCTCCCGCCGGAAGAGGGTGAACTCGGCCTTGAGGACGGCCCTGTTGGCGGGCGTCCGGTCGGCCGCGGAGGTGGGTGCGGTCGCGGTGGTCATGACTGTCCGACTCCCGTCAGGTCCAGGAAGGCGTCGTCCAACGTGGCGTCGGAGACCCGGAGTTGGTGGGCGGTGATGTGCTGCCGGGCGAGCAGCGTGAGCAGCGCGGTGACGGTGTCGTCGGTGCCGTTCAGGGTGATCCGGCCGTCCTTGTGGCCGACGGCGGTGAGCGCGGGCAGTCCGGCGAGCGCGTCCGCGTCGAGCGGGGCGGACGGCGTGAACGAGATGACGGTGGACGAGGCGGCCCTGCTGATCAGGCCCGCCGGGGTGTCGAGCGCGGCGACCCGGCCGTTGTCGATCACGGCGATCCGGTCGCAGAGCCGCTGCGCCTCCTCCATGAAGTGCGTGACGAGCAGGACGGTGACGCCGCCCGCGCGCACCTCCTCGATCAGCTCCCAGGTGTCGCGGCGCGAGCGCGGGTCGAGCCCGGTGGTCAGCTCGTCGAGGACGACGACCCGCGGGTTGCCGACGAGGGCGAGCGCGATGAACAGGCGCTGCTTCTGGCCGCCGCTGAGCTTCGCGAACCGGGTGCCGAGCTTGTCGGTGAGCCGCAGTCGTTCGGCGAGCGGCCGCCAGTCGAGCGGGTCCGGGTAGAACGCGGAGTACAGCTCCAGGGCCTCGCGGACGGTCAGCTTCGGCTGGATCTCGCTCTCCTGGAGCTGGGCGCCGAGGATCCCGGTGACCCGCGCGTGGTCCCGCACGGGGTCGAGGCCCGCGACCCGCACCCGCCCCTCGTCGGGCGCGCGCAGGCCCTCGACGCACTCGACGGTGGTGGTCTTGCCGGCGCCGTTCGGCCCGAGGACCCCGAAGATCTCGCCCTCGCCGACGGTGAACGACACCCCGTCGACGACGGCCCGCCCGGCGTACGTCTTGCGCAGCCCTGCGACCTCGATGAGCGGTGCTGTGGTGGTGGTCATGGCATCAAGACTCGCGGCGCGGGCCGGGCCGGGGCATCGGCCATCGCGCTCGAGCGCGCATCAGCCGATCGGTTGATGGCGGGTACGACTCCGGGGCGCCGCGGGGGCCGGGCCGAAACTCGGTGGGCGTTGTCAGTGGCAATCCGTAGGCTCGCTCCTGATGCCGAAGACGACACGTGCCACCACAGAGACGACCGGTCAACTCTCCGCCGTGCGGACGCTGTTGCGGCTGTGGCCGTACGTGCGCCCGGTGCGCGCGCGGTGGGCCGGCGCGGCCGTCGTGGCCGTGCTCGCCTCGTGCCTGGCGCTGGTGTTCCCGCTCGTCCTGAAGTGGATCGTGGACGGCCCGGTCACCGACCGCGATCCGGCCGGGGTGTGGCTGGGCGCCGGGATGCTGCTGGCGCTCGGCGTCGCGGAGGCGCTGCTCTTCGGGCTGCGCCGCTGGCTGGTGGCGCGGCCTCTCGCGGGGGTGGAGGCGGCGCTGCGGGCCGATCTGTACGGGCATCTGCAGCGGCTGCCCGTGGCCTTCCACGACCGGTGGGCCTCGGGCCAGCTCCTGTCGCGCGGCACGACGGACCTGATGGTGGTGCGGATGTTCCTCGCGTTCCCGCTGACGTTCCTGATCGTCAACGGCGTGACGATCCTCGCCGGGCTCGCCCTGCTCATCGTGCAGGACTGGGGCCTCGGACTGGTGCTGCTGGCTCCCGCGGTGCCGCTGATCGCGTTCTGCTACCGCTTCGAGCACGGCTACGCGCAGGCGTCGCGGCGTGCGCAGGACCAGGTCGGCGACCTGACGACGGTCGTCGAGGAGTCGGTGCTCGGCATCCGCGTCATCAAGGGCTTCGGCCGGCACCGCAGCCAGGCCCGCGCCTTCCGCGACCTGGCCCGTACGGTGCGCGGCACGGAGCTGCTCAAGGCGCGGCTGCTCGCCGGGATCCTCACGGTGATCACGCTGCTTCCCGAGGTGGCGCTCGGCGCCGCTCTGGTGGTCGGCACGGTGCAGGTCGCCGAGGGATCGCTGTCGGCGGGCACCCTCGTCGCGTTCCTGTCCACGGCGCTCGCGCTGCGCTGGCCCATCGAGTCCATCGGTTTCCTGCTGGCGATGAGCCAGGAGGCGGCGACGGCCACGCGCCGGTTCTTCGAGGTGATGGACGCGGACCCGGAGGACCCCCGGGTGCGCGCCGAGGCCGGCGAACCGGCCGCGGACGGGCTGCGGTTCGACGGGGTCTCCTTCCGGTACCCCGACGCGGCGGCGGACTCCCCGCCCACCCTCGCCCGCGTCGACCTGCACATCCGGTCCGGCGAGACGATGGCGCTCGTCGGGGCCACCGGCAGCGGCAAGACCACGCTCACCGCGCTCGTGCCGCGGCTGTACGACGTGACGGCGGGGCGCATCACGGTCGACGGCCGGGACATCGCCTCGATGCCGCGCGCCGAGCTGCGCGAGCTGGTGTCCGTGGCGTTCGAGGAGCCCACCCTGTTCTCGGCGTCGGTCGCGGAGAACGTGCTGATGGGTGCCGGAGAGGCCACCGGCCCCGACCGCCTTGAGCAGGCGCTCGGTGTCGCGCAGGCCGACTTCGTGGCGCGGCTGCCCGACGGCGTCGACACCGAGGTGGGCGAGCAGGGCCTCAGCCTGTCCGGCGGCCAGCGCCAGCGGCTCGCCCTCGCCCGCTCCGTCGTGGGCGCGCCCCGCTTCCTGATCATGGACGACCCGCTGTCCGCGCTCGACGTGCACACCGAGGCGGCCGTGGAGGCGGCCCTGCGCCGGGTGCTCGCCGACAGCACGGCGCTCGTGGTGGCGCACCGGCCGTCGACGGTGCTGCTCGCCGACCGGGTCGCGCTGCTGTCGGAGGGCCGGATCGCGGCGGTGGGCACGCACCACGAACTGCTGCGCACGAACGCCGAGTACCGGCACCTGATGTCGGGCGACGCGGAGGAGCAGGGCACGAGGACGGAGACCGAGCGCGTATGACGACGACCGCGAAGCCGAACCCCACGACCGGCGAGCCGGAGGACGAGGACGTCCGGCTCCCCTCCCCCGGCGACCCCTTCGACCGCGACGACCTGCCGGCCGCCAAGGGCGCGACGGGCGGCCTGCTGCGCTCGCTGCTCGCCCCGCACCGCCGCACGGTGGCGCTCACCGTCCTCGCGCTGCTCCTGCAACAGGCGGCCGTGCAGTCGGGCCCGCTGATCGTCGCGTACGCCATCGACAGCGCGGTCCCCGCGTTCCGGGCGGGCGACCACGGCCCGCTGGTGGTCGTCGGCGCGGCGTTCCTGCTGTGCGCGGCAGGATCGGCGGCCTTCGTGTACGCGTACGTCCAGTTCTCGGCCCGCGTCAGCCAGAACGTGCTGCTTGACCTGCGCGGCCGGATCTTCCGGCACGCGCAGGCGCTGAGCGTCGACTTCCACGACCGGTACACGTCGGGCCGGGTCATCTCGCGGGCCACGACGGACGTCGAGGCGCTGCGCGAACTGCTCAGCGAGGGCCTGCAGGAGCTGGTCAACGTGATCGTGGGCTCGGTCTACATCACGGCCATGCTGCTCTGGCTCGACCTCGGCATCGGCGCCGTGGCCGCCCTGTCCTTCGGCCCGCTCTACGTCCTGATCCGGCTGTACCGGCAGCGCGCGGCGCGGGCCTACGCGGAGCGCTCCTCGGCCATCGCCGCGGTCATCGTGAAGTTCGTCGAGACCATGAACGGGATCAGGCCGGTGCGCGCCTTCCGCCGCGAGCGGGCCAACGACGAGCACTTCGCGCGGCTCAACCACCGGCACGAGCGGTCCAACGGCACGGCGATGCTGGAGATGGCCCGCTATGTCGTCGGCTCCCGGCTCGTCGCGAACACGGCGGTGGCGGGCATGGTCCTGTGGGGCGCCTACCGGGTGGCGGGCGGCACCCTCGAACTCGGTGTGCTGGCGGCCGCGGTGCTGTACATCCGCCGCCTGTACGACCCGATCGACCGGCTCGCGATGTTCCTCAACGCGTACGAGAGCGCGGCCGCCTCGCTGCGGAAGATCGCCGGACTGCTCGCCCAGGAGCCGTCCGTGCCGGAACCGGCCACGCCGCGCCCGCTGCCCGCGCGCGAGGGCGAACAGCGGGGCCGCGAGGTCGAGTTCCGGTCGGTCTCCTTCGGCTACCGGACGGGCGGCGAGGTCCTGCCCCGCTTCGACCTGACGCTTCCGGCCGGGCAGACGGTGGCGGTCGTCGGCTCCACGGGCGCCGGCAAGTCGACGCTCGCCAAGCTCCTCGCCCGCTTCTACGACCCCTCGCACGGGCAGGTCCTCCTCGACGGTGTGGACCTGCGCGAGCTGTCCCTCACCGAGCTGCGCGCGGGCGTCGTGATGGTGACGCAGGAGGCCTTCCTGTTCTCCGGGACGGTCGCGGAGAACATCGCGATCGGCCGCCCCGAGGCGAGCCGCGAGGAGATCGAGCGGGCCGCGAAGGCGATCGGCGCGCACGACTTCATCGCCGGTCTCCCGGACGGCTACGACACGGACGTACGCAAGCGCGGCGGCCGGATCTCCGCAGGTCAGCGGCAGTTGGTGGCGTTCGCCCGCGCCCTGCTCGCCGACCCCGCGGTGCTGATCCTCGACGAGGCGACCAGCTCCCTCGACATCCCCGGCGAGCGCGCGGTGCAGCGCGCCATGCGCACGGTGCTGCGCGACCGCACGGCCGTCGTGATCGCGCACCGACTGTCGACGGTGGAGATCGCGGACCGGGTGCTGGTGATGGAGCACGGCGAGATCGTCGAGGACGGCCCACCGGCCGAACTCATCGCGGGGACCGGCACGTTCGCCGAACTCCACCGGGCGTGGCGGGAGAGCGTGGTCGGCTGAGCCGGCCGCACCGGCAACCGAACGTCGTCCACCGGACAACGAACGATTTCCGGCCAACCTGTTGGCGCGCTCCTGACAGATCGCGCTCTCTGCTGCCACTCTTCCCCACGGCCGAAGCACAGCTGCCCCACAGCCCCGACGTGCCCGGCCTCTCCACAGAGCACTGCCTGCACTGCGTTCTGCCCGGACGGCCAACCCCGCCGTCCGTTCCCCGCTGGCCGCGCACCCATGCTGCGGCCGTGCAGAAGGAGTCAGCGTGACACGCACCTCCACCTCCCACAGACGTAGGGCGACCGCTGCGGCGGCCGTCGGAGCCGTCACCGCCCTGCTGGCCGTGGCCTTCCCCTCGGGCGCCGCCACCGCGGACGCCCAGGGCGCGAGCCCCGCCGCCCGCTCGGTCGCCAACGCCGCAAAGGGGGCCGACCCCGGCGCCCTGCCCGTGAAGCTCTCCCCCGCCGAGCGCGCCGAGCTGATACGCGAGGCGAACGCCGGCAAGGCCGACACCGCCAAGGACCTCGGCCTCGGCAAGCAGGAGAAACTCGTCGTCCGTGACGTCCTCCAGGACAAGGACGGCACGACGCACACCCGCTACGAGCGCACCTACGACGGCCTCCCGGTCCTCGGCGGCGACCTGATCGTCGAGGCCACGAAGTCCGGCACCGAGAAGAGCGTCACCAAGGCGGCGAAGGCCCGGCTCACGAACGTCGACACCAGCGCCGACGTGAAGCCCGCCGCGGCCGAGGACCAGGCGGTGAAGCTCGCGAAGGCCGACGGCTCGAAGAAGACCGAGGCCGACAAGGCGCCCCGCAAGGTCGTCTGGCTCGGCCAGGGCGCGACGAAGGGGAAGCCCACCCTCGCGTACGAGACCGTCGTCGGCGGCCTCCAGGAGGACGGCACGCCCAACGAACTGCACGTCATCACCGACGCCACCACCGGCAAGAAGCTCCACGAGTGGCAGGCCATCGAGACCGGCACGGGCAACACCCAGTACAGCGGCACCGTCACCCTCGGCACCGCGCAGTCCGGCTCCTCGTACACGCTGAACGACACGAACCGCGGCGGCCACAAGACGTACAACCTGAACCGCGGCACGTCCGGCACCGGCACCCTCTACTCCGGCGCCGACGACGTGTGGGGCAACGGTTCGGCCTCCAACTCCGAGACGGCCGCCGCCGACGCGCACTACGGCGCCGCGCTGACCTGGGACTACTACAAGAACGTGCAGGGCAGGACCGGCATCCGCGGCGACGGCGTCGGCGCGTACAGCCGGGTCCACTACGGCAACGCGTACGTCAACGCGTTCTGGGACGACAGCTGCTTCTGCATGACGTACGGCGACGGCACCAGCAACACCCACCCGCTGACCTCGATCGACGTGGCCGCGCACGAGATGACGCACGGCGTCACGTCGCACACCGCGGGTCTCAACTACTCCGGCGAGTCCGGCGGCCTGAACGAGGCGACGTCCGACATCTTCGGCTCGACCGTGGAGTTCTACGCCAACAACTCGACCGACGTGGGCGACTACCTCATCGGCGAGAAGATCAACATCAACGGTGACGGCACCCCGCTGCGCTACATGGACAAGCCGAGCAAGGACGGCGCTTCCAAGGACGCCTGGTACTCGGGCATCGGCAGCGTCGACGTGCACTACTCGTCGGGCCCCGCGAACCACTTCTTCTACCTGCTCAGCGAGGGCAGCGGAACGAAGACGATCAACGGCGTCACCTACAACTCGCCGACCTCCGACGGCCTTCCGGTCACCGGCATCGGCCGCGACAAGGCGGCGCTGATCTGGTTCAAGGCGCTCTCCACGAAGTTCACGTCGACGACGAACTACGCGGGCGCCCGCACCGGCACCCTCGCCGCCGCCGGTGAGCTGTACGGGACGACGTCCGCCGAGTACAAGGCCGTGCAGGACGCGTGGGCCGGCGTCAACGTCGGCGCCCGCTCCGGCGGCAGCGACCCGGGCACCGGCAAGACGTTCACCAACGACACGAACGTGAACATCCCCGACTACCCGGGCTCGGCCGTCACCTCATCCGTCACGGTCTCCGGCATCAGCGGCGCGGCCCCGTCCACGCTGAAGGTCGGCGTCGACATCGTGCACACCTGGAGCGGTGACCTCCAGGTCGACCTGGTGGGGCCGAGCGGCCGCACGTACCGGCTGCACAGCTCCGCGTACGACCCGACGCCGAACATCCAGACCACGTACACGGTCAACGCCTCCGCCGAGACCGCGAACGGCACCTGGAAGCTCAAGGTGCAGGACCTCGGCGCCTCGGACACGGGCTACATCAACAGCTTCAAGCTGACGTTCCCGTAGACCGCGGATGCGGTGGGGCCGGGGTCAGCGCATCAGGACCCCGGCCCCTTCCTGCGTCGCCTCCGTCGGCAGCGCCACGAGCCCCGTCTCCGCCACGGAGACGAGCAGCGGATGCGCGGGCAGCACCCGCACGGTGTACCCGTAGGGGCCGCTCCGGTCGAGGGCCAGCGGCCCCTCGTACGCCCAACGCCCCTCGTCGTCGGGGCCGCCGACCGGCTTCAGCGGCACCGTCGTCGGCTCGGTGATCCGGTCCTCGGAGTCGACGCGGCCCGCGACGGCCTGCACCTCGACGTCGTCGGGCCCCAACGCGCCGAGCGCGACCCGGACATGGAGGCCGAGGGTGGCGCCCAGCTCGGCGCCGCCCGCCGACGCCTCCACGTGGTCGACGGTGACCCGCGGCCAGGCGGCCCGCACCCGGGCCTTCCACGCGGCGAGGTCCCGGGCGGCGTCCGGGCCCAGGGAGCGGGCCGAGGCGGCGGCCGGGGCGTACAGCTGGTCGACGTACTCGCGGACCATGCGCCCCGCGAGCAGTTTCGGGCCGAGGTGGGTGAGGGTCTGGCGGACCATCTCGATCCACCGGTCGGGCAGCCCGCCGGGCCCGCGCTCGTAGAACCGCGGCGTCACCCGGCGTTCGAGCAGGTCGTAGAGGGCGGCCGCCTCCAGGTCGTCGCGCCGGTGCTCGTCCGTGGCCGTGCCGTCGGCCGTGGGGATGGCCCAGCCGAAGTCGGGCTCGAACCACTCGTCCCACCAGCCGTCCAGGACGGACAGGTTGAGGCAGCCGTTGAGCGCGGCCTTCATGCCGGACGTGCCGCAGGCCTCCAGCGGGCGCAGCGGATTGTTCAGCCACACGTCGCAGCCCGGGTAGAGCTTCTGCGCCATCGCCATCCCGTAGTCGGGCAGGAAGACGATCCGGTGCCGCACGCGCGGGTCGTCGGTGAACCGCACCAGCTCCTGCACGAGCCGCTTGCCGCCGTCGTCCGCCGGGTGCGCCTTGCCCGCGACCACGATCTGAACAGGACGCTCCTCGTCGAGCAGCAGCCGCATCAGCCGGTCCGGGTCGCGCAGCATCAGTGTGAGCCGCTTGTACGAGGGGACGCGGCGCGCGAAGCCGATGGTGAGCACGTCGGGGTCCAGCACGCCGTCGATCCAGCCGAGTTCGGCGGCGCCCGCGCCGCGCTGCCGCCAGGACGCGGCGAGCCGCTCGCGCACCTCGTCCACGAGCTGACGGCGCAGCTCGCCGCGCAGCTCCCAGATGTCCCGGTCGGGGATCTCGCCGACGGCGTCCCAGCGGTCCGAGCCGCCGACCGACAGGGCGTCCTCGGTGCGCCGCTCGCCGATCTGCCGGGCGCCGAGCCGGTACACCTCGGGCGCGACCCAGGTGGGCGCGTGCACGCCGTTGGTCACCGACGCGATCGGCACCTCCTCGACGTCGAATCCCGGCCACAGGCCCGCGAACATGGCGCGGCTGACCGAGCCGTGCAGCGTGGAGACGCCGTTGGCGCGCTGGGCGAGCCGCAGGCCCATCACCGCCATGTTGAAGACGTTCGGGTCGCCGCCCGCGTACGTCTCCATGCCGAGGCCGAGGATCCGCTGCACGTCGAGTCCGGGCAGCTCGGCGGTGGCGCCGAAGTGGCGGGCGACGAGCTCCCGGTCGAAGCGGTCGATACCGGCCGGCACGGGGGTGTGAGTGGTGAAGACGGCGCCCGCCCGCACGGCCTCCAGGGCCGCGTCGAAGTCGAGGCCCTGCTCGGCGAGTTCGGCGATCCGCTCGACGCCGAGGAAGCCCGCGTGCCCCTCGTTCGTGTGGAACACCTCGGGCGCCGGATGCCCGCTGATCCGGCAGTACGCGCGGACGGCGCGCACCCCGCCGATGCCGAGCAGCATCTCCTGGAGCAGCCGGTGCTCGCTGCCGCCACCGTAGAGCCGGTCGGTCACCTCGCGCTCGTGGACGTCGTTCTCCTCGACGTCCGAGTCGAGCAGGAGCAGCGGCACCCGGCCGACCTGCGCCTGCCACACCCGGGCGAGCAGCCGCCGCCCGCCGGGCAGGGCGAGCGCGAGGTGCGCGGGCGTGCCGTCGGGCTCCCGCAGCAGCGTCAGCGGCAGCTCGTTCGGGTCGGTGACCGGGTACGTCTCCTGCTGCCAGCCGTCCCGCGACAGCGACTGCCGGAAGTACCCGTGCCGGTAGAGGAGCCCTACGCCGATCAGCGGAGCCCCGAGGTCGCTGGCCGCCTTGAGGTGGTCGCCCGCGAGGATGCCGAGGCCGCCCGAGTACTGCGGCAGCGCGGCCGTGATGCCGAACTCCGGCGAGAAGTAGGCGATGCCGGACGGGAGTTCGGACTGGCGCGCCCGCTCCTGGTACCAGCGGTCGTCGTGCAGATAGCCGCGCAGATCGTCGGCGACCTCGCTCAGCCGCGCCAGGAAGTCCTCGTCGCCCGCGAGCGCGGCGAGCCGCTCGGGCGGAACGCTGCCGAGCAGCCGCAGCGGATCGCCGCCGGACGCGGCCCAGCGCTCCGGGTCGACGGCGGCGAACAGGTCGCGCGTCCCCGCGTGCCAGGACCAGCGCAGATTGCGCGCCAGGTCGTGCAGCGGGGCGAGGGGTTCGGGCAGGACCGGGCGGACGGTGAATCGACGGATGGCCTTCACGTGCTCACCTCTGCGGTTGCGCGTCGGATGCCTGGGTCGTGCCCCCGACGGTAGCGGCCCCTCCGCGCCGCGGGCCACGGCGCGTGCCGGGGCGCCGGAACGCGGACGGCGGCCCGGGCACGCGCCGTGCGCGCCCGGACCGCCGTCCGCGGATGCCGTGAAGGCCGCTGCTAGGCGATGGCCGCCCCGGTGCCGCGCGCCCCGCCGATGTAGTCGGTGAGGGCCGCGTCGTCGTAGACCTCGATGTCGAGGGGCGTGCCCTTCGGCAGGTCGAAGTCCTTCACGAGGGAGTCCACGGGCGCCTCACTGCCGGGCGCCGAGTAGGTGCCCAGGTTGTGCCGGACACCGCCCTGCGTGGAGGAGACGTGCACGTAGAACGTGTCGTCGTCGTTCAGCGTGTCGAGGACGCGCAGCTGCTGCTCGGCCGGGTCGAACTCGACCTGGCCGAGGTACGTGCCGGCCTGCGTCAGCGCCACCCGGACGCCGACACTGGTGCCGACGTTCTGGTAGGTGACGGAGGCCTCGGGGTTGGGGTCGGCGGCCGCCGCGGGTGCCGCGGCCGCCCCGAGCAGCGCGCCCACCGCGAGGGCCGCTCCCGTGAGGATGCGTGCCAGGCGCCGCGGACGTCGGGTCGCTGTCATGCGTGTTGCCCCCCAGATCAAAAAACCACATCCAAACCATTCGGACGTCGGTGCAGGAAGTCGTCGCCTCAGGTCGTCGGCGACCTTCCCACGATGTCAGATTTCATGATCACCCAGAGGCACGCAACGCCCAGAGGTCGTCAGCCGGCGCGGACCACCACGAAAACCCCACGGACCCGCCGCCCGTCCTCCGCTTCCCACTCGGCGGTCACCTCGCCGAGCGCGTCGTCGGGCACCGTCGAACCGGCCGCCAGGACGCGCACGATCTCGGGGCGCACGTCATCAACGGTGGCGCGGGCGTGCACGGTCGGGTCGAGCTCCCCGTCGACGCTCTGCGCGTGCGCGGGCACCTCGCCCTTCAGCAGGGCGGTCAACTCCCGTACGAGGACCGGGTCCTTCGCCCCGTCGTACACCCAGCGCTTCCCGAGGACGCCGTGCTCGACGGTGCCGATGAGCGCGTCGTCGGGGGCGCCCTCCAGCGGGGCGCCGCGGTAGGCCATCGGCACGTGGTACGTAACGGGCTCGGGGCCCGAGGTGTCCGTGGCGGCCATGAACTCGAGGCCGACCTCGCCCGCCGGGTCGTCGAGGCGGAACCCGCCGGCCTTGGCGAGGTCCGGGGCCCCCGACCCCTGGTACCAGGGCTGCTTCGGCAGCCACTCGGCGAGGAGTTCGAGCTTCGTGGGCTTCAGTGTGGTGCGGTGAATGATCGACACGGGGTCATCATCGGCCGCTCCCGCCCCTCCCGCCAAGGGGGATATGGCCGATTCCGCCACCTCGTACCTCCTTGTGGCGCTTCACACCGCACGAGAGGCTGCCAACTGGCGTGAGAGCGCGCCGTGTTGAGGAGGGGAACTCACCCATGGCAGGGACCGTGCGAGTGACGCGGAGGCGACGGACGCGCTGGGCCCCCGGGCTCGTCGCGGTCGCCACGGTCGCGGTGCTTTCGGCCATCACCCTGCCCGCGGACGCCGCCCCCGCGACGGGACGGATATCCGGCGCCGGGGAGCCCGGCTCCATAGCGGGCAGCTACATCGTGACACTGAAGGGGGACACGAAGGCCCCGTCCGCCGCGGGCAAGGACCTCGCGGCGAAGTACGGGGCGAAAATCCGCCACACCTACAGCAAGGCGCTCAACGGGTACGCGGTGACCCTCGGCAAGGACCAGGCCGGGCGGCTCGCCGCCGACGGGAACGTCGCGTCGGTCGTCCAGGACTCCCGGATCGCCATGGACCACACGCAGAAGAACCCGCCGTCGTGGGGCCTCGACCGCGTCGACCAGCCCGATCTGCCGCTCGACAAGGCGTACACGTGGCCCGAGTCCGCGGGCGAGGGCGTGCACGTCTACGTCATCGACACCGGAGTCCGCGCCACCCACCGCGACTTCGGCGGCCGGGCCACCAGCGGCTGGGACTTCGTCGACAACGACTCCGTGGCGCAGGACGGCAACGGGCACGGCACGCACGTGGCGGGAACCGTCGCGGGCGAGAAGTACGGCGTCGCCAAGCAGGCCGACGTGGTCGCCGTGCGGGTCCTCGACGACGAGGGCTCGGGCACCACGGCGCAGGTGCTCGCCGGCATCGACTGGGTGACACGGCACGCCCAGAAGCCGGCCGTCGCCAACCTGAGCCTCGGCGGCTACGCCAACGCCCAACTCGACGCCGCCGTCCGCAATTCCATCGCGTCGGGCGTCACGTACACGGTCGCCGCGGGCAACGACGGAATGCCCGCCGAGCTGTACTCGCCCGCCCGCGTGAAGCAAGCGATCACGGTCGGCGCGAGCGACAAGAAGGACGCACGTGCGAGCTTCTCCAATTGGGGTACCCGTCTCGACCTGTTCGCGCCCGGGGTGGGCATCACCTCCGCCTCGTACGCGAGCGACTCGGGGAAGGCCACCTTCTCCGGCACGTCCATGGCGTCACCGCACGCCGCGGGCGCGGCCGCGCTGTACCTCGCCGACCACGCGGGGGCCACGCCCGCCGAGGTCGGCAGGGCGCTGGCCGAGCGCGCCGCACCGGGCAGGGTGACGGACGCGGGCGTGGGCTCGCCCGACAAGCTGCTCCAGGTCGACGACGCGGCCGACAGGCCGTAGAAGGACGGTGAGTTCATGGTCCGGTCCCGTCGATTTCGGCGGGACCGGTCTTATGTGTTCCCTTACGCGCGAGTAGTGACGAGTAGTTGGTACGACACGGATTGCCCGCCGATGGAGCGTGGAAGGCTCCCCCGGTACGCCGCACGGCTTCATCGCACGGCCCTCTCCCCGAATCTCGTCTCCGCACCCCCGAATTCCCCGCGGACAGGAGCGGTCATGCCCACACAACGCTCTACGCCCACGACACCGCGCACCGTCATGGGGCGCATTCCCGTACGCGACGTCCGACCCGTCGTCGAGCGCGGCAGGCGCCCGGCGAAGGCCGTGGTCGGCGAGACCTTCATGGTGACGGCGACCGTGTTCCGCGAGGGGCACGACGCCGTCGCCGCGAACGTCGTGCTGCGCGGCCCCGACGGCGAACCGGGGCCGTGGATCCCGATGCGCGAGCTGGCGCCCGGCACCGACCGCTGGGGCGCCGAGGTCACCCCCGACGCGACGGGGCACTGGTCGTTCCGGGTCGAGGCATGGGGGGACCCCGTGTCGACGTGGCGGCACACGGCGAAGATCAAGATTCCGGCGGGCATCGACACCGAACTCGTCCTGGAGGAGGGCGCGTTGCTGCACGAGCGCGCCGCCAAGGGCGTCCCCGCGCCGCTCCGCGAAACGATTGTGCGGGCCGCCGCCGCGCTCCGCGACGAGACACGCCCCGCCGCCTCCCGGCTCGCCGCCGCGCTCGCCCCCGACGTACGGCGCACGCTGGCCCGCCATCCACTGCGCGAACACGTCACGCGCAGCGGGAAGTTGCCGCTTCTGGTCGAGCGGGAGCGGGCGTTGTTCGGGTCGTGGTACGAGTTCTTTCCGCGCTCTGAGGGGGCGGTGGTGCGGCCGGGTGAGGCGCCGGTGAGCGGGACGTTCCGGACGGCGGAGCGTCGGCTTCCGGCGATCGCGGGGATGGGGTTCGACGTGGTGTATCTGCCGCCGGTGCACCCGATCGGCCGGACCTTCCGCAAGGGGCCGAACAACTCGCTGTCGCCGGGTCCGGACGATGTGGGGGTGCCGTGGGCGATCGGTTCGCACGAGGGCGGGCACGACGCGATCCATCCGGACCTGGGCACCTTCGACGACTTCGATCATTTCGTGGGGCGGGCGCGGGAGCTGGGCATGGAGGTGGCCCTGGATTTCGCGCTGCAGTGTTCGCCGGATCATCCGTGGGTGGACAAGCATCCGGAGTGGTTCCACCACCGCCCGGACGGGTCGATCGCGTATGCGGAGAATCCGCCGAAGAAGTACCAGGACATCTATCCGATCGCGTTCGATGCGGATATGCCGGGGCTGGTCGCGGAGACGGTGCGGATCCTGCGGCTGTGGATGGGGCACGGGGTGCGGATCTTCCGGGTCGACAATCCGCACACCAAGCCGGTGGTGTTCTGGGAGCGGGTGATCGCCGACATCAACGCGACCGACCCGGATGTGATTTTTCTGGCGGAGGCGTTCACGCGTCCGGCGATGATGCACACGCTGGCCGCGATCGGTTTCCAGCAGTCGTACACGTACTTCACCTGGCGCACCACGAAGAGTGAACTCACGGACTATGTGAGTGAGTTGGCGGGGGAGGCGGCGGCGTACATGCGGCCGAACTTCTTCGTGAACACCCCGGACATTTTGCATGAGGTGTTGCAGGAGGGCGGCCGTCCGGCGTTCGAGTTGCGGGCGGTGCTGGCGGCGACGCTGTCGCCGACGTGGGGGGTCTACAGCGGGTACGAGTTGTGCGAGAACACTGCGCTGCGGGCGGGCAGCGAGGAGTATCTGGACTCGGAGAAGTACCAGTTGCGTCCGCGGGACTGGGCGGCGGCCGAGCGGGAGGGCCGCACCATCGCCCCGCTGATCACGGAGCTGAACGCGATCAGGCGCCGCAACCCGGCGCTGCGCACGCTGCGCGGGGTGCACTTTCATCACGCGGACAAGGACGCGGTGCTGGTGTTCTCCAAGTCGGCCCGGACCGGGCAGGGTTCGAACACGGTTCTGGTCGTCGTGAACCTCGACCCGCACCACACCCAGGAGGCCACGGTGTCGTTGGACATGCCGCGCCTGGGGCTCGACTGGCACCCGTCCGTGCCGGTACGCGACGAACTCACCGGCGACACCTATCACTGGGGCAGGACGAACTACGTGCGCCTGGAGCCGGGCCGCACGCCCGCGCACATCCTCGTCGTCCCGCACCCGGCCACGCCGCGATGAATTCCCAGGATCTGACGGGACATGGGAATCGGAGGGTCACCCACACCATGATGATGAACGAACCCGTCCCGGACACCTTCGAGGACACCCCTGCGAAGGACCGGGACCCCGATTGGTTCAAGCGTGCCGTGTTCTACGAGGTCCTGGTGCGGTCCTTCCAGGACAGCAACGGCGACGGCATCGGCGACCTCAAGGGCATCACGGCAAAGCTGGACTATCTCCAGTGGCTCGGCGTGGACTGCCTGTGGCTGCCACCGTTCTTCAAGTCGCCGCTCAGGGACGGCGGTTACGACGTCTCCGACTACACGTCGGTGCTCCCCGAATTCGGCGACCTCGCGGATTTCGTGGAGTTCGTGGACGCGGCGCACCAGCGCGGCATGCGCGTGATCATCGACTTCGTCATGAACCACACGAGCGATCAGCACGAGTGGTTCCAGCAGTCCCGCTCGGACCCGGACGGCCCGTACGGCGACTATTACGTGTGGGCCGACGACGACAAGCAGTACGGTGACGCGCGGATCATCTTCGTCGACACCGAGGCGTCGAACTGGACCTTCGACCCGGTGCGCAAGCAGTACTACTGGCACCGCTTCTTCTCCCACCAGCCCGACCTGAACTACGAGAACCCGGCCGTGCAGGAGGAGATCCTGGCCGCGCTGCGGTTCTGGCTGGACCTGGGCATCGACGGCTTCCGCCTCGACGCGGTCCCGTACCTGTACGCGCAGGAGGGCACGAACTGCGAGAACCTGCCGGCCACGCACGAGATGCTCAAGCGGGTCCGCAAGGAGATCGACGCCCAGTACCCCGACGTCGTCCTGCTGGCGGAGGCGAACCAGTGGCCCGAGGACGTCGTCGACTACTTCGGCGACTTCCCCTCCGGCGGCGACGAGTGCCACATGGCGTTCCACTTCCCGGTCATGCCGCGCATCTTCATGGCGGTGCGCCGCGAATCCCGCCACCCCGTCTCCGAGATCCTCGCCAAGACTCCGGCCATTCCATCCGGCTGCCAGTGGGGCATCTTCCTGCGCAACCACGACGAGCTGACCCTCGAAATGGTCACCGACGAGGAACGCGACTACATGTACGCGGAGTACGCCAAGGACCCACGGATGCGCGCCAACATCGGCATCCGCCGCCGCCTGGCACCGCTCCTCGACAACGACCGCAACCAGATCGAACTCTTCACGGCCCTGCTCCTGTCCCTGCCCGGCTCCCCGATCCTCTACTACGGCGACGAGATCGGCATGGGCGACAACATCTGGCTCGGCGACCGCGACGCCGTCCGCACCCCGATGCAGTGGACCCCCGACAGGAACGCCGGCTTCTCGTCCTCCGACCCCGGCCGCCTGTTCCTCCCGACCATCATGGACCCGGTCTACGGCTACCAGGTCACCAACGTCGAGGCGTCGATGTCCTCGCCCTCCTCGCTGCTGCACTGGACCCGCCGCATGATCGAGATCCGCAAGCAGAACCCCGCCTTCGGCCTCGGCTCGTACACCGAACTCCCCTCCTCCAACCCGGCCGTGATCGCGTTCCTGCGCGAGTACGGGGACGACCTGGTGCTGTGCGTGCACAACTTCTCCCGCTTCGCGCAGCCCACCGAGCTCGACCTGCGGACGTACGACGGCCGCCACCCGGTCGAGCTGATCGGCGGCGTCCGCTTTCCCGCCATCGGTGAACTCCCCTACCTCCTCACCCTCGGCGGACACGGCTTCTACTGGTTCAGGCTGCGCAACGAAATGGGCGAATAGCGACAAGGCGGGGCGGTTTTCGCCGCCCCGCCCTGGGCACTCTCCACATCCCGGGGAAAGGACGCGACACCATGTCGGAAGCCACCACCCGGCCCACCGCACAGCCGGTGGACGACCTGCTCCCTTCGCTCGACCCGCTGCTGCGCGCCTGGCTGCCGCGCCGGCGCTGGTTCGCGGGCAAGGGACGCCCGGTCACCGGCTTCACCCTGGAGTCCGTCACCGAACTGCTCCCGGACGCGGGCCTGTTGCACCTCCTCGTCCGCGTCCACCAGCCACCCGCCGACGAGGAAGGCCCCGGCGACCGCTACCAGCTGCTCATCGGCACCGCCGAGGCCGCGGCCCCGCACCTCGCGCCCGCCGTCATCGGCCACGTCACGCACGGCCCGCTGGCAGGCCGCACCGCGTACGAGGCGCTCCAGGACCCGCGGCACAGCGCCGTCCTCCTCGAACGGCTCCGGATACCCGGGGCGCTCGGCGCCCTCCGCTTCCACCGCGGCCCGCACGGCGAGGTGCCGCGCGACCTGCCGCCCCGCCCGCTCATGGCCGAACAGTCCAACTCCTCGGTGGTGTACGGCGACACACTGATAGCCAAAGTGTTCCGCCGGGTCGTCCCCGGCACCAACCCCGACCTCGAACTCCCCCTCGCGCTCGCCCGCGAGAACTGCGACCGCGTGCCGACGCCCGTCGCCTGGTTCGAGACCCGCGAGAGCGACCACACGGCCCCCACCACGCTCGGCCTCCTCCAGCCCTTCCTCAAGGGCGCCGCCGACGGCTGGGACCTCGCCCTCAAGCACCTCACCAACCAGCAGGACTTCACGGCGCAGGCCCGCGACCTCGGCCGCGCCACCGCGGAGGTGCACACGGCCCTGGCCCGCGCGCTGCCCACGGTCACATACACACGGGCCCACATCGAGCAGCTCGCCGCGTCCATGACGCACCGCCTGGAGGCCACGGCCCAGCAGGTCCCCGCGCTGCTCCCTCACGTCCCCGGGCTCCGCTCCGCGTTCGACGCGCTCGCCCGGCTCGGCGCCGATGGCCGCACCTGGCAGGCCCAGCGGATCCACGGCGACCTGCACCTCGGCCAGTGCCTGCGCGAACCGTCCGGCGCCTGGAAGCTGATCGACTTCGAGGGCGAACCGTCCCGCCCCCTCGCCGAACGCCGCCTCCCGCACCCCGTCCACCGCGACATCGCCGGAATGCTCCGCTCCTTCGACTACGCCTCCCCCCAGTCGGACTGGTCCCGCTCCTGCCGCGCCGCCTACTGCGACGGCTACGCCCAGGTGACCGGCACGGACCCCCGCACCTCCCCGGTCCTCCTGCGCGCCTACGAAACGGACAAGGCGATCTACGAGTCCCTCTACGAGGCCCGCCACCGCCCGGACTGGCTGAAGGTCCCCTTGGCAGCGCTGCAGCACCTGGCCGAGTAGCTGTCCTTTGGGGGCGAGGGGTCCGGGGGCGCAGCCCCCGGGGACGGGACGGGAAGGGGAGGAGGGGGCGACCTCCGACAAAACGGCACCACACGCGAACCGGACCACCCACGACGGCCCCCAAGGAGGCCCCACCGTGACCCGCCGCCCGACGACCACCACACCGCCCCCGTCCCCCGTCCCCCCGGACGACCGCGAGCGACTCCTGACCGCGACCCACCACAACCCGCACGGAGTGCTCGGCGCACACCCCACCCACGCCGGCATCGCCTTCCGCACCTGGCGCCCCTACGCCCGCCACGTCGCCGTCACCACCCCGGAGGGCCTGCACGCCGACCTCCACGACGACGGCGACGGCTTCTTCTCCGCGCTGCTCCAGCTCCGCGAGATCCCACCCTCGTACGAGCTGGAGATCACGTACGCCGAGACGACCCAGCGGATCGCGGACGCGTACGCCCTGCTCCCCTCCCTCGGCGAACTCGACCTGCACCTGATCGGCGAGGGCCGCCACGAGGAGCTGTGGACTGCGCTCGGCGCTCACCCCATGACCCACCAGGGGATCCAGGGCACCCGCTTCACCGTGTGGGCGCCGAACGCCCGCGGTGTCCGCGTCGTCGGCACGTTCAACTTCTGGGACGGCGCGGCCCACAGCATGCGCTCCCTCGGCTCGACCGGCGTCTGGGAGCTGTTCGTGCCGGACATCGGCGAGGGCGAGCTCTACAAGTACGAGATCACCCGCCCCGACGGCACCAGGACGATGCGCGCCGACCCGCTGGCCACCCGCACCGAGGAGCCCCCCGCCAACTCGTCGGTGGTGCACGCCTCCCACCACACCTGGCGCGACGCGGCGTGGCTGGAGCAGCGGTCGGCGCGTCCGGTGCACGAGTCGCCGTTCTCGGTGTACGAGGTGCATCTGCCGTCCTGGCGCCCCGGCCTGACCTACCGTCAACTGGCCGAGCAGCTGCCCGCCTACGTATCCGAACTCGGCTTCACGCACGTGGAGTTCCTGCCGGTGGCCGAGCACCCCTTCGGCGGCTCCTGGGGCTACCAGGTCACCGGCTTCTACGCCCCCACCGCCCGCCTGGGCACCCCCGACGACTTCAAGCACCTCATCGACGCCCTCCACCAGGCCGGCATCGGCGTCCTCATGGACTGGGTGCCCGCCCACTTCCCCCGCGACGACTGGGCCCTGGCCGAGTTCGACGGCCGCCCCCTGTACGAGCACGAGGACCCGGCCCGCGCCGCCCACCCCGACTGGGGCACCCTCGAGTTCGACTACGGCCGCACCGAGGTCCGCAACTTCCTGGTCGCCAACGCCCTGTACTGGTGCGAGGAGTTCCACATCGACGGCCTGCGCGTCGACGCGGTCGCCTCCATGCTGTATTTGGACTACTCCCGCGAGGACGGCCAGTGGACCCCCAACCGCCATGGCGGCCGGGAGAACCTCGACGCCGTCGCCTTCCTCCAGGAAATGAACGCCACCCTCTACCGGCGGGTGCCCGGCGTCGTCACCATCGCCGAGGAATCCACCGCCTGGGACGGCGTCACCCGCGCCACCCACCACACCGGGCCCACCGGCTTCGGCGGCCTCGGCTTCGGCCTCAAATGGAACATGGGCTGGATGCACGACTCCCTCGACTACATGAGCCACGAACCCGTGCACCGCCGGTACCACCACAACGAGATGACCTTCTCCATGGTGTACGCCTACAGCGAGAACTACGTCCTGCCCATCTCCCACGACGAGGTCGTCCACGGCAAACGCTCCCTCGTGTCCAAAATGCCCGGCGACTGGTGGCAGCAACGCGCCAACCTCCGCGCCTACCTGGCCTTCATGTGGGCCCACCCCGGCAAACAACTCCTCTTCATGGGCCAGGAATTCGCCCAGGGCGCCGAATGGTCCGAGGCGCACGGCCCTGACTGGTGGCTGCTCGACCCGGCGTACGGCGCGGAACCGGACCACCGGGGCGTGCGCGAGCTCGTACGCGACCTGAACGCGCGCTACCGCGCGGCACCCGCCCTGTGGGAACGGGACACGGACCCCGCGGGCTTCTCGTGGATCGCGGGAGACGCGGCCGAGGACAACGTCTTCGCGTTCCTCCGCCACGCCGCCGACGGCACCCCGCTCCTGTCGGTCTCCAACTTCTCCCCGGTGGTCCGCCACGCGTACCGCCTGGGCGTCCCCGACGACATCCCCGCATGGCACGAGACCCTCAACACGGACGCGTCCCGCTACGGCGGCGGCGACGTCACAAACCGCGACCCGATCAAACCGACGGACACCCCCGCCCACGGCCACCCGGCAAGCATCGCCCTCACGCTGCCGCCCCTGGCAACGGTGTGGCTGCGCCCCTGATCCCCCCGGTTTCGGGAAGGGACGGGGTGGGGGAATCAACACCCCCACCCCACCGCGGCCCTACCGCAGCGCCGCCCCCAACGCCTCCGGCAACTCCCCTTCGTGCACCACACCAAGATCCTGCGTGGCCCGAGTCAAGGCCACATACAGATCGCTCACCCCGAACTCACCGGGCTCGACCACGATCACCCGGTCGAACTCGAGCCCCTTGGCCTGCCGCGGATCGAGCAGCACGAGGTGCCGCGTGAGATCGGGCTCACCCCCGGCGACGACCCCGGGCAGCCTGGCGGCCAGCCCCTCGTGGAGCCGCCGCGGCGCGATCACCGCGAGCCGCCCCTCCTCGGGAATCCGCTCGACGGCGGCCTTGGCCGTCGCCTCCACGACGTCGTCGGCACGCAGCACCCACGGCCGCTCCCCGGTCGACCGCACGGACGACGGCGGCTCGTAGCCCGGGTGGGCGTCCCGGAGGACCGCCGCCGCGACGTCCATGATCTCGGACGGCGTCCGGTAGTTGACGCCGAGCCGGGTGTGCTCGAAGCGGTCCTCGACGTACGGCTCGAGGATGTCCGCCCAGGCGCCGACGCTGCCCTCCTCGGAGGTCTGCGCGGGGTCGCCGACCAGCGTCATCGACCGCGTCGGCGACCTGCGCATGAGCAGCCGCCACGCCATCGGGCTCAGCTCCTGCGCCTCGTCGACGATGATGTGCCCGAACGCCCAGGTCCGGTCCGCGGCGGCCCGCTCGGCCGCGCTGCGGTGGTCCTCCTCCTCGTACCAGCCGGCGACCCGGTCGGCGTCGACGATGTCGTGCGCGGCGAGCACCTCCGACTCGTCCTCGTCCTCGAACTCGTACGTCTCCGACCCCTTGGACAGGTCGAGCACGCCCTGCGCGTACGCGATCCGCTCCTGCCGCTCGGCCTCGGCGGCGGCCCGCTCGGCGCTGTCGTCGTACCCGAGCAGCTCGGCGGCCTCGTCGAGCAGCGGTACGTCTCCGAGCGTCCACTCGCCGCCCTCGGCGCGCCGGATCGCGTCCGCGTCGTCCTCCGGCAGATGCGTCGGGTCGGCGAGGTAGTCGGCGACGAAGCCCTGCGGGGTGAGCTGAGGCCACAGCTCCTCGATGGCCGCGTGCACCTCGGCGCTCGACGCGACGGCCTTGCCGAGCTGGGCGATGTCGTCGGGGCCCAGGAAGTTCGGACCGCCGTACGGGTCGGCGCCGAGCCGCTCCGTGAGCTGCTCGGTGAGCGCGTCGATCACCCGGAAGGCGAAGTGCGGGCGCCCCAGGTTGTGCGGCAGCTTCGTGTCGCGGGCCGCCTGCCGGGCCTCGTAGGCGATCTCCCAGTCGAGGATCAGATCGCCGTCGTCGTGCGGGATCACGAGCGGCGCGCCGGGCTCGGGCAGCCGCTGCCGGTCCTCGACGGCCCTGCGCAGCGTCTCGGCCATGGTCGCCGCGCCCTTCACGGTGGCGGCGCGCGGCGTGTCCTTCGCGGTGGCGTGCACGCCGGGGAACAGCTCGCCGACCGTGGAGAGCAGCACGCCGGTCTCGCCGAGGGCCGGGAGCACCTCGCTGATGTACTTCAGGAACGCCGGGTTCGGGCCGACGATCAGCACGGCCCGCTTGGCGAGCAGTTCCCGCTGCTCGTACAGCAGGAACGCGGCGCGGTGCAGCGCGACGGCCGTCTTTCCGGTACCGGGCCCGCCCTCGACCACCAGCACGCCGGGGTGCGGGTGGCGGATGATGCGGTCCTGCTCGGCCTGGATCGTCTGCACGATGTCGCCCATGCGGCCGGTGCGCGCCGAGTTCAGCGCGGCGAGCAGCACGGCGTCGCCTGTCGGGTCCTCGTACCCGGTGCGCTCCGCGTCGTCGAGGTCGAGGATCTCGTCGTGCAGCTCGGTGACCGTGCGCCCGTCGAACGTGAGGTGGCGGCGCCGGCGAAGACCCATCGGCGTATGACCGGTGGCGAGATAGAAAGGCCGGGCGACGGGCGCCCGCCAGTCGATCAGCATCGGCGTGCGTTCCGAGTCGTCGGCGCGAATTCCGATACGGCCGATGTGGTGCGCGACACCGTCTTCCTGATCGGCCTCGGGCTTGAGATCAATTCGACCGAAGCAGAGCGAGCCCTCGACCGCGTTCAGCGCGGCAAGGAGACCTGAACGCTCGACGACCAGCAGGTCCCGCTCGAGGCGGGCCTGCTGGCCGGTCCCCACCGGGGTGATCGCGTCACGGACGGAGTCCGCGGCGACGCCACGCAGTTCATCGACGCGCCTGTAGAGCGCGTCGATGTATTCCTGTTCTTTCTGCAATTCCAGGCTGTCCCGGCTTGACAAAACAACTCCCTGCCCGGTACCGTGGTTTTTGTTGGCCCCCAGTGAGGGGCCTTTTCTGTGGGCACACAGAAACACCGAATATACCCCGGGCAGGGGTTGAATTCCAATTGCCGGTCGCGCTCCTCCGGCGCTAAGGAAGCTCTGCCAGTTCCTCCAGCAGCTTCCGCTTGGACCGGGCCCCGACGCGCGACCACACCGGCTCGCCGTCCTTGAACACCATGAGCGTGGGCGTCCCCAGCACGTTGTACGTCACCGCCGTCTCCGGACTCACGTCGACGTCGACGGCCACGACGTCGAGCCGCCCCCGCTGTTCCTCTGCGACCGACTCCAGGGCCGGCCCCAGCTGCCGGCACGGCCCGCACCACCGCGCGGTGAACTCGACGAGCACCGGTCGCCCGGCCCGCAGCACCCGCTCCCCGAAGTCCACGTCGGTCACGGCACTCAGCGTCATCCTGTCTCCCCTGCCTCACCCAGTTCGCAGCGCGGCTCCGTCTCCTGCGACGCGGCCAGCGCCTCCATGGCCCGCTCGGCACGCGTCAACTGCGCGCCGACCTTCTCCCGTACGGCGGTCAACTCGCCGATCAGCGCATCGAGTTCGGCCACCTTGCTCCGGTACACGGCGAGCGAGGCGGGACACGAATCGCCCTCCGGATGCCCGGCCCGCAGACACTCCACGAACGGCCGGGTCTCCTCCAGGTCGAACCCGAAGTCCTGGAGGACACGGATCTGCCGCAGGGCCTTCAGGTCGGCGTCGTCGTACGTCCGGTACCCGTTGCTGCCGCGCCGCGCGGGCAGCAGCCCACGCGACTCGTAGTACCTGAGCGCCCGCGTCGTCGTACCGGCGCGGGCGGCGAGCTCTCCGATGCGCATACCGAAGACGTTAGACCTTGCCGCTGACGTCAAGGCCAGTCGACGAGGGCGAGAAACAGCACGAACGTCGCCGCGACGGCGAACGGCGCCGCGACCGAGAACCCGATCCGCCGCCCCGCGAACCGCTCCTCCCACGGCAGCAGCCAGGCCGTCGCGAGCGTCAGGAGCGACACGGTGAGCCCCCACCCGAAGACGGTGAACGCCCACTCCACGCTCCGCTCGAACCGGACCGCCACGGCCGGCGAGCACGCGTCGCACGCCATCTGCGAGGCCCCGGCGATCACATGGGCCACGAGGGCCGCGGGCAGCGTGATCAGGCTGGACACCAGCGGGGCGACCCACGTCCTGGGACGCGGCGCGGGCGGTGCGACGGGCTCGTCCACGAGTTCGGAGATCATGCTCCCATCCAAGGCGCACAGCCGTTCCCGTACCTGAGTGCGCGTACTCAGGTGACGTACTCAGACGGCGCCGCACACATGACGCACGGCCAATTGTCAGTGCCTGCCGCTACGTTGCGGTCATGAGCCACGACGAACGCACACCGCTGCCGGCCTCCCGGTACCTCGACTGCCTGGCCGCCGACTTCGCGCTCCTGAGGGCAGCCGCCGCGTCGGCGCCGACCGCCCAGGTGCCGAGCTGCCCCGACTGGACGGCCACCGACCTGGTGCGGCACGTGGGCCAGGTCTACGCGCACAAGACGGAGGCCGTCCTCGCGGCGACGCCGGGCACCGAGCCGGAGTGGCCGCCGAAGGGCACGGACACCGAGGAGCCCTTCGCCCTCCTGGACCGCGCCTACGAGGAGTTGCGCACGGCCCTCACCACACACGCCCCCGACGCCCCCTCGGGCACCTGGTACGCCCCGGACCAGACGGTCGGCTTCTGGATCCGCCGCATGGCCCAGGAGACGGTCGTCCACCGCATCGACGCCGAACTCGCCGCGGGCGGCCCGGTCTCCCCCGTCCCCGACGACCTGGCGATCGACGGTATCGACGAACTCCTGAAGGTCTTCACGGCGTACGCCGTCACCGAGTGGTCCGACTACTTCCGCGAACCCCTGGCCGACTCCCCGGGCCGTACGTACGAGGTCCGGGCCGACACCGAACCGCCCGCCTCCTGGTTGATCCGTACGGGCCCGGGTCCCACGTTCACGGTGGAGGACGGCGGCACCGGGGCCGGGCAGCCGGCGGACGCGACGGTGAGCGGTTCACCGGAGGAGGTCCTGCGGGACCTGTGGAACCGCGCGGACACGGCGGAGGGCCCGGCACCGTCCGAGGCGATGGCGGAACTGCGGATGTGCCTCAACATTTCGACGCAGTAGTGAACGCAGAAAACCCCCGTGCCGAATGGCACGGGGGTTTTCTGCAATATTAGTTCGGCGGCGTCCTACTCTCCCACAGGGTCCCCCCTGCAGTACCATCGGCGCTGTGAGGCTTAGCTTCCGGGTTCGGAATGTAACCGGGCGTTTCCCTCACGCTATGACCACCGAAACACTATGAAACACACAACCGGAGCCGAAACCATGGCTTCGACGGTTGTTCGTGGTTTCAGAACCAACACAGTGGACGCGAGCAACTGAGGACAAGCCCTCGGCCTATTAGTACCGGTCACCTCCACACCTCACGGTGCTTCCAGATCCGGCCTATCAACCCAGTCGTCTACTGGGAGCCTTAACCCCTCAAAGGGGGTGGGAATACTCATCTCGAAGCAGGCTTCCCGCTTAGATGCTTTCAGCGGTTATCCCTCCCGAACGTAGCCAACCAGCCATGCCCTTGGCAGAACAACTGGCACACCAGAGGTTCGTCCGTCCCGGTCCTCTCGTACTAGGGACAGCCCTTCTCAATATTCCTACGCGCACAGAGGATAGGGACCGAACTGTCTCACGACGTTCTAAACCCAGCTCGCGTACCGCTTTAATGGGCGAACAGCCCAACCCTTGGGACCGACTCCAGCCCCAGGATGCGACGAGCCGACATCGAGGTGCCAAACCATCCCGTCGATATGGACTCTTGGGGAAGATCAGCCTGTTATCCCCGGGGTACCTTTTATCCGTTGAGCGACGGCGCTTCCACAAGCCACCGCCGGATCACTAGTCCCGACTTTCGTCCCTGCTCGACCCGTCGGTCTCACAGTCAAGCTCCCTTGTGCACTTACACTCAACACCTGATTACCAACCAGGCTGAGGGAACCTTTGGGCGCCTCCGTTACCCTTTGGGAGGCAACCGCCCCAGTTAAACTACCCATCAGACACTGTCCCTGATCCGGATCACGGACCCAGGTTAGACATCCAGCACGACCAGAGTGGTATTTCAACGACGACTCCCCCGATACTGGCGTACCGGGTTCAAAGTCTCCCACCTATCCTACACAAGCCGAACCGAACACCAATATCAAACTGTAGTAAAGGTCCCGGGGTCTTTCCGTCCTTCTGCGCGAAACGAGCATCTTTACTCGTAGTGCAATTTCACCGGGCCTATGGTTGAGACAGTCGAGAAGTCGTTACGCCATTCGTGCAGGTCGGAACTTACCCGACAAGGAATTTCGCTACCTTAGGATGGTTATAGTTACCACCGCCGTTTACTGGCGCTTAAGTTCTCAGCTTCGCCACACCGAAATGTGACTAACCGGTCCCCTTAACGTTCCAGCACCGGGCAGGCGTCAGTCCGTATACATCGCCTTACGGCTTCGCACGGACCTGTGTTTTTAGTAAACAGTCGCTTCTCGCTGGTCTCTGCGGCCACCCCCAGCTCACACTGCAAGAGTGATCACCAGAAGTGGCCCCCCTTCTCCCGAAGTTACGGGGGCATTTTGCCGAGTTCCTTAACCATAGTTCACCCGAACGCCTCGGTATTCTCTACCTGACCACCTGAGTCGGTTTAGGGTACGGGCCGCCATGAAACTCGCTAGAGGCTTTTCTCGACAGCATAGGATCATCCACTTCACCACAATCGGCTCGGCATCAGGTCTCACCCTCAATGTGCGACGGATTTACCTACCGCACGGGCTACACCCTTACCCCGGGACAACCACCGCCCGGGCTGGACTACCTTCCTGCGTCACCCCATCACTCACCTACTACCAACTTGGGTCAGCGGCTCCACCACTCCCACCACCGGCAAAGCCGGCGCGGGCGGTTTCACGGCCTTAGCATCACTGGATTCGATGTCTTTCGCGTCACAGCGGGTACCGGAATATCAACCGGTTATCCATCGACTACGCCTGTCGGCCTCGCCTTAGGTCCCGACTTACCCTGGGCAGATCAGCTTGACCCAGGAACCCTTAGTCAATCGGCGCACACGTTTCTCACGTGTGAATCGCTACTCATGCCTGCATTCTCACTCGTGAACCGTCCACAACTACCTTCCGGCGCTGCTTCACCCGGCACACGACGCTCCCCTACCCATCCATGCACCCGTTGGGGCTATTGCATGAATGACACGACTTCGGCGGTACGCTTGAGCCCCGCTACATTGTCGGCGCGGAATCACTTGACCAGTGAGCTATTACGCACTCTTTCAAGGGTGGCTGCTTCTAAGCCAACCTCCTGGTTGTCTCTGCGACTCCACATCCTTTCCCACTTAGCGTACGCTTAGGGGCCTTAGTCGATGCTCTGGGCTGTTTCCCTCTCGACCATGGAGCTTATCCCCCACAGTCTCACTGCCGCGCTCTCACTTACCGGCATTCGGAGTTTGGCTAAGGTCAGTAACCCGGTAGGGCCCATCGCCTATCCAGTGCTCTACCTCCGGCAAGAAACACACGACGCTGCACCTAAATGCATTTCGGGGAGAACCAGCTATCACGGAGTTTGATTGGCCTTTCACCCCTAACCACAGGTCATCCCCCAGGTTTTCAACCCTGGTGGGTTCGGTCCTCCACGAAGTCTTACCTCCGCTTCAACCTGCCCATGGCTAGATCACTCCGCTTCGGGTCTTGAGCGCGCTACTACATCGCCCTATTCGGACTCGCTTTCGCTACGGCTTCCCCACACGGGTTAACCTCGCAACACACCGCAAACTCGCAGGCTCATTCTTCAAAAGGCACGCAGTCACGAGAACCAAGCAAGCTTGGTTCCGACGCTCCCACGGCTTGTAGGCACACGGTTTCAGGTACTATTTCACTCCGCTCCCGCGGTACTTTTCACCATTCCCTCACGGTACTATCCGCTATCGGTCACCAGGGAATATTTAGGCTTAACGGGTGGTCCCGCCAGATTCACACAGGATTTCTCGGGCCCCGTGCTACTTGGGTGTCTCTCAAACGAGCCGCTAACGTTTCAGCTACGGGGGTCTTACCCTCTACGCCGGACCTTTCGCATGTCCTTCGCCTACATCAACGGTTTCTCACTCGTCGACCAACCGGCAGATTGATCAAGAGAGATCCCACAACCCCGCACACGCAACCCCTGCCGGGTCTCACACGTATACGGTTTGGCCTCATCCAGTTTCGCTCGCCACTACTCCCGGAATCACGGTTGTTTTCTCTTCCTGCGGGTACTGAGATGTTTCACTTCCCCGCGTTCCCTCCACACTGCCTATATATTCAGCAGCGGGTGACAGCCCATGACGACTGCCGGGTTTCCCCATTCGGAAACCCCCGGATCAAAGCCTGGTTGACGACTCCCCGGGGACTATCGTGGCCTCCCACGTCCTTCATCGGTTCCTGGTGCCAAGGCATCCACCGTGCGCCCTTAAAAACTTGGCCACAGATGCTCGCGTCCACTGTGCAGTTCTCAAACAACGACCAACCACCCATCACCCCAAGCCTTACGGCTCGAGTGCACTGGGGCCGGCACTGAAGGCGACCTCGCGGCCGTACCCTCAGACACCCAACAACGTGCCCAACACGCCCAGTTGACGATCTGCGTTCCACGCCGAAGCAGTACTAACAGCCCTCATCCTGAGCGTGCCGAATAATCAACGTTCCACCCATGAGCAACCAGTGCGAGACGTTCGCTCGCATGCTGGCCTCTGAACCAAGCAAGCTTGGCTTAGAAGTGCTCCTTAGAAAGGAGGTGATCCAGCCGCACCTTCCGGTACGGCTACCTTGTTACGACTTCGTCCCAATCGCCAGTCCCACCTTCGACAGCTCCCTCCCACAAGGGGTTGGGCCACCGGCTTCGGGTGTTACCGACTTTCGTGACGTGACGGGCGGTGTGTACAAGGCCCGGGAACGTATTCACCGCAGCAATGCTGATCTGCGATTACTAGCAACTCCAACTTCATGGGGTCGAGTTGCAGACCCCAATCCGAACTGAGACCGACTTTTTGAGATTCGCTCCACCTTGCGGTATCGCAGCTCATTGTATCGGCCATTGTAGCACGTGTGCAGCCCAAGACATAAGGGGCATGATGACTTGACGTCGTCCCCACCTTCCTCCGAGTTGACCCCGGCGGTCTCCTGTGAGTCCCCATCACCCCGAAGGGCATGCTGGCAACACAGAACAAGGGTTGCGCTCGTTGCGGGACTTAACCCAACATCTCACGACACGAGCTGACGACAGCCATGCACCACCTGTACACCGACCACAAGGGGGACCCTGTCTCCAGGGTTTTCCGGTGTATGTCAAGCCTTGGTAAGGTTCTTCGCGTTGCGTCGAATTAAGCCACATGCTCCGCTGCTTGTGCGGGCCCCCGTCAATTCCTTTGAGTTTTAGCCTTGCGGCCGTACTCCCCAGGCGGGGCACTTAATGCGTTAGCTGCGGCACGGACAACGTGGAATGTTGCCCACACCTAGTGCCCACCGTTTACGGCGTGGACTACCAGGGTATCTAATCCTGTTCGCTCCCCACGCTTTCGCTCCTCAGCGTCAGTATCGGCCCAGAGATCCGCCTTCGCCACCGGTGTTCCTCCTGATATCTGCGCATTTCACCGCTACACCAGGAATTCCGATCTCCCCTACCGAACTCTAGCCTGCCCGTATCGACTGCAGACCCGGGGTTAAGCCCCGGGCTTTCACAACCGACGCGACAAGCCGCCTACGAGCTCTTTACGCCCAATAATTCCGGACAACGCTTGCGCCCTACGTATTACCGCGGCTGCTGGCACGTAGTTAGCCGGCGCTTCTTCTGCAGGTACCGTCACTTTCGCTTCTTCCCTGCTGAAAGAGGTTTACAACCCGAAGGCCGTCATCCCTCACGCGGCGTCGCTGCATCAGGCTTGCGCCCATTGTGCAATATTCCCCACTGCTGCCTCCCGTAGGAGTCTGGGCCGTGTCTCAGTCCCAGTGCGGCCGGTCGCCCTCTCAGGCCGGCTACCCGTCGTCGCCTTGGTGAGCCACTACCTCACCAACAAGCTGATAGGCCGCGGGCTCATCCTGCACCGCCGGAGCTTTCAACCCCTCCAGATGCCTGAAGGAGTGTCATCCGGTATTAGACCCCGTTTCCAGGGCTTGTCCCAGAGTGCAGGGCAGATTGCCCACGTGTTACTCACCCGTTCGCCACTAATCCACCCCGAAGGGCTTCATCGTTCGACTTGCATGTGTTAAGCACGCCGCCAGCGTTCGTCCTGAGCCAGGATCAAACTCTCCGTGAATGTTTCCCCGTAATCGGGGTGACACCACGAGAGCGGAACAGTCGGAGGAATAATCCGACCGTTCACAGCGTCCTCGCTGTGTGCCTTCCGAAGAAGGACTTTTCAAAGGAACCTCGTCCCAGCGGATGCTGGAGACGGGGTATCAACATATCTGGCGTTGATTTTTGGCACGCTGTTGAGTTCTCAAGGAACGGACGCTTCCTTCGTACTCACCCTCTCGGGCTTTCCTCCGGGCGCTTCCCTTCGGTCTTGCTGTTTTGCGTTTCCGACTCTATCAGACTCTTTCGGGCCCGATTCCCGGTCGGCGGGGGTTTTGTCTTCGCGGCTGTTGGGCCGTTCCGACGTCCCAGACTTTAGCGGATTTCCCGCCCCGAAGCTAATCGGGGTTTTGGAATTGAATTCGGGCAGCCGAAAACAATCCCGGTGGGAGATCGTGCTGTTGGTTGGGGGGGGTGTCGCCGGTGAAGGCAACTCGCAGGACTCTACGCCACCCGCCCCAGCGACACAAAAGCGGGGTCCGATGCGGCTGTGCGCATCGGACCCCGCCCGGTGGAGGGTGGTGGAGGCTCAGGCTCCGACCGGCTCCTTCGTGCCGCCGTCGCGCGGCGTCGGGACGTCCCCGTCGGAGTCGTCGGTGGCGGAGTCGAGGAGCGTGCGCTCGTCGAAGGGGAGGTCGCCGGCGAGGACGCGCTTCACGCGGTCCCGGTCGACCTCACCGGTCCACGTACCGATGAGCAGCGTGGCGACGGCGTTGCCCGCGAAGTTGGTGAGGGCGCGGGCCTCGCTCATGAAGCGGTCGATGCCGATGATCAGGCCGACGCCGTCGACCAGGGCCGGCTTGTGGGACTGGAGGCCGGAGGCGAGGACGGCGATGCCGGAGCCGGAGACGCCGGCGGCGCCCTTCGACGCGATCATCATGAAGAGGAGCAGACCGATCTGCTGGCCGACGGACATCGGCTGGTCCATGGCGTCGGAGATGAAGAGGGACGCCATGGTCAGGTAGATCATGGTGCCGTCGAGGTTGAAGGAGTAGCCGGTCGGGACGGTGATGCCGACGACCGGGCGGGAGACGCCGAGGTGCTCCATCTTGGCGATGAGGCGCGGCAGGGCCGACTCCGACGAGGACGTCGAGAGGATCAGCAGGAACTCGCGGCCGAGGTACTTCAGGAGCGAGAAGACGTTGAAGCCCGTGGCCAGGCGGAGGATCGCGGCCAGCACGATGCCGACGAACAGGGCGCACGTGACGTAGAAGCCGACCATGATCGTGAGCAGGGCCTTGAGGGCGTCAAGGCCGGTTTCGCCGATGACGGCGGCCATCGCGCCGAAGGCGCCGACCGGGGCGGCCCACATGATCATGCCGAGGACCCGGAAGACGAGCTTCTGGATGTGCTCGACGCCGCGCAGGACGGGCTCGCCGGAGCGGCCCATGGCCTGGAGGGCGAAGCCGACGAGCAGGGCGACGAGCAGCGTCTGGAGGACGGAGTCGCCGGTGAAGGCGGAGACCATGGTGGTCGGGATGATGCCGAGGATGAAGTCGACGGGGCCTTCGTTGGCCTCTTCGGCGGCGGTGTGGCCGGCGCCCTTCACCGCTTCGGTGAGGTGCATGCCGTCACCGGGGTGCAGGAAGTTGCCGACGAGCAGGCCGATGGCGAGGGCCACGACCGACATCACGATGAAGTAGCCGAGGGCGAGGCCGCCGACCTTGCCGATCTTGGCGGCCTTCCGGACGGAGCCGACGCCCAGGACGATCGTGCAGAAGATGATGGGCGAGATCATCATCTTGATCAGGTTCACGAAGCCCGTGCCGATGGGCTTGAGCTCCTTGGCGAAGTCGGGTGCGATGAAGCCGACGGCGATGCCGAGCAGCACCGCCACGATCACGGCGATGTAGAGATAGTGGGTGCGGTCCCGCTTCGCTGGTGCTGCTGGCCCTGTGGTCTCTGTGTCGGCCACGGTTCCTCCTGACGACGACGTCGGCGTACCAGGTCGTGCGGCTCACGTCCTGCGAATCCTGGCGACTATCTCTCCCCCCGGTGAGCACCGTCACCCTTCCGTTCATTTAGTTCGCGCTTATACGAAGAGGCAGACTGGCCCGCATGCGTATCCCCCGTCCCCGCAGCCTCGCGGGCCAGCTCTTCGCGATGCAGGTCGTGCTGGTGGCCGTCGTGGTGGCGGGGTGTGCGCTGTTCACGTACGTCAGTGACCGGGGGCAGGCGGAGGGCAGTGCGCGGCGGCAGGCGACGGCCGTGGCGCGGTCGGTCGCGGATGCGGCGTCGGTGCGGGAGGCGGCGTCGGGTGCGGTCGATCCGACCGGGCGGTTGCAGCCGTACGCGCGTGAGGTGCAGCGGCACACGGGCGTGGACTTCGTGACGATCATGGATCCGGACGGGATCCGGTGGACGCATCCGGACGAGCGGCGGATCGGGGAGCGCTACCTCGGGCACATCGGGCCCGCGTTGAAGGGGCGTACGTTCTCGGAGACGTACACGGGGACGCTGGGTCCTTCGGTGCGGGTGGTCACGCCGGTGTACGACGAGGGGCGGCATCGGGTCGTCGGGCTGGTCAGTGCGGGGATCACGATCGACGAGATCACGGCCCAGGCGCAGGGTCAGGTGCTCGCCGTGGCCGGGGTGGCGCTGGCGGCGCTGGTGCTCGGCGGGATCGGTACGTACGTCATCAACGCGCGGCTGCGGCGGCATACGCACGGGATGAACGCGACCGAGCTGAGCCGGATGCACGCGTATCACCAGGCGGCGTTGCACGCGGTGCGCGAGGGTCTGGTGATGCTGGACGGGCAGCGGCGGGTCGCGTTGATCAACGACGGGGCGCGGGTGCTGCTCGGTGTGGAGGGCGAGGTCGTGGGGCGGTCGGTCGCCGAGCTCGGGCTGCCCGCGCCGTTGACGGGGGCGTTGCTGGCGGCGGAGCCGCGCGTCGACGAGGTGCATCTGACGGTCGACCGGGTGGTCGTCGTCAATACGTCGCCGGTGGCGAGCGGGGATCGGCGGGGCACGGTGGTCACGCTCAGGGATCACACGGAGTTGCAGGCGGTGATGGGTGAGCTGGACTCGGAGCGGGGGTTCACGCGGGCGCTCAGGTCGCAGGCGCACGAGGCGGCGAACCGGTTGCACACGGTCGTCTCGCTGATCGAGCTGGGCCGGTCGGACGAGGCGGTGGAGTTCGCGACGGCGGAGCTGGAGCTGGCGCAGGCGTTGACCGATCAGGTCGTGGGGGCGGTGAACGAGCCGGTGCTGGCCGCGCTGCTGCTGGGGAAGGCGGCGCAGGCCAATGAGCACGGGGTGGAGCTGGTGGTGTCGGCGGACACGCGGATCGACGACGGGTTGCTGCCGCAGGCGCTGTCGGCGCGGGACCTGGTGACGGTGCTGGGGAACCTCGTCGACAATGCGGTGGACGCGGCGCAGGGGTCGCCGGGGGCGCGGGTGACGGTGACGGCGCGGGCGGACGGGGACGTGTTGTTGTTGCGGGTTTCCGATACGGGGCCCGGCGTGGACCCGGAGCATGTCGACTCCGTCTTCGAGCGGGGGTGGTCGACCAAGCCGTCGGGGGCCGGGGGGCGTGGCTTGGGGCTTGCGCTGGTGCGGCAGGCGTTGACGCGGTGCGGGGGTGGGCTGGATCTTGAGCGGGCGGTGGAAGGCGGGGCGGAGTTCACGGTCCGGGTCCCGATCGGCTCGGCCCGTCGGGCCGCGGTGAGTGTGGAGGGAAGTGCCCGTGAGTGACGTCGAGCGCGACAGGATCCGGGTCCTCGTCGTCGAGGACGACCCGGTCGCGGCTGATGCGCACGCCTTGTACGTCGGGCGGGTGCCCGGCTTCGTGGCGGTGGGGAAGGTGCATTCCGCGGCGCAGGCCAGGCGGTTCCTGGACCGGAATCCGGTGGATCTGCTGTTGCTCGACCTGCATCTGCCGGACGGGCACGGGCTCACGCTCGCCCGTTCGTTGCGGGCCGCCGGGCATCAGGCGGACGTGGTCGCGGTGACGTCGGCGCGGGACCTGGCCGTGGTCAGGGAGGGCGTGTCGCTGGGGGTCGTGCAGTACGTGCTGAAGCCGTTCACGTTCGCGACGCTGCGGGACCGGCTCGTGCGCTACGCCGAGTACCGCGCGACGTCCGGCGAGGCGGCGGGGCAGGACGAGGTGGACCGGGCGCTCGCGGCGCTGCGGTCGCCCGCGCCGGCCGCGCTGCCGAAGGGGCTGAGCGCGCCCACCCTGGAGCGGGTGACGACCACGTTGCGGGACGCGGTGCCCGAGGGCATGACGGCGGCGGCGATGGCGGAGGCGGTCGGCATCTCGCGGATCACGGCCCGGCGCTATCTGGAGCATCTGGTGGACTCCGGCCGGGCCGTGCGCAGCCCGCAGTACGGGCAGGTGGGCCGGCCGGAGCTGATCTACACCTGGAAGTAGCCCGTCAGCGGACGCGGAAGCGGGTCAGCGTGTCCTCGCCGGACGGGCCCGTGCCCGACTTGTCGACGACGTAGGCCGTGCCGCGGGCGACCTCGACGTGGTTCGGGTTGGCGCCCGTGCTCACCTTTTTGACCACGGAGCCCTTGCGCGGGTCGACGACGGTGGCGGTCGCGTCGGTGCGGTTGACCGCGACGACCTTGCCGGAGCGGTCGTCGGCGCTGACGGAGAGCGTGCCGGCGCCGGTCGGGATCGTTTTGGCGACGAGGCCCTTGTCGAGGTCGACGACGGAGACGGTGCCCGCGGTGTTGTCGGCGGTGTAGGCGGTGCGGCCGTTCTTGGAGAGGGTCACGGAGATGGGGCCGTCGCCGGTCGGGATGAGGCGGGGCTTCGTGGACTTGCGGGTGACCTCGATGAGTTGGTCGTTCGTGAGGTCGGCGGCGTAGACGGTGCCGGTGCGTTCATTGACGGTGAGGCCGGTGGGGCCCGCGCCGTCGACGGTGACGCGCTTCTTCTCCTTGTACGTACGGCTGTCGAAGGCGACGACGCTGCCGTCGCCGAAGCCGCTGGCCCACACCGTGTCGTGCCGTTCGTCGACGACGATCTCGCGGGCGTGGGCGACGTTCGGGAGCGTGGCGAGGTGGGAGCCGTCGCGCTGGCTGTAGACGGCGACGGAGTTGTCGCGGGTGTTGGTGACCCACACGGTGTTGTGCTCGTCGTCGACGGCGATGCCGTAGACGGCCTCGACGGCCCCGGTGGTCGCGTCGGTGACGGGCGGGGTGTACGTCGCCTCGACCTTCAGCGTGACGGGGTCGAGCTTGGTGAGCGCGGAGGTCGTCACCGGGGGACGGCCCACGGCCGACGTCGTCCACAGCGCGTGGTTCCGCTCCGAGTACGCCGACTGGTAGAGGCCTTTGGTGACCGGCGCGGTGGCGGTGGCGGGGCCGGTGGAGGCGCTCGCGGTGCCCGCGGGGGCGAGCGTGGCGCCCGCGACGAGGGCCACGGCGACGGCGGCGGAACGGCGGATCCTGGGGGTGATTCGAGGCATGCTGCGTCAATCTCCTTTGCGGACGGGGGCGTTGTGACGCCACCCGAAGACCAACTTAGCTTAGCCTAACCTAACTTGCACCACCCATTGACCCTGATCGCCGCCGCTCATACCTTCACGGCAGCCCCGCGAGGCAACGAAGCCCGCGATGCTCCGTAGGAGGTCGTGCCCGTGCGTCCCACCGCCCCGCTCCTCTCCGCCACCGTCCTGCTGGCCGCCGCGACGCTCACCGCCTGCGGCGGCGGGTCCGGCAGCGACGCGGACACCATCAAGGTCTCCTTCAAGCAGTCGACGGACAACAAGGTCAAGGTCATGGACGACTACCTGGCCGCGATGAAGAAGAAGTTCGAGAAGGCGCACCCCGGCAAGAAGGTGGAGTTCGTCCCGATCAAGGCGCCGGACGCGGAGTACTACACGAAGCTCCAGCAGATGCTCCGCTCCCCCAGGACCGCGCCCGACCTCGTCTACGAGGACACGTTCCTCATCAACTCCGACATCGCCAGCGGATATCTGAAGCCCCTCGACTCGTACCTGGGGAAGTGGAAGGACTGGGACCAGTTCATCGACACGGCGAAGACGGCGGCGAAGGCCAGGGACGGGAAGACGTACGGCGTCCCGGACGGCACCGACACCCGCGGCCTCTGGTACGACAAGGCGATCCTGAGGAAGGCCGGGATCGCGCTGCCGTGGCAGCCGAAGAACTGGAACGAGGTCCTGGACGCCGCCCGCGCCATCAAGAAGAAGGTCCCCGGCGTCACCCCGCTGAACGTCTACACGGGCAAGCCGGCCGGCGAGGCCTCGACGATGCAGGGCTTCCAGATGCTCCTGTACGGGACCGGGGACGGGTCCGCCGACCCGCTCTACGACAAGGGCAGCGGCAAGTGGGTCACCGGCTCGAAGGCGTTCAGGGACAGCCTGGAGTTCGTGGAGACGGTCTACAAGGAGAAGCTCGGGCCCGACACCGCCGACGCCCTCGACCCGAACTTCCCCACGCAGGTGCGCGGCGAGCTGCTGCCCGAGGGGAAGCTCGGCATCAACCTCGACGGCTCCTGGCTGCCGCAGGACTGGATCAAGGGCAGCGGCCACGAATGGCCCGAGTGGTCGCAGAAGCTGGGCCTCGCGCACATGCCGACGCAAGAAGGGCAGGCGCCCGGCAAGGTCTCGATGTCCGGCGGCTGGACCTGGGCGATCCCCGCCAAGTCGGCCAACCCCGACCTGGCCTTCGAGTTCGTCAAGACGATGCAGACGAAGGAGAACGCGCAGCGCTGGTACATCGCCAACTCCGGGATCGCGGTCCGCAAGGACGTGGCCGAGGACCCGGCGTACGTGAAGGCGCAGCCCGGCATCAAGTTCTTCACCGACCTCGTGGCGAGCACCCACTACCGGCCCGCCTACCCCGCGTACCCGAAGGTCTCCACGGCGATCCAGGAGGCCATGGAGTCGGTGACGACCGGGGACGCGTCGGTCGACAAGGCGGCGGCGACGTACGACGAGCAGGTGAAGGCGGCCACGGACGGGAAGGTCGTCGAGAAGCCGTAGCGGAAGGGGACTCGAGGCAGACAGCAGGCTCACCGTGAACCGTCGCAGAACCGTCCTCCGGCTCGTACCGATCGCCCCGGCGACCGTCCTCATGGCGCTCTTCCTCGCGGGGCCGATCGCGTACTGCGTCTACATCGCCTTCACCGACCTCCAGTTGACCGGGCAGGCGGAGTCGTCCTTCGTCGGCTTCGACAACTTCGCGACGGCGTTCAAGGACCCCGCGTTCCTGAACGCCGTCTGGCTGACGCTGGTCTTCACGTTCCTGTCGTCGATCGTCGGGCAGAACACGCTGGGCCTCGCGCTCGCGGCGCTGATGCAGCGCGCGTCGAAGCCGGTCCGCACCGTCACCGGGGCCGTCGTGGTGACGGCGTGGGTGCTGCCCGAGGTCGTCGCCGGGTTTCTCCTGTACGCGTTCTTCCGGCGCGAGGGCACCCTCAACGCGATCCTCGACTGGCTCCAACTGCCCGGTCAGAACTGGCTGTTCACGCTGCCGATCCTCGCCGTGTCGTTCGCGAACGTGTGGCGCGGCACCGCCTTCTCGATGCTCGTCTACTCGGCGGCGCTCGGCGAGATCCCGACGGAGGTCACCGAGTCCGCCGAGGTGGACGGCGCGAACGCCTGGCAGCGGCTGTGGCACATCACGCTGCCGATGATCCGCCGCTCCATCGGCACGAACCTGATGCTCAACACGCTGCAGACCCTGTCGGTCTTCGGCCTGATCTGGGTGATGACCCGCGGCGGTCCTGGCAACCACAGCCAGACGCTGCCGCTGTTCATGTACGAGCAGGCCTTCCAGAAGAGCATGATCGGCTACGGCACCGCGGTGGCGCTGCTGCTGCTCGTCGTCGGCTCCCTGTTCTCGCTGGTCTACATGCGGCTGCTGCGGACCGAGGAGGTCTGAGGTGCGGACCCGGATCCGGAGAAGACTGACGGCGGACGTGGCGCTGCTCGTCGTCGCGCTCGCCTTCGCGCTGCCGCTCGCCTGGGTCGTCCTGTCGTCGGTCGACGCCGGGGCGAATCTGCGGGTGAAGTGGCCCGAGCGGTTCACGTTCGGGAACTTCGACGACGTCCTGAAGCCGGACGTCACGTTCACGCCGCTGCTCAACTCGCTGATCCTGTGCGGCGGCGCGACGGCCCTCACGGTCGGCTGCGCGGCGCTCGCGGCGTATCCGCTCTCCCGGTACCGCTCGCGCCTGAACAACCCGTTCCTCACGACGACGCTGTTCGCGACCTGTCTGCCGATCACGGCGGTGATGGTCCCGGTGTACGCGCTGTTCGTGCAGGTGAACCTGATCGACACGCTGTCCGGCACGATCTACTTCTTCGCCGCGTCCCAACTCCCGTTCGCCGTCTGGCTGATGAAGAACTTCATGGACGGCGTGCCCAAGGAGCTGGAGGAGGCGGCGTGGACGGACGGGGCGAGCACCTTCCAGGGACTCGTGCGGATCGTGCTGCCGCTGATGGGGCCGGGTGTCGCGGTCGTCACCGTCTACTCGTTCGCGATGATGTGGGGGAACTTCTTCGTCCCGTTCATGCTGCTGCTCTCCCCCGACCAGATGCCGGCGTCGGTGAGCATCAACGACTTCTTCGGCAACCGCGGGACCGTCGTGTACGGGCAGCTCGCGGCGTTCTCCATCATCTACTCGACACCCGTGGTGCTGCTGTACGTACTGGTGTCGCGGCGCTTCGGCGGGGGCTTCGCGCTGGGCGGAGCCGTGAAGGGATGAGCGCGGACTGTAGCCAAGCGCCCCGCGACCCCCTACTTTGTGGCCGTGCAGCACGAGGTCACGCCCAACCAGCCGACACCACCGTTCAACGCCCCCGCCGCCCGGCGCCTGCGCGAAGCGCTCGGGATGGCGCCGGGGCACGTCGCGTACGGCATGCGCGCCTCGTACGGGCTCGCGCACATCACGCCGGACGTCATCGTCGCGTGGGAGCGCGGCGACGCGGCGCCGACGTCCGGTGAGCTGACCGCGCTCGCCGGTGCGCTGTGGTGTTCGGTGAGCGAGCTCATCGGGACGCCGCGGACCCTGCGCGAGTACCGGCTCGCGCTCGGGCTCGCGCCCGAGGACGTGGCGCGCGCCGTCGGCATGGAGATCCACTCGTATCTGCGCACCGAGGAGACGGGCGAGTGGCAGGGCAACGACCGGCAGGCGGCGGCGCTCGCCGAGACGCTGCGGCTCTCCCCGCGCGCGCTGTCGACGGTGACCGGCAGGGACGCGCACCTCGCGGAGCTGCTGCGGGACGCGGCGCGGACCCGCTGGCAGGGTTCGGTGCGGCCGATCGCCCGGCTCGTGCCCGTGCAGCGCCGCGAGCTGGAGGACGTGCTGCACGAGATGCACCTGGAGTACCAGGCGCTGATGGCCGCGACGCTCAGCTGGGGCGGCGGCACGTCGCCGGGGGCCGGGGACGCGGGCCGGGAGTTCCTGGAGCGGATCCTGGACGAGTTCTGGTCCAGGATCCGTCATCCGTAGCGGCGGGCGGCTAGAAGACCGACTCGGCCTCGTCCATCCGGTCCTTGGGGACCGTCTTCAGCTCGGTGACCGCCTCGGCGAGCGGCACCATCGTGATGTCGGTGCCGTACAGGGCGGTCATCTTGCCGAACTCGCCGCGGTGCACGGCCTCCATGGCGTGCCAGCCGAACCGGGTGGCGAGCACGCGGTCGTACGCGGTGGGGGTGCCGCCGCGCTGCACGTGGCCGAGGATGACGGGCCGCGCCTCCTTGCCGAGGCGGCGCTCCAGCTCGTAGGCGAGGGCGGTGCCGATGCCCTGGAAGCGCTCGTGGCCGAACTGGTCGATCTCGCCGGTGCCGTAGTCCATGGTGCCCTCGGCGGGGTGGGCACCCTCGGCGACGCAGACGACGGCGAACTTCTTGCCGCGGGCGAACCGCTCCTCGACCATCTTGACCAGGTCGGCCGGGTCGAAGGGCCGCTCGGGCAGGCAGATGCCGTGGGCGCCGCCCGCCATGCCGGACTCCAGGGCGATCCAGCCCGCGTGCCGGCCCATGACCTCGACGACCATGACGCGCTGGTGGGACTCGGCGGTCGTCTTGAGCCGGTCGATGGCCTCGGTGGCGACGCCGACGGCGGTGTCGAAGCCGAAGGTGCGGTCGGTGGAGGAGATGTCGTTGTCGATCGTCTTCGGCACGCCGACCACCGGAAGGCCCGCGTCCGACAGCATGCGGGCCGCCGTGAGCGTGCCCTCGCCGCCGATCGGGATGAGGGCGTCGAAGCCGATCTCCTCGGCGAGCTGCTTGGCGTTCTCGCAGGCCGCGCGGAACCGGTCGCGTTCCAGTCGGGAGGAGCCGAGGATGGTGCCGCCGCGGGCGAGGATGCCGCTGACCTCGTTCAGATCGAGGCGTCGGTAGCGGCCGTCGAGGAGCCCCGCGTAGCCGTCCTCGAAGCCGAGCACCTCGTCGCCGTAGTGCGTGACGGCGCGGTGCACGACCGACCGGATCACGGCGTTCAGGCCAGGGCAGTCGCCGCCTGCGGTGAGAACTCCGATACGCATCGTGCTGTGTCTCCTGCTCGCTACTGGTACGTCGGTGAGCGCTGTCGATTCTTCCACGCCCATGAGGGGGGCGCGCTCGCGCGCGGCTGGGCAGGGAGCTTCGGAAGGGGTTCCCTGGGCACTTGGACCCAGGGAAACAGGCCTTCCGTCCGGCGGGCGACCTAGCCACAGCCGGAGGTATTGTCAAGAGGGCACGGCTTCCATTGCGGGCCTTTTTTTGACCCGAAAGAGACCGAATACGCCCGGAAAAGCCGGGTTGGGACGCGTAGAACAAGACGCGCAGGACACGAGGGAAACGGAGAGCACGCGTGACGCGCAGCGTGTACGTGACCGGGATCGACCGCGGCGACGGCCGCCAGGTCGTGGAGCTGGGGGTCATGGAGCTCCTGACCCGTCAGGTCGACCGGGTGGGGGTCTTCCGACCGCTCGTCCACGACGGCCCCGACCGGCTCTTCGACCTGCTGCGGGCGCGCTACCGCCTGTCGCAGGACCCCGCGACGGTGTACGGCCTCGACTACCACGAGGCCTCCGCCATCCAGGCCGAGCAGGGCACCGACGAGCTGGTCTCCCGGCTCGTCGACCGGTTCCACCACGTGGCCCGCGACTACGACGTCGTCCTGGTGCTCGGCACCGACTTCGCCGACACCCAGCTCCCGGACGAGCTGGCGCTGAACGCGCGGCTCGCGAACGAGTTCGGCGCCTCCGTGATCCCGGTCGTCGGCGGCAAGAAGCAGACCGAGGAGTCCGTGCGCGCCGAGGCCCGCAACGCGTACCGCGCGTACGACGGCCTCGGCTGCGACGTCCTCGCGATGGTCGTCAACCGGGTGGCCCCGGCGGACCGCGAGGAGATCGCGGACAAGCTCGCCAACCGGCTGCCCGTGCCCTGTTACGTGCTGCCGGACGAGCCCGCGCTCGCCGCGCCGACCGTCGCCCAGATCACCCACGCGCTGGGCGGCAAGGTGCTGCTCGGCGACGACTCGGGCCTGGCCCGCGACGCCCTCGACTTCGTCTTCGGCGGCGCCATGCTGCCGAACTTCCTCAACGCCCTGACGCCCGGCTGCATGGTCGTCACGCCCGGGGACCGCGCGGACCTCGTCGTCGGCGCGCTCGCGGCGCACAGCGCCGGCACCCCGCCGATCGCGGGCGTCATCCTCACCCTGAACGAGCGGCCCGGCGAGGCGATCCTCAAGCTCGCGGAGCGGCTCGCGCCCGGCACCCCGGTGATCGCGGTGACCGGCGGCTCCTTCCCGACGGCGGCCGAACTCTTCGCCATGGAAGGCAAGCTGAACGCCGCGACGCCGCGCAAGGCGGAGACCGCGCTCGGCGTCTTCGAGAAGCACGTCGACACGGCGGGCCTGCTGCGCACCATCCAGGCGCCGTCCTCCGACCGCGTGACCCCGATGATGTTCGAGCACAAGCTCCTGGAGCAGGCCCGCTCGGACAAGCGGCGCGTCGTGCTGCCCGAGGGCACGGAGGAGCGCGTGCTGCGCGCCGCCGACGTGCTGCTGCGCCGCGGTGTCTGCGATCTGACGCTGCTCGGGCCGGTCGAGCAGATCCGCAAGAAGGCGGCCGACCTCGGCGTCGATCTCGCCGACAGCGACATCATCGACCCGCAGACCTCGCCGCTGCGGGAACGGTTCGCCGACACGTACGCGGGGCTGCGCGCCCACAAGGGCGTCACTCCCGAGCTGGCCCACGACGTGGTCGCGGACGTGAACTACTTCGGCACGCTGATGGTCCAGGAGGGCCTGGCCGACGGCATGGTCTCCGGCTCCGTGCACTCCACGGCGGCGACGATCCGGCCCGCCTTCGAGATCATCAAGACCAAGCCGGACGCCGCGATCGTCTCGTCCGTCTTCTTCATGTGCCTGGCCGACAAGGTCCTCGTCTACGGCGACTGCGCCGTGAACCCGGACCCGAACGCCCAGCAGCTCGCCGACATCGCCACCCAGTCCGCCGGCACCGCCGCGCGGTTCGGCGTCGACCCGCGGATCGCGATGCTGTCGTACTCCACCGGCACCTCCGGCTCCGGCGCCGACGTCGACAAGGTCCGCGAGGCCACCGAGATCGTGAAGGCGGCGCGGCCCGACCTGAAGATCGAGGGGCCGATCCAGTACGACGCCGCGGTCGAGCCGTCCGTCGCGGCCACCAAGCTGCCCGACTCCGAGGTCGCGGGCCAGGCCAGCGTGCTGATCTTCCCCGACCTCAACACCGGCAACAACACGTACAAGGCCGTGCAGCGCTCGGCCGGCGCCATCGCCGTAGGACCGGTCCTCCAGGGCCTGCGCAAGCCGGTCAACGACCTGTCGCGCGGCGCGCTCGTGCAGGACATCGTGAACACGGTCGTCATCACGGCGATCCAGGCCCAGACGCCCGCCAACTGACCCCCACCACCGAAAGCAGTACCCGTGACCCCGACGCGCATCCTCGTCCTCAACTCCGGCTCCTCGTCGGTGAAGTACCAGCTCCTCGACATGCGGGACCACGCGCGGCTCGCCGTGGGCATCGTCGAGCGGATCGGTGAGGAGACCTCCCGGCTCAAGCACACGCCGCTCGCCACGGGCGGCGCCGCGCGCGAGCAGAACCGGCCGATCGCCGACCACGAAGAGGCCCTCAAGGCGGTCGCGGCCGAGCTGACCGAGGACGGTCTCGGCCTGGACTCCCCCGAGCTGGCCGCGATCGGCCACCGGGTGGTGCACGGCGGGAAGCTGTTCACGCAGCCGACCGTCATCGACGACGCGGTGCTCAAGGAGGTGGAGCGGCTCATCCCGGTCGCGCCGCTGCACAACCCGGCGAACCTGACCGGCATCCGCACGGCCCAGGCGCTGCGCCCGGACCTGCCGCAGGTCGCGGTCTTCGACACGGCGTTCCACACGACGATGCCGGAGTCGGCTGCGCGCTACGCCATCGACGTGAAGACCGCCGACGAGCACCGGGTGCGCCGCTACGGCTTCCACGGCACGTCGCACGCGTACGTCTCGCGCAAGACGGCCGCGCTCCTCGGCAAGAAGCCCGAGGACGTCAACGTGATCGTGCTGCACCTGGGCAACGGCGCCTCCGCGTCGGCGGTGCGCGCCGGGCAGTGCGTGGAGACGTCGATGGGCCTCACCCCGCTTGAGGGGCTCGTGATGGGTACGCGTTCGGGAGACGTCGACCCGGCCGTCATCTTCCATCTGATGCGCGTGGGCAAGATGTCCGCGGACGAGATCGACGATCTGCTGAACAAGAAGAGCGGCCTCATCGGCCTGTGCGGCGACAACGACATGCGCGAGATCCGCCGCCGCATCGACGAGGGCGACGAGGCTGCGAGGCTCGCCTTCGACATCTACGTGCACCGCCTGAAGAAGTACATCGGCGCCTACTACGCCGTGCTCGGCCGGGTGGACGCGATCGCGTTCACGGCGGGGGTCGGCGAGAACGCGGCGCCGGTGCGCGAGGCTGCCGTCGCGGGCCTGGAGGAGCTGGGGCTCGCGGTCGACGGCGCGCTGAATTCCGTACGTTCCGACGAGCCGCGGCTGATCTCCCCCGAGTACGCCCGGGTGGCCGTGGCCGTGGTGCCGACCGACGAGGAGCTGGAGATCGCGCAGCAGACCTACGCCCTGGTCCAGAACCGCAACGACTGAGCGCCCGTCCGCCCATTTGTAGATTCCACCAGACGGAATATTCCGTAGCGAAACAAACCGATAGGATCGCCCCCATGCGCCGTTCCAAAATCGTCTGCACGCTGGGCCCCGCCGTCGACTCCGAAGAGCAGCTCGTCTCGCTGATCGAGGCCGGCATGAACGTGGCCCGCTTCAACTTCAGCCACGGCACCCACGCCGAGCACCAGGGTCGCTACGACCGGGTGCGCGCCGCCGCCAAGAAGACGGGCCGCGCCGTGGGTGTGCTCGCCGACCTCCAGGGCCCCAAGATCCGCCTGGAGACCTTCGCCGAGGGCCCCGTCGAGCTGGTGCGCGGTGACGAGTTCACCATCACCACCGAGGACGTCCCCGGCGACAAGTCGATCTGCGGCACCACGTACAAGGGGCTGCCGGGCGACGTCTCCAAGGGCGACCAGGTCCTGATCAACGACGGCAACGTCGAGCTGCGCGTCGTCGAGGTCGACGGGCCGCGCGTGAAGACGATGGTCGTCGAGGGCGGTGTCATCTCCGACCACAAGGGCATCAACCTGCCCGGCGCGGCCGTGAACGTACCCGCCCTCTCCGAGAAGGACATCGAGGACCTCCGCTTCGCCCTGAAGATGGGCTGCGACCTGGTCGCCCTCTCCTTCGTGCGGGACGCGAACGACGTCAAGGACGTCCACAAGATCATGGACGAGGAGGGCCGCCGGGTCCCCGTCGTCGCCAAGGTCGAGAAGCCGCAGGCCGTCGCCAACATGGAGGGCGTCGTCGCGGCCTTCGACGGCGTCATGGTCGCCCGCGGCGACCTGGCCGTCGAGTACCCGCTCGAGAAGGTCCCGATGGTGCAGAAGCGCCTCGTGGAGATGTGCCGCCGCAACGCCAAGCCGGTGATCGTCGCGACCCAGATGATGGAGTCGATGATCACCAACTCGCGCCCGACGCGCGCCGAGGCCTCCGACGTCGCGAACGCGATCCTGGACGGCGCCGACGCGGTCATGCTGTCCGCCGAGTCCTCCGTGGGCGCGTACCCGATCGAGACCGTCAAGACGATGTCGAAGATCGTCTCCGCGGCCGAGGAGGAGCTGCTCTCCAAGGGCCTCCAGCCGCTCGTGCCCGGCAAGAAGCCGCGTACGCAGGGTGGTTCGGTGGCCCGCGCCGCGTGCGAGATCGCGGACTTCCTCGACGGCAAGGCGCTCGTCGCGTTCACCAAGTCCGGTGACACGGCCCGCCGCCTCTCCCGCTACCGCGCCGCCCAGCCGATCCTCGCGTTCACCACGGACGAGGAGACCCGCAACCAGCTCTCGCTGAGCTGGGGCGTCGAGGCGCACGTCGTCCCGCACGTGGAGTCCACGGACGCGATGGTCGACCTGGTCGACGCCGAGCTGGTGAAGCTCAACCGCTTCAACGACGGCGACACCGTGGTCATGACGGCCGGCTCGCCCCCCGGCGTCCCCGGCACCACCAACATGGTCCGGGTGCACCACCTGGGCGGCGGCGAGCGCGCCTGACGCCCGCCCGCCCGACGGCATGACAAAGGGCGCCCCCTGAGAGGGGGGCGCCCTTTGTCGTGTGCGGCTCCCGAACGGGCCTCGTGGCTACGGTCAGCTGTCCTCGACCGTGGTGTGCAGGCCGGGCACGTGCAGGTTCCCGCCGAACTGCGAGGCCTGCGTGACCTTGACGTTCGTGAAGAACAGCGTCGGCAGGTTGAGCGGCGGCGGGTTCTTCGCGTTGAACGTCATGGGGATGAGCCCGAACAGATTGCCCGAGAGCTCCTCCGTGTACATCGTCGTCTGCCCGCCGCGGATGGTGGACGTGGAGCCCTTGTCCGCGCGGATGTGGAAGAACTTCCCGTTCGGGCCCGGGGCGATCTGGTGCAGATCACCGATGTCCGTGCCCTTCGAGATGATGTACTTCATGACGCGCTTGGTCGACCCGTCGGCCATCCGCACATCCACCAGGCCCTTGTAGTCCGCGCCCTTGAGCAGGAGCGAGCTGGCCTCGAGGCGCCAGGACTTGTCCGGGAGCTGCGAGGGGGTGTCCTCGTCCGCGCCCGAGGCGTCCGTGGCGGCGGGGCAGTTCTCCGGCACGTCGCCGGAGCCCTGCGGATCGCCGACGTTCTTGGTGGCGTCCTTGGCCGCCTCGCCCACCTTGTCGGTCGTGTCCTTGACCTTGTCGGTGGTGTCCTTGACCGTGTCGGTCGTGTCCTTGACGGTGTCGCCCACCTTGTCGGTGGTGCCGCCGAGCAGACCGCCGGACTCCTTCGAGGACGTCGACGCCGACGGGGTCGGAGTCGCGCTCTCGGACTCCTGGTCGTCGGGCGTGAACGCCTTCTTGAGGGCGTCGCCGACGCCCAGCGGGTCCAGCGGGTTCTTCGTCTCAGAGGCCGAGGGCGACGGCGTGGCCGAGTCGTCCGACCCGTCGTCGGACTGCTTCGACTCGGAGGCGGACGGCGAAGGAGTCGGGGTGGCCTCCTCCTTCTTCGCGGCCTTTTCGTCGGCGCTGTCCTTGGACTCCGACGCGGACGGCGACGGCGTCGGCTTGGCCGACTCCTCCGCCTTGTCCTTGTCGGCCCCGTCGTCCTTCTTGTTCGACTCGATGGCGTCGGCGCACGCCTTGTAGTCGTCCACGGAGAACTTGGTCGGGTTGTCCTTCGCCGACGCGAGCGTCGGCGTCAGGCCGAGCCCCATCAGCACGGCCGTGGGCATGGCCGCGAGTGCCACCGCCTTGCCCGCGGGCATGTGCATCTTGGTGAACAGATGCTTCTTCGGTGCCGCATGCCGCCGCGCCGCATGCCGCGGCCCGGTTCTCGCACGGGGCTCAGAAGAGCCCTCGTGGTGCACCTCGTCAGCCGGCACGGTGCCTCCCGTTCGTCCCGTTGTTCGGGCTCGTCCCTGACACGTCGTCGTTTACGCCCGCGACCTGATAGGTGGCTCCCGCGATCGGCGGCACGACCGGTGCCCCGTCCGTGGACGTGGCGTCGTCACCGCCCTTCCTGGCCGAGTCCTCCTGCTGCTCACCCGGAGCCCACGCGATGCCGAGGCCACCGCCGACGAGCGACAGCAGGAAACCGATGACGAAGCCGCCGAAGTTCGAGACCACGAGGGAGACCAGGGCGAGAAGAATCGCCGCGACACCCGCGAACACACGGGAGTGCGGCTGGAACCACATCGTCAGGCCGAGCACGACCAGCAGGATGCCGATGATGAGCGAACCGGCACCGGCCGTGGTCGCCATCTTGATCGTCATATTGCCGAGCGTGAGGTTCGCGTACGGGAAGTACATGATCGGGAGGCCGCCGAGGATTGACAGCAGACCGCCCCAGAACGGGCGCTGACCGCGCCACCCTCGGAACGATTGGCGCATCTGACCAAGCTTGGGGCCCAGTCCTGCGTGCGCTTCGGCGCTCATGTCGTACAGCTCCTCGGGAAAGGCGTTGATCTGTGGTGATGGTGGCTGTCCGGAAACGGGCACGGGGACCCTGTCAGTGCGAGTGCCCCCGCGCCCGGCCGTTCAGCGCATCAAGTGCCAAGACCCCGGCCCGTGCTCGGGCCCTGTGGGCCTAGTAGCACTCGTGCTTGCCCTTCTGAACACTCATCTTGAGGCCCGAGAGCTTGAAGGTGCCGGCCGTGGTGGCCCACGCACGCTGCTTGACGTTCTCGAAGTGCACCGAGTCCGCCTGCTGGGCGAACGAGTTCGGGTCCGCCTTGTCGCCCTGGTGGATACCGGGGCCCTTCTTGGCGTCACCCGCCGCCACACCGATGTCGATGTTGTTGAAGGTCGCGTCGGCCTTCAGGTCATCGGCGTCGATGTACAGGGTCTTGGCCTCGACCCGCGGACCGCCCGCGGCACCGGCACCGAGCTTCATCGACACGTCGCCGAAGACCGGGACCGGGACAACCACCGACTGGCAGAGGTTGGTGATCTGGGCCGACTTCATGCCGACGACGGCGACCGGGTGGTTGCCCGTCTTGCCGGAGTCAATGGCTCCGTACTGGACAAAGCCCTTGCCGTCGAGGGAGTCCGCCGTCACCTTGAACGACTGACCCGACACACTGAACGATGCCGCGAGCGCGCCCTGGGACAGGGCCACGCCTATCGCGGCAGTCGCCGCGACGCTCGGCACCATGACTACGGCGAACCGCTTCCATCTGGTTCCGCCACGAGTCACGGACTTCATGACTGTTCCTCCTTCTCGGACGTACATCTCCGGCCCTGACTGCCCCGAAAGGCGGCTCAGCCGGGCAGGGATGGGAGAAGTGCTACGTCCTCGGGAAGGAGAGCGCCCGCATCGGGAGTGCCTGGTCTGTACTGCACCCTGATCACCGGCGATCACCCCCGAGCGACAACCACTGGTCGCACCTGAGCCATCACGCGCAACCTGCCGGACAGGCCCAGCCGGACGGCTGAGACCCCCCTGTCCTAGACCGCCGGCGCTCCCCTTGGTTCGCCGTCGACCGCCCGGTGGGGACCCAAAAACCCCGCCGCACGATTGGCTGTCGGACGGTGGGGAGAGGACCGAGCGTGCCCGATCGTGGTGCATTCGAGCCGCTGACACAAGGGGGTTCGTTACTCGCGGGTAACGGACGGGTAACCGAACACATGCGGACGGAGACCGAACAACAACTGAGGGTGCAGTCAACAGAGTTTTTAAACAGGTTGAATACAGGACGGAACCGGACAGAAGATCGCGCCCGACTTACTCCAAGTAACAGCGGCCGCGATTACCAAGTTTTGGTAAAACGCGGCCGCTGTGGGCTTCCGCAGACGAAATTTTCACTCCGGCATCACAAGCCGCAGTGTTTAACAACTGGTCACTGAAGGCTCAGAAGAGAACTCGGGCCAGAGCCGTACGCGCAGTCGTCACGCGCGGGTCGTCCGAGCCCACGACCTCGAACAGTTCGAGCAGTCGCACGCGTGCCGCATCGCGGTCCTCGCCCGCCGTGCGGCCCACGGTCTCGACGAGCCGCCCGAAGGCGTCCTCGACGTGACCGCCGACCAGATCGAGGTCGGCCGCCGCGATCTGCGCCTGTACGTCGCCGGGCTTCTCCGCGGCGTCCTTGCGGACCTGCTGCGGGTCGAGGCCCTGCACGCGCTGGAGGAGCTGCGCCTGGCCGAGGCCGAGCTTGGCCTCCGTGTTGCCCGGGTCGTCCGACAGGACGTTCTTGTACGCCTGCACGGCGCCGTCGAGGTCACCGGCGTCCAGCGCCTGCACGGCGGCCTCCAGGAGGGCGTCGTACGGGCCCGCGGGCGCCTCCTGGGCGGCCGGGGCCGCGCCCTCCGCCTCCGGGTCGACCGCGATGCCGGTGAGCCCGAAGCGCTCCTCCGCGACCTGGACCAACTGGTCGAGGGTGCCGCGGATCTGGGACTCGGGGGCCGCGCCCTGGAAGAGCGGCAGCGCCTGTCCCGCCACGACGGCGAAGACGGCCGGGATCCCCTGGACCCCGAACTGCTGCATCAGCATCTGGTTGGCATCGACGTCGATCTTGGCGAGCACGAAGCGGCCGCTGTACTCGGCGGCGAGCCGCTCGAGCAGCGGGCTGAGCTGCTTGCAGGGCTCGCACCACTCGGCCCAGAAGTCGATGACGACGGGCACCTCGGTGGAGCGCTGAAGCACGGCGCGCTCGAAGTCCGCCTCACTGACGTCGATGACCAGGCTCGACGGCGGTACGGCGCCGCCGCCGCCCTGCCGGGCCTGCTCGGCGCGGGCCTGCTCGGCCTTCGCCTTGGCCTCCTGGGCCGCCTTCACCGCGGCGAGATCGACGACTCCGCTCATGGACATGTTCCGTGGCTGCATGCGTACAGTCTCCCCCTTCCGCGGACAGTTGTGGGCCGGGTCCTGCCCCGTGCGCCCTCCGCCGGAATGCGAGACGCATATGGGGGCACGGAGCGGACTCGGCCCGATGTGGGTTCGGCGCCGGGTCCCCACCCGGCACCTTGTGTGGTTGCCGCTCGTCCGGGCCGCTCGGGGTGCAGATCCGAGACGGTCGTACGAGATCGAGTAGCTTTCGCTACGACTCGTAGCGTAACTGCCGTGGACCGGGCACGGAAACAGGGCCCCGGTGAACGGCCGGTGATCTGCCTCACGCGATCTTTCGGCCGTACCCGCCGGTATGGTCGACGACCATGCAGAGCCGCACGCCGTCTCCCTCGCCCAACCCGTCCTCCCCCTCCAACGTTCGGACGGGGCGTCCGCGTTCCGCGGCGGCGGACGAGGCGATCCTGGAGGCGACCAGGGCGGCGCTCGTGGAGCTCGGCTGGTCGAAGCTGACGCTCGGGGACGTGGCCACGCGCGCGGGCGTCGCGAAGACGACGCTGTACCGGCGGTGGCCCGGCAAGAGCGAGCTCGTCGTGGACGCGGTCGCGGTCCTCTTCGACGAGCTGGAACTGCCCGACCGGGGGTCGCTCGCGGCCGATGTGGAAGGCGTGGTGCGGCAGTTCGCGGCGATCCTTGACCGGCCGGAGACCAAGACGGCGCTGATGGCCGTGGTGGCGGAGTCCACGCGGGACGCTCCGCTGCGGGACCGGATCAGGACGTCCATCGTCGACCGCCAGAAGCGGCTCGTCCTGGAGGGGCGCGCCCGCGCCGAGCGCCGCGGCGAACTCCCGGCCTCCCCCGACCCGGCCGCCGCCGCGGCCACGGCGGACCTCATCTACGACGTGGCGGCGGGGGCGGTCGTGCACCGCACGCTGGTCAGCGCGGAGCCGGCGGACGCGGAGTGGGTCCGCCGGTTCACGGCGCTGCTGCTCGGCGGCCTCGCGGCGGCGTCGGCCGACTAGCAGGTCACTCGTCCGTCACTTGTTCCAGGCGCAACTGCCCAGGGTGGCGCGCTTCTTGGCCACCAGGGCGTCGGCCTCCGTCGCCGGGAGGGCGCGGGTGCGGTCGTCGTGGCAGACCACCGTGCGGTCGGAGCGGCCCGCCAGGTCGAGCAGGATCTGGTCCCAGTGGCGGTACTGGACGTCGTGCCCGGTGTCGGCGTACGTGCGGGTGGTCACCTGCGCCGACTTCGGGAGGTTGTCGCGCCAGGCCTTCAGGGTGCTCGCCGGCACGGTCGTGTCCTTGTCGCCGTGGTACAGGAAGACCGGCGCCCTCAGCTGCGACAGGTCCGGGCCGGGGCGGTCGCAGTACAGCCGCTGCTCGTGCACCTGCGGAGCCGGATCGGCCTGCTGGCCGCGCTGGTTGTACGTGCGGGCGCCCTCCTCGTACGCGGTGTCGGCGAAGCCGGGGATCGACTTGACGGGGCTGTCGTCGGGGAAGGCCCACCACTTGCGCGGGTCCTTGATCTCGTCCTTGACGGCGGCCGCGAGCTGATCGTCCGTCAGGGCGCAGTAGGAGGGCTTCTCGCCGTACGGCGGGAGGGCGGCGGCGAGGTGCAGGGCGCTGATCCGGTCCGGGGCCTCGGCCGCGATCTCGGCGGCGTACGGGCCGCCGCCGGATATCGCGATCACCTTGAACTTCTTCACGCCCAGCTTGTCCAGGACCTCGAGGGCGTCCTTGGCGTAGTCGGCCTTGCCGAGCTTCGGGTCGTAGTCGGTGTCGCCGAAGCCGTTGCGCTCGACCGTGATCATGCGGAGGTCCAGGTTCTGTCTGGTGGTGCGCATGAAGTCGGTCATGTGGACGGCGCGGGCGCTGGTGCCGGTGCCGCCGATGTAGAGCACGGGGGTGCCGTCGGCCGGGCCGGAGTCCGTGTAGTGCGCGGTGCGGCCGGAGGACAGGTCGGCGGCGTGGACGTCGGCGCCGAGGGAGTCGAAGCGGTTCTGCACCTTCGGTTCGGCGGGGGAGCTCGCGCTCACGGCGCCGGCGCCGGCGGCGGCTCCGCCGATGGCGATGCCGCCGAGGAGGGCGAGGGTGGTGGTGATCCTGGGGCGCTTGAACACGGGTGACTCCTCGTTGGGCACGGACACATGGCGTGCCCGCGCCTACCCCCAAGATCACCGGTGACACCTGTCACCCCGGCTCCCCGGCGTTGACGCCTCGAGCTCCGCCCCTGCCGGCCGTCCGTCCCTACGCCTCGGGGCTCCGCCCCGGACCCCGCTGCTCAAACGCCGCAGGGGCTTGAAGTACCTGCCCGCGCCGCCCTGCCAGGCATCCCGTTCCCGGGCCCACTGACTCCGCCGCCCCGCCACGGGCAGCCGTAACGGCTACGGCTAGCCGTCACCGACTTGGGCAATCTGCCTCCCCCAGACTCCGTCCGGGGGGACCCCCAGGGCGGCAGGGTGGGCAAGGCGGCCCCCGGCGCAGGCCGAACCCGCGTCAGGCGTCGACCACCGCAAAGCACAGGCACCCCGGTGCAGCGCGCCCCGGACGTGGGGGTCCCGTCGTGGTCACGGTCAGAAGCCGGGCGGCTCCGTGTAGACGCCCCACTCATCGCGGAGCGCCCCGCAGATTTCGCCCAAGGTCGCCTCCGCCCGCACCGCGTCCAGCATCGGCGCGATCATGTTCCCCCCGGACCGCGCCGCGGCGAGCATCGCGTCGAGCGCCCCCCGCACCGCCCCCTCGTCACGCCGCGACTTGCGGTCGGCCAGGACCCGGACCTGCTCCCGCTCGACCTCGTGGCTGACGCGGAGGATCTCGAGGTCGCCGGTGACGGACTCCTCCGAGACGTTGACGCCGACGACCTTCTTGTCGCCCTTCTCCAGCGCCTGCTGGTACCGGAAGGCCGACTCGGCGATCTCGCCCGTGAACCACCCGTCCTCGATCCCGCGCAGGATCCCGGACGTGATCGGCCCGATCGGGTGCTGTCCGTCCGGATGCGCGCGCAGCCCCCGCTCCTTGATCTGGTCGAAGATCTTCTCGGCGTCGGCCTCGATGCGGTCAGTCAACTGCTCGACGTACCAGGAACCGCCCAGCGGGTCCGCGACGTTGCCGACACCGGTCTCCTCCATCAGCACCTGCTGCGTGCGAAGGGCGATCTCGGCCGCCTGCTCGCTCGGGAGGGCGAGGGTCTCGTCCAACGCGTTCGTGTGGAGGGAGTTGGTGCCGCCGAGGACCGCCGCGAGTGCTTCCACCGCCGTCCTCACGACGTTGTTGTACGGCTGCTGCGCCGTCAGCGAGACGCCCGCCGTCTGCGTGTGGAAGCGCAGCCACTGCGCCTTCTCGCTCTGCGCTCCGTACACGTCGCGCATCCAGCGGGCCCAGATCCTGCGCGCCGCGCGGAACTTGGCGATCTCCTCGAAGAAGTCCACGTGGGCGTCGAAGAAGAAGGAGAGGCCCGGCGCGAAGACGTCCACGTCCAGGCCGCGCGACAGGCCCAGCTCCACGTATCCGAAGCCGTCCGCCAGCGTGTACGCGAGTTCCTGCGCGGCCGTCGAGCCCGCCTCGCGGATGTGGTAGCCGGAGACCGACAGCGGCTTGTACGCGGGGATGGAGGTGGCGCAGTGCTCCATCAGGTCGCCGATGAGGCGCAGATGGGGCTCGGGCTGGAAGAGCCACTCCTTCTGCGCGATGTACTCCTTGAAGATGTCGGTCTGGAGCGTGCCGTTCAGGACCGCCGGGTCGACGCCCTGCCGCTCCGCCGCCACCAGGTACATGCAGAAGACCGGGACCGCCGGGCCGCTGATCGTCATCGACGTCGTGACGTCGCCGAGCGGAATGTCCTTGAACAGGACCTCCATGTCGGCCGCCGAGTCGATGGCGACGCCGCAGTGCCCGACCTCGCCGAGCGAGCGCGGGTCGTCGGAGTCCCGGCCCATCAGCGTGGGCATGTCGAAGGCCACCGAGAGCCCGCCGCCGCCGTTGCGGAGGATCATCTTGTAGCGCTCGTTGGTCTGCTCGGCGTTGCCGAACCCGGCGAACTGGCGGATCGTCCACGTACGGCCCCGGTACCCGGTCGGGTACAGGCCGCGCGTGAACGGGTACTCGCCGGGCCACCCGATCCGCTCGAAGCCCTCGTACGTGTCGCCGGGCCGCGGCCCGTAGACGGGGTCGACCTCGTCCCCGGAGAGCGTGGTGAAGTCCGCGTCGCGCTTGCGGGCCTTGTCGTAACGGGCCTGCCAGCGGCGGCGGCCTTCCTCGATCGCGTCAGCGTCCATGCTTCAAATTTACTTGGACGTCCTACTAAATGTCGATGGGCCACGGCGACCGATCACCGGAATCGGGGCCTCCTCAGGCCCGCAGCGCCGCCAAATGGGCCGTGCGCACGTCCGCCGTCTGGCCCTGCACCACCAGGAAGAGCCCCTCGCGGGCCAGCCGCTGGGCCGGCGCCGAGAGCCCGAAGGCGCGCCCTCCCCCGGCCACGATCGCGGCCGTCGTCGCCGCCCGCATCAGGTCGTACGCGCGGGTCTTCACCGCGAGCCGGTCCGTGAGCCGCTCCCCCGCCGGGACCTCGTCCACCAGCGCGTACGCGTCCCGGCGCGCGGCATCGAGGCGCTCGCGAAGGGCGCCCGCCGTCTCCTTGGCCTCGGCGTCGCCCGACGCGTCGAGCAGGTCGAGGGCGGCGCGGGCCACTCCGAAGACGGCCGGGTTGGTGTTGGTGTTCTTGGGCCGGTCGGCCCGCGCCCACTCCTCGTACGGCTGTCGTACGACGATGTTCTCGGCGGGCACCGTGAGGCCGTCGAGGTGCAGGCCGACGGTGCGGGTGCCGGTGAGCGCGGCCAGCTGGAGCGGTTCGGTGGGGGTGAGGCCGGGCTGCTCGCGGGGTTCCGCCACCGCGAAGACGACCTCGCCGTCCTCGGTCGCGCCGCCGAGCAGGAACACGTCGTTGAGGCCCCAGCCGGTGTACCAGGGCACCCGGCCGTCGAAGCGCACGCCGCCGTCCGGCAGCGGCGTCGCACGCACCGGGAGCTTCGGGAAGGCGCGCAGGTGCGAGACGGCGATGCCGGCGAGCGCGCGCCCCTCGGCCAGCGGGCGCAGCCATCGCTCGCGCGCGGGGGCGGCGCCCGTGGCGAGGGCGCGGACCGGCGTGTGGTGCTGGACCTGCACGAAGAACGTGGAGCAGCACGCCCCCGCGAGGATCTCGGCGATCTCCCGGGCGACGGCGGCGGACGCCGCCGAACCGCCGTAGCCGGTCGGCGCGTTGACGCCGAGCACCCCGGACGCCTTGACCGCGTCGATCGCCTCCGGCGTGACGCCGGTTCTGTCGTGGGCCTCGGCGGCGGGCGCGAGAACATCGTCGGCGAGCCGCCGCGCGGACCGCACCAGCGGGTGGTCGTCGACGGTCATCCGGGTCCGCTCGGCTACGCCTTGGCGAGCTTCGTGTCGTCGCCCGCGACCTTGCCCTCCAGCTCCGCGGAGATCTTGCGCTCCACGAAGAAGGCGGCGGTCGGGATGGTGCCCGCGATCAGCACCCACAGCTGCTTGCCGACCGGCCACTTCGCCTTGGAGCCCAGGTCGAAGGCGAAGACGAGGTACACGACGTAGAGCCAGCCGTGGGCGATGGCGATGACGCGCGTGACGTCCGCGGCGCCGTCCATGCCGAGCGCGTACTTGGCGATCATGCCGAGACACAGGAGGACCAGGAGCACACCGGTCACGTAGGCCATGGTGCGGTAGCGGGTCAGCACGCTCTTCTTCATGGGTCGAGGGTAACCGCCCGTTTTGCGCGGACCTCGGGCGGGCCGGGTGGCCCGCGTCTCACTCGTCGCCCTACTCGTCCGTGAAGTCGTTCGCCGCCACCCGCAGCGGGCGCAGCATGGCGAAGATCTCGGCGCACTCCTCCGCGTCGTACACGCCGAGGCCGAAGTCCATGGCCATCAGGTCGCGGGTGGCCGCGTCGACGACCTCGCGGCCCTTGTCCGTGATGGTGGCGAGCGTGCCGCGCCCGTCGTTCGGGTTGGGGCGCTTGTCGACGAGGCCGGACTTCACGAGCCGGTCGACCGTGTTCGTCACGGACGTGGGGTGCACCATGAGGCGCTCGCCGATCTTCGACATGGGCAGCTCGCCGGCCTTGGAGAAGGTGAGCAGGACCAGCGCCTCGTAGCGCGCGAAGGTGAGCCCGTACGGCTTGACGACCGCGTCGACCTCGGCGAGCAGGATCTGGTGCGCGCGCATGATCGAGGTGATGGCGCCCATGGAGGGCACGGACCCCCACCGCTGCTTCCAGAGTTCGTCGGCGCGGGCGATCGGATCGAAGGCGAGAGAGAGGGGCTTCGGCACGCTCCCGACCCTACCGGGCGGTCATATGGCGGTCAGCCCCGTCTCGGCCTTTGAACCACCGGTGGGTGTGCGCGGCCTCGCGCGGCGCGGAATACGGGGCGGGGCGGCGACCCTGTGCAAGGATTGCCCGGCCTTTACCTTTTCGTACGCGTTCGTACGTATTCGTACGCCCTGTACGTCGCCCTGTACGCGCTCCGAACCAGGGGGCCTGGATGCCCGTGCGACCCAGCCGCACACCCGCCCGTCGACCCGCCCACACGCTCGCGTTCGCCACCGCGGCGCTCTGCCTGTCCGCCTTCGTGCTCGGCTGCTCCGACGGCGGCGGCTCGGGCGCGGGCAGCAGCGGCGGGGGCCGCGACTCCGCCGCGGAGGCCGCCCAGAGGACCGCGCCGGACTCCGCTGCCGCCGACACCTCGCCGTTCTGGGTCGACCCGGACACGGCGGCCGCCCGCCAGGTCGAGAAGTGGCGGCAGGAGGGCCGCGGCTCCGACGCCGCGCTGATCCGGCGGATCGCCGCGCACCCGCAGGCGATGTGGGCGCCCGGCGACTACCCGAAGCCGCCCATCGCCGAGGCGGCGGCGCAGGCGAGGAAGGCGGACAGGACGCTGGTCCTGGTCGCGTACAACATTCCGCACCGGGACTGCGGCCAGCACTCGGCCGGCGGGGCGCACAGCGCGGCGTTCTACCACCAGTGGATCGACGCGTTCGCCGACGGCATCGGGCAGGCCAAGGCCGTCGTCGTCCTCGAACCGGACGCGATCGGCCAGACGGTCAGCGGCTGCACCGCCCCGCAGTACGACGACGAGCGGTACGCCCTGCTGTCGTCGGCGGTCGACCGCCTGAAGCGGCAGCCGAACACCAAGGTGTACGTCGACGCGGGGAACCCGGCCTGGATCCCCGACGCGAACAAGCTGGTCGAGCCGTTGCGCAGGGCCGGCATCGGCAAGGCCGACGGCTTCGCCCTGAACGTGTCGAACTTCCAGACGGACAAGGCCACGGCGGCGTACGGGCGGCGGCTGTCCGGGCTGCTCGGCGGCGCGCACTTCGTGGTCGACACGAGCCGCAACGGCGCGGGCCCCTACGGCGACGGCAAGGGCGACGCCTGGTGCAACCCGCCCGGCCGCGCGCTCGGCGCCGCCCCGACGACGCGGACGGGCGACGCCCTGAACGACGCGAACCTGTGGATCAAGCGGCCCGGCGAATCCGACGGCACCTGCCGCGGCGGCCCCGCGGCAGGCACCTGGTGGCCGGACTACGCCCTGGGGCTCGCCCGCAACGCCAAGGGCTGAGCCCGTCCCGCGCCCGGCGGGACGTCACGTCACCTGGATCCACTTCGCCTCGGACGAGACGCCGTCCTTGTCCGTCACGAAGAGCATGTACCAGCCCGGAGGCACCAGCGTGCGGTCCTTCGGGACGGTCACCGACACCGCGTGCTTCGACTTCTTGACGTCGAGGGCGATCGAGCGCTGCTCCACGTCCGTCGTGTGGGTCACGGCGGACGGGCGCATCAGGCGGGCCTTGACGATCGTGTCGGCCTGCTGGGTGCCGAACGTGGCGACGCCGCTCTCCGGAAGGGCCTTCGGCCCCGAACCGAGGACGGGGCGGTCATCGCCTCCTCGGTGCAGCGAGGGCGGCGTGTAGACCTCCATGCGCTGCTCGAAGTGGCCGAGCTTGGTGTTCTGCTGGTTGTCGTAGAGCGGGTCGGAGCCGAAGCTGGCGACGCGGCCGTCGGGCAGCAGCAGCGCCTCGGAGTGGTAGTTGCGGCCGACCTTGGGGGCGGCGGCCTCCTGGAACGCGTTGCTCTTCGGGTCGTAGAACTGCGCCTTGAAGATGTTGCTGGCGCTGCGTCCCCGGTAGTCCTTGGAGCCGTTCGTCGTGAAGACCGAGTCGTCCGGCATGATCACCGAGTTCAGGTAGCGGGTGCCCTGCGGGAGGTCGGGGCCCGTCTTGAAGGAGGGGTTCTCCTTCTTCAGGTCCACCACCGCCGTGCGCGGCGTCGACTTCTTGGACTCGCCGACCCCGCCGCCGCCGAGGATCATGACCTTCTGGTCCTGCGCGGGCGGCAGCAGCAGCGAGGACGAGGTCTCCGTCTGGTCCGTGTCGGTGAGCCCGGGGACCTTCTCGAACTTGTTGGTCTTCAGGTCCCACAGGCCCGGCACGCGCCCCTTGTCCGCGGGTCCGTACCCGGCGTTCGAGGCCGGGTAGAAGAGCTTGCCGCCCTTGGTGAGGAAGAGGGCCGGGTAGGTCGGGAAGTAGCGCTTGGGGCCCATCGACCACTTCTTGGTCTTGGGGTCGTAGATCTCGTTGTCACCGGGGTCGATGACGCCGACGTCGTCGAGGCCCGACACCGCGAGCACCTTGCCGTCCTGGAGGCCGACGAGCGTCGGGTACCAGCGGGCCTTCTCCATCGGGTCGACCGGCACGTACCGCTCGGCGACGGGATCGAACTCGTACGCCTCCTTGATGCCCTGGAAGTCCTGCTTCTCCAGGGTGATCTTCTCGGAGAGCCCGTACGTGTTGTCGGCGTCCTTGCCGCGCAGGCCCTCGATCTCGTACTGGGCGTTGTCGTCGGTGACGTACTGCCTGCCCTTCTTGGTGGCCTCGACGAAGACGCGGGCCTCGCTCGCCTCGACCTTCGTCTTCCAGGGCTGCATGACGCCGGCCGCGTTGCGCTTCTTGTCGAAGGTGCGCTTGGCGCGGGGCACGGTGACGTCGAACTTCGAGACGTACTCGACGCCCGAGGGCGAGCGGAACTTCGTGCCCTTCTTCAGGAACACCGCCTTGTCGGGGCTCTCGTTCTTCACCCGCATGCCGCCGCCGGCCTTCTCGACCTCGCCGTCGAGCCGCTCGTAGCGGGCGGTGCCGCCCGCCACCAGCAGGCGGCCGCCGGGGAGCTGGGCGTGGCCGCCGCAGAAGAAGTCGGCGGGCGTGGGGATCTTCTTGAACGTGTTCGCCTTCGGGTCCCACAGGACGGTGTCGAAGGAGCCGGCGTCGAACTTCTTCTGCTCGTTGCCGGAGCCCGCCACGATGAGCACCTTGCCGGTGTGCAGGAGTGCGGCGTGGATGGCGTTGGTGCGGTACTCCTCCGGGATGTCGACCTGCGACCAGGAGCCGTACTTGGCCTTGTAGCCGGGGCGGGCGATCTTCCAGTCCTCGTACTGCTCGCTGGCGAAGGTCCAGGCGGCCGGCGCGTTCAGGCCGACCAGGACGGCGACGCCGCCGGCCCCGAAGACGGTCTTCCTCATCCGGCGTGACGGTCTGTAGGCCATGGGTCAGTTCCCTCCTGAGGTCGAGCTGGAGACCGGCTGTACGGCGCGCACCGGCTCGCTCCGCGAGACCGCCGCCGACCTGGCGGCCGCGGTCTCGCGGCGCTGGGTGGCGTACCAGACGACGGGCGGTGCGAGCGCGATGGCCAGCGCGAGGACCGCCCAGGTGCGCATGGCGACGTGGGTGTGGTCGAGGACGACGGACGCCGCGAGCGACGTGCCGAGCACGGCCGCCCAGGACAGGTGGATACGGAAGGTCAGCGGCCGGTCGGCGCTGGCGTCGCCGCCCTTCGGGGTGACGACGAAGCGGCTGGGGCGGCCGAGGACGGCCGAGCCGAGCGACTTCAGGTAGATGGGCGCGGAGATCGCCGACATCGCCATGCCCGCGAGTCCGCCCGAGCCCTCGGGTTCGTGCGGGGAGACGTTGTGCCGCCTGTTCCAGAGGTAGAGGCCGATCTGGAGGGCCGCGGCATCGCTGTAGAGCATCAGCCACACGGACGCGGAGACCTGGGTGCCGGAGGCGCCGAACCAGAGGAAGAGCACGCAGCTCAGCACGCCGAGCAGCCAGTTGACGGCCGTCATCGGGTAGTAGACGAGCATCATCGAGTACGAGAAGAGGCGGCCGGGCGGCATCGAGGCGGGCGCCTTCCAGTACTGCCGGAACAGCGTCTCGTACGTGCCGCGCGACCAGCGGGTCTGCTGGGTGAAGAAGTCCGTCCAGGAGGCCGGGCCCTCGCCGACGGCGAGCACGTCCGGGGTGTAGACGGAGCGCCAGCGCTCGTGGGTGGCCGGGTTGCGGTGGCGGTGGATCTCGAAGCCGGTGGCCATGTCCTCGGTGATGGAGTCGACGAGGCCGCCGATCTGCTTGAGGGCGGAGATCCGTACGACGTTGTTGGTGCCGACGAACATGGGGGCGCGGTAGCGGTTCCCCGCGCGCTGGATCAGCGCGTGGAAGAGGAACTGCTGGGACTCGGCGGCCTTGGTGACCGGGGAGTCGTAGTTGCCGTAGACCTGGGGGCCGACGACGAAGGCGACGTCCGGGTCGCGGAAGTAGCCGAGCATCCGCTCCAGGAACTCGGGGTGCGGCACGTGGTCGGTGTCGACGGAGGCGAAGAAGTCGTAGTCGCCGCCGTGCGCGGCGAGCCAGGCGTTGTAGTTGCCGTGCTTGGTACGGGTCTTGTGGGCGCCCTTCTTCTGGTTCCACTCCGGGATGCCCTTGCGGGTGAAGTGGCGGACGCCGAGCCGCGCGCACAGCTCCCTGACCTCGGGGTCGTCGCCCTCGTCGAGGAGCCAGACGTCGAGGGGCCCGTCGTGCGCGACGCGCACGGCGCCCTCGAGGGTGGCGCGAACCATCGCGAGGGGTTCCTTGCCGGGGACGTACGTCGTGAGGAACGCGACGCGGGTGCCGGGCTCGGGGCGGACCGGGACGGGGTCCCTGGCGACCATCGTGGCGTGGGCGATGGAGATGACGTTGACGAGCATGAAGAGCTCGATGAGCCCGATCGCGACGAGCATCACGATGTCGAGCGAGACCAACCAGCGGTCGCCGCCCTCGCGTTCCACCCAGTGCGAGGGCCACACCAGATAGACGAGGAGCGCCCCGGTGAGCAGGGGCGCGAGCGTCATCAGCAGGACGGCTCGTATTCGGTGCGGCTCGTTCGAGAGGAGCGAGGTGTACTGCACCCGGTAGTGGCCGTCGGCGGGCGGCTCGGTGAGCGGCCCGGCGAGCCGGCTGTAGGTGTCGTAGTCGTAGCCCTCGTCAGGCCGCACAGCGCCCTCCGGTATCTGGGGATCAACCGCTTCGGTACCCACCCCACAAAAGGGGACGTTCCGGGGCGTGTCGACCAGAAGAGGGCGTAAGAGTGAGCGGGGCGGCACGCTACTCCGGTCAGCCGCCGGAGAGTTGCCGCCCCACTGTTACTCGGTCAGGTGTTACTCGGCGAGGTGCCTCTCGACCGTGTCCACCTTCGACGTCAGGCCGTCCGTGACGCCGGGGCGGATGTCCGCCTTGACGACGAGGGAGACGCGCGGGGCGCGCTCCTCGACCACGGCGACGGCGCGCTTGATCACGGCCATCACCTCGTCCCACTCGCCCTCGATCGACGTGAACATCGCGTCGGTGCGGTTCGGGAGACCGGATTCGCGGACCACGCGGACGGCGTCGGCGACGTACTCGCCGACGTCCTCACCGACCCCGAGCGGGGTCACGGAGAAGGCGACGATCATGCGTTGACCACGCCTTCCTGGCGGGCGCGGCTCGCGATCACGGCGGCCTCGCCCTCGCGCTTCAGCTTGCGTTCGGCGAAGAAGCCGCCGGTGGGCAGGACCGAGAGGACGAAGTAGAGCGCGGCGGTGCCGAAGCTCCACTTGGCGCGGTTCCAGGCGTCGAGCCAGAAGATCACGTACAGCACGAAGAGGACGCCGTGCACCATGCCCATCACGGGCACCGCGTTGAACTCCGTCGTCCGCTTCAGCACCGAGCAGATCAGGAGCAGGAGGAAGGAGACGGCCTCCGGGGCGGAGACCAGGCGGAGGCGTCGGAGGGCGGAGGCGGTCTTGAGGTCCACAGGTGCACCTTCGGCAGAGCGGGCGGACGGGTCGATGATCTTGTGAATGTACGCACAAGCGTTTTCCCATTGTGGCATCGCACTTCGGGGGCCCTGTCGGCGGGCTGCCGTCGGCGGCTACCTTCGACCTCGTGGCTACGTTCCGACTTCAGGGCAGCAAGGTCCTCGCCGTCGACATGACGGGCGACAGCGTGAAGGCGAAGAACGGCTCGATGGTCGCGTACGACGGCCGGATGGCGTTCAAGAAGCTCAGCGGCGGCGGCGAGGGCATCCGGGGCATGGTGACCCGGCGCATCACCGGCGAACAGCTGACCGTGATGGAGGTCAGAGGGGAAGGCACCTGCTGGTTCGCCGACCGGGCGAGCGAGATCAACCTGGTGGGCCTGACCGGCGACAAGCTGTACGTCGAGGCGAGCAATCTGCTGTGCACGGACGCGGGCCTGCGCACCGGCACCTCGTTCACCGGCGTACGCGGGGCCTCGCAGGGCAACGGTCTGTTCACGACGACCGTGGAGGGCCACGGCCAGGCGGCGATCATGAGCGAGGGTCCGGCCGTCGTGCTCCGCGTCAGCCGTGACTTCCCGCTGACCGTGGACCCCGGCGCGTACATCGCCCACCAGGGGAACCTCCACCAGTCGTTCCAGTCGGGCGTGACCTTCCGTACGTACCTGGGGGAAGGCGGCGGCGAGGCGTTCCAGATCCTGTTCGAGGGCGACGGGCTCGTCTACGTGCAGCCCAGCGAGCGCAACACGATCGCGGGTGACGTGTGATGGCCGCCTTCCGCGAGATCAACTCGAAGATGGTCGAGGCGACCCTCGTCCCCGGTCAGCGGCTCTACAGCCAGCGCGGCGCGATGCTCGCGTACCGCGGCGACGTCACCTTCACCCCGAACGTGCAGGGCGGCCAGGGCGGACTGATGTCCATGATCGGCCGACGCGTCGCGAACGAGGCGACGCCGCTGATGACGGTCGAGGGCAGCGGCACCGTGCTGTTCGGCCACGGCGGCCACCACGTGCAGGTCATCACGCTGTCCGGCGACACCCTGTACGTGGAGGCGGACCGGCTGCTCGCCTTCGACGGGGCGCTGCGCCAGGGCACGATGTTCCTGGGCTCGCAGGGCGGCGTGATGGGCATGGTGCGCGGTCAGGTCAGCGGCCAGGGCCTGTTCACGACGACGCTGGAGGGGCACGGGGCGGTGGCCGTGATGGCGCACGGCGGGGTCATCGAGGTGCCGATCACGCCGGGCCGTTCCGTGCACGTCGACCCGCAGGCGTACGTGGCGCACCACGGCGACGTACGGAACAGGCTGTCCACGGCGGTCGGCTGGCGGGACATGGTGGGGCGCGGCAGCGGTGAGGCGTTCCAGCTGGAGCTGAGCGGGAGCGGTGCGGTGTACGTCCAGGCGTCGGAGGAGAAGCTGTGACCGGCCCGATCGTGTACGACCCGGCGTCCCTGCCGGTCGACGACAACGTGAACGCGTACACCTTCTGCGTGGAGCTGCGCGGCGGCCAGTGGTTCCTCCAGAAGGGCAAGATGATCGCCTACTACGGGCGGATCGACTTCAACGGCATCGGGCACGGCAGGCTCGACCGGCTCGTGCGCACCTCGTTCCACTCGCCGCTGCACGCGAGCGACTGGGTGGTCGCGGAGGGCACCGGCAAGATGCTGCTCGCGGACCGGGCCTTCGACGTGAACTCGTACGACCTCGACGAGGGGAATCTGACGATCCGCGCGGGCAATCTGCTCGCTTTTCAGCCAACTCTCTCGCTGAAGCAGTCGATCGTGCCCGGCTTCCTCACACTCATTGGCACCGGCAAATTCGTCGCGGCATCAAACGGTCCGGTTGTGTTCATGGAGCCGCCGCTGCGGGTCGATCCGCAGGCGCTCGTCGGCTGGGCCGACTGCCCCTCGCCGTGCCACCACTACGACCACGGGTATCTGACGGGCGTGATCGGCGGTCTACGTGCGATGACGGGCGTCGGCGGGGTCTCCGGCGAGGAGCACCAGTTCGAGTTCGTGGGTGCCGGTACGGTGCTGTTGCAGTCCAGCGAGTCGTTGATGCCGGAACAGCCGGTGGGTGACGTACCTCACCAGGCCGGAGTTCCGGGCGGACCGGGAGCCTCCGCGGGCAATCCTGGAGCACCGCGCCTTCCCGGACAGCTCGGCGACCTCCAGCGTCGCTTCGGGCTGTGAGCGGTAATCTGCGGAGTGTGACGTCGAACGCGAGTGCGTAGTGTGTCACCCCCCACATTCGTTCACCTTTCAACTTCTTAGGTAGAATCGATTCCATGGAGACCGAGACGGCCACGCCGTGGCTGACCGACGAGGAGCAGTGCGCCTGGCGCACGCACCTGGAGGTCAACAGACTGCTCAATTATCAGCTGGAGAAGGATCTCCAGCCCTTCGGCCTGACGATGAACGACTACGAGATCCTCGTGAACCTCTCCGAGGCCGAGGATCTGCGGATGCGGATGAGCGACCTCGCCGCCGCGACGCTGCAGTCCAAGAGCCGGCTCTCGCACCAGATCACGCGCATGGAGAACGCCGGTCTGGTCCGCCGCGAGAACTGCGAGTCGGACCGCCGGGGCCTCTACACCGTGCTCACCGACCACGGCATGGAGACCATGCGGAAGGTCGCCCCGCACCACGTGGCGTCCGTGCGCCGGCACTTCGTGGACCTGATCTCGGCGGAGCAGCTCGGCAATCTGCGCCAGGCCCTCTCACCGATCGCGGAACACCTGCGTTCGCAACGCGGCAAACCCTGAACTGACTAGTCGGCGGGCAGCGCGAGCTCGAAGAACGCGCCGCCCTCCGGCGCGGAACGCACCGTGAGCGTGCCGCCGTGCCGCTCCGCGACGTCCCGGGCGATGGCGAGGCCGAGACCGGCCCCGCCGCCGTCCCTGGTACGCGCGTCGTCGAGCCGCACGAAGCGCTCGAAGATCCGCTCGCGCTCGGCGTCGGGCACACCCTGCCCGTCGTCCGCGACCCCCAGCAGCACCCGGCCGCCCTCGGCCCGCACGCCCACCCGGACCCCGGCGCGGGCGTGCCGCTGCGCGTTGTCCACGAGGTTCCCGAGCACCCGCGCCAGCTGGCCGCGCGAGCCGCTGACCCGCGGCACGTCCCGTACGTCGACGGTGACCGGGACCCGGTCGCCGGTGCGCTGCGACAGCTCCTCGCGGACCAGGGCGGCGAGGTCCACCTCGGCGCCGCCCGGCTTCTCCCCCGCGTCGAGCCGGGCCAGCAGCAACAGGTCGGCCGCCAGCTCCTGGAGCCGCACCGTGTCCTCCACCGCGCCGTCCACGTCCAGCAGCTCCGGATGCGCCGCGCCCACCTCCAGCTGCGTGCGCAGCGAGGCGATCGGGCTGCGCAGCTCGTGCGAGGCGTCCGCGACGAAGCGGCGCTGGCGCTCCACGGACGACTCCAGGGCGGCCAGCGTCTCGTTCGTGGTGCCGGCGAGGCGGGCCACCTCGTCGTGGGTGTCCGGCTCGGGCACCCGCCTGCCGAGGTCCTGCGACGCCGTGATGGCGGCCATCTCCGCGCGGATGCCCTCCACGGGCCGCAGCGCGCGCCGGGTCACCAGGTACGTCACTCCGCCCACGATGACGAGCAGCACCGGGAAACCGATCAGCATCGAGGTCAACGCCGTGTTGACCGCGCTGCGTTCGGCCTCCAGGGAGCCGCCCGCGTGCACGGTCAGATCCCCGTACGCGGTGTCCTCGACCTCGACCGCGGCGAACCGGTAGTCGCCCTCGTCGCCGTCGATGGTGGCGGCGCCGTCGGTGTAGTCGGTGTGGTCGGAGACGCTCGCGCTCCGCCTGTCGTCGTCTCCCCCGTCGTCGTCCCCGTCGTCCTCGGGGCGCGCGGCGACGGGCTTCACGTCGCGCACGCCGGTACCGGAGACCTGCTCCAGGTCCTCGGACACGGCCACCACCCGGCCGTCGCCGTCGACGACCTGGACCGGGTCCTCGTCGTCCAGGTCCAGGGCGTCGGGGGCGGTGCCGGTGGCCAGGGCGGTGGCGACGCGGCGGGCGGTGGAGTCGGCGTCGCCGCCCGCCTGGTCGGTGAGGTTGGCGCGCAGCGAGAGCAGCACGGTGGCGCCGGCCGCGACGAGGGCGACCGCGACGACGAGGGTGGCGGCGAGGGCCGCGCGGGCCCGTACGGAGCCGAAGGGGCGCCTCATCGGGGCACCTCCAGGCGGTAGCCGGCGCCGCGCACGGTGCGGATGAGCGAGGAGCCGAGCTTGCGGCGCAGGGCGGAGACGTACACCTCGACGATGTTCGGATCGCCCTCGTACGCGAAGTCCCACACGTGATCGAGGATCTCGCCCTTCGACACCACCTCACCGGCCCGCGTGACGAGCTGCTCCAGAACGGCGAACTCCTTGGCGGTGAGCGGCACTTCACCGTCCTCGGCATGGGTGACACGACGGGCGGCGGTGTCGACGGCGTACGGGCCCACGGTGTGCACCGGGTTGGCGCTCTGGCTGTTGCCACGGCGCCGCAGCAGCGCCTTCACGCGCGCGACGAGGACGACGTACGAGAACGGCTTCGTCAGGTAGTCGTCGGCGCCGGTGTCGAGGCCCTCCGCCTCGTCGTACTCGCCGTCCTTCGCGGTCAGCATCAGGATCGGCACGTCGTTGCCGGCGGCGCGCAGGGCGGCGCAGACCCGGTAACCGTTCATGCCCGGCAGCATGATGTCGAGGACGAGCAGGTCGTACGGTGCCTCGCTCGCGCGGTGCAGCCCCTCCAGGCCGTCGTGGACCACGTCCACGGCGTAGCCCTCGGCGGTGAGGCCCTTGGCGAGGGACAGGGCGAGTCGCTTCTCGTCCTCGACGATCAACAGGCGCATGTGAGCAAGGGTCGCAGGTCGAACCTGAAGAAGGCTTCAGGCTCCTTCAGCGGGGCTTCAGGTGCGTCCGGGCAGTGTGGTTCCCGAAGTCGCCCACCGGACACGGGAGAAGCTCATGAAGCGCCGTACCACTGTCATCTCCGCCATCGCCGTCGTCGCCCTGCTCGGCGCGGGCACGGCCACCGCGGTCGCGGTCGCCGACGACGACGCCCCCACGAAGTCGGCCGCCTCCCAGTCGTCCGTGAAGGTGAAGGACGACGACGGCGTGAGCGACGACCAAGAGGAGGCGAACGAGGCGAAGGGCGCCAAGGTCTCCGCCGAGGACGCCATCGCCGCCGCCCTGAAGCACACGCCCGGCACGGCCGTGGGCGCGGACCTCGACTCCGACGACGGCCGGCTCGTCTGGGACGTCGACGTCATCGGCTCCGGCGACAAGTGGCAGCACGTCGAGGTCGACCCGGGCACGGGCAAGGTCCTCGGCGCCCACGAGGAGCGGGACGAGGACGACAGCGCGTCCCGCGTCGCGGCAGCCCTGAAGGACGCGCCGACGTCGGCCGAGGACGCCGCGAAGGCCGCGGCCTCCAAGGGCACGGTGACGTCGGTCGACGCCGACGACGACGGTTCGGTCAAGGTGTGGGAGGTCGAGACGACGTCGACGACCGGCAAGCAGCACGACTGGCACGTGGACCTCCGGTCGGGCGCGGTGACCGTGGATCACGCGTCGGACGACGACGGCGACGACGACTGACGTTCACCCGGCACCGGGGCGCGGCCGACAGGGCTCCGCCCCGGACCCCGCTCGGCGCCGGCCCTGTGCGGGCCGCGACATCCGACCCCGAGCCAAGCCGACCCTCTGCGGCACGACAACCCACGCCTCACGGGGCTCCGCCCCCCGGAGCCCCGTGACTCGAGCCACCGAAACCGGCCCCACGTCAGCCCCGAAGCCGAGCCCGAGCGAGCCCAGCCGACCCACGTCTACTCCCCGCCCACACGCCACCGGGCCCCGGAGCCCCGTGACTCCAACGCCGCAGGTCTTGAGCCACCAGCATCGGGCCCACGCCAGCCCCGAAGCCGGGCCCGAGCGAGCCCAGCCGACCCCCACCGGCACCCCGCACACACGTCACGGGGCTCCGCCCCGGGCCCCCGGCTGCTCAAACGCCGCAGGGGCTTTCTCTGCCCACCCTCGGCAGCGGCTCGGTGTACGCGGCGCTGCCCGGGTCGAGCACGTTCCCCCGGTCGTCTCCCACCCTCCCGCCCCCTCCGGGGGCGTCGGCAGGACGGGGCGGCACGTTGGTGCCGCGCAACGGATGTGACCACGCATCACCCGGCCTCCCATGCCGCGCAGCCGTGACCGACCGATACCGCCCCGCACGGGGCACGCCCACGGCGGCCATGCCCCGGAAGGGCCGGGAGGGCGGGTGGCAGGCGGGCAACGGCAGCCCGCAACCGGCAACGCAAGCGCAGCCACGCCGCACAACCACTCCAGGCCACACCCACTCAGCGGGCACCTCGGCTCAGGCCACACCCACCCCGCACAACCCACGGGGGCCGAGCCCCCGGAGGGGGCGGGAGGGTGGGAGATCAGCGGGCAACGGCCGCAACCGGAGGCCAACACGCAGGCACGCCCTGGCGCCACGCCGGCCGAAACCGCACCCAGCCCACAGGCACCACAGCGGCGTAACCCACACACCGCACCCCACAAGGCCCAGCCCCGGAGGGGACCAGAGCGCGGAACATAAGCAGGCAACGGGCCGCAGACGGAGGCCAACACGCGGGCACGCCCTGGCACCACGGCGGCCGAAACCGCACCCAGCCCACAGGCACCACAGCGGCGTAACCCACACACCGCACCCCACAAGGCCCAGCCCCGGAGGGGACCGGAGCGTGGAACATAAGCAGGCAACGGGCCGCAGAAGGCGGCGAACGCGCAGGCATGCCCTGGCACCACGGCGGCCGGAGCCGCGCCCCGCAGCCCTCGGGCCCACCGCGGCGTGACCCGCACGCCGCAACCCACGGGAGCCGAGCCCCCGGAGGGGCGGGTGGGTGGGAGATGGGCGGGCGACCGCCCGTAGGTGGAGGCGAGGGCGGGGCGTGACCCGAACGCCCCGCCTACGCCGCAACACACCCCCGCCACCCCGGCGGAGCCGGTCAGTTGCCCGTCAGGCCCTCGACCAGTTCGTCCGCCGCGCGGTACGGGTCCAGGTCGCCCGTGACGATGCGGTCGGCCAGGGCGCCGAGGCGGCGGTCGCCGGAGAGGTCGCCGATGCGTTCGCGCAGCGCCGTCACCGCGATCGCCTCGACCTCGCGCGCCGCCCGCGCCGCACGGCGCTCCGCGAGGACCCCGCGCTCCTCCATCCACGCCCGGTGCTTCTCGAGGGCCTCGACGACCTCGTCGATGCCCTCCCCGCGCGCGGCGACCGTCTTCACGATGGGCGGACGCCAGTCGCCCGCGGAGCGCGCCTCGCCGAGCCCCAGCATGTGGTTGAGCTCGCGGGCCGTGGCGTCGGCCCCGTCCCGGTCCGCCTTGTTGACCACGTACACGTCGCCGATCTCCAGGATTCCGGCCTTGGCCGCCTGGATCCCGTCTCCCATGCCGGGCGCGAGCAGCACCACCGACGTGTCGGCCTGCGAGGCGATCTCGACCTCGGACTGGCCGACGCCGACCGTCTCGACGAGGATCACGTCGCACCCGGCGGCGTCCAGCACCCGGATCGCCTGCGGCGCGGCCCAGGCGAGCCCGCCGAGGTGACCGCGCGTCGCCATCGACCGGATGTAGACCCCGGGGTCGGAGGCGTGCTCCGACATCCGGACCCGGTCACCGAGGAGCGCGCCCCCGCTGAACGGCGACGACGGGTCGACGGCGAGCACGCCGACCCGCTTCCCCGCCCGCCGGTACGCGCTCACGAGCGCCGACGTGGAGGTCGACTTGCCGACACCGGGCGAGCCGGTGAGCCCGACCACGTACGCGTTCCCGGTCAGCGGCGCCAGCGCCGCCATGACCTCGCGCAGCTGCGGGGACGCCCCCTCCACCAGCGAGATCAGCCGGGCCACGGCCCGCGGCCTGCCCTCCCTCGCCTGCGCTACCAACGTGGGGACGTCCTGCATCACAGCTCCGTTCACCAGTTGCCGTACGTACAACGAACCGCGTTACGCCTTGGGTACCCGCACGACCAGCGCGTCACCCTGACCGCCGCCACCGCACAGCGCGGCCGCGCCGACGCCGCCGCCGCGCCGCTTCAGCTCCAGGGCGAGGTGCAGCACGATGCGCGCGCCGGACATCCCGATCGGGTGACCCAGGGCGATGGCCCCGCCGTTGACGTTCACCTTTTCCGAGGACACGCCGAGGTCCTTCATTGACTGCACGGCGACCGCGGCGAACGCCTCGTTGATCTCGATGAGGTCGAGGTCCTCGACGCCGATGCCCTCCTTCTTGAGGGCGTGCTGGATCGCGTTCGACGGCTGCGACTGCAACGAGTTGTCGGGGCCCGCGACATTGCCGTGCGCGCCGATCTCGGCGATCCACTCGAGGCCGAGCTCCTGCGCCTTCGCCTTGCTCATGACGACGACCGCGGCGGCGCCATCGGAGATCTGCGAGGAGGTGCCCGCGGTGATCGTGCCGTCCTTCGCGAACGCGGGGCGCAGCTTGCCGAGGGACTCCGCCGTGGTCTCGGCGCGGATGCCCTCGTCCTTGCTGAAGACGACCGGCTCGCCCTTGCGTTGTGGGATCTCGACCGGCGTGATCTCGGCCTCGAAGACGCCGTTCTTCTGCGCGGCGGCCGCCCGCTGGTGGGACAGCGCCGCGATCTCGTCCTGCTCGGGGCGTGCGATGCCGAGGCGGGTGTTGTGCTTCTCCGTGGAGGCGCCCATCGGGATGTTCTCGAAGGAGTCGGTGAGGCCGTCGTACGCCATCGCGTCGAGCATCTCGACCGCGCCGTACTTGTAGCCCTCGCGGGACTTCGGGAGCAGGTGCGGCGCGTTCGTCATGGACTCCTGGCCGCCGGCCACGACCACGTCGAATTCGCCGGCGCGAACGAGCTGGTCGGCGAGCGCGATGGCGTCGAGCCCGGACAGACACACCTTGTTGATCGTGAGCGCGGGGACGTTCATCGGAATGCCGGCCTTGACCGCGGCCTGGCGCGCCGGGATCTGCCCCGCCCCGGCCTGCAGCACCTGGCCCATGATCACGTACTGCACCTGGTCGCCACCGATCCCCGCACGGTCGAGGGCGGCCTTGATCGCGAAGCCGCCGAGGTCGGCTCCGGAGAAGGACTTGAGCGAGCCGAGCAGTCGGCCCATGGGCGTCCGCGCGCCCGCGACGATCACTGAGGTGGTACCGGTCGTTCCTGACATGAGGCACGGCCCCTTGGAGGTGAGAAGTGAACGAGGGTTTACCTCAAAAGGTACTGACCGGTATGGCCCGCGTCATCGTCGCGTGAGTGTGATCGCGCGCACGTTGCGTAACCACTCGGTCCGCGCTGCACTGACAGCATGCTGACGCGAATCGACCACATCGGGATCGCCTGCTTCGACCTCGACAAGACAGTCGAGTTCTACCGGGCGACGTACGGCTTCGAGGTCTTCCACTCCGAGGTCAACGAGGAGCAGGGCGTGCGCGAGGCCATGCTCAAGATCAACGAGACGAGCGACGGGGGCGCCTCCTACCTCCAGCTGCTCGAACCCACCCGCGAGGACTCCGCCGTCGGCAAGTGGCTGGCCAAGAACGGCGAGGGCGTGCACCACATCGCCTTCGGCACGGCCGACGTCGACGCGGACGCCGCCGACATCAAGGACAAGGGCGTACGCGTCCTCTACGACGAGCCCCGGCGCGGCTCGATGGGCTCCCGCATCACGTTCCTGCACCCCAAGGACTGCCACGGCGTGCTCACCGAACTCGTCACCGCCGCACCGAAGGAGTCGGCGGAGCACTGACCTCCACATAGCCGTGCCGGTAGGGTTGTGGGGCGGCTGACGTCTTGGACGGCCAGCCGCGGGCCGGGGTCCGGGTATCGGGGGACGAGGGTCGGGGCAAGTCGGGCAGCACACGGCATCAGCCGTAACGGTCCGACGGCACCGGCGGATTCGATCTGACACCATTCCCCGGGGGCCCCGTTCGCGGGATGGGCGGGGCTCGTAAGAAGAACTTGCGACCAGGGGACGGATGGGACCGCGCAGTGCGGGGCTATGAGAGCCAGGACGGCCGTCGGCCGGCTGAGACCGACCATCTCTCGCGGTTCGAAGCCGAGATGGACCGGCTGAAGACCGAGCGGGAGAAGGCCGTCCAGCACGCCGAGGACCTCGGCTACCAGGTGGAGGTGTTGCGCGCCAAGCTGCACGAGGCGCGCCGCAGCCTGGCGTCCCGGCCTGCCTACGACAGCGCCGACCTGGGCTACCAGGCGGAACAGCTCCTCCGGAACGCGCAGATCCAGGCCGACCAGCTGCGCGCCGACGCCGAGCGCGAGCTGCGCGAGGCCCGCGCGCAGACCCAGCGCATCCTCCAGGAGCACGCCGAGCAGCAGTCCCGGCTCCAGTCCGAGCTGCACACCGAGGCGGTCAACCGCAGGCAGCAGCTCGACCAGGAGCTCGCCGAGCGCCGCCGCACGGTCGAGAACCACGTCAACGAGAACGTGCAGTGGGCCGAGCAGCTGCGCGCCCGCACCGAGCAGCAGGCCCGCCGCCTCCTCGACGAGTCCCGCGCCGAGGCCGACCAGGCGCTCGCCGCCGCCCGCACCGAGGCCGAGCGCGTCGCCGAGCAGGCCCGCCAGCGCCTCACGTCCGAGGCCGAGGAGGCGCGCGCCGAGGCGCAGTCGATCCTGGCCCGCGCCCGCCAGGACGCCGAGCGCCTGCTGAGCGCCGCCTCCACGCAGGCGCAGGAGGCCACCGACCACGCCGAGCAGCTGCGGACGTCGACGACCGAGGAGTCCGAGCAGGCCCGCCGCCGCTCCAGCGAGCTGAACCGGGCCGCCGAGCAGAAGATCGCCGAGGCGGACAGCGCGCTGCGCGAGGCCCGCGCCGAGGCCGACAAGGTGCTCGCGGAGGCGAAGGACGCGGCGGCGAAGCAGCTCGCGAGCGCCGAGGCGGCCAACGAGCAGCGCACCCGCACCGCCAAGGAGCAGGTCGCCCGCCTGGTCCAGGAGGCGACCAAGGACGCCGAGACCACGAAGTCGGAGGCCGAGCAGGTCGTCGCCGACGCGCGGGCCGAGGCCGAGAAGCTGATCGCCGAGGCCAAGGAGAAGGCCCGTACGGTCACCGCGGAGGAGACGGCGGGCGAGCTCGCGAAGGCCGCGCGCACCGCGGAGGACGTGCTCAACAAGGCGTCCGAGGAAGCCAAGGCGACGACGAAGGCGGCGGCCGACGAGGCGGAGCGGATCCGCACCGAGGCCGAGGCCGAGGCGGACCGGCTGCGCGCAGAGGCGCACGACGTGGCCGCCGAGCTCAAGGGCGCGGCGAAGGACGACACCAAGGAGTACCGCGCCAAGACCGTCGAGCTCCAGGAGGAGGCGCGGCGGCTGCGCGGCGAGGCCGAGCAGCTGCGGGCCGAGGCCGTGGAGGAGGGCGAGCGGATCAGGGCCGAGGCCCGCCGCGAGGCCGTCCAGCAGATCGAGGAGGCGGCCAGCACCGCCGAGCAGGTCCTCGCCAAGGCGAAGGCCGACGCCGACGAGCTGCGCACCGCGGCGACGACGGAGAGCGAGCGCGTCCGCACGGAGGCCATCGAGCGGGCCACGTCGCTGCGCAAGCAGGCCGAGGAGACCCTGGAGCGCACGCGCGCGGAGGCGGAGCGCTACCGCACCGAGGCCGAGGAGCAGGCGGAGGCCACCCGCGCCGAGGCCGAGCGCGCAGCGCAGGAGCTCAAGGACGAGGCCGAGCAGGCCATGCGGGCCAAGCAGGAGGAGGCGGCCCAGGAGCTGACCCGCCTGCACACGGAGGCCGAGGAGCGCCTGGCCGCGGCCGAGACGACGCTGAACGAGGCGCGGGAGCAGGGCGAGACGCTGCGCCGCGAGGCCGCGGAGGAGGCCGAGCGGCTGCGCACCGAGGCCGCGGAGCGCGCCCGTACGGTGCAGGCGCAGGCCGAGGCGGAGGCCGAGCGCCTTCGTACGGAGGCCGCGGCTGACGCCTCGACGACCCGCTCCGAGGCCGAGAACGCCGCCGTACGGCTCCAGTCCGAGGCCGCGGCCGAGGCCGAGCGGCTCAAGACGGAGGCGCAGGAGTCCGCCGACCGGACCCGCGCCGAGGCACGGACCGCCGCCGAGCGGATCTCCGCGGAGGCCGCCGAGACGCTGGCCGCCGCCCAGGAGGAGGCGGCACGGCGCCGCCGCGAGGCCGAGGAGACGCTCGGCAGCGCGCGCGAGGAGGCCGAGCAGGAGCGCGAGCGGGCCCGCGAGCAGAGCGAGGAGCTGCTCGCCGTGGCGCGCGCCCGCGTCGAGGAGGCACAGGCCGAGGCCGTCCGCCTGGTCGAGGAGGCGGACCAGCGGGCGACCGAGATGGTCTCCACCGCCGAGCAGACGGCGCAGCAGGTGCGCGACTCCGTGGCCGGTCTGCACGAGCAGGCCCAGGAGGAGATCACCGGGCTCCGGTCGGCCGCCGAGCACGCGGCGGAGCGCACGCGCACGGAGGCGCAGGAGGAGGCCGACCGGGTCCGCTCCGACGCCTACGCGGAGCGGGAGCGCGCGACCGAGGACGCGAACCGGCTGCGTTCCGAGGCCACCGCGGAGGCGGAGGCCGCCAAGGCGATGGCGGAGCGCACCGTCTCGGAGGCGTTCGCGGAGGCGGAGCGGCTGCGCACGGACGCGTCCGAGCACGCCCAGCAGGTCCGTACGGAGGCCTCCGACCTGCGTGCTGCGGCCGACCAGGACGCCTCGCGCACCCGGGCCGACGCCCGCGAGGACGCGAACCGGATCAGGTCCGACGCGGCGGAGCAGGCCGACTCCCTGATCACCGAGGCGACCTCCGAGGCCGAGCGCCTGACGACGGAGACGAACGCGGAGGCGGAGCGCGTCCGCGCCGAGTCCACCGCGAAGGCCGAGAAGCTGGTGGGCGACGCCACCGCGGAGGCCGAGCGGCTCACCGCCGAGTCGACGGCGAAGGCCGAGAAGCTCGTCGGGGACGCGACGGCGGAGGCCGAGCGGCTGCGCGCCGAATCGACGGCCGCCGCCGAGCAGTTGGCGAACGAGACGCGGGCCGAGGCCGAGCGCGTGCGGACCGAGTCCGTCGCCAAGGCCGAGAAGCTGATCGCGGACGCGTCGGGCGACGCGGAGCGGCTGCGCGCCGAGGCCGCGGAGACGGTGACGTCGGCGCAGCAGCACGCCGAGCGGATCCGCAGCGAGTCCGAGCGCGTCAAGGCGGACGCGGCGGCCGAGGCGGACCGCATCACGGCGGCCGCCCGCGAGGAGGCCGAGCGCACCCTCGACGAGGCCCGCAAGGACGCCAACAAGCGCCGTACGGAGGCCGCCGAGCAGGTCGACAAGCTGATCACGGAGTCCACCGCGGAGGCCGACAAGCTGACCCGCGAGGCCCAGGAGGCGGCGCAGAAGAAGACCGCGGACGCGGAGGCGCAGGCCGACACGATGGTCGGCGCGGCCCGCACCGAGGCCGAGCGCCTGATCGCCGAGTCGACCGTCGAGGGCAACTCCATTGTGGAGAAGGCCCGTACGGACGCGGACGAGCTGCTGGTCGGTGCCCGCAGGGACGCGACGCAGATCAGGGAGCGCGCCGAAGAGCTGCGCGACCGGATCACGGCCGAGATCGAGGAGCTGCACGAGCACGCGCGGCGCGAGTCGGCGGAGGCCATGAAGAGCGCGGGCGAGCGCTGCGACGCGCTGGTCAAGGCCGCCGAGGAGCAGCTGTCCGAGGCGCAGGCCAAGGCCAAGGAAGTGCTCAGCGACGCGGATTCGGAGGCCGGCAAGGTCCGGATCGCCGCCGTGAAGAAGGCCGAGGGTCTGCTCAAGGAAGCCGAGCAGAAGAAGGCCGAGCTCTCCCGCGAGGCGGACCGGATCAAGGCGGAAGCCGAGCAGGAGGCCGCCGCGATGATCGAGAAGGGTCAGCGCGAACTCGACGTGCTCGTCAGGCGGCGCGAGGACATCAATGCCGAGATCTCCCGTGTCCAGGACGTGCTGGAAGCGTTGGAGAGTTTTGAGGCGCCGTCCGGCGGGGGAAGCAAGGACGGCGTCAAGGCGGGGGCCGCGGCAGGGGCCACACGTTCGGGTGGCAAGGGCTCGGAGGGCTAGCGATTCGGCCAACGACCGTGCTCATCAAGGACCTTGGTCCCGGTTCCCCGCAAGCACTCCGTCCCTACGCCACTCAAAAGGGGGGTCATTCTAGAGCTGAAGGCTGATCAATCCGACATCTGCCCGATGACACGCCGCTGTGCCCCCTAGGATTCCCCCTATCACCTCACCGGTCTCATTCGACAGGAACCCCATGAGCGACACTTCCCCCTACGGCTTCGAGCTTGTGCGGCGTGGGTACGACCGCGCTCAGGTGGACGAACGGATCTCCAAGCTCGTCTCCGACCGTGACAGCGCTCTTGCCCGTATCACTGCTCTGGAAAAGCGCATCGAGGAACTCCACCTCGAGACGCAGAACGCCCAGGCTCAGGTGAACGACGCGGAGCCGTCGTACGCCGGCCTCGGCGCGCGCGTCGAGAAGATCCTCCGCCTCGCCGAGGAGGAGGCCAAGGACCTGCGCGAAGAGGCCCGCAGGGCGGCCGAGCAGCACCGGGAGCTCGCCGAGTCCGCGGCCCAGCAGGTGCGCAACGACGCGGAGTCGTTCGCCGCCGAGCGCAAGGCCAAGGCCGAGGACGAGGGCGTTCGGATCGTCGAGAAGGCCAAGGGCGAGGCCACCGCGCTGCGCACCGAGGCGCAGAAGGACGCGCAGTCCAAGCGCGAGGAGGCGGACGCCCTCTTCGAGGAGACGCGCGCCAAGGCCGCCCAGGCCGCCGCCGACTTCGAGACGAACCTGGCCAAGCGCCGCGAGCAGTCCGAGCGCGATCTGGCCTCGCGTCAGGCCAAGGCCGAGAAGCGCCTCGCCGAGATCGAGCACCGTGCCGAGCAGCTCCGCCTCGAGGCCGAGAAGCTGCGCACCGACGCCGAGCGCCGTGCGCGCCAGACGGTGGAGACGGCGCAGCGCCAGGCCGAGGACATCGTCGCGGACGCGAACGCCAAGGCGGACCGTATCCGCAGCGAATCCGAGCGGGAGCTCGCGGCGCTCACGAACCGCCGCGACTCCATCAACGCGCAGCTCACGAACGTGCGCGAGATGCTGGCGACGCTCACCGGTGCGGCGGTCGCCGCCGCGGGCGCCCCGGCGGAGGACGAGCCCGTCTCCCGCGGCGTCCCGGCCCAGCAGTCCCGGTAGCGCTCGCTCGCGCTCACCCGGCCCCCGGTCACACACAAGTGGCCGGGGGCTTTGGTGCGTTTTAGCGTGGGCGCATGATCGAGCTCTCGGGGCTGACCAAGCGGTACGGCGAGAAGACCGCCGTGGACGACCTCACGTTCTCCGTGCGGCCGGGAATCGTCACCGGCTTCCTCGGCCCCAACGGCGCGGGCAAGTCCACCACCATGCGGATGATGCTCGGCCTCGACAACCCGACGGCCGGCGACGTCCGCATCGACGGCAAGCACTACGCCCAGCTGAAGGACCCGCTGCGCCACATCGGCGCCCTGCTCGACGCGAAGGCGATGCACGGCGGCCGCAGCGCCTACAACCACCTCCTCTGCCTGGCGCAGTCCAACGGCATCCCGAAGACCCGGGTGCACGAGGTCCTCGACACGGTCGGCCTCACGGCCGTGGCCCGTAAGAAGGCCAAGGGCTTCTCGCTCGGCATGGGCCAGCGCCTCGGCATCGCCGGCGCCCTCCTCGGCGACCCGCGGATCCTGATGTTCGACGAGCCGGTGAACGGCCTCGACCCCGAGGGCATCCACTGGATCCGCAACCTGATGAAGTCCCTCGCCGCGGCGGGCCGCACGGTCTTCGTCTCCTCGCACCTGATGAGCGAGATGGCCCTCACCGCCGACCACCTGGTGGTGATCGGCCAGGGCCGGCTCCTCGCCGACATGTCGATGCCGGACTTCATCCGCCGGAACTCCCGCTCGTACGTCCGCCTGCGCTCCCCGCAGCGCGAGCGCCTGCTCGACGTGCTGCACGACGCCGGCATCACCGTCGTCGAGTCCGGCGACGCCCTGGAGGTGGACGGCCACCCCGCGGAGGAGCTGGGCGAACTCGCCGCGCGCAACCAGATCGTCCTGCACGAGCTGAGCCCCCAGCAGGCCTCGCTCGAAGAAGCGTTTATGCAGCTGACGGCGGAGTCCGTGGAGTACCACGCACACACCGACGCCCCGGACCGGTACGACCTCCAGAACCCGCAGCCGCCGCAGGACCCGCAGCAGCCGGGATGGGGTTCGAGCTGGAAACAGGCGAAGCACGCGAACCGACAGAAGGGCGCCTGAGATGGCCGCGGCCCAGGTCCTCCGCTCCGAGTGGACCAAGATCAAATCGGTGAACTCGACGGCCCTCACGCTCGGCCTCGCGGTGCTGGTCTCCGTCGGCCTCGGCATGCTGATCAGCGCGCTCACCAACAACGAGTTCGACAAGATGTCGACCGGGGACAAGCTGACCTTCGACCCGACCTTCATCTCGTTCTCCGGCCTCACCCTCGGCCAGCTCGCGATGCTCGTCTTCGGCGTCCTGGTGGTCGCCAGCGAGTACAGCACGGGCATGATCCGGACCTCGCTCGCGGCGGTCCCGCAGCGCGGCACGTTCCTGTTCTCGAAGATCCTGGTCGCCGCGCTGCTCGCACTCGTCGTCGCCCTGGTCATCAGCTTCGCGTCGTTCTTCCTCGGCCAGCTGATGCTCGGCGACCACGGCACGGACCTCGGCGCGCCGAACGTGCTGCGCGCCGTGTTCGGCGCCGCCGTCTACATGACGCTGCTGACGATGTTCTCGATGGGCGTCGCGACGATGCTCCGCTCCCCCATGCTCTCGCTCGGCATCCTGATGCCGTTCTTCTTCCTGGTCTCGCCGATCCTCGGCAGCGTCTCCGCGACGAAGAAGGTCGCCCAGTACTTCCCCGACCAGGCGGGCGCGAAGATCATGCAGGTGGTGGACCCGCCGAGCGACGACGCCCCGTACGGGCCGTGGGGCGGCCTCGCGATCCTGCTGGTGTGGGTGGCCGTGGCGCTGATCGTCGGGTACGTGCTCCTGAAGAAGCGGGACGCGTAGGACGGCAGCCCCGGCCTGCCCTACCCTGCGGCCCCATGGCGCTCATCGACCCCGGCCGCACCCTGGCCTCCCTCGGCTACGACACCGTCCCCGCCCTCACGCCGCTGAGCTACCCCGGACGCCCGGTCACCGCCCCCGCCCTGCTGCGCGGCGACGAACTCCTCGACCTGGACGTGGAGCGCGAGCTGCCCCGCTGGACCGAGGACCGCACCCCCGTCCTCGCGGTCGGCTCCAACGCGGCCCCCGCCCAGGTCGCGTACAAGCTGAAGAAGCTCGGGCTTCCGGTCGCCGTGCCGATGGTGCCGCTGCCCACCCGCGGCATCGGCGTCGGCTGCTCCGCACACATCGGGCGCAACGGCTATGTGGCCGCCGCCCCCTACCCGGACCCGCGCGCCGCCCGCACCCTCGTGGTGTCCTGGCTCGACGCGGCGCAGCTGAAGGCCGTCGACGCCACCGAGCTGCCGAACTACCGCCGGGTCGCCGTCCCCGACGCCCCGGTGCCCGGCCTCCAGATGTACGTCGGTGAGCACGGCGTCCTCCTCGACCCGGCCACCGGGCTGCCGCGGGCCGGCGGCGGCGACCAGGCGGGCCTCCTGAGCGCGCTCATGGCGGGCTCCCCCGAGCTGGCCGCGCTGCTCGGGCCGACCCCGCGGGACTGGGTGCGGCTCGCCGCCGCGTCGCCCGCCGTGCGCGAGCAGGGCACCCGGCTGCTCCGCGCGGTCGGAACCACCCCCTCCGGCCCCGTCTGACTCTTTGCCCACTCTTGGCCGGAACCGTCAGCGCCCGTATACGCTCCTAACCCTTACGGGGGCGTCTGCCCCGACGTCCTGAAACTCTCAGAACCTTCCGATGGGTGCGGAGAATGATCGAGGCAGTCGGCCTGACGAAGCGCTACGGCGCGAAGACAGCCGTGTACAACCTTTCTTTCCAGGTCCGGCCGGGAACCGTGACCGGGTTCCTCGGGCCGAACGGCTCGGGCAAGTCCACGACGATGCGCATGATCCTCGGCCTCGACCAGCCGACGGCGGGCCATGTGACCATCGGCGGCTACCCGTACAACAAGCTGCCGAACGCGCCGCGGCAGGTGGGCGCGCTGCTCGACGCGAAGGCCGTGCACGGCGGGCGGACGGCCCGCAGCCATCTGCTGAGCCTCGCCCAGCTGTCCGGCATCCCGGCCCGGCGCGTCGACGAGGTGCTCGGCGTCGTCGGCCTCCAGGAGGTCGCCAAGCGGCGCTCCAAGGGCTTCTCGCTCGGCATGGGGCAGCGGCTCGGCATCGCGGCGGCGCTGCTCGGCGACCCGCAGGTGCTGCTCTTCGACGAGCCGGTCAACGGCCTGGACCCCGAGGGCATCCTCTGGGTCCGCAATCTGATGAAGACGCTCGCCTCCGAGGGCCGCACGGTCTTCGTCTCCTCGCACCTGATGAGCGAGATGGCGCTGACCGCAGAGCACCTGATCGTGATCGGGCGCGGGCAACTGCTCGCCGACATGAGCGTGCGGGACTTCATCGCGCACAACTCGGCGGGCTTCGCGCGCGTGCGCACGCCCGACAGCGAGCCGCAGCAGCGCGAGAAGCTGACGGCGGCGCTGACCGAGGCGGGCGGCCAGGTGCTGCCCGAGCAGGACGGCGGCCTCCGGGTCACCGGCCTGCCGCTGCCGCGCATCAGCGACCTGGCGCACGACGCGGACGTACGGCTGTGGGAGCTCTCGCCGCACCAGGCCTCCCTCGAGGAGGCGTACATGCGGATGACGCAGGGCGCCGTCGACTACCGCTCGACCGCCGACCAGCGCGCGGGCCTGCACGAGCCGCTGCCGCCCGGCGCGGTGCCGCCCGGCCAGATGCCGGTGCCGGGCCAGGGCCAGCCCGGCTGGTACGCCCCGCCGCCGCCCCAGGCGCAGCCGATGCCGCCGATGGCGGACCAGAACCCGTACGCGGCCCCGATGCCTCCCGCGGCCCCGCCCGCCGCGCCCCCGGCACCGCCCGCAGCCCCGGCCCCGACCGCCCCGCCGATGGACAAGGACGCCCGATGAGCACGCCGCCCCCGCCCCTCGCCGCCCCCGGCGCCACGTACGCCTCGCCCATCCCGGTCCGCAAGGCGCACCTCGGCGACGCGCTCGCGTCGGAGTGGACGAAGATCCGGTCCGTGCGCTCCACGATGTGGACGCTGGGCGTGATGATCGTGCTGATGGTCGGCATCGGCCTGGCGTCCGCCGCCGTGGTCGCCTCCGACGACGGCCCGAAGCCGAGCAGCGACCAGGTGCTCAGCCTCGGCTTCTTCGGCACGCTGCTCGGCACCATCTGCGTGATGACCCTCGGCGTCCTGACCATCGCGTCCGAGTACGGCACCGGCATGATCCGGACGACGATGACGGCCTGCTCCAGCCGGAGCCGGGTGCTCGCCGCCAAGGCGATCGTGTTCTTCGTGCTCGTCTCCGTCCTGACGACGGTGTTCGCCGCGCTCGTCGGCGCGCTCCAGGTCGGCATCGTCGGCGTGGACTCGCCGGAGGGCGGCACGTGGGCGAAGGCGACCGTCGGCGTCGGACTGTTCGTCGCGCTGCTCGGTCTGCTGGGCCTCGCCGTCGGCACGCTGGTGCGGCACTCGGCGGGCGCGATCACCATCATGGTGGGCGTCGTGCTGCTGCCGCTGGTCATGGCGATGTTCATGTTCGCGGAGTCGCTGAAGGACGTGCAGCAGGCGCTGTTCGAGTACTCGGTCCCGAGCCAGCTCGCCGTGCTCTACGACCAGTCCGTGACCGGCACATCGGGCCCCACCGGCTGGGAGCCCCTGTGGATCATGGCGCTCATCACCGCCGTCGCGCTCGGCGGCGCGTTCCTCTCGCTCAACAACCGCGACGTGTAGCGGGATCGGGAGGCCCCGGCGGGTCTCAGTACCGCGGCGCGTTCCTGGACCGCTGCACCTTCGTGGTGCGGCGGTCCTTCGCGTTCCAGCACGCCTTGTGCCAGTGCCGGCGGTCGTCCACTCCCCCGTACTCGGGCCAGGCCACCACGTGCGCGACGCCGGAGGGGATCTGCTGGTCGCAGCCGGGGCAGCGGTAGGTCTTCCCCGCGGCGCTCGCGCCGGCGACGTGGCGGACGCTCCACTCCTCGCCCTGCCAGCTCTCGGTGAACTGGAATCCGCCGTAGCGCCTCGACTCGCCCCCGCCCCCGGCGGACTCGCTGCTGCTGGAGGACCCGCCGGCCTTCGGGCGGTTGCGGCGCGGAGACACGTCTCACCTCGGGATGTATGAACGGAGCAGGAGGTCGTGTCCAGCCTACGCCGAAGGAGCGGGGGTACCCGAGGACCGTCCCGCCGGGGGCCGCACCGGGAATTGCCGGAAAATCCGCCAATCTTCTTGCGAGGCCGTGTCCTTGGCACTTGCCAACCGTTATTGCCTTCAGGGGGGAGTGCCCGCGTCGGCGCCAAGGAAGGCAGGAGTGCGATGCGTGTAGGAACGTTTGTACTGGCCGCCCAGTTTCCCGGCCAGGGTCAGGGGGAGGCGCTGCACCGCGCGGTGCGGTCCGCCGAGGTCGCCGAGGAGGCGGGGCTCGACTCCGTCTGGCTCGCCGAGCATCACTTCGTGCCGTACGGGACGTGCCCTTCGGCCGTCACCCTGGCCGCGCTGCTGCTCGGCCGCACCCGCACCCTGCGGGTCGGCACGGCGGTGAGCGTGCTGCCGACCGCGCACCCCGTCGCCCTCGGCGAGCAGGCCGCGCTGCTGCACGTCACGTCGGGCGGCCGGTTCTCGCTCGGCGTCGGCCGCGGCGGCCCGTGGGTGGACCTGGAGGTCTTCGGCTCGGGCATCGAGGCGTACGAGAAGGGGTTCCCGGAATCCCTCGACCTGCTGCTCGACTGGCTGCGGGAGGAGCGCGTCGGCGGCTCCGGCGAGCGCTTCGCGTTCCGCGAGGTGCCGGTGGTGCCGCGCCCCGCTGAGGCGATCGGCGGGGCCGGCGCGGAAGGGCCGGAAGTGGTCGTCGCCTGTACGTCGCCGAAGACCGTGCGGCTCGCCGCCGAGCGGGGCCTGCCGATGCTGCTCGGCATGCACGTCGGGGACGCGGAGAAGGCGGAGATGGTCGGCCTGTGGCGGCGCCACGCGCGCGAGGCGGGCCGCTCGGTCGACGAGATCTACGCGGCGGAGCACGTGTCCGCCGGTGTCGCCCAGATCGGTGACAGCGGGCCCGAGGCCTCGGAGACCCTCCTCAAGGCGATGCCGGGCTGGCTGAAGCAGGGTCTTGACGCCCATGTGACGGTCGACGGCCGGGCGCGGTCGATGCGCGACCCGTACGCGTACACGGAGTTGCTCTGCTCGCTGCATCCGGTGGGCACCGCGCAGCTGTGCGCCGACCGGCTGGCGGCCACGGCGGAGCGGACGGGGATCACGCGGTTCGCCCTGCTCGTCGAGGGCTCGGGCGACCTCGCGGCGACGGAGGAGAACGTGCGGCGCCTCGGCGCCGAGGTCCTGCCGCAACTCGGCTGAACCGGTGGGGCGTTCGCCCAGTGCCTGCCGACCCGTACTGATGCACCTCCCGCGTACGGGACGGCAGGCAGGGCTGTCACGCCCTCACCGCTCAGCAGTCACGCAGTTCCGGCGACTGGTTGAGCAGCTGGTTACGTGCCGAGGTGAAGCGGGCGAGCGTGTCGTCCACCGACGGGTCCTGCGGGAACACCGCGACCCTGTGGCAGTTCTGGAACGCGAGGCGGACACCGAAGTGCCGCTGCAGTGCCCCACGTATCGCGTCACTCGCGAGCGCGCGCAGAAGCTGTCCGCGCGCCTGCTCGTCCGGGGGCGGCGTCTGGTTGTCGGCGAAGTCTCCGCCGTCGACCTTCAGCTGGGCCACCAGGGAGCTGATCATCTCCCATGCGTAAGGCAGGGAGGTCCGGACGCAGTCGACGAAGTCCTTTTCGTCGACCTCGCCTCGCTCGGCCTGTTCCAACAGTGCCGGTGAGACGTCGAGCGACATGGGTTCTCCTCTCGCACCCCCGGGGAGCGGGGGTTGACGGACAGGGCAGAAGTCCTCGGCACGCACGGCCCGTGGAACACGCAGCGTGCACGCGCCGCGACCTCCTGCTTCTACGGTAGGCAACGTGTCCGGACGGCAACAGGGCGTAGGGGCAACGGGTCGCACACAACCGGCCAATGCTGAACGCGTGCTTACGCGTGCTTATTAGGGCGAAGTGCGTGGACCACTGTGCGTCGAGTAGCGTTGCCGACCATGCGTCTCGTCATCGCCCGTTGCTCCGTGGACTACGCGGGCCGGCTCACCGCCCATCTTCCGTCGGCACCCCGCCTCATCCTCGTGAAGGCGGACGGCAGCGTCTCGATCCATGCGGACGACCGCGCCTACAAGCCCCTCAACTGGATGTCGCCGCCCTGCACCTTGAAGGAGGGCAGCGGCGAGGACGAGGGCAAGTGGACCGTCACGAACAAGGCGGGCGAGAAACTCATCATCACGATGGAGGAGGTCCTCCACGACTCCTCGCACGAGCTCGGCGTCGACCCCGGCCTCATCAAGGACGGCGTCGAGGCGCACCTCCAGGAGCTGCTCGCCGACCGCATCGACACGCTCGGCGAGGGCTACACGCTGATCCGCCGCGAGTACATGACCGCGATCGGGCCCGTCGACATCCTCTGCCGGGACGGCGACGGGCAGACGGTGGCCGTCGAGATCAAGCGGCGCGGCGAGATCGACGGGGTCGAGCAACTCACCCGGTACCTGGAGCTGTTGAACCGCGACCCGCACCTCGCGCCGGTGAAGGGAATCTTCGCGGCGCAGGAGATCAAGCCCCAGGCGCGCGTGCTCGCGACCGACCGGGGGATCGGGTGCGCGGTGCTGGACTACGACGCGTTGCGGGGCATCGAGGACGACAAGCTGCGGCTCTTCTGACGTTGTTCGCGGGAGGCGGGGTCGACGCTTTGCGGCGTCGGCCCCGCTTTCCTATGCGGTGGTCGTTCCCGACGAACCCGGCGACGTCGAGATCGGTCCGCTGGCCGTGTCCGAGGTGTCGGGGGTGGACGGCTCCGTGGTCGGGGTCGTCGGTTCCGTCGTGGTCGGGCTCGGCGGCGGGGACGACGACGGAGGCTTGGTCGGGGACTGCGTAGGGGGCTTCGTCGGGCTCTTGGACGGGGACTTCGAGGGCGACTTCGACGGGGACCTGGTCGGCTTCTTCGTCGGGTCGTCCGGGGACGCCGAGTCGCTCGGCGTGCCGGAGGCGTCGTCGCTCGGGGCCTTCGACGGCGTCGGGTCGTCCGATGTGCCGAGGACGCCGTCCTCGCCGGGATCGGTCGGCGCCGCGCTCGCGCCGCCGCCCTCGCCGCCCGCCTCGTCGGCGCCGAGGTCCCCGCCGCTCTCCCCCGCCGTCGCCGACGGGTTCGTCCTGACCTTGTCCGACGGCGAGTCGTCGTTGCCCGACGTGGCGCCGAGCGTGACGACCGTGCCGAGCACCGCCGCGAGCAGCGCGCCGGCGCCGGCCGCCACCATGTTGCGCCGCGCGCCGTTCAGCACCGACCTGCGCGGGGGTGCCTTGGCCCCGAGGACCGTCGGGGCGGGCGGCGGGGCCGGGGTGGGCAGGGCGGCCTGCCGGGTCACCACGGTGTCGGGCTCGACCGGTCGCGCGGGGACTCCCCCGGGCGGCGACGCCGACTCCTCGTACATCGCCTCCGGGATCTCCTCGCCGGCCGTCGCGCCGCCCGAGCGGTCCGCGACGAGCGCGAGGGCCCGGCGGCCCGCGGTCGTGCCGCGCTTGTCGGCGGCGGCGCCGCGCAGCGCGATGGCGGCCTCCAGCTCGACGCGGGCCCGGTCGAGCTGCCCGTCGAGTATCGCGAGGACGCCCAACTCGTGGTGGAAGTACGCCTCTTCGGCCACCTCGCCCGCGGAGCGCGCCGCTTCGAGCCCGGCCCTGAGGGCGCGCTCCCACGCACCCCAGGCGAGCCCCGCGGCGAACGCGGGTGCGGCGGCGCGGGCCAGTTCGAGGGAGACCTCGGGGGCCGGTGCGGCGGCGAGCGCGGCGAGCACCGCGTCGCACTCGGCGACCGCGCGCTCGGGCCCGACCGACGGGTGCGCGGCCCACCAGGCGTAGTGCTGGGCGGCGGTGCGCCCGCGGCCCGCGCCGTCGGTGCCGTAGCCCGCGGCCTCCAGCTGCTGCCGGACTCCGGCGGCGAGCCGGTAGCGGCCGCCGACCGGGGTGACGAGCGCACAGGAGACGAGCTCGGCGAGGGCCGCGTCGGCGTGCGTGTCGCCGACGAGGGCCGGCAGGTGCGCCTGGTGCGGCACCTCGCCGCCGAGCGCGACCGCGAACTCCAGGGTGGCGCGCGCGGACGCGCCGAGCCGGGAGGCGAGCAGCGGGGCGGGCGCTGCGGCCTCGGCGAGGGCGGGCAGCGGCACGTCGTGCCCGTCGGAGGTGTCGAACGGCGCGTCGACGGGGGCCGCGCCCGGCCCCTCGTAGTAGCCGAACGCGTCGAAGGCCTCGGGGTCGGCGCGGAGTTGGTCGCGCTGCCGCAGCAGGGCGCCCGCCTGGACGAAGCGCAGCGGCAGGCCCTCGGACTCGAACCAGAGGTCGGCGGCCCACTGCGCCTCCTCGTCGGTGAGCACCCGGCCGACGGCCCGCTCCAGGAGCTCCTGTCCCGCGCCGCGACCGAGTCCCGCGAGGAAGACCTCCTCGACGTGCGAGTCCGCGGAGGGCGCCGGCACGTCGGGCGTCGTGGACAGCAGGAAGGCGCACTCGGGCGTGGCCTCCAGGAGTTCGTCGAGCGCCGCGCCGCCGAACTCCAGGTCGTCGAGGACGACGACGGCGCCGATCTCGTGGACGAGTTCGAGCAGCAGCGCCCGGTCGGGGCGGTGCAGCGGCGCGTCGTACACGGCGGCGAACAGCTCGTGCAGCAGCTCGTCGACGGTGCGCCGGTGGCCGCAGAGCCGGACGACGCCGTCGGGCGCGAGGTCGGCGCAGTCCTCGGTGATCTGGTCGAGCAGCGCCGTGCGCCCGGCTCCGGCGGGCCCTGTGAGCCGTACGGAGCGGCCGCGCGCCAGGAGCCGCACCAGGCGCTCGCGCTCCTCCTGACGCTCCAGGAGCGGCCGCTGGGGCTGCGCGGGGCCCGGCGGCAGCGGCGGCCTGGACGCGCGGGCCCGCGCCGCGCGCGCCGCCGCGTCGTGCTTGGCGGGCCGGGCGGGGCGCTCGCCGGGCGGGCAGGGTTCGATCTCGCTGCCGTCGACGGGATTGACGGTCAGCAGGTGGTCGCCCGAGACCAGCCGCACGGCGCGGACGACCGCGGGCGACGGCTGGCCGAAGTCGGGCGTCAGGGGGTCGCGGGGCGGCCGTCGGCCCGCGCCGCCGTCCCCCGTCCCGTCCTGCCGGTCCTGGCCGAAATCTTCCGGTCCCCGGTTCATCGGGTCCATGGTCAAAGCCCCCCAAAAGCGTGGTGTGCCGCTTGCCCCTCCCGGCCTGTGCACACAGCGCTGTCGCTTCTGGCCCGGCGCCCGCGCCCCGGGTTCTCTGTTGTGGCGGGCGACCGAACCTTAGACCTTCGCCCAGTATCTACGAAGCCGGGAGGTACGGCGCCGCCCGAGACGTCACAGTCTCGTGAGGATTACGGGCGATTCCCTCCGGAATGACGGATTCACCCCTTCCGGGGCCAAACCTTCCGGTTCAGACGCGCGGCAGGGACTCGAGGCCGATGCCGCCCTCGATGGCCAGGATCCGGTGGAGTCGGGTGGCGACGAGCAGGCGCTGCATCTGGGGCGGCACGCGGCGCAGCACGAGCCGGCGCCCGCAGCGGCCCGCGCGTCGGTGGGCGCCCATGATGACGCCGAGCCCCGTCGCGTCCCAGGAGTCGAGTTCGGACAGGTCGAGCACGAGGTCGCCGATCCCGTCGTCGACGGCGGTGTGCAGGACCGAACGGGCGTCCGCCGCGCTGCGGACGTCGAGGCGGCCCCCGACGACCAGCTCGGCGTGGTCGCCCCTGATGTACATATGCGCTCCCCCGTGGCAAGAGGTGTCATGCGGTGGTCGATGCGATCTGGATGTGATCTGGGTATGTCACTGCAACTGACGTGCCGCGGGGGCCGAAAGTTGCCGTCTGTAAGCGAACCGATACCGAATTCACCCCGAGGGGTGACATGGCATCAGCCGTGCGATCAGGAGTGCTTGTAGAAGCCCTGCCCGCTCTTGCGACCGATGTCACCGGCGTCCACCATCCGGCGCATGAGCTCCGGAGGGGCGAACTTCTCGTCCTGCGACTCGGTGTAGATGTTCTCCGTCGCGTGCAGCAGGATGTCGACGCCCGTCAGATCGGCGGTGGCGAGCGGTCCCATGGCGTGGCCGAAGCCCAGCTTGCAGGCGACGTCGATGTCCTCGGCGGTGGCGACCCCGGACTCGTAGAGCTTCGCGGCCTCGACGACGAGGGCGGAGATGAGCCGGGTCGTCACGAAGCCCGCGACGTCCCGGTTCACGACGATGCAGGTCTTGCCGACGGACTCGGCGAACTCCCGCGCGGTGGCGAGGGTTTCGTCGCTCGTCTTGTAGCCGCGCACCAGCTCGCACAGCTGCATCATCGGCACCGGCGAGAAGAAGTGCGCGCCGACGACGCGCTCCGGGTGGGCGGTGGCCGCCGCGATCTTGGTGATCGGGATGGCCGAGGTGTTCGAGGCGAGCACGGTGTCCTCGCGCACGATCTTGTCGAGCGCGCGGAAGATCTCGTGCTTGACCTCGAGCTTCTCGAAGACGGCCTCGACGACGACGTCCGCGTCGGCCGCGGCGTCCAGGTCGGTGGTGGCGGTGATGCGGCCGAGCGCGGCCTCGGCGTCGGCGGCGTCGAGCTTCCCCTTGCTCACGAACTTGTCGTACGAGGCCTTGATCCCGTCGGTGCCGCGCTTCAGCGCCTCGTCGGTGACGTCGCGCAGGACGACGTCCCAGCCCGCCTGGGCGGAGACCTGGGCGATGCCCGACCCCATGAGACCGGCACCGATGACCGCGAGCTTCCTTGCCACGTACGTCCCCTAACCGCGTGTCACGCGCGACCGCTCAACCACTGTTTACGTTGCTCTCCGGCGGACACTAGCGCCCGTGGGCGGCCGTGTGGACGCTTAGAGATGCGCGTCACGTCTCGAATGACGGACATCACACCGACACGGCCCGGTGATCGATCATCCGTGGTCATCAGGCGTCACGGACGGCGTAGTTGAGCACCTTGTCGCTCAGAAGTTCCTCCATCTCGTCGAGCACGTCGAGCATCTCGCGGGAGACCTCCGCGGGGGTGCCGCCCGCGAGCATCCGGCGGCCGATGCCGGCCATGACGGCCTGGTGGACCCAGCCGATCTGACCGGCGATCAGGTCGGGCAGCGGGTCGTCGTCCATGGCGCCGACCTCCTCGCGCAGCGTCGCCACGAGGTTGTCGTGGACCTCCTGCTGGATCGCCCAGAGCCGGGAGCGCAGCGCGGGCGCGGCGTGCACGACCCGCATGAACGCGCTGTAGCCGTCCATGAGACCGACGCGCGGCGAGACGGTCTCGATCTCCTCGCGCAGCTCGCGCAGCACGGCGGCGGCGGCCGACTCCCCCACGTCCCGGGCGCGCACCCAGCGCGACATGCGCTCGACGACGCCCTTGGAGCGGTCGAGGAACAGGTCCTCCTTCGCCGGGAAGTAGTTGTAGACCGTGTTCACGGAGACGTTCGCCGCGTCGGCGATCTCCGCGACGGTCACCGCGTCGAAGCCGCGCTCCACGAACAGGGCGGTCGCGACGTCCGAGATGTACTGCCTGGTCTGCCGCTTCTTCCGCTCCCTGAGCCCTTCTGCCATGCCCCGATCCTACGGCTTCGCTGGCCTCGCTGAAATTTTGGGGACGTTGCAAAATTTCAGTGACTCTGTTTTTCTGGCTGTCATGGCAGTCATCAGCGCGTCCGGCCTCGCCCGGACCTTCACCACCCGGCACGGGCCCGTCGAGGCGGTCCGCGGCATCGACCTGCGCGTCGAGCCGGGCGAGATCCTCGGCTTCCTCGGGCCGAACGGCGCGGGGAAGACCACGACCCTGCGGATGCTCACCACGCTGCTCCCGCCCACCGGCGGCGCGGCCACCGTCGCGGGGCACGACCTGGCGGACGACCCGGCGGGCGTGCGGCGCGCGGTGGGGTACGTCGCGCAGTCCGGCGGCGTCGATCCCTCCGTGTCCGTACGGGAGGAGCTGGTCACGCAGGGCCGCCTGTACCGGCTGACGAAGGCTCAGGCGGCCGAGCGCGCCGACGAGTTGGCGGCGGACCTCGGCCTCGCCGACCTCATGGAGCGCAGGACCGGGGCGCTCTCCGGCGGGCAGCGGCGCCGCCTCGACATCGCGATGGGGCTCGTGCACCGCCCCGAGGTGCTCTTCCTCGACGAGCCGACGACCGGGCTCGATCCCGGCAGCCGCGCCGACCTGTGGGACCTCGTGCGGCGGCTGCGCGCCGAGCACGGCACGACCGTCTTCCTCACGACGCACTACCTCGACGAGGCGGACGCGCTCGCGGACCGGATCGTCGTGGTGGACAAGGGCGTCGTCGCGGCCGACGGCACGCCGAGCGCGCTCAAGCTGGCGCACGGCGGATCGATCGACGCGTCGCTCCAGGACACGTTCCTGGCGATCACCGGGCGCGGCCCCGCGCCCGTCGACACGGCTCCGGTGGCGGTGTGAGCGCGATGAGAACCCTGGCCTCCGACACCGCGATCGTCTTCGGACGGTACGCACGACAGACCCTGTCGTCCCGCTTCCAGATACTCTTCGGCATCCTCATGCCGCTGCTCTACCTGCTGTTCTTCGGACCGCTGCTCACGGAGCTCCCGCTGGGCTCGGCCGGCAGCTCCTGGCAGGTCCTGGTCCCCGGGCTGCTGCTGCAACTCGGGCTCTTCGGGGCGGCGTTCTGCGGCTTCGGGATCATCCTGGAGAAGAACCACGGGGTGGTCGAGCGGATGCGCGTGACGCCCGTGAGCCGGCTCGCGCTGCTGCTCGGGCGCGTACTGCGGGACACCGCGCTGTTCCTCTTCCAGGCGGTGCTGCTGGTCCTCGCCGCGCTCGTGATGGGCCTGCGGGCGCCGCTCGGCGGCATCCTCATCGGCTTCGCGTTCGTGGCGCTCCTGACGGTGTCGCTGGCGTCCCTCTCGTACGCGCTCGCCTTCCGGGCCCGTACGCCGCAGGAGTTCGGGCCCGTGATCAACGCGGTCACGATGCCGTCGATGCTGCTGTCGGGGCTGATGCTGCCGATGGCGCTCGCGCCGGGCTGGCTCGACGCGCTCTCGCACGTGATGCCGCTGCGGTACCTCGTGGACGCGATGCGGGACGCGTACGTCGGCCACTATGCGACAGCGCACATGCTGTACGGGGCGCTGGTCGCGGTCGCCTTCGCGGCGCTCGCCGTGACGGTCGGCACACGCGGCTTCCGCCGGGCCGCCGCGTAACTACGCTGGTCGCATGGTCAATCTGACGCGCATCTACACCCGTACCGGAGACAAGGGCAGCACCGCCCTCGGCGACATGAGCCGCACCGCCAAGACCGATCTGCGGATCTCGGCGTACGCGGACGCCAACGAGGCCAACGCCGTCATCGGCACGGCGATCGCCCTCGGCGGCCTCGACGAGGAGGTGGTGAAGGTGCTGGTGCGCGTGCAGAACGACCTGTTCGACGTCGGCGCGGACCTGTCCACGCCGGTCGTCGAGAACCCCGAGTTCCCGCCGCTGCGCGTCGAGCAGTTCTACGTCGACAAGCTGGAGGCGGACTGCGACCGCTTCAACGAGCAGCTGGAGAAGCTCCGCTCCTTCATCCTCCCCGGCGGCACGCCGGGCGCCGCCCTCCTCCACCAGGCCTGCACGGTCGTCCGCCGCGCGGAACGCTCGACGTGGGCGGCGATGGAGACCCACGGCGACACGATGAACCCCCTCACGGCCACCTACCTCAACCGCCTCTCCGACCTCCTGTTCATTCTCGCCCGGATCGCGAACAAGGAGGTCGGGGACGTGCTGTGGGTGCCGGGCGGTGAGCGTTAGCCCTTGTTCGTGGTGACGGTCGGCGCCTTTTTCGGGAAGACCGTGTAGCTCGTCGCGATGACCACGTTGATGGCGATCAGGAACAGCATGCGCTGCTGCCACTGCGCGAGGGACTCGGTCGACCCGTCGGGGCCCACGTACCAGATGGCGCCCTGGAGCAGGCCCATCGCGATGAGGGCCGCGAGGATCCAGCGCGCGGCCAGCTTCCACTCGTGGATCGCGCGCGCCGCCCCGTACCTCGGCGTCGAGGGCGGCGGGCCGCCCGCGAAGCGGTGGGCGACGCGGACGTCGACCCACTTGATCGTGTAGTGGCCGAGCGCGATCGAATAGCCGATGTAGACGGCGGCGAGGCCGTGCTTCCAGTCGGGTTCGGCGCCGTTCTTGAGGTCGACCGCCGTCACGACGAGCAGCAGCACCTCGAGGAGCGGCTCGCACAGCAGCACCGCGACGCTCGCGCGCGGCATCCGCGCCCAGTAGCGCAGCGCGAGGCCGGCGGCGAGCAACACCCAGAAGGCGATCTCGCAGACGACGATGAGCGTGACGATCACGACGGGCTCCTCTCGTTCCCCACTTCAAGGCTCCCTTCCGCGCGCCGCGTGATCGTCGTCGTAGGTGACGAAGTGGGACTGCATCCTTCGATGTAGTGCCGCCGGGCGACGGCTCGTCCCGCCGCACCATGCCCGGCGCGCCCCGGCCGTGTTGGATGGAGGCATGCTGGCCGCCGCTCTCCCCCGCCCGCACCGCGACGACGTGCGCATCGCCGTCGGCGGGCTGCTCGGCGGGCTCGTGCTGTGGGGCGTCGGGCTCGGCATGAACACGGGGCGGCCCCTCGACGGCTCCTGGCTGCTGCTGCCGCTCGTCGCGATGGCCGCGCTGGAACTGCTGCGCCGCACCCGCCCCCGCTTCGCCGTGGTCGTCGGCACGCTCGTGCTGGTCGCGGACCAGTTCACGCAGGGCAGCCTGGCGACGGTCCTCATGTACACGGACCTGATGTACGCGGCCGCCCTGTACGGCACCCCGGCCGCGGCCCGCCGCCTCCCCGTCAGCACCGGCCTGGTGACGGTCGCGGTCACCCTCGGTTTCGTGGCCTGGCTGCGGCAGCCGGAGGCCCTGCTGATCGGCGTCGCGACCGGGCTCGTCTCGTTCGGCCCGGCCGCCACGGGGCTGCTGGTGCGCGGGCACCGGGAGGCGGCGCAGGCGGAGCGGCTGCGGGCGGAGCAGACGGCGCTGCTCGCCGAGATGGACCGGACGCAGGCGGTGACGGCCGAGCGCGCCCGGATGGCCCGCGAGCTGCACGACATGGTGGCGAACCACCTGTCGGCCATCGCGATCCACTCGACGGCCGCGCTCTCCCTCGACGATCCGGCCACCACCCGTACGGCGCTGACCACGATCCGCGAGAACAGCGTCGACGGGCTCGCCGAGATGCGCCGCCTGATCGGGCTGCTGCGGGACGCGGGCGGCGACGCGGAGCCGGTGGCCGCGCCGACCCTCGCGGGCCTCGGCGCGCTCGTCGAGCAGTCCCGCGCGAACGGGCTGGACGTCGACCTGACCGTCTCCGGCGGCCTCACGGGGCTGCCCGCGCCGGTCGAGCTCGCCGCCTACCGGATCGTCCAGGAGTCCCTCACGAACGCGCTCAAGCACGCGGGGCCCGGCCGGGTCGTGGTGCTCGTCGACCGCGCGGACGGGCGGGTCGAGGTGCGGGTCGACAGCCCGCCCGGCGAGCGGGAGGGGCCGCGGGCGCCGGGGTCGGGCGCCGGGCTCGTCGGGATGCGGGAGCGGGCGGCGCTGCTCGGCGGCACGTTCGAGGCCGGGCCGACGCAGGACGGGACGTGGCGGGTGCGGGCCGGCCTGCCGCTGCACACCGAAGGAGGGGACCCCGCGTGATCCGCGTACTCGTCGCAGAGGACCAGTCCGCCGTACGGGCAGGGCTCGTGCTGATCCTGAACAGCGCGCCCGACATCGAGGTCGTCGGCGAGGCGGAGGACGGCGAGCGGGCGGTGGACCTCGCCCGCGAACTGCGGCCCGACCTCGTCCTGATGGACGTACAGATGCCGCGCCTCGACGGGGTCTCGGCCACCCGGGCCGTGGTCGAGGAGGGGCTCGCCGACGTGCTCGTCCTGACCACCTTCGACCTCGACGCCTACGTGTTCGGGGCGCTGCGCGCGGGGGCGTCCGGGTTCCTGCTCAAGAACACCGACGCGCGGGACCTGCTGGAGGCCGTCCGCACGGTCGCCCGCGGCGAGGGCCTGATCGCCCCCGCGGTCACCCGCCGCCTGATCGCCGAGTTCGCGCGCCCCTCCGGGAGCGAACCCACCGACGCTCCCCCGGAGTTGGAGACGCTCACCCGCCGGGAGCGGGAGGTGCTCGACCGACTGGGCGACGGCCTGTCCAACGCGGAGATCGCGGACCGGCTCGACATGGCGGAGGCCACGGTGAAGACCCATGTCAGCCGTCTGCTCGGCAAGTTGAACCTGCGCAGCCGGGTGCAGGCGGCCGTGCTGGCGCGGGAAGTTGGCCGAAAGCAGTGATTGGTTTAGACCTTGACCGCTGGTCCAGACCTTTCTATTCTCGCCGCACTGCGGTGAGCACAGTCCCCACTCCGGTGCTCACGGGCGTCGCAGGGTTCCACCCCCATCACGAACCCCGGACCTCCCGAGGAGCACCCGATGCGCTCGACCGACGTACCCAGACCGAGACTTCGCCACCGAACGACCGCGGTCCTCGCGACCCTCGCCCTCCCCGCCGCGGCCCTCGTCGGCCTCGCCACCCCGGCGGACGCCGCCGCCCAGGCCTCCGCGGTCACCGCCACGTACGCCAAGACCCAGGACTGGGGCAGCGGCTTCGAAGGCAAGTGGACGATCAAAAACTCCGGCACCACGACGGTGAACGCGTGGAACGTCGAGTGGGACTTCCCGTCCGGTACGAAGGTGACCTCCGCGTGGGACGCGACCGTCACCAACTCCGCGGACCACTGGACCGCCAAGAACCTCTCCTGGAACGGGTCGCTCGCCCCCGGCGCCTCGGTCTCCTTCGGCTTCAACGGCACCGGAAACGGCGCCCCCACCGGCTGCAAGCTCAACGGCGCCTCCTGCGACGGCGGCGACGTGCCGAACGACGCGGCGCCCTCCGCGCCCGGCACCCCGACCGCGTCCGGCATCACCGACACCTCGGCCAAGCTGTCCTGGACGGCCGCCACCGACGACAAGGGCGTCAAGAACTACGACGTGCTGCGCGACGGCGCCAAGGTCGCCACGGTGACCGGCACGACATACACCGACACCGGCCTCAAGGCCGGCACGGACTACTCGTACACCGTGCAGGCCCGTGACACCGCCGACCAGACGGGGCCGGTCTCCGGCTCCGTGAAGGTGCACACCACCGGGGGCGGCGGCACCGACCCCGGGCCCGGCACCGGCGGCAAGGTGAAGCTGGGGTACTTCACCGACTGGGGCGTCTACGGGCGCCAGTACTACCCGAAGAACCTGGAGACGTCCGGCTCCGCCGCCAAGGTCACGCACATCAACTACGCCTTCGGCAACGTCCAGGGCGGCAAGTGCACCATGGGCGACGCCTACGCCGACACCGACATGGCCTACACCGCGGCCAACTCCGTGTCCGGGCAGGCCGACACCTGGGACCAGCCGCTGCGCGGCGCGTTCAACCAGCTGCGCCAGCTGAAGGCCAAGCACCCGAACCTCAAGGTCATCTGGTCGTTCGGCGGGTGGACCTGGTCCGGTGGCTTCGGTGACGCCGCGAAGGACCCTGCCGCGTTCGCCGACTCCTGCTACAAGCTGGTGGAGGACCCGCGCTGGGCCGACGTCTTCGACGGCATCGACATCGACTGGGAGTACCCGAACGCGTGCGGCCTGAGCTGTGACACGTCGGGGCAGGACGCGCTCAAGAAGCTGACGACGGCGCTGCGTTCGAAGTTCGGCTCGCAGAACCTGGTCACCGCCGCGATCACGGCCGACGCCTCCGCCGGCGGCAAGATCGAGAAGAACGACTACGCGGGGGCGGCGCAGGCCCTCGACTGGTACAACGTCATGACGTACGACTTCTTCGGCGCCTGGGACGCGAAGGGTCCGACGGCCCCGCACTCCCCGCTCACCTCGTACTCCGGCATCCCGCAGCAGGGCTTCACGTCGGCCGACGCGATCGCCAAGCTGAAGGCGCAGGGCGTGCCCGCCTCGAAGCTCCTCCTCGGGATCGGCTTCTACGGCCGCGGCTGGACCGGCGTGACGCAGAAGGAGCCGGGCGGCACGGCGACCGGGCCCGCCGCAGGGACGTACGAGCAGGGCATCGAGGACTACAAGGTCCTCAAGACGAAGTGTCCCTCGAACGGGACGGTCGCCGGGACGGCGTACGCGCACTGCGGCTCCGACTGGTGGTCGTACGACACGCCCGCGACGATCAACTCCAAGATGAGCTGGGCGAAGTCGCAGAACCTCGGCGGCGCGTTCTTCTGGGAGTTCTCCGGCGACACGTCCAACGGCGAACTGGTGACGGCCATCGACTCCGGCCTGAAGTAACCCTCCGACCGAAGCCGGGCCCCGGGAACGCCCCCCGCGGCCCGGCTTCTTCCACGAGGACATCTTTTGGCGGCTACGCCACGTTGACCCGCTGGCCGGGAGGCGCCGCCTCCAGCCACGCCAGGAAACCGGTGAGGGCGTCCTCGCTCATGGCGAGTTCGAGGCGCGTGCCGCGATGGGTGCAGGCGAGGATCATCGCGTCGGAGAGGAGGGCGAGCTCTTCCTCGCCCTCGGGGGAACGACGCCCGGTGACCTCGATGGCCGCACGCTCAAGGATTCGTTTCGGCCGGGGCGCGTACGAGAAGACGCGGAACCACTCGACCCGGTCCCCGTTGTAGCGGGCGATCCCGTACCCCCAGCCCTTGCCGGAGGCGTCGTCCGCATCGGGCGCCGGCGCGTCCCACCGCAACGAGCAGTCGAACGTACCGCCGGACCGCTGGATGAGCCGCCGTCGTACGCCGAAGGCGACGAGCCCCACCACCACGAGTACGACGACCGCGACTACGCACAGCACGAGAACGAGGACCATCTGCACCGACCTCCTCGCTTCTCGACCGATAACGGAACAGCAAAACAGTTGTAGATCGCCTCAGCCGCGACCCGGTCCGGAGATCATCTCCGGCCTGGGCCGCGGCTGAGGTACATCATGTGGCTCGCTGGATTCAGCGCGCCGCCACCGCACGCAGTCGGACGTCGGCACGACGCTCCGCGGACGCGTCCGCGTCCGACTTCGCGCGCTCCAGCGCCCGCTCCGCCCGCTGGACGTCGATCTCGTCCGAAAGCTCGGCGATCTCGGCCAGCAGGGACAGCTTGTTGTCGGCGAACGAGATGAAACCGCCGTGGACAGCCGCCACGATCGTCCCCCCGTCCGTCGTACGGATCGTCACGGGCCCCGACTCCAGCACACCGAGCAGCGGCTGGTGACCGGGCATGACGCCGATGTCGCCGGACGTGGTACGCGCGACGACCAGGGTGGCCTCGCCGGACCAGACACTGCGGTCCGCGGCGACGAGCTCGACGTGCAGCTCAGCAGCCAAGGTGGGCTCCTCGGGTCACCACCCGGCGGCACTCGCTGCCGGGTGTCGGTTCAAAGTCTAGTGGGCGTGGCGGGAGGGCCGGGACATACCCCCGACCCTCCCTACGAGCACGGGGCTCAGGAGACGCCGAGCTCCTTGGCGTTGGCCTTGAGGTCCTCAATGCCACCGCACATGAAGAACGCCTGCTCCGGGAAGTGGTCGTACTCACCGTCGATGATCGCGTTGAAGGCCGCGATCGACTCGTCCAGCGGGACGTCCGACCCGTCGACGCCGGTGAACTGCTTGGCGACGTGGGTGTTCTGCGACAGGAAGCGCTCCACACGACGGGCGCGGTGGACGGTGAGCTTGTCCTCCTCGCCGAGCTCGTCGATACCGAGGATCGCGATGATGTCCTGGAGGTCCTTGTACTTCTGCAGAACCGTCTTGACGCGCATGGCGGCGTTGTAGTGGTCCTGCGCGATGTAGCGCGGGTCCAGGATGCGGGACGTGGAGTCCAGCGGGTCCACGGCCGGGTAGATGCCCTTCTCCGAGATCGGACGGGAGAGCACCGTCGTCGCGTCGAGGTGGGCGAACGTGGTGGCCGGGGCCGGGTCGGTCAGGTCGTCAGCGGGCACGTAAATGGCCTGCATGGACGTGATCGAGTGACCACGCGTCGAGGTGATGCGCTCCTGGAGGAGGCCCATCTCGTCGGCGAGGTTCGGCTGGTAACCCACGGCGGACGGCATACGACCGAGAAGGGTCGACACCTCGGAACCGGCCTGCGTGAAGCGGAAGATGTTGTCGATGAAGAACAGCACGTCCTGCTTCTGGACGTCGCGGAAGTACTCCGCCATCGTCAGACCCGCGAGGGCCACGCGCAGACGGGTGCCCGGCGGCTCGTCCATCTGACCGAAGACCAGCGCGGTCTTGTCGATGACGCCGGAGTCCGACATCTCCTCGATGAGGTCGTTGCCCTCACGGGTGCGCTCACCGACACCGGCGAACACGGAGACACCGTCGTGGTTGTTGGCGACGCGGTAGATCATCTCCTGGATGAGCACCGTCTTGCCGACGCCGGCACCGCCGAAGAGGCCGATCTTTCCACCCTTGACGTACGGGGTGAGAAGGTCGACGACCTTGATGCCGGTCTCGAACATCTCGGTCTTCGACTCGAGCTCGTCGAAGTTCGGGGCCTTGCGGTGGATGCCCCAGCGCTCGCCCGTGTACTTCTCGTCGACGTTCAGGACCTCGCCGAGGGTGTTGAACACCTTGCCCTTGGTGAAGTCACCGACGGGAACGGTGATCGAGTTCTGCGTGTCCACGACGGGAGCCTGGCGGACCAGACCGTCGGTGGGCTGCATGGAGATCGCGCGGACCAGGCCGTCACCGAGGTGCTGCGCGACCTCGAGCGTCAGGGTCTTCTTCGCGCCGTCCTGCGCCGGGTCCGCGACCTCGACGTTCAGGGCGTTGTAGATGTCCGGCATCGCGTCGACGGGGAACTCCACGTCGACGACCGGGCCGATGACCCGCGCGACGCGGCCAGTGGCCACGCCAGCAGGAGCGGTCGGCTCAACAGTGGTGGTCATTACTTGTCACTCCCCGCGGTCGCGTCGGCCAGGGCGCTCGCGCCACCGACGATCTCGCTGATTTCCTGGGTGATTTCGGCCTGGCGGGCCGCGTTGGCAAGACGGGAGAGGTTGTTGATCAGCTCTCCCGCGTTGTCGGTGGCCGACTTCATCGCGCGGCGCGTGGCGGCGTGCTTGGAGGCAGCCGACTGGAGCATCGCGTTGTAGATACGGCTCTCGACGTAGCGCGGCAGCAGGGCGTCGAGGACGTCCTCCGCCGACGGCTCGAAGTCGTACAGCGGAAGGATCTCGTCGCCCTTGCCGGACGCCTTCGACTCCTCCGCCACCTCTTCGAGGCTGAGCGGCAGCAGCCGACCGTCGACGGCCGTCTGCGTCATCATCGAGACGAACTCGGTGTAGACGATGTGGAGTTCGTCCACGCCGCCCTCCGCCGTCTCCTTCTCGATCGCCTCGATCAGCGGGGCCGCGACCTTCTTGGCGTCCGCGTACGTGGGCTCGTCGGTGAAGCCCGCCCACGACTCCACGACCTTGCGCTCGCGGAAGTTGTAGTGGGCCAGACCACGGCGGCCGACGATGTACGTGTCGACCTCCTTGCCCTCGGCCTGGAGCCGCTCGGTGAGCTGCTCGGCGGCCTTGATCGCGTTCGAGTTGAAGGCGCCGGCCAGACCGCGGTCACTGGTGAGCAGGAGAACCGCGGAGCGGGTCGCCGTCTCGGCCTCGGTCGTCAGCGGGTGCTTGGTGTTCGACCCCGTCCCCACCGCCGTGACCGCGCGCGTGAGCTCGGTCGCGTAGGGCGTGGAGGCCGCCACCTTGCGCTGCGCCTTGACGACGCGCGAGGCGGCGATCATCTCCATCGCCTTGGTGATCTTCTTGGTCGCGGTGACGGATCGGATGCGACGCTTGTAGACCCGGAGCTGGGCTCCCATGAGTCAGGTCCCTTCCTTACGTCACTTGGAGACGTTGACGGCCGGAGCGTCCTCGCCCAGAAGCTTGCCGTCCGAGGTCTCGAACTGCTTCTTGAAGTCGGCAACGGCGTCGGCAACGGCCGTGAGCGTGTCGTCCGACATCTTGCCGCCCTCCTTGATGGAGGTCATGAGGCCCTGCTCCTTGCGGTGCAGGTACTCCAGGAGCTCCTTCTCGAAGCGGCGGATGTCGGCGACCGGCACGTCGTCCATCTTGCCGGTGGTGCCGGCCCAGACGGAGACGACCTGGTCCTCGGTGGCCATCGGCTGGTACTGAGCCTGCTTGAGCAGCTCGACCATGCGCTGACCGCGCTCCAGCTGCTGCTTCGACGCGGCGTCCAGGTCGGAACCGAAGGCGGCGAACGCCTCGAGCTCACGGAACTGGGCGAGGTCCACGCGGAGGCGGCCGGAGACCTGCTTCATCGCCTTGTGCTGCGCGGAACCACCGACTCGCGAGACGGAGATACCGACGTTCAGCGCGGGGCGCTGACCGGCGTTGAAGAGGTCCGACTCCAGGAAGCACTGGCCGTCGGTGATGGAGATGACGTTGGTCGGAATGAACGCGGAGACGTCGTTGGCCTTCGTCTCGACGATCGGCAGACCCGTCATCGAACCGGCGCCCATCTCGTCCGAGAGCTTCGCGCAGCGCTCGAGCAGGCGGGAGTGCAGGTAGAAGACGTCACCCGGGTAGGCCTCGCGGCCCGGCGGGCGGCGGAGCAGCAGGGACACGGCGCGGTAGGCGTCGGCCTGCTTCGAGAGGTCGTCGAAGATGATGAGGACGTGCTTGCCCTCGTACATCCACTGCTGGCCGATGGCCGAACCGGTGTACGGCGCCAGGTACTTGAAGCCGGCCGGGTCGGACGCCGGGGCGGCGACGATGGTCGTGTACTCCAGCGCGCCGGCCTCTTCGAGGGCGCCACGCACGGAGGCGATGGTCGAGCCCTTCTGGCCGATGGCGACGTAGATGCAGCGGACCTGCTTCTTCGGGTCGCCGGTGCGCCAGTTGTCGCGCTGGTTGATGATCGTGTCGACGGCCAGGGCGGTCTTGCCGGTCTGGCGGTCACCAATGATCAGCTGACGCTGACCACGGCCGACGGGGGTCATCGCGTCGACGGCCTTGTAGCCGGTCTCCATCGGCTCGTGCACCGACTTGCGCTGCATGACCGTGGGGGCCTGCAGCTCGAGGGCGCGACGGCCGCTGGTCTCGATCTCGCCGAGACCGTCGACCGGGTTGCCGAGCGGGTCGACGACGCGGCCGAGGTAGCCCTCGCCGACGCCGACGGACAGGACCTCGCCGGTGCGCTGGACCGGCTGGCCCTCCTCGATGCCGCTGAACTCACCGAGGACGATGGCGCCGATCTCGCGCTCTTCCAGGTTGAGCGCGAGTCCGAGGGTGCCGTCCTCGAACTTCAGCAGTTCGTTGGCCATGGCCGAGGGAAGGCCCTCGACCTTCGCGATGCCGTCGCCGGCAAGGGTGACCGTACCGACCTCCTCGCGCGAGGCCGCGTCCGGCTTGTACGCCTGGACAAAGTTCTCCAGCGCGTCCCGGATCTCCTCCGGCCGGATCGTGAGCTCCGCCATCTGGGTTCCCTGCTCTCCTTGTTGGGCCCGAAGTTTTCTTGGGGGGTCTGGGGTCAGCCCCCAGGAATCCTCTGCACGGCCCAACTAGGGCCGTTGTCGTACGTGTTGAGGTTGTTGCGGTCAGCCGGCCATACGGCGGCTGGCCTCCTCGATGCGGTCCGCGATGGAGCCGTTGATGACCTCGTCGCCCACCTGCACCTTGATCCCGCCGAGGACCTCGGGGTCCACGTCCAGGTTCAGGTGCATCTGGCGGCCGTAGAGCTTCGCCAGGGACGCACCCAGGCGCTGCTTCTGCGAGTCGCTCAGCGGCACCGCCGTGGTGACGACCGCCACCATGCGCTCGCGACGCTCGGCGGCGAGCTTGGAGAGGGACTCGAGTCCCGCTTCCAGGCTACGTCCACGCGGCGCGGTCACAAGACGCTCGACGATCCGCTCGGTGGTGGGCTTGGCCCGGCCGCCGAGCAGCTGCTTCACGAGCTCGCCCTTGGCCGAGGCCGTGGCGGACTTGTCGGTCAGTGCGGCGCGCAGCTCGGGGTTCGAGCCGACGATCCGGTCGAACCGGAACAGCTCGTCCTCGACGTCGTCGAGGTCCCCGCTCTTCTGCGCCGCGGTCAGGTCCGCGGTGTTGGCCAGCTCCTCGAGGGAGTCGACCAGGTCGCGGGAGGCCGACCACCGGGAGCGGACCAGGCCGGACACCAGGTCGACGGCCTCGCCGCCGACCTGGCCGCCGAGCAGGCGGCTCGCGAGCTCGGCCTTGGCCTCGCCGGCCTGCGCCGGGTCGGTCAGGACCCGCCGCAGGCTGACCTCGCGGTCGAGCAGCGCGGTCACCGAGGCCAGGTCGCCGGCGAGCGCCTTGGCGTCGACCGACGTGTTGTCGGTCAGCGAGTCCAGGCGCTCACGCGCGGCGGCCAGCGCCTCGCGGCTCGCTCCGTGGGCGGTCATCGAGCAGCCTCTGCCTTCTCTTCGAGTTCGTCGAGGAAGCGGTCGATCGTGCGCGACTGCCGGGCGGAGTCCTCGAGGGACTCGCCGACCAGCTTGCCGGCCAGGTCGGTGGCCAGCTGGCCCACGTCCTGACGCAGCGCCTGAGCGGCGGCCTTGCGGTCGGCCTCGATCTGGGAGTGGCCGGCGGCGATGATCTCCTCACGCTGCCGCTGACCTTCCGCACGCATCTCGGCGATGAGCGCGGCACCCTGCTCCTGCGCCTCCTGGCGCAGCCGCGCGGCCTCGTGCCGGGCCTCGGCGAGCTGAGCCTTGTACTGCTCGAGCACGCTCTGGGCCTCGGTCTGGGCGGCCTCGGCCTTCTCGATACCGCCTTCAATGAGCTCGCGGCGCTCGTCCAGCGTCTTGTTGATGCGCGGGAGGAGCTTCTTGGCGAAGACGAAGAAGACGATGGCGAAGGCGATGGTGCCGATGAGCAGCTCGGGACCGGGCGGGACGAGCGGGCTCTGCTCCTCCTCGGCCGCGAGTGCAACCAGGTTGGCGATCACATCAGTGCCTTTCGTCGAAACGTGTCAGTAAGAGGTGATTACTTACCGAACACGAACGGCATAACGATGCCGATGAGGGCGAGCGCCTCACAGAAGGCGAAGCCGAGGATCTGGTTGGCGCGGATCAGACCGGCGGCCTCGGGCTGGCGGGCCAGGGCCTGGGTGCCGTTGCCGAAGACGATGCCGACGCCGATGCCGGGGCCGATCGCGGCGAGACCGTAACCGATGGAACCGAGGGAGCCGGAGACGCCAGCGGCGAGTTCGATGGACGCGGACATGCCGTTACTTCCTTTTCTTTACGAACCGGTGGCGGTTGTCCACCGGACGACTGTGGGGTGGTTGGGCGGGGTGGGGCTCAGTGGTGCTCGGCGAGAGCGCCCTGAATGTACGTGCAGGCCAGGAGGACGAAGACGTACGCCTGGACGGCCTGGACGAAAAGCTCGAAGAGGATCATCGCCATCGTCATGATGAACGAGACGCCCGCGGCCGGGATCAGCCAGCTGTTCAGCAGGTACCAGGAGGCGACCGTGAACATCACCAGCATCAGGTGACCGGCGAACATGTTGGCGAAGAGTCGCACCGCGTGCGTGAACGGGCGGACCAGCAGGTTCGAGAAGAACTCGATGAACGAGACCAGCCACTTGATCGGGCCGAGCGACGGGTCGTAGCCGGTGATGTTCTTCCAACCACCCACGAAACCGTGGCGCTTGAAGGTCAGCGGCACCCAGATCAGGTAGACCAGCGCGGCGAGGACCGCCGGGTACGCGATGACCGACGAGACCGGGAACTGGGCCAGCGGGACGACCGACCAGACGTTCATGATCCAGATGAAGAAGAACAGCGAGACCATGACGGGGACGTACTTCTCGCCCTCCTTCTTGCCCAGCGTCTCGTAGACGATGCTGCGGCGTACGAAGTCGTAGCCGGCCTCACCGATCATCTGGAGCTTCCCGGGGACGACCTTCGAGCGGCCGAACGCGAAGAAGAAAAAGACGCAGATGACGAGCGTGGTGAGCAGGGCGAGCAGCATCACCTTGTTGAAGTAGAACCAGCCGAAGTCGGCGATCGGTTCGAACAAGAAGGAGTGAAGACCCGGCGAGGGGAAGCCACACCCGTTGTCGGCCATGATCCGACAACTCCAGTCAAAGGCGAGCTGGGTCGTGTCAGCACTCACCGCGGGCTCCTTCGGCGTGACGCATAAGTACGGCAACCTCGTTGTGTCGGTGCGGCGTGCAGCCGCGGATCGGCACCGGTCTGGTGTTTCGGGTGTGGGGGCGGCGGGCAGGCAGTGAGCCTCGCGATCGTGCAGGCGTCAGCTCTCGTGCCCGCGCCGGCGATGCCGCAGTTGGCACCGGACGATAGCAGCCCGACGAACGGGCGTTTATCCCGGCCCTACCTCTCACGACGACGACCCGGTCTTCTCGGCCTTCTCACTGGCCCCGGTCCCCTTGGAGCCGGGAGCCGCCTCGGGGTCGATATAGAAAATCTTGGCCTTCATGTGCGCGCGGGCCTGGGCCGCCATCCACACCACGGTCGAGACGACCAGAGCGATGGCAAAGGCCTTGGGATTGAAAAGAGTCGTGTCCTTGAAAAGAGCCACGAAGATCATGAGCAGCAGCAGCTGGGCGACGTAGAGCATCAGCCCCATCGCCTGGAACAGCTGCGGAAGCGATTTTGCCGTGCGCAGCAGCACGACCTGCCCGAGGCCCATGAACACGATCACCACAAGAGCACCCACCAGCGCACCGATGGCCCCCTTGCCGCCCGCAACCACACCACTGATCACCGCGGCAATCACGCCTGCGGCGGCGGTGGGTACGACGGCTTGAAGAAGGGTCCGTGCGTCACTGGACGGCATGGCGGCAACTCCGCTTACTGGGGTGGGGCAGGGTGTCGTCATGGACGAGCGTAGTCCGGGGTGTTCGATGGTCGGATCCGGGCCAAATGGCCGTCGCACTACGGCCCTTCGGTCCTTCCCCCGGCTTCGTGAACGGTATCACAAACTATTTGATGCGGTCTTTACCTAGAAGGTGTGCCAACCGTCACACGTGAGGGGGATCCTGCGCGTCTGTGCACCCGCGCGACCAACATGTCTGGTATTGGGGTCATTTCGGGCCCCGTGATCGTCCCGATCGTCGTCGCGGTCAACGAGACGTTCCCGCCTTACGCCGATCCGTGAAGCGCGAACGGGCGCCGATCGCGGTCGCCCCGTTGACTCCCGCCGGGATCCGCCCGCGGTCCGCGGCGCCGTCGGCGCCCTCAGCCGCTTCGGACGGCCCGGCCGCCTCTTCCCCCTCCGCGCTCGCGGCGGTGGCCGTCGGACGCCGGTAGCGCGGCGGCACCAAGTGCTGGGCCCAGCGCGGCGCGTGCGGCGTGAACCGCGGCAGCAGCAGCATGACGAGGCCGACGAAGCTCAGCGCCACGATGGTGAGCATCACCCACATCCCGGACGCGGAGTGCACCGAGTAGGCGACCGCGCCGAAGGCGATGAGGCCCGACCAGAAGTACATGATCAGCACCGCGCGGGAGTGCGAGTGGCCGATCTCCAGGAGCCGGTGGTGCAGATGACCGCGGTCCGCGGCGAACGGCGACTGACCGTTCCAGGTGCGGCGCACGATCGCGAGGACGAGGTCGGCGAACGGGATCGCGATGATCGTCAGCGGCATCAGCAGCGGAATGAAGACCGGGAGCATCGCGTGTGTGGTGTCCCGCGTGGACCCGCCGAGGTTGAGCTTGAGCGCGTCCGGGTCGACCTGGCCCGTGATGGAGATCGCGCCGGCCGCGAGGACCAGGCCGATCAGCATCGAGCCCGAGTCGCCCATGAAGATCCTGGCCGGGTGGATGTTGTGCGGCAGGAAGCCCAGGCACATGCCCATCAGGATCGCCGCGAACAGCGTCGCGGGGGCCGCGGACTCGATGCCGTAGCCGTACCAGATCCGGTACGCGTACAGGAAGAACGCCGCGGCGGCGATGCAGACCATGCCCGCCGCGAGGCCGTCGAGGCCGTCGACGAAGTTCACGGCGTTGATGGTGATCACGACGAGCGCGACGGTGAGCAGCGTGCCCTGCCACTGGGTCAGCGAGACCGTGCCGACGCCCGGGATCGGCAGCCACAGGATCGTCAGGCCCTGCATGACCATCACGCCCGCGGCGATCATCTGGCCGCCGAGCTTGATCAGGGCGTCGATCTCGAACTTGTCGTCCAGGACGCCGATCAGCCAGATCAGCGCGGCGCCGGAGAGCAGCGCCCGCGGTTCGTTCGACGACTCGAAGACCTTGTCCAGGTTCGTCAGGTGGTCCGCGACGAGCAGCCCCGCGCACAGACCGAAGAACATGGCGATACCGCCGAGCCGCGGCGTGGGTTCCCGGTGCACGTCACGCGCCCTGATCTCGGGCATGGCACCGGCCACGATCGCGAACTTCCGCACCGGGCCTGTGAGCAGATAGGTCACCGCGGCCGTGATGCAGAGCGTCAGCAGGTATTCACGCACGGGCTTCCCCACAGGTATCGCTGGCCATCTCAGCCCCACACCCTAGCTTCGCGTGCTTAGGGTTGAAGACTTCCGGGTAGCGACGATGGTTGCACGGGTGACGGTTCCCCGGGCGTACCTGGTGCGCCTCAGGGGGTGTCCGCCCGCTCTCCTACCCCGTTCCGGGCGGGGTACGGGGGAAATCTTCCGGCCAGCTCGCGGACCTCCTCGCGGACCGTTGCCGGGTCGAGGTCGCCCCGTACGACACCCGACAGGAGCACCGCGACGCGGGCCATCTCGATCTCACCCATCCCCTGCGTGGTGACGGCGGCGGTGCCGAGGCGCAGGCCACGGCCGTTCTCGTACGGCAGGGCGCACGTGTCGAGGATCATTCCCGCCGACGCGAGCCGGCCGCGGGCGACCGCGCCCGATACGCCGAGCGGTCCGGGGTCGACGGTCAGCAGGTGGGTGTCGGTGCCGCCGGTCGTGACGCCGAAGCCCTCCGCCGCGAGCGCGCCCGCGAGGAGCCGGGCGTTCGCGACGACCTGATGGGCGTACGCGGTGAAGGCGGGGCGCGCGGCCTCGCCGAACGCGACGGCCTTCGCGGCGATCGTGTGCATCTGGGCGCCGCCCTGGGTGAAGGGGAAGACGGCGCGGTCGACGCGGTCCGCGAGCTCGGCGGAGCACAGCAGCATGCCGCCGCGGGGGCCGCGCAGCACCTTGTGCGTGGTGGCGCAGACGATGTCGGCGTACGGGACGGGGTTCGGGGCCGCTCCCCCGGCGACCAGGCCCATGGGGTGCGCGGCGTCGGCGATCAGGTGGGCGCCCACGTCGTCGGCGATCTCACGGAAGGCGGCGTAGTCGATGTGCCGGGGGTACGAGATCGAGCCACACACGAGGGCCTTCGGGCGGTGGGCGCGGGCCGCCTCGAGCACCAGGTCGTAGTCGATGAGGCCGGTCTCCGGGTTGACGCCGTAGGGCACGAAGTCGAACCAGCGGCCGGAGAAGTTGGCCGGCGAGCCGTGCGTGAGATGGCCGCCGGACGGGAGGCCCATGGCGAGCACGGTGTCGCCCGGCTTCAGCAGGACGGCGTACGCGGCGAGCACCGCCGAAGAGCCGCTGTGCGCCTGTACGTTGACGTGTTCGGCGCCGAAGAGGGCCTTGGCGCGGTCGATCGCGAGGCGCTCCGCGACGTCGACGAGCTCGCAGCCGCCGTGGTGGCGGGCACCGGGATAGCCCTCCGCGTACTTGTTGGCCAGCGGGGAGCCGAGGGCGGCGAGGACGGCGGGCGAGGTGAAGTTCTCGGCGGCGATGAGCTGGAGGGAGTCCGCCTGGCGGGCGGCCTCCCCCAGGAGGATTTCGGCCAGTTCGGGGTCCTGCCGCTGTAGCTCCGCCGTGGCTGCGGGTTCTGTCATCACCGGCATGGTCGGCTCCGGGCCTCGCGTCGGGGAGGTGGGTGCCTTCCAATGTAGATCCGTACCGTCGCGCCCGCCCGCGCTCACGCCTCGGGGCTCTGCCACGGGGCTCTGCCACGGGGCCGCGGCAGCTACTTGGTGACGCCCGTCAGGGCTGTCACCACGGGGGCGAGCGCCTCGTTGATCTCCGTGCCGACCGACTGGAAGAACGGGAGGGGCGCGCCGTACGGGTCGTGGACCTCGTCCGCCTCGACGGAGGGGGCCAGGAGCCACCCGCGTAGAGCGGCCGCCGCGCGGACCAGGGAGCGTGCGCGCTCGACCACGCCCGACTCCAGGGGATCCGGCAGCGTGGCCGGGTCTATGGCCTGCACGAGCCGCGTGAACTCCTTCAGCGTGAACGTGCGCAGGCCCGCGCTGTGCCCCATGGAGATGACCTGGGCGCGGTGGTCGCGGGTCGCCGTCAGGACCAGGTCGGCCCTTATGACGTGGTCGTCGAGGAGCTCACGGCCGACGAAGCCGGAGGGGTCCGCGCCGAAGTCGGCGAGGACGGTCTCGGCGTTGGCCTCCATGGGCGCGCCCTCGTGGCCCCAGGTGCCCGCGCTCTCCACGATGAGCCCGCCCGCGAGCGGCGCGCCGAGCCGGTCCGCGAGGGCATGCCTGGTCAGCCGCTCGGTGATCGGCGAGCGGCACACGTTGCCTGTGCTGACGTGGAGGATGCGGAAGGTGTCGCCGGGGAGGGCCGGCGTGCGTACGTACCCGTTGCCTATGCCACGCCCCGTCTCAGGGGCTGTCAATTCGCCACCTCGAGGTCGGGTACGACCTTGCGCAGCTCGTCCGCGGTCAGCGCGCCCTCGCGCAGCAGGACCGGGACCTTGCCGGTGACGTCGACGATGGATGACGGGATGTTGCCGGGCGTCGGCCCGCCGTCGAGGTAGACGGAGACGGAGTCGCCGAGCATCTGCTGGGCGGCGTCGCAGTCCTCGGGCGCCGGGTGCCCCGACAGGTTCGCCGAGGACAGGGCCATCGGGCCGACCTCGGTGAGCAGTTCGATGGCGACGGGGTGCAGCGGCATCCGGATGGCGACGGTGCCGCGGGTCTCGCCGATGTCCCACTGGAGCGAGGGCTGCTGCTTGGCGACGATCGTGAGGCCGCCCGGCCAGAACGCGTCGACCAGTTCCCAGGCCATCTCGGAGAAGTCCGTGACGAGCCCGTGCAGCGTGTTCGGCGACGGGATGACGACGGGCGTCGGCATGGAACGGCCGCGCCCCTTCGCCTCCAGGAGGTCACCGACCGCCTCGGGCGTGAACGCGTCGGCCCCGATGCCGTACACGGTGTCGGTGGGCAGCACGACCAGCTCGCCACGGCGGACCGCGGAGGCGGCTTCACGCAGACCGGTAACGCGGTCGGTCGCGTCGTTGGTGTCGTAACGCCGTGCCATCTAGCGGGCCTCCTGCTCTGCGTACAGCTCGAATTCGTGGGTCGGGGACTTCGATGGCGTCCTCACGGCAGCGCCTTGCGGGCCGTCGCGAACCGCGGCCGGTTGTTCAGGTCCGGGTGGTCGGCGGCGTCCGCCCAGCCCCGCTCCTCCGTGAAGATCCACGGCACCTGGCCGCCCTGGGTGTCCGCGTGCTCGATGACGACGATGCCGCCGGGGCGCAGCAGGCGGTGGGCGGTGCGCTCGATGCCGCGGATGAGGTCGAGGCCGTCCTCACCGGAGAAGAGCGCGAGGTCCGGGTCGTAGTCGCGGGCCTCGGGCGCCACGTACTCCCACTCGGTGAGCGGGATGTACGGCGGGTTGGAGATGACGAGGTCGACCTGGCCGTCGAGGTCCGGGAAGGCCGTCAGGGCGTCGCCCTGGCGCAGGTCGACCCTGGACCCCTCGACGTTCTTGCGCGTCCACTTGAGGGCGTCCTCGGACAGCTCCACGGCGTGCACGCGGGAGCGCGGGACCTCCTGGGCGAGCGCGAGCGCGATGGCGCCGGACCCCGAGCACAGGTCGACGATGAGCGGCTCGACGACGTCCATCGCGCGCACGGCGTCTATGGCCCACCCGACGACCGACTCGGTCTCCGGGCGCGGCACGAAGACACCGGGGCCGACCTGGAGCTCCAGGTAGCGGAAGTAGGCGCGCCCGGTGATGTGCTGGAGCGGCTCGCGGGCCTCGCGGCGCGCGGTCACCTCCCAGTACCGGGCGTCGAAGTCCGCGTCCTTGACGGAGTGCAGCTCGCCCCGCTTGACGCCGTGCACGAAGGCGGCGAGCTCCTCCGCGTCGTTGCGCGGCGAGGGCACCCCGGCGTCGGCAAGGCGCTGCGTGGCCTGGGCCACCTCTGCTAGCAGCAGGTTCACGCTGGTCCTCCGGGGCTGAGCCGTTCTGTCGTACGAGGGGGTGCGGGAGCTTACGCGGCGGCGAGCTTGGCGGCCGAGTCCGCGTCGACGCACGCCTGGATCACGGCGTCGAGCTCGCCGTCGAGCACCTGGTCCAGGTTGTAGGCCTTGAAGCCCACACGGTGGTCCGAGATGCGGTTCTCCGGGAAGTTGTAGGTGCGGATCTTCTCGGAGCGGTCGACGGTGCGGACCTGGCTGCGGCGGGCGTCGGCGGCCTCCTTCTCCGCTTCCTCCTGAGCCGCTGCGAGGAGCCTGGAGCGCAGGATACGCATCGCCTGCTCCTTGTTCTGCAGCTGGGACTTCTCGTTCTGGCAGGAGGCCACGACACCGGTGGGGATGTGCGTGATGCGGACGGCGGAGTCGGTCGTGTTGACGGACTGGCCGCCGGGGCCCGACGAGCGGTACACGTCGATGCGCAGGTCGTTCGCGTGGATCTCGACGTCGACCTCCTCGGCCTCCGGCGTGACGAGCACGCCCGCGGCGGAGGTGTGGATGCGGCCCTGCGACTCGGTCGACGGCACGCGCTGCACGCGGTGCACGCCGCCCTCGTACTTGAGGCGGGCCCAGACGCCCTGGCCGGGCTCGGTCGCGCCGTTGCCGCCCTTGGTCTTCACGGCGACCTGGACGTCCTTGTAACCGCCGAGCTCGGACTCGGTGGAGTCGATGATCTCGGTCTTCCAGCCGACGCGCTCCGCGTAGCGCAGGTACATGCGCAGCAGGTCGCCCGCGAACAGCGCGGACTCGTCGCCGCCGGCGCCGGCCTTGATCTCGAGGATGACGTCCTTGTCGTCGGACGGGTCGCGCGGGACCAGGAGAAGGCGGAGCTTCTCGGTGATCTCCTCGCGCTGCTCCTCGAGGTCCTTGACCTCGGCCGCGAAGTCCGGGTCGTCGGCGGCGAGTTCCTTCGCCGCCTCGATGTCGTCCCCGGTCTGCTTCCAGGAGCGGTACGTGGCGACGATCGGGGTCAGCTCGGCGTAGCGCTTGTTGAGCTTGCGCGCGTTGGCCTGGTCGGCGTGGACCGAGGGGTCCGCGAGCTTCTGCTCCAGATCGGCGTGCTCACCGATCAGTTCCTCGACGGCCTCGAACATCTCCGGCTCCTGCGTTCACGGGGTGCTGTGTTTTTCCGAATGAAGGGGGCTGCACCGCAAAGCGCCGGTCCCGGTGCCCCCGCGGAACAGGGGCACCGTGGACCGGCGCTTGAGCTTCGCTACTTCTTGGCGGAGCCGGCGGCCTTGCCGAAGCGGGCCTCGAAGCGGGCCACACGGCCACCGGTGTCGAGGATCTTCTGCTTGCCCGTGTAGAACGGGTGGCACTCGGAGCAGACCTCGGCACGGATGGTGCCGGAGCCGATGGTGCTGCGGGTCGTGAACGACGCGCCGCAGGTGCAAGAGACCTGCGTCTCGACGTACTCGGGGTGGATGTCGCGCTTCAAGGTGTCTCCTAGGTTCGGGAGGGTGCCGGGTCGCTGACGCGGGATGCGGGAGCGTGAACCGGGACCGACGTACCAGTCTGCCAGGACTGGCCGTATCCCCCAAAACCGGGGAGGGCCCGGAAGTATTCCCGGCCGCTCCCCCGGCGGCCTCCCGCTACTTCACGACGCTGTCGGCGGAGCCCTTGGCGGAGTCCTTGGTGGCCGACTTCGGAACCGGCTTGTCGTGCTTGAGGGCCTTCCAGACCTTGTCCGCGTTGGTCTCGTCGAGCAGGACGCGGTTGGCGTCGTTCGGGTCGTACTGAACGGGCAGCGTGACCATGTTCATGTCGCCGGAGCCGATGCCCTTGAGGCCGCTCGCGAAGGACGTCAGGTCCTTCACCGAGGCCAGCTGCGAGTCGGTGGTCACCGTCTTGGTTGCGGTGTTCGCGAGCGCGTACAGCTTGCTGGGGCTGGTGAAGACGCCGACGCTCTTGATCTGGTCCATCAGCGCCTTCATGAAGGCCTGCTGGAGCTGGATGCGGCCGAGGTCGCTGCCGTCGCCGACGCCGTGCCGGGTGCGGACGAGGCCGAGGGACTGCTCACCGGTGAGGGTGTGCGTGCCGGCGTTCAGGTTCAGGTGGCTGTCGGGGTCGTTGATCGCCTCGGTGGTGGTGACCTTGACGCCGCCGAGGTCGTCGATGAGGCGCTGGAAGCCGGCGAAGTCGACCTCGACGTAGTGGTCCATGCGGATGCCGCTCAGCGACTCGACGGTCTTGACCGCGCAGGCCGCGCCGCCCGTGGAGTAGGCGGAGTTGAACATGACCTGGTTCTGCGCCGGGTGGTCGGTGCCGTTCTTGTCGGTGCACGAGGGCCGGTCGATGAGCGTGTCCCTCGGTATGGAGACGATGCTCGCCTTCTTGTGGCCCTTGTAGACGTGCACGACCATCGCGGTGTCGGAGCGGGCGGAGCCCTCGTCGGCGCCGCCGCCGACCTTCGCGTTGTTCCCCGCGCGGGTGTCGGAGCCGAGGACGAGGATGTCCTCCGAGCCGTTGTCCACGTTCTGCGGCCGGTCGGTGCCCAGCTGCGCGTTGATGTCGACGCTCTTGATGTTTCCGTTGAGCTGGAAGTAGACGTAGCCGAGCCCTGTGCCCCCGAGGACGACGACGCCCGCGGCACTCCACGCCGCGATGCGCAGCGCCTTGCTGCGCCCGCTGCGCGTCTTGCGGCGGCGGCCCTTGGCGCCGCGGTGGCGCCCGGGCTTGCTGTCACGGTCCGGCATAGCTCCTCGCAGGTTTCGTCTGCTTCTGATCGTTCGGTCCGCACTTCTGTTCACTCGGTGTGACGACGGACCGCCAAGAAGGGTTGCACAGACAGATGTGCGCACTCCGGGGCGAAGGTGCGACCGTACGTAGCGGCAGTAACCCACCGCAACCCTCTCACCTGCACTTTCACGCCCATGTGCCGCATGCTTCACAGAAGGCACAGAGCCTTATACGTGTGGTGAAGGTCTCCGCGCCACGAGTGCCCCGATCCGCGCCGACCAGGCGGAAAAGGGCTGGGCCCCGCCGCGTGGTGCGGCGGGGCCCAGCCCTGTGGAGCGCGGTGAAGCGTCAGTCGTTGCCGTTGCCCGGCGTCGGCGTCGTCTTCTGGATCTGCAGCAGGAACTCCGCGTTGGACTTCGTCTGCTTCATCTTGTCGAGCAGCAGCTCGATCGCCTGCTGCTGGTCGAGCGCGTGCAGCACGCGACGCAGCTTCCAGGTGATCGCCAGCTCGTCGCTGCCGAGCAGGATCTCTTCCTTGCGGGTACCGGACGCGTCCACGTCCACCGCCGGGAAGATGCGCTTGTCGGCGAGCTTGCGGTCGAGCTTGAGCTCGGCGTTGCCGGTGCCCTTGAACTCCTCGAAGATGACCTCGTCCATGCGGGACCCGGTGTCCACCAGGGCGGTGGCGAGGATGGTCAGCGAACCGCCGTCCTCGATGTTGCGGGCCGCACCGAAGAAGCGCTTCGGCGGGTACAGGGCGGTCGAGTCGACACCACCGGACAGGATGCGTCCGGAGGCCGGGGCGGCGAGGTTGTACGCGCGGCCCAGGCGGGTGATCGAGTCGAGCAGCACGACGACGTCGTGGCCCAGCTCCACGAGGCGCTTGGCGCGCTCGATGGCGAGCTCGGCGACCGTGGTGTGGTCCTCGGCGGGACGGTCGAAGGTCGAGGAGATGACCTCGCCCTTCACCGACCGCTGCATGTCGGTGACCTCTTCCGGACGCTCGTCGACCAGGACGACCATCAGGTGGCACTCGGGGTTGTTGTGCGTGATCGCGTTGGCGATCGCCTGCATGATCATGGTCTTGCCGGTCTTCGGCGGGGCCACGATCAGACCGCGCTGGCCCTTGCCGATGGGCGAGACGAGGTCGATGATGCGGGTCGTCAGCACGCCCGGGTCCGTCTCCAGGCGGAGGCGGTCCTGCGGGTACAGCGGCGTCAGCTTGTTGAACTCCGGCCGCCCGCGCCCGGATTCGGGCGCCATGCCGTTGACGGAGTCGAGGCGGACCAGCGCGTTGAACTTCTCGCGGCGCTCGCCCTCCTTCGGCTGCCGCACGGCGCCGGTGACGTGGTCGCCCTTGCGCAGGCCGTTCTTGCGGACCTGGGCCAGCGAGACGTAGACGTCATTGGGACCCGGCAGGTAGCCCGACGTACGGATGAAGGCGTAGTTGTCGAGGATGTCGAGGATGCCCGCGACGGGGATCAGGACGTCGTCCTCGGAGATCTGCGGCTCGTTGCCGAAGTCCTCGCGGCCGCGACGGCCACGGCGGTCGCGGTAGCGGCCCCGGCGACCGCGGCGACCGCCGCCGTCGTCGTCGTAGCCGTCGTCCTGCTGGTTGTTGTTCCGGCCGCCGCCCTGCTGCTGCTGTCGGCCGCCGCCCTGGTTGTTGCCCTGGTCGTCGCCCTTGCCGCCGCGGCGGTCACGGTCACGGCCGCCACGGCCGCCCTGGCGGTCACGGTCGCGACGGTCGCGGCGACCCTCGTGGTTGCCGCCGTCCTGGCCGTCGCCCTTGGATCCGTCGCCGCCGTCCTGCTTGTCCTGCTGGCGGTCCTGCTTGTCCTGGCGGCCCTCGGACTTCGCCTCCGAGGAGACCGTCTCGGGGCTGCCCGCGTCGGCGGTGGCCCGGCGGCGACGGCGCTCACCGGCCGGCTGCTCGTCGCCCGCGCCCTGACCGGGGATCTCGATCTGCTGCTGGGCGGAGGACTTCTTCGCCTTGGCGTCGCCCGCCTCGGCCTGCTGCGCCTTGTCGGCCTTGCCGCCCGACTTCGCGGGCGCGGCCTCGGCCGGGGACTCCTCGCCGGTGCGGGCCTTCGAGGTGGCCCGCCGCTTCGGCTTCGTCTCGGCGGCGTCGGCGCTCTTCGCGGGGGCCTGCGCGTTGCCTCCCCCGGACTGCGCCTCCTTGATGACCTCGATCAGCTGGCTCTTGCGCATCCGCGCGGTGCCCTTGATTCCGAGGCCCGATGCGACCTGCTGCAGCTCGGCCAGCACCATGCCGTCAAGGCCGGTGCCGCGGCGCCGCCGGGAGCCCGAAGCACCGGCGGCGGGCGCGGCGGAGGCGTCCGCAGAGGACGCGGCGGGCGCGGCAGCGGAGCTGTCGGCAGTCACGCCCATCAGATCGGTGGTGTCGCTCACGAAGGGTCCTTCCCTGGAGCGGACGTCGGCCTGTCTGGCTCGGCGACCGGTTGTGCTGTCCGGCGGGGGGTCCTGCCTGTACGGACCGTGCCGGGGCGGTTGTCCGCCACTGAGGCGGAAGAATTCGGTGGTGACGACGTTGCCCGATTCCGCGAATGCACTGGATTTCTGTGTCACGCGGCTCGGTCAAGCCGGTTCCGGAGCGTGCTCGCCGCTCTTCAGCGCCACGTCCCGACGGACGAGAAAGATGCGCGGAATTGCTGGGGAGGCTCCCGGAAGAATTGTCCCTGACGGGGACACACAGCACCTCGCCATGGTAGGGCCGGGTGCAGACTTGAGGTTAACACTACCGGATCCAACAAACATTCCCCCTCTCGTATTCCGGCAACCGGGTGTCAGGAGCCAAGCGGCAGCACGCTCGCTCCGTCGACGTCGAGGGCGAGCCGGTTCGCGGCCCAGCCCTCCCCGGCCAGCCGGGCGACCTTGTCGGCCGTTTCTTCCTCCACCAGGGCGAGGACCGTCGGCCCCGCCCCGGAGATCATCGCGGGCACCCCGTCGGCCCGCAGCCGCTCCACCAGGGCGGCGCTCTCCGGCATCGCGGGCGCCCGGTACTCCTGGTGCAGACGGTCCTCGGTGGCCGGGAGCAGCAGCTCGGGGCGCCTGGTCAGGGCCTCGACGAGCAGGGCCGCCCGGCCCGCGTTGGCCGCGGCGTCCACGTGCGGGACGGAGCGCGGCAGGAGTCCTCGCGCCATTTCGGTGAGGACGGGCTTCCCGGGGACGAAGACCACCGGGACGACGGAGGGGTCCGCGTCGAGCCGGATCGCGCGGCCCGCGCCGGTCTCGGTCCACGCGATGGTGAAGCCGCCGAGCAGGCAGGGGGCCACGTTGTCGGGGTGGCCCTCGATCTCGGTGGCGAGTTCGAGCAGCGCCGCGTCGTCGAGCAGCGCGTTCCCGCCTATGGTCACGGCGCGGGCGGCGACCACGGCCGCGACGATCGCGGCGGAGGAGGAGCCGAGGCCGCGGCCGTGCGGGATGCGGTTGGCGCAGACGATCTCGAGGCCGCGCGGCTGTCCGCCGAGGGCGTCGAAGGCCGTGCGCAGGGCGCGTACGAGAAGGTGCGACTCGTCGCGGGGCAGGGTGTCGGAACCCTCACCCGCGATGTCGATGTGCAGCCCGGAGTCGGCGACCCTGACGACCACGTCGTCGTAGAGCCCCAGCGACAGGCCCAGCGAGTCGAAACCCGGGCCGAGATTGGCGCTGGTGGCGGGAACGCGCACCCTTACGGCGGCGGCGCGGAAAGCAGGACCGGCCATCGCTGGATGACTCTCCTTGAGCTGCGGGATGTTTCGAGAACTTCCGATGTCTTGTGATGCGTCGATGTGTGGTGGAGCGTGCGTCGACACCCGGGCCGCGATCGACAGAACGGCGGCAGCACCGCGGCATATGCGCGGTGGGCGGGTTGGATACAGCCTATCGAAGGAAGGTTCAGTGGCGACATAGGGCGCACAGGAGGCGCACGATACGTGTCGTAAGCCCCCTGTGCACCCCCTGTACGGAAAAGCCCAGTTGACGAGGTGTCAACGTCGCCTAAGGAGATCGCTGGAGAACGCTTCGGGGATCAGGCGAGGCCGAGGCGCTCGGCTGCCGCGGCGGCGTCGACCGGCACGGTGACGGGCTGCGGGGCGCCGGCGACGGCCCAGTCCGGGTCCTTCAGGCCGTTGCCCGTGACGGTGCAGACGATCTTCTGGCCCGGGTCGACCTTGCCCTGCTCGGCCGCCTTCAGCAGACCGGCGACCGACGAGGCGGACGCAGGCTCGACGAAGACACCCTCCTGGGACGCCAACAGCTTGTAGGCGCGCAGGATCTCACGGTCCGTCACCTCGTCGATGAAGCCGCCCGACTCGTCGCGCGCGGCGAGCGCGTGCTGCCACGACGCGGGGTTGCCGATGCGAATCGCGGTGGCGATCGTCGACGGGTCCTTGACGACCTCGCCGCGCACGATCGGCGCGGAACCGGAGGCCTGGAAGCCCCACATCCGGGGCGTACGGGAGGCGACGCCGTCGGCGGCGTACTCCTTGTAGCCCTTCCAGTAGGCCGTGATGTTGCCGGCGTTGCCGACGGGCAGCACGTGGATGTCGGGCGCGTCGCCGAGGGCGTCCACGATCTCGAACGAGGCGGTCTTCTGGCCCTCGATGCGGAACGGGTTGACCGAGTTCACCAGCGCCACCGGGTAGTTCTCGGAGAGGCCGCGGGCGAGGTTGAGGCAGTCGTCGAAGTTGCCGTCGACCTGGAGGATCTTCGAGCCGTAGACCAGCGCCTGGCCCATCTTGCCGAGCGCGATCTTGCCCTGCGGCACGAGGACGGCGCAGACCATGCCGGCGCGCACGGCGTACGCGGCGGCGGAGGCCGAGGTGTTGCCGGTGGAGGCGCAGATGACGGCCTGCGCGCCCTCCTCCTTGGCCTTCGTGATGGCCATGGTCATCCCGCGGTCCTTGAAGGAGCCGGTCGGGTTGGCACCCTCGACCTTCAGGTGCACCTCACAGCCGGTGCGCTCGGAGAGCATCTGCGCCGGTACGAGCGGCGTGCCGCCCTCGCGCAGTGTCACGACCGGCGTGGTGTCGGTCACCGGGAGCCGGTCCCGGTACTCCTCGATGATGCCGCGCCACTGGTGGGTCATTCCGGTCATCCCTGCTACTCCCCTTCAACACGCATGATGCTGGCGACACCGCGCACGGTGTCGAGCTGACGCAGCGCGTCCACGGTCCCGGTGAGGGCCGCGTCCGCCGCGCGATGGGTGACGACGACGAGCGATGCCTCGCCGTCCTTCCCCGACTGACGCACGGTGTCGATGGAGACACCGTGCTCGGCGAAGACCGTCGCCACCTGCGCGAGAACGCCGGGCTTGTCGGCCACGTCGAGGCTGATGTGGTACCGCGTCACGACATCGCCCATCGGCGAGACGGGCAGCTGCGTGTACGCGGAGTCGCCGGGTCCCGTCGCACCATTGAGGCGGTTGCGGCATACGGCGACGAGGTCGCCGAGTACGGCGGACGCGGTCGGCGAGCCGCCGGCCCCGGGCCCGTAGAACATCAGCTGGCCCGCGGCCTCGGCCTCGACGAACACGGCGTTGTAGGCGCCGCGCACGGAGGCGAGCGGGTGGCTGAGCGGAATCATCGCGGGGTGCACGCGGGCGGTGACGGACCGCCCGTCGGCGGCCCGCTCGCAGATCGCGAGCAGCTTGATGGTGCAGCCCATCTGCTTCGCGGACGCGAAGTCGGCGGCGGTCACCTCGGTCATGCCCTCGCGGTACACGTCGTCGAGACGTACGCGGGTGTGGAAGGCGATCCCGGCGAGGATGGCGGCCTTGGCGGCGGCGTCGAAGCCCTCGACGTCGGCGGTCGGGTCGGCCTCGGCGTACCCGAGGGCGGTCGCCTCGTCGAGCGCTTCCTGGTAGCCGGCGCCGGTGGTGTCCATGGCGTCGAGGATGAAGTTGGTCGTCCCGTTGACGATGCCGAGGACACGGTTGACCTTGTCGCCCGCGAGCGACTCCCGCAGCGGCCTGACCAGCGGAATCGCCCCGGCGACCGCGGCCTCGTAATAGAGGTCCTCACCGTGCTCGACGGCGGCGGCGTGCAGGGCCTCGCCGTCCTGGGCGACGAGCGCCTTGTTGGCGGAGACGACGGAGGCGCCGTGCTCGAACGCGGTCGTGATGAGGGAGCGGGCGGGCTCGATGCCACCGATCACCTCGACCACGACGTCGATGTCGCCGCGTTTCACGAGCGCGGTGGCGTCGGTGGTGACCAGTGCGGGATCGATTCCCTCACGCACACGGTCGGGCCGCCGCACGGCCACTCCCGCGAGCTCGACGGGGGCGCCGATCCGGTTGGCGAGGTCGTCGGCGTGCGTCGTCATGATGCGCGCCACCTCTGAGCCGACAACCCCACAGCCCAGCAGCGCCACCTTCAGCGGACGCGTACGCATCATCCGACCTCGTTTCCTCTACTGCTTCGTATTTCTGCGGTGGGTCCAGTCTCACCCACCGGACCGGGGTTTCAGCCCCCGGTCCGGATCGTGAGACGTAGATTTCATTTATCCGACGTCGAGACGCAGGAGATCTTCCTCCGTCTCGCGGCGGACGATCACCCGGGCCTCGCCGTCGCGGACGGCGACGACGGGCGGGCGAAGCGCGTGGTTGTAGTTGCTGGCCATGGAGCGGCAGTACGCGCCGGTGGCCGGCACGGCGATCAGGTCACCGGCGGCGACGTCGGCGGGCAGGAACGCGTCCTTCACGACAATGTCGCCACTCTCACAGTGCTTGCCGACGACGCGGACGAGCATCGGCTCGGCGTCGGAGCGGCGGGAGACGAGGGCGACGGTGTACTCGGCGTCGTACAGGGCCGTACGGATGTTGTCGGACATGCCGCCGTCGACGGAGACGTAGGTCCGCAGTCCTTCGAGCGGCTTGACGGTGCCGACGGTGTAGAGCGTGAAGGCGGTCGGGCCGACGATGGCGCGCCCCGGCTCGACGGAGATGCGAGGAGTCCGCAGGGACGCGGCCTCGCACTCACGGCTCACGATCTCGTTGAGCGCCTTGGCGATCTCGTGCGGCTCGCGCGGGTCGTCATCGCTCGTGTACGCGATGCCGAGGCCGCCGCCGAGGTCGATCTCGGGCAGCTCGACGCCGTGCTCGTCGCGGATCTCGGCGAGCAGTCCGACGACGCGGCGTGCGGCGACTTCAAAACCCGCCATGTCGAAGATCTGCGACCCGATGTGCGAGTGAATGCCGATGAGCTCAATGCCGTCGAGCTTGAGCGCGCGCCGCACGGCTTCCGCGGCCTGTCCGTCGGCGAGCGCGATGCCGAACTTCTGGTCCTCGTGCGCGGTCGCGATGAACTCGTGGGTGTGCGCCTCGACGCCGACCGTGACGCGGATCTGCACGCGCTGCCGCTTGCCGAGGCCGTCGGCGATGTGGGAGACGCGCACGATCTCCTGGAAGGAGTCGAGGACGATGCGCCCGACGCCCGCCTGGACCGCGCGGGCGATCTCCTCCTCGGTCTTGTTGTTGCCGTGGAAGGCGATGCGCTCGGGGGGCATCCCGGCGGAGAGCGCGGTGGCCAGCTCGCCGCCGGAGCACACGTCGAGGTTCAGCCCCTCCTCGTGCAGCCACCGCACGACGGCGCGGGAGAGGAAGGCCTTGCCGGCGTAGAAGACGTCGGCGTCGGGCCCGAAGGCGTCGCGCCAGGCGGCGCACCTGGCCCTGAAGTCGGCCTCGTCGAGGAAGTACGCGGGGGTGCCGAACTCCTCGGCGAGCCGGGCGACCTCGACGCCGCCGACGGACACCGAGCCGTCCTCGGCGCGGGCCACGGTCTGCGCCCACACCTTCGGGTCGAGGGCGTTGAGGTCGGCGGGCGGGGCGCTCCAGTGCCCCTCGGGGAGCACGTCGGCGTGGCGGGGGCCTGCGGGGTGTGCGGAACGGCTCATGGCTGCGGTGGCTCTCTTCGTCTACTTCTGTGTCACAGATGTGCGGGGGCGTCGATGCCGAGCAGGGTCAGGCCGCCTGCGAGCACCGTCCCGACGGCTTCGGCGAGCGCGAGCCGGGCACGGTGGGCGGCCGAGGGTTTCTCCTCGCCTTGGGGCAGTACGGACGGGTGGAGCTCCGCGAGGAACGTGTCGGCGACGGAGACGAGGTGCCGGGCAAGCCGGTCGGGGGCGTGCCGCTCGGCGGCGGCGCGGAGGATGCGGGGGCGGTCGGCGAGGGCGGCGAGGAGGTCCTGCTGCCCGGGTACGTCGCCGGGGGCGGCCGTGAATCCGAGGTCGGCGGCGTTGCGCGTGAGGGCGCGGCTGCGGGCGTGGGCGTACTGGACGCGGAAGAGCGGATTGGCCTCGCGCCGGTCGAGGTGCTCGGCGCCGATGCGGGGGTGATCGTGTCCTGCGGGGTGCAGCAGCGCCCAGCGGGCGGCGTCGCGGCCGAGGGGGGTGGGGTCGGCGGGGGCCGGCACGGGGCGGATGTCGATGTCGCCGGGTTCGGCCCCGCCGACGTCGTCGACACGCACGCCGAGCAGGTCGGCCCACTCGGGGCCGGGGGCCCCGGCGCACACGGTCCTTACGGAAACCCCCTGCGACCGCAACAGCCTGCCGACGGCATCCATGACGACGAGGGCGCGCACGTCGCGGGGGGCGTGAAGCCGGACGGCCTGGCCGGTGGCTTCTTCGGCGAACCCGTACCGATGCCCGCCGCCCAGAATCTCCGCGACGAGCGCGCCGGACGCGGCCCCGGGCTCCGCCATCCTGAAATTGAGGAACCCGGGCCCGGTGACGACGACGTCCTCGATCCCCGGGCTGTCCCCCAGCCGACGGGAGAGGATCTCGGCGACCTGGCGCGGGGGCCGGCCCGCGGGGCGGGCGAGCTGGAGCGCGACATTGGTGGCGTAGTCCCCTGTGCCCCCGGCCCTCGGCCGCTCGACGACGACCCGCTGCCCGGCCGTGCACACGGCAGCATCCAGCTCACCGTCGTCGACCGCGCGGCGGACGGCGCGCAGGACGGTGCGGGAGAGCTCGGCGGGGGTCACGGGACAAGCGTATGGGAGGAGGGGGGTGGGTAGGCGACTCGGTTTCCCGGAAGGTCCGCGATACGGACGCCGGCGCCGGGCTCAGGCTCCGGCGGTCCGCCTGGCCTGCTCCGGGCCGTCCGCGTGAGCGGAACCACCCCCGCCACGCCCCCGCTCACTCAACTGCCGTACGACCCGCACCAGTTCACCGGGCTCGAAGGGCTTGGCGAGGAAGGCGTCCACGCCGACCTCGAGCCCGCTCTCCACCTCGTACTGGGTGCAGGCGCTGACGACGACGATGGGCAGGTCGCGCGTACGGGGATCACTGCGGAGCCGGGCGGCGGTGCGCAGCCCGTCGAGCCGGGGCATGACGACGTCCAGCGTGACGACATCGGGCCCCACCTGGTCGATCACGTCCAAACACTCGGCACCATCGGCCGCGGTCACGACCTCGAAGCCCTCCAGCTCGAGATTGACCCTGATCAGCTGCCGAATGACCTTGTTGTCGTCCACGACAAGGACTCGGCCGGACGCGCCTGGCACAACTCGAGAGTAGGTCGACACCGGCCACCGCGTCCGGGTTTTCCCCACTTCCGCCCCGTACCGGCGACCCAGTAACCCGTTCCTGAGAACCCCGACCGAGCTGGTAGTGTTCTCTCCGTCGCCACGCACAGCGCGGCACACGCCCCCGTAGCTCAGGGGATAGAGCAACGGCCTCCGGAGCCGTGTGCGCAGGTTCGAATCCTGCCGGGGGCACCTCGTAGTAGGTGCCCGAAGACCCCGAATCCAGCCTCGCCGCTGAGTTCGGGGTCTTTTTGCGTGTGCGTCACTCGTAGAAGCGCGACACCGACTGGAGGACCGCCGCCGGTTTCGGGGAATCGGCGATTTCTATTGTCGCGTCGATCGTGATCTGGGCGCCGTTGCCGGGGACCTCTTCCACCGAGGCGATGGATGCCGACAGGCGGATGCGGGAGCCGGCCTTCACGGGGGACGGGAAGCGGACCTTGTTGAGGCCGTAGTTGATTTTGGTGGTGACGTTGTCGACGTCCAGGAGGGACGTGAAGAGGGGGATGAAGAGGGAGAGGGTGAGGTAGCCGTGGGCGATGGGGGCGCCGAAGGGGCCGGCGGCGGCGCGGTCGGGGTCGACGTGGATCCACTGGTGGTCGCCCGTGGCGTCGGCGAAGGTGTTGATGCGGTCCTGGGTGATCTCCAGCCAGTCGCTGGTGCCGAGGTCCGTGCCGGCCGGCAGCTTCTTGAGTTCGGTCAGGCCGTTCACCGTGAGGGGCATGCTCGTCAGCCGTTCTGTGCGTAGGTGTCCCGCAGGCGGGATTTGATGAGCTTTCCCGAGGCCGTGCGCGGGAGTTCGTCCGTGAAGGTCAGGGATTTGGGGATCTTGTACTTCGCCAACTGGCCGGTGAGGGAGGACAGGAGGGCCGACGCGTCCGGGGTTGATCCGGGGGCCGGGACCACCACTGCTCTGGGGACCTCGCCCCATTTGGCGTCGGGGACGCCGATCACCGCGCACTCGGCCACGTCGGGGTGGGCCAGGAGGGCGGCCTCGATCTCGGCGGGGTAGATGTTCTCGCCGCCGGAGATGATCATGTCCTTGAAGCGGTCGACGATCGTGACGTAGCCGTCCGGGTCCACGCGCGCCGCGTCGCCCGTCCGGAACCAGCCGTCGGTGAAGGCCGCCTCGGTCTCCGCCGGCAGGCCCCAGTAGCCCGGCATCACGTGCGGGCCGCGGACCACCACCTCGCCCGTCTCGCCGACGCCCACCGGCGCCAGGTCGGGCCCCACCACCTGCACGTCGCTGAAGAAGTGCGGCACGCCCGCCGAGCCCGCCTTGCTCACCGCGTGCTCCGCGTCGAGGAAGAGGGTGCCGGGGGCCGCCTCCGTCATGCCGTAGCCCTGGAGGAAGGTGAGGCCGCGTTCCTGGTACGTCGAGATGAGGGGCGGTGGGACGGGGGCTCCGCCGCAGGTCAAGATGCGCAGGGAGGAGAGGTCCGCCGTCTCCCACGCGGGCTGGCGGGCCAGCAGGTCGAACATCGTCGGCACGCCGAACATGAAGGTGACTCGATGGCGCTGCAACAGATCGAACGTTGCCGCCGGGTCGAAGGACTCGACCAGGACGCACGTGCCGCCCTTCAGGAATACCGGCAGCGTCAGCATGTTCAGGCCCGCCGTGTGGAAGAGCGGCGCCGAGACCAGGGCCACCTCGTCGGCGATCAGGTCGTGGTCGACCAGGACGTTGACCGCGTTCCAGGTCAGGTTGGCGTGCGTGAGCATCGCACCCTTGGGGCGGCCCGTCGTGCCCGAGGTGTACATGATGAGGCAGACGTCGTCGGCGGCGACCGCCTCGTCGATCGGGTCGGAAGGGGCCGATGCGAGCAACTCGTCGTAGGACGGGCCCTCGGCCTCGATCGTCAGAGGGACGGACAAGGCCGTCGCCGCCTCCGTGTGGCCCGTGTGGAGGAGGGTTGTCGCTCCTGAGTCCCTTATCTGGTAGGCGAGTTCGGGTGTCGACAGGCGCGTGTTGAGCGGGACGAAGACCGCGCCGAGGGTGCCCGCCGCGAACAGCGTCTCCAGGTACGAGGGGTGGTTCGGGCCGAGATGCGCGACGCGGTCGCCGCGGCGGACGCCCCGGGCGCGCAGGGCATGGGCGAGGCGGGTGGTGCGGGCGTGCAGGTCCGCGTACGTGTACGTCGTGCCGTTGTGGATCAGGGCGGTGCGGTGCGGGGTCTTGCGGGCCCGGCGTGCGGGCCACGACCCCAGTCCCTCGTTGCGCATCCGAGCCTCCTACGGCTTCGTGAGCCCGAGCAGCCGGGCCGCGTTCTCCTTGAGGATCTTGGGGCGGACCTCGTCCTTGATCTGGAGCTTCGCGAAGTCGGCGAGCCAGCGGTCGGGGGTGAGGACCGGGTAGTCGGAGCCGAACAGGACCTTGTCCTTGAGGAGCGTGTTCGCGTACTGGATGAGCTGCGGCGGGAAGTACTTCGGGGACCAGCCGGAGAGGTCGATGTGCACGCCGGGCTTGTGGGTCGCGACGGCGAGGGCCTCGTCCTGCCAGGGGAAGGACGGGTGGGCCAGGATGATCTTGAGGTGCGGGAAGTCGGCCGCGACATCGTCCACGTGCAGGGGGTTGGAGTACTTCAGGCGGATTCCGCCGCCTCCGGGGACGCCCGCGCCGATGCCGGTCTGGCCGGTGTGGAAGAGGGCGATGGTGCCGGTTTCCTCGATCAGCTCGTAGAGGTCGTAGGCCACCGCGCGGTCGTTGGGGAAGAAGCCCTGGATGGAGGGGTGGAACTTGAAGCCCTTGACTCCGTACTCCTCGACCAGACGGCGGGCCTGCTTCACTCCCGCCCTGCCGCGGAACGGGTCGATCGAGGCGAAGGGGATGAAGACGTCGGGGTTGGCGGCGGCCGCCTCGGCCACCTCCTCGTTGGGGACCGGCGGCGTGCCCGTCGCGGACTCGGCGTCGACCGTGAAGACGACCGCGGCCATCCGGCGCTCGCGGTAGTACGCGGCCATCTCCTCGAGCGTGGGCTTCCGGTTGCCCTCGGTCTTGAAGTACGCGGACGAGGCCGCGTGCAGGTCCTCGTCGAGGGAGGCGTGTCCCTTGGACGAGACCTCCGCGTGGGTGTGGACGTCGATCGCCGTCAGTTCGTCGATGTTCATGGCGGTCACTCCCCCGGGAGCTTCGGAGCCGGGATGCCGACCGTCTGGAGTTCGGCGCCGACCGACGTCGGCCACGCCTCGGCGAGCGTGTCGGGGGTCCAGCCCCCGTCCGCGTAGGCCGCCCTGATCTCCTGCGGGTGGGACCAGAGGGTGAGGCGGTCGCCGCCGATGCCGATGGCCTGGCCCGTGACGGCGCGGGCCGCGTCCGACGCGAGGAAGGGGACGAGGGCCGCGCAGTCCTCGGGGGTGCCGAAGCCCTCGCCCTTGCGGAGGAAGGACGGGAGCGGTTCGCCGCCGCGGAGGGCCTCGACGTAGGGGGCGAAGGCCGGGATGGTCTCGGTCATGGCGGTCGCGGCGACGGGGACGATCGCGTTGACCGTGATGTCCGCGCGGGCCAGCTCCATCGACCAGGTGCGGGCCATGGCGACGATGCCGGCCTTGGCGGCGGCGTAGTTCGTCTGGCCGAAATTGCCCCGCTGTCCCGCGGGCGAGCCGACGAGGACGAGGGTGCCGCCCTCGCCCTGCTCGCGCATCCGGACGGCGGCGGCGCGGGCGCAGGTGAAGGTGCCCTTGAGGTGGGTGGTGACGACGGCGTCGAAGTCCTCGTCGGTCATCTTCCACAGCACCTTGTCGCGCAGGATGCCGGCGTTGGTGACGAGGACGTCGAGGCGGCCGAACTCGCTCACGGCCCGCGCCACCAGACGGTCCGCGGCCTCGGCCGTGCCGACCGGGACGACCTCGGCGACGGCCGTGCCGCCCGCCTCCCGGATGGACTTCACGGCCGCCTCTGCCACCGCCTCGTCGACGTCGTTGACGACGACGGAGGCGCCGTGGGCGGCGAGGGCGTGGGCGTAGGAGAGGCCGAGGCCGCGGCCGGCGCCGGTGACGACGGCCGCCTTTCCGGTGAGATCGATGGACACGTGCGGGTCCCTTCCTGCCGGACGAATCGGGGGCAAGAAGGAAGCTAAGAGCAATAATTGGTGACGTCAATAGTTGTCGTCGACCCCAGGGTGCGAGAGACTGGCGCGGCACACCGCAGGCCCACCCCAGGGAGACCGCATGACCCCCGCCCCGATCGACGCGCACGAGCCATGGATGCGCGGGCTGCACGCCGACACGGGCTATCTGCTGTACCGGCTCGGGCTGAGATCAGGACAACTTTTCAACGCCTCGTTGCAGGAGTCGGGGCTGCGCCTGCGGCACTACGCCGTACTGCGATTTCTGGCCACGGGAGAGGGCGCGCCGCAGCGGGAGTTGAGCGCGCGACTGGGCTACGACCCGAGCGCGATCGTGGGCCTGGTCGACGACTTGGAGAAGGCGTCGTTCGTCGAGCGGCGGCCCGCTCCCGGCGACCGCCGCACCCGGATCGTCGTACTGACCGACCAGGGGCGGGACTTTCTACGCGGTTCGGACGAGGCGGGACTGCGCGTGACACGCGAACTGCTCGCGCCGCTGGACGCGGAGGAGTGCGAGACCCTGCACGGGCTGCTGTTGCGGGTCGCGGAGGCCGGCCTGGGGTGAGGTTTCCGTAAGGCGTATTTTCGGCCGTTGTCGACTTCTCGCTACGGCGACCGTCAGCCAACACGTTTGAGTGATTGTCATTCCTGCTCAGGACTGTGAGAGCCGCCACGCGGGCCCGATCCAGGTTTACTCGTGCCCCACCGCATGACTACGGTTCGGTCGATGTCTCGCAGCCACTTGAACCTCACAAATCCAGGAAGATGCGTATCCGGTAGCCGGGGTTCCCAACGGGAGGGATCGTGAGCGAACCGGTACAGCTCGCGGCTCATCGGGCCCCGCTGCCCGATCAGCAGGACGCCGTCGCACAGCCCGCGAGCCCTCCGTCCCGGAGACATGCGGCCACCCCGAACGCCGCCGCGGCGAAGAAGTCCGGCAAGGCGAGGGACGCGTTCTACGACAACGCCAAGTACCTGGCGATCGTCCTGGTCGCGATGGGCCACTCCTGGGAGCCGCTGCGCGACGGGAGCCGGGCGGCGTCCGCGCTCTACATCACGGTCTACACCTTCCACATGCCGGCGTTCATCGTCATCTCCGGCTACTTCTCGCGGTCGTTCGACGCGAGCCCGGCGCGGCTGAAGCGGCTGATCACGGGTGTGGCGGTGCCGTACGTGGTGTTCGAGGTCGTCTACACGCTCTTCAAGCGGTACGCGGGTGACGACCCCGGTTACGACTTCAGCCTCCTGGACCCCTGGTACCTCACCTGGTTCCTCGTCTCGCTGTTCGTGTGGCGCCTGAGCACGCCGATCTGGAAGACGATCCGCTGGCCGCTGCCGGTGGCGCTCGGCATCGCCGCGCTCGCCTCGGTCTCCCCCAGCATCGGCGACGACCTGGACATGCAGCGCCTGCTCCAGTTCCTGCCGTTCTTCGTGCTCGGCCTGTGCCTGAAGCCGGAGCACTTCCAGCTGGTGCGCCGCAAGGAGGCGCGGATCATCGCGGTTCCGGTGTTCGCCGGTGCCCTGCTGTTCGCGTACTGGGCGGCGCCGCGGATGACCGCCGCGTGGACGTACCACCGGGACAGCGCGCAGGAGTTGGGCGCCCCGGGCTGGACCGGCATCGTCATGACGCTGGCCATGTTCGGCTGCTCGGTGATCCTCACGGCCTGCTTCTTCGCGTGGGTGCCGGGCCGCAAGCTCTGGTTCACGGCGCTCGGCGCGGGCACGCTGTACGGCTACCTGCTGCACGGCTTCGTCGCCAAGGGCTCCCGCTTCTGGGACTGGTACGAGGTGGACTGGGTGCACACCCCGTGGGGTGAGGTCGTGGTGACGCTGTTCGCCGCCGCCCTCATCACCGTGCTCTGCACGCCACCGGTGCAGCGGATGTTCCGGTTCGTGATGGAGCCGAAGATGGAGTGGGCGTTCAAGCGGGACGCCGCCAAGCTGGCACGGAGCCGATAGGCCCCGCGCGGGACCGCTCCCTAAGCCGACGCCTTCTTGCGAGGCGTCGGCTTCTTCTTTGCCGAGGCCGTCGACTTCCTGGCGGTGCTGGTCTTCTTGGCCGTCGTGCTCTTCTTGGCCGCTGTCGTCTTCTTGGCGGTCGTCTTCTTCGCCGCCGTGGTCTTCTTCGCCGGGGCCGACTTCTTGGCGGGCGCGGCCTTCTTCGCCGGCGACTTCTTCGTGGCGGCCTTCCCGCTCGTACGGGAACGGGAGGACAGCTCCGTCACCTCGGCGACGTCCTCGCCCTCCTCGCCCTCGTCGCGCGCCTTCTTGGCGGCGCGGACGCTGCTCTCCAAGGCCGACATGAGGTCGATGACCTTGCCGCCGCCTTCGGACTTCTTCCGGGGCGCCACGGGTTCCGTGCCGGAGGTCTTCGCCTCGATCATCTCCTCGACGGCCTCCCGGTAGTCGTCGTGGAGCGAGTCCATGTCGACCTCGCCGAGGGTGTCCATCAGGGCGTCCGCGAGATCGAGTTCGGCGTCGCGGACCGTGACCTCGGCGTCGGGGGCGGCGTTCTCGGGGGCCCTGATCTCGTCGGGCCAGAGCAGTCCGTGCATCGCGATGACGTCCTCGACGACCCGCAGCATGCCGAGCCGCTCGCGGCCGCGCAGCGCGAACTTGGCGATGGCCACCTTGTTGCTCCGCTTGAGCGCCTCGCGCAGCAGTGTGTACGGCTTGGCGGCCTGGGCGCCGTTCGTCTGGAGGTAGTAGGCCGTGCCCATCTGGAGCGGGTCGATCCGGTCGGACGGCACGAAGGCGACGATCTCGATCGTCTTGGCCGTGGGGATGGGGAGCTGGGCCAGATCGTCCTCGGTGATCGGGATGATCGAGCCGTCGGCCTCCTCGTACCCCTTGCCGATCTCGTCGTTCGGGATCTCCTTGTCCTCCAGCTCGCACACCTTGTGGTAGCGGATGCGGCCGCCGTCCTCCAGGTGGATCTGGCGGAAGGAGATCGAGTGGTTCTCGGTGGCGTTGACCAGCTTGATCGGGATGCTGACCAGGCCGAAGGAGATGGCGCCGTTCCATATGGAGCGCACGGTGGGCCTCCCGGTTCGCGCCGATGCACGACATAGCGGACAAAACGGGCTGGATTGCCAGAGTATTACCGTATGGCGCCCATGACAGAAGTGGAGGGGCGGCGGATCGCCCTCAGCAATCTGGACAAGGTCATCTATCCGGAGTCCGGGTTCACCAAGGGTGAGCTGCTGCACTACTACGCGACGGTGGCGGACGCGCTGCTTCCGCAGTTGCGGGGACGACCGGTGTCCTTCCTGCGCTTTCCCGACGGCCCCGACGGGCAGCGGTTCTTCGCCAAGAACGTGCCGCCCGGCACACCCTCCTGGGTGAACACGGCGGAGGTGACGCGCTCGGACGGGGTCTCGCGGCAGGTCCTCGTCGACGATCTGCCGACGCTGATGTGGGCGGCGAACCTCGTCACCGAATTCCATACGCCGCAGTGGCGGGCCGACGCGCCCGCGCAGGCCGACCGGCTCGTCTTCGACCTGGACCCCGGGGCGCCGGCCGACATCGTGCAGTGCTGCGAGGTGGCGGTGTGGCTGCGGGAGCGGCTCGCGCGGGACGGGCTCGAGGCGTACGCGAAGACGTCGGGGTCGAAGGGTCTGCATCTGCTGGTGCCGCTGGTGCCGACGGCGTCCGAGCGGGTCAGCGCGTACGCGAAGGAGCTCGCGCGGGAGGCGGAGGCGGGGCTGCCGGGGCTCGTGGTGCATCGGATGGCGCGGAAGCTGCGGGCGGGGAAGGTGTTCGTGGACCACAGCCAGAACGCCGCGGCGAAGACGACGGCGGCGGCCTACACGGTCCGTGCGCGGGTGTCTCCGACGGTTTCGGCGCCGGTTTCCTGGGCGGAGGTGGAGGGGTGCGGGGTGGCGGGGGATCTTGTTTTTGTCGCGGCGGATGTTGCTGCGCGGCTTGGGCGGGACGGGGATTTGTTGGCGGGGCTCTTTGAGGTCGACCGGGCGGGGGTGTTGCCGTGATGCCGCTGGCTGTGGGCGGATGGGCTTGCGGTCGCGGGGCTCCGCCCCGGGCCCCGCGCCTCAAACGCCGGCGGGGCTGAAGATGCCGAACCGGCGTTACGCACTCGGGGCTCCGCCCCGGACCCCGCGCCTCAAACGCCGGCGGGGCTGATTTCGCCGAACCGGCGCTGCGGTCGCGGGGCTCTGCCCCGGGCCCCGCTGCTCAATCGCCGCAGGGGCTCAATTGTCCGGGCCTCCCCTGCCGGGGGCCGCAGGGAGGCTTGATTGACCAGATCTCCACGCCGGACACCACAGAGAGGCTCGACCGGCCGGACCTCCACGCCGGACACCACAGAGAGGCTTGATTGGCCGGGCTGGCTTCGCTGGCAGTGCTGTAGGGGGTGGGGCGGCGAGGAGTGGGCTCACGCTCGCGTCCACGTCCCCCTGTCCCTCGCCAGCATGTGGAGGGCCTCCACGTCCGCCGGCTTCAGGTGGCCGCCCGTGCGGGCGAGGGTAGGGAGGGTGGTGTCGGTGAAGAGGTGGGGGGCGGGTGGGACGGCGGATGAGGGGGTTACCAGGACCAGGGCCGGGTGGACCTCTGCCGTGAGGGCGTAGGAGCAGCGGGACGCGTCGGCGCGGGCGCGGCGGAGGAGGGGCTGGGGTTCCGCGCGGCCGATGGTCACGAAGGGGTCGGCCACCCGGACCCGGCGGCCCCGCGCGGGCACCGTGTGGAGGGCGTAGAGGCCGCCGGGGCCGATGACCAGGTGGTGGACGTACGTACCGCCGGGGAGCGGCACCGCGTGCAGCACCCGCCAGCCCGCCGCCTCCAGGCCGTCGAGCACCTCGCCCACCCGTTGCTGCGCGGCGAGCGCCCTGCGGCGCGGGTCGGCGCGCAGCCTGCGGGGCGGGCCGGGGTCGCGGTCCAGGGCGACGGCGAGGTGCTCGCCGGGCCGGTTCGGCGCGAGGTCGTCGTCGGGGTGGAGGGCGAGGCCCGCGAGCTCGGCGGGGGTCGGCACCGGGGGCGGTCCGACGGCGACGCTGCCGACCAGGAACGGGCGGAGGGCTTCGAGGGCGTCCCCGCCGCGCGCCTCGTCGAGCAGGCTCACCCGGTCCGCCTCCCGGTCGTACCAGGCGACGGTCCCGCCGTCCTCCCCGCACACGTAGAGCCACTCCCGGCCGTGCCGCCAGGTCGGTATGACGCGCAGTCCGCTCATGCCCCATCACCCCATGCCCATGGGAGCAGCAAGCCCGTCGCAGGGCAAGAAGTCCGCAGGCCCGGCATGATGACCTTCGCGAACCGTTCGTCCCGGCAGGCAGGAGCGCAGTGAGGCCAAGGCACCCCGGCGCATGGGCCGCCGCCGCGCTGCTGTGCGCGTGCGCCGGCTGCGGGGACCAGGGCGGCCTGGAGAGCGCGGGCCCCACCCCGACGGCCGTCGGCCCCGAGCGGCTGTGGCCGACGCTGCCGTCCGCGACCCGCGCCGCCGACGACTACGGCGCCGGGGAGACGGCCGTCGTGAAGGGCGTCGAGGTGCCGGGCGGGAAGCTGCGCGCGGTGGATCCGGTGACGATCGTGCGGGCCCGGGTCGCCGCCGCGCCGGACGACTACAAGGACATCGCGGACGATGTCGCCGACTGTCCCGAGAGCGGGCACGCCAAGAAGTGTCCTGTGCTCGGGGGGTACTACCGGGATCTCACCGGCGACGGGCGGGACGATCTGCTGGTCGCGGTCCGCGCCCCGCACCGGCAGGCGTACCTCCAGGCGTACACGTACGGCGGCGGGAAGCTGACGCAGATCATGGACGACAAGGACGCCGTGATCAACGTGCATCTGGCGGGGCGCAGCATCGTGGTGCGGGCGGCGGCCGACCTGTCCGGGTACGAGTACCGCACCTCGTGGTCGTACGACGGCCATCAGAAGGCGATGCTGCCGACCCGCGACGAGATCCTGCGCACCGGCTCGTCGGACACCACTGACGTACCGTCACCGAGCCGCTCATGAGCCCTCGCACGCCCCGGCTGCCCGCCTGGACCGCGTCCCTGACGTGGAAGGCGGCCGTGTTCATCACCGTGATGTGCTGCGCGCTCGCCGCGCTGCTCGGCGTCCTCGTGCACGTGTCGGTCACCGACCAGACGACGGGGCAGGCCCGTGACAGCGCGCTCGATCTGCTGAGCACGACGACGAAGCGGTACGAGGCAGGGGGCAGGCTCGCGCCGGGCGCCGGGCTCGATCCGCCGGGGCTCCCGGCCGAGCTGCGGGACCTCGCCGCGCGCGGGCAGCGCGGCACGATGCTCGACGAGTACCGGGGCCGGCCGACGATGTGGGCGGCGGGCCCCGCGGAGGCCAGGCCGGGCGGTGGCGCAGCGCTCGCCGTGCGGGTCGACTTTGCGCAGGGCCGGCGGACCATCGACGGGCTCGACGGGGCGATCCTCACCTCGTCGGCGCTGGCGATCGGGGCGACGCTGCTGGTCGGTGCGTTCGCGGTGACCCGGGTGACGCGGCGGCTGCACACGACGGCGCGGGTGGCGCGGCGGATCAGCGCGGGCGACATGGACGCGCGGGTCAACGACCGCAGGACGAAGGATCCGGGGCGGCGCCAGGACGAGGTGGCGGACGTGGCGGGCGCGCTCGACAGCATGGCCGGTTCGCTCCAGGCCAGGATCCTCGCCGAGCAGCGGTTCACGGCGGACGTGGCGCACGAGCTGCGGACGCCGCTGACCGGGCTGCACGCGGCCGCCGAGCTGCTGCCGCCGGGGCGGCCCACGGAGCTGGTGCGGGACCGGGTGGCGGCGCTGCGCACGCTGACGGAGGACCTGCTGGAGATCTCCCGGCTCGACGCGCGCAGCGAGCGCCTCGACCTGGACGAGACCCGGCTCGGGCCGGTCGCCGAGCGGGTGGTGCGGGCGTCCGGCACGGCCACCGATGTCGTCCTCGTACGGGACGTGTGCGTGGTGACGGACCGGCGGCGCCTGGAGCGGGTCCTCGGGAATCTGGTGGGCAACGCGCACCGGCACGGCGCCGAGCCGGTCACCCTGACCGTGGACGGGCCCGTGATCACGGTGCGCGACCACGGCGCGGGCTTCCCCGGCTATCTCGTGGAGCACGGCCCGCAGCGGTTCCGCACCGACGGCGGCACGCGGGGGCACGGGCTCGGCCTGACGATCGCGCTCGGGCAGGCCGAAGTCCTGGGCGGGCGCCTGGAGTTCGGGAACGCGCCGGGCGGCGGCGCGGTGGCGACGCTGACGCTGCCGTACGAGGAGAGCGCGCCGGACGCCTCGTAGCCGAGGGTGACCTTTTGCGTGCCCCCCGTGCCGGATTTAGCGTGAAACCGGGCACTTCGAGACGCCCCGGCATTCCCGTCCCCGTATTCCTCTCCCCCGCTTCAGGAGGATTCGCATGTCTCTCATGACACGTCTCGGCACAGGCGTCGCCGCGGTCGTCACTCTCGTCGGCACCGCCGCCGTCCCCGCGATCGCGAGCACCGGCTCCGCGGGCGCCGACCAGGCGCCGGTCTACAAGGGCCGCGTCGTCGCGAAGTCCGGGCTGCTGCTGCGGGACTCCCCGACGCGCGGCGCCAAGGTCGTCCGCTCCGAGCCGTACCGCGCGATCGTCCCGATCTTCTGCAAGACCAAGGGCGACAGCGTCGGCGGGAACACGCACTGGTACCTGCTGACCGACGGCACCTGGGCGTGGGGTTCGGCGCGGTACATCGAGAACATCGGTGCCGCGCCCCGCTGGTGCTGACATAACCGGATATCCCGGATTCGCTTGCTACGTTCCCGGTATGACCGGATCCTCGTCGGTGCCCGCCGTGCGCGTCCCCGGGCGCCGCGGCACCGAACTGGCCCTGCTCGTCGTGGCCGTACTGCTCAGCGTCTACGGATACATCGACGTCGGGCTCGCCAAGGACGACAGGGTCCCGGGAGGGGCGGCCGCCTACGGAGCGGGCCTCGGGGCGCTCGCCCTCGTCGCGCACCTCGTGGTCCGCCTCCGCGCCCCGTACGCCGACCCGCTGGTGCTGCCGATCGCCGTCCTGCTCAACGGCCTCGGCCTGGTGCTGATCTGGCGGCTCGATCTGGAGACGCCGAGCGACCAGGCCGCGCCCACCCAGCTGATCTGGTCGACGCTCGGCGTGGCCCTCTTCATCGTCACCGTGCTCTTCCTGCGCGACCACCGGGTGCTGCAGAGATACGCGTACATCTGCGTCGTGACGGCTCTCGTGCTCATGATCCTGCCGATCTTCTTCCCCGCCGTGAACGGCGCCAGGATCTGGATCCGCATCGGCAGCTTCTCCATCCAGCCCGGCGAGTTCGCCAAGATCCTGCTCGCGATCTTCTTCGCCGGGTATCTCGCGGCCAACCGGAACGCCCTCGCGTACACCGGCAAGCGGGTGTGGAAGTTCCAGTTCCCGACGATGCGGGTGTTCGCGCCGATCCTCGTGATCTGGCTGATGACCGTCGGCGTCCTCGTCCTGGAGACCGACCTCGGCACCTCGCTGCTGTTCTTCGGCCTGTTCGTGATCATGCTGTACGTGGCGACGGGGCGCGCGGGCTGGATCGCCATCGGGCTCGTGCTCGCCGCCGCGGGCGCGTTCCTCGTGGCCTCGTTCGAGCCGCACGTGCACAGCCGCGTCCAGGACTGGCTGCACCCCTTCGCCTCCATCGACGCGGGTGAGGGCGCGAGCCAGCTCGCGCAGTCGCTGTTCGCGTTCGCCGCGGGCGGCATGCTCGGCACGGGCCTCGGGCTCGGGCACTCGATCCTCATCGGCTTCGCCGCCAAATCGGACTTCATCCTGGCCACGGCGGGCGAGGAGCTGGGCCTCGCCGGGCTCACCGCGATCTTCCTGCTGTACGCGCTGCTCGTGGAGCGCGGCTACCGGGCGGGGCTCGCGCTGCGCGATCCGTTCGGCCGGCTGCTCGCCATCGGGCTCGCCTCGATCGTCGCGCTCCAGGTGTTCGTCATCGCGGGCGGCGTGATGGGGCTGATCCCGCTCACCGGCATGGCGATGCCGTTCCTCGCGCAGGGCGGTTCGTCGCTCGTCACCAACTGGATCATCGTCGCGATCATCATCCGGGTCAGCGACCGGGCCAGGAGCCAGCTGCTGACCGAGTCCGCCGGGGACGCCCCGGACCCCGTGGAGGGCGCCAAGTGACCAAGTACATCCGCAGGGCCTCGGTCTTCTGTCTGATCCTGCTGGTCGCGCTGCTGCTCAACGCGGCCCGCGTGCAGTTCTTCCAGGCCGACTCGCTGGACGACAACTCGGCCAACCGCCGCCCCGTCATCGAGCGCTACGGGCAGCCGCGCGGCAACATCCTGGTCGAGGGCGACACGGTCACCGGATCCAAGGACACCGGCGAGTCGCTGCGCTACGAACGGACGTACAAGAACGGGCCGCTGTACGCCCCCGTGACCGGCTACGCCTCGCAGACGTACGGCACGACGTTCGTGGAGAGCGCCGAGGACGACATCCTGTCCGGCACCGACCCGATGCTCTCCACGGTCCCGTTCTGGAACGAGATCTCCCGCTCCCAGAACCCCGGCGGCGACGTGAGGACCACCATCAACGCCCGCGCGCAGCAGGCCGCGTACTCCGGGCTCGGCGGCAAGAAGGGCGCGGTCGCGGCGATCGACCCGTCCAACGGCAAGATCCTCGCGCTGGTCTCCACGCCCTCGTACGACCCCGGCAGGATCGCCGGCACCGACTCCGCCACGGTCGACGCGTGGACCGCGTTGAACAAGTCGTCGGACCAGCCGATGCTCAACCGGGCGCTGCGCCAGACCTATCCGCCCGGCTCCACGTTCAAGGTGGTCACGGCGGCCGCGGCCCTGGAGAACAGCGTGGTCGACGGCATCGACGAGAAGACCGACACCCCGTCCCCTTACACCCTGCCGGGCACCACGACCCGGCTGACGAACGAGTCCTCGTCCGCGGCCTGCAAGAACGCGACGCTTGAGTACGCGCTGCGGGTCTCCTGCAACACCGTGTTCGCCAACCTCGGGGTGCGGACCGGGCTCGCGGACATGGTGCGGATGTCCGAGAACTTCGGCTTCAACGACAGCGGGATCAAGGTCCCGATGACGGCCGCCACGTCGAACTTCGACACCGACATGAACGACGCGCAGCTGGCGCTCTCCTCCATCGGCCAGTACGACACCGCCGCGACGCCGCTGCAGATGGCGATGGTGTCCGCGGCCGTCGCCAACGGCGGGGCGCTCATGAAGCCGCACCTGGTCGACAGGACCACGACGAGCGACGGCGACACCGTCGCGGAGACCGGCGACGAGACGTACAAGCAGGTCATGTCCCCGTACACGGCGACGCAGCTCCAGACGATGATGGAGGACGTCGTCTCCGAGGGCACCGGCACCGGGGCGCGGATCTCCGGCGCCACGGTCGGCGGCAAGACGGGCACGGCGCAGCACGGCGAGAACAACGCGGGGACGCCGTACGCCTGGTTCATCTCCTACGCCAAGGAGAAGAACGCGTCCACGCCGAAGGTCGCGGTCGCGGTGGTCGTGGAGGACGCGTCCGCGAACCGCGACGACATCAGCGGCGGGGGCAGCGCGGCCCCCGTCGCCAAGTCGGTGATGGAGGCCGTGCTCGGCTCAGGGTGAGGTGCCGGCCTCGATGGCCTCCTCCACCTCCGCCACCCGTGCCTGCTCCTCCGCCGCGAAGCGTTCCGCGTCGAGCTTCTCGGCGATCTCCTCGTCCTGGGCCATGAGCAGGTCGAGGTTGGAGTTGCCCATGTCGAAGACGCCCATGTCGACATAGGCCTGCTGGAGGCGCTTGCCCCACAGGCCGATGTCCTTGACGCACGGGACGATCCGCGAGAACAGCAGCTGCCGGAACATCGCCAGGAACTCCGACTGTTCCGTGTACTTCTCCGCGTCGGCCTTGGGGATCCCGAAGTTCTCCAGGACCTCGATGCCGCGCAGCCGGTCGCGCATCAGGTAGCAGCCCTCGATGACGAACTCCTCGCGCTCGCGGAGCTCGGCGTCGGTGAGCTGCTTGTAGTAGTCGCGCAGCGCCATCCGCCCGAACGCCACGTGCCGGGCCTCGTCCTGCATCACGTACGCCAGGATCTGCTTGGGCAGTGGCTTGTCGGTGGTGTCGCGGAGCAGGCCGAACGCGGCGAGCGCCAGGCCCTCGATCAGGACCTGCATGCCCAGGTACGGCATGTCCCAGCGGGAGTCGCGCAGGGTGTCGCCGAGCAGCGACTGGAGGTTGTCGTTGATCGGGTAGAGCATGCCGAGCTTCTCGTGCAGGAAGCGGCCGTAGATCTCGGCGTGCCGGGCCTCGTCCATGGTCTGTGTCGCCGAGTAGAACTTGGCGTCGAGGTCGGGGACCGACTCCACGATCCGCGCGGCGCACACCATCGCGCCCTGCTCGCCGTGCAGGAACTGGCTGAACTGCCAGGAGGCGGAGTGCTTGCGCAGCTCGGCCTTGTCCTTGTCGGTCATCTTCGCCCAGTAGGGCGTGTTGTAGAGGGCCAGCGCGTCGTCGGGGGTGCCGAGGGGGTCGTACGGGTCGACCTCCAGGTCCCAGTCGATGCGCTTGGCGCCGTCCCACTGCTTGTCCTTGCCCTTTTGGTAGAGGGAGAGGAGGCGGTCGCGCCCATCGTCGTATTCCCAGCTGAGGCGAGCCGAACTGGCGGACGGTACTTGCCAGTTGGGCCCCTCGGGGGCCTTGGTGTACAGCTCATGCGTCGCCATGTTGGCAGGCTCACACGGTGGTAGACGCGGGGTCAACAAGTCGGGCGGAGTCGTGCGCGAGGGATTGACGGCCTTGCTGACGCGCAGTCTCATAAGAACGGAGGCGGCGTGACCGCCGGTAACCGGCCACCGCCCGATGCACACCCGTACGACGAGGTGGGGACAGCCATGACGACCATGACGGAAGCCGACGCGCTGACGGGACTGCGCGACGCGCTCGGTCGGCTCAAGGACCGGGAGCAGGTGGCCGAGCGGCTGCTCGACTCCTCCGCCAAGCACTCCTTCGACCCGGACAAGGAGCTGGACTGGGACGCCCCCTTCGAGGAGGGCAAGTGGTTCTGGCCGCCCGAGCTCGTGTCCCTCTACGACACCCCGCTGTGGAAGCGGATGGGCGAGGAGCAGCGGATCAGGCTGTCGCAGCACGAGGCGGCGGCGCTCGCCTCGCTCGGCATCTGGTTCGAGCTGATCCTGATGCAGCTCCTCGTGCGGCACGTCTACGACAAGGCGGCGACGAGCGCGCACGTCCGGTACGCCCTCACCGAGATCGAGGACGAGTGCCGGCACTCGAAGATGTTCGCGCGGCTCATCCAGCGCGGCGAGACGCCCTGGTACCCGGTGGCGCCCGTCCACCACAACCTCGGCCGCCTCTTCAAGACCATCTCCACCACACCCGGTTCGTTCACGGCGACGCTGCTCGGCGAGGAGGTCCTCGACTGGATGCAGCGCCTGACGTTCCCCGACGAGCGCGTGCAGCCGCTGATCCGCGGCGTGACCCGCATCCACGTCGTCGAGGAGGCCCGCCATGTCCGGTACGCGCGGGAGGAGTTGCGGCGCCAGATGGTGACGGCGCCGCGCTGGTCGCAGGAGTTCACCCGGCTCACGTCCGGCGAGTTCGCCCGCGTCTTCTCCGTGGCGTTCATCAACCCGCAGGTCTACGAGAACGTGGGCCTGGACAAGAAGGAGGCCATGGCCCAGGTCAAGGCCAGCGGCCACCGCCGCGAGGTCATGCAGACCGGCGCCAAGCGGCTGACCGACTTCCTCGACGACATCGGTGTGCTGCGCGGCATCGGCCGCCAGATGTGGCGCTCGTCGGGACTTCTGGCCTAGACGCGGCACGCCCGGTGCCGGTTACGCTTCGAAGCATGACCTCGGCCACCGGCACGCCCGCCTACCGACGGCTCGGCGTCGAGGAGCGGCGCGCGCAGTTGCTGGAGTCGGCGCTGTCGCTTTTCGCGCACCGGGCGCCGGAGGACGTCTCGCTGGACGACGTCGCCGAGGTCGCCGGGGTGTCACGGCCGCTCGTCTACCGCTACTTCCCCGGCGGCAAGCAGCAGCTGTACGAGGCCGCGCTGCGGTCCGCGGCGGACGAACTGGAGCAGTGCTTCGCCGAGCCCCCCGAGGGCCCGCTCACGGCGCGCCTCACGCGTGCGCTCGACCGCTACCTCGCCTTCGTCGACGGCCACGACACCGGGTTCGCCGCGCTGCTCCAGGGCGGCAGCGTGGTGGAGACCTCCCGTACGACGGCGATCGTCGACGGGGTGCGGCGGGCCGCCGCCGAGCACATCCTCAGCCACCTCGGCCAGGACTCCCCCGGGCCGCGGCTGCGGATGACCGTACGGATGTGGATCACGGCCGTCGAGGCGGCGTCGCTGATCTGGCTCGACGAGGACAAGCAGCCGCCACTGGACGAGCTGCGGGACGGCCTCGTCGAGCAGTTCATGGCGGTGCTCGCGGCGACGGCGGGCCGGGACCCGCAGACGGCGGACGTGGTGCGGTACGCGCTCGCGCTGGAGTCGCCGGAGGGTCCGGTGGGAGAGCTGGCGCGGCGGGTGCTGCCGGTGGTGGCGGAGGCGGGACACCTGCTGTGATCCGCGTGCACGCGGTCGTGGCGGGCGGGTGTGCGTGACACTGGTGGCGTGAAGAGCGAAGACATCCCCTTTGTCGGCGGGCCCCTCGACGGCCGGGTGCTGCCGGTGTACGTCACCGCCACCGGCAACCCGCCCAAGACGTACAAGGTGCCGGTGCCGGACGCCGACGGGGGCGCGGACACGGTGCTGGTGTACGTGCGGGAGGCCGTGCCCGACGCGGGGAAACGGGTGCGGCTCGTCGCGAAGTGGCGCTACGTGTACGCGCCCGACGGCAGGCCCGGGCGCGCCGTGAGGTGGCCCTGGGGCGGCAAGGCGTGACGTCGTGGAGCCGTAAAAACATGGAGCCGTAAAGGGGACGCGCCGGGCGGACGTCGGACGGGTGGCCGGGTTGGGCCGAAGCGAGCAGCCCGGCGGGTGCGGGGGCCGCCGTTCTGCTGATGTTCACGGTGCGGGGCACGGAGGCTGTCCCGTACCGGAGGTGATCAGGTGTCAGGCAGGCTCGTGCGGTGGGTGTGCACGGTGGCTGTCACGGGAGCCATCACGGGAGCCGTCACGGGGGCGCTGCTCGCGCCGCTGCCCGCGAGCGCGGCGCCGGGCCCCGATGGGACGCGTTCCGTCGCGGAACTCCTCACGGACCTCCAGCGCCTCTACCAGGACGCGGAGGTGGCCACGGAGGCGTACAACGCGACGGCGGAGGAGCTGAAGGAACGCCGCAGGACCGCGGACGACCTCGCCGAGAAGCTGGCCGCCGCGCGTTCCTCCCTGCACAGCAGCAGGACCGACGCGGGACGCCTCGCACGCGAGCAGTACCAGGGGCGCAGCGACTTCTCCCCGTACCTGCGGCTGCTCCTCGCGCGCAATCCGCAGCAGGCGCTCGACGAGGGGCATGTGATGCGGCGGGCCGCGCGGGAACGGCAGGCGACCGTGGACCGGCTCGCGGGCCGCGAGAAGAAGACGGACGCGCTGGCGACGAAAGCGCGGGACGCGCTCGACGAGCAGTTGCGGTTGGCGGAGCGGCAGAAGAAGGAACGGGACGCGGTACGGAACCGGTTGAAGGAGGTCGAGCAGCTGCTCGCGTCGCTCACCGCGGACCAACTGGCGGATGTGGCGCGGCTCGAGGAGGCGGGGGTGTCGCGGGCGCAGCGGACGTTCATGGCGTCCGGGGCGCTCGGGTCGGCGGGGCGGGCGCCGTCGGAGGCCGGTGACGAGGCGTTGTCGTACGCGGTCCGCCAGATCGGGAAGCCGTACGTCTGGGGGGCGGAGGGGCCGGACTCCTTCGACTGCTCGGGCCTCACGTCGCAGGCGTGGTCCCATGCGGGCCGGACGATCCCCCGCACGTCCCAGGAACAGTGGGCGCGCCTCCCCCACATCCCTCTCTCGGAGCTCCGCCCCGGCGACCTGGTCGTCTACTTCCCCAAGGCCACGCACGTGGCGATGTACCTCGGCGACGGCATGGTGGTCCAGGCCCCCCGCCCCGGCACGAAGGTCAAGGTCTCCCCCATCGCCGCGAACCCCCTCCTGGGCGCGGTCCGCCCCGACATGTCCGCCCCCGCGATGCGCGGCTACGTCCCACCGGAGCTGCCGGCGGGGGCGATGGACGGGGGCGATGCGGGGTACGGGGTGGCGGGGGCGCCGGTGGGGAGGTAGGGCGCTTGCCTAGGCCGTCTTGACCGCGCCGCCGTCGACCAGGTGATCGGTACCGGTGGTCGCGGCGGCGCGCGGTGAGGCGAGGTAGGCGACGAGCGCCGCGACTTCGTCGGGCTCGACGAGCCGGTCGATGAGCATGCCGGTCGCCTGCGGCAGACCGGCGAGAAGGTCCGCGTGGGGCACGCCCATGGCGGCGGCGAGTCCGGCACCGTAGCCGGTCGGGCTCTCCCACATGTCGGTGCGGACCGGCCCCGGCGAGACCGTGTTCACGCGAACCCCCTGTGGGCCGAACTCCTCGGCCAGGGCCTTGCCCAGAGCCGTCAGGGCCGCCTTCGCCGTGGTGTACGGAACAGGTCCGCCGTGCGGGACGCGCGCGCCCATCGAGGACACGTTGACCACCGAACCCCGGGCCGTCGTCAGTGCGGGCAGCGCGGCGCGGGTGACGCGGACGGTGGCGAGGAAGTTCAGATCGAGCACCTGCGCCCACTGGGCGTCGGTCACGTCCAGGAACTCGCCGTCGAGGCCGCCGTCGCCGCCGCCGACGTTGTTGACCAGGATGTCGAGGCCGCCGCCCAGTTCGGCGAGCGCCTCCGTGACCAGGCGCTCCGCCGAGGCCGGCTCCGACAGGTCGACGGCCACGGCCTTCACTCCGGCCGCCGCCGGCTCCGGGGTGGGGTTACGGGCGGCGGCGACGACACGCACGCCTTCCGCGGCCAATGCCCGGACGACCGCGAGCCCGATCCCTCGGCTGGCCCCTGTGACCAGGGCGGTCTTGCCGTTCAACTGCAGATCCATGGTTCCCCTCCACGCCAATACGCATCCCTACTGACGCAACGAACGTAGAACATGCAACACTCATGTCGCAAGTAGTGGTGGAGTTGCCTCACTGGCGTACGCTGACGAGATCGTCGACCGACCCGTCGTAAGGAACCGGCCATGGCGCTGCCCGCCTCCTCGAAACCACTGCGCGCGGACACCGAGCGGACGGTGCGCGCCATCCTCGAAGCCGCCGAGCGGGTGCTGTCCGCCAATCCGGCGGCGACGATGGAGCAGATCGCCGAGGCGGCCGGGGTCGCACGCACCACCGTGCACCGGCGGTTCGCGTCACGGGAGGCGTTGATCGCGGCATTGGCCGCGTGGGCGACGCAGCGGTTCCACGAGGCGGTGGAGGCGGCGCGGCCGCAGACCTCGCCGCCGGCGGTCGCGCTCTACCAGGTCACCGCGAACGTGTTGCGCGTGAAGATCGGTTGGGGGTTCGCCATGGGGGCCCTGCCCACGGACGCGCCCGAGGTCGCCCGGGTCCACGCCGATGTGCTGGACCAGTGCGCGCGGCTGTTCGTGCGCCTGCGCGAGGCGGGTGTGCTCCGCGCGGATACGGACCTGGACTGGGCCCGGCGCGTCTACTACGCCCTCATCCACGAGGCGGCGACCCAGGCCCCGGACACGGACGCGGCCCTCGACGCCCTGGCCACACGCGTGGTCGACACCCTCCTCCACGGCCTCGGCTCACGGGCCTGACGCCGCTGCGGAGGGACGGATTGGTCGCGGAGCGGGGTGCCGCGGGGTTGGCGTGGGCGCGGGGCCGGGGTGCTTCGCTGATCGGGCCGGCGCTCTCGGAGAAGCGGCGGAGTGCCGTGGCGGCGGCCCGGCAGGCCGCAACGGACCATGTGCCCAAGCACCGCACCACGCCGGGGCGACGCCCCTGGAGGGGGCGGGTGGTGGGAGGTGGGCGGCGCCACGGGCTCGGTGCGGGTGACCGAGGCGGGCCGTGTGGCTGGGAACGGGTAGAGCCCGGGCGGGAGTTGGCGGGGCGGGCCGTTGCGGCGCGGGCGGGTGGGTGGGAGATGGGCGGGGGACGGGCCGCGGGGCGGCCGGCCGCGAACAGGGCGTCGGCCGAAGCCGAGGACCACGTCGCGGTGGCGCCCCCGCCGTGTGGTGGGGGCGCCGCGTGAGGGCTACGACGTCAGAGAGTCCAGGTACGCCTGGGTCTTGGACGGGTCGTAGAAGAAGTTCTCGAAGTCGGACGGGTCGTTGAAGCCGTTGGCGAAGCGGTCGGCCACCGGCTGGAGCTGGCCGCCCGCCCCGATGAGGTTGAGGACGTGTTCCGGCGGAGCCTGCAGCATCGTGTTCGTCCACTTCGTGACGTGCTGCGCCGTCTCCCAGTACCGGTCGAACGTCGCCTGCATCCACTCCTCGTCGAACGGCTTGTCCCCGTGCGCGACGATCGAGTCGAGGTACGACGCCGCGCACTTGGACGCCGAGTTGGAGCCCTGCCCCGTGATCGGGTCGTTCGCGACGACCACGTCGGCGACGCCGAGCACGGCCCCGCCCGAGGGCAGCCGCCCGATGGGGTTGCGGACGGTCGGGGCGTAACGACCGGCCAACGTACCGTTCGCGTCCGTCAGTTCCACCTTCGTGGCGCGCGCGTACTCCCACGGCGTGAACTTCTCCATGAGCTCCAGCGTGAGCGCCAGGTGCTCGGAGGGGTCCTTGATGCCCTTGAAGGCGTCCAGCGGACCGCCGGGGATGCCCTCCCAGAAGAGGATGTCCGCGCGACCGGAGGTCGTCAGCGTGGGCATCACGAAGAGTTCGCCGACACCCGGCACGAGGTTGCAGCGCACCGCGTCGAACTCCGGGTGCTCGGGCCGCACGCCCATCCCGTGCACGTACGCGACGGCGAGCGCCCGCTGCGGCTCGCTGTACGGGGACCGCTCGGCGTCCCGGCCGAACATCGAGACCAGCTCGCCCTTGCCGGCCGACACCAGCACCAGGTCGTACGTACGCGAGAAGTAGTCGAGGTCGGAGACGGCCGCGCCGTGGATGACGAGCTGCCCGCCGCGCTGCGCGAACGTCTCCATCCAGCCGGCCATCTTCACGCGCTGGTCGACGGACTGCGCGTAGCCGTCGAGCCTGCCGACCCAGTCGATGGCGCGCTGGGTGGGGCCCGGGTCGTGCGATCCGGGCGCGGCGACGGAGACGCCGAGGCCCTCGATCTTCGGGGCCTGCGACTCCCAGAAGTTGAGCTGGAGGTCGCGCTCGTGCTGGAGCGCGGTGTGGAACATGCACTGCGTCGACATGACCCGCCCGGAACGGATCTCGTCGGCGGTGCGGTTGGACATCAGGGTGACTTCGTACCCCTGGGTCTGGAGGCCGAGGGCGAGCTGGAGGCCGGACTGGCCGGCTCCCACGACGAGTATCTTCCGCGACATATGAGACTGCCTTCTTAACTGCCGTAACTAATGTGGGGGGCGGGCTTGACCACTATGCGGGTTCACTCGGGTGTGACGTCCAGCGCGTGCCCGACCAGTGCGAGAAGCGTCTCGATCGCCGCGATGCGGCGCCGCGCGTCCATGATCAGCACCGGTACGTGCGGCGGCACGGTGAGCGCCTCGCGCACGTCGTCGGGCGCGAACTCCGGCGTCCCTTCGAAGTGGTTGACGGCCACGACGTACGGCAGCCCGCAGCTCTCGAAGTAGTCGAGCGCGGGGAAGCAGTCCTTGAGGCGGCGGGTGTCGGCGAGCACGACCGCCCCGATCGCCCCGCGCACCAGGTCGTCCCACATGAACCAGAAGCGCTGCTGGCCCGGCGTGCCGAACAGATACAGGACGAGGTCGTCGTCGAGCGTGATGCGGCCGAAGTCCATGGCGACCGTGGTCGTGGACTTGCCCGGCGTCGCGGTCAGATCGTCGGTGGCCTCGCTCGCCTCCGTCATCAGCGCCTCGGTCTCGAGGGGCTGGATCTCGGACACGGCGCCGACGAGCGTCGTCTTGCCCACGCCGAAGCCGCCCGCCACGATGATCTTCGTGGCGACGGGGGCCCGGGTCCTGTCGGTCTGCCAGGCCTGCAACTGCTCTTCCTCCTCGGGCAGTCCGGCGAGGAGTTCAGAGGCGGCGGAGTCCACTCAGCACCCTTTCGAGGAGCGCCCGGTCCGGCTGTCCGGGGCCGTGTCCTGTTCCGTACACACGGATCTTTCCCTGGTCGGCGAGGTCGCTGAGCAGTACGCGGACCACGCCGAGCGGCATCTTGAGGAGCGCCGCGATCTCCGCGACCGTACGCATGCGGCGGCACAGCGCGACGATGGCGCGCATCTCCGGCATGATCCCGGCGAGTCCGCCCTTGCCCAGCTCGGGGCGTTCCTCGGGGCCCTCGATCGCCGCGGTGCTGGCGATGAACGTCTCGACGAGCAGGACGTGGCCGAAGCGGGTGCGGCCGCCGGTCAGCGAGTACGGGCGGACGCGGGCCGGCCTGCGGTCGGCACCGCGGGTGGGGAGCCTGCTCGAACCGTACGTTCTGGTGGTGCCGTTGGGCCCGGGTGCGCTGCTCGACGGGCTGGGGGTCATCGGGTGGCCTCCATGGACTGGCGCAGTTCGCTGCGGAGTTCGGGCGTCAGGACGTGCCCGGCGCGGCCGACGAAGAGCGCCATGTGGTACGCGACGACGCCCATGTCGCAGTCGGCGGCGGCATGCACGCCGAGCAGGGATCCGTCACTGATCGACATGACGAAGAGGCTTCCCTCGTCCATGGCGACCATCGTCTGCTTGATGCCTCCGCCGTCCATCAGCTTGGCGGCGCCGATGGTCAGCGAGCCGAGTCCCGCGACGATGGCCGCCAGGTCGGCGCTCGACCCTTTGGGGCCCGTGCTGGCTTCGGTGGTGGGGGCCTTGTCGTGCCGACCGGGGTCGGAGGAGAGCAGGAGCAGTCCGTCGGACGAGACGACGGCGACGGAGTGCAGCCCTGGCACCTCCTCCACCAGGTCGGTCAGCAGCCAGTGCAGATTGCGTGCCTCGCTGCTGAGACCGTTCAGTCCCTTGAGTCCGTTGAGTGCAGGGGTGGGCGCAGTCAACTGCTTGCCTCCTCGGCTGTGTCCCCCTCGGCTTCACTTCTACGTCCAGGGTCGTCTGCGAGCTCCGCGGTCACGTCGCGGCGCCCCGCGGTGGCGCCGCGGTGGAATCCGCCGAGCTTGCGGCGCAGCGCCTCCGCGTCCACGGAGCCGGTGCGCGGCTTCGGGGCGGCGGCGGGGGCGGCCACCTTCGGGGTGCGCTTGGGCAGGCCCTTGGCGGTGACGCGCTCTTCCGGTTCGGGCTGCGCGGGGTGCTCGGCGGGGTGCTCCGCGGGTTGGTCGTGCGGGGTGCGCGGGTGCGGAACATCCGCCACGGGTGCGGGCTGCGGTTCCGCGACGGGCTCGGGTGCGGGTACGGGCTCCGGTGCGGGCGGCACCGGCGCGCCCAGGCCCATGGTCGTCTCGGCCGGTGTCTCGGCGGGGGCCTCGACCGCCTGGAAGGGTTCCGGCTCGGGGGCCGGCGTCGGCTCAGGGGTCGGTTCCGGTTCCGGTTCCGGCGACGCGAACTCGGCGAGCGTCTCCTCCACCGGCTCCGAGGACTCCCGGACCGCCTGCTCCGCCGCCTCGATCAGCGGGTCGCCGGTCGGCAGCGCCGGGTCCGGCACCGTACGGCCGTGCAGCTCGTTCGAGTTGGCCTCCGCCTCGGAGCCCGCCTGGCGGACCGCGGGGGCCGCGCCCGGGACGAGGACGGCGGGCGGCACCGACGCCGCGGGCGCCTGCGCGAACAGGGACGCGGGCAGCACGGCGACCGCCGCGACCCCGCCCTGCTTCTGCTCGCGGAGCCTGACCCGCACGCCGTGCCGGACGGCGAGGCGCGCGACGACGTACAGGCCGAGCCCGAATCCGTCGACGTCCTCAGGGTCGTGCGCCTCCTCGGCGGTGAACGACGAGAGGCGCGTGTTCAGCTCGCGCATCCGGTCGTCGGTCATCCCTATGCCCTCGTCCTGCACGGAGAGCATCACCGCGCCGCTCTCCAGGAGCCAGCCGGAGACCTCGACGGAGGCGTCGGGCGGCGAGAACGACGTGGCGTTCTCCAGGAGTTCGGCGACGAGGTGGCTGAGGTCGTCGGCGGCGAACCCGGCGATGTGCGCGTGCGGCGGCAGCGCGGCGATCCGCACCCGCTCGTACCGCTCGATCTCGGAGACGGCGGCGCGCACCATGTCGACGAGCGCCACGGAGCCGCCGTGCTGGGCCCCGCGCTCGGTGCCCGCGAGGACGAGCAGGTTCTCGCTGTGCCGCCGCATGACGGTGGCGGAGTGGTCGAGCTTGTAGAGCGTGGCGAGCCGGTCGGGGTCCTGCTCGCGCTCCTCCAGGTTCTCGATGATGCCGAGCTGCCGCTCGACGAGTCCGAGGGTGCGCAGCGCCAGGTTGACGAACGTGCCGTGGATGGAGTGCTTGACGCGGTCCAGCTTGCGGGCGGTCTCGGCGAGTTCGCCGCGCAGCTGGTCCCGCTCGTCCGCCATCCGCTGGCGCTCGCCGATGAGGTGCTTGCGGTCGGACTCCAGGGTGCCGATCCGGCCGTGCAGCGCGACGGCGTGCGCGTGCAGCGCGTTGATGGAGTCGACGACCTGGGCGAACTCGTCGTTGCGGCCCTTGTACTTGACCGGGCCCTCGGCCGCCGGGTCGCCGGCGACGCGGGCGGAGCCGATGCGCAGCGCGGCGAGCGGGTGGGTCAGCGAGCGGGCGGTCGCCATGGCCACGCCGACGGCGACGAGCAGGCAGACGCCGACGAGCGCGATGCGGATCTCCAGCGCGGTGACGTCGTCGTCGCGCAGCTGCTCGAGGCGCTTGATGCGCTGGTCGCCGAGGGCCGCCTCGGCGCCCCGCATGAGGTCGATCCGGGAGGTGAGGGCGGCCTCGACGCTCTTGGCGTTGTACCCGAGTTCGGCGTCGCTGAGCGTCGGCGCGTCGGCGAGGTGCTTGAGGTACGTCTCGGCGCGCGTGACGTCGGGGCCCGTGACGGTGGAGTCGTAGGCGCTGACGGCGGCGTCGGTGCCGGAGTCGTGGAAGTCGTCGAGCGCGGCCTGTTCGCGCACCCGGGCGCGCTGGCCCTCGGCGCTGAGCGCGTCGCGCTGCCCACCGGCGGCCGCGGACTGGCCGACGACCGTCCTGGGCAGCCCCGTCGCCGGGTCGACACGGGTCGTGGTGGTGCGCGGCACGGCGAGCGCGGAGAGCAGCAGTCCGCGCGCGGCGGATGCCTGCTCGACGGCGCGGTCGAGGTCGGCGAGCGCGTAGGCGCCGGAGCCCGCGCGGGCCGGTATGCGCTCGGCCAGGTCCTCGGCGAGCGCGAGGAGTTCGCCGATGGAGCGGGAGTACGCGGTGTGCGCCTCAAGGGCCGAGCCCTTGCCGGTGAGGGCGGAGCGGCGGACGGCCGCGACCTCGTCGAGGTCCTTGCGCAGCGCCGCGGGGGCGTCGACACGCAGTTCGTCGACCTGCCGGTCGACGCGGGCGCCGCGCTCCTCGCTGAGGCCCTGCCCTTCGGGGCGGCCCGCGGCGATGAAGCGGGTGACCTCGTCGCGCTCGTCCGCGAGCGCGTGCGAGAGGGACAGCGCGGCCTGGGTCTGCTGCGCGTCGTCGACGAGGGACTGGGACTCGCCCACGCGGTCGGACGCGCCGATGATCACGGGTGCGCCGGCGCCGACGACGGCGGCGGCGACCACGGCCACCGCCACGATCAACCGGTTGCGGACCCGCGCGCGCTTGCCGCGGCCCGGACCCGTGCGGCTCACCTCGGGCGCCCCGACCGGCGCGGCATCACCCGACACGCCCAGCCCACTGGCCCCATTACCGCCGGAGGTGTTCCCCACTGATGCTCGCATTCCTGACTCGTCCTACCCATGGGTCCGGGTGACGCTGCGTCAACACCTGTGACCCTCTGGCCTGGCCCCTGACCCTTCCAGTGCCGTTGAGGAGGGGGCGCCCATCACCTCGCCCGCCACCCGAAGGAGTGAACATCGAGCGGGAGTTGGGGAGCAAGTTCCGGGGCGGCGATCACCCTCTGTCAACCGCGCGCGGGTTGGACGTCTTCCACGGCCTTTGGCAGGATGCCCCGCCACACCCCCGACGGAAGTGATCATTCCGCGCATACCCGGCGTCCGGCGCTCCCATGCGTCCCCGTACCGGATCGGAGCGGGCGGGGCCGGCCCAACTCGCGGTGTCGCACCGCCCCGTGAGGGCGCCTCATGCAGACTGACCGCATGCGCATCGAACTGACCACCGAGCCGGGCGACCCCGACCGACCGAACGAGGACTACGTATCGGTGGTTGCACCGGCCGCGGGGCTTGGCGGTTCGCTGGTCGTGCTCGACGGGGTCACTCCCCCGCCCACCGACGACGGCTGCCGGCACTCGGTGCCGTGGTTCACCGCGCGCCTCGGCGGGGCGCTGGTCGAACTGTCCGTTTCACGCCGGGATCTGAGCCTCGCGGACGCGCTCGGGGCGGCGATCGCCCGCACCGCGGAGGCCCACCGCGACACATGTGACCTTTCTCACCCGCGTACGCCTCAGGCGACCGTCGTGCTGGCCCGCTGGGACGCGGAGCAGGTCGAACATCTGGTGCTGTCCGACTCGGCGTTGCTCGTCGAGGCCCCGGACGGCGGGGTCACGGCGCTCCTGGACGACCGACTGGACCGGGTGCCACGCGCCAACCTCGTCTCGAACGAGGTGGCCGACGCCACGGTGCGCAACAAGGAGGGCGGCTTCTTCACGGCCGCCGCCGACCCGTCGGTGGCGCGGCGTGCGGTGACGGGGACGCTGCCCCGCACCGACGTACGGGCGCTCGCCGGGCTGACGGACGGTGTGACGCGCTGGGTGGAGAAGTTCCACGAGGGCGACTGGGCGGACCTGTTCACCCTCGTCCGCAAGGAGGGCGCGCAGGCGGCCGTGGCCCGGGTCAGGGCGCTGGAGGACGCGGACGCCGAGAGCCGCACGTATCTGCGCCGCTCCAAGACGCACGACGACGCGACGGTGGCGTACGTGGAGCTGTGAGCCGCTCGCCGCGGGCGACGGGCGGCTATTCGGCGCCGGCGTTCAACTGGTGCAGCAGCCGCGCGAGTTCCGCGACTTCCTTGCGGTCCCAGCCGTCGAGCTGCCGTACGTAGCGCATCCGGCGCGCGTCCCTGACCCGCCGGAAGTGCTCGCGCCCGTACTCGGTGAGGGAGATCAGCCAGGCGCGGCCGTCCGCGGGGTCGGGCTCGCGGCCGACGAAGCCGAGCTCCTCCAGGGCGCGCAGCTGGCGGCTCATCGTGGCCTTGCCGACGCCGATGTACGCGGCGAGTTCGGTGGCCCGCTGCGCCCCGCACTCCTCCAGGCGGACGAGCAGCCCGTACGCCGCCGGTTCGAGGTCGGGGTGGACCTCGCGGGCCATCTCGCCCGAATTGGCCCTGGCCCGGCGCAGGAAGACGGTCAACTCGCGCTCCAGGGCGAGGAACTCACCGTCCACAGCCGTCGGCGCGCCGGCGGCTCGCGGTTCGGATTCCGCGCTCCGCCGCCCGCCGTTTCCGTCTTCGCGCACGTCAGCACCTCTGAAAGTTTTCGCCCATCACGGTCATCACCGCAGTTCCACCAGTATTTCGCAGGAGTAGACCAACGGCACACACCGGCCCCTCTTCCCACCGGGGGTCTACGTGCGTAGCGTTTTTACCGCTGCCGGTCGTGGCATGCACACACCATCAAGCGCTCGGGCGCCACCGCACGTCACCCCACACCGTTTCCGGAGGCCGCTCATGCCCGTGCACAGACCTGTCATCAACCGTCGCAGACGCGGGGCCCGCCTCGGCGTCGCCGGCACCCTGCTCGCCGCGCTCTCGCTCCTCCTCACTCTGCCAGGCGCGGCGCAGGCCGCCGACAGGCCCGCCCGGGGCGAGGCCTACATGGGCATCGGGGTCGCCGCCCACGACGGCGTCGGCTCCCGGCCGCCCACCAGCTCCATCGCCGCCACCCAGACCGAGGGCGTCGACGTCTCCAGCCACCAGGGCAACGTGGCCTGGTCGACGCTCTGGAACAGCGGCGTGCGCTGGGCCTACACCAAGGCCACCGAGGGCACGTACTACACGAACCCGTACTTCGCGCAGCAGTACAACGGCTCGTACAACGTGGGCATGGTCCGCGGCGCGTACCACTTCGCGACGCCCGACACCGCGAGCGGGGCCACCCAGGCCAACTACTTCGTGGACCACGGCGGCGGCTGGTCGAGGGACGGCAAGACGCTCCCCGGCGCGCTCGACATCGAGTGGAACCCGTACGGCGCGGCCTGCTACGGCAAGACGCAGAGCGGCATGGTCACCTGGATCCGGGACTTCCTGAACCAGTACAAGGCCCGCACGGGCCGTGACGCCGTCATCTACACGGCGACCAGCTGGTGGACCCAGTGCACCGGCAACTACGGCGGCTTCGCGGCGAACAACCCGCTGTGGATCGCCCGCTACGCCTCCACGGTCGGCACGCTCCCGGCCGGCTGGAGCTACTACACCATGTGGCAGTACACGTCGTCGGGCCCGACGGTCGGCGACCACAACAAGTTCAACGGCGCCCTCGACCGCGTCGTGGCGCTCGCCAACGGCTGACGCGGAAGGGCCCGGGCGACGCGTCGGCGTCGCCCGGGCCCTCACCTGGTACGGCCGTCAGGCCGCGACCGGCACCTCCAGGTCGGCGGAGGCCGGCGCCAGGGCCAGTTCCAGGACCTGGCGGACGTCGTTCACCGGGTGCACGTCCAGCTTCTCGAGGACCTCGGCCGGGACGTCGTCCAGGTCCGCCTCGTTCCGCTTCGGGATGATCACCGTGGTGATCCCGGCCCGGTGCGCGGCGAGCAGCTTCTGCTTCACGCCGCCGATGGGCAGCACGCGCCCGGTCAGCGACACCTCACCGGTCATCGCCACGTCCGTACGGACCAGGCGCCCGCTCAGCAGGGACGCGAGGGCGGTCGTCATGGTGACGCCCGCGCTCGGCCCGTCCTTCGGGACGGCGCCCGCGGGGAAGTGGATGTGCACGCCGCGCTCCTTCAGGTCGGCGACGGGCAGCTCCAGTTCGGCGCCGTGCGAGCGGAGGAAGGAGAGCGCGATCTGCGCCGACTCCTTCATCACGTCGCCCAGCTGCCCGGTGAGGGTCAGGCCCGCGGCTCCCGTCTCCGGGTCGGCGAGCGACGCCTCCACGAAGAGCACGTCGCCACCGGCCCCGGTGACCGCGAGCCCGGTCGCCACGCCCGGCACGGACGTGCGCCGCTCGGCCGGGTCCTGCGCCGACTCGGGCACGTGGTGCGGGCGCCCGATGAGCCCGCGCAGATCGCCCTCGCCGACGGTGAACGGCAGCTCACGCTCGCCGAGTTCGTGCTGCGCCGCGACCTTGCGGAGCACCCGCGTCACGGACCGCTCCAGGTTGCGGACGCCGGCCTCGCGCGTGTACTCGCCGGCCAGCTTGCGCAGCGCGTCGTCGCCGATGGTGACCTCGTCGGCCGCGAGTCCCGCGCGGTCCAGCTGGCGCGGGACCAGGTGGTCGCGGGCGATGACGACCTTCTCGTCCTCGGTGTAGCCGTCGAGGCGGACCAGCTCCATGCGGTCGAGCAGGGCCTCGGGGATGGCCTCCAGGACGTTCGCCGTCGCCAGGAACACCACGTCGGACAGGTCGAGCTCGACCTCCAGGTAGTGGTCGCGGAACGTGTGGTTCTGCGCCGGGTCGAGGACTTCGAGGAGGGCCGCCGCCGGGTCGCCCCGGAAGTCCGAGCCCACCTTGTCGACCTCGTCGAGCAGGACCACCGGGTTCATCGACCCGGCCTCCTTGATGGCGCGCACGACGCGGCCCGGCAGGGCACCGACGTACGTACGCCGGTGGCCGCGGATCTCCGCCTCGTCGCGGACGCCGCCGAGCGCGACGCGGACGAACTTGCGGCCCATCGCGTGCGCGACGGACTCGCCGAGCGAGGTCTTGCCGACGCCGGGCGGGCCGACCAGCGCGAGCACGGCGCCCCCGCGCCGCCCGCCGACGACGCCGAGGCCGCGGTCGGCGCGGCGCTTGCGCACGGCCAGGTACTCGGTGATGCGCTCCTTCACGTCGTCCAGGCCCGCGTGCTCCGCGTCGAGGACGGCGCGGGCGCCCTGGATGTCGTACGCGTCCTCGGTCCGCTCGTTCCACGGCAGTTCGAGGACGGTGTCGAGCCAGGTGCGGATCCAGGAGCCCTCGGGGGACTGGTCGCTGGACCGCTCCAGCTTGTCGACCTCCTTGAGGGCGGCCTCGCGGACCTTCTCGGGCAGGTCGGCGGCCTCGACGCGGGCGCGGTAGTCGTCGGACTCCTCGCCCTCGTCCTTCTCGCCGTTCAGCTCGCGCAGCTCCTTGCGGACCGCGTCGAGCTGGCGGCGCAGCAGGAACTCGCGCTGCTGCTTGTCGACGCCCTCCTGGACGTCCTTGGCGATGGTCTCGGCGACGTCCTGCTCGGCGAGGTGGTCGCGCAGGTGCTGGGTCGCGAGCTTGAGCCGCTCCACCGGGTCGGCGGCCTCCAGCAGCTCGACCTTCTGGGCGGTGGTGAGGAACGGCGAGTAGCCGGAGTTGTCGGCGAGCGCGGACACGTCGTCGATGGCCTGGACGCGGTCCACGACCTGCCAGGCGCCGCGCTTCTTCAGCCAGTTCGTGGCGAGCGCCTTGTACTCCTTGACCAGCTCGGTCACGGCGCCGGGCAGCGGGTCCGGCACCTCCTCCTCGACGGTCAGGCCCTCCACCCACAGGGCGGCGCCGGGACCGGTCGTGCCCGCGCCGATGCGGACGCGGCCGACGCCGCGGATCAGCGCGCCGGGGTCGCCGTCGGCGAGGCGGCCGACCTGCTCGACGGTGCCGAGCACGCCGGTGTTCGCGTACGTGCCGTCGATCCGCGGAACAAGCAGCACCTTCGGCTTGCTGGGTCCGGTACGGGCGGCGGCCTGGGCGGCCTCCACCGCGGCGCGTACGTCGGTGTCGTTCAGGTCCAGGGGCACCACCATTCCCGGCAGTACGACCTCGTCGTCGAGGGGCAGCACGGGCAGGGTGAGCGGGTTGGACGTCGAAGCCATGATCTCCCCTTCGGCAGTCAAGTTGAGCTATGTCGACTCAATGCTCGGGAGCCCCCAGATGTTCCTGCCGGACTGTTCGCTGTCAGCGATCACCGGCAGAGCCCGGGGCGATCACGGTCTGTGACGCGCGCCATGTGAGACGTGGGACACAGAAAAGCCCGGCGGGGCGGCGGGACGGTCCGCCAGAATGGCGACCATGACGACCTTGCAGTACCCGGATCCACCCGTCGTCCTCGACCGCCGCGAAGGGCCCTTCGGCGAGGTGGTCCTGCGCCGCCACGGCGACCTGCTCCAGATCATCGCCAACGGCACGTTCCTGATGGACACCTCCGACGGCCGCTCCGAGCGGCGGCTCGTCGACGCGGCGCTCGACGCCCTGGACGACCGCGAGCGGCCGCGCGTCCTCATCGGCGGCCTCGGTGTCGGCTTCTCCCTCGCGCACGCCGCCGCGAACCCCCGCTGGGGCCGCGTCACCGTCGTCGAGCGCGAGCCGTCCATCGTCGACTGGCACCGCACGGGGCCGCTCCGCACCCTCTCCGCCGACGCCCTCGCCGACCCCCGCACCGAGATCGTCGAGGCCGACCTCGTACGGCACCTGGCGACGACCACGGACACGTACGACGCGCTCTGCCTCGACATCGACAACGGCCCCGACTGGACCGTCACCGAGGACAACGACAGCCTCTACGGGCCCTCCGGGCTCGCCACCTGCCGGGACCGACTCGACCCGGGCGGTGTTCTCGCCGTATGGTCCGCACAGCCGTCAGCAAATTTCGAAGAAACCTTGCGGAATGCCGGATTCCAGGCGGTGCGCACCGAAGAGATCCCGGTTGTCCGGGGCGTCCCTGACGTGGTGCACCTCGCACTGAGGCCCACGTAGCCGACCGGCGGTAACTCCCCGTACGCTGACGTCCGAAACCCGATCATTCAAGCGTCAAGCGCGTCACGACGGCGCGCACTCAGGGGCGGGGCGATGGAGCAGACACACACCTCCCACAACACCACCACGACGAGCCAGGGTGCCCAGCGACGGGTCCTGGTCGTCGAGGACGATCCGACCATCGTCGACGCCATCGCCGCCCGGCTGCGCGCCGAGGGATTCCTCGTGCAAACCGCGCAGGACGGCCCGGCGGCGGTGGACACGGCCGAGGCCTGGCAGCCCGACCTGCTGATCCTCGACATCATGCTGCCCGGCTTCGACGGCCTGGAGGTCTGCCGCCGCGTGCAGGCCCAGCGCCCGGTGCCGGTGATGATGCTCACGGCCCGCGACGACGAGACGGACATGCTCGTCGGCCTCGGTGTCGGCGCCGACGACTACATGACCAAGCCGTTCTCCATGCGGGAGCTCGCGGCGCGCGTGCACGTGCTGCTGCGCCGCGTGGAGCGGGCGGCCCTCGCCGCCACGACGCCGCGCAGCGGGATACTGCGACTCGGCGAGCTGGAGATCGACCACGCGCAGCGCCGCGTGCGGGTGCGCAGCGAGGACGTGCACCTCACCCCCACCGAGTTCGACCTCCTCGTGTGCCTGGCGAACACGCCGCGCGCCGTCCTCTCCCGCGAGCAGCTGCTCGCCGAGGTGTGGGACTGGGCGGACGCCTCGGGCACCCGCACCGTCGACAGCCACATCAAGGCGCTGCGCCGGAAGATCGGCGCGGAGCGCATCCGCACCGTGCACGGCGTGGGCTACGCGCTGGAGACGCCGAACCCGTGAGCGACGGGGACCACCGGAACCCGCACCGGCCGCCGTTCAACCCCCAGTGGGCGTCCGGCGGTCTGCGCCCCTTCTCCGTGAAGGCGAAGCTGGGCACGCTCGTCGTCGTCTCGGTCTTCATCACCACGGGCCTGCTCATGGTGGCGATGTACACGGCGACGGAGCTGCGCTTCATCACGGTGTTCTCGATCATCGCCACGCTGCTGATCACGCAGTTCGTGGCGCACTCGCTGACGGCGCCGCTCGACGAGATGAACACGGTGGCCCGGTTCATCTCCAACGGCGACTACTCGCGCCGGGTGCGCGGCGCGGGCCGGCGCGACGAGATCGGCGACCTCGCGGTCACCATCAACCGCATGGCCGACGAGCTGGCCGCCCAGGACCAGCAGCGCAAGGAGCTGGTGGCGAACGTCTCGCACGAGCTGCGCACGCCCATCGCGGGCCTGCGCGCGGTCCTGGAGAACGTCGTCGACGGCGTGATGGCCGCCGACCCCGAGACGATGCGCACGGCGCTGAAACAGACGGAGCGGCTCGGCCGCCTCGTCGACACCCTGCTCGACCTGTCCCGCCTGGACAACGGCGTCGTCCCGCTGAAGGCCCGCCGCTTCGAGGTCTGGCCGTACCTGTCGGGCGTCCTGAAGGAGGCCAACATGGCGGTCTCCCAGCGCGCCGGACTCGCCTCGGGCTCCGGCACCCATACGCGTACGGACGTGCATCTGCACCTCGACGTGTCGCCGCCCGAGCTGACGGCGCACGCCGACCCGGAGCGCATCCACCAGGTCGTCGCGAACCTCATCGACAACGCGGTGAAGCACTCGCCGCAGCACGGCCGTGTCACCGTGCTCGCCCGGCGCGGCCCCTACCCCGAGTCCCTCGACCTCGAGGTGCTCGACGAGGGCCCCGGCATCCCGCAGTCCGAGTGGCACAAGGTCTTCGAGCGCTTCAACCAGGGCGCCGCCACCGGCGACAAGGGCGACGGCGGCACGGGCCTCGGCCTCGCCATCGCTCGCTGGGCCGTGGAACTGCACGGCGGGCAGATCCGGGTGGCCGAATCCGCTCGGGGCTGCCGGATCAAGGTCACCCTTCCGGGAGAGCCCGGAACGCAAAGTTGACGTAGGGTTTCGGTCAGGCAAGGGTCAAGAGCGCGCCGGGCACACACGAACACGCCGGGCGCGCATCCGAACGTACCGAAACCCCGGTTGTTTCCCGCCATTTCCCGGCCCGAAACACGACTTCCGATGTGACTTACGTGACGGATGACCGGCCCGGTCTGCACGTCTCGTCAATGGAGGCGTAGCCTTTATTCCCGCTGTCCATCACCTTGTGAGAAGCGGAAGAGGGCGGTTACCGCCGTGTCGCCACAGTCCCCCAGTAACTCGAGCATCTCCCCCGAGACCGACCAAGCCGGGCAGGGCAAGAACCCTGCCGCAGCGTTCGGCCCCAACGAGTGGCTCGTCGACGAGATCTATCAGCAGTACCTCCAGGACCCGAATTCGGTTGACCGAGCCTGGTGGGACTTCTTCGCCGACTACAAGCCAGGTGCCGCGGCCGCGGGGGCCGCGACGACCCCGAAGCCGGCCGAGAAGCCCGCGGCCCCGGCCGCGCCCGCGGCGCAGTCCCCCGCGGCGCCCGCGAAGCCCGCAGCCGCAGCTCCCGCACAGGCTGCCGCTGCTCCCGCCACGGCGAAGCCGGCCGACGCCGCGCCCGCCCAGGCCGCGAAGCCCGCCACCCCTGCACCGAAGAAGGCTGAAGAAGTGACGACCGAGGCCCCTGCCGGCCCCGAGCTCGTGACGCTGCGCGGTCCCGCCGCCGCCGTCGCGAAGAACATGAACAAGTCCATCGAGGTCCCCACGGCGACGTCCGTGCGCGCGGTCCCGGTGAAGCTGCTGTTCGACAACCGCATCGTCATCAACAACCACCTGAAGCGGGCCCGCGGCGGGAAGATCTCCTTCACGCACCTCATCGGGTACGCGATGGTGCAGGCCATCAAGGCCATGCCGTCGATGAACTACTCCTACGCGGAGAAGGACGGCAAGCCGACCCTGGTCAAGCCGGACCACGTGAACTTCGGTCTGGCCATCGACCTGGTGAAGCCGAACGGCGACCGCCAGCTCGTCGTCGCCGGCATCAAGAAGGCCGAGACGCTGAACTTCTTCGAGTTCTGGCAGGCCTACGAGGACATCGTCCGCCGCGCCCGCGACGGCAAGCTGACGATGGACGACTTCTCCGGCGTGACGGTCTCCCTGACCAACCCCGGCGGCCTCGGCACCGTGCACTCCGTGCCGCGTCTGATGCCCGGCCAGTCGGTCATCATGGGCGTCGGCTCCATGGACTACCCGGCGGAGTTCCAGGGCACCTCCCAGGACACCCTGAACAAGCTCGGCATCTCGAAGGTCATGACGCTCACGTCGACCTACGACCACCGGGTCATCCAGGGCGCCGCCTCCGGCGAGTTCCTGCGCATCGTCGCGAACCTCCTCCTCGGTGAGAACGAGTTCTACGACGAGATCTTCAAGGCCCTGCGGATCCCCTACGAGCCGGTCCGCTGGCTCAAGGACATCGACGCCTCCCACGACGACGACGTCACCAAGGCCGCCCGCGTCTTCGAGCTGATCCACTCCTACCGGGTCCGCGGCCACGTCATGGCCGACACCGACCCGCTCGAGTACCAGCAGCGCAAGCACCCCGACCTCGACATCACCGAGCACGGGCTGACGCTCTGGGACCTGGAGCGCGAGTTCGCCGTCGGCGGCTTCGCCGGCAAGTCGATGATGAAGCTGCGCGACATCCTCGGTGTGCTGCGCGACTCGTACTGCCGCACCACCGGCATCGAGTTCATGCACATCCAGGACCCGAAGCAGCGCAAGTGGATCCAGGACCGCATCGAGCGGCCGCACGCCAAGCCGGAGCGCGAGGAGCAGCTGCGCATCCTGCGCCGCCTGAACTCGGCGGAGGCCTTCGAGACCTTCCTGCAGACCAAGTACGTCGGTCAGAAGCGGTTCTCCCTGGAGGGCGGCGAGTCCGTCATCCCGCTGCTCGACTCGGTCATCGACGCCGCCGCCGAGGCCCGCCTCGACGAGGTCGTCATCGGCATGGCCCACCGCGGCCGCCTGAACGTGCTGGCGAACATCGTCGGCAAGTCGTACGCGCAGATCTTCCGGGAGTTCGAGGGCAACCTCGACCCGAAGTCGATGCACGGCTCCGGCGACGTGAAGTACCACCTGGGCGCCCAGGGCACCTTCACCGGCCTGGACGGCGAGCAGATCAACGTCTCGCTGGCCGCCAACCCGTCCCACCTGGAGACGGTCGACCCGGTCATCGAGGGCATCACCCGCGCCAAGCAGGACATCATCAACAAGGGCGGCACGGACTTCACGGTCCTGCCCGTCGCCCTGCACGGTGACGCGGCCTTCGCGGGCCAGGGTGTGGTCGCCGAGACGCTCAACATGTCGCAGCTGCGCGGCTACCGCACGGGCGGCACGGTCCACATCGTCATCAACAACCAGGTCGGCTTCACCGCCGCCCCGGAGTCCTCGCGCTCCTCCATGTACGCCACGGACGTGGCCCGCATGATCGAGGCGCCGATCTTCCACGTGAACGGCGACGACCCCGAGGCCGTCGTCCGCGTTGCCCGACTGGCCTTCGAGTTCCGCCAGGCGTTCAACAAGGACGTCGTCATCGACCTCATCTGCTACCGCCGCCGCGGTCACAACGAGTCGGACAACCCGGCGTTCACGCAGCCGCTGATGTACGACCTGATCGACAAGAAGCGCTCGGTGCGCAAGCTCTACACCGAGTCCCTCATCGGTCGCGGCGACATCACCCTGGAAGAGGCCGAGCAGGCGCTCCAGGACTTCCAGGGCCAGCTGGAGAAGGTCTTCACCGAGGTCCGCGAGGCCGTCGCGCACCCGGCGGCCGCCGAGGTCCCCGACCCGCAGGCCGACTTCCCTGTGTCGGTGCAGACGGCGATCTCCCAGGAGGTCGTCAAGCGCATCGCCGAGTCCCAGGTCAACATCCCGGACCACGTCACCGTGCACCCGCGTCTGCTGCCGCAGCTGCAGCGCCGCGCCACGATGATCGAGGACGGCACGATCGACTGGGGCATGGGCGAGACCCTCGCCATCGGTTCGCTGCTCCTCGAGGGCACCCCGGTCCGCCTGTCCGGCCAGGACTCGCGCCGCGGCACCTTCGGCCAGCGCCACGCGGTCCTCATCGACAACAAGACGGGCGAGGACTTCACCCCGCTCCTCTACCTGTCGCCCGACCAGGCCCGCTACAACGTCTACGACTCGCTGCTCTCCGAGTACGCGGTCATGGGCTTCGAGTACGGCTACTCGCTCGCGCGTCCCGAGTCCCTCGTGATGTGGGAGGCGCAGTTCGGCGACTTCGTCAACGGCGCGCAGAGCGTCGTCGACGAGTACATCTCGGCCGCCGAGCAGAAGTGGGGCCAGACCTCCGGCGTCACGCTGCTGCTGCCGCACGGCTACGAGGGCCAGGGCCCGGACCACTCCTCGGCCCGCGTCGAGCGCTTCCTGCAGCTGTGCGCGCAGAACAACATGACGGTCGCCATGCCGACCCTGCCGTCGAACTACTTCCACCTCCTGCGGTGGCAGGTGCACAACCCGCACCACAAGCCGCTGGTGGTCTTCACGCCGAAGTCGATGCTGCGCCTCAAGGCCGCCGCGTCGAAGGTGGAGGAGTTCACGACGGGCGGCTTCCGCCCGGTCATCGGCGACGAGTCGGTGGACCCGAACGCGGTCAAGAAGGTCGTGTTCGTGGCCGGCAAGCTGTACTACGACCTGGAGGCCGAGCGGAAGAAGCGCGGCGTCACCGACACCGCGATCATCCGCGTCGAGCGTCTGTACCCGCTGCCGGGTGCCGAGCTCCAGGCCGAGATCGCCAAGTTCCCGAACGCCGAGAAGTACCTCTGGGCGCAGGAGGAGCCGGCGAACCAGGGTGCCTGGCCGTTCATCGCGCTCAACCTGATCGACCACCTGGACCTGGCCGTGGGCGCCGACGTGCCGCACGGTGAGCGTCTGCGCCGCATCTCGCGGCCGCACAGCTCGTCCCCGGCGGTCGGCTCGGCCAAGCGCCACCAGGCCGAGCAGGAGCAGCTGGTGCGCGAGGTCTTCGAGGCGTAAGGCCCCGAAGCCCGGCGAACAAGACCGAAGGCCCGGTCCCCATTCGAGGGGCCCGGGCCTTCGGCCTGTTCCGTGCCGCGCCGGGCGGCTCAGGTCACCTGCGGTTCGAAGTCCCAGTACGGCCGGTTGCGGGCCCGCGCCGACAGGGTGTGGACGTGCTGCTTGCCGAGCGTCGACGTGAGGTCGGACAGCGCCTCCTGCTCGGTCTTCTCCGCCTCCTGCCGGTTCCCGAGGCCCCGCAGGTCGGCCGCGTGCGCGACGCGGGCCGTGAGGGTGAGCGGGTGCGTGCGGCCGAGCGTCTCGGCGGCGCGGGCCGCGGCGGAGGCGCTCAGTTCGGCGGCGGACGCGGGGTCGCCGACGAGGTTGCGCAGCGCCGACGCGTTGACGGCGCAGCCCACGGTCCACGGGTGGCTCTCGCCGACCGCCGCCGCCATGTCGGCCATGGCCCGCTCGATCAGGTCGTGCGCCAGATCGCGCTCCCCCACGCTGCGCAGGATCAGCGCGTGGTTGGCGCGGGCCCCCGCGATGAACGGGTGCCCTTCGGCGAGCTTTTCCTCGTAGCGCGCGAGGATGTACTCGCTGGTCTCGCGGGCCTGGTCGATGTCGCCGTGCTCGCGGGCGAAGCAGCTGTGGCTGACGGCCGCGGCGAGGGTCTGCGGGTCGTTGTCCCCGAGCTGCCGCTCGTAGCGCTCGCGGACGCGGGTGAACAGCGGGCCCGCCCTGCCGTGGTCGCCGAGCCGGTACAGGCACTGGGCGAGGTTGTGCTCGGCGAGCAGGGTCTGCGGGTTGTCGCCGCCCATGACGATGCGGTACTCGCGGACGTTCTTGGACTGCATGGACTCGGCCTCGGTGTAGCGGCCGAGCAGCCGCAGGTTCGTCGCATAGTGGATCTCGGAGAACAGCGCCCAGGGGTGCCGGTTCTTGAGGAGCAGCCTGCGGGCCTCAAGGGTGCGCCGGTCGATGTCGAGGCTCTCCTTGTAGCGGCCCAGCAGGCGCAGCGCGAATCCCAGGTTGTTCAGGGCGTTGAGGGTGCGGGAGTCCTGTTCGCCGAGGAGTTCGCGGTAGGCCGGGTACAGCCACTCGTACAGCTCGCGCGCCTCCTCGTAGCGGCCGAGGCCCCACAGGTCGGCGCCGAGGCCGATGTTGGCGCGCAGGTAGTCGAGGTCGTCGGGGCCGCGCTCGGTGAGCAGGTGGGCGGTCGCGATGCGGCCGATCTCCTCGGCGCGCTGGTACTCGCCGGCGGCGCGCAGCAGGTTCGCGAGGTGGTACGAGAGGTCCCAGATGCGCTGGTGGGTGTCGCCGAGGGTGCGCTTCCAGGTGGCGAGGGCGCGCTCGCCGAGCTTGATGCCGGAGACGTACTCGCCGGTGAAGTACATGTAGCGCAGGCAGTTGAGGACCATGTTCTGGACCTTGCGGTCCTTGCTCTGCAGCACGTCGGCGTACTTCAGGTGCGGCACGATCGCCGCGTACTCGTCCCAGAGGCGCGTGTCGGTGGCGCGGCCGGGGTCGGCGGCGGCGAGCGCCCTGCGGACCACGTCGATGAACTCTCGGCGGTCCTCCTCGGGCATGTCCTTGTGCACGATCTGGTGGACCATGCGGTGCAGGTACAGGGATTCGCCGGAGGCCGCCGACTCGTCGCCGACCGTCTCGTGGGACTCCAGGCGGACGACGGAGTACTGGCGCAGCTGGTTGATCGCCTTGTTCCACAGCAGCGGGTCGTTGAGCAGCCCGGCGACCTGTTCGGGCAGTTCGTCGTGCGGCATCTCGCGCAGCAGGCGTACAGGGATGAATCCTGGCGCGAAGAACGTGCACAGGCGCAGCAGGTCGATGGACTCGGGGACGGTCTCGCGCAGCTTGTTGAGCAGTATCGACCAGGCGGTCTGGAAGGCGACGGGGAAGTCGGCGGAGACCTTGACGACGTCCTGGTCGATGCCGCCTTCGAGGAGCCCGATGTACTCCTCGACACTCATGTCCGAGTCGTTGAGCCAGCCGGCCGTCTGGTCGAGCAGCAGCGGCAGGTCCTCGAGGGCCTCGGCGAGCTGGTCGGCGTCGGGTTCGGTGAGCCGGGGCGCGCGGCGGCGCACGAAGGCGACGGACTCGTCGCGGGAGTAGACCGGCACCTCCAGGAGCTTGCTGTTGTGCTCGCTCCACTCGGGGTTCCTGGAGGTGATCAGGACGTGTCCCGGGCCGGTGGGCACGAGGTCCCAGATCTGGTCGGGTTCGTCGGCGCCGTCCAGGACGAGGAGCCAGCGCCCGTAGGGGTCGCCGCGGCGCAGCGCGTCGCGGACGGCGCGCAGCCGCTCGCCGTACTCGGGTCCGGTGGACAGGCCGAGCTTCGGCGCGAGTTCGGCCATGAGGCGGCGGTACGTGACCCGGCCCTCGGCGTTGACCCACCACACGACGTCGTACTCGGAGCCGAAGCGGTACACGTACTCGGCGGCGAGCTGGGTCTTGCCGACGCCGGACATGCCGTGCATGGTCAGCACGCCGGCGCCTGGCTCGGAGCCCTGGAGCAGGTGGTACGCGTCGTTCAGCAGCGGCTCGCGGCCGGTGAAGCGGGTGTTGCGGCGGGGCACGCCGCCCCACACCTCGGGCATCGCGGCGGGGAAGCGGGGCCCGCGGCGCTCGCCGGCCGCGGGCTCGGGCAGCAGGTCCGTGGGAAGGTCGAGGCGGTCGAGGAGGCGGCGCTCGGCCTCGTCGGCGCCCATGTTCGTGAGCTGCGTCGCGGCGAGCACGGTGGCCGCGGTGGGCAGCGGCGCCGTGGTCACGGATACGGCGGCGAACCGGTCGGCGTCGGGGGCGACGACCTGGCGCAGCGCCGTGTTCCACTCCTCGTGGGTGCGCGGCCCGAGCTGGAAGTACCACTCGCTGACGACGACGAGGACGCGGCCCTCGGCGAGCTTCAGGTCGCCGAGGAGGTCGGCGAGCGGTACGTCGGCGCGGGAGTCCCAGCGGGCGTACACGACGCGCAGTCCGCGCCGCTCGAGCCGGTCGCCGATCCAGGCCGCCCAGGCGCGGTTGAACCCGGCGAAGCTGATGGTGACCGTGGATTTCGCGGCCCCCTTGCCGGCGGCTCCGACCGGCCTACGGATTCCAGACATGCAGCGGCCTCCCGGCACGTAATGGTAGAACCTCGGCACGACACCGCGACAGGGACGGAACGGCCCTGTCTCGGCTCCGCTCGCCGCGGTTCCATCCCTTCCCCCTCATGTGCCGATCTTCTCTCCAACCGGCGCCAAAAATCACCCAGTTGACCGCATCCGGCGCCCCGAGAACAGGGTGCGGGCCGCGTCCACGTAGGCACGCGCGCGTGCGGTGTGGCCGCGGGGCGGCCGGTGCTCGTCGAGCCGTTCGTACGTGGCGACCATCCGGTCGACGAGGCGGCGGCCCTGCGGGGTGAGGTCGGTGGAGCCGACGACGGCGGGCAGCGCGGCGCCCACCTGCTCCTTGCAGCGGGCGTGGACGGCCCACGCCGACTCGCGTTCGGCGGTCCTGGTGAGGTGGAGGGCGCGCCGCTGGAAGAAGTCGGCGAGCGCCAGGTGCGAGTAGGCGCCCTGGAGCAGCCCGTCGAAGGGGCGCGGGTCGGGCCGCCAGGGCGCGAAGTAGCGGGCGGCGCCGCCCGCACGGTGCAGCGGGACGAGCTGGGCGACGGTGACGAGCTTGGTGTGCTGGAGTTCGTGGACGAGCGTCGCGGCGAAGACGGGCGCGGTGGGCGGTGTGCTGCTGAGGACGGCGCCGAAGGCCTCGCGCCGGGTGCCGCTGCACGTGCTCGCGGTGGCGTCGTGCGGGTCGGAGCCGGGCGGCGGGGCGAGCGGGACGAGGCAGCGCAGCAGGGTGACGGCTTCGGTGAGCCGTTGTTCGCCGCCGAGGCGGAGTTCGGCGGCGGTGCCCGACCAGGCCTGGAGCCACCGTTTGCGTTCGGCGTCGTCGAGGGTCGCCGGTCCGCCGGCGCCCCGGTAGTGCGCGCCGTCCTCGGCGCCGCGGTACGGGTCGAGGTCGTCGAGCGGAGTGGGCGCGGCGTCGGCGGTGAGGCCGGGAAGGGCGTGGGCGGGCGTCCAGGCCGGGTCGTCGGACCAGGCGCCGATGCCGCGCTCCAGGCGGACGACGACGGGGGTGCCGCACGGTTCGCGGATCTTCAACTGGCCGTACCTGTACGTGACTTCGTACGCCGTGTCGTCGGGCGCGGATGTACGCAGCGCGCCGATCGAAGGCAGGACGAGGGCGCCGTCGCGGGGTGTCAGGCGGACGGTGAAGGGGAGGTTCGCGCGGGCGGCGGCGGCTGCGGCGACGGTGCCGAGGTGGGCGAGCTCCCCGGCGAGCCGGCGGCTCCGCTCGGGCGCTCCCGGGCGGGTGGGGTCGGTGCGCAGCAGCGTGAGGCAGCGCTGGGCCCACGGGCCGACGAGGGGGTGCAGGAGGCGGGTGCGGGCGGGCGACGCGGCGGGCGACTGCGCCGTGGCGTCGGCGGCCTCCAGGAGCGCCCAGTCCTCCGCGATGCGCCTGCGGGCGGCGGGCGGGCACAGCCGGGGGTCGGCGTCGGCGGTGGCGTCGAGCACGGCGCGCAGCGCGAGGAGTCTGCGGGTGTCCTGGGCGCGGACGAGCAGCGCGAGGGCCTGCGGGCCGCCTTCGGTGCGGCCGAGTTCGGTCAGGGCGTGGTCCGGGAGTTCCGGAAGCATGACGGAGGTCAAGGGGAGTCCCCTTCGCGGTGGGCGGCGGGCACCGTGTCCGCGGTGAGCACCGCCGCCACGTGACGGATGAAGCGCTGCAGGTCGGCGCAGTACACGGACGGGTTGGCGAATCCGTGTCCCGCGCGGTAGCGGTGGGCGTACTGGCCGCCGCCGCAGACGTCGAGCAGGGGGCAGGCCCGGCAGTCGGCGGCGAGCGCGGCGGCGCCCGCCTGCCGGGCCGCGACGGCGGGGTGGGCGAGCGCAGCGTCGAAGTCGTGCCGGAAGACGTCGAGTCCGGTCCACGCGGCGCCGTCGTAGGCGGACTTGAGGGAGTCGACCTGCTCGATCGTGCCGTCGGTCTCGACGACGACGGCGTCGAACGGGGCGAGGCCGAGGGCCTCCACGGACGAGGGCAGGCCGAGGAGCAGCGCGAGGCACTCCTCGAACAGCCGCACCCGGGTCTCCCGGCGTCCCGCGCCCCACCAGCGGTCGAAGACGGCGCACAGCCAGTCGCCGTACGTGCTGCCGCTCGGCTCCCAACGGGGCGGCGGCGCCGTCCAGTTGCCGTGCGGAAGGAGCAGGTCGAGGGCCGGAGGGCGGAGCGCGAGCAGCGACTCGTAGGTCTCGACGGGGTCCTGCGTGGGGTCGATCACGGCGAGGATCCCGGCGTACGTCTCGGGGAAGCGCTCGGCGGTCAGTCGGGCCCCGCGGGCGGCGGCGGGCCAGGAGGGGCGTCCCGCGCGGTCGACGCGGCGGGCGTTGTGGGCCGCCAGGCCGCCGTCGAGGCTGATGCCGACGCGGACGCGGTGCGCGGCGAGGGTCGCCAGGCGCGGGGCGGTGAGGAGGGTGGCGTTGGTCTGCACGACGGCGTGCACCGCGCAGCCCTCGGGGACCCGCTCGCGCACGAGGTCGGTGAAGCGGCCGAGCGTGGCGGCGCCCGCGAGGAGCGGTTCGCCGCCGTGCAGGACGAGCGAGAGGTGCGGGAGCGCGTGCACGCGCGCGTGCTCGGCGATCCGGGTCGCGGTGCGGTCGAGGACCTCGGGCGGCGCGGCGGCGGGGCGCTCGGCCCAGGTGTGGTCGGGGCCCTCGTACAGGTAGCAGTAACGGCAGGCGAGGTTGCAGCGGCCGTGCACCTTCACGACGAACTGCCGGAAGGGAACGGGCCGTTGGTGCGGTGGCCTGACGGCACCTTCGGAGACTCCAGCCACTCCGGTACCCCCCATGCCGGGCGCCCGCGGCACGGGCTCGCGCGTACGGGGCGCCTTCCCGGCGGGGCGCGCGGCACAAACGTGGTCGGTTCAACGTTGTCCGGTTCGCTCGCGCGCGGCGACCGAAACCGGCTCCGCGCGCGGGGCTTCGCGTCACGGACCCCTTCAGAGGGCGCTGTTGAACCCCCAGAGCATCTCGCCGGGCCGCTCCTCGCGCTCCCGCAGGTCCGCGAGCACCTCGTCCAGGACGGGGTGCCGGGCCTCGCGCAGTTCGGCGAGGCTCAGTGCGGTGAGGTCCGGGCACGGCTCGGCCGGCTCCCGCTGTGGCTCCTGTGCGTGCATGACGTCCCCTCTCCCCCGGCCGAAGGTCCGGTGTCAGGCGAGCTCGGCGATGCGCAGTTCGGTCTGCCGGGCCGTCGGTCCGCTCCTGGTCACGTTGTCGTCGGGCAGCCGCGACCACTCGCGCCGCGCCGCCCGATAGGCCTCGCGCGCGGCGCGCGGGCGCGCCGCCGCTTCGTAGGACATACCCCGCAAGTGGTGTGCTTGCGCACCGAGGACGACGGCTTCCTGTCCCGCGCGCTCCGTGTCGGCCTCCCGCTCGGCGCCGCGGGCGGACTCGGCGGCGTAGCGGAACGCGTCGACGGCGTCGTCGAGGCGGGCCGGGCGGCCGAGGCTGCGGAACACCTCGTACTGCACCTGGCCGAGCTCCAGCCAGGCGCGCGCGGCCAGCAGGAAGGCGTCCGCCTCCGCCGCCGCGAGGCCCAGGAGGTGTTCGGCCTCGCGCAGGTCGACGCGGTCCCCCCGCGCGCGGTAGCGCAGCATGAGGGCGCGGCCGAGCAGCAGCAGCCGGTGGGCGAGCCGCGCGCTGCCCGCCGGGGTCTGGGCGCGGCAGTCCCGCAGCACGCGGACGGCCCGGGACAGGGCGTCCTGCTCGGCGGGCGTGGCCGGCGCGGCGCCCGCCCTGGCCAGCAGCACCTCGCCCCACTCGGCGAGCACGTCGGCGTGGGCCGCGGAGTCGCGCGGCATCCAGTGCGCGGCCTGCTCGAAGTGGCGGGCGGCGTCGAGGAGTTCGCGCGGGTCGCCGGTCTCGGCGTGCCGGGCGCGGGCGACGCGGGCGGCGCGCACCAGGACGGCGGCGCGCAGCCGCTGGTCACGGGCGGCGGCGAGGGCCTCGTCGACGCGGGCGGCCGCCTCGTCGAGGGCGTCGGCGGAGACGAGGAGGGCGTCCACGAGATCGAGCAGCACCCGTACGCGCGGCACGCCGCCCGGGTCCCGTGCCTCGCCGCCCAGGGCGGTGCGCAGCGAGGCGGCGGCCTGCTCGGCGTACTTGACGGCCTGCTCGCCGTCGGCCGAGGCCCCGGCGAGGCGGAGCAGGATCCGGCCGTGCGCGAGCGGGAGTTCGGGTGGGTGGCTGCGGTCCTGCCAGGTGTCGACGAACGCCTCCAGCATCCCGACGGCGCCCTGGAGGAGCGCGCTGTCGCCGCCGAGCCGCCACTGCGCCTCCAGGGCGCCGACGCGCTCCAGGGTGAGCCGCAGCGCCTCCTGCTCGGGCAGGTCGGGTGCCGAGCAGGCCACCGCGTACTCGCGGTCGGCCCTGCGCAGCAGTTCGAGCGCGCCGTTGCGGTCGCCGCGCCGCCTGCGGTCGGTGGCGGCGGTGGAGAGCACGCGCGCGAGGACGGCACGTTCGCGCAGCGCGTGCGGGTGGGCGGCGGCGCGCTCGGCGGCCTGTTCGGCCTCGCGCAGCAGCTCGGCTCCGCCCTGCACCTCCCACAGGCGCAGCACGCAGTGCGCGTACTCGGCCCACAGCTCGAAGTCCGGCTCCGCGGGCGGCTCGTGCTCGGTGGCGCCGCGCAGCAGCTGCACGGCGTCGATGAGGTCCTGCACCATGCGCTCGCCGTCGAAGCGGGCGGCGAGCGTGCGGGCGCGGGTGACGGCGGGGTGGGTGGGCGGCGCCTCCTGCGGCTCGTCGTGCCCCGGTCGCCCGTACAGCGCGAACTGTTCGGGCAGCGGCATGAAGCGCTCCAGGACGCGCGCGGCGACCTCGGCGAAGGGTTGCGGGACGAGGTCCTCCGCGCCGCGCTCGCCGTTGTCGCCGCCGACGGTGTGCGGCGGCCGGTAGCCGGTCCCCGCGGGGCGTCCGGCGCCGTCGGATCCGTCGGAGCCGTCGGTTCCGTCGCCGAGCTGGGCGAGCGCGAGGGCCGGGAAGTTCGGGCCGCCCTTGCCGAAGCGGGCCTCGATGTACTCGGAGCAGTGCTTGAGCACGAGCACGGCCTCGTCCCTGCCGAGCGGCCCCAGCAGCGACTCCTGCACGCCGGGCGCGAACTCGTACCACTGGACGCCGTCGCCGCCGTGGTCCTCCTTGGCGCGGGTGAGCAGTCCGCTGAGGAGCACCTCGGCGAGTTCGGAGGGGCCGGAGCCGGGCAGCATGGTGCGCTGCACGAGCTGCATCACGGGCAGGCAGAGCGGGGCCGCCGCGAGGAATCCGGCGAGCCGGCTCGCGTCCGGCGACGCGGTGGAGCGGAACCGGCTGACGAGTTCGAGGACGGACGGGCGGCGCGCCTCGCGGCCCGGCGACACACCCCGCTGGTCAGCGCGCACCCAGCCGACGGCCCCGGAGACCGGGCCCGCGCCCGACCCCGACAGGAGCCGCGCCCAGGCGCCGAGCGCGACCGGCTCCGGCGGCAGGACCGGCACCGGGAGGGCGCCCGAGCGGGCCTGCGGCGCGGGCCCCGCCGCCGTCCGTACGCGCAGGGCCGCGGCCCCGCCGAGGGCCTCGCCGCGGCTCAGCTCGCCGTACGAGACGGGGAGCCTGGTGCGGTTCCACATGCGCTGCGGCAGGGGCTGGAGGACGGCGACGGGGGCCTGCCGCGCCAAGTGGTGCAGGAGGCGGTGGGCCCGGCCGCTGCGCCACAGCGGTCCCGCGCAGTCGCTGACGAGGACGGTGATCTGGCGGCCCGACGGGTCGCTGAGCCGGTCGGTGGAGTGCAGGGGCGCGGCGTACAGCTCGGGGCTGCGGCTGACGGCGGCCTGCGCGTCGGGGCCCTCGTGCAGATGGCTGACCTGGATGTCGGAGAAGGCGCCCAACCGGCCGAAGACCTGCTCGAGTTCGACGAACATGCGGTCCCACACGCGCATCGACGAGGAGGCGTCCATCACGAGGTGCAGCCGCGCGTCGGCGCGGGTCACCGCGCGGAACACGGGCAGCACGAGACCGCCCGCGCGCGCGGTGCGCTCCGCCGTCGCCGTCTCGTCGAGCACCGAGCGCAGCGGCGGGGCGGCGCTGCGATATCCCTGCAACGGCCGCAGCGCGCGCTGGAGTTCGAGCGGGGCGGGGAACGCGGGGGCGGCGGGCACGCCGACCGGGAGCGGGGCGGTGCGGCCGCCTCCGCGCGCGGAGCCGCCGGTGCGCGGCACGGGGTACAGGGAGACGCGCCGGTCGCCCCCGCCGTCGTACACCTGCGGGGTCGGCCGCTCGGGCTCGGTCTCCTGGGGCAGGGGGCGCGGGGTGGCCGGCGTCCTGACGGGGCGCGGTCCGTCGTAGGAGGGCCGGGGGCCGGGGTCGGGCTCGGTGGGGGCCGCCACGCGCGCGGGGCGGGCGTGGCGGGCCAGCCACAGCGCGTCGCAGAGGCCTTCGGCGTCGGGGTCCAGGCCGATCTGCCGCAGCCTGGCGATGAGTTCGGCGACGGGGTCCCCGTCGTGGCGTCCGGGCTCCGAGGGCGAACCGGGACCCTGACGCGCGGTCGCGTCCGGAGTCACCGCTTCACCTCGGGCGGTCGAGTCGCTGGATCAGCAGGTCGGCGAAGGACTCGCGGCTGGTGGGGGCGGCCGCGTCGGTGAGGTAGATGGCGTTCAACAGCTGGTCGGTGGCGAGGAGTTCGCTGCGGGAGCGCTCCAGGAAGCGGTTGATCAGGTCGTCGCCCGCGCGGGCCGCCTCGTCGCCGAGGTGGGCGCGGACGAAGGTGGCGAGCCGGTTGTGGTCGGGCCTGCCGAGTTCGAGGTGGATGCAGCGGCGCATCAGGGGGGCGGGGAAGTCGCGCTCGCCGTTGCTGGTGAGGACGACGAACGGGAACGCGTTGCAGCGCACCCTGCCGTCGCGGACACGGACCTTCACGCCGTCCGCGGTGAGCACCTCGGCCTCTCCGTCGGGCAGCCGGTCGGCGACCCGCTCCAGCTCGGGTATCGCGAACTCGCCCTCCTCCAGGACGTTCAACAGGTCGTTCGGGAGGTCGATGTCGCTCTTGTCGAGCTCGTCGATGAGCAGCACGCGCGGCGTCGTGGAGGGCAGCAGCGCGGTGCCGAGCGGGCCGAGCCTGATGTAGCTCCCGATGCCCTCGACGGCCCCCGGCGTCCCCGCCGCCGCGCCGAACCCGCCCTGCGCGGCGATCTGCACGTCCTGGAGGCGGGCGATCGCGTCGTAGTGGTAGAGCCCGTCCTGGAGCGTGGACCGGCTGACGATGGACCACCGCAGTACGTTGCCGAGCCCCAGCTCGTACGCCACCGAGTGCGCGAGGGTGCTCTTGCCCGCGCCGGGGCTGCCCGTGACCAGCAGGGGGCGGCGCAGATACAGCGCCGCGTTGATCATCTCGAGCTCTTCGGCGCCGGGCCTGTGCAGCTCGGCCAGGTGCCGGTGCGCGCCGAGCCTGCGGTCCTCGGAGCCGTCCCCCGCGGCCGAGTCGCGCCCCGAGAAGTCGCGCCAGGGAGGCGGCGGTGGCAGGCGGTCGAGGCCCTCGTGGGGTTCGCCTGCGCCGCGGTAGATGAGCCACTCACTGGATTCGGTCATGATCCGGTCCTCGTCGTCACTCGTCCAGCAGGGCAGCCGAAGGGACGTGCCTCACGGTATCGATGGTTCGTGGTGCTGGTAAGGGCTCCGTGGCGAGCCGGCCCGAAGGTCTTCGCGGCGCGCCCGGAGGCGGTCGGTGGCGTCATGGCGCCTCCAGGAGTTCCCCGGAGCCCGGCAGGGGCTGGTTCGGGTCGTCGTAGAACAGCGCGATGCCGTCGGCCCAGTACGCCTCCGTGCGGCTCGCCAGGAGCTTTCTGCGCAACTCGTGGACGCGCTCGGGCAGATGGCGCGCCCCGCGCGCGTCGGCGACCGTGACGGCCGCGCCGCGGTGGAACTCCCCGCAGACCGCCGCCGACCGGGCCGGCCCGCGGCGCCACAGGGCGACCCCGAAGCCGCCCAGCAGTATCCGGGCCAGCGCCTCGGTGTCGTCCTCGTAGCGGTGCTCTCCGTAGCGGCACATCACTGGTACGGATCCGGGCGACAGATTGCGCAACTCGCCGCTCTCCGGCACCGGTTGCGGCACCCCGTCGTCGCAGTCGAGGATCTCGGCGCGGGCGCCGTGCGCGTGCAGCCAGCGCCAGCGGTCGGCGCGGTCCGCGTCCGACTCGGGCGAGGCCCAGTCCTCGAAGCCCGGCTCGGCGGGCAGCCGGTCACGGTCGCCGCAGCGCAGCACCAGGGGGCCGCGCACGCCGAGCGGCGGCTCGTCGGGGCGCAGCCGCCAGCCGTCCACCGGCAGGTCGAGGCGGGTGTGCGGGAGCACCACCTGGAGGAGCGCGGGCCGGCCCGGCTCGTCGCACTGCCGGAAGGCCTCCGCGAGGGGCGCGGCGATCCGCTCGGGCAGCTCGTCTGTCGGGGTGCGCTCGTCCTGCCGCACGCAGTCGCGGGCGCCGCCGGGACGCGTCACGTACACCTGCCAGTCCCAGTGGTCGCGCTCCCAGCCGCGCTCGACGAGTTCGAGGAGCGCGGCGGGGCGTGCCGAGCGGTCCGGTGCGGGCTCCGGGGGCATGCCGGGCGGCCTGCGCCGCCTGAGGCGCTCCACGCGCTGCTTCTCGATGCGGCGCCTGCGGCCCCCGTCGAGCCGCCCCTCTCCGGCCTGCCGCACCCACGCCCACAGGGACTCCTCCGCGTGCGCGGTGCCCGGTGTGACGAAGGGGCGGTCGGCGGACAGGACCCGCATCGCGTAGTCGAGCACGAGCCCGCGCACGCCCTCGTCGTGCGCGCCCTCGTACAGGGCGCCGAGCCCGTCCCGCCAGCCGCGCGGCGACGGCAGCGGGGCGCCGCCCTCGAACTCCGGGAGCGACTCCATGAGGTCGAGCAGGCCGCGCGTGCTGACCGGGGGCGGCAGGTCGGCGAGGCGGCCGAGCAGCTGGACGCGCTCCCCCGCCGTCAGCGTGCGCCCCGGCCGCGCGCCGAGCCGGCTCTGCACGTCGGCCCAGGTGTTGCGGTCCGGGTGGGACTGCCGCTGGCGGTCCCGGTGGTAGCGGTCGTGCGCGTGGCACACCGCCTGGTAGAGGTCGTCGTGCTCGGCGCGCACCGCCTGCCCGGGCACCGGCAGCGTGCGCAGCTGCTCGATCCCGATGGAGGTGCCGCCCCGCCCGTGGTCCGCGCGCGACTTCAGGACGCCGATGACCTCGCCGCGCACCGGGTCGACGACGGGGCCGCCCGAGATGCCGTACGGCAGGTCGTTGTCGCCGAGGCGCAGCTGCACGCCGGACGACCAGTCGCCGATGGTGCCCTTGACGGCGATCGGCCCGTCGAGACGGCACACCTGTCCGTCCACGACGGTCCAGCCGCCGTAGAAGACCTCCCCCTCGCTGTAGTACGCGGCGGGCCGCTCGGCTACGTAGACGCACTCGTGGTCCACCGGTTCGCGGAGCCGGACGAGGGCGAGGTCGGGGGCGGGCCATTTGCCGGGGACGACCCGGTCGACCTGCTCGGGGAGGGTGGCGACGACCTCCGCGGGGACCAGGGAAACGCCGCGGCCTGGACCGCTCTCGTAGGCCACCACCAGCTCGCCCCCTTCCCCGCCGCGCGCCACGTGTGCGCAGGTCAGCACCCAGTTCGGGGCGATGAAGAAGCCGCTCCCGACGAAGCTTCCCGGTTCGTCGGCTGCATACCCGGGCCCCGTGCGATGAATGCGCACGGTGGCCGCCATGACGAGTTCACGCAGAGCAAGGAGGGCCGCATCGCGTCGGCCCGATGCGCCCCCGTCGTGCCCGGGTGTCATGCCCCGGCCCCGGCGACCGTCGGATCGGCGCCGCCGTGCGCCGGGGCGCCGGGTGATGCGCGGGGTGCGGGCGGCGCGGTCGCCGCGGCGGCGGGCGGCTGCGGGTTCTCCAGGTCGGGCGGCCCTTCGTTCCAGGTCAGCGTGACCTTGATGCCCGCCTTGGCCTCGCCGTCCGCGAGCAGCCCCACGACCTTGCCCGCCTTGGCGGTCAGCTCGACGCCGAACTCGACGCTCACCTCGTCGGGGCGCACGGCGCGCAGGGGCCGCGCGAGGGAGCGCGCGACGCCCGTGACGAGCGCGTGCAGGCTCTCGACGCTCGCCTCCACGCGGTCCGTGAAGCCGGTGTCCGAGAACGACAACTCGCCGTCCCGTACGCCGAGTTCCTCCGCCGAGCCCGAGATCCTGGCCCACACCGGTGTGCCGTCCGGCAGCGCTATCCGCGCGACCCTTGTCTCTTCCTGCCCCATGCCGCTCCCCCGTTCCCCGTTCCCCCGTGACCTCCATGACGGGACAAGGGTCCTTCCCCGGTTCGCCGCGGGCTACCCCTCGGTCGGATCACGAGGCGGGCGGTCCCCATAGGCTTGACGGGCACACACGCTCGATGGGCACACACCAGGCACGCGCGCCCGCGCGGGCCCCGCACGCAGGAGAAACAGCCCCATGTACTTCACGGACCGCGGCATCGAAGAGCTGGAGAAGCGGCGCGGCGAGGAGGAGGTCACCTTCGAGTGGCTCGCCGAGCAGCTGCGGACGTTCGTCGACCTGAACCCGGACTTCGAGGTGCCGGTGGAGCGGCTCGCCACGTGGCTGGCGCGCCTGGACGACGAGGACGAGGACGAGTAGCCGCCCCTCGGGTCAGTCGCGGGCCGCGCGCAGCTTCTCGTACGCGAAGCCGAGCGCGCCGTGCAGCAGGAGCAGCGCGCCCGCCGTGGTCCAGCCGCCGCTGCGCCGCCGCAGGCCGTGCACGGTGAGCGGCACGCCCGCCGCGAGCTGGGCGGCGGCGAGCCAGCGGGCCCGCGGGCCGCGCAGCCACGCGCCGACGCTCGTGGCCTCGACGACGTCGAGCTCGGCGTGCACGGCGTCGCGCCAGCCCGACCATGTGATCTGCTCGGCGTCCGGCTGGATCCGGGCGACCTCGCGGAGCCGGTCGGCCGGTTCGCCGGGGGTGAGGCCCGTCGGCAGGACGAGTCCCGCGCGGGCGAGCACCGCGAGGAGGCCGAGCATGCGGGAGCGCGCGTCGGCCTCGCTGTCCGGCTTCGCGAGCGCTTCGAGCGCCTGAAGGTCGAGTACGGGGTCCAGGCCGAGGCGGGCGGCGAAGGTGCGCAGGGCCTCGCCCTCGCCGACGGGTGTGCCGTTCGCCAGCCACTCGTAGCCGACGGGGCGGCGGAAGCCGGAGGCCAGCGTGAATCCGCTGCGATCGGCGTCCCACCACAGGGCGAGCACGGGCCAGTTCGCGCCGACGGCGAGCGCGCCCGCCCAGCCGCCGAGCACCCGGTCCACGGGTTCGCCGCCGCCGTCCTCCAGGGACAGCCACGGCTTCGTCTCGGGTACGAGGACGCTCCACTCGGGGCCCGACCGGGTGAGCAGCATGCGCTCGTGCAGCAGCTGGGCGGCGGGTCCGACGACGGACGGTTCGGCGCGGCAGAGCAGCAGCGCACCGGCGGGTTCGAGGGACGACATGGCCCCACGCTAGGGCGAATCGGGGCGTTTGCGCAGCAAATGGACGACCGGGCGGGCGGCGGGGCGCGTCCGGACAGCGCCGGACGCGGAGTCCCGCGACAGTCTTGACTTTCCGGAACCGCGATATATCGTGTTTGACAGAGGACGCGATATGGCGCGTTCGCTCCCGGCCGTCGAGGAGGTCGCACCATGCCCGAGTGGTCCGTCGCGGAGCCGCAGAAACTCGTCTTCGACGAGCCGGTGTCGGCCCTGCAGGTACGCATCGTGAGCGGTGCGGTGAACGTGGTGGGCACGGCCGAGGGACAGGCCCGCCTGGAGGTCTCGGAGATCGAGGGTCCGCCGCTGCGCGTGACGCAGGAGGGCGGCACCCTCACCGTCGCGTACGACGACCTGCCCTGGAAGGGCTTCCTGAAGTGGCTCGACCGCAAGGGCTGGCACCGCAGCGCGGTCGTCTCGCTCGCGGTCCCCGCGGCCACCCGGGTCGAGGTCGGCGTGGTCGGCGCGGGCGCGGTGGTCTCGGGCACCGAGGGGCCGACGGAGGTGAAGGGCGTCACCGGCGACACGACACTCGTGGGCGTCACGGGGCCGGTGCGCACGAGCACGGTGTCGGGCGGCGTCGAGGCGCAGGCCGTGACCGGCGACCTCCGGTTCAACTCGGTGTCGGGCGACCTGACCGTCGTCGAGGGCTCCGGCTCCTTCGTGAAGGCGGACACGGTGAGCGGGTCGATGATCGTCGACCTCGACCCGGCGGGGCCCACGGACGTGAGCCTGACGAGCGTCTCCGGCGAGATCGCCATCCGCATCCCGCACCCGGCGGACACGGAGGTGGAGGCGAACACGGCGAGCGGAGCGGTGTCCAACGCGTTCGAGGACCTGCGGGTCTCCGGCGCCTGGGGCGCCCACAAGATCACCGGTAGGCTCGGCGCCGGCACCGGAAAGCTCAAGGCGACGACGGTCTCCGGATCGATCGCCCTGCTGCGCAGGCCCCCTTCGGAGGAGGCGCCGCAGCCACAGGACCCCGACGCCGCCCCGGAGCCGCAGGACGCAGGCCCCTCCGACACGTCCGACAAGAAGGTGCTCTGACATGCCCCCCGTCTTCGCCCACGGCCGTCTGCGCCTGTACCTGCTGAAGCTGCTCGACGAGGCGCCGCGCCACGGGTACGAGGTGATCCGTCTCCTGGAGGAGCGCTTCCAGGGCCTGTACGCCCCGTCGGCCGGCACGGTCTACCCGCGCCTCGCCAAGCTGGAGTCCGAGGGCCTGGTCACGCACACCACGGAGGGCGGCAGGAAGGTCTACGCGATCACCGACGCGGGCCGCGCCGAGCTGGCCGACCGCAGCGGGGAGCTGGCCGACCTCGAGCTGGAGATCCGGGAGTCCGTGGCCGAGCTGGCGGCGGAGATCAGGGACGACGTGCGGGGCGCCGCGGGCGAGTTGCGGCGCGAGGTGCGGGCGGCCGCGTCGCAGACCCGCGCGGGCGGCGGCACGGGCGACTTCACCGACAAGGAGGCGTGGCGCGCCACCAAGGAGGAGGTGCGGCGGGCCAAGCAGGAGTGGAAGGAGCAGGCACGGCGGGCGAAGGACGAGAGCCGCCGGGCCCGCGAGGAGGCGCAGCGGGCGCGCCGCCAGGCCAAGGAGTCGCAGGAGCAGGTGCGGGCGCAGGCGGCGGAGGACTTCCAGCGGATGGCCCGGCGCGTGCAGGAGCAGGTGCAGGACCACTTCACGCGGGGGGACTGGCCGACGGGGGTGCGGGAAGGCCTCACCGAACTGGCGAAGGAGTTCGGCGAGTTCGGCAAGTCCTGGGGCAAGCCGGAGCCGCAGTACCGGCAGCCGAGCGAGGACGTCGCGGCGGAGTACGTGCCGTCGTGGGCGTCGGAGGACACCACGGGTGACCCGGCGCGGGACCTCGACCGTCTCCTGGACCGCTTCCGCGACGACATCCGCGACGCGGCACGGGACGAGGGGGTGACGTCGACCCAGGTCTCGGAGATCCGCCGCCACCTGGCGCGCGCGGCGGCGGACATCGCGTCGAGCCTGCGTTAGGCCCCCGCCGCCTCCCCGTACAGCACGCGTTCCACGCCCGCGGCCGTCACCCCGTGTTCCGCCAGGACCTCGGAGACCGTGCCCGGGCGGGAGGCCAGGGCGAGGAGGAGGTGCTGATCGCCGATGGACCGGTCGCCGTGCGCGAGCGCGATCCGCAGCGACGACTCCAGCACCCCCTTCGCCTCCCGCGTGAACGGCCGATGCCCACCGACCCGCCGCCCACCGGTCAACGCCCCGACGCCGTGCGCCTCTTCGACCCGGGACACGACCTCCTCCACGTCGATACCGATGCCCGCGAGGGCCTCCGCATCGGCCCGGGAGAGCCCCGCCCTGCGCCGCGCACCCGCCAGCGCCGACCCCATCGACGTACACCGCTCCTCGGAGTCCGCTCCGAGCGCGCCGAGCGCGAACGCGCCGCGCGTGCCCCTTCCGTCGAGCAGCGCGAGCAACATGTGGCCCTCGTCGACCCGTTCCGCCCGCTCCCGCTCGGCGTGGACGACGGCCCCCTTCACCACGTCCCGGGCGCCCTTGCTGAACCGCTCGAACATCATCGCCTCCCGTACTTCTTGTGCACGGCCTGCCGGCTGATTCCCAGTTCGGCCGCGATCTCCTGCCACGACCAGTCCTGATTGCGCGCGCTGCGCACCTGTACCGCTTCCAGTTGCTCGAGGAGCCGCCGCAGCGCGGCGACCGCCCGCAGCCCAACCCGCGGATCGCGGGCCCCCGCCTGCTCGGCGAGATCCGTCGCATCGCTCATGGTGTCAATGTAGGTTGACAAGACGAGGGCGTCAACCAAAGTTGACGACAGTGGGCGGTGCGGCACGCGAAAAGGGGCGCCCCACAGGGCGCCCCTTTGCACTTCTCCAGTCGTTCCCTCCGACCGGGTCAGACCGTCAGCACGACCTTCCCGAACAGATCGCCGCCCGCCATCTTCTCGAAGCCCTCGCGGGCGCGATCCAGCGGCAGCGTCTCGTCGATCACCGGGCGCACACCCGTCGCGGCGCAGAAGGACAGCAGGTCCTCCAGTTCGTCCTTGGACCCCATGGTCGAGCCGACGACCTTGAGCTCCAGGAAGAAGATCCGGTTCAGCTCGGCGGCCGGCGGGTTCGGGCCGCTCGTCGCGCCCGAGATCACCAGGGTGCCGCCCGGCTTCAGCGACTTCACGGAGTGCGACCACGTCGCGGCGCCCACCGTCTCGATCACCGCGTCGACGCGCTCCGGCAGCCGCGCCCCGGTCTCGACGGCCTCGACCGCCCCCAGTTCGACGGCCCGCTTGCGCTTCGCCTCGTCGCGGCTGGTCGCGTAGACCCGCAGACCCGCGGCCTTGCCGAGCACGATCGCGGCCGTCGCGACGCCGCCGCCCGCACCCTGCACGAGGACCGAGTCACCCGGACGTACACCGGCGTTCGTGAAGAGCATCCGGTACGCGGTGAGCCATGCGGTCGGCAGGCAGGCGGCCTCGGCGAAGGACAGCTCCTTCGGCTTGCGCAGCACGTTCCACTCCGGGACGGTCACCTGCTCGGCGAAGGTGCCCTGGTACTTCTCGGTGAGGATCGAGCGCTTCTCGCGCGGCCCCACCCCGTAGCCGGTCTGGCCGATGACGGAGTGCAGGACGACCTCGTTGCCCTCGCTGTCGATCCCGGCGGCGTCGCAGCCGAGGATCATCGGCAGGGACTCCTCCCCGAGGCCGACCCCGCGCAGCGACCACAGGTCGTGGTGGTTGAGGGATGCGGCCTTGACGTTCACGGTGGTCCAGCCGGGCCGGTTCTCGGGGGCGGGCCGCTCCCCCAACTCCAGGCCGTTCAGCGGCTGATCACGGTCGATGCGGGCTGCGTAGGCGGCGAACATGACCTTGACGATAGGCGTCGCTCCCTGCCCGTGGAACCACCGTCACCTGTGACACACGTCCCGTAGCCACGGGCACGGAAAAGGCCCCGCCGAAACGGCGGGGCCTCCTCCGAACGCACGACGGACGCGTCAGCGGCGCGCCACACCCTCCGCACGGGCCGCGGCGGCGACCGCCGCGGTGACGGCCGGGGCCACCCGCTCGTCGAACGGCGACGGGATCACGTACTCGGCGGACAGCTCGTCGCCGACCACCGCGGCCAGCGCCTCGGCGGCCGCGATCTTCATCGTCTCCGTGATCCGGGAGGCCCGGACCTGGAGCGCGCCGGCGAAGATGCCGGGGAACGCGAGCACGTTGTTGATCTGGTTCGGGAAGTCCGAACGCCCGGTCGCCACGACGGCCGCGTACTTGTGCGCGATGTCGGGGTGCACCTCGGGGTTCGGGTTGGCCATCGCGAACACGAAGGCACCCGGCGCCATGGAGGCGACCGCGGGCTCGGGGACCGTACCGCCGGAGACGCCGATGTAGACGTCGGCGCCGGCCAGCGCGTCCTCGAGGGAGCCGGACAGGCCCGCCTTGTTGGTCAGCTCGGCCAGCTCGCGCTTGACCGGCGTGAGGTCCTCGCGGTCCCGGCTGACGATGCCCTTGCGGTCGGTGACCGCGACGTCGCCGAGACCCGCCTCGAGGAGGAACTTCGCGATCGCGACGCCCGCCGCACCGGCGCCGGAGATCACGGCGCGCAGGTCGCCGAGGGCGCGCCCGCTGAGCCGCGCCGCGTTCTTCAGGGCGGCCAGCGTCACGACGGCGGTGCCGTGCTGGTCGTCGTGGAAGACCGGGATGTCGAGGCGCTCCTGGAGCTTGCGCTCGATCTCGAAGCAGCGCGGGGCCGAGATGTCCTCGAGGTTCACGCCGCCGAAGGACGGGGCGAGCCGCACGACGGTGTCGACGATCTCGTCGACGTCGTTCGTCGAGAGCGCGAGCGGCACCGCGTCCACGCCGCCGAACTGCTTGAAGAGAATGGCCTTGCCCTCCATCACGGGGAGGGAGGCCTCGGGACCGATGTCACCGAGTCCGAGGACGGCCGAGCCGTCCGTCACGACAGCCACGACGCTCGACTTCCACGTGTAGTCGTGGACGAGCTCCGGCTGCTCGGCGATCGCGCTGCACACCTTCGCGACGCCGGGCGTGTACGCCAGGGACAGGTCGTCCTTGTCGCGGACCGGCACGGTGGCCTGCACGGCCATCTTGCCGCCACGATGCAGCGCGAAGGCCGGATCGAAGGGCTCGTCGGAGCCCTCGTTGCCGGTACTCGCGTCGCTGCGAGGGTTGACGATCTCCGCTGCCACTTTTCTGACCCCTTAAGTCATTTTGCACAGGTTGAGGGTGGGTCCGTCCCTGATTGAGGAACGGGCGGGCACCGCGCAGACACCGGACGGTCCCGTTGCGGACCGGCCTGGAGGCACCTGCGCGACGGGCGCGCCGCACGCGCGCCCTGAGCCCCGGATGAGGGGTGTAAGGATCCTTCTTACCTGACGGGCGGTGTCGGCGACGAGCCCACCCGTGATCGATCACGCCCCGATCACGCCCCGGTGACATGACTCATAGCCGAATATGTGGACAAGTCCACAAGTCGACCGCTCAGAACGAGGGAAGTCCGCCCGAATGGTGAGACAGCGGACGGTCGGCCGGAGATTCTTCGGCCGCGGGACGGAATCCCCGCAGAAGGTGTGGCCCCATGCACCGTGATGTACCGGGCTGTTGGCGTTCTTGGGTCACCCGTTATCCGATTTTGACATGGCTGACCTCCTGATCCGGCCAGTCCGAATGGCAAGATGCCTCATCACACGAGGTCGCGACACCCGAAGGTGTGTGCCAAGGCGACCAGCACGGCAACTCCCACACCCGGCCGGAGGAACCAACCATGACCGCAAGCACCACCCAGCGCCCCACCGCGAAGTCCGCGAAGTCCCGGATAGCAGCGGTCGGCGCCATCGCGGTCGCCGGCACGCTGCTGCTGACCGGCTGCGGTGACCAGACGAAGTCCGACGGCGGCTCCAAGACCTCCAAGTCCGCCCCGCTCGCGGACAAGCTCCCCAAGGAGATCCGCGACAAGGGTGTCGTCCGGGTCGGTTCGGACATCGCGTACGCGCCCGTCGAGTTCAAGGACAAGTCCGGCAAGGCGATCGGTATCGACCCCGACCTCGCGAAGGCGATGGGCAAGCAGCTCGGCGTGGACTTCCAGTTCCAGAACGCCACGTTCGACACCCTGGTCACCGGCCTGAAGTCGAACCGCTACGACATCGCCATGTCGGCCATGACCGACACCAAGGACCGGCAGAACGGCATCGACTCCGACACCGGCAAGAAGGTCGGCGACGGCGTCGACTTCGTCGACTACTTCAACGCCGGCGTCTCGATCTACACCCCGAAGGGCAAGACCCAGGGCATCAAGACCTGGGACGACCTCTGCGGCAAGAAGATCGTCGTGCAGCGCGGCACGGTCTCCCACGACCTCGCGAAGTCGCAGGCCAAGAAGTGCCCCTCCGGCAAGAAGCTCGGCATCCAGTCCTTCGACGACGACCAGCAGGCCCAGACCCGCCTGCGCTCCGGCGGCGCGGACGCCGGCTCCTCCGACTTCCCGGTCGCCGCGTACGCGGTGAAGACCTCGGGCGGCGGCAAGGACTTCCAGCTCGTCGGCGACCAGGTCGAGGCCGCCCCGTACGGCATCGCGGTCTCCAAGGACCAGAAGCAGCTGCGGGACGCGATCAAGGCCGCGCTCGACGCGATCATCAAGAACGGCGAGTACGACAAGGTCATCGCCAAGTGGGGCGTCGAGGCGGGTGCCGTGAAGTCGGCGACCCTCAACGGCGGCAAGTGACCGCGCGTTCCACGTCATTGACCGCGCGGCACACGTCATGGACGTCCGCGACGTCGTGAAAGGCAACATCCGTGTCTGTTGACATAGACAAGACGGGCGGCGGCCCCCAGGACACGCCGCCGCCCGCGGCCCGCCCGGAAGCCATCAAGGCCATCCCGGTGCGGCACTACGGGCGGTATCTCTCGGCGTTCATCGCCGTCGCCGTTCTGGCCCTCATCGTGTACGCCTTCGGCCAGGGCAAGATCAACTGGGGCACCGTCCCGGACTTCTTCTTCGACGACCGGATCATCACCGGCGCGTTGAAGACCCTGCTGCTCACCGTCCTCGCGATGGTGATCGGCATCGTCGGCGGCATCCTGCTCGCCGTCATGCGGCTGTCGAAGAACCCGGTGACCAGCTCCATCGCCTGGTTCTACATCTGGTTCTTCCGCGGCACCCCGGTCCTGGTGCAGCTGTTCATCTGGTTCAACCTGGGCCTGGTCTTCGAGTACATCAACCTCGGGCCGATCTACAAGGACTACTGGTCGTCCTTCATGACGCCGTTCCTGACGGCGCTGCTCGGCTTCGGTCTCAACGAGGCCGCGTACATGGCGGAGATCTGCCGCGCCGGTCTCCAGTCGGTCGACGAGGGTCAGACCGAGGCCTCGCACGCGCTCGGCATGAGCCACGGCAAGACGTTGCGCCGCGTGATCATCCCGCAGGCGATGCGCGTCATCGTGCCGCCGACGGGCAACGAAGTCATCAACATGCTGAAGACGACGTCGCTGGTGTCGATGGTGCAGTTCGTGGAGCTGTTCCGGGCCGCTCAGGACATCGGCCAGCAGTCCGGCTCGCCGGTGGAGCTCTACTTCCTCGCCGCCGCCTGGTACCTGATCATGACTTCGATCCTCAGCGTCGGCCAGTACTACATCGAGCGGCACTACGCCCGCGGCACGAGCCGCCAACTGGCGCCCACGCCCTGGCAGAAGGTCCGCGGAAGCCTGTTCTCCCTGGGCCGCCCGAACGGAGGCATGGCATGACCGGCACCGTCATGGTCAAGGCCGAACAGGTCCACAAGTCCTTCGGCCACGTAGAGGTCCTCAAGGGCATCGACCTGGAGGTCAAGCAGGGCGAGGTGTTCTGCCTCATCGGCCCCTCCGGCTCCGGAAAGTCGACGTTCCTGCGCTGCATCAACCACCTGGAGAAGATCAACGCCGGTCGGCTCTACGTCGACGGCAGCCTGGTCGGCTACCGGCAGCAGGGCGACAAGCTGTACGAGCTGCGGGACCGGGAGGTCGCGCTCCAGCGCCGCGACATCGGCATGGTCTTCCAGCGCTTCAACCTGTTCCCGCACATGACGGCACTCGAGAACGTCATGGAGGCGCCGGTCCAGGTCAAGAAGCAGTCGAAGGCCGAGGCCCGCAAGCGGGCCCAGGAGCTGCTCGACCGCGTCGGCCTCGCCGACAAGTCGGGCAACTACCCCTCGCAGCTCTCCGGCGGCCAGCAGCAGCGCGTCGCCATCGCCCGCGCGCTGGCGATGGAGCCGAAGCTGATGCTGTTCGACGAGCCGACGTCGGCGCTCGACCCCGAGCTGGTCGGCGAGGTCCTCGACGTCATGCGGGACCTGGCGGAGACCGGCATGACGATGATCGTCGTCACGCACGAGATGGGCTTCGCCCGCGAGGTCGGCGACAGCCTGGTCTTCATGGACGACGGGGTGGTGGTCGAGGCCGGCGACCCGCGCGAGGTCCTGACCAACCCGCAGCAGGAACGCACCCAGTCGTTCCTGTCGAAGGTCCTGTAAGCACGTCGCGCAGTACGGAGAGCCCCTGCGGCGATCGAGCGGCGGGGTCCGGGGCAGCGCCCCGCGACCACGCCGCCGTCGCCGCGGGGGCTTACTTCACGCCCAGGACCGTCGCATCGGACGGCGAGGCCCACACGACCCGTGCCTCCCCGAAGCCACCCGCGCGGAGCGCCTCCGCGTGCCAGGCCGCCGACGGCGTGTCCCCGTCCGCGTGCTCCCCGTAGATCTCGAACCGCTCGGCGGTCGGCCCGGCCAGCGCCGGATCCGCGGCGGCCAGCTGCCACCACTGCGCCCAGTCCACCGCGCCGGAGGCCTTCGCCTCGGCCATCCGTGCGTGCCGCAGCTCCCGCTCCGCGGCGTTGATCCGCGGCGTCGTCCGGTCGATCATGTGGTCCGCGTTCATGAAGACGCCGCCGTCGCGCACGAGCCCGGCGACCTGACCGTAGAGCGTCGCGAGGGGTTCGGAGTGCAGCCAGTGCAGCGCGGTGGCGGTGAGCACGGCGTCGTACGAGTCGTGCGGCAGCGCCTTCGTCCAGTGCGGGTCCTTGAGGTCGGCGGTCACGAACGTCGCCCGCTCGTCCCCCTCGAACGTGCCGCGCGCGATGGCGAGCAGCGCCGGATCGAGGTCGACGCCGACGCTCGTGGCGCCCGGAAAGCGCCGCAGCAGCCGGTCGGTGATGCTCCCGGTGCCGCAGGCGAGGTCGAGCACGCGGGGCGCGGACCCGACGAACGCCTCGACCATGTCGAGCATGACCCGGAACCGCTCCTCGCGGTCCGGCATGAAGTACTCCTGCTGCCGGTCCCAGCTCTCCTGCCAGGCCCGCCAGTCGGTGGTACGAGTGGTGGCGGCGGTCTCGGACATGAACCCTCCCGTAATACCCTTAAGGCACGAGCGAGTATTACCCTCGCCCGACACGACGATAGAGCGCCCCGGTAAGGACTACAAGTGGAACTGGCCTATTACTCGGACTACGCCGTGCGCCTCGTCAACACCGAGGAGCCGGCGCGCGGCAAGGACACCCTGACGTCGGTGGAGGCGGTGCGGGACCTCTTCGGCGCCAGCAAGGACGCGGCCCGCCGCGCCACCGACGCCGACGTGACGCGCTTCAGGGGCGTACGGGGGCGGCTGCGCGCCGTGTTCGAGGCCGCGGACTCCGGCGACGAGGAGCTGGCGGTGAACCTGCTGAACTCGCTGCTCCTGGAGTTCCCGGTGAGCCCGCAGATCTCCGGGCACAACCACCGCGACGACGACGGCCGCCCGCTGTGGCACCTGCACCTGTCCGACCACCCGTCGAACGCGACGGCGGGCTACGCCGCGATCGCCGCGATGGGTCTCGCCTTCCATCTCACCGAGTACGGCGTCGACCGCCTCGGCGTCTGCGAGGCGCTGCCCTGCCGCAACGCGTACCTGGACACCTCCACCAACCGCTCCCGGCGCTACTGCTCCGACCGCTGCGCGACCCGCGCCAACGTCGCGGCCTACCGCGCCCGCAAGCGCCTGGAGGCGGACCGGCCCGAGCGGTCCGAGAGCACGGGACGCACCGCGGAGAACACCCAGGACAGCACGGCCGTCACCGAGCGCTGACACTCGCCCTCGACCCACGGCTTGCGGCGCCGCAGCCGGCCGCGCACCTTCGCGAGCACCAGCTCGTCGGGCACCACCCCGTACACCGTGCTGTCGCCGCCGGCGCCCGGGTTGTCGCCGAGCACCCACCAGCCGCCCTCGCGGCGCTCGGCGATCCGCTTCACCACCAGCAGATCCTGCTGGAAGGGATGGCGCAACACGATCACGTCGCCCGCCCGCACCCGCGCGCCGTGCTGCACCAGCATCCAGTCACCGGGATACAGCGTGGGGACCATCGAAGGGCCCTCCACCTCAATGATCTGAAACGGCACCTTCGCCTCGCGCATCTCCTCGATCGCCTCGGGCATCAGACAACCTCCCCGGTTCCCACCGCTGCTCCCGCCGACCCGTCGGCCCGGTGCCTTGACGGTTCCATCCTCCACCAGTCCCAGTCTTGCCCCGGACTTTTGTCCTAAGCCGCCGGGGGCACCCGAGAAAAGCCGTTCCTCACGGAGTAATGTCGCACCCGAGAAGACGATCACGAGGAAGGAACAGCTCCATGCTTTCCCGCCTGTTCGCCCCCAAGGTGAAGGCCAGCGCTCACTGCGACCTCCCCTGCGGCGTGTACGACCCGGCCCAGGCCCGCATCGAGGCCGAGTCGGTCAAGGCCGTCCAGGAGAAGATGGCCGGCAACGACGACCCGCAGTTCCAGACGCGTGCCATCGGCATCAAGGAGCAGCGCGCCGAGCTCGCCAAGCACCACGTCTCGGTGCTCTGGAGCGACTACTTCAAGCCCCCGCACTTCGAGAAGTACCCGGAGCTGCACCAGCTGGTCAACGACACCCTGAAGGCCCTCTCGGCCGCCAAGGGCTCGTCCGACCCGGCCACGGGCCAGAAGGCGCTGGACTACATCGCCCAGATCGACAAGATCTTCTGGGAGACCAAGAAGGCCTGACCCAGGCCCTGTTCACACCGACGACCGGCGGGCGGTGCACCCCCGCGGGTCCGTGAACCTCTGAAGGGGCCCGGCCGAACGGCACTGCCGCTCGGCCGGGCCCCTTCGGCATCCCCCGCACCTCCTCCGCTCCCCCGCGTCACCCTTTGGCACCATCAGGAGTCATTTCCTTGTCACCGCGTCCCCGCGTCCTCTACGTCACCGATCTCGCGTACCCCGCCAAGGGGCGCCGGTACTGCGACGAGGACATCCACCTCACGTCCCGGCTGCGATCCTCCTTCGACCTCGCCCTGTGCCATCCGCTGGACGCCGCCGCGCTCATGGACGGCTTCGACGCCGTCGTGGTCCGCAACAGCGGCCCGGTGCTCGGCTACCAGGAGGCGTACGAGGCGTTCCGCGCGCGGGCCCTGGAGCGCGGCACGAACGTCTACAACCCGCTGACCGGGCGCGCCGACATGGCGGGCAAGCAGTACCTGCTCGATCTGACCGAGGCCGGATACCCGGTGATCCCGACGGTCGACCGGGCCGCCGACCTCGACCGGCTGCCGGGGGCCGACACGTACGTGGCGAAGCCGAAGCTGGGCGCCGACTCGGTGGGCCTGCGCTTCGTCCCGGCCGCCGAGCTGCCCGGACTCCCGTTCGGCGACGGCGGCCTCCTGGTGCAGCCGCGCATCGACTTCCAGTACGAGGTCTCGTTCTACTTCGTCGACGACCAGCTGATGTACGCCCTGTACGCGCCCGATCCCGCGCGCCGCTGGGAGCTGCGGCCGTACGAACCGACGCCCGCCGACCGCGCGTTCGCCCGCTCCTTCGTCGAGTGGAACACGCTGCCGCACGGCATCCAGCGGGTCGACGCCTGCCGCACCCCGGAGGGCGAGCTGCTCCTCGTGGAGCTGGAGGACCTCAATCCGTATCTCTCGCTCGACCTGGTGGACGAGGCGACGCGGGAGGCATTCGTGACCGCGATGGCCGCCTCGGTACGCGCCGGCATCCCGGGCTAGCGTCTGAGGGGACACCGCAGGAGGACACCGCCCACGCAGGGAGTTCGCTCATGAGCACCACCGACCCGTCCGCCCGCCCCGTCGTCGCCGTGCTCGGCACCGGGACGATCGGCGCGCCGATCACCCGCAATCTGGCCCGCGCCGGGTTCACCGTCCGGGCCTGGAACCGGACCCGCGCGAAGGCCGAGCCGCTGGCCGCCGACGGGGTCGCGGTCGCGGACAGCGCGTCCGACGCGGTCAGGGACGCCGATGTCGTCGTGACCGTCCTGACCGACGGGCCGCGCACCCTCGACGTCGTACGGGACGCGATGCCGAAGCCGGGCACGGTGTGGGTGCAGGCCGGGACCGTGGGCGAGGACATCGACGAGCTCGCCGAGTACGCGGCCAGGGCCGGGCTCCTCATGGTCGACGCGCCTGTCCTCGGCACCCGGGAGCCCGCCGAGCAGGGCAAGCTGATCGTGCTCGCGGCCGGCGCGGAGAACACGCGGGAGACCGTCCAGCCGCTCTTCGACGCCATCGGCTCCCGCACGAAGTGGGTCGGCGACGGCATGCCGGGCGCGGCAAGCCGCCTCAAGCTCGCCCTCAACTCCTGGGTCATCACCCTGACGACGGGCGTCGGCGAGGCGCTCGCCCTGGCGCGCGGGCTCGGCGTGGAGGCGGCCGACCTCGTCGACGCCATCACCGGCGGTCCGCTGGACAGCGGGTACTTCCAGAACAAGTCCGCCGCCCTCATCGGCGGCGACCTCACGCCCAGCTTCTCCGTGGACAACGCGGCGAAGGACGCGCGCCTCGTGCTCGAGGCCGCCGAGCGCGCGGGCGTCCGCGTCGACGCGGTGGCGGCGGGCCGCGACCGCTTGCGCCGCGCCTCCGAGCAGGGGCACGGCGCGGAGGACATGGCGGCGGCCTACTTCGCGAGCTTCCCCGACGCCTGACCTCCGGGCCCGCTCAACCGGACTGCGGCTCCCGCCACATGGGCCACATCGACGGCCCGCCCGGCAGGTCGATCGCCGTGCCGGTGAATACGAAACCGAGCCGCTCGTACAGCTCGCGGCTGCGCCGGTTGCTGGCCTCCAGGTAGGCCGGCAGCCCCTCGCGGTCGCAGCGCTCGAGCACCGGCGCCATCAGCTCGGTCCCCAGGCCCTGGCCCTGCCGCCCGGGCGTCACGCCGATCATCCACAGGTAGGCGTGCGCCCGGCCCGTGGGGTGCGCCTGCGACGTCCACCGCGCGATCTGCTCCACCCGTACGTTCTCGGGGTCGACGGCCGCCCGCACCTGCGCCGGCACGTCCTCCTCGCCCTCGTCCTCCGGCTCGGCCGGCACGTCCATCCACAGCGCGACCGCCGAACCGTCCTCGGCGAGGTCCACGAACCCCTCGGCCAGCGTCGCGTCGGTGAACACTCCCATGAGCCCGGAGTGCCGCTCCCGCCGCTGCCGCTCCCCCGGAAACACCCAGCAGCTCACGGGATCCGCCACGAACGCCTCGTCCAGCACCCGCACGACAAGATCCCGATCGCCGTCGACGGCGCGCCTGATCGCCACACCCATCCCCGCTCCCCTCACCCAACAAGCTGTCCCTGCACGGCCGTTGGCAGCCTAGGCGATCACGTGCGGGAGCGCGGGGCGGGCCCCGGGGAGCCGTGGACCATCACGGCTCCCCGGGGCCCGCAGTGGGCCGAGGCCTCAGTAGCCGCGGCGGGTGACGAACTCCGCCAGGGACAGCAGGCCGCCCGCCGCCTCCGGTGCGGGCACCGCCTCGGAGAGCCGGTCCACCGCCCGCGACATGTGGTCCGCCGCCTGGGCCTGCGCCCAGTCCCGGCCACCGGCCCGCTCCACGGCCGACGCGATCCGCTCCAGTTCCTCCACTCCTTCCTTTCCCGGCCCCGGCGGCCCGTACAGCGCCGCCAGTTCCTCCGCCGCCGCCCCGCCGGACGCGAGCGCGGCGACGACGGGCAGGGACTTCTTGCGCACGGCCAGGTCCGCGCAGGCCGGCTTGCCGGTGCGGGCCGGGTCGCCCCAGATCCCGATCACGTCGTCGATCAGCTGGAACGCGAGGCCGGCGCACCGCCCGAACGCGTCGAGCGCCTCGACCTCCTCCTCGCCCGCCCCCGCGTACAGACCGCCCACCGCGCAGGCACAGCCGAGCAGCGCCCCGGTCTTGGCCTCCGCCATGGACAGCGTCTCCGGAAGGGTCACCTCGGACGGATCCCGCCCCTCGAGGGCCACGTCCACGGCCTGCCCCTCGCACAGCTCGACCACGCAGGCCGCGAGCCGGGACGCCGCCTCGGACGCCGCCCGGTGGCCGTCCGCGGCGAGCATCCGCTGGGCCTGCGCCTGTATCGCGTCGCCCGTGAGGATCGCCGCGGCGTCCCCGAACACGGTCCATGCGGTGGGCCGGTGCCTGCGGGTGGCGTCCCGGTCCATCACGTCGTCGTGCAGCAGCGTGAAGTTGTGCGTCAGCTCCACGGCCGCCGCCGCCCGCACCGCCCGCTCGGGCCGCCCGCCCAGGGCCCGCACGGCCGCGAGCACGAGGGCGGGCCGCACGGCCTTCCCCGCGTTCCCGGCGGCCGGTGTGCCGTCGGCGTGCTCCCAGCCGAAGTGGTAGAGCGCGACGCGGCGCAGGGACCCCGGCAGGGCCTCCACGGCCCCCCGCAGTTCCGGGTCGACCGCGGCCCTGGCCTGCGCGAGGATCGCCGAGGCCTCCTGTGCCTCGAACCCCTCCGTCGCGACCGGCCCGCCCGGCTCTGCTGCCACTCGCGTCTGCTCTCTATAGGCCGGCTGCGTCATGGGATCACCCCCGGAAGGGTGCGGACGGTGGCGGTTCCGCTGCGGGTGGGCGCGTACCCCCTCGGTGTACCCGCGCGGCCGTACGGGGACACGGCGGACGGGGCGCGGCCCGTCACCGCCACCGCCCCACCTCGACGTTCTCCAGCACTCCGAGCGCGTCGGGCACCAGGACGGCCGCCGAGTAGTACGTCGACACGAGGTACGAGATGATCGCCTGCTCGCTGATGCCCATGAAGCGCACCGACAGGCTCGGCTCGATCTCGTCCGGGATGCCGGACTGCCGCAGCCCGATGACGCCCTGGTCCTCCTCCCCCGTACGCATGCAGATGATGGACGTGGTCCGCGCGTCCGAGACCGGGATCTTGTTGCACGGGTAGATGGGCACACCGCGCCAGGTCGGGATGCGGGTCCCGCCGACGTCGATGCTCTCGGGGACGAGCCCCCGCTTGTTGAGCTCGCGGCCGAACGCGGCGATCGCCTTCGGGTGCGCGAGGAACAGCTTGGATCCGCGCCGCCTGCTGAGCAGTTCGTCCATGTCGTCGGGGCTCGGCACGCCGTCGTGCGGCTGGAGGCGCTGCTCGTACTCGCAGTTGTTGAGCAGGCCGAACTCCCGGTTGTTGATGAGCTCGTGCTCCTGGCGCTCCTTCAACGCCTCGACGGTGAGCCGGAGCTGCTGCTCCGTCTGGTTCATGGGCTGGTTGTAGAGGTCGGCCACGCGCGTGTGGATGCGCAGCACGGTCTGGGCGACGCTCAGCTCGTATTCGCGGGGCGCGGCCTCGTAGTCGACGAACGTCCCGGGCAGCACGGCCTCCCCGACGTGGCCCGCCGAGAGGTCGATCGCTTTCTCTCCGTACGTGTTCGACCGCTGCTCGGGGATCGCGCGCAGCCGCTGGAGGTGCTCGCGCAGCGAGTCGGCGCGCTCGGCGATCTGCTCGAAGTCGCCGCGCGGCAGCGTGAGCACGGTGCACGGGGTGGCGGCGCGTGCCGTGTACTCCCAGATGCTCTCCGCGTCGAGCAGCGCCTGCTCGCCGAAGTACGAGCCGTCGGCGAGGACTCCGAGCACCGCGTCGTCCCCGTAGGGCCCCGTGCCGATCTTCTCGACGCGGCCGTGCGCGAGGAGGAAGACCTCGTCGGCCCGGCTGCCGAAGGAGGCGAGCAGCTCGCCGGCCTCGAACTCCCGCTGGGTGCACCGCTGGGCGAGCTCGCCCAGGACGGCCTCGTCCTCGAATCCGCGCAGCGCGGGCAGCTCCCCCAGCTCGGCGGGGATGACCCGCACGTCGTCGCCCGTCTTCACGAAGGTGACGCGTCCGTCGCCCACCGAGTAGCTCAGCCGCCGGTTGACCCGGTACGTGCCGCCCTTCACATCCACCCAGGGCAGGGTCCGCAGCAGCCAGCGGGAGCTGATCTCCTGCATCTGCGGTGCGGATTTGGTCGTCGTGGCCAGGTTCCGCGCCGCGGACGTGCCCAGACTCTTCTGTGGTCCGGGGGTCTGCTCGCGGACCTCTTCGCCTACCGACATGTGCAATGCCCTCCCGATCATGAACTGACCTGCGAGGACAAGCCTTCAGCACGGAGAGCGATCGCACCATTACACAAATGAGCGGGAATGGATGGCCTGCGGCCGGGGCAGAGGCGATCACTTTTCCGGACCGCCCCGACCCGTTCGGCTGTCGCCCCGGAACTCGAAGATCCCGGCGCGCGTTGGTCAGGAAACGGTAAAGAACAGAAGGGTGATCACCATGGCGGGCTTCCTCGACCGGGCCAAGGAGCAGGCACAGCGCGGTCTGACGCAGGGCAAGCAGAAGCTGGACGAGGTGCAGGCGCAGCGCGCGGGCGGCGACCTGCTGAAGCAGCTGGGCGCGGCGTACTACGCGGAGCGCAGGGGCAGCGGCAGCCCCGAGGCGACGCAGCGGGCGCTCCAGGCCCTCGAGTCGCACATCGCGGTGAACGGGGACGGGTTCCTGCGCAGTTGAGCATCCCGGCCGCCGGCACGGCGAACCTTGTGCACGTTATGCGAACAACCGGTCGCTGAACGGCGGTTCCGGGTAAAAGCGAACCGTACGAGACGGTGCGCAGCCGGCGGCCGTCGCTCCCGCGAAGGAGGCGGCCGTGGCCCCACCCATGTCCGCGAGCAGTTTCATCGACGCCCTCAAGGACGAGGGTCTGACGGTGGTCGAGGTCGGTGACTGGCGGCATCACAACCGCAACCACATGGGCGCCTGGGGCCCGGTGAACGGGGTGATGATCCATCACACCGCCACCTCCGGCAGCGCCGGCACGGTGCGGATCTGCCGCGACGGACACGCGAACCTGCCGGGGCCGCTGTGCCACGGCGTGATCACGAAGGACGGCCGGGTCCACCTGGTCGGCTACGGCCGGGCGAACCACGCGGGCCTGGGCGACGACGACGTGCTGCGCGCGGTGATCGCGGAGAAGGCCCTGCCGCACGACAACGAGGCGAACACGGACGGCAACAGCCGTTTCTACGGCTTCGAGTGCGAGAACCTCGGCGACGGCGACGACCCGTGGCCCGCCGCCCAGCTGGAGGCCATCGAGAAGGCGGCCGCGGCGATCTGCCGCCACCACGGCTGGACGGAGCGCTCGGTCATCGGCCACCTGGAGTGGCAGCCGGGGAAGATCGACCCCAAGGGGTTCACGATGGCGTCGATGCGCAAGCGCATCGGAGACCGGCTCAAGTAGGCCGGACGGGCGGGGGCTCGGCCGGGTGTCCGACAATGGCCGGGTGTCCCGCCCCGTTCAGCCCGGCCCGCGCCTTCCGTCTCCCCTCGTGGAGGCCGACGACGAGCGCTTCGCGCGCCACGGCGTGCGGCTGCTGCTGAAGCGGGACGACCTGATCCATCCGGAGCTGATCGGCAACAAGTGGCGCAAGCTCGTCCCGAACCTGGAGGCGGCGCGCGGCCGGGCGATCGTCACCTTCGGAGGCGCGTACTCCAACCATCTGCGGGCGACCGCGGCGGCGGGCCGCCTCCTGGGCACCCCCACCGTCGGCGTCGTCCGCGGCCAGGAGCTCGCCGACCGCCCGCTCAACCCGTCCCTCGCGCGCTGCGCGGCCGACGGGATGCGGCTGCACTTCGTCGACAGGTCGACGTACCGACGCAAGGGCGATCCGGAGGTGCTGGCCGCCGTCCTCGAAGCCGTCGGCGCCGAGGGGGCGTACGTGGTGCCCGAAGGCGGCAGCAACGCGCTCGCCGTGCGGGGCTGCACCGATCTCGGCCGGGAGCTGCGGGGCCGCGCGGACGTCGTCGCGGTGGCCTGCGGCACGGGCGGCACGCTCGCGGGGCTCGCTGCGGGGCTCGCCCCCGACCAGCGCGCCCTCGGCGTCGCCGTCCTCAAGGGCGGCTTTCTGCCCGACGACGTCCGCGCCCTCCAGGAGGCGGCGTTCGGCGGACCGCGGGGCTCCTGGAGCGTGGCGGACGGCTTCCATTTCGGCGGCTACGCGCGCGTGCCCGCCGAACTCGCCGCGTTCGCCGACGACTTCGAGGCGCGGCACGGCGTGCCCGTCGAGCGCCTGTATGTCGCCAAAGCGCTGTACGCCCTTGTCGCCCTCACCGAGGAAGGCGCCTTCCCGCGCGGCACGACGCTCGCCGCGGTGGTCACCGGCGCCCCCTTCGGGGACGCTCAGCCGTCGACCTCCCGGTAGGCGGCGGCCTCCTCCAGGTCGAGCTTGCGCAGCAGCGTCCGCAGCATCTCGTCGTCGATCCGCCGCTCGTCCCGCATCCGTACGAAGACCTCGCGCTCGGCCGCGATGGCCTCCCGCGCGAGCCGGCGGTACGTGTCGTCGGCGGACTCCCCGGTCACCGGGTTGGCCTGCCCGAGCCGCTCCCACACCGAGTTGCGGCGCCGCTCCAGAACGGTGCGCAGCCGGTCCTGGAGGGGCGAGGGGAGGCAGTTGCGCCGGTCCCGCATCAGCTCCTCCACGCGCTCCTCCGCGGCCACGGAGGCGGCGTTCTGGGCCTGCGCCTCGACGAGCGTCTCGGCCTGCACGTCACGGCCGGGCAGCTTCAGCCACTTGATGAGCGGCGGCAGCGTGAGGCCCTGGACGACGAGGGTCCCGATGACCGTCGTGAAGGTCAGGAAGAGCACCAGGTTGCGCCCGGGGAACGGTTCGCCGTCCTCGGTGACCAGCGGGATGGAGAACGCGATGGCGAGCGACACCACGCCCCGCATCCCGGCCCAGCTCACGATCAGCGGCCGCTTCCAGTCGGTGTCGCTCTCCCGCTCGCGGATGCGCGACGACAGGCACCACGGCAGATAGGTGGCCGGATACGACCACACGAAGCGGATCACGACCACGAAGACGAACACTCCGACGGCGTACCAGAAGGCCTGCGCCACGCTGTACTCGCCGAGCCCTTCCAGGACGAAGCGCAGCTGGAGACCGATGAGCGCGAAGACCGACGACTCCAGGATGAACGCGACGACCTTCCACACCGCCGTCTCCTGGAGCCGTGTCTCGAAGTCGACCTGCCAGGAGCGGTGCCCCAGGTAGAGCGCCACGGTCACGACGGCGAGCACCCCGGAGGCGCCGACCTGCTCCGCGACGGCGTACGCGACGAACGGGATCAGCAGCGAGAGCGTGTTCTGGAGCAGCGCCTCCTTGAGGTGGGTGCGCAGCCAGTGCAGCGGCACCATGAGGAGCAGCCCGACCCCCACGCCGCCGACCGCGGCGACCAGGAACTCCCTGATGCCGCCCGCCCAGCTCGCGCCCTCGCCCACGGCCGCGGCGAGCGCCACCTTGTAGGCGGTGATCGCGGTCGCGTCGTTCACCAGGGACTCGCCCTGGAGGATCGTGGTGATCCGGGACGGCAGCCCCACCCGCCGGGCGATCGCCGTGGCCGCCACCGCGTCCGGGGGCGCGATCACCGCCCCCAGGACGAGCGCGGCCGTCAGCGGCAGGTCGGGGATCAGCTCGTACGCCAACCAGCCGACGGCGAGCGTGGCGAACAGGACGTAGCCCACCGAGAGCAGCGCGACCGGTCTGATGTTCGCCCGCAGGTCGAGGTACGAGCTCTCCAGGGCGGCCGTGTGCAGCAGCGGCGGCAGGATCAGCGGCAGCACGATGTGCGGGTCGAGCACGTACTCCGGCACCCACGGCGCGTAGGACGCCACGAGCCCGATCGCGACAAGGAGGAGCGGTGCGGGCACGGGCGTCCTGCGCGCCGCGCCCGCCACGGCCGCGCTCGCGGCCACCAGTCCCACCAGAGGCAATACGTCCATGACCTGCCTTCCACCGCCCTGCTCCACGCCACCCGACGTAACCTGGCCATCATGAACGAGTGCTCGCACGTCGCCGCGCTGCCGCACCCCGAGCCCGCACCTCTGAGCGAGACCTGCTTGGAGTGCCTGGCCGTCGGCAGTCACCCTGTGCAACTACGGCTGTGTCTGGTCTGCGGTCACGTCGGCTGCTGCGACTCGTCCCCGTACAAGCATGCGACGGCTCACTACGAGGAGACCGGCCATCCGGTGATGCGCACCTTCGAGCCTGGTGAGAGCTGGCGCTGGTGCTTCGTCGACGCGATTCTCGTCTGACGCGAGGGATCCCCGCCCCTCCGGGGTTCGATCCACTGACGCCTGGGTACGTCAAACCGGCGCCCGCTCTTTCCAATTGGGCCCGCACACCCTCTAGCCACTGTCCGTACCCGTAGGCTTACTATGAGTGACAGCAGTGGGCCGGGGGTCCCCGGGACAGGAAAGTCGGGCGCGCGGTAGCGTCACCGCAGATATAAGTGGCGCATCACCCGGGGGACGACGCCTCCGGAGCCCGAAAGTGCTTGTACCACCTTGGAGGTGAGGGTGTCCCAGATCGCAGGCGACCCCGGAAATCAGGACTTCGTGGAAGTCCGACTCCCGGCTGCGGGTGCCTACCTGTCGGTGCTGCGGACGGCCACGGCCGGCCTCGCGGCGCGTTTGGACTTCACCCTCGACGAGATCGAGGACCTGCGCATCGCTGTCGACGAGGCCTGCGCCATCCTGCTCCAGCAGGCGGTGGCGGGCTCCGTCCTCAGCTGCGTGTTCCGGCTGATCGACGACTCCTTGGAGGTGACGGTCTCCGCGCCGACGACCGATGGTCGGGCGCCGGAGCGGGACACCTTCGCATGGACGGTCCTCTCGGCCCTCGCGGGCCAGGTCGACTCCACGGTGGCCGAGGACAAGACCGTCTCCATCAGCCTCTACAAGAAGCGCGGCGCGGGCCCCGGCCCGACGTGAGGAACGGGGACGGTCCGGTGCGGGACGACAAGCGCGGCACACGGGAGCTCCCGGCCGACGGCACGGGCGGGATGCAGCGGCCGACCACCGGCATCCCCGAGCAGCAGGCCCGGCCACACCCGGAGGACGCCGCGGACACGGTGGCCCCGGCGGCCGACGCGGCAGAGCAGGCAGCGCCGACACCGGGGGCCGTACTTCGCGGGGGCTCAGGGGGATCGGACGCGCGACGGGCGGGATTGATGAGCGACCACGAGCGACACGGTGAGCAGCACGGCCGGCACGATCCGGCGGACCGCAGCGGCGCGCGGGCGATGTTCATCGAGCTGCGCACACTGAAGGACGGCAGCCCGGAGTACGCGGAGCTGCGCAATCAGCTCGTCCGCATGCACCTGCCGCTGGTCGAGCACCTGGCGCGCCGCTTCCGCAACCGCGGCGAGCCCCTCGACGACCTGACGCAGGTCGCGACGATCGGCCTGATCAAGTCGGTCGACCGCTTCGACCCGGAGCGCGGCGTGGAGTTCTCCACGTACGCGACGCCGACGGTCGTCGGCGAGATCAAGCGGCACTTCCGCGACAAGGGCTGGGCTGTGCGCGTGCCGCGCCGCCTCCAGGAGCTGCGCCTGTCCCTGACGACGGCGACGGCGGAGCTGTCCCAGCTGCACGGCCGCTCCCCCACGGTCCACGAGCTGGCCGAGAAGCTGGCCATCTCCGAGGAGGAGGTCCTGGAGGGCCTGGAGTCGGCCAACGCGTACTCCACGCTGTCCCTGGACGTCCCGGACACCGACGACGAGTCCCCGGCGGTCGCGGACACCCTGGGCGCCGAGGACGAGGCGCTGGAGGGCGTCGAGTACCGCGAGTCCCTGAAGCCGCTCCTGGAGGACCTGCCGCCGCGCGAGAAGCGCATCCTGCTGCTCCGGTTCTTCGGGAACATGACGCAGTCGCAGATCGCCCAGGAGGTCGGCATCTCCCAGATGCACGTCTCCCGCCTGCTGGCCCGCACGCTGGCCCAGCTCCGGGACCGGCTCCTCGTCGAGGAGTGAGCCGCGTACGCACGCGAGAAGGCGCCCGAAGCGGATTCGCTTCGGGCGCCTTCTTTGCGAGCCGCAGCGCGCTACTGGGAGGAGCCGGGTGTGCGGATGCCCAGCGCGCGCGTCGTCTCCTGGTTGACGAGCAGCACCAGGGAGGCGATCGCCACGGCGGCGAGCGCGATGCCGCCCCCGATGGCCATGCTGTCGGCCTGGAGCAGCGTGTACGCGACGGGCAGCGCCATGATCTGCGTGATGATCGCGGGGCCGCGGCTCCAGCTCTTGCGGGCGAGCAGCCCGCGCGCGGCGAACAGCGGCAGCAGCGCCAGCACGATCAGCGTGACGCCTCCGGTGGCGGCCTGCTCCGGGTTGTCCGGGTGCCCTGCGAGGCCCGCGACGAGCATGTAGACGCCGCCCACGACGAGCGCGACCCCTTCGAGCCCGGCGAGGGCCGCAGCGGCGGTCAGCCGGCCGGGGCGCGGGCCGGCTTCTTCGGAGGTCTCGGGGGCGGGGTTCTGCTCTGAGGTCACCTTTGCAGAGTAGCCGCCGTGGGCCCGCGCCCCGAAGGCCGGACCCCGCGCGGGACGCGTGAGGTCTCTTACCTCATCCCTACCTCGGTCTGGGCGCGATCAAGGGCGCTGGGTACGCTGCCTTGCATGCGTGCACTTCTCGTGGTCAATCCGGCGGCAACCACCACCAGCGAGCGCACGCGTGATGTCCTGATCCACGCCTTGGCGAGCGAGATGAAGCTCGAGGCCGTCACCACGGAGTACCGGGGCCACGCGCGCGACCTCGGCCGGCAGGCCGCGGAGAGCAAGGACATCGAGCTGGTCGTCGCCCTCGGCGGCGACGGCACGGTCAATGAGGTCGTAAACGGCCTGCTGCACAACGGCCCGGACCTGGACCGGCTGCCCGGCCTCGCCGTCGTCCCCGGCGGCTCCACGAACGTCTTCGCGCGCGCCCTCGGCCTGCCGAACCACCCCGTGGAGGCCACAGGACAGCTCCTGGACGCCCTGCGCGAGGGCCGGCGGCGCACGGTGGGCCTCGGCCTCGCCTCGGGCACTCCGGGGACCGAGGACGAGGGCGTGCCGTCGCGCTGGTTCACGTTCGCCTCGGGCCTCGGCTTCGACGCCGGCGTGGTCGGCCGCGTCGAGCAGCAGCGGGAGCGCGGCAAGCGTTCGACGCATGCCCTGTACGTGCGACAGGTGGTGCGGCAGTTTCTCGGCGAGGCGGACCGCAGGCACGGCACGATCACGCTCGAACGGCCGGGCGAGGACCCGGTCACGGATCTCGTCGTCTCGATAGTCAGCAACACCTCGCCGTGGTCGTTCCTCGGCAACCGGCCGCTGTATCCGACGCCGCAGGCGTCCTTCGACACCGGCCTTGACGTGCTGGGACTCAAGAAACTCTCGACTCCCGCGGTGGCCCGTTACGGCACCCAGCTGCTGGCTTCGACACCCGAACGCGGACCGCACGGCAAGAACGCGGTCACGCTCCACGACCTGACCGACTTCACCTTGCATTCGAAGGCGCCCCTGCCCCTTCAGATGGACGGTGACCACCTGGGGCTGCGTACCAGCGTGACGTTCACAGGCGTACGCCGTGCACTGCGTGTGATTGTGTGAGTGGAAGGGACTAAAGTCCTTCATCTCGAACGTTTGGGCTGGCATCCACCCCATGGAAGTACGGCTGTGACCTAGCCGACACCGAGGAATCAAAAAAAACTTTCCAGAAGGGGTTGTATCCGCCGCCGAGGTTTGCGAATCTCTACATGGCGCTCGAGACGGCCCGAAACATCGGCCCCACAGAGAGCCCGAACCCCCTCCCCAAAGCAGCGGACATCCGTCGCAGATGTGACGTTCGTCCGGTTCATTTGTTGAGGGTTTCGTGAAAGCGTTCACATTCACAAGCAACCTGCACGTAATACCAAGGAGAGGTAGCAGCCATGGACTGGCGTCACAACGCCGTTTGCCGCGAGGAAGACCCCGAGCTCTTCTTCCCCATCGGCAACACCGGTCCCGCGCTGCTGCAGATCGAGGAAGCCAAGGCCGTCTGCCGCCGCTGCCCCGTCATGGAGCAGTGCCTGCAGTGGGCGCTCGAGTCCGGCCAGGACTCCGGCGTCTGGGGTGGCCTCAGCGAGGACGAGCGCCGCGCGATGAAGCGCCGCGCCGCTCGCAACCGGGCCCGTCAGGCCTCCGCCTGATCCCGCACCCCGTACGAGCCTGAGCACGGCGGCGCGTACATCGAGTACGCATCTCCCGCCCCCGAGCCGCAGCGCGCAGTACCCCCCGATGCTCTCCCAGGCTCAGCCCGGGATCTGACCCGAGCAACGCGAGCAGTGAGCCCCGGAACCGTTCGACGGTCCGGGGCTCACTGCTGTTCGGCCCCGCTCGGGGCCGGTCGGCTATTTGCTGCTGCGTACGGGGATGTCGAGGATCACCTGGGTGCCGCGCTCCGGTGCGGGCACCATGTCGAACGTGCCGCCCAGCTCCCCCTCCACCAGGGTGCGGACGATCTGAAGGCCCAGGTTCCCCGCGCGCTTGGGGTCGAAGTTCTCGGGCAGGCCCACGCCGTCGTCCTGCACGGTGATCAGGAGGCGGGCCTCCTTGCTGGTGCCGCCGCGCACGGCCGAGACCTCGACCGTGCCGGTGTCGCCCTGCCGGAAGCCGTGCTCCAGCGCGTTCTGGAGCACCTCGGTGAGGACCATGGAGAGCGGGGTGGCCACCTCGGCGTCCAGGATGCCGAAGTGCCCGGTGCGCCGGCCGGCCACCTGACCCGGTGAGATCTCCGCCACCATGGCGAGCACCCGGTCGGCGATCTCGTCGAACTCCACGCGCTCGTCCAGGTTCTGGGAGAGCGTCTCGTGCACGATCGCGATGGAGCCGACCCGGCGGACCGCCTCCTCCAGCGCCTCGCGGCCCCGGTCCGAGCCGATGCGGCGGGCCTGGAGGCGGAGCAGCGCGGCGACCGTCTGGAGATTGTTCTTCACCCGGTGGTGGATCTCCCGGATGGTCGCGTCCTTGGTGATCAACTCGCGTTCCCGGCGACGCAGTTCCGTGACGTCGCGCAGCAGAACGAGCGAACCGATGCGGGTGCCCTTGGGCTTGAGCGGGATCGCGCGCAGCTGGATCGAGCCCTCCTCGCCCTCGATCTCGAACTCGCGCGGCGCCCAGCCGCTGGCCACCTTGGCGAGCGCCTCGTCCACCGGGCCGCGCGACGGGGCGAGTTCGGCGGTCGTCGTGCCGAGGTGGTGGCCGACGAGGTCGGCCTGGAAGCCCAACCGGTGGTACGCGGACAGGGCGTTGGGCGAGGCGTACTGCACGACGCCGTCCGCGTCGAGCCGGATCAGACCGTCGCCGGCGCGCGGCGAGGCGTCCATGTCGACCTGCTGGTCGGGGAACGGGAAGGTGCCCGCCGCGATCATCTGCGCCAGGTCGGACGCCGACTGCAGATAGGTCAGCTCCAGGCGCGAGGGCGTGCGTACGGTGAGCAGGTTGGTGTTGCGCGCGATGACGCCGAGGACCCGGCCCTCCCTGCGCACGGGGATGGACTCCACCCGCACCGGCACCTCCTCGCGCCACTCCGGGTCGCCCTCGCGCACGATGCGGCCCTCGTCGAGCGCCACGTCGAGCATGGGACGGCGGCCGCGCGGGACGAGGTGGCCGACCATGTCGTCCTGGTAGGACGTGGGTCCGGTGTTGGGCCGCATCTGGGCCACGGAGACGTATCGCGTGCCGTCGTGGGTGGGGACCCACAGGACGAGGTCGGCGAAGGAGAGGTCGGAGAGCAGCTGCCACTCCGAGACCAGCAGGTGCAGCCACTCGAGATCGGAGTCACCGAGGGCGGTGTGCTGGCGTACGAGATCGTTCATGGAGGGCACGAGCCGAGCTTAACCGGCGGCGCGCGGGGCCCCGAAAAGACCGACGGGCCGCGGCGCCGGGGGTCGGGACCCTCAACCCTTTCCCTGGCACCGCAGCCCTTCAGGTGCACCGGCCTCCAGGTGTGCGGTCCCGGCTGCCGATCGAGGATCCGACACGGTCAGGGCAGAGAGTGTCGGGTCCTCTGTCCGTCCTCCTGTGCGGGGAGGGCGGAAGTCTTCGTTACGCATTGTGGACTAGACCATTCTCCCCTGTCCATGCATCGGCAGAGGTTTGTTCTCGTCGGTTTCTCCGACGGCCGCGCCGCTGCCCCACGTCCACTTCAACGTCCCTACCCCTGCACGAGTGCCGTACGGCATCGGTTCAGTCACGGTCTCGAGGTGCCGAGGGTGCACGCAGCGCCGAGCATGGACGAAGAGGTGTGGTGAAGGCCCTGCCCGGGGCGGTCGCGCTCTGTTAGATTGGTCTATACCACATGTCATCCCCGTCTCCTCTGACCAGAACGGCAGGCCCAGCGTGGAAGTTGTGATCGTTCCGGACGCCACGGCAGGTGGCGAGCTCATCGCCGAGGCCATGGCCCAGCTGCTGCGGCGCAAGCCCGACGCGCTGCTCGGCGTGGCCACCGGCTCGACTCCACTGCCCATCTACGAGGCGCTGGCTGCGCGGGTGCGCGCCGGTGCGGTCGACGCGTCGAAGGCCCGGATCGCCCAGCTCGACGAGTACGTGGGGCTGCCGACCGGACACCCCGAGTCGTACCGGGCGACGGTGCTGCGGGAGGTCGTCGAGCCGCTCGGGCTCGGCGAGGCGTCGTTCATGGGCCCCGACGGCAGCGCCGACGACGTGCAGGCCGCGTGCGAGGCGTACGACCGGGCGCTCGCCGAGGCCGGGGGCGTGGACCTCCAGCTGCTCGGCATCGGGACGGACGGGCACATCGGGTTCAACGAGCCGTGCTCCTCGCTCGCCTCGCGGACCCGGATCAAGACGCTGACCGAGCAGACGATCAAGGACAACGCGCGGTTCTTCGACGGGGACCTCAGCCAGGTGCCGCGGCATGTGATCACGCAGGGCATCGGCACGATCCTGGAGGCGCGGCACCTGGTGCTGCTGGCCACGGGCGAGGGCAAGGCGGACGCCGTGGCGGCGACGGTCGAGGGTCCCGTGGCCTCCGTGGTGCCGGCGTCGGCGCTGCAGCTGCACCCGCACGCGACCGTGGTCGTGGACGAGGCCGCCGCGTCGAAGCTGAAGCTCGCGGACTACTTCCGGCACACGTACGCCAACAAGCCGGAGTGGCAGGGGCTGTAGGCCTCCGCGCCCTCTACGTGACGGTGCCGGTCGCCCCGAGCGGGGTGACCGGCACCGTTGATTGCCCAAGGCAGGGCCCCGGACCATTCAGGCCCCGACGATCGCCTCCGCCGCGGCAACGCCGCAGACCCGTGCCGCGCCGTGCGTCGCGATGTGCGGGGCGCCCCTCGGCGGGGCCTGCGGAACGCCCATCTCCACGACCACCGTGTCCGGGCGGGCGGCCAGGAGGTCGTCCAGGGCGCGGGCCATCCACGGGTGGCGGTGCTCGTCGCGGACGACCGCGACCACCCGGCGCTCCCCCGCGGCTGCCAGGGCCTCGCGGCCCGCGTCGGCGCCCGTGTACGAGCCGGTGGTGGTGCCGGGCAGCAGGCGGGCGAGTTCGGCTGCGACGCCCCAGGGGGTCTCGTCGCCGACCGCGATGTTGGCGACCGGCGTGAAGGCCGCGACGTGCACGGGGCCCGAGACCGGTGCCGCCTGCTCCCCCCGGGTCACCGTGATCGCGCGGCGCGCCGCGTCGAGGCCGACCTCGGGGTCGCTCCCCTGCGTGCCGGGACGGGCCGAAACCGTCGCCCACTTCGACAGCGCGCGCACCCGCGCCGCCGCGTCCGCGAGGCGTTCCTCCGGCAGGTCGCCCGAGCGGACCGCCGCCACGAGGGCGTCGCGCAGCCGCAGCACCGTGTCGTCGTCGGCGAGCCCGCCGCCCACACAGATCGCGTCGGCACCCGCGGCGATGGCGAGGACGCTGCCGCGCTCGATGCCGTACGTGGCGGAGATGGCCTTCATCTCCATGCCGTCCGTGACGATCAGGCCCTGGTAGCCGAACTCCTCGCGGAGCAGTCCGGTGAGGATGCGACGCGACAACGTTGCCGGGAACTCCGGGTCGAGCGCCGGGACGAGGATGTGCGCGCTCATCACGGCCCGCGAGCCCGCCGCGATGGCCGCCCGGAACGGCGCGAGGTCCCGGCCCCGCAGGGTCTCCAGGTCCACGTCGATGCGCGGCACGTCGTGGTGCGAGTCGACCGCCGTGTCCCCGTGGCCGGGGAAGTGCTTCGTACAGGCGGCGACGCCCGCGGACTGGAGGCCCTCGACGTACGCGGCGGTGTGCCGGGCGACGAGGGCGGTGTCGGCGCCGAACGACCGGACGCCGATCACCGGGTTGTCGGGGTTGGCGTTGACGTCGGCGGACGGCGCCCAGTTGAGGTTGACGCCGCACTCGGCGAGCCGGCGGCCCAGCTCCCGGGCCACGCCCCGCGTCAGCTCCGCGTCGTCGACCGCGCCGAGCGCGTGGTTGCCGGGGAAGGAGGAGCCGGTGCGGACCTCCAGGCGGGTGACGTCGCCGCCCTCCTCGTCGATGGCGACCAGGACGTCGTCGCGCTCGGCGCGCAACTGGGCGGTGAGGGCTGCCAGTTGCTCGGGCGTCGCGATGTTGCGGCCGAAGAGGCCGACCGAGGCGAGCCCCTCCCCCAGCCGCCTGAGCAGCCAGTCCGGCGCCGATGTGCCGGTGAACCCCGGCTGGAGGACGGTGAGGGCGTCGCGCGTCAGCGTGTCGGTACCGCGTGTCAATGTCGACCGGTTTGTCATCGGGGTGCGTTATCCCTTCACGGCGCCGGATGTGAGTCCCGTGGCCATCTTCTTCTGGATGAACATGAAGAAGACCACCACCGGCAGAGCGATCATCGTGGACGCGGCCATCAACGCGCCGTAGTCGGTGCCTCGTTCGGTCGTGAACGTCATCAGCCACACGTTGAGCGTGTACTTCGAGTCCTCGTTCATCAGGATGTACGCGAACAGGTACTCGTTCCACGCGTTGACGAGGGCGAAGATCGAGGAGGCGGCGAGGCCGGGGGCGAGCAGCGGGAAGACGACGCGGCGGAACGCGGCCATGCGCGTACAGCCGTCGACCATCGCCGACTCCTCCAGCTCCACGGGGATGTTGACCACGAAGCCGCGGATCATCACCGTGGCGAAGGGCAGCGTGGAGACGAGATAGACGACGATGACGCCCCAGTACTCGTTGAGTCCGCCCATCGCGTTGAGCTGGGTGTAGATGGGGATGAGCATCGCGGTCGGCGGCAGCATCTGGACCAGGATCAGCGCCATGAGCAGCGCGCGCCGGCCGGTGAAGCGGAAGCGGCCGATGGCGAGCGCCGCGAGGGTCGCGATGATCATGCCGCCGACGACGGCCGTGATCGAGATGATGAGGCTGGACTGGATCGCGGTGCCGAAGTTCGGCTGCTTCACGGCGCGGGCGAAGTTGTCGAAGGTGATCGACGAGGGCCACAGCGTCTGGTCGTAGGACCGGATCTCGTGGTTGGGGCGCAGTGCCGAGATGATGAGCCAGTAGACCGGGAAGGCCATCACGACGGCGATGACGAGCCCGAGGACGTTGTAGCCCAGCCTTGTCTTCTTGCGGTCGGGGCGCAGGTCGGGGCGCAGCCCCTCCTCGACCGGTGCGGTGGAGGCACTCATTCGACCTCTCCTGTCTTCATGAGCTGGCGCAGGTAGTACACGGCCACCCCGGAGAGCAGCAGCACGGTGATCAGGGCGATCGCGGTGCCCTGGCTGAAGGACGTCGAGGTGAACGCCTTGGAGAAGGAGTAGAGACCGAGGGTCTCGTAGTCGGGTTCGGGCTTGTTGCCGCGCAGCAGCCAGATCTGCCCGAAGACGTTGAAGTCCCAGATCACCGAGAGCGTGGTGACCATGATGAAGACGGGCTTGATGACCGGCCAGGTGACGAAGCGGAAGACGCCGGAGGCGGTGGCGCCGTCGAGCTGGGCGGCCTCCTCCAGTTCCGCGGGGACCTGGGTGAGGGCCGCGTAGAGGGTGATCACGACGAAGGGGACGGCGCCCCAGATGACGAGTGCGGCGATGACCGAGAAGCCCTGCAGCGGGTCGAGGAACCAGTTGTGGCCGAGCCAGTCGTCGCCGGCGACCTTGGCGATGAGCGTGTTGATCAGGCCGTAGTCGGAGTCGGCGAGCCAGCGGAAGATCGAGGACGCGACGAGCAGCGGCATCGACCAGGCGGCGATCAGGGCGGTGGTGAGCGTGAGGCGCACCCAGGTCGACAGGCGCGTCATCAGCAGGGAGATCAGCAGCCCGATCGCCATGGTGAGCGCGACGCAGACCACCATGAAGACCACCGTGCGGACGGTGACCCGCCAGAACTCGGCGTCGCCGAGGATGTTGGTGAACTGGTCGAAGCCGACCCATGGCGGGCTGTCCCCCGTCCACAGTTCGCGGCGCCCCATGTCCTGGAAGGACATGATCACGGTCTTGACCAGGGGGTACGCATAGACAGCGGCCAGCGCGACGATCGCCGGCAGGATCAGGAGGTAAGGGAGCGACGCCCCCTTCTTCCGCGGGGGGCGGCCGGGGCCACGGGGGCCCTTGATGCCCTTGGTGAGCACATCCCCTTCCGGGGTGCCCGCCGCGAGGGGCGGTGGCCCGGCGGCCTTGGTGTCGGCGGCAGTCACGTGGCTGACCTTTCTCGTTCTCTGCGAAACGGAGAAGAGGGTGGAACGGCGGGGCCGGTCGATCGCCGGCCCCGCCCCTCGCTCCGGAGCCCCGAAGGCTCAGGACTCCTTGTTGATCAGCTCGTCGATCTTCGCGTCGGCCGCCTTGGTGGCCGCGGCGACGGACTTGCCCTTGAGGATGTCGAGCAGCATGTTCTTCAGGACCTCCTCCTTCTCGATCGCGGTCCAGCCCGGGGCGATCGGCGTGAACCAGGCGCTCTCCACCGCGTTCGCCGCCGCCTCGGTCTCCTTCTTCTCCTTCAGCGGCTGCAGCTGCTTGGTGTTGCTCGGCAGCACGTTCTTGGAGGTGAGGACGGACTGGGACTTCTCGCTCGTGAACATGGAGATCCAGTCCTCGGCGAGGTCCGCGTTCTTCGACTTCTGCGTGACGGCGAGGTCGGAGCCGCCGACGAAGGACGGCAGGGTCTTGCCGTTCGGGCCGGGCATGGAGGCGACGGCGATCTTGTCCTTGAGCTTCGGGTTGCCGTTGGCCTTGCCGTCGACGACGGAGCCGGCCTCCCAGCCGTTGCCGTACAGGACGCCGGCCTTCTCGTTGGCCATGACGTTGGCGTGGTCCTGCTCGTCCTTGGTGATGTCGCCCTTGTTGTACTTCTTCACCAGGTCGATGAAGTGCTGGATGCCCTTCTGCGACTTGGGGTCGGAGAGGGAGCCCTGCCACTTCTTGGTGCCGTCGTCGTACGTGGCGATCTGACCGCCGTACGCCTGGACGTAGGACATGGCGGCGTACCAGTAGCGGCCCGGCAGGTAGAGCGAGGAGAAGCGCTTGTCCTTGGCGCCCTGCTTCGCGGTCTCCTTGTTCATCGCCTTGAGGAAGGCCGTCTCGTCGGTGGGCAGCTCGGCGGAGCCGGTGGCCGACTTCAGCAGGTCCTTGTTGTAGATGGCGACGCGCGCGCTGGAGTAGTAGGGGACGCAGTACATCTTGCCCTCGAAGGAGCAGGTGTCCTTGAGGCCCTTGATCCAGGTGTCGCTGTTGTCGTACTTCTTCGGGTCGATCTCGGCGAGCGCCCCGTTGAGGATGTACTGCATGGTCTCGGTGTTGCCGAGCTCGACGACGTCAGGGAACTTGTCGCCGCCCAGGGCGGTGTCGAGCTTCTTGGCCTTGTCCGCCCACTGCTGGTACGAGACGTTGACCTTGACCTTCGGGTACTTCTTCTTGAACTGGGCGTTGACGTCCTTGACCAGCTCGGGCCAGGTGCTCTGCGCGTCGACCATCAGCCAGACCGTGACGGCGCCGGTGCGGTCCTTCGGGTCCTTGCCGGCGTCGCTGCCGCCGTCGCCCCCGCACGCCGCGACCGCGGACATCATGGCCGCGACACCGACAGCCGCTATGAGCTTGCGCTTCATGTCACCCTCCTCAGGGATGCCTGCAACCCCCCACCCACAGCGATGACATACGGCGAGCACGCGTCTGCGTACGCGGATCCGGCTGATGGGACTGGGACCTGATCATTAATGGTGTAGACCAGTACGGGGAGCTTGGCCCAGACCAATAGGGCTGTCAAGGGTGGCCGAGAAAGGTCTCCGCGTCCGTTATCGGAACGACACCCGCCCCGCATCCACCGGACAGCGCAAGGGTGTTGAGGCCTCCCGCCGCGCTCCGGCGGGTGGACTAGACCAGACGCCCACCGGGCGGTATAAGGAGGGGTCACGGAGTCGCGTGGGCACCGGAGCCGGGAAGGCGGAGCATGAGCACCGACGTCAGCAGTGCGGAGAACGAGAGCGGGGCGCCCGTCCGCACCGCACGCGTGCCCAAGTACTACCGCCTGAAGAAGCATCTGCTCGACATGACGGAGACGCTGCCGCCCGGCACCCCCGTGCCGCCCGAGCGCACGCTCGCCTCCGAGTTCGACACCTCCCGCACCACCGTCCGCCAGGCCCTCCAGGAGCTCGTCGTCGAGGGCCGGCTCGAGCGCATCCAGGGCAAGGGCACCTTCGTCGCCAAGCCCAAGGTCTCGCAGGCGCTCCAACTCACCTCGTACACCGAGGACATGCGGGCACAGGGCCTGGAGCCGACCTCGCAGCTGCTCGACATCGGGTACGTGACGGCCGACGACACCCTCGCGCAGCTCCTCGACATCTCCCCCGGCGGCCGGGTCCTGCGCATCGAGCGGCTCCGCCTGGCGAGCGGCGAGCCGATGGCGATCGAGACCACGCACCTGTCGGCGAAGCGCTTCCCCGCGCTGCGCCGCAGCCTCGCCAAGTACACCTCCCTCTACACGGCGCTCGCCGAGGTCTACGACGTGCACCTCGCCGAGGCCGAGGAGACCATCGAGACCTCGCTCGCGACGCCGCGCGAGGCCGGCCTGCTCGGCACCGACGTGGGCCTGCCGATGCTGATGCTCTCCCGCCACTCGATCGACGGCTCGGGCAACCCGGTGGAGTGGGTGCGCTCGGTGTACCGCGGGGACCGCTACAAGTTCGTCGCACGCCTGAAGCGGCCGGCCGACTAGCTCAACCGCCCTGCCCGGTAACGGAGTAGACGCTTTCCCGCACGCGGTGTAGCGCAGCTCACACCCTCTGGCTTACGGTCCTCCCGTCGTCGCATGGACGGGGAGGACCCACCGGTGCGTACCGCTTCTCCTGGAACCATCATCCTGTGGACCGCCGTCGCCCTCGTGGGCGCGGCAGGCTGGTCCGTACTGGCGCTCTCCCGCGGCGAGGACGTCTCCGCCGCGTGGATGGTGGCCGCGGCCCTCGGGTCGTACGCCATCGCCTACCGCTTCTACGCGAAGTTCATCGCGTACAAGGTGCTGAAGGTCGATGCGAAGCGGGCCACGCCCGCCGAGCGGCTCAACAACGGCATCGACTTCCACCCCACCGACCGGCGCGTGCTGCTCGGCCACCACTTCGCGGCGATCGCCGGGGCAGGGCCGCTGGTCGGGCCCGTGCTCGCGGCGCAGATGGGATACCTGCCCGGCACCATCTGGATCATCGTCGGCGTGATCTTCGCGGGCGCCGTGCAGGACATGGTCGTGCTGTTCTTCTCGACGCGGCGCGACGGGCGTTCGCTCGGGCAGATGGCGCGCGAGGAGATCGGCCCGTTCGGCGGGGCCGCCGCGCTGGTGGCCGCCTTCGCCATCATGATCATCCTGCTCGGCGTGCTCGCCCTGGTCGTGGTGAACGCGCTGGCCGAGTCGCCGTGGGGCACCTTCTCCATCGCGATGACCATCCCGATCGCCCTGCTGATGGGTTTCTACCTGCGCGTACTGCGGCCGGGGCGGGTCTCGGAGGTCTCGCTCATCGGCGTCGCGCTGCTGCTGATCGCACTGATCGCGGGCCGCTGGGTCGCCGAGTCCTCCTGGGCCGACACGTTCACGCTCGCGCCGTCGACGCTCGTGATCTGGATGGTGATCTACGGGTTCGTGGCCTCGGTCCTGCCGGTGTGGATGCTGCTCGCGCCGCGCGACTACCTGTCGACGTTCATGAAGCTCGGCACCATCGCGCTGCTCGCCATCGGCGTCGTCGTCGCGCTGCCGACCATGAAGATGGACGCGGTCACCGACTTCGCCTCGCGCGGCGACGGCCCGGTCTTCGCGGGCTCGCTGTTCCCGTTCGTGTTCATCACCATCGCGTGCGGCGCGCTCTCCGGCTTCCACGCCCTGATCTCCTCCGGCACCACGCCGAAGATGATCCAGAAGGAGACGCAGGTCCGGATGATCGGCTACGGCTCCATGCTCATGGAGTCGTCCGTCGCCGTGATGGCGCTGGTCGCCGCCTCGATCATCGATCCGGGCCTGTACTTCGCGATGAACGCGCCCGCCGGGGTCATCGGCGACAGCGTGCAGTCCGCGTCCCAGGCCGTCGCGAACTTCGGCTACTCGATCTCACCCGCGGACCTCGCGCAGGCCGCGAAGAACGTCGAGGAGTCCAGCCTGCTGTCCCGTACGGGCGGCGCGCCGACGCTCGCCGTCGGCGTGTCCGAGATCTTCTCCCAGGTGACGGGCGGCGGCCTGCGGGCCTTCTGGTACCACTTCGCGATCATGTTCGAGGCGCTGTTCATCCTGACCGCGCTCGACGCCGGCACCCGCGTGGGCCGCTTCATGCTCCAGGACATGCTCGGCAACGTCTACAAGCCGTTCCGGAACATCAGCTGGAAGCCGGGCCTGATCCTCACCAGCGCCGTCGTCGTCGGACTGTGGGGCTACTTCCTGTGGGTCGGCGTGCACGAGCCGCTCGGCGGGATCAACCAGCTCTTCCCGATCTTCGGCATCTCCAACCAGCTGCTCGCCGCGGTCGCCCTCGCCGTCTGCACGACGCTGCTCGTGAAGTCGGGGCGGCTCAAGTGGGCCTGGATCACCGGCGTCCCGCTGATCTGGGACACCGTCGTGACACTGACCGCGAGCTGGCAGAAGGTGTTCTCCTCCGACCCGCGCGTCGGCTTCTTCCAGCAGCGCTCGAACTACCAGGACGCGATCGACGCCGGGAAGATCCTGCCGCCCGCCAAGACCATGGACGACATGCACACCGTGGTCACCAACTCCACGGTGGACGGCGTCCTCTCGGCCGCCCTCGCGCTCCTCATCGTCGTGGTGGTCCTGGACGCGCTGCGGGTATGCGTGAAGCACGTAAGGAACCCCGCGGCGTCGAAGCTGAGCGAGGCGCCGTACGTGGAGTCCACGCTGGTCGCACCGGCCGGGCTCATCCCCAGTCGACAGGAGAAGGCGGAGGCGCGCGATGCCGGCGTCAGCAGTGCTACGGGTGGCTAGGTACGTGCGCTGGTTCGTGCGCGAACTGACGGACGAGAGCGCGTACGAGCGGTACGTGGCGCACCTCGGGCAGACCCACCCGGAGGCGCCCGTGCCCTCCCGCCGCGAGTTCGAGCGCATACGGATGGACCGCCAGGAATCGGATCCGCGACAGGGCTTCCGCTGCTGCTGAGCGGGGTTCGTGGCTCGTCCGTTATCCGGACGGGGGTTCCATAGATCAAGACTCTCGCTTAGATTTCCCGGGCGTTAAACACGAGATAAGTGGGATCTCTGCTCAGCGAGGGGACGGAACCGCGAAATGTCCGATGCGCCTGAAGTGAAACAACCGGTGGTCACGCCGGTCCGCGTGATCATTGCTCTCTGTCTGGTCGCACCGTTCGTCGCGATGCTCTGGGTCGGTTCGTACGCCAAGGTCGACCCGACCCTGATCGGCATTCCGTTCTTCTACTGGTACCAGATGCTCTGGGTGCTCATCTCGACCGCGCTCACGATGCTCGCGTACAAGCTGTGGCAGCGCGATCAGCGTGCCCGTAAGGCCACTTCGGCCACTTCGGAAGGGGCGGGCGCGTGAACGACGGCGTCAACGGTGTCGCGCTCACCGTCTTCATCTTCTTCTTCGTGGCCGTCACGGTCATGGGCTTCCTCGCCGCGCGCTGGCGTCGGGCCGAGAACGAGGCCTCGCTCGACGAATGGGGCCTGGGCGGCCGCTCGTTCGGCACCTGGATCACCTGGTTCCTGCTCGGCGGCGACCTCTACACCGCGTACACCTTCGTCGCCGTCCCCGCGGCGATCTACGCGGCCGGCGCCTCCGGCTTCTTCGCGGTGCCGTACACGATCCTGGTGTATCCGCTGATCTTCACGTTCCTGCCGCGCCTGTGGTCGGTCTCGCACAAGCACGGGTACGTGACGACCTCGGACTTCGTGCGCGGGCGCTTCGGCTCGAAGGGCCTCTCGCTCGCGGTCGCGGTCACCGGCATCCTCGCCACGATGCCGTACATCGCGCTCCAGCTGGTCGGCATCCAGGCCGTGCTCGACGTGATGGGCGTCGGCGGCGGCGAGAACACCAACTGGTTCATCAAGGACCTGCCGCTGCTGATCGCCTTCGGCGTGCTGGCCGCGTACACGTACTCGTCCGGACTCCGCGCCCCCGCGCTGATCGCGTTCGTCAAGGACACCCTGATCTACATCGTGATCGCGGTGGCCATCATCTACATCCCGATCAAGCTGGGCGGCTTCGAGCACATCTTCGCCGCGGCGAGCGACAAGTTCGACGCCGCGAACGAGGCGGCGGGCAAGCCGGTCGCCGGACTCGCGCCGGGCTCCTCGGGCACGTGGACGTACGCGACGCTCGCGCTCGGCTCCGCCCTGGCGCTGTTCATGTACCCGCACTCGATCACCGCGACGCTCTCCTCGAAGAGCCGCGAGGTGATCCGCCGCAACACCACGATCCTGCCGCTGTACTCGCTGATGCTGGGCCTGCTGGCGCTGCTCGGGTTCATGGCGATCGCCGCCGGGATCAAGGTGCAGAACGGCCAGTTGGCGATCCCGCAGCTGTTCGAGGACATGTTCCCCGACTGGTTCACCGGCGTGGCGTTCGCGGCCATCGGCATCGGCGCGCTCGTCCCCGCGGCCATCATGTCCATCGCCGCGGCGAACCTGTTCACGCGCAACATCTACAAGGACTTCCTCAAGCCGGACGCGACGCCCGAGCAGGAGACCAAGGTCTCCAAGCTGGTCTCGCTGCTGGTGAAGGTGGGCGCGCTCGCCTTCGTCCTCACGATGGACAAGACGGTCGCGATCAACTTCCAGCTCCTCGGCGGCATCTGGATCCTGCAGACCTTCCCGGCCCTGGTCGGCGGCCTGTTCACGCGCTGGTTCCACCGCTGGGCGCTGCTCGCCGGCTGGGCGGTCGGCATGGTCTACGGCACTCTCGCCGCGTACGGGGTGGCCTCGCCGACGCAGGCCCACTTCGGCGGCTCCTCGGCGGAGATCCCCGGGATCGGCCAGATCGGCTACATCGGCATGACGGCGTTCGTCCTCAACGTCCTCGTCACGGTCGTCCTGACCTTCGTCCTGAAGGCCGTGAAGGCCCCGGACGGCGTCGACGAGACGTCCCCCGCGGACTACACGGCGGACGCGGGCGACAAGGGCGTCCAGGTCGACCTGCCGACCGTCGGCGCGGGCTCAGGACACTAGTCACGCGGTTACCGGTACAGGTGTCGGGCCCCTCCGTCGCGGAGGGGCCCGACGCGTTTCCGGGAAAGCATTGCGGGCACCGCCGCACGTCACGTAACCATGACGACGTGATCAGAACTGTGCGCCCCGAAGAGTACGCCGACCTCGGTGAGTTGATCGCCCGCGCCTACCTCGGCAGCGGGCTCCTCGCGGACGGCGAGAACGACTGGTACGCCGCCCAGCTGCGCGACGTCGAGAAGCGCGCGCAGCAGGCCGAGGTGCTCGTCGCCGAGGGCCCTGAGGGCCGCATCCTCGGCGGCGTCACGTACGTCCCCACGCACGACCACCCGTACGCGGAGGTGTCACGGCCCGGCGAGGCCGAGTTCCGGATGCTCGCGGTGGCGGTCGAGGCGCGCGGCAAGGGCGTCGGCGAGGCGCTCGTGCGGGCCGTGGTCGAGCGGGCGCGGGCGGCCGGGAAGAAGGCCGTGGTGCTGTGCACGCAGCCCGTGGCGACGGCCTCGCACCGGCTCTACGAACGCCTCGGCTTCACCCGGATCCCGGACCGCGACTGGGACCCGATCCCGGAAGTGACGCTGCGGGCGTACGAGTTGAGGCTCTAGCCGGTCCGGCCTCCGGGCCGCGCCGACACAACATATGGGGCTGACGCGAAAGCCCGACACAACATGTATGCTCGCTCTCGCTGTCGCCGCAGGGGAATCCGGTGCGAATCCGGAACTGTCCCGCAACGGTGTGCGTAGGCGTACAAAAACGCCCGCGCGAGTCCGATGACCTGCCGACGGTACGCCCGAGCCGCCCGGCCCGGGCGTCGACGACGTCCGGGCCTCGCGGAAAGGGCCGGTGGACGAGGGCCCGTGCGCCCGCGCTGCCACCTCCTCCCCGCAGGCCCCGAGCCGAGCGAGGGAGAGCCTCCACGTGACCATCGCGCCGCCCGCCGAACCGGTCTCAGCCACCCCCGAGGACGGCCCGGGTGCAGCCCTGCTGCGCACCCTGACCGAGCTGACCGCCGACCTCCCCGACGCCGACCCCGGCAGAGTCGCCGCCGCCGCGCTGCGCGGCCGTTCGGCGCGGGGCTCCGCCGGGGCAGTCACCGCGGAGCTGCGCGATCTCGCCACGGAGGCCGCGGCCGGTCTGATCTCCGAGGACCCGGACTACTCCCGGCTCGCCGCCCGCCTGCTCACCCGTTCCATCGCCGCCGAGGCCGCCTCGCAGGGCGTCACGTCCTTCACCGAGTCGGTCGCGGTCGGCCACCGCGAGGGCCTGATCGCGGACCGCACCGCCGAGTTCGTCCGGGTGCACGCGGCGCGCCTCGACGCGCTGATCGACACCGCGGGCGACGACCGCTTCGGCTACTTCGGCCTGCGCACCCTGCACAGCCGCTATCTGCTGCGCCACCCGATCACCCGGCACGTCATCGAGACCCCGCAGCACTTCATGCTGCGCGTGGCCGCGGGGCTCGCCGAGGACGACTCCGTGCGCGCCCTGGAGGAGGTGGGGTCGCTGTACGGCCTGATGAGCCGCCTGGACTATCTGCCCTCCTCCCCCACCCTCTTCAACTCCGGCACCCGGCACCCCCAGATGTCGAGCTGCTACCTGCTCGACTCGCCGCTGGACGAGCTCGACTCGATCTACGACCGGTACCACCAGGTCGCCCGGCTCTCGAAGCACGCGGGCGGCATCGGCCTCTCGTACTCCCGCGTCCGCAGCCGCGGTTCGCTGATCCGCGGCACGAACGGGCACTCCAACGGCATCGTGCCGTTCCTGAAGACGCTCGACGCGTCGGTGGCGGCGGTGAACCAGGGCGGCCGCCGCAAGGGCGCGGCGGCGGTCTACCTGGAGACCTGGCACTCCGACATCGAGGAGTTCCTGGAGCTGCGCGACAACACCGGCGAGGACGCGCGCCGCACCCACAACCTCAACCTGGCCCACTGGATCCCGGACGAGTTCATGCGCCGCGTGAACGCGGACGAGCCGTGGTCGCTGTTCTCCCCCGCCGACGTGCCCGAGCTCGTCGACCTGTGGGGCGCGGAGTTCGACGCCGCGTACCGCAGGGCCGAGGCCGAGGGGAAGGCGCAGCGGACGGTGCCCGCCCGCGATCTGTACGGCCGGATGATGCGCACCCTCGCGCAGACCGGCAACGGCTGGCTGACCTTCAAGGACGCCGCCAACCGCACCGCCAACCAGACGGCCGAGCCCGGTCACACGGTCCACTCGTCGAACCTCTGCACGGAGATCCTGGAGGTGACGGACGACGGCGAGACGGCCGTCTGCAACCTCGGGTCCGTGAACCTCGGCGCCTTCGTCGCCGACGGCGGCATCGACTGGGAGCGGCTCGACGAGACGGTCCGCACGGCCGTCACGTTCCTCGACCGCGTCGTCGACATCAACTTCTACCCGACCGACCAGGCGGGCCGCTCCAACGCGCGCTGGCGGCCGGTGGGCCTGGGCGCCATGGGCCTCCAGGACGTCTTCTTCAAGCTGCGGCTGCCGTTCGACTCGGCCGAGGCGAAGGCCCTGTCCACGCGGATCCAGGAGCGCATCATGCTCGCCGCGTACGAGGCGTCGGCCGACCTCGCCGAGCGCAATGGCCCGCTGCCCGCCTGGGAGAAGACCCGTACGGCGCGCGGTGTGCTGCACCCCGACCACTACGACGTACAGCTGACGTGGCCGGAGCGCTGGGCGGCGCTGCGGGAACGTATCGCCGACGTCGGCATGCGCAACTCGCTGCTCCTCGCCATCGCGCCGACCGCCACGATCGCCTCGATCGCCGGCGTCTACGAGTGCATCGAGCCGCAGGTCTCCAACCTGTTCAAGCGGGAGACGCTGTCCGGCGAGTTCCTCCAGATCAACGGGTACCTGATCGACGAGCTCAAGGCGCTCGGCGTGTGGGACGCGCAGACCCGCGAGGCGCTGCGCGAGTCCAACGGCTCGGTGCAGGGCTTCACCTGGATCCCCGACGAGGTCCGGGCGCTGTACCGCACGGCGTGGGAGATCCCGCAGCGCGGCCTCATCGACATGGCGGCGGCGCGCACCCCGTTCCTCGACCAGGCCCAGTCCCTGAACCTCTTCATGGAGACGCCGACCATCGGCAAGCTCTCCTCGATGTACGCGTACGCCTGGAAGTCGGGCCTGAAGACGACGTACTACCTGCGCTCGCGCCCCGCGACGCGCATCGCGCGGGCCGCCGCCCGCGTCCAGCCGGCGGAGCCCGACGCCGTCGCCTGCTCCCTGGAAAACCCCGAGTCCTGCGAGGCCTGCCAGTAATGACCACCTCTCCCGAGACCACTGAGAAGAACCTGCTCGACCCGGGCTTCGAACTGACCCTGCGCCCCATGCGCTACCCGGACTTCTACGAGCGCTACCGCGACGCGATCAAGAACACGTGGACGGTCGAGGAGGTCGACCTCCACTCGGACGTCGCCGACCTCGCGAAGCTGTCGCCGGGCGAGCAGCACATGATCGGCCGCCTGGTCGCGTTCTTCGCGACGGGCGACTCGATCGTGGCGAACAACCTGGTCCTCACCCTCTACAAGCACATCAACTCCCCCGAGGCGCGCCTGTACCTCTCGCGCCAGCTGTTCGAGGAGGCCGTGCACGTCCAGTTCTATCTGACGCTCCTGGACACCTATCTCCCCGACCACGAGGACCGCGCGGCGGCCTTCGCCGCCGTCGAGAACATCCCGTCCATCCGCGAGAAGGCCGAGTTCTGCTTCAAGTGGATGGACTCGGTCGAGGAGATCGACCGCCTGGAGAGCCAGGCGGACCGCCGCCGCTTCCTCCTCAACCTGATCTGCTTCGCGGCGTGCATCGAGGGCCTGTTCTTCTACGGCGCGTTCGCCTACGTCTACTGGTTCCGCAGCCGCGGCCTCCTGCACGGCCTGGCCACCGGCACCAACTGGGTGTTCCGCGACGAGACGATGCACATGTCGTTCGCCTTCGACGTGGTGGACACGGTCCGCAAGGAGGAGCCGGAGCTCTTCGACGACGCGCTGCGCACGCAGGTCACGGACATGCTGAGCGAGGCGGTCGAGGCCGAGCTCCAGTTCGCCCGCGACCTGTGCGGCGAGGGCCTGCCCGGCATGAACACCGACTCGATGCGCCAGTACCTGGAGTGCGTCGCGGACCAGCGCCTCCAGCGCCTCGGCTTCGCCCCGCTCTACGGCTCGGAGAACCCGTTCTCCTTCATGGAGCTCCAGGGCGTCCAGGAGCTCACCAACTTCTTCGAACGCCGCCCGTCCGCCTACCAGGTGGCGGTCGAGGGCTCGGTCGGCTTCGACGAGGACTTCTAGGCGGCTTCGGTGAACTCCGCGCGACGGGACGGGCGTTCGGCGTCCCGGCCCGCCGCGCGGAGCTGGCGGTCGATGCGGCGGTCGTGGGCCATCCCGTACAGGGACGGGGAGGCCAGGAGGAGGAAGACGAAGAGGACGGCGAGGTAGTTCATCGCTGTGGTCATGTCCTCCACTGTCCGCCGGTTCGGGGGCGGGCGGCAGTGGCAGGACTGTCATCAACCCTCGAATTACTGCCAGTTGTGCGGCACACTGGCAGGCATGCTGAACAACGTGGCCGCGGTGCTGCTCGACGGCGTGCACCCCTTCGAACTCGGCGTCGTGTGCGAGGTGTTCGGCCTCGACCGCAGCGAGGCCGGGCTTCCCGTGTACGACTTCGCGGTGGCCTCCGCCGCGGGTCCGACGCTCGGCACCCATGTGCCGGGCATGACCGTCTCCACCCCGTACGGGCTCGAACGCCTGGAGGAGGCGGACCTCATCGCCGTACCCGCCGCCGACCGGCCGCGGGAGGGCTATCCGCCCGAGCTGCTCGACGCCCTGCGGCGGGCCGTCGACCGGGGCGCGCGCGTCCTCAGCGTGTGCTCGGGCGTGTTCGTGCTCGGCGCCGCGGGGCTGCTCGACGGGCGGCGGTGCGCGGTGCACTGGCGGTACGAGCGCGAGCTGGCGATCCAGTTCCCGCGCACCCGCGTCGACCCCGACGTGCTGTACGTCGACGAGGGGCAGGTCATCACCTCCGCGGGCACGGCCGCGGGCATCGACGCCTGCCTGCACATCGTGCGGACCGAGCACGGCGCCGAGGTCGCGAACGCCATCGCACGCCGCATGGTCGTACCACCCCACCGGGACGGCGGGCAGGCCCAGTACGTGGAGCGGCCGCTGCCCCCGACGCGCTGCGACACGGTCGGCGACGTCCTGGGCTGGATGGAGCGGCACCTGGACGAGCCCGTCACCGTGGAGGAGCTCGCGGCGCGTGCGCACATGTCGCCGCGCACCTTCGCCCGCCGCTTCCAGCAGGAGACCGGCACGACCCCGTACCGCTGGCTGCTGCGTCAACGGGTGCTGTTCGCGCAGGAGTTGCTGGAGCGGACCGACGAGACCGTGGACGCGATCGCGGTGCGCGCCGGGTTCGGGAACGCCGCCGCGATGCGCCATCAGTTCATGAAGGCGCTGGGCACGACGCCCAACGCCTTCAGAAGGACCTTCCGGGTGAAGCTCGCGAGCTAGCCCGGGAGTTCAGCCGCGCGCCTGCACCATCAGCCGCGCGTCCTTGGGCTGCAGCGTGATCCCGATCCTGGCGGCGCCGTTCGTCCCCGGGGTCGGGAACAGCCGCCACTTCTGCACCACCGCGCCCAGGACCAGCGACAGTTCGGCCATGCTGAAGTGATCCCCCGGACACTTGCGGTTGCCCACGCTGAACGGCGCGTGCGCCGCGGGCGTCACGTCCGCGGCCCGCTCAGGCAGCCAGCGGTCGGGGTCGAACGTCAGGTGGTCACGGAACGCACGCGGATCGCGCTGCATCGCGAGCGGGCTGTAGACGATGTCCGCCCCGGCCGGAATGCGATACCCACCGAGCGTGGTGTCGACGGCGGCGAGCCGCGTCAATATCCATACGGCGGGCCGTATTCGCATGGATTCGGTGACGAGGTTCCGCATATATGCGAGTTCCTTCAGGTCACCGAAAGCGACCGGACGACCACGCGTGGCGGATTCCAGTTCGTCGCTCAACCTCTTTTCGTGGTCCGGGTGTTCGGCCAGGAGCTGGAAGACCCAAGTCAGCGTCTTCGCCACATTCTCGGCGCCCGCCACGACGAGCGACACGACTTGGTCGTGCACCTCTTGCTCGCCGACCGGCGCGCCATTCTCGTCCCGGTCGTCGAGCAATGCCGCCAGCAGGTCGTCCGGATTGCAACCGGAGGCCGTCTGCGCCCGCCGTTCGGCGATGATCTCGTCGACCAGGCGATGCAAATCGGCCAGCGCGTTCTCGAATCGCCGATTGGCCGGAAGCGGCAGCCGGTACAACGGCCCGAAGGAGAGGATCATCCGCCGGTACAGGCCCTCGAAGACCGTGTGCAGCGCGGCGCTGAGCCGGTCGGCCCGCTCGTCGATCGAGTCGACCCTGAGCACGGACCGCGCCACGATCCGGGTCGCCGTGCGGAACACCTCGGCGCCGATGTCGACGGTCTGCCCGTCCTCCCACCGGGCGGCCATGGCGTGCGCCTCCTGCTCCATCACGGCCGCGTACTCATGGATCTTGTCCATCCTGAACGCGGGCTGGACGGCCCGCCGCTGCCGCCTGTGCAGCGGCCCGTTGCTGGTCGCCACGCCCTTGCCGAGCAGCACGCCCATGGTTTCCCACAGCGGGCCGCCGACCAGGAAGTCGGGGCTCTTGAGGAGCGTGGCCACCAGTTCCGGATCGTTCACCGCGTACGCCGTCTTCGGGCCGAGCCGCAGCCGGACCACGTCCCCGCCGTCGCGCAGCCCGGCCAGGAAGGCCAGCGGGTCGCGCAGCAGGTTCCAGGCGTGGCCCATGAGCGGCGCGCCGCCGGGGGCGAGCGGCGGCTGCTCGGGCTCGGTGCTCGGCGCGGGGGCCGGCAGCGTGGAGTCGACGGTCACGTGCGCTCACCTACTTGATCCGTGTTTTCCATCGCGACGTCGGTGATGTAGGGCGGAGTTGCCCTGTCGTCCCAACTGTCGACCTGATAGCGACCGGATTCGTGGTGGAACCAGTACACGGAACTGAACCAGTTCCGCATGTTCGCGACGCACAGCCGAATGGCCGCCGCGAGTTCCTTTCCGTGCGTTCCCACGTTCTCCGTAACGGCCGCGAGGTGTTCCACCTCCCGCTCCGCCTCGAGGAAATCGTCGATGGTTCCCTGAACCCTTCGGCGCACTTCTTCGGTCGCTTCCGCAAGCGAATAGTTCTCGTGCCGGATGAGGCTTATCCCGAGGTTGTGCAATTCGTTTCCCGCGAGTTCCTTGGGCAGCGAGCACAGGTCGTTGTACCAGGCGGAGAAATCCTGGCAGGCGAGTGCCGCGCGCGTGAATGCCTCGTTCTTCCGCACCCATGTGGGGAGTTCGTACCCGGCGCTCGGCTCCAGGAGATCGAGCCAGATCCAGTGCGCGAACGTGTTCCTGCGGAGCTCGATGTACTCGTCGACCGTCGGGACCGTGCCCGCGATCCGGTTCCTGAACTCCTGGTCGTACGCGTCGATCACCACGTGGAAGTGGCGGGCGAAGCGCGCGTTCCAGGTCCTGCTGAGCGAGCCGTAGAGCCGCTGCACGCTGTCCGCGAAGCCCGCGACCAGCGGGTCCGGGTGGTCCAGGTGGAGCTCGGGCGCCTCGGTCGCCGCATGCAGCTGGACGGCGAGCCGCCGCCAGCTCGCCGTCCTTCCGTGGATCACATCGCGGTCGTGCCGGTCGTCCCAGGCGAAGAACCACGCGCTGTAGTCGCATATCGCGGCCAGCACGTCGTCGGGAGCCTCCAGGTAGTAGCCGGCCATCAGGTCCGTGTAGCACAGGCCGTCGGCGTACTTCTCGACCCTGTCCGGTGACATCAGCCGTTTTTCGAGCAGCCAGGAGCGCGTTGTCTCCTGCAGCTTGGGCCAATACGGATGCAGATTGCGAGGAAACGCGTCCTCGATCACCGGTAGTGCCAGTGCCGCTGGGACCGCTGTCTGTGGATAACGCACGTACAAACCCCTCTCTGCCGCGTGTGGGCGTACGCCCCTCCCGCACTGCCGGGCGCGCGCCGTTGCGTATCCCCGCGCTTTCTATTCAGCACTACAACTGACCGATCTGGGAACGGATTTGCTCCCCTCACTACCCCTCGCTACGCGATTCGTCCCCTTAGATGACTGAATATGGATCACGTGCGGCTGATCCTGTTCGCACACGCGGGCGTACGGCAGCGTGTGCGCGGGCACGGAAAAGCGGCGCCCGGCCGGGGAGTCACCCGGAGCCGGACGCCGCTCGGCATCCCGTTCGCGTACTGCGAAGGACCTCGAACCGTCGATATGCGGACGAGATGTGAAGGTTTCTCAGGCGTTGGCGACCACGGGGTAGCGCGGCGTGCCCTCGTCCATCTGCTTCAGCGCGGCCTTGCGCTCCCGCTTCGACAGGCGGTCGATGTAGAGGTACCCGTACAGGTGGTCCGTCTCGTGCTGGAGGCAGCGCGCGAAGTAGCCGGTGCCGCGCACGGTGATCGCGTTGCCCTTCTCGTCCCGGCCGTCGACCACCGCGTAGTCGGGGCGAGCCAGTTCGGCGTAGGCCGTCGGCACGGAGAGGCAGCCCTCGTTCGAGTCGTCGAGGCGGCGCTGCTCGGCGGGCAGCTCGCGCAGCACCGGGTTGCAGACGACACCGGTGTGCCGCACGCCGTCGTCGTCCGGGCAGTCGTACACGAAGACCTTCAGGTCGACGCCGATCTGGTTCGCGGCGAGGCCCACGCCCTCGGCGGTGCGCTGGCTCGCGAACATGTCGTCGACGAGCTTGGCCAGCTCGTCGTCGAACTCGGTGACGTCCTTGCACTCCTTGTGCAGCACCGGGTTCCCGACGACGGTGATCGGCCGCGACGTGCCGCGCTCCCGGTACGCCGCCTCCCGCGCCTCGCAGTCCTCGGTGTCGATGACGAAGCCCTCGTCGTCCACGGGGAGCACGGCCGCGTGCTGCTGATCGGTGTCCTGCTGAGCCATGGGGGACGAAAGCCTTCCTGGGAAAAACGGGGGTCGAACCTTTACAGGGTACGGGGGCCGCGCCCCGCGCACCCCGGCCCTCGGCTAACAGACCTCTTCGAGGTCACGCCAGTCACGGGAGTCGGGCGAATCCGCCACCCACCCGTCGAGCAGCCCCCGCACCAGGGACGCCGGCGCGGCCACCCCGCACTCCCGCTCCGGCACCCACAGCTGCCCGTCGGTCCTGTGCCCGAGCGGCCCGGGGTGCCCCGGCTCGCTGTGGTCGTGCGGGTCGAGGTGCGTGCCGTCGCCCTCGTCGGACGGCATCCGGGACTCCGAGCACGTACGGCACAGGAGCCGCACGGACGACGACCAGTCCTCCGCCGCGAAGCCCGCGTCGGCGGCCAGCCGCTCCAGCGCGTCCCGGTCCGCCTCGGTGGCGGCCTCGAGCAGCACCACCCAGGTGGGCACCGGCGAGGGCGCCCACAGCTCGATCTCGTCGAAGACCGGGTACGAGTGCCCGGTCGCGGTGGTCCGCTCGCCGTGCGGGACGCCGTCGTGCAGCACGACCTCGCCCCAGCGGCGGCCGGACGACGGCAGCGGGATGGAGAGCACCTCGATGCGCGCGGGGTCGAGCCTGCGCCCCCACACCACCTCGGCCTCGCCCTCCGGGGAGAGCCGCACGGCGGCGCTCCCCAGGTCCATGCCGGTCGGCTCGCCCGCCGCGGTGACCCCGCCCGGCACCTTCAGCCCGTACGCTTGCCAGGCCCTGCGCGCGAGCGGCCAGTCCTGGAGCGCGGTGGCGGCGATGCCCACGTTCCACCAGTCCGGTGCCCCGCTCTCCTTCTCCAGGAGGGCGACGGCCCGCAGGCCCGTGGTGCGCGCCTGCTCCCAGTCGTGCCGGAACTTGTGCAGCAGCGCGAGGTTGAACCACGACTCCGACAGCCAGGGCTCCAGGTCGGCCGCGCGGGTGAGCAGCGCCCCCGCGTCCTCGTACCGGCCGTCGCCGATCAGCGTGAACGCGCGATCCGTGGCCTGCCGCCAGGAGGCGGAGGGCCGGTGCCGTCCCTTGCCGAAGATCCTCACGATTCCCGCCTGCCGATACTCGAGGCCTGTGCCCCCGGACGCCGAGTTCTCTACCTGGTTCGCATCCAACCACGTACGGCCGGACGACCGCTCATTACCCATGGGTTACCCCACCGACCCTAGGCTCAGACCAGGCTGGGAAACCACTCTGGCCAGGGCCTCCACCACCTCCGGCTGATAGTCGCGCCCGGTGGCCAGGCGCAGGCTCTCCAGGGCCCTGAGCGGCCCCTGAGGTCCCTGTTCCCTCGCCATCTCGTCGTACGCGTTCGCTGTGCGCACAATCCGGGCCGTGAGCGGCTGCTCGCGGTAGGGGTCGGCCTGCCGCTCGACCACCACCGCCACCTGGGTGTCGACGCCGGTCTGCCGGACGACGGCGCCGCCCAGCAGCGCGATCCGGCGCTGCTGGGCGGGCGGCAGCGCGGCGGTGGCGCCCTCCGCCACCGGGTCGAGGAGCGAGAGCTGGCCGATGTCGTGCATCAGCGCGGCGTACTCCAACACGGTCAGATCCGGCCCCGAGAGCCCCAGGTCGCGGCCCACGGCGCGGCTGAGCGCGGCGACCCTGCGGGCGTGGCCGTGCGGCGTGTAGCCGGCGATCTCGGTAGCGCGGGCCAATGAGGTGATGGTCTGCCGATACGTGGTCTTGACCACGGAGTATCTGCGGAACGCCAACTGGGTGAGCAGCAGCGGCAGGCTGATCAGGGGCAGCGCCCACAGCCCGGCCACCGCGACGGCGAGCGCCATCACCGCGCCCGTCGCGCACACCGCCGAGCCGATCCCGAGCGTCGCCCGCAGCTCGTCGCGGAGCAGCGGCCCGAAGGGCCAGCGGGTCCTGGCGTGCGCCATGACGGCGGCCAGCAGGGCGTCGCACAGCGTCGTGAGCACCAGCAGGCCGACGATCAGCAGCGCGTAGTACGAGCCGTGGCCGACCCACTCCTCGAGCACGCCCCGGTTGTAGAGCGGCTGGAAGCAGACGGCGGCGAACCCGACGGTGAGCACGCGCCGCGCCACGTGGTCGAGCGAGGCGCCCCTGCCGCGCGCCACGTACGGCACACAGCCGACGAGCGTGCCCGCGACGACGACCGCGACGACCTGCGCGGCGCCGTGGTGCGTGGGCCGCCCCGCGACCTCGCCGAGCAGCGCGTACGCGAGCGCCCCCGCGGCGCCCAGCGGCGCGGCCTCCCGGTCCTCGGCGCCGCCCCACCGCGTGAGCTCCCCGACGGCGATCAGCACCCCGAACGCGAGCCCGTACCCCCGCTCGACGACGCCGTGCCAGACGGTGTCCCCGAGCGCGAGGGCGGCCACGACGACGGCGACCCCGAACACCCCCGCCAGCAGCCCGCGCCCACCCCTCACCGGGAGGCCGCCGGTGGGGCGGCGAGGCCCTCCGCGCGCGGCGAGGGGACTGCCGGCTCGTCCGCCGTGACCACGGGGTTCCAGCCCTCGCGCGCCAGCACCCGGACAAACGCGGCCACCATCTCCGGGTCGAACTGCGAGCCCGCGCACCGCTCCAGCTCGGCGAGCGCCACCGCGACGGGCCGCGCCCGCGAGTACGTGCGCGTGGACGTCATCGCGTCGAACGCGTCGGCCACCGCCACCACCCGGGCGAACTCCGGGATCTGCGCGCCCGCGAGCCCGTACGGATAGCCGCTGCCGTCGAGCCGCTCGTGGTGGTGCAGGATCGCCGCCCGCGCCTCTCCGAGGAAGGCGATGCCGCGCACCATCTCGTGCCCGTACTCGGGGTGCAGCTGGATGACCTCGCGCTCCTCGGGGGTCAGGGGGCCGTCCTTGCGCAACAGCCGGGTCGGGACGCCGAGTTTTCCCACGTCGTGCAGGATCCCGGCGAACCGCAGCGCCTCGACCCGCTCCCCCGCCATCCCGAGTTCGCGCGCGATCATCATCGAGGCCTGGCCGACCCGCTCGCTGTGCCCGCGTGTGTAGCCGTCCTTGATGTCGACGGCCTGCACCAGCGCCCGGATGGTGGCCTGGTGGGCCGCCCGCTCCCGCTGGTACTGGGCGAACACCCAGCAGGAGATGTACATCGGCAGCAGCACGAGCAGCGCGGCGACGGGGCCGTACGAGCTGGTCCACATCATCGCCATGACGAGGCCCGCGAGCCCGTGCGCGGCCACCGGCGCGAGCATCCGCAGGAACAGACCGCGCCACGCGGCGCGCAGCGGCACCCGCTCGGCGGTGGCGAGCACGCCCCCGTCGAGGACGGTGAGCGCGGCGCAGAACGCGAGCACGGCGGCACCGCCTGGCACCAGCGCGTCGGGGAACCGGGGCTCGGCGACCGCCGCGGGCCCGCCCAGCGCGGCGAAGACCCGCGCCGCCACCCAGCAGGCGAGGGCGAGTTGGCCCGCGCGCCACACCTTGCGCAGCCACGCGGGCCGCCGCTCGACACGGGTGAGGAGGGCGCCGGGCAGCGCGACGAGCGCGGCGGCGGCGGGCGGCAGCAGAAAGGCCCCGGCGAGCAGCACGGGGAAGAACGTCCCCATGCCCCGGGGCGCGCGCCGCCCGAGCAGCCGACAGCGGCCGACCTGCTCGCACCCCGCGTAGAGGCAGGCGAGCAGGACGACGCCGGGCCACGGAGTGGCGGCGGAGAGGGCGGGGGCGGCGCAGACCGCGGCGACACCGGCGGTGAGGAGCACATACGCGCGGGCCACAGGCGGAACCGACCGCATGCCCCAACTCCCTCCCCAAGGCGTCCAGTTCAGGGAGAATAGGACGCGTGGGAAGGCGCTCGCGCCGCATCGCGGGGATTACCGGGGCCGCGGGCCCCGGATTCGCACGATCGGGTGAACTGCGGTGCTCAGGCGAGCGGGTTGCCCATGCCCTCTTCGGGCGTGGTCTGACCCGAGCGGATCAGGTCGATGCGCCCCATGACCTTGGCCCGCAGATCGGTGGGCACGTCGTCATGGCCGCAGCACCGCTTGACCAGCTTCTTCACGGCCTGCTCGAGGCCGTACTTCTCCAGGCACGGGGAGCACTCCTCGAAGTGCACCTCGAACTTGGTGCAGTCACTGTCCGGCATCTCGTGGTCGAGGAACTCGTAGAGATGGTCCAGGACTTCACTGCAGTCCGTCTCGTGCGGCTCTCCGCAGCTCATGAGCCCGAGCCTTTCGCTTCGTTCGCCTGACCGGCACCGGCCGGGACGAGCCCGCGGTCACGGGCGTAGTCCTCGAGCATGCCGCGCAGCTGGCGTCGGCCACGGTGCAGCCGGGACATCACCGTACCGATGGGTGTTCCCATGATGTCCGCGATCTCCTTGTACGCAAAGCCCTCTACGTCCGCGAGATAGACCGCGATGCGGAATTCCTCGGGGATCGCCTGCAGGGCCCGCTTCACGTCCGAGTCGGGCAGGTGGTCGAGCGCCTGCGACTCCGCGGAGCGCAGACCGGTCGACATGTGCGACTCGGCCCTGGCCAGCTGCCAGTCCTCGATCTCCTCGGCCGCGCTGCGCTGGGGCTCGCGCTGCTTCTTGCGGTACGAGTTGATGAAGGTGTTCGTCAGAATCCGGTACAGCCATGCCTTGAGGTTCGTGCCCTCGCGGAACTGGTGGAACGAGGCGTACGCCTTCGCGTACGTCTCCTGCACCAGGTCCTCGGCGTCGGCCGGATTGCGCGTCATGCGCAGCGCGGCCGAGTACATCTGGTCGAGGAACTCCAGCGCGTCCCGCTCGAAGCGCGCGTTGCGCTCTTCCGTGCTCTCCGGGCGCTCGTCCGCCTGGCCGTGCTCGGTCCCTGCGTCGGTCCCTGTGACCGGACCCACCTCCTCGAACGACGTGGCGGAGCCGAAGGAGACCCCGCTCGAATCGGAGGATAGACGACGATCCGGTCCGCCCGCCGCCCGAACGGGAGCGGTCTTGGCCGCGCTCAGCACGCTCCACTCCAGGTCAGGAGCGGTGGCACGGCTGGGGCAAGCGACTGAACCCATGCGGCGGACTTCCTCTCGTACGAACTGTGTGCACCGACAGTCCGCACAACAGTCGTCCCGTCCTCAACATTCCCGATCGCTAGGCGAGTGATCCGGTCCACTTCACGACGGCGTCGGTGATGACGTCGAGGGCCTCGTCCTGGGTGAGGTCGGCGCGCTTCGGCACGGCGAAGCCGTGGTCCCCGTGCGGGACTTCGACGAGTTCGTACGCGGCGCCCTCCGGGAACTCGGCGGGCCTGCCGAACGGGTCGTTGCCACCCTGTACGACGAGCGTCGGCACGCCCGCGCCGAGCAGTTCCTCCGCCCGCGACTTCTCCGGCTTGCCCGGCGGGTGCAGCGGGAAACTGAGCGCGAGGACGGCGGCGGCGCCGAGGTCGCCCGCGGTGCGGCAGGCGACGCGGGCGCCGGCGCTGCGGCCTCCGGCGATCACCGGGAGGCCGGGCGCCGCGAGCGCGGGCCAGACCCCGTGCCACCCCTTGTCGAGCGTCTTCGGCGCGGGCGCGAGCTTCTTCCCCGCGACCCGCCATGGCTGCTCGACCAGCGCGACGGTCACTCCGTGGGCGGGCAGGACGGCGGCGAGGGCCTGGAGGTCGCGCGCCTCGATGCCGCCCCCGGCACCGTGACTGACGGCGAGCGTGAGCCTCGGCTTCTTGGCGGCGTGCCAGGTGATGCGGGCGTCGCCGGTTTCGGTGGCAATGATTTCGCTACGTGTCACCTGCTCATGGTGCACATGATCGGTGCCGGTACCGCCCACGCCTCAGAAGAGCGTCCCCTCCTCGGGGCCCTCCAGCTCCTTCAACAGCTCGGGGCCGTTGTTGCGGACGTTGCTCACCGCCGTGGACACGGGGTACGCCCGCATCAGGCCCTCCGGGGGCGGGGCCAGGAGGGTGCGGAGGTCGTCGACGTCCGTGCGGGCCGGGTCGAGCCAGTCGTCCCACCGGTCCGGCGTCAGCATCAGCGGCATCCGGGGGTGGATGTCGGAGAGCGAGCGCGGGCCCTCCTCGGGCGCGACGCCGAGCGGCGCCGTCTCCGCCTCGGTGGTGATCACGGAGCACGTCACCCACCACGCCAGCGGATGCTCGTCCGGAAGCGTCCGGTCGCGCCAGAACTCGTAGAGCCCCGCCATCGCGAACACCGAGCCGTCCGCGGGCGTCACGAAGTACGGCTGCTTGCGGGGCCGCTTCTTCTTGCCCTCGACCTCCAGGTCGCGCTCGGCCGCCGCGGTCACCCACTCGTAATAACCGTCGGCCGGCAGGATGCAGCGCCGGCTGCTGAAGGCCCGCCGGTACGAGGGCTTCTCGTGCACCGTCTCGGCCCGCGCGTTGATCATGCGGGCGCCGCCCTCCGGCGTCTTGGACCACGAGGGCACCAGACCCCACTTCAGCTTGCGGAGCTGGCGAACCGGACGCCGGTCTTCGGCGTCTTTCACGGGGCGGTCGAGAACCGCGTAGACCTCCTTGGTGGGAGCCACGTTGTAGTCGGCCTCATAGGCCTCCTCCGGCTCCCACTTCTCGATCTCAAAGATTCCTGCGAGATCCTCGGGCCTGCGACTCGATGCATAACGTCCGCACATACGTGCCACAGTGCCAGATGCCGACCCGCCACCGAACCCGAACGGGAGCAGCCTCCACCCATGGACTCCAGCCTCTGGGACCGGATCTTCGGAACCCAGTCCGACCCCGACCAGTGGGTGACGATCGCCACCGGCGTGCTCGCGCTCGCCGCGATCGTGCCGCACTCCCTCTGGCGGCTGACCCGCAACGCGATCACGATCGCCCACGAGGGCGGCCACGGACTGATCGCGCTCGTCATGGGCCGCAGGCTCGACGGCATCCGGCTGCACTCCGACACCAGCGGCCTCACCGTCAGCCGCGGCAAGCCGACCGGTCTCGGCATGGTCCTGACGGCCGCCGCCGGGTACACGGCCCCGCCGCTGCTCGGACTCGGCGGCGCCGCGCTGCTCTCCGAGGGCCACATCACCCTCCTCCTGTGGCTCGCGACGGCGCTGCTCGTGGCGATGCTGGTGATGATCAGGAACGCGTACGGGGCGCTGACCGTGGTGGTCACGGGCGCCGCCTTCGTCCTGGTCTCCTGGCTGACGGGGCCGCAGGTGCAGGCCGCCTTCGCGTACACCGTCGTGTGGTTCCTGCTCCTTGGCGGCGTACGTCCCGCGTTCGAGCTGCAGAGCAAGCGCAGGCGGGGCGGCGCGGGCGACTCGGACGCCGACCAGCTCTCGCGCCTCACGCACGTCCCGGCCGGCATGTGGCTGTTCTTCTTCCACGCCGTCTCACTGTGCTCACTGCTCGGCGGAGGTCGCTGGCTGCTGGGGCTGTGAGCAGGTGGCTTCGCGGGGGCCGACTAGAGTTGGGGCATGACCACGAACCCCGCCCACACCGCCCTCTGGCCCGCCCCCCTCGCGAGCGGGGCCGTCGACGCGACGGTCCAGGTGCCGGGGTCCAAATCCGTCACCAACCGGGCGCTGGTGCTCGCCGCACTCGCCGCGGAGCCGGGCTGGCTGCGCCGCCCGCTGCGCTCCCGGGACACGCTGCTGATGGCGGGCGCGCTGCGCGCGATGGGCGTGGGCATCGAGGAGGGCGTGGGCCCCGACGGTTCGGGGGAGGCCTGGCGCGTCATCCCGTCCGGGCTTCGGGGTCCCGCCACGGTCGACGTGGGCAACGCGGGCACCGTGATGCGCTTCCTGCCGCCGGTCGCCGCGCTCGCCGACGGCGAGATCCGCTTCGACGGCGACCCCCGTTCGTACGAGCGTCCGCTGCACGGTGTGATCGACGCGCTGCGCGTGCTCGGCGCCCGGATCGACGACGAGGGGCGCGGCGCGCTCCCGCTGACCGTGCACGGAGCGGGCGCCCTGGAGGGCGGCCCGGTCGAGATCGACGCCTCGTCGTCCTCGCAGTTCGTGAGCGCCCTGCTGCTGTCGGGTCCGCGCTTCAACCAGGGCGTGGAGGTACGGCACGTCGGCTCGGCGCTGCCGTCCATGCCGCACATCCGGATGACGGTCGACATGCTGCGCGCGGTCGGCGCCCAGGTCGACACCCCGGAGTCCGGCGGCGAGGCGAACGTGTGGCGGGTCACGCCCGGCGCCCTGCTCGGCCGGGACATCACCATCGAGCCCGACCTCTCGAACGCCCAGCCGTTCCTGGCCGCGGCCCTGGTCACCGGCGGCAGGGTCACGATCCCCGACTGGCCCGAGCACACCACGCAGCCCGGCGACGCGCTGCGCGAGATCTTCACGCGGATGGGCGGCAGCTGCGAGCTGACCGCCAGGGGCCTGGAGTTCACCGGGTCCGGCGCGGTGCACGGCATCGACGTCGACCTGAGCGAGGTCGGGGAGCTGACCCCCGGCATCGCCGCCGTCGCCGCCCTCGCCGACTCGCCGTCCACGCTGCGCGGCGTCGCGCACCTGCGGCTGCACGAGACCGACCGGCTCGCCGCGCTCACCAAGGAGATCAACGAGCTGGGCGGTGACGTCACGGAGACCGCCGACGGCCTGCACATCCGCCCCCGCAAGCTGCACGGCGGGATCTTCCACACGTACGACGACCACCGGATGGCCACGGCGGGCGCGATCATCGGGCTCGCGGTGAAGGACGTCCAGATCGAGAACGTGGCGACGACCGCGAAGACGCTGCCGGACTTCCCCGACATGTGGGCCGCCATGCTCCGGACGGACAGCGTCGGGGCGTAGGGACGTATCGCGATGCGCCGCTACGGCAAGCACACCGACGAGGACGACATCCGGCAGCGCCCGAACCGCAAGGGCAACCGGCCGCGGACCAACATCAGGCCCAAGCACGAGGACGCCGCCGAGGGCATGGTCCTCACGGTCGACCGGGGGCGGCTCACCGTCCTCATCGACGACGTCCCCGTGACCGCGATGAAGGCGCGTGAGCTGGGCCGCAAGGCCGCGGTCGTCGGCGACCGGGTCTCGGTCGTCGGCGATCTGTCCGGCAAGAAGGACACGCTCGCGCGCATCGTCCGCATCGAGAGCCGCAGCTCCGTCCTGCGGCGCACGGCGGACGACGACGACCCGTACGAGCGGGTGGTCGTGGCCAACGCCGACCAGCTCGCCATCGTCACCGCGCTCGCCGACCCGGAGCCGCGCCCGCGCATGATCGACCGCTGCCTCGTGGCGGCGTTCGACGGCGGCCTCGACCCGCTCCTCGTCCTGACCAAGTCCGACCTGGCACCGGCGTCCAAGCTCCTCGACCTGTACGGGGATCTGGACATCCCCTACGTCGTCACCAGCCGCGAGGAGCTGGAGGACGGTACGGCGGTGGCGCGGGTGCGCGAGCAGCTCGACGGGAAGGTCACGGCGTTCGTCGGGCACTCGGGCGTGGGCAAGACGACGCTGGTCAACGCGCTGGTGCCGGACGACCAGCGGCGTACGACGGGCCACGTCAACGCGGTCACGGGCCGCGGCCGCCACACGACCACATCGGCCCTCGCGCTGCCGCTGTCCGGGGACGCGGGGTGGGTGATCGACACGCCCGGCGTGCGCTCCTTCGGCCTGCACCATGTGGACCCGTCGCGGGTCATCCACGCCTTCCCCGATCTGGAGCCCGGCACCGAGAACTGCCCGCGCGCGTGCAGCCACGACGAGCCGGACTGCGCGCTCGACGCGTACGTGGCGGAGGGGCACGCCGATCCGGCCCGGCTCTACTCGCTGCGCCGGCTGCTCGCCACGCGGGAGCGGCGCGAGGGGGACTGACCTCAGTCCTGTTTACTGCCGGTGCGCTCCGGTAAGGGCATAATCGCACCAAGCCGGACGCACGATGATCAGTGGAACGCGGGAGGCACAAGGACATGGCGTGGCTGCTGGTCATCGTCGCGGGGATCCTGGAGACGGGTTTCGCCGTGTGCCTCAAGCTCTCGCACGGCTTCACGCGGCTGTGGCCGACGGTCGCGTTCGCTGCGTTCGCGCTGGGCAGCTTCGGGCTGCTGACCCTGTCGCTCAAGAAGCTGGACGTGGGGCCTGCGTACGCGGTGTGGACGGGGATCGGCGCGGCCGGCACGGCGATCTACGGCATGATCTTCCTCGGCGACGTGGTCTCGGTCCTCAAGATCGTCTCCATCAGCCTCGTCATCGCGGGCGTCATCGGCCTCCAACTAAGCGGCTCCGCCCACTGACGGCCCCCCGCTCCTACGCCTCGGGGCTCCGCCCCGAACCCCGCGCCTGTCATGCCGCACCGGCGTTACGCCTTGGGGCTCCGCGCAACGGGGCTTGCCCCGGCAGCCCCGGCCTCACGGCCCTACGCCTCGGGGCTCCGCCCCGAACCCCGCTGCTCAATCGCCGCAGGGGCTTGATTTACCTACCCGAACCCGCAGGCCCCCGATCGCCCACGTCACGGGGCTCCGCCCCGGACCCCGCTGCTCAAACGCCGCAGGGGCTCGATTTACCCACCTGCGCCGCCCCGGCCAGGCCCCCGTCGCCTACCCTCTCGACTCCGCCGCCCAAGATCCCACCCACCCGCCCCCTCCAGGGGCGTCACCCCGCCGGGCAGCCACCCCCGCCACGGGCAACCGCAACGGCTACGGTGAGCCGCCCCCGCCACGGGCAACTGCAACAGCTACCGGTAGCCGCACCCCGCCTCGGGCAAGCGCCGCCGGAACGGCTCCCCACCCGCCGAGGTCGGCCGCACCCCGCCTTGGGCAATCGGCCGCGGGAACGGCCTCCCACCCGCCCACGGTCGGCCGCACCCGACTTGGGCAACATGCCGCCTTGGGCGGCAGGGTGGGCAAGGCGGCGCCCGGTGCAGGCCGAATCCACGGAAGGCGCCGGCCACGGCAAAGCACAGGCACCCCGGTGCAGCGGAAACCGGGCGTCGGGCGCCGGCCACGGCAAGGTTCCGGCCCCCGGCGCCGCGGAAACCGGCCGTCGGCCACGGCAAAGTCGTCAGCGAGGCCGAGGGCCCAGCGCGTCACGGACCAGCCGCCCCACCCCACCCTCCCCCGGCGGAGCCATCACGCAGGACAACGCCAACCGCACCGCCACCTCACAGTCCCGCGTGAGCGACTCCGCATCGGGCTTCGGACCACCGGGAACACCGAGCGCCGCCACGCTCCGATCCCGTACAGCCGCCACGAAATCCCCCGGCCCCGGCAACGGCCCGTCCGCCCTCCGCTGCGCCGGCACGGACGACGACGACGGCACCGCCGACAACGTAGGAGACGGCAACCGCTCGCTCCAGCACCCCGTGAGCGCCGCCCGTACCAACGGATTGCGCCGCGCACTCGCCACCGTCCACTCCGCGACGGCATCGAGCCCGCCCTCCTTCAACGCCCGGTCCACCCCCGCGAGATACGCGTCCGCCTCCCGCCGCACGAGCGCCCGCGCAAGCCCTTCCTTGCTGCCGAACTCGTTGTAGAGCGTCTGCCGCGACACCCCGGCGACGGCCGCGACGTCGACCATCCGCACCCCGCCCCACGGCCTCCGCGCGAGCGCCGTGTAGGCCGCGTCCAGTAGGGATTCCCGCGCTGCAGGCATCGTCGCCTCCCCGGTCCGCCGGGTCCGTCAGGCCTGTACAGCCACAGTTGACGCGCTCGTACGCACTGTCAAGGGCCCGCACCACCCGCCCCCGTCCCGCCGCCGGACCGGTCCCTGTAGCAGTCGGCGTACCTCGATCGATACTGTTCACTCATGCCCGACTACCAAGATGATCTGCGTCTCGCCCACGTCCTCGCGGACGTCGCCGACGCCGCGACGATGGACCGGTTCAAGGCCCTCGACCTGAAGGTGGAGACCAAGCCGGACATGACTCCGGTGAGCGAGGCCGACAAGGCCGCCGAGGAGTTGATCCGCGGCAACCTCCAGCGGGCCAGGCCGCGCGACGCGATCTTGGGTGAGGAGTACGGGATTCAGGGCTCGGGCCCCCGCCGCTGGGTCATCGACCCGATCGACGGGACCAAGAACTACGTGCGCGGCGTTCCGGTGTGGGCGACGCTGATCTCCCTCATGGAGGCGGGCGAGGGCGGCTACCAGCCGGTCGTCGGCGTCGTCTCCGCCCCGGCCCTCAACCGCCGTTGGTGGGCGGCGAAGGGCGCGGGCGCGTACACGGGCCGCAGCCTGACCTCCGCGTCCCGGATCCACGCCTCCAAGGTGAGCCGCCTGGAGGACGCCTCGTTCGCGTACTCCTCGCTGTCGGGCTGGGAGGAGCAGGGGCGGCTCGGCGGCTTCCTCGACCTGACGCGCGCCGTGTGGCGCACGCGCGGTTATGGCGACTTCTGGCCGTACATGATGGTCGCCGAGGGCTCGGTCGACCTGTGTGCCGAGCCGGAGCTCTCCCTGTGGGACATGGCGGCGCCGTCGATCGTGGTGTCCGAGGCGGGCGGCAGCTACACCGGCCTCGACGGGCGCCCCGGTCCGCACAGCGGCAACGCGGCGGCCTCGAACGGCCTGTTGCACGACCAGCTGCTCAGCTACCTGCACGTCTGACGTCACCCACGTCCGAAGCCGGGCAGGGCGCACGCGCATCGGGCCGACCCGTGCGCCCGAACTCGCTTCTCGCGCCCCCTTGTTGACTCTCCCTTTGCCTGCGACTCTGAGAGTCCCCCCACTTGTGAACTTGTGAACCGTTTCTCGTACCGCACGAGCCCGGTCACAGGTGCCCACACAGGAAGGTGGCTCCATCCATGCTCGTCCGTGACGCCATGAGCACGATGGTCCTCACCATCGGCCCCAACCACACCCTGCGCCAGGCGGCCCGGCTGATGTCCGCACGCCGCGTCGGCGCCGCCGTCGTCCTCGACCCGGACGGCATCGGCATCGGGATACTGACCGAGCGCGACATCCTCAACGCCCTGGGCGGGAACCAGAATCCGGACTTCGAGACGGCCGGCACGCACACCACGACGGACGTCGTCTTCGCCGCCCCGTCGTGGACCGTGGAGGAGGCCGCCGCCGCGATGGCGCACGGCGGCTTCCGGCACCTGATCGTGCTCGACGGCCAGGAGCCCGTCGGCATCGTCTCGGTCCGCGACATCATCCGCCACTGGGCCCCGGAGCGACAGCGGACCGCGCCGCTCCCCGCATAGCAGCGGTACGGCGAGAGGGCCGGCTCCCCCGAAGGGGAACCGGCCCTCTCACTCACTTCACTTCACGCGGTGACGCGCTCAGCGCACGTCGAACCGGTCGAGGTCCATGACCTTGCTCCACGCGGCGGCGAAGTCCTTCGCGAACTTCTCCTTGGCGTCGTCGCTCGCGTACACCTCGGCGAGGGCACGCAGCTCGGAGTTGGCACCGAAGACCAGGTCGGCGCGGGTGCCGGTCCACTTGACCTGACCCGAGGCGTCGCGGCCCTCGAACTCGTCCTGCGCCTTCGTCGTCGACTTCCACTGGGTGTCGATGTCGGTGATGTTGACGAAGAAGTCGTTGGTCAGGACGCCCGGACGCTCGGTCAGGACACCGTGCTTCGACCCGCCCGCGTTGATCCCGATGACACGCAGACCACCGACGAGGACGGTCATCTCGGGCGCGCTGAGGGTCAGCAGGTTCGCCTTGTCGGTGAGCAGGAACTCCGCCGGGAGGCGCTGGCCCTTGCCCACGTAGTTGCGGAAGCCGTCGGCCTTCGGCTCGAGGGCCGCGAAGGACTCGACGTCCGTCTGCTCCTGCGTGGCGTCGACACGGCCCGGCGTGAACGGGACCTCGATCTCGACGCCGCCGTCCTTGGCGGCCTGCTCGACGGCCGCGGAGCCCGCGAGCACGATCAGGTCGGCCAGGGAGACCTTGCGGCCGCCCGCGGCGTTGAAGGACTCCTGGATGCCCTCGAGCACGCGGAGCACCTGCGCGAGGTTCTCCGGGTCGTTGACCTCCCAGTTGCGCTGCGGCTCCAGGCGGATGCGAGCGCCGTTGGCACCGCCGCGCTTGTCGCCGCCGCGGAAGGACGAGGCCGAGGCCCAGGCCGCGGACACCAGCTGCGGGATCGTGAGCTCGGAGGCCAGCACCTGCTGCTTGAGCGTCGCGATGTCGGAGGCGTCGATGACCTCGCCCTCGCGCGCCGGCAGCGGGTCCTGCCAGAGCAGCTCCTCGGAGGGGACCTCCGGGCCGAGGTAGCGGACGACCGGGCCGAGGTCACGGTGCGTGAGCTTGAACCAGGCGCGGGCGAAGGCGTCCGCGAACTCCTCGGGGTTCTCGTAGAAGCGCCGCGAGATCGGCTCGTAGATCGGGTCGAACTTCAGCGAGAGGTCCGTGGTGAGCATCGTCGGAAGCCGCTTGACCGAGGGGTCCTCGGGGTCCGGGATGATCGCCTCGGCGTTCTTCGCCACCCACTGGTTGGCGCCGGCCGGCGACTGCGTGAGCTCGTACTCGTACTCGAAGAGGTTCTTGAAGAAGTAGTTGCTCCACTGCGTGGGCGTCTCGGTCCAGGTGACCTCGAGGCCGGACGTGATGGCGTCGCGGCCCTTGCCCTTGCCGTGGCCGGACTTCCAGCCGAGGCCCATCTGCTCCATCGGCGCGCCCTCGGGCTCGGCGCCGACCAGGCCGGCGTCGCCCGCGCCGTGCGTCTTGCCGAACGTGTGACCACCGGCGATGAGGGCGACGGTCTCCTCGTCGTTCATCGCCATGCGGCGGAACGTCTCACGGATGTCGCGGGCCGCGGCGATCGGGTCCGGGTTCCCGTTCGGGCCCTCCGGGTTGACGTAGATGAGGCCCATCTGGACGGCGCCGAGCGGGTCCTCGAGCTCACGGTCGCCCGTGTAGCGCTTGTCGTCGAGCCAGATCTGCTCGGGGCCCCAGTAGACGTCCTCGTCCGGCTCCCACACGTCCTCGCGACCACCGGCGAAGCCGAAGGTCTTGAAGCCCATCGTCTCCAGCGCGACGTTTCCGGTGAGGATCAGGAGGTCGGCCCAGGAGATGCTCTGGCCGTACTTCTTCTTCACGGGCCACAGCAGGCGGCGGGCCTTGTCCAGGTTCCCGTTGTCCGGCCAGCTGTTGAGCGGGGCGAAGCGCTGCTGACCCGCGCCCGCGCCACCGCGGCCGTCGCTGATCCGGTACGTGCCGGCGGAGTGCCAGGCCATGCGGATCATCAGCGGGCCGTAGTGCCCGAAGTCGGCCGGCCACCAGTCCTTGGAGGTGGTCAGGACCTCGGCGATGTCCCGCTTCACGGCCGGGAGGTCCAGGGACTTGAACGCCTCGGCGTAGTCGAAGTCCTCACCGAGCGGGTTCGCCACCGCCGGGTTCTTCGCGAGGATCTTGAGGTTGAGGCTCTCGGGCCACCACTGACGGTTGCCACCACCCTGCGTGGGGTGCGCGGCACGACCGTGCGCGACCGGACAACCGCCCGCCTCCGCGTTGGGGTCCGTCACAAATTCTTGATTCTCGGACATTGGGTGCCCTTCCCGAGTCGTCCTGTCGCTTGGCTATAGCCGAGCTCGATCCTACAATTGACAATGTCTAAGTCAAGGAAAGCTCCAAAGTCACACCCGATCGGGGCCCAGGTCCCCTGACTGTTAGGCTGGTCCTCATGAGTGACCTGTTGGAACGGCTGCGCGGGCGCGGCTGGCGCATGACCGCGCAGCGGCGCGTCGTGGCCGAGGTCCTCGACGGGGACCACGTGCACCTGACCGCCGACGAGGTGCACGCGCGCGCCACGGCGAAGCTCCCGGAGATCTCACGGGCCACCGTCTACAACACGCTGGGCGAGATGGTCTCGCTCGGTGAGGTGATCGAGGTCGCGACCGACAAGCGCGCGAAGCGGTACGACCCGAACGCGCACCGGCCGCACCAGCACCTGGTCTGCGACGTGTGCGGCCAGATCCGCGACGTCCACCCGACGGGGAACCCGCTGACGGCCCTGCCGTCCGAGGAGCGCTTCGGCTTCACGATCTCGGACGTCGAGGTCACGTACCGGGGCCTGTGCCCGAACTGCGCGGCGAAGCTGTAGCACCGCCCACCCCCTCTCTTCCGAAGGGCCCGCACCGTACGGTGCGGGCCCTTCGCGTTGCATGAGCCGGCCACGCACCCCCTTCCGCAATCTGACGGGTCGTCATATTCTCGCGGTCGCCCACCATCAAGCGCCCACGAGAATCCGCCGCACCCCGGAGGGCCCATGCATCCCAAGCTCCAAGCCCGCGCACTCACCCGGACTTTCGGCTCCACGCACGCGCTCGGTCCGCTCGATCTGACGGTCGCCCCCGGCGAGTTCGTCTGCGTGGTCGGCCCCTCGGGCTGCGGGAAGTCCACCCTGCTCCGGATCGCCGCGGGCCTGACCCGCCCCTCCACCGGCACCCTGGAGATCCGTACGACGAGCCCGCGCCCGGCCGCGATGATCTTCCAGGACTACGGGATCTACGACTGGAAGACGGTCCTGGCCAACGTCCGCTTCGGCCTCGACATCCAGAAGGTCCCCCGCAAGGAGGCGAACGCCCGCGCCCGCGACTGGCTCGCCCGGATGGGCCTCGCGGACTTCGCCGACGCCTACCCCGCCGCCCTCTCCGGCGGCATGCGGCAGCGCGTCGCGATCGCGCGGGCGCTGGCCGTGGAGCCCGAGATCCTGCTGATGGACGAGCCCTTCGCGGCCCTCGACGCCCAGCTCCGCACGATCCTCCAGGACGAACTCCTGGAGCTCACCCAGACCACGCAGACCACCACGCTCTTCATCACGCACAGCCTGGAGGAGGCGATCGTCCTCGGCGACCGCGTCCTCGTGATGTCGGCCAGGCCAGGGCGGGTGATCGCCGAGCGCAGGCCGCCGTTCGAGCGCCCGCGCACCGGCGACATCCGCGACACCCCGGAGTTCACGGCCCTGAAGGGCGAGCTGTGGGACCTGCTGCGCGGCGAGGTGCGCCAGGAGGCGGTGCCGGCATGAGCGCGCCGACCGCCACCACCAAGGCGGGGCAGGACCTGCTGGTCCGCGCCCCGGGCCCGGAGGAGCTGCACCCCACGCGCGCCCGCCGCAGGCGCCGCGCCCTCGAACTCTCCCTCGCGATCGCGGTCCCCGTCGTCCTGATCCTGCTCTGGCAGCTCGCGGCTTCCCAGTCCTGGATCGACGAGCGCGTCTACCCGGCCCCGTCCACGATCCTCGCCGACGGCTGGCAGCGTGCGGCCGACGGCGAGCTGTGGCCGGACGTCTGGGCGACCCTGAAGCGGGTCCTCGCCGGCTACGTCATCGGCACGGTGTCCGGCTACCTCCTCGGCCTCCTCATGGGCTCGATCTCCCTGGTCCGCGCGGCCCTCGAACCCCTCCTCGACGCCCTCTACGTCGTCCCGAAGCTGGCCCTGCTGCCGATCTTCCTGAACATGTTCGGGCTCGGCGAGGGCCCGCAGATCGCGCTCGTCGCGGCGACGGTCTTCTTCTTCGTATGGATCTCGACGATGGCGGCGGTCATCTCCGTGCCGACCGGGCACCGGGACGCCGGCCAGGTCTTCGGTGCCTCTCCCTGGCAGATGTTCCGTCACGTCCTGCTCCCCGCGTCGCTGCCCGCCGTCCTGGTCGGGGCGCGCATCGCGGCGGGCGTCGCGGTCCTGGTCATCGTCGCCTCGGAGCAGATCGCGGCGAACGACGGGCTCGGTCACCTGATCTTCGACGCCCGCGCGCTCTTCCAGAACGACGTGATGTTCGTCGGCATCGTCTGCGTCGCCGTCCTCGGCGTGCTCTTCTCCGAACTGGTGCGCCTCGCGGGCCGGTTCCTCACCCCGTGGGCCCCGCGCGACCGCGGCCGCGGCCAGTCCTGACTCCCCCGACTCCCCTCGGTTCCGTGTACGGAGGCTCCATGCGCACCAGACACGTAGGTACGACCCTGATCGCGGCCTGCGCCGTACTGCTCGGCACGACGTCCTGCGCCAAGACCGACACCCCGTCCGACGCGGCGGCCAAGCCCCGGGCCATCAAGGCGGTCGCGGGCTGCGGCGCGGACTCCTGGACCGATCCGAAGGACCGCTCCCCCGAGCGGAAACCGGCCCGCTGCGACAAGGGCGCGCCCGCGCCGCAGAAGCTGAGCAAGCCCCGCAGGCTGACGATCGCCACGGGCACGCTGAGCGCGGAGTACGTGGCGCCGCTCGAAATGGCGGTCGAGAAGGGCGAGTTCAAGAAGGAGGGCCTCGACGTGAAGCTCAAGGTCCTCCCCACGCCCGACGCGCTGCCGCTGCTCGCCAAGGGCGAGATCGACGCGCAGTGGGCGGCTCCGGAGGCGGCCGTCATGAACGGCATCCTCGGCGGCTTCGACATCAAGTGGGTGTCCGGCAACTTCTCCCCCGACCCCAAGTCCAAGAGCGGCCTGTGGGTGCGACTCAAGGACGGGCAGAGCGCGTCGCAGGTGCGGATGGCGGGCAAGAAGATGGGCACGCTGATCGGCAAGGGGTCGGTGGCCTCGTACCCGATGAACATCGCCCTGAAGAAGCACGGCGGCGGACTCGACAAGATCCAGTTCCAGCAGCTCGGCTCGGCGGACGTGCTGACCGGCCTCCAGAACGGGGGCGTCGACTCGGCCTGGCTCCTCGACCCGATCTGGCGCAAGGTCGACGGCGACAAGCGCTACGCGTTCCTCGGCGGGCAGCCCCTGGGCGAACCGCTGGGCGGCATGCTGTTCGGCCCCAGCCTCCTCACCAAGGACCCGGACGCGGGCGTCGCACTCCTCCGGGCGTACATCCGTACGGTCAACACGTACTTCCGGGACGACTACAAGAAGGACCCGGCGTTCGTGTCCGAGCTGGCGCGCATGCTGAAGACGGACAAGAAGGTCCTGGAGGAGACGCCGTCCCTGCGGATGGACTGGGAGATCCGCTCCGGCACGACGGACCGCCTCCAGGCGGCGTACAAGGCGGCGGGCGTCGCGGAGGGCGACCCGCTGCCGGAGTCCAGGACGGTGAACCGGAAGCTGTACGAGGAGGCGGTGGGCCACAAGTAGCCCCGAACACACCTGAGGCCCGGAACCAGTACTGGCTCCGGGCCTCAGGCCTTCAGTAGCGGGGACAGGATTTGAACCTGCGACCTCTGGGTTATGAGCCCAGCGAGCTACCGAGCTGCTCCACCCCGCGTCGGTGAACACAACCTTACGGGACACCCCCGACCAGCGCAAACCGCTCCGCGGGGGACCTGGGGGTGCGGCGCGGCGCACGGGCCGCACGGCTGGGCCGAGGCCCCGTGCGCCGCGCCTCCGGGCACACGCCCACCGACACGCCACTTCCCACCCACCCGCCCCCTCCGGGGGCGTCGGCCCGACGGGCAACCGCAACGGCTACGGGTAGCCCCCCCCCCCCCCAGGGCGGCAGGGTGGGCAAGGCGGCGACCGGCGCAGGCCACACACGTCCGGCTTCAGCCCCGGCGCAGCCGGTAACACCGACGCAGGCCGCGACACACCACAAGCCCCGCCCCGGCGCAGCCGAAAAACACCGACGCCGCCCGCACCCCCGTCAGGCCCGCCCCCGGCGCGGCCCGAAACGCCGGACTACGCCGACAACTCCTGCCGGAGCGCATCGCGCAGACGCCCCGCCCGCTCCGCGACCTCCGCAGGACCAAGCTCGACCGCCCGCGACGCCCACTTCTGCCCCTCGGCGAGATCCCCCCGCCGCGCACACAGCAGCGCGAGCCGCAGCGCCGCCCGCCCATGCCCCGCATCGGCCGCCCGCGTCCACCACAACGCCGCCTCCGGCTCACTCCCCTCCCTGGCAAGGAGAAGCCCCAGGTTGAACGCCCCGTTCCGCGACCCGGCCTCCGCGGCCTCCCGGTACCACCGCGCCGCCTCCACCACATCACCCCGCGCGGCGGCCAGCATCCCGACCCGTACCTGCGCCCGCCGATGCCCGTGCTCGGCGGCCCGCTCGTACCACTCCTCGCACTCGCTCTTCTCGGTGACCGGCTCCCCCAGCTCGTGCCGCACCGCCGGCGGCCGCCGCACGTCGAGCAGCGAGGCGAGCCGGTACGCCGCCTCCCCGCTCCCGCCGCCCGCGGCGCACCGCAGGTGCCGCTCGGCGGCCTGCTCGTCCCCCTCGCGCTGCCGCGCGATCCCGGCCTGCAACGCCGCCTCGGTGTGCCCACCGGCCGCGGCCCGCTCGTACCACTGGAGCGCCGCCGCCTCGTCGTCCCGACTCGCGTAGAGGATCCCGAGATTGAACGCCGCGTCGACGCTCCCGGCCTCCGCCGCCTTGGAGAACCAGGGCTCGGCCCCGACCGCGTCCCCGTTCTGGAGGAGCAGCACCGCGAGCGCGTTCGCCGCCTCACGGTGACCCGCGTAGGCGGCGCGCCGGTACCAGCCCTCGGCCTGCGCGGTGCGCCCCTGCTCGGCGCAGAGCAGCCCGAGGTTGTACGCGCCGTTGTTGTCGCCCGCGTCCATCGCGGCGCGGTACCACCGCTCGGCGGTCTGCGTCTCGCCGCGCTCGGCGTGCAGCGCGCCCAGCGCGTTCGCCGCGTTGCCGTCGCCGTCCTGGGCGGCCCGCAGCCACCACACGGCGGCGCTCTCCTCGTCACCGGCGTCCCGCAGCAGGAACGCGAGGGCGCACGCGGCGCGCGCCTCGCCGTCCTTGGCGGACGTCAGGTACCAGCGCCCGGCCTCTTTCAGCTCGCCGCGCTTCTCCAGGATCGAACCGAGGTGCAGCGCGGCCCGCCGGTGCCCGCGCGCGGCGGCCTGCCGGTACCACTGCTCGGCCTCCTCCGCCGGGTTCTTCTCGCCACCGGAGACGAGCACGTCGGTGCCGCCCTTGCGGTCGAGGGCGCGCGCGAGCCGGTACGCGGCCTCGCGGTGCCCGCGCTCGGCCGCGACTCGCATCCAGCGCTCGGCGCCGACGTCGCTGCGGTGTTCGAGGAGGTCGGCGAGCGCGTACGCGCCCAGGGTGTGGCCGTGCTCGGCGGCCTGGCGCAACCAGTACTCGGCGGCCGGCTCGTCGCCGCGCTCGCGGAAGTGCCGTCCGAGGGCGTGCGCGGCGGGCGCGGAACCCGCGACGGCGGCGATCCGCCACCACCCTGCGGCCTCTTCCGCGTATCCGCGCTGGTGGAGCAGGACTCCGAGGTTGTTGGCCGCGGCCCGGTCACCGGCTCCGGTGGCAGCACGCAGGAGGGGCTCGGCTCCGTCGAGATCTCCGCGGCGCAGCAGCATGGCGCCGAGGACGCTCATCGCCTCGACGTCGCCGGCCTCCGCGGCCAGCCGCTGGCGTGCTTCTTCCGCAGCCTCGCCGGGTTCGTCCCGATCAGTCGGCTGCACAAACCGCCCTGTCTCCAACAGAGTTGCCTTGTCCCCCATAACGTCCATCGTCGCACCACCTGCAACCTGGGTACACCTGGTATACCGCAGCCAGTGAGGTCACTTCAGCGTTTTGTCGACATGCCCACAGGGAGACAAGTGAAACACAGTTTTCTCAACTCCCCCCGAGGGGAGCAGCGTTCGCACATGCTTCGCACATGCCAGCGGCCCATGACGGCAGGGGCCCCGACGCACCGAAGGCCCGGAAGCCGTAGCCTCCGAGCCTTCGATCTTTAGTAGCGGGGACAGGATTTGAACCTGCGACCTCTGGGTTATGAGCCCAGCGAGCTACCGAGCTGCTCCACCCCGCGCCGTTGTGTTGAAACCGTACCACGGCGCGGAGGGGTCACCTGACCGGTCAGCCGCCTGACGCCTCCTTGTCGTCCCCGCTCTTGTCGTTCTTGTTGTCCTCGGCCGCCTTGTCGGCCTTGTTCTGCGCGTCCTCGGCGCGCTGAAGGGCGTCCTGAAGCCGGTCCTGGGCCTCGCCGTAGGCGGTCCAGTCGTTGTCCTTCAGGGCCTTCTGCCCGTCCTTGAACGCCTTGTCGGCGTCGGACAGCGCCTCCTTCACCGTCGAGTTCGCCGGCGGCTGGGAGCTGCCGGGCTTCTCCGGTTCGGCGGGCGTGGACCCGTTCACGTCGAACGCCTGGTTGAGCGCCTCCGACAGCGAGTCCGCGAAGCCGATCTTGTTGCCGTACGAGACGGCCACCTTGCGCATGAGGGGGTACTCCGCATTGCGGCCCTGTGCGTAGATCGGCTCCACATAGAGGAAGCCGTTGTCGAGCGGCACCGTCAGCAGATTGCCGTACAGGACCGTCGAGTCGGCGCCCTTCATGTCGCGCACCCAGTTGGCCACGGTGTTCGACGAGTTGAGCGTGTTCTGCACCTGCTCGGGTCCCGCGACCTTGTCCTCGGTGACTCTGAGCAGCCTTATGGCGCCGTAGTCCTTGCTCGTCGCGTCGGCGTCGACCGCCATGAAGGCTCTCAGGTTGGGCCTGCCGCTCGGCGTGAACGTCGTCGTCAGCGAGAACTGCTGGCTGGTCTGACCCGGCATCTTCATGGACAGGTAGTACGGCGGGACCGCGCTGTTGTCCTTCTTGGTCGGGTCGTTCGGCACCTGCCACGCGTCGGACGCGTTGTAGAACTGGTTCGAGTTCGTCACGTGGTAGAGGCTCAGCAGCTCGCGCTGGACCTTGAACATGTCCTGCGGGTAGCGCAGGTGCTCCTTCAGGGAGGCCGGGATCGCGCTCTTGGGCTCGACGGTGCCCGGGAAGGCCTTCTTCCAGGTCTTCAGGACCGGGTCCTTCTCGTCCCAGGTGTAGAGCTTGACCTCGCCCGTGCCCGCGTCGACGGTCGCCTTCACCGAGTTGCGGATGTAGTTGACCTGGTTCTGCTGGGCCACCACGGCGCGCTGGCTGTCGGCCTCGTTGAGCGAGTCGGCGGTGCTGTCGCCCAGCGTCGTACGGGACGCGTAGGGATAGCCGTTCGACGTCGTGTAGGCGTCGATCACCCACTTGATCTTGCCGTTGACGACCGTCGGGTACGGGTCGCCGTCGATCGTCAGCCACGGCGCGACGGCCTCGACGCGCTCCTTCGGAGTGCGGTTGTAGAGGATCCGCGAACCGTCGCCGATGGCCCCGGAGTAGAGGATCTGCGGCTCACTGAAGGCGACGGCGTACGCGGCGCGGTTGATCGGGTTGGCGAGGTTGACGCCGCCCTTGCCCTTGTAGCTGGTCGTCTTCTGGGTGCCGTCGTCCTGCTCGTAGTCCAGCTCCTTCTGCGGGCCGCCGACGATCGAGTACTGCGTCGTCTTCTCGCCGTAGTAGATGCGCTGGTTGTAGTCGCCCAGGTCACCGGTGGTCGGCAGGCCCGACTCGGTGAACTGCGGGGCGCCTCCCGAGGTGCCGGTGCCCTTCGCCGTCACGGCCCCGTAGCCGTGCGTGTAGACGAAGTGGTCGTTGATCCAGTTCCGCTTGTCGAGCTTGCTCAGGTTCAGCTCGCGCAGGCCGACCACGGTGTCCTGGCCGTTGTAGCGGTCCACGTCCAGGGTCGTCGGGAACTGGTAGTACTTCCGCTGCTGCTCGAGCTGCTGGAAGGTGGGCGACACGATGTTCGGGTCGTTGAGCCGGTAGCTGGCCGCGGAGTCGGACTCCGTGCGCTGCTTCTTGGCGTCGTCGGAACCCTTGCCCTTGTAGTCGACGGGCTTGGCGCCGTCGATCCCGTACGCCTTGCGGGTCGCCTCGATGTTCTTCTTGATGTACGGGGCTTCCTTGGACTGCTCGTTCGGCTGCACCTGGAACTTCTGGACGATGGCCGGGTACAGGCCGCCGATCAGGATCGCCGAGAGCACCATCAGGCCGAAGCCGATGACCGGCAGCTGCCAGGTGCGCCGCCACAGGGTCGCGAAGAAGAGGATCGCGCAGATGACGGCGATGCAGAACAGGATCGTCTTCGCCGGCAGATACGCGTTCGCGTCGACGTACCTCAGGCCGGTCCAGTTGTCCGTCGCCTTGAAGTCGCTCTGCTTCACCGCGAGCCCGTACCGGTCGAGCCAGTACGCGACCGCCTTGAGGGCGACGAACACGCCGAGCAGCACGGACAGATGCCCGGTGGCCGCCGCCGTGGCACGTGCGCCCGGGCTGGTGATCCGCAGGCCGCCGTACAGGTAGTGCGTGAGCGCCGCGGCGACCAGGCCGATCACGGCGGCCGCGAACCCGAAGCCGAGCAGGAAGCGGTACCAGGGCAGATCGAACGCGTAGAACGACACGTCCATGTCGAACTGCGGGTCCTTCTGGCCGAACGGCACACCGTTCACGAACATCAGCCAGGTGCGCCACTGGCTCGCGGCCGAGGCGCCCGCGATCAGACCGACCAGGGCGGTGACGCCGACGAGCAGCCAGCGCTTGAAGGGCGCGATGCCCATCCGGTAGCGGTCGAGGCTCTGCTGCTCCATCGACATGGCGCTCAGCGGCGGGCGCAGGCGGTGCGCCAGCCACACGTTCACCCCGACGGCGAGCGCCATCAGGATGCCGAAGACGAAGAAGAGTCCGATCTTCGTCCACAGCTGGGTCGTGAAGACGGACGAGAACTTGACCGATCGGTACCAGAGCCAGTCGGTCCAGAACCCGGCGAACATGACGAAGGCCATGCCGAGCACGGCCAGGACGCCCAGCGTCAACAACAGCGTCCGGGCACGCCGGGAGGGGCGGCCGACTCTGATCCGCGGTCCCGTCGGGCCCCCGCCGCGGTCCGGCATCTGGAAAGCCAAGGTGTGCACCTCGAAGTTCGATATTCGGTCGGTCGGGCCCCCGAGATCGCGGACCCATCACCTATGCAACTTACTCACGCTTTACTCAGTTCCCGGTTCGGGGCAGGAACGAGGCAGGATTGTGACCATGTCCAACACTCCCATGGCAGCGAGCCCCCTCACCCGCGCCGTACTCGAGATCGACGAGTACGCCTCCGGGCTTGGCTGGGACCAGCCCGCTCGCCTCTTCGCCCTCGTCGACACGGCCGCGCTGCGCGCCCAGGAACCCGCTCTCGCCGCCCAGCTCGGCCTGGAGGGCGAGCAGGAGGCCCCCGGCCTCACCCCGATCGAGCAGGACGAGATCCCTGCCGACAAGCCGCTGGACGAGTTCCTCGGCACCATCGCGTGGCCCGACGCCGTCGTGGGCTGCGCGCTGACCGTCGAGCGCCTCATGCTGCCGCCGTCCGCCGAGGCGTCCGTCCCCGAGGGCCTCAGCGACGCGAAGCTCACGAAGTGGGTGGCCGAGCACCCGGACCGCCAGGAGGTCCGGATGACGGTCGGCGTGCTGCGCGACGGCACCCGCGACTCGGCGCTGCGGCTGCGCGAGAAGGACGCGACGACCGAGGTCCTCACGGGTGAGAACCTCGTGCCGGGTCTCGCGGAGGCCCTGTCGACGACGTTCGCCGACTGACCCTTTTTCTCGTCTACGTAGAGGGGCGCCACCGGGAATCTCCGGTGGCGCCCCTCTACGTAGTGCGGTGTTCGCGAACGCTCAGCTCTTGGCCGAGCAGGTGGGCAGGTCCGACGTCCTGCCGCCGCGGATGTCCTTCAGGGCGTCCATGGCGTCGTCCAGGGTGTTCACCTTGACGAGCGTGAGGCCGTCCGGGGTGTCCTTGGCCGCGGTCGCGCAGTTGTCCTTCGGGGTCAGGAAGTACTGGGCGCCCTTGTCGCGCGCGGCGACGGTCTTCATGCCGATGCCGCCGATGGGGCCGACCTTGCCGTCGTCGTCGATGGTGCCGGTGCCGGCCACGAACTTGCCGCCGGTCAGGTCCTCGGAGGTGAGCTTGTCGACGATGCCGAGGGAGAACATCAGCCCCGCGCTCGGTCCGCCCACGTCGGCGAGCTTGATGTCGATCTCGAACGGGAACGTGTGGTCGGTCCCCGCCTGGATGCCGACGATCGCGCGGCCGTCCTCGGCCTTGTCCGTCGTGATCGTCACGTCCTGCGTGCGGGTCGCCTCCTTGCCCGCCTTCTCCGCGGCGGCCGCCTCCTTGACGGGCACGACCGTGAAGACGACCTTCTCGCCCGGCTTGTGCTTGGTGACGAGTTCGGCGACGTCGGCGGGCTTGGTGACCTTGGTGCCGTCGACGGCCTTGATGACGTCCCCGGCGTGCAGCTTGCCCTGGGCGGGGCTGTCCTTGACGACGCTGGAGGCGATCACCCACGACTTCACGGGGATGCCCAGCTCCTTCAGCGCCGCCACCTTGGCGCTCTCCTGGGACTGGCTGAACTCCTCGGCGTTCTGCTGCGAGGACTGCTGCTCGGTCTGGCCGTCCGGGTAGAGCGTCTCGTGCGGCACGACGATGCTGTCGTGGGCGAGCCAGCCGTAGACGGCCGACACCAGGTTCATGTTGTAGTCGGCGCTGGTGACGCGGACCGTCGTCATGTTCAGGTGGCCGGACGTGTCGTACGTCTTGTGGCCGTTGATCTGGATGACGGGTTCGCCGCCGTGGTCCGCGAGGGTGTTCACCGTCGGTCCCGGCGACATCTCGGCGTAGGGCACTTTGATGAGCACCCCCGCGCACAAGAGCGCGATCAGCATCAGGGTCGAGGCGAGCATCGTCGCAGTGCGGCGTGGCATGGAACGACAGTACGGGACGAGTCTGTCAGTGCACCTGATGGGGCAGGGCCCTTCAGGTGCCCCGGTGCTCAGGTGCCCTGATGCGTCTTCTCCATCTCGGGCTCCATGTGGTGCGTCTTCTCCATCGCCTCGCGGAAGCGCGTGTATCCGCTCAGCTCGGTGACGTCACCCGTCTTGTGCCGCTGCCGACCGGCCCAGATGCCCCAGAGCCCGGCGGCCACCGCAGCGACAACCGGAATGAGCAGCCATAGGAGAGCTGCCATGCCGACCTCCCGACCCCATGAGCGACTGCTACCGACGTATCAGCAGATTAACCATCCGCAGTCACAACGCTCGCCGCAGGGGGGCGGTTACGCAACCGGAACGCGCCCTCGCACAAACGGAGTCGGGCCGGTCCCGGTGACGCCCGGGGCTAGCAGGCGCCCACCCACTCCTCGGTGCCGTCGGAGAACGTCTGGTGCTTCCAGATCGGCACTTCGTGCTTCAGGTCGTCGATGAGCTTGCGGCAGGCCTCGAAGGCCTCTCCCCGGTGCGGGCAGGACACGGCGACGACGACCGCGAGGTCGCCCACCGTCAGGTCGCCGATCCGGTGCACGGCCGCGAGGGCGCGCACGGGGTACTCGGCGGTCACCTTCTCCGCGACGCGGCGCATCTCCGCCTCCGCGGTCGGATGGCAGGAGTAGCCGAGCTTGTCGACATCGGCCCCGCCGTCGTGATTGCGCACGGTCCCCACGAAGAGCGCGGTGCCGCCCGCCGCGTCGTCGCCGACGGCCCGGAAGACCTCGTCGACGGAGAGCGGCGTCTCTCGGATGGCGAGCAGCTTGATCGGGTCCTGTGCCCTCAGCTCGCCGGGGTGCTCGTGCTCAGTGGGTGCCATGCCCTCATCGTGCCGCACGCCGCCGACAACCGTGAATAGCGTTTTCGACCACCACGCGCGCGTGGTGGCTTGGAGCCTCCTACAGGTGCGCCGGGCTCAGATGCGCCGGCGCGCCTTGCGCACGCGCCGCACCACGGCCGCCGTACCGAGCAGGGCCACGGTCGCGCCCGCCGCGCCCGCCGCGGTGGCGTCCTTGCGGCCGAGGCGCCTGCCCGCCACGGTGCGCCGTCCCGCGACCTCTCCGAGGAGTTCGGAAAGAACCTCCTCGTTGGTCCACTGGGGGCGCCAGCCGGAGTCGTGCAACCTGCTGCCGCTCACCACCCACGGGTACATCGTGTACGCCAGGTCGCCCGCCGGGGAGGGCGTCAGGCCGATCCGGTGCAGCCGGGCCGCCGCGCCGAGCGCGACGGCGGAGGGCAGCTCCATGCGCCGGATGCCGCTGAGCTCCTCGACCTCCTCCTGCTCGAGCCAGCCGTCGCAGCCGACCGCGAACTCCCCGTCGACCCGCTCCAGGGCCGCGTGCTCCAGGGCGCTGCACAGGTCGTCGACGTGGCAGAACTGCCAGGCGGGCCGGGAACCGGCCACCACGAGGAGGCGCGGCGACTCGAAGTACCTGGTCAGCGCGGTGTCGGTGCCACCGACGAGGACGGCGGGGCGCACGACGGTGACGTTCAGGCCGGGGTGCGCGCGGGGCGCGCGGCGGGCGAGTCGCTCGACCTCGAGGAGGTCGCCCACTCCGGTGGCCTCCGCGGTGGCGCGCAGTTCGGCGTCCTCGGCCAGTGGCAGCTCGTTGTCCTCCAGGGCTCCGTAGACCATGGTCGAGGTGCACAGGACGACCCGGTGCACGCCCGCCGCCGCCGCGGCCGTCAGGACCGTCTGGGTGCCGCGCACGTTGTAGGCCGTACGGGCGGCGGGGTCGGACTCCAGGTCGAGGTCGAGGGCGAGGTGCACGACGACGTCCGCGCCGCGCAGCTTCTCGGCGATGGCCGGGTCCCGCACGTCCAGGACGTGCCAGGTGGCGGACGCGCACTCGCCGCGCCGCTCGTCGATGGCCAGCACCTGCTTGATCTCGTCCGAGGCGGCGAGCCGCTCCGTGAGCAGGGCGCCGATGCCGGACGCGGCACCGGTGACCGCGACGACGGGCCCGCGGACGGCGGGACTGGCTGAGGGGTTTCGCGCTGCGCGAACCTGCGGATCTGGGGAACTCACCGGGCGTCTCCAGCGGTTGTCTTCAATACGTACGTGTATGACGCGTACGTACCAGGAGGCATCCATCCTGCCGCAGGCCATTCGTCGGCGAAGCACTGAGGCCCGATCCGGTCATGGTGTCTACGCTGGGTGTGTAGTCGGGCAGTCGCCGCCGGGCCAAGAAACCGGCGGCCCAACCAGCCGAGGAATCCCGTGAGTGACACCCCATTCGGTTTCGGCCTTCCGCCGGAGGAGCCGGAAGACGGCGACGAGGGCAAGAAGAAGGACCAGCAGGGCGGTGGCGGTCAGGGACCGGCCGGCCCGTTCGGATTCGGGTTCCCGGGCCTGCCCGGCGCGGGCGGCCCGGGCGGCGAGGGCGGTGACAACCCGTTCGCAGCCATGTTCGGATCGATGAATCCGAACGATCTGGGGGCCGCCTTCCAGCAGCTCGGCCAGATGCTCTCCTACGAGGGCGGCCCGGTGAACTGGGACATGGCGAAGGACATCGCCCGCCAGACGGTCTCGCAGGGCACCCAGGACGGCGTGAAGGACGCCAGCGTGGGTCCCGCCGAGCGCAGCTCCGTCGAGGAGGCCGTGCGCCTGGCGGACCTGTGGCTCGACGACGCGACGTCGCTGCCCTCGGGCGCGCACTCGGCCGTGGCCTGGAGCCGCGCCGAGTGGGTCGAGGCGACCCTCCCGGTGTGGAAGGAGCTCGTCGACCCGGTCGCCGAGCGCGTGGGCATGGCCATGGGCGACGTGCTGCCCGAGGAGATGCAGGCCATGGCGGGCCCGCTGATCGGCATGATGCGCTCCATGGGCGGCGCCATGTTCGGCCAGCAGATCGGCCAGGCCATCGGCGTGCTCGCGGGCGAGGTCGTCGGCTCGACGGACATCGGCCTGCCGCTGGCCCCGGCCGGCAAGGCGGCGCTGCTGCCGCTGAACGTGGAGGCGTTCGGCAAGGACCTCGGCGTCCCGCAGGAGGAGGTCCGCCTCTACCTGGCGCTGCGCGAGGCCGCCCACCAGCGGCTGTTCGCGCACGTGCCGTGGCTGCGCTCGCACCTGTTCGGCGCGGTCGAGGGGTACGCGCGCGGGATCAAGGTCGACACCACGAAGCTGGAGGACGTGGTCGGCCAGTTCGACCCGCAGAACCCGGAGCAGATCCAGGAAGCGCTCCAGCAGGGCATGTTCCAGCCCGAGGACACTCCGGAGCAGAAGGCCGCCCTGGCCCGCCTGGAGACCGCTCTGGCGCTCGTCGAGGGCTGGGTCGACGCGGTGGTCCACGCGGCCGCGAAGCCGCGTCTGTCGTCCGCCGACGCGCTGCGCGAGACGCTGCGCCGCCGCCGTGCGACCGGCGGTCCGGCGGAGCAGACCTTCGCCACGCTGATCGGCCTCGAGCTGCGTCCGCGCCGGCTGCGGGACGCCTCGCGGCTGTGGGCCTCGCTCACGGACGCGCGCGGGGTGGACGGCCGGGACGGCCTGTGGGCGCACCCTGACATGCTGCCGACGGCGTCCGACCTGGACGACCCGGACGGCTTCGTGCACCGCGACGAGCAGCTGGACTTCTCCGAGATCGACAAGATGCTCGGTGAGGCGGCGAGCGGCGGCTCCAAGGGGTCCGCGGGCTCCACGGACTCCACGGACTCCACGGGTGAGAAGCCGAACCTGACGAAGGACGACGAGGACGAGGGCGACGCCGACAAGTGAGCCTGTACGACGACACGGTTCTCGTGCTCAAGGGCTACGAGGACCAGCCCGACCTGCGCCAGGCCTACCTGGACCATCTGTCGGAGCACGGTGACGAGGGTCTGTGGAAGCCCTGCACGGCGGGGCACATCACGGCGAGCGCCCTGGTCGTCGACCCCGAGCGCGGGCACGTCCTGCTGACGCTCCACAAGAAGCTCCAGATGTGGCTCCAGATGGGCGGCCACTGCGAGCGGGACGACACGACGCTCGCCGCGGCGGCCCTGCGCGAGGCGACCGAGGAGTCCGGCATCCCCGGGCTCACGCTCCTCGCCGGTGGCCCGGTCCGCCTGGACCGGCACCCGATCCCGGGTCCGTGCACCCAGCACCTGGATGTGCAGTACGCGGCGCTCGCCCCCGCGGACGCCACGGAGGCGATCAGCGACGAGTCCCTGGACCTGCGCTGGTTCGGCTACGACGAGGTGGCGGACGTCGCCGACGCGTCCGTCGTCCGTCTCGTGGAGGCCACGCGGGCGCGGCTCTGACGGTTGTACGTGGTCTGAGGGTCCTACGTGTAAGGGGCGGTCGCCAATGACGACCGCCCCTTACACGTGCTCTCACGGAGGCGTCAGCTCCAGACGTTCCCCTGGTTCTGCCCACGGGCGCCCTGCTGGCCCATGCCGTACTGCGCGGCGAGGCCGCCGCCGATCGCGGCGTTCTGCGGCGGCAGCAGCTCGCTGGGCTGGACGAGCGCGTAACCGCTGCCCATGAAGGAGAGCTCCCAGCCCTCACCGGTGTTGCCCCGGCGCCGCCAGACGCCCGAGGAATGCGTCTGCGCCTGCATCTGCACCCGGAGACCGGTGGACCAGGCGACGATGGCGTCCGCGTCCGCGTTGACGTAGCGGTCGGGCGTCACCTGGAGCATCAGCGGCTGCCCCGACGTCATCAGGGCGACCTTGCCGTGCCCGGTGATGTTGAGCTGGTACTTGCCCGAGCCGGAGATGCCGAACTGGCTGTCCACCGCGATCACTTCGTGGTGCAGCGAGGAGTCCATCGCCAGCACGTAGCTGCTGTCGACCGTCAGACCGTCCTGCTCGACATCCACTACGTGGATGTACTGGGCGAGGTTCGCGAGGTAGACGGTGCCCTGGCCGTGGCAGCGCATCAGGCTGAGGCCCTCGCCGGTGTGGGCGCGGGCGCGCCGCTGTCCGGACGACTGGTACTCGCCGTCGAACTCCACAAGCCCCTGGTAGGCGACCATCGCGCCCTTGCGGGCGAGGATGTCGTCGTGGCCTTCCAGGGCGACCCGCAGCATCTGCGGGTTCTGCACCGTGTAGCGCTCCTGGGTCTGCTGCTCGGTGTGCGCGAAAAGCGGGCTCTGCATGGTGTGTTCGCTCCCCCTCAGCCCCGGACTCGGAGGCGGTCGGTGCTGTCCTCGCTGGGCTGTACGACGACGATGCCTTCCCCGGAGAAGCCCATCTGGTAGGCCTCGCCGCTGCCGCGCCCGATGAGCGAGCCGGCCCGGAAGCTGCGCTTGCCCTTCACCTTGAGGCTCGGCGACCAGGCGATGAGCGCGTCGGGGTCCACGTACGTCTCGTCCTCGCCGCGGCCGCAGTCGACCACGATGGGGGTGCCCCGGGAGGTCAGGGCGACGTGCCCCTGGCCACCGACCGTGATGTTCCACAGCCCCTGCCCGGTGAACTTGGCGAGGCCCTTCACGCGCTCGACGCCCCACTGGAGGTGCGCGTCGAAGGCGAGCAGGTTCGTGCCGTTGACGGAGATCGACTCGCCGCCGAGGTTGATGACGACGACGTCGGCGCCGTAGTCGGCGAGGTACAGCAGGCCGTCGCCCGAGCACTTCATGAGCGGCGCGCCCTCGCCGGTGATCCAGTCGCGGGCGATCTGGCGTACGGCGGGCGGGTTGGGCTCGTACTGGACGAAGCCCTCGTAGGCGACCATCGAGCCCACGCGCGCGAAGAGGTCGTTTCCGGTCTGCATGGCGACCTTCAGCATGTTGCTGCCGTGGTTCTCCATGCGGGCGGCGACCGGGGTCGGGGCGAAGCCCGTGAGTGGCTGGTTCATGACGGGCTCCCTCAGACCTCGTACGGCTGGACGACGATGAAGTTGCCGGGTGCGCCCCGGAACTGCAGGTTGACGCCTTCGCCGCTGTCGCCCGGGTAGGCGTTGCGGCGCATGCGGACCTGGTTGGAGACGATCGCCTGCGCGGCCGCGGACCAGGCCACGACGGCGTTGGAGTCGGCGAACGTGGTCGGCGTGACCGGCAGCACGACGGGCGTGCCGTGGGTCTTCACGACGACCGTGCCGGTGCCCTGGAACTGGAGCACGAACAGGGCGCCTCCGGGGATGCCGTGGCCCTCGATCCTGCGCACCTCGTGCTGGAGGCTCTCGTCGAACGCGAGGACGTTCTCCGCGGAGACGCAGATCGCGTCGCCCTGGAGCTCGATCGGGTGCACATGAGTGGCCTGTTCCGCGAAGAAGACCTGGCCGCGGCCGGAGCAGCGCATCAGCTGCATCTCCTGGCCGGTGGCGTTGCCCACGATGCGGCCCGCGAACCCGGCGCCCTTGTAGCTGAATTCGACCTTGCCCTGGTAGAGCACCATGCTGCCCTGCCGGGCGAGGACGGGCTGGTCGCCGCTTGCCCCGAGGTCGACACGGATCAGCTTCTTGTTCTGGAGCGTCCACCGCTGCCCCGTGGGGGCCTCGCGGTACTTCTCCAGGGCGGCGGCCACGCCCGGCGCCGCGGCCTGCTGCGGGACGCCCTGCGGGGCGGGGGTCTGACCGAAGACCGGCTGGCCGGGAGGCGTCGGCGGCTGCTGGCCGAAGCCCTGCGGGGCGGGCGGCGTCGGTGCCTGCTGGCCGTAGCCGGGCGGCAGGGTGGCGCCGCCCTGGCCGGGGACCTGGCCGAACTGCGGCTGCTGGGGCGGCTGCAGGTCGTACTGGGCCGGGGCGCTGGGCGCCGGGGGCGGCGGGGGCGGGACCGTGCCGGGCGGCGTGGCGAGCGGGGCCGCGATGGTGGGCGCCGCGTGCACCGAGGGTGCGGCGGGGGCCGGGGGCGGCGTGGGGTCCTGCGCGGGGGCGGGGCTCTGCGGGGGCGCCGGGGCCGGAGCCGGGGCGGGCGCGGGGGCCGGTGCGACAGGGGCGGGGGCGGGCGCGGCCGGGGCCGCGAAGGCCGGCGGCTCGGCGGCCTGGGCGGGCGGCGCGAAACCGGGAGCCGCGGACTGCTGCGGGGGCGCGGCGGCGGGCTCCTCCTCGGCGACCTCGCCACCGAAGTTCTTGAGCAGCGCCTCCAGGCCGCCGTCGAAACCCTGGCCGACGGCGGCGAACCGCCACACGTCCTTCAGGTAGAAGTCGCCCAGCATCACCGCACGCTCGGTGGAGAACTCACCACCGTGGAACGAGTACCGCGCGACTTCCTCACCACCGGCGACGATGCGGATGTACCCCGGGGCGACCTGCGACATCTGCCCCGCGCCGTCGATGGTCGCGGTGAACGACAGCTTGTGGATGTTCGCGGGAATCCTGTCGAGCGTGACGCGGAAGGATTCCGTGTCGCCGGCCTGCGCACCGAGCAGCTGGACGGATTCCTCGGGCGTTTTCGGCTGGTTGAAGAAGACGAAATACCGGTCGTCCGACAGCCTTTCCTCGGCGTCGAGGCCGAAGCAACTGATGTCGAAGGTCAGTCCGGGGCCGGTGATCTGCACGCCTACGTACAGATCCGTGCCTGCGGTGAGGTCACTGATCTTGGCCTTGTGGCCGCGTTGGAATTCCCTGGCCATGCGTAACGACCGTCCCCCATCCCGATGGTGATTGCGTCGCGCCAGGCTAACCGGAAACGCTGACAGTGGGTGAAGTCGGTACACGCCTGGTACAGAAGCGGCCTCGTGGGGCGCTCAGTCGCCGCGTGCGGCGGGCAGGTGCGGAAGCCGGTCGGCGGCGACCACTCCTTCGAGGTAGCCGCGCGCCCGCTCGGTGCGGGGATACGCCTCCAGGAGCCGCCAGAACCGGGGGCCGTGGCCGGGGACCAGCAGGTGCGCGAGCTCGTGGACGAGCACGTAGTCGACGACGTACTCGGGCATGCCCTGGAGCCGGTGGGAGAGCCGGATGCTGCCCTCGGCCGGGGTGCAGGAGCCCCACCGGGTGTTCTGGTTCGTCACCCACCGCACCGAGGCGGGCCGCGCCTTGCCGTCGAGGTACTGGCCGGACAGGCGCTCGGCGCGCTCCGCCAGCTCGGTGTCGCCCAGCACCCGCTTGCTCTCCTGCGCGGCGAGCTTGTCGAGCATGACGCCCACCCAGCGCTTCTCCTCGGCCTCGGACATGCGGGCCGGGATGAGCACCACGGTGCGGTCGCCCTCGCGGTACGCCGAGACCGTCCTTCGGCGCCGGGAGCTTCTGCGGACCTCGACCGCGCCAGGCCCCAGGCCACCCGAGGGCGGTCTGGTCGTGCTGCGCTGTGTGTTCGTGGCACGGTGCAGTGGGTCGGCGGACACGCCCCGACGTTACCCGCTGGACCGGGCGGAAGTCCCGCCTCCGGAACTCTTCGGTGCGGCCCCGCGAGCCGCCGGACAGCCACGCTCGGAGTTAGTACGACTATCACCCACAGCCTGTGGACAACTTTCCGCACGACGCGGCGCGGTCCGGGCATGCTGGCGGTCGATCGACGGGGACGACACCGTCGGCACGGCACGGGGGACAGTACGGGGGACAGTCATGCATCCGATCCTCAAGCCCGCCCTGCGGCGCGGCTGGCACGACCTGAACACGGTGCAGTTCGGGCTGACGCCCGCGCACGCCGTGGTGCTCGGCCCGGTCGACACGGCCACCGGCAGCTTCCTGACCCTGCTCGACGGCACCCGCGGGGTGCCGCTCCTGCGGGAAGAGGCCCAGAGAATGGGGCTTCCGGACGGGCATGTCGACGCGCTGCTCGAGCGGCTGAGCGGGGCGGGGCTCCTGGACGACGCGACGGGTGGCGGCAGGCCCGCCGCCGACCTGCGCAAACAGACGCGAGTGGTGGATCGGCTCCGCCCGGACCACGCCGCCCTGACGGTCACGACGTCCGAGCCGGCCGAGGCGATCGTGAAGCTGACCGCCCGGCGCGTGATGCGCGTCCAGGTGAGGGGCGCGGGACGGGTGGGCGCGATGATCGCCGCGATCCTCGCGGCGGCCGGTGTCGGTCACGTGGACGTGCGGGACGGCGGGTGCGTCGAGCCGTGGGACGTGGCGCCCGGCGGGCATCCGGTGGAAGCGACGGGCGAGCGCAGGGACGTGTCCGCGCGACGCGTGGTGCGGGCGATGGCGCCGACCAGGCCGCCGCGTCCCGATCGGCGCAAGGTGGGCCCGCCGCGGCTCGCGGAGCCGCACCCCGAAGAGCCGCCGCTCTCACTCGTGCTCATCGCCCCGCGGGACGGGCTCGCGGTCCACTCCCCCACTCCGGAGGCGGCCGAGGACCTGGTGGCGGCCGGCGTTCCCCATCTGTACGCGGGAGTCGTCGAAGCGACCGGAGTGGTGGGGCCGTTGGTGCTGCCTGGCGGCACGGGGTGCGCGCAGTGTCTGCTCCTCGGACGCACGGACCGCGATCCGCACTGGCCGCGGCTGCTCGCGCAGTGGAGCTCGGGGCAGGCCGGGCGTCAGGTGCAGGCCTGCGACCTGGGGCTCGCCAGCGCCGTCGCGGGGCTCGCCGCGGCGCACGCGCTGGCCTTCCTCGACGGGGAGTTGCCGTCGAGCACGGGCGCGCGCTGGGAGGCGGCCGCTCCGGGCCTCGACTGGCATGCGCGCCCGGTGTGGCCGCATCCGGAATGCCCGTGCGGTGCGGGTGAGAGAGCTAACGGGCAGGAGGTCTCTGTGGAAGCGGGGCCGCACGACACAATGGCGGGGTAGGCAATGGCTGTCGGCACCACGACACCCGGGCATGCGCGGCATGGCTGTTCGGCACTTGGAGGGGTGTATGTCTGATCTTCCCCGGAAGGCGGTTACCCGTACCGCCAAGCTGGCAGCGCTGCCCATCGGGTTCGCGGGCCGCGCGACCTGGGGCATCGGCAGACGCATCGGCGGCAAGTCCGCCGAGCTCGTCGGGCGGGAGCTTCAGCAGCGCACAGCGGATCAGCTGTTCCGCGTCCTGGGTGAACTCAAGGGCGGGGCCATGAAGTTCGGGCAGGCGCTGTCCGTCTTCGAGTCCGCGCTTCCGGAGGACGTCGCGGGTCCCTACCGCGCCGCGCTGACGAAGCTTCAGGAAGCCGCACCTCCGATGCCGACGCGCACCGTGCACGCAGTGCTCGACGAGCGGCTCGGGGAGGAATGGCGCGAGCTGTTCCGGGAGTTCGAGGACAAGCCGTCGGCCGCCGCCTCGATCGGTCAGGTGCACCGCGCGGTCTGGCACGACGGCCGGGAGGTCGCCGTGAAGGTCCAGTACCCGGGCGCGGGCGAGGCGTTGCTCTCGGATCTCGGTCAACTGAGCCGTTTCGCTCGCCTGTTGGGCCCGATGATCCCGGGCATGGACATCAAGCCGCTCATCGCGGAGCTGCGCGACCGGGTCTCCGAGGAGTTGGACTACGCGCTGGAGGCGCAGGCCCAGCGGGCGCACGCGGAGGAGTTCGCGGACGATCCCGATGTCGTGGTGCCGCAGGTGGTGCACCAGGCCGATCAGGTCCTGGTGACGGAGTGGATGGACGGCACTCCGCTCGCCGAGATCATCGACAGCGGCAGCGAGGAGGAGCGCGATCGGGCGGGGCAGCTGCTGGCCCGCTTCCTGTTCTCCGGTCCCGCGCGCACCGGCCTGCTGCACGCCGACCCTCATCCGGGCAACTTCCGGCTGCTGCCGGACGGGAAGGGCGGGTGGCGTCTCGGCGTCCTCGACTTCGGCACGGTCGACCGGCTGCCAGGCGGGCTGCCCGAACCGATCGGCACGTCCCTGCGCAGAACACTGGACGGCGAGGCGGCCGCGGTCTACGAGCTGATGTGCGAGGAGGGCTTCGTCAAGGAGTCGATCGAGCTCGAACCGGACGCGGTGCTCGACTACTTGCTGCCGATCATCGAGCCGGCCCGCGTCGAGGCCTTCACGTTCACCCGCTCGTGGATGCGGACTCAGGCGGCCCGGATAGCCGACCCCCGCTCCCCCGCCCACCAGCTGGGCAAGCAGCTCAATCTGCCGCCCTCGTATCTGCTGATCCATCGGGTGACGCTGAGCACGATCGGGGTGCTGTGTCAGCTGGGGGCCACGGTGCGACTCCGGGACGAACTGGAGGAGTGGCTCCCGGGCTTCGTCGCCGGGGAGGCGGACGAGGTGGAGGAGTGGCCGGCCGCGGAGGCGTGATCCCACACCCGGCGGTTCGGGTCGTCCTCCGTCGGGTCACGCCCGTCGGGTCACCACCAGTCGGAGTCGAGTCGTCCCTCGATGGCTCTGATGTTCTCCCGGGCGCAGGTCTCGCAGAAGTACCGCCGGACGCCGCCCTCGACGGAACACGTCCAGGTCAGCGGTAGCTCCCGGGCCGTCGTGCCGCATCGCGCGCACGCGAGGGCCTGGTGGTCGGGCTGCTGCGCGGAGTCCCCGCCAGGAAGAGACGTCACCCGGCGACGATAACGCGATGAGCGGATGAGCGCCGTGCGCCACACGCCTCGGGGGCCGGTCCGCTTCGGACCGGCCCCCGAGGGGAACTGCCGCGATGGCGCGGCGCATGTCGACGCGTCGGGTCGACGGTTCGGTTACTGCATGACGGCCATGGCGATGGCGCGCCGGGCACGCAGCGACGCGCGCTCGGCGCGGCGCTGCATCCGGCGGGCGGTGGCCAGGCGCACGGCCCGGCGCTCGCTCTCGGACGCCCGCAACTGCTCGTGCATATGCGCACGAGCCAGGGCTTCTGGGATGAGTTGCATCTGACGGGTCCTGTTCTGGCGCGAGTCGTTCGCACCGGCGGAATCGAAGTCTGTGGTCGCGGAGCCTGCGGGCTCGTACGTGGACGGCTTCATCGGGGCCTGCTTCTTGGGGTCGTGCGTCAGGGGGCGGTCGATCGTTCCGGGGGTGTTCATGCCACGACCGGGTTCTTGCGCGGGCGGCCACGCGGCCGCTTCCGGGCGACGACAACGCCCTGGACGAACAGTTCGCCACCCCAGACGCCCCAGGGCTCACGCCGCTCCTTGGCGCCGGCGAGGCAGGCCTCCATCAGCGGGCAGGTGCGGCAGAGGGACTTGGCGTACTCGACATCCGCCGGCGACTCCGCGAAGAAGACCTCCGGGTCGTAGGCACGGCAGGGGACGGGCACGTCGAGGTTCTCGATGGCGTCGTCGAGCGCGGTGAGCGCGGTGAGCGGGTTCAAGGTGGAGTCCTCCGTGGACACGGGCGGGGAAAGAGAGTCTGAAGGCGGTACGGACGGGGCGTGCGCTTCGAGTTGCACGGTGTCTTCTTCCTCGTCTGGTCGTCCGGCCGGTGGGCCGGTTGGTGGCGGTACCGGGTTCTTTTCTTGTCCCGAGGCCCCTTCGTCCTGGCTCCCGGGAAGATCGCTGGATCTTTCGGGAAAACAGAAGGGCCGCGGATCCCGGATGGGGTTCCGCGGCCCTGAAGGCGCCGGCCTGATCGTCGTCAGGCTGGATCACTCCAGGGTTTGAGCCCACGGAAGGCCCACATCGTGTGGTGGTGCGTCGTCTGCTTCCGGAATCCGGCACCGGCCGCCGCAAAGGCATAGGCCTGAGCCTGTGCCGTCGCTACTGCTTCCGGTGCCTTGGTCGGTCGCTCATTGCGCTCGCGAATGGGAAGACCCGCGAGAGACAGGCCGGACTCCGGACGCATGGCGGAGACGCCAGACAGACCGGTGCCCAGGTTCGAGAAACCGAGCAGGCAGGAAGCGACGACCGAGCGATCGGTCATTTTGACGGTGCTGATGGAGCTGGCGTTGATGCTGATCACTGGAATCGCCTCCTCTCGGCGTCTCGGGGGACCGGTGCGAACCGGTCCGACGGCATTCAAGTACAACACGGAACCAGGGCCTCCGAGAAGGCCGCTGCTTTCGTGCTTTAGAACCTATGGGGATTGTTGGGGCCTGCGCAAACTATTTTTTCGACGAGTTTGGTTCAGTCGTCCCCGGGCTCGTCGCCGTCCGGGTCGTCAATCGTCTGACCTGCGCAAATAGCCAGAACATCGGATCCGTACGTCCGAAACTTCCGGCGCCCGACCCCGGGGATGCGGGACAGCTCGGCCGCGTCCTCGGGCGCCGCCTCGGCGATGGCGATCAAGGTCTTGTCGGTGAAGACACAGAACGCCGGCTGGCCGAGGCCCGCCGCGGTGCGCCCGCGCCACTCGATCAGCCGCTCGTACAGCCCCTCGTCCATGTCCGACGGACAGTCCTCGCAGCGCATCAGCTTCATCTCGGCGGCATCGAGCGTTCGCCCGCACACCCGGCAGCGCGCCACCTTCCGCTCACCTCTCGGGCGGGTGGCGCCGCCCGCCTCCCGGGTCGCCGCACGGGTGCCGAACTCGATGCCGCCGCGTCCCGCGCTCGCCCCGCGCCCCGCGGATCCGGTCGAGCCCGGCCGCAGCCCGTCGAGGAAGCGGCTCGGTCTGCGGTTCGGCCGGCCGCCGGGCGAACGGGACAGCGCCCAGGAGAGCGCGAGGTGGCGCCGCGCGCGGGTCACCCCGACGTAGAGCAGCCGCCGCTCCTCCTCGATCTGCTCGTCGGTCTTGGCGTACGTGATCGGCATCATGCCCTCGGCGAGCCCGACCAGGAACACGGCGTCCCATTCCAGGCCCTTCGCCGCGTGCAGCGACGCGAGGGTGACGCCCTCGACGGTCGGGGCGTGCTGCGCGCTCGCCCGCGCGTCGAGTTCCGCCACGAACGCGCTCAGGGTCGCGGTGGGCTCGGCCCTGGCGAAGTCCTCGGCGAGCCGGGCGATGGCGGCGAGCGACTCCCAGCGGTCCCGCACTACGCCGGATCCGGCGGGCGGCTCCGTGGTCCAGCCGGCGCCGGACAGGACCGCTCTGACCTGGGAGGGCAGGTCGATGGCCTCGTCGAGCCCCGCGTCGTTGTCCCCGAAGCGGGCCGCCGCGCGCAGCTCGTGGTGGGCCTTGCGGACCTCGGCCCTCTCGAAGAAGCGCTCGGCGCCGCGCAGCTGGTACGGCACGCCCGCGTCGGCGAGGGCCTGCTCGTAGATCTCCGACTGTCCGTTCGTCCGGAACAGGACCGCGATCTCACCGGCCGACACCCCGGAGTCGATCAGCTCCCGGATGCGGCGGGCGGCGCCCTCGGCCTCAGCGGGCTCGTCGGCGTACTCGATGTAGGTCGGCTCGGGGCCAGCCTCGCGCTGCGAGATCAGCTCCAGGCGGTGCTCGGCCGCGCGGCCGCTCGCGCGCGTCAGGACGCCGTTGGCCAGGTGCACGACCTGGGGCGAGGAGCGGTAGTCGCGGACCAGTTTGACGACGGTGGCGCCTGGGTGGCGGGTGCGGAAGTTGAGCAGGTGGTCGGGGGTGGCCCCGGTGAAGGAGTAGATCGTCTGGCTGGCGTCGCCGACGACGCAGAGGCTGTCGCGCTCGCCGAGCCACAGGTCGAGCAGGCGCTGCTGGAGGGGGCTGACGTCCTGGTACTCGTCGACCACGAAGTGCTGGTACTGGGCGCGGACCTGCTCGGCGATGTCCTGCCGGTCCTGGAGGATGCCGACGGTGAGCAGCAGCACGTCCTCGAAGTCGATGACCGAGCGGTCCCGCTTCAGGGTCTCGTACGCGGAGTAGATCTGAGCGATCTCCGCGGGGTGCCTGGGGGCTTCCCTGCCCGCCTTGTGCACGGCCGCCGCGTAGTCGCCGGGGACGGTCTGGGTGACCTTGGACCACTCGATCTCGGCGGTCACGTCGCGCAGCTCGCCGCGGTCCAGCCGCAACCGGGAGGCGGCCGCGGCGTCGGCGACGAGCTGGATCTTGCGGTCGACCAGCCGCGGCAGTTCGCCGCCGACGGCCTTGGGCCAGAAGAACTGGAGCTGGCGCAGGGCGGCGGAGTGGAAGGTGCGGGCCTGTACGCCCACGGCGCCGAGCTGCCTGAGGCGGCCGCGCATCTCTCCGGCTGCGCGGTTGGTGAAGGTGACGGCGAGGACCGTGTTCGGCTGGAGGATCCCGGCACGGACGCCGTAGGCGATGCGATGCGTGATCGCTCGCGTCTTGCCCGTGCCGGCGCCCGCGAGCACACACACCGGACCGTGCAGGGCCGTCGCCACGGCGCGCTGCTCGGGGTCGAGTCCCTCGAGCACCGCGTCGGCGGATTCCGGAACCTGCGGGAACAGGGTGGAGTGCGTTGCTGCTGTCACCCCGCCATGCTGCCAGGTCCGCGGGGACGGATGCGTCGCGTTGTCCACAGGTGCCGCCCGTTAGTCGTACTAACGCGTTCGACGTGCGGGAATGGCCGCCGGGTCGCGTACGTTCGACTACTTGCGAACACGCACCCCCAGCCACCCGAAGGAGCGCGAGGACATGCCGGGCACTGTGACGATGTACAGCACCACGTGGTGCGGCTACTGCCAGCGGCTGAAGAAGCAGATGGACCGTGAGGGCATCGGTTACACCGAGATCAACATCGAGCACGACCCGGAGTCCGCGGCCTTCGTCGAGAAGGCGAACGGCGGGAACCAGACGGTTCCGACCCTTCTCGTGGTGTCCGACAGCGGCGCCGAGTCGGTCATGACGAACCCGTCGCTGGCCCAGGTCAAGCAGGCCATGGCGGCCTGACCCACCGCGTCTCGAGCGAACGCCCCCGACCTGTCACGGGTACGGGGGCTTTCCGCTGCCCGCGGCCGCCGGAGCTGCCGCGACCGCCGGTCAGAAGATCAGCAGCACGACCAGCACGGCGAGGACGACCAGCATGACGATCAGCGCCAGCAGGTTCGCCGCGCGGTTGCCGGTGATGTCCTGATGGCCCCGGCGCCTGAGCGCCCACTGCCGCCGCCGGGCGGCCGCTTCCTCTTCCCGCCTGCGGCGTTCCGCGGAGCCGGTCATGACCTCACCCCTTTCAGGGCTGCTGGGCCGGCCTTCCACGCGGTCGGCCGGCCGGCAGATCGCTCAGAGGGCGTCGCTGGGCTTCGGCAGGGGCTTGCCGTACCAGAGCTCGATCAGGCGGGCCGCGATCGAGATCCCGTAGGGCGGCATGACCTCGCCGGACTCGAAGGCGCTGTGCAGGTCCTCGCGGGAGAACCAGCGGGCCTCGTGGATCTCGTCACCGTCGACGTTGATCTCGAAGGACGTGGCGTGCGCCATGAAGCCGAGCATCAGGCTGGACGGGAACGGCCAGGGCTGGCTGGCGACGTACTCGACGTCGCCGACGACGACGCCCGCCTCCTCGAAGACCTCGCGCCGCACCGACTGCTCGATCGACTCACCGGGCTCGACGAAACCGGCGAGCGTCGAGAAGCGGCCCTCGGGCCAGTGCACCTGGCGGCCGAGCAGGATGCGGTCCTGCTCGTCCGTGACCGCCATGATGACGGCCGGGTCGGTGCGCGGGTAGTGCTCGGCCCCGCAGGCCGGGCAGCGGCGGATGTGGCCCGCGGCGGCGATGACGGTGCGTTCGCCGCAGCGGGAGCAGAAACGGTGCAGGCGCTGCCAGTTCTCCAGGGCGACGGCGTGCACCATGAGGCCGGCGTCCCGCTCCGAGAGGAGCATCCCCGCCTCGCGAAGCCCGGCCGGGCGCGCGGACTGGTCCATGCGGCCGGGCAGCGTGTCCTTCTGGAGCGCGAAGTAGCTGACGCCGTCCTCGTCGGTGCCCAGGAAGTAGCGGTGGGCCTCGGTGAGGGGCGCCTCGAAGGCCGGGGTCATGACCAGTTCCGTCCGGCCGTCCGGCGTCTCGTCGATCAGAGCCTGACCACCGGAGACGACGAAGACGCGGGTCGTGGGGTGGCTCCACGCGGCGGCGAGCCAGGCCTCGTCGAGGCGGTGGTGCGCGGCGCGGTCGATTCCGCTCGGCGCGGCCAGCGAGAGCGGTCGCCCGGCGGCGAGGTCGGCGGTTCGGTCGGTCCAGGTGGTCACGGGTGCTTCCAACTCCCCCGGTGGAATGGGTGGTTCGGCAGGCGGTTCGGCGAGGTGGGTGCGCGTTCCTCAATCAGTGTGCATCTGCCCAGCTCTCCGCGAGATCGCCCCACAGGTAGGCGGTTGTTTCCACACCCTTCATAAGAAGGTCGAGTTCGACCTTCTCGTTGGGGGCGTGCCAGCCGTCGGACGGCACGGAGATGCCCAGGAAGAGCACCGGGGCGCCGAGCACGTCCTGGAGGTCGGCCGCGGGCCCCGAACCGCCTTCGCGCGTGAAGCGGATCTTCTGTTCGAAGGCCTGCCCCATGGCGCGGGCGACGGACTTCAGGGCCGGGTGGTCGAGCGGCGTGAGGCAGGGGCGGGTGGCGGCCCCGAAGGTGATCGTGTGCCGGATCCCTTCCGGGAGCTGCTCGGCGACCCAGGCGGTCACGGTCTTCTCGATGTGGTCCGGGTCCTGCCCCGCGACCAGGCGGAAGGAGAGCTTGAGCATCGCGGAGGACGGCACGATCGTCTTGCCGCCGGGGCCCTGGTAGCCGCCGCCGATGCCGTTGACCTCGGCGGTGGGGCGGGCCCAGATGCGCTCCAGGGTGGTGTGCCCGGCCTCGCCGTAGGTGGCGCGGGACTTCGCGGTGCGCAGCCACTGCTCCTCGTCGAACGGCAGCTCCGCGAAGAGTTCGCGCTCCCGGTCGGTGAGCTCCACGATGCCGTCGTAGAAGCCGGGGACGGCCACGCGCGCGTGCTCGTCGTGCAGCGCGGCCACGAGGCGGGCGGCGGCGGTCGCCGGGTTGGGTACGGCGCCGCCGAAGGAGCCGGAGTGGATGTCCTGGTCGGGCCCGTACAGCTCGATCTCGCAGTCGGCGAGGCCGCGCATGCCGGTGCACACCGTGGGGGTGTCCTCGGACCACATGCCGGTGTCGGAGACGATCACGGCGTCGGCGGAGAGCCGCTCCTTGCGCTCCTCCACGAGGGCGCGGAAGTGGGGGGAGCCCGACTCCTCCTCACCCTCGATGAGGAACTTGAGGTTGACGGCGGGAGCGGTACGGCCGGTCGCGGCCAGGTGGGCGCGCACGCCGAGTGTGTGGAAGAACACCTGCCCCTTGTCGTCCGCCGCCCCGCGCGCGTGGAGGCGCTTTCCGACGACGACCGGCTCGAAGGGGTCGGTGTCCCAGCCGTCCTCGCGGGCGGCGGGCTGCACGTCGTGGTGCCCGTAGACGAGGACCGTGGGGGCCTCGGGGTCGCCCGAGGGCCATTCGGCGAACACGGCGGGGGCGCCGGGCGTCTCCCAGACCTCCGTGGTCGGGAAGCCGGTCTCGGCGAGTTTCGCGGCCAGCCAGTCGGCGCTGCGGCGCACGTCCGGTGCGTGGGCGGGCTGGGCGGACACGGACGGGATCCGCAGCCACGCGGCGAGGTCCTCGAGGAACGCCTCGCGGTGGTTCTCGACGTACGCACGGACGGTGCTGACGGCGTTGTCAACGGGCTTGCTCATGGTCACGAGCCTATCCGCCCGCCCGTACGTGCTCGTCCGGCGGTTCCTCCATGGACTCCGCAGCCTCCTGCGGATCGCCCAGGAGGAGCCTCTCCAGCTCCTCCCTGCCGGGCAGCCGACGCGGCCGGACGGTCTCCGCGGTGCGCACGTAGAGGAAGGCGGCGCGCACCGACTCCAGGGGCACGCCCTGCTGCTCGGCCCAGGCCAGCCGGTAGACGGCCAGCTGGAGAGGGTCGGCGGACTTCCGGTGGGCGGTCTTCCAGTCCACGATCTCGTACGTCGCGTCGTCGCCCTCGCCCTCCTTGTAGACGGCGTCGATGCGGCCGCGGATGACGCGGCCCGCGATGGCGAGCTGGAACGAGGTCTCGACCTTGTAGGGCGTGCGGTGGGCGTACGGGGAGCGCTCGAAGGCCTCCTTGAGCTCTTCCAGGTCCCGCTCGTCGGCGATCTCGGCGTCGCTTCCCGGCAGCTCATCGGGGTCGAGCATGGGCAGCCGCAGCTCTTCGAAGCGGGTCTGGACCCACGCGTGGAACCGGGTGCCCCTGCGGGCAGCGGGCTGGGGCGGCTGCGGCATGGGGCGGGCCAGTTCCTGGGCGAAGCCGTCGGGGTCGGCGGCCATCCGTAGCAGCTGGGACGCGGTCAGGGTGTGCGGAACGGGGACGTCGCGCACGGCCGCGCGGGCGCGCAGCAGCTCTCCGGAGAGGGCCTCGAGGTCGCGGTCCCAGGAGTCGATGGTGCGCGCCTCCTCCGGGGTGAGCTCGGCCTCGGGCGCGGGCGACGGGTGCGGCACGGCGGGGACCGGCGGCTCGGGCTCGACCACGCGCGCGGGGGCGGCCTGGATCGCGTCGTCCCCGTAGGGGTCCTCGTCGGGGACGTAGTCGTCCTCGTACGGGTCGTAGGGCGGCTCGTCGTCCTCCGGGGGCGGCGGCCAGTCGGGGTCCTCGAAGGGCGGCTCGTCGAGGGCCGCGGGGTGCGTCTCCGTGTGGCCGTACGCGGCCTCGGGGCCCGCGACGCGCTCGAGGTGGGCGAGGACCGTGTGGGCGGCGGCGCGGCGGCGGGCGCGTGCCTCCTCGTCGAGCGGCAGCGGCCAGGCGTGCTCGACGGCCTCCTCCTGGAGGGCCGGGTTCTCCTCGTCCTCCGCGGGCTCGTCCGCCCAGGCCTCGATCTCTCCGTGTCCGGCGGCGCAGTGCTCGTACAGCGCCTGGAGGAAGTCGGAGGGGCCGCGCGGACGCTTCTGGGACGGGCCCCACCAGTGGCCGGAGCCGAGCAACAGGGAGCGCGGGCGGGTGAACGTGACGTAGCCGAGGCGGAGTTCCTCGGTGTGCTGGTGGTCCTTCATGTCGGCGTGGAAGGCCTTCATGCCCTTGGAGTCCCACGTCTCGATGTCGGGCAGCGTGGCGCCGTCGCCGCGCAGTTCGTGCGGCAGGACCTTGGCCTGCGCCGTCCACTTCTCGCGGCCCTGGGTGCTCGGGAACGTGCCCTTCACGAGGCCGGGCACGGCGACGACGTCCCATTCGAGGCCCTTGGACTTGTGGGCGGTGAGCACCTTGACGGTGTTCTCGCCGCCTGGCAGCGCGTTGTCGAGGCCCTTCTCGTACTGGGCTGCGGTGCGCAGGAAGCCGAGGAAGGCGAGCAGCGTCGCTGAGCCGTCGTTGGCCGCGAAGGAGGCCGCGATGTCGAGGAAGTTGGACAGGGTCTCGCGCCGGCGGGCGGCCAGCGCGTGCGGGGACGCGGCGAGTTCGACCTCCAGGCCGGTGACCGCGAGGACGCGGTGCAGCACGTCCATGAGCGGGTCGGACAACGAGCGGCGCAGCTCGCGCAGTTCGGTGGCGAGCCGGGCGAAGCGCACGCGCGCGTCCGGCGAGAACGGCAGCCCGTCGTCGTCCCCTTCGGCCTCGGTGGAGGTCTCCAGGAACGTGTCGAGCGCGTCCGCGAGCGATATCACTTCGGAGGGGTCGACCCCCTCGACGGCCTCGGCGAGACGCCGGTCCGGGTCGTCGTCCTCTCCCCCGCGCGCGTGGGAGACCAAGAAGCGCGCCCTGCGGCCGAGGAGGGCGAGGTCGCGCGGGCCGATGCGCCAGCGCGGCCCGGTCAGCAGGCGTACGAGCGCGGCGTTGGCCCCCGGGTCCTGGAGCACCTCGCACATGGCGACCAGGTCGGCGACCTCCGGAAGGTGCAGCAGACCGGAGAGGCCGACGACCTCGACGGGGATGTCGCGCGCGACCAGGGCGCCCTGGATCTCGGCGAAGTCGGTCGCGGTGCGGCACAGCACGGCGATCTCGCCGGGGGGCGTGCCCGTGGCGACGAGGTGGCCGATGGAGTCGGCGAGCCAGTCGATCTCCTCACTGTGCGTCCGCAGGAGGGCACAGCGGACGCTGCCGTCCGCCTCGGCCCCCGGGGCGGGGCGCAGGGCCTCCACGCCCGCGTGCATCGCCCTCAGCGGCTCGGCGAGGCCGTTGGCGAGGTCGAGCAGGCGGCCGCCGCTGCGCCGGTTCTCGCTGAGCGCGAAGCGGGTGGCGGGGCGCCCGTCCTCGTAAGCGAAGTGGCGCGGGAAGTCGTCGAGGTTGGCCACGGAGGCGCCGCGCCAGCCGTAGATCGCCTGGCAGGGGTCGCCGACCGCGGTCACGGCATGGCCCGTTCCCCCTCCGAAGAGGCCCGCGAGGAGGATCCGCTGGGCCACGGAGGTGTCCTGGTACTCGTCGAGCAGCACCACGCGGAACTCGTCGCGCAGGATCTCGCCGACCTCGGGGCGGGTGTCGGCCAGCGTCGCCGAGAGGGCGATCTGGTCGCCGAAGTCGAGGAGGTCACGGGTCCGCTTGGCCTGCCGGTAGTGGCTCACCAGCTCGGCCAGCTCCAGGCGCGCGGCGGCGGCCTCGGGCACCTTGCGCAGGTCCGCGTTGCTGAGCTTGACGCCTTCGAGGGTGCGCAGCAGCTCCTGGTCGTACGCGCGCAGCCTGCCCGGCTGTACGAGGTGCTCCGCCAGCTCGCCGTCGAGGGTGAGCAGGTCGCTGACGAGGTCGGCGAAGGAGCGGGTGAGGGCGGGGTACGGCCCCGGCGCCTCGCGCAGCACGCGCGCGGCGAGCTGGAAGCGGGTGGCGTCGGCGAGCAGCCTGGTCGTGGGCTCGAGCCCGATGCGCAGGCCGTGGTCGGTCAGCAGTCGGCCCGCGAAGGCGTGGTACGTGGAGATCACGGGCTCGCCCGGCGGGTTGTCCGGGTCGATGGTGTCGGGGTCGGTGACGCCCGCCTTGATCAGCGCCTTGCGGACGCGCTCGGCCAGCTCGCCGGCCGCCTTGTTGGTGAACGTGAGGCCCAGGACCTGCTCGGGCGCGACCTGCCCGGTGCCGACGAGCCAGACGACGCGCGCGGCCATCACCGTGGTCTTCCCGGAACCCGCTCCGGCCACGATCACCTGCGGGGCGGGCGGCGCGGTGATGCAGGCCGTCTGCTCCGGGGTGAACGGGATGCCGAGCAGCTCCTTGAGCTGCTCGGGGTCGGTGAGGCGCGTGGTCACCTCATCGAGGCTAACGGGCACCACTGACAGCGCCGTCCCGTTCCGCCCCCGTCGAGGCACACGTCACTCGATGACGTGTTTGCCCTCCGGGCGCGCGCTGCACGAGGCACGGAACGCGCAGTGCGTGCAGTGCTGTCCCGCGGTCGGCACGAAGCGTTCGTCGAGGACCTTGCCGGCCGCGGTGGCGAGCAGATCGCCGATCCACTCCCCTTCGAGCGGCTCCTGTGCCTGCACCTTCGGCAGGGTCTCGCCGCCGTCCTTCTTGGCGGCGCCCTGCCGCAGCTGCACCAGTTCGGCTCCGCCGGGGTGGGGGCGTACGCCGTCGAAGGCATCGTCGACCGCGCCCTCGTGCACGGCGAGCTGGTAGACGGCGAGCTGGGGGTGGCGGGCGACGTCGGCGGCGCTCGGCGCCTGCTTGCCTGTCTTGAAGTCGACGACGTAGGCGCGCCCGTCGGTGTCGCGCTCCACGCGGTCCATGGAGCCGCGAATGCGTACTTCGTAGGAGCCCGCTTCGAGGGTCACGTCGAAGTCGTGCTCGCTGGCGACGGCGGTGCGGCCCGCGCGGTCCATGACGTGCCACTGGAGGAAGCGTTCGAGCGCGGCGCGGGCGTTGTCCTTCTCCTGGGCGGACTTCCAGGGCGCGTCGAAGGCGAGGGAGTCCCACACGGAGTCCAGGCGCTCCATGAGGACGTCGAGGTCGGCGGGGGTGCGACCGGAGGCCACCTCGTCGGCGAGGACGTGCACGACGTTTCCGAAGCCCTGGGCCGCGGTGGCGGGGGCGTCGGCCTTGACCTCGCGGCCGAGGAACCACTGGAGGGCGCAGGTGTTGGCGAGTTGGTCGAGGGCGCTTCCGGAGAGGACGACCGGCTTGTCGCGGTCGCGCAGCGGCACCTTGCTCTCGGTCGGCTCGTACATGCCCCACCAGCGGTACGGGTGCGCGGCGGGTACGAGGGGCCTGCCGTCGTCGTCGCTGAGCGCCGCGAGGCGTGCGAGGCGGCGTGCGGCGGCCTCCCGCAGCCCTTCGGAGACGCGCGGGTCGACCGTCGTGGCGCGCAGTTCGGCGACGAGCGCGGCGACCGCGAGGGGGCGGCGCGGGCGTCCGGTGACGTCCTTGGGCTCGACGCCCAGCTCGGTCAGGAACCGGGACGGCTGGTCCCCGTCGTCCGCGGGCGCCTTCACCGCGGTGACGACGAGCCGCTCCTTCGCGCGCGTGGCGGCGACGTAGAAGAGGCGACGTTCTTCGGCGAGCAGGGCCCCTGGGGTGAGCGGGTCGGCGAGGCCGTCGTGTCCGATCCGGTCGGCCTCCAGGAGGGAGCCGCGGCGCCGCAGGTCGGGCCAGAGCCCTTCCTGGACGCCCGCGACGACGACGAGCCGCCACTCCAGGCCCTTGGAGCGGTGCGCGGTCATCAGACGGACGGCGTCGGGGCGGACGGCGCGTCCGGCGAGGGTGTCGGCCGCGATGTCCTGGGCCTCCAGCTCCTCCAGGAAGTTGCGGGCGCCACGGCCGCCGGTGCGCTCCTCCGCGCGCGAGGCGACGGCGAACAGGGCGCACACGGCGTCGAGGTCGCGGTCCGCGTTGCGCCCGGCCGCGCCGCCTCGGCGGGCGGCGCGCTCCAGGCGGTTCGGCCAGGGGGTGCCGTTCCACAGCTCCCAGAGGGCTTCCTCGGCGGTCCCTCCGGCGGCGAGTTTCTGGCGGGCCGCGGCGAGGAGCGCGCCGAGCCGTTGCGCGCCGCGGGCGTACGCCGGGTCGTGCAGGGCCAGTCGTTCCGGTTCGGCGAGGGCGCGCGCGAGCAGCTCGTCGGAGGGCGGCGGCAGCGCGTTCCCGGCCGCGCGCTCCTCCTCGCGCAGGGCGCGCCCCAGTCGGCGCAGGTCGGCGGTGTCCATGCCGGCGAGCGGGGAGGCCAGGAGTTCGAGGGCCGTCTCGGTGTCGAGCCAGCACTCGCCCTCAGGGGCGTTGCCCCCGGCCACCGCCTTCAGGGCCGTCAGCAGTGGTGTGACCGCCGGTTCGTGGCGCAGCGCCAGATCGTCGCCGTCGATGTCGAGGGGGACGCCGGCCGCCGTGAGGGCACGTCGCACGCCCGGGATGCCGTGCGCTCCGGCGCGCACCAGGACGGCCATCTCGCTCCACGGGACGCCGTCCTCCAGGTGGGCACGGCGCAGGATGTCCGCGATGTTGTCCAGCTCCGTGCCGGGCGTCGGGTACGTGTAGACCTCGGTCCTGCCGCCGTCGCGCACGGCCGTCAGCTCGCGGTGCGCCCGCACCTTCTGCGCGGGCAGCCGGGTCAGCGGCATCCGTTGGGTGATGCGGCGCGTCGCCTCCAGGAGGTGGGTTCCGGAACGCCGGGACGTCGTGAGCACCTCGACCGGGGCGGGGGCGCCGTCCGCCTGCGGGAAGTCACCGGGGAACTCCAGGATGCCGTTCACGTCCGCGCCACGGAACGCGTAGATCGCCTGGTCGGGGTCCCCGAAGGCGACCAGGGTGCGCCCGCCGCCCGCGAGCGCGTGCAGCAGCCGCACCTGGGCGGGGTCGGTGTCCTGGTACTCGTCCACGAAGACGGCGTCGTACTGCGCGGCGAGCCGCTCGGCGACCTCGGTGCGGCGTGCGAGGAGCACGGCGCGGTGCACCAGCTCCGCGTAGTCGAGCACGCCCTGGGCGTCGAGCACGTCCAGGTACTCCGCCAGGAAGGTGGCGGCGGCCCGCCAGTCCGGGCGGCCGATGCGGCGCGCGAAGGCGTCCAGGGCGGCGGGCCCGAGGCCCAGCTCACGGCTCCGGGCGAGGACTGCGCGCACCTCGTCGGCGAAGCCCCTCGTGGTGAGGCACGCGCGCAGTTCGTCGGGCCAGCGCACGTGCGCGAGCCCGGCCGCCTCCAGGTCGATCTGCCCGGCGAGCAGCTCGCGCACGGCGACGTCCTGCTCGGGTCCCGACAGCAGCCGCAGGGGCTCCACGAAGAGCTCCGCGTCCTGGTGGGCGCGGACCAGGGCGTAGCAGAACGAGTGGAACGTCGTCGCCTGTGGCGCGTGCGCGGCCCCGATGCGCCGCGCCATGCGGTCGCGCAGCTCGACCGCGGCCTTCCGGCTGAAGGTGAGCACCAGGATGCGCTCGGGAGCCGTCCCCCTGGCCACGCGCGCGGCGACGGCCTCCACGAGTGTCGTGGACTTGCCCGTCCCCGGCCCCGCCAGGACGAGGAGGGGCCCGTGGCCGTGGTCAACCACCCCACGCTGATGTGCGTCCAGACGAGGGGGGTCCACCGCGACCGGCGGGGTACGCACCAGTCGGTACGCACCGGGGAGCCCCTGTCGAACCTGGTGCTGCGACAGGTGCCGGGTGGACGAGGAGGAGCTCACGTGGATCGCTGGTCCTGGTGGGTGTGCTGGTGGTCGAAGGGCCGGCCGCGCGAAGCGGTGGCCCCGGGGTGAAGGAGGTGTCTGCCATCGACGGTGCCGTCGACGCTACGCCGTCGAGTGTGGCGGAAGCCGGGCTTCCGGTGCCTCTCCCGCGTTCCTCCGGGCGCGGATGTGCCCGGTCTCACCAACGGCCACGGGGGCGGCGAAGTGCCCCGCATGCCCCGTTTCCCCCATACGGGCCATCGGCACCCCGCCCGCGCGCGGGATGGCCGAAGCTGTCACTTGTGAGCTTCCGTACCCGCCTGCCCGTCCCACCGCGCGCGCTTCATGTCGAGGCGCGGCAGGTGGCCGTCGGCGGCGCGGGAGGCCTCGCGCAGGGGCGTGCCCTCCTCCCTGTAGTGGTCGAGCGCGCGCAGTTCGCTCCCGGGCAGCAGCTGCCCGTCCGCGCGCACCACGCGCCACCACGGAACCGCGCCTCCGTAGAGGGCCATCACCCGGCCGACCTGGCGCGGGCCACCCTCCTCCAGCCACTCGGCCACGTCGCCGTACGTCATGACCCGCCCGCGCGGGATGCCCTCCGCGACGTCGAGGACCCGCTCCGCGTACTCGGGAAGCTCTCCCGCCGGTTCGCTCTCCTTGCTCATCCGGCCCATCCTGCCGCACGGCACCGACAGCATGGAGGGACGTACAAGAGGCATCTTGGACGGACGCACAAGAAGACGCTTGCCGAGGACTCCGTCCTCCGCGAATGCACCCTGATGCCCCCCTATGACGGTGCGGCATGCCACCATCGTGCGGGCGGTGACTGGTGATACGAGATCAAGAAGAGACGACGGAGCAGCAGAGCGTGCACCCCGACAAGGCGGAGGGCACCTCTGTGGCACCGGCGCGCCCTGAGGACGCGGCCGAACAGGCCGACGAAGCGAAGCACGAGCAGCCGCTGCACGACCCCGACTGCGCCGAGGACGACGCGCACGCGGAGCAGGTCGACGGTGACGAACCGCTGCTCCCCGCGCGCGTGCACCGTCCTTCCGACCTCATGCGCCTCCTCGTCGGCCTGCTGGCCGTCGTCGTCATCCTGGCCATCGCGGCGTTCGCGCACGGCACGACGTCGGGCTTCGCCCAGGACATCGACAAGGGCACCGGACAGGCGCCCGACCTGCTGACCAAGTTCGCGGGTCTCGCGTCGAGCATCGCCATCCTCCTCGTGCCGGTCGCGTTCGCCATCGAGCGGCTCATCAAGCGCGACGGGCTGCGGATCGCGGACGGCGTGCTCGCCGCGGTCCTCGCGCACGGCGTGACGCTGGCGACCGACCTCTGGGTCGCCAGGGCGGCGCCGCAGTCCATCCAGGACGCGCTCACCACGGTGTCGCCCGGCGACATCCACGCGCTGACCGACCCGGTGCACGGCTATCTCGCGCCCGTCATCGCCTACATGACGGCGGTCGGCATGTCGCGGCGCCCCAGATGGCGCGTCGTGCTCTGGGTGGTGCTGCTGCTCGACGCGTTCGCGATGCTGGTCACCGGCTATACGACACCGTTCTCGATCATCCTCACGATCCTCATCGGCTGGACCGTCGCCTACGGAACGCTGTACGCCGTCGGCTCCCCGAACGTGCGCCCCACGGGGCAGACGCTTCTGGCGGGCCTGCGGCACGTCGGCTTCCACCCGGTCAGCGCCTCCCGTGAAGAGGCCCAGGAGGGCACTACGGAGAACGGCGACCGGGGGCGCCGCTACTTCGTCACCCTGGAGGACGGCCCGCCGCTCGACGTCACCGTGGTGGACCGGGAGCAGCAGGCGCAGGGCTTCTTCTACCGCGTATGGCGGCGCCTGACGCTGCGCGGCATCACGCAGCGCCGCAGCCTCCAGTCGCTGCGCCAGGCCCTGGAGCAGGAGGCGCTGCTCGCCTATGCGGCGATCGCCGCCGGGGCGAACGCGCCGAAGCTGATCGCGACGTCCGAGCTCGGCCCCGACGCCGTGATGCTCGTCTACGAGCACGTGGGCGGCCGGTCCCTCGACGCGATGCCGGACGAGGAGATCACCGACGAGCTGATGCGGGACACCTGGAACCAGGTGAAGGCCCTCCAGTCGCGGCGGATCGCGCACCGCAGGCTGGCCGGTGACGCGATTCTGGTGGATCGTTCCGGCACCGTGGTTCTCACGGATCTGCGCGGCGGCGAGATCGCCGCGGGCGACCTCGTGCTGCGCATGGACATCGCCCAACTGGTGACGACGCTCGGCCTCCGGGCGGGCGCCGAACGCGCGGTCGCCTCCGCCGTGGAGGTGCTCGGCCCCGACACCATCGCCGACTGTCTGCCGCTGCTCCAGCCGATCGCGCTCACCCGCTCCACCAGGGCGACGCTGCGCAAGCTCGGGCGGGAGCGGGCCCAGCGCGAGCGCGAGGCCGTCCTGGAGGCGTCCAGCAAGGCCAAGCAGGCCCGTATCGAGGAGGCCGCGGCCACCGACGCCGGGAAGGTCTCCGTACGCGCCGAGAAGAAGTCCGAGAAAGCCGAGCGGCAGGCCGAGAAGCGGGCCCTCGACGACGCCCTGGAAGAGGCCCGCGAGGAAGATCTGCTGACCCAGATCCGCCACCAGGTGCTGCGCATCCGGCCCCAGGCACCCGTCGAACCGGCCCGCCTGGAGCGCATCAGGCCGCGCACGCTGATCAGCTTCATCGCCGGCGCGATCGGCGCGTACTTCCTGCTGTCCCAGCTCACCCACATCGACTTCGGCTCGATCGTGGGCGAGGCCGAGTGGGGCTGGGTCGGCCTCGCGGTGCTGTTCTCCGCGCTCAGCTACGTGGCCGCCGCGATGAGCCTCCTCGGCTTCGTCCCGGAGCGGGTCCCCTTCATGCGGACCGTCGCGGCCCAGGTCGCCGGATCCTTCGTGAAGATCGTGGCCCCGGCAGCGGTCGGCGGCGTCGCCCTGAACACCCGCTTCCTGCAGCGCGCGGGCGTGCGTCCCGGGCTCGCGGTCGCCAGTGTCGGCGCCTCGCAGCTGTTCGGCATGGGCAGCCACATCCTGCTTCTGCTGACCTTCGGTTACCTGACGGGAACGGAGAAGACGCCTTCCCTGTCGCCGTCCCGGACGGTCATCGCGGGCCTGCTGACGGTCGCTGTGCTCGTCCTCGTAGTGACGTCGATCCCGTTCCTGCGGAAATTCGTCGTCACGCGCGTGCGCTCGCTTTTCGCCGGCGTCGTGCCGCGCATGCTCGACGTGCTCCAGCGGCCCCGGAAGCTGCTCACCGGCATCGGCGGCATGCTGCTCCTGACCGCCTGCTTCGTGATGTGCCTCGACGCCTCGATCCGTGCCTTCGGTGACGAGACCCACACCACGATCAGCCTGGCCAGCGTCGCGGTGGTCTTCCTCGCGGGCAACGCGCTCGGTTCCGCGGCCCCGACGCCCGGCGGCGTGGGCGCCGTCGAGGCGACCCTGACGGTGGGTCTCATCGCCGTCGGCCTGCCCAAGGAGGTGGCCGCGCCCGCGGTCCTCCTGTACCGCCTCCTCACCCTGTGGCTGCCCGTCCTCCCCGGCTGGCTGTTCTTCAACCACCTGACAAGGAAGGGCTCCCTCTAGGCGGCCGGGTCCTCCCCGGAGGACCTCACTCGCACAGACCGCAGCCCGAGCGGCCCGCACTCCCCCGCCGCAGGATGGACGCATGCCCAATCCGTCCTGGTCCCGCACCGCTGCCCTCACCACCGCCACCCTGCTGTCCGTGTCGCTCGCGGCGTGCAGCAGCGACTCGGACGACGACGTGGATCTGCCGTCCCAGAAGCTGAGCTGGAAGGACTGCCCCGCGCCCGCGGAGTCCCAGGGCGGCGGCGACGCGCCGTCCCCGCTCCCCGGCGGCGCGACCTGGCAGTGCGCCACCATGAAGGCCCCGCTCGACTGGAACGACCCCAAGGGCGACACCATCGACCTGGCCCTGATCCGTGCCAGGGCGAGCGGCCCCGAGGACCGGCGCACCGGCTCGCTGATCTTCAACTTCGGTGGCCCCGGCGGCTCCGGAGTCACCAGCCTGCCCGCCTTCGGATCCGACTACGCGAAGCTGCGCACCCGCTACGACCTCGTCAGCTTCGACCCGCGCGGCGTGGGCCGCAGCGCCGGGGTCACGTGCGAGGACGACAAGCAGCTCGACGAGTACTTCCAGCAGGACTCGACACCGGACGACACGGCGGAGCGGAAGAAGCTCGTCGACAACATCAAGACGTTCAACGACGCCTGCGAGAAGAACTCCGACAAGGTCCTCCCCCACGTACGCACCACGGACGCGGCCCGCGACATGGACCTGATGCGCCAGGTGCTCGGCGACAAGAAGCTGCACTACTTCGGCATCTCGTACGGCACCGAACTCGGCGGGGTCTACGCCCACCTGTTCCCCAAGAAGGTGGGCCGCGCCGTGTTCGACGGCGTCGTCGACCCCACCCAGACCTCCGAGGAGGGCGCACTCGGCCAGGCGAAGGGGTTCCAGCTCGCCCTCGACAACTACGCGAAGGACTGCACCTCGCAGGACGAGGGCTGCCCCGTCGGGGACACCCCGCAGGACGTCAAGACCAAGATCTCCAAGCTCCTCGGCGAACTCGAGGAGAACCCGATCCCGGGCATCTTCCCCCGCGATCTCACACAGACCGCGGCGACCAACGGGATCGCGCAGTCCCTTTACTCCAAGGACTTCTGGGAGTACCTGACCGAGGGCCTCGAGCAGGCCTACGACGGCGACGGCAAGATGCTCATGGCGCTGTCCGACTCGATGAACGGGCGGAACGAGGACGGCAAGTACAGCAACATGCAGGCCGCGAACGTCGCCATCAACTGCGCCGACGACAAGTCCCGCGCCACGACGAAGGACGTCGAGGCGAAGCTGCCGTCGTTCCGGAAGGCGTCGCCGATGTTCGGCGACTACCTGGCCTGGGGCATGCTCAACTGCTCCGGCTGGGCCGTCGAGGGGGCCGCCGACCACCCGGACGTCAGCGCGCCGGGCTCCGCGCCGATCCTCGTCGTCGGCAACACCGGCGATCCGGCCACCCCGTACGAGGGCGCGAAGAAGATGGCGGGCGCGCTCGGCAAGGACGTCGGCGTCGAGTTGACGTACGACGGCGAGGGGCACGGCGCCTACGACAGCGGAAACAAGTGCGTGCACAGCGCCGTGAACACCTACCTCCTCGACGGGAAGCCCCCGAACGAGGGAACCGTCTGCAAGTGATCACGGAGTTGTCCACAGGCCGATTCGGATGTCGGCGGGCCCTCCTACGATGGCTTGACTGTCTTTCGAACGGGGGCAGTTGAGGGGGGAGGTGCCATGGCGGCACAGGATTCGCACGCACCCGCGGGTGCACGCACACGCAGGGGATGGGGAGTCCGCTCGCTGACGCTGGCGGCGGCCGTGGCACTGACGGCCGGACTGGCGGCGGGCTGCAGCGGTTCGGGCGAGCGCGAGGGCACCGGTGCGTCCGAGCGGCCTTCGGCATCCGCCGGGGACGCTTCCGATACGGGGGCGGGGGACGGTGACACGTCCGCTCTCCCCTCCTCCCTCACCGGCCAGCGCCTCGACTGGGGACGCTGCCGGGCGCGGGCGGGCTCGCCCGCGCCCGGCTCCGACTGGCAGTGCGCGACACTCAAGGCGCCGCTCGACTACGCGAAGCCGGCCGGACCCACGATCGACCTCGCGCTCATCCGGTCCACGGCCCGGGGCGACCGGGGCGAGCGCATCGGCTCGCTCCTGTTCAACTTCGGCGGCCCCGGCGGCTCGGGAGTCGACCTGCTGCCGGCCTTCGCACCGCAGTACTCGAAGCTGCGGGAGCGCTACGACCTGGTGAGCTTCGACCCGCGCGGGGTCTCGCAGAGCCGCGGCCTCCGCTGCCGCGGCGACCAACAGACGCAGCAGGCCGAGTCCCTCGACCTCACGCCGGACACCGAGGCGGAGGAAGAGGCGTATTTGAAGGACGCCGTCGCGTTCGGCAAGGGCTGCGAGAAGCAGGCGGGACCGCTGCTCGGCCATGTGTCGACGGCCGAGGCGGCGCGCGACATGGACCTGATGCGCCAGGTGCTCGGCGACAAGAAGCTGCACTACATGGGCGTCTCGTACGGCACCGAACTCGGCGGGGTCTACGCCCACTTGTTCCCCGACAAGGTCGGCCGGCTCGCCCTGGACGCCGTGGTGGACCCGACCGCGGGGCGCGTCGGCCAGGCCGAGAACCAGGCGCGCGGTTTTCAGCGGGCCCTCGACAACTACTTCCGGTCGCGCGGCAAGGACCCCGAGGCGGGTTCACGGGAGATCGTGGCGCTCCTCAAGAAGCTCGACGAGAAGCCGCTTCCCGCGCCAGGGGGACGGGAGTTGAACGAAGCGCTCGCGACCACCGGCATCGCGGTCACGCTCTACAGCGAGGACAGCTGGCCTGCCCTGACGCGGGGCCTGCGGGACGCGGAGCGGGGAGACGGCACGGCACTGCTCGGGCTCGCCGACTCGTACAACGACCGTGACGCGGCCGGGCGTTACGGCACGGCGAGCCACTCTCAGAGGGCGATCTCCTGCCTCGACGACAAGGTGCGGCCCACGGCGCGGGAGACGAAGGAGCGGCTGGCGAAGTTCCGTGAGATCTCGCCCGTGTTCGGCTCGTTCATGGGCTGGGACACGGCGGGCTGGTGTCACGACTGGCCGGTCCCCGGGCAGTGGAGCGACCCGGACGTGAGCGCGCCGGGCGCGGCGCCGGTCCTCGTGGTGGGCAACACCGGGGACCCGGCGACGCCCTACGAAGGAGCGCGACGCATGGCGGACGAGCTGGGCAAGGGCGTCGGCGTCGAGCTGACGTGGAAGGGCGAGGGGCACGGGGCGTACGGCTCCGGCAGCGCCTGCGTGGACTCCACGGTCGACGCGTACCTCCTGGAGGGTCGAATACCGCGCGACGGCACGGTGTGCTCCTGACCGCGTGCGTCCGTTCCGGAACGGTCCGTCCCGGAACGGCGGACGGGCCTCGCGCGGGATGCGCGAGGCCCGTCCGATCAGCTCACAGTCGCGGAGCCCGGGCTCAGTAGACCGGCTTCTCCGGCTCGATCTGGTTGACCCAGCCGATGACGCCGCCGCCGACGTGCACGGCGTCCGCGAAGCCCGCGGACTTCAGCACGGCGAGGACTTCCGCACTGCGGACACCCGTCTTGCAATGCAAGACGATCTTCTTGTCCTGCGGCATGTCCTGGAGGGCCGTGCCCATCAGGAACTCGCCCTTCGGGATCAGCTTGGCGCCCGGGATGGAGACGATCTCGTACTCGTTCGGCTCGCGGACGTCGATGATCTCGATGCTCTCGCCGTCGTCGATCCACTCCTTGAGCTGCTTGGGAGTGATCGTGGAGCCGGCGGCCGCCTCCTGGGCCTCGTCGGACACGACGCCGCAGAAGGCCTCGTAGTCGATGAGCTCGGTGACGGTCGCGTTCGGCCCGCAGACCGCGCAGTCGGGGTCCTTGCGGACCTTGACCTGGCGGTACTGCATCTCGAGGGCGTCGTAGATCATCAGGCGGCCGACCAGCGGGTCACCCACGCCGGCCAGGACCTTGATCGCCTCGGTGACCTGGATGGAGCCGATGGACGCGCACAGCACGCCCAGGACGCCGCCCTCGGCGCAGGACGGAACCATGCCGGGGGGCGGGGGCTCCGGGTAGAGGCAGCGGTAGCACGGCCCGTGCTCGGACCAGAAGACCGAGGCCTGGCCGTCGAAGCGGTAGATGGAACCCCACACGTAGGGCTTGTTGAGCAGCACGCACGCGTCGTTGACGAGGTAGCGCGTCGCGAAGTTGTCCGTGCCGTCGACGATCAGGTCGTACTGGCTGAACATGTCCATCACGTTGTCGGCCTCGAGCCGCTCCTCGTGAAGGATCACGTTCACGTACGGGTTGATGCCGAGGACCGAGTCCTTCGCGGACTCCGCCTTGGACCGGCCGATGTCGGCCTGGCTGTGGATGATCTGGCGCTGCAGGTTCGACTCGTCGACCTCGTCGAACTCCACGATGCCGAGCGTGCCCACGCCGGCGGCGGCCAGGTACATCAGGGCCGGCGAGCCAAGGCCACCGGCACCCACACAGAGCACCTTGGCGTTCTTCAGCCGCTTCTGCCCGTCCATCCCGACATCCGGGATGATCAGGTGGCGGGAGTACCTGCGGACCTCGTCTACGGTGAGCTCAGCAGCTGGCTCGACCAGGGGTGGCAGCGACACGGGGACTCCGTTGGTCGGTATCTACGTACGGTTGTTCCGTCTGCAACACTGCCACGCCCTCCTTCATTCCGAGACACCTGGTCCGATACGCGAGACGATTTCGTCCCAGTAACCGGGCATCGTCTCCCAGGGGTCCACGGAGCCGCCCCGATCGGTGTGGTCGGTGAAGTAGATCGTGCCCGCTCCCTGCCAGCGCGCGATGCGCAGCGCCTCCTCGAGATGACCGCGGGGCATGCCGTGGACGAGGTGGCAGAACCGCTCGTGCGGATAGTCGGCGGTCCACTCGGCGACCTGGGACCAGCGGTAGTCGCTCCAGGGGCCGGAGAAGGTCACCAACTGGTCGGCGTTCTCGGCGTATCCGGGGTACGGGTGGGTGCCGTGGTTGAACACGATGTGCGCGTCGTCGACGAGGGCGCGCAGGGTCGTGGCGGCCCGCCTGACCTCGGGGAGCGCGGCCCGCTCGGTGGGGCAGCGGTCGAAGTAGAAGCCGTCGACGCGGTACCAGTCGAGGAAGCGGTGGGCGTCGGAGACGAGCTCACCGAAGGTACGGGCGCCGTAGGTGAGGTCCAAGTGACCAAGGACACGTACGCCGGCCTGCCGGAGCCGGCCGACGGCCTCCAGGCAGTGCTGGTCGGGGCGGGCGCCCGGGCCGTTGGCGATGTTCAGGACGACCCAGTGCAAGGGCGTTGCGGGGCGGGTGAGTTCGGCCCACTCCGCGGGTGCGACGAGGGGGTGCGCGAAACCCGGGATGCCGAAGCCGAGTCGTACGTCGGTGCTCGACAGGCCGGTCGCGGTCGGGGTCAGATACGGCATGCCGCCTCCATCCAGATGTCGGCGAGTGACTCTTCGAGGTTGATCCGGGGCCGCCAGCCGAGCCGGTCGCGGGCCGTGCGCACATCGGCCTGCTGCCAGCTGCCGCAGCCGTCGGGGTACGGGTACGCGGTCGGGGCGGGCGGGAGCCCGTGGTCCGAATCGGCGCGAGGGTGGGCGATGGACGGGCGCATCCCGCCGACGGGCCCGTCCAGTTCGTGGAGGGCGCCGCCGAAACCGGCGACGCGGGCGAGCACGGACGCGGCGTCGCGGAGTCGCACGGCGCGGCCGGAGCCGATGTTGATGACGCCCTGCGCGGCGGAGAGCGACGCGGCGTGCACGGCGCGCGCCACGTCCCGTACGTCGATGAAGTCGCGCTGCGCGCCGAGACCGCCCAGCTTGAGTTCGCCGTCGCCCGCCTGCATCGCGCGGCGCATCGCCTCGGCGAGCCGGCCGAGCGGGGATCCCGCCGGGGTGCCGGGGCCCGCGGGCGAGAAGACGCGCAGGACGACGGCGTCGAGGCCGGAGCCGAGGACGAGTTCGGTGGCGGCGAGCTTGCTGACGCCGTACGGGCCGCCGGGCCTCGGTACCGCGTCCTCGGCGGTGGACGAGCCGGGCTGCGAGGGCCCGTACTCGGCGCCGCAGCCGATCTGCACGAGCCGGGCGCCGCAGCCGCTGCGGCGCAGGGCCTCGCAGACGGTGGCGACGGCGACGGTGTTGTGGCGGGTGAGTTCGCGGGCGCCGCCGCGGGTGGCACCGGCGCAGTTGATGACCACTCCGGGGTGGACGGCGTCCAGGAAGCGGGTGAGTGCGCCGGGGCTTCCGGTGGCGAGGTCGAAGCGGACGTCGGCGTCGTCGCCCCGGCCGAGCGTGGTGAGCTGCACGGCGGGGTCGGCCAGGAGACGGTCGGCGACGAATCGGCCCAGATACCCGTTGGCTCCGATCAGCAGGACCCTCATCGAGTGCCTCCCGGGGTGCGCGGGGCTCGCGCCACGGTCGCCGCGGTGGCTCGGAGCGCTCCGAGGGCGCCACGCTCTCCGCGCGCTGCGCGCGGGGCGCACAGGTCGTGGATTCCGCGCTGCCCGTGAGGTCCGGAGTATCCGGCGTATCCGGCGCCTCCGGGAGGAGGGGTGGTCATCTGGCGTTCTCCTTATGAGGGTTGCCGTGGGTCTTCGGATGGGTCCGCGGTGTCGGCCCCGCGGAAAGGGGGTGGTGCTGGTCACGTGCCGAGGGTGGGCCGCGGCGGGGCGGCGGGCTCGGTGGAGACGTGGGCGGAGCGCGCGGGCCCGGTCGGCCCGGCGGCGCCCTCGGGGGCGGCGGTCATGACGCGCCGCCGAACGAGTCCTCGGGGTGCGCGTGGGCCGAGGCTCGGGTCAGGGTGCGGGTGGCGTGCACGAGGAGGACGAGGGCGGCGCCGGCGCAGGCGACGGTGGGCACGATGCCGGTGCCGAGGGCGTCGACGGCGGTCTCGACGGGCACGCCGAGGACGTCGCAGCCGGGCAGCCGGGCGGCGAAGACCGTGGCGACGGCCAGCACCTCGAAGGCGACGGCGGCGCCGAGCGCGACGGCGGGGGCGTGCGTGCGGCGGTGCGCGGCGAGGAGGCGGGAGAGCAGCAGCAGGACGCCGAGGGCGCCCGCTCCGGCGTAGTCCACCTGCTCGTGGAGCACGACTCCGGCGAGCACCAGGAGCGCGACGAGGGCGAGGGCGAACAGGGCGATGGAGCCGAGGAGAAGGGGGCGTACGGCGGAGGCGAACTCGGCGAGTCCACGGCTGGTGGCGAGGCGGCGGCGGGCGCCGCCCGCGAACAGCTGGGCGCACCAGGTGGCCGGGGCCACGGCGACGGCCAGCGCGATCAGGGGCGCGGTAGCGGGGGCCCAGGTCTCGTCGGGGCCACCGGCGAGCGCTGCGGAGAGGAGGCCGTCACCGAGGAGGGCGTAGGCGAGGAGCCAGCAGGACCAGAGTCGGGCCGAGGGCGCGGACGGGCCGTCGACCGCGCGCAGCGGGCCGTGGCGGAGCGTCGCGCGCAGGGCGACGAGGGTGACGAGCAGCCCGGCGATGCCGACGGCGAGGCGTACGGGTCCGGTCGTGGCGTGCAGGCCGAACAGGGTGAGGGCGCCGGCGACGCCCGGCAGCAGGGCGAGCGCGGCCCACAGGCCGCGTACGCCGGTGGTGGGTCCCGCGGGCCCGGCGAGGGGCTCGTCCGGTTCACCGTCCCGCGGCATCCGCGCGTACATCTCCTCGGCGAGCGAGAAGACGTCCTTGTGGCGGAAGCGGGCGGCGGTCCTGTCGGTGACGCCGTGGGCCTCGAGCCCGGCGGCGATCTCCAGGGCGTCGACGGCGCGCTCGCACAATTCGCGATGCCGGTGCATCAGGCCCTTGACCGGGTCGGCGCCGGAACGGCGGTGGGCCGGGCGATGGTTGGCGGCGCGGCCGTCGGCGTCGCCGCCGCGGTGTTCGCTGCCGCCTGCCCCGGCGCCACGCGACTCGGTACCGCCTGCCCCGGCGCCGCGCGACTCGGCGCCACGCGACTCGGTACCGCCTGCCCCGGCGCCGCGCGACTCGGCGCCGCGTGACTCGGCGCCCTCCCGCGCCCCGACGATCCGGGCGACGTCCGCGCGGTGCTGCGCCTCCGTACGGGAGACGTCGTCGCGGGAGACGTCGGCAGGGGAGGCGTCGCGGCGCGCGGTGTCGTCCGCCCCGGCGTCACGGCCGCTCCCGGAGCCACCAACGACGTCGGCGCCGTCGGCGACGCCGGCCCCGCCCCGGACGCCCGTCGCCGCGGTCGGGGCGGTCGACGCGGGCGAACGCCACGCCGCCGGGTCGACCAGCAGGCCCTCGTCGTGGCCCACGTCGGAGTCCTCGTCCGGGCCTTCGCCCGGAACCCCGCCGGGGCGCTCGGCCAGGTCCTCCGGCCGCTGAACCACGCCCTCCGGAGTCCCGGCCAAACGATCCAGGCGCCCCGAGCCGCCCGAGCCGCCCGATCCCTCCGAGCCCTCGGTCAGGCCGTCCGTTCCGCGCACGCCCAGCGCCTGCGCCGAGTCGGCGCCCCAGGCCCCGGCGCTCACCGGCACTCGGGGCGCATCGGCGTCGCCCCCCGTGTCGGTGGCGCCGAGGGCGGTGCGCTCACTCGTGCGTTCGCTGATCTGCCCGGTCATCGGTCCGCCTCCCCGCTCCCCTGCGTCATTCCGGCCAACTGCTCCCGCGCGCCCGCATCGGCGCCCCAACTGGTCCCGGCCGCACCGCCGGAGCGGCCGACCAGCCAGGCGCCGCCCCGGTCACCCGCGCTCGACGTCGTCCAGCGCCCCGGCACGTGCGCCTCGGGCGGGTACGCGAACGGCAGCGGGTCTCCGGAGTCGTCGACGATCTCCCGGCGTACAGGGCAGCGCGAGACGATCTCGAGGTAAATGCCGTGAAATGCCGCGATGTTCTGTTCGACGGTGAACAGCTCGAGGGCCCGCGCGCGGGCCGCGGCGCCGAGCCGTTCGCGCCGCGCCGGGTCGCGCAGCAGCGCCACGCACGCCTCGGCGAGCGCCCGCGGATTGCGCGGCGGCACCACGAGCCCCGTGCCGCCGATCACCTCGACGACGGCGCCCGCGTCCGTGGACACCGTGGCGCGCCCGCAGAACATGGCCTCGACCAGGCTGACCGGGAAGCCCTCGACGACGCTGGACAGGACGACGACACCGCAGGAGCCGTAGACGTCCGCGAGGTCGGGGGCGTCGGGCGAGCCCAACTCCTCGAAGGAGACGGGGTTCTCGCCGACGGCGTGGATCCCCTCGGCCTCGTCGGGGAAGAGCTGCGCGGCGAGCGCCTTGCAGTGCCCGAGGTACGGCGCGGCCTCGCGGTCCGCGGCGTCGTCCGCCGCCTCGCCCGCGCCCGGCGCGACGGAGGCGCGTCCGGAGACAAGGCCGTCGGGCGGCCAGCCGCCGCCGTCCGCCAGACCCGCCACGGCATCGGGGGCCTGCGCCCCGTCGGGCACGCTCACGATCCGCAGGCGGGCCTTCGGCTCCTCCTTGCGGATCTCGGAGAACGCGTGCAGCAGCGAGATCAGGTCCTTCGAGGGGTCGACGCGCCCGACCCAGACGAGAGTGTCCGGCTCGCCCGGCCCCTCGCGCTCACCCACCTCGGCGAACTGTTTGGCCTCCATGCCGGGGTGGACCGTGCGCAGCTTGGCGCGGTCGGCGCCGCACCGCTCCTGCCAGCGCCGCGCGTGCGCGTTCCCCGGGGTGATCACGGCGGCCTGCCGGTAGACCTCGGCGGCGAGCCGGCCGTGGAAGGCGGCGAGGAGCGCGCGCACCGGCGCGCTCAACTCGGCGTCGCCCGCGGCGAGGTAGCGGGCCCTGAGCTGCACCCCGTACTCGGTGACGAGCAGCGGGACGCCGTAGAAGCGCTTGGCGATCAGGCCGGGCAGGGCGGCCGCGCCGCCGGAGGTCGCATGGCAGAGGTCGACGGACGCGAGCCCGCCCCCGCCGGACAGCACCATGGACCGCCCGGTACCGGCGGCCTCCGCCGCCCCGCCAGACACACCGGCCGACGCAGCGGACCCGGACGAAGCATCAGACGACGCAGACACAGACGCGTCCGCCCCCGCGCCGTCAACCGCCGCAGCACCCGCCCCCGACGCAAACGCCGACGCCCCGGACTCGCCCGCCGCCCCGGCCCGGGCCACCGCATGATCGAACCCCGACCCGTCCTCGTACCAGTCCAGCGACAGCGGCCTCAGCTCGCGCTCGACATGCGCGGCGAAGGAGAGGAGATCGGGCACGCGGGCGGCGCGCACGGCGCGCAGTGCGCCCGGCGCGCGGCAGGCGCGCTCCAGGATGCGCACGGCGGCCTCGGAGCGCAGGGAGACGCCGAGGGGGCCCTCGTCGCGGGCGAGTTCGGCGAGCCCGTACAGCGCGTTGGCGAAACGGTCCGCCTCGCTCAACCTGGCACTTTCTTCCACCGTTTCGGCCCCGGGGTCACCCGGCGCCGCATGGGTCGACGCCGCGTCGGCCGACACGACGGCCTCCACCAGCTCCCGGTACAGCGCGGCGAAGCGCCGCCGCGCCCGCCGCCCGAACGCGCCGTCGCGCGCGCCGGTCTCACTGCCGGCCCCGGCCGCCCACATCGGAGCGGTGCGCACGCGCATGACCTGCGGGGGCAGTTCGAGCCACCCCGCGTCCTCCTGCTCCTGGCTGGTCGCGAGCGCGTAGATGTCGAACTCGTGCTGATCGAGCCCGCGCACAAGCCGGTCGCACCAGAGTCTGGCCTCACCGCTCACATACGGATAGCCACCCTCGGTAAGCAGTCCGATGCGCACGCGTACACCCCCGATCTCCCGTACAGGGAGCCGCCGTTGGGTTGGCGGCTCGCAGCGGGACGAACGTATGCGGACATGCCGGTGGCGTGATGGACGGTTGTCCATCACGCCACCAAAAGGGGTGAACGGGCGTAACTTTCCCGCACGCGCGACGTTTGGTCGCGCTATGAGATCAAGCGACTACAGTCAGCTACGGACTGTCAACCCTTGGGAAAAGCCCAGGGGTTGGGCTTGCACGTGATCCCGCCCGAGGTCAGGAACTTGGTCTGCTGCTGCATGACCGGCGCGAGCGAGCCGTCCTGCGTGCAGTTCACGTGGTTGAAGCCGAGCCGGTGCCCGACCTCGTGGTTGATGAGCATCTGCCGGTACGGGTGGATGGCGTCGTCGCCGAGCACGTCGTCGTACGTCTTCGAGCCCTGCGCCCACCGGTACGCGTTGATCATCACGCGGTCCGTGGCGGCGGAGTCGCACGACACGTTGTCCTCCGTCGTGTCGAGCCCCGACTTGGCGCACCAGTCCGCCGTCGTGCCCGGACTGGCGAGGGAGATCACGAAGTCCGGCTTGCCGGAGGAGATCCGCTCGAACGTGCGGGCGTTGTCGTGGGCCCAGCTCCGCTTGTCGTTCAGGGTCTTCTGCACCGCCTGCGCGAACAGCGAGCCGTCGAGCCCGAGGCCCTTCTCGACGTCCACGCGGTAGCGGAACTTCTGCCCGCTGCCGGGCGCCTTGTCGTCCCCGGGGACCGTCGTGAACGCGCCGGAGGCCTTCAGATCCGCCGCGAGCGGGTACTTCTTGGCCATCTTCTGCCCGTACGTCGCCGGGGTCGGCGTCGGCTTCGGCTCCTTCGGGGCCGCCCGCTCGTCCGTGCGCGAGGTGCCGCCCTGGGGCCTGGTGCCCTCGGCGCCCTTCGCCTGCGAGCCGCGCGAGGAGCCGCCCCGGTCGGAGACCTGCCCCGCGACGACGACGGCGAGCACGGTGACGACGGCCGCCGCGGCGATGCCCGCGAAGGTCATGCCCTTGCCGCGCTTCTCGCCCCCGCCGTCCGGTGCGTCCGAAGGTGCCGCCGTCGGGTCGTCCGGAGGAGCGGGCGGCTCGGCCTCCCACTCCGTCACGCGCGCGTACGGGTCCGCGGGCGCGTCGAACGCGTCGATGTACTCCTGGCGCGGGCGCTCCTGGCCGGGGCGCTCCTGCCGGGGTCTCGGCCCGGGCACGACGGAGTCACCCGGAGCCGCCGTACCGGGCCCGGCCGCCGAGGCGACAGGCCCCGCGATCCGCGGCACCGGCGTGCCCCAGCCGCCGCCCGGCTCCCGCGCCTCGGGGTGGCCGCCGCGCACCTGCCCGGCCCCCGGGCGCGTGGACGTGTGCCCCGCGGCGGGCGGGCGGCCTGCCGCCGACGGCGGCGCGGACGCGGGTGGGGCCGGCGCGGGCGGCGCCTCGGACGGCACCCTCCGCCTGCGTCCGGTGCCTGCTTCGGGGCGCACCTGGGCCCGCGCCCCGGTCTCCTGCATGTCGACGGTCTCCTGCGGGCCGTCTGCCGATGCTCGGCGGCTATGCCGTCCCACAGGCCGCCTCAGCTCCCCAATGTCGTGCGGTCGTCGGTGCCGGGCGCGTCACTCGCGGCGCCCTCGGCACTCGCGGCGCCTTCGCGCCTCTTGTCCAACGCTTCGGTGTCGGCGAGGAGTTCCCTGAACGCCGTCGCGACCGTCAGCGGATACTCCATCATCGCGACGTGCCCCGCGTCGGGAAGCGTCAGGAGCCTGGAGTCGCGGAAGGCGCGCGCCGCGCGGGCCGCCATCCGGTACGAGACGAGCAGGTCGCGCCCGCCGTAGATGAGCTGTGTCGGCGCGAGCACGCGCTCGGCCTGCCGCCACAGTCCGTGCTGCCCGCCGAGCGTGTACGCGTTCACGACCCCGCGCGCGGAGCGGGCCATCGCGTCCCAGAAGTACGGCAGCCGCAGCCGCCGCTCCATCTCCTCGACGGCGGCCCTGAAGCCCTCGGGCGTCACCCGGTTCGGGTCTCCGTAACAAAGGGCCATCACGCCGCGCACCCGCTGCTCCGGAGTCCACTCCTTCGTCAGGCGCGTGAAGAGCGGGGCCACACCGGGCACCGCGAGCAGTCCGGTCGGCAGCGCGGTGCGCTGCACCCGGAGCTCCGGCAGGGCGGGCGACACCAGCGTCAGGGTGCGTACGAGATCGGGGCGGACGGCCGCCACGCGCGTGGCGACGGCTCCGCCCAGCGAGTTCCCGAAGAGGTGAATGGGGCCGCGGCCCTGCGCGTCGAGATGGCGGATGATCGCGCGGGCGTGCCCGGTCACCGAGTAGTCGCCGTCGTCCGGCGGCGGCGAGTCGCCGAACCCCGGCAGGTCGACCGCCTCCCCGTCGACAACGTCCTCGAGCAGCGGCATCAGCGCCGACCAGTTCTGCGAGGAGCCGCCGAGCCCGTGCACGTACAGGGCGGGCGGCAGTCCCTCGCGCGCTCCGGGGCGGGCCCTGACGGACAGTGTCAGCCCGGGCAGGGTGACCGATCGCAGGTGCTCCCCCTCCGCGACCCTGACGGCGCCCGGCTTGGGCGTCGCGGCGGCGATGGCGGCAGGCACACGCGGCGGATCGGTCGAAGGCATGCCGCATATGTTACGAGACGATCACACTGTGGATCGCGTGTTCGCCGTCACAACAAGGGCAGGGATCGCCCGAGGGAGCGCGGAAAAAGTCGCATAGCGCCCGGATCGGGTGTCTCCTACGCTCGATATCAGGGCACCCGTCCATCGCACGGACAGGTGACGAAGGGAGCCATCGATGACGGTCGACCCGAGCGACCCCGAGACCTTCACGGAGCGCCGCCCCGCCGAGGCAGGCGTGGAGACGCCCGAGGCCGACACCGCGGAGCAGCGTGCGGACCTCGTCCCCGACGAGGACGACGAGCCGGACACGGCGGCCGACCCGGACACCGCGAACGAGGCGGACCGGGCGGAACAGGCCCGCGTCGTCTCGATCGACGAGGACGACTATCGGTGAGTGCCGCGCCGATATCGGTGAGTGTCGCGCCGACATCCACCCGTTTTGTCACCACAGATGTGACATCGGGCTCACTACATGCGGTTTTCACAGCTGTCCGAACCGTGAAATTCTGCGCTCGCACCGCGCACATCAGGGTTACCCAAAAGTACGATGACGTCGCGGCGCACACCGCACACGGACAATTTTGGGAGGCGGCGTGACAGCCATCGAGCAGACGGAGGCAGCGCGCCCCAAGGGCACACGCCTGCCGCGCCGTGCCCGACGCAATCAACTTCTGGGAGCCGCCCAGGAGGTTTTCGTCGCGCAGGGGTACCACGCGGCCGCGATGGACGACATCGCCGAGCGGGCCGGCGTCAGCAAGCCGGTGCTCTACCAGCACTTTCCCGGCAAGCTCGAGCTCTACCTGGCCCTGCTCGACCAGCACTGCGAGTCGCTGCTCCAGTCGGTGCGCACGGCGCTCGCCTCCACGACCGACAACAAGCAGCGTGTCGCGGCGACCATGGACGCCTACTTCGCGTACGTGGAGGACGAGGGCGGCGCGTTCCGCCTCGTCTTCGAGTCGGACCTGACGAACGAGCCGGCGGTGCGCGAGCGTGTCGACCGGGTCAGCCTGCAGTGCGCCGAGGCGATCTCCGACGTGATCGCCGAGGACACCGGCCTGTCGAAGGACGAGTCGATGCTGCTCGCGACGGGCCTCGGCGGCGTCTCGCAGGTCGTGGCGCGCTACTGGCTGTCCAGTTCGAGCCCCGTCGAGCGCGACAAGGCGGTCGAGCTGTTGACGTCGCTCGCGTGGCGCGGCATCGCGGGCTTCCCGCTGCACGGCGCCGAGCACCACTGACCCCACCCGCCTCCGGCTGTTCGCTCTTGGCGTTCAGCGTGGGCGCCGGGAGTCTCGCCTGGCCGGGCTAATCTTTGCTGGGTACGGCGCGGTCTTCCGCGCACATCACGGATCGTCGGAGGGACAAGGCCGTGGAGGTCAAGATCGGCGTGCTGCACACGCCTCGCGAGATCGTTCTGGAGAGCGACCAGTCCGCCGAGGAGGTCGAGAGCGCGGTGTCCGCGGCGCTGTCCGGCAAGTCCCAGCTGCTCTCCCTGAAGGACGAGAAGGGCCGCAAGGTCCTCGTCCCTGCCGAGCGCCTCGCCTACGTCGAGCTCGGTGAGCCGGCGGCGCGGAAGGTGGGCTTCGGCCCGCTGTAGAGCCTCGCGCGAACAGGCGCGAAACAGCATGCGAAAGGCCTGATGGCACGGCTGCCATCAGGCCTTTCGCATGTTCACAGCGAGCGCACAGAGGATCTCCGCGGCGAGGGTTGCGGCTCCGGGGCCAGGGGTAGACCGGGTTACGACCGAAGCGCACCCAAGGCCGCGCGGGAGGTATCCGCACCATGCTTCTCGAAGCACTCGGCTCCGCACTGCTCGGCATGGCACTCGCCCTCGCGGCGGGCCATCGCCTGCCGCACCGGCTGCCGTCGCGCACGCTCGTGCTGCCGACCGGCGTCGCCGGGGCTCTGTTCGGAGCGTTCGTCACGCACAGCGCGTTGGGTCCCGGGCACGCGATCCTGACGCTCTTGGGCGCCGTCGCGATGGCGGTGGCCCTGCTGTCGCTGCTGCTGCGCCCCACCCGGGGCAGAGCGCGGCAGCAGCTGACGCCCTACGCGTAGCGGTTCACGCCGCGAGCCCGAGGGCGGCCATCCGCTTGGTGTGCGCCTCGGTGATCCGCGAGAACATCTTGCCGACCTCGGCGAGGTCGAAGCCGTCGGCGACGCCGCCGACCAGCATCGTCGACAGGGCGTCCCGGTCCGCGACCACGCGCTGGGACTGCGAGAGGGCCTCGCCCATCAGGCGCCGCGCCCACAGCGCGAGCCGGCCGCCGACGCGCGGGTCGGCCTCGATCGCGGCGCGCACCTTCTCCACGGCGAAGGACGCGTGGCCGGTGTCGTCGAGCACGGCGAGGACGAGCGAACGGGTGTCGGAGTCGAGGCGGGCCGCGACCTCCCGGTAGAAGTCGGACGCGATCGAGTCGCCGACGTAGGCCTTGACCAGGCCCTCGAGCCAGTCGGAAGGCGCGGTCTGGCGGTGGAAGCCGTCGAGCGCCTCGACGAACGGGTCCATCGCGTCGGTCGGCTCGACGCCGATCGTCGAAAGCCGGTCGCGGAGCTGCTCGAAGTGGTGGAACTCGGCGGAGGCCATCTTCGCCAGCTCCGCCTTGTCGGCAAGGGTCGGCGCCAGCTTCGCGTCCTCCGCGAGGCGCTCGAACGCGGCCAGCTCCCCGTACGCGAGCGCGCCCAGCAGATCGACGACGGCGGCGCGGTAGTTCTCGTCCGCGGACGCGGTGGCCCAGTCCTGGGCGGCGATTCCGGTCGGCGCTTCGGTGGCGGGCGTGGCGTTGTCAGGCGTCTCCATGAAGCGCACAATAGCCCGCTCGCCGGGCCGTGGAAGTCCCTGGTCATGGAGTGTGACGACGACTACGTGACCCATTCGGCCATCGCACATGCGCGATTCCGGGGTATGGTGGTAATGAGCCCGCCGAGTGCACGGTGCCTCTTGGCGCCTGTACGCACCTCGATCGGGCCGCATGAATGAGGATGCCCGGTCGGAGGCCCGATCGGCTCCGACCCGACAGCCCTCCGGGTCGTACGTCACAAGGCGTACGGATCGAGGAGGGGCCCTCAGCGGCACGAGCGCTCGAGCGTCGGCAGTGGTCCCGCGCCATCCGGTCCACCCGATCCCCGCAGACCGCGGCTCGAGTCCGGTGTACCAGGCCGGCACGGTCAAGACCCCCGCGTTCGCCTCACGCCGCACCTCACAGAAGAGGCAACACCCTGACTACGCAGACTTCGACATTCCGTCAGCTCGGCATTCTTCCCGAGACGGCAGAGGCCCTCGAGGCCGTCGGCATCGTCAACCCCTTCCCCATCCAGGAGATGACCCTCCCCGTCGCCCTCTCCGGCACGGACGTCATCGGCCAGGCCAAGACCGGTACGGGCAAGACCCTCGGTTTCGGCCTGCCGCTCCTGGAGCGCGTCACCGTCCCCGCGGACGTCGAGGCGGGCCGGGCCACGCCCGAGCAGCTGACCGACGCCCCGCAGGCCCTCGTCGTCGTCCCGACGCGCGAGCTGTGCCAGCAGGTGACCAACGACCTCCTCACGGCCGGCAAGGTGCGCAACGTGCGCGTCCTCGCCATCTACGGCGGCCGTGCGTACGAGCCCCAGGTCGAGGCCCTGAACAAGGGCGTCGACGTCGTCGTCGGCACGCCCGGCCGACTGCTCGACCTGGCGGGCCAGAAGAAGCTGAACCTCTCGCACGTGAAGTGCCTGGTCCTCGACGAGGCCGACGAGATGCTCGACCTGGGCTTCCTGCCCGACGTCGAGAAGATCGTGAACATGCTTCCGGTGCGCCGTCAGACGATGCTGTTCTCGGCGACCATGCCGGGCGCCGTCATCGGCCTGGCCCGCCGCTACATGTCGCAGCCGACGCACATCCGCGCCACGTCGCCGGACGACGAGGGCGCGACGGTGCGCAACATCGCGCAGCACGTGTACCGCGCGCACAACATGGACAAGCCCGAGATGGTCGCGCGCATCCTCCAGGCCGAGGGCCGCGGACTCTCGATGATCTTCTGCCGTACGAAGCGCACGGCGGCCGACATCGCGGACCAGCTCAAGCGGCGCGGCTTCGCCTCCGGCGCGGTCCACGGCGACCTGGGCCAGGGCGCCCGCGAGCAGGCGCTGCGCGCGTTCCGCAACGGCAAGGTGGACGTGCTCGTCTGCACCGACGTCGCCGCGCGCGGCATCGACGTCGACGATGTGACGCACGTCATCAACTACCAGTCCCCCGAGGACGAGAAGACCTACCTGCACCGCATCGGCCGCACCGGCCGCGCGGGCAAGAAGGGCATCGCGATCACGCTGGTCGACTGGGACGACATCCCGCGCTGGCAGCTGATCAACAAGGCCCTTGAGCTGGACTTCAACGACCCGGTCGAGACGTACTCGTCCTCCCCGCACCTCTTCGAGGAGCTGAACATCCCGGCGGGCACCAAGGGTGTGCTGCCGCGCTCGGAGCGCACGCGCGCCGGGCTCGACGCCGAGGAGATCGAGGACCTGGGCGAGACCGGTGGGCGCGGCGCGTCCGCGCGTGGCGGCCGCGGTGACCGCGGTGGCCGTCCGAACCGCGAGCGCGACCGTGACCAGGACCGCGAGCGTCCGGCGCGTACGCCGCGCCGCCGTCGCCGTACGCGCGGTGGCGAGCCGGTCGGTGCCGGGGAGGCCGCTGCCGCCCCCGCCGCGACTCCCGTGGAGGAGTCGGCCGAGCCGCGCACGCCGCGCCGTCGCCGCCGTACGCGCAGTGGCTCGGCCGCTGCCCCGACGGTCGCGCCGGTGGCGCCCGCCGCCGAGGCCGTCGTCGAGACGGTCGAGGCCGAAGCCCCCGCCAAGCCCCGCCGCCGTACGCGCAAGAAGGCCGAGGCCGTCGTCGAGACGGTGGAGGCCGTGCGGCCGGTCGCCGAGCCGGAGCCCGAGCAGGCCGAGGCGAAGCCCGCGCGCACCCGCAAGAAGGCCGCCGCGGCGGTCGACACCGCGGAGGCCGCCGAGGCCAAGCCGGCCACGCGGACCCGGACCCGCAAGAAGGCCGAGCCCGCCGCCGAGGCCACCGAGGCCAAGCCGGCGACCCGGACGCGGAAGAAGGCCGAGGCCGCGGTCGACACCGCGGAGGCCGCCGAGGCCAAGCCCGCCACCCGGACCCGTACGCGGAAGAAGGCCGAGGCCGCCGTCGACACCGCCGAGGCGGTCGAGGCCAAGCCGGCCACGCGGACCCGCAAGAAGGCCGCCGCGTCCACCACGGAAGCGACCGAGGCCAAGCCCGCCACCCGGACCCGCAAGAAGGCCGTCGCCGCGGTCGACACCGCCGAGGGCGCCGAGGCGAAGCCCGCCACGCGGACCCGCAAGAAGGCCGCCGCGTCCACCACCGAGGCGACCGAGGCCAAGCCCGCCACCCGCACCCGCAAGAAGGCCGTCGCCGCGGTCGACACGGCCGAGGCCGCCGAGGCCAAGCCCGCCACGCGGACCCGGACCCGCAAGAAGGCCGAGCCCGCCGCCGAGGCCACCGAGGCGAAGCCGCGTCGTACGCGCAAGAAGGCCGAGGCCTCCGAGGCCTGATCGGTCCACGGCGAAGGCCCGGATCCCGCAGCAGCGGGGGTCCGGGCCTTCGTTGTCGGTGGCGGCGCGTAATCTCGGCGCATGAGCAGGCCCGCGACCTTCACCCCGCCGCCCGGCACCCGTGCGCACCGCCTCCGCACCGACCGCGGCGCGTTCGCCGCGCTCACCGGCGAGCCCGAGCGGGGGCCGGTGAAGGGCACCGCCCTGCTGCTGCCCGGATTCACCGGCAGCAAGGAGGACTTCATCGAGCTGCACGCCCCGCTGAGCGCGGCCGGCTATCGCACGGTCGCCGTGGACGGGCGCGGGCAGTACGAGTCGGAGGGCCCGAAGGACGACGAACGGCCGTACCGACAGCGCGAGTTGGCGCTCGACGTGCTCGCGCAGGCGGCGGCGCTCCGGGCCGGAGGCGGCACCGGCCGCATCCATCTGCTCGGCCACTCGCTCGGCGGCCTCGTCGCGCGCGCGGCGGCCATCGAGGACCCGACGCCGTTCGCGACGCTGACGCTGATGTCCTCGGGGCCCGCCGCCGTGGCGCAGCCCCAGCAGGAGCGCGCCAAGCTGCTCCAGGACGCGCTCGCCGCCCTGGACATGGCGCAGGTGTGGGAGGCGATCCAGGGCCTCGACGCCCCGGAGGACGCGGCCGACCTGCGCGGCGACGGCGAGGATCTGCGCCGCCGCTGGATGAGCAACAGCCCGGCGCAGCTCGTCGCGACGGCGGAGCAGCTGCGCACGGAGCCGGACCGGGTGGCCGAGGTCGCCGCGCTCGGCCTCCCGGTGCACGTGCTGTCGGGCGAGCGGGACGACACGTGGCCCGTGCCGCTCCTCGACGACATGGCGAGGCGCCTCGGCGCGGTGCGCACGGTGATCGCGGGCGCCGAGCACTCCCCCAACACGGACCGGCCGGAGGAGACCGCCGCCGCGCTCGCCGCCTTCTGGGATCGGCATCCCACAGCGTAAAGACGCAGGTCACAGGCTTCTCGCGGCGTCGCTGACGCGCGAGTAATTAGCCGATCGAAAAATTTCCTTAGCGTAGGGAATGTTTGCAGCGGGCAACTCGTTGTACCCCTTGGAACGCGCGGCACCGCAGCCGCGCAATTCACTCTTAACGGCCGGGCAACCGCCCGGCCGTACGGCGGGACCACGCTGGGAAGCGAGGCCCGCACCAGTAGTTCTCCTTCAGGAGGATCACCAGACGAAGGGAGAAGCCCTTGCGCTTCGAGATCATGCGACTCGACGATGTCGACGGCAACGCCGTGGACAGCACCGTCGTGGACGCCGCCTCCGTCAACCGGATCGTTCAGCAGGCCGCCGCCATCGGGCAGCGCCTCTACATCCGCCCGGCCGAGTCGACCGCCTCGTAACGGCGTCGGCGCACACACGCCGAAGCCCCCGTACGCATGCCGCGTACGGGGGCTTCGCGTTTTCAGGAAGCCGTCAGGAGCCCTGGATCACCTGCGTCACGCCGTTGATGATCTGCTGCACGGCGATCGCGGAGAGCATCATGCCCGCGAGCCGGGTCACGAGGACCACGCCCCCGTCCTTGATGACGCGGATGATCACGAGCGAGTAGCGCATCACCAGCCACAGCACGACGTGGATCGCGACGATCGCGGACCAGACGGAGATCTGGTCGCCCATCGTGTCCGCGTGCTGCACGGCGAGGATCACGGAGACGATCGCGCCGGGCCCGGCGAGCAGCGGCATGCCGAGCGGTACGAGGGCGACGTTCACGTCCTTGGTCTGCTTCGGCTCGTCCGTCTTGCCGGTCAGCAGGTCGAGCGCGATCAGGAGCAGCAGCAGACCGCCGGCGATCATCAGGGCCGGTACGGAGACGTGCAGATAGGCCAGGATCTGGTTGCCCAGGACGCCGAAGACGGCGATGACGCCGAAGGCCACGCAGACCGCCTGGAAGGCCATGCGGCGCTGGACCTTGGCGGGGCGTCCCGCGGTGAGGGCGAGGAAGATCGGGGTGATTCCGGGGGGATCCATAATCACAAAAAGCGTGAGAAAAAGGGATCCGAAGACGGCAGCGTCGAACACGGTGGGGTGCCTTGCGAGAGTGGTGCGGAAGGGTGAGGAAAGCCGGGAAGCGGCGGGATGGAGCGGGAAGAGGCGCGCGCGGGGCGCGTGTCAGGCGCGGCGCCCGCCGGCGCCCGGCACCGGGAAGGCGCCCGTGGCGCGCCGCGTGATCTCCCCGTAGACCTCGGGGTCGGTGGTGTACTCGCCGAGCACGCACGTCTTACGGCTGCCGTGGTAGTCCGAGGACCCGGTGGTCAGCAGGCCGACGTCGGCGGCGAGGCCGCGCAGCCGGTCGCGGGTCGCGGCGTCGTGGTCCATGTGGTCGACCTCGATGCCGTCGAGCCCGGCCTCGGCCAGCTTGACGATCGCGGACTCCGGCACGGTGCGGCCGCGCTTGGCGGCGGCGGGGTGCGCGAAGACGGTGACCCCGCCGGCGGCCTTGACCAGGCGGATCGCCTCGAAGGGGTCGGTCTCGTGCTTCTCGACGTAGGCCCGGCCGCCGTCGGCCAGCCAGTCCTGCGTAAAGGCGTCCGACACGGTCGGTACGACCCCGAGCTCGACGAGCGCGGTGGCGACGTGCGGGCGGCCGACCGAGCCGTCGCCCGCGATCCGCGCGACCTGCTCCCAGGTGACCGGCACGCCCAGCTCGTTCAGCTTGGCGATCATGCCCTTGGCGCGCGGCACCCGGTCGTCGCGGACCAGCTCGCGCTCGGCGAGCAGGGCCGGCTCCTCGGGATCGAAGAGGTACGCCAGCATGTGCATGCTCACGCCGTCGAGGCGGCAGGAGAGCTCGGCGCCGGTGACGAGGGTGAGCCCCTCGGGGAGCGCGGCGAGCGCCGCCGCGTGCCCGCGCGTCGTGTCGTGGTCGGTGAGCGCGACGACGTCCAGACCGGACGCCGCTGCGTTCCGCACCAGCTCGGCGGGGCTGTCCGTGCCGTCGGAAGCGGTGGAGTGGGTGTGCAGGTCGATGCGCACGGCTGCGTACTCCAGGCTCTGTGAACGGACGGACGACGGGGACCGGTCAAGGATAACGGGGATTCCGCTTCCCTCGTCACCACCGAACCCGGCGCAGGCCCCTTACCGCACCCGCCGCTACTTCAGGATGCGCGGCGACAGCGCCCCGCACGGCAGCAGGTCCACCTCGGCCCCCGCGTCCCGCAGGTCCGTGAGCACCAGCTCGTCGTACATCAGCATGCTGGTCTGCTCCGGCCACACGACCGCCCACAGCCACAGGCCGAGCGCCTCGCCGGCGAAGACCGCCCGGTCGTCGGGCGTCCCGGAGACCTGCCAGAGCGGGGTGGGCCTGCCCGCCGCGAGCACCTTGGCCTGCGGCGGCTTGTCGACGTCGAGGTACGGGCCGGGGTCGGGCCCCTCCACCCCCGCGTAGCGCGCGCCGAGTCCGACGCCCAGCTCCTCGGCGACAAGGACCAGCTCGCCCGGGCCGCCGAGCGGCCCCGGGCCCGAGCAGGCGACGGCGGTGGCGCGGCCGCCGTGCCGATCGTCCCCCGCGTTGGCCACGCCCGTGAACAGCCAGCCCACCGGCAGCGGCCACGGCATCCAGACCGGCACCCGCGCACGGCGCACCACGACGCTGAGCGCCTCGACGCTGGGCGGGATCACGGGCTGCATCGGATGCACGGTGCCGTGCACATCGCACTGCCAGGAGTCGGCAAAGAGTCCGGGAGCCCTGACCCGGCCACCACACTTCGGGCAACTGGGTTCGCCCCTCATAGGGCCCCACGGTCCTCCCCGTCCCGCGCCGCGTCAAGGACGATCACCCGTCCGGGGGCCGACTCCGTGGCGCCTCGACCAGGAAAGATAGATGTAGCTTGCATTAATTAGCTGCTCTAACTTATTATGTGCATACGCCAACGATCCAAGCGGACTCGAAGGAGCAGCAGGCATGAGCCACAGCAGTACAGGAGGTCCCGCCGAAGGGGACACGTTCGACGCAGGTGCGGGCAGCATCCTGCGTCAACCGAAGGCGGTCTGGGCGACCGCCGGGGCATCCGTCGTCGCCTTCATGGGCATCGGCCTCGTCGACCCGATCCTGCCGTCGATCGCCAAGGGCCTCGAAGCGACACCGAGCCAGGTCTCCCTGCTCTTCACCTCGTACTTCCTGATCACCGCCGTCGCGATGCTGGTGACGGGCTTCGTCTCCAGCCGCATCGGCGGCAAGAAGACCCTGCTCGCCGGGCTCGCCCTCGTGGTGGTCTTCGCGGCGCTCGCGGGCACGTCCGGATCCGTCAGCGAGCTCGTCGGCTTCCGCGCCGGCTGGGGACTCGGCAACGCGCTGTTCGTGTCGACCGCGCTCGCGGTCATCGTCGGCGCGGCGGCCGGCGGATCGGCCGCCGCGATCCTGCTGTACGAGTCCGCGCTCGGGCTCGGCATGGCGTGCGGGCCGCTGGTCGGCGCGCTGCTCGGCAACGCCAGCTGGCGCTACCCGTTCTTCGGCACCGCCGCGCTGATGGCGGTCGGCTTCATCTGCATCACCGCGTTCCTCAAGGAGCAGCCGAGGCCCGCGAAGAAGACGTCGATCCTCGACCCGATCAAGGCGCTCGGCCACGGCGGTCTCGCGTCCGCCGCGATCTCGGCCTTCTTCTACAACTACACGTTCTTCACGGTGCTGGCCTTCACGCCGTTCGTGCTGAACATGACCCCGTACAAGTCGGGTGCGGCGTTCTTCGCCTGGGGTGTGCTGCTCGCGCTGTTCTCGGTGATCGTGGCGCCGCGCATGCAGGCACGGTTCGGCTCGCTGAAGGTGCTCGGCGGCTCGCTGGTGCTGCTCGCCGTGGACGTGCTCGTCCTCGGGTACGGCAACCACACGGCGGCCATCGTCTGCACGATCCTGTCCGGCGCCTTCATCGGCGTGAACAACACCGTCTACACGGAGCTGGCGCTCGGCGTCTCGGACGCGCCGCGACCCGTGGCGAGCGCCGGCTACAACTTCGTCCGGTGGTTCGCCGCCGCGGCCGCCCCGTTCTTCGCGCCGAAGATCGAGGAGTGGAGCAACATCCACATCCCGTTCGTGGTCGCCGCGGTGACGGCGGTGCTCGGCGCGGTCGTCGTCTGGGTGCGCAGGAGCGCGCTCAACCATGAGGCCGAGGAGCTGGAGACGCGGCACGCGACCGAGGACAGCGTCTCGGTGTACGCCGCCTGACCGTCCCTCAGCCCCTTCGGCCCAGCGGGACCCTCAGTCGAGCGGAACGGACTTGCGCAGCGGATCGCGCAGGTCCGTTCCGCCGTTCAGCCACTTCTCCTGGAGCGCGGCGGCGCCGTGCACCCGCTTCCACGCCGCCTCGTTCGGCGTCATGGGCAGCAGCGGCAGGAACCGTACGGGGTCCATCGGCTCGTCCAGGTCCAGGTCCTCGACCAGGCCGCCGGGCTCCGCGACGAGGGCCGAGGTGAACGGGGCGGCGGGCCACAGCGGTTCGCCCACGTCGAGCGACGCGCCCGGGGCGACGACGATTCCCTCCACCTGCGGGGAGGCCGCGAGGACCGCGAGCGGGCGCAGCACCTTGTCGGTGTCGGCGAGGCCCGCGCGGACCGTGAGCACGAGTTCCGCGCGCGGGCCCTTGACGGGGTCGGCGAGGGCCGCCGTGGGGTCGGTCATCGGGGACGCCGACATGCCGAGCGTCGCGTAGCGCACCACGTTCTGAGAGGCGTCTGTGAAGCGCAACACCTCGATACGGTCGGTGCCGAGGAAGGTGACCGCCGCTCGCGCGTCCGGTTCGCCCAGGGATGTCCGGAGTCGCGCCTCCACGAGCGCAAGAACTTCTGCCATCCCGCGAGCATAGAACTCGCGCCCAACGGGTAAGGACGGGGCCCGCTTTCGTCAGTCGGCTGATAGTCTTGGCCGCTGGTCGGGACAACACGCACGGCGTGTGCACCGAGGGCCCCGCGCGGGGCCGCCGGAGGAGCCGACCCGTTTCACGTCCCCCACGGGGGACCGGCCGGAGGAGGTGGGGCTGTCATGGATCGAAGTCGACCGTGCAGTACTACCCGTTCTTCCGGCCTGTAGGGCCAAGGGCCTCATCTCGTCCGCAGTCAGCCGCACGCCGCAGCCGACCGCGCCTGCCGGAAGAGCACTTCGTTTCCCCTGATCTCATCGACGACCCCGCGGTCGTCGCGATCTGAATCAGTCAGCGAAGCCGCCCAGCGCCGGTGCGGTGCTTCCCGCTTTGTGGACGTGCAGCATGTCCCGGTTTCCGGTTGACCAGGACGTCCTCATTCCGGGTGGTTCCACCCGACGCGCGGCGACTCCCGCCCGCGAAGGAGCCTGCCCATGTCGATGATGCGCGACCTGCGAGCCGCCGTCCGTCCCTCGCTGCGCAAGAGCGTCGCCCCGTACGCCGACGAGGCCCGCACCTCGTACGACTTCACCCGCGACGAAGCCGCCTGCTCGGCCGTCGTCGACTGCGCCGTGTACCGCGACGGCGTCCGTGTCCCGTCCTCCGAGTGCCTCACGCCGGGCGGCGCCAAGCGCCAGGTGCGGCGCGACGGCGGCTTCGCCTGGATCGGCCTGCACGAGCCGACCGAGGAGGAATTCGCCGGGATCGCGGCCGAGTTCGGGCTGCACCCGCTCGCCGTCGAGGACGCCGTCCACGCCCACCAGCGCCCCAAGCTGGAGCGCTACGACGACACGCTGTTCACCGTCTTCAAGACCATCCACTACGTCGAGCACGCCGAACTCACCGCGACCAGCGAGATCGTGGAGACCGGCGAGGTCATGTGCTTCACCGGCCGGGACTTCTTCATCACGGTCCGGCACGGCGGCCAGGGCTCGCTGCGCGCCCTGCGGCACCGGCTCCAGGACGACCCCGAGCTGCTCGCCAAGGGCCCGAGCGCCGTGCTGCACGCCATCGCGGACCACGTCGTCGACGGCTATCTGGCGGTGGCCGACGCGATGCAGGACGACATCGACGAGGTCGAGACCGAGGTCTTCTCGCAGCCCGGCAAGGGCTCCCCGCGCGGCTCCGACGCCGGGCGGATCTACCAACTCAAGCGCGAGGTCCTGGAGTTCAAGCGGGCCGTCGCCCCGCTGCGGCGCCCGCTGCAACTGCTCAGCGAGCGGCCCATGCGGCTGATCGACCCGGACATCCAGAAGTACTTCCGGGACGTCGCCGACCACCTGGAGCGCGTGCAGGAGCAGGTCATCGGCTTCGACGAGCTGCTCAACTCGATCCTCCAGGCCAATCTCGCGCAGGCCTCCGTCGCGCAGAACGAGGACATGCGCAAGATCACCTCGTGGGCCGCGATCATCGCCGTGCCGACGATGGTCTGTGGCGTGTACGGCATGAACTTCAAGTACATGCCGGAACTGCACTGGCGGTTCGGCTATCCGCTGGTGCTCGGCGTCACCGTCGCCGCCTGTTTCGCGATCCACCGGACGCTGAAGCGGAACGGATGGCTGTAGCGCTGTCGGTGGCGGTGGCTACGCTTTCCGCATGACGACTGCTGAACTGCTCGATGCCGCCCTCGTCGAGGAGGCCACGAAGAAGTCCGGGCTGATCTGGGTGCGCGGCGAGCGCGGCGTGGAGCGGGCGCTGTGGCACGTGTGGCACGAGGGGGCGGCCTGCCTCGTCGGCGACGGCCCCGGCGAGCAGCCGCTGCCGGACCTCGTCGACGGGAGCGCGGCGCTCGTCACCGTCCGCAGCAAGGACAAGGGCGGTCGGCTCGTCGGATGGCATGCGAGGGTCGTCGAGCTCGCGCCGGGCAGCGAGGCGTACGAGGCGGCGGTCGGGGAGCTGAAGGGCAAGCGGCTCAACGCGCCGGACGCGGACACGATGCTCGAGCGCTGGGCCCGGGAGTGCCGGGTGGTGCGGCTCGAGCCCTCGGCCGAGGCCGTGGAGCCGGCGTCGGACGGCTCGCTGGCCGCGGTCCCGATGGGGTCGCCGGCCACGACGCGCAACGCGGTTCCGGCCGGGCTGCCCAAGCTGCTGCGCCGTCGGCGCTGACGCCTCGGGGCGCCGCCCCGGATCAGTTCGGCAGGGACTGGCCGTAGTCGACGGTTTCGGTCGACTTGGGTTCGGTGAGGGGGAAGTCCTTGCCCCAGTCGGTGAGGCGGATCGTGCCCGCGCCGCCGGCCCGCTCCAGACGCATCGGGTACGCGCTGCCCTCCAGGGAGACGTCGAGCGTGCCGCCCGCGCCCTTGGAGCCCGTCAGCGCGATCGTGCGGACGCCGCCCGCCGTGCCGCGCTCGCCCTTCGCGAGGGTGCCGTGCAGCGAGAGCAGGCCGTCGAGCAGCACGCCCTTGTCGGTGAACGTGCTCAGCCGCTGGTAGGCCGGGTCGCCCTTGGGCACCTTCACGTACTTGCCGTCGAGCTTCTGCGCGGCGTCGCCCGCCCCGTGCCCGCCCTTGCCGTCCTCGGAGTGCGTCCAGAACCCGGCATCGGCCTTGAGGTAGAGATGGTCGCCGACCCGCAGCAGCCGGAACGTGTCGCCGTCGGTGCTCACCGATCCGGACCCGCCGTCGGCCTTCAGGCGCATGTCCAGCTTGTACGTCTTCTTGTTGACGACCACCGTGCCGTCGAGGTGCACCGCGTCGGCGCCGCGCGCGGCCGTGACCGTACGGGACTGGATCTTGGCCGGCGTCAGTTTGCCGACCCCGTTCGTCCCCGCGTCCGGATCCTCCTCGCCGCACGCCGCGAGTCCCCCCGCCAGTCCCGCGCACATCACACCCACCAGGAGGGTCCTGCGGCTACGGCTGGTGAGGGGGCGCGGGGTCACGGGCGGACTACCTCTCGTACGGCAGCGGGGTGCGGGCAGGTACGGCAGCGTACCCCTGCGATCTGCGGTTACCCGTCCAGGTCCGGTGGCCGCCGCGCAAAGGCGCGCGGAACGGCGAGGGGCTAGCCTGAACCACGAATTGCCCGCATTTCCGGACGAAGGCGAACGAAGGAGGCACGAGACGGTATGGCTGGAGGCGCTCCCCGGATCTTCGTCTCGCACCTCTCCGGCATCGCCGTCTTCGATCCGAACGGCGATCAGGTGGGGCGGGTCCGCGATCTTGTGGCGATGTTGCGCACGAGCCGCAGACCGCCGCGGCTGCTCGGGCTCGTCGTCGAGCTGTCGACGCGGCGCCGGATCTTCCTGCCGATGACCCGTGTGACCGGCATCGAGTCCGGCCAGGTGATCACCACGGGCGTCCTGAACGTGCGGCGCTTCGAGCAGCGGCCCACCGAACGGCTCGTCCTCGGCGAGATGCTCGACCGACGCGTGCGGCTCGTGGAGACCGGCGAGGAGGTCACCGTCCTCGACGTCTCCATCCAGCAGCTGCCGGCGCGCCGCGACTGGGAGATCGACCGGGTGTTCGTACGGAAGAGCTCCGCCAAGCGGGGCGCGTTCCGGCGCGCCAAGGGAGAGGCGATCACGGTCGACTGGTCGGGCGTCGACGGATTCTCCCTGGAGGAGCACGGGCAGGGCGCCGAGAGCCTGCTCGCGACGTTCGAGCAGCTGCGCCCCGCCGACCTCGCGAACGTGCTGCACCACCTCTCCCCCAAGCGCCGCGCGGAGGTCGCCGCCGCGCTCACGAACGAGCGGCTCGCCGACGTCCTGGAGGAGCTGCCCGAGGACGACCAGATCGAGGTGCTCGGCAAGCTGAAGGAGGAGCGGGCCGCCGACGTCCTGGAGGAGATGGACCCGGACGACGCCGCCGACCTCCTCGGCGAGCTCCCCGAGGAGGACAAGGAACGCCTCCTCGACCTGATGAAGCCCAGCGAGGCGGCCGACGTGCGGCGCCTGATGGCGTACGAGGACAGGACCGCGGGCGGTCTGATGACGACCGAGCCGATCGTGCTGCGCCCCGACTCGACCGTCGCCGACGCCCTCGCCCGGATCCGCAACCCCGACCTGTCCCCCGCCCTCGCCGCGCAGGTGTACGTCTGCCGGCCGCCGGACGAGACGCCGACCGGCAAGTACCTCGGCACGATCCACTTCCAGCGGCTGCTCCGCGACCCGCCGTACACGATGGTCAGCTCGATCCTCGACGAGGACCTCCAGGCCCTCACCCCGGAGGCGCAACTGCCGGAGATCGCCGGGTTCTTCGCGACGTACGACATGGTGGCCGCGCCCGTCGTCGACGACAGCGGCTCGCTGCTCGGCGCCGTGACCGTGGACGACGTCCTCGACCACATGCTCCCCGAGGACTGGCGCGAGCAGGAATTCCACCTGGCGGGGGAGGTGAACCATGCCGACTGAGGAACGGGAACGGGAGGCCGCGCGGCGGCCGCGCATCCGGCTCGACCAGCCGCGCGCGCCGCGTCGCAAGCTGCTGCCCGACTACGACCCCGAGGCCTTCGGCAGGCTCTCCGAGCGGATCGCACGCTTCCTGGGCACGGGCCGGTTCATCGTCTGGATGACGGTGATCATCATCGTGTGGGTGACGTGGAACATCGTCGCCCCGCCCGATCTGCGCTTCGACGAGTACCCGTTCATCTTCCTGACCCTGATGCTGTCCCTCCAGGCCTCGTACGCCGCCCCGCTGATCCTGCTCGCGCAGAACCGGCAGGACGACCGCGACCGGGTCAACCTCGAACAGGACCGCAAGCAGAACGAGCGCTCCATCGCCGACACCGAGTATCTGAGCCGCGAGGTGGCGGCCCTGCGGATCGGGCTCGGCGAGGTCGCGACGCGCGACTGGATCCGCTCCGAGCTGCAGGACCTCCTCAAGGAACTGGAGGAGCAGCGGCAGTCGGAGCCGCGCTCCGGCGTATTCCCCGCCGAGCGCGAGCGGGGACGTGACGTAGACGACCGCTGACGGGGCTTTCCGGGTGTGGGTTACCCCGCCGTAGACTCGGGTGCATGGCTACGGAAGACGCGGTGCGCGAGGCACTCGCGACAGTGAACGACCCCGAGATCCACCGTCCCATCACCGAATTGGGGATGGTCAAATCGGTGGACATCGGTGCGGACGGAGTCGTCGCGGTCACCGTGTATCTGACCGTCTCCGGCTGCCCGATGCGCTCGACCATCGAGAACAACGTGCGGGAGGCCGTCGCCCGCGTCGAGGGCGTGACCGATGTGCAGGTCACGCTCGACGTGATGAGCGACGAGCAGCGCAAGGAGCTGGCGAGCGCGCTGCGCGGCGGCACCGCCGAGCGCGAGGTCCCGTTCGCCAAGCCGGGCTCGCTGACCCGCGTGTACGCGGTGGCCTCCGGCAAGGGCGGCGTCGGCAAGTCCTCGGTGACCGTGAACCTGGCGGCGGCGATGGCGGCCGATGGACTGAAGGTCGGCGTCGTCGACGCCGACATCTACGGGCACAGCGTCCCGCGCATGCTGGGCGCCGACGGAAAGCCCACCCAGGTCGAGGACATGATCATGCCGCCGTCGGCGAACGGCGTGAAGGTCATCTCGATCGGCATGTTCACGCCGGGCAACGCGCCGGTCGTGTGGCGCGGCCCGATGCTGCACCGCGCGCTCCAGCAGTTCCTCGCGGACGTGTTCTGGGGCGACCTGGACGTGCTCCTGCTCGACCTGCCGCCCGGCACCGGCGACATCGCCATCTCCATCGCCCAGCTGGTCCCGAACGCGGAGATCCTGGTCGTGACGACGCCGCAGCAGGCCGCGGCCGAGGTGGCCGAGCGGGCCGGTTCGATCGCCGTGCAGACGCACCAGAAGATCGTCGGCGTCGTCGAGAACATGTCCGGGCTGCCCTGCCCGCACTGCGGCGAGATGGTCGACGTCTTCGGCACGGGCGGCGGCAAGCTGGTCGCCGAGGGCCTCACCAAGACCACGGGCGCGACCGTGCCGGTGCTCGGCTCCATCCCCATCGACGTACGCCTGCGCGAGGGCGGCGACGAGGGCAAGCCGGTCGTCCTGACCGACCCGGACTCCCCCGCGGGCTCGGCGCTGCGCGGCATCGCGAGCAAGCTCGGCGGGCGCGAGCGCGGCCTGTCCGGCATGTCGCTCGGGATCACGCCGCGCAACAAGTTCTGAGCCGCTGACACGAGAACGGCGGGCCGCCCGGTGTGGGCGGCCCGCCGTTCGTCGTCACTCCTCCGGTTCGAGCGCCGTGATGTCCTTCACGACGGAGAACCCGAGCCCGTACGCACTCATGCCGCGCCCGTACGCGCCCAGGTGCACGCCCGCCTCCGTGGAGCCCGCGAGCACCCAGCCGTACTCGGACTCCCGGTAGTGGAACGGGGTGGGCACCCCGTCCACCGGCAGCGTCAGCGTCGCCCAGTCGTCGGAGCCGAGGTCGTCGGCGAGCACCCATGCCGTCTCGGTCTGCTGCTCCAGCCAGTCGTCGCGCAGCGTGTGGTCCATCTGTACGGGCCACGTGTACGAGAGCAGTCCGACGCCGGCGAGCCAGGCCGCCGACGACACGGACGTGGCCTCCAGGACGCCGGTGCCGTCCGCGGTGCGCCGCACCGGGTTGGCCGCGACGGTCACCACGACCGCGAACCGCTCGCTGTCCTCCGTGAGCTCCGTGCGGACCGAGGGCTCGTCACCGTGCCCGAGCGAACCGTGCTCGACGGAACCGTCCGCCGTGGTGCCGACCTGCATCAGCCAGCGCGGCCCCGTGAAGGCCTCGTCGAGGCCGTACCACGGGAAGGGCGCCAGCAGGTAGCCGTCGACCGTGCGCCGGGCCGTGGCGGCCTGATCGGCCCCCTCGGTGTCCGGCGCCTGCGCGCCCACCCGACTCGTCGTCTCCATGTACCCGGCCGCCTCCTCGCTCAGTTACGGACCGGAGCGGCCCGCCCCCCTCGGGCGTCCTCACGTCCGGTCCGCGCAGCAACAACAAGGCAGGATGCCACACCGGGTCCCGGAGGCCCGGTTTCGTCGGGTGTGGAGCGGGTCGCAAGTGCGACGAATCGGGTCATCGACCCGACGGGTTCAGGTCGCGTCGGCGTCGTACGGAGGCGGCTCGACGGCCGGCTTCTCGGGGCGCTTGCGCATGTCGACCTCGGGGCGCTTCTCCATGTCGACACGGCCGCCCGCGCTGCCGCCCGCGGAGCCGGACGAGCCCGAGTCCTCCAGCTCGCCCACGGTGTGCACGGCGTCGGAGACCTCGGCCATCTCCTTCTTCAGGTCGAAGCCGTTGCGGATCTCCTTGAGCCCCAGCTCGTCGCTGTCCAGCTGCTTGCGGATGAACGTCTTGGGGTTCAGGTCCTCGAACTCGAAGTCCTTGAACTCGGGACCCAGTTCGTCACGAATGTCCTGCTTGGCGCTGTCCGAGAACTGACGGATCTTCCGGATGGTGCGCGAGACGTCCTGAATGACCTTGGGGAGCTTGTCGGGGCCGAACACGAGCACGGCCAGCACGACCAGCGTCACGACCTCCAGTGGGCCAATGTCGTTGAACACCTTGCACTCCTAGCGCGTCCTCGGCCCGCGGTCGGTGATCAGCAGCAGGTCTTCGGCAGGGTCCGGCAGCGGACCGGGTCCACGGTACCCGCCCCACCTGTCCATCCGGTAGCCACCGGGAGACGAGCGCGGTCGGACCTCGACACGGAAACGGTCAGCTTCCGTCGGCGGAACCGAGGACGAGTGACATCTTCCGTTCCTTTCCGTCCCGTTCGACCGTGAGGACCAGTTTGTCCTGGGGGCGGTGGGTGCGGATCTTGACGATCAGCTCCTTGCCCGAGTGCACGCGGACACCGTCGACCTCGGTGATCACGTCGCCCGATCCGATGCCCGCCTCGGCGCCGGGGCCGCCGGGGGTGACGGCGGGCCCGCCGTCGTTGCCCTTCGTGCCGACGCGGGCGCCGTCGCCCGAGAAGTCCATGTCGAGGGTGACGCCGATCACCGGGTGGGTGGCCCTGCCGGTGTTGATCAGTTCCTCCGCGACGCGCTTCGCCTGGTTGACCGGGATCGCGAAGCCGAGGCCGATCGAGCCCGACTGGCCCTCGGTCAGCTCCGTGCTGCCGCTGTCGGCCGAGCGGATCGCGCTGTTGATGCCGATGACGCGGGCCTTGGTGTCGACGAGCGGGCCGCCGGAGTTGCCGGGGTTGATGGGGGCGTCGGTCTGGAGCGCGTCGACGTAGCTGACGTCGCTTCCGTCGCCCTTCTCGCCGCCCGCCGTGATGGGGCGGCCCTTGGCGCTGATGATGCCGGAGGTGACCGTGTTGGCCAGGTCGAAGGGGGCGCCGACGGCCACGACGGGGTCGCCGACCTGGACGTTCTCGGAGTTGCCGAGGGGCAGCGGCCTGAGCCCGTGGACGCCGGTCACCTTGATCACGGCGAGGTCGTACCCGCTGTCGCGCCCCACGAGATCGGCGGTCGCGCTCTCCCCCGTGGAGAACGTGACCGATATCTCACCGCGGGAACCGGACGGGGAGACCACGTGGTTGTTCGTCAGGATGTGGCCCTGGTCGTCGAGTACGAAGCCGGTGCCCGTGCCGTCGTCGTCCGCGGCGCCCGCGGTGTGGATGGTGACGACGCCGGGCACGGTGCGCACGGCGATCCCCGCCACGGTGCCGGGTGCCCGGTGCTTCGACTCGATCCCCGCCTGCGACAGCTCGATCCGGGCGCCCACCCCGCTCCGCTCCATGAGGGCCCCGGTGACCCCACCGATGCCTCCGGCCACGAGCGCGACGACGACCCCGGCGACGATCAGCTTGCGGCGGGTGGGGCGGGGGCCGTCGGGCGTCGAGGGCGGCGTCGGAGCGGACGCCGCCACGCCGTCACCCGCCGCACCGCCGGAGGCCAACTCGTCCATGTACCGCCGCTCCCCACGCCCGGCCCACGGCACCGCACCGCGGGCTCCGAGGGCGCCGCGACCCGGATCAGCCCCCGACGCAGCGCCTCACCTGGATTCAACCAGGTTCGTCAGCGCACCGACGAGGGCCGGGAGGACGCGGTCGGCGACGCCGCGGCGGTGGCGGACAGCCCGCCCCCGTCTCCGTCGGACGACGAGACCCACGGCGCGACGGAGACCGCCGCCGCGGGACGTATCAGCGGCGACATCCTGGCCGCCCCGGCCAGCAACGGCGTGGCGAACGGATAGTCGACGCTCTCCGCGTGCCCGCCGCCCGGCAGCAGCGGCGCACCCGCCCGCGTGGGCGACACCGGCGCCGCGAGGGCGCCCCCGCGCTGGCCGAGCGCCGAGGCACCCGACGACCTGCGCCGCTGCGCGTCCGCCACGGCCGAGGCCCCGGCCGGCTGGCTCCGCAGCGGAGTGATGTTGCTTCCGGAACCGCCACCGCGCGCGTCGGCCCCGTCGACCGGCGTCACGGTCGTGACCCCGCCGAGCGCGATCGCGGCGAGCGACACCGCCCCGGCGGCGGCGAACGCGAAGCGCCGGGAGCGCGAACCCCGGTCGCCGTCGGAGCGCCCCACCTCATGGATGCGGAACCCGCGCTGGTCGCTGGGCATGACGGCGGCGTGCGCGCCGGACGGCGCGTAGCCGAACGGCTCCGCGTCTACGTCGAAGACTCCCTGGCCGAAGCCCCGGACTCCGCCGAGGGGCCGACCGCTGCCGAATCCGCCTCCCCCGAACGGTGGCGTGCCACCGTCGGAGTCACCTCCCGCGGGCAGCCCCTGGAGGCGGGCGAGAAAGCTCTCGGACGGCGGCGGGGGCGCCGCCTGGGCGAAGACGCTCTTGAGACGCCGCTGGGCGTCGGCCTCGGCCTTGCACTTGGCGCAGGTCGCCAGGTGCGCGAGGACGCGCTCACGGGCGTCGTGGTCCAGCTCGCCGTCGACCAGGGCGGCCAGCCTGTCCCCCAGATGTTCGTCGGCCGCGGTCGTGTGGCGCTCGGCAGGATTGAGACGTGATCCACTCACGCGGTCGCGCCCCCTCCTCCAAGGACGGGGAAGGCGCCCGTCCCACAGGCCTCGGCGAGCGTGCGGCGCTCCTTGCGGGCCTCGGGCGAGCGGTGCTGCAGCGCCTTGCGCAGCTGCGAGCGGCCGCGGTGGATCCGGCTGCGGACCGTGCCGAGCTTCACGCCGAGGGTGGCGGCGATCTCCTCGTAGGAGAGCCCCTCGATGTCGCACAGGACGACGGCGGCGCGGAACTCGGGCGCGAGGGTGTCCAGGGCCTGCTGCACGTCGGCGTCGAAGTGCGCGTCGTTGAAGACCTGCTGCGGCGACGGCTCTCTGCTGGGCAGCCGCTCGGCCGCGTCGTCGCCGAGCGCGTCGAAGCGGATGCGCTGCTTGCGGCGGACCATGTCGAGGAACAGGTTCGTGGTGATGCGGTGCAGCCAGCCCTCGAAGGTGCCCGGCGTGTACGTCGACAGCGAACGGAAGACACGGACGAAGACCTCCTGCGTGAGGTCCTCGGCGTCGTGCTGGTTTCCCGTCAGGCGGTAGGCGAGCCGGTAGACGCGGCCACTGTGCGTGCTGACGATCTCCTCCCAGGAAGGGGGAGTCCACGCCTGTGATTCCGCATCGGCGGCAAAGGTCGCGGTCTGCGCGGAGTCAGTGGTGCGGATTCGGTCAGCGGTGTCGGTCACGGATTTCGGCTCACCCGCCGACCTGAGAAGACGCCGCAGCGCCCCTCTCCGATCCACAGGCGCAGCCGCACCTCCCCTATCGGCTCTGGTGGTGTCCAGTGGAGCACCTACCATAACCACTCCGTCCGTTAGCTCCGGATAAGCGTTTTTACTCAGATTTGCCGGTGGCCCCGAGGCCGTCTCCCGCACGGCTGTCGCCATCCCGCTCACCCCCGCATTCCCCCGAATCCAGCCTGCTCCGTCCCCCTGCCCCTTCAAACGCGCGGTCCCATCTGCGAGTTCCCGCCACCAACGGATAAAGTCACGCGCAGGCATCCACGGGGACGGGAGAGGGCCATTACCGGCAACCGGCAGACGAGTTGGGCGTTCGCCGACGCCTTTGTCGCCGAGGACGACGCGACTCGCTGGGCTCGTGACCGGGCTCGCGAGGCAGGGCTGTACCCCGTGTCCCCCGGCGCGGGCGCGACGCTCGGGATGCTCGCTGCCACGGTGGGGGCGAAGGCCGTCGCCGAGATCGGTACGGGCACGGGCGTGTCCGGAATCCATCTGCTGCACGGAATGCGGCCCGACGGCGTGCTGACCACGGTCGATCCGGAGCCGGAGCGGCAGCAGTTCGCGCGGCAGGCCTTCCGCGCGGCCGGCTTCGCCAGCAACCGGGCCAGGTTCATCCCCGGGCGCGCCCTCGAGGTGCTGCCGCGGCTCGCGGACAGCGGGTACGACCTGGTGTTCTGCGACGGCGACCGGATGGAGTGCCTCGACTACCTCGCTGAATCGTTGCGCCTGCTGCGGCCCGGCGGACTGGTCGTCTTCCAGGGGGTCCTCGCCGAGGGCCGGACCGTCGACGCGGGTCCGCAGCCGGTGGAGGTCGTACGGCTGCGCGAGCTGCTGCGGGCCGTGCGGGAGAGCCCCGAGCTGGTGGCGTCGGTGCTGCCGGTCGGCGACGGGCTGCTGTCGGCCGTCAAGCGCTGAGGTCGTACGACCTGCTGAGGCCCGTACGACCTGCTGAGGCCCGTACGACCTGCTGAGGCCCGTACGACCTGGGGGAATGCCCGGTCCGGCCCCCATGCACGACCGCCCCGGCACCGGATGTGTGCCAGGGCGGTCGAAAAGGTAGGGTCGCTTCCGCGTCAGCCGACGACCTTCTTCAGTTCGTCACCGAGGGCACTTGCCTCGTCCGGCGTCAGCTCGACAACGAGCCGACCGCCGCCTTCGAGCGGAACGCGCATGACGATGCCCCGCCCCTCCTTGGTCACCTCGAGCGGGCCGTCACCCGTCCGCGGCTTCATGGCCGCCATGCTCGTTCCCCTTCCTGAAACCAGCTCATCGTCAGCCGACGGCCCTCTGGGTGGGCACACGTCACCGGCATCGAACACATTGCTTCCAGGCCATTATCCCGCATCGCGGGACCCGATGACCAACATCGGTCTGCATCGCTTGCGCAACGCGCTCGACCAAAACCACTCAATTCGGGGATCCGACTGCGATACTGCGCCATCTTCGGACCCAGGCCGACGCGAATTCGTTAGACGCAGGTCACATGCCGAGGGCGTTCCATGGCTCGTGATCTCCGTCATGCTGAGCACGGACGACTGAGCGACCGCATAGGAGGAGTCCCATGGCCGACACCGTGCTCTACGAGGTGAGCGACGGGCTCGCGACGATCACGCTGAACCGCCCCGAGGCGATGAACGCGATGAACACCGAGGCCAAGGTCGCTCTCCGCGACGCGGTGCAGGCGGCCGCCGCCGACGAGGCGGTACGGGCGGTGCTGCTCACGGCGGCAGGCGACCGGGCGTTCTGCGTGGGCCAGGACCTCAAGGAGCACGTCGGCTCGCTCCTGGCGGACAAGGAGTCCGGCGAGGGCCGCACCATGAGCACCGTGCGCGAGCACTACAACCCGATCGTGCGGGCCCTGACCCAGATGCCGAAGCCCGTGGTGGCGGCGGTGAACGGCGTGGCGGCGGGCGCCGGATTCGGCTTCGCGCTCTGCGCCGACTACCGGATCGTGGCGGACTCCGCGTCCTTCAACACCTCGTTCGCGGGCGTGGCGCTCACCGCGGACTCCGGCGTCTCGTGGACGCTGCCGCGTCTGATCGGCCCCGGCCGCGCCGCCGACCTGCTGCTCTTCCCGCGCTCCCTGAAGGCGCAGGAGGCGTACGAGCTGGGGATCGCGAACCGGGTCGTGCCGTCGGCCGAACTCGCCGACGAGGCACTGAAGCTGGCCCGCACCCTGGCCGAGGGGCCGACCGTCGCGTACGCCGCGCTGAAGGAGTCCCTTGCGTTCGCCGGGGACCACTCCCTGGACGAGGCGCTCGACAAGGAGGACGAGCTCCAGACCCGGGCCGGCGCTTCCGAGGACCACACGATCGCGGTGCAGGCCTTCATCGCCAAGGAGAAGCCGAAGTACCTGGGCCGCTGAGGCGCCGCACCCTCAGCGGGTGCGGGCGACGCAGTCCGCCAAGTGGTCGTTCACGAGGCCGCACGCCTGCATCAGCGCGTAGGCCGTCGTCGGGCCCACGAAGCGCAGGCCGCGCTTCTTCAGTTCCTTGGACAGCGCCGTCGACTCGTCGGTGATCGCCGCGACGTCGCCGATCACCTTCGGGGCCGGGCGGGTCGCGGCGTCCGGCGCGAACGACCAGATCAGCTTGTCGAGCTCGCCGGGCGCCCAGTCGACGAGCACGCGCGCGTTCGCGAGCGTGGCGTCGACCTTGGCGCGGTTGCGGATGATGCCGGGGTCGGCCAGCAGGCGCTCGCGGTCGGCGTCGGTGAAGGCCGCGACGTCCGCGATCCTGAAGCCGGAGAACGCGGCGCGGAAGCCCTCGCGGCGCCGCAGGATCGTGATCCAGGAGAGCCCGGACTGGAACGCCTCCAGGCTCAGCCGCTCGAACAGCGCGTCGTCCCCGTGGACGGGGCGGCCCCACTCCCCGTCGTGGTACGCGACGTAGTCCTCGCTCGACAGGCCCCAGGGGCAGCGCGGCTGTCCGTCGGGGCCCGGGAGGGCGCCCCCTGTCTTTTCCTCGGTCATCGGTGGTCCTCCCCCGTGCCGTACCCGAACCCGAAGTCCCCGGGCGGCGCGTAGCCCGTGTCCTGGCCGAGGTCGGGCCGCTGCGGGCCCGGCCGGGCGTGCGCCGAGGCGAGGGCGGCCTCCAGCTCCGTGATGCGGGCGTCCCGCTCGGCGAGCTCGGCCCCCAGGCGGTTCAGCGCGTCGTCCACCTCCGCCATCCGGTACCCGCGCACCGCGAGGGGCAGCCGGAGCGCCTCCAGGTCGGTGGGGGCCAGCGGGCGGTCGGGCGGCAGCGGGTCCGCGTAGAACTGGGACGGCTCGTCGCGCAGCGTGCCGCTGTCGCCGCCGCCGATGACCGCGAAGGTCACCGCGGCGATCACCACGACCAGCGCGGCGACCAGAAACAAGAACATGACCATGTCTGCCGTCCCCTGAGCTCGTGCGGGCCGTGCGGCCCTCAACGTCAGGCTTCGATCGTGCCATGCCGCACCGACAGTTAAGGTCGCAGACGACGTTCACGCCGGTACGAGAAGGAGAGTCACAGGGGATGCTCAGGCTGGGCCAGCACGAATTCGGTGCGCACGAGCCGGTGATCATGGCGATCGTGAACCGGACCCCGGACTCCTTCTACGACCAGGGCGCCACCTTCCGCGACGAGCCCGCGCTCGCCCGCGTCGAGCAGGCGGTGTCCGAGGGCGCCATGATCGTCGACATCGGCGGCGTGAAGGCCGGGCCCGGCGAGGAGGTCAGCGCCGAGGAGGAGGCGCGACGCACGGTCGGCTTCGTCGCCGAGGTGCGGCGGCGCTTCCCCGACGTGATCATCAGCGTCGACACGTGGCGGCACGAGGTCGGCGACGCCGTCTGCGAGGCGGGCGCGGATCTGCTCAACGACGCGTGGGGCGGCGTCGACCCGAAGCTCGCGGAGGTCGCGGCGCGCCACAAGGTGGGCATCGTCTGCACGCACGCGGGCGGCGCCGAGCCCCGCACGCGCCCGCACCGGGTGACGTACGACGACGTGATGGCGGACATCCTGGACGTCACGGTGACGTACGCGGAGCGGGCCGTCGCCCTCGGGGTGCCGCGCGAGTCGGTGCTGATCGACCCCGGTCACGACTTCGGGAAGAACACGCGGCACTCCCTGGAGGCGACGCGGCGGCTTCCCGAGATGGTCGAGACGGGGTGGCCGGTGCTGGTCTCCCTGTCCAACAAGGACTTCGTCGGCGAGACGCTCGACAAGCCGGTCAAGGAGCGGGTCATCGGAACCCTCGCGACGACCGCGGTCTCCGCGTGGCTCGGCGCGCAGGTCTACCGGGTGCACGAGGTCGCCGAGACGCGCCAGGTGCTCGACATGGTGTCGTCCATCGCGGGCCACAGGCCCCCGGCGGTCGCCCGCCGGGGACTCGCGTAACAGCCCGGCTCTACTTGCCGGTCTCCTTCGTCACCAGCGTGATCGCCTCTTCCACGTCGTCCGTGACGTGGAAGAGCAGCAGGTCGGCCTCGCCCGCCTTGCCCTGGGCGATCACCGTGTTCTTGAGCCAGTCGACCAGTCCGCTCCAGTACTGCGTGCCGAAGAGGACGATCGGGAAGCGCGTCACCTTCCTGGTCTGCACAAGGGTGAGCGCCTCGAAGAGTTCGTCGAGGGTGCCGAGGCCGCCGGGCAGCACCACGAACCCCTGCGCGTACTTCACGAACATCGTCTTCCGTACGAAGAAGTAGCGGAAGTTCAGGCCGAGGTCGACGTACGGATTGAGGCCCTGCTCGAAGGGCAGCTCGATGCCGAGGCCCACGGAGGTGCCCTTGGCCTCCACGGCGCCCTGGTTCGCCGCCTGCATGGCGCCGGGGCCGCCGCCGGTGATCACCGCGAAGCCGGCCTCCACCAGCGCCCTGCCGATGGCGACGCCCGCCTCGTACTCCGGGGAGTTCTCCGGGGTACGGGCCGAGCCGAACACGCTGATCGCGGGCGGCAGTTCGGCGAGCGTGCCGAAGCCCTCGATGAACTCCGACTGGATGCGCAGGACTCGCCAGGGATCCGTGTGCACCCACTCGGAGGGGCCCTCGGTGTCGAGCAGACGCTGGTCGGTCGTCCCCGGCTGCACCTGGTCGCGGCGGCGGACCACCGGGCCGAGGCGCTGCTCCTTGGGATGCCGCTTGCCCTCGGGTGTGCTCATCGTCTGCTCCCTTCCGCGCAAAAAATCACGCCGTTACGTGGAGCAAGAGTAGGTCTACGCGGGTTACCCGCGCGGGACCTCGGGGTTTCACGCAGTGGTGAGCCAGGCGGCGAGGCGCTTCTCGCCCTCCAGGATGAGCGAGGTCTCGACCCGCTCGTCGATCTTGTGGGCGAAGATCGGGTTGCCGGGCCCGTAGTTCACGGCGGGGACGCCGAGCGCGCTGAAGCGGGAGACGTCGGTCCAGCCGAACTTGGGGCGCACCTCGCCGCCCACGGCGGCCACGAAGGCGGCGGCAGCGGGGTGGTTGAGGCCGGGGCGGGCGCCGCCGGTGTGGTCGTCGACGACGAACTCCTCGATGGGGCAGCCGGCGAAGAAGTCCCGCACGAACTGCTCGGCGTCCTCCATCGACCGGTCCGGCGCATAGCGGAAGTTGACGGTGACGGCGCACTCGTCCGGGATGACGTTCGTGGCGACGCCGCCCTCGATGCGCACCGCGTTGAGGCCCTCGTGGAACTCCAGGCCGTCGACGACCGGCTTGCGCGGCTCGTAGGCGGCAAGGCGCTCCAGGATCGGGGACGCGGCGTGGATCGCGTTGCTGCCCATCCACGCGCGCGCGGAGTGGGCCCGCTCGCCCTTGGTCTTCAGGATGACGCGCAGGGTGCCCTGGCAGCCGCCCTCGACGTCCCCGTTCGTGCCCTCCAGGAGGATCGCGAAGTCGCCCTTCAACCAGTCGGGGTGGGCGTCGGCCACATGCCCCAGACCGTTGAGGTGTGCGGCGACCTCTTCGTTGTCGTAGAAGACGAAGGTGAGGTCGCGGTTGGGCTCGCGGACGGTCTGGGCGATGCGCAGCTGGACCGCGACGCCGGACTTCATGTCGCTGGTGCCGCAGCCCCACAACGTGCCGTTCTCGTCGAGCCGCGAGGGGACGTTGTCGGCGATCGGGACCGTGTCGATGTGGCCCGCGAGGATGATCCGCTCGTCGCGGCCCAGGTTCGTGCGGGCCACGATGTTGTTGCCGTACCGGTCGACCGTGAGGTGCGGCAGCCCGCGCAGGGTCTCCTCGATCGCGTCGGCGAGCTCCTTCTCGCTGCCACTGGGCGAGGGGAAGTCGACGAGCTGCGCCGTGAGGCGGGCGGCGTCCTGCGTGAGGTCAAGGGCGGTGCGGTCCATGGCGCCGAGCCTAATACCCCCGCGTTCACCGTGCGGCAGCTGGAGTGTCAGTGGACTCCAGTACCTTGGACGCGTGCCTGAGCCCCCCACTCTCTTCCGGCGCGGCCGCCTCCTTCGTATCGGCGCGGCCGTCGTCGTGCTGCTCGCGGTGGCCACGTACGTGGCCGTGCAGTACGCCACCGGGGGCCGCGGCAAACCGAGATGCACGGTGGTCTCGGCGAACGGGGACGGGGCGTCGTACTCGTTCACCTCCGAGCAGGCGGTGAACGCGGCGACGATCGCCGCCGTCGGCACCTCGCGCGGCATGCCCGAGCGGGCGGTCACGATCGCCCTCGCGACGGCCCTCCAGGAGTCGGGCCTGCGCAACATCGAGCACGGCGACCGGGACTCGCTCGGGCTGTTCCAGCAGCGGCCCACGAAGGGCTGGGGCACCGCGGAGCAGATCATGGACCCGGCGTACGCGTCGGAGCGGTTCTACGCGCACCTGGAGCAGGTCCCCGGGTACTCGCGGCTGCCGCTGACCGCGGCGGCGCAGCGCGTGCAGCGCAGCGGGTTCCCGCAGGCGTACGCGAAGCACGAGCCGGACGCGACGCTGCTCGCCGCCTCCCTGACGGGGCGCGCCGCGGCGTCGCTCACCTGCGACGGGCGGCCGGGCGGCGCCGAGGCCGGGAAGCCGGGCGACCCCGCGCGCGTACGGGCCGCGCTCGCCCGGGACTTCGGGCGGGACGTGACGCCGCAGGACGGTCCGGGCAAGGGCGCGGTCCGCGTCCCGGTGCCCGCCACGGTCGACTCGGCGGAGGGCGTCGAGCGGCAGCGTGGCTGGGAGCTGGCGCAGTGGGCGGTGGCCAACGCGTCGGCGCTGCGAATCGAGCGGGTGTCGTACGCGGGCCGGGAGTGGACCGCGGGCGAGTCGGACGGCGCGTGGCACAAGGTGCCCTCACAGCGGCGCGGCGGGCGGTCGGGTCCCGCGGCCTCGACGTCCGTCGGCGAGGTCCGCATCGTCACCGGGACGTAGCGCGGACTCACTCGTACGGGTAGGGCGGATCATGCGAGGTGGACGCCCGGCGGGGTCCTTCACAGGGAGTTGCGGATCCGCCCCAAGACCCTTGTGAGCAGGGAGCTGTAAGGGTTCTGCAGTGGTCGACGGGGCGCTCCCTTTGCCCGTTTCTGTCCACAACTGATAATGCGATGCATTGCGAACCCTTTACGTTTCCGACCCGCAACCTTCCCGGGCCCTGGGGCTGTTGTCACGGCGTCCGACCGCCGCACGGCAGCCGGACACCCAACGTCCTCTCCCGTCTAAGGAGCATCATGTCCCTCCCCCTGACCCGCCGGATCGCCCGTGCCGCGCTGCTCGTAGCGGCGGGAGCGGCGCCCGTGGTCGGTGCGGCCGGCTCCGCGAGCGCCGTCGAGCTTCCGGCCACGTCGAACCTGGGCGGTCTGACCGCGCTTGACGGCGCCCACGTGGGCAACACCGTCGACGGTGCGGCGCAGAACGCCACGGGGCTCGCCGGCGACACGGGTGGCAAGGCCGTCAAGAAGGTCGTGCCCGCGGCGGGCAAGGCCGTCGGCAAGGGCGCGAAGACCGCGACGCCCGCCGCGCAGAAGGCCGCGGGCGGCCTGGCCGGCGGCGCGGGTGACGTGGTCGGCGACGCGGCCGGCTCCGCGACCGGCGGCGGCCTCCCCACGAGCACCCTCGGCGGCCTGCCGATCGGCGGCTGACCTAGCCCCCCCCCACGGAAACGGGGTGCCAGGAGCGAAAAGCTCCCGGCACCCCGTTCTTCCGTGTGCCTGAACGCGTCAGGAGAGGCGGGCCACCGCCGCCGCGACCCTGTCGTCCGAGGCCGTCAGGGCCACGCGGACGAACCGGTCACCCGCCTCGCCGTAGAAGTCGCCGGGCGCCACCAGGATGCCCAGCTCGGCCAGGTGGGCGACGGTGTCCCAGCAGGACTCGTCGCGGGTCGCCCACAGGTAGAGGCTGGCCTCGCTGTGCTCGATGCGGAAGCCGTGGGCGAGCAGCGCCGCACGCAGCGCCTCGCGGCGGGCCGCGTACCGCTCCCGCTGCACCCGCACGTGCTCGTCGTCGCCGAGCGCCGCGACGACCGCCGCCTGCGTCGGCGCGGACGTCATCATGCCGCCGTGCTTGCGGATCTGGAGCAGCGGGCCGAGGACGGCGGCGTCACCGGCGATGAACGCCGCGCGGTAGCCCGCCAGGTTCGAGCGCTTCGACAGCGAGTGGACCGCGACCAGGCCGTCGTACGAGCCGCCGTTGACGTCCGGGTGCAGGACCGAGACCGGGTCGGCCTCCCAGCCGAGCTCCAGGTAGCACTCGTCGGAGAAGACCAGGATGTCGTGCGCCCGCGCCCACTCGACGATGCGCTTCAGCTCGTCCTTGCCGAGCACCTTGCCGGTCGGGTTCGACGGCGAGTTGAGCCACAGGAGCTTCAGCCCCTCCGGGTCGAGCTCGGTCGGGTCGTCGTAGACCACGTGGTCCGCGCGGGCGAGGCGCGCGCCCACCTCGTACGTCGGGTAGGCGAGGCGCGGGTAGGCGACCTTGTCGCCGGGGCCCAGGCCCAGCTGCGTCGGGAGCCAGGCCACGAGTTCCTTGGAGCCGACGACCGGCAGCACGTTCGTGTGGTCGAAGTCCCGCGCGCCGAGCCGGCGCTCGCACCAGGAGACCAGCGCGTCGCGCAGCTCGGGGGTGCCCCACACGGTCGGATAGCCCGGCGAGTTCGCGGCGTCGACGAGCGCCTTCTGGATCAGCTCGGGCACCGGGTCGACGGGCGTGCCGACGGAGAGGTCGACGATGCCGTCCGGGTGCGCCGCGGCCGTCTTCTTGTACGGCTCCAGCTTGTCCCAGGGGAACGTGGGGATGCGGTCGATCGGGGCCGGGACTGCGGACACCTGGTCAGCTCACTTCTGTCGCAAGGGACTTTCGTTCGGGATGGACAAATGCCTCGGTCCCGTACGGCAGTCGAGGCCGTACGGGACCGGGGCAGCGCCTGTGCGTACCGCTGAACTCAGCAGCTGCTGGTGCAGTTACTGGTTCTGCGGCGGCAGCGCGGCGATGAAGGGGTGGTCCTTCTCGATCAGGCCCATCTTCGAGGCACCACCGGGCGAACCGAGGTCGTCGAAGAACTCGACGTTCGCCTTGTAGTAGTCCTTCCACTCCTCGGGAGTGTCGTCCTCGTAGAAGATCGCCTCGACCGGGCAGACCGGTTCACAGGCACCACAGTCGACGCATTCGTCCGGGTGGATGTACAAGGACCGGGAGCCCTCGTAGATGCAGTCGACCGGGCACTCCTCGATGCACGCCTTGTCCTTGACGTCGACACAAGGCTGCGCGATGACGTAGGTCACGCTGTCGTTCCTCCTCGATAGGGCGCTGGCGGGCCTCCGCAGGCTCCGCCGCCTGGCGCGCGGGAGCGCGGCGTCGTCGATGCCCGCACCTAGTATCTCCGTTCCTGGGCATGATCCGAACAGGAGGGGTGGGCCGAGCTGTGGAATTCACTGCGGGCGGACGCCTGGAAGTCCGTATTTCAGGCGCTGACGTGGGGAAACGCGTCTCTGTGCGACGGGTGAGCGGGGATGATTCCGCGGGTCGAATTTTCACCGACACCGTCGGGGTTCTCACATCGTGGGACGACGGTGTGCTCCTGATCACACGGAGAAACGGTGAAGGTGTGCGGATCGAGGAGTCCGCGCTGGTCGCGGGGAAGGTCGTGCCCGCCGCGCCGGCCCGTCGGCGCGGTCCATCGGCCACGTATCCGGAGCTCGCGCGCGTCGCGTCGCGGGCCTGGCGGCCGGTCGAGAGCGAGCGGCTCGGCGAGTGGGAACTGCGGGCGGCCGAGGGATTCACGCGGCGCGCCAACTCGGTGCTCCCTCTGGGTGACCCCGGCGTGCCGCTCGACGAGGCGCTGGGCCGCGTACGGGAATGGTACGAGGAGCGGGGGCTGCCCGCGTACGCGCAGACGGCGACCGGGGCCGAGGGGGCGCAGGAGGTGCTCTGCGCCGAGCTCGAGCGGCGCGGGTGGACGCGCGAGGTGAGCGCCGAGCTGCGGATCGCTGCGCTCGCGCCGATCGGCGACGCGCCGGAGGCGCCGCACGTGGTCCTGAGCCGGGAGCCGGACCGGGCGTGGCTCGCGCGGTACCAGCGCAAGGGCGCGAGCGAGGTCGCGCTGAAGGTGCTGTGCGCCGGCCCGTCGGTGTGGTTCGCGACGGTGCCGGGCGACGGCGAGGTGCCCGCGGCGATCGGCCGCTGCGTGGTCGACGGGCGGTGGGCCGGCTTCGCCGCGGTCGAGGTCGACCCCGCTCAGCGGCGCCGCGGCCTCGCCACGGACGTGATGGCGGCGCTGGCCCGGCGGGCGCTCGACGAGGGCGCCTCCGCGGCCTGGCTCCAGGTCGAGGCCGACAACGAGCCCGCCCGCGCCCTCTACAACCGCCTCGGCTTCACGACCCACCACGCCTACCACCACTACCGTGCTCCGGAACGGCACGACGGCTGACACGTCCGGTCCGCACGGTCGGCGAGGCACCACCACAGCAGCGCGCGGCCCGCTACCGTGCTCCCGATCCGCGCGGCCACCCCACGGACCTCCGGCCGGGGGTCCGGGGGTTGCCCCCGGGAGACACGGCACCACTACCGTGCTCCGGAACGGCACGACGGCTGACATTCGGGCGGCGCATGCCGTATCGATCGGTCTGAGAGGGCACGAGGCTCGTATGTCCCCCCACCTTTCCCCCCGCTCCACGGAGCTGCGGCGGCGGTTCGCCGAGGAGGCGCGGGCCGAGCGGCCCGATCTGGCGCAGCTGTGCCTGCTGCTCGCCGCGCAGGGCGATCCGGCGCTCGACGAGGCCGGCATGGACGCCGTGCAGATCGAGCTGGACGAGCTGGCCGGGCGGCTGCCGTACCGGCCGGGTTCGCCGCGCGCCTGGGCCACGGCGTGCGCGGAGCTGCTCGGCGAGCGCGCCGGTTTCCACGGCACGCCGCACGACTACCAGCGCCTGGAGTCCTCGCTCCTGCACGAGGTCGTACGGCGCCGCAGAGGGCTGCCGATCCTGCTGTCGGTGGTCTGGCTGGAGGTGGCGCGGCGGGCCGGGGCACCGGTCAGCGGCGTGGCGCTGCCGGGGCACTTCGTGGTCGGGTTCGGCGGCCTCGACGAGCAGGTGCTCGCCGATCCGTTCGACCGCGGCCGGGTCCTGTCGGGGGCCGACGCCGACATGCTGGTGGCCGGGGCGACCGGCGGCCGGCTCGATCCGTCGATGCTGGTGCCCGCCGATCCGCTGGACGTCGTCCTGCGCATCCTCAACAACATCCGGGCGTGGGCCGCGGCCCGCCCCGAGCGCTCCGACGTGTCGCTGTGGGCCGTGGAGCTGTCGCTGCTGCTGCCCGCCCACCCGGCGCGCCTGCGCTTCGAGCGCGCCCAGCTCCTCGTACGGCGCGGGGAGTTCGTGACCGGCGCGGCGGAGCTGGAGGCGTACGCGGACGTGGTCGGGGCCGTGGACGAGTCGGCGGCGGAGTCGGTGCGCGAGCAGGCCCGTGCGGCCCGCGCGATGCTCAACTGACCCGCCGGCCTACAGCCAGCCCTTGTCGCGCGCGGCGGCCACCGCCTCCGCGCGGTTGCGCACCGCCAGCTTCTGGATCGCCACCGACAGATAGTTGCGGACGGTGCCCTGCGACAGGTGCAGCGCCGCCGCGAGCTCCGCGTTCGTACGGCCGTCCGCCGCCGCGCGCAGCACCTCGCGCTCGCGGTCGGTGAGCGGGTTCGCGCCCTCCGCGAGGGCCGCCGCCGCGAGCGTCGGATCGATGACCCGCTCCCCCGCGAGGACCCGGCGCACGGCCTCGGCGAGCTGCGCGGCGGGCGCGTCCTTGACCAGGAACGCGGCGGCGCCCGCCTCCATCGCGCTGCGCAGGTAGCCGGGCCTGCCGAAGGTCGTGAGCACGACCACCTTCACCTCGGGAAGCGCCTCGCGCAGTTGTGCGGCGGCCTCGATGCCCGTGCAGCCGGGCATCTCGATGTCGAGGAGCGCCACGTCCACCGCGTGCGCGCGGGCCGCGGCCAGGACCTCGTCGCCGCGCGCGACCTGCGCGACGACCTCGATGTCCGGTTCGAGGCCGAGCAGCGCGGCGAGCGCCTCGCGCACCATGGACTGGTCCTCCGCGAGGAGCACCTTGATCTGGGTGGTCATGCGGCGGATCCTACGGAGGCCGGGACCCGGGCCACCAGGCGGAAGCCGCCGCCCCGCGCCGCGCCCGTGTCGAGGGTGCCGCCGGCCGCGGCGAGCCGTTCGGCGAGTCCGGTGAGGCCGTTGCCCGGCGCGGCGCCCGACGGCCCGCCCCCGTCGTCCTCCACGGTGAGTTCGACGACGGGCCCGTCGAGGGTGTCGCGACGGACGACACCGACGACGCAGCGCCGCGCCCCGCTGTGCCGTACGACGTTCGTGACGGCCTCGCGCAGCGTCCAGGCGAGCGCGGACTCCTGGGCCTCGGGCAGCGCGGGAACCTCTTCGGGGACCTGCGCCGCGATGTCGGCGGCCTCCAGGGCGACGCGGGCGCCCGCGAGTTCGGCGGCGAGGCGGGGGCGGCGGTAGCCGGTGACGGCCTCGCGGACGTCGACGAGGGCCTGGCGGCTGACCTTCTCGATGTCGGCGACCTGGTCGGCCGCCTTGTCGGGGTGGTCGGGCAGCATCCGGCCCGCGAGTTCGCTCTTGAGCGTGATGAGGGACAGCGAGTGGCCGAGGAGGTCGTGCAGGTCGCGGGCGAGCCGCAGCCGCTCCTCGTTGGCGGCGAGCTGGGCGACCTGGGCGCGGGCCCTGCGCAGCTCCCGCGTCGTGCGCACCAGGCGGCGCACGCCGGTCATGGAGAAGCCGCCGAGCAGCGCGGGGACGACGAGGCCTATGTCGGGTCCGGCACCGAGGTGCGCGGCGAGCGCCACCATCGCCCCGGTCACGACGAGGATCGCGATCTGCGCCTGCCGCATGGGCAGTACGGCCCCGCAGCCCACGGCGACGTACACGAAGAGCACCAGCCAGGGTTCGCCGAGCGCCAGGCAGAGCACGCAGGCGATCACGGGCAGGACGCCGAGCACCATGAGCACGACGGCGCGGGCGAGCGGGCGGCTCGTGTGCCGGAACACCAGCACGAGGTACGTGAGGGTGAACGCCGCGAGGCCCGCCCAGCCGAACACGGTGCCCGCCGTGTCGTGGTGGCCCGCGAGCAGGTCGCCGACCGGGTCGCCGAGGAAGACCAGCCACATGCCGATCCACAGCAGCTTCACGAACAACTCGCGGCGGTTCTCCGGCGCGCGGCCGGGCGCCGCCCACTCCCCTGGCTCGTTCACGCGCTCGTTCACGCCTTCAACGTGTCCTTCCGGTACAGCCAGGCCGCGCCGCCCGCGAAGAGCAGGAAGTACGCGACGAGCAGCCCGACGTCCCTCGCGTCGGGGGCGCCGCCCAGCTCGATGGCCTGGCCGAGGGCAGCGTACGCGTGGGTGGGCAGCCATTCGGCGATGTCCTGGAGCCACCGCGGGAAGCTGGTCGTCGGCATCCACAGGCCGCCCAGGATCGAGAGCCCGAAGTACGTGATCATCGTGATCGGCCGGACGGCGTCGCCGGACGCGAGGTAGCCGATGGCGACGCCGAGCGCGGCGAAGCAGAGGCTGCCCGCCCAGATCGCGCCGGTGAGCGCGAGCCACTGCCAGGCGTCGAACCGTACGTCCTTGAAGGCCGCGGCCACGACGAAGACGATCACGATGGAAGGCAGCGAGACGACGGCGGCGCTCGCGGTCTTCGCGAGGACGTAGCCGCGCCCCGGCAGCGTCGTCAGGCGCAGCTGGCGCACCCAGCCGTTCTCCCGCTCCTTCGCGATGCGCTCGCTGTTGCCCATGAGCACGGCGGTGAGCGCGCCGAAGGAGGCCATGGAGACCATCATGAACGCGGCGAGGTTCAGGCCGCCCGCGCCGCTGACGAGGTCCGTGGTCGCGGACTGCCCGGCGATCAGCAGGAACAGGACCGACGGGTAGATCACGGAGAAGAACAGGAACTTCTTGTTGCGCAGGGCGCGGGTGAGTTCGAGCTTGATCAGGCTGTTCATCGGGCCTTGGCCTCCTCGGCTTCGGTGATCGCCACGAAGGCCTGCTCCAGGCCGAGTCCGGCGACTTCGAGGTTGCGGGGGTAGACGCCGAGCCCGTAGAGCGCGTGCACGGTCGCGTCGGCGTCGGTGGACTGGATGCGCACGGTCTGTCCGCTGACGGTCAGGCCCGTGAGGAACGGCAGGTCCTTGAGCGCCCGTTCGTCGATCGCGCCGTCCAGGTCGAAGGCGACGCGGCGGGCGCCGGCCCTGGCCTTGATCTCGGCGGCGGTGCCGTCGGCGAGGAGGCGGCCGCGGTGCAGCACGAGGACGCGGTCGGCGATCGCGTCGGCCTCCTCCAGGTAGTGCGTGGCGAACAGCACCGTGCGGCCCTGGTCCGCCTGCTCGCGCATGGTCGCCCAGAACGCCTGACGGGTGCTCACGTCCATGCCGGTCGTCGGCTCGTCGAGGACGATGAGGTCGCTGTCGCCCGCCGTGGCGAGCGCGAAGCGGACGCGCTGCTCCTGGCCGCCCGAGAGCTTGTTCACCCTGCGGTCGGCGATCTGTGTGAGGCCCGCGCGGGCCAGCACCTCGTCGGCCGGGTACGGCTTCGGGTGCAGGGCGCAGCCGAGCCGCACGAGCTCGCCGACGGTGACCTCGTCCATCAGGCCGCCGCTCTGGAGCATGGCGCCGACCCGGCCCGCCGTGATCGCCTCGCGGGGGCTCGTGCCGAAGACGCGGATCTCGCCGCCGTCCGCGGGGCGCAGGCCGAGGAGCAGGTCGAGGGTGGTGGACTTGCCCGCGCCGTTCGGCCCGAGCAGGGCGACCGTCTCGCCCGCGTGCAGTTCCAGGCTCAGGCCGTCGACCGCGCGGACCGTGCCGTACGTCTTCGTCACCTCGCCGAAGGTGACCGCTGCGTGTGTCGTCATGCCGTACAGCGTCGCCGGGCGGCGGGGGTGCGGGGCAGTGCCGACAGGCGTGAGTCCCGCATGACGGATGTCATGCGGGACTCGTGACGCGGGTGTCCTGGGAGGTCCTGGCCTACGAGGTCTGGATCTCCGCGGTGCGCTCCGCCGGGGTCTTGCCGAGCAGCGCCTTGCCGATGGCGGCGGCCACGTCCGTCGGCTGGACCGGCGTCTTCTTGCCGGTGCCGCGGGTGACGGTGACGCCGTCGAAGGTCGTGCCGTACAGCTTCTTGAGGACCGGGAGGTTGTACGTCTCGACCAGCTTCCCGTTGACCGCCTTCACGCCGAGGATCTTCGGCAGCGACTTGTCGGGGCCGAACTGGATCGACGCGTTGCCCGCCTTGACCGTGACGAGGCCGGACATCGCGGGCTCGGCGAACTGCTGCATCTTCCGGTCGACCTCGGCGTCCGAGATCGTCGGCTTGTGCGTGGACGTGGCCAGCGGGACCGTGCCGGACGCGCCGGTCTCGATCTGCGCGTGGTAGGCGTCCTTGACCGCGGCGGCGGACTGCGCGACGTCGAGGCCCTTGCCGGTCTTGCCGTAGACGGGGACGGCCTTGCCCGGCTCGAACTTGATCGTGCCGTCGCCGGACGCGGCGGCGCCGCCCGCGGCCCGCTCCAGGGCGGCGGCGAGCTTCTCCTCGTCGACGGGCATGACGGGGGCCACGACCCGCTCGTTGCCGAACAGCGAGCCGATCACCGACACCGGGTTGTAGTCGCTGCCCGCTGCGGCGGCCACCGTGGAGGCGGTGTCGAAGGAGAGGCCGGCCTGCTCCGGCGCGAGCCGCACCGTCTTGCCGTTGACCTCGAGCTTCAGCGGCTGCTCTGTGCGCTTGCCGAGGGCGTTCTCCAGCTTGCTGGTGGCCTCGTCGCGGGTGCCGCCGCCGATGTCGACGCCCGCGACGGTGGTGCCCTTCGGGACGTCGGAGTGGTTCATCAACAGGCCCGCGCCGTACGCGACTCCGGCCAGGACGACGACGCCCGCGCCGACGAGGACCAGCTTGTTGCGGCCCTTCTTCTTGGCGGGGGCCGGCTCGGCGGGCACCGGGTCGGGCAGCTTCGGCGGGGTGTGCACGGCCGCCGGGGAGTCGGGGCCCTGCTGGAACGGGTCGCCGCTGGGGCCCGGCCGCTTGGGGCCGCCGCCGGAGCCGCCGACGACCGGCATGCCGCTGGTGAGCGTGTCGCCCGAGACGTTGTCCCGGTTGCCGGGGGGCTCGGGGGCGGGCTTCTGCGGGGTGAGGATCGCGGTGTCGTCGCTCATCCGCGGGGGCGTGCCGCCGGGTCCCGACCGGCCCGCGCCGGGGACCTGCGGGTTCGGGGCGGACGGCGGGGTCATCGGGCCGTCGCCCGCGGCCGGGCCCGCGGTGGGGCCGACCGGGCCGTTGGGCCCTTCGCCGGGGCGGGGCGCGCCGGAGTCCTGGTTGGCGGCGAAGAACGGCAGGTCGTCGCGGGGGCCGCCGCCGCTGCCGAGGGGGCCCGCGGCGATGGCGCCTGACACGTCGAATCCGCCGGAGGAGCCGCCCGTGGGCCCGCCGGTCGGGCCGGCCGGGCCACCGGCCGAAGGGCCGCCCAGCGGGCCGCCCGAAGTGCCGGACGGGGCGCCCGCGTTGGGGCCGGACGGCGGCGTGGGCCCACCGGCGGCGGGACCGCCGGGGCCACCGGGACCGCTCGCGCCACCGGGCCCGCCGGACCCGGCCGTCGGCACCGCGCCGGTCGCCGGGCCGCCCGCGCCGCCGCCCCGCGGCTTGCGCGGAGCGAACCAGTCGCTCGTCTTCTCCTCGCGCTGCGGCGCGGCCGGAGCGGGAGCCGCGGGCGCGGACGCCTCGGGGGCCGCGGGCCCGGAGCCCGTACCGCCCCCGGAGCCGAAGCCGGAGGGCGCCGAGGGGCGAGCGCCGCCCCGCGTCGCGTCCGGTCCGGGCGCCGGGGCCGCGGGCGTCGCGTCGGCGCCCTGGTCGGCGGCGGCCTCCGCCTTGCCGTCGACATCGCTCATGGGCGTCCGCATGACGACGGGCGGGATCGGCCGGGAGCCGGGGATGTTGATCCGGATCCGGGTCGTCAGCGTCGTCTCGGTCTTGGGCCCCTCCGGGGCGCTCTGCTCGCCCGGCGGCGTCGGTCCGGCGTCGCCCTGCGCGGGCGATCCGTACGGAGGCGTCCCCGACGGGTACGCGGCAGCGCCGCGCCCCTGGGGCCCGGAGGACGAACTGTCAGTTTCACGACTCAAGGCAGGTTCTCCCGGTTGGCTCCGCCGCCCGTCTCGACCTCGCGCGGGCTGCTCGGCGGCGCGCACCACCATACTGTCCGCCGCCGGAAGTCATGGTGTGACGAATGACGAATCCGGAACGGCACGCGCCGCACGGCGCCCCAAGGTGCTCCGTCACTTCCCAAGTCGGGCGCCGGACACGGGTGGTTGCCCCGGCAGCCAGAAGGTGGCACACATCACAGCGACAGCCATCCCTCCGAGGAGGAAGAGGTAGGAGCCCGCTCCCGCGCCGAACAGAAAGTCGCCCTCGGGGCGGCTCGCGGTGAGCAGGATCACCGCGAGGACCCAGCCGGCCGCGGGCGCGACCGCCCCCGCGCGTCCGCCCGCGACGCGCGCCCCGCCGTGGAAGAGACCGGCCGCCCCGACGAGCGCGAGCAGCAATCCGCCCGGGAACCAGCCGCCTTGGACGAGCGCCCCCGCGACGGCGACGACCGCGCCCAGCACGAACAGGCCGAGCAGGGCGAGGGTGCGCCCGGCCGTGAATCCGCCGAAGGCGAACGGGAGGTCGACGTCCCGCGTCGCCGCCGCTCCCCCGCCGGCCGTCCTGCCGGAGGAGGCCGCGGCCCGTCCGTTCTCGCCGCCGCTCATCACGCGCCCACTCCCTCAGTGCTGCCGAGACCCTCGAACAGGTCCTTCTCGTACGGCGATCCGGGCTCGCCCCGCACCAACTCGTAGTACTCGATGTCGAACAGCGGCTGCGCCAGCTTGTTCGAGAGCGCGAAGATTCCGCTGTCGTCCGGGACCGCGACCTGCGTGGCGTGCGCGCGCATCGCGGCCGCCTTCCGCTCCGCGTACGGCCTGCCGTCGATCTCGGCGGTGATCCGCTCGTCGTCGACGACGCCCGGCACGTCGTCCACCACGGCGGCGACGTCGAACGGGGTGCTGTCGAGCACGCTCGCGAGCCGCTCGAAGCGCTCCTCGACGACGGACCTCGGCACCCTGTTCCAGTACACCTTGGCGATCGTGTGCGGCTCGCCGAGGTCGCGCCGGAAGGCGGGCTCCGCGGCGAGGTCGGCGGCGCGCATGGCGACGCGGTGGGCCTGGATGTGGTCCGGGTGCCCGTATCCGCCGTCCGGGTCGTACGTGACGAGGACCTGGGGCCGGGTCTCGCGGATCACGGCGACGAGGTGCGCCGCGGCCTCGTCGAGGTCGGCGGACCAGAAGGCGCCCTCCCGCTCGTTCTGCGGGGCGCCCATCATGCCCGAGTCGCGGAAGCGTCCGGGGCCGCCGAGGAAGCGGTGGTCGGTGACGCCCAGTTCCTTCATGGCGGCGGCCAACTCGCCGATCCGGTGCGGGCCGAGCAGGTCCTCCCGGTCCGGCGCGAGATGCGCCAGTTCGTCCGGAATGACCTCGCCCTCCTCGCCGAGCGTGCAGGTCACCAGCGTGACCAGGGCACCCTCCGCGGCGTACTTGGCCATGGTGGCGCCGTTGTTGATCGACTCGTCGTCGGGGTGCGCGTGCACGAGGAGCAGACGCCGACCTGGCATTTCCGTCATGCCCACAGCCTAGAACCCCGCACCGACAGGGCTAGAACTTGATGCCGCCGACCATGTCCGCCACGTTCGTCGTCAGCTCCTTGATGGTCGGGGCGACCGAAGAACTCGCCAGATAGAAGCCGAGAAGCACGCACACGATCGCATGTCCGGCTTTCAGTCCCGACTTCTTGATCAGGATGAAGACGATGATCGCGAACAGCACCACGGCCGAGATCGAGAGTGCCACAGCGGTCCTCCTCCAAAGTGATCCGGTCGCCGACGGACTCGTACCCACACAGCGCTAACGATCATAACTATCCGTGCCCGCGCACAAGTCGCCACCGGGGAGCACCCGGTGCGACCGGGAGCGCACGGGGGCGCGTGGCCGTCTTCTCTCCTAGGCTGCGTGGATGACCATCGAGACCTTCCCCCGCCAGCACGCACGGACGCAGCGCTTCACGCTGGGGGCGCCCCGCGCCTTCACGGTGGCGCCGGACGGCGAGCGCGTCGTCTTCCTGCGGTCCTCCTCGGGCACCGATCGAGCGAACGCGCTGTGGGTGCTTGACGTGGCGAGCGGTCAGGAACGGGTGGCCGCCGACCCGGTGGCGCTGCTCGGCGGGGCGGCGGAGAACCTCTCGGCCGAGGAGCGGGCCCGCCGCGAGCGCAGCCGTGAGGGCGGCGCGGGCATCGTGGGCTACGCGACGGACGCCGCCGCCGAGCTGGCCGCCTTCGCCCTGTCGGGGCGGCTCTTCGCAGCCGAGCTGCGCGCGGGCACGGCGCGGGAACTTCCGGTGCCGGGCCCGGTGTTGGACCCGCGCCCGTCGCCCGACGGCCGGCACATCGCGTACGTCTCCCGGGGCGCGCTGCGGGTCGTCGGCGCGGAGGGGGACGACGACAGGGCGCTCGCGGAGCCGGAGTCGGAGACGGTGACGTACGGGCTCGCGGAGTTCGTCGCGGCGGAGGAGATGTCCCGGTACCGCGGCCACTGGTGGTCGCCGGATTCGGACCGGCTGCTCGTGGCCCGCGCCGACGACGCGGACGTGAAGCGCTGGTGGATCGCCGATCCCGCGCGGCCCGACAAGGAGCCCGCCCGCGTCGCCTACCCCCGCGCGGGCACGCCCAACGCCGAGGTGCGGCTCTTCGCGTACGGCCTCGACGGCTCCCGCACCGAGATCACCTGGGACCGGAAGGCGTACCCGTACCTGGCGCGTGTGCACTGGTCGGCGGACGGCGCGCCGCTGCTGCTCGTGCAGGCCCGCGACCAGCGCAGCGCGCTCTACCTGGCGGTCGACACGGCCGACGGCTCGACGCGGATGGTGCACGCCGACGAGGACGACGAGTGGCTCGAGCTGCTGCCGGGCGTGCCGTGCTGGTCGCCGAGCGGGCAGCTGGTGCGGATCGCCGACGAGGGCGGCGCCCGGGTCCTCGCGGTGGGCGAACGCCCGCTGACCGGACCCCAGTTGCACGTGCGGGCGGTCCTGGACGTGGGGGCCGGCGACGTCCTCGTGTCCGCGTCCGCGGGGGCCGACGCGGAGGCCCCGGAGACCGGCGAGGTGCACGTGTACCGGGTCAACGAGCTCGGGGTGCGGCGTGTCTCCACGGAGCCCGGCGTGCACTCCGCGGTCCGCTCCGGGGACGTCACCGTGCTGGTCTCCGCGACACCCGGCCACCCCGGCGCACGGGTGCGCGTGGAGCGCGAGGGGAACGCCCCCGAGAAGGCCGTGCAGATCGCCTCGCACGCGGAAAGCCCGTCGTTCTCGCCCCGCCTGACGCTCACGGAGGCCGCCGGCATCCCGTGCGCCGTCCTGCTGCCCTCCTCGTACGAGGAGGGGGACGGGCCGCTGCCGGTGCTCATGGACCCGTACGGCGGCCCGCACGGGCAGCGCGTCGTGGCGTCCCACAACCCGCATCTGACCTCGCAGTGGTTCGCCGACCAGGGCTTCGCGGTGATCGTCGCGGACGGCCGCGGCACGCCCGGCGTCTCGCCAGGGCGCGAGAAGTCGATCCGCGGCGACTTCACGCTCACCCTCGACGACCAGGTCACAGCGCTGCACGCGCTCGCGGACCGGTTCCCGCTCGATCTGTCCAAGGTCGCGATGCGCGGCTGGAGCTACGGCGGCTACCTCTCGGCGCTCGCCGTGCTGCGCCGCCCCGACGTCTTCCACGCGGGCATCGCGGGCGCCCCCGTCACCGACTGGCGGCTGTACGACACGCACTACACGGAGCGGTACCTGGGCGATCCGGCCGTGACCCCGGAGACGTACGCGAAGAGCTCCCTGGTGACCGACGACGGTCTGGCGGGGGCCGCCGAGCAGCGCAGGCCGATGCTGATCGTGCACGGCCTCGCGGACGACAACGTGGTGGTGGCGCACGCCCTGCGGCTGTCGTCGGCGCTGCTCGCTGACGGCCGGCCGCACGAGGTGCTTCCGCTGTCCGGCGTGACCCACATGACGCCGCAGGAGCAGGTCGCCGAGAATCTGCTGCTGCTTCAGGTCGACTTCCTGAAGCGCTCGCTGGGTCTGTAGCCCGCACCCGCCGCTACTCCGTCGGCACGACGTGCTTCTCCTCCGCGAAGTGGCAGGCCGACGGGTGGCTGGCGGGGGTGTCGCCGCCCTTGAAGACCTCCGGCACGGCGAGCAGCGGCACCTCGTCCGCGCACTTCTGCCGGGCCTTCCAGCAACGGGTGCGGAAGCGGCAGCCGGAGGGCGGATCGGCGGGCGAGGGCACGTCGCCGGAGAGGATGATCCGCTCCCGGCCCTCGCGCGCCTCCGGGTCGGGCACCGGCACCGCGGAGAGCAGCGCCTGCGTGTAGGGGTGGGTCGGGTGGTCGTAGATCTCGGCGTCCGAGCCGATCTCGACGATCCTGCCGAGGTACATCACGCCGACCCGGTCGGAGATGTGCCGCACGATCGACAGGTCGTGGGCGATGAAGACGTACGAGAGGTCGAACTCCTTCTGGAGCCGGTCCAGGAGGTTGACCACCTGGGCCTGCACCGACACGTCGAGCGCGGAGACCGGCTCGTCGGCGACGATGATCTCGGGGCGCAGCGCGAGGCCGCGGGCGATGCCGATGCGCTGGCGCTGGCCGCCGGAGAACTGGTGCGGATAGCGGTTGATGTACTCCGGGTTGAGCCCGACGACGTCGAGGAGCTCCTGCACCTTCCGCCTGCGGTCGCCCTTCGGCGCGGCCTCGGGGTGGATCTCGTACGGCTCCCCGATGATGTCGCCGACCGTCATGCGCGGGTTGAGCGAGGTGTACGGGTCCTGGAACACCATCTGGATGTTGCGGCGGACGGCCTTGAGGGCGCGTCCGGACAGCTTGGTGATGTCCTCGCCCTTGTACTTGATGACGCCCGCGGTCGGCCGCTCCAGGTTCACCAGCATCTTCGCGACGGTCGACTTGCCGCAGCCGGACTCGCCCACGATGCCGAGCGTCTCGCCCTGGCCGAGGTCGAAGTCCACGCCGTCGACGGCCTTGACGGAGCCGACCTGCTTCTTGAAGAGGATGCCCTGGGTGAGCGGGTAGTGCTTGGTGAGGCCGCGCACCTGGAGGAGCGGTTCGTGGCCCGAGGGCGAGCCGTTCTCCGCGTACTCGTTCTCCGCCCGCGCTTTGTGGAGGAGGTGCGTGGCGATCCTGCCCTCGCGCTTCAGGTCGTCCTTGCTCACGTGCTTACCGTGTTGCGGCATCGAGCGTCTCCTTCCAGAAGTGGCAGGCGCTGCGACGGTCCTCGGAGACGCGGGCGAGCGGCGGGACGTCGGTGCGGCACACGTCCTGGGCCATCGGGCAGCGCGGGTTGAAGGCGCAGCCGGGCGGGATGTTCATGAGGTTCGGCGGGAGCCCCTTGATGGCGAACAGCTCCTGCCCCTTCTGGTCGAGGCGCGGGATCGATTCGAGGAGGCCCTTGGTGTACGGGTGGGCGGGCGCCTTGTAGATCTCGTGCACCGGCGCCTGCTCGACGATCCGGCCCGCGTACATCACGGCGATCCGGTCGGCGACGTCGGCGACCACCCCGAGGTCGTGGGTGATGAGGATGAGCCCCATGTTGAGCTCGCGCTGAAGCTCGGCGAGCAGGTCCATGACCTGGGCCTGCACCGTCACGTCGAGCGCGGTCGTCGGCTCGTCCGCGATGATCAGCGAGGGTTCGAGGGCGAGCGCCATCGCGATCATGATGCGCTGGCGCATACCGCCGGAGAATTGGTGCGGGTACTGGCCGACCCGCTCCTTCGCCGCCGGGATGCGCACCCGGTCCATCAGCTCGACGGCCTTGGCCCGCGCGTCCTTCTTGGACATCCCCTTGTGGACGACGAACATCTCGCCGAGCTGCTCCCCCACCGTGAGCACGGGGTTCAGCGAGGAGAGCGCGTCCTGGAAGATCATCGCCATCTCGGCGCCGCGGATCCTCCGCCGCTCCTCCTCCTTGAGCTTCAGCAGGTCCTGTCCCTTGAAGAGGATCTCGCCCGCGGAGATCCGGCCGGGCGGCATGTCGAGGATGCCCATCACGGCCTGCGCGGTGACGGACTTGCCGGAGCCGGACTCGCCGAGCACGGCGAGCGTCTCGCCCTCGTCGACGGTGTAGTCGACGCCGTTCACCGCCTTGGCGACGCCGTCGCGGGTCCGGAACTCGACGTGCAGGTCACGTACTTCCAACAGGGCCATGCGGCTACCTCAGCTTGGGGTCGAGGGCGTCGCGCACCGCGTCGCCGAGCATGATGAACGCGAGGACCGTGAGGGCCAGGGCGCCCGCCGGATACAGCAGCATGTGCGGGGCGTTGCGGATGTACGGGGCGGCGTTGGAGATGTCGATGCCCCAGGAGACCGCGGGTGGCTTGAGGCCGACGCCGAGGAACGAGAGCGTGGCCTCCAGGGCGATGTACGTGCCGAGCGCGATGGTCGCGACGACGATCACCGGGGCGATGGCGTTCGGCAGGATGTGCCGCAACAGGATGCGCGAGTTGGAGGCGCCGAGGGTGCGCGCCGCGTGCACGTAGTCGTTCTCCTTGACCGTGATGACGGAGCCGCGGGCGATGCGGGAGATCTGCGGCCAGCCGAGCAGCACGATGAACCCGACCACCGGCCACACCGTAGTCGACGTCACCACGGACAGCAGGACCAGGCCTCCGAGGACGACGGGGATGCCGAAGAAGATGTCGGCGACCCGGGACAGCAGGGCGTCGGCCCAGCGCCCGAAGAAGCCGGCGAGCGCGCCGAGTACGCCGCCGAGGAGCGCCACCCCGGCCGTGGCGCACACGCCGACGGTGATCGAGGCGCGGGCCCCGTACACCGTGCGCGTGTAGACGTCGCAGCCCTGCGCGTCGTAGCCGAAGGGGTGGCCTGAGGTGGAGGTCTCCTGGCCGTGCGCGAGGTCGCAGTCGTTGGGGTCGCCGCTCGCGAGGAGCTGCGGCCAGATCGCGACGATCACCAGGAACAGGATGATCAGCGCCGAGACGATGAAGACCGGGTTGCGGCGCAGCGAGCGCCAGGCGTCCGACCACAGCGAGCGCGCGGGGCCCTCGGCGCCGCCGCCCTCGGGCGTGCCCGGCGTCAGCTGGGCCTCGACGGTGACCGGGGTGACGGGCTCAGGCATAGCGGATCCTCGGGTCAAGGACGGCGTAGAGCAGGTCGACGACGAGATTGGCGAGCAGGAAGACGATCACCAGGACGGTCACGAAGCCGACGACGGTCGGCGAGGACTGGTGCAGGATGCCCTGGTAGAGCTGGTAGCCGACGCCGCGGATGTTGAAGATCCGCTCGGTCACGATGGCCCCGCCCATCAGGGCGCCGATGTCGGTGCCGATGAACGTGACGACGGGGATCAGCGAGTTGCGCAGCAGGTGCCGCCAGATGATGCGGCGCCGCGGCAGGCCCTTGGCGACGGCGGTGCGGACGTAGTCGGAGCGGGCGTTCTCGGCGACGGACGTGCGGGTCAGGCGGGTCACGTACGCGAGGGAGACGGACGCGAGGACGAGGCCCGGAAGGATCAGCTCGACGAGCGGTGCCTCGTACGCCACCGAAGGCTTGACGATGCCCCACTCCATGCCGAACAGGAGCTGGGCGACCAGGCCGGTCACGAACGTCGGTACGGAGATCACGACCAGGGTCAGCACGAGGACGCCGGTGTCGATCGGCCTGCCGCGGCGCAGTCCCGTGATGACGCCGAGGCCGATGCCGATGACGATCTCGAAGACGATCGCCACGAACGTCAGCTTGATGGTGACGGGGTAGGCGCGCAGCAGCAGGTCGGCCACGGAGTCGCCGTTGAAGGCGGTGCCGAAGTCGCCCTGGAAAATGTTGCCCAGGTAGATCAGGTACTGCTGCACCAGCGGCTTGTCGAGGTGGAACTGCTCGCGCAGCGCCGCCTGGGTGGCCGGGTCGCAGGCCTTGTCGCCGCACAGGGCGGCGGTCGGGTCGCCCATGACGTTGACCATGAGGAAGATCAGCAGCGTGGTGCCGATGAACACCGGGATCATCTGCAGCAGCCGTCGGATCACATAGCGCCCCACGGCACCTCCCTCACGTCACCCGAGCGGTCGTGGTTCTCAGTCATCGACGGTCATCTCCTCGAAGACCGGCACGCTGAAGGGGTTGAGCTTCACGTCGTGCACGCGGGTGCCGTAGACGGCGGTGCCGTTCTGGTACCAGAGCGGGATGGCGGGGAGCTGCTCGGCGAGGATCCGCTCCGAGTCCTGGAAGTCCTTGATGGCGCTCTTCGGGTCCGGGTCCGCGTTGGCCTTGTTGATCAGCGCGTCGAACCGCTTGTCGCTCCACTTGCCGTCGTTGCTGGGGGCGCCCGTGGTGTAGACGGGCTGCAGGAAGTTCTGGATCAGCGGGTAGTCCATCTGCCAGCCGCTGCGGAACGGGCCCGTGAACTTGCCGCTCTGGATCTGCGTACGGAAGTCGGCGAAGGTGCCGACCGGGTTGCCGACGCAGGACTTCGAGTTGCCCATGACGCGGTTGATGCTGTTGCAGATGGCGTCGATCCACTGCTTGTGGTTGCCGGTGTCGGCGTTGTAGCTGAGGACGAGCTTGCCGTGCGGGAAGCCGCCGCCCTCCTCGATCAGCTGTTTCGCCTTCTTCGGGTCGTACTCGCAGCGGTCGCCGCAGATCTCCGGGTTGTAGCCGCCCTCTTCGCGGAGGACCGGGGACGTCCAGTCCTTCGCCGGGATCCGGGTCTTCTGGAAGATCTTGTCGGTGATCTGCTCGCGGTTGATGGCGAGCGAGATGCCCCGGCGGACCTTGAGGGCGTCGGCGGTGGCCCACTCCTTGTCGTACATCGGGAACATCAGCGTCTGGATGATGCCGGCCGGGGTGTTGATGTACCGGTTGTCGATGTCCTTGTGGAGATTGCTGAGCTGCTCGGCGGGGACGGCGTCGGTCACGTCGAGCTGGCCGGCGACGACATCCGTGTACGCGGTGTTGTCGTCGGTGTAGACGAGGAGGTCGACACCCTTGTTGCGGGGCTTGGTGCCGTTGTACTGGTCGTTGAGGCGCAGCTGCATGCGGCCACCGCGCTCGTAGTTCGTGACCTCGTACGGGCCGTTGCCGAAGGGCTTCTCCAGCCATGCGTCGTGGTCGGTGAAGAACTTCTTCGGCAGCGGCGAGAAGGCGGCGTAGCCGAGCATGTCGGGGAAGAGCGAGAACTTCTGATTGAGCTTCACCGTGAAGTGCAGATCGTCGACGATCTTCAGCCCGGAGAGCTTCTTGGCGCTCGGCTTCCCGCTGTCGGGGTGGACCTTGTCGTAGCCGTCGATGTAGCCGAAGAAGTCGGCGCCGATCTGCGCGTTCGGCAGGTACGCGGCGTAGTTCCAGGCGTCCACGAAGGAGTGCGCGGTGACCTTGGTGCCGTCGGCGAACTTCCAGCCGTCCTTCAGGGTGACCTTGAAGTTCTGCGCGTCGTCGCTGGTGATGGACTTGGCGACGGCGTACTTGGGCTCGGCCGTCTCGGGGTCGTAGATCTTGAGGCCCCGGAAGATCATGTCGAGGACCTTGCCGCCGTTGACCTCGTTCGTGTTCGCGGGTTCCAGCGGGTTCTGCGGGTCGCCCCACTTGGCCCGCACGATCCCCGACTCGGTGGCCGTGGCGCCGCAGGAAGCGAGCCACGGCACGGTCAGCACCAGGGCGGCGGCCAGGGCGCCGGTACGCAGGCCGAGGCGCATCAAAGTCCTCCAGAGGGCGATCCGACGACAAAGGGGACGAGCCTTGGGGCCATTGGAACCGCGCCGCGCCCGATACGCCCGCTGGGTCACCCATCCGGGGCCCGCCGTGCCCCCGACATGCCGAAGCCCGGCGCCGGTGGGGTCACCGGGCCGGGCGTCGGGAGGAGCGGGTCAGGACTTGTCGTCGTCCTCCAGGGCCGCGAGGGCCGGGTCGAGGACGATGTCCTCCGCGCGTCCCTCGATGGTCGGCTCCTCGGGGAAGTGGCAGGCCGTGAGGTGGCCCGCCGCGTTGCCCGAGATCTGGACCAGCGGGGGCTCCTCCGTGGCGCACTTGTCCTGCGCCTTCCAGCACCGGGTGCGGAACCGGCAGCCGGACGGCGGCATGATCGGCGAGGGCACGTCGCCCTGGAGCCGGATCCGCTCCCGCTTCTCGGCGTCGAGGTCCGCGTCCGGCACGGCCGACATCAGCGCGTGCGTGTACGGGTGGCGCGGCCGGTTGTAGAGCGAGTCCCGGTCCGCGATCTCCATGATCTTGCCGAGGTACATCACGGCGACGCGCTGCGAGAAGTGCCGCACGACGGCCAGGTCGTGCGCGATGAAGACGAACGCGATGCCCATCTCCCGCTGCACCTCCTGGAGGAGGTTCACGACCTGCGCCTGGATCGACACGTCGAGCGCGGAGACCGGCTCGTCGGCCACGATCAGCTTCGGCTCGAGGGCCACCGCTCGGGCGACGCCGATGCGCTGGCGCTGACCGCCGGAGAACTCGTGCGGGAACCGGTTGTAGTGCTCCGGGTTCAGGCCGACGATCTCCAGGAGCTCGCGCACCCGCTTCTCCCGGCCGCCGGGCGGGTTGATCCCGTTGATCTCCATCGGGCCCGCGATGATCGAGCCGACCGTCTGCCGCGGGTTCAGCGAGGCGTACGGGTCCTGGAAGATCATCTGGATCTCGGACCTGATCGGCGCCAGCTGCTTGCGGTTGGCGTGGCTGATGTCCTGGCCGTTGTACGTGATGGTGCCCTGCGTGGGCTCGTACAGGCGGGTCAGGAGCCGGCCCGTGGTCGACTTTCCGCAGCCGGACTCGCCGACCAGGCCGAGCGCCTCGCCCGCGTAGACCTCGAAGTCCACGCCGTCGACGGCCTTGACCGCGCCGACGGTGCGCCGGATCGGGAAGCCGCCCTTGATCGGGAAGTGCTTCTGCAGGCCACGGACCTGCATCAGCGGCTCGCCCACGCGGTCGCGCTGCCCGGGGATCGCGTCGGCGACCGCCGTGGTGGTGTTGCTCTTGTTGTCGCTCATGGTCATGCCCCAGTCGCCGGTCTCTGCTCAGCCCAGCCGGGGCTGAATCGTCTCGATGAACACCTGCTGCTTCTGGTCCGCCGTCAGGTGGCAGGCGGAACCGCGCCCCGCGGGAAGCACCGGACGCTCGCCCGAGCAGCGGTCGCCCGACACCTTGTCGGTGAAGGCGCAGCGCGGGTGGAACGGGCAGCCCGAGGGCGGGTTGAGCAACGAGGGCGGCGAACCGGGGATCGGCATCAGCGGCTCGTCGATGTCCGAGGTCAGTCGCGGCATCGAGCCCAGCAGGCCCCAGGTGTACGGGTGCTGGGGCTGCTTGAGGACCTCGCGCACGCTGCCCCGCTCGACGGCCCGGCCCGCGTACATCACGAGCAGGTCGTCGGCCATGTTCGCGACGACGCCCAGGTCGTGCGTGATCATGATGATCGCGGAGCCGAACTCCTGCTGGAGGTCCTTGAGCAGGTCGAGGATCTGCGCCTGGACCGTCACGTCGAGGGCCGTGGTCGGCTCGTCCGCAATCAGCAGCTCGGGGTTGCAGGCCAGCGACATGGCGATCATGGCGCGCTGGCGCATACCGCCGGAGAACTGGTGCGGGTAGTCGTCGACGCGCTGCTTGGGCTGCGGGATGCCGACCTTCTCCAGCATCTCGATGGCCCGGTCCCGGCCCTCCTTCTTGGAGGCGCCGGTGTGCTTGCGGAACGGCTCGGCGATCTGCCGACCCACCGTGTAGTACGGCGAGAGCGCGGTCAGCGAGTCCTGGAAGATCATCGCCATCTTGTTGCCGCGGAGCTTCTCCAGCTCGGGCTCGGTGGCGGTGAGCAGTTCCTTGCCGTCGAGGAGGATCTCGCCGTCGATGCTGGTGTTCTTCTTGTTGTGCAGGCCGAGCACGGTCAGGTTGGTGACCGACTTGCCGGAGCCGGACTCGCCGACGATGCCGAGCGTCTTGCCGCGCTCCAGGTCGAAGGAGAGGCCGTCGACCGCCTTGACGGCGCCGTCCTCGGTGGAGAACTGCACCCGCAGATCGCGAACCGACAAGAACGCGTCGGATCCGGTCGGGGCCGGGGCGTCCTCGGGCTTGGTGAGAGTGGTCACGGGGGTTCTCCTAGGACAGTCGCACGCGCGGGTCGATCACGGCGTACAGGGCGTCCACGACGACATTGCAGAGGATGATGAAGGCGGCGCTGATGATCATTACGCCCATGAGGACCGGCAGGTCCTTGCCGATGACCGAGTCCCTCGCCAGGCGGCCCACTCCCGCGAGGTTGAAGGTCAGCTCGGTGACCATGCCGCCGCTGAGCAGCGAGGCGATGTCCATGCCCAGGATCGTGATGATCGGGATGAGCGAGCCGCGCCACGCGTACCGGAAGAACACGAAGCGGCTGCTCATGCCCTTCGCCTTGGCGGCCCTGACGTGCTCCTCCTGGAGCTGCTCGATCATCGAGGAGCGGGACATACGGGTGTAGTTGGCGGTGAAGATCGTCGCCATCACGATCCACGGGATCAGCAGGCCCATGAACCAGGACCCGGGGTTCTCCGTGAACGGCACCCACTTGGGCGCCTTCAGCCAGCCGGTGCTGTAGACGAAGATGCCCAGCACGATCGGGCCGAGCAGGTAGATCTGGAACGAGCTGGTCACCAGGGAGGCGCCGGAGAAGAGCTTGTCGATCCAGGTGCCGCGGAAGCGGGCGGCCAGCAGACCGGCGCCCAGGCCCACGACGAGGAAGACGACCAGGCCGCCGAGCATGAGCGAGACCGTCAGCGGAAGCCGGTCCATGATCGTGTCCCAGACCATCTGGTTGTTCCGGAACGAGACGCCGAAGCACGGGGCGTCGCAGTGGCCCACCGCGAAGTCACGGCCGACGAAGATCCCCTTGAGGAACTCCCAGTACTGCACCGGTACCGGCTGATCGAGGCCCAGGTTCTTGTGAATGATCGCCAGCGCGTCCGGGGTGCAGTTCTTGCCGCACGCGAGCGTCGCCGGGTCCTGTGGGATGGCGAAGTACATGAAGAACGTGAAGGCGCTGATCAGCAGGAGGATGAGTGCTGCGCCAGACGTCCGGCGTATGAGAAATCGAAGCATGGCAGAAAGCTGCTCTCAGGACGGCGGCGGTGGGAGACCAGGAGGGGATTGTGCGGCGGCCCGGGAGTGAGAGCTCCGCCGCGCTCTCACTCCCGGGAACTGCCTTGTGCGAACTACTTCTTGAGGAAGACGCGCGTCGGGTCGGTGTAGCTGGTGACCGTCGAGTAGCGCAGGCCGCCGACGTTGGAGCCGGCGATCTGGAACACCTTGGTGTAGTAGATCGGGGCGGCCGGGTTGATCTCCTTGGAGATGTAGTTGGAGAGCTTGCGGTACTCCTTGGCGCGCTCGGCCGCGTCCGCGATCTTCTGGATGCGGGCGCTCTCGGCGTTCACGTGCTTGTCGTTCAGGTGGGAGTAGTTCGACCCACCGTCCTGGATGTTCGTGCCGTCGTAGGTCGGCGGGAAGACGGTGTTGCCGTCGGCCCAGTCCTGGCCCCAGCCGGTCATGTAGAGGTCGAGGCCGTTCTTGACCTTGCCCATCTGCTCGTACCAGGTGGCGTTGTCGATCTCCTTCTTCTGAATGTCGAGACCGATCTTCTCCAGGTTGTTGATGATCAGGTTCGCCTGGGTGACGCGGACCGGGGTGTTGGCGTAGGCGTAGACGAGCTTCTTGCCCTTGGCGCCGGCCTCCTCGACCATCTTCTTCGCCTTGGCGATGTCGCCGTTCGGCTTGCCCTTGCGGTTGAAGATGTCATCCTTCGCGCTGTAGCCCGGAAGCGCGGGCGACGTCAGCGAGTTGGCGGCGTCGCCACCGTACTTGCCGCCGTCGGCCTGACCGGCCGCGGTGGCCGGGATCGCCAGGGAGATGGCGTCACGGAGCTTCTTGTCCTTGATCCGGTCCATGTTCATGTTCAGCTGCCACACGTACGGGGCGTAGCCCTGCACCGTGCGCTTCATGACCTTCTTGTCGGTCGTGATCTTCTGCAGCTGGGTGGCGTCGTTCTGGCCGGTGAACATGATGGCGTTCTTGGCCTCACCGCGGTCGGCCAGGATCGTCTTGGTCTGGTCGGCCTTGGAGACGTTGAAGTCGATGTTGAACCCGTCCACGTAGGCGTGGCGCATCGGGTCCGTCTTCTCGTCCCACTTGTCGTTGCGGACGAGCTGGATGCTCTTGCCCGGCTTGTACGAGGAGATCTTGTACGGGCCGGTGGCGACGGGCTTCTGGTCGTACTTCTGCTTGGTGTCCGTCTTCTCGGGCACGACCGAGTACGCCGCCATGGCCAGGGCCTGCGGGGCGTCGGTGTGGGCTTCCTTGAAGTGGAAGACGATCGTCTTGTCGTCCGGGGTGTCCAGGACCGACTTCGGCAGGTGCTTGCCCTTGTACGGACCCTGGTACGCCTTGCGGTAGGAGGTACCCGAGCCGGACAGCCACTGCTGGATGTACGCCGGACCGTCCGTGATGAACGGGTCGTACATGCGCTCGATGGAGTGGCGGATGTCGGCCGACGTGATGGTGTGACCGTTCTGGTCCTTGATGCCGTCCTTCAGCTCGAAGGTCCAGGTCTTGCCGCCGTCCGAGGACTTGCCCGCGTCCTTGGCGAGGTCACCGACGACGGTCTGCTGACCGTCGGCGCCCTCGGTGTACGTGGTCAGGCCGCGGTAGATCAGCTTGGAGAGGAGGCCGGCGTCGGAGACGTATATCTGGCCCGGGTCCAGGTGCGAGAAGTCGCTCTCCTGGTAGACCTGGATCGTGCCGCCCTTCTTGGCGCCCGGGACCGGCTCGGCCGGGCCCTTCGACTGGTCGGCGGTGCCCATGATGACCGGCTTGGCCTGAGCCGCCGCGTCCTCCTTGGACTTGCCCACGGTCTTGTCGTTGTTGCTGCTGCCGCTGCTGCAGCCGGTCAGCGTGAGGGCGCCGACAGCGGCGGCGACGATCGTCGCCTGCGCCGTGCGCGAACGAAGGATGCTCATGGAGTTGAGTCCACCTGCCTGTGAGTAGTGATCCTTGTGTGCTGCCTGACGCATCCGGCTGTGTCGGTCCGGCGCCCGGGTGGCAGCGACCCTCGGTGAGGCCTGGTCAGCGTCCGGTCTTGGGATCGAAGGCGTCCCGGACCGAGTCACCGAAGAGGTTGAACGCCACGAAGAAGACGACCATGGCGACACCCGGGAAGTACAAGTAGGTCGGGTCGACCTCGTAGATGTTCGCCGCGGTGGCGAACATCAGGCCCCAGTCGGGCGTGGGGTCCTGGTACCCGACCCCGACGAAGGAGAGGAAGGCGACCGAGAGGATGGTGCTGGGGAGCAGGTACGTGCCCTGCACGATGATCGGCGTCACCAGGTTGGGCAGCAGCTCCTTGCGGATGATCCGCCAGGGCGAGGCGCCCGCGACCTTCGCCGCCTCCACGAACTCCCGCTCGCGCAGCGACATGGTCACCGCGCGCACCAGGCGGGACAGGCTCATCCAGGTCAGCATCCACATGATGCCGGTGATGGCGAGGAACCGGACGTAGACCGGCGTCTCCTCGTCCGGGGCCACGAAGACCGTGACGATGACGGGCATGGCCGCGACCATGAACAGCTGGTTGGGCAGCGCCATCATGAAGTCGGTGAACCGGCCGAGCCAGTAGTCGATCTTGCCGCCGAAGTAGCCGGCCACCAGGCCGATCACCACGCCGAGGATCACCATGCCGATCGTCGCGACCAGCGCCGTGTAGAGCGAGGTGCGCATGCCGTACAGCAGGTACGCGAGGACGTCACGCCCGTAGTTCGGGTCGATGCCGAACCAGTGCTCCGGCGACATGCCACCGTTGGGGCCCGCCGGCAGGTTGAACTCGTTGAGGAGCGTCGGGTCGTCCTGGCCGTAGAAGGTGTACGGGTCCTTGCCGTACAGCTTGCAGATGACCGGGGCGAGCGCGGCTATCACGAAGAAGAACAGGACGATCCAGGCGGAGACGACGCCCGTCCTGTCCCGCTTGAAGCGCCGCCACATCAGCTGGCCGGGGCTGCGCCCCTCGAGCTTCTTGGGCTCCTTCGCGTCGCCCTGCGGCGCGCTCTCCTTGTCCAAGGCGGAAGAGGTCTCGGCGCCCTCAATCTCGATTGGACTTGTCATGATTCGTCCATTTCACAGGTATTGGAGACCGTCGGAAGTGGAACGGTCCGGCGGCCGTCGCACGGCGTACGTCACTCGAAGCGCGCGAGAGGGCTAACGACGGGGGCGAAGCCCCTGAGGAACTGTCAAAAACTGTCGCAGCGCCGGATCGACGACACCTGCCGTACTGGACGACGCGACCCACAGGGCATAGACGGCACCTCGCATGGGTTCCTCCTCATGAGTCACTTCGTTCACTGCAAGTGGAGGCAGAAGATCGCCACCCAGCCGACACCCCTGACGGCGGAGTTGACGCTGCCTCAGTGTGCTCGCGGGCCCTCGCTCCCCATTAGCGCGTGACCCTCTGACCCGAGCTCTACGCGGACCACTATTAGCCACAGCGCCTGTCGCGACCACACTCTTTTGGTCTCGGTTCGATCACACCTGATGCGTACTTCTCCCAAAATCCGGACAAACGGATCCTAGATAGAGGGCCACGAAACGGACGTGTTACATACCTATCGACCATCGGCGTCCGGATACCGGACTTCGTCGTGGACTTAATCACTTGCGCGCGAGACGTTTTTGACCCGTTGTTGGGAGACGGCGTCACCGCGGGGGTCACTGCGCGTAGACCGCGTGCAGACTAGCGGCAACGCAAAGGGCCCGGCACCCCCCGAGGGGATACCGGGCCCGAAGCTGTCGTCGCGTCAGTTGTGCTTCGCGCGGGAGGCGGTGCGGCCGCGCTCCTTCTGGTCGAGGACGACCTTGCGGATGCGGACGGCCTCCGGGGTCACCTCGACGCACTCGTCGTCGCGGCAGAACTCCAGGGACTGCTCCAGGGAGAGCTTGCGGGCCGGGACCACGTTCTCCGTGGAGTCCGCGGACGCGGCGCGCATGTTGGTGAGCTTCTTCTCCTTGGTGATGTTCACGTCCATGTCGTCGGCGCGCGAGTTCTCACCGACGATCATGCCCTCGTACACCTCGGTGCCGGGCTCGGTGAACAGCACACCGCGCTCCTGGAGGTTGATCATCGCGAACGGGGTGACCGACCCTGCGCGGTCGGCGACGAGCGAACCGTTGTTGCGGGTCGTCAGCGTGCCGAACCACGGCTCGTGGCCCTCGTGGATGGAGTGCGCGATGCCCGTGCCGCGGGTGTTCGTCAGGAACTCCGTGCGGAAGCCGATGAGGCCGCGGGACGGCACGACGAACTCCATGCGGACCCAGCCGGAGCCGTGGTTCGACATGTTGTCCATGCGGCCCTTGCGGACGCCCATGAGCTGCGTGACGGCGCCCATGTGCTCCTCGGGGACGTCCACCGTGAGGCGCTCGACCGGCTCGTGGACCTTGCCGTCGATCTCCTTGGTGACGACCTGCGGCTTGCCGATGGTCAGCTCGAAGCCCTCGCGGCGCATCTGCTCGACCAGGATGGCCAGCGCCAGCTCACCGCGGCCCTGCACCTCCCAGGTGTCGGGGCGCTCGGTGTCGAGGACGCGGAGCGAGACGTTGCCGATCAGCTCGCGGTCCAGGCGGTCCTTGACCTGGCGGGCGGTGACCTTGCGGTCCTTGACGCTCGACTTGGCGTCGGCGCCCTTGCCGCCACCGCCGCGGCCGACCAGCGGCGAGGTGTTCGTACCGATGGTCATGGAGATCGCGGGCTGGTCGACCGTGATCAGCGGCAGGGCGACCGGGTTCTCCGGGTCGGCCAGGGTCTCGCCGATCATGATGTCCGGGATGCCGGCGACGGCGCAGATGTCACCGGGGCGCGCGACCTCGGCGGGCTTGCGGGTGAGCGCCTCGGTCATCAGGAGCTCGCTGATGCGGACGTTCTGGATCTCGCCGTCGCGCTTCATCCAGGCCACGGTCTGGCCCTTGCGCAGCTCGCCCTGCTCGACGCGGAGGAGCGCGATGCGGCCGAGGAAGTTGTCGGCGTCCAGGTTGGTGACGTGCGCCTGGAGCGGGGCGTCCTCCTCGTACGAGGGGGCCGGGATGTGCTCGAGGATCGTGGTGAAGAACGGCTGGAGGTTCTTCGAGTCCGCCGGGACCGTGCCGTCCTCCGGCTTGGTCAGCGAGGCGACGCCGTCACGGCCGCAGGCGTAGACGATCGGGAACTCGATCTGCTCCTCGTCCGCGTCCAGGTCGAGGAAGAGGTCGTACGTCTCGTTGACGACCTCGTCGATGCGGGCGTCGGGGCGGTCCGTCTTGTTGATGCACAGGATGACGGGGAGCCGCTGCTGGAGGGCCTTGCGCAGCACGAAGCGGGTCTGCGGCAGGGGGCCCTCGGAGGCGTCGACGAGGAGGACGACACCGTCGACCATCGACAGACCGCGCTCGACCTCACCACCGAAGTCGGCGTGGCCGGGGGTGTCGATGATGTTGATCGTGATCGGGTCCGCGCCGTCCGCGGGGTGGTACTTCACCGCGGTGTTCTTGGCGAGGATCGTGATGCCCTTCTCACGCTCCAGGTCGTTCGAGTCCATCACGCGGTCGTCGACCGACTCCAGCTGGTGGGCGGCGAAGGCACCGGCCTGCTTCAGCATGCCGTCGACGATGGTGGTCTTGCCGTGGTCGACGTGAGCGACGATGGCGACGTTACGGATGTCGTGGCGCGTGGCCATAGTGAGGCGTACTCCCGGAGTGAGTGGTCGGCTGCGCGTACATTGCTTTACGCGCGCCCTGCCGGGCTGGACATGCCACGGCCTCACCCCATGCTACGTGTCTCGCGGGACACCGGCTCAGCCGGGCCGGGCGGGCCGCCGCCGTAGCGCCGACCCGCCCGGAGAAACCGCAGGTCAGTTGCCGTCCTGCGCGGGCGAGCCACCGAGCTTGCCGCCCGGCTTCAGGAAGCCGATGTCCTCGTAGGAGGGCTCCTGGAAGCCGAAGGCGCCCGCATTCACCAGGTTCGACCTCGCCGCCACCAGTTCCGGGCGCTGGTAGAGCGGAATCGATCCTGCGGCGGCCCAGATGCGCTCGTCCGCCTTCCGGACGAGCTCGCGCTCCTTCTCCTCGTCGAGCTCGCCGACGGCCTGGTCGAAGAGCTGGTCGATGTGGTCGGTGCCGACCCGGGTGTAGTTCTGCTCGACCGTGAGCCCGCCGTCGGCGGCCGGGACCGGCTTGGCGTAGATCGGCCGTGCGTCGGTCGCCGGGTAGGCGGAGCCGGGCCACGAGTACAGCGCCAGGTCGTACTCGCCCGCCGCGATGTGGTCCTTGAAGTAGTCCGCGCCGTCGACCTTCGTGATGTCCGTCCGTACGCCGATCTTCTGGAGCATCTGGGAGATCCGGTCGGCGACCGACTGGAGCTGCTCGGTGTCCTGGCCCTTCGGCAGCACGAAGTTCAGGGTCAGCGGCTTGCCGTCCTTGGCGAGCTGCCAGGCGGCGCCCGCCTTGGCACCGGCCTTGTCGCTGTCCTTCGCGGCGGCCTGCTGCGGGGCGGGCGTCCCCTTCGGCGCGTACGCCCCCGCGGCCGTGCCGTGCTTGGCGTCGCCCGCGTGCTTGCCCTCGCGCTCGGCGGAGCGCACCTTCACGGCGTCGGCCTGGTGCAGCAGCGCGGAGTGCTGGGCGGCTGCGAGCGGTCCGGGGCCGAGCAGCGGCGGCACGGAGTCGCCGGGCTTCTGGTCGTCCTCGCCCATGATGTACGTGCCGTCGCCTGCGCCCTTGGACTCGGCCGCGGCGCGGTCCGCCTTGCCGCCGGCCGTCTTCGGCTTCGCCGACTCGCCCTCGACGGGGCCGCCGCGCACCCAGCCGGCCTCCGCCAGCAGGGCCTCCGCCTTGTCGGCGTCCTGCTTGCCGAGGGCGCTGCTGTTGTCGGCGTAGTCGGGCTGTCCCGCGAGCGCGAGGTGGCTGCCGACCGTGGAGGCGGGCAGTCCGAGCGGCTTGAGGACGTCCTCGGCGAGCTGGGAGCGGTCGAGGGCGCGGGCCACGGCCTGGCGCACCCGCTCGTCGGCGAGCGGTCCGCTCGAACCGTTCAGGGCGAGCTGGGTGTAGGCGGGTTCCAGCGACTTGCGGACCACGAAGCCGTCGAGCTTCGACTGCTCCTTCGCGTACTTCCGGGCGGCCTTGCGGGTCTTCGCGCGGGCCTCGATCTCGGCCTCGGCGACCTCCCAGTCCTCGCTGTGGGCGCGCGCCCAGGAGCGCAGCGCGTCGCCCGATGTGACGTCCGCGCCGGGTCCGTGCGCGAGCGGTCCCGACGAGCCCTTGTCCCGGGCGGCGTACGCGATGCGCTCGGCGCCCGCCCGGTCGACGTCGGCGAGGTCCAGCTTCCCGGCGGCGAGCGCGGCGGGCCGCTCGTCGCGCGGCACCGCGCTGAGCACCACCTTCTCCAGCTTGGCGGGGCGGCCCCACCAGCGCGGATTGCGCTCCAGGGTGACCTGCTCGGCGTCCTTGTCGACGGTGCCGATGCCGAACGGGCCCGCGGTCACCTTGAGGCTCTTGCGCGCGCCCTCGTTGAAGGTGTCCGGGGTCCCCATGACGTCCTTGGGGTACAGCGGCGAGAACAGCGAGCGCCAGTCGGCGTACGGCTTGGCGAAGGTGACCCGGACCTCCAGGTCGTTCGCGCCGCGCTCGACCTTCTCGATCCGGTCGTAGCCGGCGTTGTGGGCCGTCCAGTACGCGCTGTTCTTTCCGGAGAGCGCGCGCCACTGGGCGGCGAAGTCGGCGGCGCCGATCTCCCGGCCGTCGCTCCACACCGCCTGCTGGTTGAGCTTGTAGAGCACGACCTGCTTGGGCTCGGTCTTGATGACCTCGGCCTTCTCCAGGTAGTCGGGGTCGGCCTGCGGCCTGCCCTGTGCGTCGAGCCGGAACATCGACGGCAGCACGGCGCCGGTGACCCGGCTCGTGGCGGCGTCGGCGTCGGCCTGGAAGGCGTTCAGGGTCTGCGGCACGTCGTCGACGGCCCACCGCAGCGTGCCGCCGTCCTTGATCTGGGTGCGGGCGGCCGAGGCGACGTCGGGCGCCGCCGCGGGCCGCCCGGCCTTGTCGTCGGAGCCGCACCCCGCTAGGGCGGTGACGGCGAGCGCGCCGCTCACGAGGAACGCGGCCGAGCGTGCGGCGGCTCCTGGGCGCCTGGGGACGTGGGGCATCACGGGTACCTCCGGGGCTGGCCGGTTTGTCTCGTTTGGCGGTATATGGAGCTGATCACATCTATCGGCCAACTGAAGTGGATGCGGGAGGGGCCGCCGCCCGACACGCCCGGGAACCGCCCGGAAGCCACTCGTGCGGCCCAACGAACCGTCACCCCGCCCCGCGGGAGCGGCGCGAAACCGCGGTCGCGCCCCCGGCGTGCACCGGCAATCCGCACCGATCCCTTACGGATCCCTTCACAAACGGCAATGTGACGCGCGACACTCGCAGGCGCATGAGCAACTCCGCCGCACCAGCGGAAGTGAGGCCAAGTCATGTCCCTGCACGACGACTTGACGGCGGTTCAGCGCTGTGTCGACGAGCTCGCGCGCGCCGTGGGGCGGCTCCAGCCCCAGCTCGAGGGCGCGGCGGGCGGTCCCGATCTGCGCCGGGTGCGCGCCGACACCGAGCATCTGCGCGAGAGCGTCGCCCTGCTGCGCGCCACGGCCGCCGGCTCGGGCACCGCGCACCGCCCCGAACTCGTGACGATCCCCGACGCCCCGTACGACGCCACGCTGTGGACCGACTCGGACGACGAGGGGCTCGGCGCGCGGGACCGGCACGCCCCCTGACCGCTCCCCCCGTCCACCGCCCTCCCCATCCCCCGTCCCTGCGAGCGGAGGCTTCGTTGGCCACCGGCACGGAACCCACCAGTACCGAAGAACCCCATACCCGAGGCGGCACGGGCGTCCGAGGCCGGACGCGTGCCGCGATCGCCGCGCCCCATCTGCGCACGGACCGCTGGTGGCTGGCCCCGGCCGCGACCGCGGGCGGACTGCTCGCCTTCGTCGTCTACTCGACGTGGCGGGCCTTCGCGAACGCCGACTACTACGCGGCCCCCTACGTCTCGCCGTTCTACTCGCCGTGCCTCGCGGACAACTGCGAGCCGATGCGGCACGGGCCCAACTGGGAGATCTTCGGCGGCTGGTGGGGCCTCTCCCCCGCGCTGCTCATCCTGATCTTCCCGCTCGGTTTCCGGCTGACCTGCTACTACTACCGCAAGGCCTACTACCGGGGCTTCTGGGCCTCGCCGCCCGCCTGCGCGGTGGCCGAGCCGCACAAGAAGTACAGCGGCGAGACACGGTTCCCGCTGATTCTCCAGAACATCCACCGGTACTTCTTCTACGCGGCCGTGCTCGTCGCCTGCATCCTCACCTACGACACCGTGCTGTCGTTCCGCGACGAGCACTACGAGTGGGGCCACATGGGCCTCGGCTCGCTGGTCTTCCTCGCCAACATCGTGCTGATCTGGGCGTACACCATCTCGTGCCACTCGTGCCGGCACATCGTCGGCGGACGGCTCAGGCACTTCTCGAAGCACCCGGTGCGCTACCGGCTCTGGGGCTGGGTCGGCAAGCTGAACGCCCGTCACATGCTGCTCGCCTGGGCCTCGTTGGTGAGCGTCGCGCTCGCCGACTTCTACGTGTATCTCGTCGCGTCCGGCGTCTTCGACGATCCGAGGTTTTTCTGATGAGTTCGGTTGAGCGGCAGCAGTGGGATGTTGTCGTGGTGGGTGCCGGTGGCGCGGGCCTTCGGGCCGCGATCGAGGCGCGCGAGCGGGGTGCTCGTACGGCGGTGATCTGCAAGTCGCTGTTCGGCAAGGCCCACACGGTGATGGCGGAGGGCGGCATCGCCGCCTCCATGGGCAATGTGAACTCCGGGGACAGCTGGCAGGTGCACTTCCGCGACACCATGCGCGGCGGCAAATTCCTCAACCAGTGGCGGATGGCGGAGCTGCACGCGCGGGAAGCACCCGACCGCGTATGGGAGTTGGAGACGTGGGGCGCCCTGTTCGACAGGACGGGCGACGGGCGGATCTCGCAGCGGAACTTCGGCGGGCACGAGTACCCGCGGCTCGCACACGTCGGCGACCGTACGGGCCTGGAGCTGATCCGCACGCTCCAGCAGAAGATCGTGCAGTTGCAGCAGCAGGACTTCAAGGAGACCGGGGACTACGAGTCCGGGCTCAAGGTCTTCCAGGAGTGCACGGTCACCCGCGTCCTCAAGGACGAGGAGGGCCGGGTCTCCGGCACGTTCTGCTACGAGCGGGAGAGCGGTCGGTTCTTCGTCATCGAGGCGCCGAGCGTGGTCCTCGCCACCGGCGGCATCGGCAAGTCCTTCAAGGTGACGTCGAACTCGTGGGAGTACACGGGCGACGGGCACGCGCTCGCGCTCCTTGCGGGCGCGCCGCTCCTGAACATGGAGTTCGTGCAGTTCCACCCGACGGGCATGGTCTGGCCGCCGTCCGTGAAGGGCATCCTCGTCACGGAGTCGGTGCGCGGCGACGGCGGGGTGCTGCGCAACTCCGAGGGCAAGCGGTTCATGTTCGACTACGTCCCCGATGTGTTCAAGGAGAAGTACGCGCAGTCGGAGGAGGAGGGCGACCGCTGGTACGAGGACCCGGACCACAATCGGCGCCCGCCCGAGCTGCTGCCGCGCGACGAGGTGGCGCGGGCCATCAACGCGGAGGTCAAGGCGGGGCGCGGATCGCCGCACGGCGGAGTGTTCCTCGACGTCTCGACGCGCATGCCCGCCGAGACGATCCGGCGCCGACTCCCGTCCATGTACCACCAGTTCAAGGAGCTGGCGGACGTCGACATCACCGCGGAGGCGATGGAGGTCGGGCCGACCTGCCACTACGTGATGGGCGGCGTGGCCGTCGACTCGGACACGGCGGCGGCGCGCGGCGTGCCGGGGCTCTACGCCGCCGGTGAGGTGGCCGGCGGCATGCACGGCTCCAACCGGCTCGGCGGGAACTCGCTCTCCGACCTGCTGGTGTTCGGCCGCAGGGCCGGACTGCACGCGGCGACGTACGCGGCCTCGCACGAGGTCCGTCCTGTCGTCGCCGACGAGCAGATCGACATCGCGGCGGCCGAGGCGCTGCGGCCGTTCTCGGCGGAGGGACAGGAGGAGGGCGTCACGCCCGAGAACCCGTACACCCTGCACCAGGAACTCCAGCAGACGATGAACGACCTCGTCGGCATCATCCGGCGCGAGCCCGAGATGGAGCAGGCGCTGCGCAGGCTCGCGGAGCTGCGGGTGCGGGCGCGGCGGGCCGGGGTCGAGGGGCACCGGCAGTTCAACCCGGGCTGGCACCTGGCGCTCGACCTGCGGAACATGCTGCTGGTCAGCGAGTGCGTGGCGCGGGCCGCCCTGGAGCGCACGGAGTCGCGCGGCGGGCACACGCGCGAGGACTGCCCCGGGATGGACCGGGAGTGGCGGCGGGCCAATCTGCTCTGCCGGCTCCGCGATCCCAGCGGCGGACTCGCGGCCACGGACCCGGTGCGCGGCCAGATCACCCTCAGCCGCGAGACGACCGAACCGATCCGCCCCGACCTGCTCGCCCTGTTCGAGAAGGAGGAGCTGGTGAAGTACCTGGCCGAAGAGGAGCTTTTCGAGTGAGCAGCTACGAGGCGGCCTTCCGGGTGTGGCGGGGCGACGTCGACGGGGGCGGCCTGGAGGACTTCACGGTCGAGGTGAACGACGGCGAGGTGGTCCTCGACATCATCCACAGGATCCAGGCGACGCAGGCCCCCGACCTCGCGGTGCGCTGGAACTGCAAGGCGGGCAAGTGCGGTTCGTGCTCGGCGGAGATCAACGGCAGGCCGCGCCTGATGTGCATGACGCGGATGTCGGTGTTCGGCCGTGATGATGTGATCACGGTGACGCCGCTGCGGGCCTTCCCCGTCGTACGCGACCTCGTCACGGACGTCGGCTTCAACTACACGAAGGCCCGCGAGGTCCCGGCGTTCGTGCCGCCCGCCGGGGTCGGGCCGGGCGAGTACCGGATGATGCAGGAGGACGTGGACCGCTCGCAGGAGTTCCGCAAGTGCATCGAGTGCTTCCTGTGCCAGGACACCTGCCATGTCGTCCGCGACCACGAGGACAACAAGCCGGCCTTCGCGGGCCCCCGCTTCCTGATGCGTGTCGCGGAACTCGACATGCACCCGCTGGACGCGGCGTCCGACGAGGGCCTCGACCGCAAGCGCACCGCCCAGGACACCCACGGCCTCGGCTACTGCAACATCACCAAGTGCTGCACCGAGGTCTGCCCCGAGGGCATCCGCATCACGGACAACGCGCTGATCCCGCTGAAGGAGCGCGCGGCGGACCGCAAGTACGACCCGATCGTCTGGCTCGGCAACAAGATCCGCCGCCGGGCTTGATAGCCCCTGCGGCGATTGAGCAGCGGGGTCCGGGGCAGAGCCCCGCGTCGTGTACGAACGGCGCCGCCGCATGCGGGAAGGGCACCCCGAATTCGGGGTGCCCTTCCCGTCACCGGTCGACCGACGGAGTCAGTCCGTGCCGGATTCCATGGCCGCGCGGTCCAGCGCCTCGTCCTCCGCGGAGATCTCGCCGCGGGAGGCGATCGCCTGGGCGCCGCCCTCGGGCATCGTGCCGATCAGGCCGGTGACCGCGGTCTGGGCGGCGCCGGTGACGGAGCCGAGGAGACCGAGGCCCGCGTACTGCTCGAGCTTGCCGCGGGAGTCGGCGATGTCGAGGTTGCGCATGGTCAGCTGGCCGATCCGGTCGACCGGGCCGAACGCGGAGTCCTCGACGACCTCCATGGACAGCTTGTCCGGGTGGTAGGAGAAGGCGGGGCCCTGCGTGTCGAGGATCGTGTAGTCCTCGCCGCGCCGCAGCCGCAGCGTGACCTCGCCGGTGATCGCGGCGCCGACCCAGCGCTGGAGCGACTCGCGGATCATGAGGGCCTGCGGGTCGAGCCACCGGCCCTCGTACATGAGGCGGCCGAGGCGCCGACCCTCGGCGTGGTACTGGGCGACGGTGTCCTCGTTGTGGATCGCGTTCACCAGGCGCTCGTACGCGGCGAAGAGGAGGGCCATGCCCGGGGCCTCGTAGATGCCGCGGCTCTTGGCCTCGATGATCCGGTTCTCGATCTGGTCGGACATGCCCAGGCCGTGGCGACCGCCGATCGCGTTGGCCTCCATCACCAGGTCGACGGCGGAGGCGAACTCCTTGCCGTTGATCGTGACCGGGCGGCCCTGCTCGAAACCGATGGTGACGTCCTCGGTGGGGATCTCCACCGACGGGTCCCAGAACTTGACGCCCATGATCGGCTCGACCGTCTCGAGCGAGACGTTCAGGTGCTCGAGGGTCTTCGCCTCGTGCGTGGCGCCCCAGATGTTGGCGTCCGTGGAGTACGCCTTCTCCGCCGAGTCCCGGTACGGAAGGCCGTGCTCGACCAGCCACTCCGACATCTCCTGCCGGCCGCCGAGCTCGGACACGAAGTCCGCGTCGAGCCACGGCTTGTAGATCCGCAGGTTCGGGTTGGCGAGCAGGCCGTAGCGGTAGAACCGCTCGATGTCGTTGCCCTTGTACGTCGAGCCGTCGCCCCAGATCTGGACGTTGTCCTCGAGCATCGCCTTGACCAGCATCGTGCCGGTGACGGCGCGGCCCAGCGGCGTCGTGTTGAAGTACGCGCGACCGCCGGAGCGGATGTGGAACGCGCCGCAGGTCAGCGCGGCCAGACCTTCCTCGACCAGCGCGGCCTTGCAGTCGACGGCGCGCGCGATCTCCGCGCCGTACTGCTTGGCGCGGCTGGGCACACCGTCGATGTCGGGCTCGTCGTACTGGCCGATGTCGGCGGTGTACGTGCACGGGACGGCGCCCTTGTCGCGCATCCACGCGACGGCGACCGACGTGTCGAGGCCGCCCGAGAAGGCGATGCCGACGCGCTCGCCGGCCGGGAGGGAGGTGAGGACCTTGGACATAGGAAGAGTATGCATGAGAATGCATGACCATGCAACGGGGGTCGCGGCGATGTGCTCGGCGTCACCACGCGCGAGCCCCCGTCCGACGGCCGTCAGAACAGGCTGAGCAGCGCCTCCGTCGGGTCCGCGAGCCCCGAGTCCCCGTCCGGCAGCGGCAGCTCGAACCAGACCGTCTTGCCGCGCGGCGTCCGCCGCGAGCCCCACGCCGCGCTCAGCAGCCCGACGAGCTGGAGCCCGCGCCCGCCCTCGTCGGTGTCCCTGGCCCGGCGCCGCCGCGGCTGCACGAGGCCCGCGTCCCACACCTCGCACACCAGCGTGCGGTCGAGGAGGAGGCGCAGCCTGATGTCGCCCTCGCCGTACCGCAGCGCGTTCGTGACCAGCTCGCTGACCAGCAGCTCCGTCGTGTCGACGAGGGCTTCGAGGTCCCAGTCGACCAGCTGCGCCCGCGCGTACTCGCGGGCCCTGCCGACGGACTTCGGCTCGCGCGGCAGCGTCCAGTCGCCGACGTTCCCCTTGGGCAGCCCCTGGACCCGGGCCATGAGGAGCGCGATGTCGTCCTCGCCGTGGTGGGTGTCGAGGGTGTTGAGGACGTGGTCGCAGACGTCCTCGAGGGCCGGGGAGGGGTCGTCGAGCGCGGCCCGGAAGGCGGTGAGGCCCTCGTCGAGCGGGTGGTCGCGGGATTCGACGAGGCCGTCCGTGTAGAGGGCGAGCAGCGCGCCCTCCGGCAGCTCCACCTCGACCTCCTCGAACGGTTCGCCGCCGACGCCGAGCGGCATGCCGGGCGGCACGTCGAGCATGAGCGCGCCCTCGCCGGGTTCGACGAGGACCGGCGGGAGGTGGCCCGCGTTGGCGAACGTGCAGCGCCGGGTGACCGAGTCGTACACGGCGTAGACGCAGGTCGCGAGGTACACCTCGGAGAGGTCCTCGCCGCCGAAGGAGCGGGCGGTGCGGGCCTGGCGTGTGCCCTGCTGGGCGCCGCCGGGGGTGCCGAGGCCGCGGGCGATCTCGTCGAGCGCGCTGAGCACCTCGGCGGGTTCGAGGTCGAGCAGGGACAACGTGCGTACGGCGGTGCGCAGTTCGCCCATGGCGACGGCGGCGCGCAGCCCGCGGCCCATGACGTCGCCGACGACGAGCGCGGTGCGGTGGCCCGGGAGTTCGATGACGTCGAACCAGTCGCCGCCGACCTCCGTCGCCGCGTTGCCCGGCCGGTAGCGGCAGGCGATGTCGAGGCCCGCGGCCTCCGGGTCGTCCGGCGGCAGGAGGGAGCGCTGGAGTATGAGCGCGCGCTCGTGCTCGCGGCGGTACAGGCGCGCGTTGTCGATGCAGACCGCGGCGCGCGCGGCCAGCTCCATGGCGAGCGCCCTGTCCCGCTCGGTGAACGGCTCACTGCCCTTCGTACGGGAGAACTGCACGAGGCCGACGACCGTGTCGTGCGCGACCATCGGCACGGCGAGCGTGGACTGCACGAGGCCGCGCTGCTCGACGGGCAGGGTCTGCGGCCGCGCGGTGCGCAGGGCGTGCGCGCAGGCCGAGTTGAACGAGTACCGGTGCACCGCCCCCACGTTGACGGGAGCGTCGCCCCCCAGGTCGAGGAACGGTACGTCGGCGACGGCGCTCGCGGCGGCGACCCTGCGCAGCTCGGCGCTGCCGTCGGCGAGGCTGTGCCGGAACTGCGCCGTCTCGTCGCCCGCGAGCAGCCCCTGGTACAGGTCGACGGACGCGAGGTCGCAGAAGCCGGGGACGACGACGTCGAGGAGTTCGCGGGCGGTGGTCTCCAGGTCCAGCGAGTTGCCGATGCGGGAGCCGGCCTCGTTCAGGAGCGCGAGGTTGCGGCGGGCGTGCGCGGCCTCACGGGCGGCGGCGTGCCTGCGGGTGACGTCGGTGGCGAGCCCCGCGACGCCGATGGGCCGGCCCGAGCCGCTGTGCACGCGGTAGAGGTTGATGGACCAGTGGCGCCGCTCGGTGGATTCGGGCGCGGGGCCGACGAGTTGCATGTCGGTGACCGCGTCGCCGGTCTCCAGGACCCGGCGCAGCGCGCCCTGCACGCGGTCCGCCTCGTGGCGCGGCAGGTAGTCGTGGACGGTGCGGCCGCGGTGGTCGTCGACGTGGCCGCCGAAGACGGAGGTGAAGGTGCGGTTGGTGCGCTGGACCTTGAGGTCGGTGCCGAACAGCAGGAAACCGAAGGGGGATTGGCCGAAAATCGCCTGCGACGCGGCGAGGTCGGTCTCGATGTGACGCAGGGTACGCACGTCGACGACGATGCACACGGCGGCCCGCTCGCCGGACTCGGTGGTCGTCGGCATGACGTACACCTCGGCGAGCCCGGTCGGTCCTGCCCCCGAGGGCCGCGCGGACCGCTCCGCTCCCGCCTCCGGATCCTCGGACTCCGGGATCCGGAAGGGCACGACGCCCGTCCACTCCTGGCCGTCCAGGATCTCCGCCATCTTGCGGTGGCCGCGCTCGCGCAGGTCCGCCGCGACGAACGCCTCGATGGGGTCCTTGCCCACGGCGTCCTCGGGCAGGACCCCGAAGAGCTGGGCCGCGCGGCTGCTCCACTGGTCGATCGCGCCGTCGGGGCCGATCGAGAAGGAGGCCACCTTGATGTAGTCGTAGATCGAACCGGGCGGGCTCGGCTGCCAGAGGTCGGCCCTGCCGAGGGACTCGTCGCCCGGCGCGCGCGGGGCGACCGCCGCCGGTTCCGGGATCGGTTCCGGCAGCTCCGTGCCCGCGGCGTCGGAGCCCTCGGACACCCTGCCCTTCGCTGGTATCTCGCTCACGCGAACCGTCCCCTCCAGCTCACCGCGTCCGGCACCGGTCACCGGGGCGGCTGCACGCAGTATCCAGCACTACGGAGCCGCGCAACACGGTGTTCACGATCACACCATGCTCCCGACGCTTTTTGGCCCGTCGGGATCGACTGTTTCCGTACCCAGAGTGCGGGTGCGCCCACACACGTCGTCTCACACCCGCCTCTCACCCCCGCGTCTGTCCCACTCAGGACGCTCCTAACCGGGGAACGGGCACCGATCCGGACGCGCCCCTTCAAGGCAGCGACAGCTCGAACCAGACCGTCTTGCCTCCGGAGTGGTCCGCGCCGGGCCGGGTGCCCCAGCGGCGGGAGACCTCGGACACCAGATGCAGTCCGCGGCCGCCCTCCTCGTCGGGGGCGGCCGTGCGGGCACAGGGCGGGTCGGGCAACGGGTCGGAGACCTCCACGAGCAGCACACCCGGCGAGCGTGGCGGGCGCGCGAGGCGTACGCCGATGGGTCCGGACGCATACCGCAGGGAATTGGTCACCAGCTCGCTGACCAGCAGCGCGGCGATGTCCGCCAGCTCCTCGAGTCCCCATTCCACGAGCTGCGTACGCACCTGGGCGCGCGCCCTGCGGACCGCCGACGGATCGGCGGGAAAGGCCCACTCGGCGCAGTCGCCTTCGGTGTCGAGCACGCGGATCACTTCCCTGGCCCACAGAGAGAGCCGTGTCCGGTTTCATAGGGTTAATCGGGATATACCCGGACGGAGTGGTGTGCTATCGCGAAGTGGGGTGCGCCGTGGCACGGACGGCGTAGGCGAGGCGCGTGGGAAGCGGGCGCGAGCCCCGTCAGGCGCGCTCGCGCAGGGCTTCCTTCACCGCGGGCACGTCCTGGTCGAGCCAGTCCACGGACCAGATCTCGTCGGCCGTCAGCCAGCGCAGCTCGTCGTGGTCCTGGAGGGGGCGCGGATCACCGGAGCGCAGCCGGCAGTGCCAGACCCGCAGCACGTATCCGGGCTTCAGCGGCCATTCGCCGGGCACCCGCGCGAGCGGTTCGGCCTCGACGCCGAGCTCCTCGCGCAACTCGCGCACCAGCGCGTGCTCCGGCCCCTCCCCCGGCTCGACCTTTCCGCCGGGCAGCTCCCAGCGGCCGGCGAGCTCGGGCGGCGCGCTGCGCCTGGCCGCGAACAGCCGCCCTTCGGTGTCGTACAGGGCGGCGGCGACCACCACGGTGGTCGGTGACGGTGACTCAAGGGGCATGCGCCGGAGCCTATGACTCCGTCAGCGCACCGTGTTGTTCCGCCCCTGCCCCAGGCGCTCCACCCAGTACGTCGGCTGGTGGCCGCGGCGGTCGTCGAGGCTGTCGGCCATGCGCTGGGCCTCCGCCTTCGTGGCGTAACGGCCCACCCGGTAGCGGTTTCCGTTGTCGTCCTCGCGGATGACCAGCCACGGAAGTGTGGTCGTGCTGTCATTCATCGCGCCCCGCCCCTCCCTGACCGTCCCGGCCCCGACTCGCATCGCGCCCCCTGCCTCCCAGTCCCGAGGAAACCGCAACCCGCATATGCCCGAGCCTACGCCTGACCTTTACTCACCGGATACGGATTGGCACAAAGAGATACGCAACAAGCCAATGTCCGAACACGCGGACGACAGACCGAGGGGGCGCATCCGGCGGATGCGCCCCCTCGGAACCGTGCCGCGGACTCAGTCGGCGCGCACGGTGGGCATCGGCATCAACACCGGTTCGCCCGTGGGCTTCTTGGTGCAGGCGTCGCCGCAGTGGGCGTCGAGGGAGCAGCAGAGCGAGCAGATCGGCCCGGAGTGGGCCGGGCAGTCGGCGATGTCCGGGAGTTCGTACGCCGTCTCGCAGACGCCGCAGGTGTGGGTGGCGGTGACGTCCGGGACCTCGACGCCGGGACCGTTCACCGGGTTGGGCCGCGCCAGGTAGTACCTGCCCTTCGTGGCCCAGGCGATGAGCGGACACAGGATCAGGGCGAGACCTGCGGCGATGAAGGTGGAGAAGGCCTCGGCGTAGTCACCGAAGAGCCCGAAGAACGCCAGGATGGAGACGACCGACGCGATCACCATCGCGCCGAACCCGGCCGGGTTCACCGCGTACAGATACGCCCGCTTGAACTCGATGTACGGCGGGCTCCAGCCCACCCGCTTGTTGATGACGAGGTCGGCGGCGACGGCCGCGATCCAGGCGATGCCCACGTTCGAGTAGAAGCCGAGCAGCTTGTTCAGGGCGGCGAACATGTTCAGTTCCATCAGCGTCAGCGCGATGGCGAGGTTGAGGAAGATGTACCAGACGCGGCCCGGGTGACGGTGGGTCACGCGGGAGAAGAAGTTCGACCAGGACAGCGAGCCGCTGTACGCGTTGGTGACGTTGATCTTGATCTGCGAGACCACCACGAAGAGCGCGGCGACGGGCAGCGCCACCGAGCCGAGCCACGGCTTGAGCGCCTCGACCTGCGGCGCGATGGGTTCGAGCGCGTGCGTCTTGCCGACCGCCTCCAGGGCCACGAAGGCCAGGAGCGCGCCGCCGAGCTGCTTGGCGGCGCCGATGATCACCCAGCCGGGCCCGGCCGCGAGAACGGCCAGATTCCACCGCTTGCTGTTCGACTCCGTCTTGGCGGGCATGAAGCGCAAGTAGTCGGCCTGCTCGCCGATCTGCGCGATGAGCGAGAGCGCGACGCCGGTGCCGAGCCCGAAGCCGATCCAGGAGAAGCCGCTGCCGGCGCCCTCGGTGCCGCCGAAGTGCGTGAACGCCCCGAACGAGCCGGGCGAGTGGAACAGCAGGATCACGAACGGCAGGACCAGACCGATCAGCCAGACCGGCTGCGTCCACGCCTGCACCTTCGCGAGCGCGCCCATCCCGCGGAACACGATGGGGATCACGATCAGCGTCGTCAGCAAGTACCCGATGGGCAGCGGGAGTCCGGCGACCTCGTGCATCGCCTGCGCCATGATCGAGCCTTCGAGCGCGAAGAAGATGAAGGTGAACGAGGCGTAGATCAGGGACGTGAGCGTCGAGCCGAAGTAGCCGAACCCGGCGCCGCGCGTGATGAGGTCCATGTCCAGGCCGTACTTGGCGCAGGCGCGGGCGATCGGGATGCCGGTGGTGAAGATGATCGTCGCCGCGCACAGGATCGAGGCGAGGCCGCTGGTGAACCCGTACGTGAAGACGATGGACGCGCCGATCGCGAAGTCGGCGAGGTAGGCGATGCCGCCGAGGGCGGTGGACGCGACCATGGTCGGCGACCAGCGGCGGTAGGAGTGCGGGGCGTAGCGCAGCGAGTAGTCCTCGCGGGACTCGTCGGCCGCCAGCTTGGCGTAGCTGCGCTTGGACTGCTGCCCCTCGGGCGGCTCGGGCGGCGCCCCTGACGCCGGGCCTGCGTGGGGTACGGCGGTGTCGGTCATGGCGGCTCCCGTCCTCCGTCGGCTGTGCGCCGACTGCGCACGGAGACGGAAGTTAGGAGCCGTACATGACAAGCGGCGGCAGGGCTCGATTGCCTGCCTGTTACGGGAGTTGGGGCCCGGTTAACTCGGGATCACACGGGCCGGTGCGGGCGGGCTACTTCACCGGCAGGTGGTACGCGATCCGGTAGCGGTCCGCCGGGACCACCACGTCGGCCGTCTCGACCGGCCTGCCGGAGGCGAAGAACGTCCGGTGGATGACGATCACGACATGGCCCGGCACCCCGCCGAGCGCGCTCAGCTCCTCGGCGAGGCCGGGGCGGGCGGCCACTTCCTCCGTCACGTTGTCCACGATCACGTCGATCGCCGCCATCCGCTCGACCACGCCGCAGCCGCCGAGCGGACCCTCCTCCGGGAGCATCACGGGGGTGCGCCCCGTCACGGCCAGCGGCTCCCAGGAGGTCGCGAGCATCATCGCCTCGCCCGCGTCCCGGTACACGTACTTGGTGCGCATCACGCGGTCGCCCGCGCGGATCGCGAGCCGCTCCGCGACAGGGGCGACCGCCTCTATCTGCTCGCTGCGCGACTCCCAGGTGCCGCGCGCGTCCGGGTCGGCCTGCTCCTGCCGGAACGGCGTGGAACCACTGCTCGGCCGGTATCCGGAGCGGGCCACCCGGCGCGGCACGGGCAGCTCGCGCACATACGTCCCCGAGCCGGACCGGCCCTCGACGAGGCCCTCCGCCATGAGGACCTTGCGGGCCTCCAGGGCCACCGTGTCCGAAACCCCGTACTCCTCGCGGATCTTGGCCTGTGAGGGGAGGCGGGTGTGCGGCGGCAGCGATCCACTGACGATCTTCTTGCGGAGATCACCCGCAACGCGGAGATACGCCGGCTGCTCACCGAATGTCACTGGTTGTCCCCTCAGATCCCCATCAGATTGACAGACAGCAACAGCGTGGCAACCGTGGGTTGAGCGGTGCAAGCAAAGGCCAGAGAATCACTCGATGTGATGACTTCCGAGGTCAGAGCTCTTTACGCAGCGACTTTCCCCAGGTAGTGCATCATTCATACATCGGTGCGAGTCCCGTTTTGAGGCCGGCCCCGCACAGCGGGACCACCGCGCTCCGTCCCGCGAGCGCGCCGCCCTCGCGGGTGGCGGCCCAGCACACCGCCGCGGTCGACTCGACGTACAGGCCGCGCGACGCGAGATCGAGCTGGGCGTGCCTGATCTGGTCCTCCGTCACCGTGTGGAAGGCGCCGCCGGATTCCCGTACGGCGCGCAGGATCTGGCGGGCGCGCGGCGGGTTCGGGATGGCGATGCCCTCGGCGACGGTCGGCTCGGGGGCCGGGTCGACCACGATGTCGTCGGCACCGGCCTGCCAGGCGCGGGCCAGCGGGGCGACGGCGGCGGACTGCACGGCGTGCAGGGCGGGGCGGCGGTCGATGAGGCCCGCGTGGTGCAGTTCGGCGACGGCGAGGGCGGCGCCGAGCAGGAGCGTGCCGTTGCCGACCGGCAGGACCAGGATGTCCGGGAGGCGGCCTCCCATGTCCTCCCAGATCTCGTGGACGTACGTCTTCGTGCCGTGGAGGAAGTACGGGTTGTGGACGTGGCTTGCGTAGAACACGCCGTCCTCGTCGGCCGCGGCGCGGGCCGCGCGGGCCGTCGCCTCGCGGTCGCCCGGGACCACTTCGAGGTGGGCGCCGTGGGCGCGGATCTGCTCCAGCTTCTTCGCGGACGTGGCCTCGGGGACGTAGACGGTGCAGGCCAGGCGGGCGCGGGCGCAGTAGGCGGCGATGGCCGTGCCGGCGTTTCCGCTGCTGTCGGCGATGACGCGGTCGGGGCCGAGGCGGGTCGCCAGAGCGGCCAGCATCACCGCCCCGCGGTCCTTGAAGGAGAGGGTGGGCGTCAGGAAGTCCAGCTTGGCGTCCACGTCGGGGGTGAGCGGGACGAGGGGCGTCCGCCCTTCGCCGAGGGTGCAGTCCGGTTTCGGGAGCGGGAGGCATTCGGCGTAGCGCCACATCGAGTTGGTGCGGCCGGTGAGGGACTTGAGGGGCCCGGGGGTGGGCGAGTAGTCGAGGTCGAGCGGGCCGCGGCAGGTGGGGCAGCACCAGGCGAGGGAGTCGGCGGGGACGCGGGTGCCGTCGGCGGGGCAGTAGGTGGGCGGGCTCATGGGGTCGAGGTTAAGCGGGAGCCGACGGGGCTGATATTGCCGAACCGTTCCGGCGCGCATCCACCACTGGCGGGCCCGTGCGCCGCACTGTCCTCCTATGAAGCCTGCGCGTCTCCTCGCCCTCGCCACCCTCACCCTCGGCGCCACCCTCGTGCCGCCCGCACACGCCGCGCCCGCGGCCCCCGGATGCGGCGGCGACGGGTGGGCGTTGAGTACACGGAAGGGGGACGCGGAGAGTCCGTACCACGCGTATGTCGGGAACGGGTATCTCGGGGTGCGGGTGCCGCCCGTGGGGGTGGGGTACGCGCGGACCGGTGGGGCGGGGGCGAAGACCGGATGGCCGTTGTATACGCCGCCGTACGACGGGGCGTTCGTGGGCGGGCTCTACGGGCGGGGGCCGAAGAACACCGCGCACCGGCAGGCCGTCGCCGCGCTGCCGAACTGGACCGCGCTCGACGTGCACGCGCGCGGGGAGACGTACGGTCCCGACAGCAGGACCACGGGGTACCGGCAGACGCTCGACATGCGGTGCGGTGTGGTGCGGACCGGGGTCACGTGGGTGCACCGGGACGGCGAGCGCACCGACCTCACGTTCGAGGTGCTGGCCGACCGGGCCGACCCTCACGTCGGCGCCGTACGGCTGCGCGTCAGACCCCACTGGTCCGGGGAGATCGGGGTGACCGATCGTGTCGACCGGCGTGGGGCACGGCGGATCAGCGGGGCCGGGAGCGGGCCCGCAGGGAAGCGGACGGCCGTCGTGGGGTTCCGGGCGGACGGCACCGGGACCGCGGGGGCCGTCGCCACCACCCTCCGCTCCCCCGGCCGCACCCACACCGCACGGCCCGCCGAGGACGCGCTCGGCACCGCGCAGTCCGCCGACTTCCGGGTGACGGACGGAGACGCGTACGACGTCACGAAGTTCGTGGGGGTGGACACCGGGCTCACGTCGAAGGACCCGCGCGGCGATGCCCTGCGGGCGTCGAAGCGGGCCGCGGCGGGCGGCTGGGACGCGCTCGTGCTGCGGCACAACACCGCCTGGCGGACGCTGTGGGACGCCGACATCGAGACACCGGGGCGGCCCGAGCTCCAGGAGCGGGTGCGGGCCGCGCAGTACGGGCTGCTGTCGTCGCTGCGGCCCGGCGCCCGCGACAGCATCGCGCCGACGGGCCTGAGCAGCGACAACTACGCGGGCATGGTGTTCTGGGACGCCGAGACGTGGATGTATCCGTCGCTGCTCGCCACCCGCCCCGAGCTGGCGGAGCCGGTGCTCGAGTACCGGTACCGGACGCGCGGCGCCGCCGCCCGCAACGCGTTCAAGACCTCGCAGAAGGGGCTCATGTACCCCTGGACCAGCGCCGGTTCGGGCGACCTGTGGAAGGAGTGCCAGAGCTGGAACCCGCCGCACTGCGTCACCCAGAACCACCTCATGGGCGACATCGCGCTCGCCGCCTGGCAGTACTACCAGGCGACCGGGGACCGGGAGTGGCTGCGCGAGCGGGGCTGGCCGCTGCTCAAGGGCCTCGCCACGTACTGGAGCGGGCGCGTCACCCCGAACAAGGACGACGGCTCGTACTCCATCAAGGACGTCGCCGGGCCCGACGAGTACAGCAACGGCGTCGACGACGGCGTCTACACGAACGCCGTCGCGGCGACCTCGCTGCGCGACGCGACGAAGGCCGCAGCCCTGGTCGGCGAGCGGGCCCCGGCCGCGTGGAACGAGATCGCCGACCGGCTCCGCATTCCGTACGACCGCGACCGCAAGGTGTTCCTCCAGTACGCCGGGTACGACATCGACAAGGGCGCCGACATCAAGCAGGCGGACGCCGTGCTGCTGCTGTATCCGCTGGACTGGAAGCCGATGCCGAAGGGCGCGGCGGCGGCCACGCTCGACTACTACGCGGCGCACACCGACCGCGACGGACCGGCGATGACCGACTCCGTGCACGCGGTCGCCGCGGCGCGGATCGGTGAGCCGGGCTGCTCGACGTACACCTTCCTGGAGCGGGCCTCACGGCCGTTCTTCCGGGGGCCCTTCGGCACGTTCTCGGAGTCGCGCGGCGAGAAGGCCGGGGCGGGGGACGCGCTCGCGGGGACACCCGCGCAGGACTTCCTCACCGGCAAGGGCGGCTTCCTCCAGGTGTTCACGCACGGGCTCACCGGGATGCGGCTCCAGGACGGCGACGCCGTGCGGCTCGACCCGATGCTGCCGCCGCAGCTCTCAACCGGCGTGAACGTCAAGGGACTTCAGTGGCGGGGGCGGACGTACGACGTCGAGATCGGGCCGAGGACCACGCGTGTCCGGCTGACCGGCGGCGCGCCGTTCGCCGTCGACACCCCGGACGGGCGCAGGACGGTGACCGGGGCCGGGCTCACCCTGCCGACCCGGCGCCCCGACCTGACGCCGACCACCGACCTGGCCCGCTGCAAGGACGCGAGGGCCACGTCGGAGGATCCGGGCCAGTACGCGGGCGCCGCCGTCGACGGGAACCCGGCGACGACCTGGCACCCGGCCGCACCGGGCGCCTCGCTCACCGTGGATCTCGGCGGCGCGCGCCCGGTGCAGCGGGTGCGGGTGACAGGGGCGAAGGAGTACCGGATCGAGACCTCGGTGGACGGCGGGAGCTGGGCGCCGCTCGAGGTCGGGGCCGACGCGCGTTACGTGCGGCTCACGGAGACCGGCGAATCGGCGGAGTCCGTGGGCGAGTTGACCGTCTCCTGAGACCGCGACAGGAGCTGGGCACCGGCCGTCACCACGACGTTGACGGCGAGGGCGATCAGGCCGGTGTCCACGGTCCCCACGTCGACGGAGCCGAAGGTCAGCCAGGTGAGCACCGCGACGCCGGTCAGGATGCCGACGAGCGCGGGGACCGCCCGCAGCCTGACGTTCCTCGCCAGTCCCATCACGATCGCGGGCGCGAGCTGGGTCAGTCCGCCGTACGTGAGGAGCAGCAGGTCGGAGAGGAGGCCGGGGCGGGCGAGGCCGAGGACGAGGGCGAGGCCCGCGGCGACGATCACGCACACGTGGTTGGTGCGCAGCTGGGCGCGTTCGTTGCGGACGCTCAGCAGGTTGCGGGAGAGCAGGCTGGAGATGCCGACGACGATGGCCGCCGACGGCACCATCGCGGCGGAGGCCGCGGCGACCGCGACCAGGCCGACGAGCCAGCCCGGCAGGGTCTGCCCCGCGAGGGTCAGGGCCACGCCGTTGGGCGCGGTGCCCTTCTTCGCCAGCAGGACGCCCGCGAAGCCGATGACGATCGGGATGCCGAGGGCCACCTGGTAGAGGGGCAGCCAGATCGCGTTGGAGCGCAGCACGCGTCCGCTGCGGGCGGCGAGCACCGGCGGCCACAGGTGGGCCATGGTGCCGAGTCCGCCGCCGATGCCGGAGATGATGACGGCGGTGACGAAGAACGTGCTGTCGTAGCCCTCCTGATCCAGTGTCAGGAGCTGTGGGTGGCTGTCCCTGATCGTCTCGAAGAGGCCGCCGATGCCGCCGTTGACGGACAGCGCGACGCCCGCGATCAGCACCACGAGCCCGACGATCATCAGCGCGTCCTTGAGGTACGCGACGCGGGCGATGCCGCGGATGCCCGACCACAGGACGAACAGGACGGTGAGCACGGTGGCGAGGACCATGCTGAGGTTGCCGCCCGTGGTGCTGCCGGTGGCGAGCTGCACGATCATGCCGAGCCCGGTGATCTGCAGTTGCAGGTACGGGAGGAGGAAGACCGCGCCGACGACGGCGACGACCTTGCCGAGCAGCGGGCTGCGGTAGCGGTCGACGAAGAAGTCGGCCTGCGTCAGGTAGCCGCCGCGCTGGCCGAGTTGGCGCATCCGGGGCGCGGTGAAGTACTGGAGGATGAAGTTGATCGCGAGGTAGCAGACCGCGAAGGACGCGGCGACGCCGCCGCCGAAGGCGATGCCCGCGAGACCGAGGAAGCTGAAGGTCGTGAAGGCCTCGCCGGCCTGGAGGAACCAGGTGGTGAACGTGGAGAAGCCGCGCTTGGCGACCGTCCACTCCCCCAGTTCCTTGCTGGGCGCGCGGCGGCCCGAGACGCCGACCGCCGCGATGGCGACGATGCCGAGGACCGTGATGACCATGGTGCTGTTCATGCGGCCGCCACCTCGTCCTCCTCGTCGGACCGGCCGGCGAACACCAGCCGGTCGACGACGGCGAGGGCGACCGTGGTGCCCACCGTCCAGAGCAGGCACCAGGCCAGGACCGAGGGGATGCCGAACCACAGGTGGGGCCCGTTGACGAACGGCAGCAACGGGGTGCCGAGGAAGGCAAGGACGGGCACGGCGGCCCACAGCATGTGCGGAGATCTCATCGGGGCTCCAGCAAGGGGGTGTGAGGGCCCTGGGGGCCTAGGGAAGCCTGGGCGCGCGGCGTCCGTGTCCCGTGGCGGCCTCGTAGGCGGCGCCGATCTCGAGGACGGAGCGCTCGGCGCGGGGCGGGCCGACGATCTGCAGGCCGACGGGGAGTCCGGCGTCGGTGAAGCCGGCGGGGACGGAGAGGGCGGGTGCGCCCAGGACCGTGAGCAGATACGCGGAGCGCATCCAGTCGAGATAGGTGTGCTGCGGCTGTCCGTCGACGACGGTGGGGTACTCGATGTCGACGTCGAACGGCAGGACCTGGCTGACGGGGGCGATGAGCACGTCGTGGCGCTCGAAGAAGCCGGCGGCGGCCAGGTGGATGCGGGTGTGCTCGGTGCGGGCGCGGGCCAGGTCGGCGGAGGTGAGCCCCAGGCCCTCCTCGATGTTCCAGACCAGGCTGGGCTTGAGGTGCTCGCGGGAGGACTCCAGGAGCGGGCCCAGCCCTGTACGGAAGGCCTGCGCGCGCAGGACGCGGAAGACGTCCTCCGCGCCGTCCAGGTCGGGGCAGTCCTCGACGACGTGCGCGCCCGCCGCCTCGAACACCTTGGCCTGCCGGGCGACGACCTCGCGGACCTCGGGGTCGACGGGGACGCGTCCCCCGAGGTCGGGGGCGTAGGCGACGCGCAGGCCCTTGAGGTCGCGCTCCAGCGGGCCGCGGAACACGGCGCCCGGCGTCTCCAAGGACTGCGGGCAGCGCGGGTCGGGGCCCGCCATCGCCGACAGGAGCAGCGCCACGTCGGCGACGGTGCGGCCCATGGGTCCCGCGACGCCGAGCGTCTCCCACAGGTCGCCGGAGGGCAGCGAGGGAACCCGGCCCGGGGTGGGGCGCAGGCCGACGACGTTGCAGAACGAGGCGGGGTTGCGCAGCGAGCCGCCCATGTCGCTGCCGTCGGCGATCGGGGTGAGCCGGGCGGCGAGCGCGGCCGCGGCGCCACCGCTGGAGCCGCCGGCGGAGCGGGTCGTGTCGTACGGGTTCCGGGTCGCGCCGAAGACCGGGTTGAAGGTGTGCGAACCGGACGCGAACTCCGGGACGTTGGTCTTGCCGATCCGGATCGCGCCGGCCGACTGGACGCGCTCGACGAGGAGTTCGTCCTCGTCGGGGACGTGGTCGGCGAAGAGCGGCGAGCCGTGCGTGGTGCGCAGGCCGCGCGTGAGGTGGGTGTCCTTGAAGGCGATGGGCAGTCCGTGCAGGGGCCCCAACTCGGCTCCTGACGCCGCCCGTTCGTCCGCCCGTCCCGCCGCTGCGAGCGCGCCCTCCGCGTCGAGCGTGACGATGGCGTTGAGCGCCGGGTTGACGCGCTCGATGCGGTCGAGGTGGGCGGAGACGACCTCGCGCGCCGAGAGTTCGCGGCGGCGGATCCGGTCGGCGAGCTCGACGGCGTCGAGACCGCACAGGGCGTCGGAAGCGGAGGGGGGTACGGGCATGACCGTCCTCGGACAGGAGGCGACTGTGTGCGCCCTCACACTGCGGCGGCCTGACGATTTAAGTCAATGGCTCGTACTGGATGAATTTTTCGGACGTCGGATTTACATGGATGACATTTACGGTCACCGACACGGAACTTCGGTCTGTCACGCTCGGCCCGTGAGCACCCCGCTGCGCTTCCACGCCTCGACGACCAGATGCGACTGCACGGACTCGGCCCTGCCCACCCACGCCGCTTCCGTCAGGAAGGCGTGCAGCGCCTCCTTCGACGGCTGGGTCACGTCGACGAGCAGCTGGTGCTCGCCCATGACCACGGCCGCGTACCGGACCAGCGGCGACTCGACGAGGAGCCGGCCGACCTCCTCGACCTCGCCGGGCCGGGTCCTGATCCACAGCAGCGCCTGCACGGGCAGGCCGAGCAGCGCGGGCTCCACGATCGCGCGGATGCTGACGAGACCCGCGCGGCTCAGCGACTCGACGCGGCGCCGCGCGGTGGCGACCGAGACCCCGGCGACGGCGGCGAGCTCGTCGTTCGTGCACCGCCCGTCCGCGGCGAGAGCGCCCAGGATGGCCTCCTCGTCGGGCGCGAGCTCGACGTCGGCGAGGCCCACCCGGTCGTCCTGCCGCTCCCCGCCGCCGAGCGCCGCCACCTCGGCGTCGTCGAGGATGCCCGGCGACCACTCGTGCACGGTCCTGAAGTAGCGCAGGACGGGCGAGACCTGCTGCTGCACGAGGCCCGGAAGGGCGGGCACGTCGTCCAGCATCAGCCGGCCCAGGCGGCCCTGCGGACACTGCAGTTCGGCCACGCAGTCGGCGACGCCCGCGAGCACGTACGAGAAGACGACGTCGGGCCGCCGGGCGGTGGCGAGCGCGGCCTCCCGCACGGATCCCGGCCGGCAGTTCATCCGCAGGATCACCGTCTCGCCGCGCACGACGAGCCCGCGCACGGCGACGTCCCCGCTCTCCACGAGCCGGTGCCCGCGCCGCGCCACCTTCCGCTCCGGCTCCCCCAGCACATCGGCGATCCGCCGCCAGGAGGCCCGCCCGTCGATCTGCAGGGCGGCGACGATACGACGGTCGAGCTCGTCGAGGGGGGCGCGGGGTGCGGTCGGCTTCGGCTCGGTGGTCACGGGACGACCCTAGTCCAGCCCCGCCGACCCACATCGGAAAAACAGATCACTCACCCCGGAAACATCTGTTGGACAGGGTTGAGGGCGCGTCCAAAGATGTCTCATGCGGTGCCGCGGGACCAGCGATGGACCAACTACCGCTTGAGTGGAGGCTTCAATGCCCAATGAGGAAACGGACGTTGTCGTCGTCGGCGCGGGTCAGGCCGGGATCGCCATGAGCGAGCACCTGGGGAACCTGGGCATTCGGCACATCGTCCTGGAGCGGGACCGGATCGCCGAGCGGTGGCGCACGCAGCGCTGGGACTCGCTCGTCGCGAACGGGCCCGCGTGGCACGACCGGTTCCCGAACCTGGAGTTCCCGGCCGTCGCCCCGGACGCCTTCGCGACGAAGGAACAGGTCGCGGAGTACTTCGAGCTCTACGCCGAGAAGATCGACGCCCCCGTGCGGTGCGGCGTCGAGGTCACCAAGGTGCGCAAGCACGAGGGCCGCCCCGGATTCCGGGTCGAGACGTCCGAGGGCACCATCGACGCGGGCTTCGTGGTGGCCGCGACCGGACCCTTCCAGCGGCCCGTGATCCCGCCCATCGTGCCGGAGGGCGCGGTCCGCACCCAGCTGCACTCCAGCGAGTACCGCAACCCCGAGCAGCTGCCCGAGGGCGCCGTGCTCGTCGTCGGCGCGGGTTCCTCCGGTGTGCAGATCGCGGACGAGCTGCGCCGCTCAGGGCGCCGCGTGTTCCTGTCCGTGGGCCCGCACGACCGGCCGCCCCGGCAGTATCGCGGCCGCGACTTCTGCTGGTGGCTCGGGGTGCTCGGCCTGTGGGACCTGACGACGCCGCCGCAGGGCGCGGCCCACGTGACCATCGCGGTCAGCGGGGCGCGCGGCGGCCACTCCGTGGACTTCCGCGAGCTGGCCGGCACCGGCATCGAACTCCTCGGCATGACCTCCGCGTACGAGGACGGGCTGCTGAGCTTCGCGCCCGACCTCGCCCAGAACATCGCGCTCGGCGACGAGAAGTACCTGGACCTGCTGCGGGCCGCCGACGCCTACGTCGAGCGCAATGGGCTCGACCTGCCCGAGGAGCCCGAGGCGCACGTCCTCGGCCCCGACCCGGAGTGCGTCACGAACCCCCGGCTCGCGCTGGACCTCGCCGACGCCGGTGTCACCTCGATCGTCTGGGCCACCGGCTTCGCCGCCGACTACGGCTGGCTCGACGTCGACGCGTACGACGAGAACGGCCGCCCCGACCAGCGCCGCGGCGTCTCCACCGAGCCCGGCGTGTACTTCCTCGGCCTGCCGTGGCTGTCCCGGCGCGGGTCGAGCTTCATCTGGGGCGTCTGGCACGACGCCAAGTACGTCGCCGACCACATCACGACCCGGCGCGGATACCTCGCGTACGGCAGCAACTGAGGAGCACGAATCATGGCCAACGCCCCGATCGTGGCCGGCGGGCACACCCGGATCCGGCCGTTCAACACCCGCGACACCTACCCCGAGCAGAACCTCGACAACGACCTCTGCCAGGCCGTCGTCGCCGGCGACACGGTGTACGTCCGCGGCCAGATCGGCCAGGACCTCGACACCAGCGAGAACGTCGGCGTCGGCGACGCGGAGGCGCAGGCCGAGCGGGCCATGGCGAACATCAAGATGCTGCTGGAGGAGTCCGGCAGCCGGATGGAACACCTGGTCAAGCTCACGATCTACCTCATCGACCCGCGCTACCGGGAGGCCGTGTACCGCACGGTCGGCCGCTGGACCAAGGGCGTCCACCCCATCTCGACGGGCCTGGTGGTCTCCGCGCTCGCCCGCCCGGAGTGGCTGTGCGAGATCGACGCGGTCGCGGTGATCCCGCAGGACGCGAAGGAGGCGCGGGCATGACGTTCTCCCTGGTGGTACGGGACGGTGACCGGTTCGGCATCGCGGGCAGCTCGTCGAGCCCCGCGGTCGCCGCGCGGATCGCCCATCTGCGGCCGGGCGTCGGCGCCGCGTCCTCGCAGAACATCACGGACCCGATGCTCGGGGTCGCCCTGCTCGACGGCCTGGCCGAGCACGGCGACGCCGAGCGGGCCCTGGCCGGGGTCACGGGCGACCCGCGGCACGAGAAGACCATCGCCTACCGGCAGTTGACCGTCCTCGGCCGCACGGGCCCCGGCTTCGCGTACAGCGGGCCGCACACCCTCGGCACGTACGCCACCGCCACCACCGAGGGCGCGGTGGCGGCCGGGAACATGCTCTCCGGGACCCACATCCCCGGCGTGCTCCTCCAGGCGTACGAGGAGGCCACCGGTGAGCTGGAGGAGCGCCTGGTCGCCGCCATGAAGGCCGCCGTCGCGGCGGGCGGCGAGGAGGGCCCGGTGCACTCGGCGGGCCTCTCGGTCGTCGCCGACGTCGGCTGGCGGGTCACCGACCTGCGGATCGACTGGGCCGACGACCCCATCGACCGGCTCGGCGAACTCCTCGACGTATGGCTGCCGCAGCGCGACGACTACGTGACGCGCGGACTCGACCCGGCGAGCTCGCCCTCGTACGGCGTCCCCGGGGACGAGCGATGAGTGCGCTCAAGGACGCCGCCCGCCAGGAGGTCGACCGGCACGCCGCGCAACTGATCGCGCTCTCCGAGCAGTTGCACGCCGACCCGGAGACCGCGTGGGAGGAGCACCGGGCGGCGGCTGCGGTGCCGGAGCTGCTCGACCGCGCCGGGTTCGACGTCACGTCGAAGTACCTGGGCCTGGACACCGCCTTCCACGCCGCCTTCGGCAGCGGCCCGCGCCGGATCGCGCTGTGCGCCGAGTACGACGCGCTGCCGGGCCTCGGCCACGCCTGCGGGCACAACCTCATCGCGGCCTCGTCCATCGGGGCCGCGCTGGGCCTCGCCGCGATCGCCGACGACCTGGGGCTGACCATCGAGGTCTACGGCACCCCGGCCGAGGAGGGCGGCGGCGGCAAGATCGCGCTGCTCGACCGGGGCGCGTTCGCCGGGGTCGACCTCGCGATGATGGCGCACCCGGCGCCCGTCGACGTCGCCGAGGCCCGCCCGTTCGCGGTCAGCCACTCCAAGGTCTCGTACACCGGCAAGTCGGCGCACGCCGCCGCCTACCCGGAGTCCGGGGTCAACGCGGCCGACGCGTTCACCGTCGCCCAGGTCGCCATCGGCCTGCTCCGCCAGCAACTCCCGTCCTCCGCGCGCGTGCACGGCGTCGTGACGCACGCGGGCGACGCCCCGAACGCCATCCCGGAGCGCGCCTCGGGCCGCTGGTACGTACGGGCCGAAACCCTCGCGGAGCTCGCCGAGTTGGAGCCGCGCGTCATGCGGGCCTTCGAGGCGGGCGCCCTCGCGACCGGCTGCGACCTGGAGATCGAACCGGAGAGCAAGCCGTACGCCGAGTTCCGCGCCGACGAGACCGCGCTCGCCCACTACCGGGCCAACGCCCTGGCTCTCGGGCGGGAGTTCGCCCCGCCCGGCCAGGCCGCACGCATGAACCGCGCCTCCACCGACATGGGCAACGTGTCGCAGGTGGTGCCCGCCATCCACCCCTACATCGGCATCGGCTCCCTGCCCGCCACCAACCACCAGCACGAGTTCGCGGCGTACTGCGTGGGCTCCACCGCCGAGCGGGCACTGCTCGACGCGGCGGTCGCGCTGGCGTGGACGGGCGTGGACCGGGCCGGACCTTCCGAGGAGGCGTAGCCATGACCGTGACCGAGCAGCCCGAGACCGGGGTGACCGCCGACGCCGCCACCCTGCGCAGGAGCGTCGCGGCCGGGGCCGTCGGCGTCTTCGTCCACTGGTTCGACTGGGCGGCGTACGCGTATCTCGCCGGGACCGTCGCGACCGTGTTCTTCCCCGCCGACGACAGTACGACCGGGCTGCTCGCCGTGTTCGGCGTGTTCGCCGTCTCCTTCGGCGTCCGCCCGATCGGCGCGCTCGTCTTCGGGCCGCTCGGCGACCGGATCGGCCGCAAGCGCACGCTGTCCCTGGTCATCTTCATGATGTCGGGCGCCACACTGGCGATCGGCCTGCTCCCCGGCTACGACTCGATCGGCATCGCCGCGCCGGTGCTCCTGGTCGTGCTCCGGCTCGTCCAGGGGTTCGCGGCGGGCGGCGAGTTCGGCAGCGCCGCCAGCTTCCTCGCCGAGAGCGCGCCGCGCCGCAAGCGGGGCTTCGGCGTGAGCTGGCTGGAGGTCGGCTCGCTGCTCGGCTTCCTGGCCGGCTCGTTCGTCTTCCTGCTGCTGTCCTCGGGCCTTGACGACGCGCAGCTCACCTCGTGGGGCTGGCGGATCCCGTTCCTGATCGCGGCTCCGCTCGGCGTCATCGGCGTCGTCATCCGCAACAAGATCGAGGACACCCCGGAGTACCGGGCCCTCGAAGCCAACGACACCGTCCCGCGCAGCCCCGCCCGCGAACTGCTGCGCTCCCACAAGCGTCAACTGCTCCAGGCCGCGGGCCTGATGACGGCCATGCACGTGCCGTTCTACGCGGTCCTCACCTACCTCGTCACGTACGAGACCGACCACCTCGGGCACTCCGCCGACAGCGCGGCCCTGCTCTCCACGGTGATCTCGCTGCTCGGCCTGGTGCTCGTGCCGCTGTTCGGCAGGCTGTCCGACCGGGTGGGCCGCAAGCCGGTGTTCATCGGGGCGACCGGCGCGCTGCTCGTCCTCGCCACCCCGGCGTTCTGGCTGATGCGCACCGGCATGGCGGGAACGTGGATCGCGGGCCTCGTGCTCGGCGCGATCCTGGCGGCGATCCTCGGCACGTACGCCGTGTGGTCGGCGGAGGTCTTCCCCACCCGCACCCGGCAGAGCGGGCTCTCCATCTCGTACAACGTGACGGCGGCGCTCTTCGCGGGCACCGTGCCGTACCTGATGACGCTGCTCATCTCGGCGACCGGCAGCACGCTGGTGCCGGGTCCGTACCTGATGGTGTTCGCCGTCGGCGGGCTCGTGGCCGCGCTGTCCCTGAAGGAGACCGCCGGTTCGACGCTGCTGCACGCCGAGGACGTGCGGGAGGACGTACGGGAGAGTGAGGCCGCTTAGAGTCGGGCGCACACCAGGTCGCCCGGCACGAAGGCTCCTCGCATGACGTCACCGCTCGGTTTCACGCTCGTCCAGCTGCGCTACTTCCTGGTCGCCGCCGAGCGCGGTTCGATGACGGACGCGTCGGCTCAGCTGCACATCGCGCAGTCCGCCGTGTCCGCTGCCATCCACAACCTGGAACGCGACCTCCAGGTGCAGCTGTTCATCCGCCGCAGGGGCCGGGGCCTGACCCTGACCCCGGCGGGCGAGCGGCTGCGGGCGCAGGCCCGTGATCTGCTCGCCCGCGCGCGCGAGGTCGAGCGGGAGGCGCGCGGCGACGGCGCCGAGCTGTCGGGGCCCGTGACGGTCGGCTGCTTCGTGACCCTCGCCCCGTACTACCTGCCGCGCCTGTTCAGCGAGTGCACGCGCCGCCACCCCGGCATCGAGATCGACGTGGTCGAGGCGGAGGCCGACGAGCTCGTCGAGGCGCTGACCACGGGCCGCATCGACTTCGCCCTCACCTACGACCTCGGCCTGTCCACCGAGCCGGAGCTGCGCAGCGAGACCATCGCCCGTGCCCCCGCGTACGTCATCGTGGCCGCCGACCACCCGCTCGCGGACCGCGGCAGCGTCTCCCTCGCCGACCTGTCCGCCGAACCCCTCGTCCTGCTCGACCTGCCGCACAGCCGCGACTACTTCCGCTCCCTCGTCGCCGCCACCGGCACCGCCCCCGACGTCCGCTACCGCACCCGCAGCTACGAGACCGTCCGCTCGATGGTCGCCCGCGGACTCGGCTACTCCGTCCTCAACCAGCGTCCCGCCACCGCACTCACCTACGGCGGCGGCGAGATCGCCGAGCTGGAACTCCGGGACGCCGGACGCCCGTTGGAGGTCAGGATCGCCTCGCTCGGCGGCATGACGCAGACGGCGCGGGCGCGCGCGGTGATGGACGTGCTGCGGGAGAGCTCCGAGGAACGGTAGCCGCTACAGGTCGGCGCAGCCCGTGACCGCGCGCGCGTGGCTGCGGATCAGGCGCTGCGCCTCGGCCCGGGTCAGCGACGCGTTGCGGCTGACGATGTGCAGGCCGTAGCCGTCCTCCAGGGCGACGAGGTTCCTCGCCATGTCGCCGACGGGTCCGGCGAGCGTGAACACCCCGGTCGCGGCGCCCACTTCAAGCACGGTCACGTACAGGCCCACCTCGCCCGCGAACAGCGAGGCCATCAGCTCGGCGTGGCCGGGGCTGCGGTCGGCCCTGCGGTGCAGCTCGTACAGGAGTCCGTGCGTCGCGTCGTCGGGGGCGGAGGGCAGACCGGACGCGATCAGCGCGCGCAGCCGGTCCACCGGGTCGGCGACCTCGTCCGTGACCTCGTGCCGCGCGGCGAGGAAGCGCTCGACGGCGCCCCGGTGCACCTCCAGGACCAGCTCGTCCAGCTCCGGGTAGTAGTACAGGACCGAGCCCGCGGACATGCCGGCCTCCGCCGCGATGTCCTTGATGCGCAGCCCTTCGAGGCCGCGCTCCGTGATGGCCCGCCCCGCCGCGTCCACGAGCGCCTCGCGCCGCGCCGTCTGGTTCTTCGGTCTCCCCGGTTTACCCATGCGGTTAATTCTCTGTTACGCGGTTCAAGAAAATCAAGCGGATCCGTTCCGAGGCATTGACGGGCCCCTGGCGCATTGTTTGAATCCAACTTCAAAGATCCCGTCGCGGATCCCGCAGTTCTCGCACAGACCGCTCCCGTACGCCCCGCGCCGTACGCAATCGAAGGTCACCGCATGACGACGCACTCGCACTGGCGGCAGCGCGCCGCCGAGTTCGCACCCCGCACCCGCCTCTACATCGACGGGACGTGGGCCGACCCCTCCGGCGGGGAGTGGCTCCCCACCGTCAACCCAGCGACCGGCAAGACCATCGCCGACGTGGCGATCGCCTCGGCCGCCGATGTCGACCGCGCCGTGGCCGCCGCCCGCGCCGCCTTCGATGACGGCCGCTGGTCGCGCACCGACCCGGCCGAGCGCAAGCGCGTCCTCCTGAAGCTGTCCCGCCTCATCGAGGAGCGCGGCGAGGAGCTCGCCCTCTGCGACACCCTCGACATGGGCAAGCCGATCGCCGAGTCCTACGGCACCGACGTGCCCGGCGCCGCCGGCGTCTTCGCCTGGTACGCCGAGGCCATCGACAAGCTGTACGACGAGGTGGCACCGGCCCCGCCCGGCAACCTCGCCCTGGTGCGGCGCGCCCCGCTGGGCGTCGTCGGCGCGGTGGTTCCGTGGAACTTCCCTCTGGACATCGCGAGTTGGAAGCTCGCGCCCGCACTCGCCGCGGGCAACAGCGTCGTCCTCAAGCCCGCCGAACAGTCGCCGCTTTCGGCGCTCCTGCTCGCCGAACTCGCCACCGAGGCCGGACTCCCCGACGGTGTCCTGAACGTGGTGCCGGGCCCCGGCGAGGTGACGGGCCGCGCGCTCGGCCTCCACCCCGACGTCGACACCCTCGTCTTCACCGGGTCCACCGCCGTGGCCAGAAAGTTCCTCGGCTACTCCGCCGAGTCGAACATGAAGCAGGTGTGGCCCGAGGCCGGCGGCAAGAGCCCGAACGTGGTGTTCGCCGACGCCGACCTCGACGCCGCCGCCGAACGCGCCGCATGGGGCTTCGCGTACAACGCCGGACAGGTCTGCTCCTCCAACACCCGGCTCCTGGTGGAGGCCTCGATCGCCGAGGAGTTCACCGCCCGCGTCGCCGAGCACGCCCGCGCCTGGATTCCCGGCGACCCGCTCGACCCCGCCACCCGGATCGGCCCGCTGGTCGACGAGGCACAGGTGGAGCGCGTCCTCGCCGCGGTGCGCGCCTCGGGCGGGGCGCTCGCCTGCGGAGGCACCCGCCCCGACCGCGAGGGCGCGTACCTCGACCCGACGGTCGTCACCGGCCTGGCCCCCGAATCGCCCCTCGTACGCGAGGAGTTGTTCGGTCCGGTCCTCGCCGTCCTGCCGTTCCGCGACGAGGCGGAGGCGATCCGCCTCGCCAACGACTCCGCGTACGGCCTCGCCGCCTCCGTGTGGACGCGGGACGTCGGTCGCGCGCACCGCGTCGCCGACGCCCTGACCGCGGGCACCGTCTCGGTCAACACCGTGGACGCGCTCAGCCCGCTCACCCCGTTCGGCGGCTTCAAGCAGTCGGGCCACGGCCGCGACCTCTCCCTGCACTCCTTCGACAAGTACACGGGCCTGAAGACCACGTGGATCGCGTACAAGTGAAAGGGCTTGACCACACCATGAGCCGCACCGCAGACCAGCTCGCCGCCCTCGACCGGGCGCACATCATCCACCCCTACCTCCCCGGCAGCGCCACCGAGCGCGTCGTGATGACCGAGGGGTCCGGCTGTCGCCTGACCGACTCCGAGGGCCGCAGCTACCTCGACGCGACCGGCGGCCTGTGGCTGGCCCAGATCGGGCACGGCCGCACCGACCTGGCGGACGTCGCGCACGAGCAGATGAAGAAGCTGGAGTACTTCACCAGCTTCTGGGAGTTCTCGAACGACCGCGCCATCGAACTCGCCGCGCGCCTCGCCGAGTTGGCGCCGGACCCGCTGAACCACGTGTACTTCACGTCCGGCGGCTCCGAGGGCAACGAGGCCGCGATCAAGATGGCCCGCTACTACCACCACCGCCGCGGCGACACGAACCGCACGTGGATCCTCGCCCGCGACAAGGCGTACCACGGCATCGGCTACGGCGGCGGCTCGGCCACCGGCTTCCCGCTGTACCACGACGGCTTCGCCCCGATGATGCCGCACGTCTCGCACCTCACGCCGCCGTGGCCGTACCGCACCGACCTGTACGGCGGCGAGGACCCGACGGACTTCCTGATCCGCGAACTCGAAGGCCGCATCGCGGAGATCGGCGCCGAGAACATCGCGGCGATGATCGGCGAGCCCATCATGGGCGTCGGCGGCATGCTGGTCCCGCCGGACGACTACTGGCCGCGCGTGCGCGAGGTCCTCGACCGGCACGGCATCCTGCTCATCTTCGACGAGGTCGTCACGGCGTACGGGCGCGTGGGCGAGTGGTTCGCGGCCCAGCACTTCGGTGTCACGCCGGACATCATCGTCACGGCGAAGGGCATCACGTCCGGTTACGTGCCGCTGGGCGCGCTGATGGTCTCGGACGTGGTGGCCGAGGTGCTCCTGCGGGACCACGGCTTCCCGATGGGCTACACGTACAACGGGCACCCGGTCGCGACGGCCGTCGCCCTCGCGAACCTCGACGTCATCGAGAAGGAGGGTCTGCTCGGCCGGGCGAAGACCATCGGAGCCACGCTGCACGCCGAACTCGAGTCCCAGCTCGGCGACCTGCCGATCGTCGGCGAGATCCGCTCGGTGGGCATGATGCTCGCGGTGGAACTGGTCGCGGACCGCACGACGCGGGCCCCGCTCCCCCTCCACCCCGACCGCATGCCGCACGACGTGATCCGCCGCGAGACCGGCGTCATCGTCCGCGACTCCGCGCACAGCCTGGTCCTGTCCCCGCCGCTGATCATGACGGAGACCGAGACCAAGGAGGTCGCGTCCGCGCTGCGCGGCGTCCTGGAGCGCACGGAGCCGACCGGAGAGATCCGCAAGGCGTAACACCCCTGGTTCGGCGGCGGCGGTCGCCCCCGCCGCCGGGCCCCCACATGTCCGACCCGCACACCGCTCGCAGTCCCCGACTCCCTCCCTAGGAACTGCCCGTGTCGACGAACCTCCCCTCCGCAGAACCACAGACGCCGCCCGACGCCTCCGCGTCGGACTCGAACCTGCGGCGCAGCCTGAAACGCTTCGACATCACGGCGATGGCCGTCGCCGCGGTGATCTCCTTCGACACCATCGGCCAGATCGCGACGGGCGGCGGCGAGGCGGCCACGTGGACGGCCGCGATCGCCCTGTTCTTCCTGCTCCCGTACGCGCTGCTGTTCGCCGAGACCGGCGCCGCGTTCCCGCAGGAGGGCGGCCCGTACGTCTGGGTGAAACTGGCCCTCGGCCGCTCGGCGGCGGCCCTCACGACCCTCTTCTACTGGGTCACCAACCCGATCTGGCTGGGCGGTTCGCTGGTCTTCCTGGCCGCGGAGACGTGGGACGGCTTCGTCTTCCACCTGGGCTCGGGGACGTTCGCGGACTACACGTTCAAGCTGCTCTTCGTGTGGATCGCGATCCTGACGGCGATCGTCTCGCTCAGCCGCGGCAAGTGGATCACGACGGCCGGCGCGGTGGTGAAGGTCTTCTCGCTGGCCCTCTTCACGATCACCGCGATCCTGTACGGGGCGGAGCACGGCTTCCAGGGCCTGTCACAGGCCCACTTCGCCCCGTCGACGGCCGGCTTCCTGGCCCTCGTACCCATCCTTTTGTTCGCCTACGTCGGGTTCGAGGCGCCGAACGCGGCCGGCGAGGAGATGCACAACCCGCAGCGCGACGTCCCCGCGGCGCTCGGCCGCTCGGCGACGATCGCGGCGGCGTGCTACCTGCTCCCGGTCCTGGCCCTCCTCGCGGTCGTCCCCGCCTCCAAGGTCACCGGCATCGGCGGCTTCATGGAGGGCGTCCGCCTGGTCTTCGGCGTCTACGGCCCGGCGGCGGGGCCCCTGTTGACCCTCACCGCGGTGATGTTCGTCTTCGCGCTCCTCACGCAGGGCAGCGCGTGGATGATCGTCAGCGACCGCATGCAGGCGATGGCGGCGGCGGACGGCGGCTTCTTCAGCCGTGCGCTGGGCGCCTTCCACCCGAAGCTCGGCACGCCTGTCCGCACGAACCTGCTCTCGGGCGCGGTCGCCACGGTGTTCATGCTGGCGGCGATGCAACTGGTGCGCGGCGACACGGGCGCGATCTTCAGCGTGGTCCTGACGGTGGCGGTGACGACGCTCCTGCTCTCGTACCTCCTGGTCGTCCCCGCCCTGGTGATCCTCCGCCTCCGCCGCCCCGAGGTCCCCCGCCCCTACCAAGTCCCGTTCGGCACCCGCGGCTTCGTCGCCTGCGCGACCCTCGTCTACGCCTGGATCCTGGTCGGCTCCTGGTCGGCCCTCTTCCCGGGCGTCCTGGAGTCCCTCTTCGGCATCGACTACGACTTCATGGACGTGTGGGGCGTCTCCCGCACCACGTTCGAGACGTTCACGCTGGGAACGATCGTGGTGCTGCTCCTGGTGGGGGCGGCGGGTCTCGCGGCGGCGAAGCGATCCGGCCAACGGGCCGCGGAGATTGACGAAACCGCCTGACGCCATTGGCCTGCGCTGTACTCTCCGCGCATGACGACGAACGCCGAGTGCGTCACGCTGACACGCTCACTGCGCCGCAGAGGCACGCTCGTGCTCTCCGTGTTCGCGCTCGTGTGGGCCTTCGCCGGCGCCTCCGGAACGGGCTCGGCGGCACTGGCCCTCGAGGCGGCGGCCGTCGCCCTCACCGCGGCGGCCGTGTACCTCGGCTACCGGAGGAACGCGGCGCCTTCACCACGCACGGTCGACCTGCCGCGGAACTGGGCCCGCGGCGTCGGCATCGTCAACGTCGCCGAACTGGTGGCCATCTTCGCGGTGATCGCCGCGGCCAACGCCTCCGGCCACCCGGGACTGATCCCCGCCGCCATCGCCCTCGTGGTGGGCCTGCACTTCTTCCCCCTGTCCCGCCTGTACGACCAGCACCAGTACCGCTGGACCGCCACCCTCCTCACAGCGATCGCCGTCACAGGCCTGGCCCTCTACACAACCGGCACCCCGGACACCACGGTCCGCGCCACGGTGGGCCTCGCCTCCGCTGCGATCCTGTGGGGCTCGGCGTACCACCTGGCCGTACGTGGCTGAGACACGCCAAAAGCAGAGGCCCGGCTCCACCATTGGAGCCGGGCCTCTGCCTATACGCCTGCCGCTACACGTTGAACCGGAACTCCACCACGAGGCCGTGAACTGCGGAAATGCAGGCGCATCCCAGCACCATCCCAGCACGGGATGCGCGACAAAGTACAAGAACACCGAAGATCGCCAACGCTACCCGGAAGCGCCCGCACACGCCTGAAGTCTGCGGAACTTCTACGAGCGCCACATCAGGCTCGTGCCACCGTACCGAACCTCGCAGAGCAGCACAGCGCTCGCGCTCACTCGCGGTCTCCCCGGACGTCAGCGGCCAGCTCCGACGCCTGGCCGCCGCCCAGAATGCACGTCCAGACCTCGAGGCGGGCGCGAGCGTCCACAGGTCCCGTATACCCCCGGTTTGGCGGGGCATAGTCCGACGCTTCCGCGCTGCCGCAGGTCAGCCTGCATAGCTCAGCGGGTGGAGCAGGCGCCTTCTAAGCGCTTGGCGGCAGGTTCGAGTTCTGCCGGTGGCACCCAAACATGGCTGGTCAGGGCTCCTTGGGACCGCCAGCGGAGAAACGGTGCGCGCGGTACTGCGCCGTTCGTTCAGAGCGTTGGATTCCGTGCTCCAGAAAGGGGCAACGTAGATCAGCTCGGCATTCAGCTGGCCGAGGTGAGACGCGCCAGGCCCCCCTTCTCCAGCTCGTGCACCACCAGCTCCTCCATCACGTGTCGCTCCCTGGCGGAGGCGTAGGCGAGGTCGTGCAGGGCAGCAGCACGCCTGGCGAAGTCCCGCCTCACCGCATCGGTCGGCCAGGGGATCTTGTAACGGGAAAAGTCCTTGCGCCTCATCGCGCGGGCCTGTTCACCCTGCGTAACGGCCGTCAACTCCCGCCTCCGGTAACGCAGCGAGTGCAACAACCACATCCGATCGACCTCGGACTCCGTGTAAATCGCGAGCGTCCGCCGACCTGGCACTACCGGGGTAGTAGTGAGCACGGTCCGCACCTCCCCGGGACGGGGCGCGATCAAGAGGCTGCCGGACGGGCATACAACCTCCGCTTGCGCCACGGTGCGTGAAGTCACTGCACCCAGATGTACTGTCTTGCAGTTCAGTACTTCGCGGGGAGACACCCACGGCATAGCCGACTGCTCGCTGTCCGGCAGAGACTGTGCCGCACCAGCCGTAACCTGACACACGTCGCCCACTGCACGCTCGGTAGCGGGACCTTGCCCGCACGTCTGCAGCGCCTCCATGAAATGCGCATCCGCTAGTTCCGTCGCGCAAGACACAATCCGGGTGTTCAACGCATTCTTGCGCTCAGCAAGCGAGATCAGCGAAAGCAGCCTCTCCCGCACCGGCGCTGGAGGCACTGGCACGGGAAGTCGGTTGAGTGCCTGCAGAGGCAAGGTCATGTGCTCGGCGTTCGACGAGGACAGCGTGAGATAGCTCTGGCTCTGCGAGGTCTTCAGCCACCATCGAAGCCACAGATCCCATTGTTGGGCGCGGCCCTCTGGTGTCCAGCGGACGACCGCGAGCGACCTGGCGACATTCCATCCTGCGTGCTCCTCCCCTGCAACTGCCGCCTCCCCCACGCGCCCCACGAGCACGACAAGGAGGTCCCCAGACCTCAGCGTGCTGCGTGGGTGGCGTTTGGCCACCTCGGGAGGCACAAATGTGAACTCCTGGACGTGCACACCTCCCTCGACAATCTCTGTGGCGCGGATCATAGGGATTCCGCCGGATGCCTTCTGCTGTCGCGCAATTCCGTAGGCGGCGTACTCGACCCCAGGGAACTCACGCAACTCAACGAGGGGCCACGGAGTGGGGACATCATCCGATTCTGTAGTCATGCCTGCTCTCCAGGGCATCACGGACTCGGTTCCTGGCTGCGGCGCTACGATCCATGCACTCATACAGCTCGGTCTTCCGGTTCCGGTCTCCGTCACTTGAATGCAACTGCGCGGTGCCCCCGTTCCGTACGTAGCGTGCGGGAGTCAGATCGAAGCCCGCCTCAGCGATTTCCTCGTACCTCGCCGCACGGCACCATGGGACGGATTCAGGGTCCCCCTCGCCCTCACGGCGTCGAAGTCCCTGCCATTCACCGAAGATCTGCAGCAGGCGTTCGGCCGAGTCCTTTGCGAAGTAGCGCCGCTGCCCCTCCTTCGCCGCTGGCAGTTTCCCTGCATCCGCGAACAAGACCTGATCGGAGTGCGGCCGCTCCCCTTTGGCCAGCAGCCACAGCGCCGTGCTCGCGCTGGCGTGCGGGAAGAGCCACGTCGGCAAGGCCACGACGCCCACGACCAGACCGTTCTCCAGCAGCCCACGGCGGATCAGTCCGTCGGTGCTGTTGCTGCTGTGCGCCGCACCGGAAGACAGCAGAACGACGGCCCGTCCTTGTGGCGTGAGATCGGCAAGGATGTGCTGGACCCAGGCGAAGTTCGCGTTACCCGGACGTGGCACGCCCAGGGTCCACCGCCAGTCGTCCTTCAGTTCACCGTGCCCCCAGTCCCGCTGGTTCACAGGAGGGTTGGCGACGATCACGTCGGCCGGTATCGGTGAAGTGCCGGCCCTGAGGGTGTCAGCTCCTTCCTTGCCGAGGTCGGCAAGGAATCCGTGCAGGGCGAGGTTGACGGCTGCGGCATAACGCGCCGTCCTGTTGATATCCGCACCGGACAAGCGCACTTCACCCCCCTGTGCCCGAGCCCGGTGTGCGGCGGCGCGCAGCAGTCGCCCGCTGCCGCACACCGGGTCCCGAACAATCTCGCCTCCTCGGGGAGCGGCCAGCCCCGCGAAGAGGTACGCCAGGTCGTTTGACGTGAAGTAGTCATCGCCACGCGCATAGCGTGTCGAGTACGTGTCGAGGAGCACGTCAAGGAGCCTCGGGTCCGGATCCAGCTGCCGCACCTCCGCGATCAGCTCACGGAGGGCCGGGTCGATGAGCTCGAAGGGGCGGCTCACACCTTCGTCGCGATACGCAGGAAGACTGTGGGCGCGAGCAACGGGCGTACGCGGCCACACCGCGCCGAGCCTGGCCCCCGCTGACTCCGAACCCGGCCCCCACAACCGGTCCACCTCCGCCAGTGATCCATGGCGGGACCAGCAGTGAAGGTAGACCACTTGAAAGGCAAGCCGGTACGTCGTCGTGGCATCGGCGACGCTGCGTAGCTTCTCGACGGCCCGCAGCACTCGCCGGTACTTCAGCCGCCCCTCTTCGTTCGCCCATTCCTCCTGGGTCACGACGACCTCAGCCAGGAGACGACCGCCAACCCGATGAGAACAGTGGCTCCGCAGGCGGCACCACCGTTCTGGATGGCCGTGACGACCTCTCCCGCGCCCACGAAATCGAGGATGCCGGCCACGAGCCCCACCACCACGGACGCCAGGACGACCACCACCAACAGCAGCGTTCGCTGCGACATGCCACGACTCCCTCGGTTCCACCAGCAGTTAGCAGTTCTGCGGTTCGTTCCGCGGACTTGAAAGTAGTGGCCTGACGCACCTCACGTCTCGCAGCACGGGAATTTGCTTTTTCCATAAGGCGGTCGGGCGCAGCCCCTGCCCGACCCCAGGAAGGACATCCGGTCGGGTAGACGACCGCCCCGGCAAACAGACGCTTGCCGGGGCCAGAAGCAAGATGAGCGAGGGCTATGCGTCGGCGGCCGAGCCGTCCTGGGACCACTTGTCGGCGAAGTGTTCCATCTGGCGGATCACCAGGTCGATCGCTTCCTTGGACTGCTCCGGCGGGTAGCCGTGGCGGGCCAGGAGGCGCCTGATGGTGGCGCGGAGCCTGGCCCGGACCGGTTCGCGGGCTATCCAGTCCTTCTTGAGGTTCTTGCGGACCTGGACCACGAGGTCCCTGGCGATGCCGGAGAGGATCTCGTCGCCCATGAGGTCGCGGGCGCTGCCGAGGTCGGCGACCGCGTCGTAGAAGGCGAGTTCGTCGTCGCCCAGCGGCGGGGTGAACTTCTCACCTCGTCGCGCGTCCTCCGCAACCGTCTTGGCCAGTTCCACCAGCTGGGCGATGATCTCGGCGCTGGTGAGCTGCTGGCGCATGTAGCGCGTCATCAGGTCCTGGAGGCGCTCCGAGAACGCGGTCTGGCGGACGATGTTGTGCCGGGTCTGCTCGCGCATCTTCTGCTCGACGAGGCGACGCAGGGCTTCGGCGGCCAGGTGCGGGGTTTCACTGTTCTGCAGGCGGCCGACGAGGGCGTCGTTGAGGTGGGTGAGGTCGGCTTTGTCCAGTCCGGCCTCGGAGAAGAGGTCGGTGACGCCGCCGGTCTCGACGACGGCGGAGGTGAGCTGGGAGAGGTAGAGGGCGACGTCGCGGGCCACGGGCAGGCCACGGGCTTCGCGGTCCATGGCGTCGAGCTTCGCCATGTACGTACGGACCTCGACGAGGAACTGGATGTCGCGCTTCCAGTAGGGCTGGTCGGTGAACCGGGAGGAGATGTCGGCGGAGGAGCCGGCCAGGGCGAAGAAGCGTTCCAGGCGGTAGCCGTGTTCGCGGAAGCGGCGGCTGAGGGTCTGGTTCGGGTCGTCGAGCTGGTCGGGGTTGTTGCCCGGGGTGGCGGGGCTGCGAAGGTACTCGGCGGTGGTGTAGGCCGCCTTGACGAAGGCCTTTGCGTCGGGGCGGGAGAGGCGTTCGCGCCAGTTCCAGCCGAGGAGCATCTGGTCGAGGATGTCGTACTCGTTGCGGAGTTCGTCCAGGGCGCGGTCGATGTCCTGACCGAGGGTCCGGTCGGCCTGGTCGTCGGCGGAGTACTCGGCGATGGCCTTCTGGAGGTTCTCGGTGAGGGGGGCGTAGCCGACCAGGAGGCCCTCCTCCTTCTTGCGGAAGCGGCGGTTGACGCGGGCGAGGGCCTGCATCAGGCCGGCGCCGCGCAGCGGCCGGTCCAGGTACATGGTGTGGATGGACGGCGCGTCGAAGCCGGTCAGGAGCATGTTGTTGACGATGAGGAGCTGGAGTTCGTCCTCGGGGTCCTTGGCGCGGTTGATGACGGCCTTGCGCTGGGAGTCGCGCAGGGCGTGGGCGCGCAACTCCTTGGAGTCCTTGCGGGAGTCCGAGGAGTAGACGATCTTCATGGCACCGGTGGTGGGGTCGTCCGTGTGCCAGTCGGGACGCAGTTCCTTCAGGGCGTCGTAGACGCGGACGCAGATCTCGCGGGTGGCGCAGACGAGCATCGCCTTGCCGGGGGCTCCGCCGGGTGCGTCGTCGACGTCCGCGACGAAGGGCAGCATCGCCGCACGGCGTGCTTCCCAGTGTTCGACCAGGTCCTGGGTCAGGTCGCGTATCCGGGCGGGGGTGCCGTACATGGCGTTCATGGTGGCGACGGCCTGCTCGACACGGGTGCGCTCGGTGTCGTCCAGGCCGTCGGTGATGCGGTCGGCCTCGGTGTCGATGGCGGCGGGGTCGACGTCGCGGTCGAGGACAAGCTGGACAACGCGGCTCTCGTGGTAGACCTTCACGGTCGCGCCGTCGTCGGCGGCCCGCTTGAGGTCGTAGGTGTCGATGTAGTCGCCGAAGACCTCACGGGTGTTGCGGTCGGCCTCGGAGATCGGGGTGCCGGTGAAGGCGAGGAGCGTGGCGTGCGGGAGCGCGTCGCGCAGGTGGCGGGCGTAGCCGTCGAGGTGGTCGTAGTGACTGCGGTGGGCCTCGTCGACCACGACGACGATGTTGCGTCGCTCGGAGAGGAGCGGGTGGTCGGTCCCGGACTCCTTCTCCTGTTTGGTGCGGCCGAACTTCTGCAGGGTGGTGAAGAGGATGCCGCCGGTGCGCTTGGCGGCGAGCTCTTCGCGGAGTGCGGCGCGGTTGAGGAACTGGTGGGGCTGTTCCGGGAGGACCTCGCTCTCCTTGAACGTGTCGAAGAGCTGGTCGTCGAGGTCGGTACGGTCAGTGACGACCACCACGGTGGGGTTGTGCAGGGCGGGGTCGCGCATGACGAGGTTGGTGGTCAGCACCATCTCCTCGGACTTGCCCGAGCCCTGCGTGTGCCAGACCACGCCGGCCTTGCCGTCGGTCGCGGCGGCGCGGCGTACGGCGTCCGCGGCACGGGTGACCGCGAAGTACTGGTGCGGCTTCGCGATCCGCTTCATGCGCTTGCTGGGCACGAAGTTGATGAAGGACCGGACGAGGGCGAGGAAGCGGGGCTGGGTGAACAGGCCGTGCAGGGCGAGGTCCTGGCCGGTCGGGACGTCGGCATCGGCGTCGGCGTGGACGGCGGCAGCGTCCACGGTGTCCACGCGGGCGCCGAACTCGTCGGTGTTCCACGGGGCGAAGTGCTCGTACGGGGTGAAGGGGGTGCCGTACTTCGCGGTGATCCCGTCGGAGAGCAGTACGACCGCGTTGTAGCGGAAGGCGGTCGGGAACTCCTCGACGTAGTGCCGGATCTGGGTGTGCGCGGCAGCGAGGGTGGCGTTCGGGTCGCCGGCCCGCTTGAGCTCGATGACGGCGAGCGGCAGACCGTTGACGTACAGGACGAGGTCGAAGCGGCGGTTGCGCTCACCGTTGATCACAGTCACCTGATGGACGGCGCGGTACGTGTTCGCGTCCGCGTTCTCCAGGTCGACGATCCGGACGGTCGGCGTGTGCTCGGCGCCGAGCGCGTCGGTGTACGTGACGGAGTGGATGCCGCCGGTCAGGTAGCCGTGCGCGGTCCGGTTCTCCTCGTACGTGTCCTGCGAGGTCGGCGTCGCGGCGGTCGCGAGAGCCTCACGGACGGCCTCCGGGGGGAGGTCGGGGTTGAGCCGCTCGATGGCCTCGCGGAGATCGGAGTACAGGATCAGGTCGTCCCAGGACCGGCGGTGACCGGAATTGGGCGCGAGCTCATTGCCCTCGGCCTTCGGCCAGTCGAGCTCCACGAGCTCTTCGAGGGCGAGGAACTCCCAGTCGATTTCGAGGGGGCGGAAGTTGTCGGGGGTAGGGGTGCCGGGGGTGGGGCCGTCGGGGGTGTCGCTGCTGCCGTTGTCGTTCCCGTGCGTGGTCATACGTGGTCCTCGACAATCTTCTCGGCGTCCTTGACGCGGAGGCGGCCGGACATGAGTTGGGGGAGGAGGGTGTCGCGGAGGGTGGCGAGGGTTTGGTTCTCCTGCTCGCGCACCCGCGACATCGCGAAAAGCTCCCGTGCTTCCACTGTGAACCGCTGGATGGAGTGCGCGTCCGGAACCTTGATCCGGACCGACAGAGCCCTATCCCGGTTCAGTCCAGGAACAGCTGAATCCGAGTTCATCTCCTCCAGCCCCAATCCCTTGAGGAGAAAGTACGCGTATTCCATGGATACCCCATTACCGCGACACAGCACATAGAATGTCGTGTCAATTGGGAAGAATCCACCCTCCGACCAATAAACCGACCCAACCGTCCCCTTGCGGCCGATAATAATCCCGGGCCCCTCAAGCAGGGCCTCAATGTGCGTTCCACTGATTCCACCGCTCCCGAACACGGGAATTTCTCCGGCGACCCTCCGGGCAGCGGGCAGGGATTTCCCGTACTTCAACTCAAGGATGTCACCCAGCACCCCCGACTCCATCGCCGACGCCGAAACCTGCGCCGCCTTCGCCGCACCCAGCTCCATCGCCGCAGCCACGATGCGCTCATTGACGGCGATCTTGTCGTCCAGCGCCCCAAGTACAGCCGCAATGGCGCGCTGTTCATCAGGCTCCGGAAGACTAATGGGAATCTGCGTGATGTAATTCCTGTTAAGCATTGGCTGGGCAGCGCCGGAATTGTATCCAGAAAAGTCGATCTCTCCCAGCAGGTGATAGACAAACCTAGGGTCATTCCCCATGAAGTCAGTCACGTAAAGCGAAGTATTGAGCGGCCAAAAATCTTCGGCGCAGTATGTAGCGTGCCCCATGGAAGCCCCAGCGCGCCCAACAACGACGCCGGGGGCCTTCGCGATCGCCGTGTCATGAAATCCACTTGGCCCAGCCGCTCCGACCACCGGAACATTTCCCGGGTTCCGGCTCGCCGTCGGAAGGTCGTGTCCACGACGCAGCTTCACAAGCTGGTCAAGCGTGGTGCGAGTCCATTCAGACATCGACCCTCCCCAGCTGCTCGCGCACCATCTTGGCCAGCTCGTCCGACTTGTCGAACAGCTCGTACAGCTCCCCCGTCAGCCGCGCGATCTTCTCCCCGACCGCCTCGGCGTCCTCTTCCTCCGCCTCGGCCGCTCCGACGTACCGCCCGGGCGTCAGGACGTACCCGTGTTCCTGGACCGTCTTGAGGTCCGCGCTCGCGCAGAAGCCCGGCACGTCCGCGTACTTCCCCCCCGCGTCCTTCGCGCTCGTCGTCCCGCGCCATGCGTGGTAGGTCCCCGCGATCTTCGCGAGGTCGGCGTCCGTCAGGACGCGCTCGGTGCGGTCGACCATCTCGCCCATGTCCCGGGCATCGATGAACAGGATCTCGCCCCGGCGATCCGTAGCCGCAGCCTTCTGCCCCTTCACACCCCCCGGCGACTTGTCCTTCGCCAGGAACCACAAACAAGCCGGAATCGCCGTCGTCCGGAACAGCTGTGCCGGCAGCGCGACCATGCACGCCACCATGTCCCCATCCACCAGCGCCTGCCGGATCTCCCCTTCCCCGCTCTGCTGGCTGCTCATCGAGCCGTTAGCGAGGACGACACCGGCGGTTCCCCGCTCCCCCAGCTTGCTGATCATGTGCTGGAGCCAGGCGTAGTTGGCGTTACCCCTCGGCGGGACGCCGTACTTCCATCGCGGGTCCGACTCGTTGCGTGCCCAGTCCTTGATGTTGAAGGGCGGGTTGGCCATGACGTAGTCGGCCCTGAGGTCCGGGTGCTTGTCGTCGGCGAAGGTGTCGCCCCAACGGGCGGCGAGGTTGCCGTCGATGCCGTGGATGGCGAGATTCATCTTGGCCAGGCGCCAGGTGCGTTCGTTGAGTTCCTGGCCGTAGACGGAGATGTCGGCCTTGTGGCCGCGGCCCCGGTGGGCCTCGATGAACTTGGCAGCCTGGACGAACATGCCGCCGGAGCCGCAGGCCGGGTCGTACACGCGGCCCTCGTACGGTTCCAGGACCTCCACCAGGAGGCGGACGACGCTGCTCGGGGTGTAGAACTCGCCGCCCCGCTTTCCTTCGGCACGGGCGAAGTTGCCGAGGAAGTACTCGTAGACCTCGCCGAGGACGTCCTGGGCGGGCTTGTCGTCGCTGCCGCCGAAGCGGGCGTCGGTGATGAGGTCGACGAGTTCGGCCAGGCGCTTCTTGTCGACATTGTCCTTGTTGAAGATCTTGGGGAGGACGCCGGTCAGCGACGGGTTGGCCTTCATGATGGCGTCCATGGCCTGGTCGAGGACCTCGCCGACGGTGCCGCTCTTGGCGTTGGCGGAGATCGAGGACCAGCGGGCGCTCTCGGGGACCCAGAAGACGTGGTGCCCGGTGTACTCGTCCTGGTCCTCCAGGAACTCCTCCAGGCGGTCTTCGGCGATGCCTTCCTCTGCCAGTTCCTTGGCGAGCTGTTCGCGGCGCTCTTCGAAGGCGTCGGAGACGTACTTGAGAAAGATCAGGCCGAGGACGAACTCCTTGTACTGGTTGGCGTCCATAGAGCCGCGCAGCTTGTCGGCGGCCTTCCAGAGGATGGCCTGGATCTCCTTGGGCGTGGAGGCGGTGAACAGCTCCGCCTGGTCGGCGGGCTTCTTCTTCCGGGGAGGCATGGGCGCTCGGGTCTCCTTCACGAGTCGGACGAGGGTCGGACGAGAGGGGGTTCGGTGAGGGTCAGCGTGCCGTCGACGAGGCCGGCGGCGGTCAGTGTGGTCAGGTCGTCGAGGGCCGCCGCGTGCTGGCGCAGCAGGGCTGTTCGGCGGGCGATGTCGGCCAGGAGCGCGTCGTAGCGCTCGGCCTCGTCGCTGGGGAGGTCGGGGATGAGGAGGTCTTCTATGCGGCGGGCGGAGCGGACCGCGCCGCTCACCCGCCGGTGTTCGGTGGCCGCCGAGCGCAGGAGCGCCGCCAGGACGCGAGGCCGTACAGGGTGCTCGGCATCGGGCCGTGCTCGCAGGACGCGGGCGGGGAAGGCCACCACCGACAGGCCCTCGTCGTCGACGTACGCGCCGAAGCTCGGGGTGGCGGTGACGACGATGTCGCCGGGTTCGGTGAAGTAGGCGTGCTCGTAGGTGGTGTGGAGTACGGCGCGGTCGATGCGGTGGCTGTCGACCGGCGCGCTGCCGGTGACCTCGGCCGGGGTGAGGACCGTGTAGTGGCCCGCGCCGCCGGTGAGGAGGTGTTCGGCGGCGATGCGGTGGCCGGGCAGTCGGCGCAGGCGGCGGTCCTTGAGTAGGCGGGCCACGGTGGTGCGGCGGGCCGGCTGGTCGTCGGGGCGCAGGACGGCGTTGGCGCGGATCGTGGGCGCTTGGTCGAGGGCGCTGCGGGTGGCGTCGATCAGCTGCTGGAGCCGGAGTTCGGTCTCGGAGATGCGGGCTGGGCGTTCGACGACGGTGCGGGTGTAGCGGTCGGCGTGCGGGCGGTGCTGTGGGGTGAACGCGGCGCCGGGTGCGCCGGTCAGCGCGGTGGCCCGGACGACGGCGGCGTTGCGCGGTTCGTGGCGGCTGTCTGCCCGCCAGCCGGCGTCGCGGAAGATGTCGATGTCCTCGGCCAGCGCGTCCAGGGTCTGCGGGGTGAGGCTGCGTGAGGAGAGGTCGGCGAGGAGGACCTGGCCGGTGCGCTTGTCTTCAGGGGTGCGGTGCAGGATCCAGATCGCGGTGCGGTGGGCCGGGCGGAAAGGAAGTACGCCTTCGGGGAGGCTGATCGCGGCCTTGAGGAGATGCCGTTCCAGGAAATCCCGGCGCAGACGGTCCGCTTCCCCGCGGGCGGGCAGAGGCCGGACGAGCGCGTCGGCGGGTCCCAGGACGACGGCCGTGCGGTCCTCGGCGAGGAGGTCGGTGAGGTCCTGCAGGCTCTGCAGGACGGCGAGCGGGCTGCGGGTCTCGGCCGCCTCATAAGGCAGGCAGCAGGCGATGACGTGCGGGTTTCCCCAGTCTTCCGTGGCCAGTTCCTCGCCGTCCGCAAGGTCCATCTCGAATTCCTGGACGCCCTGTGCCATGAGGCGGCGGCGGGCGAGCCGGGCCATGTCTGGCATCGGGTCCGCGGAGAGGAAGAAAGGTGAGTCCTCGGCGTCGGACACGGATTCGTGCAGGGCGACCAGCAGGTCGCCGCTGCGGGGATGCAGGACGGCGGCCGTCGCTCCTTCCTCGCGCTCGTTCAGCCGCGCGAGGCCGGTCAGGCGGGCCATCGTCCGGCTCACCAGCGGAATCGGTTCATCGGCGACGAGGTCGTCGCAGCCCAGGCGGCGGCGCGCGTCCATGACCCGTTCGAGCGCTTCGGCCGGGGTGTAGGCGGCCTCGGTGAGCTGGTCGGCGAGCACGGCAAGCAGGGGGCCCTGACGGTCGGCGTCCGGCAAGTCCCGCAGCTCTCTTTGGAGGAAGGTGTCGTCGAAGTCGGTCTCGGCGGCACGCTCCAGGATCGCCTGCCAGGGCAGGTCGGCAAGGGGTTCGTCGAGGAGCTGGCGCAGGCAGAGCAGCGCCGTCACCGTGTCGACCAGGGTGCGGGCGGGGATCAAGCGCCGCCAGGCGGACAGGGTGTGCAGCACCAGCTCCGCCCGGATCTGGCCAGCGTTGGCATTGCCGCGGCCGGTGGACAGAAGCCATGCGGCGACTTCACGGCCGTCGAAGAGCGGGCTGGCCCCCTCGTACGCGACAGGCTCGGGGAAATCCGCGTGCCGGCGGGCCCAGGTGGTGACGACGGGACGTTGGACCTGGGCCAAGGTCCCGATTTCGGCGTAACTGATCCGCCAGGAGATCTCCTCGGGCAGGATGGGAGCGGTTGCTTCACGTGTGCCGGCCATGTGGTTCCGCTCCCTTCGTGACGACTGCCTCGTGCTCTCGGTCGAGAACGTTTCTCCCAGGGCACCTCACACGCTACAGGCGGTCGAGCTCTCAGCTTTGCCAGCGATTGATAACCAGGGTTATCAGGTTCTCGAACAATTCCACCTCCAATCTTCTGGCACCTTCGTCACCATCACCCCGGCACCCACCCGCCGGGACGCCAGCCCCATACGAGTCCGACCGCACCGGCGTCCTCATCGCCGCACCTCCTGCTCCCTTGCCGGGCACTCACCCCTGTCCGCCTCGACACCCCCCGTCCCGTAAGGCCGCTCGTGTTACCGAACCGCACCGCAACCTCGCCCCAGGAGACCTCTGTGTCCAGCACCGCGTCGAAGCGCACCCTGTACCGCCTGACCCACGTCGAGGCGACCCCTGAGTCGATGCTCGAAGCCCTCGACGTCGACGCCCTCGACACCCTGGACGCGGTCGTGCGCGACGTCAGCGATCACATGGGAGTTCCCGCCCTCGCGGTGTCCTTCGCCGTAGCGAAGGAGGAAGCCGCCTGGGGCAAGGATGTCCTCCGGCTCACCGACGAGTCGGACCTGCTGCAGAGCGAGCAGCGCACCGGCGCACTGCTCGTGCTCGCCGTCGACGACGTGGTGTACGCGATCGGCTTCGACCAGGGCTACCGGCTTCTCCCCGCCCAGCTCAAGGACGCGCACTTCGGTCTGTCCTTCGGTATCCGCGCCATCAACCCGCGTCAGGTGCGGGACTTCACTGCCAGCGTCCTCGGCCAGGCGCGCATCGACAGTTCCCTGATCCCTGCCGGCGCCTCCGTACCGGCACTCGGACTCCGGGACCACGGGCGGATCATCCGCCACCTCGGCGGCTACCTCGACGAAGTCGACCTCACCGCAGGGAGCGGCACCAGGAACGGGGCCATGACCGCGGAGGGCGGCATCGGTCTCCGTATCAAACTCGGCACCACCCCCGCCACACTGATCAAGGACATCCGCGCCATCGCCGCGATCTGCGAGCACGTCGTTCCCCACCCCGACCTGGCCTTCGTCGAGCACATCACCGCGGTCAAGGACCCTTCCCTCATCGACGCGCTCGACGCGGAACTGGACGCCACGCTCGGCCGTCCCGCAGACGGCCGGATCATGACCGCCGTCCCCTTCTCCCAGAGCACCGACCTGCCCCGATCCACCGCCTGCACCATCAAGATCGGGTCCTGTCCGCCCCACCTCCGGGACGAGTTCAGTCTCGACTACGTCATGGAGCGGGCCCGTGTGATCAAGGCAGGCGCCCGCGTCACGGCGCTCCGGCAGGGCACCGTCGAACTGTTTCGTGACACGCTCTCCGCACGGACCGCGCTCGCCCCGCGCACCGCCTCCCTGGAAGCCCTGTCCAAGGAAACCGCCATGAAGTGGATCGAGGCCACTTTCTCCCTCGGCTCCCGCACGTTCTGTCTGCTCGACGGTGAGTGGTACGAGCTCGGGGCGGGCTACCTGCGCAACGTCAACGAGACCGTGGCCCCCTTGTTCCCCAACACGCCCTCCGTCGATCTCCCCCGCTGGCCGCTCGTCGAGAAGCTCAACAAGAAGGGTATGCGCGTGATGCGTCCCGTAGACGAAGGCGACTACAACAAGCTGGCCGCCCAGGCCCGTCGCGGCTGGGTCTGCCTGGACAAGAAGAACGTCCACAACCCCTTTCGGGCAAGCAACTCCGTCGAGATCTGCGACCTGTTCACCGAGGACGACACTCTTGTCCTCGTGAAGCCCGCGCACTCCTCAAGCCCGCTGAGTCACCTGTTCAGCCAGGCGCGCGTCTCCGTTGAGCTCCTCTTCGAGAGCGCGGCCGTACGCGCGGAGTTCGCCCGGTCCGTACACGTCAACAGCGATCCGGCCCGCAGCATCCCCGAGGACTTCACCCCGCGCCGCGTCGTCTTCGCGATCCTTCTGAAGGACGGAGCCAAGCTCACGCCGGACTCCCTCTTCCCGTTCTCCGCCATCACCCTGGCCCAGACCGCGAAGGCCCTCGCCGCTCGCGGCGTGACCGTCGAAGTCATCGGCGTCGAAAGCGAGTCGGTCCAGTCCGCAATGCTCGACGAGGCTGTATAGCCACCTGGCCCGCCTCACCACGTGCACCGTTCCCGGCCCGGAGCCTGACCGAATCCGCTTCCTTTTGAGCGCACCTCTACCTGCGAGCGGCCGACGCTCCCACTCATGCGCCGCATCACCGCCGTCAAGGAGCACCGGAATGAGCTGGCTCACTGGGACATGGACGCCCCGGAGACGAAAGCCGAGGTTGAGGGCGGTCCGCAGCGGCCTCAGCGCCGAAACTGCCCACGCCGCCGAAACCCGGCGGCGACGACCTCAAGCCCTTCCTCGGTCACTGGAGCCCCTACGGACCCCGCTCCTACTGAGCCGGACCAAGGGAAATCACACCGCCACGAGCCGGACCCGATCGCCGCACAGCTTGGTCATGTCGTCGATATCGGAGGTCAGCATGACCACGGGGCGGTGCTGTCGCAGCGCGGCCTCGGCGACGGCCGCGTCGATCGCGTACTTGTGTCCGTGCAACCCGGCATTCATCAGCAGCTTCGAGGCCGCCCTCGCCTCCTCGTCGCCCACCGGGACGACCCGCAGCCCGGAAAGCACCCAGTCCAGTCGGGACTTGTTCGTACGGGCGTGCACGGCTTCGATGATGGTGAGCGCACTGATCACGACCTCCATGCCGCGCGAACGCGCCTCAGCGATCAGAGCCACCACCTGCTCGTCGTCGGCGAGCAGCTTCGAGAGCCCCTCGCTGTCGAGGACCAGCGTCCCCTCGTGACTCAACCTGCGGCGGGCCACTCGCCCTCCTCGGCGAACACCTCGTCGAAGACCTGCCGCGCCCGCTGACGAGCCGGCCCGGAAACCGGCCCCTTGCGGCTCTCATAGTCCGCCAGGTACTCGTCCAGAACCTGCCCGCGCAGCTCACGCTCGACCGCCTCGGCGATGAACGCGGAGAACTCCCGCTTGCCAACCCGCGCCCGGATCGCCTCCGCGGTCCCTTCGGGCAGCGACAGGCTCACCCGCGTCGCCGGGCCCTCCCCGATGCTGTACGTCGTCTCAGCCATACCCCCGATTGTGTCAAACGAGTAGGAAAAGTGCCACGGTCTGGATCTGCACGGGCCCCAGAGTCGTGAAGATGACGTGTGGACAGCTATCCCAGCACCATCCCAGCGCGGGAAAAAACCAAGGGCCCGACTCCGAAGAGTCGGACCCCCTCTGACCTGCGCGTTTGCCAGGTCAGCGACGTGGCGCTACGTCAGCCGCTACACGTTGAACCGGAACTCCACCACGTCCCCGTCCTGCATCACGTAGTCCTTGCCCTCCATGCGGGCCTTGCCGGCCGCGCGGGCCTCGGCGACGGAGCCCGTTTCGACGAGGTCGTCGAAGGAGATGACCTCGGCCTTGATGAAGCCCTTCTGGAAGTCCGTGTGGATGACGCCGGCCGCCTCGGGGGCCGTGGCGCCCTTCTTGATGGTCCAGGCGCGGGACTCCTTGGGGCCTGCCGTGAGGTAGGTCTGGAGGCCGAGGGTGTCGAAGCCGACGCGGGCGAGGGTGGCGAGGCCCGGCTCGTCCTGGCCGACGGACTGGAGGAGCTCGAGGGCCTCCTCCTCGTCGAGCTCGGCGAGGTCCGCCTCCAGCTTGGCGTTGAGGAAGATCGCCTCCGCCGGGGCGACGAGCGCGCGCTGCTCCTCCTTGAAGGCCTCGTCCGTGAGCTCGTCCTCGTCGACGTTGAAGACGTAGAGGAAGGGCTTCGTCGTGAGGAGGTGCAGGTCGTGGAGGAGCTCCTCGTTGCCGGAGCCCTGCACGATGCCCTGCGAGGAGAGGGTCTCGCCGCGCTCCAGGATCTCCTTGGCCGCCTCGACGGCCTTGACCTTCGGGGCGATGTCCTTCTTGATGCGCGACTCCTTCTGGAGGCGCGGCAGGACCTTCTCGATGGTCTGGAGGTCGGCGAGGATCAGCTCGGTGTTGATCGTCTCGATGTCGTTCTTGGGCGCGACCTTGCCGTCGACGTGCACGACGTTCTCGTCCTGGAACGCGCGGATGACCTGGCAGATCGCGTCGGACTCGCGAATGTTCGCCAGGAACTTGTTGCCCAGGCCCTCGCCCTCGGAGGCGCCGCGCACGATGCCCGCGATGTCGACGAAGTCGACGGTGGCCGGGAGGACCTTCTGGGAGGAGAAGATCTCGGCCAGCTTGGTGAGGCGGGCGTCCGGGACGCCGACCACGCCGACGTTCGGCTCGATCGTGGCGAACGGGTAGTTGGCCGCGAGCACGTCGTTCTTGGTCAGGGCGTTGAACAGGGTCGACTTGCCGACATTCGGCAGACCGACGATTCCGATCGTGAGCGACACGTTGCGACTTCCCGTACGTGATGTGGTGGGTGTGGGGCTGGGCGATCCACCAGTCTACGGCCTCACCCGACCGGGCCCACTTCGGCCAAGGTGCGTCAAGGTCTGCCAAAGTGCGTGTCCCTTGGGCCATTGGGCACATAAGCGCATCTATGTTGGCCTTGTGGAGCAACCCAGGACGCGTCCCCCGCAGGCCCGCCCCCGCCGCACGCCCCCGCTGCCGCCGCAGGCGCAGGGCGATCAGGACGGTGCCGCCGCGCCGTCCGGCGGGTCCGCCACCGTGTACCGGGCCGCCCGCGCGCCCCGGCCCGCCCCGGGCGGCGGGCGCAGGACCCTCCGCTTCCCGAACCCCCGGCTCACGGGGCGCGGCAGCGGACTGTTCTGCGTGCTCGCGATGCTCCTGGTCGGGCTGATCGACAGCCTGCTGTTCAGCAGCTCCGGTGCGTTCTACGGGGTGGTGTTCCTGCTCGTCGGCGCGCTCACCGCGCTGTGGGTGCGGGGCGCCGACCTGGTGACGGCGCCGGTCGCGGTGCCCATCGCGTTCGCCGTCGGCATCGTGCCGATCTCCGAGGGCACCGGCGGCTTCGGCCCGCAGGTCATGGGCTTCGCGACGACGCTGGCCATGAACGCGGTGTGGCTGTACGGCGGGACGTTCGTCACCGGCGCGATCGTGACCGTACGGAAGCTGCGCCTGATGGCCAGGCGGGCCGCCGTGCGCCGGGCCGGTGCCGGTGGCGGCAGGCAGCCGTCCGGCGAGAAGGCCGCGTCGCAGGCGCCGGGGCAGCGCCGCCGCACCGCCTAGCCGCCGCCCCGCACTGCGCGACTGCGCGACTACGCGCGCGATGCGGCCATCGCCGCGCCCACGATCCCCGCGTTGTTCTGCAGCTCGGCCGGGACGATCTCGGCCTTGATGCCCTTGATCAGCGGCAGGAACTTGTGCGCCTTGCGGCTGACGCCGCCGCCGATGATGAACAGCTCGGGCGAGCAGAGCATCTCCACGTGCGCCAGGTACTTCTGGACGCGGCGCGCCCAGTGCTCCCAGCTGAGGTCGTGGTCCTCGCGCGCCTTCGTGGACGCGTGCTTCTCCGCGTCGTGCCCGTTCAGCTCCAGGTGGCCCAGCTCCGTGTTCGGCACGAGGACGCCCTCGCTGAACAGGGCGCTCCCGATGCCCGTACCGAAGGTGAGCACCAGGACGGTGCCCCTGCGGCCGCGGCCCGCGCCGAAGTGCATCTCGGCGACGCCCGCGGCGTCCGCGTCGTTCATGACCGTCACCGGGAGGCCGCCGAGCTTCTTGCTCAGCAGGTCCTGCGCGTCGACGTCGATCCAGCTCTTGTCGACGTTCGCCGCCGTACGGATCGTGGAGCCGCCGGTGACGACGCCGGGGAACGTGATGCCCACCCGGTCCGGGCGGGCGTCACCGAAGTGCTCGACGACCTCCTTGACCCCGTCGGCCACCGCCTCGGGCGTGGCCGGGTGCGGGGTCAGCACCTTGTGCCGCTCCTGGGCGAGATCGCCGCGCTCCAGGTCGACCGGAGCGCCCTTGATCCCGGATCCGCCGATGTCCACACCGAAGATCTGCATGACTCCACGTTACGACGGGAGACCGACAGTCACTCCCCGGAAGCGGACTCCTGCGTACCGCCCACCAGGGAGGCGGCCTCGGCGCGCAGGTCGCGGCGGAGCTCCTTGGGCAGCGAGAACGTGATCGACTCCTCGGCCGCCTTCACGATCTCCACGTCGGCGTAGTCGCGCTGCTTCAGGTACTCCAGGACCTCCTCGACGAGGACGTCGGGGACGGAGGCGCCGGAGGTGACGCCGACGGTCGTGACGCCCTCGAGCCAGGCCTCGTCGATCTCGGACGCGTAGTCCACGAGGTAGGCCTCGCGCGCGCCCGCGATCTTCGCGACCTCGACGAGCCGCTTGGAGTTCGAGGAGTTGCGGGAGCCGACGACGATGACGAGGTCGGACTCGGCGCCCATCTGCTTCACGGCGAGCTGACGGTTCTGGGTCGCGTAGCAGATGTCGTCGCTGGGCGGCGAGACGAGGCCGGGGAACTTCGTCTTCAGGGCGTCGACGGTCTCCATCGTCTCGTCGACGGACAGCGTGGTCTGGGAGAGCCAGACGACCTTCTCCGGGTCGCGGACCTCGACCTTGGCGACGTCCTCGGGGCCGTCGACGAGCGTGATGTGCTCGGGGGCCTCGCCGGACGTGCCGATGACCTCCTCGTGGCCCTCGTGCCCGATCAGGAGGATGTCGAAGTCGTCCTTGGCGTAGCGGATCGCCTCCTTGTGGACCTTGGTCACCAGGGGGCAGGTGGCGTCGATGGTGGCGAGCTTGCCGCGCTCGGCCTCCTCGTGGACGGTCGGGGCGACACCGTGCGCCGAGAACATCACGATGGAGCCCTCGGGGACCTCCTCCGTCTGCTCGACGAAGATGGCGCCCTTCCGCTCCAGGGTCTCCACGACGTACTTGTTGTGCACGATCTCGTGGCGGACGTAGATGGGGGCCCCGTACTGCTCGAGGGCCTTCTCGACGGCGATCACGGCACGGTCCACACCGGCGCAGTAACCCCGGGGGGCGGCGAGCAGGACGCGGCGGGAGCCAGGCGTTGCAGTCATGCTCCCCATCGTAAGGGCGTACCCGAGGGGCTAAAGATCGCGGCGGTGGGGAGACTGGGGGTCTGCGCGATCTACGGAGGCACCATGTCCGTCGAGACCACTCATGAAGAGGCCGGGCTGCGGCGCAGTCTCGGATTCCGGGACCTCGTGGTCTACGGGCTGCTCTTCATCGCCCCGATGGCGCCCGTCGGCGTCTTCGGCACCCTGGACGCCAAATCGCACGGCGCCGTGGCGCTCGTCTACATCGTCGCGACGATCGCGATGGCGTTCACCGCGTTCAGCTACGCCCAGATGGTCCAGGTGGCCCCCCAGGCGGGCTCGGTGTTCGCCTACGCGCGCGCGGGTCTCGGAAAAGGGCCCGGGTTCATCGCGGGCTGGATGGCGATGCTCGACTACGTGCTGATCCCCGCGGTCGCGTATCTCTTCGCCGGCATCGCGATGAACTCCCTCGTCCCTTCCGTGTCCCAGTGGGTGTGGACGGCGATCGCCGTGGTCGTCACGACGCTGCTCAACCTGTGGGGCGTGCGGGCGGCGGCGCAGGTCGGCTTCGCGGTCCTGGCGCTCGAGATCGTGGTGCTGCTGGTCTTCGTGGTCGCGGCGATCGTCGTCCTCGCCACGGACGGGCCGCAGCGCGACTGGCTGTCGCCGCTGACCGGTGACGGCACGCAGGGCGCGTTCGCGCTGTCGGCGGTGATCGGCGCGGTGTCCGTGGCGGTCCTGTCGTACCTGGGCTTCGACGCGATCGCCTCGTTCGCGGAGGAGGTCACCGGGGGCTCGGCGAAGGTCGCGCGCGCGGTGCTGTTCTGCCTCGCCCTCACGGGTGTGCTGTTCGTCGCGCAGACGTACCTGGTGGCGCTGCTCGAACCCACCTCGTCGGCGCAGCTGGTCGCCGAGCCCGGCAAGCAGGGCAGCGCCTTCTACGACGCCGTGGACGCGTCCGTCGGCACCTGGCTGCACGACCTGGTGGCGGTGAGCAAGGCGATCGGCGCGGCGTTCGCGGCGCTGGCCGGGCAGGCGGCGGCCGGGCGGCTGCTGTTCGCGATGGCCCGCGACCGGCGGCTCCCGAAGGCCCTGTCGCGGACGTACTCCGGGGTGCCGCGCGTCGCGCTGCTGCTCGCCGCGGTGATCACGCTGGTCGCGGCGGTGTGGGCGGCGAGCAGGGACGACGGCATGGACCACCTGGTGTCGGTCGTCGACATCGGCGCCCTGACGGCCTTCACGCTGCTGCACGCGAGCGTGGTGGGGTATTTCGCGGTACGCCGCCGTGGGGACACGGTGAGCTGGTGGCGGCACATCCTGGTGCCGGTCGTCGGTGCGGCGATCACGATCGCGGTGATCGTGGAGGCGTCGCCCACGGCGCAGGTGGTGGGCGCGATCTGGCTGGTGGTGGGCCTGGTGGTGCTGGCGGCCCAGCGGGGCGGGGAGCCGACCGTGCCGTCACCGCGCGGCGACACGGCCGGCTGAACCGTTCCTTACGGCGGCGCCGCCCACGACTGCCGGTGTTGTCGGTGCCTGCGGCTACGCTCGCGGCATGGCTGTCAACACGTCCGCGGACGCCCCGCTGCCCGTCGGCCAGGTGTCGCGGCTCATCGGGGGATGGATCGACCGGCTCGGCGCGGTGTGGGTCGAGGGGCAGATCACGCAGCTGTCCCGGAGACCGGGCGCCGGCGTGGTGTTCCTGACGCTGCGCGATCCGTCGCACGAGATCTCGGTGTCGGTGACCTGCTACCGGCAGGTGTTCGACGCCGTGGCGGACGTCGTCCGCGAGGGCTCGCGCGTCGTCGTCCACGCGAAGCCGGAGTGGTACGCGCCGCGCGGCCAGCTCTCGCTGCGGGCCGCCGAGATCCGGCCGGTCGGCGTCGGTGAACTGCTCGCGCGCCTGGAGCAGTTGAAGAAGGCGCTCGCCGCGGAGGGCCTGTTCGCGGCGGACCGCAAGCGGCCGCTGCCGTTCCTGCCGCAGCTCATCGGCCTGGTCTGCGGCCGGGCGTCGGCGGCCGAGCGCGACGTCCTCGAGAACGCGCGGCACCGCTGGCCCGCGGTCCGCTTCGAGGTGCGGAACGTACCGGTGCAGGGCGTGCACGCGGTGCCGCAGGTCGTGCAGGCCGTCAAGGAGCTGGACGCGATCGACGACGTCGACGTGATCATCGTGGCGCGCGGCGGCGGCAGCGTGGAGGACCTCCTCCCGTTCTCCGACGAGCAGTTGGTGCGGGCGGTCTCCTCCTGCCGCACACCGGTCGTCTCGGCGATCGGGCACGAGCCGGACACCCCGCTGCTCGACTACGTGGCGGACCTGCGGGCCTCGACGCCGACGGACGCGGCGAAGAAGGTCGTGCCGGACGTCGGGGAGGAGTACGAGCGGGTGCGCTGGCTGCGGGACCGGGCGCGGCGCAGCGTGGAGGCGCTCCTGGAGCGGGAGGAGCGGGGGCTCGCGGCGGCGCTCGCCCGGCCGTGCATAGAGGACCCGCACCGCATGATCGAGGAGCGCGAGGAGCAGGTCGCGGCGCTCACCGAGCGGTCCCGGCGCACCCTCGGCCATCTCCTCGACCGGGCGGAGTCGGAGCTGACGCACACGCACGCGCGCGTGGTCGCGCTCTCCCCCGCGGCCACCCTGAAGCGGGGCTACGCGGTGCTCCAGAAGCCGGACGGGCACGTGGTGCGCGCGCCGGACGAGGTGGCGGCGGACGAGGAGCTGCGGGCCCGCGTCGCCGAGGGCGAATTCACCGTACGAGTAACCGAAGCGTGAGGACGGACAACAGGATGACGACCAAGGCGGCCGACGAGGCGCTGGGCTACGAGCAGGCGCGGGACGAGCTGATCGACGTCGTGCGGCGGCTCGAGGCCGGCGGCACGTCGCTGGAGGAGTCCCTCGCCCTGTGGGAGCGCGGCGAGGAGCTGGCGAAGGTGTGCAGGCGCTGGCTGGACGGGGCGCGGGCGCGCCTCGACGCGGCGCTCGCGGAGGAGGGCGAGGAGGAGCCGGAGGAGGCCGGGGACGAGGCCGACGACGAGGAGGAGTGAACAGGATCACGAAGAGTTTGGTTGAACATTGAACCTCATCGGCGTACGGTCATTCGTGTTGGCTGATCCGGAACGAACGGATCGCCTCGCCGTGACCGTCGTACCGAGAAGGTTGATCCATGTCTCTCGTTCTTGACCCCGCCGCCCAGGACCTGCTGTTCCGCGAGGCCCGCACCGCGAACACGTTCTCGTCGGAGCCGGTGACCGACGAGCAGATCGCGGCCATCTACGACCTGGTCAAGTACGGCCCGACCGCCTTCAACCAGTCGCCGCTGCGCATCACCCTGGTCCGCTCCCCCGAGGCCCGCGAGCGCCTCGTGAAGCACATGGCCGAGGGCAACCAGCCGAAGACCGCCACCGCCCCGCTCGTCGCGATCCTCTCCACGGACCACGAGTTCCACGAGGAGCTGCCGCAGCTCTTCCCGCACGCTCCGGCGATCAAGGACATGTTCTTCTCGGAGCGCCCGGTCCGCGAGCAGGCGGGCACGCTGAACGCGACGCTCCAGGCCGCGTACTTCATCATCGGCGTCCGCGCCGCCGGCCTGGCCGCGGGCCCGATGACCGGCTTCGACTTCGCCGGCGTCCAGAAGGAGTTCCTGGACGACGACCACAGCCCGCTGATGATCATCAACATCGGCAAGCCGGGCGAGGACGCCTGGTTCCCGCGCTCCCCGCGCCTGGAGCAGGACCAGGTCATCACGACGATCTGATCCCGTCCGGCACACAACAGAGCACAGCAGAAGGGCCCCGACTCCGGTCGGGGCCCTTCTGCTGTGCTCTACGCGGTGACTACGCCTTCTCGCGCTTCATCTCCAGCGCCTCGGCCATCTTCGTCAGCTGCCCGAAGTCGGCGGTGCCGGTGACCAGGGTCGTCGATTTCTCCTGCTTGAGGACCAGGGCGTCGTACTTCTCACCCTTGTAGCGCTCCCAGGTCTCGCCGCCGATCCGCTGCGTGCGGCCCGTCGCGTTCGCGCCCTGGCTCGCCTCGTTGATGAACCCCTTCGAGTGCCCGGCCGCCTGCTCCACGGCGACGTACTGGCCCTCGGGGTCGAGGAAGCCGAGATGCCACGTGTCGTTCGAGGCGCCCTGGTAGCGCACCGAAGTCGCCTTCCAGGCGTCGGAGAGACCCGTGGGCGCCGCCACCGGGTACGAGGCCGCGCGCCGGGCCGTCGACAGCTCGACCTTGTAGTCCACGCGCTTGACCGGCGGTTCCCCGGAGTCGTCGTGCGGGACGAAGAGGTAGATCACGCCGGCCGCGACGACACAGACGCCGAGCGAGAGGACCAGGCTGCCGACCGTCTTCTTACCGTTTCTTCCTGCCACGCGCCCCATCGTCGCAGGTCGCCCGATGATCACTGCCGGGAGGGCCGGAATTGCGCGGTCCGACATGCACACGCCCGCTCATCCGTGGGGCGGTCTGCTCAGATTGTCGGACTGACGATAGAGTCCTCCCATACCAACCTCTCCTCCGGCCGTCGTCGTATCCCGGTGAAGCCGAACAACCCGGTGAATCCCGGAACAGAAAGGTGCGTCTCGATGACCGAGCATCACCAGCTTCCGTCCGAACTCGAGGTCCCCTCCGAGGCCCCGGACCGCAACCTCGCCCTGGAGCTCGTCCGGGTCACCGAAGCCGCGGCCATGGCCGCAGGGCGCTGGGTGGGCCGCGGCGACAAGAACGGCGCCGACGGCGCGGCCGTGCGCGCCATGCGCACGCTCGTCTCCACCGTCTCGATGAACGGCGTGGTCGTCATCGGCGAGGGCGAGAAGGACGAGGCCCCGATGCTCTTCAACGGGGAGCGCATCGGTGACGGCACCGGCGCCGAGGTCGACATCGCCGTCGACCCGATCGACGGCACGACGCTCTGCGCCAAGGGCATGCCGAACGCGATCGCCGTGCTCGCCGCCGCCGACCGCGGCACGATGTTCGACCCGTCCGCCGTGTTCTACATGGACAAGCTGGTCACCGGCCCCGAGGCCGCCGACTTCGTCGACATCAACGCCCCGGTGTCGGTGAACATCCGCCGTGTCGCGAAGGCGAAGAAGCGCGCCCCCGAGGACATCACGGTGGTCATCCTCGACCGGCCGCGCCACGAGGGGATCATCAAGGAGGTCCGGGAGACCGGCGCCCGGATCAAGCTGATCTCGGACGGTGACGTCGCCGGTTCGATCCTCGCCGTGCGCGAGGGCTCGGGCGTCGACCTGCTGCTCGGCATCGGCGGTACGCCCGAGGGGATCATCTCGGCCTGCGCGATCAAGTGCCTGGGCGGTGTCATCCAGGGCAAGCTGTGGCCCAAGGACGACGAGGAGCGGCAGCGCGCCATCGACGCGGGGCACGACCTCGACCGGGTGCTGTCCACGGACGACCTGGTGTCCGGCGAGAACATCTTCTTCGTCGCGACCGGGATCACCGACGGCGAGCTGCTGCGGGGCGTGCGGTACGACTCCGAGCGGGCGCACACGTCGTCGCTCGTGATGCGGTCGAAGTCCGGGACGATCCGGCAGATCGACTCGACGCACCGGCTGAGCAAGCTGCGGGCCTACAGCGCGATCGACTTCGACCGGGCCAAGTAGGTTGCGGGGGTCCGTGGTTGACGCCTCGGGGCGCCGCCCCGGACCCCGCGCCTCGATCGCCGGCGGGGCTTGATCTAACCGGCCAGAGCCGTTCGCGGCGTCTTCTTCAACTCCACCTCGCGGCGGCGCCTGCGCGCCAGCACGACGCGGCGTTCCGCCGCCGTGAGGCCGCCCCAGACGCCGTACGGTTCCGGCTGGAGCAGGGCGTGTTCGCGGCATTCGACCATCACGGGGCAGCGGGCGCAGACCCGCTTGGCCGCCTCCTCGCGCGCGAGGCGCGCCGCGGTCGGCTCCTTGGAAGGGGCGAAGAAGAGTCCCGCCTCGTCGCGCCTGCACACCGCCTCCGTGTGCCATGGAGCGTCCTGGTCCCTGCCCCTGACTGGCTCGCGCTGCTGCGGTACGGCGGTGACCTGCAGGGACTGATGCGGCGGGTGCAGCACGGTCTACTCCTGACGACGGCTTACGACGGCTTTCGCGAGCGAGCGACGATGCAGCAAGCTCTACCCGCTGTGTCGGCGCCTATGCACTGAGTTCCGAAGCCCCGGAAGCCGTCAGCCGAAGTGCTTGCGCAGGTGCTTCTCCAGGTTCTGGATGAGCTTGCCGCGCTTCGGCTTCGCCTCGATGTTCCCGAGGACCGCCACCCCGTCCACGTAGACGACGGGCGCCTCTGGCTCGCGCGCGTCCAGGGTGTCCACCTCGAAGTTGCCGAGGACGCCCGCGCCGCTGCCGCGCAGCGAGATGTTCTCGGGGACGCGGATCTCCACGTTCCCGAACACGGAGACCGCCTTGATGTAGACCTGCGGATACTCGAAGAGGGCCTCGCTCAGGTCGATCTCCACATTGCCGAAGATCGCGTACGCGTGCGTGCGGCGGCCCACCCGCCAGCGGCCCTTGCGCGTGGTGGAGCTGAGGACCGCCACCAGGTTCTCGTCGGCCACCGCCGGGACCGTGCCGGGTGCGGGGCGGCTCGGGGCGGGCCCCGGGTCGGGCGCGGGGCGCCGGGGCGCGGCGTGCGGGCCGGGGAGGTCGCGGACCAGCGGCTCCAGCTCGCCGACCGTCTTCGCGCGGTACACCCCGTCGACCCGCTCCGCGTGCTCCTCCGCGTCGAGCCGGCCCTCCGCGAGCGCCTCGCGCAGGATGTCCGCGATCCGGTCGCGGTCGGCGTCGGACGCGCGCAGGTCGGTGGGCTCCGCTGCGGGAGCGCTGGGCGCGGGCTGCGAGGGGCGCTTTTGAAGGTCCACGACAGCAGAGTACCGAAACGCGATAGATCGCGACACCCCCCGCTCGGGGCTCCCCGCGGGCAACTGAGCCTTACCTCACAGGCTCGGCCGCGCCACCAGGTTCTACGCTGGTTGGCGCTGCCAACGGATGCCAGCTGCTGTCTGTCGAGTGAGGAAAAGGCGAGATGCCGGAGTTCGCGTACACCGATCTGCTTCCCCAGGGTGAGGACACCACCAACTACCGGTTGGTGACCTCCGAGGGCGTGTCCACCGCTGAGGGGCCGGACGGCCGTACGTTCCTGAAGGTCGAGCCGGAGGCGCTGCGCAAGCTGGCCGCCGAGGCCATCCACGACATCCAGCACTACCTGCGCCCCGACCACCTCGCGCAGCTGCGCCGCATCGTCGACGACCCCGAGGCCTCCAGCAACGACAAGTTCGTGGCGCTCGACCTGCTGAAGAACGCGAACATCGCGGCGGCGGGCGTGCTCCCCATGTGCCAGGACACCGGCACCGCCATCGTCATGGGCAAGCGCGGGCAGAACGTCCTCACCGAAGGTGAGGACGAGAAGGCCCTCTCCAAGGGCATCTACGACGCCTACCAGAACCTGAACCTGCGGTACTCGCAGATGGCCCCGCTGAACATGTGGGAGGAGAAGAACACCGGCTCCAACCTCCCGGCGCAGATCGAGCTCTACGCGACGGACGGCGACGCCTACAAGTTCCTCTTCATGGCGAAGGGCGGCGGCTCGGCCAACAAGTCGTTCCTGTACCAGGAGACGAAGGCCGTCCTGAACGAGTCCTCCATGATGAAGTTCCTGGAGGAGAAGATCCGCTCGCTCGGCACCGCCGCGTGCCCGCCGTACCACCTCGCCATCGTGGTGGGCGGCACCTCCGCCGAGTACGCCCTGAAGACCGCCAAGTACGCCTCCGCGCACTACCTGGACAACGTGCCGTCCGAGGGCTCCGAGCTCGGGCACGGCTTCCGTGACGAGGAGCTGGAGCAGAAGGTCTTCGAGCTGACGCAGAAGATCGGCATCGGCGCGCAGTTCGGCGGCAAGTACTTCTGCCACGACGTGCGCGTGGTGCGCCTGCCGCGGCACGGCGCGTCCTGCCCGGTCGCCATCGCCGTGTCCTGCTCGGCCGACCGCCAGGCCGTCGCGAAGATCACCGCGGAGGGCGTCTTCCTGGAGCAGCTGGAGACGGACCCGGCGCGCTTCCTGCCGGAGACCACGGACGAGCACCTCGCCGAGGACGAGTCCAGCGACGTCGTCAAGGTCGACCTGAACCAGCCGATGGACGCGATCCTCGCCGAGCTGACCAAGCACCCGGTGAAGACCCGCCTCTCCCTGACGGGGCCGCTCGTCGTCGCCCGGGACATCGCGCACGCCAAGATCAAGGAGCGCCTGGACGCCGGCGAGGAGATGCCGCAGTACCTGAAGGACCACCCGGTCTACTACGCCGGTCCGGCCAAGACCCCCGAGGGCTACGCTTCCGGCTCCTTCGGCCCGACGACGGCCGGCCGCATGGACTCGTACGTGGAGCAGTTCCAGGCCGCGGGCGGCTCCAAGGTCATGCTCGCGAAGGGCAACCGCTCCAAGCAGGTCACGGACGCCTGTGACACGCACGGCGGCTTCTACCTGGGCTCCATCGGCGGCCCCGCCGCACGTCTCGCGCAGGACTGCATCAAGAAGGTCGAGGTCGTCGAGTACGAGGAGCTCGGCATGGAGGCCGTCTGGAAGATCGAGGTCGAGGACTTCCCGGCGTTCATCGTCGTGGACGACAAGGGCAACGACTTCTTCCAGAACCCGGCGCCCGAGCCGACCTTCACGCACATCCCGGTGCGCGGCCCCGGTCTCGCGTGACCCGTAGCCCGTAGGCGTCACACGAAGGTGGGGTTGTTCCGGCGGTCCGGAACAACCCCACCTTCGTATGCGCTGTACCTGGCATGAGCGACAACGCCGGCGAATTCCGCATCGAGCACGACTCCATGGGCGAGGTCCGCGTCCCCGCCGCCGCGAAGTGGCGGGCCCAGACCCAGCGCGCCGTGGAGAACTTCCCCATCTCCGGGCAGCGCATCGAGCGCGCCCACATCGAGGCGCTGGCCCGCATCAAGGGCGCGGCGGCGACGGTGAACGCGGAGTTGGGGGTGATCGACAAGGACATCGCCGAAGCGATCGCCGCGGCGGCCGCCGAGGTCGCCGAGGGCCGCTGGGACGACGAGTTCCCGATCGACGTGTTCCAGACGGGTTCCGGCACGTCGTCGAACATGAACACGAACGAGGTGCTGGCCACGCTCGCCACCGAGCGCCTGGGCCGCGACGTGCACCCGAACGACCACGTGAACGCCTCGCAGTCGTCGAACGACGTGTTCCCCTCCTCCATCCACATCGCCGCCACCGCGGCCGTCACGCACGATCTGATCCCCGCGCTCGAGCACCTGGCGGAGTCCCTGGAGCGCAAGGCCGCCGAGTTCTCCGACGTCGTGAAGTCGGGGCGTACGCACCTCATGGACGCGACGCCGGTCACCCTCGGCCAGGAGTTCGGCGGCTACGCGGCGCAGGTGCGCTACGGGGTCGAGCGGCTCAACGCCTCGCTCCCCCGCCTCGCCGAACTCCCGCTGGGCGGCACCGCGGTCGGCACCGGCATCAACACCCCGCCCGGCTTCTCCGGAGCCGTGATCGCCGAGGTCGCGCGCGCGACGGGGCTGCCGCTGACCGAGGCCCGCGACCACTTCGAGGCGCAGGGCGCGCGCGACGGGATCGTGGAGACGAGCGGCCAGCTGCGCACCATCGCCGTCGGCCTGACGAAGATCGCCAACGATCTGCGGTGGGCCGCTTCGGGTCCGCGCACGGGGCTCGCGGAGATCAACCTCCCGGACCTGCAGCCCGGTTCGTCGATCATGCCGGGCAAGGTGAACCCGGTGATCCCCGAGGCCACGCTCATGGTCGCCGCACAGGTCACGGGCAACGACGCGACGGTCGCCGCGGCCGGCGCCGCGGGCAACTTCGAGCTGAACGTGATGCTCCCGGTCATCGCGAAGAACGTCCTGGAGTCGATCCGGCTGCTCGCCAACGTGTCGCGGCTGCTCGCCGACCGCACCGTCGACGGCATCACCGCCAACCGCGAACGGGCCCGCGAGTACGCCGAGTCGTCCCCCTCGGTCGTCACGCCGCTCAACAAGTACATCGGCTACGAGGAGGCGGCCAAGGTCGCCAAGAAGTCCCTCGCCGAGCGGAAGACGATCAGGGAGGTCGTCATCGAGGGCGGCTACGTGGAGCGCGGCGACCTCACCGAGGAGCAGCTCGACGAGGCGCTGGATGTCCTGCGCATGACGCACCCGTAACGGCTCGTGGCCGGATGGCGTATTCGTGACACGCACCGCAGCGTCGTATGCCGATGGCACCTAATATCTGCGCATGACAGACGACGACCGGACGACCGAGAGCGGAGGGCGCTGGGCGCCCGGTGAGCCGATCCTGTGGCGCTACCGCGCCAACGGGGGCGACGGCTTCCACATCTGCCGTCCGGTCACCGTCGTCCAGGACACCGACGAGCTGCTCGCCGTGTGGATGGCGCCCGGCACCGAGTGCGTGAAGCCGGTGCTCGCCGACGGCACCCCGGTGCACCGCGAGCCGCTCGCCACCCGCTACACCAAGCCGCGGGCCCTCCAGCGCGACCGCTGGTTCGGCACCGGCGTCCTGAAGCTGGCGCGCCCCGGCGAGCCCTGGTCGGTGTGGCTCTTCTGGGAACCGGGCTGGAGGTTCCGCAATTGGTACGTGAACCTGGAGGAGCCGCGCGTCCGCTGGTCGGGCGGCGTGGACTCCGAGGACCACTTCCTGGACCTCTCCGTGCACCCGGACGGCAGCTGGCGCTGGCACGACGAGGACGAGTTCGCGCAGGCCCAGGCGGTCGGCCTGATGAGTCCCGGGCAGGCCGCCGAGGTGCGCGCCGCGGGCCGCCGGGCGGTCGCGGACATCGAGAACTGGCGTTCGCCCTACCCCGACGGCTGGCAGCACTGGCGCCCGGACCCGGCGTGGCCCGTGCCCGCACTCCCGGCGGACTGGGACCGTACGCCCGCGCACGTGTCCTCATGAGACCCTTGATGCGCCCCCATGGGGGAACCGTAGGATCGTCCTCCGCAAGACAGCGGCGCAGAGAGCACCGGTCCGAATGTGCGGGTTCTACGGACAACTCTTGGCACGCACAACTGGTCTGACACGATGTCAACGAGGTCATCGAGGGGCGGCAGGACCGTGAACGTGGGCGAGACGCAGTGGACGGGCCGGACCGGACCGGCCGACATGACCGTGAGCACCGCTGTCCGCACATCCCCTGCGGGGTCGCGGGCCCGGATTCCGTTCCCGGAGCGCGCGTTCCGGGTATCCGGTCCCCTGCGGGACACGCCGCAGGTCACCGGCAGCGGCGCCGCCCCCGACAGGCCACGGCACCGGCCGTTCCCCCACGGCCGACGCACCGGCCAGTGACACGGCGCCCAGCCCCGGACGGACGGATACGACACGCGTGACGGAGTACCCCACCTCCCACGAAGGCCGCCACCACGGCACGGCGGCCCGCCCCGCCGACCCCCGCGGGGCGCTTCGGCACGGCTCGGACGCCTCGGCCGAGGCCTCGGCCCCCACGTCGGGCGGCTTACCCGAGCAGCCACGACGCGCCGCGGGAGCCGCCGCGGACGCCGAGCACGCGCAGCCCGCGGCGCCCTCCCCCGAGCCGGTGCGCCCGGGGCCTCCGGAAGGCCCCGATCGCCGCACCGGACAGCCGCGCCCCGCCGGGCAGCCCGCGGCGATGCGGCGCGACGGCGACCGGCTGCGCTTCGTCGGCGCCGCGACCCGGCGGATCGCCCGCGGACTCGACCTCGACGAGATCGTGATGGGCCTGTGCCGGGCGACCGTGCCCACGTTCTCCGACGCGATCCTCGTGTATCTGCGCGAGCCGCTGCCGGTGGGCGACGAGCGGCCGACCGGGCCCATGGTGCTGCGCCTGCGCCGCACCGACCGGATCCCCGACGCGGTGGACGACACGGAGACCGACGGCGGGGGCCCGCTCGTCCCGGTCGTCCCGCAGACCGAACTGACCGCGGACAGCGCCGAGTTGTGCGAGGTGCGCTCCGGTGGCGCGCTCGCCGAGGTGCTGCGCGGGGTGCGCCCGGTGTTCGCGGACACGCCCGCGGCGCTCGCCGCGCTGCCCGAGCTGCTCGGCACGGACCGGCCGCTGCCCGGCGGACAGCGCGCGATCCTCGCCCCGCTGCGCGGCCGGCGCCGGGTGATCGGCGCCGCGGTGTTCCTGCGCCGCCCCGACCGACCCGCGTTCGACGCCGACGACCTGCTGGTGGCGGGCCAGTTGGCGACGCACAGCGCGCTCGGCATCGACAAGGCGGTGCTCTACGGGCGCGAGGCGTACATCGCGGACGAGCTCCAGCGCACGATGCTCCCGGAGACGCTGCCACGCCCGACCGGCGTGCGGCTCGCCTCCCGCTACCTTCCGGCGGCCGAGACCGCCCGAGTCGGCGGCGACTGGTACGACGCGATCCCGCTGCCGGGCAGCCGCGTCGCGCTGGTCGTCGGCGACGTCATGGGCCACTCGATGACCTCCGCCGCGATCATGGGCCAGCTGCGCACCACCGCGCAGACCCTCGCCGGACTCGACCTGCCCCCGCAGGAGGTCCTGCACCACCTCGACGAGCAGGCCCAGCGGCTCGGCACCGACCGCATGGCGACCTGCATGTACGCGGTGTACGACCCGGTCGCGCACCGCATCACCATCGCCAACGCCGGGCATCCGCCGCCCGTGCTGCTGCACCTCGGCGGGCGCTCCGAGGTGCTGCGGGTGCCGCCGGGCGCCCCGATCGGCGTCGGCGGGGTCGACTTCGAGGCGGTCGAGCTGGACGCCCCGGCCGGTGCGACGCTGCTCCTCTACACGGACGGCCTCGTCGAATCGCGCCTGCGCGACGTCTGGACGGGCATAGAGCAGCTGCGGGAACGGCTCGCGGCGACCGCCCAGTTGACGGGCCCGGACCATCCGCCGCCCCTCGAGGCGCTGTGCGACGAGGTGCTCGACATGCTCGGCCCGGGCGACCGGGACGACGACATCGCGCTGCTCGCCGCCCGCTTCGACGGGATCGCGCCGAGCGACGTCGCGTACTGGACCCTGGAGCCGGAGGACGCGGCGCCCGGCCGGGCCCGCCGCCTCGCCCGCAGCGCCCTGGACCGCTGGGGCCTGGAGGAGCTCACGGACTCGGTGGAGCTGCTGGTCAGCGAGGTCGTGACGAACGCGGTGCGGTACGCGACGCGTCCGGTGACCCTGCGTCTGCTGCGGACCGACGTGCTGCGCTGCGAAGTGGGCGACGACGTACCGCAGTTGCCGCGCCTGCGGCAGGCGCGGGCGACGGACGAGGGCGGCCGCGGGCTCTATCTGGTGAACCGGCTGGCCCGGCGGTGGGGCGCGACGCGCCTGTCCACGGGCAAGGTCGTCTGGTTCGAGCTGCCGGTGCCGTAGACAGGGGCCATGTGCCACTACTGCGGTTGCCGTGAGATCCCGCTGATCAAGGAGTTCATCGCCGAGCACGAGCGCGTCACCGACGCCGCGGGTGACGCGCTGCGGGCCCTCGACCGGGGCGACGTGGCGGCCGCGCGGACGCTCGTCGACGCCATGGCGAAGGAGCTCGCCTCGCACTGGAAGGGCGAGGAGGACGGCCTGTTCGCGGTGATGCGGGAGGACCCCGAGTACGCGGAGTACATCGACGCGCTGGTCGCCGAGCACCGCGACCTCGGCGCGCTGCTCCCCACGCTCGACCTCACGGACCCCGGCGACGTACAGCGCCTCAAGGACGAGACGGACGAACTGCACCGGCACATCGCGAAGGAGGAGGACGGCCTCTTCCCGGCCTCACTGACGGCCCTGTCCGGGGACGACTGGGACGCGTCGATGGCGGCGTGGCGCGCGGCGCACCCCCGGTCGACGGACGCCTGAGTCAGAACCCCACGGGCACGTGCCCCGTGGCCCGCCCCCGGTCGTCGAGGACCCGCCCCATCCGCTTCGCCGTGCGCAGCGTCACCGTGCGGTCCTCGACGCGCAGGGCGGGGAACCGCTCGTCGAGGTGGGTCTCCAGGGCGGTCATGCCGTCTAGGTCGCGGAGCCACACCGAGAACAGCAGATTGCAGGAGCCGGTGACCGACGTGCACAGGCGCATCTGCGGCAGCCTGCCGAGGGCCGCGCCCGTCCGGTCGAGCTCGCCGTGCGGGACGGTCGCCCGGTACGTCGCGAGGGCCGGCCAGCCCGCGAGCTGCTGGGCCAGGTCGCAGCGGAGCAGGATCTCCCGGTCGCGCAGCTCGCGGGCGAGCCGCCGCCGCACGGTCGACTCGCCGACGCCGACGGCCGCCGCCAACTCCGCGTACCCGGCACGCCCGTTCGTCCCCAGCTCGCGCAGGAGCGCCAGATCGACCTCGTCGCGGGGGCGGAACGCCCGGGACGGCGCGCCGGGCCCAGGACCCGCGGGGGCGAGGCGCGCGCGGCCCGCCGGGTCGAGAGCGCGCACCTTCCAGCCGCTGCCCTCCTGGTAGAGCCGCATGCTCAGCCGGGTCCTGGTGCCGCGCACGCCGGGCTGCCTGCCCAGGTCGTCGCTGACCCGGCGGCCGAGCGCGGGCAGGTCGGGCGCGGCGATGGACAGCAGCAGGTCGTAGTCGCCGACGACGTGCTCGGCGCTGAACACCCACGGCAGCCGGACCAGGCGCGCGGTCAGCTCCTCCAGGTCGCCGGGCGTGCAGGTCACTTCGACGTACGCGACGGTGGCCGTGGTCGGACCCGCGTACGCCGTCACCCAGGCGAGGCCCGCGCGTTCCAGGCGGGCCCAGCGGCGGGCCGCGGTCGTGGCGTCGATGCCGACGGCCGGGCCGACCCTGCTCCACGGGGCGCGGGGGTCGGTCTGGAGGGCGTCGATCAGGGCGAGGTCGGCCTCCTCGAACGCGGCGGATTCCGGCACCAGCTCGTGCACGAAGCCGTTTTCCGGCAATTGAGGCCCCTTCTCGCGCGGCGGCCGGATTCTGTCCCCACTTCCGAGCCGCCCCCACACCAGCACGCCCACTCTAGAAGGAGTGCCTGTGGTCCCACCCTCGCAAGGCCCCGCGCGTGAACGCCTCGACAGGGGCGCCAAGATCACCGTCACGCTGCTCTTCGCCGCCTGGCTCATCGACTACATCGACCGCCTCGTCATCAATCTGGCGCTCCCCTCGATCGGCCACGAGTTCGACCTCAGCCGCGCCCAGCAGGGCCTCGCGGTCTCCGTGTTCTTCGTGGCGTACGCGGTCTGCCAGATTCCGGGCGGGATGCTCGCCGACCGGTTCGGCGCCAAGCGCGTCACCTGCTGGGCGCTGCTCATCTGGTCCGCGTTCACGGCGCTCACCGGGCTCGCGGGATCCTTCGCGATCCTGCTCGTGGTGCGCTTCCTGTTCGGCGTCGCCGAGGGGATCTTCCCCGGCGCCTCGATGAAGGCCGTCGCCGAACGGACCACGCCGGGGCAGCGGATGAGCGCGAACGGCGTCGTGCAGTCGTCGAACGCCGTGGCCGCCGTCGTCGCCCCGCTCGTCGCCGCGCCGCTCATCGCCCACTTCGGCTGGCGCTCCGCCTTCTTCACCGTCGCCGCCGTCGGCGTCTTCGTGTACGCGGCCGTGCGCCTGTGGCTGCCGGAGCGGGAGCGCGCGGAGGCCGGGGCGCGGACCGGCGGCGGCACCCGGACCGTGGTGCGCTCGGGGACCATGTGGGCGTTCGCCGGGATGTTCTTCGGCTACGACATCATCGTGTGGGGCCTCAACACCTGGGTGCCCTCGTACCTCAACCAGGAGCGCGGGCTCGCGCTCACCTCCGCGGGCGCGCTCGCGATCCTGCCCGCGGGCGCCGCGGCCGTCGCGGTGATCGTCGGCGGCCGGCTCGCGGACCGCTTCGAGGGCAATCAACGCAAGGTCGTCGTGCCCGCGATGCTCGTCTCATCGATCGCGCTCGTCCTGATGGCGACGGCGTCGAGCACGGCCGCGTTCGTCGCCTGGATGACCGTGGCGATCGCGTCCGCCTCGCTCAGCTACATGCCGGTCTTCGCGGTGCCGCTGCGCAGCCTTCCGCCCGAACTGACCGGCGCCGCCGCCGGGTTGATCACGTTCGGCGGGCAGGCCGGCGGGGTCGTCGCGCCGACCGCGATGGGCTTCCTCGCCGACACCGCGGGATTCGGCGCCGCCTTCGGCTTCCTCGTCGTGGGCGCGCTGCTCGCCGCCGCCCTCGCCTGCGTCACCCCGCAGACCACGCCCGCCTTCCGCAGGGCGCTGCGGCTGCCCGACGCCGACGGCACGCCGGGGCCCGCACCCGTATCCGTATCCACCGAAGGGGAGACCCGATGACCACGACGCTCGACAGCCTGCTGCCGTCCCTGCGGGAGCTCTACCGCGATCTGCACGCGCACCCCGAGCTCTCCCTCCAGGAGACCCGCACCGCCGGGATCGCCGCGGCGCGGCTGCGCGAGCAGGGCGGCTGGGAGGTGACGGAGGGCGTCGGCGGCACCGGCGTCGTCGGGGTGCTGCGCAACGGCGCGGGCCCGACCGTGCTGCTGCGCGCCGACATGGACGGCCTCCCCGTCCAGGAGGCGACGGGGCTGCCCTACGCCTCCGAGGCCCGCGGCACCGACCGCGACGGCAATGACGTGCCGGTCATGCACGCCTGCGGCCACGACATGCACGTCACGTGTCTGCTCGGCACGACGGCGCTGCTCGCGGCGGAGCGGGACACGTGGAGCGGCACGGTCGTCGCGGTGTTCCAGCCCGCGGAGGAGATCGGGCGTGGGGCGCGGGACATGCTGGCCGACGGGTTCGCGGACCGCTTCCCGAAGCCGGACGTGTGCCTCGGGCAGCACGTCGGTCCTTTCCCCACGGGTGTCGCGGTGACCAGGCCGGGGGCCGTGATGGCGGCCTCCGACAGCTATCGCGTACGCCTCTTCGGGCGCGGCGGGCACGGCTCGACGCCCGAGTCGACGATCGACCCCGTGGTGCTCGCGGCGGCCGTCGTGATGCGCCTCCAGACCGTCGTGTCGCGGGAGGTCGGCGCCTCGCAGACGGCGGTCGTGACGGTGGGCTCGATGCACGTCGGCACGAAGGAGAACATCATCGCGGACGAGGCCGAACTGCGGCTCAACATCCGCTCGGTCGACCCGGTGGTGCGTGAGCGGGTGATCGCCGCGGTGCGCAGGATCGTACGGGCGGAGGCGGAGGCCTCGGGGTCGCCGAAGGAGCCGGAGTTCACCTCGCTCGGCTCGTTCCCTGTCACGGTGAACAGCGACGACGCGACCGCGACCACCGTCGAGGGGCTGCGCCGGGTCCTCGGCGAGCAGGCCGTCCTGGTGCTGCCGCAGCCGATCAACGGCAGCGAGGACTTCGGCCTGTTCGGCGACGAGCTGGGCGCGCCCTCGGTGTTCTGGCACTTCGGGGGCGCCGACCCGGCGGCCTTCGCGGGCCTCGACGCCGGAACCCTGGCCTCGCGCGGCCTGCCCGCCGAGATCCCGGTGAACCACTCGCCGCAGTACGCGCCGCTCCAGGACCCGACGATCGAGCTGGGGGTGCGGGCCCTGCTCGGCGCGGCCCGCACCTGGCTCGACTCCCCGGGCCGCTAGAGCGCTAGTTCTGCCCCCGGCCGGCGGCGTTCTCCGGGTCGACCGGGTCCGCCGGCCAGCTCGGGGTGATCGTCTCGGTCGGGGTCTGCGTCGGCTGCGTCGGTTCCTCGGAGGGCGGCTCGCTGGTCGGCGTCTCGCTCGGCGTCGTCGGCTCCTCGCTCGGGGTCTCCGGCTCCGTCTCGGTCGGCGTCGGGTCGGTCGAGGGCTCCTCGGTCGGCGTGGCGGGGGCCGTCGTGGTGGGCTTCACGGCCTTGCCCATGTCGGTGTCGAGGTCGAACTTGCTGTTCGCGCTGGACGAGTTGAACGTGTACTGCGCCCAGATCCGCGCCGGGAAGCTGCCGCCGTCGACGCGGGGCAGGCCGCCCGCGCCCTCCATGGACACGTGCGCGCCCGCCTCGGACGACTTCAGGGCGCCCTCGCCGAACAGGCCGACGGAGGTCACCAGGTCCGGCGTGTAGCCGGTGAACCAGGCCGACTTGTTGTCGTCGGACGTACCGGTCTTGCCCGCGACCTGCTGGCCTTCGCGGGCCGGGTTGTCGCGCACCGAGGCCTTCGCCGTACCGTCGTCGACCACGCCGGTGAGGACCGACGTCACGGAGTCGGCGGCGCCGCGGCTGATCACCTGCTCCTCGGAGGGCTCCGGCAGCTCGACCTTCTCGCCCTGCTTGGACACCGACTTCACCATCTTCGGCGTGACCTTCTTGCCGTGGTTGTCGAGCGTCGCGTACACCCCGGCCATCTCGAGCGGGCTCGCGCCCATCGTGCCGAGGGTCTGCGCCGGGAACGGCTTGAGGTCGCCGGAGTCCATGCCGAGCTTCTTGGCGGTCGCCATCACCTGGTCCATGCCGACGTCCACACCCATCTGCGCGAACACGGAGTTGATGGACTTGTTCATGGCGGTCTGGACGGTGACCGGGCCGTAGCTCTTCTTGTCCTCGTTCGGCGGGGCGAAGCCGACCTTCTCGCCGTTGTCGACGACCGGGCGCCTGCTGGTGCCGTCGTAGATCGTGTCCGCGGTGATGCTCTGGCCGGACTGGGTGGTGGCCTCGTTCTCCAGGGCGGCCGCGAGGATCAGCGGCTTGAACGTGGAGGCGGGCTGGTAGTCGGTGCGCGTCGCGTTGTTGACGTAGTGCTCACTGAGCCCCTCGCCGCCGTACATCGCGAGGACCTTGCCGGTCTTCGGGTCGACGGAGACGGCGCCCGCCTGGACGCGCGCATCGGCCTTCTTGTCCTTGCGGTCGAGGTTGTCGTTCAGCTGCTGCTGTACCGACTTCTCCAGCTGCTTCTGCTTCTTGCGGTCGATGTTGAGGGTGATCGTGTAACCGCCGGCGTTGAACTGGGCATCGGTGAGGTTCAGTTCCTTCATCACCTCGTCCTTGGCCGCCTCGTAGAGGTAGCCCTCCTGGCCCTGGAGCCCGGAGGCGGCCTTCGGCGGGTTCGGCTTGTCGAAGGTCAGGCCCTCGCGCTCGCTCGCGCTCAGCCAGTGCATGTCGACCATGTTGTCGAGCACGTAGTTCCAGCGCGCCTGCGCCAGCTTCTTGCCGGTGTCGGAGGCGATCGCCCAGTCGTACTGGTTCGGGGCCTGCAGCAGCGCGGCCAGGTACGCGCCCTGCGACACGCTCAGCTCGCTCGCGTCCTCGCCGTAGTACGCCTGGGCGGCGGCCTGGATGCCCCAGGCGCCGCGGCCGTAGTAGCTGGTGTTGATGTACCCGGCGAGGATGTCGTCCTTGGAGTACTTCTGGTCCACCTTCAGGGAGATGACCAGCTCCTTGAGCTTGCGGGAGACGGTCTGTTCCTGCGACAGGTAGAAGTTCTTCACGTACTGCTGGGTGATCGTCGAACCACCCTGCTTGCCCTTGCCGGTCACGGTGTTGAGCACGCCGCGGGCGGTGCCCTTCAGGTCGACGCCCTTGTCCGTGTAGAACGTCTTGTTCTCGGCGGCGACGAACGTGTGCTGGACGGGCTTGGGCACCTCGGCGAGGTCGACGATCTCCCGGTTCACCTTGCCGGTGCGGGCCATCGTCGTGCCGTCGCTGTACTTGTAGACGTTGCTCTGGACCTGGGCGTCCGGGTTGCCCTCGGGCACGTCGATCACCAGGTACAGGACGATGAACGCGCCCATGCCCAGGAGCACGAGTCCGAAGAACGTGCCCAGGAGCTTCTTCCAGGTGAAGAAGCGGCGTATGCCCGACGGCCGCGCCGCGCGCTTGCGCGCCTTCCTCGCTTCCGCTCGGCCCATGACCTTGTCGCTCCGCTTCTTCCAGTTCTCACGATCGTGCTGAATCGGCTCAAGAACCTAACCCGTCACTTATGACGAATCTCCGTTGATTCGGCCATATCGGACGTGACAATCAGCACCTGCCCCATGGGAACCGACGATCGGGAGGTGCGGATGGTTGCCGGGCGCGTTAAAGTGATATCACTTTGCTAGACCACGTTCGTGGCTTTCACGCCACGAACGACCAGCTCAGAGAAACGGGGACGGACATGCCCGAGACGGACGCCACACCGCGCACTCCCGACGTACCGGAGATGCCGAAGGCGCGCGTACGCGAGGTCGCGGCGCACAGCATCGGGGGCGGACTCGCCCTGCTCCTCGGCCTCGTGGGCCTCGTCGTCGGCGCGGGAGTCATCGCGCTCGCCGCCGGGCTCGACTCGGTCGGCGCCAAGACGGCGCTCATCATCGTCGGCCTGATCGTCGTTGTCGGCTCGGTGATGGCCATGGCGGGGCTGAACATGGTGGCGCCGGGCGAGGCCCGCGTCGTCCAGCTCTTCGGCCGCTACCGGGGGACGATCCGCACGGACGGCCTGCGGTGGGTGAACCCGCTCACCTCGCGCACCAAGATCTCGACGCGTGTGCGCAATCACGAGACGGCCGTCCTCAAGGTCAACGACGCGTACGGCAACCCGATCGAGCTCGCCGCGGTCGTCGTCTGGAAGGTCGAGGACACGGCGCAGGCGACCTTCGAGGTCGACGACTTCCTGGAGTTCGTCTCGACGCAGACCGAGGCGGCGGTCCGGCACATCGCCATCGAGTACCCGTACGACGCGCACGACGAGTCGGGGCTCTCGCTGCGCGGCAATGCCGAGGAGATCACGGAGAAGCTCGCGCTCGAACTGCACGCCCGCGTGGAGGCGGCCGGCGTCCAGATCATCGAGTCCCGCTTCACGCACCTCGCCTACGCTCCCGAGATCGCGTCGGCGATGCTCCAGCGCCAGCAGGCCGGGGCGGTCGTCGCGGCCAGGCGGCAGATCGTCGACGGGGCGGTGGGCATGGTCGAGGCCGCGCTCGCCCGGATCGCCGAGCAGGACTTCGTGGAGCTCGACGAGGAGCGCAAGGCGACGATGGTCTCCAACCTGCTCGTCGTCCTGTGCGGGGACCGCGCGGCGCAGCCCGTCCTGAACACGGGATCGCTCTACCAGTGAGCCCGCGAGCGCCGCGCAAACAGGTACTGCTGCGGCTCGATCCTGCCGTGCACGACGCGCTGGCCCGGTGGGCGTCGGACGAGCTGCGCTCGACCAACGCCCAGATCGAGTTCCTCCTCCGCCGCGCCCTCAAGGAGGCGGGCCGCCTCCCGGGCACGGCGGGCCCGATCCCTCGCAGGGGCCGCCCGCCGTCGAACGAGACGGGCACGTCGAGCCCCGCGGGCGATTGAGCCGCGGAGCCCCGTGATCTCGGGCGCGGCGCCCGGTCACGCGTCGAGGACCTGGACCGGGAGGCGCCGCAGCGCCCCCCGGAGGGCCTGCGCCAGCTCCTCGTACTCCGCGGAGCGCGCCGTCCCCGTGCGCATCGCGAGCGCCACCCTCCGCGTGGGCGCGGGCTCGGCGAAATACCCGGTCAGCAGCTGCGCGGAGCGGGTCGCCTCGACCCCCACCGCCGTTCGCGGAAGGAGCGTCACCCCGAGCCCTCCGGCGACGAGTTGCACCAGCGTGGAGAGCCCCGCCGCGGTCGTCGCGACGGGCGCGTCGTCCCGCCCGGCCTCCCGGCAGATGTCGAGCGCCTGGTCCCGCAGGCAGTGCCCCTCGTCGAGCAGCAGCAGATTCAGCTCCCGCAGCGCATCGCGCGGAATTCCCTCCCGCCCGCCGAGCCAGTGGTCGAGCGGCGTGACCAGCACGAAGTCCTCGTCGAACAGCGGCAGTTCGGTCACCCCTGGCACCCCGAGCGGCACGGCGAGCAGCAGCAGGTCGAGCCGCCCCTCCCCCAGCCCCTCCACGAGCGACGCCGTCTGCTCCTCGTGCACCTGGAGGTCGAGGTCGGGGTACTTCTCATGGACGAGCCGCAGCACCGTCGGCAGCAGATACGGCGCCACCGTCGGGATCACCCCGAGCCGCAGCGCCCCCGTGAACGGCGCCCGCACCGCGTCCGCCTCCTCGACGAGCGCACCGACCTCCTCGAGCACCGCCCTGGCCCGCACCGCGATCCGCTCCCCGGCCGGCGAGAGCAGCACCTTCCTCGTCGTACGCTCGAGAAGGGTCACCCCCAGCGTCTCCTCGAGGGCGGACACCGCCCCGGACAGCGCGGGCTGACTCATCCCGATCGCCGCCGCCGCGTCCCGGAAGTGCAGATGCTCCGCGACCGCGGCGAACGCCCTGAGCTGCGCCAGGCTGGGCTGCCTGCGCTTTCCGTTCTGCACGGCCACTGATAGCCACCTCCGATCAACACGACCGAGTCTAGCTATTTCCGCAATCAATGCACCCTGTGCCACGATCATGAGCAGTCCAACCCACGGAAAAGTCCCCAAAAGGGGCGTTTCTAGCTGCAAGGAGAGCGCGTGCTCACTGTCGGTGACAAGTTCCCCGAGTTCGACCTGACTGCCTGTGTCTCGCTGGAGAAGGGCAAGGAGTTCGAGCAGATCAACCACAAGACCTACGAGGGCAAGTGGAAGATCGTCTTCGCGTGGCCCAAGGACTTCACCTTCGTGTGCCCGACCGAGATCGCCGCGTTCGGCAAGCTGAACGAGGAGTTCGCCGACCGTGACGCCCAGATCCTCGGCTTCTCCGGCGACTCCGAGTTCGTGCACCACGCCTGGCGCAAGGACCACCCGGACCTGACGGACCTGCCCTTCCCGATGATGGCCGACTCGAAGCACGAGCTCATGCGTGACCTCGGCATCGAGGGCGAGGACGGCTTCGCGCAGCGCGCCGTCTTCATCGTCGACCAGAACAACGAGATCCAGTTCACGATGGTGACCGCCGGCTCCGTCGGCCGTAACCCCAAGGAGGTCCTGCGGGTCCTCGACGCCCTCCAGACGGACGAGCTCTGCCCGTGCAACTGGAGCAAGGGCGACGAGACCCTGGACCCGGTCGCGCTGCTGTCGGGCGAGTGATCTGACATGGCCCTCGACGAACTGAAGTCCGCCGTACCGGACTACGCCAAGGACCTGAAGCTCAACCTGGGCTCGGTCATCGGCAACTCGGACCTCCCGGCCCAGCAGCTGTGGGGCACGGTCCTGGCGACCGCCATCGCCTCCCGTTCCCCGCGGGTGCTGCGCGAGCTGGAGCCCGAGGCGAAGGCGAACCTGTCGGCGGAGGCGTACAACGCCGCCAAGTCGGCCGCCGCCATCATGTCGATGAACAACGTCTTCTACCGCACGCGTCACCTGCTCTCGGACGACGAGTACGGGACGATGCGCGCCGGCCTGCGGATGAACGTCATCGGCAACCCGGGTGTCGACAAGGTCGACTTCGAGCTGTGGTCGTTCGCCGTCTCGGCGATCAACGGCTGCGGCATGTGCCTCGACTCGCACGAGCAGGTGCTGCGCAAGGCCGGTGTCGACCGTGAGGTCGTCCAGGAGGCCTTCAAGATCGCCTCGGTGATCCAGGCGGTCGGCGTCACGCTCGACGCGGAGGACGCGCTGGCCGCGTAACACCTCCACGAGAACGGGGGCCGGATGATTCCGGCCCCCGTTCTTCGCGTCTCAGTCGCCGGAGGCGCTCGAATTCACCGCCGTCAGATGGCTGCCGTGGGACCACGCCCGCAGATAGCCCACCACCGTGTTCGTGACGGCCACCAGGGGCACCGCCACCACCGCTCCGCCGATCCCGGCGACCATGCCGCCCGCGGCCACCGCGAGGACCACGGCAAGCGGGTGCACCCGCACCGCGCGCCCCAGGATGAACGGCTGCAGGATGTGGCCCTCGATCTGCTGCACCGCGAGCACCACGGCCAGCGTCATCACCGCGGTGAACACGCCCTGCGTCACCAGCGCGACGACCACCGCGAGGGCGCCGGAGACCACCGCGCCCACCAGCGGGACGAACGCGAACAGGAAGATGAAGACGGCCAGCGGCACCGCCATCGGCACGCCGAGGAAGAAGATGCCGAGGCCGATGAAGATGGCGTCGATCAGCGCCACTATGACCGTCCCGCGGACGTACGCCGTCAGCGTGCGCCAGGCGCGCGGACCCGCGCCCGCGATGCCCGGTCGGGCCTGCGCGGGGACGAGCTTGAGGGTCCAGTCCCAGATGCGCCGGCCGTCGTAGAGCAGGAACAGCGTCGAGAAGATCGTGAGGAGCACGCCCGTCAGCGCCTCGACGATGACGGTGACGCCCTCGAGGCCCGCCGACGTGATCTCGTCGGTGTTCGCGCCGACCGCGTCCCGCAACGACTTCGCGATGTCGTTGATCTGACCGTCGGTCACGTGGAACGGGCTGTTCAGGAGCCACAGGCGCAGGTCGTCGATGCCGTCCTGGACCTGCTCGGAGAGCTGGTCGATGTTCTCCTGGACCTGCCAGACCACGAACCAGCCGACGAGCCCCATGATGACGAAGCCGAGGATGGCCGTCAGGGCCGTCGCGAGGCCGCGCGGCACCCCCCTGCGCCGCAGCCGGGCCACGGTCGGCTGGAGCAGCGCCGTGATGAGCAGCGCCGCGATGAACGCGAACACCACCAGCTGCACCGAGCTGATGACCTTCATGAGCACCCAGAGCGCTCCGGCGAGGACCAGCAGCCGCCAGCCCGCCTCCGCCGCGACCCGCAGGCCCCACGGCACGGCGACCGCCGGCTCGGGCCGCGCCGACACGGCGGGCGCGTACGTGGGCGGCGCGGGCACGTGGTCCGCGTCGTGCCCGGGCGGGGAGCCGCCCGGGTCCTGTCCGCCCGGCGGCGGTCCGCCCAGCTCGTGCTCCTCGGCGCGCTCGGCCTCGGCGCGGCGCTCGTCCAGGCGCTCGCCGACCTTGCTAATTCCGGCGCCGACCCGGCCGAGCCACCCTGGAACTCGCGACATCATCCGTCCTCTGTGAGCCTGTGGCCCCGACCGTACCGTGCATGAACGCCGAAGCCCCTCACCGTGAGACGGTGAGGGGCTTCGTGAGGTTGCGAACTACCGGCAGCTCAGTACCAGTTGTTGGCCTGCCAGAACGACCAGGCCTCGCAGGGGCTGCCGTAGCGGTCGTTCATGTAGCCGAGGCCCCACTTTATCTGCGTGGCCGGGTTCGTCTGCCAGTCGGCACCGGCGGACGCCATCTTGGTTCCGGGCAGGGCCTGGAAGAGGCCGTACGCGCCGGAGGACGCGTTGACGGCCTTGTAGTTCCAGCTGGACTCGTGGTCCACGATGTTGCTGAAGCACTGGAACTGTCCGGACGGCACCATCTGGCGCGCCATCGACTGGACCTGGGCAACGCTGTACGAGGCCTGGGTGGCGAAGTCCGAGGCGTCGCGGGTGGCCGAGCGGCTCGCGGCGGCCTTCTTGGCCTCCTCGCGCTCCTTGGCCTCCTTCTCGGCCCTCTCCTTCGCCTCCTTGGCGTCCTGTGCGGCCTGCTGCTTGGCGACCGCATCCTCGGCTGCCTGCTTCCGGGCGGACTCCTCGGCGGACTTCTGCGCAGCCGTGTCGGCCGCGATGGCCTGGGTCTGCGCCTGCTGCTTCAGCGACGAGGTCTGCACCTGCGCCTGCTGTCCAGCAGGAATGTCGGCGAGGAGGGTCGCGTCGCTCGCCGTTGCCTCAGCCTCGTGAGAGGGCTGACCGGTGCTGCCCGAGGCAACACCCACAACAGCGCCGACTGTGGTGACCGCGGTGGCCGAGGCCACTGCGAATCCCCGGACCGAAATCCGGCTCACACGGTTTCCTTCCAGCATCGCCCGCTTGAGTGTGACCGTCGCGGACGCAATCGTGCCCCTGGCACTGGTCTCCCAACTGCGGGGTCACGGGAGACACGGGCCCGGTGGACAACTCCCGTGACGGGAGCGCCGCGTGGTGCTCGGGCGGCATACGACGGCCTCTATGTAGTTCAGGTGCAGCGGGTGCTGCTGTGGTTTCGTACCGCTGGGGGCACGCAAGTGTCGTATGCGGGGCCTGACAGGACCGTGACTCTGCCGCATCGGGGCATGGCAAGGCAATTCCCCACCGCGTGGGAAAGGTCACACGTCGTTTGCCCCAGGGGTTTTACGGAAACGAGCACACGCCGCGACGCCGCCCGGCTAAGCTCTCCCGCTTTGCCGAACGGCGCCAATACGGACGAATCTGCCCTGTACGGGCTAGATCTGACCGTCCTCCAGCATTTCGGTCACCAGGGCCGCGATCTGCGACCTTTCCGATCGAGTGAGCGTCACATGGGCGAAGAGCGGGTGCCCCTTCAGCTTCTCGACGACGGCGACCACCCCGTCGTACCGGCCGACGCGGAGGTTGTCGCGCTGCGCGACGTCGTGGGTCAGCACGACACGCGAATTAGCCCCAATGCGTGAAAGGACCGTCAAAAGGACGTTCCGCTCCAGGGACTGCGCCTCGTCCACGATCACGAACGCGTCGTGCAGCGAGCGGCCGCGGATGTGGGTGAGCGGCAGGACCTCCAGCATGCCGCGCGCGGTGACCTCCTCGATCACCTCGCGGGAGGTGACGGCGGACAGCGTGTCGAAGACCGCCTGCGCCCACGGGCCCATCTTCTCGGCCTCGGTGCCCGGCAGATAGCCGAGCTCCTGCCCGCCGACCGCGTACAGCGGCCGGAAGACCATCACCTTCTGGTGCTGGCGGCGCTCCAGGACGGCCTCCAGGCCCGCGCAGAGCGCGAGCGCGGACTTGCCGGTGCCGGCCCGGCCGCCCATCGAGATGATGCCGACGTCCGGGTCGAGCAGCAGATCGAGGGCGATCCGCTGCTCGGCGCTGCGCCCCTTGAGGCCGAAGGCCTCCCGGTCGCCGCGCACCAGCCGGACGTTGCCCTCGGGCGTCACCCTGCCGAGCGCCTTGCCGCGCTCGGACTGGATCGTCAGGCCCGTGTGCACGGGCAGGTCCGCGGCCTCCGGAACGTAGAGGGTGTCCTCTTCGAACAGGAGGTCGACCTGCTCGGCGGGCAGGGTCACCTCGGACATGCCGGTCCAGCCGGAGTCCGTGATGGCGAGTTCCGCGCGGTACTCCTCGGCGAGGAGGCCCACGGACGACGCCTTGATCCGCAGCGGGAGATCCTTCGACACGACCGTGACGTCGTATCCCTCGGCCTGCAGATTGCGGGCGACCGCGAGGATGCGGCTGTCATTGTCGCCCAGGCGGTACCCCGAGGGGAGCACGCTGGGGTCGGAGTGGTTGAGCTCGACGCGCAGGGTGCCGCCCAGTTCGCCGGTGGGGATCGGCGCGTCCAGGCGTCCGTGGCGGATCCGGTAGTCGTCGAGCAGGCGCAGCGCCTGCCGGGCGAAGTAACCCAGCTCCGGATGATTCCGCTTGGCCTCGAGCTCGGTGACGACGACGACAGGAAGGACCACTTCGTGTTCGTCGAATCGGGTCATCGAGTTCGGATCGGCCAGCAGGACGCTGGTGTCGAGAACATAGGTGCGCCGGTCGGGCTTGGGAAGGCGCTTGTTGCTGGTCACCACGGAAGGACGTACCCCCTCGGATGAGGTCGGGGAGCGACGGAGATTTCGGGACCGGTTCATGGGCCGCGATGCGCGGGCCGAGAACCGGCCCTCCAAGTCGTCATCCGTACCCATCTGCGTACGGTCGTCCTGGTGCAAAGGGCCTCCCGGGCGGACGGACCCGTGCCGTCCGCTGAGATGCGGTGTCCTTGGTGCGGGCACCGACCTGGAGGGCTTATTCCCTCGAACAAGCGCCGCCATGCAAAGGCACATGACGGCGCGTTCGTTAACTCCTGGTGACGTACGTCTCCGGGTGACCGGTGGTCAGCCCCCGAAACGCCGGTGGCGCAGCGCGTAGTCGCGCATCGCGCGCAGGAAGTCGACCTTGCGGAAGGCCGGCCAGAAGACTTCACAGAAGTAGTACTCGGAGTGGGCCGTCTGCCAGAGCATGAAGCCGGACAGACGCTGCTCGCCGCTGGTCCTGATGACCAGGTCCGGGTCGGGCTGCTCCTTGGTGTAGAGGTGCTTGCCGATGGCGTCGACGGTGACGGTGTCGGCGACCTCCTCGAGGGTCTGCCCCTTGTCGGACGCGTCGAGCAGCATGGAGCGGACGGCGTCGGCGATCTCCTGGCGGCCGCCGTAGCCGATCGCGACGTTCACCACTATCCCGGCGCGCTCCGCGGTGGCCTCCTCGGCCTCCTTGAGCGTGTGGCGCAGGCCCTCCGGGAGGATGTCGGTGGCGCCGACGTGCTGCACGCGCCAGCGGCCGTCCTCGGCGAGCGTGCGGACGACGCCCTCGATGATGCCGAGGAGCGGGACGAGCTCCTCCTGGGGGCGGTCGAAGTTGTCCGTCGAGAGCAGCCAGAGGGTGACGACCTCGACGTCCGTCTCGCTGCACCAGCCGAGGAACTCCTCGATCTTGTGCGCGCCCGCCTGGTGGCCCTGGGCGGTGGTGGATCCGGCGGCCTTGGCCCAGCGGCGGTTGCCATCCATGATGACGCCGATGTGCTTGGGCACCTGGGCGTGGTCCAGGTGGCCTTCCACCCGGCGTGCGTACAGCCTGACCAGCAGGCCGCGCAGCCTGTCGCGCAGGTTCACGGTCTTTTTGCCCTCCGTGCAGATGGAAGTCCCCGAAGGCGGAAGCCTACTCGGGTGCGGTGCGGGTGCCTCGCTGTGGGGTGTCGGTGGCCTGACGTAGCTTCGTAGCCATGAACGACACCTCTCCTTACGTCGCCTCGGCGGACCGGTACGGTTCCATGGAGTACCGGCGCACGGGCCGCAGCGGTCTGAAGCTCCCCGCCGTCTCCCTCGGACTGTGGCACAACTTCGGGGACGACCGCACACTGACCAGCCAGCGCTCGATCCTGCGCCGCGCCTTCGACCTGGGCGTCACACACTTCGATCTCGCGAACAACTACGGGCCGCCTCCGGGCAGCGCGGAGCTGAACTTCGGCAAGATCTTTGCCCAGGACTTCACGCCGTACCGGGACGAACTGATCATCTCGACCAAGGCCGGCTATCGCATGCACCCGGGCCCGTACGGGGAGTGGGGCAGCCGCAAGTACCTGATGTCGTCGCTCGACGCGTCCCTGAAGCGGATGGGCCTCGACTACGTCGACATCTTCTACTCGCACCGCTTCGACCCGGACACCCCGCTGGAGGAGACGATGGGCGCGCTCGCCTCCGCCGTCCAGCAGGGCAAGGCGCTGTACGTGGGAGTGTCCTCGTACAACAGCGAGCAGACGGCCGAGGCGGCGCGGCTGCTGAAGGAGATGGGGGTGCCGGCCCTCATCCACCAGCCGTCGTACTCGATGCTGAACCGCTGGACCGAGGGCGACGGGCTGCTCGACACGCTGGAGGCGGCCGGGATGGGCTGCATCTCCTTCGCGCCGCTCGCGCAGGGACTGCTGACCGGCAAGTACCTGAAGGAGATCCCGGAGGGTTCGCGCGCGACGCAGGGCAAGTCCCTCGACCCGAACCTGCTGAGCGAGGACGTCGTGCGCCGGCTGAACGGGCTGAACGACATCGCGCAGCGCCGCGGCCAGTCCCTCGCGCAGATGGCGCTCAGCTGGGTGCTGCGGGACGAGCGGATGACGTCGGCGCTGATCGGGGCGTCCAGCGTGAAGCAGCTGGAGGAGAATCTGGCGGCGCTCGAAGGGCCGAAGCTGACCGAGGACGAGCTGACCGAAATCGACTCGTTCGCCGTCTCGACCGAGGGCACGAACATCTGGAACGGCCGCCGCTGAACCCCCTTGCCGGGAGCGGGGGTTGGCCCGAGTCCCGGTCGGGGAAAGAAAACGGGCCGGTCCGTGGGGGGGGAGACGGACCGGCCCGAGGGGGGGTTTCCACCATAACCCTTCGTAAGTGTCGGCGCGCGCATCGGCGTGCCACAACTACGCTCCGGAGTCGTCCGGCGACGCGTGGAGGTGGCTTTCCGGCCGCTCCGCAGCAGGTTCAAGGGGGTTCGAGGCCCGGAATCACGGGGTTCGCGGCCGCCGCGCGACGTCCCTCTCCCGTGTCACGCACGTGGTTGACGCGCGCGGCCCCCGGAGTGGCGGCGCGGACGAATGGCCTGATTGCGGCCGGGGCACCGCGCAGCCCCCTCCACTGCGCGGTACCGACGCGCAGCTTTGCTCACGCGAATTGCCGTTGGTCTGAACTTACGTGATTCTTACCCTCCATTCGATCGCGTATCGATAACGATCCGGATCGATTGCTCAGCCGGACGCCCGTGGAGCACGGACGCCCGCGGATCAGCGGGACCAGGCGCGCTCGCGCAGCAGGCGCAGGCCGTTGAGGCCGACGAGGACGGTCGAGCCCTCGTGCCCCGCGACGCCGAGCGGCAGCGGCAGATGTCCCGCGAGGTCCCAGATCACCAGGCCCGCGATGAACACGCCCGCGATGACGAGGTTCTGCACGACGAGGCGGCGCGCGCGCCGGGACAGCGCCACGGTGCGCTCCAGGGCGCCCAGCTCGTCCCGCACGAGGACGGCGTCGGCGGTCTCGAGGGCGAGGTCGGAGCCGCCGCGCCCCATGGCCACGCCGGTGTGGGCCGCGGCCAGGGCCGGGGCGTCGTTGACCCCGTCGCCGACCAGGAGGACGGAGCGCCCGGCGTCCGCCAACTCCCGCACAGCGGCCGCCTTTTCGTGCGGCAGCAGGCCCGCGCGTACGTCGCCGGGGGCGATGCCGACCCGCTCGGCGACGGCCGCGGCGGCGTGCTCTTGGTCGCCGGTGAGCAGGAGCGGGGCGTGGTCCGTGCGGGACGTGAGGGCGCGGACCGCGTCGGGCGCGCAGGCGCGGACGGTGTCGGTGAGGGTGAGCCGACCCGCCAATGCGCCGTTCACCAGGACGGCGACCTCGGTGCCCGGCGTCGTCGTGGCCTCCTGGCCCAGGTGGGCCGGGGAGCCCGCCTCGACGTGGAGGTCCGAGGAGACGGTGCCCGATACGCCCTTGCCCGGCACCGAGTCGAACGCCTCGACCGGCCGGAGGCTCAGGCCCCTGTCGTGGGCCGCGGCGACGATCGCCCGGCCCACCGGGTGCTCGCTCCCCTGCTCCACCGAGGCCGCGAGGGTCAGCACCTCGTCCTCGCCGTAAGGGGGTTCGGGCCGTACGTCGGTGACCTGCGGGACGCCTTCGGTGAGCGTTCCCGTCTTGTCGAAGGCCACCGTGTCGGTGCGGCCGATGCGCTCCATGACGACCGCCGACTTGATGAGCACGCCGTGCCGTCCGGCGTTCGCGATCGCCGACAGCAACGGCGGCATCGTGGCGAGCACCACGGCGCACGGAGAGGCCACGATCATGAACGTCATGGCCCGCAGCAGGGCGTCGGTGAGCGCGTCGCCGAGGGCGAGCGGGACCAGGAAGACGGCGAGGGTCGCGGCGACCATGCCGAGCGCGTAGCGCTGTTCGACGCGCTCGATGAACAGCTGGGTCGGCGCCTTGGTGCGGGTGGCCTCCTCGACCAGCGCGACGATGCGGGCGATGACCGTGTCGGAGGGGTCGCGGGCGACGCGGACGCGCAGCGCGCCGGTGCCGTTGAGGGTGCCGGCGAACACCTCGTCGCCGACGGCCTTGGGCACGGGCAGCGGTTCGCCGGTGATGGTGGCCTGGTCGACGTCGCTGGCGCCGTCGACGACCAGCGCGTCGGCGCCGATCCGCTCGCCGGGGCGGATCAACAGGACGTCGCCGACGGCGAGTTCGGCGGTGGGGACGGTCTCCTCCGCCCCGTCGGCGGTGAGCCGGGTGGCGGTCGCGGGCGCCAGATCGAGCAGTCCGCGGACGCTGTCCTCGGTGCGGGCGGTGGCGAGGGCCTCCAGGGCACCGGACGTCGCGAAGATGACGACGAGCAGGGCGCCGTCCATGACCTGTCCGATCGCGGCGGCGCCGAGGGCGGCCACGACCATCAGCAGGTCGACGTCGAGCGTCTTCTCGCGCAGCGCCCTGAGCCCTTCGAGTCCGGGCTCCCAGCCGCCGGCCGCGTAGGCGACGGCGTACAGCGGGCCCCACGACCAGGCGGTGGCATCGAGGAGTTGGAGCGGCAGCGCGAGGAGGAAGGCGACGGTGGCGAGCGCCGCCCAGCGGGCCTCGGGGAGGGCGAGCAGCGGGGTACGGGTGCGGCGGACGCCGGGGGCGGACGGCGCGACGGGCGCGACCGCGGCGGCGTCGGCCGGGGCGGATGCGGGCACGGGGGCAGGCATGGGGCCCACGATACAGGAACAGATGAAGACCTCTTCATGTATGCCAGAGAAGGCGGCGCCGACCTGGATACGATGAGCCCATGGGCCATGGAATCGATCACAAGAGCAGCACCCGCGAGCGGCTCGACGCCGTGGGCGCGGCCGATGTCGCGGCGACGCTCCAGGCCCTCGCGACCCCGTCGCGGCTGCGCATCCTGGCTCGTCTTCAGGAGGGGCCGTGCGCGGTCGGCGACCTCGCGGAGGCGGCCGGTCTCGAACAGTCCGCGTGCTCGCACCAGCTGCGGCTGCTGCGCAATCTGGGCCTGGTCAGCGGTGAGCGCAAGGGGCGCTCGATCGTGTACGCGCTGTACGACGACCACGTCGCGCAACTTCTCGACCAGGCGCTCTTCCACGTGGAGCACCTGCGCCTCGGGCTGCGCGACGAGGCGTGACGTTCCGCCGTCGCGCGGCCCTCAGTGCAGTGCGAGGCGGATGCCGGCGATGCGGCCCGCCTCGTCGAAGCCGATCTCGGCCGGAACCGACCCGGGCAGCTCGGCGGCGATCTGCCCGCCCTCGTCCCGGTACGCCACCCCGTGGTGCTCGAAGAAGCCCGTGACCAGACGCCGGGCGTCGACGCCGAGCAGCCCCTCCGCCTGCACGAGGGTGCGCGGCAGCGTGACCGGGTCGAGGGCGGCGCGCGGCACCTGCGGATCCTCGGGCAGGAAGTAGACCTGCGTCTCGGCGTTCGCGGGCACGCTGATGTAGCCCGGGGCGCCGGCAACGCCCATCCCGGCGAAGGCGAGCGTCTCGGCCGCGCGCCGGGGGTCCGGGAAGCCGGACAGGTCGAGCACCTGGGTGGTGAACTCGGCTATCCCCTGGCTCTGGCCGAAACGCCCCACCTGCTCGGAGAGCGCCGCGACGGGCGTGCCGCGCAGTTCGGGGTTGGCCCAGGCCCACATCCACGACCGCTGCGACGAGTCGTAGGTGCCGAGGACGCCGACGCGCAGGTCCACGTCGCCCTGTCGGTAGCGGCACGTCGGCAGGTCGGCCGTCCACGATCCGTCGGGCAGGAACCCCATGAGAGCTTCGAGCTGAGCGCCACCCCACGCCGCGTGTCGCTCGGTCTCGTACAGAAAGGCTTGGCTGAATTGCGTGTGGCTCATGGGGCGGGACCTTACGCGAGACCACTGACGAGACCCGAGTTGCGGAGGTGACGGGGGTTCCGGCTACGGCTTGCGGGCCTCGATCAAGTGCCGGGTGCTGTGTGCCACGAAGGGACCCTGCTCGACGATCCGCTCGTGCAGCGCGCGGAGTTGGGGTTCGTACGCCTCGGCCGTGAATCCCGGCACCATCCATACGACCTTGCGCAAAAAGTGGACGACTGCCCCGATGTCGTAGAACTCCATGCGCAGCCGCTCCGCGCGCAGATCGACGACTTCGAGCCCCGCCGCCTCCGCCTCCCGGCGCTCGCTCTCCGGGTCGCGGCCGGCGCGCACCTCGGCGGGCTGCGGGCCCAGGAAGTACTCGACGAGCTCGAACACGCTGCTGCGGCCCACGTGTTGGGCGAAGTACGTGCCGCCGGGGCGCAGCACGCGGGCGATCTCGGCGAAGTGCGCCTTCACCGGGTGGCGCGCGGTGACCAGCTCGCCGCGTCGGCGAACGGCAGCGGGGCGTCGTCCGGCGCGGCGACGACGACCACGCCGCGCGGACCGAGCAGGCGGGTGGCCTTCTCGACGTTCGGGGGCCAGCCCTCGGTCGCGGCCATCAGCGGCGGCAGCTTCGGCGCGAGGTTCAGCACCTCGCCGCCGCCCGTGTGCAGATCGAGGGCGGAGTCCACGCCGGCCAACCGCTCCCCCATCAGCCGCGCGTACCCCCACGAGGGCCGCTCCTCCGTGGCCCGGCCCTCGAACCAGGAGAAGTCCCAGCCCTCGGTGGGCGCCGCGACGGCCTCGGCGACGAGCTCCTCGTACGGGCGACTCGTCGCCGGGTGGTCCTGGTGCGGGGCGTCGGCGTTGCTCATGGTGCGCATGATCTCAGCACCGGGCCGTCCGTTTCAGCTGGATTTCGTCCGCCCTGGGGACAGCCCCAGGGTGCGGCCGGGGGTTGCCCCTCTTCCCGGCGACAGGGGTATCGCACGTACCCTTGGCGTTCCCCACTGGCATTCCCCAACCCCCATACCTTCATCAGGCCCGTCCGTCCTACCGCCTCACCGCAGAAATGCGAGCACATGTCCGTACGTTCCGCGATAGCGACCTGGCTGACCCGCCTCTACTTCTCCCGGCTGCGCAAGAAGGGGGGAAGCCTCGACCTGTCCGTCCTGTCGAAGCTCCCCGACGCCGCGCTGCTGCCGCTGCGCCGCACGGGCGTGGACCCGGTCCCCGAGATCGGCGAGCTGCGCGACCGGGAGCCCGTGAGCAAGCTGCCGATCCCCGGCATGACGGTATGGCTCGTTTCGGGATACGACGAGGCGAAGGAGGTCCTCGGCGACGCCAAGGCGTTCAGCAACGACTTCCGCAACCTCGTGGGGGTGGGCGGCGCCGAGGCCGAGCAGCACCCCGGCGGCCTCGGCTTCTGCGATCCGCCGGACCACACCCGGCTGCGCCGACTCCTGACGCCCGAGTTCACCATGCGCCGCCTCTCCCGCCTCACGCCGCGCATCCACGCCATCGTCGAGGAGCAGCTGGCCCAGCTGGAGAAGGCCGCGCAGGAGTCGCCCGACGGCACGGCCGACTTCGTCGAGCACTTCGCGATGCCGGTCCCCGCGCTCGTCATCTGCGAGCTCCTGGGCGTCCCGTACGAGGAGCGGGACGCGTTCCAGCAGTTCTCCGTCGCCCGCTTCGACGTGCTGGGCGGGGCCGGTGCCTCCTTCGGCGCCGTCTCCCAGTCGCTCGACTACCTGCGCGGCGTCGTCGCCGAACAGCGCCGCGACCCCGGCGAGGGGCTGCTCGGCATGCTGGTGCGCGAGCACGGCGACAACATCACCGACGAGGAGCTGACCGGCCTCGCGGACGGCGTGCTCACCGGCGGCCTGGAGACGACGGCGAGCATGATCGCCCTCGGCACCATGATCATGCTGAAGGACCGGGAGCACTTCACGGCGCTGCGCGACGCGGAGGACCCGGCGACGGTCGCGGCTCCGTTCGTCGACGAACTCCTCCGCCACCTCACCGTCGTCCAGACCGCCTTCCCGCGCTTCGCGCGCGAGGACACCGAGGTGGGCGGAGTCCGGCTCTCCGCCGGGGACATAGTCATCGTGTCCCTGAGCGCCGCCGACCGCGATCCGCGCCTCGGCGACGACATGGACGCGTTCCTGCCCGGCCGCCCGCCCACGTCCTCGCACCTCGCGTTCGGCTACGGCATCCACCGCTGCATCGGCGCGGAGCTGGGCAAGATGGAGCTGCGCGCGGCGTTCCCCCAACTCGTGCGGCGTTTCCCTGAGTTGCAGCTCGCGGTGGAACCGTCGGAGCTGGAGTTCCGCAAGCTGTCGATCGTGTACGGGGTGGACCGGCTGCCGGTGCGGGTGGGCTGACGGCGCGGCGCGCGCCGCGCCGCGGCGCCGTTGTCGGGTTACCTCCAATAACCCACCCGCCGTTTTGGCGAACTACCGCACTGAGTACGGGTGTTCGGGGCCGCTAGCGTCGTGTCATGAGGCCACGGAAACGTCATGGCACGACGCGGATCCACTCCCTGCGGCGCATGCACGAGCGGGCCGAGCGACGCCGCGAGCAGCGGCGGGCGCGCGGCCTGGCCAGGCGCGTCGGGCGGCGGGCCGAACGGCTGCGGCCCTGGCTCCAGATCCTCGCGGACGTCGCGGCGCTCCTGACGAGACTGGTCCGCTGACGTCACTTGGACTTCGGGAGGGAGACCTCCACGCGGCGGTTCTTCTTGCGGCCCTGCTCCGTGTCGTTGTCCGCGATCGGGTAGTCCTCGCTGTAGCCCCGCACCTGGAACGTGATGTTCCCGCCCCGGGCGCCGAGCGCCGCGGTCAGGGCGTCGTGGACCGCCTCCGCGCGGCTCTTCGACAGCTTGAGGCCGTGGGCGTACGAGCCGAGGTTGTCGGTGAACCCGAAGACGCGCACGGAGCTCGCCTTCTGGTTCTCGATCTCGTCGGCGATCGCCTGGATGCGGGACTTGCCGTCCGGGTTCAGTTTCGCGCTGTCCTTCGGGAAGAGCACCTCCGCCTGGAGCGCGAACGTCACGTTCTCGTTCGTGTCCGTCCGCCGCTCGTCCCCGGACAGGTCCTCGACGACCGACTTGATGTCCAGCACCTTGGCGGGCGCGAGCGTCGCCCCGTCGGCAAGCTTCAGCCCCGGACTGTTGGCGTCCACCTTGGGGGGTGCGGCGGTGGATCCGGTGCCGGGCGGGGCGCCGGTGGGGTCGTCGTCGGCGTGGGCCGTGACCGTGCCCGTGGTGAGCAGGAGGGCGGTGATCGCGGCTGCGGTCAGATGACGGCGGGGCATTTCAGTTGCCCTCGGTGATGTCGAGTTGGGCGGGGGGCATGGAGCCGACCTGGAACGCGACCTCGCTCGTACCTTCGGGCGGGGCGGGGAACTGGGCGTACCAGTCGGCGGTCTGCCCGTTGCGGACTCCGCCGGTGAAGCGGGTGCACAGGCAGCGTCCCTCGGTGTCCCGGAGGATCAGGTACTTCTTCTTGTCCTTCTGGTCGACGAGGCTGGCGCCGGCGATCGACCCGCCGTTGCTCATCAGCTCGCGCTCGTCACCTCGCCAGTCGACCGGGACCCACGCCTTTCCGGTGCCGTTGGCCACCGTTCCCTTGACGGTGACGAAGCCCCCTGCGTCGCGCTGTGCCGATGTGACGGTGAGCGTGATGCCCCCTTCGCCCTTCACCTCGGCCAGCGGCTCGTTCGTCGCCGGTTCGGAGGACTGCTCCTTGCTGTCCGAGCCGCGTTGCGCCGGAGCCGAGGACTTAGTGGCCTCGCCGTCGCTCTTCTCACCGTCGCCTCCGCAGGCCGTCACGGACAGGGCGAGCCCGGCCGCGATCGTTGCCGCAGCCAGTGCCCGGCGGGTGGTCGTCGTACGCCGAAGGTTCATGCTGCGGCTTCCCTCTCTCGTCAGTCGGCAAGGTGGACGGCGAACAGTTCGGACGCGTCCGGCAGGTCGTCCGGATCGAAGTCCTCGGGATCGATGTCCCAGGTCTTGTCGTCGCAGGTGAGTTCCAGTGGCTTCTTGAAGTCAGCGTCCACAGGGATGTCGCAGCGAGGCTGCACCACCGCTGTGGCCCGCGCCGTGGCCCGCTGGTTCTCCGTACCGGGGATGATCGTGTCGCCCACCGCCCGGCGGTTCTCCACCCCGACGCGATACCCCGGATAGCCGTTGACCTTGGTGAACGCCGGGCCCTCCGTGACATCGGCGTCGTTGGCCGCGGCCAGACGAGCCGCCGCCTCCTGTGGCGCGCCGTCGTCCTTGGGGTCCATGCCGTCCAACCAGTCCAACCAGTTGTCGCCGCCTTCCAGCGCTTCGCCGAGCCCCAGCATCAGCTCTTCACGGGCGGATTGGGCCGCTGCCAACGCGGCCGCATCGGCGGCGGACTGGGCACCGTTGCGCGCCGACGCTGCTTGAGCGAAGGCGAAGAATGCGAGGGCGGCGAACATCAGAATTCCGGTCAACCAAATGTAGATCGGAAGCGTGGAACCGCGATCCGGACGTCCCCTGGTCAGCCACCGATCACATTGCTGATGGCGTCCATGATCGCGCCGGAGATCATTCCGTCGAGCCCCAAGCTGTCGATCGCCACGAAAATGCCCGCGATCAGAATCATCAGGCCCGCGTACTCCACGAACCCGGCGCCGGAGTCCCGGCGCGTGCGGTCTCCCAGCGCGTTGGTCCACTTCACCCACACCCCGAGCAGTTTGTCCCTGATCACGGGAACCCCCTTCCGTCGCTTCCGTGGAAGCAACCAAATCAACACACGCAACGTACGTGAACTGCGACCCTCCGCACCCGCTTTCGCGAATTAAGAGGTCGTTCTTGACCGGAAGTTGTCGCCTTGCCGTCGGACCCGTCATGGTGCATCAGCGCCCCAGGATCGAACCGAAGTTGGTGCCGGAGCCCAGGAACATCCCCGTTCCGATGAGGATCATCGTCGCCGGCAGCATGAAGACCAGCGTCACCATCGTCGCCTTGGGGATCGTCTTCGCCGCGCGGCGGCGGGAGTTCTGGGCGTCGGTGCGGCGCATGTCCGTGGCCAGTTGGATGAGGGTGTCGGCGATCGGGGAGCCGAGTTCCTCGCCCTGTTGGAGCGCGGAGACGAACTGGGCCACCTGCTCGGAGGCGTTGCGACGGCGGAGTTCGTCGAAGGCCTGGCGGCGCGGGACGCCCATGTCCATCTGGCGCAGCGTGATGCGGAGTTCGTCGGCCCAGGGCCCCTCGTACTTCTCCGAGACCCGGTCGAGCGCCTGGCGGAAGCCGAGGCCCGCCGAGACCACCACCGCGAGGACGTCGAGGAAGTCGGGGAGCGTGCGGTCGATGACCTCCTTGCGCTCGCGCACCGCCTGCCAGATGAGCGCGTCCGCCGCGAGCGCCCCGAACGCGAGCGTCAGGAGGCCGAGGAGGGGGCTGTCGGCGGAGAGGAAGACCAGGCCCATGATCAGGCCGAAGGCTCCGTAGACCGCGCGCCGCGCCGCGTAGCGGTCGATGGTCAGGCCGCCGGGGTTGCCCGCCATGTCGATCTTCCGACGTTTGGCGTCCACCCGGCGCGGCCCCATGAGCCGCAGCACCAGCGGCGCGAACCGCATGCCGATGCGGTCGACGGCGGAGCCGGTCGTGGAGACGCGGCTCGCGCCGACCTCCAGGGCGAGCGCGAGGTCGCTGGGGACCTTGGCGTCCGCGCGGTACATGCGGATGCCCGTGAGGACGCCCAGGACGGAGAGCGCGGCGAGGGCCGCGAGGAGTACGCCGATGATCGTGGTCGACATCGTCCGCTCACACCTCGATTCGGCCGAGTCGGCGGATCACGAAGAAGCCGATGCCGTAGAGGCCGAGGGAGATCAGGATCAGCGCGCGGCCCACTCCGGACTCGGTGACGCGTGCGAGCGCGCCGTCGTTCGAGGAGTTGATCAGGAGCAGGGAGCCGAGGCCGAGCAGCGGGACCGTGAAGGCGGTGGCGTTGACCTCGGAGAGCATCGTGCGGATCTCGCGGTGGGTCTCCTTGCGGTCCTCCAGGGTCTTCGTGAGGTTGCGGAGGGAGGAGACGACGGTGCCGCCCGCCTTGTTGGAGAGGACCAGTGTGGTGACGAGGACGACGAGTTCGCGGGAGGGCAGGCGGGCGGCCAGTTCGTCCAGGGCGTCGTCGACGGAGCGGCCGAGGGCCAACTGGTCGGAGACCCGGGAGAGTTCCTCGCCCGCGGGGGCCTCCAGCTCCTCGGCCGCCATCGCGAGCGACGTGCGCAGGGCGAGGCCCGCCGCCGTCGCGTTCGCCAGGAGGCGGGCCACGTCGGGGAGCTGGTTGATGAAGGCCTCGATGCGCTTCTGGCGCTGCCAGTTGAGGAACACGATCGCGCCGTAGACGGCCACCAGGGCGGCGATCGGGCCGAAGAACGGGGCGAGCGTCGACGCCGCGAGCAGCCACAGGGCGACCGCGACCACGGCGACGTACACCGAGAACTCGCCCGCCGTGACGTCGAGGCCCGTCGCCGACAGGCGCAGGTGCACCCAGCGGCCGAGCCGGGTGCGGCGCAGGCGGCGGTCGACGGCGGTGAAGCGGCGGGCCCGGCCGCCCGCGCCGGCCCCGACGGGTTCGCCGCCGGCCGGGTAGGCGTCCAGGCGGTCGACCAGTTCCTGGCGGCGGGCCCGGCCCGCGGCCAGGGCGTGGGCGCCCGCGATGGCGAGGACGCAGGTCAGGGCGGTGGCCGCCAGGGTGAGCAGGACCGCGTTCGTCATCCCGTCGCCTCCCTCGTGTTGCGTATGTCGACGGACTCCACGACGCCGAACGCCGGTGGCACCGCCTCCCCCGCCACGTACAGCCGGTCGGCGAGGACGCGGGGCAGCGGGAGGTGCTCGTAGTAGCCGCGGACCCGGCGGATCTCCTCGTCCGTGGCCCCGGAGACGTAGGGCTGCGCGACGAAACGGGTCGCGGTCGCGATCCGGAACTGTTCGCGGCCGTGCGAGATGAGCAGCGCGATCTCCGTGATGCGGCGGGAGCCGTCGGCGGCGCGGGTGAGCTGGATCAGGACGTCGACCGCGGAGTTGATCTGGTCGCGCAGGGCCTCGAAGGGGACGTCGACCTCCGACATGGAGCCGAGGGTCTGGAGGCGGGTGAGGGCGTCCTCCGCGGTGTTCGCGTGGACGGTGGCGAGCGAGCCGTCGTGGCCCGTCGACATGGCCTGGAGCATGTCGAGCGTCTCGCCGCCGCGGACCTCACCGACGATGATGCGGTCGGGGCGCATGCGCAGGCTGTTGCGGACGAGGTCGCGGATGGTGATCTGGCCCTTGCCCTCGACGTTCGCGGGACGGGATTCGAGGCGGATCACATGGTCCTGCTGGAGCTGGAGCTCCGCGGAGTCCTCGATGGTGATGATGCGTTCGTGGGGCGGGATGAGGGCCGAGAGGGCGTTGAGGAGGGTGGTCTTCCCCGATCCGGTGCCGCCGCTCACGATGATGTTGAAGCGGGCGCGCACGCACGCCGCTAGGAACATCAGCATGTGCTCGTCCAGCGAGCCCAGGTCGAGGAGTTCGGTGAGGCTGTACGCGCGCGGGAAGCGGCGGATGGTGAGGGTGGCGCCGGTGAGCGAGAGCGGCGGGATGATCACGTTGACGCGTTCGCCGGTGGGGAGGCGGGCGTCGACCATGGGGTTCGACTCGTCGACGCGGCGGTTCACCGTCGAGACGATGCGCTCGATCGTCTGCATGAGCTGCTCGGACGACGTGAAGCGGAGGGGCAGTTGCTCGACCCTTCCGGCGCGCTCGACGAAGATCGAGTCCGGGCCGTTCACCATGATCTCGGTGATCGAGGCGTCAGCGAGGAGGGGTTCGAGGATGCCCAGGCCGAGGGCCTCGTCGACGACGCGGCGGATCAGCTGGGTGCGTTCCGTGGAGGAGAGGACCGGGCCCTCGCGGCTGATGATGTGGCCCAGTACGCGTTCCAGGCGGACGCGGCGTTCGGCGGCCTGGAGGGTCGACATCTCGGCGAGGTCGATCTCCTCGAGGAGCTTGGTGCGGTAGACGGCGACGAGGCCCTCGTCGCGGTCGGCAGGAGTGGCGGGTCCGGGGCCGCCGGACGCCGGGTCGCGGGTGGCGATCACGCGGGAGCGCAGGCTCATGCGGTGGTCAGCTCCCCTCGTTGTCGCGGTCGTTCGGCATGGTGGCGGTGCGGTGGACGTTCCAGCCGTCGAAGAGGGGGATTACCGGGGGGACGTGCACGGTGACGGTGTACGTCACGGTGTCGTCGGTGCCGTTCGGCTCCGCCTGGGGGTGGAGCCAGGAGCTGGTCGCGGCGGCGGCCGCCGTCTGGGCCGTGCCGGGGGTGAGGGATTCGGCGCGGGCCGCCGCGCGGGCGGCGGATCCTGCCTGGTTGGCGGCGTAGCCGACGAGGCCGAGTTGGATCGCGGCCATTCCGATCACCAGGAGGAAGGGGAGGAAGCCGGCGAACTCCAGCATGGACACTCCGTGGTCGCCGGTGCGCTTGCGGTCGACCGTGGTCGACGCCTCGGGGCTCCGCCCCGGACCCCGCTGCTCAATCGCCGCAGGGGCTTGAATTGGCCGCATCGGCCCTGCGCTCCCCGTCACCGGTTCGCCTCCGTTGCCGCGCCTGCCTCGCCTGTGACCGACCAGCCGGGGTTCACGCCGGGGAAGAACAGGGGGACGTCGACGTTCACCGTGGCGCGGGTGACCGTGCCGTCGTCGGTGCACGTGATCTGGGCGTCCTGCCATGCGCCCGGGAGGTTCTTGCGGCCTCCCGCGTCGCAGGCGCCCGCCATGTTCCCGGTGCCCGCTGCGGCGGACGTGGCCGCGCGGGCCGCCTCGTCCGCCGCGTTGCCGGCCAGCGAGTACGTGTAGCCGTACAGGACGCACTGCCACATCAGGGCGAGGACCGCGAGGACCAGGGGGAACATCGCCGCGAACTCGAGGGTGACCGCGCCCTTGTCGGAGCCGCGGCGGCGGGCCCTGCGGCCGGATGCCGGAGGCGTGGGGGTGGCCACGAGGTCGAGTTCCGCCGCGAGCGCCCACATCGCCTGCTTCACCGACGAGCGGTTGTCGAGGTCCTGCATGCGGCCCGCGTCGACGGCCGCCTGGAGTTCCTTGTACGCCGCCGGGATGGAGGTGCGGGCCGTCTTCGTGCCTGTCACCCGTTCCACCAGCGACGGCTGGATCTCCGCCGAGCGGGCGTGCCGGTTGACGACCGTCAGGGTCTCCTCCGCCTTGCGGATCTGGAGGCGGTCCCACAGGCGGATCATGCGCTTCGCCGCGCGGACCGCGACGACGTCAGGGGTGACCAGGAGAGCGGTCTGGTCGGCGAGTTCGACGGCCGTGGAGTTGGCCGCGCTCATCTGCGTACCGCAGTCGACGACCACGACGTCGTAGCGGGCGCGCAGGGCGTGGATCACCTGGCGGGCCACGCGGTCCGTGACGTCCTCGCCGCGTTCGCCGTCGGCGGGGGCCAGGAGGAGGTCGACGCCCGACTCGTGGGCGAAGGCCGCGTCCTGGAGAACGCGGGGCGTGATGTCCTGGATCGCGGCGAGGTCCGCGACGGAGCGGCGGAACTGTACGTCGAGGTAGGACGCCACGTCGCCGGACTGGAGGTCCAGGTCCAGGAGGACGGTCGTACGGCCGGACGCCTTCGCCGCGAGGGCGAGTTGGACGGCCGTGACGGTCGTCCCTACGCCGCCCTTCGCGCCGGCCACCGCGACGACGCGGCCGCCGCCGCCCGCGGGGACGAGTTCGGTGCCGGTGCCGCCCGCCAGGTGGCGGCGCATTCCGGTGGACCAGGCGGCGGCCGCCTGGACGCGTTCCGCCAGGGCGTCGTAGCCGAGCGGGAACGCGACGATGCCGCGCGCTCCGCTGTCCATCGCGGCGGTGAGGAGGGCGGGGCTGGTGTCGGCGGTCAGCAGGACGACGCCGACCGCGGGGAAGCGGAGGACGAGGTCGCGGATCAGGTCGAGGGCGGGGACGGGGCCGATGCGTTCGTGGACCAGGACGACCTCGGGGAGCTCGTCCAGGGATTCGGCGGCGAGGCCGGCCAGGGTGTCGAGGAGGGCGGTGGCGTCGGGGACGGGTGGGGCGGGTTCGGTGTCGGGGAGCTGGGAGAGGAGCGTGACGAGGCCTCTGGCGGTCTCCGGGTCGGCGACGGCCGGGAGTATGCGGATGGTCATGACCGGCCCCCTCCGCCCACCGGCACCGCACCCGACGCCCCGGGGCTCCGCGGCTCCGTCGCCGGCCGGGCGGGACGGTGATGCCGCACCGCGCCCCACGCCACGGGGCTCCGCCCCGGCCCCCGCGCCTCAAACGCCGGCGGGGCTTGATCCTGCCTACCCGGCGTTACGCATTCGGGGCTCCGCCCCAGACCCCGCGCCTCAAGCGCCGACGGGGCTGGATGGTGATGCCTCACCGGCGCCGCCGCCTCGGGGCTCCGCCCCGGACCCCGCTGCTCAATCGCCGCAGGGGCTTGATTGCCCGGGCCCTCGCCGTCGGCCGCAGCAGGCACATGAACTTGCCGAACCGGCGCTACGGAAGCCATTGCAGGCGCGTGAATCACCGGCACCGACGCTGCGGAAGTCGTCACCCGCGCGTGGATTGCCAGCACCTCCGTCACTGGCGCCGTCGCCATGGCGTGGGCGTGGCGAACAGGGCCCACGAGAGTCGGCACTGGGGCTTGATGCGCCTGGATCGGCGCCACGGAAGCCATAGCAGACGCACAGATGTCCGGCACCGGCGCCACAGAAGCCGACGCAGAGGCTTGAATCGTCGGCGTCGGCGCCATGGCAGCCACAGCGGGCGCGCAGGCGGCCGGCGCCGGTGCCACGAAAGCCGTCGCAGGCGCGTGAATTACGGGCGTCGGCGCTACGGAAGTCGCCGCAGGCACGTGAGTTGTCGATGCCGGCGCCGCGGGAGCCGGTGCAGGTGCGTGCATGGGTCGGGTCAGCCATGCGGGAAGTGGTGGGGTCACTTGTCGCCCTCCAAGGTGTACGACCTGTCGTCCGGGGCGATCTTGTCGGTCGCGCCGGGGGCCACCAGGGCCAGGCGGACGTGGGTGGCGAAGGATTCGGCGTAGGCGACGCGTTGGGCGTCCGCGGCGGCGAGGGCGAAGGTGATCGGGACGGCCTCGCCCTGGCGGCGGACGGAGTTCTCGGTGTCGGCCGCGCCCTGCTGGTCGATCGGGGTGAGCTTGCCGACGTCGATGACCTCGGCGTTCTCCACGATGACCTTGGACTGGTCGCGCTCCTTGTCGCTCTCCGCCTTGAACGTGGCGTAGATGTTGACCTTCGCGCCGGGGTTGATCTTGCCCGCGACGCCGGTCTCCGCGTCGATCATGATGGCGATCTCCTGCTGCCCCGCCTCGAGCTTCGGGCGGTCGACGATCATGTCGGACTGGAGCAGGGAGCCCTTCTTGAGCCGGGTGACGGCGATCTTGCCGCGGATGTCGTCGAGGTCGGTGACGGCCGTCTCCGAGAGCCAGCGCTTCGGCATCCGGACCTTCTCGAACTGGTCGGCCGTGAGCTGTTTGTACGGGGACACGTCCTGTTTCAGCTCGTACGCGTCGGTCTCCGACCCCACCTTGGAGTCCACGTCACGGATCACGGCGAGCACACCGGCGAACGCTCCGATGGCGCACAGGGCCGAGACGACCAGGAGTATGACGCCGCGGCGCTGACGTGAGTTCATGGACCGGACAACCTCGTTGCTAGGGGCCAGGGGGTCGGTGGGCTCAGTGGTGGTGGGTGGCGCGTGGGAGCGCCGTTCGGGACGGGCCTGCGGCCGGGGCGAGCGCCTCGCGGGCCGACGGGGTGCCGACGGCCTCGGGTGGTGTCTCGCCGGCCAGCGGCGCCGCGCAGAACCCGCAGCGGTCGCCGATGAGTTCCAGCCCGCACCAGTGGCACTGCTCGCGGCGGACCGAGGACACCAGCTGGTAGAGGACCGAGATGTCGGGGATGGCCGAGGCGAACTCGACCAGGCGCCCCGGGCTGCCGGGTCTGCCCGTCGCCCACCAGCGCGGCGAGTCCGCGGGCAGCCGGGTCCGCGACACGCCCTGGACGCGCCAGGCGGGTGCAAGCACGCCGGTGAGCCAGTCGGGCGTGTGCTGGCCGACCGCGTAGACCATGCGGGTGCGGAAGGCGGGGCCGGTCGGGGTCTCCGAGCCGGTGAGACGCAGGAGTTGCGGCTGCGGTGAGGCCACGACCGCGAACTGGGCGTTCGGCGACCAGGACTTCGCGTGGGCCTTGAGGGAGACCGGGACCCGGTCCAGCTTGGCGACCGATCCGACGACCGCGCCCGCGTAGACGTAGTGCGCGAGCAGCCGGGCCGCCGACGCGAGGACGCCGGGGCTGAAGTCGCAGATCGACAACTGGCGCAATTGCAGCGCGAGGACCGCGAGCCCGAGCGGCGGCAGGGCGGGGCGGAGGATCGCCATGCGGTCGGTTTCCAGCACCGAACGGATCGAATGCAGCCGGTGCACGGTCACGTCAGGCGCCGAGTCCGGGCAGAGCACGATCACGTAGCCGTGCTGTTCGATCAGGGTGTGGACGTCGGTGAGGGCGCGGTCGAGCGGATACTTCTCCGGCGGCTCGCCGAGCGGCAGCACCGTGGCGGTCGGTGTGTGCCGGTCCGGCGAGGCGAGGACCAGGTCGGGGTCGGTCACGGCTATGGCGGTCGGCACGCGTGAACCCCCCGGTCGTCGCTCTGCTCTCCTCCACGGCACCTCGCGGTGCCACTGCCTCAGCACCATATCCACGCGGCCGCCCCGCAACACCCCACTTCGCACTGTTCACGGCGCGATGGGCACCGGTCCACCCCGGGTTGGCGAAGAAGCGTCGGTGCCAACTCTTGACAAGTCCAATGGTCTGGACCAGCTTGTACGGCCAGCAGCTGCTTCCCCAACTCCCCCCACAGCTCCCCCACTTCGGTGCCGGGAGCACTCCCCCCCCACTTGGAGGAAGAAATGGCGCATTCCTGTCGGAGAAGGTCACGGCTCGGCGTGCTTCTCGGCGCGTTCACGGCGGCGGCGCTCGCCGTCGGCGGACTCGCCACGACCGGTACGGCAAGTGCCACCACCAGTACGGCGAGTACCGCGAGCGCGGCCGGAAGCTCTACGGCCGCCGTCCCCGCGCACGCCGTCACGGGCTACTGGCAGAACTTCGACAACGGCGCGACCGTGCAGAAACTCGCCGATGTCCCCGACGCCTATGACATCGTTGCCGTCGCGTTCGCCGACGCGACCTCGACGCCCGGCGCGGTCGACTTCACGCTCGACTCGGCCGGTCTCGGCGGCTACACGGAGGACGCCTTCAAGGCCGACATCAAGGCCAAGCAGGCGGCGGGCAAGTCCGTGATCATCTCGATCGGTGGCGAGAAGGGCACCATCCAGGTGAACGACGCGGCCTCCGCGGGCAACTTCGCCGACTCGGTGTACGCGCTCATGCAGGAGTACGGGTTCGACGGCGTCGACATCGACCTGGAGAACGGGCTCGACTCGACGTACATGTCGCAGGCGTTGAAGTCGCTCGCCGCGAAGGCGGGCAGCGGCTTCGTGCTCACCATGGCGCCGCAGACCATCGACATGCAGTCGACCTCGGCCGAGTACTTCAAGACCGCCCTGGCCGTGAAGGACATTCTCACCGTCGTCAACATGCAGTACTACAACAGCGGTTCGATGCTGGGCTGCGACGGCAAGGTCTACAGCCAGGGCACGGTCGACTTCCTGACCGCGCTCGCCTGCATCCAGCTGGAGGGCGGGCTCGACCCCTCGCAGGTCGGCATCGGCACGCCCGCCTCGTCGAGCGCGGCGGGCAGCGGATACGTGGCGCCCTCGGTCGTGAACGACGCCCTCGACTGCCTCACCAAGGGCACGAACTGCGGCTCGTTCAAGCCGTCGAAGACCTACCCGGGCCTGCGCGGCGCGATGACCTGGTCGACCAACTGGGACGCGAGCTCCGGCAACGCGTGGTCCTCGGCCGTCGGACCGCACGTCGACGGCCTTTAGGCCCCCGCGCGGGCAGCGCCGCCGCTCCCCCGGCGGCGCTGCCCGCACCCGGGCCCGTACGGATCGCACCCGTACGGATCGCAAGGTCAGAAGAAGTCCGACCAGGGCTGGTCCCAGATCTGCTTCACGCACAGCACGACGAACAGCAGGCCGGCAATGCTCAGCATGCCGTTGCTCAGCCAGCCGTTGCGCCAGTTCGCGGGCGTGCGCGAGGAGTTCAGGAGCCAGACCAGGGTGAGCGCGAGGAACGGCATGAAGGCCGCGCCGAGCACTCCGTAGATGATGACCAGGCGGAACGGCTGGCCCTGGAAGAGCAGGACGATCGGCGGGAACGTCATCCACAGCAGGAAGGCCCGGAACGGCCAGCCCTTCTCGCGGTCGCCGCGCGCCACCTCCTCGCCGGTGACGACGCGCGAGAGCCGGTAGCGCTCGACGAAGTCCGCGAACATCAGGCTCACGCCGTGCCACACGCCGATCAGCGAGGTGAACGACGTCGCGAAGAAGCCGACCAGGAACAGCTTCGCCGTCGCCGTGCCGTACTCGGCCTCCAGGATCTTGGAGAGGTCGACCAGGCCCTTGTCGCCCTCGGCGATCGCCGTGTGCGAGGCGTGCAGCAACTCGGCGCCGACGAACAGCATGGCCACGACGAAGATGCCGGTGGTGATGTACGCGACCCGGTTGTCGAGCCGCATCACCTTCATCCACGACGTGTTGGTCCAGCCCTTCGCGTTGACCCAATAGCCGTACGCGGCGAGGGTGATGGTGCCGCCGACGCCGCCGATCAGGCCGAGCGTGTTGAGGATCGAGTCCTTCTCGTCGGGCAGTACGGGGAGCAGTCCCGCGAAGGCGTCGCCGAGGTTCGGGGTGACGCGGATCGCCAGGTAGACCGTCACGACGAACATGACGCCGACCAGCACCGTCATGACCTTCTCGAAGACGGCGTACTTGTTCATCCAGACGAAGACCAGGCCGACGACGCCGCTGAGGATCGCCCACGGCTTGATCGACCAGTCGGCCGGGAACACGTCGGGGAACAGCGCCTGGAGGGGCAGTCCGCTCGACGACATCGCCGCGGCGCCGTACACGAAGCCCCAGATCACCGCGTAGATCACGAAGAAGTACGTGGTCCACTTGCCGAGGCTCGCCCAGCCGTCGAACAGGGTGCGGCCCGTGGCCAGATGCCAGCGGCCCGCCGCCTCCGCGAGGCTGATCTTGACGAGGCAGCCGAGGACGGCGGCCCAGAGCAGGGTGTAGCCGAAGTTGCTGCCCGCGATGAGGGTGGCGACGAGGTCGCCCGCCCCGACACCCGTCGCGGCGACGACGATGCCGGGGCCGATGTACTTCCAACTGGATCTGCGGGGGCCTGGGTCGGTGGAGGTGGTGTTGCCGGTTCCTGGGGTGCCCGTGGTGTCCGCCATGAACATCAAGGGTGCGTAAAGCCGCGCCGCTGGCAAGGGGCCCGTCAGGAACTCATTCCTCGAAGTACGTGTCCAGCGCCTTGTCCAGCTGGTCCGTCCACTCCTTGAGGCGGGCCTTGTCGGGGGCCTCGACGTCGTTCGGGAACCAGCGGCTGTTGGGCATGTGGACCGTCACCGTGAGCCGCTTGCGCGCGGTGCCGAACTCGACCGCGCTGATCTCGTCCCAGGTGAAGTCGGCCTCCTGGTCGTCGAGCGTGAACCGGACGCCGCTCGCGTCGACGGTGATCGAGCCACGCCGGTCCTTGGCCTCGAACACGGGCCCGTCGCCCTCGGACTCGCCGTCGGACTCCTCGGCGGACTCGTCGGCGGGCTCCTCGGCGTCGGGCTCCTCCACCGTGGCGTCCTCGGCGGGCTCCTCCGGCTCCGGCGTCACCTCCTCCGCCGTGTCCGCGGCCTCCTCGGCCTCCGGCCCCCGCGCGGGAGCCGTCAGACCGGGGATGTGCGCCGGGTCGAAGCCGGCACCGGTGACGGGCGTGACCTTCTCGTTCTCCATACGCTGCTCCACGGGCGGCAGTATGGCGGACAAGCCTGTGCCGCACCTCCCCCAGGGGTGGGTGCGGCACGGGCCCGGCGGGTGCGGCGCTAGACGAAGACGCTCAGGACCAGGGCGACGGCGAAGCCGGCGACCGAGAGGACCGATTCCAGGACCGTCCAGGAGCGCAGGGTGTCGCGCTCGGAGATGCCGAAGTACTTGGCGACCATCCAGAATCCGCCGTCGTTGACGTGCGAGGCGAAGATGGAGCCCGCCGAGATCGCCATGATGACGAGGGCCGTGTACGCCTGCGAGTAGTCGCCCTGCGCGAGCAGCGGTCCGACGATGCCCGCGGTGGTGACGATGGCGACCGTGGCCGAGCCCTGCGCGACGCGCAGCACGAGCGAGATCAGGTACGCCAGGACCATGATCGGCAGGCCGATGCTGTTGAACGTGTCGGACAGCGCCTGCGCGATGCCGCTGGCCTGGAGGACGGCGCCGAAGACACCGCCGGCGCCGACGACGAGCAGGATGTTGGCGACCGGCTTCAGGGACGCCGTGGACACCGTCTCCAGGGACTTGCGGGACCAGCCGCGGCGCAGGCCGAGCAGGTAGTACGCGGCGAACAGCGCGATGGTGAGCGCCACGAACGGGTTGCCGAAGAACTCGATGACGGAGCGGAGCGTCGACGGGTCGAGGGCGATCGAGGAGAACGTCGCGGCGAGGATCAGCACCAGCGGGATGGCGATGATCGTGAAGACGATGCCGAGCGGGACCGGGTCCTCGCGGGGCGTGATGCCGTCCTTGCGCTGCTCCTCGGCGAGCGCGGCCTTCGCCTCGTCTGCGGCCTCGACCATGTCGTGCGGCACGGGCACGAAGATCTTCTTGCCGATCCAGGCGGACCAGGCCCACGCGGCGAGCACGGCGGGGATGCCGCAGACGATGCCCATGAGGATGACCCAGCCCAGGTCCACGTGGAGCAGTCCCGCGGCGGCGACGGGGCCCGGGTGCGGCGGCAGGAACGCGTGGGTCATCGACAGGCCGGCGAGCAGCGGCAGGCAGTAGAGCAGGATCGACTTGCCGCCGCGCTTGGCGGCCGCGTAGACGATCGGCGCGAGCACGAAGATGCCGACGTCGAAGAAGACGGGGATGCCGAAGATGAGGCCGGTGAGGCCCATCGCGACGGGGGCGCGCTTCTCACCGAAGAGGTGGATGAGGCGGGAGGCCAGGACCTCGGCGCCGCCCGACACTTCGAGCATCGCGCCGAGCATGGTGCCCAGGCCGATGATGATCGCGATATGGCCGAGCGTGCCGCCCATTCCGTCCTCGATGACCGAGGTGGCGGTGGACTTCTGGACGGTGCCGAAGAGTTCGGTGACGGAGAGTCCGGCGGCGAGGCCCACGGCGATGGAGACCGTCAGAAGGGCCACGAAGGGCTGGAGCCTGACCTTGATGATCAGGAAGAGCAGCAGCGCGATGCCGAGGACGGCGACCGTCAGCAGTCCTGCGGTGCCGGGTATGAGGAGGAGCAGACCACCGGTGTGCTCGGGCGCGTCGGCGGCGGCGGACGCGAGGGGGGCGTACGGGGACATCGTTGACCTCGTAAGTACATGGGGGGGTGCGGGGCGTTTCCAGCGTTCTCAGGCAGGAGGGCAGGAGGGATCGCGGTGCGGCGCCCGCGCGGGGCGCCGCACCGTGGCGCGGAGGGGGTTGGCTCAGCTCAGGACGGCGAGCGCGTCGATCTCGATGAGCAGGCCCTTGGGCAGACCGACGTAGACGGTCGTGCGGGCGGCGGGGGCCTCCTTGAGGCCCTGCTCCTCGAAGTAGGCGTTGTAGATCTCGTTCATCTCGGCGAAGTGGTCGACGTCCGTCAGGTAGACGCGCATCATCATGACGTCGTCCCAGGTGGCGCCGCCCTCTTCGAGGATCGCCTTGACGTTGGCGAAGGTCTGGAGGGTCTGCTCCTTGAGGGTCGGGCCCGCGGGGGTCGGGGCCTTGCCCTCCTCGGCCGGCAGGAAGCCGACCTGGCCCGCGACCTGAAGGATGTTGCCCTTCTTGACGCCGTGGGAGAACTTCGCCGGCGGGGTGGTGTGGGTGGCGGGCGTGAGCGCGGTCTTCTCGGTCATGAGCGTGCTTCCTTGGGAGGGGTGTTACCGGTGTTTCCGGAGGGGCTGCCGGTACCTGAGTAGTCCCGGCTGATGGCTTCCGCCGTGCGGCGCACCAGCGGGAGCAGTGTGAGGAGTTCCTCGGCGGTGACGACGACGTTCGGCGCGGAGACCGACATGGCGGCGACGACCCTGCCGTCCGCGCCGCGGATGGGGGCGCCGACGCAGTTGATGGACTCCTCGTGGCCACCGAGGTCGGTGGCCCAGCCCTGTTCGCGCACCTTCTCCAACTCGCGCAGGAACGCTGCGGCGTTGGGCGTCGAACGGGACGTGTACATGGGGTAGTCGAGCTTCTCCGCGACGGCGCGGCGCTCGGCCTCGGGCAGGTCGGCGAGGAGCAGCTTGGCGACGGCGGCCACGGTGATGGCGACCGGCTTGCCGACGCGCGAGTACATGCGCACCGGGTAGCGGCTCTCGACCTTGTCGATGTAGAGGACCTCGTTCTCCTCGTACACCGCGAGGTGGACGGTGTGCCCGACCTTCTCGTTGAGTTCGACGAGGTGGGTGTGGGCGATCTCGCGCACGTCGAGGTTCTCGACGGCCTCCTGGGCGAGCGCGAAGAGCCGGGCGCCGAGCCGGTAGCGCTGGTCGGACTGGCGGTGCACGAGGCCGTGCTCGTGCAGGGTGCGCAACAGGCGCAGCGCCGTGGACTTGTGCACGCCGAGGCGGTCGGCGACCTGCCCCAGGTCGGCGGGTCCCTCGGCGAGCAGCGGCAGGATGCTGAGCGCGCGGTCGACGGTCTGGCTCATGGTGTACGTACCTCCTCGTCCACCCCGTCGTCGGCTGCTGCCCAACCGGGGCCGACGTGCAGTGTCCCCCACGAGACGGCGTCGAGGGCGACCAGGCGGTCGGCCCGGGCGCGGCTCGGCGGCGCGGCGAGGTCGCCGGGCTCGGTGAGGGCGACGGCGGCCCAGAGGTGGCCGTGCCGGAGGCGTTCGGCGACGGGCAGTCCGCGCAGGGTGGCGGAGAGGAAGCCGGCGGCGAAGGCGTCGCCCGCGCCGACGGCGGCGACGACGTCGACGCGCGGCGAGGGCTCCTCGTGGCGTCCGTCGGCGTCGTAGGCGACCGCGCCGTCGGCGCCGCGCTTGACGACGAGCAGCGCCGGTTCGGGCAGCGCCTCGCGGATGGCGTCGGGGCCGCCGGTGATGCCCCAGGCGTCCTCGGCCTCGTCGTCGCCGACGAAGACGATGTCGGCGCCGCGCGCGAGGTCCAGGAGTACGGCGGGGCCCTCGGCGGATCCTGACCACAGGCCGGGGCGGTAGTTGACGTCGAAGGAGACCAGGGGGCGGCCCGCACGCGGTGCGGTCAGCTCGCGCAGCAGGTCGAGGCAGCTGCCGGAGAGCGCGGCGGTGATCCCGGACAGGTGCAGGATCCGGCCGGAGCGCAGCGCGTCCAGGTCCAGGTTGGCGGTGGACATGGCGGAGGCGGCGGATCCGGCGCGGTAGTACGCGACCTCGTGGGCGGCGGTGGACCGGTCACCGGCCGTGCGGAAGTAGATGCCGGTGGGGCGGTGCAGATCGCGGCGTACGGCGGAGGTGTCGACGCCGTACGCGCCGATGGCCTCCACGAGGTGGTCGCCGAAGCCGTCGGCACCGACCCGGCTGACCCAGGCGGAGCGGTGCCCGGCGGCGGCGAGCACGCACGCCACGTTGGACTCGGCGCCGCCGATCCCGCGATCGAACGAGGGCACGTCGGCGAGCCGCCCGGGGACGGCGGGCCGGAACGTGACCATGGACTCGCCGAGCGCGACGACATCGACGTCGTCCACGACATCGACGGCGCTGGTCGGTACTGCGGGTCCGGTGGCGGTCACGGTGGGTCGCACTCCTCGCGGCGGGGGACTTCGGGCTCCGTTGACCCGACGTTGGCTCGGATGTTAGACAGCATGAAGCGACATACGCAATGACCGTTGCAAACGGTGCAACGGACTGCCTGGAGGAGGCGCCGTGACCGCCCAGAACGCCGTGCACGCCAAGGACGCTGCCGAGCGCCGTACCGCTCGCCTTGAAGAGCTGGCGACGGAGCGGGTGGACTTCCGCTTCAAGGGGCTGCCTCCGGAGGCGGACGGCGCGACGGTCGGCGAGCTGGCCGCCCGCCGCCTGAACCTCTTCACGGACGGCTTCACCACGCCCGTCCTCGCCCTCTCCGCCGAGCGTCTGGAGCACAACCTCGCGCTCATGGAGGCCTATTCGGCCCGGCACGGCCTCGCCTTCGCCCCGCACGGCAAGACGTCGATGGCCCCACAGCTCTTCCACCGGCAGATCGAGCACGGCGCGTGGGGCATCACCCTCGCGGTGCCGCACCAGGTGCGCGTGGCGCGGGAGTTCGGCATCGAGCGGATCTTCCTGGCGAACGAGCTGGTCGACGCGGCGGCACTGAAGTGGCTCGCCAAGGAGCTGGACGCCGACCCGTCCTTCCGCTTCGTCTGCTACGTCGACTCCGTGCGCGGCGTGGAACTGATGCAGGCCGCGCTGGCCGAGGCGGGCGCCGGCCGTCCCGTCGACGTGGTCGTGGAGCTGGGCGCGGGTGACGGCGCGCGCACCGGGGCCCGCTCCGAGGCGGACTGCGCGGCGGTCGCCGACGCGGTCGCCTCCTCGGACAAGCTGCGGCTCGTGGGCGTCGCCGGTTACGAGGGCGAGGTGCCGGAGGCCGACGGCGAGCGGGTGCGCGCCTGGCTGCGCCGGCTGGTCGCGCTCGCGGCGGACTTCGACAAGGCGGGCCGCTTCTCCGGGCTCGACGAGATCGTGGTGAGCGCGGGCGGCTCCGCGTGGTTCGACGCGGTGGCGGACGTCTTCGCCGAGATCCCCGAACTGGGCGCGCCCGTCCTGAAGTTGCTGCGCTCCGGCGCGTACGTCTCGCACGACGACGGCCACTACCGGCACCTCACGCCGTTCAACCGGGTCCCGGAAGAGGGCGCGCTCGAGCCGGCGTTCCGCCTGTGGGCACAGTTCGTGTCGCGGCCCAACGACGGGCAGGCGTTCACCAACGCGGGCAAGCGGGACGCCGCGTACGACATCGACCTGCCGGAGGCGCAGGTCGTGCGGGACGCGCGGACGGGCGAGGTCCGGGAGGCCACGGGTGTGGCGGTGACGGGGCTCTCCGACCAGCACGGGTGGGTTCGCACGGAGCCGGGCGCGGACGTCGAGGTGGGCGACTGGCTCGGCATGGGCCTCTCGCACCCGTGCACGTCCTTCGACAAGTGGCAGCTCATTCCCCTGGTGGAGTCGGACGGCACGGTCGTGGACTACATCCGCACGTTCTTCTAGGCAGTCCGCGGCCGCCGCCTCACGGACGTCGGCCGCACCCGACTTGGGCAATCGCCGCCTTGGGCGGCGGGTGGGCAAGGCGGCCCCCGGTGCCGCGCACCGACACGACGGCCCCACCACGGCACCGCCACGGGGCTCCGCCCCGGACCCCGCTGCTCAATCGCCGCAGGGGCTTGATTTTGCCCACCCACCGCCTGGGGCAATGTGCCGCAGGGGCTTGAAACAAGAGAGGCACCCCTCATGGACCTGGTCATCCGCGACGCGCGCGTCATCGACGGCAGCGGCGGCGCGTCCTACCGAGCCGACGTCACCGTCGACGACGGCCGCATCGCCGGGATCACCCCGGAGGGGACCGGCCCACGCCCCACCGCGACGCGGACCGTCGAGGCCGAAGGACTCGCGCTCTCGCCCGGTTTCATCGACATGCACGCGCACAGCGACCTCGCTGTGCTCCGCGACCCGGACCACAGCGCGAAGGCCGCCCAGGGCGTCACCCTCGAAGTCCTGGGCCAGGACGGCCTGTCGTACGCCCCGGTCGACGACCGCACGCTCGCCCAGGTCCGCCAGGCGATCACCGGCTGGAACGGCGACGGCTCGGACATCGACTTCGACTGGCGCACGGTCGGCGAGTACCTGGACCGGATCGACCGGCAGGGCATCGCGGTGAACGCCGCGTACCTCATCCCCCAGGGCACCGTCCGGATGTACGCCGTCGGCTGGGACGATCGCGACGCGACGCCCGCCGAGCTGGACCACATGAAGCGGCTCGTGGCCGAGGGCATGGAGCAGGGCGCCGTGGGCATGTCCTCCGGGCTCACCTACACCCCGGGCATGTACGCGAAGGACGCCGAACTCACCGAGCTGTGCCGCGTGGTGGCCGAGTACGACGGCTACTACTGCCCGCACCACCGCAGTTACGGCGCCGGCGCCCTCGACGCGTACCGCGAGATGGTGGAGCTGACGCGCAACGCCGAATGCGCCCTGCACCTCGCGCACGCCACCATGAACTTCGGCGTGAACAAGGGCAAGGGCGTCGACCTGCTCGCCCTCCTCGACGAGGCGATCGCGGGCGGCGCCGACATCAGCCTCGACACGTACCCGTACACGCCGGGCGCGACGACGCTCGTGGCGATGCTGCCGAGCTGGGCGAACGAGGGCGGCCCCGACGCCACGCTCGCGCGCCTGAAGGACGACGCGACCGCCGAGCGGATCCGCCACCACGTCGAGGAGATCGGCGCGGACGGCTGTCACGGCGTGCCGATCGAGTGGGACAGGATCGAGATCTCGGGCGTCTCCGACCCGGGGCTCGCCTCGTGCGTCGGCAAGACCGTCGCGCAGGCCGCGGACGAGCGCGGCGAGGCGCCGTGGGTCACCGCCCGCCGCCTGCTGATCGCCGACAAGCTGGGCTCGACGATCCTTCAGCACGTCGGCCACGAGGACAACGTCCGCGCGATCATGCAGCACCCGGTGCACACCGGCGGCAGCGACGGCATCCTCCAGGGCTACAAGCCGCACCCGCGGGCGTACGGCACGTTCCCGCACTACCTCGGTCACTACGCGCGCGACCTCGGTGTCATGTCGCTCGAGGAGACGGTCGCGCACCTGACCTCGCGTCCTGCCGCCCGGCTCCGGCTCCCCGACCGCGGCCTGGTCCGCGAGGGCTACCGCGCCGACCTGGTCCTGTTCGACCCGGAGACGGTCGCGGCGGGCTCCACGTTCGAGGCGCCGCGCACGCTGCCCGTCGGCATCCCGCACGTCCTCGTCGACGGCAAGTTCGTGATCGAGGACGGCAGGCGGACCGACGTCCTCGCCGGCCGTTCGGTGCGCAGGACCGTCAAGGGCTGAGCGGCCGCCGTCACTTGGGGCCCTTGCCGGCCCCCGGTGAGGCGTTCCCCCGGCCCGGCTTGTTCTCGGAGTTCCCGCGGGCCGGAGCGGTGGTGGATGCCGTGGCCGTCGGCGCCGCGGTCGTGGTCCTCGACGGCGAGCCGGTCGGAGCCGCGGCCTTCCGCTCCTCCTTCCCCTTCGGCGACGCGCTCGCCGTGCCGGTCGCCGCGGCCGACGGGCCGGGGCTCGACGCGGCGCCGGTCGGGTCGGGAGCCGGAGCGGTCGACGCGGGCGCCGAATGCTCGGCCCGCGGCTTCTTGCCGTCGTCGTCGCCGCTCCAGGGCAGCGGACCGCCCGCAGGCCCGGCCCCGAACAGGCCGGTCACGACGGCGCCGAGGAAGACGACGCAGACCCCGCCGAGCGCGATGCCACCGACGCGCATGAGGCGGCGCCGCCGTCCGGAGCCGTCGGCGAACACGGCCCTGCCGCGCGCGTGCGCGGGCCCCTTGGCCGGTACGGGCGGGAGCGGCGCCGTGTCGCCCGAGGCGTCGGCCGGCTCCTGCCAGCCGTGCGCCGCGGCCGGATCGACGTACCCGTCGTACGCGTGGGCCGCCTGTTGCGGGTCGTACACGACCTCGGGCACCACGGGTTCGGCGCCTCGGTCGGGTTGCTTCCAGGACATGAGGGCGAAGTGTAGGGACTGTGACGGTCCGCGGGACAGCCGTCGGCGATACGTCCACAGACCGCGCGAAATGACCTCAACGCACCCCGTGCGGACGGAACTGGACACTGATCCGGCCCCCGGCGGCGCGCGCCGACTTGGGGATCGCGTGCTCCCACGTGCGCTGACAGGAGCCGCCCATGACGATCAGGTCGCCGTGCCCGAGCGCGCGGCGCACCACCGGGCCGCCGCCGACGGGACGCAGCGCCAGGTCCCGCGGCGTCCCCACGGAGAGGATGGCGACCATGGTGTCCTCGCGGGCGCCGCGCCCGATCCGGTCGCCGTGCCAGGCGACGCTGTCCCGGCCGTCCCGGTAGTAGCAGAGGCCCGCCGTGCTGAACGGCTCGCCCAACTCCCGCGCGTAGTGCGCGGACAGCGCGTCCCGCGCCGTGTCGAGCACGGGGTGCGGCAGCGGCTCCCCCGCCCCGTAGAACTTGAGCAGGCGCGGCACGTCGACCATCCGCTCGTACATCTGCCGCCGCTCGGCCTTCCACGGCACGGCGGCGGCGAGCTGTTCGTACAGCGCGTCGGCGCCGCTCAGCCAGCCCGGCAGGACGTCGATCCAGGCGCCGTCGCCGAGCACGGTGCGGCGCACCCCGGCGAGCGGGCCGAGGGTCATCTCCTCGGCCTGGTCGAACAGCGAACCCTGAAGCATGCCTCCACCGTAACCAATCTTTCGAACATATGCTCGATCGGCGCGCGGCGTGGCCCATCTCACCCGCCCCGCGGACCCGCCCCATCCAAGCCGCACCCACCCCGGAACCCGCCGTTCCGGAGGCATCGGGCACCCCGTGCCACCGCTTCCGAAACCGGGGCGGCCGAGGGCGCCCCACCGGGCGACAAAGGGTGCGCGACATCCCGAAACGCGGCCGTAAAGTTTGGGGATGCAGCTCATCCAGTCGACCAAGCTCTCCAACGTCTGCTACGAGATCCGTGGCCCGGTGCTCGAGGAAGCGATGCGGCTGGAGGCAGCAGGGCACCGCATCCTGAAGCTCAACACCGGCAACCCGGCGGCGTTCGGCTTCGAGTGCCCGCCCGAGATCCTCGAGGACATGCTCCGCAACCTCGGGGACGCGCACGGCTACGGCGACGCCAAGGGCCTGCTCGCCGCCCGGCGCGCGGTGATGATGCACTACCAGACCCTCGGCGTGGAGACCGACGTCGAGCACGTCTTCATCGGCAACGGCGTGTCCGAGCTGATCGTGATGGCGATGCAGGGGCTGCTCGACGACGGCGACGAGGTCCTCGTCCCCGCCCCCGACTACCCGCTGTGGACGGCCGCCGTCTCGCTCTCCGGCGGCACCGCCGTGCACTACCGCTGCGACGAGCAGGCGGACTGGATGCCGGACCTCGCGGACGTGGAGCGGAAGGTCACCGACCGCACCAAGGCGATCGTCATCATCAACCCGAACAACCCGACGGGCGCGGTCTACAGCGACGAGATGCTGCGCGGCCTCACCGACATCGCCCGCCGCCACAACCTGCTGGTCTGCTCCGACGAGATCTACGACAAGATCCTCTACGACGACGCCACGCACACCCCGACCGCCGCCATCGCGCCCGACCTGATGACGCTCACCTTCAACGGCATGTCGAAGGCGTACCGGGTGGCCGGTTACCGGGTGGGCTGGATGGCCATCTCCGGCCCGCGCGCGCACGCGGAGTCGTACATCGAGGGCCTGACGATCCTCGCCAACATGCGCCTGTGCGCGAACATGCCGGGCCAGCACGGCGTCGTCGCCGCGCTCAGCGGACGGCAGACGATCGGCGACCTGGTGCTGCCGGGCGGCCGTCTGAAGGAGCAGCGGGACGTCGCGTACGAGCTGCTGACGCAGATCCCCGGCGTGACGTGCGTGAAGCCCAAGGGGGCGCTGTACCTCTTCCCGCGGCTCGACCCGAAGGTGTTCAAGGTCAAGGACGACCGGCAGATGGTGCTCGACCTGCTGCGGGCCGAGAAGATCATGGTGGTGCACGGCACCGGCTTCAACTGGCCGGAGCCCGATCACTTCCGCGTCGTCACACTGCCCGACACCCGGCAGCTGACAGAGGCGGTCACCCGGATCGGGAACTTCCTGGACGGCTACAGCCAGCCGTGACGAGGCCGCGCGCCCGGCCGGGACGCGCCCCAGTTTGGACCGGTTCTAATTTAGACACGATCTAAGGTACGATGGAGGCCAAGCTGACACGCATGCCTGGAGGCCCCCCATGTACGAGCCGATCCGCACCAAGTCGGTCCACTCGACGGCGGCCGACAGCGGCGAATTCCCGCACCGCTCCCGCGAGGAGGAGCTGGACATCCAGCTCGCCGGGCACCTGAGCGCGCTGCTCGCCCTCACCGACGAGCTGCGCGCGCTGGGCCCCGCGGCCGACCTGGACGAGGCGGCCGACGCGCTGGCCGCGCAGGTCGCCCGGCTGCGCGGCGGCCACGCGCCGATCCGCTCGGCCGTCGCCGCCGCGGTCCACGAGCCGCACGCCGCCGCGCTGCACCAGCGGGCGCACGCCCTCGCGGGCCGCGCCCTGGTGGTCGCGGCGTCCCGCGCGGACACGGCGGCCGCGATCCTCGCGGCGCAGCGCATGGAGGCGCACGCCGCGGCGGGGGACCTCGTCGCTGTGTGACCGACGGACACCGAAGAGGACGAAGAGACGAAGAAGGGGCGCGGCCCACGGCCGCGCCCCTTCTTCATGTCGTCCGGTCCTAGCCGAGCCGCTCCACGAGCTTGCGGTACTCGTCCCACAGCTCCGTCGGCGTGTGGTCGCCGAAGGTGTTGAAGTGGGCCGGGACGAGCGAGGCCTCGTCGCGCCAGGCCTCCTTGTCCACCGTCAGCAGGAAGTCCAGGTCGGCGTCGGCCAGTTCGAGGCCGTTCGTGTCCAGGGACTCCTTGGTCGGCAGGATGCCGATCGGCGTCTCGACGCCCTCGGCGCGGCCGTCGAGGCGGTCCACGATCCACTTGAGGACGCGGGAGTTCTCACCGAAGCCGGGCCAGACGAACTTGCCGTCCGCGTTCTTCCGGAACCAGTTGACGTAGTAGATCTTCGGGAGCTTGGCCTGGTCCTTATCCGCGCCGACCTTGACCCAGTGGGCCATGTAGTCGCCCATGTTGTAGCCGCAGAACGGCAGCATGGCGAACGGGTCGCGGCGCAGCTCGCCGACCTTGCCCTCGGCCGCTGCGGTCTTCTCGGAGGCCACGTTGGCACCGAGGAACACGCCGTGGTTCCAGTCGAAGGACTCGGTGACCAGCGGCACGGCGGAGGCGCGGCGGCCGCCGAAGAGGATCGCCGAGATCGGCACGCCCTTCGGGTCCTCCCACTCCGGCGCGATGATCGGGCACTGCGAGGCGGGCGTGGTGAAGCGGGCGTTCGGGTGCGCGGCCGGGACGCCGGAGTCCGGGGTCCAGGAGTTGCCCTTCCAGTCCGTGAGGTGCGCGGGCGTCTCCTCGGTCATGCCCTCCCACCACACGTCGCCGTCGTCGGTGAGCGCGACGTTCGTGAAGACGGAGTTGCCCCAGAGGGTCTTCATGGCGTTGGCGTTCGTGTGCTCGCCGGTGCCGGGCGCGACGCCGAAGAAGCCGGCCTCGGGGTTGATCGCGTAGAGGCGGCCGTCCTCGCCGAACCGCATCCAGGCGATGTCGTCGCCGATCGTCTCGACGGTCCAGCCGGAGATCGTGGGCTCCAGCATCGCGAGATTGGTCTTGCCGCAGGCGGACGGGAAGGCCGCGGCGACGTACTTCGACTCACCCTGCGGGGGCGTCAGCTTGAGGATCAGCATGTGCTCGGCGAGCCAGCCCTCGTCGCGCGCCATGACGGACGCGATGCGCAGGGCGTAGCACTTCTTGCCGAGCAGGGCGTTGCCGCCGTAGCCGGACCCGTACGACCAGATCTCGCGGGTCTCGGGGAAGTGCGAGATGTACTTCGTGGAGTTGCACGGCCACGGCACGTCGGCCTCGTCGGGGCCGAGCGGTGCGCCGAGCGTGTGAACGGCCTTCACGAAGAAGCCGTCGGAGCCCAGCTCGTCGAGGACGGGCTGACCCATCCGGGTCATCGTGCGCATCGACACGGCCACGTAGGCCGAATCGGTGATCTCGACGCCGATCGCGGACAGCGGCGAGCCGAGCGGACCCATGCAGAACGGGACGACGTACATCGTGCGGCCGCGCATGGAGCCGCGGAAGATCCCCCCGTTCCCCTCGTTGCCCTGGAAGATCTCCCGCATCTCGGCGGGGGCCTTCCAGTGGTTCGTGGGGCCCGCGTCCTCCTCCTTCTCGGAGCAGATGAACGTACGGTCCTCGACCCGCGCGACATCGGTCGGGTCGGAGGCGGCGTAGTACGAGTTGGGGCGCTTGATCGGGTCGAGCTTCTTGAACGTGCCCTTCTCGACGAGCTCTTCGGCGAGGCGCTCGTACTCGGCATCGGAGCCGTCGCACCAGACCACCCGGTCCGGCTGCGTCAGTTCGGCGATCTCGTTGACCCACGAGATCAGTTCCTGGTGGTTGGTCGGCAGGGTGTCCAGGGAGGGAGCCGCGATGTCGCGCGCCACGATCGCTCCTAAATGAGGGGTTCTGAGGTTGATGCCCCGTGGGGGCTGCGACCCGGACGCTGCGCCTCCCAATCCACTGGAGCTCAGTGGGCGCTCATCCGGTGCCGACCGCACTCATTTGATCATCCGACCGAAACGCCCATATGTCCAGGGGGCCTCACAGGTGAGCGAAGTGAGCATCACCACTCACCGGGTCCGTTACCTACGGTCGCGTAGGTACCATGCCCGGATGAGCGTCGCCACCGAGCAGCCCGAAGTCCCCGTCTCCGTACAGCCGTCGGCGCTGAAGCCGAGACTGCGCGGCTGGCTGCACGCGGGAATGTTCCCGGCCGTGCTGATCTCCGGGCTCTTCCTCACCGCGCTCGCCGACTCCACGCGCGGCCGGGTCGCCTGCGGCATCTACGTGCTGACGGCCTGCCTGCTCTTCGGCGTGAGCGCGCTCTACCACCGGGGCAACTGGGGGCCGCGCGCGGGCGGCGTCCTGCGCCGGCTCGACCACGCCAACATCTTCCTGATCATCGCCGGCACGTACACGCCGCTGACGATGCTGCTGCTCCCGGGCGCCAAGGGGCAGTGGCTGCTGTGGGGCATCTGGGCGGCGGCAGCGGCCGGGATCGTCTTCCGCGTCTTCTGGGTCGGCGCCCCGCGCTGGCTCTACACGCCCTGCTACATCGCGATGGGCTGGGCGGCCGTCTTCTTCCTGCCGGACTTCATGCAGAAGGGCGGCATCGCGGTGCTCGTCCTGGTGATCGTCGGCGGGCTGCTCTACAGCGCGGGCGGCGTCATCTACGGCATCAAGCGACCGAACCCCTCGCCGCGCTGGTTCGGCTTCCACGAGGTCTTCCACTCGTTCACGCTGGCGGCGTTCGTCGTCCACTACGTCGGGATCTCCCTGGTGGCGTACCAGCACGCCTGACGCCTCCCCCACCCCTTCCAAGGGCCGCGACCTCCCGTCGCGGCCCTTTTTCGCGCGCCCGCGACCGGCACATCTTGACAGTAACCATGAAATGAGAGTTACTCTCATTTCATGGTTACTGTCAGCAAAGATCCTCGGCGCTGGTGGGCCCTCGGGGCCCTGGTCGCGAGCATGCTGGTGCTCGGTTTCGACATGACGATCCTCAACGTGGCGCTGCCGACGATCGCCGGATCGCTCGGCGCCACCACGGGCCAGCAGCAGTGGATGGCGGACGCGTACATCGTGGTCTTCGCCGCCCTGATGCTCCCGGCGGGACTGCTCGGCGACCGGTTCGGGCGGCGCCGGATGCTCGTCGGAGGGCTCGGCGTCTTCCTCGCCGCGTCCGTGGTCGGCGCTCTCGCCGACGACGTGACCTGGGTGATCGTCGCCCGTGCCCTGATGGGTGTCGGCGCCGCCCTCGTCATGCCGCTCGCCCTGTCCGTGATCCCCTCGCTCTTCGCCCGCGAGGAGCAGACGAAGGCCATCGGCGCGATCTCGGCGGCCTCCGCGCTCGGCATGCCGCTCGGACCGATCATCGGCGGCTGGCTGCTCGACCACTTCTGGTGGGGCTCGGTCTTCGTCCTGAACGTGCCGATGGTCGCCATCGGCATCGCCGCCTGCCTGATCCTGCTGCCGGAGAGCCGGGACCCCGCCGCGCCCCGCGTCGACACCGTCTCCACGGCGCTCACCGCCCTCGGACTCGGCGCCCTCATCTACGCGATCATCGAGGGGCCCGAGAAGGGGTGGACCGCGCCCGTCGTCATCGGCGGATTCGTGGCCTCCGTCGTCCTGCTCGGGGCGCTCGTCGCGCGCGAACGGCACAGCGAGCGGCCCATGCTCGACCTCTCGCTCCTCGCGCACCGCGGCTTCCTCACCAACACCCTCGTGGCGACGCTCGGCATGTTCACCCTCGCGGGCGTCCTGTTCCTGCTGCCGCAGTACCTGCAGGCGGTGCTCGGCACCGACTCGTTCGGCACCGGGGTGCGGATGGTGCCGATGATGGGCGGGATGCTCGTCGCGGCGAAGCTCGCACAGCCACTCGTCGCCAGGTTCGGGGCGCGGTCCGTGGTCGGCGTGTCCCTGGTCGTCCTCGCGTTCGCCGCGTTCCTCGGAGCGCGCACCACCGTCCACTCCGGCTACGGCTTCACCGCGCTGTGGCTGTCGATCGCCGGCCTCGGCATCGCCTTCGCGATGATCCCCGCGATGGGCGGCGCCATGGGCGCGCTCGCCAAGGACCAGGCGGGCCGCGGCTCGGGGCTGCTGTCCACGGTGCGGCAGACCGGCAGCGCGCTCGGCGTCGCCCTGCTCGGCGCCCTCGTCTCCGGTACGTACACGTCCAGGATCGTCACGGCCGGGCTGCCGGACGCGGCGGCGGACGCGGCCCGCGACTCCGTGATCGGCGCGCACGTCGCCGCGGGAAGGCTCGCCGATCCGGCGCTCGCCGCCTCCGCCGACAGCGCGTTCGTGCACGGCATGGACCTCGCCCTGGCCGTCATCGGCATCGTCGCGCTCGCCGCCGCGCTCCTGACGGCGCTGCTGCTGCCCGGCGCGGCGAAGAACGAGCCCGTACCCGGTCCGGAGGTGGCCCAGGTCGGCGCGGATGCCTGACAATGTGTGCCATGGCCGCGTCTGCACAGAAGCCCGCGGAGCCCAGGATCGGGCTCCGCGAGCGCAAGAAGCTCAAGACCAGGACCGCGATCCGGGACGCCACGTACCGGCTGATCGCACAGCAGGGGTACGAGGCGACGACGGTCGAGCAGATCGCCGAGGCCGCCGAGGTCTCCCCGTCCACGGTCTTCCGCTACTTCCCGACCAAGGAGGACATCGTCCTCACGGACGAGTTCGACCCGATCCTCGAGCGGGAACTCCTCAAGCGGCCGCACGACGAGCCGATCGTCGACTCCGTGCGGCACGTCGTCGACCACAGTCTCGAACTCGCCTTCGCGGACGAGGACCCCGAGATCACCCGGCTGCGGCTGCGCCTCCAGGTCGAGACGCCCGCGGTGCGCTCCCGGATGATGGAGTCGATGTCCGTCACCGGCCAGTTGATGTGCCGGGTCATCGCCGAGCGCACCGGCAGGGACGCCGCCGACCTCGAAGTCCGGGTCTACGCCATGGCGTTGGTCGGCGCCCTGATGCAGGCCACGATGTACTGGGCCGAGCACGACCACCAGGACGACCTGCGCGAACTCGTGCTGCGCGCCCTCGACACGGTGCAGCACGGGCTCTAGCGCCTCCTAGACGCGCAGCGCCTCCTCCAGGTCCTCCACCCCGGTCACCGGCGCCTCGCACACGAAGCGCCGGCACACGTAGGCGGCCTCACGGCCCTCGACGCGGGGGCGGTCGGTCAGCAGCGGGAGTTCGCCGCTGCCCTCCTCCCCCGCCGCGACGACGGCGCCCGGGGCGGTGTCGGTGAGCGCCGCGTGGTGCATCCGGCCGCCGACCTCGCCCACGACCGCGACCTCGCGCGGACCGTCGAGCAGCGCCTCCGCGACCGCGAGCCCGTTGCCGATGAAGCGCGGCGCCCGCGGTCCGAGCGCCTTGACGACGCCGAGGGCGCGCTCGGCGGCCGTGCGGTGCGGGTCGGAACCGGTGTGCGCGGCGTACGACAGGAGGGCGCCCGCCGCGGCGGTCCAGCCGGACGGCGTGGCGTTGTCCGTCGGGTCCTGGGGCCGCCGGATCAGCTTCTCCGCGTCGGCGGCCGTGTCGTACAGCGCGCCGCTCTCCGGGTCGGTGAACCGGTCGATGACGTGGTCGAGCAGGAACCCGGCGAACTCCAGCCACACGCCCTCGCCGGTCACCGACGCCAGCGCGAGGAAGCCCTCCGCGACGTCCGCGTAGTCCTCGAGGACGCCCGCGTTGGCGCCGACGTGCCCGTCCTTGCTGGTCCGCGCGAGCCGCGCCAGCGGATCCATGTGCAGCCGTACGAGGAGGTCGCCCGCGCACACCGCGGCGTCCACGAGGTCCTGTCGGCCGAAGTACGCGCCGGTCTCGGCGAGCGCCGCGATCGCCAGCCCGTTCCACGCGGCGACGACCTTGTCGTCCCGGCCCGGCGCGGGTCGCTCGGCGCGGGCCGCCGTCAGCCGCCGCCGGATCGACTCGACGCGCCCGCCGTCGAACACCTCGTCGGCCTGCGGGAGTTGCAGGACCGATGCGCCCTCCTCGAAGGTGCCCTCGTCCGTGACGCCGAAGTACCGGGCGGCCACCTCCGCGTCGGCGTCGCCGAGCACCTCGGCGAGCTGCTCGGGCGTCCACACGTAGTACGCGCCCTCGACGTGCCTGCCGCTCGCCGGGTCCTCGCTGTCCGCGTCGAGCGCGGAGGCGAACCCGCCCTCGTTCGTCCGCAGCTCGCGCACCATGAAGTCGGCGGTCTCCAGCGCGACCCGCTTGGCGAGCTCGCTGCCCGTCGAGCGCCACAGATGCGCGTACGCCCGGCACAGCAGCGCGTTGTCGTACAGCATCTTCTCGAAGTGCGGCACGGTGAACTCGCGGTCCACCGAGTACCGCGCGAACCCGCCGCCGAGCTGGTCGTAGATCCCGCCGCGCGCCATCCGCTCGCACGTGTCGGCGGCCATCTGGAGCGCGCCCTCGGCGCCGGTGCGCGCGTGGTGGCGCAGCAGGAACTCGATCACCATGGACGGCGGGAACTTGGGCGCGCCGCCGAAGCCGCCGTACGTCGCGTCGTACTCGCGGGTGAGCCCGAGCAGCGCCTGCGCCAGCTCGTTCTCGCCGGGCAACTCCGTGTTCCCGTACGGCAGTTCCCGCGCGGCCAGGTCGGCGGTGATCTTCCCGGCGACCTCGGTGACCTCGCCGTGCCGCTCGTTCCAGGCGTCCCGCACACCACCGAGCACCTGCGGGAACGACGGCATGCCGTGGCGCGGCTCGGGCGGGAAGTAGGTGCCGAAGTAGAACGGCTCGGCGTCCGGCGTCAGGAACACCGTCATCGGCCAGCCGCCCTGCCCGGTGGCCGCCTGCACCGCCTCCATGTAGACGGCGTCGACGTCGGGCCGCTCCTCGCGGTCGACCTTGATGTTGACGAAGTTCTCGTTCATGACGGCGGCGGTGCCCGCGTCCTCGAACGACTCGTGGGCCATCACATGACACCAGTGACAGCTCGAATACCCGACGCTGAGCAGCACCGGCACCCCGCGCCGCCGCGCCTCCGCGAAGGCCTCGGCCGACCAGGGCCACCAGTCCACCGGGTTGTCGGCGTGCTGGAGGAGGTAGGGGGACGTCTCTTGGGCCAGTCGGTTCGGCATGCCTCCCATCCTCGCTCATCGGGGTTCCGGCTCGTGGCTCTGATCGCCGGGACCCTCGCGCCGACACCCCATACGCAGCACACTTGACCCGTACTGTCGCCACCGGAGGGGGACCGAAGATGCGGGACAGCCATCGGGCGGAAGCCGAGAGGCTGTTGGCTCGGGCCGTGGAGGAAGAGGTCAGGCGTTCGGGTGGGCGCGCGGACGGGGCGGTGCTCCTGTCGCGGGCCAAGGGAGCGCTCGACGCGATGGGGCGCAGCGCGGCCGACGAGTACGACGCGTTCACCCGCGCGCTCGACGAGGCCGACGCGGGGCGGATGACGTTCGGGCAGCGGTTCGCGCGGGAGGGCGGGTCAACGCCGCTGATGGTGGCGGGCGTTGGCGCCGTGACCGCCTGTGTGGCGGATCTGGTGCTGGGCGCGGGGACCGGGACGGCGGTGGGCGCGGGTGTCGCGGTCGCCGTGCTCGGTTCGGCGGCGACGGTGGCGAAGGTGACCGCTTCGCACCTGCCCGCCGCGAGCCGCAGCGCCGGGGCGAGGAACCAGCCGGGCGGGCCCGAGCAGCTGCGGTTGCAGTGGCTGACGGCGCTCGAGGTGCGGGGCATCCGTCCGTTCCTCGACCAGCAGCGGGTGCTGGCGGCGAGCACGGGCACGTCGAAGAAGTCGGTGGGGCCGCAGCTGCGGCGTACGGACAAGAGCGCGGCGGCGCGGCGGCGCAGTGTGCTTGAGCAGTCGTTCGGGCAACTGCCCGAGCCGGAGGGCCCGTTCGCCGGGCGACGGGCCGCCATGTCGCAGATCGCGCAGTGGGTGCACGCGGCGCGGGCCAGCACCGAGACCCGGCCGACCGTGGTGGTGCTGCACGGGGACCCGGGCGCGGGGCGCACGACGCTCGCGGTGCGCGCGGCGCACGAGCTGCGCGACCAGTTCCGCGGGGCGTGCGTGGTGGATCTGCGGGGCGACCGCCCCGACACGCCGCCGCTGCCCACGCGGGACGCGCTGCTGCATCTGCTGAACCGGCTCGGCGCGCCGCGCGAGCAGTTGCTCTTCCGTGAGCGGTCCTCGCAGGATCAGCAGGTCAAGCGGTTGAGCGAGCTGTACCACCAGCATCTGACCGGGCTTCCGGTGACGATCGTGCTCGACGACGCGGCGAGCGCCGAGCAGGTGCGCACGCTGGTGCCCGAGCGCTCGGACAGCCTGGTGATCGTCACGTCGCGTGAGCCGCTGGAGCTCGGCGACGACACGCCGGCGTGGGTGCACCATCTGCCGGTGCGGGCGCTGGACGCGGCGGGCGCGGAGGAGCTGCTGCGGGACGCCGCGGAGGACGCGAGCGGCCCGTACGACGCCGAATCGACGGATGCCGTACGGGAGTTGTGCGGGGGTCTGCCGCTGGCGCTGCGGATCGCGGGGTCGGCGATCGGCCCGCGCACGACGCGGCAGCTCGCCGCCGATCTGGGGGCGTACGGGCCGGTGGACCCGGTGGAGCGGGTGCTGTGGCTGCGCTACACGGACCTCTCGGAGCAGGGCAGGCGGCTGCTGCGGCGGCTCGCGCTCGCGGGGCGGGCCTCGCTCGGCGCGGCGGCGGCCGCGGCGCTGCTGGCCACCGGCACGTCGGACGCGAAGCAGCAGCTGACGGCGCTGGCCGGGGCCGGGCTCGTCGACCATGTGCGGGGCAACAGGTACCGGCTGCACGATCTCGTCCGCGCGTTCGCGCAGGCCCGCCTCGCCGACGAGGAGGAGCCGGCGGAGCGCACGGCCGCGCAGGAACGCCTCATCCAGAACTACGCGGATCTGGCCGACTCGGTGATCCGCCTGGTCGACGGCAACATGTCGACGCGCGCGGGCCAGACGGGTCCGCACGGTTTCACGTCCCTCGACGCGGCGCTGCGCTGGCTGGACGACGAGTCGAGCTTCATCACGGCGGCGCTGCGGCACGCGGAGGGCGTCAACCAGGACGCGGTGCTCGGCCTGCTCGGCGCGCTGTGCGACTACTGCCTGCTGCGCGGCGACCTGTACCGGCTCGGCGAGATCCAGGAGCTGACGCAGTCCATCGACCAGGGGCTGCTGATGCGCTCGGTCCAGTGGCGCACGGGCATCGCGGCCCGGCAGCTCGGCGAGCTCGACAAGGCCCGTACGACGCTGACGTCGGTGGTCGACCTGTACCGCGAGGCGCACCACCGGGCGGGCGAGGGCCGCGCCCTGTGTTCGCTCGGTATCACGCTGCACCACCAGGGCCAGCTCACGGAGGCGGCGAACCGGCTGCGGGAGGCGCTCGACCTGCAGACGACGCCGGAGACGAAGGGCGACCGCGGCTGGACCCTGCACGCGCTGGCGGCGGTCGAGCGGGACCGGGCGAACGTACGGGAGTCGCTCGCGCTGCTGACCGACGCGTTCGCCCTGCACCGTGAGAACGAGTCGCTGCACGGCGAGGCGTGGGCGCACTTCCAGCTCGGCCAGCTGTGCCTGCGGATGGGCAATGTGCCGCGCGCGGAGGAGGAGCTGCGGGAGGCGCTCGATCTGTACGGGCAGACGCGGGACGGTCGCGGTCAGGCCTGGGCGATGACCGAGCTGGCGCGCGCCCGGCTGATCGACGGCGAGGCGTCGGCGGCGGTCGACGGGCTGCGGCAGGCGGCGTCCCGGCACCGCGAGAACGAGGACGCGCGCGGTGAGGCGTGGACGTACTACTACCTGGGGCAGGCCCTGGAGGAGACGGGCGACCTCGACAAGGCGGTGCGGGAGCTGGAGCGCTCGCGCACGATGTTCTCGCGGATGCGCGACGTGTACGGGCTCGCCTGTGCGCGGCACCACTCGGCGCGGGTGACCCGTGACGAGCGGGCGGCGCAGACGGGTTCGCTGCGCAATTCCGGGTTCGCGCGCCAGCTCCTGGTGGACGCCCGCGCGGACTTCCAGCGGATCGGGGTGCCGCACGGCGAGGCGTGGACGTGTCTGGAGCTCGCGGTGGTGGACGCGGGCAACGCGCGGCTGGCGCAGGCGATGGAGCTGTGCGAGGAGGCGGCGCGGGTGTTCGCCGGGTACGGGGACCGGCGCGGCGAGGACTGGGCGACCTTCCTGCGCTGCACGCTGCTGCCGTACGCGTCGCCGGGCGGCTCGGAGGTCGGCACGGCGGTCGCCCAGGAGGAGCTGTCCCAGCTCGCCGCGGCCACGCATCCGGCCCGTGACGGCAAGCTCGACGACTATGTGGAGGCGTACCAGCTGCTGCTCGAGCGGGGCGTGGACCTGGACGCGGGATGGCAGGCCTGGCGGCTCGGCATGGTGCCGAACCGGCACGCGCGGGACGTGATGGGGGTCGTCGAGGGCGCGCAGCGCTCGTAGCGACGCCGCGCCCGCCGTGGACATGCCAGACGGGGGCGCGGCACCGTTCGCACCGGGGCCCCGCGTCCGCTCGGGCGCGGGGCCGAAGGCGTGGTCAGGCGGACGTCGTGCCGGCGTCCTTGCCGCTCGCCGCACCGGCGGGCTCGTCGGACTTCTCCTTGAAGTCGACCTTGCCCATGTGCTTGTTCATCGACTTCATCAGGCCCCAGACCGCGACGGCCATCACGGCGAAGACGATGAAGCCGAGCACGCCCGGAGTCACCTTGTTCTCGTCGACCTCCTTGGCGGCAAGGGGGACGAGATGGGTCAATGCCAGATTCGCGTTCACATCAGGCATTGTGTCGGATGCCCGCGAAGAGGTCGTCCTCGGGGATGGAAGTCTCGACGAGGGACCGCGCGAGCTCGTACTCCTCGGTCGGCCAGACCTCCTGCTGGATCTCCATCGGGACGCGGAACCAGCCGCCGTCGGGGTCGATCTGCGTGGCGTGCGCGATCAGCGCCTTGTCGCGGATCTCGAAGAAGTCGGAGCACGGGATGTGCGTGGTCAGCGTGCGCTCGACGCGCGCCATGTCGTCCCAGCGCTTGAGCCAGTCCCCGTACGGCGACTCCATGCCGCGGTCGAGCAGCGCGTTGTGCAGCGCCTCGGTGCGCGGGCGGTTGAAGCCCTGGTTGTAGTAGAGCTTGCGCGGCTGGTAGACGGGCCCGAACTCGTCCTCGGGGTACTTCTCCGCGTCGGCCGCGCCGTCGAAGGCCACCATCGTGATCTTGTGGGTCATGATGTGGTCGGGGTGCGGGTAGCCGCCGTTCTCGTCGTAGGTCGTGATGACCTGCGGGCGGAAGGAGCGGATCTGCTTGACCAGCCGGCCCGCCGCGTAGTCGACGTCCTCGAGCGCGAAGCAGCCCTCCGGCAGCGGCGGCAGCGGGTCGCCCTCGGGGAGACCCGAATCGACGAATCCCAGCCAGTCCTGCTTGACGCCGAGGATCTCGCGCGCCTCGTCCATCTCCTTGCGGCGCACCTCCCGGATGTTCTCCTCGACGTACTTGTCGCCCTGGAGCTTCGGGTTGAGGATGGAGCCGCGCTCGCCGCCCGTGCAGGTCACGACGTGCACGTCCACCCCCTCGGACACGTACTTGGCCATGGTGGCCGCGCCCTTCGACGACTCGTCGTCGGGGTGGGCGTGAACGGCCATCAGTCGCAGCTGCTCAGTCAAGACAAGTTCCTCGGTGAGTTATATGGGCGCCCGGGTTCCATCGGTGCAATGGGCGGCTTCTATAGTGACGGAACCGGGGGGTGGAAAATTCCGGTGCCCTGGAACATGCCGGGCGACGCGAGAGGAACTGGCCGATGAGCGCCGTGCAGCAGCTGCCCGAGGGCCGATACGGATCCTCGCGCTCCGCGGACGCCCGCGCCGACCGCAAGCTGAAGATCACCGGAATCGTGCTCGCCGTCCTGTTCGGCGCGCTGATGGTCTGGTTCGGCTGGTACTACGTCGTCGGCGGCAGCAAGTTCAGCGGCGAGGTCATCGCCTTCGACACGAACAAGAACAACGTCAAGGTGCACCTGGAAGTCCGCAAGGACGCCGACACGGCCGGGTACTGCACCATCCGCTCCCAGGACGCCGCGGGCGCCGAGGTGGGCCGCGCCGACTTCCGTTTCGACCAGAAGACCGAGCGGATCGACAAGATCGTCACGCTGAAGACCACCGGAAACGGCACGACGGCGGAACTTCTGGGCTGTCACGCCGAGTGACGTCCTCCCCCTTTTACGTCTGAATTGTTAGGCTCGTGGTTTCGCCCACTCAGTAGGGAACATCCTTCTGGGTAGGGCGATGCTTTGTATACCCAGTACCTACGAGGAGCGACCTGTGACCCAGACCAGCGAAGACGTCACCTGGCTGACGCAGGAGGCGTACACCAAGCTCAAGGACGAGCTGGCGTACCTGTCTGGTCCCGCGCGCGAGGAAGTGACGCAGAAGATCGCTGCGGCGCGCGAGGAGGGCGACCTGCGGGAGAACGGCGGGTACCACGCGGCCAAGGAGGAGCAGGGCAAGCAAGAGCTCCGCATCCGCCAGCTGACCCAGCTCCTGGAGAAGGCCAAGGTCGGCGAGGCCCCGGCGGCGACCGGCGTGGTCGCGCCCGGCATGGTCGTCACGATCGCTTTCGACGGCGACGAGGACGACACCCTGGAGTTCCTGCTCGCCTCGCGCGAGTACGCGAGCAGCGACTTCGAGACCTACTCGCCGCAGTCCCCGCTCGGCACGGGGGTCAACGGCCACAAGGTCGGCGAGGACGTCGAGTACGAGCTGCCGAACGGCAAGACGGCGTCGGTGCGGATCCTCAAGGCGGAGCCCTTCAACGGCTGACGCTCCTGATCATGGGCCGGGCCCCGCGGTGTGCGCACCGCGGGGCCCGGCCCGTCCGCGTCAGGCGGCCTTGCGGTACTTGCGCACCGCGAGGGTGCGGAAGACCAGGATGATCACGACGGACCAGATCAGGGACGCCCACACCGGGTGCTCCATCGGCCAAGCGCCGGTCACCGACTTCGGCACGCCGTCGATCGTGTTGCCGAACAGCTCGCGGGCCGCCGCCACCGTGGCGCTGAAGGGGTTCCACTCGGCGACGTACTGGAGGAACGTCGGCATGCCGTTGACCGGCACGAACGCGTTCGAGATGAACGTCAGCGGGAACAGCCAGATCAGGCCGCCCGAGGTCGCCGCCTCCGGGGTGCGCACCGACAGGCCGATCAGCGCGCCGATCCACGTGAACGCGTAGCCGAGCAGCAGGAGCAGGCCGAAGCCCGCCAGGACCTTGCCGAGGTTCTCGTGGGTGCGCCAGCCGACGAGCAGAGCCACCACCGCGAGCACGGCCAGCGTCACCGCCGTCTGCACCAGGTCGGCGAGGGTGCGGCCGGTGAGCACGGCGCCGCGCGCCATGGGCAGCGAGCGGAACCGGTCGATGAGGCCCTTGTGCATGTCGTCCGCGATGCCCGCGCCCGCGCCGGCCGTGGCGAAGGTGACGGTCTGGGCGAAGATGCCGGCCATCAGGAATTCCTTGTAGGCACCGGCGCTCACCCCCGCGCCCGGGATGGCGATCGAGCCGCCGAAGACGTACGTGAACAGGACCACGAACATCACCGGCTGGATGATCCCGAACAGGATCATCTCGGGGATCCGGGTCATCCGGATCAGGTTCCGCTTGCCGACGACCAGGGAGTCGCTCCAGGCGCTCATGCCCTCGCCCCCTTCGCGGCCTCGGCCCGCTCGTCCGCGTCGGCCGCCGGTTCCTCCGCGACATGGCCGGTCAGCGAGATGAACACGTCGTCCAGGGTCGGGCGGCGCAGGCCGATGTCGTCGATCTCGATGCCGCGCGCGTCCAGGTCGCGGATGACCTCGGCGAGGAGCTTGGCACCGCCGGTGACCGGGACGGTCAGCTTGCGGGTGTGCTCGGCGACGGTCGTCTCGCCCTTGCCGTAGCCGGCCAGGATCTCGCGGGCGGCCGCGATGTGCTCCCGCTCGTGCACGACGACCTCGACGCGCTCGCCGCCGGTCTGCGCCTTGAGCTGGTCCGCGGTGCCGCGGGCGATGACGCGGCCGTGGTCCACGACGCAGATGTCGTGCGCCAGGTGGTCGGCCTCCTCCAGGTACTGCGTGGTGAGCAGCAGTGTCGTGCCGCCCGCGACCAGCTCCTGGATGACGTCCCACAGCTGCTGCCTGTTGTGCGGGTCGAGTCCCGTCGTCGGCTCGTCCATGAACATCACCGGCGGCGACACGACGAGCGCGGCCGCGAGGTCGAGCCGTCGGCGCATGCCGCCGGAGTACGTCTTGGAGGGTCGGTCGGCGGCGTCCGCGAGGTTGAACCGCTCCAGCAGCTCCCCCGCCCGCTTCTTCGCGTCCTTCTTGGACAGCTGGTAGAGCTGCCCGACCATCTGCAGGTTCTCGCGCCCCGTCAGGTATTCGTCGACCGCGGCGAACTGGCCGGACAGGCCGATGGAACGCCGCACTTCGTTCGGATGCCTCAGTACGTCGATGCCCGCGACGAGCGCCCTGCCGCTGTCCGGCGTGAGCAGTGTCGTCAGGCAGCGCACGGCCGTGGTCTTCCCCGCCCCGTTCGGCCCGAGCAGGCCGAGGACCGTGCCCTCCGGTACGTCCAGATCGACGCCGTCCAGAGCCCGTACGTCTCCGAAGGTCTTCACCAGACCTTCGGCGTAGATAGCGCCTGGCATGCGGTTCCCCCAGTGTGTGGGTACTACCTCTGACTACCTCTGACCAATTATGTGATGAAAGTGTAAATTTGCCGGTTTCCCCGCGCCCGGCAAGCAGAGCAAGTGCAGTGAAGCGCGCCACACACTATCGCGATGTATCGCGTACCGCCATGGATTAATCGATGACGGTGTAGCCCGCCTCCCGCAGCGCCGCCTCGACCTCCGTGCAGTGCGCGGGACCCTTGGTCTCCAGGTGCAGCTCCACCTCCGCCTCCGTGAGCCCGAGCCGCGGATCGGTGCGTACGTGGCTCACATCCGTGACGTTAGCGTCGGCCACTGACAACACCTGGAGGAGCGTGGCCAGGGCGCCGGGCCGGTCCGTCAGGCGCAGTCGCAGCGACAGGTAACGGCCCGCGGCGGCGAGGCCGTGGGTGAGCACGCGCTGCATCAGGAGCGGGTCGATGTTGCCGCCGGACAGCAGCGCCACGACCGGGCCCTCGAAGGCGCCCGGCTCGCTCAGGAGCGCCGCCACGGGGCTCGCGCCCGCCGGCTCGACGACCTGCTTGGCGCGCTCGAGGCAGAGCAGCAGGGCGCTGGAGAGCGCGTCCTCCGAGACCGTACGGACGCCGTCGACGAGCCCGGAGACGAGGCCGAACGGGACGTCGCCGGGCCGCCCGACCTTGATGCCGTCGGCCATCGTCGAAGGGGCCTCGATCGCGACCGGGTGCCCGGCGGCCAGCGAGGGCGGGTACGCGGCCGCGCCCTCCGCCTGCACGCCGATCACCTTGACGTCGGGCCGCAGCGCCTTGACCGCGACGGCGATGCCGGCCGCGAGCCCGCCGCCACCCACGCCGACCAGGATCGTGCGCACCTCCGGGCACTGCTCCAGGATCTCCAGGCCGAGCGTGCCCTGGCCCGCGACGATGTCCGGGTGGTCGAAGGGGTGGATGAACACGGCCCCGGTCTGCTCCGCGTACTCCTGCGCCGCGGCGAGCGTCTCGTCGACCACCTGGCCGTGCAGCCGGACCTCCGCGCCGTACTCGCGGGTCGCGGCGACCTTGGGCAGGGGCGCACCGACCGGCATGAACACCGTGGAGCGCACGCCGAGGAGCGAGGAGGCGAGGGCCACGCCCTGCGCGTGGTTGCCCGCGCTCGCGGCCACCACCCCGGCGGCCCGCTCCTCCGGCAACAGCCCCGCGATGCGCACGTAGGCGCCGCGCAGCTTGAAGGAGCCGGTGCGCTGGAGGTTCTCGCACTTGAGGTGGACCGGCGTGCCGGCCAGCTGGGAGAGGTGGTGACTGTGCGCCATCGAGGTCACCCGCGCCACGCCGGAGAGCATCTTCTGGGCGCCGCGGACGTCGTCGAGCGTCACCGCGGGCGTCGTGGTCGGCAGGTGGTCGGGCACGCTGTTGCTCATGACGAAAGTCTTGCAGCTCACGGCGCACGGCTCTCGGGATGCTCACGCTGCGAGACCGGGATTGCGCACGGCCGGTACGGTCGGCGCTTTCGCCGCGTACCCTGTGCCCCAATCCAGTGCAATCCACCACCCACGCATGAAGTGAGCCCCCGGCCATGCCCACACCACAGGAAACGATGGACATGACGACCGCCGGCGACACCGGCCTCCTCGAAACTCTCCAGCACGAGGTGGCGGTCTTCGCCCGTCGCGCCGAACAGACCCGGCTCGGCGGGGTCGGGCAGGTGCGCAATTCGATGGACCGAGCGGCATACCTGCTGCTCAACCGCCTCGACAAGGAAGGCCCGATGGGCGTCAAGGCGCTCGCGTCGAGCATGGGGATCGACTCCTCGACGGTGACCCGGCAGGTCGCCCCGCTCGTCGACACGGGTCTCGTGAAGCGCACCTCGCACCCGGAGGACGGGCGCGCGGTGGTGTTGCAGCTGTCCCCGCGCGGCGCCGCACGACTCGACGAGGTACGCACGTCCAGGCGAGAACTGATGGCGCAGTTGACGCAGGAGTGGGAGCCGCAGGAGCGCGAGCAGTTCTGCGCGCTCCTCGCGCGCTTCAATTCCGCGCTCTCCGCCCGGCACGGCCAGCCGACGCCGCCCGCCGACTCCTGACCGCCCTCTTGACCAGGGAGCCGCGCTCGGCCTCATATGAAGGGTGCGAGAACGGCAGGCGTCGCGGGACGCCCGCCGGGCCCGTGAGTTCGAGGCGTTCGTCGCGGGCGCGGCCGGGCGGCTGCTGCGTGCCGCGACGCTCCTGACGGGGGAGCCGTCGGCGGACAACCCGCGCGCGAGGAAGCTGCTCACGGCCGCACTCGGCCGGACGTACGCCTCCTGGGACCGTCTTCGGGGCGAGGATCCCTACGACTGCGCGCGCACCGAACTGGCCGTCAGATTCGCCCGCGGCGCGTGGCGCCAACACCGCTCGCGGGGCGGCGCGCTCGGGCATCTGAACCCGCAGGAGCGCCTCGTCCTCGTGCTGCGGCTCTTCGAGGGGGTCGGCGAGGAACAGACCGCGTCGCTGCTCGGGCTGCCCGCGGAGCGCGTACGGTCCGTGCACGCGCGGGCGACGGCCCTCGTGCTGCATCCGCCGCGGGGCCCCGCGCCCGCCGAGCTGCGAGGGGCGGCCCCGGCATGAGCCAGGAGGAGCGCAACGAGGCGGCGGTGCGGGCGGTCCTCGACGCCGAACCGGTGCCGGTGGTCCCCGCCGAGCTGTGCGCGGACGCGATGCGCAGGGGCGCCAGGGCCCGGCGGCGGCGCCTGGTGGCCGTGCGGCTGCTGTGGTGCGTGCTCGTCGTCGCCGTCGTGGCGTTCGTCGTGTGGGCGACGGTCGAGCGCCCGTGGGTGGAGCCGCCGTCGACGACGACTCCACAACTCACGGGCTGGTGAGCCACTTCTTGGTGACCCACTTCTTGGTGGGCTACTTCTTGGTGGGCTACTTCTTGTCGAGCGCCTGCTGAAGGTCGGCGAGCAGATCGTCGGCCGACTCGATGCCCACGGAGAGCCGCACGAGGTCGGCGGGGACCTCCAGGGCGGAGCCCGCGACGGAGGCGTGCGTCATCCGGCCCGGGTGCTCGACCAGGGACTCGACGCCGCCCAGGGACTCGCCGAGCGTGAACAGCTTCGCCCGGTTGCAGACCTCGACGGCCGCCTCCTCGCCGCCCTCGACCTGGAACGACACCATGCCGCCGAACGCCTTCATCTGCTTCGCGGCGATCTCGTGCCCGGGGTGCTCGGGCAGGCCCGGGTAGAGCACCTTCGTGACGCGCGGGTGCCGGGTGAGCATGTCGGCGACGCGGGTGGCGTTCTCGCTGTGCCGGTCCATGCGCACGGGCAGCGTCTTGATGCCGCGCAGCACCAGCCAGGAGTCGAAGGGGCCGGCCACCGCGCCCATCGCGTTCTGGTGGAACGCGAGGTCGTCGCCGAGGGCGTCGTCGTTGACGATCAGGGCGCCGCCGACGACGTCGGAGTGGCCGCCCATGTACTTCGTCATCGAGTGCACGACGACGTCGGCGCCGAGCGCGAGCGGCTGCTGGAGGTACGGGCTCGCGAACGTGTTGTCGACGACGAGCTTCACACCGGCCTCGCGGGCGACCTGGGCGACGGCCTCGATGTCGGTGATGCCGAGGAGCGGGTTCGAGGGCGTCTCCACCCACACGGCCTTGGTCAGCGGCGTGATCGCGGCGCGCACCGCATCGACGTCGCTGGTGTCGGCCACCGAGAACTCGACGCCCCAGCGCGTCACGACCTTCGCGAACAGCCGGAACGTGCCGCCGTACGCGTCGTTCGGGATGACCACGTGGTCCCCCGGGCCGAGCAGCGTGCGCAGCAGGCAGTCCTCCGCGGCGAGGCCGGAGGCGAAGGCGAGCCCGCGGCGGCCGCCTTCGAGTGCGGCGAGGTTCTCTTCGAGCGCGGTACGGGTCGGGTTGGCGCTGCGGCTGTACTCGTAGCCGCCGCGCAGTCCGCCCACGCCGTCCTGTTTGTACGTGGAGACCTGGTAGATCGGCGGGACGACGGCGCCGGTCACGGGGTCCGCCGTGTTGCCGGCGTGGATGGCGGTGGTCTCGAAGCCGCGCGGGGTGCTGCCGCTGTGGCTGTGCGTGTCGCTCATGAGCGCCGAGCGTAGGCGTTCCGGCGGTCGGAGGGGGCGCGCAGCGCGCTTTTGTCGCCACCGCGCTCGGGAACCCGGTGTCGGAGCGGCACGTTAGCGTTGTTGATATGGGAATTCTCTGGGGGCTGATGGCCGCGGTCATGATCGGGCTCGTGGTGTCGCAGCTGATGCGGCGCGGCGGCGGGATTCGGCAGGTCGCGCCGGGGTCGCCGGACGCGGCGGACCCCGCGGACTACGGGTTCATGCTTCAGGAGGACCTGGACGTGCGGCTGCCGGGGCCCGACCAGGACCTGCTCGACGTGATGGCGGTCGTGCAGCGCAATCAGGACTTCACGGCGGCGTCCCAGCTGCTCGCGGGCACCGGCAAGGAGACCGAGACCCGCTGGGAGCGGGTGCAGGCGGTCGCCGGTGCGGCGGCCCTGGAGGCGCAGCAGACGCCGCGGCTCGGCGCCGGGTGGCTGCACGCGTGGCGTGCGCAGCAGCCGAAGGACGCGGGCGGGGCGCAGGTCTTCGCCGAGTTCCTGGTGCAGCAGGCGTGGCGCGGCGGCGGCACCCCCGAGGAGCAGCGGATCGTCCTCGAAGAGGCGCGGGACGCGTGCGAGCAGGCGGCGCTCCTCGCGCCCGGCGACCCCGTCCCGCACATCACGCACCTCGCCGTCGCGCGCGGACTCGGCTACTCGCAGCACGAGTTCGAGCAGCTGTGGCTGAAGATCCTCGACACGGCGCCCGGTCACTTCGGGGCGCATCTGGCGGGCCTTCGGTACTGGACGGAGAAGTGGCACGGCTCGCGCGAGCAGGCCTTCTCGTTCGCGGAGGCCGCCGCCGCGCGGGCGCCGCGCGGTTCGCTGCTGGCGGCGCTGCCGCTGTTCGCGCTGTACGAGCACGTGCCGGACGTGAACCTGGTGCGCGGGTTCTACGAGAGCGAGGTCGTCACCAAGGCGCTGCACGGCGCGCTGTTCGCGGTGAACGCGGCGCGTCCCGACGACCCGATGCTCGCGCACGTACGGCATCTGCTGGTGTTCTTCCTGGTGCGCAGCGAGCGCTGGGCCGAGGCGATGCAGCAGTTGGTGCACGTGGACGGGCACGTGGGCGCGATCCCGTGGACCGCCGAGCAGGACCCTGCGGCGGCGTACGCGGTGTACCGCGCGCTCGCGGTCGCGGGCTACGAGGCGAACGGCGGAAGCCCGGCGACATTGCGACACTGACCCGCGCCTGGGGACACCAGGACGCCGGGAACATCCGTCCAATACGGCCGGAGCCTTCCTCCGTGATGCTCGACCCACGGTCGGTACGGCAACGGGAGGCGGGCGGCGTCATGGCGGAGTTCCACGAGGCAGGCGTGCACACGGTGGTGAGCGGGCCGGAGCAGGCGCCCGCCGTGCTGCTGATCCACGGGAGTGCCGGGTCCCTGGAGCACTGGGACCCGGTGGTTCCGGCGCTCGCGGAGGCGTTCCGGGTGATCCGGGTGGACCTGCCGGGGTGCGGGCGGTCCCCCGCGCCGAAGAACGGCGGGTTCGCGGTGCCGGAGCAGGCGGCCCGGGTCGAGGCCGTCCTCGACCGGCTCGGGGTGGAGCGGGTGACCGTCGTCGGGCACTCCTCGGGGTGCATGGTGGCGACGGCCCTGGCCGAGCGGCGGACCGGGACGGTGACGGCCGTGGTCCTCATCGCCATGGGCCCGGACCTGAACGCGCAGACGGCCGAACTCCCGCTCGTCCGCCTGCTGTTGCTTCCGTTCGTCGGTCCGCTGCTGTGGCGGCTGCGGACGCCGGACGCGCTCCGCGGGGCCGCGGCCGCGTCGGCCGCCCGGCCCGTGGAGATCCCCGATTCCTACGTCGAGGCCACGCTGGCCATGACGCACCGCGCCTTCGTCGGGACGATGCGCGGCAACCAGGAGTACCTGGGGCAGCGCCCGCTCCCGGAGCGCCACGCCCCGCTGGGTCTTCCGCTGCTGGTCCTCTTCGGCGCCGAGGACCCCCGCTGGCGCCCCTCGTCGGCCCAGACCTACCGCGCAGTGCCGGGCGCCCGGATCGAACTGTTGCCGGGCGTCGGGCACCTGGTCATGCTGGAGGCACCGGAGGAGACCGGGGCGCTGCTGCGGGAGTTCATCGCGGCGGCCACGGCCGGCACCAACTAGGGGATGCGCGTGCCTCGACCCTCGTGGAACATCGCCGTACCGGCCGGGCCCGGTCGGCTCGCGGGGCTGCGCATGGCCGGGTTCAGCGACCGGGCGACGGAGCTGCGGAACCTGCAACTGATCCCGCACCCCTCGGTCACCGTGGCCCTCAATCTCGGCGGCACCGCGCTGTCCCTGCACGACGGGGCGGGCAGCCGGACCTGCGAGCGGATGGTCGTCGGCCTCGCCCCCGACGCCGTACGGGCCGGGGGCGACCGGGGTTTCGCCTGCCTTCAGCTGCGGCTGTCGCCCGCTCTCGCGCACGCGGTGCTCGGCGCGCCGGGCGGTCCGTACGGGGAGCCGGTCGACCTCGACGCGCTGTGGGGGCGGGCCGCGGCCGAGCGGTTCCAGGACTTGCTGCGCGCGGCCGGGTCCTGGCCCGAGCGGTTCGCGATCGCCGAGCGGGAGCTCGCCCTGAGGGCCGAGGAGGGGCGCGCGCCCGATCCCGAAGTCGCCCACGCCTGGCGGAGGTTGACGGCCGACCACGGTCTCGTCCGGGTCGAACGCCTGGCCCGCGAGACCGGCTGGAGCCGCAAGCGGCTGTGGTCCCGGTTCCGCGAGCAGATCGGCCTCACCCCGCAGCACGCCGCGCGCCTCGTCCGCTTCGACCGTGCCGTCCACCGGCTCGCCGCGGGCGCCCCGCCGTCCCGTGTCGCGGCGGAGAGCGGCTACGCGGACCAGTCCCATCTGCACCGGGACGTCCGCGCGTTCACCGGCGCGACGCCGTCCGCGGTGGCGGGGACGCCGTTCCTCGCGGTGGACGACGTGGCGTGGGCCGACCGCCGTCACTGAGCGGCGGCGCCCCGTATGGCGGCCGCGGTGCGCGCCGCGTCGTACCCCTCGGGCACCCCGTCGAGGAAGACGAGGCTGCCCGGCACGTGGTCCGTGCGCAGCGGCAGGATCTCCTGGTAGGCGGGCGATGCGTACCAGGCGTGGGCCGCGTCCAGGTCGGGGAACTCCGCCATCACGACGCTGCCGAGCGGCTCGCCCTCCGCCCACTCCCCCGGCGTGCCGTGCACCAGGAAGCGCCCGCCGTACGGGGCGAAGGTGGACTGCACGCGCTCGATGTACGTGAGGACATCCGGGTGCGGCGTCGGCGTGGTGTCCAGAACGGCGATCACGTAGGCGGTCATGAGAGAGCCCTCCCTCGGGTCCGGCGGGATCAGGTCGTCGGTACGGGGACGATCCTGCCGGGCCCGAGGGAGGGCGGCCATGACCTCTCAGGTCATGAAACTCGGCTCATGAGACTCGGCTCATGAAGGTGGCGCGGCGGGCGATCAGATCGTCGCGGCGTCGATCACGAAGCGGTAGCGCACGTCGGAGCCGAGGACCCGCTCGTACGCCTCGTTGACCTGGCTCGCCTCGATGAGCTCGATCTCGGCGCCGAGGCCGTGCTCGGCGCAGAAGTCGAGCATCTCCTGGGTCTCGGCGATGCCGCCGATCATGGAGCCCGCGAGCACCTTGCTGCCGCCGAGCAGCGAGAACAGGTTGATCGAGACGGGCTCCTCGGGGGCGCCCACGTTGACGAGCGCGCCGCCCGTCTTGAGCAGGCCGAGGTACGCGCTGAAGTCCAGCGGCGCGGAGACCGTGGAGAGGATCACGTCGAAGCTGCCGGCCAGCTCCTCGAAGGTCTTCGGGTCGCTCGTCGCGTAGTAGTGGTCGGCGCCCAGCTTCAGGCCGTCGTCCTTCTTGCGCAGCGACTGCGAGAGCACCGTGACCTCGGCGCCGAGCGCGTGCGCGATCTTGACGCCCATGTGGCCGAGGCCGCCGAGACCGACGATCGCGACCTTCTTGCCGGGACCCGCGCCCCAGTGCTTCAGCGGGGAGTACGTGGTGATGCCGGCGCACAGCAGCGGCGCGGCCACGTCGAGCGCGAGACCGTCGGGGATGCCGACGACGAAGCCCTCGGTGACGACGACCTTCTGCGAGTAGCCGCCGTAGGTGGGCTCGCCGTCCTTGCCGACGCCGTTGTACGTCTGGACGTTGCCCTCGACGCAGTGCTGCTCCTGGCCGGCGAGGCAGGGCTCGCACTTCCCGCAGGAGTCGACCATGCAGCCGACGCCGACCCGGTCGCCGACCTTGAACTTGGTGACGCCCGCGCCGACGGCCTCCACGACACCGGCGATCTCGTGGCCGGGAACCATCGGGAAGATGGCCTCGCCCCAGCCCTCGCGGGCCTGGTGGATGTCGGAGTGACAGATTCCGGCGAACTTGATGTCGATCAGCACGTCGTGCTCGCCGACGGCACGGCGCTCGATGGTGGTGCGCTCCAGCGGGGCCTTGGCGCTGGGCGCGGCGTATGCGGCAACAGTCGTGGTCATGGCCTCAAGACTGCTACCGGCCCGCCCCGATCTCCAAAGAATGCGCAGGTCACCGCTTTGCGTACGTCCAGTGGTCCTACTACTGGGAGGGTCAGGCTCCGTGTCGTACGACCGGGAATACTGGAAGCATGGACGAGAACGATGCGGCCGACGCCACCGGGGCGGACCACCGGGACCACCAGGAGCGCCCCGACCATCTGGACCGGCGGGCCGAGCTGAGCGAGTTCCTGCGGACCCGGCGAGCCCGGCTCAAGCCGGAGGACGTGGGGCTCTCGTCGATGGGCCGGCACCGGCGGGTGCCGGGCCTGCGGCGCGAGGAGCTGGCGCAGCTCGCCGGGGTCTCCGTGGCGTACTACACCCGCCTGGAGCAGGGCAACGGGCGCAATGTGTCGGCGGAGGTGCTCGACGCGATCGCGCGCGCCCTGCGGCTCAGCGACACCGAGCACGCGCACCTCGTCCACCTCGCCCGGCCCACGCGGCAGCGCCGGAAGGCACCCGCGCCGAAGCGGCAGCAGCAGGTGCGGCCCGCGCTGCGGTCGCTGCTCGACTCGTTCGACGGCGTGCCCGCGTACATCGGCGGAGCGCGCTCCGACATCCTCGCGTGGAACCGGATGGCGGCGGCGCTCTTCGGCGACTGGGGGCGGATGCCGCGCGTCGAGCGGAACTGGGCGCGGCTCACCTTCCTCAACCCGGACTATCGGGAGCTGTTCGTCGACTGGGACACCAAGGCCACCGACATGGTGAGCTACCTGCGGCTCTACGCGGGGCGGAACCCGGAGGACCCGGAGCTCTCGGCGCTCGTCGGTGAACTGTCCGTCAAGAGCGAGGAGTTCAGGCGGCTGTGGGCCACGCACGACGTGAAGGAGAAGGGGCACGGGGTGAAGCGGATGCGGCATTCGCTGGTGGGTGAGCTGACGCTGGCATACGAGACGCTGCACCTGCCGGACGACGACGGGCAGTTCCTGTCCGTGTACCACGCGGAGCCGGGTTCCGCGTCGGCGGAGGCGCTCCGCCTGTTGGCGAGTTGGGGCGCGGACGCCTCGCTGCGGGCCGAGTTGTAGACGTCGCTCCCCCAAGGGCTACGGGACGTAGGGCGGCGCCGCGCCCCACGTCCAGCGTGGGACCGGTTGTTCGTCGGGGCGTTCGGCGCCCGGGGCCGAGAAGTGGACCGCCAGACGCGTGCCCCATTCGACGTACGCCAGGAACGCCGAGCGGAACTCCGGGTCCGTGGGGAGGTGCGCCTCGTCGGCCGCGTCCTGGATCAGGTTGACCCAGCGGCGGCGCTGCTGCTCCGTGATGGCCTTGCCGATGTGCATCGCGACCATGTGGGTGTGCCCGCCGTGCTGTTCGGAGTAGGTGGACGGGCCTCCGAAGACCTCGCCGAGCCAGAGCGCGACGTGCTCCGCGTGCTCGGCGGGCAGATCGGCGAAGAGCGGGCCGAGCAGGTCGTCCTTGACCACCTGCGCGTAGAACGCGGTCGTCAGACGGGCGAACGCCTCGGCGCCGCCCGCCCATTGGTAGAGCGTGGGCTCCGCCGCGCCCCTGCCGCGCACCGTGGTCGGCGCGTAGTGGCGCATCTCGTCGATGTTCCCTACGTACGGGCGGATCTGCGCCAGGAACTCGGGGAAGAGCTCGGAGGCGCGGAAGCCCTTGAGGTGGTCCTCGGTCGAGGTCCACTCGATGCGCAGGACGAAGTGCTCGAAGTCCTCCTCGCAGCGCGCCAGTTCGTACGCGACGCAGTGCTCGGAGGCCTCCAGCTGCCGGGCCGCCCGGGTGTAGGCCGACAGGAACTCGGCGGAGCGCTCCTGCGGGATACGGTAGCGGATGTACTCGACGGTGCGCGGGGATCGAGTCGTCATGCCTCCCAGGGAAGCACCGGCCCGGTCAGCCGTCGAGCGTGACCGGACGGTCCTCGCGCAACTCCTTGAAGAGCAGGTTCGCCTTCCTCTTGTCCCAGAGGACGGCGCTGCCCTTGGACGTCTTGAGGCCGAGCGTCCCGACGGGCACACCGAGCTGCTTGCCCTGCCCCGACGACACCCCCTGCATCGCCTTGAACAGGCGGGTGAGCTGCGGGACCCCGGTCGACTTGTCGACGATGAGCGTGTCGAGGCCGGCGCCCGCCGTGCCGTACACGGTCGACGGGTTCATCAGGACGCCGGGCGACGCGGCCTTCTTGGCGAGCGCGGCCAGGAACTTCTGCTGGTTGCGGGAGCGGCCGAGGTCGCCCTCCTTCTCCTGGTGGCGCTGGCGCACGAAGCCGAGCGCCTCGCGCCCGGTCAGGTTGTGGCAGCCCTTCGTCAGGTCGAGGCCGGACTTGTCGTCGACGATGTGTCGGTCGACGCACATGGGCACGCCGCCGACCGCGTCGACGATGCCGACGAACCCGGCGAAGCCGATCTCCGTGTAGTGGTCGATCCGCAGCCCGGTGTTCGCCTCGATCGCGCGGACCAGGAGTTCCGGGCCGCCGAGCGAGAACGCGGCGTTGAGCTTGTTCTTCGCCGGCTTGTGGTGGATGCCCGTCTTCGGGTCGACGTACGGCGGGACGGTGACCCAGGAGTCGCGCGGCAGGCTGGTGAGCGTGGTGCCGTGGGCGCCGGTGTGCAGCACCATCATCGAGTCGGTCCTGCGGCCCTCGGAGCCCAGCTCGGAACCGGTGTGCAGGTTCTTGGCCTGCTGTTGGCTGAGGCCCTCGCGGCTGTCGGAGCCCACGATCAGGTAGTTGGTGCCCTTGCCCGGCGCGGCCCGCGTCGGCAGCGAGGCCAGGTCGACCTCCCCGTCGAGCCGGGTCCCCGCCCAGACGTACGTGCCGGCGCCCGCGAGGACCGCGAGCAGCACGAGCAGGCACAGGCCGCGCACCAGCAGGCCGAACTTTCCGCGCCGCCGCTTGCGCCTCGGCTGGCGCTCGCTGCGCTTGTACCCGCCGCCGAGCCGCCCGCCCGGCGCGTTGTCCGGGACCGGGTCGAAGGGGTGGTGGTCGACCTCGTACGAGCGCGGCGCGGGCGCGTACGGGTCGGGCAGGGGTGTCGGGGTGTGGGCGCCGGGATTCAGGGTCATCACCTCGCGACCGGCAGGTCCGGACGCTCGGCCGGCCTGACGATGTGCTGGGCCGCCGCCGCGGCCGTTCCGGAACGGTGCATGCGCTGCCACTTCAGCCGGCTGCCTGTCACGAAGGCCACCACGGACTGGATGACCACGAGATACATCAACTGCCGGTAGACGAACAGCTGGAGGGGCAGCGACCAGAGCGTGCGCCTGCGCTCCCCGTCGAGCTTGAGGGCGTACGCCGCGACGGCCGTCTGGAGGGCGAGGAAGCCCACCCAGGCCACCACGGACGTGGTGGTGTCGCCGGCGAACACGGCGCTGTAGAACATGAAGACGTCGATCATCGGGGCGAGCAGCGGCAGCACGACCTGGAAGAGGAACAGGTAGGACAGGCCGCGCCGCCCGAAGCGGCCCGCGGGCCCGACCTCGAGGACCGCGCCCCGGTGCTTCCACATCGCCTGGAGCGTGCCGTAGCACCAGCGGTAGCGCTGCCGCCACAGCTGCTTGAGCGACGTGGGGACCTCGGTCCAGGCGACGGCCGTCTCCTCGTACACGACCCGCCAGCCGGCCCGCCACAGCGCCATCGTGAGGTCGGTGTCCTCGGCGAGGGTGTCCTCGCTGAGTCCGCCGACGCCCATCAGCGCGTCGAGCCGGAAGGCGCCGATCGCGCCGGGCACGGTCGTCATGCACTCCAGGACCTCGAACATCCTGCGGTCGAGGTTGAACCCGAAGACGTACTCCAGGTGCTGCCAGCGGCCGAGCAGCCGTTTGCGGTTGCCGACCTTGGTGTTGCCGCTGACCGCGCCGACCGCCGGGTGGGCCAGCGGCTGGATCAGGCGCTGGATGGCGTCGGCCTCGAAGACGGTGTCCGAGTCGATCATCACGACGTACGGGCAACGGGTGTACTTCAGGCCGTGGTTGAGGGCCGCGGCCTTGCCCGAGTTGGGCTGGCACAGCACCTGCACGCGGGCGTCCCTGGCCGCGTAGTCGCGTGCGATCTCCACCGTGCGGTCGCTCGATCCGTCGTCGATGACGATGATCTGCATCGGCTGGTGCGTGGAGGCCAGCAGCGAGCGCAGCGTCGCGCCGATGCCCGCCTCCTCGTTGTACGCGGGGACGAGCACGGTCACCGGATCGCGGATCTCGCGCAGCCAGGGCGATCCGGGCCGGAACCGCTCCAGGCGTCTGACGTGCGCGCGGGCGAACAGGACGAGCACGAACAGGCGCAGCACGCCGAGCGCCGCGGCCGCGAGCAGCACCCAGGAGATGGCCGAGACGAAGCTGCGGCCGAGGCTCTGGAACCAGATGAGGCCCTGGCCGAGCCACTGGACGGGCGCCGCCACGTCGGCCGTCGCCCGCTGGCCGGTGTGCGCGCCCTCGGTGATCGTGGTGAACCGCTTGGCGTGCGGGTTCGCGAGCAGTTTCTCGGTCTCGCGGTAGCCGAGCGAGGTCTGGCTGAGCTGGCGCACCAGTCCGTCCTCGACCCGCTGCCCGGAGTCGTCGGCGGCGACGAGCGTGTAGCCGGCGGCGGACGCGGCCTGCGCCGCGGGCCACTCGCCGCCGCACATCGTGGCGACGGTGGTGGTCATCGGCATCCGCAGGAGTGTGGTGCGGAATCCGCCGCTGCCCGCGAACGCGCTCTGGGTGAGCCCGAGTTCGAGCTTGCCGCGCACCGCCGACGAGCTGCCCATGTCGGCGCCCGTGTACGTGTTGGAGCCGATGTCGTGGCCCTCGGCCCTGATCCGCTCGACGAGCTTCGGGTACTGGGCGGCCTTGGCGCCGTTCAGGAAGAACGTGGCCCGCGCGTGGTGCTTCTTGAGCAGCGCGAGCAGCTTGGGCGTCGCCTTGGGGTCGGGTCCTCCGTCATAGGTGAGCGCGACCGTGCCGGGCGACATCGAGGCGCTGTGCACCCGGTCGCCGTCGATGGACAGGACGGGGCCCGCGCCCGATGCGGACTCGGGCACGGGCCGCGTGCAGGCAGGCTTCGTCTTCGCGCCGTCCACCTCGTTCTGGGTCCAGCCCTGGAAGAGGAGGGCACCGAAGAGCACCGGAAGGGTCAGCGCGAGCAGCAGCCAGTGCGCCCGCGGGTCCCTCGCTTGTTTGTGTCGAGCGCCCATCAGGCGGCGGCACCGGCGTGACCGCCCGGCCGGCCGCGGCCCTGACGAGGCACCCGTATTCGACGCCGGTTCTCCACGTTCCACTCACACATGGGAGGCGAGTGTATTGATGTGGCGGTCTGGTAATTGGGGCATTGGACAACATCAGGGACGGGTGTGGCACGTGACAAACGGCACACCTGCCTCGGTGAGCACAACCTTTTGCCCGTGCCGTATTCACCTGGACGACACTTTCCGGGCCGTCCAGGGCCGTCTCAGGCGGCCGACGCGTTCTCCGTGACCGTGATCCGCCCCTGGCTGATGGTCGCGAGGCGCGGCGCGCGCCGGGCGATCGAGGAGTCGTGGGTGACCATGACGAAGGTCAGCCCGTGCTCCTTCCAGCGGTCCTCCAGTACGTCCATGATCTCGTCGCGCATGGACTCGTCGAGGTTGCCCGTGGGCTCGTCGGCGAGCAGCACCTTCGGGTTCTTCACGAGCGCGCGGGCGATGGCGACGCGCTGCTGCTGGCCGCCGGACAGCTCGGCCGGCAGATGCCGCAGCCGCTCCCCGAGCCCGACGGACTTCAGCGCCTCGGCGGCCCGCTCGCGCCGCTCGGCGCCGCGCAGCCCCAGGGGCACGAGCGCCGTCTCGACGTTCTCCACCGCGCTGAGCGTGGGGACCAGGTTGAAGGACTGGAAGACGAAGCCGATGGACTCGGCGCGGACCTTGGTGAGCCGGGCCTCGGGCAGCTTCGCCAGGTCGACCCCGTCGAGCTCGACGCTGCCCCGCGTGGGCCGGTCGAGCCCGCCGAGCATCTGGAGCAGCGTCGACTTGCCGCCGCCGGTGGGGCCCTGGATGACGAGCCGGTCGCCGTCTCCGATGGTCAGGTCGATCCCCGCGAGCGCGTGGACGGTGTCCTTGCCGCGCCGGTACTGCTTGGTGACGCCGTTGAGCTGATACATGGTGCAACTCCCGTACTACGTGTGGTGAGGGGCGGGACCGCGGGGGCTACGCGACGCGGCGCAGCGCGTCCGCGGGACGCAGCCGCGAGGCGCGCCAGCCGCCGAAGGCGCCGGCGATCAGACCGCCCGCCACGGCGAGGGCGACGGCGAGGGCGATGGTGGTGGCGGAGACCGGGGCGCTGAGCGCGATGTCGAGGGTCTTGCCCGCGCCGCCCGCGGCCTGGCGCATCATGCCGCCGCCCCCGCCGAAGCCGCCGGGCCCGCCCGAGCCGCCGGCGCCGCCGGCGCCCCCGCCGAGCTGCGCCGACAGCGTGGGGCTCACGGCGGTCACCACGTACGCGCCCGCGAGTCCGACGGCGATGCCGAGGACGCCGCCGAGCAGCCCGTTGACGACCGCCTCGCCGACGACCTGCCGGGTCACCCGGCCCGAGGTCCAGCCGAGCGCCTTGAGGGTGCCGAACTCCCTGACCCGCCGGGACACGGCCGACGACGTGAGCAGCCCCGCGACCAGGAACGCCGCGACGAGCACGGCGATCGACAGCCACTTGCCGACGTTGGAGGCCAGGTTGGACGCGGTCGACAGGGAGCCCGAGACGGTGTCGGCGAGGTCGGCGGACGTGGTGACGGTCGTGCCGGAGATGTTCTTCTGGATCGTCGACTTCACGGCGTCGATCTGCTGCGAGTCGGTGGCCTTGACGTAGACCGTCGTCACCTTGTTCTTGCTGTCCGCGAGCGTCTGGGCCTGCTTCAGGGGCACGTAGAGGTTCGCGGCCGCGTCCCCGCTGTCGGCGGTCGCGACGCCGACGACCTGGTACTTGGTGCCCTTCACCGTGACCTTGTCGCCGACGGCGAGCTTCTTCTCCTTGGCGTACGCGGAGTCGACGACGGCGACCTTCGCGTCGGTCTCGGACGCCTTGAAGGTGCGGCCCTTGGTGATCTTCGAGGAGGTGAGGGGCCCGAGGTTCAGCCGCGTGACGTCGGTGCCGTACACGGAGAAGGAGTTGACGTCGAAGTTCGCGCCGCCGCCCTGGACGCGGCCCTGCGGCTGTCCGCCCTCGCCGCCGCCGGGGCCGCCCTGCGCGGCGCCGCCGCCCTGGTCCTGCTTGAACTGGCCGCGCGTGAACTGTCCGCTGACCTTCATCACTTGGAGGCTGAGCCCGCCGACGGTCTCGGCGACGCCCTTCTGGTCGGCGACCTTCGTGACGGTGGAGTCGGCGAGGGTCTGGAAGCCCTGCACCATCACCCGGTCGCTGGACTGGTCCTCGTCGTCCGAGTCGCTGTCCTTGGCGTCGAACTTGAAGCGGGGGCGCGCGGAGTCGTCGCCCGCCTTGGGCGCGCTCGCCGCCTTCGTGACGGTCATGTCCGTGCCGAGGCCGTACAGCGACTGGAGGACCTTGTCCTGCGCCTGCGTCATGCCGGCCGACACCGAGCCGACCACGATGACGAGCGCGATACCGAGCGCGAGCCCGGAGGCGACGACGAGCGCCGCCTTTCTGCGTCGGCGCAGCTCGCGCCGGAGATAGGTGAAGAACATCGAAGCCTCGCCGATGACGGCCCACGGGAAAGGGGGCGCGGACAGGAATCAGCGGGAGCCGGGGCGTCGGTGACGCTCCGGCTCCCGCTGCGGCGAAACGGTATGGCGGCGTTGTAAGGGTTGCGTGAGGCCTCGATGAGAACGGAATGAGACCCCCGCGGTCGTTACGCGGCGGAACCCGCCTTCCACTGCGACCAGCTGAGGTTCCAGCCGTTCAGGCCGTTGTCGGGCTGGACCGTCTTGTCGCCGGTGTTCTTCACGACGACGACGTCACCGACCATCGAGTTGTTGTAGAACCAGGCGCCCGGCGTGCTCGGGTCGTTGGCGCCCTTGGCGTCCTGGAGGCCGACGCAGCCGTGGCTGGTGTTGGCCCCGCCGAAGATCGACTTGGCGCCCCAGTAGTTGCCGTGGATGAACGTGCCGGAGTTCGACAGGCGCATCGCGTGCGGCACGTCCTTGATGTCGTACTCGCCCTTGCCGTCGTCGTCCGTGAAGCCGACCGTCGCGCCGTTCATCCGGGTCTCCTTGAACTTCTCGGAGATCACCATCTGGCCCTCGTACGTCTTGTTGTCCGGGGAACCGGCCGAGATCGGGATCGTCTTGATCGTCTTCCCGTCGCGGGTGACCGTCATCATCTTGGTCTTGGCGTCGACCGTGGAGACCTGGTTGCGACCGATCTTGAACGAGACCGTCTTCTGCTGGACGCCCGTCACGCCGTTCGCCCCCTCGACCCCGTCCAGGTCGAGCTTCATCGTCACCGTGGAGCCGCCCTTCCAGTAGTCCTGGGGGCGGAAGTCGAGGCGCGTGTCGTTGAACCAGTGGCCGACGACCTCCTGGCCGCTGCTGGAGGACACGGTGATGTGCTTCTGCACGTCCGCCTTGTTGCTGATCGCCTTGTCGAAGTTGATCGACACGGGCATGCCGACGCCGACGGTCGAACCGTCCTCCGGCGTGAAGTTGCCGATGAAGCTGTTCGCCGGGGAGACCGTCGTGAACTGCGAGTTCTCGTGGGCCGCGCGGCCGTCGGAGTCCTTCGCCGCCGCGGCGATCTTGTACGTCGTCGCGCGCTCCAGCTGGTTCGTGGGCTTCCAGCTCTTCTTGTCCGCGGACAGCCGGCCCTCGACCTTGGTGCCGTCGGTCGTGGTCATGGTGACGTCGGTGAGCGTGCCCTTGCTCACGGTGACCTTCGCGGCGTTGTTGATGCTCGCGTTGTCGGAGCCGTCCTTCGGCGCGATCTTGATGTCGGCCTCGGACGTCTTCTTCGCCGCGGCCTCGTCGGCCTGCGCCTGCGACTCCTTCTTGCCCGAGCCGCCGCCCTCGTCGCCGCCGCCACAGGCCGTCAGCACGAGCACACCGCCGAGCAGGGCGGACGCGGCCATCAGGCCTTTGCGCCGCTTACCGTCCGTTATCACACGCTTCTCCATAGTCGCCGAATTTCCCGACTTCGCCGATTTCCCGGCCGTCGACCGCCCCGAGCCCGGTCCACAGCCGGCCCGAGAGGACACAACAATCCCCTCGCACCCACTCAACGTCATGACCGGTTCGTCCCGTTCCCGAAGAACCGCCGGTGTGGGCAAGACCACGTCGGGACTTCCCCACCTGGGACGACAGAACCCCGGGCGGCGGTTGCCGCCCAGGGTTCCCGATTCCCGAGCCGCTACACGCCGCCTTCCTCGTCCTCATCATCCTCGTCGAGGTCCCAGTCGGGCGAATCGGGGTCGTAGTCGACCTGCTCGCTCGACCAGGAGGCCTGCACCAGTTCCGCGCCCGGGACGTCGGCGACCAGATCGAACGGGTCCACGAGGTACGCGATCGCCTCCGCCTCGTCCTCCTCGACGGCGCTCACCGCGTGCGCGCGCTCCTCGGGTCCGGTGTCCTCGTCCTCCGCGACGCGCTGCAACGCGGCCCCGGTCAACGCCTCCGCGTCGGCGACCTCCAGGACCAATTCCACCTTCAGCCGCACAAAGCGTGACGTGTCATCAGTACTCATGAGCGGAGCGTACGACCCATTCCACTCGTGACTTTCCTGTGACCCACGTCTTTCACTAACATCAGTGCACACGGCCAATTCGCCAGCGCCACAAGGGGGATCGCTTCCGTGTCTGCCGCACGTCGATCACTGTTCACCGCCACCGCCGCCGCGGCACTGCTGGGCGCCCTGTGGTTCGTCCCCACAGCGACGGCGACCCCCGAGCACTTCTCGCACGCCGACCAGCGGCAGACCGCGGACGCGGTGGCGGCGCAGTCCGATCGTCAACTCCGCCTGGCCGACACGGGTTCGGTGGACACCACCCCGTACGTGATCGGCGGCTCGGTCTTCCTCGGGCTCGGCGTCGGCTTCGTGACGTACTCGGTGCGCAGGGGCCGGGCCTTCGAGGCGTAGGCGCGGCGAACTTCCGGGGTCGGCCGCTCAGTTCGGCGGCAGTCGGCGGATGCGGCGGCGCTCGCCGTCCTCCGGGGCCGGCGGGGAGTCCGCGAGCCGGACGACCGGGTCGTCGAGGCCACCGTCGCGGCCCGCCACCACGGGTTTCGCGGCGCGCAGCGCCTTCGCCCGGTACTGGGCGGCGTCCGCGAGCCGGAACAGCCTGCGCGCGCTGGTGACCTCGCCGATCGGATCCCCGGTCGACGCGATCCCGCAGGCCACCCCGTCCCCGTGGTCCAACTCGGCGGCGCGGGAGCAGATCTCATCGCCGACCCGCACCACCTCGTCGGACGGCGGCCCCACGGCGACGATGGAGAACTCGTCGCCGCCGAGCCGCGCCGCGAGCGCCCCCGGCAGCATCGCCCCGCACAGCGAGAGCACCGAGCCGAACCGTTCCAGCAGCCGGTCCCCCGCGGCGTGCCCGTACGTGTCGTTGACCCGCTTCAGTCCGTTGAGGTCGCAGACGACGAGGCTGACCACGGAGCCGTCGGCGCGGTGCCGCTCCACGGCCTCGTCGAGGCGTATGTCGACCGCCCGCCGGTTGGCGAGCCCGGTGAGCGCGTCGGTGAAGGCGAGCCGGCGGGCCTCCTCCAGGCGTTCGGTCTGCGCGATGCCGGCCGCGACGACCGCCGCGAGAACCGTGGCGAAGTCGGCGTCGTCGCGCCCGAACACCGGGTCCCCGGTCGGCCGCGCCACGTACAGCTCGCCCCACGCCCGCCCGTGCAGCACGATCGGCGCGACGACGCAGCAGCCGCGGCCCCTGCGGCGCAGCGCGGCGACCCGCTGGTGGCAGTAGCCCGCGCGGTCCACGGGGCCCTCGGCGGTCTCGACCCAGGCGTCCGGCTCCCCGCCCGAGGCCCACCGCTCGTGCAGGAACTCGGTGATCTCCGGGAAGCGGTGCACCGGGTAGGCCTCGTGCTCGGGGAACTCCTCCTCGCCCGCGGCGAGGTCCCCCACGTTGACGAGCACGCGCAGCCGGCCCCGCTCGCGCTCCCACACGGAGAGCGCCGCGAAGTTCCCCGACAGCGCGCGGCAGGCGCCGAGCGCGGCCGCGCGCCAGGAGCCGCGCGGGGTCCGCGCGGCGGCCATGCCCTGCGCGAGTGCCACCACGGCGCGTAGCCGAACGTCCTCACCCATCACTCCAGAGTAAGGAGATTTCCGGCATTTCGGTGAATCCAGTGCGCCGTTCCGGGCCTCCCGAGCAGGAACCCGTCACGCTCCGTCACTCACCGGGCCACTGCGGCCTGCGCTTCTCGTTGAACGCCGCGACGCCCTCGGCCCGGTCCCCGGAGAACGCCACGGACCGCCAGGCCCCGTCCTCCACCTCCAGGCCGGCCCGCAGATCGAGGCCGTGCCCGAGCCGCAGCGCCTTCTTGGACGCGCGCAGCCCGACCGGCGAGTTCGCCGCGATCGCCGCGGCGAGCGCCAGCGCCTCCTCGCGGTCCTTGCCCGCCTCCACGACCTGGTCGACGAGCCCCAGCTCACCGGCCTCGGCCGCCCGCACCCGGCGCGCCGTGAAGATCAGCTCGGCGGCGCGCGCGGCCCCGACGCGGCGCGGCAGCAGCTGCGTACCACCGCCGCCGGGGATCACGCCGACCGACACCTCGGGCAGGCCCACCACGGCCGTCCCGTCGGCCACGATCAGATCGCAGGCGAGCGCCAGCTCGAAGCCGCCGCCGAGCGCGAACCCGTGCACGGCCGCGATCGTCGGCATCGGCAGCTCCAGGACGCCCGTGTACGCGGCGCGGGTCACCGGCCGCTGGCGCAGCAGATCGGCGTCGGAGAAGGAGTTGCGCTCCTTGAGGTCCGCGCCGACGCAGAAGGCGCGCTCGGCGCTGGAGGTGAGCACGACGACCCGGACGTCCCGGCCCTCGGCGCCCGCGAGCCAGTCGCACGCGGCGGTGATCGAGCGGGCCATGTCGCTCGACACCGCGTTCATGGCCTTCGGCCGGTCGAGCACCAGCTCGGCGACGGTGCCCTCCTCCCGCCTGCGCACCGCCACGAACTCCCCGAACCGCAGCTCGTCACCCATGACCCGCCCTTCCGTTAACGATGGTTAACGGAAGAGTCTCAGGTGCGGCGGGTCAACGTCCAGGGCTCCACGACGCCGAGGCCGCGCACGGGCCGCTGCCACATGGGCTGGAGGGCGAAGCGGTACGTCGGCGGTTCCTCGCCGTCCTCCTTCGCCTTCTGCGCCTCCGCCGCGGCCTCCGCCTCCGATGTGGGCGTCTCGCCGATGCGGATCAGCTCCTCGGCGAAGGCGCCGTCCACCAGCACGTTGTCCCGGGGCGCTATCGACGTGAGGCGGCTCGCGAGGTTCACGGTCGAGCCGAAGACATCGCCCATGCGGGTGGTGACGGTGCCGAACGCGAGGCCGACGCGCAGCTCCGGCATCGTCTCGTCGTTGCTCATCGTCTCGATCAGGCGCAGCGCGATCTCGCTCGCGATGCCCGCGTCGTCGGCGGCGTACAGCACCTCGTCGCCGAGGGTCTTGATGAGCCGGCCGCCGTGCGCGGCGACGAGGTCCGCGGCGGTCGTCTCGAAGGCCTCGACGAGTTCGCCGAGCTCCTCCTCCTCCATGCGTCGCGTCAGCCGCGTGAATCCGACGAGGTCGGCGAAGCCGACGGCGAGCCGCCGGTCGACCATCTCCTCGTCGTCACCGGCCTGTACGACCCGGCCCGTGGCGGCGGCGAGCTGCCTGCGCCACACGTAGACGAGGAACTCCTCCAGCTCCGGCAGGAGCAGCTCCATCAGCGGGTACGTGACCTCGGTGCGGGTCATGCCGGGTTCCGGGGGCTCGGTGAGGCCCTCCAGGAACGAGTCGATCTGCCATTCGGCGAGGCGGGCGGTGGTCTGTCCGGTGGACCGGGCGACCTGCACGGCCATCGCCTCGCTGAGCAGCCCCGCCTCGACGAGACCGGCGAGGCGCCGCAACGCCAGCACATCCGCCTCGGTCAGCGCCTTGGCCTGCCCGATGTCCGCGAACCCCATGGCCCGCCAGAACCGCGAGGCCAGCTCCATGGAGACGCCCGCGCTGCGCGCCGCCTGGAACGGGGTGTATCTGCGCTCGGCCCCGAGGATGAGCCCTTCGAGCCGCAGAGCGAGAGGATCCTCGCTCTCCTCCTCGGCTCCCTCCGGCTTCTCGGGGTCGATGGGGGAGCCCGTGCCGGAGCCCGAGTCGTCGACGGTCACGCCTGCTGCCCTTCCGATCTGCCGCGGTCAGATATCGACCGCGCTCAACTCTACGGCAGCCCCTGTGCCCCACGTCACTCCGTGGGCTCCGGGTGCGGCCGACCGTGTCCCGGCCCCCGCGCATGCGCCCCTGAAGCAGCGGCGAAGCCGCATGCATCAGGGGCGCGGGGAACTGCGCGCCCAGCCACGACCGACCGCAACCAAACGGGGAGGGCACCCCCGGCTCCCCAGGGGCGCGGGGAACTGCGCGCGCAACCACGGAGTGCCGCAACCGGACGGGAGGGCGAACCCCGGGTCCCCAGGGGCGCGGGGAACTGCGCGCGCAACCACGCACGGCCGGGAACCCGGCGGGGTGCGCGGCCCCGGGAGCTCAGGCCGGTCGTAGATGCACGATGTCCCCCGCCCCGACGGCCTCCCGGGCCCCGGCCCCCGTAGAAATGATGAGGCGGCCGTCGCCGTCCACGGCGACCGCCTCCCCGACCACCTCACGCTCACCCGGCAGAATCGCCCGCACCTCACGCCCGAGCGTCGCGCACCCCGCCGCATACGCCTCCTGCAACCGGGACAACGCGGGATCACCCTCCGCCGCACACCACTCCACGTACCACCGCTCCAAGGACCGCAGCACCGCCCGCAGCACCGGCTCCCGGTCGGAGACCTTCGCCCCGGCGAGCGTCAGCGACCCCGCCGTCGGCACGGGCAGTTCGTCGGCGCGCAGCGACACATTGAGCCCGACCCCGAGCACCACCGCGTCGGCCCCCGCCCGCTCCAGGAGGATCCCCCCGGCCTTCCGCTCCTCGCCGTCGACCGTGAGCAGCACGTCGTTCGGCCACTTCAGGGCCGTGTCGACCCCGGCCGTGGAGGACAGCGCCGTGGCGACCGCGACCCCGGTGAGCAGCGGCAGCCACCCCCACCGCGCCACCGGCACCTCGTGCTCCCCGGGCCTGAGCAGCACCGAGAAGAAGAGCCCGGACCGCGGCGGAGCCGACCAGCGCCGGTCGAGCCGCCCGCGCCCCGCGTCCTGCTCCTCGGCGACGAGCACGGTCCCTTCGGGCACGGGCCCGGCCGCGGCCCGCCCCACCAGATCCGTGTTGGTGGACCCGGTGCGGGGCACCACCTCCACGGACGACCACAGGCCCCCTTCCCGTACCAGGGACCTCCGGAGCCCCATCGCCCCCAGCGGCGGTCGGTCCAGGTCGGACCAGGGGTTGGCGGGCACGTCTGAACCATCTCGCGGCGTCATGCAACCCAGCCTAGGTGTGGCAAAGACCGCACTGCTGAACGGTATTCAGGCCACTACGCTACGAATCAGTAGCCCCACTCCCCTTTACCAAACCGTCCCCGTGAGCAGCGTCGAAGCAGGCAGGGAGCCGCATCCCGATGTCCGAGTTGGAACAGCCGACAGCGCAGATCGACATCCACACCACCGCAGGCAAGATCGAGGATCTGCGGCGCCGGATCGACGAGGCGACCCACGCCGGGTCCGCCCGCGCGGTCGAAAAGCAGCACGCCAAAGGCAAGTTGACCGCACGTGAGCGGATCGAGCTGCTGCTCGACGAGGACTCCTTCGTGGAGCTGGACGAGTTCGCCCGGCACCGGTCGACGGACTTCGGCCTCGACGCCAACAAGCCGTACGGCGACGGCGTCGTGACCGGGTACGGCACGGTCGACGGCCGCCCCGTGGCCGTCTTCTCGCAGGACTTCACGGTCTTCGGCGGCGCCCTCGGCGAGGTCTTCGGCCAGAAGATCATGAAGGTGATGGACTTCGCCCTGAAGACCGGCTGCCCGGTCATCGGCATCAACGACTCCGGCGGCGCCCGCATCCAGGAGGGCGTCATGGCCCTCGGCATGTACGGCGAGATCTTCCGCCGCAACACCCACGCGTCCGGTGTGATCCCGCAGATCAGCCTGGTCGTGGGCCCGTGCGCCGGCGGCGCCGTGTACTCCCCCGCCATCACCGACTTCACGGTGATGGTCGACCAGACCTCGCACATGTTCATCACCGGCCCCGACGTCATCAAGACAGTCACCGGTGAGGACGTCGGCTTCGAGGAGCTGGGCGGCGCCCGCGCGCACAACACGCGCTCCGGCGTCGCGCACCACATGGCGGGCGACGAGAAGGACGCCATCGAGTACATCAAGTCGCTGCTGTCGTACCTGCCGTCGAACAACCTGAGCGAGCCGCCCGCCTTCCCCGAGGAGGCGGATCTGGAGCTCACCGACGAGGACCGCGAGCTCGACACGCTCATCCCGGACAGCGCGAACCAGCCGTACGACATGCGCACGGTCGTCGAGCACGTCCTGGACGACGCCGACTTCTTCGAGACCCAGTCGCTGTTCGCGCCGAACATCATCACCGGCTTCGGCCGCGTCGAGGGCCACCCGGTCGGCATCGTCGCCAACCAGCCGATGCAGTTCGCCGGCTGCCTCGACATCCACGCCTCGGAGAAGGCCGCCCGGTTCGTCCGTACGTGTGACGCCTTCAACGTGCCGGTGCTGACGTTCGTCGACGTCCCCGGCTTCCTGCCGGGCGTCGAGCAGGAGCACGAGGGCATCATCCGGCGCGGCGCCAAGCTCATCTACGCATACGCCGAGGCCACCGTGCCGCTCATCACGATCATCACGCGCAAGGCCTTCGGCGGCGCGTACGACGTCATGGGCTCCAAGCACCTGGGCGCCGACCTCAACCTGGCCTGGCCCACGTCGCAGATCGCCGTCATGGGAGCGCAGGGCGCGGTCAACATCCTGCACCGCAAGACGATCGCCGCCGCCGAGGCCGCGGGGAACGTCGAGGAGACCCGCGCGCAGCTCATCCAGGACTACGAGGACACGCTCCTCAACCCGTACACGGCGGCCGAGCGCGGCTACATCGACGCGGTGATCCTGCCGTCCGACACCCGCTCGCACGTCGTGCGCGGGCTGCGTCAGCTGCGCACGAAGCGGGAATCACTGCCCCCGAAGAAGCACGGCAACATCCCCCTCTAAGGAGCACCGCTGTGATGATCAAGGTCGTGCGGGGCAATCCGACCCCGGAGGAGCTGGCCGCCGCACTGGCGGTGGTCCAGGCGCGCGCCGCGGCGGTCCCGGACGCCCCGGCCGCGGCGGTGGACCGGGACGCGTGGTCGGACCCGTCCCGCATCGCGCGGCACCGGCTGCCCGCGCCGGGGGCGTCGAGCTGGTCGCGCACGTACTGGCCCGGCTGAGCACGCCCGTAGCGGGTCCGGTGCGGGTCCGGAGCGGAATTAGTCCTTTCGTAGTGGGGCGCCTGAGTACGCGTACTCAGGCGCCCCGCGCACGCGCGCCGCACCATGCTGTATGTGCTGTGGTCAGATCCCGATGACGAGCCCCCAGAGGAGCTCCGCGAAACGCAGGCGATGCTGCGGCGCGCGGGCCTGCTGCTGGCTCTGGCCATGGTCGTGCTGTTCCTGATGCTGGGGACCGCGTAGCGCGGCGCGTGGTTAACCTGAGCCGCATGACTGCTCCACGCCGACTGATCCTGGCCTCCCAGTCCCCCGCCCGCCTCGGCCTGCTGCGCCAGGCCGGGTTCGCCCCCGAGGTGATCGTCAGCGGGGTCGACGAGGACGCCGTGACGGCCCCGACGCCCGCCGAACTCGCCCTGGCCCTCGCCGAGGCCAAGGCGTCCGTGGTCGCGGCCCGCCCCGAGGCGGGCGGCGCCGTCGTCATCGGCTGCGACTCCGTGCTCGACCTCGACGGCGAGGCGCTCGGCAAGCCGGCCGACGCCGAGGAGGCCACGGCCCGCTGGAAGTCGATGCGCGGCCGCGCGGGGACCCTTCAGACGGGTCACTGCGTCTACGACACGGCGAGCGGCCGGTACGCGTCCGGCACCGCGTCGACCGTCGTCCGCTTCGGCGAGCCGAGCGACGCGGAGATCGCCGCGTACGTGGCCACCGGCGAACCGCTCCACGTGGCGGGCGCGTTCACCCTGGACGGCCGCTCGGCGCCGTTCATCGACGGCATCGACGGCGACCACGGCAACGTGATCGGGCTCTCGCTGCCGCTGCTCCGCCGCCTCCTCGCCGAACTGGGCGTGGGCATCACGGAGTTGTGGGCGCCGGCGGAGTAGCCGGTCCGTTCGGGGCGGGGCCCTCGTTCGTGGGCTCCCGCTCCTCCTGCTCGTGCCGGTCGTACGCGACCAGTGTCAGTACGAGCAGGGCGAGCACGACCATCATGAAGACGAAGCTGAGCCAGCCCACCAGGCCGATCGAGAAGGCGCCGAGCAGGCCGTGCACCACGGCCGCGCTGATCAGCAGGATCCGCCCGAACCCGGCGGGCGCCCGGTCGGCGACCGCGGTGCGCACGAGCACGATCCCGCAGACCGCCAGGTAGAGCCCGAACAGGCCGCCCGCGATCCACGCGCCCACCGACATGGCCCGCGGGTCGAGGCCGGCCAGGGACATGTCCTGCCGGTCGACCACCAGGCCGAGGAACCAGTTCAGGAGGGCGATCCCGAACGCCTCCGCGAACAACACGATCGCGGCCACCCACGCCACCGGCCTGCGTGCCACCGGTCCCCACCCACTTCCTGGACTCCCCGGACTGTTACCGCAAGTACGCTCGGTACATCCCGAACGCTACTAACGGGTAAACCTCGGTACAAGGGTTCTGCAGAAGGCAAAGAATCGTTGGGCCATTCGTAGGGACTCCACAAAGAAAGCCGACGGGCCGCAGCACGGTCTCACAGAGACCTTGGCCACAGACGGGGGCTAGGGTGGCTCTGAGGGATCGCGTGTACGCAGGCGCGACAAGGGATTTCACGGTCCGGCAGGACCCCGGGTGACACTCCGTGTGGGCAAGCTCACGCCCGGGGACGGCTCGTGAGTCCGTGTCGGCAGTCCCTAAACTCAGCTTGTTTCAGTGAGTCAAGCTTCACGGTGACCCGCCGACCGCCCCGGCTCGGGCGAGCACGGCCGGGGGTCCGGGGGTCGCCCCCGGGAAGACACAGCAAGGAGGGAGCCATCGTGCGCAAGGTGCTCATCGCCAACCGTGGCGAAATCGCTGTCCGCGTGGCCCGGGCGTGCCGGGACGCCGGGATCGCGAGCGTTGCCGTCTACGCCGATCCGGACCGGGACGCTCTGCACGTCCGCGCGGCCGACGAGGCCTTCGCCCTTGGCGGTGACACTCCGGCGACCAGCTACCTGGACATCGCCAAGGTGCTCCAGGCGGCCAAGGACTCCGGCGCGGACGCGATCCACCCCGGCTACGGATTCCTGTCGGAGAACGCCGAGTTCGCCCAGGCCGTCCTCGACGCCGGGCTGATCTGGATCGGCCCGCCGCCGCACGCCATCCGCGACCTCGGTGACAAGGTCGCCGCCCGGCACATCGCGCAGCGCGCCGGTGCCCCGCTGGTCGCCGGCACCCCGGACCCGGTCTCGGGCTCGGACGAGGTCGTGGCGTTCGCCGAGGAGCACGGCCTGCCGATCGCGATCAAGGCCGCCTTCGGTGGCGGCGGCCGCGGCCTGAAGGTCGCCCGCACCCTCGAAGAGGTCCCGGAGCTGTACGACTCCGCGGTGCGCGAGGCCGTCGCCGCGTTCGGCCGCGGCGAGTGCTTCGTCGAGCGCTACCTGGACAAGCCGCGCCACGTCGAGACGCAGTGCCTGGCCGACCAGCACGGCAACGTGGTCGTCGTCTCGACCCGTGACTGCTCGCTGCAGCGCCGCCACCAGAAGCTCGTCGAGGAGGCCCCGGCGCCGTTCCTGAGCGAGGCTCAGCTGGAGCAGCTGTACTCGTCGTCGAAGGCGATCCTCAAGGAGGCCGGCTACGTCGGCGCGGGCACCGTCGAGTTCCTCGTCGGCGCCGACGGCACGATCTCCTTCCTCGAGGTCAACACCCGCCTCCAGGTCGAGCACCCGGTGACCGAGGAGGTCGCCGGCATCGACCTGGTGCGCGAGATGTTCCGCATCGCCGACGGCGAGGAGCTCGGCTACGACGACCCCGAACTGCGCGGCCACTCCTTCGAGTTCCGCATCAACGGCGAGGACCCGGGCCGCAACTTCCTCCCGGCGCCCGGCACCGTCACCAAGTTCGACCCGCCGGCAGGCCCCGGTGTCCGCCTGGACGCGGGCGTCGAGTCCGGCAGCGTGATCGGCCCGGCCTGGGACTCCCTGCTCGCCAAGCTGATCGTCACCGGCCGCACCCGCAAGGAGGCCCTGGAGCGGGCCTCCCGCGCGCTCGCCGAGTTCGAGGTCGAGGGCATGGCCACCGCCATCCCCTTCCACCGCAAGGTCGTCACCGACCCGGCGTTCGCCCCCGAACTGACCGGCAGCGAGGACCCGTTCACGGTCTACACCCGCTGGATCGAGACCGAGTTCGTCAACGACATCGAGCCGTTCGCCACCCCGGCGCCCGGCGACGAGGAGGACGAGGCCGGCCGCGAGAACATCGTGGTCGAGGTCGGCGGCAAGCGCCTCGAGGTCTCCCTCCCCGCGGGCATGGGCATGTCCCTGGCCCGCACCGGCCTGAACGCGGGCGCCAAGCCGAAGCGCCGCGCCGCCAAGAAGTCCGGCTCGGCCGTCTCCGGCGACACCCTCGCCTCCCCGATGCAGGGCACGATCGTCAAGATCGCCGTCGAGGAGGGCCAGGAGGTCAAGGAGGGCGACCTCGTCGTCGTCCTTGAGGCCATGAAGATGGAACAGCCCCTGAACGCCCACAAGTCGGGCACCATCAAGGGCCTGTCCGCCGAGATCGGCGCCTCGCTCACCTCCGGTGCGGCGATCTGCGAGATCAAGGACTGACGCCGCACGGCGTACGCCGAGGGCCCACCGACCTCCCGGTCGGTGGGCCCTCTCCGTTCCCCCGGTCGCACAGTGGTCAGGTGGTGTCGGCCCGGACCCAGCCGAGGCCGTTGTGGGCGACGTCGAGGGCCAGGACCGCGAAGGCGACCGTGAGCAGGGCGAAGCCCGCGTAGGCGAGGGCGTCGACTCCGGAGAACCAGCCGACGACGTTCACCGGCATCGCGGCCATCAGCACGTACGCCGCCCAGGCGGGCACCGCGCGGGAGCGCAGCAGCCCGATGCCGAGCAGCACCGAGCCGACGACCAGGCCGACGATGAACCACACGCCCGCGACCGCGAGCACCGGCAGACCGTCCGCGCCGTCGATCACCTTCACGAGCGCGCCCTGCCCGACGCCCTTGTCGAGCCCGGCCAGCACGACGAAGTCCTGCGAGGGCGCGGCGTTGATCAGCAGCACCCCGCCGCCGAACAGCACGAGCCCCGCGACGCCCAGCCCGACCGAGCGCGCGGCCACGTACACGCAGGCCAGCAGCACGGCCGTCGTGAGCAGCAGCGCCATCGCCATCCACACCCACGCGGCGGCCTTCTCCTGCCCCTGGTGCGCGGCGATGTCGGCGACGATGTTCCGCGTCCTGTCCTCCGTCATGTCGTACGGCGAGAGCAGCGAGGCCACGATGAACAGCAGCGGTCCGAGCACCAGCACGGCGGCCATCGCGGCCCGCAGCGGGCGGACCCTGTCGACGGCGGCCCCTGACGACGCTGCCGGCACGTGCGCGGACGACGGTGTGGCGGTCATGGCGTTCCCCCTGATGCCCGTGGATGCCACTGGATTCCACCAGTGAAGCGGGCGGCCACCCGGCGGGCCATCCGTCAATTCTGAGGGGCGCCCGCCGCTACTCCCCCAGCAGGCCCGCCTCGCGCCCCCTGCGCAGCAGCGCCGCCGTGTGCCCGGCGTTCAACTTCCGGTGCAGGGACGCCACGTAGCCCCGTACGGTCGTCAGCGAGATCCCCATCGCGCGCGCCGCCTCGGCCGGGGTGCGGCCCGCGTCGATGTGCTCCAGGGTGCGGTGCTCGCGCTCGGTGAGGCCGAGCACGCGGGCGGCGGCCCGGCCGGGCGCGAGGTCGCGGAGCAGCAGGAGCCGCGGCACGTCCGGCACGGCGCACTCCACGGCCCGCACGTCGACGCCGTGCGCCCTGAAGGAGCGGCGGCCGGCGTCGGCGCGGGCGAGCCGCGGATCCCCGCGCAACCGCGCCAGGAGTTCCGCGGCGACGGCGTCGAGCGCCCGCACGGACCCGTCCTCCGCGACCGCGGCGACGCCACGGCCGGGCCGCCCCGCCGCCCCGAGCGCGGCGGCGACGAGCGCGTACATCCGCTGCCGCTCGATCAGCAGGCGCTCGACCGCCGCGAGCCGCGGCTGCGCGTAGCCGAGCAGGTCCCGCTCCTCCTCGGTGAAGTCGGTGCCGCCGCGCAGCAGCGCGTAGCCGCCGACGCCCGACGCGTCGCGGCTGCTGGCGACGAGGTGGCGGTGCATGCCGAAGGGGCGGAAGTCGAGGTTGTAGCAGTGGGTGCGGCGCCAGTCCCGGTCCGCGGCGACGTCGCTGACCCGCCAGGCGCCGCCGGTGCCGGAGCGCACCATGGGCTCGGTCAGCGGGTGGTCCACGGGGTGCTCGTAGATGACGGCGGGGTCGGCGTGGAAGGACTCGGCGGGCATCGCGAGCGCCGCGACGGCGCCGTCGCGCGCGGCGAAGTGGTACCACTGGGCGCCGTCGGCCGGGATCAGCCGGGCCAGGCCGCTGACCGCGCCGGAGCGCACCTCGTCCACGTCCACGGCCTCTTCGAGTTCCCCGACGAGTCGCCGTACGTCCCGCCGGCCCGCGTCACTGATGTCCATGCCGCGCTCCAGGGCGTCCTACGTCTGCGCCCTCCGCGTCGACGCTACTGCGGTGGCGCTCCCTCCGCACCGCCCGCGCTCCGCGATCGGGCATCCTTGAAGGCCTGCGCACCAGGCCCGCGCACGCCCAGGGGAGGCCCGATGACGACCGCCGAGCACGATCGTTCGCGCCGCATGCGCGCCGACGCGCGCCGCAACTACGATCGGCTGCTCGCGCAGGCGCGGATCGCGTTCGCCGAGCACGGCACGGGGGCGTCCCTGGAGGACGTGGCCCGCGCTGCGGGCGTCGGCATCGGCACGCTGTACCGGCACTTCCCCAACCGGCACGCGCTGATGAGCGCCGTCTTCGAGGAGGCGGTGAGCGAGCTGCTCGACCGCTCCCGCGCCCTCCTCGACGCGCCCCAGCCCTGTACGGCGCTGGTGACGTGGCTGCGCGAGATCATCACGCACGCCGGCGAGTACCGGGGACTGTCGCGTGCTCTCATGTCGGCCTCGCAGGACACGAGTTCGGCGCTGGCGCGGTGCAGTGATCCGATGCGGGAGGCGGGGCAGGCACTGCTGGCGCGGGCGCAGGGTGCGGGTGCGGTGCGGGGTGATGTGTCCATCGGGGACCTGCTGCAGCTCACGAACGCGATCGCGCTCGCCGCGGAGGAGACCCCGTCGGACCCGGCCCTGGCCGACCGCCTGCTGCGGTTGACCCTGCGCGGCATCACCTGCTGACGGGCGGCGGTACCTAGCGGCGGCGCAGATCCGCCACCCGGGCCGTCCGCTCGGGGGCCGGGTCCAGGGTCGCCGCGGAGCGGAGGCCGTGCGGGGTGTTGCGGCGCTGGCCCGGGAGGGGGACATCCCGGCGCGGCTGGCGCGCCGGGACCGGTTCACCGCCCCCGGAAGGGTCCTCCGCCCCGGCCCCCGCGACGGCGACCTGCACCCCCTGATCGGCCAGCGCCTGAAGCTCCGTGGCGGCCCGGTCGTCGTGCGCGGGCGGCTCGTCGGTCACGAGCCGCGTGATCACGTCGGTCGGCACCGTCTGGAACATGGTGTCCGTACCGAGCTTGGAGTGATCTGCGAGCACCACGACCTCGGACGCGGCCTGGACCAGCGCCCGGTCGACGGACGCCGACAGCATGTTGGACGTGGAGAGCCCGCGCTCGGCCGTGAGACCGCTTCCCGAGAGGAAGGCGCGCGACACTCTCAGCCCCTGGAGGGACTGCTCCGCCCCGCTGCCCACCAGCGCGTAGTTGGAACCCCGCAGCGTGCCACCGGTCATGACGACCTCGACGCGGTTGGCGTGCGCGAGGGCCTGCGCCACCAGCAGCGAGTTGGTGACGACGGTCAGGCCCGGCACCCGCGCGAGCCGGCGGGCCAGCTCCTGGGTGGTCGTCCCCGCGCCCACCACGATGGCCTCGCCCTCTTCGACGAGACCCGCGGCGAGATCGGCGATGGCCGTTTTCTCTGCGGTCGCGAGATGTGACTTCTGCGGAAAGCCGGACTCCCGCGTGAATCCGCCCGGCAATACCGCACCGCCGTGCCGGCGGTCGAGGAGTCCTTCTGCCTCCAGTGCGCGCACGTCCCGCCGTACGGTCACTTCAGAGGTCTGGACGACGCGGGCGAGCTCACGGAGCGAAACGGCTCCGTTGGCTCGCACCATTTCGAGGATCAATTGACGACGTTCTGCAGCGAACACGAAACTGACAGTAACCCCAACGACCGTCTGGTTTCAGCAGTTTGCGCCGATTTACAGATTCTGTTCGCACGAGAACCGTGGAAGTGGTATAGGCGCCAACCTTCGCCTACCCGGTCCGCCTATGCCGGACGCATGGGCCGCAACTCACCGTGACCTGCGGCCCGTTGCCCGTACTCAGCCCTCTTCGGCGGTCTTCCGCGTGTGCAGCTGGCGCGCGACTTCGGCGATCGAGCCCGACAGCGAGGGGTACACGGTGAACGTGTTCGCGATCTGCTCGACCGTCAGATTGTTGTCGACCGCGATCGAGATGGGGTGGATCAGTTCCGAAGCGCGCGGCGCGACGACCACTCCGCCGACCACGATGCCGGTGCCGGGGCGGCAGAAGATCTTGACGAAGCCGTCCCTGATGCCCTGCATCTTCGCGCGGGGATTGCGCAGCAGCGGCAGCTTGACGACGCGGGCGTCGATCTTGCCGGAGTCGACGTCGGCCTGCGTGTAGCCGACGGTCGCGATCTCCGGGTCGGTGAAGACATTCGACGAGACCGTCTTGAGGTTCAGCGGCGTCACCGCGTCGCCCAGGAAGTGGTACATCGCGATGCGGCCCTGCATGGCCGCGACGGACGCGAGGGCGAACACGCCGGTCACGTCACCGGCCGCGTACACGCCGGGAGCGGTCGTGCGGCTGACCTTGTCGGTCCAGATGTGGCCCGACTCCTTCAGCTTGACGCCCGCCTCCTCCAGGCCGAGGCCCTCACTGTTGGGCACGGCGCCGACCGCCATCAGGCAGTGCGTGCCGGAGATGACCCGGCCGTCGGAGAGCGTGACCTCGACGCGGTCGCCGACGCGCTTGGCGGACGCGGCGCGGGAGCGGGCCATGACGTTCATGCCGCGGCGCCGGAACACGTCCTCAAGGACGGCGGCGGCGTCCGGGTCCTCACCCGGCAGCACGCGGTCGCGGGACGAGACGAGGGTGACCTTCGAGCCGAGCGCCTTGTACGCGCCGGCGAACTCGGCGCCGGTGACACCGGAACCGACCACGATGAGCTCCTCGGGGAGCTCGTCCAGGTCGTACACCTGCGTCCAGTTCAGAATCCGCTCGCCGTCGGGCTGCGCGTCGGGCAGCTCGCGCGGGTGGCCGCCGGTGCAGATCAGCACGGCGTCGGCGACGAGGGTCTCCTCGCTGCCGTCGGCCGCCGTGACGATCACCTTGCGGGAGCCGTCGAGCGCCTGCTGGCCGTCGAGACGGCCCTTGCCGCGCAGCACGCGCGCGCCCGCGCGGGTGACGGACGCGGTGATGTCGTGGGACTGGGCGAGCGCGAGGCGCTTCACACGGCGGTTGACCTTGCCGAGGTCCACGCCGACGACGCGGGCCGGGCTGTCCGGGTCGGGGGTGTCGTCCTCGACGATGATGCCGAGCTCTTCGTACGAGGAGTCGAAGGTGGTCATCACCTCGGCCGTGGCGATCAGGGTCTTCGACGGCACGCAGTCGGTGAGCACCGACGCCCCGCCGAGGCCGTCGCAGTCGACGACGGTCACCTCCGCCCCGAGGGACGCGGCCACCAACGCCGCCTCGTATCCGCCAGGTCCGCCACCGATGATCACGATCCGAGTCACATGCTCCATTGTCCCGCACGCTTCAACCCCGCACCGATCCGGGGCCCCCGTCCGGGCACGGGCGCGCGTATCTCCTCGTAAGAGGGGTGCTTCCGTTACTCACGGGACACGTGGGTCCACTGACGTACGCTCGGTCCCATGTCGCTCTACGCCGCGTACGCCGGCAATCTCGACGCGCGGCTCATGACGCGCCGCGCCCCGCACTCGCCGCTGCGCGCGACCGGCTGGCTGAACGGCTGGCGGCTCACGTTCGGGGGCGAGCACATGGGCTGGGAGGGCGCGCTGGCCACGATCGTCGAGGCGCCGCGCTCCCAGGTCTTCGTCGCGCTGTACGACATCGCCCCGATGGACGAGGACTCCATGGACCGCTGGGAGGGTGTCGGCCTCGACATCTACCGGCGGATGCGGGTCCGCGTGGACACCCTGGAGGGCGCGGAACCCGCCTGGGTGTACGTACTGAACGGTTACGAGGGCGGACTCCCCTCCGCGCGCTACCTCGGGGAGATCGCCGACGCGGCCGAATCAGCGGGCGCGCCCCACGACTACGCCATGGAGCTGCGCAAACGGCCCTGCTGAGGACCGTACGGCGGCGCTTTCGTCGGAAACGACAAGGCAACGATCACAAGGACGTGACCTCCGACATCTACGCGCGTAGGCAACGACAGGCTACCCTCGTCGACGTGAACGCTTCTCTTACTCCGGACCACGTCCTGGCCGACCCGTACGCCGCCGCCGACGCCGCCGCCGCGCGGCTGCGCGAGCTGACGGGCGCCGAGACCCACGACGTCGCCCTCGTGATGGGCTCGGGCTGGGCGCCCGCCGCCGAGGCGCTGGGCGAGCCCGCGGCCGAGTTCCCCTTCACCGAGCTGCCCGGCTTCACCGGCGCGGCGGTGGCGGGCCACGGCGGGACGGTGCGCTCGTACCAGGTCGGCGAGAAGCGCGCCCTGGTCTACCTGGGCCGCACCCACTTCTATGAGGGCCGCGGCGTCGCCGCCGTCGCGCACGGCGTGCGCACCGCCGCCGCCGCGGGCTGCAAGACCGTCGTACTCACGAACGGCTGCGGCGGCCTCCGCCAGGGCATGCGCCCCGGCCAGCCGGTGCTCATCTCCGACCACATCAACCTGACGGCGGCCTCGCCGATCGTCGGCGCCAACTTCGTCGACCTCACCGACCTGTACTCCCCCCGGCTCCGCGCCCTCTGCAAGGAGATCGACCCGAGCCTGGAAGAGGGCGTGTACGCCCAGTTCACCGGCCCGCACTACGAGACGCCCGCCGAGGTCCGGATGGCCGGCATCCTCGGCGCCGACCTCGTCGGCATGTCCACCACCCTGGAAGCCATCGCCGCCCGTGAGGCGGGCGCCGAGGTGCTCGGCATCTCCCTGGTGACGAACCTGGCGGCGGGCCTGTCCGGCGAGCCGCTCAACCACGAAGAGGTCCTCCAGGCGGGCCGCGACTCGGCGACCGCCATGGGCGACCTGCTGACGAAGGTCCTCGCGAAGATCTGATCCCGGGCCGCCGGCTCCGCGTGGATCACCCTCGTACCCGTACGTCTGAAGGAATGCGAACCGTGACCGTATCTGGCAGCGCAGCGCTCGACCGGGCGAAGACCTGGCTCGCGGAGGACCCGGACCCGGAGACCCGCGAGGAGCTGGCCAAGCTCATCGAGGCCGGCGACCTGGACGCGATCGGCGAGCGCTTCGCGGGGACGCTCCAGTTCGGCACCGCGGGGCTCCGCGGCGAGCTGGGCGCGGGCCCGATGCGGATGAACCGCGCGGTGGTCATCCGCGCCGCCGCGGGCCTCGCCGCGTATCTGAAGGCCAAGGGGCGGACGGACGGCCCGGTCGTCATCGGCTACGACGCGCGCCACAAGTCGGCCGACTTCGCGCGCGACACCGCCGCCGTGATGGTCGGGGCCGGGCTGCGCGCCGCGGTGCTGCCCCGCCCGCTGCCCACGCCCGTCCTCGCCTTCGCCATACGGCACCTGGGCGCGGTCGCGGGCGTCGAGGTCACGGCCTCGCACAACCCGCCGCGCGACAACGGCTACAAGGTGTACCTCGGCGACGGCTCGCAGATCGTGCCGCCCGCCGACGCGGAGATCGCCGCCGAGATCGACGCGGTGGCCTCGCTGAACGACGTGCCGCGCGCGGAGTCCGGCTGGGAGACGCTCGGCGAGGACGTCCTGGAGGCGTATCTGGCGCGCACGGACGCGGTCCTCGCGCCGGGCTCGGCCCGTGGCGCCCGCACCGTCTACACGGCGATGCACGGCGTCGGCAAGGACACCCTCCTCGCCGCGTTCGCCCGCGCGGGCTTCCCCGAGCCGGTGCTCGTGCCCGAGCAGGCCGAGCCCGACCCGGACTTCCCCACGGTCGCGTTCCCCAATCCGGAGGAGCCGGGGGCGATGGACCTGTCGTTCGCGACGGCCCGCTCGCTGTCCGAGGCGCCGGACCTGATCATCGCCAACGATCCGGACGCCGACCGCTGCGCCGTGGCCGTCCCCGACGGCGGCGACTGGCGGATGCTGCGCGGCGACGAGGTTGGCGCGCTCCTCGCCGCGCACCTCGTGAAGCGGGGCGCGACCGGCGTGCTCGCCGAGTCGATCGTGTCGTCGTCGCTGCTCGGTCGGATCGCCGAGGCGGCGGGGCTCCCGTACGAGGAGACGCTGACCGGCTTCAAGTGGATCGCCCGCGTCGAGGGCCTGCGCTACGGCTACGAGGAGGCGCTCGGCTACTGCGTCGACCCCGAGGGCGTGCGCGACAAGGACGGCATCACGGCCGCGCTCCTCGTGACCGAGCTGGCGAGCGAGCTGAAGGCCCAGGGCCGTACGCTCCTCGACGCGCTCGACGACCTCGCGCTCGCGCACGGGCTGCACGCCACGGACCAGCTGAGCGTGCGGGTCGAGGACCTTTCGGTGATCGCGGACGCGATGCGCAGGCTCCGCGAGGTGCCGCCGGTGGAGCTGGCCGGCCTCACGGTGACCCGCACGGACGACCTCTCTGATGGCTCCGCCGGCCTGCCCCCCACGGACGGCCTCCGCTACACCCTCGACGGCGCCCGGATCGTGGTCCGCCCCTCAGGCACGGAACCGAAACTGAAGTGCTACCTGGAGGTCGTGGTCCCGGTCCCCGACCGCTCCTCGCTGCCCACGGCACGGGCCACCGCGTCGGAACGCCTGACGTCCCTGAAGCGCGACCTCTCCATCGCGGCGGGCATCTAGCTCTGAGGCCCCAGGGGCTCGATCTGCCCCACCGGAAGCGAGCGCACGGCTGGCCGGCCGGACGCGAGGGCTCGAACGCTCGGCCAGGCACGAGGACTTCGTCGATCGGCCGGGAACGGAGGCTCGATCGGCCGGCCAGGGGCGCAGGACCGGTTGGTCAGCCCAGCGCGACCGTGAGAGCGAGGAGGACGGCACCCACCACCGTCGGGGCGATGATCTCGTACGCCCAGCGGACCTTGGGGGTGCCGCGGGAGGTGTCGGCGGCGGCGCGGGTCTCGTGGAGTTCGCGGAGTTCGTCCATGGCCTGGTCGCCCGTGGAGCGGGGCGTGGCGACCGGGAGGCCGCTGGTGCCGGTGGGCGTGCGGCCGCCCTTCTCCGCCCGGAACTGCTGCCGCTGCGCCTTGCGCCGGCCGCGCAGGGAGACCGGGATCGCCCAGAGCTGGTACTTGGTGCCGGCCTGGTCGGTCACCTCGTTCGAGTACCCGGACCTGAAGGCCGCGACCTCGGCCCACGGCAGCGTGATGTCCCGGAACGGGTTGCGCACGCGCAGCCGGTCCTCGTTGCCGAAGACGGCGGGGCGGATCGTGAACGCCACGACGAGCGGCGCCACGAAAAGGAGTCCCGCGAGCGCCTTCCACGGCATCCTCCCCACGCCGTTGATCACCGCGTCGACGCCGAGCCAGGCCCCGATCAGCAGCAACAGCACACCGCCCGCGATACCGGCGGATGACCGGTAGATCCGGTCGGTGGCCTGCGGGGGCGCGGTCTGGCTGCTCGTCATGCCATTGATTGTGCCCGACCCGTCAAGACCCGTGTCGGTCCAGCCGCGCGTGGGCATTTCCAGCCCCTGCGGCGATCGAGCAGCGGGGTCCGGGGCGGAGGCCCGTGGCCGCCACCACCTCGCCCGCGGCCGCAAGCACCTCGCCCGCGACCGTAAACCCGCCCTGTACAAGCCGCTACGCGCGTAGATATGCTCCCCTCGTGACCATGCCCAGTTCTGCACCCGCACCCGCTCTCAGCGACGTCACCGCGTCCGACAGCACGCTGCGCCGCTTCCTGCACGGGTTGCCCGGCGTCGACGCGGTCGGCCTGGAGGCGCGCGCCGCTTCGCTCGGGACCCGTTCCATCAAGACCACGGCGAAGGCGTACGCCATCGACCTGGCCATCTCGATGATCGACCTGACGACCCTGGAGGGCGCCGACACCCCGGGCAAGGTCCGGGCCCTCGGCGCGAAGGCGATCAACCCGGATCCGACGGACCGCGGCACGCCGCGCACGGCGGCGGTCTGCGTGTACCCCGACATGGTGGCCACGGCGAAGGCCGCCGTCGCGGGCACGGACGTGAAGGTCGCCTCCGTCGCGACCGCCTTCCCGGCCGGCCGCACCGCCCTCGAGGTCAAGCTCGGGGACGTACGGGAGGCCGTGGCCGCGGGGGCCGACGAGATCGACATGGTCATCGATCGCGGCGCCTTCCTCGCGGGCGACTACATGAAGGTCTACGAGGAGATCCGCGCGGTCAAGGAGGCCTCGGGCGCCGCCCGCCTCAAGGTCATCTTCGAGACCGGCGAGCTCTCGACGTACGACAACATCCGGCGCGCGAGCTGGATCGGCATGCTGGCCGGGGCCGACTTCATCAAGACGTCCACGGGCAAGGTCGGCGTCAACGCCACTCCGGCGAACACCCTCCTCATGCTCGAAGCCGTCCGCGACTTCCGCGCCGCGACCGGGGTACAGGTCGGCGTGAAGCCCGCGGGCGGCATCCGCACCTCCAAGGACGCCGTCAAGTTCCTGGTCATCGTGAACGAGACCGCGGGCGAGGACTGGCTCGACAACCACTGGTTCCGCTTCGGCGCCTCCAGCCTCCTGAACGACCTGCTGATGCAGCGTCAGAAGCTGGCCACCGGGCGCTACTCCGGTCCCGACTACGTGACGGTGGACTGATCACCATGGCATCTGTATTCGAGTACGCGCCCGCGCCCGAGTCGCGGTCCGTCGTCGACATCGCACCCTCCTACGGGCTCTTCATCGACGGCGAGTTCACCGACGCCGCCGACGGCAAGGTCTTCAAGACCGTCTCCCCCGCAACCGAGGAGGTCCTCTCCGAGGTCGCGCAGGCCGGCGAGGCCGATGTCGAGCGCGCCGTGAAGGCCGCCCGCAAGGCGTTCGAGAAGTGGTCCGCGCTGCCGGGCGCCGAGCGAGGCAAGTACCTCTTCCGCATCGCCCGCATCATCCAGGAGCGCAGCCGCGAGCTCGCCGTCCTGGAGACGCTGGACAACGGCAAGCCGATCAAGGAGACCCGCGACGCGGACCTTCCGCTCGTCGCCGCGCACTTCTTCTACTACGCGGGCTGGGCCGACAAGCTCGACCACGCCGGATTCGGCCCCGAGCCGAAGCCGCTCGGCGTCGCGGGCCAGGTCATCCCGTGGAACTTCCCGCTCCTGATGCTGGCGTGGAAGATCGCCCCGGCGCTCGCGACCGGCAACACGGTGGTCCTGAAGCCCGCCGAGACGACCCCGCTGTCCGCCCTGTTCTTCGCGGACATCTGCCGCCAGGCGGGCCTGCCGAAGGGCGTCGTCAACATCCTTCCCGGCTACGGGGACGCCGGCGCGGCGCTCGTCGCCCACCCCGACGTGAACAAGGTCGCCTTCACCGGTTCCACGGCCGTCGGCAAGGAGATCGCCCGCACCGTCGCCGGCACCGACAAGAAGCTGACGCTCGAACTCGGCGGCAAGGGCGCGAACATCGTCTTCGACGACGCCCCGATCGACCAGGCCGTCGAGGGCATCGTCACCGGCATCTTCTTCAACCAGGGCCAGGTCTGCTGCGCGGGCTCCCGCCTCCTGGTCCAGGAGTCGATCCAGGACGAGCTGCTCGACAGCCTGAAGCGCCGCCTGTCGACGCTGCGCCTCGGCGACCCGCTCGACAAGAACACCGACATCGGCGCCATCAACTCGGCCGAGCAGCTCGCGCGCATCACCGCGCTCACCGAGCAGGGTGAGGCCGAGGGCGCCGAGCGCTGGAGCGCGCCCTGCGAACTGCCGTCCTCCGGCTACTGGTTCGCGCCGACGCTCTTCACGAACGTCACGCAGGCGCACACCATCGCCCGCGACGAGATCTTCGGCCCGGTCCTGTCCGTCCTCACCTTCCGCACGCCGGACGAGGCGGTCGCCAAGGCCAACAACTCGCAGTACGGCCTGTCGGCGGGCATCTGGACGGAGAAGGGCTCGCGCATCCTCGCGGTCGCGAACAAGCTGCGGGCCGGGGTCGTCTGGGCCAACACGTTCAACAAGTTCGACCCGACCTCGCCGTTCGGCGGCTACAAGGAGTCGGGCTTCGGCCGCGAGGGCGGCCGCCACGGTCTGGAGGCCTACCTCGATGTCTGACGCTCAGACGCGCCTGTCCGTCTTCAAGACCTACAAGCTGTACGTCGGCGGGAAGTTCCCGCGTTCCGAGAGCGGCCGGGTGTACGAAGTGACCGATCGCAAGACCGGCGACTGGCTGGCCAACGCCCCGCTGTCGTCCCGCAAGGACGCCCGTGACGCCGTGGTCGCCGCCCGCAAGGCGTTCGGCGGCTGGCAGGGCGCGACGGCGTACAACCGCGGTCAGGTCCTGTACCGCGTCGCCGAGATGCTGGAGGGCCGCCGCGAGCAGTTCGTGCGCGAGGTCGCCGAGGCGGAGGGCCTGAGCAAGTCGAAGGCGGCGGCCGTCGTGGACGCCGCGATCGACCGCTGGGTCTGGTACGCGGGCTGGACCGACAAGATCGGCCAGGTCGTCGGCGGGGCGAACCCGGTCGCGGGTCCGTTCTTCAACCTGTCGACGCCCGAACCGACCGGCGTCGTCGCGATCGTGGCGCCGCAGCTGTCGTCGTTCCTCGGCCTGGTCTCGGTGATCGCCCCGGTGATCGCGTCCGGCAACACGGCCGTCGTGATCGCCAGCGAGAGGTCCCCGCTGCCCGCGCTCTCCCTCGGCGAGGTCCTCGCGACGTCGGACGTGCCGGGCGGCGTCGTGAACATTCTGTCCGGCAAGGCGTCGGAGATCGCCCCGTCGCTCGCCGCGCACCAGGACGTGAACGGCATCGACCTCACGGGCGCCGACACGGATCTGGCCAAGGAGCTGGAGATCGCCGCCGCGGACAACCTGAAGCGCGTGCGCCGTCCACAGCCTGTGGAGGACTTCGCGTCCGCCCCGGGCACGGACCGTCTGACGTACTTCCTGGAGACCAAGACGGTCTGGCACCCGACGGGTTCGCTGGGCGCCTCGGGGTCCGCCTACTGAGCCGGTACGTCCCACGTACCGGGCAGACAGACCGGAGCCCCGGCCTCCTCCGCCGTCCAGGAGGAGGCCGGGGCTCTTGCCGTCTCAGCCCGGCAGCACGCCGACGGCCTGGCCCACCACGGGCAGCTCCTCCAGGGAGGCGCCGGAGGCCAGCGGCCCGGTCACCGCGGCCGTGCTCACCGGCACGAAGTCCGCGACCTGCGTGCCGACCGCGTTGTCGAGCGGGTCGACGCCCGTCCCGGCCAGCGGGTCCAGCTGAAGGTGCTTGACGGTGCCGAGGCCGTTCGACGTCGCCGAGTTGAGCGCCGTCGAGACACCTCCGGCCGCCGCTTCGAGGTTGCTGTCCCCCGCGGAGTGCGCCAGCGGGATGGGCGCCGCGCTCGCCGCCGCACCGCCCGCGACGATGGCCGCTCCGGCCACGGTCGCGGTGATCCCTGCGCGCATCAGGGCGCGCCGCACGGAGGTCGAGGGGGTGGAGTCTGCGTGTCGTGCCATGGTGTTCCGCCCGAAACCTTTCACTTGTGTAATCATGCAGACACACAGGGTAGTTGGCGTGGCGCGTGCCACACCAGCACCACGCGGGGCGGCGGGGTGCCCGGCATGCCTCACACTGGTGTCTCGTGAGTTCGCATCCTCCGATACCGACCCGGGTCGTCCTGCTCTGCGGCCCCTCGGGGTCCGGCAAGTCGTCGTTCGCCGCCCGCTCCGGGCTGCCCGTGCTCTGCCTCGACGACTTCTACAAGGAGGCCGGCGACCCCACGCTGCCGCTGGTGGCGGGCACGTCGGACATCGACTGGGACTCGCCGCTGTCCTGGGACGCGGACGCGGCGGTCGACGCGATCGTCGCGCTGTGCGCGAAGGGGCGGACGAGCGTTCCCGTCTACGACATCTCCTCCAGCTCGCGGGTGGGCGAGGAGACGCTGGACATCGAGCGCACGCCGCTGTTCGTCGCGGAGGGCATCTTCGCGGCGGACATCGTGGAGCGCTGCCGGGAGTCGGGGGTGCTCGCCGACGCGCTGTGCCTGCGCGGGCGGCCGTTCACGACGTTCCGCCGGCGGCTGCTGCGGGACCTCAAGGAGGGCCGCAAGTCGGTGCCGTTCCTGCTGCGACGCGGCTGGCGTCTGATGCGTACGGAGCGGTCCATCGTGGACCGCCAGGTGGCGCTCGGCGCCCACGCGTGCGGCAAGGAGGAGGCGCTGGGCCGGGTGGCGGCGGCCGCGGCGGGCCGCTGTGTGAAGGCGCGCGCCTGAGTCACGCACGCACAAGGAACGGGACCGGACAGACCCCCCGGCCCTCCGGTCCCGCTCGTTCCCCCCTCTTGCTCCCCCGTGCGTTCCCCCGTACGCCCCCCGTACAGAACCCCGCTCCCCCGAACAGGGCCCCCGTTCCCCCTGCCTTCAGGCGACGAGCTCGCCGAAGGACTCCTCCTGGTCACGGCCGAAGCTGAGCACCTCGTCCTCGCGCAGTCGCCGCAACGATCGCCAGATGCTGGACTTCACCGTGCCGACACTGATGTCGAGGATCTCCGCGATCTCCGGGTCCGTGCGGCCCTCGTAGTAACGAAGGACCAGCATGGTGCGCTGGAGTTCGGGCAGCCGGGCCAGCGCCTGCCACAGGACCGCGCGCAGCTCGGTGCCGCGCATCGCGTCCGTGTCGCCGGCCGTCTCCGGCAGCTCCTCGGTCGGGTACTCGTTCAGCTTGCGGCGGCGCCACGCGCTGATGTGCAGGTTCGTCATCGTGCGACGCAGGTAGCCGCCCACGGCCGCCTTGTCGCTGATCCGGTCCCAGGCCCGGTACGTCGAGAACAGCGCGCTCTGCAGCAGGTCCTCGGCCTCGAACCGGTCCCCGGTGAGGTGGTAGGCGGTGGCGTACAGGGAGGCGCGGCGCTCCTGGACGTAAGCCGTGAACTCGGCCTCCGACAAGGACGTCCGGCGCTGCTCCCCCGAGTCCTCCCTGTACGCGGCTCCCCCGTGTCCCCCCTCGGTGACCGTCCCCCGTGCGTCAACCACCGTCATGAAACCGGTGTGCTGACGCCCGGTGCCGCGAGCGCACCCCCGCCCGCTCACGGCACCGGACTTCTCGTGACGCTCGGCAACCACTCGGCCCATGTCGTGCAGACGCGTGACAACCGCGCTTGAGGTGGTGCTGTGCAGCGTGTTCATCTCGCGCCCCCCGTCGTGGAGTACCGAATTCTTCTGCGTCGTCGTCGCGGTCCTTCTTCGCGATGACCAAAAGCTTGCCGGGCCGAGTTCATGGCGGTGTCCGTCGACTGTCACAGGCCTGTCACAGCGGCGGGTGCAATGGGGAGCAGGCGTGGAGGAAGCGGCCACACCGGGCCGTCTCCCCGCACCTGACGCGCACACTCGGTCGAACTGAAGGCCTCTGATGGGCCAGAATGGCGCTTGTGCCTTCCCTGTTGCTGATCGAGGACGACGACGCCATCCGTACGGCCCTGGAGCTGTCTCTTACGCGCCAGGGCCACCGGGTCGCCACCGCTGCCACCGGAGAGGACGGTCTGAAGCTGCTGCGCGAGCAGCGGCCCGATCTGATCGTTCTCGACGTCATGCTGCCCGGCATCGACGGTTTCGAGGTCTGCCGCCGCATCCGGCGCACGGACCAGTTGCCGATCATCCTGCTGACCGCGCGCAGCGACGACATCGACGTCGTGGTGGGCCTGGAGTCCGGTGCCGACGACTATGTCGTGAAGCCGGTGCAGGGGCGCGTACTGGACGCGCGGATCCGCGCGGTGCTGCGGCGCGGCGAGCGGGAGGCCAACGACGCGGCGACGTTCGGCTCGTTGGTGATCGACCGGGCCGCGATGACGGTGACGAAGAACGGCGAGGACCTCCAGCTGACGCCCACCGAGCTGCGGCTGCTGCTCGAGCTGAGCCGGCGGCCCGGACAGGCCCTGTCCCGCCAGCAGCTGCTGCGCCTGGTGTGGGAGCACGACTACCTCGGTGACTCGCGGCTCGTCGACGCGTGTGTACAGCGGCTGCGCGCGAAGGTCGAGGACGTACCGTCGTCGCCGACCCTGATCCGTACGGTGCGTGGTGTGGGCTACCGGCTGGACACGCCTCAGTGACGAAACCGCACGACAAGCTCCGGGGCGCCGCCGCGGCGAAGAAGACCCTGCTCGCCGGCCTGCGCTTCACCAGCCTCCGGCTGCGCCTGGTCGTCGTGTTCGCGCTCGTCGCCCTGACGGCGGCGGTCTCCGCGTCGGGCATCGCGTACTGGCTCAATCGCGAGGCCGTGCTCACGCGCACGCAGGACGCGGCGCTCAGCGACTTCAAGCAGGAGATGCAGAACCGGGCGGCGGCGCTGCCCGAGCGGCCCACGCAGGGCGAGTTGCAGCACGCGGCGAACCTGATGGCGGGCAGCGCACAGCACTTCAGCGTGCTGCTCATGGCGAAGGACGAGAACGGCCGCCGGGTCGTGGGCAATTCGGACCTGGACGCGTTCACCATCGGCGACGTGCCGCAGTCGCTGCGCGACGCGGTCACCAAGAAGCAGCCGGTCGACGGCGGCAACAAGCACGCGTACCACCTGTACTGGCAGCGGATCACGCAGGACGACACCCCGTACCTGATCGGCGGCGCCACGGTCGCGGGCGGCCCCACCGGGTACATGCTCAAGTCGCTTGAACCCGAGGCCAAGGATCTCAGCTCGCTCGCCTGGTCGCTCGGCATCGCGACCGCGCTCGCGCTCGTCGGTTCGGCGCTGCTCGCGCAGGCGGCGGCCACGACGGTGCTCAAGCCGGTGCACCGGCTCGGCGTCGCGGCGCGCAGGCTCGGCGAGGGCAAGCTGAACACCCGGCTGCGGGTGTCGGGCACGGACGAACTCGCCGAGCTGTCCCGTACGTTCAACAAGACCGCGGAGAACCTGGAGAAGCAGGTCGCTGACATGCGCGCCCGCGACGAGTCCTCGCGCCGCTTCGTCGCCGACATGTCGCACGAGCTGCGCACGCCGCTCACCGCGATCACCGCCGTGACGGAGGTCCTCGAGGAGGAGCTGGACGCCGAGACGGGTTCGGTCGACCCCATGATCGAGCCGGCCGTACGACTCGTGGTCAGCGAGACCCGGCGCCTCAACGACCTCGTCGAGAACCTCATGGAGGTCACCCGCTTCGACGCGGGCAGCGCGAAACTCGTCCTCGACGACGTCGACCTCGCCGACCAGATCACCGCCTGCATCGACGCGCGCGCCTGGCTCGACGCCGTCGAACTCGACGCCGAGCGCGGCATCACGGCCCGCCTCGACCCGCGCCGCCTCGACGTCATCCTCGCGAACCTGATCGGCAACGCGCTGAAGCACGGCGGCTCTCCGGTGCGGGTGTCCGTACGGGTGGAGGGCTCCGAGGTCGTCATCTCCGTGCGCGACCACGGGCCCGGCATCCCCGAGGACGTCCTGCCGCACGTCTTCGACCGGTTCTACAAGGCGAGCGCGTCCCGGCCGCGGTCCGAGGGCAGCGGCCTCGGCCTCTCCATCGCCATGGAGAACGCGCGGATCCACGGCGGCCGGATCGGCGCGGCGAACTCCCCCGAGGGCGGCGCCGTGTTCACGCTGCGGCTGCCGCGCGACGCGGGGCCGCTGGCGGCGGCGGAGCCGGAGGACGGTGCGGAGGACGGCGGCAAGGACACACGGGAAGGCGGTACGAAGAAGTGAGGAAGCGGCGCGTACACCTGGCATCCGCCCTCGTCGTCCTCGCCTCCACCCTGCTCGCCGGGTGCGGCATCCGGTCCACGGAGGTGCCGACCGACTTCGGCGCCGCGCCCACGCGCGTCGGCTGTTCGCTGTCCGGTACGGACAAGGTGGAGGCGCAGGCCGGCGGCGAGTTCCCGGTGCAGGTCTATCTCGTCTGTACGTCGCAGCTGGTGACGGTCGACCGGACGATCACGCTGGAGCGCGGCCAGTCGTCGGACCGGGTCGTCGTGGCGCGCGAGCTCCTGGCCCAGCTCGGGTCGACGCCCTCGGCCGCGGAGAAGACGGCGGGGTACACGACGGACGTCCGCTCCGGCCTCAAGGTCTCGGGCCCGCGCGATAGCGACCCGGCCGACGCGCTCCGCCTGAGCGCGCCGCCGGACGACCTGTCGCCCTACGCCCTGGCGCAGATCATCTGCACCTTCGCCAACAGCGAGGTCACGGCCGAGGACGACGACCACGTCATCCTCGGCGGCCCCGACACGTCCCCGCCCCGCGACTACACCTGCACGGAATCCCTCAAGGCCCGCCCGGGCCTGATCCCGGCACCGACGAAGACGGTGAACTGACCGCACGGCGGGGCGTTCCCTCCGGGTGGGCGGGGTCGTGGGCCTGACCGACCCGGGTGAGCGGGGTCGTGGGCCTGGCCGTCCCGGGTGGGCGGGGTCGTGGGCTGGCCTGGCCGACCCGGGTGGGCGGGATCGTGGGCCTGACCGTCCCGGGCGGGCGGGGTCGCGGGCTGGCCTGACCGACCCGGGTGAGCGGGGTCGTCGACCCCACAGCCCCAGGTGCAGACAGGTCACCACATGACGTGCTCCGCCCACCTCCCACCACCCGCCCCCTCCGGGGGCGTCGGCCTGACCGGTCCGCGGCGGGGGGCCTGCGCCGTCCAGGGGGCGGGGACGACGTCCTGACCGCCCCAAGGCGCCCGGGCCATCACCCGACGTGCTCCGCCCATCTCCCGCCCCCCCGCCGGGGGGCGACGGCCTGACCAGCCGGGGGCAGGCGGGAGGCCAGCACCGTCCGAGGGCGGAGCCGTCGCGTTGACCGCCCCAAGGCGCCCGGCCATCAACCGACTTGCTCCGCCTATCTCCCACCCACCCGCCCCCTCCGGGGGCGTCGGCCCGAAGTGGAACACGCCTTGCCGCGCCAGAGCCGTGCCGCGCCGTTCCTCAACGTTCACGCCTCGCGGCAACGCAGACCAGACGCTTCCGCTGCCGCGTGCGGCGACTGCGGGCCCTTGCCTGGTTCCGGGGCCGAGCCATCCGGCGCACCGAGTGAGGCCCAGCAGACGCCCGCTTCGGGCCGCCGGGCCACCCCTGCCCCGGGCGGGCCCCCGGAGGGGGCGGGTGGTGGGAGGTGAGCGGGGCGCGTTCGCCGGTAACGCGGGCGCATGGGGGGGCTGCCGAGGGGCGGAGGGGCGAGGCCATGCGTGGCCAAGCGCGGGCGGCCGGCACCGTGCGGCCGACCACCGCAACCACCTCGGGGCGAAGCCCCTGGAGGGGGCGGGCGCGTGACAGGCCAGGATCGGGTGGTCGGTGACGCGGGCCGACGCACAGGGGCTGCGCGGACCGGAGGGCCGGTGCCATGCCTGGCCGAACGCGGACGGCCGACACGGCGCGGTCGATCTCCGCAACCACCACGGGGCGAAGCCCCCGGAGGGGGCGGGCGGGTGGGAGCTAGGCCAGGCACGGGCGGGTGCGAGTTCGTCGCGGGTGGGGTCCGCGTGGAGCCTGCTCCCCGGTTGCCCCGCCCCCCCCCGGAGGGGGCAGGAGGTGGGAGATGGGTGAGGCGCGGGCGGCCGCGGGTTCGTCGTGGTGGGACACACGTGAGGCCTCGCCCCCGGCGTCCCCGCACCCCCGGCGGGGTTGTGCCCACCGCTCCCCGCCCCCTACCGACCTCGCCCCCGGCGGGGTTTCGCCCACCGCTGCCCTGCCCCCCCCGCCACCGGTGACACCCAGCCCCCCCCGACGGGGCCCCACGTACCCCCACCCCGGAACGGACCCACCCCACACGTACGCCCCGCCCCCGATGCGACCCACCCCACACGCCCCCCGTACCCCCGCCGGAACCGTTTCGCGGGTGGGGGGCGTCTTGGGGGGCGTGCAGCGCCATCGCTCGGGCGGCCACAGGGCCGCCGTCCGTTTCCGTGCGGCGGGGATCGTTCTTCTCGCCGCGCATCTCCTCTTCGTCGCGTGGTTCACGCTGCGCCCCCTTGACGTTCCCTGGGTCAGCGCCGCGAACCTGCATCCGCTCGCCGGCATCCGCTCCGACCTCGCCCTCGGCTGGCGCGAGGCGGCCCTGCGGATCGGCGAGGGTCTCGCGCTGCTCGCCCCGCTCGGCGTGCTGCTGCCCGTCGCCGGCGGCCGCATCGACGTATCGCCGTGGGGTTCGCTACTGCGCACGGTGTCCGCCGCCGCGATGATCTCGCTCGGCATCGAGCTGTTGCAGACGGGCGTCCCGGGCCAGGTCGTGGACATCGACTCACCGCTCCTCGCCACGACCGGCGTCGCCCTCGCCCACGTCCTCGTGGTGCCCGCCCTGCGCGCCAGGATCCGCCGCAGGGCCGACCGCGCGCCCCTCCCGGCGCAGGAGCCGGCTCAGGGTCCGACCCCGACGATTACCAGGGTCGGCATCGCCCCGTGAGCTGACGTTTTGCCGGGCCCGTCGCCGTACATTCGAAGACGTAAGCACGACAACACCGAAGACCCACGGTTCGCGAAGGAGCCCACCATGACCGCCCTTGCCCGCCCCACCAACGGACGGATGATCGGCGGAGTGTGCGCAGCGCTGGCACGGCGCTTCGGCACCTCCGCGACCACGATGCGCGTGATCTTCCTGGTCTCGTGCCTGCTGCCGGGACCGCAGTTCCTGCTCTACATCGCGCTGTGGATCCTGTTCCCGAGTGAGAACAAGGTCCGCCAGGCCTGGTGACATCGGGCCGTACGCCGAAGGGGCGCCGCCGCGTGATCGCGGGGCGCCCCTTCGGCGTGTGCGGTGGGTCAGCCGCCGAGGCCGCCGACCGGCAGGCCGCCGAGCAGCCCGGAGACGGCGTCGCCGCCGTCGCCCGACAGGGCGCCCTTGGCGGCCTGGTCGACGACCGGGGTCGCGGTGTTCAGGCCGTTGCTGACGGCGGTCTGGGCACCGGCCAGGGACTCGGTGCCTGCGGGCAGCGACGAGGTCACGTTCTCCAGCGGCACGGCGGAGGTCACGGTGCCGAGGGCGTCGGTCGCGGCGGGGGCGGCCGGGGCGGCGTTCGCGGCGCCGGCACCGGCGGCGGCGAAGGCGACTCCGAGGGCGGCGACACCGAGGGTCTTGGCAGACTGCTTCATTGTGAAATGCGTCCTCTTGACGATGACGGGGGAATGAGCGGTCCACGACCGTAAACATTCCTTCGCTGCACCCGCAAACAGCGAAACGCGGTCTGGAACAATCGTTCCAGACCGCGTCAACACGCCGAGAAAATCCCCTACTCGGCGACAGAACCGCTGGTGGAAGCGGTCTGCCGGAACAGCCATTCGGATTTCAACTCGGCATATCCGGGCTTGATGACGTCATTGATCATCGCCAGTCGTTCATCGAAAGGAATGAATGCTGACTTCATCGCATTGACAGAAAACCACTGCATGTCGTCGAGCGTGTAACCGAACGCGTCGACCAGGTGCTCGAACTCGCGGCTCATCGACGTACCGGACATGAGGCGGTTGTCGGTGTTGACCGTGGCCCTGAAGTGCAGCTTCCGCAGCAGCCCGATGGGGTGCTCGCCGTAGGAACTCGCGGCGCCGGTCTGCAGGTTCGACGAGGGGCACATCTCCAGCGGGATCCGCTTGTCGCGCACGTACGAGGCGAGGCGGCCCAGTTGGACCGTGCCGTCCTCGGACACCTTGATGTCGTCGATGATCCGCACGCCGTGCCCGAGACGGTCCGCGCCGCACCACTGGAGCGCCTGCCAGATCGACGGCAGGCCGAAGGCCTCGCCCGCGTGGATCGTGAAGTGGTTGTTCTCCCGCTTGAGGTACTCGAACGCGTCGAGGTGCCGGGTGGGCGGGAAGCCGGCCTCGGCGCCCGCGATGTCGAAGCCGACGACGCCCAGGTCCCGGTAGGAGTTGGCGAGTTCGGCGATCTCCAGGGCGCGGGCCGCGTGCCGCATCGCGGTGAGCAGGGCGCCGACGCGGATGCGGTGCCCGTTCTCCTTGGCGCGCCGCTCGCCCTCCCTGAAGCCGTCGTTGACCGCTTCGACGACCTCTTCGAGGGTGAGGCCGCCCTCCAGGTGCTGCTCGGGCGCGTAGCGGATCTCGGCGTAGACGACGCCGTCCTCCGCGAGGTCCTCGGCGCACTCGGCGGCGACGCGGAAGAGCGCCTCGCGGGTCTGCATGACGGCGCAGGTGTGGCTGAACGTCTCCAAGTACCGCTCGAGGGAGCCGGAGTCGGCGGCCTCGCGGAACCAGACGCCGAGCTTGTCGGGGTCGGTCTCCGGCAGGTTCTCGTATCCCTGCTCGCGCGCCAGGTCGACGATCGTGCCGGGCCTGAGGCCGCCGTCGAGGTGGTCGTGCAGGAGCACCTTGGGTGCGCGGCGGATCTGTTCGGCGGTCGGCACCCGGGGGCTGTCGGGGTTCACGGTGATCTGGCTCGTCATTTCCGCACTCTAACGCCTACGCGCGTAGATCGCTGCGGTTCGTTGCCTGTTCGTTGCGAGGAGTGAGGAGGGGGGAGGAGCGGACGTGGAGGTGACGTACGGGTGTTCCGGTCATGATCCGTCGATACCCAACAGTGACCCGACCACCGGCGGCGCCCACCGGGCTTCTGACACTGTGCTGTCATGCAGCAGCGAGCGACGCAGGGCCGCGAGGCGCGGCTTGCCAGGGCGGCCGGGCCGGTGCCGGGGGCGGTGGGCGGCGTGGTGCTGCTGCTCCCCGCGGGCGAGGAGACGTCGACCCGCAGACCGAAGCCGTTCGACGGGTACGCCCTGCGTCCGCTCGCCCGCCGCCTCACGCGCGCGGGCGGCGAAGCGGGCCTGGTCGCCCACGTCGTGCGGTATCGCGGCCGGGGCTGGAACGGGGCGCAGGCCGAGCTGGTGCGGGACGCCCGGTGGGCGGCCGACGAGGTCGTGCGCCGCTACGGCGACGTACCGATCTGCCTCGCCGGCGTCGACATGGGCGCCCGCGCCGCGCTCCGGGCGGCCGACCACGAGGCGGTCAACTCCGTGCTCGCACTGGCCCCTTGGCTGCCGGAGGACGACGTGGCGGCGCCGCTCGAACCGGTGAGGCAGCTCGCGGGCCGCCGCGTCCTCATCGTGCACGGCACCGACGACCGGCGCACCGACCCGGAGTTGTCGTTCCGGTTCGCGGGCCGCGCCAAGAAGGCCAACCGGGACGTGTGCCGCTTCGAGGTGCACTCGGACGGGCACGGGCTGGCCCAGCACCGCTTCGAAGTCGCTTCTCTTGCCGTGGATTTCACGTTGGGCGCGCTGTTCGGCCGGCCGTTCTCGCGCCCTCTTCAGGACGCGCTCGCGGCGCCGCCACCGCTGGGGTTGCGGATGCCGCTGGCCGCGGGGTTCGGGCGCACGCTCTGAGCGTCGTGCCGCACCGGCCCGCGCGTCTCAGGCGGCGGGGCCGCCACTGTGCTCGGGCAGCAGCTTCCCCCTGCGCGACAGCAGGAACTTCTTGAACGCCGCTACGGGCGGTGTGTCCGGGTGGCCGTCGAGCCAGGCGACGCCGATCTCGCGGACCGCCCGCTGCCCCGTCACCGTCAGCTCCACGACTCCCGGCCGCGGCACGGTCGGCGGTGGCAGCAGGGCGACGCCGAGGCCCGCCGCGACGAAGCCGCGCAGCGTCTCCGCCTCCTCGCCCTCGAACGCGATCCGGGGCTTGAACCCGGCCTCCGCGCACAGGTCGTCGCAGATGCGGCGCAGCCCGTAGCCGGGTTCGAGCGTCACGAAGGTTTCGTCGGCGGCCTCCGCGAGGCGGATGCGCTTGCGGCCCGCGAGCCGGTGGCCCTCGGGGACGACGAGGCGCAGGCGCTGCTCGTCGAGGCGGCGCGCGACCAGTCCCGGCGCGTCGGGGACGGGCGAGGTGAGGCAGAGGTCGAGCTCGCCGGCGCGCAGCCGCTCCAGCATCGCCTCCCCGTAGTTCTGCACGAGGCTGAAGCGGATGCGGGGGTGGTCGGCGCGGAAGGCGCGGATCAGGCCGGGCACGGTCTCCGTACCCATGGTGTGCAGGAAGCCGAAGGCGACCTTGCCGGACTCGGGGTCGGCGTCGGCGCGCACCGACTCGGCGGCCCGCTCGATCTCGCCGAGCGCCCGCTCGACCGAGCCGAGGAACGTACGGCCCGCGGGGGTCAGCGACACCGTGCGGCCGTGCCGGGCGAAGAGCTCGACACCGAGGTCGCGTTCGAGGCGGACCAGGGCGCGGGAGAGCGTGGACTGCGGCACGTTCATCTCCTGCGCGGCGCGCGTGACGTGCTCGGTGCGGGCGACCCCCGCGAAGTGCGCGAGGCGCGGCGCGAGCAGCGCGACGATGTCTTCCGTGTCACTGAACGGTGACAGGCGCGGCTCCGACCTCTGTTCATGCTGCATGGGAACGATTATGGCGTCTTCATGCATTGGACGCATGAGTGCAGGTGAGCCTAGTTTCGTGGCATGTCTCCCGCCAGTAGCCGGGCGGCCGTCTCCACCGACGCGGTCGCCGACCCCAAGTCCCCCGCCGACACCCGGATGACACCCGGAGGCCCCGGCTACCGCCGCATGAGCCTCGCGCTGTTCCTCGCAGGAGTCGCCACCTTCGCGCTCCTCTACTCGACGCAGGCCCTGCTCCCCCTCATCTCCGACGACTACGCGGCGAGCGCGAGCGCCGCCGCCTGGACGGTCTCCGCCTCGACGTTCGCGCTGGCGGTGTGCGTGCTGCCGCTGAGCGCCCTGTCCGAGCGGTTCGGTCGGCGCACGGTGATGACGGCCTCGCTGACGGTGGCGGTCCTCGTCGGGCTGCTGGTCCCCTTCGCCCCGAACCTCGGCGTGCTGATCACGCTGCGCGCCCTCCAGGGCGCGGCGCTGGCCGGTCTGCCCGCTTCCGCGATGGCGTACCTCGCGGAGGAGGTGCGGCCGAAGGCGCTGGTCGCGGCCATCGGCCTGTTCGTGGCGGGCAACTCCATCGGCGGCATGAGCGGCCGGATCATCGGCGGCTGGCTCGCGCAGGCGTGGGGCTGGCGAGTGGCCGTCGGCGTCATCGGGGTGATCGCGGTGGCGTGCGCCGTCGCGTTCCGGATGCTGCTGCCGACGCCGCGCAACTTCACGCCGGGGTCGCTGCGCCCGCGCGCCCTCGCCGCCACGGTCGGCAGCCACCTCGCGAACCCGCTGCTGCGCCGCCTGTACCTGATCGGCGCGCTGTTCATGATGGTGTTCGGCGGGGTCTACACGGTGATCGGCTACCGGCTGTCCGCCGCCCCGTTCTCGCTCCCGCAGGGCGTCGTCGGCTCGATCTTCATCGTCTACCTGGTCGGGACGGTCTCCTCGGCCGCCGCCGGCCGCCTCGTCACGCGGCTCGGCCGGCGCGGCACGCTCTACCTGGCGGCGGGCACCACGATGGCGGGACTGCTGCTCGCCCTCGTCCCGAACATCGTCCTCGTCCTGCTCGGTCTGGTGCTGATCACGGCGGGCTTCTTCGCGGGCCACGCGACGGCCTCGTCGTCCGTCAGCCACACCGCCACGCACGGCCGCGCGCAGGCGTCGGCGCTGTACCAGAGCATGTACTACGTCGGGTCCTCCGTCGGCTCGGCCGTCGGCGCCGTCGCCTTCCACGCCGGGGGCTGGGCGGGGACGGTCGGCCTCGGCTTCCTCGCGGTGCTCGGCGTCGTGGCGATCACGGTCTGGGGCTCGTACGCGGCCCGGACCGCGCGGCACCGGACGGGCGGTCCGGTCGCGGCGCACTGAACGAGCGCCCCACCCGTTCCATCAGCGGCCTTCCGACCTGCGGATTTCCCCGGTCGGGAGGCCGTTGTCAGTGGGCTGCGGTAGCTTTCGTCGTGCTGGAACTCACAGCGGCGATGGGGGCGTTGAAATGAGTGACACCGCGACGACGGCGGGTCTGGACGACCTGGAGAAGCACCGGGTCGAGCTGACGGGGTACTGCTACCGGATGCTGGGCTCGGCGTTCGAGGCCGAGGACGCCGTGCAGGACACGATGGTCCGGGCCTGGCGCAGCTTCGACAAGTTCGAGGGCCGCTCGTCGCTGCGCTCCTGGCTGTACCGCATCGCGACGAACGTGTGCCTGGACTCGCTGAACGCGGGGAACAGGCGGGCCCGCCCGATGGACCTGACGGCGGCGGCGCCACTGGCGCAGGCGGCCCTGAACCCGCGGCCGGACAACGTATGGCTGGAGCCCGTGCCGGACGCCCGCGTGCTGCCCGCGGTGCACGATCCGGCGGAGGCGGCCGTGGCGCGCGAGTCGGTGCGGCTCGCGTTCGTGGCGGCGCTCCAGCAGCTGCCGCCGAAGCAGCGGGCGGTGCTCATCCTGCGCGAGGTCCTGGCGTGGAAGGCGCAGGAGGTCGCGGACCTGCTGGACACGTCGGTGGCGTCGGTGAACAGCGCGCTCCAGCGGGCCCGCGCCACGCTGGCGGAGGCGCCGCCCGCGGACTCGGCGACGGCCGACCCGCTGGACGAGGAGCAGCAGAAGCTCCTGGAGCGCTACATCGCGGCGTTCGAGGGCTACGACATGAAGGCCCTCACCGAGCTGCTGGCCGAGGACGCCATCATGACGATGCCGCCGTTCGACCTGTGGCTGCGCGGCCCGGAGGACATCACGGGATTCATGACGACGATCGGCGCGTCCTGCGCGGGTTCCCGGCTGCTGCCGGTGGTGTCGAACGGGACGCCGGCGTTCGCCCACTACAAGCCGGACCCGGACAAGGGAGGCTTCACGCCCTGGGCGATCCAGGTCATCGAGTTCTCAGGCGGGCGGATCGCGGGGTACCACTGCTTCCTCGACACGCAGCGCTGGTTCCCGCTGTTCGGCGTCCCCGACCACCTCGACGGCTGAGGTCCCTTCGTCCGGCGGCCGGGCTCCCAGCACGTCGGTCATCCCGGCGAGTTCGAGGAGCACGGCGAGCCCGGGTGGCGGGTCGCGGAGCACCATCCGGGATCCGGCGCGGCGGGCGGCGAGCTGGATGCGGGCGAGCGCGTCGAGCGTCGTGAGGTCGGCGGTGGTCACGGCGGAGACGTCGCAGACCACGGTCGGCGCGCCGGGCAGGACGGCGCGGACGCGCTCGCGCAGACGGGGTGCGTCGCCGGGGCGGATCGGCCCGGCGAGCACCACGACGGGCGGGGACTCGGGAGAGTGCGGGGAAGCGGCCACGTACGAATGACCGGGCGACGATGCGGAATTCATCGGTACGGCCGCGTCCCGGGGACGTGGCCCGGGTCACGTTGATTCGGATAGTGGATCAACGTTGACCGGCGATCCGTCCACGACGGAGTCTTGACGGGTGCAGGGGGTACTCAACGGTTTCGCGGTCATCGCGATCGTCATCGCGGTCGGCTACGTCATCGGGCGGCGCGGTCATCTGGGGGCCGAGGGCCGCGAGGTGCTCACCAAGCTCACCTTCCACGTCGCGACGCCCGCGCTGCTGTTCACCATGCTGGCCAAGGCGGACCTCGCGGTGATCCTGTCGCCGAGCCTGCTGGTCACGGCGCTGTCCACGGCGGCGATGGCCGGTCTGTTCATCGCGGCGGGGATCGTCAGGGGCTGGGGTGCGGGGCGGACCACGATCGGCGCGCTCTGCTCCTCGTACGTGAACTCGGGGAATCTGGGCATTCCGATCGCGGTGTATGTGCTCGGGGACGCCTCGCTGGTCGCGCCGGTGCTGCTGTTCCAGCAGCTCGTGGTGACGCCGATCGCGCTGACGGTGCTCGATCTGTCGGGGGCGGCGGCGTCCGGCGCGGAGCGGTCCTCGTGGGGGCAGCGGCTGCTCACGCCGTTCCGGAACCCGATCGCGATCGGCTCGCTGTGCGGGGTCCTGGTGTCGGCGACGGGGTGGCGGGTGCCGTCGCCGGTCTTCGACCCGCTGGAGCTGATCGGCAACATGTCGGTGCCGGCGATCCTTCTCGCCTTCGGCATCTCGCTGTGCGGGAGTTCGTGGCCGGGCGGCCGGGGCGCGGACCGGGCGCCGGTGCTGCTCTCGACGGTCCTGAAGGCGGCCGGCCAGCCGCTGGCGGCCTGGGCCCTGGCCTCCTTCGCCTTCGGCCTGCACGGCGCCCGCCTGCTGGATGTGGTGGTGACCTCGGCCCTCCCCGCGGCCCAGAACATCTTCACCTACGCGAGCCACTACCGCGTCGGCGAACGCCTGGCCCGCGAGTCCATCCTCCTGTCAACCATGGCCTCGGTCCCGGCCCTTGTGGTCGTGGCGGCGCTGCTGGGGTGATCTAGGGGGTGGGGAACTCGCCGGTGTCGATGGTCAGATCGAAGGGCGCCGGGAGGGTGAGCGGGTCTCCGAACTTGACGACGCTCAGCGCCCGGTACACGTCCCCCTTGGGCTCGCCGAAGAGCGTCGACGTGGGACCTTCGGGGGCCCAGCGATCGACGAGCAGGTAGAACGGGATGTCCGCGGCGGCGTATGCGGCGCATTTGCTGATGCGGTCGTTCGACGCGTTGGACTTCGAGGTGATCTCGACGACGAGCTCGGCGAGGGCGGCGGGGATGTGCGAATCCGATTCCACATCCGCATCGCCCGGCGCGACGAGGATGTCCGGGATGAGCATCCCCATGCGGGACGGCACGGCGATGGCCAGTGTTTGGAAAACCTCCCACTCCTGGGGGATCACGGAGTTCAGGCGTCGCTGAATACGCGCGGCGATCACGTTGTGCTGGTAGGCAGGTGAAGGTGACACGGTGATGGTCCCGTCGATGATCTCCACCTTGCTGCCCTCAGGCCTATCCATCTCCTCCCAGAACCGGACCAGTCGGTCCCAGCTCTGCTCGGGGTCATGGCGGACGGTGAGTGCGCTCATGGCGGTCTCCTATCAGTGCGTCACCGAGTACAGCATGCCGAACGGGACCGGTGGAGGTCCACCGATCCCGTTCACCCGAAGGAGAAAACCGCAGGTCAGGCGATACGTTCCAGCAGAATCGGGCGCGGCGTGAAGTCCGTTCCCGCGGGGGCGATGTCGTATGCGTCGGTGAGGGATTCGAGGGCGTACGGGAGGCGGTCGGGGGTGTCCGTGTGGAGGGTCATCAGGGTCTGGCCCGCGAAGACCGAGTCGCCGGGCTTGGCGTGGAGTTCGACGCCGGCCGCCGCCTGCACCGGGTCCTCCTTGCGGGAGCGGCCCGCGCCGAGGCGCCATGCGGCGAGGCCCACGTCCATCGCGTCGAGCCGGGTGAGGACGCCGGACTCGGGCGCCGTCACCACGTGCGTCTCGCGGGCCGTGGGCAGCGCCGCGTCCGGGTCGCCGCCCTGCGCCGCGATCATCCGCCGCCAGGCGTCCATCGCCGAGCCGTCGGCGAGCGCCTTCGCCGGGTCGGCGTCCCTGAGGCCCGCCGCGTCGAGCATCTCGCGGGCGAGCGCGAGGGTCAGCTCCACGACGTCGTCGGGGCCGCCGCCCGCCAACACCTCGACGGACTCCCGGACTTCGAGCGCGTTGCCCGCCGTGAGGCCGAGCGGGGTGTTCATGTCCGTCAGCAGGGCGACCGTCGGCAGGGCGTGGTCCGTGCCCAACCCGACCATCGTGCGGGCGAGTTCGCGGGCCGCGTCCAGGTCTTTCATGAAGGCCCCGGAACCGACCTTGACGTCCAGGACGAGCGAGCCCGTACCCTCCGCGATCTTCTTCGACATGATCGAGGACGCGATCAGCGGGATGCACTCGACCGTGGCCGTGACGTCGCGCAGCGCGTAGAGCTTCTTGTCGGCGGGGGCGAGGCCGCTGCCCGGGGCGCAGACGACCGCGCCGACGTCCTCGAGGGTGCGCATCATCTCGTCGTTGCCGAGGTTCGCGCGCCAGCCGGGGATCGCCTCCAGCTTGTCGAGCGTGCCGCCGGTGTGGCCGAGGCCGCGCCCCGACAGCTGCGGGACGGCCGCGCCGCAGGCCGCGACGAGCGGGGCCAGCGGCAGCGTGATCTTGTCGCCGACGCCGCCGGTGGAGTGCTTGTCGGCGGTCGGCCGGGACAGGGCGGAGAAGTCCATGCGCTCGCCGGAGGCGATCATCGCGGCGGTCCAGCGGGCGATCTCCGCGCGGTCCATCCCGTTCAGGAAGATCGCCATGGCCAGCGCGGACATCTGCTCGTCGGCGACGTCACCGCGGGTGTACGCGTCGACGACCCAGTCGATCTGCGCGTCGGAGAGCCGCCCGCGGTCGCGCTTGGTACGGATGACGGAGATGACGTCCATGGCAAATCCTCCAACGGTTCAGCACAGCGTGACGTGCCCCGTCACGCTCCACGGCACGGCCGCGACTCTACGCGCATAGACGTCTCGCGTGAAGCCCGTCGTGGCTGTCGAGGCACCCCGTCGTGAAGACACCGAAGGGCCCGCGCGTGTGACCTCCACACGCGCGGGCCCCTGTGGTTCAGCTCAGGTGCTCGGGTCCGAACGCCTCCGGCAGCATCTCCCCCAGCGTCCGCACCCCCGCTCCCGTCTCCAGGAGCAGCTCCCTGCCCCCGAACTCGTAGAGCAGCTGGCGGCAGCGGCCGCACGGCATCAGCAGGTCGCCCTTGCCGTCCACGCACGTGAAGTGGGTGAGCCGGCCGCCGCCCGTGGCCACCAGCGTCGACACGAGCCCGCACTCGGCGCACAGGCCGAGCCCGTACGAGGCGTTCTCGACGTTGCAGCCGGTGATCGTGCGGCCGTCGTCGACGAGGGCGGCGGCGCCGACCGGGAAGCCGGAGTACGGGGCGTAGGCGCGCTCCATCGCGTCGCGCGCGGCCCGCCGCAGGGCCTCCCAGTCGACCGTCGTCGTCACGAACCCTGGCCCTTCCGGTACGGCTGGCCGTTCGCCCTCGGCATCCGCAGGCGCTGCGCCGAGAAGGAGAGGACCAGCAGCGTGGCGATGTACGGGACAGCGGTCACGAGCTGCTGCGGCACATCGTCGGTGGTCGCGTACCAGATTGCCGCACCGGCTGCGGCCACGGCGCAGACGACACCGGCGACGTACTTCTTCTTGACCAGCGTCCAGATCGCGGCGATGACCAGGAGCATCGCCACCAGGAGGAGCAGCGCGTGCACGTTCTCCGTGCCGCCGCGCAGGCGGAGGCTGTCGGTGTAGCCGAACAGGCCCGCGCCGAGGGCGAGTCCGCCCGGCATCCAGTTGCCGAAGATCATCGCGGCGAGGCCGATGTAGCCCTTCCCGGCCGTCTGCCCCTCCAGGTAGAAGGGGTTCGCGACGATGGAGAGGAACGCGCCGCCGAGGCCCGCGAGGCCGCCGGAGATGACGACCGCCAGGTACTTGTACTTGAGGACGTTGACGCCGAGGGACTCGGCCGCGACGGGGTTCTCGCCGCAGGACCGCAGGCGCAGGCCGAACGGGGTGCGCCACAGCACCCACCAGGTGACCGGGATCAGCGCGACCGCGACGACGGTGAGCGGCGACAGGTCGGTGACCAGGCCGCCGAGCAGGCCCGCGATGTCGGAGACCAGGAACCAGTGCTTCTCGTTCAGCGTCGTCAGCCAGTCGGAGAGGCCGGGGACGGTGAACGTGCCGAGCGATTCGACCGGCGGGGACTGCTTGGTGGTGCCGCCCTCGACGCCCTCGAACGTGAAGTTGGAGAGGTAGCGGGTGGCGCCGAGCGCGAGGATGTTGATGGCCACGCCGGACACGATGTGGTTCACGTTGAAGGTGACGGTGACGACCGCGTGCAGCAGTCCGCCGAGCGCACCGCCGACGATGCCGGCGCACACGCCGACCCACGGACCCCACTGGTAGCCGGCCCAGGCACCGAACCAGGTGCCGAGGATCAGCATGCCCTCGAGGCCGATGTTGACGACGCCCGCCCGCTCGGACCACAGGCCGCCGAGGCCCGCGAGGCCGATGGGCACGGCGAGTTGGAGGGCGGTCGCCATCTGGCTGACGTTCGTGATGCCGTCGGCGTCCGTGATCAGGCGGACCACGGAGGTCAGGATGAGGACGCCCGCGATGGCGAGCATCAGGACCGGCAGTGAGAGCTTGCGGCGGCCGCCGGGTGCGGGCTGCGACGCGGCCTTCTTGTCGACGAGGACCGTGCTCATCGGGCAGCCACCTCCTTCTCCGTGTCGTTGCTGTTGTCGTTGCCCGAGGCCGCGGCGACCGCGAGTTCGATGCCGACCCTGCGCTGCTGGCGGCGCTGGCCCCAGACGCGCACGGCCTCGTAGGAGACCACCACGGCGATCGTGATGATGCCCTGCATGATGACCGCGATCTCCTTGTCGTAGCCCTGCAGGTCGAGCTCCTGCGAGGCCTTCTCCAGCCAGGAGATGAGGAGCGCGGCGAAGGCGATGCCGACGGGCGAGTTCCGGCCGAGCAGGGCGATCGTGATGCCCTGGAAGCCGATCGTCGTCGGGAAGGTCAGCGAGTACGTGTGGGTGTCGCCGAGCAGCAGCGGCAGACCCGCGAGGCCCGCGAGCGCGCCCGACACCAGCATCGCGGTCAGCACCATGCGCTTGGCGTCGACGCCGGAGGCCGCGGCGGCCGACTCGGAGGCGCCCGTGGCGCGCAGGTCGAAGCCGAAGCGGGTGCGGTTGAGGACGAACCAGTAGGCGACGCCGAGCAGCGCGGCGATCACCACGAAGCCGTAGATCTCGCCCGCCGCCCCCATGTTGATGCCGGGGAACCAGCCGGACTCGTGCATCACGCCGGTCGTCTTGTTGTTGCCGACCTGCACGCCGAAGACGCTCGGCAGGTAGAGGTAGCCGATGACGCTGGACGCGATCGAGTTCAGCATGATCGTCGCGACGACCTCGCTGACGCCGCGCGTCACCTTCAACAGGCCCGCGATGCCCGCCCACATGGCGCCGGTGAGCATCGCGACGAGGATCAGCATCGGCACCTGGACGAAGCCGGGCAGCGCCACCTTCGCGCCGACGATCGCGGCGACCACGGCGGCGAGCCGGTACTGGCCGTCCACACCGATGTTGAAGAGGTTCATGCGGAAGCCGATGGCGACCGCGAGCGCGGCGAGGTAGTACATGCCGGCCTGATTGATGATCAGGACCTGCACGTCCGAGAACGTCGCCTGCTCGAACATGATGCTGTACGGCTCGATCGGCGACTTGCCCGAGGCGAGCAGCACCACCGAGGTGAGCACGACGGCGGTGACGAGGGCGATGACGGGTCCCGCCACGCCCAGGAGCAGCCGCTCCTTGTCGAACTTCTTCGTCGAGGTCATGGCCATCAGGACTCGTCCTCCGGCTGCCGGGCGGCCGGGATCTCGGCGCCTTCTTCTACGTGTTCGAGGTGGCCGGAGGCCGCGCCCGTCATGGCCGAACCCAGCTCCTCCGGCGTGATGGTCGCCGGGTCGGCGTCGGCGACGAGCCGCCCCCGGTACATCACGCGCAGGGTGTCGGAGAGGCCGATCAGCTCGTCCAGGTCGGCCGAGATCAGCAGGACCGCGAGGCCCTCTCGGCGCGCCTCGCGGATCTGGTCCCAGATCTGGGCCTGCGCGCCGACGTCCACACCGCGCGTGGGGTGCGCGGCGATGAGGAAGCGCGGCTTGTGGCTCATCTCGCGGCCCACGATGAGCTTCTGCTGGTTGCCGCCGGACAGCGACGCCGCGGTGACGTCGATGCCGGGGGTGCGGACGTCGTACTCCTCGACGATGCGGCGGGTGTCGGCCTGCGCGGCCTTGATGTCGATCAGCACGCCGCGCGCGTTCGGCTTCTCGGTGACGTGGCCGAGGATCCGGTTCTCCCACAGCGGCGATTCGAGCAGCAGGCCGTGCCGGTGACGGTCCTCGGGGATGTAACCGATGCCCCGCTCGCGGCGCTTGCGGGTGGCCCAGGAGGTGATCTCCTCCGGCCCCGAATCGCCGGCCAGCGAGATGTGGCCCGAGTCGGCGTGCTTGAGGCCGATCAGGGCGTCGATCAGCTCGGTCTGCCCGTTGCCCTCGACGCCCGCGAGGCCGAGGACCTCACCGGCGTGGATGGTGAACGAGATGTCGTCGAGCAGCGGGCGGCCGCCCTCGGCGTCGAGCCGCAGGCCCTCGACGGTGAGCACGGCGCGGTCCGTGACCGTCGACTCGGCGGTCTCGGGGGTCGGCAGTTCGGAGCCGACCATCAGCTCGGCGAGCTGCTTCGGCGTGGTCTCGGCGGGGACGGCGGTGCCGACCGTGGTGCCGCGCCGGATGACGGTGATCTCGTCGGCGACGGACAGGACTTCGCCGAGCTTGTGCGAGATGAAGATGACGGACAGGCCCTCGGCCTTGAGCTCGCGCAGGTTGTCGAAGAGCGCGTCGACCTCCTGCGGCACGAGCACGGCGGTCGGCTCGTCGAGGATCAGCGTGGTGGCGCCCCGGTAGAGGACCTTGAGGATCTCCACGCGCTGTCGGTCGGCGACGCCCAGGTCCTCGACGCGCACGTCGGGCCTGACGTTCAGGTGGTACCGCTCGGATATCTCGACGATCTTGCGGCGGGCCCGCGCCCCGATCCCGTACAGCTTCTCGCTGCCGAGCACCACGTTCTCGAGGACCGTGAGGTTGTCGGCGAGCATGAAGTGCTGGTGCACCATGCCGATGCCGCGCGCGATGGCGTCGGCGGGCGAGGAGTACGAGACGGTGGCCCCGTCGATGGCGATCGTGCCCTCGTCCGGCTTCTGCATGCCGTAGAGGATCTTCATCAGCGTCGACTTGCCCGCACCGTTCTCACCGACGAGGGCGTGCACGGTGCCCTTGTGGACGGTGAGGTGGATGTCGTGGTTGGCGACGACGCCGGGGAAGCGTTTGGTGATGCCGGCCAGTTCTACGGCCGGTGGGCTCTGGGACGCGTTGATGGCGCACTCTCCTGGAGAAGGGGGCCGGGCGCCGTTCACTGCGCTGGAGCCCCTACGGCTGCGAACGGGGCGCGGTGGAAGCCCCGGTGCCCACGGAACTCCCCCGCGAGCACCAGGCTCCCCGCACCCCGCTGCGCACTCATGTCCGCGTGGTTACGGCTTGCTCTGAACCTTGATCTTGCCGCTGGTGATGCCCGACTTCGCGGTCTTCAGCGCCTTCTGGATCTCCTCGTCGCCGGAGAACTTCGGGTTCGAGTCCGCGAGGCCGACCTCCCCCGACTTCAGGTCGCCGGTGACGATGCCCGTCTCGGGCTTGCCATCCTGGACCGACTTGGCGAGGTTGTACACGGCCTCCGACACGTTCTTCGTGGCCGACGTCAGGATGCTGTCCTTGTACTTGGCGAGGGCCTTCTGCTGGTACTGGTCGGAGTCGACACCGATCGCCCAGACCTTCTTCGCGGCGGCGGCCTGGATCACGCCCTGACCGGAGAGACCGGCGGCGTGGTAGACGACGTCGGCGCCCTTCTCGATCTGTGCGGACGCGGCGGTCTTGCCCTTGTCGGGGCTGGAGAAGCCGCCCTCGTCGGCGGTCTCGGTCAGGTACTGCTTGACGACCTTGACCTTGGGGTCGGTGTCCTTGACGCCCTGCGTGAAGCCGGCCTCGAACTTGTGGATCAGCGGTACGTCGACGCCGCCGATGAAGCCGACGGTGTCGGTCTTGGTGGCCTTCGCGGCGGCGACGCCGGCGAGGTAGGAGGCCTCCTGCTCGCTGAAGACGAGGTCCGCGACGTTCTTCGCCTGGACCGTGGCGTCGTCGACGATGCCGAAGGTGGTGTTCGGGTACTTCTTGGCGGCGGCCTTCACGGCGGGCGCGTACGCGTAGCCGATGCCGATCACCGGGTTGTAGCCGGCCTTGGCGAGGGAGACCAGGCGCGCGGTCTTGTCCGCGTCGGTCTCGCCGTCGGTCGGCTCCTGGTCCTCGCCCTTGTAGCCGAACTCCTTCTTGGCCTTGACCATGCCCGCGTAGGCGGCGTCGTTGAACGACTGGTCGCCGCGGCCACCGACGTCGTAGGAGATGGCGATGCCCGTGGACTTGCCACCGTTCTTGTCCTTGGCGGCCTCGCTCGAGGTGCCGCCGCAGGCGGTGAGGGAGGCGGCGATGGCGACGGTCGCAGTGCCTGCGAGCGCGATGCGGGAAACCCGACGCATGGAATGAGCTCCTAGAGGTACAGAGGTACGTACGAGCACCGACGACGGACCGGACGGCGCTGGCTTCGCCGCAGATTAACGCGCGTAGAACGCGCGTTGAACCCCCTCAAGAAGACCGTTATCGGTCCGTACTGCAAAGCGCCCCGGCCTCCTCGTGGAGGCCGGGGCGCTTCGGGTGTGCGGGGCGCGGGTGCCTTACGGCTTGGTCGCCACCTCGACCTTGCCGTCGATGATGTCCTGCTTGGCCTTGTCGACCGCCTCGGCCAGGCCGGGGATCTCCTTGTACTTGGGGTTGGTGTCGGTGATGCCGACGCCGCCCGCCTTCAGGTCGAACCGGGTCACACCGGACAGCGGCTTCTTGTCGTGCACGGACTTGGCGAGTTCGTAGACGGCGCGGCCGACGTCCTTCGTCGCCGACGTCAGGATGTAGTCCTTGTACTTCGCCAGGGGCTTCTGCTGGTACTGGTCCGAGTCGACGCCGATCGCGAACTTCTTCTTCGCGGCGGCGGCCTCGATCACGCCCTGCCCGGACAGTCCTGCCGCGTGGTAGATCACGTCGGCGCCCTTCTCCAACTGGGCGGCGGCGGCCGTCTTGCCCTTGTCGGGGCTGGAGAAGCCACCTTCCTGGGCGGTCTCCGTCAGGTACTGGGTCAGCACCTTCACCTTCGGGTCGGTGTCCTTCACGCCCTGCACGAAGCCGGCCTCGAACTTGTGGATGAGCGGTACGTCGACGCCGCCGACGTAGCCGACCGTCTTGCTCTTCGTGGCCTTCGCGGCGGCGACACCGGCGAGGTACGAGCCCTGCTCCTCGCTGAAGACGAGGTCCGCGACGTTCTTCGCCTGGATCGTGGAGTCGTCGATGATGCCGAAGGTCGTCTTCGGGTACTTCGCGGCGGCGGCCTTCACGGCGGGGGCGTACGCGAAGCCGACGCCGATCACCGGGTTGTATCCCTTCTTGGCGAGCGAGCTCAGCCGGGCGATCTTGTCGGCGTCGCTCTCGCCGTCGCTGGGCTCCTGGTCGTCGCTCTTGTAGCCGAACTCCTTGTCGGCCTTGACCATGCCCTCGTACGCGGCGTCGTTGAAGGACTGGTCGCCGCGGCCACCGACGTCGTAGGAGATGGCGAGGCCGAGGTTCTTGTCCTTGGCGTCGTCGCTCGCCTTGTCGGCGCTGGTGCCGCCACAGGCGGTGGCGGCGAGGGCGAGGCCGGCGACGGCGACGGACATCTGCGTGAGCCGGGACGTACGAGATGGACCCATGGTGAGGTGCTCCTTCGTCAACACGCCGTGTGGGGCGCTGAGTTCGGCGGAGCGTAACGCGCGTAGCGTGGCGGGTCAGGGGGTTGGACGGCGCCGTTATCGATTTGTGCCGCTGGCCCGTTACGTCGCGGTTAACCGTCGGCCGCGGCGTCCAGGAGGGCGGCGGCCGTGAAGAGTTCGACGCCGACCGTGATCGCGGACTCGTCGACGTCGAAGTCGCCCTGGTGGAGGTCGCGGGCGCCCCGCTCGCCCGGCGGCTTCACGCCCAGGCGGGCCATCGCGCCGGGGACGTGCTCCAGGTACCAGGAGAAGTCCTCGCCGCCGAGGCTCTGCTGGGTGTCCTCGACGGAGTCCGCGCCCCTGCGGGCGGTCATGGCGTCCCGCAGGAGGTCCGTGACCGCCGGGTCGTTGACGACCGGGGGGACGCCGCGGATGTAGTCGACCACCGGCTTCGCGCGGTACAGCTCGGCGATCTCCTGGATGGCGCCGTGCACCAGGTCGGGCGCCTGCCGCCACGCGTCCAGGTCGAGGCAGCGGACCGTGCCGGACAGTTCCGCGTGCTGCGGGATCACGTTGCACGCGTGCCCCGTCTCGAGCCGGCCCCAGGTGACGGCGAGCCCCGAACGGGCGTCGACGCGGCGGGCGACGAGCGCCGGGACCTCCGTGGCGACCTTCGCCGCGGCCGTGACCAGGTCGGTCGTCAGGTGCGGGCGCGCGGTGTGACCGCCGGGGCCGTCGAGCGTGACCTCCAGGCGGTCGCACGCCGAGGTGATGGGGCCGGGGCGGATGCCGATGCGGCCCGCGTCGACCTTCGGGTCGCAGTGCACGCCGATGACCCTGCGTACGCCGTCGAGGACCCCGCACTCGATCGCGTCGGGCGCGCCGCCGGGCAGCACCTCCTCCGCCGGCTGGAAGAGCAGCCGTACGGGATGCGGAAGGCGCCCCTCGCGGTGCAGGGCGGCGAGGACGAGGCCGGCGCCGAGGACGACCGTCGTGTGCACGTCGTGCCCGCACGCGTGCGCCCGGTCCGGAACGGTCGACCGGTACGCGCAGTCCGCCTTCGTGTCCGGGATCGGCAGCGCGTCGATGTCGGCGCGCAGCGCGAGCATGCCGCGCCCGCCGCGCCACGCGCCGTCCTCGGTGCCGATGTCACAGACGAGGCCGGTCCCCATGCCGAGCACGCGCGGCGCGAGCCCCGCCTGCTCGAGGCGGGTCTTGAGCGCCGCGGTGGTACGGAACTCCTGGTTGCCCAGCTCCGGGTGCATGTGCATGTCGCGCCGGAACGCGACGAGCTCGGCGCGGAGCGCCTCGGGCAGCGCACCGGGCAGTGCGGTGCCCGGCACGGCTTCCCCGGGCTTGTCGGCCTCTGACTCTCGGGACTTCAACTCGTTCACCCTCTGAAGGGTAGGGCGATGCAGGGGCCAACTAACCTCCGATCAACAAAAGTTCAGTCGTATTGGGGTAAGAAATATGGCCGCCGTGCGCATGTGGATCGCGCAGGGAGGGTATGAAGACTCTTTTCGACCTGCGCCTCAGCCCGCCACGGCGGCCTCTTCGGTACCCCGCCCCCGTACCGGTCGTGCGACACACGTCACAACGACCGCGAGCGCCACGAGCAACGCGCTGACCGCCGGTACGGCCCGGTAGCCGAGCCCGGAGGAGAGCGCGAGGCCGCCGAGCCAGGGGCCGAGGGCCGCGCCGACATTGAGGGCGGCCGTGGCGAGGCCGCCCGCGAGGGTGGGCGCGCCGAACGCCGCGTAGAGGGCGCGGGCGATCAGCGTGGAGCCGACCGCGAAGGACAGGGCGCCCTGGACGAAGGCGAGGGCGAGGGTCGCGGGGACGCTGCCCGCGAGGAGGACGAGCAGGACCCAGCCGAGCAGCAGAGCGCCGCCCCCGGCCACCAGTACCCGCGCCGGACGCGCGTCCGAGAACCGGCCCGCCGCGGTGACCCCGGCGAACGAGCCGAGGCCGAACAGAGCGAGCAGCGCCGGCACCCACGCCGTGCCGATGCCGGTGACCTCGGTGGCGACGGGCGCGAGATACGTGAACGTGCAGAACGTGGCGGCGTTGACCAGCGCGCCGAGCAGCAGCACCGTGCGCAGCCGCGGTCCGCGCAGGGCCCGCAGCTCGGCCCGCAGGTCGCGGCGGACGCCCGCCGCGGGTTCGGCCGGCACCGACCTGAGCACCGCGATCAGCGCCGGTACGCAGATCAGGGCGACGGCCCAGAACGCGGAACGCCAGCCGAGCAGCGCGCCCAGCAGCGCCCCGCCGGGCACGCCCGCGACGCAGGCCAGGGTGGTGCCGCCGAGCAGGATCGACGTGGCGCGGCCCTTGGCGTCGGGCGCGACCATGGCCGCGGCCGTGGCGAGGGCGACGGCGAGGAACCCGGCGTTGGCGAGCGCGGCGACGACCCGGGTGGCGAGCAGCACCGGGAAGCTGTCGGTCAGCGCGCCGACGACGTGGACGAGCGCGAAGACGGCGAGGAAGCCGAAGAGGGCGGGGCGGCGCGGCCACCGCACGGCGAGGACGGCGACGAGCGGCGCCCCGACGACCATGCCGATGGCGAACGCCGAGGTCAGCCGGCCGGCGGCGGGGATGGTGACGCCCAGGTCGTGGGCGATGGCGGGGCCGAGCCCCGACAGCATGAACTCGGAGGTGCCCTGCGCGAAGACGGCGAGGGCGAGCAGGTGGAGAGCGAATGGCACGACGGACTCCGGGACCGTGGAGAGGGAGATGTGGTCACGGTTCCGGCGGAGCGTGCGGTGGCTACGGCATGCGGCGGCGGAGGCCGGGTCCGCTGCAGACGGGCCTCAACACCATGCGGGGAATGGCCACCGGACGACCGCCGGCGGCCCCACTCTGTCGGACTCGGGGCTGCTCACGGACGCGAGCGTACGGCCTGCGCGGGGTCCTGGGCCAGCGAGTTTCCGGCGCCCGGGTTCACACCGTCCGGACCGCGCCCCTCGCCGTGCCGGAGATGTCCGCCAGGAAACCCTGGGCGTGGTCGGAGACGCCCTGGGTGAGCCATGCGGGGTCGATCTCGCAGACGGCGATCCTGACGCCGGTGCCCTCGAGGGCGATGGGGAGGGTGTGGACGACGGTCGACGGGAAGCTGAGGATCGTACGGCCTATGGGGCCGCGGCGGGCGATCAGTTCCAGGGGGAGGTCGGGGCGGACGATCTCCAGGCCGGTCTCGGCGGCGAGCCGGTGCAGCTTGTCGGCGCTCTCGCGGCGGTGCGCGAAGTAGCGGGTGGCGCCGTGCGCGCGGGCGAGCGCGCGGACGGCCTCCACATAGCGGTCGAGGTCGACGACCCCGGTCTCGACGAGGGACGTGCCGACCATGTCAGCGCCGCGCGTGATGCGGGGCGGTCCGAAGCGGGCGCGGGTCCAGGAGTAGTCGTTCGAGGTGACGGTGACGCCTTCGGGCGCCTCGTCGACCGGCATCGACGTGAACACGGACACCGAGTCGCGGCGGGCGTGCGCGGTGAGCCTGCGCCGCGCGGCGGCGGCGACGGGGCCGAGGACGAGGTCGCGCGGGCCCGGTCTGCCGCCGCGTCTGTGCCAGCGCACGAGCCGTTCGCCGCGCACGAGTTGGGCGACGAACTCCATGGTGGCGGTGCCGTCGTCGACGACGACGAGTTCGTCGGCGCGCGTGATCGTGAGCAGCAGTTGCACGTACCGGGAGAACGGGTCGCCGAGGACGATCCGGTCGGCCCTGCGCAGCGAGGGGGCGAGCCCGCCGATGGTCTGGAAGGGCGCGCCGACGCCGCCGCGGGCCTCCTCCCAGCGCACCGTGTGCCCTTCGGTGCGGGCGAGTTCGGCCATCCGGCGCAGCTGGCCGCGGGTCATCGGATCGGTGGGCGAGAGCACCACGACGGTCGCGGTGACCTGTCGCACGTGCGCCCATTCCAGGACGTTGAGGAGCTGTACCGGGCTCTCGACGAAGCACAGCGTGCTGCTGCCGGACATTGCGGCCCTCCCAGGGGCGCCGGGGCGGCCGGGCGCGGTCTCCACCGCGCCCGGCCGCCCTCGGTTCGATCCGTTGACCGTCAGACGCCCACCGGCTCACCGGCGGCGACGGCGATCTCCGCCTCCGCGACGACGCCCGGCACGCGGCGCAGCTTCTTCATCGGGCCGAGCTCGGACTCGTAGACCTTCTTGACGCCGTCACCGAGGGACTCCTCGATGGTGCGGATGTCGCGCACCAGGCGCTGGAGGCCCTGCGGCTCCACGGAGGCGGCCTGGTCGGAGCCCCACATGGCGCGGTCGAGGGTGATGTGGCGCTCGACGAAGGTGGCGCCGAGGGCGACGGCGGCGAGCGTGGTCTGCAGGCCCGTCTCGTGACCGGAGTAGCCGATCGGGACGTTCGGGTACTCCTGCTGGAGGGTGTTGATGACCCGCAGGTTCAGCTCCTCGGCCTGCGCCGGGTACGTCGACGTGGCGTGGCACATCAGGATGTTGTCGGAGCCGAGGACCTCGACGGCGTGCCGGATCTGCTTCGGCGTCGACATGCCGGTGGAGAGGATGACGGTGCGGCCGGTGGCGCGCAGGGCGCGGAGCAGCTCGTCGTCGGTGAGGGAGGCGGAGGCCACCTTGTGGGCGGGGACGTCGAACTTCTCCAGGAAGGCGACGGCCTCGGTGTCCCACGGGGAGGCGAACCAGTCGATGCCGCGCTTCTTGCAGTACTCGTCGATGGCCCGGTACTCGTCCTCGCCGAACTCGACGCGGTGCCGGTAGTCGATGTACGTCATGCGGCCCCAGGGGGTGTCACGCTCGATGTCCCACTGGTCGCGGGGCGTGCAGATCTCCGGGGTGCGCTTCTGGAACTTGACGGCGTCGCAGCCGGCGTCGGCGGCGACGTCGATCAGGCGGAACGCGTTCTCCAGGTCACCGTTGTGGTTGATGCCGATCTCGCCGGTGATGTAGACGGGGCGGCCGGGGCCCGCCTCGCGCGAACCGAAGGTGCGGATACGGGAGTTGGAGCCATTCTGAGCAGTCATGATTCGTGCGTTCCTTACTTGTCGAGGGAGTCGAGAGAAGGGCCGAGGATCCAGCTGGCGATCTCTCGGATCGCGCCTTCGCCTCCGGGTGTGGTGGTGACGGCGCGTGCGGCGCCGCGCACGACGTCGTGGGCGTTCGCGACCGCCACGGGCCAGCCGGCGAGGGCGAAGCACGGGAGGTCGTTGACGTCGTTGCCGACGTAGAGCACGCGCTCGGGCGCGATGCCCTGCTCCTCGCACCACTGCTTGAGTGCGAGGTCCTTGCGGTCGATGCCGTGCAGGACCGGGATCTTGAGCTTCCTGGCCCGTGCGGCGACGACCGGGTTCACCTCCGTGGACAGGATCAGCAGGTCGAGGCCGCTCCTGCGGAGGGCCGCGATGCCGAGGCCGTCGCCGCGGTGCACGGTGACGAACTCCCGTCCTTCGGAGTCGATCAGCACCCTGTCGTCGGTCTGGGTGCCGTCGAAGTCGAGGACGACCGCGTCGATGTCTTCCTTGGCGGGAAGCGCCGACTGCTGGTCGAAGAGGGGGGCCAGCGCGCGGGCGCGGGCCAGGTCGTGCGGGTCGTCGATCTCCAGGACCCGCGCGGGGTCGGTGCGCACGAGTTCGGTGCGGCCGAAGAAGCGGTGCTCGTGGCGGCGGAACCCGCTGGTCTCCATGCCGTAGACGGCGCCGGTCTCCAGGAGGTCCTGGGGGCGGTCCTGGCGCATCTGTCGCTGCGACTTGTCGTGGTTGACGCCGTAGCCGCCGGTGGCGGTCTGCCGGTCGGCGAGGACGGCGACGCCGCCCGCCTCCGCGGCGGCGTGCTGCACGGCGGCGGGCCGCGGCTCGTCGTCCTCGTGTCGCCAGATGAACCCGTGGAACGGCGCCACGGTCAGCGCGCTGTCGGCGCCCTTGTCGAGGATCGCGGAGACGACGGCGTCGACGTCCTCCCGTACGAGGAAGGGGCTGGTGCACTGGACGAGCAGCACCACGTCGACGGCCGAGCCGTGCAGCGCCTCGTGGGCATCCATGGCGTGCAGGACGGCCGTCTCGGAGCTGGACTTGTCGCCGGCGATGGCGGCGGGCCGCATGACGACCTCGGCGCCCGCGTCCCGCGCGGCGGCGGCGATCGCGGCGTCGTCGGTGGAGACGACGACGTCGGTGACCTGCCGGGTGGCGAGGCACTCGCGCACGGCGCGGGCCACGAGGGGCACGCCGCCGACCGGGGCCAGGTTCTTCGCCGGTACGCCCTTGGATCCGCCGCGGGCGGGGATCACGGCGAGGACGCGGCGGACGGGCTCGGGCTCGGTCATGTGCGCTTCTCCTTCAGGGAGTTCGGGGTTGCGGGGGCTCACAGCTCCCCCATCCGCCGGATCACGGGCGCGACGCGCTGCACGCCGTGCCGGTAGGCGCCCCGGGCCGCCCGGCGCACGACCTGCCGCACCGGCCCCGGCGCGCGGTCCGCCGCGGGCGCGCCGGGCAGCGGGCCGCCGTCGGGCGCGAGGTGGTGGCGGGCGAGGATGCGCGGCAGATAGCCGGGGGCGGTGGTGCGGTCGTAGTACGGGGCGAGGGGCGGCAGGTCGGCGGCGAGCAGCTCGTGGACCCTGTCGCGGGCCGCGTCGAAGGCCTTCTCGTACGTGCCGTCGGCGGCGACGCCCTGCCGGGCCAGCCACGCGGGGTCGGGCTCGGGCAGCGCGCCCTCGTCCAGCCGGTCCCAGGAGACGAGGCAGCCGGAGCCGGTGAAGTGGTGGTTGCCGAGCGCCTCGCGGACGCCGAGGTCGGTGAGGAGCGCGGTGGGGATGCGCCGGTGCAGCGACTCGAGGGCGGCGGTGGAGCTGACCGTGACGAGGAGGTCGGTGCGGTCGAGGACCTCGCCCATGTTCCCGTAGACGAGGCGCAGGTTGGGCGGGAGTTCGCGGCGCTGCGCGAGTTTCTGGTAGGGCGTCTCCTCGATGTGCGTGGTGTGCTCGCCCGGCTTGCTGCGGAGCTTGAGCAGGACCTCGCGGTCGGGGTGCCGCTCGGCGTGCCGGACGAGGCGGTCGAGGAGGTAGGCGCGGTCGGCCGGGGTGTCGGGCACGGACGGCTGGGCCGCGAAGGTGACCGTGTACGGCTCGCGTACGCCGGTGTAGGGCTCGCCGCCGAGGAACGGCAGCGCGCACTCGGTCACGGCGGATGCGTCCGCGCCCACGCCCTCGTACACGGCGCGGAAGCGGTCCGCGTCGTAGGCCGAGTTGGCGAGGACGACGTCGGCGCCGTGCCGCAGGAGCAGTCCGTCGGCCAGCTTCTCGTAGACGACGCCGACGTAGCCGGTGACGACGACGGGCCTGCGCTCCGCGCCTCGCCAGGCGTGGGCGAGTCCGTGCAGGACGGCCTGGACGCCCCCGCCGACGAGGGCGAGGAGCACCACGTCGTAGGCTGCGGACTTCATCTCGCGGAGGAACTCGACGGCCGTGACCTCGCGCAGGCTGTCGGCGCGGACGCCGATCTCGCGGAGCTGGCGCGGGGTCGGGGTGGCTCGGCCGCGCAGCAGATAGCCGTCGAGGGCGACCCCTTCGGGGGCGATGCGGGAGGCGGTGAGCGACCCCCATTTCCACCGGGTGTCGGAGTCCGCGAGCACGGCGACCCTGAGCTGCTTTTCGTTCCTTACTGGCACATCGAAGAAGTTAGGAAGCAATTCCGAGCCGCGGCCCAACCGGAAAGCAACAAACGGTTAACAGCACATCGACGAATGGCGAATCGGCCCGGGAAACCGCCTGCGGCAAGGCCGGTTCACGGCCCCGCCATGCTTCGTTCACCTGACATCAATCCATCGGTCAAGACGAATGCCGGGCCGCGCCCTAACGTCACCGACGTGGTCAAGCTCTCCGTCATCGTGCCGTTCTACAACGTGCAGCAATACGCGCCCGACACCCTGAGAAGTCTGCGAGCGAACGCACGCGACGACTTCGAATTCATTCTCGTCGACGACTGCTCGAAGGACGAGACTCCGGACATTCTCGCGCGTGCCGAACGAGAACTACCCGGAGCGGTCCTGGTCAGACACGAACGAAACGGAGGACTCGCGACCGCCCGCAACACCGGCCTCGACAGGGCCCGCGGCGAATACCTCACCTTCCTGGACGGCGACGACTGGCTCGCGCCGGGCTACTACAGCGAACTGCTCTCCGCGATGGAGGGGTTGGGCTGCGACTTCGTGCGCACGGACCACGTCCAGTGCACGGCGCGGGCCCGCTCGGTGCACCGCTTCCCGCACGGGCTGCGCGACACCGTGATGGACCCGCGCGCGGCGATCCTGCCCGCCGACCGCTCGACGGCCGTCGACTACGCGTACGCGTGGGCCGGCATGTACCACCGGCGCCTCGCCGACCAGGGCCTGCTGCACTTCACCGACGGCCTGCGCACGGCGGAGGACCGGCCGTGGATCTGGCGGCTGCACCGCGAGGCGAAATCCTTCGCGGCGGTCTCCCCGCTGGGCGTTTTCTATCGCCGCGGCGTTTCGTCCTCGCTCACTCAGATCGGTGACGTACGGCAGCTCGATTTCATTCGCGCATTTGACCAGGTCGTCCGGGAAACCGCCCAGGACAGGGACGCGGAGCTGCTTCTCCCGAAGGCCGTGCGCACGTACTGCGCCATCATTTCCCACCATCTCGGATCCATCGAAAGGTTCGAACCTGCCGTGGCCCGCACTTTGAAGTCGCTCAGCGCGGCCGCGCTCAAGCGCATGCCGCAGCGGGTGCTCGACGAAGCGCTCGACTCGATGGACACCCAGCGGGCGACGCGCCTTCGCCGGCTCCGCCGCCGTCCGGTCGGCGCGGAGGTCACGGCATGACGACCCGCATCCTGCTGGCCTCGACCCTGTACGGCGCCGCGACGCTCGCCGCCGCGCTCGACGCGGAGCGGTTCGCCCCGGCGGACCGCACGCTGCTGCTGGTCGCCAACAACGCGGCCACGCCCGAGACCACCCCGTCCGTCGACGAGATGCCGGGCTTCGAGCGGCTGCGCGACCGGTTCGACGGCGTCCTGTCGTGGAACGCGGCGATCTTCCCGTTCCATCCCGGCGGCTGGGGCCCGCGCGGCGACGACATCCCGCTGTGGGAACGGTACTTGCGCCTGGAGTGGGGCCTCGGCGACGACGACGTCGAGCTGGCCGTGGAGTCCATCCAGGTCAACCCGGCCATGGCCGTCGCGCAGATCTTCGCGGGCGCCCCCGTCGACGTGTACGCGGACGGCCTGATGAGCTACGGGCCGACCCGCAACAAGATCGACCCGCTGATCGGCACCCGGGTGCGGCGCCTGCTCCACCTGGACCTGGTGCCGGGCCTGAAGCCGCTGCTGCTCACGGAGTTCGGCGTCGAGCCCGAGGTCGTCCCCACCGAGGTCTTCCTCAAGGTGCTCGCCGAACTCGCCGACACCGCCGACGAACTGCCGACCCTGCCCGGCGAACCGGCGCTGCTGCTCGGCCAGTACCTCTCCGCCCTCGGCATCCTCACGGCCGAAGAGGAGGAGGAGCTGCACGTCCGGATGATGCGCGGCGCCGCCCAACTCGGGCACCGGCACGTCGTGTTCAAGCCGCACCCCACCGCGCCCGCCCGCTGGTCGCGGATCCTGGAGAAGGAGGCGGAGCGGCTGGGCGTCGAGCTGACGGTCCTGGAGACGCCGGTCCTCGCCGAGGTCCTGTACCAGCGGATGCGCCCGGTACTCGTCGTCGGCTGCTTCTCGACCGCGCTGCTCACCGCGAGCGCCCTGTACGGCATCCCGGTGGCCCGCATCGGCACGGCGACGCTCCTGGAGCGCCTGACGCCGTACCAGAACAGCAACCGGGTGCCGGTCACCATCGTCGACGCGCTGCTGCCCGACCTCGCCGACCGCACGGCGGTGGAGGCGCAGGAGCAGCCGCTGCCCGTCGGCGACCTCGACGAGCTGCTGCGGGCGGTCGGCTACGCGATGCAGGCCAAGATCTACCCGGACCTTCGCCGCCCCGCCGAGCGCTATCTCGCCACCCGGCTCGACGACCGCACCTGGCGCTACTTCAAGCGGCGCAGGCTGACCTCGCTCGGCCTGCCGGGCGCGCTCCCCGCGCAGTTCGCGTTCATCCCGCGCAACCCGACCGTGCGCAGGGTCGCGAAGCGGGCCCGCTCCCTGAAGCGGGCGGCCCTCGGATGACGGCGCCCGGCACGACGCTGCCGCCGCTCCCCGCCCCGCAGGCGGGCGGGGAGGCGAAGGCGATGCTCCCGCAGCCCCCTTCGCGCCTGTACGCGCTCGACGGTCTGCGGCTGATCGCGGCGCTGATGGTGGCGGCGTACCACTACGGCGGCAGGGACGGCGAGGTCTCCCAGGCGTGGGGGTCCTCGCCGCAGGAGCAGTTCCCTTCGCTGCACGGCTGGTTCGCGTACGGCTGCCTCGGGGTGCAGGTCTTCTTCGTGATCAGCGGCTTCGTGATCTGCATGAGCGGCTGGGGGCGGCCCCTGCGCTCCTTCTTCGCCTCCCGCGCGGCCCGCCTGCTGCCGTCGTACTGGGTGGCGATCGTCCTGGTGACGGCCGTCTTCGCGCTGCCGGTGGTGGTGTACGAGGCGGTGTCCCCCAGCGACGCGCTGGTGAACCTGACGATGCTCCAGCAGCCGCTGGGCGTGGACCGGGTGCTCGGCGTGTGCTGGACGCTCTGGGCGGAGCTGCGCTTCTACGCCCTGTTCGCGCTGTGCGTCGTGCTGCCGGGCGCGACCCGGCACCGGGTGGTGCTGTTCTGCGCGGTGTGGACGCTGGCCGCGGTGCTCGCGGAGGGCTCCGGCGAGCCGCTCGTGACGCTCGTCCTGATGCCGGAGTACGCGCCGTTCTTCATCGGCGGCATCGGCCTGTACCTGGTGCACCGCAACCGCCGTGACGTCACGGCGTGGGGCATCGTCGCGGTGAGCTGGCTGATCGGGCAGCACTTCGCGGTCGACCGGACGTGGCACGCGCCGAACCCGGAGTTCTTCTCGTACCGCTCGTCGTTCGGGATCGTCGCGGTGGTGACGCTCGGCTTCGCGGCCGTGGCGGCGATCGCGGTGGGCTGGACGAGCTGGGCGAAGTGGCGCTGGCTGACCGTCGCGGGCGCCCTCACGTACCCGTTCTACCTGGTGCACGAGCACCTGGGCTGGGTGACGATCGCGGCCCTGCACCGGCGCGTGGGGCTGCCGTCGTGGGCCACGTTCGCGGCGACGGTCGCCCTGATGCTGACGCTCGCCTGGCTGCTGAACCGTTACGTCGAGAAGTGGGCGACACCCATGCTGCGCAGGGCGCTGAACCAGCGCCCCCGCGCGACGTAGGGGCCCGCGCTACGCGCTGGCCAGGGACAGCTTCACGGCGAAGCCGAGGAACAGCACACCGGCGGCCGACGTCGCACCCGCCGACAGGCGCCTGCGGCGGCGGAACGCGGCGGACAGCTTCATGCCGCTGAAGATCAGCGCCGACAGGTAGAGCACGCTGGCCGCCTGCGCGAACGCGCCGAGGACCACGAAGGAGAGCGCCGGGTAGGCGTACGAGGGGTCGACGAACTGCACGAAGAAGGCGATGAAGAACAGGATCGCCTTCGGGTTGAGCAGGCTGATCACGAACGCCCGGCGGAACGGCCGCTCCTGCGCGGGCTGCTCGTCGGCGACCCCGTTCTCCGCGGCGATCCGCTCGCGGCGGGAGCGCCACATGCTCCACGCTGCGCGCAGCATGCCGACGGCGAGCCAGGTCAGATAGCCGGCGCCCGCGTACTTCACGATGCCGAAGATCACGGCGTTGGCCTGGAGCAGCGAGGCGACGCCCGCGGCGGACAGGGTCATCAGGACGGTGTCGCCGCACCACACGCCGGCGGCCGCCTTGTAGCCGGTGCGTATGCCGCGGCGGGCGCCGACGGAGAGCACGTACAGCGAGTTCGGCCCCGGCAGAAGGATGATCAGGGCCAGGCCCGCGAGATAGGTCGGAAGATCGATGACACCCAGCATGCCGGGAGTGTCGCACGGCCCTCCGGCGACCCGTCCGGAGGGCCCGCATACCGGACACCCCGGGGGCACCCAAGTCGAGACAGAACAAGCCCCGCCGGCGATTGAGGCGCGGGGTCCGGGGCAGAGCCCCGAGAGCTCGGCCCCGTCACAGCGAAACGTCAGAACGTGTCCGACGGGACGTACGCCCCCCAGATGCCGCGGAGCGCGTCGCACACCTCGCCGACCGTCGCCCGCGCCCGCAGCGCGTCCTTCATCGGGTACAGGACGTTGTCCTCGCCCTCGGCCGCCTTCTTCAGCGCGTCGAGCGCCGCGTCGACCGCCCCCTGGTCCCGCTCGGCCCGCAGCTTCGCGAGCCGCTCGGCCTGCTGCGCCTCGATCGCCGGGTCGACGCGGAGCGGCTCGTACGGCTCCTCCTCGTCGAGCTGGTAGCGGTTGACGCCGACCACGACGCGCTCGCCCGAGTCGGTCTCCTGCGCGATGCGGTAGGCGGAGCGCTCGATCTCGCTCTTCTGGAAGCCGCGCTCGATCGCGTTGACCGCGCCGCCCAACTCCTCGACCTTCTCCATCAGTTCGAGGGCGGCGGCCTCCACGTCGTCGGTCATCTTCTCGACGACGTACGAACCGGCGAACGGGTCGACCGTGGCCGTCACGTCCGTCTCGTACGCGAGGACCTGCTGCGTGCGCAGCGCCAGGCGGGCCGACTTGTCGGTGGGAAGCGCGATCGCCTCGTCGAAGGAGTTCGTGTGCAGCGACTGCGTTCCGCCGAGGACCGCGCCGAGGCCCTGCACGGCGACGCGCACGAGGTTCACCTCGGGCTGCTGGGCCGTCAGCTGGACGCCCGCGGTCTGGGTGTGGAAGCGGAGCATCAGCGACTTGGGGTTCTTCGCGCCGAACTCCTCCTTCATGACGCGGGCCCAGATCCGCCGGGCCGCGCGGAACTTGGCGACCTCCTCCAGGATCGTCGTACGGGCGACGAAGAAGAACGACAGGCGCGGCGCGAAGTCGTCGACGTCCATGCCGGCGGCGACGGCGGTGCGCACGTACTCGATGCCGTCGGCGAGCGTGAACGCGATCTCCTGCGCGGGCGAGGCCCCCGCCTCGGCCATGTGGTAGCCGGAGATCGAGATGGTGTTCCACTTCGGGATCTCGGCCTTGCAGTACTTGAAGATGTCCGCGATCAGCCGCAGCGAGGGCTTCGGCGGGAAGATGTACGTGCCGCGGGCGATGTACTCCTTCAGCACGTCGTTCTGGATCGTGCCGGTGAGCTTGTCGGCGCTCACGCCCTGCTCCTCGGCGACGAGTTGGTACAGGAGCAGCAGGAGGGCGGCGGGCGCGTTGATCGTCATCGACGTGGAGACCTTCTCCAGCGGGATGCCGCCGAACAGGACGCGCATGTCGTCGATGGAGTCGATCGCGACGCCGACCTTGCCGACCTCGCCGGAGGCGATCGGGGCGTCGGAGTCGTGGCCCATCTGGGTCGGCAGGTCGAAGGCGACGGACAGGCCCATCGTGCCGTTCGCGATGAGCTGCTTGTAGCGGGCGTTGGACTCGGTGGCCGTGCCGAACCCGGCGTACTGGCGCATCGTCCAGGGACGCCCCGTGTACATGGTCGGGTACACGCCGCGCGTGAAGGGATACGCGCCCGGTTCGCCCAGCTTCCGATCCGGGTCCCAGCCCTCCAGAGCCGACGGGCCGTAGACCGGCTCGATGGGCAGTCCGGACTCGGATTCGCGCGCCATGGTTGTGCCTCCAGCGATCTGCCGTGTGCTTACTTGCCAGTAGTTGCGACCCTCGCGACGGACTGTAGCGGGGGGCGTGCGGCCAGTGGAGAGGCGCACGCTGGGACCTTGCTCACAGACTTTCCCGCGTTTGGGCGGCGCGCATCATGTGCGGTTCGTCACCGTCGAGCCGTGGGCAGCATCTGTCGTGGCAGGAGAGATCGGCGCGGCAGGCGGGGGAACGTCATGCGCACAGCTGTCCTACGTTCGGCGGTCGCGGCCACCGGGGTGCTCGCCCTGGTCGGCGGGTGCACGGCCCAGGCGGTGGAGGGCGGCGGCCGTCCGACGCCCGTGAGCCCCTCCGTGTCCTCGTCCCCGAGCCCGTCCACGTCCGCGCCCGCCTCTCCGTCCGCGTCCGTCTCCGCGACCGACGACGCCAAGCCCGCCGCCCCGCCCGAGGTCCTGTACGCGCCCGGCGACCGCTCCCGGGGCGTCCGGGAGCTCCAGGCGCGGCTGCGCCAGGTGGCGTGGCTCTTCCAGGGGCCCACGGGCACGTACGACGCGGCGACCGTCGAGGCCGTCGAGGGCTTCCAGGGCAAGCGCGGGCTCCCGCGGACCGGCGAGACCGACGCCGTGACGTGGCGGCGGCTGCTGCGGATGACGCACGAGCCGACCACGTGGGAGCTGTACGCGTTCGGCGGGCAGCCCGCCGCGAAGCCGGACCCGCGCTGCATGAAGGGCCGCGTGCTGTGCGTGAGCAAGACCAGCCGCACGCTCGTCTGGATGGTGGACGGCAGGCGCCTGCTGACGACGGAGGTCCGCTTCGGCTCGCAGTACACGCCGACCCGCGAGGGCGTCTTCCACGTCACCTTCAAGTCGCGCCACCACGTGTCGACGCTGTACGACACCCCCATGCCGTACGCGATGTTCTTCAGCGGCGGGCAGGCGGTGCACTACTCGTCGGACTTCGCGGCGCGCGGCTACGCGGGGGCCTCGCACGGCTGTGTGAACGTCAAGGACGAGCGGAAGGTCGCGGAGCTGTTCGCGCAGGTCCGTACCGGCGACAAGGTCGTCGTGTACTGGTGAGAGCCGTGGATCGGTGAGAAGGAGGGGCGCGGGTGGGACCGGGGGAACGTGTCCCACCCGCGCCATTTGGCACCGAGCCTCAGGTACGGGGGGAACCTGAGCTCGTGCGCGGCCGATGACCAGTCGGCTCACTCATTACTGCGTCGCACCGCCCAGAAACGTCACACCCGCCGCGCAACCTTTTGAGGAGTTCGCGTTCTTGCAGGTCAGGGCGTTGGCGTCGGGCTCGTGCTGGTGCTCACGCTCGGGTCCGCGTCGGGGCTCGCGCCGACGTCGGGCGTCGGGCTCGGGCTGATGCTGACACTGGCGCTGGGGAGGCTGCCGTCGGCGCTCGCGCTGCCGACCGCGTCGCTCTCCTCGTCGTCGTCGGCGCCCTTGCCCTTGCCGCCGCCGCTCTGCCCGTACGAACCGCCGCCGTCGCCGGAGGAGCCGCTGTCGCCCTCGTGGTGCGAGGCGGTCTTGTCGGCCGACGTGGTCGGGGCACTCTCACGCGCCAGCACCCGGTCGCAGAAGCGGCCGAGGCTGCGCGGGCTCTGGCCCAGGGACTTCGCGGACGACTCCAGGCGCTGGACGTCCTCGCTGCCGAGCTCGCCGCCCCGGTACTTGCGGCAGGTGTCGACGAGCCTGCGCGCCTCGGCCCGCGCGTCGGCGCCGCCGGGCACCGTCGCCTTCGGCCCCTCGTCCTTGGACGTACGGCCCTCGCGCGGGGTGTCCTGGCTGTGGGACGGGGAGCCGGTGGCGCTCGGCGAACGCGTCGGACTCGGCACCGCGTGGCCGTCCTCCTCGACACCGGCCGAGGCCGAGGCGAGCGGCCTGTCGGGGCTCGCGGCGGCGGACACCGACGCGGCGGGCGCCGGATCGTCGGAGCCGCGGAACGGCGAGGGCAGCACCCCGGTCCCGGCGGCGACGGCGACCCCGCCGACCATGCACGCGGCGAACGCGGCGACGACGCCGAACCGCGCGGGACGGCCCCAGCGCTGTCCGCTGCCCGCCGTCCTCCGCTTCGGCCTCACCGGTCGCAGGGCATGCGTCGTACCCGCCGCCGCCCCGTTCACCGCCGTGTTCGCGGCCGTGACGGTGCGTGCCTCGCGGAACGCCTTCAACGCCGCTTCCTCGCCCGGAAGTTCACCGTCGGGACCCGCCGGTACGTCGGCCAGCGCGTGCAGCGCCGCGGCCATCCGGTCGGCCTGCCGGGCGGCGTCGCCGGGGACGGCCGGGGGCTCTCCGCGCAGCAGGCGGTCCGCCGCGTCGCGGTTCAGCCACTTGTCGTGCTCGTCGGCCATCACATGTCCTTCTGCGTCCGCGAACGCGAATGCGTCACACCTGCGGACGTCGTCGTGCGGGTGTGGCCCTGCCGTGGAGTCGGTACCGCTTCGAGGGAGTCGGCGGCCTCACCGGCCGCCGTGGACTCCGCGGCGCCGAGCAGTTCGGCGAGCCGTTTCAGGCCCCGGTGGGCGGCGGTGCGGACCGCTCCGGGCCGTTTGCCGAGGGTCTGCGCGGCGCTCTTCGCGTCGAGCCCGACGACGACGCGGAGCACGACGGCCTCGGCCTGGTCCTGCGGGAGTTTCGAGATGAGCGCCATGGTGTCGCCGGTGGCGAGGGCCTCCATGGCCTCGTCGGCGGTGTCGGAGAGGGCGGGTCGACCGGTGAGTTCGGTCTCGTCGCCGCCGATGGCGGGCCGGCGTCCCCGCATGCGTATGTGGTCGAGCGCGCGGTTGCGGGCGATCCGGGCTGCCCAGCCGCGGAACCGGTCGGCGTCGCCCTCGAAGCGGTCGAGGTCCCGGGCGATCTGGAGCCAGGCCTCGGACGCGACGTCCTCGGCGTCCGGGTCGCCGACGAGTGTGCGCACGTATCCGAGCAGCCGTGGGTGCACGGTGCGGTACACAGTCCGGAACGCGGCCTCGCTCCCGTCCTGCGCCGCACGCACCGCGGCGGTCAGCTCCGCGTCGTCCCCCAGCACTCCCTGCCCCTGCCATGCTCCGGCCCGTAAGCCGTGTGCGCCGTTTGAACGGGTACGCGCGCTCGGCGCGGACCAGAACGCTACGGCCTGATACGTCCTCGCGTCCATGTTCGTACAACAGACAACCACCGGGGGCCCGGACGGGTGTGACAGAAAACGCACCCGCGGCGCTGAAACAAGTACGGGCCGCTCGCGACCCGTGACGCGCGGCGGCCGGGGTCTCTCCTGTGGGGGGTGGCGACCTCGGCCGTCCCGCTTTTCCGGGCCTCTTCGCTACGGCCGTGCGGAGGGGATCCGCTGCCGCCAGTCGTCGTCGGGGCGCGGTGTCGTGTCGAGCGGGCCCTCGGCGCGGGCCGCGCGGAACGCGGCGCACGCGCGTTTCTCGCCCTCGGCGTCGGGCGCCGCGGGGCGGACGGCGGCGGCCAGCGCCGCGCCCAGGGGGCCGTCCACGTCCACGGAGTCGCTCACGGAGTCCTCGCGAAGTCGGGAGTCTGCTCGTTCACCTCGACTCCCCCAGCGTGGGCGGGCCGTCATCCGTCACACCGACGTCACGGGCGAGCCTGCGCAGACCCCGGTACGTGGCGGTGCGCACGGCGCCGGGCCGCTTCCCGAGGACGCGCGCGGCGCTCGGCCCGTCGAGGCCGACGACGACGCGCAGCAGCACCGCCTCCCGCTGGTCGCGGGGCAGCCGGGCGAGCAGGGCGAGCGCCCGTTCCGTGGAGAGCGTCTCCAGGGCCTGCTCCGCGGTGTCCTGTGCGGCGGGCATGTCGCGCAGGTCCTGTTCGAGCGCGGTGGCCCGCGGCCGGGTGCCGCGCCGCCGCAGCAGGTCGAGGGCGCGGTGCCGGGCGATGGTCGCGGTCCAGCCGCGGAAGCCCGCCCCGTCGCCGCGGAACCTGCCGAGGTCGCGGGCGATCTCCAGCCACGCGTCGGACGCCACGTCCTCGGCGTCGTCGCCCACGAGCCCGCGCAGATATCCGAGCAGTCCGGGCTGCACGATCCGGTAGGCGACGGCGAAGGCGGCCTCGTCGCCCTCCTGGGCGCGTGCGACGGCCGCGCCCAACTCCTCGTCGTGCGCCCCTCCCTGACTCAAGCGCTTTCCTCTTCGTACGCCGGTGACGACGCGGACCCACGTGGCCGCGCTCACACCGAACTGCGCCCGCCTCCACAGAAACGTCACAGGAGGCCCGCCACTCAGAGCGCGAACATCGAGCCCTCGTCGGCGAATTCGACGACGTCCGAGGCCGCGGGCCTGCGCACCGTCACGGGCGCCCCGTACGCGGAGAACCTCAGGTCGGCCGTCATCCCGGCCTCCTTCGCCCGCAGCGAGCGCAGATACGGCTTCCCGCCCGCGTCCACGTACGCGACGCCCTCGGTGCCCTCGTCGGGCCCCGGCACCAGCGGGATCACCCGCCGCCCGTCCCTGCGCACCGGGGCCAGCTCCCGCGCGCCCTTCCACTCGTCCTCGCCCGCGCCGATGAGCCGGGGCACGGCGCACCCCTTGGCGAGCGCCTCCGCTCCCTTCGGCCCGGAGCGCGCCTTCACGTACTTGCCGCGCATCTGCCCTATCCGGTCCCGCACCCGCGCGGAGACGGTGGCGCCGCGGCCGTCCGCCATGGTCTGCAACTCGGCGAGCGCGGTCTCGCTGAACCGCATATAGGCCTCGGGCTCCGGGCCCGCGAGGACGACGAGCGTGCCGCGGTTGCCGGGTCCGCCGTCGAAGCCGCCGACGCAGTTGCCCTCGCGGTCGATCCGCATGTCCGTGCGCACCCGCTGCGTCCCCTTGCGCATGTCGGTGGCCATGCGCACGGATCCGGCCCGGTGCAGCAGGTCGCTCGCGGAGGCCAGCAGACGCTCCGCGTGCGTCATGTGCAGCACGGCGGGCGGCTCGATCCGCTCCATGCCCGATGCCAGCCACTCCGTCCCCGGCTCGTCCCGCGCGGCCACCGCCACCTCCGGAACGGCTCGTGTCACGACTCCCGCCGCGAGCACTCCCGCCACAACGGCCCCGATCACCACACGTCTTGAATTCACACCCCTCCAGCGGACCGCGCACCCCAACCGTCACCCGCTTGTGGCATACGCCACACCCGCACAACCAGTGACACTTCTCGGCTGTCGTTCGCTGGACAGGGCATCTACCCGCGGGTCACGCGGGGTCCATGTGAACTTCATCGAGGGGTGGGGCAATTGAGCCCGCGACATTCGCGAGAAAAGGCGGCCGACGCGCGCAGATCGCACGCGTACAAGCCGCTGAGTCTCAAGCGGAGAGCGTGGATCACGATGGGGGCGGTCGTGGTCGGCGGCGCCGGAGTCGTGTCGTACGCCATGGCCGATCCGGGCACCGACGCCGCGGGCGTCGCGGCGCACCGGCCCGCGGCCGTGCACACGCTGAGCCTGGAGACGAGGACGGACCGCAAGGTCGTCCCGCGGAAGGCGACGGAGCCGTTCGGCGCGGTGTCGGTGACGTGGAAGAACCCGAAGGACCGGATCGACGGCACCGCCCAGTTCCGGGCCAGGGACGCCGCGTCCGGCGCGTGGGGCACCTGGACCACCCTGCCGAAGGACACGAACGACGCGGACGGCGCCGAGCGCGAGGCCGCCGACATCCGCGGCGGCACCGCCTCCGTGTCGACGGACACCATGGCGGACGGCGTGGAGGTCCGCGTCGTCGACGCCGACGGCAAGGCCGCCGACCTGCCCGCGGGCATGGACGTCAAGCTGATCGACCCGGGCACCGGCAAGGCGGGCAGCGGCACCGAGCCCGCCGCGTTCTCCTCCGACGAGACGCCGCCCGAGCCCCGCCCGTCGACGGTCGTGAAGCCGCACATCATCCCGCAGTCCGTGTGGGGCCCCGGCCTGCCGCACGACGGAACTCCCGTGTACGACACGGAGATCAAGGCCGCCGTCGTGCACCACACCGGCGTGGACTCGGACAACCAGGTGCCGTGCGCGAAGAGCGCCGAGCGGCTGCGCGAGATCCAGCAGGACCACGTCGCCAAGGGCTACTACGACATCGGCTACAACTTCGTCGTCGACCGCTGCGGCCAGATCTTCGAGGGTCGTACCGGCGGCATGGACCTGCCGGTGCACGGCGCCCACGACTACGGCTTCAACACCGACACCGTCGGCATCTCGTACATCGGCAACTTCGAGTCGGCGAAGCCCACGAAGGCCGCCCTCGACTCCATCGCCCGCGTCGTCGCCTGGAAGTTCGGCCAGTACGGACTCACGGCGACCGACAAGGTGACGCTGACGTCCAACGGCGACCTCGGCACCGACGGCAACAAGGTCGCCAACGGCTCCACGATCACGCTCCCCCGCGTCTTCGGCCACCGCGACACCAACGCCACGGCCTGCCCCGGCGCGAACCTGTACCCGAAGCTGGGCCGCATCGCGACGCTCGCCGCCACCCCCGGCGTCTCGCACGCCCTCGCGAGCCAGAACGTGACCGGCGACGCCACGTCCGACATCGTCGCGGGCCTGCCCAAGGGTTCGAGCGGCGGCCAGATCGAGATCGTGCCGGGCACCGTCGACGGCCCGACGGCCACCGGCCGCAAGCTGATCTCGCAGTCCACCGGCGACGTGCCCGGCGCGGGCGAGAGCGGCGACCAGTTCGGCGCGTCCACCGCGACCGGTGACATCAACGGCGACGGCGCCACCGACATCGTCGTCGGCCAGCCCGGCGAGGACGACACGGTCGGCCACGCGGACCGGGGCGCGTACACGATCCTGTACGGCCCCGAGTTCACCACCGGCACCGGCGTCAACATCGACGGCAGCTACGCGCTCACCAACGCCAAGTTCGGCTCGGCCGTGGCCGTCGGCGACTTCAACGCGGACGGCAAGGCCGACGTGTTCGCCGCCTCCACCGGCACCGGCGGCACCTGGAGCGCCCGCTACGGCGACGACTGGGACACCGACTCGGCGATCACCACCACCGAGTCCGACCTGTCGTACGAGGACGCCGCGTCCGGCGACTTCAACCAGGACGGCTACGCGGACGTCGCGCTCAACTACCGCGACGGCACCGGCATCGGCCGCGTCGTCTGGTACAAGGGCGGCTCCGGCGGCCTGCGCAAGGCGGCCACGCTGACCGTCAAGGGCGGCCGCTCCATCGGCGCCGGCGACATCAACGGCGACGGTGTCGACGACATCGCCATCGGCCAGCCGTACACCGCCGAGTCGGGCGCAGCGGCCGGCGGCCAGGTCACCTTCGTCAAGGGCGTGGCCGGCACCGGCCTCACCGCCACCGGCGCCAAGACCGTGCACCAGGACACCTCGGGCGTGCCGGGCGCGGCCGAGGCGGGCGACGCCATGGGCGCCTCGATCGCCGTGGGCGACTACAACCTCGACGGCTACGCGGACGTGTACGCGGGCGCGCCGAACGAGGACATCACCCGCACCTCGAACCGCTCCAACGCGGGCAACTCGATCCTGCTCAAGGGCACGTCGACCGGCATCACCGGCACCGGCGCGCTCTCGGTCACGCAGGACACCGAGGGCGTCCCCGGCTCCTCCGAGTCGAACGACAACCTCGGCTCTGCGGTCGCCCTGACCGACCTGTCCGGCTACGGGCGGGCCGACCTGGTCGTCGGCTCGGCGGGCGAGAACTCCGGCGAGGGCATGCTGACGTACATCCCCAGCAACTCCTCCGGGCTCGGCCTGAGCTCGACCAGGAACCTCACCATGGCCACGCTCGGCACCCCGGCCACCGCGCGCCTGGGCACGAACCTGGCGCCGTAGCAGGCGGGTCGACCGACGCATGAGGGCCGCGGGGCGTCAGCTCCCCGCGGCCCTCACGTCATCCCCGGCCGCGGGCCCGCCGCGACACGACCGCGCGCAGCACCCTGCGGCCCTCCGTCGACACGACGAGCGCCTGCCGGAGCCCGGCCGCGCCGCCGTCCGCGAGCAGCTCCAGGATCTGCGTCTGGCGGCGCAGTTCGGCGGCGACCAGCGGGGACATGCCCTCGGTGCGGCCCTCGCGGCGGACACCCACGCCCGACGCCGAGTCCTTGCCCGGGTCGAGCATCCGGTGCACCTGGAGCGCGGCCACCGAGCAGGCGTCGGCCCACTCGCGCCACGCGTCGGCGACGGCCCGCTCCGGCGCCGCCCCGAGCATCCGGCGCACCAGCTCGGCGGCCTCGCCCTCGCCCGCCGCGCCGTCCAGCTCCTCGCGGGCCGCGCCGAGCCGCGCGCCCCAGTCGGCGCCGTCCTCCGCGAGGCTCGCCCACAGCGGGCGCAGCACGTCCTCGTCGGGGGCGCCGGGCTCGCCGACGCCGAGCAGCGGCACACAGCGGTCGAGGCAGCCGAGCCCGCTCGTGGCGAGGCCGCGCTCGTCGGCCTCCGCGATCAGTTCCACCAGGCTCATCGACGCAACGCTCCTCAGGACGTGGACCCAGCGATTCCCCTTGACTCCTACGGCACGTACTGCGCCGGGACGGCACGGAACGTCACGGTCACTTCACCCCGAGCCGGTCGAGGAGGCGGAAGAACTGCTCCTCGGCGGAGGGTTCGGCGGGCGCCCGCAGCACCTCGTCGAGCGGCTCCGGCCGCACTTCGCGGCCGCATTCGGCGGCCCAGCCGACGGCCCGCTCCGCCGCGTCCTCGGGCGGCAGGAAGTAGTCCTCCAGGGCGCGCTCGTCGCCGCCGATGTACCCGGCCATCGCGGCGCGCCCCAGGCACGCCGTCCACGCGCCGCTCTCCGGACCGGCCGCCTCGACGACGGCGCAGACGGAGTCCATGACGTAGCCGAACAGGGCGGGCGCCCCGGTCTCCGCCGCCAGCGCGTTCATGCTGCCCACGTCGCGCGGGCTCTCGCCGCCGCCGGGGCACTCCCAGATCTGCCAGCCGGCGTCCCGCTCCTCGAGGAGCGTCAGTTCGTCGCGGACCCCGCCGAGCGCCTCGCACGCGTTCAGCGGCCGGTCGCTTCTCGCGACCACGTAGTAGCCCCAGTAGCCCATGCCGTTCCCCCCGTCCCGGTGTACGCCGCATTCGTCGTACCTGTGGCCGAATACACCACAACGGAAAGGGAGTTGGCCAGCGGAACGGCAAACTGCGCGCGTCGGGCCGGTCAGCTGTCCAGCGTGTCGGCCAGATCGACGAACTTCGGCCAGCTCAGCTCCGGCTTCCCCGGGTCCCACAGTTTCTGCACGGTGGCCCGCAGCGGCATCCGGATGCCCTTCGCGACCTGCGCCGGGGTCTGCGCCCCCGAGATGTCGCACCACACGGCGAACGAGCCGCCGAGGATCTGGTCGTCGTACTTCGACGGCACCGGCTTCGTGCCGCGCACCACGAGCGGAGTCCAGCTCTTGTAGATCCGCTCGCCGGTCGGATAGACGAAGGTGTTGGGCTGCCCGAGGACGTAGTACAGGTACTCGTCGTTGTAGTTCGTGAGCTTGCGGCCCTCGCCGAGGTACTCCAGCGGCTCGCGCGCCCCGATCTCCTTGCCGGTCCAGTACGCGACCTCGATGCCCTTGTCCGCGTCGACGACGCCGCCCTTGTAGAAGCCGTCGTTCCACGCCTTCAGGTGCCGGTCGTAGGGGGCCATGGTCTTCGCCCGGTCGTTGAGCCAGCCCTGGGCGAGGTCCTGCACCTTCGCGTTCGCCCCGTACTTCTTGCGGGCAGCGGCGGCGAGCTGCGGGTAGGACGCCTCCGGGTTCTCGCTCATCAGGGCCCGGTACTCGTCGGCGCCCAGGTGCCAGTACGCGCCCTTGAACAGCTTCGCGTACTCCTTCAGGAGATCGTCCACGATCTTCGCGGCGCCCGGCTTGGAGATGTCGACGGCGCCGCGCGCGGCGACCCCGCTCGCGTCGCGGAGCTGGAGGTCGGGGTGCGCGGCGATCACCGCGCCCAGGTGGCCCGGCGAGTCGATCTCCGGCACGACGGTGACGTGCCGCTCGGCGGCCAGCTTCAGGATGTCCTTCACCTGCGCCTTGCTCAGGTGCTCCTTCGACACGACCTCCGGGTGCGAGTCGGAGGCGATCCGGAAGGACTGGTCGTCGGAGAAGTGCAGGCCGAGCTGGTTGTACTTGAGGTCCCCGATCTCCCTGATCCGGTCCTTGATCCAGTCGGCCGTGAAGTGCTTGCGGGCGATGTCCAGGTTGAACCCGCGCTGCGCCTTGGCCGGCTCGTCCTTCGTGACGCCCTCGGGCGCGGTGGCGCCGCCGTGCACCTCCTGCTTGAGGGTGCGGGTCCCGTAGAACACGCCGGTGTCGCTCGGCGCCGTGATCCGCACGGTGCCGCCCTCGACGGCCATCCGGTACGACTCCGGGTTCGCGCCCCGCTTCTCGTCGAGCCCCAGTTCCACGTCGCCGGGCCCCGCGTCGCCCGACCCCGCGTACGTCAGGTCCAGCTCACCGGCGATGAGCCGCCCCTCCTGCGCCAGCGACCCGTCCTTCACGACGACCTTGCCGCGGTCCGGCTTCCACCCGGGCCCGTGCGCGGCCGTGAAGTCCCGCACCTCCGGAATCGTGTGCGCCGGCTTCGACAGCGGATACGAACGGGTGGGCGAGGGCGTCGCGGACGTCGCCGACTTCCCGCCGGAGGGCGACCCACCGCTGTTCGAGCACCCCATGACCGCGACCAGCGCGATCCCGACGGCGCCGACCTTCAGAGCTTGCCGCTCCTTCTCCACGAAGTACCTCGCTGAACCACGTCGACCGGACACGTACGTTGCCGACGGTAACGGTGTGTCCCCAGGGGCGCGGGGAACTGCGCAAACGCAACTACGACGAGTCGGAAGCCGCACAGTGAAAGAGACAAACACCGCGACTCGCGCGGTACCGTCCACCCAACCCCCGCAAACCGGCCCGTCCGAGTGAATTTCACACATCCACCGGACAGTCACGACAAGCTCTGGCTAACGTTTGGCCACACCCACCCCACCAGCCCGCCGCCGGAGGCCCCCGCTGAGCCCCCTCCAGACTCCCGGCCGTCTGCCCGTCCCGGCCCCGGCCACGGCACCCGGCACCGCCGGAGGCCTGGCGCGGTTCAACGCGCTGCCGAGGGAGACCGCCGAGCAGCAGCTGCGCACATGCTGCCGCAGCCGCGCCTGGGCGCACCGGGTCGCCGCGCACCGCCCCTACCCGGACCTGGACGCGCTGCTCGCGGCGGCGGACGAGGCGTCGTACGACCTCTCGCCCGGCGACATCACCGAGGCCCTGACCGGCGAGGACCTCGTGCTGCCCCCGGACCCGGCCGCGTACTCGGGGCACTCGGGCTTCTCGGCGTACGCGGCGGCGAACACCGCGCTCGTCGCCGCCCACAGCGCCTACCAGACCCGCTTCGGGCACCCGTTCGTGATCTGCCTGGACGACATCGCGCCGAGCGAGGCCCTCGACCACCTGCTCGCGGGCCTGCGCACCCGGCTCGGCAACGACCCGGTGCACGAGCGGGAGCTGGCCGCCGAGGAGCTGCGCCGGCTCGCCCGGGGCCGGCTGGCGCGACTCGCCCGCCGGGAAACCGGCCGCAATAGCCCGTACGTGCCTGTTTGATTGCCTGTTTGATCACACATAAGGCCCCCGTGCGGGTGTCCCGACAACTCGTCGATACGATGACGAGCGGCCGGTGGACCGTACCCGGCCGGGCTCGCCCGACATAGAAGCCGGCGCGGCCCTAGTCCCCGCTCCCGGAGGGTTCTTCCGTGCCGGCTGGAACGCTGTACCGCGGCCGGGAAGGCATGTGGTCGTGGGTGGCTCATCGAGTCACCGGTGTCCTCATTTTCTTCTTCCTGTTCGTGCACGTCCTGGACACCGCTCTCGTCCGCGTCTCGCCCGAGGCGTACGACGATGTCGTTGGTACCTATAAGACGCCGATCGTCGCGCTTCTGGAATACGGCCTCGTCGCCGCGATTCTCTTCCACGCGCTCAACGGCCTGCGTGTGATCGCCGTCGACTTCTGGTCGAAGGGCCCGCGCTACCAGAAGCAGATGCTCTGGACCGTCATGGGCATCTGGATCGTCCTCATGGTCGGGGCCCTGTACCCCGTCCTCGGCCACGCCGTCCGCGCACTCTTCGGGAGCTGAGGCCAGACATGTCCGCTGACACCACCCCCGCACAGTCCGGCGTCGGCCCCGTCGAGGGCGTCTCCCTCTACGACGTCGACAACCCGGCCCCCTACATCGAGCCCCCGCGCAAGCGCACCTCGAAGACCCCGCGTTCGACGCGCGGCAACTTCGAGATGGCCGCATGGCTGTTCATGCGCCTGTCGGGTGTCGTCCTCGTCGTCCTGGTCCTCGGCCACCTGCTGATCCAGCTCGTCCTCGACGGCGGCGTCTCCAAGATCGGCTTCGCCTTCGTGGCCGGCCGCTGGGCGTCCCCGTTCTGGCAGGGCTGGGACCTGCTGATGCTGTGGCTCGCGATGCTGCACGGCGCCAACGGCCTGCGTACCGTCATCAACGACTACGCCGAGCGCCCCAACACCCGCATGTGGCTGAAGGGCCTGCTGTACGCCGCGACGGTCTTCACCGTCCTCCTGGGCACGCTGGTGATCTTCACCTTCGACCCCAACATCCGTTAAGCCGAGGCGAGCGAACCCGTGAAGATTCACAAGTACGACACCGTCATCGTCGGCGCGGGCGGCGCCGGCATGCGCGCGGCCATCGAGTCGACCAAGCGCAGCCGCACCGCCGTGCTGACCAAGCTCTACCCCACCCGCTCCCACACGGGCGCCGCGCAGGGCGGCATGGCCGCCGCGCTGGCCAACGTGGAGGAGGACAACTGGGAGTGGCACACCTTCGACACGATCAAGGGCGGCGACTACCTGGTCGACCAGGACGCCGCCGAGATCCTGGCGAAGGAGGCCATCGACTCGGTCCTCGACCTGGAGAAGATGGGCCTGCCGTTCAACCGCACCCCGAACGGCACCATCGACCAGCGCCGCTTCGGCGGTCACTCCCGCAACCACGGTGAGGCCCCGGTCCGCCGGTCCTGCTACGCCGCGGACCGCACGGGCCACATGATCCTCCAGACGCTGTACCAGAACTGCGTCAAGGAGGGCGTGGAGTTCTTCAACGAGTTCTACGTCCTCGACCAGCTCATCGTCGAGGAGGACGGCGTCAAGAAGTCCGCCGGTGTGGTCGCCTACGAGCTGGCCACCGGCGAGATCCACGTCTTCCAGGCGAAGTCGGTCATCTACGCGTCCGGCGGCACCGGCAAGTTCTTCAAGGTGACGTCCAACGCGCACACCCTGACCGGTGACGGCCAGGCCGCCTGCTACCGGCGCGGGATCCCGCTGGAGGACATGGAGTTCTTCCAGTTCCACCCGACCGGCATCTGGCGCATGGGCATCCTTCTCACGGAGGGCGCCCGCGGTGAGGGCGGCATCCTCCGCAACAAGGACGGCGAGCGCTTCATGGAGAAGTACGCGCCGGTCATGAAGGACCTCGCGTCCCGTGACGTCGTCTCCCGCTCCATCTACACGGAGATCCGTGAGGGCCGCGGCTGCGGTCCCGCCGGCGACCACGTGTACCTGGACCTCACCCACCTGCCGCCGGAGCAGCTGGACGCCAAGCTCCCGGACATCACCGAGTTCGCGCGCACGTACCTCGGCATCGAGCCCTACACGGACCCGATCCCGATCCAGCCGACCGCGCACTACGCCATGGGCGGCATCCCGACGAACGTCGAGGGCGAGGTCCTCGCGGACAACACCACCGTCGTCCCGGGCCTGTACGCCGCCGGTGAGGTCGCCTGTGTCTCCGTGCACGGCGCCAACCGTCTCGGCACCAACTCGCTGCTCGACATCAACGTCTTCGGGCGCCGCGCCGGCATCGCCGCCGCGGAGTACGCGCACAAGACCGAGTTCGTCGAGCTTCCGGAGAACCCGGCCGCGATGGTCGAGGAGCTCGTGGAGCGCCTGCGCGACTCGCAGGGCACCGAGAGCGTCTCGAAGATCCGCACCGAGCTCCAGGAGTGCATGGACGCCAACGTGATGGTGTTCCGCACCGAGCAGACGATCAAGACGGCCGTCGAGAAGATCGCCGAGCTGCGCGAGCGGTACAAGAACGTGTCGGTCCAGGACAAGGGCAAGCGGTTCAACACCGACCTGCTCGAGGCCATCGAGCTGGGCAACCTGCTCGACCTCGCCGAGGTCATGGCGACCTCCGCCCTGGCCCGCAAGGAGTCCCGCGGCGGTCACTACCGCGAGGACTTCCCGAACCGCGACGACGTCAACTTCATGCGCCACACCATGGCGTACCGCGAGGTCGGCGACGACGGCTCCGAGTCCATCCGTCTCGACTACAAGCCGGTCGTCCAGACCCGCTACCAGCCGATGGAGCGTAAGTACTGATGGCTACCCCGACCATGGAAAAGGCGGACGCGGGAGCCCCCGAGCCCGGCTTCGCCGACAGCCCCAACATCACGATCACGCTGCGCGTGCGGCGGTTCAACTCCGAGGTCTCGGACGAGGCCCACTGGCAGGACTTCCAGCTGGAGATGGACCCCAAGGAGCGTGTCCTCGACGCCCTGCACAAGATCAAGTGGGAGCACGACGGAACCCTGACGTTCCGCCGCTCCTGCGCGCACGGCATCTGCGGGTCCGACGCGATGCGGATCAACGGCAAGAACCGTCTCGCCTGCAAGACGCTGCTCAAGGACATCAACCCGGAGAAGCCCATCACGGTCGAGGCCATCAAGGGCCTCACGGTCCTCAAGGACCTCGTGGTGGACATGGAGCCGTTCTTCCAGGCGTACCGCGACGTCATGCCGTTCCTCGTCACGACGGGCAACGAGCCGACGCGTGAGCGCCACCAGTCCGACGAGGACCGGGCCCGCTTCGACGACACCACCAAGTGCATCCTGTGCGCCGCGTGCACGTCGTCCTGCCCGGTGTTCTGGAACGACGGCCAGTACTTCGGTCCGGCCGCGATCGTGAACGCCCACCGCTTCATCTTCGACTCGCGCGACGAGGCCGGAGAGCAGCGCCTGGAGATCCTCAACGACCGCGACGGCGTGTGGCGCTGCCGCACGACCTTCAACTGCACGGACGCCTGCCCGCGCGGCATCGAGGTCACCAAGGCCATCCAGGAAGTCAAGCGCGCCCTGATCACGCGCCGCTACTGACCTTCCCGGCGTTCTCGCCGCACGGCCCGAAGGCCCCGCTCCCCAACAGGGAGCGGGGCCTTCGTCGTTGGCGCGCGTCACTGCGACCACTTCCGCTTGAACATGTTCAAAAACAGGGCTACATTCATGGGCGTCAGCGTTTTTGAACGCGTTCAAGGAGGGTGGGGCATGGACCTCACAGTGGTCGCATACGTCGTGTATCTCGTGGTCAGCATCGGGCTCACCGTGTGGGTGGCACGGACGTTGAGCCGCAATGGGCGGGTGTTCCTCGCCGATGTGCTGCACGGCAACGAGAAGCTGGCCGACGCCGTCAACCACCTTCTGGTGGTGGGGTTCTATCTGGTCAACCTCGGGTTCGTGGCGCTCTACCTGAGCGGCGACGAGAGCATCGGCAGCACCCGGGAGGTGTTCGAGGCGCTCTCCACCAAGCTCGGCGTCGTCCTGCTCGTGCTCGGCGTGATGCACCTGGGGAACGTGTACGTGCTCAACAAGATCCGGCGGCGCGGCGTCATGGAGCGCGAGCAGCAGCCGCCGGTCCCGCCGCAGGGCTGGGCCGCGCCGGTGGGCGGGGCGTGACAGCGGTGGGAACCGCCGGGCGGGCGGCGGCCCGGGGTGCCACGGGGGTGGCCCCGGTCCGCCGGCTCACGGTCCTGTACGACGCCGAGTGCCCGCTGTGCACGTTCGCCCGCAACTGGCTGTCCAGGCAGGCGCAGTTGGTGCCGCTGGAGTTCGTCCCCGCGGGCTCCGAGGAGGCGCTGCGGCGCTTCCCCGGCCTCGACCACGCGGCGACGCTCTCGGACATCACCGTGCTCGCGGACGGCGGGCAGATCTACCGGGGCGCCGCCGCCTGGGTCGTGTGCATGTGGGCGCTGCGCGAGCACCGGGCCACCTCGCACCGGATGGCGACACCGATGGGCCTGCGATTCGCCAAGCAGGCCGTGCTCGGCGCCGCCAAGTACCGGGAGTCGTACCGCGAGCGGCGGCCCGGGCAGCGGACGGACGGCTGGCGGTACGACCCGCGGCGGGGCTGGTACCACCAGGCACCCACCTGCGACAGCGGCTGCCGCGCCGCCGATTAGGCTCGGGGACCGTGGCAGCAGAGAAGGCCGAGGGCAAAGGCGCGAAGAGCGAGCAGACGCGGGCGCTCATCCTGGAGACCGCGATGCGGCTGTTCCGGGAGCGGGGCTACGACAAGACCACCATGCGGGCGATCGCCCAGGAGGCGGGGGTCTCGGTCGGCAACGCGTACTACTACTTCGCGGGCAAGGAACACCTGATCCAGGGGTTCTACGACCGGATCACCGCCGAGCACCAGGCGGCGGTCCGGTCCGTGCTCGACACGGAGACCGACCTCCAGGCACGGCTCGCGGGCGTGCTGCGGGCCTGGCTGGAGATCGCCGAGCCGTACCACGAGTTCGCGGCCCAGTTCTTCAAGAACGCGGCCGACCCCGACTCCCCGCTCAGCCCGTTCTCCGCCGAGTCGGAGCACGCCCGGGAGGCCGCCATCGAGCTGCACCGTGAGGTGCTCGCCGGGTCGAAGGCCAAGGTGCCGGCCGAGCTCGCGGAGATCCTCCCGGAGCTGATGTGGCTGTCCCAGATGGGGCTCGTCCTCTACTGGGTGTTCGACAGCTCCGAGGGGCGCGAGCGCAGTCGGCGGCTCGCCGAGCGCGGCGCCCGGCTCACGACGCGGGGCGTGGCGCTCGCCCGGTTCCGGGTGCTCCGGCCGCTCGTCCTGGAGGTGCACGAGCTGTTCATCGACTTCCTGCCGGGGATGACGCGGCCCCTGAGCCGATAGGGCCCCGCCGGTCTTTACCAGGCCTTTGACCTGTACCTTCACGGGATGCCCGGCTCCACTCCCCCCTCGCACGTCAGCCGCCGCGCCGCCCTCGGGATCGGGGCGGGGGCCTGCGCCGCGCTCGCCCTGCCCGCACCGTCCGCGTCCGCCGCGTCGGATGTACAGGTGCAGCCGCGGGCGGGGGCGCCGAAGCTGCCGAAGCTCGCCGCGAAGGCGTGGCTCGTCGCCGACAACGACAGCGGCGAGGTGCTCGCCTCCTACGAGGCGCACCGCAGGCTGCCGCCCGCGTCGACGCTGAAGATGCTGTTCGCGGACACTGTGCTGCCGAAGTTCGACAGCACGCTGAAGCACAAGGTGACGGCGGAGGACCTCGCGGACATCCCGCTCGGCTCCAGCCTCGTCGGCGTCCAGGCCGGGACGACGTACAGCGTGCACCAGTTGTGGCAGGGCGTGTTCCTGCGCTCCGGGAACGACGCGGTGCACGTGCTGGCGAACATGAACGGCGGCGTCGCGAAGACCGTCGCGCAGATGCAGGCCCGCGCGAAGGACCTCCAGGCGAACGACACGCACGTCGTCAGCCCGGACGGCTTCGACCACCCCGGGCAGGTGTCGTCCGCGTACGACCTGACGCTGTTCGCGCGCGCCGGGCTGAAGAACGACGACTTCCGCCGGTACTGCGCCACCAAGGTCGCCGACTTCCCCGCGGGCGGCTCCAAGACCTTCCAGATCCAGAACACCGACCGCCTCCTGACCGGGCAGGGCGTCACCCCGTACGAGGGCCTGATCGGCGTCAAGAACGGCTACACGTCGCACGCGGGCAACACCTTCACCGGCGCCGCCACCCGCGGCGGCCGCACCCTCCTGGTCACCGTCATGCACCCGAAGTCCGGCTACGAGGCGGTGTACGAGGAGACGGCCGCGCTGCTCGACTGGGGCTTCGCGGCGGCCGACAAGGTGCGCCCCGTCGGCGTGCTGGTGGGCCCGCTGAGCGAGCAGCCCCGGCCGACCCGCGAGCCGGACGTGGCGGGCGCGGGCCCTGCCGCCGCGAGCCCGTCCGGCGGCTCGCACGGCGACGACTGGGCGCTCGGCGGCTCCGCGGCCCTCGCCGCGCTCGCGGGCGGCGGCCTGCTCGCCCTGCGCCGCCGCGCGAAGCCGACGGGACGGCGCAGGAAGGCCTGACAGAGCGGCTCAGGCCTGCTTGGAGGCGAGCTGGACCACGGTGATGTCGGAGGGCGCGCCCACCCGCACCGGCGGCCCCCACGCGCCCGCGCCCCGGCTGACGTACAGCTGGGTGTCGCCGTACCGGTCGAGGCCCGCGAGGGTCGGATTGCTGGCGGCGGCCACGAAGTTGCCCGGCCAGAGCTGGCCGCCGTGGGTGTGCCCGGACAGCTGGAGGTCGACGCCGTGCTTCACCGCCTCGTGGATCATCACGGGCTGGTGGGCCATGAGCACGGACGCGCGGGAGGTGTCGCGGTCGCCGAGCGCCTTCGCGTAGTCGGGGCCCTCGCCGTAGTTCTCGCCCGCGATGTCGTTGACGCCCGCGAGGTCGAAGGCGCCGATGTCGGCGCGCGCGTTCTCCAGCGGACGCAGGCCGAGTTCGCGCACGTGCTCCACCCACGGGTCGGCGCCCGAGAAGTACTCGTGGTTGCCGGTGACGAAGTACGTGCCGTGCCGGGCGCTGAGCCGGGCGAGCGGGGCGACGGCGGGCGCGAGGTCCTCGACGCTGCCGTCGACGAGGTCGCCGACGACGGCGATCAGGTCGGGCTGCGTCGCGTTGATCGTGTCGACGACCTTCTCGGCGAAGCCCCGGCCGAGCACCGGCCCGAGGTGGATGTCGCTGACGACGGCGATCCTGAACCCGTGGGCGGCGCGCGGCAGTTTGGCCAGCGGCACGGTGACCCGTTTGACCTTCGGGCCGCGCAGCACGCCGTACGCGCCACCGGCCACGACGCCCGCCGCGGCCACCGTCGCGGCGGCGCCGACGGTCCGGGCGAGGACGAGGCGGCGGGTGGGCGCGGGCGCCGCGGGCGCGAGCCCCGGAACCGGTTCGAGCCCCTTCAGCTCCGGCACGGGCACCCGCACCGGGGCCTCCTCCGCCGCGGCGGGCACGGCCGCCTTCTCCCGGTCGAACAGGCGCCGGAGCAGCGGCCGCAGGACCTCCCCCACCAGCAGCGCGAGCAGCAGGTACAGCGCGAACGCGAGCCACAGGAACCCCGGCCAGGCCAGCACCTGCTGGAGCGGGAAGGGCGCCCCGCCGCGCTCGGCGCCGAGCGCGGCGAACGTCAGCACGGGCCCGGCCACGAACACCGCGGTGCCGAGCCGCCTGGCCCACCCGCCCTTGGCGGTCGTGTCGCGCACGAGCCGACGCCACGCGTAGTAGTGCAGCCCTGCGAACGCCGCGAGGACGAAGGCGGCGATCAGTACGAAGACGACGACCATCTGCGCCGGCGCCTATGAGGTCCGACGCAGTGCGCGCACGGAACGCAACCCAATGACCCCTACAGCCGTCCCCAATACGAAGGAGACGACGGCGAGCGTCAGGTGCACCCAGAAGTACGCGGTCGGATCCCCGGCGTCGTCGAAGGCGAGGCCGCTGCCGTCCTTGACGAGGTTTTTGACGAAAGTGATCCAGATGACCCAGCTCCACACCCCGAAGGCGAGCAGGAACCAGGACACGGGGCGGCTGAGCTTCATGTCCTCAGTATCGCCGCGCGGCTTCTCGCACCGCCGCCGGGGTGGGTCGAACCGGACACAGGAGAAGGCGGTGGAGACTTACGGGGCAGGTACAGGTACGTTCACCAGCGTGCCCGACTCCCACGCCGCGCGACCGACGTCGCACTTGAAGAAGGCCGCGGTGCTGTTCGCCGCCTCCGCCCTGACGTTGTCCGCCGCGCTGCCGGCCGCCGCGGCGGACAAGGACGACGACAAGGACAAGCGGGACGAGAAGCCGCCCGCGTCGATGTCCCAGGTGGGCGGCGCCCAGCTCGGCAAGCCCGGCACGCAGGTGAACCTGCGGGGCGGCGCGCCCGTCCTGCCGAAGGACCTGACGGCGAAGTCGTGGCTGGTCGCGGACGCCGAGTCGGGCGAGGTGCTCGCCGCGCACAACGCGCACTGGGAGCTGCCGCCCGCCTCGACGCTGAAGATGCTGTTCGCGGACACCGTGCTGCCGAAGTTCCCGAAGACGACGACGCACAAGGTCGTGCCGTCCGACCTGGCCGGGATGGGCGCCGGGTCGAGCCTCGTGGGCGTCAAGGAGGGCTTCACGTACACGGTGCACGACCTGTGGCTCGGCGTGTTCCTGCGCTCCGGCAACGACGCGGTGCACGTGCTGTCCGCCATGAACCAGGGCGTCGCGCAGACCGTGAAGGACATGCAGGCGCACGCCGACGAGCTCCAGGCCGGCGACACCCACGTGGTCAGCCCCGACGGCTACGACATGCCGGGGCAGCACTCCTCCGCGTACGACCTGACGCTGTTCGCCCGGTCGGGGCTGCACAAGAAGGACTTCCGGGAGTACGCGGCCACGCCCACCGCCGAGTTCCCGCTGAAGCAGAAGAAGGGCAAGACCACCGAGCGCTTCGGGATCCAGAACACCAACCGCCTGCTCACGGGCTCGTACGGGCTGCCCGCGTACAAGGGCATAGCGGGCGTGAAGAACGGCAACACGACGAACGCGGGCGCCACGTTCACCGGCGTCGCCGAGCGCGGGAACCGGGTGCTCCTGGTGACGGTCATGAACCCGAAGTCGAAGGAGAGCCAGGCCGTCTACAAGGAGACCGCGCGGCTCTTCGACTGGGGTTTCCAGGCGGACGGCAAGGTCGCCCCCGTCGGCCACCTCGTCGGGCCCAAGAGCGAGACGCCCGCGGGCGCGTCGTCGCCGAGCCCCGGCGCCGGACCCGCCAAGCCGGCCGCGCACGCGGCGGTGACGGGCGGCGGCTCCAGCGGCGTCGGCATCGCGCTCGCGATCACGGGCGGCGTGCTCGTGGTGCTCGCGGGCGCGGTGTTCGTGGTGCGCAGGAAGTGGCCGCTGAAGACGACGAAGAGCTGATGAACACGGAGAGCTGAGGGACGCGGAGAGCCGAGGGGCGCGGATCACAGGGGCCGAGGGTCACAAGGAGCCGCGGCCGTCCGCCGACTCCTCGGCCTCCTTCTTCTCCGCCTTCTCGAACTCCGCGACCTCCGCGATCTCGGTCTCCTGCGCCGTCTTGCGCAGGCCCTCCCGCCCGGTCGCCGTCCAGGCGGCGCAGAACAGCAGCAGCTTCGCCGTGAAGTTGATCCACAGGAGCAGGGCGACCGGCGTGCCGAACGCCCCGTACATGCTCTTCGCCGCCACGTCCTTCATATAGCCGCTGAGCAGCACCTTCAGGAGCTCGAACCCGGCCGCGCCGATCAACGCCGCGACCACCAGGTCGTGCTTCCCGGGCTGCACTCCGGGCAGCAGGGCGAGGACGTAGAGCAGGATCAGGAAGTCGGCGAGCACCGCGATCGCGAAGGCGGCGATCTTGAGCAGCAGTCCGCCCCAGCCCGCCTTGTCGATGCCGATCTGGTCGGCCGTCCAGTCGACGGCCGTGGACGCGAGGGCGGACGCGCCGATCGACACGATGCCCGCGAGGCCGAGGCCGACGAGCACCCCGGCGTCCTTGACCTTGCGCATGATCGGGTTCTCGCCGGGGTCGGGCAGCTCCCACACGTCGCGCAGGCACTGCCGCATCGAGCCGACCCAGCCGACGCCGGTGAACAGCAGCAGCGCGCCCGCGACGATCCCGACCGTGCCCGCGTTGTCGACCAGCGCGCCGAGGTCCAACTGGTCGGAGATGCCGGGCACCTGATCGCTGAGCGTCTGCTCCAGCTTCTTCTGCTGGTCGGCGCCCATGGTCCCGGCGGCGACCGCCGCGGCCACGGTGAGCAGCGGGAAGAGCGCGAGGAAGCTGATGAACGTCATCGCCGCGGCGAGCTGCGACCAGCGAACCTCGTCGAGGCGTTCGTAGGCGTGCCAGGCGTGGGTCCGCATCAGGCGGGCGAACAGCGGCCCGACGACGGGGAGATTCTTCAGCCAATCCATGATCCCAGCCTGCCCGCCATTCCCTCTTCGATCACCCGTTCCGGTGAGGGGCCGCTAGGTTTATGACAAACTTCGCACCTTCGGGCGATACGGTCACGGTCATGGTTGCCGACCCCGCCACCGATCCCCTACCCACTCTCCCCGCCCCCGCGCACTCCGTACCGGTCAGCGGCTGGGGCCGCACCGCCCCCACATCGGCCCGCCTGATCCGCCCCCGCTCCTACGAGGACGCGGTCGCGGCCGTCCTCGACTGCGGCGCCACGGGACGGCGCGGCGGCATCGCGCGAGGGCTCGGCCGGGCGCACGGGGACGCCGCGCAGAACGCGGGCGGGGCCGTCCTCGACATGACAGGACTCGACCGGATCCACGCCATCGACGCCGCCAACGGCACGGTGCTGTGCGACGCGGGCGTCTCGCTGCACCGCCTCATGGAGGTGCTGCTGCCCCTCGGCTGGTTCCTGCCGGTGACCCCGGGCACCCGCCAGGTCACGGTCGGCGGGGCGATCTGCGCCGACGTCCACGGCGCCAACCACCGCGCCGCCGGCTCCTTCGCCCGCCATGTGCCCGCCCTCGAACTCCTCACCGCCGACGGGCGGGTGAGCCTCGTGGAGCGCGGCAGCGAACTCTTCGACGCGACGGCGGGCGGCATGGGCCTGACCGGCGTCGTCCTCACGGCGACGCTCCAACTGCTGCGCGTCGAGACCTCGTCGATGCTGGTCGACACCGAACGGGCCGACGACCTCGACGACTTGCTCGACCGGTTCACCGCGACCGACGACCGACACCCGTACGCGGCCGCCTGGATCGACCTGCTCGCGCGGGGCGCCGCCACCGGCCGCGGTGTGCTCACGCGCGCCGCGCACGCGCCGCTCGACGCGCTGCCCCCGCGCGCCCGCAGGGCCCCGCTGGAGTTCCGGCCCGGCCGGCTGCCCGCCGCGCCCTCCTTCCTGCCCGAGGGCCTGCTGAGCAGGCACAGCGTCGGCCTGTTCAACGAGGTCAGGTACCGGTCCGCGCCCCGCGCCCGCACCGGCGAACTGCGCAGGCTCACCACGTACTTCCACCCGCTCGACGGGGTGCCGCACTGGAACCGGGTCTACGGCCCCGGGGGCTCGGTGCAGTACCAGTTCGTCGTCGGACGCGGCCGGGAGGAGGCGCTGCGCCGCATCGTGCACCGCGCCTCCGAGCGCCGCTGCCCGGCCTTCCTCGCCACCCTCAAGCGCTTCGGCGCGGGCGATCCCGGCTGGCTCTCGTTCCCGATGCCGGGCTGGACGCTGGCGCTCGACATTCCGGCGAGCCTGCCCGGACTGAGCGCGTTCCTCGACGAGTTGGACGAGGAGGTGGCGGCCGCCGGCGGACGCGTCCACCTCGCCAAGGACTCCCGGCTGCGGCCCGGGACGCTCGCCGCGATGTATCCGCGGCTCGACGACTTCCGGGCGCTGCGGGCGCGCTGGGACCCCCACGGGGTGTTCCGCTCGGACCTGTCGCGGCGCCTCGGCCTGTGACCCGCGAATCCCGCCCCTGGAGCCCTCGTTGAAAGACGCCTTCGGCACCCCCCAGTCCCTGCTCGTCCTCGGCGGCACCTCCGGGATCGCGCTCGCGACCGCGCGCCGACTCGTCGCCCGCCGCACCCGCACCGTGTGGCTCGCGGGGCGGCCGTCGCCCGCGCTCGAGGCGGCCGCCGCCCAGCTGCGCGCCCTCGGCGCCGACACCCGCACCGTCGTGTTCGACGCCCTGGACTCCGCCGCGCACGAGGAGACCCTCGGCAAGCTGTTCGCCGAGGGCGACATCGACATGGTGCTGCTCGCGTTCGGCATCCCCGGCGACCAGGCGCGCGACGAGGACGACCCGATGTCCGCGGTGCGCGTCGCGCAGACCAACTACACGGGCGCCGTCTCCGCGGGCCTCGTCTGCGCGCGGGCGCTCCAGGCCCAGGGCCACGGCTCGCTCGTCGTCCTGTCGTCGGTGGCGGGCGAGCGGGCCCGCCGCGCCGACTTCATCTACGGCTCCAGCAAGGCGGGCCTCGACGCGTTCACCCAGGGGCTCGGGGACGCGCTGCACGGCACCGGCGTGCACGTCATGATCGTCCGCCCCGGGCTCGTACGGTCGAGGGCGAAGGACGACCGCGCAGAGACGCCGATGGCCACGACGCCCGAGGCGGTGGCACAGGCCATCGAGACCGGGCTGCGCCGCAGGTCGGAGGTGGTGTGGGTGCCGGGCACACTGCGCGTCGTGATGTCGGCGCTGCGGCATGTGCCGCGCCCGGTCTTCCGGCGGCTGCCGCTCTAGCGGGCCGGCAGCCGGGGGCCGCGGGTCGTGCGTCCCGAGGTCTGGGCGGGCAGGGCGGACGTGCCGAAGGCGAAGTCGCGCAGCTTGCGCCACACGCCGTCGGAGCCCTGCTCGTAGAGCGCGAAGCCGGTGCAGGCCCAGGCCGCCTCGTACTCGGCGAGCTCCGCGTACGCGCGGTCCATCGACTCCTCGTCGATGCCGTGCGCCACCGTCACGTGCGGGTGGTACGGGAACTGGAGCTCGCGGGCGACGGGCCCCGACGCGTCCCGCACCTGCTTCTGGAGCCAGGTGCAGGCCTCGGCACCCTCCACGACCTGCACGAAGACGACCGGTGACAGCGGCCTGAAGGTGCCCGTGCCCGACAGCCGCATCGCGAACGGGCGGCCGCCGGACGCCACCTCCTCCAGGTGCGCCTCGATCGCCGTGAGGTCCCCGGCCTCCACCTCGGTCGGCGGGAGCAGCGTGATGTGCGTGGGGATACCGTACGCCGCGGCGTCGCCGAAGCCCGCACGCCGCTCCTGGAGCAGGCTGCCGTGAGGCTCCGGGACCGCGATCGAGACACCGATCGTTACGGTCCCCACGTCGTACTCCTGTCGTCTTGTGGCGGGCGGGCGGGTGGCGTCACGTCGTACGGAACGCTGTGGAACGCTTCAGTGCTTGGCGGGCAGGAAGCCGACCTTGTCGTAGGCCTGGGCAAGGGTCTCGGCGGCGACGGCCCGCGCCTTCTCCGCGCCCTTGGCCAGGATCGAGTCGAGCGTCTCCGGGTCGTCCAGGTACTCCTGCGTGCGGGTCCGGAACGGCGTCACGAAGTCCACCATCACCTCGGCCAGGTCCGTCTTCAGCGCACCGTACATCTTGCCCTCGTACTTCTTCTCCAGTTCCGGGATACCGGTGCCGGTGAGGGTGGAGTAGATGGTGAGCAGGTTGCTGACGCCCGGCTTGTTCTCGGCGTCGTACCGGATCACGGTGTCGGTGTCGGTGACCGCGCTCTTGACCTTCTTGGCCGTCGTCTTCGGCTCGTCGAGCAGGTTGATGAGGCCCTTCGGCGTCGACGCCGACTTGCTCATCTTGATCGACGGGTCCTGAAGGTCGTAGATCTTCGCCGTCTCCTTGAGAATGTACGGCGCCGGGAGGGTGAACGCGTCACCGAAGCGGCCGTTGAAGCGCAGCGCGAGGTCGCGGGTCAGCTCGATGTGCTGCCGCTGGTCCTCGCCGACCGGCACCTGGTCGGCCTGGTACAGCAGGATGTCCGCGACCTGGAGGATCGGGTACGTGAAGAGGCCCACGCTCGCCCGGTCGGCGCCCTGCTTCGCGGACTTGTCCTTGAACTGCGTCATGCGGCTCGCCTCGCCGAAACCGGTGAGGCAGTTCATGACCCAGGCCAGCTGCGCGTGCTCCGGGACGTGGCTCTGCACGAACAGCGTGCAGCGCTCCGGGTCGAGCCCCGCGGCCAGCAGCTGCGCGGCGGCGAGCCGGGTGTTGGCCCGCAGCTCCTTCGGGTCCTGCGGAACGGTGATCGCATGCAGGTCGACGACCATGTAGAAGGCGTCGTGGGACTCCTGCAGCGCCACCCACTGGCGGACCGCGCCGAGGTAGTTGCCGAGGTGGAACGAGCCGGCGGTGGGCTGGATCCCGGAGAGCACACGAGGGCGAACATCAGAGGCCATGTGGCTCATTGTCTCAGGTGCGGCACCCGGTTCCGCAGCGGCCGAAGGTCCTGTCGCCGTCCATGGCCCACCTGGTCGTTGTCAGTGGGCGCCGGTAGCTTGTCGATGTGGCAGGAGTCACGCGGGGGCGCGTCGGCGGGGGTGGCGATGCAGTACGTACGAGGGGGTGGGCTCCGGTGGGCCGCGACCGTGGTCCTGGTGGTGGCGCTGCTGCTGGCGGCGGCGCCCGGGGCGCGCGCCAGGCCGACGAATCCCGGGGGCATGGACATCCCCGACCTGGCCGTGGTGATCGCGCCGGGCGCCGCGGCGGGGCCCTCCGTGGCCGTGCACGACGACGACCCGGAGTTCGCCGCGCTGGAGCGCCTGACGACCGGTTTCGACACGGTGACCGAGCGGGTCCCCGAGTCCTGGCAGGAGGGCCGCTTCCCGCCCGTCGTGGCGACGGTCGTGTGGGGCCTGACGGGCGTCGGCGGCTGGCCTCAAACGCATCGGGCGCCGGGCACGGACACCGTGATCGAGCGCCAGGACCAGCTGATCGTCGCGGACGACGGCACGCCGTGGATCCGCACGGACCCTGCGGTCGACGTGACCGACGACGACCTCCGCTGGCACCGGGCGTCCCCGAAGCTGGTCGACCGGCTGACGCAGGCGGGCGTACTTCCCACTCCTCCGTCAACCGTCCATGACTCCACGACCCCGTGGTGGTGGGCCCTGGCGGGCCTGGCCACGGGCCTCGCGGCGGCCGGCGCCCTGTGGCACATACGCTCCCGGGGCCCGCGAGAGCCCCGGGAACCCCGGCAGGAGCTGGTCGACCTATAGGGGCCGGGCGCCGGTGGACATGTCCCCACGCCCGGAGGGCCTCAGCCCAGGTCGATGCGGCCATACAGGGGGAAGCCGGAGAGGAGGTCCGTGGCGCGGTGGGAGACCTCGTCCGCGATCTTCGGGTCGAGGACGTGGCTCGCCTTCGACACCGCCCCGGACTTCGTGGTCCCCGGCTCGGAGGCCGTCAGCACGCGGTCCATCAGCGCCGCGATCTCGTCCATCTCGGCGGTGCCGAGCCCTCGCGTGGTCAGCGCGGGCGTACCGATGCGGATGCCGGACGTGTACCAGGCCCCGTTCGGGTCCGCCGGAATCGCGTTGCGGTTCGTGACGATGCCGGAGTCGAGCAGCGCCGCCTCGGCCTGCCGCCCCGTGAGGCCGTAGGAGGAGGCGACGTCGATGAGGTTGAGGTGGTTGTCCGTGCCCCCGGTGACGAGCGTGGCGCCGCGCCGCCTGAGGCCCTCGGCCAGCGCCCGCGCGTTGTCGACGATCCGCCGCGCGTAGTCCTGGAACGCGGGCTGCCGCGCCTCCGCGAGCGCGACCGCCTTCGCCGCCATGACGTGCGGCAGCGGCCCGCCGAGCACCATCGGGCAGCCCCGGTCGACCTGGTCCTTGAGCGAGTCGTCGCACAGGACCATGCCGCCGCGCGGGCCCCGCAGCGACTTGTGCGTGGTCGTGGTGACGATCTGGGCGTGCGGCACCGGGTCGAAGTCGCCGGTGAGCACCTTGCCCGCGACGAGACCGGCGAAGTGCGCCATGTCGACCATGAGCGTCGCCCCGACCTCGTCGGCGATCTCCCGCATGATCCGGAAGTTCACGAGCCGCGGGTACGCGGAGTACCCGGCGACGATGATCAGCGGCTTGAACTCGCGGGCCTGCGCGCGCAGCGCCTCGTAGTCGATGAGCCCGGTCGCGGGGTCCGTCCCGTACGAGCGCTGGTCGAACATCTTGCCGGAGATGTTGGGCCGGAAGCCGTGCGTGAGGTGGCCGCCCGCGTCGAGGGACATGCCGAGCATCCGCTGGTTGCCGAAGGCCTGCCGCAGCTCGGCCCAGTCCGCCTCGGTGAGGTCGTTGATCTGGCGGACGCCGGTCTTCTCCAGGAACGGCGCCTCGACCCGGTCGGCGAGCACGGCCCAGAAGGCGACGAGGTTGGCGTCGATGCCGGAGTGCGGCTGGACGTAGGCGTGCCGGGCGCCGAACAGCTCGCGGGCGTGCTCGGCGGCGACGGACTCGACGGTGTCGACGTTGCGGCAGCCGGCGTAGAAGCGGCGGCCGACGGTCCCCTCGGCGTACTTGTCGGAGAACCAGTTGCCCATGGTGAGCAGCGTCGCGGGGGACGCGTAGTTTTCGGATGCGATCAGCTTGAGCATCTCGCGCTGGTCGGTGAGCTCCTGCCCGATGGCGTCGGCGACGCGCGGCTCGACGGCGCGCACGACGTCGAGGGCGGCGCGGTACGCGACGGATTCGGGGGTGAGCGGGGTCTCGGTCATGGGGCAGCCTCCGGACGCGGTCGGTTCACGGGTCGGCCCAGGCGCACGGCACACACTGCTCGGGCCGCTCCCCGATGGTCGATCCCATCCCAGCGCGCCAGTCACGGCCCTGCCCTCACAGTACCGGGCGCGGCGCGCGGCGAGGTTTCCGCGTCCACATCCCGAGCGACGATAGGAAGGGGCCACAAGCCCCGCTCACCACCCCGGCCCGCTCACCGCAGAGCCGCGACGATCGGAGATCCCGTGAGTGCCACCGACGCAGCAATCGCCCTCGCCGAAGACCACGGCGCGCACAACTACCATCCGCTCCCCGTGGTCGTCGCCACCGCCGAGGGCGCCTGGATGACGGACGTCGAGGGGCGCCGCTACCTCGACATGCTCGCCGGCTACTCGGCGCTGAACTTCGGACACGGCAACCGCCGCCTGATCGACGCCGCGAAGGCCCAGCTGGAGCGGGTGACGCTGACCTCGCGGGCGTTCCACCACGACCGGTTCGCGGAGTTCTGCACGCAGCTGGCCGAGCTGTGCGGCATGGAGATGGTGCTGCCGATGAACACGGGCGCCGAGGCCGTCGAGACCGCCGTGAAGACGGCCCGCAAGTGGGGCTACCGGGTGAAGGGCGTCCCGGACGGCCGCGCGCGGATCGTGGTGGCGTCGGACAACTTCCACGGCCGTACGACGACGATCGTCAGCTTCTCCACGGACCCCGAGGCCCGCGCCGACTTCGGCCCGTACACGCCGGGCTTCGACATCGTCCCGTACGGCGATCTGGAGGCGCTGCGGGCGGCGGTCACGGACGAGACGGTGGCGGTGCTGCTCGAGCCGATCCAGGGCGAGGCGGGCGTGCTCGTCCCGCCGCCCGGCTATCTGGCGGGCGTCAGGGAGCTGACGCGCGAGCGGAACGTGCTGTTCGTCGCCGACGAGATCCAGTCGGGGCTCGGCCGCACGGGCCGTACGTTCGCGTGCGAGCACGAGGGCGTCGTGCCGGACATGTACGTGCTGGGCAAGGCGCTGGGCGGCGGCGTCGTGCCGGTGTCGGCGGTCGTGTCGAGCAAGGCCGTGCTCGGGGTGTTCCGGCCGGGCGAGCACGGTTCGACGTTCGGCGGGAACCCCCTCGCGTGCGCGGTCGCCCTTGAGGTGATCGCGATGCTGCGCACCGGCGAGCACCAGGAGCGGGCGGCGGAGCTGGGCGAGCATCTGCACGCCGAGCTGGGCCTGCTCACGGGCACGGGCAAGGTCACCGAGGTGCGCGGGCGCGGACTGTGGGCGGGCGTCGACATCGACCCGTCGTACGGCACGGGCCGGGAGATCTCGGAGAAGCTGATGGACCGCGGGGTCCTGGTGAAGGACACCCACGGTTCCACCATCCGGATCGCCCCGCCGCTGGTCATCAGCAAGGACGACCTGGACTGGGGCCTCGATCAGCTCAGGGCCGTGCTCGGCGCCTGACCGGTCGCCCCGGCGTCACAGGATGACGTGGGGCAGGAAGCGGGCGTACTCGTCCGTGACGAGTCCCGCCGACTCCCGGATGCCGAGGCCCGCCGCGTCGTCCTCGACGACCCACGCGCCGAGGACGACGCGGTTGCCGTCGAAGTCGGGCAGCGCGCTCAACTGCTGGTAGCAGCGGGCCTCTTCGAGGTCGGGCGGCGCGCTTCCCGGCTCGTGGATCGTGACGCCCGCCCCCTCCCGCCCGAGCAGCGGCTTCGCCACATAGCCGGGACCGTCGGCGGCGGCGAGTTCGCGCGGGCCGTCGAGGTAGGCGGGCAGCAGGTTCGGGTGGTCCGGGTACAGCTCCCAGAGGACGGCGAGCAGCGCCTTGTTGCTGAGCAGCATCTTCCAGGCGGGCTCGATCCACATCGTCGTACCCGTGCCGCCGCCGTTGTCGAGGCCGGCCAGGACGTGCGGCGCGAATTCGTCGGTGGTGAGCCACTCCCACGGGTACAGCTTGAAGATGCTGCGGATGAACCCGAGCTGGTTGTCGACGAACCGCTCGGAGAGGCTGTCCCAGCCGATCTCCTCCATGGAGATCCACCCGGTCTCCAGACCGGCCTGTTCGGCGGTCTCCTTGAGATACCCGACGGTCATCAGGTCCTCGCCGAGTTCGTCGGCGGAGGAGTGCGCGAAGTAGAGCGGGCTGCCCGGCGGGAGCAGCGAGGCCTGCTTCTTCCAGGCGTCGACCAGACGTTCGTGGAGCGAGTTCCACTGGTCGGCGCCGGGGAAGCGCTCCTCCATCCAGAACCACTGCGGCGACGCGGCCTCGACGAGCGAGGTCGGCGTGTCGGCGTTGTACTCCAGCAGCTTCGCCGGGCCCGTGCCGTCGTAGCGGAGGTCGAACCGGCCGTAGACGGACGGCAGTTCGGCCCGGCGCCGCCAGGACTCGGCGACCGCGGCGGCGACCCGCGGGTCGGTGATGCCGAGGTCGGCGAAGCGGTTCTCGCTGACGATGTGCTCGGCGGCGGCGAGGCACATGCGGTGCAGTTCCTCGACGACCTCCTCGAGCGCCTCGACCTCGGGCAGGGAGAACTCGTAGTAGGCGCTCTCGTCCCAGTACGGGCGCAGCGAGTCGTCGGGGTAGCGGGTGAGCGGGTAGATGAGCCCCTGCTCCTCGACGGTCTGCTGCCAGCCGGGGCGCGGGGTGATGGTGTGTCGCTTCATCGGTGTCTCCGGCCGGTTCAGCCGCCGGAGCTTCCGCCCTTGCCGCCGCTGCCGAAGCCGCCGCGCGTGACGCCGCCGCCCGACGACTTGGTGAAGGAGCCGCTGGAGACGCGGCTGCCCTTCTTCGAACCGCCGTAGTACCAGCTGCCGTTGACCGAGGACTTGGTCGAGGACGACTTGCAGTACTTGTCGGAGACGACCTTGTAGCCCTTGGACGCGTTGTAGCTGTTGCGGTCGATGCAGCGCTTGTCGACGTCCGACGAGCAGGCGGTGAGCGCCGCGGCGAGCAGCCCGACGCCGCCGAGCGCGACGGTGCCGGAACGCAGCCGCCGCTGGGTGGTGTTGTCCGTCATGCGTGTACTCCCCCGTAAAGATGCGTGTCCGTGCGTACGGCCCCGCCCTAGGGCAGGACGCGGCACAGGGTATCCAACGCGCCGGGCCACGCGTGGTCCGGTGGGGTGCCGTAGCCGACGACCAGGGCGTCCATCGGATCCGAGGGTTCCGGTGCGTCCGCGTGCCGGAAACCGGCGAGGCCGTGGACGCCGAGCCGCTGCCAGGCTGCGGCCTGCACGACGGACCGCTCGGTGCCGGGCGGCAGGCGGAGGACGGCGTGCAGGCCCGCGGCGATGCCGGTGGCGCGCACGGCGGGGGCCCGCTCGGCGAGCGCGGCGACGAGCTGGTCGCGGCGGCGCCGGTAGCGCAGCCGGGCGGCCCTGACATGCCGGTCGTACGCGCCCGACTCCAGGAACTCGGCGAGGGTGAGCTGGTCGAGGACCCCGCAGGACCAGTCGGTGTACCCCTTGCGCGCGACGACCTCGTCGACGAGCGGGGCGGGCAGCACCATCCAGCCGAGGCGCAGTCCGGGGGCGAGGGACTTGCTCGCGGTGCCGAGGTACACGACGCGGTCCGGGTCGAGGCCCTGGAGGGCGCCGACGGGCTGCCGGTCGTAGCGGAACTCGCCGTCGTAGTCGTCCTCCAGGATCAGTCCGCCGGTGCGGCGCGCCCAGTCGACGGCGGCGGCGCGGCGGCTCGGATGCAGGGCGACGCCGAGCGGGAACTGATGCGCCGGGGTGAGCAGCACCGCCCCTTCCCGCTCCGTCAACTCCCCGGTGGCCGCGCCCTGCTCGTCGTACGGGAGCGGTCGGGTGCGCATCCCCGGCCGGGTCAGATAGTCGAGGTGGAGGTCGAGCCCGTACGACTCGACGGCGACGTCGCGCACCCCGCGCCCGTGCAGCACCTCGCCGAGCAGCAGCATGCCCTGGACGAACCCGGCGCAGACGACGATCCGCTCCGGCGAGGCCTGGACGCCGCGGGCGCGGGCCAGATAGTCGGCGAGAGCCCGGCGCAGTTCGGGGCGGCCGCGTGGGTCGCCGTAACCGAGTGCCTCGTTCGGGGCGGCGGTCAGGGCGCGGCGTGCGGCCTTCAGCCATTCGGCGCGCGGGAAGGAGGCGAGGTCGGGGCGGCCGGGCTGGAGATCGTACCGGTACCCGCCGAAGGGCACGCGGTTGGTGACGGGGACCGGGGTCGGCTCCCGCCCCGGCCGCTCGGCGACCCGGGTGCCCGAGCCCTGCCGGGCGGTGAGCCAGCCCTCGGCGACGAGGTCGGCGTAGGCGTCGGCGACGGTGTTGCGGGCGAGCCCGAGGTCGGCGGCGAGGGTCCGGGACGCGGGCAGCCGGGTGCCGGGGGCGAGCCGCCCGCCGCGCACGGCCTCGCGCAGCGCGTCGGTGAGCCCGCGCCGCAGCCCTCCGGAGGGGTTGGCGTCCAGGTGCAGATCGATGCCGAGCGCTCGCCCGGACGCCGAATTGGCCCAAGATTCTTCCACGTAAATGGACCATACTCCTGGGCTACTTCCTCCGTAGGGTCGAAGCATGACGAACAACGAGAACGGCACCGAGAACGCCCCGTACATGCACGAGCACACCCCCCGCCTCGACTGGCACCAGCACGCGCCGGAGGTCTTCAAGGCGATGATCAGGCTCGACGCGGCCGCCCGCGCGGGCGTCGACCCGAAGATCGCCGAGCTGGTCAAGATCCGCGCCTCGCAGCTCAACCGCTGCGCGCTCTGCCTCGACATGCACTCGAAGGACGCGCTCGCGGCGGGCGAGAGCGCCGAGCGGATCATCCAGCTCAGCGCGTGGGAGGAGTCGAAGCACTTCTACACGGAGAAGGAGGTCGCGGCCCTCGAACTGACCGAGGCGATCACGGTCCTCACCGACGGTTTCGTGCCGGACGAGGTGTACGAGCGGGCGGCGAAGGTCTTCGAGGAGAAGGAACTGGCCCAGCTGATCGCCGCGATCACGGTCATCAACGCGTGGAACCGCTTCGGCGTCTCGACCCGCCAGTCGCCGGGCCACTACACGCCGGGGGACGTCAAGTGACGGCTCGTACGCGCGAGTTGGACACGGACGTCAGAGTGGCCATGCAGTCACTGAGCGCGGCGGCGAAGAAGGGGCTCGCCGACCCGATCGTGGCGGAACTGGCGTCGATCCGCGCCTCGCAGATCAACGAGTGCGCGTTCTGCCTGGACATGCACGTGGACATCGCGGTCGGCAAGCACGGCGAGAGCCCGAAGCGCATCGCGCTGCTCAACGCGTGGCGGGAAGCCGGCGACGACACGTTCAACGACCGGGAAAGGGCTGCCCTCGCCCTCACGGAGGCCATTACGCTCCTGCCGCAGGACGGTGTCCCCGACGAGGCGTACGAGGCGGCGGCGAAGCACTTCACCGAACCCGAACTGGCCCACCTCATCGCGGTGATCACCGTCATCAACACCTGGAACCGGCTGATGGTGAGCCGACGCATCGAGCCCGGAGGCCCCGCGTGGTGAGTCCGAGTCCCGCCGAGAAGCTCCTCGCCCTGCACCACGACCGCTCCCCCGGGGACCCGCTGGTCCTGCCGGGGCCCTGGGACGCGGCGAGCGCCCGCGTCTTCGAGGAGGCGGGCTTCCCGGCGCTCGCGACCCCGTCCGCCGGGGTCGCGGCATCGCTCGGCCACGAGGACGGGCAGACGCCGGCAGACGAGATGTTCGCGACGGTGCGCAGGATCGTGCGGGCGGTGTCGGTGCCGGTGTCGGCGGACATCGAGGGCGGTTACGGCCTCCCGCCGAAGGAACTGGTCGCCCGCCTCCTGGACACGGGGGCGGTCGGCTGCAACCTGGAGGACTCGACCCCCTCCGGCTCCCTCAAGTCCCCCCAGGAACACGCGGACTGGCTCGCCGAAGTCCGCTCGGCGGCCGGCACGCCCCTCGTCCTCAACGCCCGCATCGACGTCTTCATCCGCGGCGCGGCGGACCCGATCACCGAGGCGGCGGAACGGGCCCGCCTGTACGTGGCGGCGGGCGCGGACTGCGTCTACCCCATCGGCGCCCCGCCCGAGGCCGTCCCGGCTCTGCGCGCGTCCATCGAGGGCCCGATCAACGTGGGCGCCCCTCCCGGTGGCCCGTCGCCGCGCGAATGGGGCGAGTTGGGCGCGACCCGCGTCACGTTCGGGCCGGGGTTGCAGCGGAGGGCGATGGGGGCGGTCAGGGAGATGGCGGAGGGGTTGCGGCGAGGCTGAGACGACGCTCCCCCATGAACGAGTTCGTGATGGACACAGTCCCCGAAGCGCGGACCTACCTCCGCGAAATCGCCGAAGAGATGACCGACACCTTCGACATCCCGGTTTCCGAGGCGGTGGCCAGCATCAACTTCGAGTGGCACCACGTCTCTTTCCACGAGTGGCCCGACCTGATCGCGCACGAGCTCCCCGAGCACTGGGCCCACCGGATCTACTACGGCGACGTCCCCTACTGGGACGCGACCGCCAACCGGACGACCTGGACCCCAAAGCCCGCCCCACCCGGCGGTTCCCGATACTGGACTCTCGGCCAGGGGAATCGCGGCGAGCAGTGAGGAGTCTTCGCGGGAATGGACAGGTTTCCCATCAACGCACGCCTTTCTTTGGAAGAACTGGAGGGCGTGCGCTGGGATCCGCCCGCGCCAGGGGCGACCTCCCTGGAGCAGAGCGTTCACGGGCTCAGAAAGCGGCCCGTGAACGAACTCACGGGGTGGGAGCTGGCGAGGCTGATCGGCCAGCAGGTGGGGCTCGATTTCCTGGTGCCGCTCGCCGTGGACCGCCTCACCACCGAGCAGGACCAAGGCCGCACCTTCCTGGACGACGACCTGCTCACGGCTCTGCTGAGCTGCGGCGACCATTTCCGCGACAACGATCCGCACTTGGCCCTCCGGCTACTTTCGTTCATCGATTCCTTGGATGACGAAGGGCCGTACCTGCCCCCGCTGGTCGCCAAGTTTCAACAAGCATTCCCTCGCCCATGACGAGAGCCAGGAGACACGGTGTGGCGTGAGTTGATCGGCGCCTGGGGAACCGTCGCGGCCTTCAGCGGTCCGGCGTCACCGAGCGACATCGAGCGCATCGAAGCGCTCCGACTGCCCGTCCCTCCCGGCCTCCGCGACTTGCTGCTCGAGTCCGACGGCCTGCGGGACCAGTACGGAACAGACGTCGTCTGGAGCGCTTCACAGCTCTCGGAGGAGAACCTCGCCGCCCGAAGCGATGGAACCTTCTCCGAGCTGTACGAGCCGTTCGACCCCTTCGTGTTCTTTGGCGACAACGGCGGCGGCGACCGGTTCGCTTTTCTTGCAGAGGCGCCGCAGGACGGTGTGTGGGTCTGGGACCACGAGACGGACGAACGCACACGGGTCGCGGACTCCTTGGAGGAGTATCTGCGTCGGTCCCTTGAGGCGGACGGGGAGGATTGGTACCGGGGGAACGAGTGACAGCGCGACCGCGGTCGCGGCCCCGGACCTCAAGGCGTGAGCCCGAGTTCGAACCACACCACCTTCCCCACGCCGCCCTCTCGCGGCTCCGCGCCCCACGCGTCCGCGAGCAGTGCCACCAAGGTCAGGCCCCGGCCCGACTCCTCCTCCGTGGACGGCGTCCGCAGGACCGGGAGTGTCGGGCTCGCGTCCGTCACCTCCACGCGGAGGGCGCCGTCGAGGAACGCGCGGGCCCGGATCTCGCGGCCCGGTGGGACCTTCGCGTGGCGGTACGCGTTCGTCATCAGTTCACTGAGGAGCAGTTCCGCCGTGTCCGTCGTCCCGGGCGGCAGGCCCCACGACGTGGCCTGTTCGCGGAAGAGCCGGCGGGCTCTTCCGACGCTGCGCGCGTGGCGCGGGAAGCGCCATTCGATGTCCTGGGGGATCGCCGTGGGGCGCGGGGTTGCGTGCATGGCTCCCACGCTCGCCCTCCGCGCATACCCTCGGGAGTAACCCGCCGGGTACAGCGGGTAGTTGTCCCTCCCGTGACCCCGGTTGAGGAGTGCGTGCGCATGTCGACGTCGACGGAGACCAATCTCGCGTGGCGGTACTGCGGGAGCCAGATCAAGATGTGGCGCACGGAAGCGGGGGTCGACCGGGAAATACTGGCCAAGGAGGCCGGCTACGGCTGCGAGTACGTGAAATCCATGGAGAACGGCCGCCGCAAGCCGACCCTGCGGCTGCTCCAGATCGCCGATCAACTGTGTGGTGCGGGCGGGAAGATCCTCGCCGCCCAGGAGTACCTGAAGCCGGAGCCGCATCCGCAGCGCTCCCAGGAATTCATGGCGCTGGAGAAGGACGCCATCGCCATCAGTTCGTACGAGCCGCTGCTCGTACCGGGCCTGCTCCAGGCGCCCGAGTACGCGAAGGCGCTCATCGGCGCCAGTTCGCCGCCGCTCGACGACGAGACCGTCGACGAACGTGTCGCCGGGCGCCTCAAGCGGCAGGAAGCGCTGACCGCGCGGACGGGCGTCATGTTCAGCTTCGTGCTGTACGAGGCCGCGCTCCGGACGGCCGTGGGCGGGCGGGAGGTCATGGCCCGGCAGCTCCAACATTTGTTGGACATCGGCGAGTTGCGGAACGTGCTCGTCCAGGTGCTGCCGTTCGGGCAGGCGTACGGCGTCGCCCTCAATGGCGCGGTCGCCCTCCTGGAGACGGGCGACCATGAGCGCTACGCGTACGTGGAGGGGCCCGAGACCAGCACCCTGTACGCGGACGCCGACAAGGTCAGTGCGCTCACGCGTGCCCATGACATGATCCGCATGCATGCCCTCGGCCCCGGGGAATCGGTCGACTTCATCAGAAAGGTGGCGCAGGAACCATGAACGCCAACCTGACGTGGTTCAAGTCCAGTTACAGCGACAGCCAGGGCGGCAACTGCCTCGAAGCCGCGCGCACCCCGGACCGTATCCACATCCGCGACTCGAAGCTCGGCCCCCAAGGCCCGGCCTTCAGCGCCGCGCCGGACGCCTGGAACCACTTCCTGAACCGCGTGCGCAGCACCTGCGCATGAGCTTCTTCGGCGACGGCGAGGCGCTCGACCTGTGGCTCTCGCGGGGGCGTGTGCTGAGCGTGGGGGCGGTGCCCGTGATCTGGGTGCTGCTGGTCTTCCTCGTCAAGGAGGAGGGCTGGCACCTGGCCTTCCTGGTCGGCTTCCTCCTGCCTCCGGCCGGTGCGCTTCTGGGGCTCCGGGGCCACCGCGACGTACGCCCGGGGCTGACGGCCGCCGGGGTGGCGCTGGCCGTCGGCGCCCTTCCCTTGACGTTGTGGCTGGCCGTGCTCGCGGGTGCCTGACGCGGTCCGCGAGCCGGATCAGGGCCATGTGGGTAAAGTGGGAGAGTCACCCACATGGCATGCATGGAGGTCCAGGATGAGCGTCACCAACGTCGACGTGAATGACGAGGTCCTGGCGGAGGCCGCGCGCCTTCTCGGCACCACCACCAAGAAGGACACGATCAACACGGCGCTGGAGGAAGTGATACGGCGCCACCGTCGGCGGGCTGCCTACGACCGGCTCGCCGAGCGTGGTGCGCGTGGCGGGCTCGATCGCCTGAGCAGTGACCGGGAAGCGCGCAAGGCGGCGCTGCGGAGCGGCACGGCCGAGTGATCACGTACCTGATCGACACCAGCGCGTACGTCCACCTCGGCACCGATCCCGAAGCGCACAGGCGATGGGATCCGGAGATCGAGACGGGTGCGGTCGGCCTCTGCGAGACCACGCGGGCGGAGATCCTCTACAGCGCTCTCGGCCCCGACGACCGGGACGAGATCGACGAGGACCTGTCGACCCTGTTCCAGCCCGTCGCCGTCCCCAAGGACATCTGGCGTTGGGTGGACGCGGCGCAGTACAAGCTGACGCAGAAGGGGCAGCACAGGGCGGCGGGCGTCGTCGACCTCGTCCTCTGCGGCACGGCGGCGCACCACGGTCTGACGGTCCTCCACCGCGACCACGACTTCGCGACGGTGGCCCGCCTCCTCAAGGACGTGAAGGAGTGCGACGTCCGCCGACCGGTCGGTTGAGCAGAGAAGAAAGAGTGCGACCCCGTCCACGTGATACGCAGGCGGGGTCGCACTCGGGCCAGGCGGGCGTGGCTACTTCTTCGGGAGCCACTGCTTCCACGTCGACTTGTGGGTGTCGACCCACTTCTTCGCGGCTGCCTCCGGTGAGAGCTTCTTGTCGGCGATCAGGAGGGAGACCTCGTTCTGGTCGTCCGTCGTCCACTTGAAGTTCTTGAGGAGCTGGGCCGCTTCGCCGCCGTTCTTGGCGAAGTTGGAGTTGAGGTACTTCTGGAGCGGCGTCGTCGGGTACGCGCAGGTGATCTTCTTCGGGTCGGCGTCGCAGCCCTCCTTGTACTTGGGCAGCTTCACCTCCGTCATCGGCACCTGCTTCGTCAGCCACTGCGGCGTGTACCAGTACGAGAGGAAGGGCTTCTTCGCCTTGGCGAACTGCTTCATCTGCGTGATCTGGGCGGCCTCTGAACCGGCGAAGACGACCTGGTAGTTCAGCTTCAGGTTCTTGACCAGCGCCTTGTCGTTCGTGACGTAGGACGGTGAGCCGTCCATGAGCTGGCCCTTGCCGCCGCTCTCCGCCGTCTTGAACTGGTCGGCGTACTTGTTGAGGTTCTTCCAGTTCGTGACGTCGGGGTGCTTCTTCGCGAAGTACGTCGGGACGAACCAGCCGATGTGGCCCGTGACGCCGAGGTCGCCGCCGGGCTCGATCAGCTTCTTCTCGTCGACGTAGCGCTTCACCTGGTCGGGGTGGCCCCAGTCCTCCAGGATCGCGTCGACGCGGCCCTGGCTGAGGGCGTCCCAGGCGGGCACCTCGTCCACCTGGACCGTGTCGACGCGGTAGCCGAGTTCGTGTTCCAGGAGGTACTGGGCGACCGCCACGTTCGCCTGCGCGCCGACCCACGACTGGACCGAGAGGGTCACCGTCTTGGCGCCCTGCGCGTTGGCGTACGGGGAGGACTGCTTGGTCATGTCGGCGGCGCCGCAGCCGGTGGCCGTCAGGAGGAGCAGCGCACCCGTGACCGCCGTCATCGTCTTACGAGTTCGGCGCATGTCACGCCCCCTTTCCGGCGTTCTCGCGGCGTTGCGTCGGCTGCGTCACCCGGTCCAGCATCAGGCCGAGGCAGACGATCGCGGCGCCCGCGACGAGGCCCGTGGCGAGGTCGCCCTGCGCGAGGCCGAAGACGACGTCGTAGCCGAGCGCGCCACCGCCGACCAGGCCGCCGATGATGACGACGGCGAGGACCAGGACGACGCCCTGGTTGACGGCGAGGAGCAACGCCGGGCGGGCCAGCGGGAGCTGGACCTGGCGCAGCTGCTGCCAGGTGGTGGCGCCCATCGAGCGGGACGACTCCATCGCGGCCGGGTCCACCTGCCGCAGGCCCTGCGTCGTGATGCGTACGACGGCGGGGAGGGCGTAGACGACGGCCGCCGCCACCGCCGGGGCGCGGCCGACGCCGAAGAGGGCGACGACCGGGATCAGGTACACGAACTGCGGCATCGTCTGGAACACGTCGAGGACCGGGCGGAGCAGACGCTCGAGGCGTTCGCTGCGGGCGGCCGCGATGCCGATCGCGATGCCGAGGACCAGCGTGACCAGGACGGCCGCGATGACCTGCGACAGCGTGTCGAGGGACGGCTTCCACACCCCCAGTACGCCGATGGCGGCCATCGCGAGGACGGCGGTCAGCGCGGTGCGCCAGGTGCCGATCAGCCAGGACAGCGCGGCGACGATCAGCAGCACCGACCACCAGGGCAGCCAGGTGAGTCCGTCGCGCACCGGGTTGAGGACGCCGGTGGTGAAGTGCGCGGCCCAGTCGGCGGTGCCGCCGATGTACGGGACGCCGGAGTACAGGTGGTCCGTCATCCAGTCGACCGCGTCGTTGACGGGCGTCGCGATGTTGACGGTCCAGGCGTCCGGCCAGTCGAGGCGGTCGAGGAAACGGGCCGCGAGGGCGACGACCACGGTGCCGAGCGCGACCACGCCCCACTTCCACGGGGCGGGGGATGTCTCGTGCGAGCCCATCCGCTCGCCCGCCGCCGCGGTGACCCGGTCGAGGATCACGGCGAGCAGCACGATCGGGATGCCGGCCGCGAGGGCGGCGCCGACGTCGACGGAGGCGAGCGCCTGGTAGACGCGGTCGCCGAGGCCGCCGGCGCCGATGACGGAGGCGATGACGGCCATGGAGAGCGCCATCATGATCGTCTGGTTGAGGCCGAGCAGGAGTTCCTTGCGGGCCAGCGGAAGGCGGGCGCTCAGCAGGCGTTGGCGGGCCGTGGCACCGAGGGACGTGACGGCCTCCATCACGCCGCCGTCCGCCGAGCGCAGGCCGAGCGCCGTGAGGCGGGCCATGGGCGGGGCGGCGTAGATGACGGTGGCGAGTACGGCCGCGGGGACGCCCATGCCGAAGACGAGGACGACCGGCAGCAGGTACGCGTACGCCGGGAGCACCTGCATGGTGTCGAGGACCGGGCGCAGCGCCCGGTGCATGGTGTCGCTCAGTCCGGCGGCGAGGCCGAGGACCGCGCCGAGGATCACGGAGACGAGCACAGCGATCACCATGAGCGCGAGCGTCTGCATGGTGGGGACCCACATGCCGAGGACGCCGCAGACGAGGAGCGCGACGACGGAGGACGCGGCGAGGCGCCAGCCGGCGACGCGCCAGGCGATCAGTCCGGCCGCGGCCGTCACGCCGGCCCAGCCGGCGGCGAGCAGCACGAGGTAGACGGCGCGCACGGAGAGGACGACGGCGTTGCTGATGTAGCCGAAGAAGTACAGGAACAGCGGGTGGCTGTCCCGGTTGTCGATCACCCAGTCCGTGGCCTTGCCGAGCGGTTCGGTCAGGTCGACGGTGAGCGCGCCGGGCCAGGTCCCGCTGTGCCACTTGGCGTGCGCCAGCGGGATCAGGATCGCCGCGGCGACGGCGAGCAGCACGATCTTGCCCAGGGCGCGGTTCCGCCACAGGGCACGGGGGCGGTCACCCGTGCTCTTGGCCGGAGCGGCCGTTGCAGCGACAGCCATCAGACGGTCCCCTCGTCGGGGTCACCCGGTGCGGGGGCCTCCTCATCGGCCGGCTCACGCTCATCGAGCCCCGCCGGCGATTGAGGCGCGGGGTCCGGGGCGGAGCCCCGAGGCGTAGGCGCGGTGCCGGGCTCGGACGACACACCCGCGACCACACCGAGCAGCCGCTCGTGGTCGACCACGCCGACACATTCGCCCTGGTCCACCACCCGCACCGCGAACCCGCTGGAGGCAACCGCCTCGATCGCCTCCGACACCGTCGCCGTCGGCTCGATGGAAGGACCGCGGTCCAGCTCGTCCGGGTCGGCGGGCCGCATGGCCCTGCGCACCGTCATGACCTGCTCGCGCGGCACGTCACGCACGAACTCCCGGACGTAGTCGTCCGCGGGCGCGCCCACGATCTCCTCGGGCGTGCCGAGCTGGACGACCTTGCCGTCGCGCATGAGCGCGATCCGGTCACCGAGCCGCAGCGCCTCCTGGAGGTCGTGGGTGATGAAGACCATCGTGCGGCCCTCCTCGCGGTGCAGGCGCACGACCTCCTCCTGCATGTCCCGCCGGATGAGCGGGTCGAGCGCGCTGAACGGCTCGTCGAACAGGAGGACTTCGGGGTCGACGGCGAGCGCGCGCGCCAGGCCGACGCGCTGCTGCTGGCCGCCGGACAGCTGGCCGGGGCGGCGCGACTCCAGGCCCTCGAGGCCCACCTTCGCGACGACCTCCATGGCCTTCGCGCGGCGCTCGGCGCGGCCCACGCCCTGGATCTCCAGGCCGTACGCGACGTTGTCGAGGACCGTGCGGTGCGGGAGCAGCCCGAAGTGCTGGAAGACCATGGCCGCGCGGTGGCGGCGCAGGGCGCGCAGTCGGGACCTGTCCATGCCGAGGACGTCCTCGCCGTCGATCTCCAGCGTGCCGGACGTCGGCTCGATGAGCCTGGTCAGGCAGCGTACGAGGGTCGACTTGCCGGAGCCCGACAGGCCCATGACAACGAAGACCTCCCCGCGCTTCACGTCGAACGAGACGTCGCGCACGGCGGCCGTGCAGCCGGTCTCGGCGCGCAGCTCGGCGGCGCTCAGATCGGCGAGGTCGGCCCGGCCGGGGATCCGGTCGGCCTTCGGTCCGAAGACCTTCCACAGATTGCGTACGGCGAACACGGACTCGGAGCCGGCATCGGCCCGCTCACCGGCGTTCGAGGGAGTCAAGGTCGCGCTCATCACGCATCACCACCCAGCAACTCGGCGCACTTCTCCCCGACCATGAGGACCCCGATCATCGGGTTCACCGCGGGCATCGTCGGGAAGACGGACGCATCGGCGATACGGATGGACTGCAGCCCGCGGACCTTCAACTGCGGGTCTACCACGGCGAGTTCGTCGTCCGCAGCACCCATGCGGCAAGTACCGGCGGGGTGGTAGACGGTGTGCGCGACCTTGCGCGCGTACTCGCTGAGGGCCTCGTCGTCGGTGACGTCGGGGCCGGGGCAGACCTCGCGCTTGAGCCAGCCGGCCAGCGGCTCGGTCTTGGCGATCTCACGCGCGATCTTGATGCCGTCGACGAGCGTCCTGCCGTCGTAGTCGTCCTCGTCCGTGAAGTACCGGAAGTCGAGGGCGGGCTTGACCTCGGGGTCCGCGCTGGTCAGGTAGACGCGGCCGCGGCTCTTCGGCTTGGGGATGTTCGGCGTCATGGACACCCCGTGCTCGGGCTTCTCGTAGCCGAGCCGCTCCGGGTTGTCCGTGAACGGGATTTGGTAGAAGTGGAACATCAGGTCCGGGCCGGCGGCCTCGGGGTCCCGCTGGATGAACAGGCCCGCGTCGGAGTCCATCGCGCTGTTCTCGGGGATCGGGCCGTTCGTCTCCCAGACGATGACCGACTCCGGGTGGTCGAGCAGGTTCTCGCCGACGCCCGGCAGATCGTGCAGGACCGGGATGCCGAGGGCCTCCAGGTCGGCCTTGGGGCCGATGCCGGAGTGCATCAGGAGGCGCGGGGTGTCGACGGCGCCGGCGCACACGAGGACCTCGTTGCGCGCGGATATGAGCTTCTCCACGCCGTCCTTGCCGCGCACGCGCACGCCGCGCGCGGTCAGGCCCTGCTCGGTGGAGTCGAATTCGAGCTTGTACGCCCAGGTCTCCAGCAGGAGCGTCAGGTTGGGGCGGTCGCCCGCCTCCATGTGCGGGTGCAGGTACGCCACCGACGCCGAAGAGCGCTTGTTGTTCTCCGGGTGGTACGCCAGGTCGAAGAAGCCGACGCCGTCCTTGAACGGGCCCTTGTTGAAGCCCTCGACGCGCGGCACGCCCGTCGCGGCCTGCGCGGCCTCCACGAAGTCGCTCGCGATCGCGTTCCGGTCCTTCGGGTCGACCGGCACGATGTTGTTGCGCAGCTTGCCGAAGTACGGGTCCATCGCCTTGTGGTCCCAGCCCTCGGCGCCCGCGGCGGCCCACTCGTCCCAGTCGCCGGGCAGCGGCTTGAACGAGATGAGCGTGTTGTGCGACGAGCAGCCGCCGAGCACCTTGGCGCGGCTGTGCAGGATGTGCGAGTTGCCGCGCGGCTGCTCCGTGGTGGTGTAGCCGTAGTCGAGGTCGCCGCCGAGCAGGCCGAGCCAGCGGCGCAGCGTCAGCACGTCGTCGCGGTCGATGTCACTGGGACCGCCCTCGATGACGGCGACGGTGACGTCCGGGTTCTCGGTGAGCCGTGAGGCGATCACCGATCCCGCGGTGCCGCCACCGACGATGACGTAGTCGTAGGTGTTCTCGGACATGGTTCAACTCCTGGGCGTAGCAAGGTGCTTCGCGTAATGAGGGGACGTACGTGGGTGGGGACGGGGGTGTCGCGGGGAGCGGTGGTGTCAGCCGGCGAACCAGCGGACCGGCTTGGGCGCCAGGTTCTGGTACACGTGCTTGCTCTCGCGGTACTCGGCGAGCCCGGCGGGGCCCAGCTCGCGGCCCACGCCGCTCTTCCCGAAGCCGCCCCACTCGGCCTGCGGCAGGTAGGGGTGGAAGTCGTTGATCCAGACGGTGCCGTGGCGCAGGCGGCGGGCCATGCGGCGGGCGCGGCCCGCGTCGGTCGTCCAGACGCCACCGGCGAGGCCGTACTCGGTGTCGTTGGCGAGCGCGACGGCCTCGTCCTCGGTGCGGAAGGTCTCGACGGTGAGGATCGGGCCGAAGGTCTCCTCGCGGACCACGCGCATCTCGCGGTGGCACTGGTCGAGGACGGTCGGCTCGTAGAAGTAGCCGGTGGCGGGCCGGGTGTCGGAGGCCTCGGGGCGCTTGCCGCCGCAGCGCAGCACGGCGCCCTCGGCGAGCGCGGACGCGACGTAGCCCTCGGTCTTGTCGCGCTGCTGCTCGCTGACGAGCGGGCCGCACTCGACGCCTTCCTCGGTGCCGCGGCCGAGGCGGATCTTCTCGGCGCGGCGGGTGAGCTCGGCGACGAAGCGCTCGCGGACGGACTCCTCGATGATGAGGCGGGACCCGGCGGAGCAGACCTGGCCGCTGTGGATGAAGGCGGCGTTGAGCGCCTGGTCGACGGCGGTGTCGAAGTCCTCGTCGGTCTCGCAGGCGTCGGCGAAGACCACGTTCGGGTTCTTGCCGCCGAGTTCGAGGGCGACCTTCTTGACGTCGGCGGCGGCGGCCTGCGCGACCTTGGTGCCGCTGACCAGGCCACCGGTGAAGGAGACGAGGTCGACGTCGGGGTGGTCGGAGAGCCGGGCGCCGACGGTGGCGCCGGGGCCGGTCACGATGTTGGCGACGCCCTGCGGCAGACCGGCCTCGATCAGCAGCTCGATGAGCACGACCGTGGTCATCGGCGTGATCTCGCTCGGCTTGATGACGAAGGTGTTGCCTGCGGCGAGCGCCGGGGCGATCTTCCAGCTGGCCTGGAGCAGCGGGTAGTTCCAGGGCGTGATCATCGTGCAGACGCCGACGGGCTCGTGCACGACGACGCTGTGGATGTCGTCGGAGCCGGCGTCGACGACCCGGCCCGCGCCCTCGCCGACGACGAGGTCGGCGAAGTAGCGGAAGGCGTCGGCGACGCAGTCGACGTCGACGCGGCCCTCCTCGACGGTCTTGCCCGCGTCCCGGCTCTCCAGGAGACCGATCTTCTCCCGGTCCCGTACGAGGAGGTCGGCGACGCGGCGCAGCAGCGCGGCGCGCTCGGCGACCGGGGTGTGCGGCCAGGGGCCCTCGTCGAAGGCGCGGCGCGCGGCGGCGATCGCGGCGTCGGCGTCCTCGGTGGAGCCCTCGGCGATCACGGCGAACGGTTCGGCATCCGCAGGGTCGAGGATCTCGCGCGTGGCCCCTGCTGCGGCCCCGCGCCACTCTCCGTCGACATGAATGGTGTTTTGCACTGACACGACCTGCTTCGCCTTCCGTTCCGGGAATGTCCCCCGAGCACCGCAGAACGCTCTCCCGGCGTTCCTACGGTGACGTCGCAAGCCCCTGCCCGGGCCCGCCGAAAGCATGCGCGAAGCCCGACAGAAAGTGCGCTACCTCACGTCGGTCACGCCGGAGTGCACGTCGTGCCACGTGGGCAGAACGAGGCGAGGACCGTCTTCACCAGCTTGGCCTCCGCCTTTCCCTTGCCCGATGCCGCGCCGGTGGCGGTCACCGCGTACAGATAGCCGTCGGCCGCGCTGAACCGCTCGTCGAGGGTGCGGCGCTCGTCGCCCGACTCCTTGTCGGTGTACGTGTACTCCAGGTAGGCGGCGGGCGTCCCGTAGCCGTCGTCGGAGCCGGTGCCGGGCAGCTTGCCCATTCCGAGCCGGTGGTAGCCCTCGGCGCCCTTGCCGTCCTCCTTGCCCGCCAGGTACCGGTCGGCGAGCTGCACGGACGACAGCGGGTCCGACTCCTCGACACCGAAGATCATCAGCCGCCGCGAGCCGTCCTTGCTCTCGTACGTGACCACGGAGGGGTGGCCCTCGCGCTGCTGCGCGGTCCGCTTCCAGCCCTCGGGCACGTCGGCGGTCCAGCCCTCGTCGTCCTCGTACCGCTCGTAGCCCGCCGGGGGCTTCGCGGAGATGTCGGAGTCCGAGGGGTCGGCGAGCGCCTGGTCGCGGGCGAGCGCGGACGCCGAGGCGCTGGCCTTCGCGGCGCGGGACTCCTCGGCCCGCGCCCGCGCGCTCGCGGACGCCGCGGCCCGCTGCGCCTCGACCTTGTCGTTGTGCCGCTCGACGGCCCGCCAGACCGTGAAGCCCGCCGACGACACGAGCAGCACCCCGGCGAGCGAGAGCATCGCCACGCGCTGCACGCGCACGAGCCGGGAGCGGCGGCGTACGAGCTCCCGGTCGTCCTGCACCCACCGCTGGTACCGGGGGTCGTAGACCTGTGCGGGGACCGGGGCCCGCTCGGCCCGCGGGTCGGCCTTCTCGGGGACGGTCATGCCGCTCCCACGAGCTTCTGCACGGCCTCGGCCACGCTCGCCGCGGACGCCAGCAGGCCGAGGACCGCCTCGCCGGGCACGACGAGGGCCTGGAGGCGCTGGAGCAGGCCGGGTGTGGCCTCGCCCGTACTCGCGATCTCGTCCTCGGCGGCGGCGAGTTCGCGGTCGGCCTCGCGGGTGGCGTCGGTCGGCGCGAGCGGCGCGGCCTCGAGTTCGCCGCGCAGCGCGCGCAGTGCCTCGAGGAGCGCGGCGGTGTCCTCGTCCGCGGGGCCCCGGCCGCCCGGCGCCTCGTAGTTGGTGGCGCTGCTGTGGTCGCCGATGGCCACCGCCTTGCCGCTGACCTGCCCGATCCGGAACGTGGCCGCGCCCGTGTCCTGCTGCTCCCCGCTCATCCCTGCTCCCCTGCCGTACCCGTGGCCCGACTGTTGTCGCCCACCGCGACGGCGCGGCCCGAGACCGTGCCGACCGCGTATCCGCCGCTCATGTCCTTGATGAACAGGCCGCCCTCGTTCACGTTGACGATCTGCTGCTCGAAGCGGTCCGTCTTGTAGCCGCTGCGCTCCAGCGCGTCGCGGACGCCGCTCGCGATCCGGTCCTGGATCGTCTTCACGTACCGGCTGACGTCCATCTCCTGGAAGAGCGAGAGCTCTCCCGAACCGCCCATCTCCCGCACGGACTTGACCGGGGCGCCGGGCGCGCGGCGCTCGGGCGCCTCCCAGACGGTGCGGGCCGCCTCGGTGACCGTACGGCCCGCCGACCAGCCGAGCGCGAACATCGCGGTCGGCGCGAGGAACAGGGCCTTGAGCGCGCCCCGCACCACGTCGAACGGGCCGAGCGGTCCGACGACGGCGTCGACGTCGCGGAACTCCTCGCGCACGGGGCCGAGGACGTGCGGCGCCACTTCGAGGACGAGCATCCGGCCCTGTGTGTGGATCCGTACGAAGACGGTGACGACGACCTGCTCGTCCCAGGCTCCGACCCGCAGCCGCAGGAAGTGCCTGCGACCCTCGCCGCCCTCGTCGACGGCGGACCGGATGTGCTGGTCGATGCCGTCGTCTCCGGGGTGCGCGGGGAAGAACCCGGCGGCCCGGTCCACACCGGCGGGCAGGTAGACGAACTCCTCGATGTCCAGGTCCCGCAGCCGGTCGACGCTGTGCTCGGCAGCCGCGTCGCGCAGCCGTTGCAGCGGTTCGGCGACGAGTGCCACGACCCGGCTCGCGGTGAGCTCGTGGTGCTTCTCCTCGCCGGCCTGCGCGGGCACCGACGCCTTGCCGTCGGCCCGCTCGTCCGGCTTCAGTTCGAGCGCGAAGGACCACGGCTGGTACGGGACGCCGGCCCCGACGAACGGCAGGTGCGCGTCGTACAGGGCGCCGTGGGCGTGCTGCTCACGGGCGATGGCCTCGGCGACGCGGCGGCAGCGCGGGGTCTCGGGAAGCCCGATGGCGGGCGGGTTGTCCAGGAAGGCGTCGCGGCCCAGCTCGTCGCGGAGCACGCCCTCGACCTGGGTGCGGTGGATCCAGATCACCAGCGCCATGGCGACCGGGAAGATCACCGGGAACGGGTCGTCCTTGATCGAGCGGAACGCCGCGACCCAGTAGGCCGCCATGTTGATCCACGCCCACAGGATCGCGAACCGGCCGAGGCGGCGCCGCCAGCGCCCGAAGAAGCGCGCGACGTCCAGCGTCGACTCCTGCTGGTCCCGCTCGACCGGCGCATACGGGACGGGGCGCCGGCCGGCGAACCAGCGGGCCAGCAGCAGGGCCGCGCACACGGTCGCGTACCAGTACGGCGCGAGGCCCGCGAGCGACGTGGGGTCCGAGGTGAACCGGTCGAGGGACGAGGTGACCGCGTCGGCGCTGAAGTACGCGCTCCCGGAGTCCGTCATCTCGGCCTCGACGAGGAAGAACCCCACCCAGACCACGAGCAGCCCGAGGGCGGCGAGCACCTCCTGGCTGCGGGCCCGCACCGCGTGCGCCAGGACCGTGAGCACGTCGACGCCGAGCGAGGGGGCGACCGGCCTGTTCGCGTTGCCGATCAGCTCGCCGACCACCGCGCGCCGGAATCCGCGGTCGAGGTAGGCGCCCGCGCTCAGCAGCCGGGTGGCCTCGCTGGACGTGTGCCGCTCCGCACGCAAAGGCTCCTGCATCGCCCAACTTCCCTGTTGCCATTGAAGGTTGGAAAGATAGCGGATGCGACTGCGTTTCGAGAAACCCGCGTGACGGAACGTGACGGCGGGCCGTCATGACAGACGAAACCGCCCGCGGCGGGTCGGAGCGACCCACCGCGGGCGGTCTGAGCCCTGCGGGGCGTGGATCAGATGAGGCCCAGGCCGCGCACGGCCTCGCGCTCGTCCACGAGCTCCTGCACGGACGCGTCGATGCGCGTGCGCGAGAACTCGTTGATCTCCAGGCCCTGGACGATCTCGTACTTGCCGTCCTTCGTGGTGACCGGGAAGGAGGAGATGATGCCCTCCGGCACGCCGTAGGAGCCGTCCGACGGGATACCCATGGAGGTCCAGTCGCCCTCGGCCGTGCCGTTCACCCACGTGTGGACGTGGTCGATGGCGGCGTTGGCGGCGGAGGCGGCGGAGGACGCGCCACGGGCCTCGATGATCGCGGCGCCGCGCTTGGCGACGGTCGGGATGAAGTCCTCGGCCAGCCACTTCTCGTCGTTGCCGATGGCCTCGATGGCGGGCTTGCCGGCGACGGTGGCCTGGAAGATGTCCGGGTACTGGGTCGCCGAGTGGTTGCCCCAGATGGTCAGGCGCTGGATGTCGGCGACCGTGGCGCCCGACTTCTTCGCGAGCTGGGTCAGCGCGCGGTTGTGGTCGAGGCGGGTCATGGCGGTGAAGCGCTCGGCCGGTACGTCCGGGGCGGCGGCCTGGGCGATCAGCGCGTTCGTGTTGGCCGGGTTGCCGACGACGAGGACCTTGATGTCGTCCGCGGCGTGGTCGTTGATGGCCTTGCCCTGGGGCTTGAAGATGCCGCCGTTGGCCTCGAGGAGGTCACCGCGCTCCATGCCCTTCGTGCGCGGGCGGGCGCCGACGAGGAGGCCGACGTTGGCACCGTCGAAGGCGACGTTCGGGTCGTCGGTGATCTCGATGCCCTGGAGCAGCGGGAAGGCGCAGTCGTCGAGCTCCATGGCGGTGCCCTCGGCGGCCTTGAGCGCCGGGGTGATCTCCAGGAGACGCAGCTTGACCGGCACGTCCGCGCCGAGCAGCTGGCCGGAGGCGATGCGGAAGAGCAGTGCGTAGCCGATCTGGCCGGCGGCGCCGGTGACGGTGACGTTCACGGGAGTGCGGGTCATGGCGTTCTCCGTAGGACAGCAGGTCATTTGATCGATCTCTTGGTATCAAGAGATCCGTTCGTCAGGCTATCGCGCCCGGCCGGAAGGGGAACCACAGGTACATGTGGCTCGCCCCACAGCGCCCGCCCGTCACCCCTGCGTGCCAACCGCCCGAACACGAGGACGGCCGCCGAGCCCGGGAGAGTGAGGCTCGGACGGCCGCCGTGGGGGTGCTCCTGCGTGACTCCCGTGGGGGTACTACCGCGCCTTCCCCGAAGCGGCGCGACCATGCCCCGTCCGTACCGGAACTACCGCGTGCAGCCCTTCTGCCCGTTCGCGAGCGTCACGCACGCCTTCACGTCGGAGGCCGTGTCCACGGCCATCATCGGCGTGTACGCGTCCGTGTCGGCGGTGCCGACCGTGCCCTTCTTCGAGGCCGTGGCGCCCTTCTGGAGGCGCACCTCGTCGCCGGGCGCCGCGCCCTGGATGCGGGCCCAGGCGGCCTTGCAGGTCTTGCTGTAGCGGACCTGGACGGTGACGGTGCCGACCACGGCGTCCGTGGAGTTCGTGGCCAGGGCCCCGCCGCAGTTCATGGCCTCGGGGTCCTTGCCGCCGCAGCTCGCGCCCACGCACTTCACGCCGTCGGGCAGTTGGGGCGCGCTCGCGGTCGGCGAGGGCGACTTCTTCGCCTCGGGGCCGCCGTCGCCCTTCCCGTTCAGGACGAAGAAGGCGATGGCGACGAGCAGGGCGGCGCCCAGCGCCCCGGCCCCGAACATGAGCAGCCGCCGCCTGCCGCCGCCGGGCACGGCGCCGCGCGGGGTGCCCTGCTGCGGGAGCACGGGCGGCGGCCCGAACTGGTCCACGCTCGCCGCCGACGGCTGCCGCGGGACGCTCGGGCGGACCGGCTCGGCGGCCTGCTGGGGCGCCTTGGCGGGCTTGGCGGGCCTGGACCTGGCCGGTTTCGTCTGCGTGGTCTGCGCAGCGCTCCCGAACTCGCCCAGCGCGGCCCGCGCCTGGGATATCCGAATGGCTTCCATGGTCATGTCGTGGCGCATCTCGGAGCGGCTCCACGCGCGCTCCGCGAGCTCCCACATCGTCGTCAGATGGACGGGATTGGTGCCCGTCACCTCGGCGAGCGCGACGATGGCTCCCTTGGGTGCCAGCAGCCGGCCGTTCAGGTACCGCTCCCACGACGTCTTGCTGTACCCGGTGCGGTCCGCGAGCGCGGCGATCCCCAGGCCGCTGCGGTCCACGAGTCGGCGCAGCTGTCCGGCGAACTCCTTGACCTGTGGGTCGAGTTCCTCCGGTAGCGCCTTCCAACGAGGCATATCGCCCTTCCCCCTTATTCCCCCCGCGTGCCTGTTCCCCCGCGCCGCGCGCGTCGCGCTGCGGCCCCCACTGGCTACCCATTGGGATGCGGGAAGCCAGGATGTCAGTTCCCGGAGCGGGGGCGCACGGGGTCATTCGACAGCGTGCACCGCGTTTCGTGTACCGAAAACCCCAAGAACGTGCCGGAGATCACCACAAAAGGAGGCATGGCCTCCAGGCGGAGGACGCCTGCCCTCCACGCAAAGAAGGCGGGGCCCCCACTGAGGAGGCCCCGCCCGTCGACCGGTGCGCGCTCAGCGCACGGTGAAGTGCAACGTGTCCTGGAGGAACGGCAGTTTCAGCCACGGGTCGGGCTGCGCCATCAGCGCGAGCAGCACGATCACGAGGCCGAGCCCGGAGCACGTGATCATGTCGGTGAACCGGGAGCGCACGGCCAGCATCCCGACGTCCGGCAGCACCCGGCGCAGCACGGCCGCGCCGAGCAGCGCGACGCCGACCAGGATCGTGCCGACGCGGAACAGGCCGAAGGCGGTGAGCAGCAGCCCGAGCGCGGTCACCGACAGGACCGCGATGAGCGGCCACTGGCGGGCGGGCGCCGGAGCGTCGCCGGGAGCGGCGCGGCCGCCGCCCTCGGGGCGCGCGGTGTCGCGCGTGATCCGCGGGAAGCGCCGGCTGCCGGTCTTCTTCGCGTCGTCGGCGGCGCCCGCCGCGTCAGCCGACACCGTTCGCGTCCCGTTCGGCGGCCTCGACCACGTTCACGAGGAGCTGGGCGCGGGTCATCGGGCCCACGCCGCCCGGGTTCGGGGAGATCCAGCCCGCGACCTCGGCGACACCGGGGTGCACATCGCCGACGATCTTGCCGTTCTCGTCGCGCGAGACGCCGACGTCGAGCACGGCGGCGCCCGGCTTCACGTCCTCCGGCTTGATCAGGTGCGGCACGCCCGCGGCGGCCACGACGATGTCGGCGCGCTTGAGGTGCGCGGCCAGGTCACGGGTGCCGGTGTGGCACTGCGTCACCGTCGCGTTCTCGGACTTGCGGGTGAGCAGCAGCGGCATCGGGCGGCCGATGGTGACGCCGCGGCCGACGACGACGACCTCGGCGCCCTTGATCTCCACGCCGTGCCGGCGCAGCAGCGTGATGATGCCGTACGGGGTGCAGGGCAGCGGCGCCGGCTCGTTGAGGACGAGGCGGCCGAGGTTCATCGGGTGCAGGCCGTCGGCGTCCTTGTCCGGGTCCATCAGCTCGAGGACGCGGTTCTCGTCGATGCCCTTGGGGAGCGGCAGCTGCACGATGTAGCCGGTGCAGGCCGGGTCCTCGTTGAGCTCGCGGACGACGGCCTCGATCTCCTCCTGGGTGGCCGTCGCGGGCAGCTCGCGCTGGATCGACGCGATGCCGACCTGCGCGCAGTCGCGGTGCTTGCCCGCGACGTACTTCTGGCTTCCGGGGTCCTCCCCCACGAGGATCGTGCCGAGCCCCGGCGTGACCCCCTTCTCCTTCAGCGCCGCCACGCGGGCGGTCAGATCGGACTTGATCGCGGCTGCGGTGGCCTTGCCATCGAGAATCTGGGCGGTCATGCGCCCATTCTTTCAGGGCGGCGGGGATTCACCCAAGTTGCACTTGAACAACAGCCTGCGGAGCCCACTGGACAGATGGGTGTCCGGTTTACGAGCATGATCCGCGCAGTGCCGCGGATCAGCGGCAGGGGGGACTGCCGCTCCGGGCGACCGCTAGGCGTGTGATCCTCCGCCGATCCGCTCCGTCCCCATCCGCTCACCGGAGGATTCCCGCCATGAGTTTCGGCGACCCGAACAACCCCTACGGCCAGCAGCCGCAGCAGCCCGGCAACCCGTACGGCCAGCAGCCGCCGCAGCCGGGCCCCTACCCGCAGCAGGCCCCGCAGGGCGTCCCGCCGCAGCAGGCGTACGGCTACCCGCAACAGCAGCAGCCGTACGGCGCGTACCCGCAGCAGCCCGGTCCCGGCGGGTACTTCCCGCAGGCCGGCGCGGGCGCCCCGGCCTCGATGGGGCGCCGCTTCGGTGCCCGCGCCATCGACGGTGTGCTGCTGGGCGTCGTCTACTCCATCATCTCCTTCGCCGGGGTGCTGGGGTCGGTCGCGTCGTTCCAGGACTGCGACCCGTACGCCTCGGACTACGAGTCCTGCGTCAACGACGCCTCGTCCAGCGTGTTCGGCGCCGTCCTCGCCATCATGGGCGTCCTGATGGCGCTCGTGCTCGTCTACGAAGTGGTGATGATCGCCACCGTCGGCGCGACCCTCGGCAAGCTGGCGGTCGGCATCCGCGTCGTCAACTCCGAGACCGGCGCCAAGCCGGGCTTCGGCGCGGCGCTCGTGCGCTACCTGATCCCGATGGTCGGCGCGTTCGTCTGCTACGTCGGCGCGATCCTGGTCTACCTCTCCCCGTTCTGGGACAAGTCGGGCCGCCTCCAGGGCTGGCACGACAAGGCCGCGAAGACCGCGGTCGTCACCAACTCCTGACACCACGACGAAGGGCCCGCCGGTCGAGACCGGCGGGCCCTTCGTCGTGTGCGGACGCGGCTCAGTGGAAGAAGTGGCGCGTGCCCGTGAAGTACATCGTCACGCCCGCCTTCTTCGCGGCCTCGACGACCAGCTCGTCACGGACCGAACCGCCCGGCTGCACCACGGCCTTGACGCCAGCGGCGGTCAGGATCTCCAGGCCGTCGGGGAACGGGAAGAACGCGTCGGACGCGGCGTACGAGCCGCGCGCCCGCTCCTCGCCGGCCCGCTCGACGGCGAGCTTCGCGGAGTCGACGCGGTTGACCTGGCCCATGCCGACGCCGACGGAGGCGCCGTCCTTGGCGAGCAGGATCGCGTTGGACTTCACCGCGCGGCAGGCCCGCCAGGCGAACGCCAGCTCGTCCAGCTCGCCCTGCGAGAGCGCGTCGCCGGTCGCGAGGGTCCAGGAGGCCGGGTTGTCGCCGTCGGCCTGGAGCCGGTCGGTGACCTGGAGCAGCGCGCCGCCGTCGATGGGCTTGACCTCGGCCGGGTGCGCGGGCGCGGCAGGGGCCTTCAGGACGCGGATGTTCTTCTTCTTGGTGAGGGCCTCGAGGGCGCCGTCCTCGTAGTCGGGCGCGACGATGACCTCGGTGAAGATCTCGGCGACCTGCTCCGCCATCTCCTTGGTGACCGGACGGTTCACGGCGATGACGCCGCCGAACGCGGACAGCGGGTCGCAGGCGTGCGCCTTGCGGTGCGCCTCCGCGACGTTCGAGGCGACGGCGATGCCGCAGGGGTTCGCGTGCTTGATGATCGCGACGCAGGGGTCCTCGTGGTCGTACGCGGCACGGCGCGCGGCGTCCGTGTCCGTGTAGTTGTTGTACGACATCTCCTTGCCGTGCAGCTGCTCCGCCTCGGCGAGACCGGTGCCGGTGCCGTCGACGTAGAGCGCCGCGGGCTGGTGCGGGTTCTCGCCGTAGCGCAGGGTGTTCTTGCGCTCCAGGGCGGCGGCGACGAACTCGGGGAACTGCGAGTCGTCGGCGGGCGCGTAGGCGCTCGCGAACCAGCTCGCGACCGCGATGTCGTACTCGGCGGTGTGCCGGAAGGCCTCGGCGGCGAGCCGCTTGCGGGCGGTCAGGTCGAAGCCGCCGTCCGCGACGGCGCTCAGCACGTCGCCGTACGCGGCCGGGTTCACGACGACCGCGACCGACGGGTGGTTCTTGGCGGCGGCGCGGACCATGGAGGGGCCGCCGATGTCGATCTGCTCGACGCACTCGTCGGGGGTCGCGCCGGAGGCGACGGTCTCCTTGAACGGGTACAGGTTCACGACCACGAGGTCGAAGGGCTTCACGCCGAGGTCGGCGAGCTGCTTCTGGTGGTCCTCGAGGCGCAGGTCGGCGAGGATGCCGGCGTGCACCTTCGGGTGCAGCGTCTTCACCCGGCCGTCGAGGCACTCGGGGAACCCGGTCAGCTCCTCGACCTTGGTGACCGGCACGCCCGCGGAGGCGATCTTCCCGGCGGTGGAGCCCGTCGACACGAGCTCGACGCCCGCCTCGTGGAGCCCGCGCGCCAGCTCCTCCAGACCCGTCTTGTCGTAGACGCTCACCAGTGCACGGCGGATGGGCCGCTTGTTCTCGGCGCTCACGGGATAACTACCTTTCGTCCCTCAATGCTGAAGCCGTTACGGGCGAGCCGCCCCACGACATCGACGAGCAGCGTGCGCTCGACTTCCTTGATGCGCTCGTGCAGAGCGCTTTCGTCGTCCTCGTCCCGGACCTCGACCACGCCCTGGGCGATGATCGGGCCGGTGTCGACGCCGTCGTCGACAAAGTGGACGGTGCATCCGGTGACCCTGGCGCCGTACGCGAGCGCGTCCCGCACACCGTGCGCACCGGGAAAACTGGGCAGCAGGGCGGGGTGCGTGTTCACGAACCGGCCGCCGAAACGGGCCAGGAACTCCTTGCCCACGATCTTCATGAACCCCGCGGACACCACCAGGTCCGGCTCGTACGCGGCGGTGGCCTCGGCGAGGGCGCGGTCCCACTCCTCGCGGGTGGCGTGGTCCTTCACGCGGCACACGAACGTGGGCAGGCCCGCGCGCTCGGCGCGCTCCAGGCCGACGATGCCGTCGCGGTCGGCTCCGACGGCGACGATCTCGGCGCCGTACGCGTCGGCTCCCTGCGCCGCGATCGCATCGAGGAGAGCCTGCAGATTCGTTCCTGATCCGGAGACCAGCACGACGAGGCGCTTGGCCTTGGCCACGACGGGGCCCTTTCTAGGGGAGCTACGTTGCGCGGTCGGTCCGCAGGGCCGCATCTTTGTGCGTTCGCATGAACGCTTCGCCGTCCCCGATACGGGGAACCCTACGAAGCGGCCGACCGGCAGCAACGATACCGGCACCGCCGACGGCCCCCACGGGACGGGGGCCGGACCGACAGGTAGCGTCGGCGGAACGGAACGCTGAGCGGCCATCGGACGTTGACGTGAAGAACGCCACGCCGTACCCCGCGCCAGCGGACCCGCGACCGACGACCTAGGGGAAGACGCACATCTGATGCCGGACCGAAGCCTTCGCCTCACGCTGCCCACCGGCGCCGTCCTGCCGCGCGAAGGCCGACCCACGCCGCCGTCGCCGCCCGCCAAGGAATCGGACGGCCCGAAGGACGACAATCCGTTCGCCCCGCCGCCCGAGGACGCGCCCGACCGCCCGTGGCAGCCGCGCCACCCCGAGGGCTCGGACTCCGACTCCGGTTCGGGCCGGGGCGGCGGCTCGCCGTGGGGCAGCCAGTGGAGCGACCGGCAGCCGGGCCCCGCCCAGGGCGGCCGGTTCGGCGACCGTCCGGGCGGCGGGCCCGAGAACCAGGGCGGCGGCCAGGGCCAGGGCCCCGGTCCCGGCGGCATGCGCTGGGACCCGACGGACCCGGCGCAGCGCCGCGCGCGCTACGCGCTGCTCTCCGGCATGTGGGGCTTCTTCTTCGCCCTGTTCAGCTGGCCGTACGTGGCGCTGCTGCTCGGCGTGCTCGCCCTGTACTGGGGCGTCAGCGCGCTCCGCATGAAGCCCCGCCCGGCGAACCCGGACGCCCCGGCGCCCGCGACGCCGCGTCCCGCGGGCCCGGAGACGGCGCGCCCGCAGACGACGGCGGCGGTCAGCGGCCTGGTCACGGGGGCGCTCGCGCTGGCGATGGTGGCGTCGCTGTTCACGGCGAAGATGGTCTACAGCGACTACTACGAGTGCCGGGCCGACGCGCTGACGAACGCGGCGAAGAAGTCCTGCGAGGACCTGCTGCCGAAGGAGCTGCGCCCGCTGCTCGGCGAGCGCTGACCCTCAGTTCCCGGGGTTCCCGGACTCCGTGCGGTGGGCCGCTCCGGGGTTCGGGACGGGCGGCTCGTCGTCCAGGAAGTCGTACAGCTCGAAGGGGTCGAACGCGTCGAAGGAGTCGCCCTTCTTCGACGCGGCCGGCTTCTTCGGGCCCTCGGTGCCCTCGTCGCCGCCGTACGGGTCGCTGTCGTACGGGTCCGGGCTCTCCGAACCCACCGCCAGCGCACGCACCTTGGCCCACCAGCCGGCCTTCGGCTCCACGGGCTCGGCGGGCTCGGTGGGCGCCGCCTGCTCCACGGCCTCCGCCACCTCCGGCTCCTCGTCCGGCTCGACCCGCGGCCTGCGCCACCACCACACCGCCGACCCCACCGGCACCCCCACCGCGCACACCCACCCCGCGGCCACCGCCCCGGTCAGCCATCCCACCGGCCCGAACTCCGCGAGCGCCGACCGCCCGAGGGCCCCACCGGCGGCCCCCGCCAGGCACCCCATCGCCGCGCCGCACAGGCCCGCGGCCACCGCGACCGCGCCCATCACCCGGCGCCACGACCAGCCGTCGCCGCCGATCCCGACGAACGTCGCCACCGCCACGCCCGCGAGGACCGGAATCGCCGCCACCGCCCAGGTGAGCGCCGAACCGGGACCCGCCTTCGGCACCGCCACCAGCAGCGGGAACGCGGGCAGCATCGCCGCGCCCGAGCTCCCGAGCGGCCCCACGGCGTGCCCCGCGCCGAGCACGACCCCGGGCCCGAGCGCGTACGCGGAGCCCCAGATCGCCGCGTTCGGCACCAGGCCCGCGCAGAGCAGCAGCACCGCGAACCGTCCCGACCAGGCCCCCGTGACCTGCGCGAACGACGCGCGGACCGCAGCCCCGTGCCAGATCAGCGCCCCGGCCACGAGCAGCGCGCCGCCCGCGACGAGGACCAGTACCCCGGCCGCCGCCGCCCGCACGGCGACCGGACCCACCTCGCGCAGGAAGCCCTCCGGCAGTGATCCGTACGGACGTCCCCGCGCGGCCCAGACGCCGAAGCCCGCCGCGCCCGCGGTGAGCAGGACCAGATGGGCGACGCAGCTCAGCCAGGAGGGGCGCAGTTCGCCGCCCGCGCAGTAGACGGCGGCCGCGGCGCCGACCGCGAGATAGCCGACCGCCACCCCGGCCCAGACGCCGGCGACGGACTCGGTCTCCTCCGCGGCGTCCCGCGCCGCCCGGTACACCAGCCACACCGGCAGCGCGAGCAGCAGCAGGGGGCTGACGCCCAGCGGCGCGGGCACCCCGGAGAGGGTGTCCGTCCTGATCACCTCGGCGCCGTGCGCGAGCAGCCACAGCGCGGCGGCGGTGTGCAGCGCGCCGTCGGGTCCGCTGTCCGGGTACGGGGAGCTGATCCACAGCACCATCACGAGCACGGCGCAGGCCCCGAGCCCGAGCCCCGCCGCGACGGCACCGCGCAGGGCGCCTCCGACGGGCCCGGGGGCGCGTTCCCGCAGGCGGGTGACGAGCAGGGGCAGGGACGGTGCACGGCCGGTCGTATCGGTCACGGGGCCATGCTCCCAACGACACGCCCTTACCTCGCGCAACAGGCGAAGCCCGGATGTGTCGCACAAGATACTTTTATGTTCCTTTTCGCACGAAAGGGTGTGTGGAGTTCACGATGACGCAGGGCGCTGCCACCCCACTGCCGCCGCCCAAGGAGCGCCGCAGGCTCCGCGAGGCCGGCTCGCTGTCCCGCGACGACGTCGCCGCCCGGGTCGGCGTGACGCGGGAGACCGTACGCCGCTGGGAAGCCGGTCGCACCACCCCGAAGGGCCAGAAGCGGGAGGCCTACGCACGGCTCCTCGCGGAGCTGGTCCCCGCGGAGGAACCACAAGCGGCGGCACCCGTTCCGGTGACCGTGACCGCGGCCTCGGGGGTGACCGCGAAGCCCGCGGGCCCCGCCACGGCCGTGGCCACGGTCGACCACGTCCTGAAGCCGGAGCCGGTGCCCGTCGGCGCGGTCCGCACCCCCGCCGAGGCCTTCGACGCGCTGTACACGCACACCGCGCCGTTCCTCGTCCGGCAGACCTATCTGCTCACCGGGCGCCGGATCCTCGCCCGTGAGTCCGTCGAGCGCGCCTTCCAGCAGGCCTGGCAGCAGTGGCCGACGGTCGCGGTCGACCCGGACCCGGCGGGCTGGGTGCGGGCGGCGGCGTACGAGTACGCGATGTCGCCGTGGCACGGCCTGCGGCCCGGCAAGCGGCAGCCCGAGGCGCCGCCCGCCGACCCGGCGGACCGCGAACTCCTCGGCGTACTCCTCGACCTGCCGCCCGTGTACCGGCGCACGCTGCTCCTGTACGACGGGGTGGGCCTCGATCTGCCGGAGACCGCGGCGGAGACGGAGGCCAGCACCCCGGCCGCCGCCAACCGCATCCTGCACGCCCGTGAGGAGATCGCCCGCAAGCTGCCCGACCTCGCGGTGCCCGAGCAGCTGCACCGGCGGCTCACGGAGCTGGCGAGCGCGGAGCAGCTGGACGCGACCGGGTCGACGGTGGTGCGCAGCGGCGGCGAGCGGCGCACCCGGTTCTGGACCCGGGCCGCGGTCGCCTTCACGGTCTTCATCATCGGTGCGACGGCGCTGACCGTGCGGGTGGCGCCGACGCACTACGAGCCGGTCCCCGCGCCGGGCTCCCCGATCGCCGGCGTGCCGCCGCTGACCGGGCCCGAGCCGCTGACGCCCGCGGACCTCGAGCTGCGCAAGGAGCTGCGGGAGCGGCTGAGCGGCGGCCCCGAACGGCTCGCCCCGCAGGCGCAGTAGCGCGGAACGACAGTGGGCCCGCACCGTCGCCGGTGCGGGCCCACTGCTGTGCGGAGTGCGGCTGGTTACGAGAGGATCTCGCGGGCCAGCTTCGCCGTCTCGGTCGGCGTCTTGCCGACCTTGACGCCGGCGGCCTCGAGGGCCTCCTTCTTCGCCTGCGCGGTGCCGGAGGAGCCGGAGACGATGGCGCCGGCGTGGCCCATGGTCTTGCCCTCGGGCGCCGTGAAGCCGGCGACGTAGCCGACGACCGGCTTCGTCACGTTGGCCTTGATGTAGTCGGCCGCGCGCTCCTCGGCGTCGCCGCCGATCTCGCCGATCATGACGATGAGGTCGGTCTCGGGGTCGGCCTCGAACGCGGCGAGCGCGTCGATGTGCGTGGTGCCGATGACCGGGTCGCCACCGATGCCGACGGCGGACGAGAAGCCGATGTCACGGAGCTCGTACATCATCTGGTACGTCAGCGTGCCGGACTTCGAAACCAGGCCGATGCGGCCCGGCTTCGTGATGTCGCCCGGGATGATGCCGGCGTTCGACTGGCCCGGGGTGATGAGACCGGGGCAGTTCGGGCCGATGATGCGGGTCTTGTCGCCCTTGGACTTCGCGTACGCGTAGAACGCGGCGGAGTCGTGGACGGCGATGCCCTCGGTGATGACGACGGCGAGCGGGATCTCGGCGTCGATCGCCTCGACCACGGCGGCCTTCGAGAAGGCCGGCGGGACGAAGAGGACCGAGACGTTGGCGCCGGTCTTCTCCATGGCCTCGGCGACCGTGCCGAAGACGGGGATCTCGTTGCCGTCGATGTCGACGTTGGTGCCGGCCTTGCGCGGGTTGACACCGCCGACGATGTTCGTGCCGTCGGCGAGCATGAGCTTGGTGTGCTTCATGCCCGTGGCACCGGTCATGCCCTGGACGATGACCTTGCTGTCCTTGTTGAGGAAGATAGCCATGGCTGTGGTTTTCCCTCGTCCCTTACTTCGCGGCCGCGAGCTCGGCGGCCTTGTCGGCCGCGCCGTCCATGGTGTCCACGCGCTGCACCAGCGGGTGGTTGGCGTCGGAGAGGATCTTGCGACCCAGCTCGGCGTTGTTGCCGTCGAGGCGGACGACGAGCGGCTTCTCGACCTTCTCGCCCTTCTCCTCGAGGAGGGCAAGCGCCTGGACGATGCCGTTGGCGACCTCGTCGCAGGCGGTGATGCCGCCGAAGACGTTGACGAAGACCGACTTGACGTCGGCGTCGCCGAGGATGATCTCCAGGCCGTTCGCCATCACCTGGGCGGAGGCGCCGCCACCGATGTCGAGGAAGTTGGCCGGCTTCACGCCGCCGTGCTTCTCACCGGCGTACGCGACGACGTCCAGCGTCGACATGACCAGACCGGCACCGTTTCCGATGATGCCGACCTCGCCGTCGAGCTTGACGTAGTTGAGGTCCTTCTCCTTGGCGGCGGCCTCGAGCGGGTCGGCCGCGGCCTTGTCCTGAAGGGCCTCGTGGTCGGGGTGCCGGAAGTCGGCGTTGTCGTCGAGCGACACCTTGCCGTCGAGGGCGATGACCTTGCCGGACTTCACCTTGGCGAGCGGGTTGACCTCGACCAGGAGGGCGTCCTCCTCGACGAAGGTCTTCCACAGCGTCTGGAGGATCTCGGCGACCTGGTCGGCGACCTCGGCCGGGAACTTGGCGTCCGTGACGATCTTGCGGGCGACCTCGGGGGTCACGCCCTCGTTGGCGTCGATCGGCGTCTTGGCGACGGCCTCCGGACGGGTGGCCGCCACCTCCTCGATCTCCATGCCGCCCTCGACGGAGGCGATGGAGAGGAAGGTGCGGTTGGTGCGGTCCAGGAGGAAGGAGACGTAGTACTCCTCCACGATCTCCGGAGCCGTCTCGGCCATCATCACCTTGTGGACCGTGTGGCCCTTGATGTCCATGCCGAGGATGTTGGTCGCGTGCTGCACGGCCTCGTCGGGGGTGGCGGCCAGCTTGACGCCACCGGCCTTGCCGCGGCCGCCGACCTTCACCTGCGCCTTGACGACGGACTTGCCGCCAAGACGTTCGGTCGCCTCGCGGGCCGCCTCAGGCGTGTCGATGACTTCACCGGCCAGCACCGGTACACCGTGCTTGGCGAAGAGGTCCCTCGCCTGGTACTCGAACAGGTCCACGCGCGTCCGTCCCTATCAGTGATCTCGCGGTTCGTTATCTGCGTGGGCGTGCCGCGAGGGGCAACGTGACTCCGCTGTCACACGTGACGAGGCTGTCGCTGACGCCACTTCGCTGTCACTAGGGAGGCGTACACGGTGACCGAGTACGCGGCATGTCCGTCTCGCAGGTTATCGCCGCTCAGGGACGGCTTCTAAATCGCAGATCACACATGGGCGGTGATACCCATCACAGAGTGTCCTGTTTGTGCCGCTATTTGGCGCGCTGGTGTCCGCCCGGGAAACGGGAGCGGCCTCACCGAGCGGGGGTGCGCTCGGTGAGGCCGCAGGTCAACGGGTGGTGGGCATCCCCATGCCGACCACCCGCTCTCCATCGCGGAAAGCGGCCCGTTCCGGCCGATGGCTTTCGGCCGTACGGGCACAACCGCGAAGGTCAGACGCCGGGCAGGTAGCTGGGCGCCACCGAGCCGGCCACACCCTGCACACCGGTGACGGCGTTGCCCGCGAGCGGCTGGGCGTCGGCGCGCACGGTGCCGGTCAGGTCCTGGGCGAACGGGCCGACCTCCTGCGTCACGCCACCGGCCAGCGGCGCCACGTCGTCGCCGACCAGGGACTGCGCGAACGGGGCCACGTTGTCGCCCACGACGCCCTGCGCGAGCGGCGTCACGTCGCCAGACACGCCCTGCGCCAGGCCCTGCGCGCTGGTGCCGACGCCCTGCACGACCGGCTGGACCTGGTCCACGACGGTCTGCACGAGCGGCTGCACGGCGTTCACGACGCCGCCCGCGAACGGGGTGACGTCGTCGCCGACGACGCTCTGCGCGAAGGGCGCCACGTTGTCACCGACGACGCCCTGCGCCAGCGGCTGGACCTGGCCGGTGACACCGGCGGCGAACGGCGCGACGTTGTCGCCGACCACGGTCTGCGCGAACGGCGTCACGTCGCCGACCGCACCGCCCGCGAGGGTCGTCACGTCGCCGACGGCCTGGCCCGCGACCGGGAGCACGCCCTGCACGGCGGTGTTGGCGACGGGCGGCAGCACGGCGTCGGCGGTCTCGCCGACGGCCGGGGCGGCGTTCGTGCGGACGTTGTCGACGGCGCCCTGGGCGGTGCCCTGCGTGTCCTGTACGTAGGCGGGGGCCTGGGCGGCGGCCTGCGTCAGCTCCTGCTGGAGCTGCGGGGCGAAGGCGTCGAGCGGGCCGAACAGGTAGTCGACGCCCTCCTGGGCGCGCTCCTGGACGTCGGCGACGTTCGGGGCCTGCACGTCGGGGGTCTGCACGTCCGGGGTCTGCACCTGCGGGGCCTGCGGGGCCTTGGCCTTGGCGGCGGCCTTGTGGGCCGTCGACTGCACCTGCGCCTTGGCGTGCTGGGCGGCGCCCTGGGCCTTGCCGGCGACCTGGGTGCCGGCGACCTTGTCGGTGACCTGGTTGTCGGCGACCTTGTCGGTCACCTTCGACGCCGTGTCCTGCACGTCGGACGTGGTGTTCTGCACGTCGGAGACCGTGTCACCTGCGAGGTCCGGGACGGACACCGAGTGCACGGGCAGCTCGTCGGCGCTCGCCACGGCGGAGCCCAGCGCCCAGGCGCCCGAGACACCGGCGGCTATGACGATGGAGCGGCGGATGTTCTTGTTCATGGGTACGTCAGTTCCTTCGAATTCACTTCAACGGGTTGGGCAGACCTGTTCCGCCCCCGCGCGGCAGGTCGCGAGCGGGGAAGGGCTGCCCTAGCCGGGGAATTCGGGAATGTCGCGCAGCCGGTCGACCACCGGCGAGGTGCCCGCGGAGGCGGTGCCGCCGACCGCGAGCAGGACGGGCGCACGGCCGCCGAAGGCCGCCGCGTGCAGATCACCGTGGCGCGAGGAGCCGCCGTCGCCCGCGCTCGCGGCGGCCGACGGAACACCGTCGGGACGCTGCGGCACGCCCGGCGACGCGGGCCGCGCCTCGGCCCGCGCTCCCGCGTCCGCCTGCGGTACGTCGCCGAACCGCTCGACGTCGTACGCCTGCGGGCCGCTCGCCGTGCCGTGGGAACGCTCCGTGGCCTGCGCGGCGGCGGGCCGCTCGCCGTGCTCCCGCTCCACCGGGGCCTTCGCCTCGGGCGGCTCGGTGGCGGCGGGCGGCTCCGGACGGAGCTCGGCCGGGTCCACGAGGTCGACGAGCCCGCCGAGGCCGACGTCCGTCAACTGCCCCGGCACCACGTCGACGAGATCGGCGACGGCCCGCGTCGCCAACTCCTCGACCGGGCCGGTCAGCCGGTGCACCGTGGCACCGACCGGAGCGGTCAGGTACCGCACGGCCTCGACCGCGGCCCCCAGGCTCTCCCGCCCGCCACCGAGGGACTCGCCCCGGACGGACTCGAGGCGCTCCCGCAGGGAGGCGGCGGCCGCCGAGGCGGACACCGACGCCTTGTGCCGCATGGCGTGCGCGGCGCGGCGCGCCTCGGCGGACCGGGGGTCGGACGGGCGGAGGTCGGCCTCCCGTGCGTCGGCGGGGTGCGGCACCGGGGTGGCGGCAGGCGCGGCCTGTCGCTCCGGCGTCGCGATGCGGTCCCGCGGGGACGCGGGCGCCGTGTCGGGTGCGGGCGCCGCGGGGGCCTGCGCGTGCATGTGCTCGGGCCCAGCGGCCGGTTGGGCGGAGTGGGCGGCCGGGTCGGCGGGTCGCCCGGCCGACGGCTCGGTACTCGGCTCGGTGCTCGGCTCAGTGGTCGGCTCGGCGGGAGCCGGGGCCGGGGCCTTGCGGGTGCCGGCCTCGCGCAGCTTGCGCGCCGAGTCGGCCACGTGTTCCCGCACGGCCGCATGCCCGGCCCGGAGCGAATCGGCGCCGGACGCACCCGCGTCCGAGAGGCCGTCCGCCTGCGCCCGGCCACCGCACAGGATTCCGAGGGCGATCAACCCGCCGAACAGCAGCACCAGTTGCAGCGCACGCCGTCCGGCCGTCGCACGCATCAGGCGCGCGGCGGGGGCGGGAATTGCCATCGGGGAAGTCACGGTGGCCGAATCCTCGCACGGGGCGAGGGAGGCGGCGCAAGCCCCCTGTTACCGATGGGTACTCATATCCGGTTCGCGGCGGCTGCACCCTTTTCCGATGCCGCGTCCGGTATCGGCAAGGGCCTCTTCTCGATGGCCGCGGCCATGACGTCGGGGAACAGATCCGGGGTGCAGGCGAACGCCGGCGCGCCCAGTCCGGCGAGCGCCGCCGCGTGTTCCCGGTCGTAGGCGGGCGCCCCCTCGTCGGACAGCGCGAGCAGCGTCACGAACTGCACGCCCGACGCCTTCATCGCGGCCACCCGCTTCAGCATCTCGTTGCGAATGCCTCCTTCGTAGAGGTCGGAGATGAGCACGACGACGGTCTCGGCGGGCCGGGTGATCTGCGACTGGCAGTACGCGAGCGCCCTGTTGATGTCCGTGCCGCCGCCGAGCTGCGTGCCGAACAGGACGTCCACCGGGTCGTCCAGCTGGTCCGTCAGATCCACGACGGCCGTGTCGAAGACGACGAGTCTGGTCTGGATCGAACGCATCGAGGCGAGCACCGCGCCGAACACGGAGGCGTAGACGACCGACGCCGCCATCGAGCCCGACTGGTCGATGCAGAGGATCACTTCCTTCTTCACCGACTGCGCCGCCCTGCCGTAGCCGATCAGCCGCTCGGGCACGACCGTGCGGTACTCGGGCAGGTAGTGCTTGAGGTTGGCCGCGATCGTGCGGTGCCAGTCGATGTCGCGGTGGCGGGGCCGCTGGATGCGGGCGCTGCGGTCGAGGGCGCCGGTGAGGGTGGCCCGGGTGCGCGTGGCGAGCTTCTTCTCCAGGTCCTCGACGACCTTGCGCACGACGGCGCGCGCCGTCTCCTTCGTCGTCTCGGGCATCGCCTTGTTGAGCGAGAGCAGGGTGCCGACGAGGTGCACGTCCGCGTCGACGGCCTCCAGCATCTCCGGCTCGAGCAGCATCGTGGACAGGCCGAGCCGGTCGATGGCGTCGCGCTGCATGACCTGGACGACGGAGGACGGGAAGTAGGTCCGGATGTCGCCGAGCCAGCGGGCCACGCTGGGGGCGGACGCGCCGAGCCCCGCGCTGCGGCTGCCGCCGGGCTGTTGTCTGCCGCCGCCGGAGCCGTAGAGCGCGGCGAGCGCGCCGTCCATCGCCGCGTCCTGGCCGGTGAGGCCGCACCCGGTGCCGTCGGCGTCCTCCCCGCCGAGCACCAGCCGCCATCGCCGCAAGCGCTCGTCCGCGGCGCTCGTGGTGTCCCCGCCGCGCGTGGTGCCGTTCATGCCACCGCCCCCTCAAGGTCTTTGCCGTGTGTGTCGCCGGTGCCGGTGGTGTCGCCCGTGCCGGTGATGCGGTCAGGGCCGGTGGTGCCGAGCAGGAGGTTCAGCACCGGGAGGACCGCGTCCGCCCGGTCCGTGTCCAGGTCCTCGGCGAAGCCGCGCGGGGCGGCGCCGCCGAGCGGGGACCTGCCGGTCGCCGACGGGCCGCGCCCGACGAGCTCGCCCAACGTCCGCCGCACCCCCGGCTCGTACGCCGAGAACGTGCGCCGCAGCAGCGGCAGCACATCGGTGAACGCGTCCCCCGACACCCCCGTCAGCCACGCGTCGACCAACCCCAGGAGCCGCTCGTCGTGCACGAGGAGGAGCCCGCCGCCGGAGCCGCCTCCCACGAATCCCTCGATCCACGCCGCCGCGTCGGCCGGCGCGGTGCCGGGCGAGAGGGCGAGGCTCATCAGGCGGGCCGCGTCGTCCTCGTCGAGCACGCCCTCGTCGAGGAGGACCCGCGCGCACCGGCCCCGGACGACGCCCGCCACGCCGTCCCGTTCGGCGAGCACCCGCAGCACGCCGCGCCACCGCTCGCGCACCCCGGCGTCCTCCAGGAGCGCGACGGCCGAGTGCACCGCGTCGACATGCCCGCGCATCTCCTCGGCCGCGTCCGCGTCGAGCCCCACGCACGCCGGGGGAAGCCCGACGAAGACCCGCTCGGCGAGGCCCGCCGCGACCTCGGCGAGCGCCCCGGTGTCGGTGCCGCGCACGTCGCCGTAGCGCAGCGCGCGGACCAGCGCGGGCAGCGCCCCCGCGAGGTGTCCGACGTCCGCGTCGAGCGCGGCCCGGTCGGCGAGCACCCGCATCACCGTCGGCAGCGCGTCCGAGAGCCCCGCGCGCAGGCAGAGTTCGGCGAGCGCCGTGACGTCGGCGAGCGCGGGCGCGGAGATCGCGTCGGCCTCCGCCTTCGCGGTCGCGGCGGCGTGCACGGTCGTGCCCCACACCCCGGCCTCGGCGACCCGCACGGACAGCTCCGGCTCCCAGCGCAGCCGCCACGACTCGCGGAACGTGCCGGTGGAGCCGCGCGCCGCCCTCGCCGGCTCGCCCCAGGCCACGCCCAGGAGCCGCAGCCGGTGCAGCAGTCTGCTGCGCGCGGCGTCGGTGTCGCCCCGCAGGTCGAGGTCCAGCTCCTTCTCCGCCGCGGCCGGCTTGAGCCGCAGCGAACGCTGCTGCCGCGTGAGGTCCCGCTGCAACGGCACCGCGGGCGCCGCCTCGGGCACCTCCCCCAGCACGTCGCCCACGACCAGCTTGTCGTGGATGAGCGCCAGCGGAACGTCCGAGCCCTCGCACAGCACCGCCCGCACCGCGTCGGTGGTCTCGGTGAGCCCGGCGAGCGGCCTGCCGCGCATCACGGCCAGCGTCTCCGCGAGCCGTACGGCCTCGATGACATGGGCGGAGGACACGATGCGGTCCTCCTCGCGGAGCAGCCCGGCGACCTTCGTCAGCCAGCGCTCCACCGGCCGGTCGGGCACGCTGAACAGGTGCCCGTACCAGCCGGGCGAGTCGATCCCCGCCCCGTAGCCGCTGGCGCGGGCCAGGCGCCGGTGCGTCCACGGCACCCACGTCATGTCGACCTTCGCCTTCGGCAGCCCCTTGAGCAGCGCGCGGTCGGCCGTGACCGTCGTCTTCTGCCGGAGCGCGGGCACGTGCCACGCCCCGCACACCACGGCCACGTCGTCCCCGAACTCGCGCTGCGCCGCCCGTACTTGCAGCCGCATGTACGCCTCGCGCGGCACGTCGCGCTGGTGGCCGCCGTCCCCGCACGTCTCCCGCAGCGCGCCCATCGCCTCGCCGAGCGCGGCGAAGGCGTCGCCGTCGCGGTGCTCGACGACGTCCTCCCACCAGCGCTCCGCGTCGTCGTACCCGGCGGTCTCGGCGAGGACCCGCAGCGGGTCGACGCGCACGGCGTCCCCCTCCCCCGGCTCCTCCTCCCGGTCGCCGCCGTCCTCCTCGGCCCGCAGCGCCAGGCTGTGCGCGGCCGGCAGATCGATGAAGCGGACCGGCACGCCGCGCGCCAACGCCCACTGGATCGCGACCCATTCGGGCGAGAACTCGGCGAACGGCCAGAACGCCGACCTCCCCGGCTCGTCCACGACGTGCGCGAGCAGCGCGACCGGCGGCCGCATGCCCTCCTCCGCGGCGAGCGGCACCAGGGCGTCGGCCTCGGGCGGGCCCTCGATCAGGACGACGCGGGGCTCGGCGGCGTCGAGCGCGGTGCGCACGGCGCGCGCGGAGCCGGGGCCGTGATGCCGCACGCCGAGCAGCGCGGGCCCGGTGGCCGATGTCGTCATGCGCTCACCTCTCGGCAGGCCCGGTAGAAGTCCTTCCAGCCGTCGCGCTCGCGCACCACGGCCTCCAGGTACTCCTGCCAGACGACACGGTCCGCCGCCGGGTCCCGCACGACGGCGCCGAGGATTCCGGCGGCCACGTCGGACGGGCGCAGCACGCCGTCCCCGAAGTGGGCGGAGAGCGCCAGCCCGTTGGTGACGACGGAGATCGCCTCGGCGGTCGACAGGGTGCCGCTGGGCGACTTCACCTTCGTCCGCCCGTCGGCCGTCACGCCGTCGCGCAGCTCGCGGAAGACGGTGACGACGCGGCGGATCTCGTCCATGCCGTCGGGCGCGCTCGGCAACTCCAGGGAGCGGCCGACCTGTTCGACGCGGCGCGAGACGATGTCGACCTCCGCCTCCACGCTCGCCGGCAGCGGCAGCACGACCGTGTTGAAGCGGCGGCGCAGCGCGCTCGACAGATCGTTGACCCCGCGGTCCCTGTCGTTGGCCGTGGCGATGAGGTTGAAGCCGCGCACGGCCTGCACCTCCTGCCCCAACTCCGGTATCGGCAGCGTCTTCTCGGACAGGATCGTGATCAGCGTGTCCTGCACGTCGGCCGGGATGCGCGTCAGCTCTTCCATGCGCGCGGTCATCCCCTCCGACATCGCCCGCATGACGGGGCTCGGCACGAGCGCGTCCCTGCTCGGCCCGTTGGCCAGCAGCTGCGCGTAGTTCCAGCCGTAGCGGATGGCCTCCTCGGGCGTCCCCGCCGTGCCCTGCACGAGCAGCGTCGAGTCCCCGCTCACGGCCGCCGCGAGGTGCTCGGACACCCAGGTCTTGGCGGTGCCGGGCACGCCGAGCAGCAGCAGCGCCCGGTCGGTCGCGAGCGTCGTCACCGCGACCTCTACGATGCGCCGCGGGCCCACGTACTTCGGCGAGATCACCGTGCCGTCGGGCAGCGTGCCGCCGAGCAGATAGGTCGCGACCGCCCACGGCGACATCCGCCAGCGGGCCGGGCGCGGCCGGTCGTCCTGCGCGGCGAGCGCCGCGAGTTCCTCCGCGAACGCGTCCTCGGCATGCGGCCGCAGCGCCTCGTCCGCGGCCGGGCTCCCGACCCCCTGCCCGGTCTGGCTCTCGACGGAAATGGTCATGGCTGTCCCCCTCCAACTCGCCCAACACGAACCATCACGACGAGCCCTCGACCGCTCTCGTCGCGTGATGGGTTCCACCGTGCACCACGCCACTGACAATCGACATCGGCGACGCCATCGCCGCAGGTCAGGGCCGCATCCGGCGGGATTGTCAGTGGCGGGACCTACCGTCGACGACATGAATCAGCAGGGGGTTCGCTGGACGGCGGATCAGGTGCTCGCGCTGGCGCCTGACGCTTCGTCACGCAAGGCGGGAAGCAAGCTGGGGGCGCCGGGCCCGTGGTCGGGGACCGGGAGCTCCGCGGGTGCGGGAGATTCGGACGAGGGGGCGGTGTGGGGGCTGTGCAAGGGCAGCGGCAGCAAGCCGTACCAGACGATCGTGGACACGGGCGGGGGCGCGGCGGGCGCGGGGCCCGCGTACAAATGCAGTTGTCCGAGCCGCAAGTTCCCGTGCAAGCACGCGCTCGGACTGCTGCTGCTGTGGGCGGGCGGCGAGGAGCAGGTCCCGGACGGCCAGTCGCCGCCGGAGTGGGCGGAGCCGTGGCTCGCGGGCCGGCGGAAGAAGGCGGAGACCCGACAGACGGCCGCGGCGCCGGGAGAGGTCGGCGCGACCCCGGCGGATCCGGAGGCGGCGCGGCGCAGGGCCGAGCGGCGCGCCCAGCGGATCACCGCGGGGGCCTCGGAGTTGGAGCAGCGCCTCGCCGACCTGCTGCGCGGCGGTCTCGCGCAGGCGGAGCAGTCGGGATACCGGCTGTGGGAGGAGACGGCCGCGCGGATGGTCGACGCGCAGGCCCCCGGACTCGCCGCGCGGGCACGAGAGTTGGGGGCGATCCCGGCGTCGGGGCCGGGCTGGCCGGTACGACTCCTTGAGGCGTGCGCGCTGCTCCACCTCCTGGACCAGGGCTGGCTGCACCGCGACGCGCTGCCCGACGACCTCGCGGCGACCGTGCGTTCCCGCGTGGGCCTGACCGCGCAGGACCGCGAGCCGCCGATACGCGACCGCTGGCTGGTCCTCTCCCAGTACGACACGGCTGACGGCCACCTGACCACACGCCGGGCCTGGCTGTACGGCGCCCAGAGCGAGCGCACCGTGCTGCTCCTCTCCTACGGGGCGGCGGGCCGGGCCCCGTCGCTGGCCCTGCCGACCGGCCGGGCGCTCGACGCCGAGGTGGCGGCGTACCCGGGGGCGGGGACGCTCCGGGCGGAGCTGGGCGAACAGTTCGCGGCGGAACCGCTCGCCGCCCTCAGCGGCACGCGCCCCCAGGGGGTCGACGTCACCACCGGTCTCGCCGCCTACGGCACGGCGCTCGCGGCCGACCCGTGGCTGGAGTCCTGGCCGGTGACGCTCGCCGACGTCATACCGACGCGCGATCCGGACAGCGGCGGCTGGCAACTGGCGGACGCCGAGGGCAAGTCGGCGCTCCCGCTCACCGACCACGCGGCGAAGTCGCCCGGACTGTGGCGCCTGGTCGCCGTCTCCGGGGGCTCGCCCGTCACGGTCTTCGGCGAATGCGGCCCGACCGGCTTCCGCCCGCTCACCACGTGGGCGGACGAACCGGGAGAGGTCATATCCCTGTGCTGACACCACCCACCGAGCCGACACCCCGCGCACCACGGAGAGGACCCATGACGACACCGACCGCGACCTGGGACGACCTGGTCAGCGCCGCCCTGCTCGGCACCGAGCGCCGCTCGGACCGCGCCCCGCTCGCCCTGCTCGACGAGGCCGCCGTGCAGACCGTCAGGCGCAGGGCCGGGCTGCGCCCCGGCGCGGCGGCCGCTCCGCCCGAGCGCGCCGACGACGACCCGCGTCCACCGCTGCCGACAGCGGCGCGGCAGCGGCTCTCCATGCTGCTCGCGGACCGTTCCGGCGGCGGGGGTTCGCGCCGCGGCACCGCCCCCGACCTGCTCGAACTCCTTCCGCAGTGGCTGGCGACGGCCAACGCGCACGGGTACGCGGCGCCGCCCGAGCTGCTGCCGGCGCTGCTCGACGCGGCGCGCGGCCGTACCGATCTGCGGCCGCAGGCGCTCACGTTCGCGGGGCCGCGAGCCCGGTGGCTGGCCCGGCTCAACCCGGACTGGAAGTTCGCGCTGCGCGCCGCGCCGGGGGCCGGGGCGGCGCTGCCGGTGCCCAAGGAGGACGAGCGGATACGGCAGCGGTGGGAGGAGGGCCTGTTCGCGGAGCGGGTGGCGCTGCTCGCCGCGCTGCGGGCGCACGATCCGGTGGCGGCGCGGGAGTTGCTGGCCGGGACGTGGGGGACGGAGCGGGCGGAGGACCGGCTGATGTTCCTCGACTCTCTGCGGACGGGGCTCGGCGACGCGGACGAGCCGTTCCTCGAGCAGGCGCTGACCGACCGCAGCAAGAACGTGCGGGCGACGGCGGCCGAGCTGCTCTCGGCGCTGCCCCGTTCGGCGCTCGCCGCGCGGATGGCGGACCGGGCGCTGAGCTGTGTGGCGCTCGACCGTGCCGACGGGGTGATCGTCGTGGAGGCGCCGCACGAGTGCGACGCGGGGATGGAGCGCGACGGGGTCGTGGCGAAGTCGCCGACGGGCCGGGGCGAACGGGCTTGGTGGCTCGGCCAGTTGGTGGAGGCAGCGCCGCTGGGGCGGTGGCCGGACCGGTTCGGCGGGCGCAGTCCGGAGGAGATAGTGGCGCTGCCGGTGGCCGACGACTGGCGCGGCGAGCTGCACGCGGCGTGGTGCAGGGCGGCGGTGCGGCAGCGGGACATCGGCTGGTCGCGGGCGCTGCTCGGGGCGCCGACCGCGCCGGAGGCGGCGGGTCCCGGGGCGGTGTCGCTCGCCGAGCGGGCGAAGCTGCTCGCGGCGCTGCCGGGGGCGGAACGGGCGGAGTGGGTGGCGGAGTTCATCGCCGCGCACGGGTTGTCCGAGGCGTTCCAGTTGCTGGGGGTGTGCGGGGCGCCGTGGGCGCGGTCGCTCGGGCGGTCGGTGGTCGACGCGTTGAACATCGCGCGGGACGCGGGGAGTTACCCGTGGAGTTTCAGTGGGGTGATGGGGCTCGCGGAGCGGTGTCTTGATCCGGAGGAGGTGGAGCGGCTCGACGGGCTCGCGGCGGCGGTGGAGGACCCGGAGGGTTCGGCGCCCGGGGCGGGCGCCTACTGGACCGAGGCGTTCCAACGCCTCACCTCCACGCTCCGCCTCCGGCGGACCATGCGGGCCGAGCTCAACCCCGTCTGACCGCGGCCGGGGCCCCACGCCTGATTGCGCGGCACCGGGCGCCGCCTTGCCCACCCTGCCGCCCTGCGGGTCCCCCCGGACGGAGTCTGGGGGAGGCAGATTGCCCAAGGCTGTGACGGCTACCCGCAGACGTTGCGGCGCCCCGGCGCGGGCCGAACGTCCGGCCCGCCGGAACGCTTCCGGTCAGCCGCCGGAACGCTTCCGGTCAGCCGCCGGAGGCAGCCGGTTGGCGGACGTTCGCCCGGACCCACTCCACGATGGACGCCGTCGTCGCCCCGGGAGTGAAGATCTCCGCCACACCCTTCTCCTTCAGCGGCGGAATGTCCCCCTCGGGGATGATCCCCCCGCCGAAGACCTTGATGTCCGCCGCATCGCGCTCCACGAGCAGCTCGATGACGCGCGCGAAGAGCGTGTTGTGCGCGCCGGACAGGATGGAGAGACCGATCGCGTCGGCGTCCTCCTGGATGGCGGTGTCCACGATCTGCTCGGGCGTCTGATGCAGCCCCGTGTAGATGACCTCCATCCCCGCGTCGCGCAACGCCCGCGCGATCACCTTGGCCCCGCGATCGTGGCCGTCGAGTCCCGGCTTCGCGACGACCACGCGGATCGGACCGGCTGCCACACCCATCACTGCCTCCCTGAAACGACTGCTCAAGCAAAAGTTGAAGCGACTGTTCAAAAGACTGATGCCCGAAGTGAACGAACGAAGTGAACGAACGTTATCGACAGCATCCCGCAAGCAGCCGTTTCGCGGTGCGTACCGAGGGGGAAATCACACGGTGGGACACATTCGCTGCGCGCCGCGACTGCCACAGGCGGGCGAGACCGCCACATCCGGGACAGGCGCGAGGGAGCCGCTTCGAGGTCGCGCCACCGCGCCGACAGCCGCACGGCACGGTGGCACGGTGCTTCCGGCTGCCGTTCGGCCCGACGGGGCGTACGGCCTGCCGGTGGGCCGCGGGACCGCCTCGTCCGGCTCCCATGAGCGCACACGGGGGACAGGGACGTCCTCCCCGTGTGCCGACGGGAGGTTGACCGATGAAGGTCACGAAGACCCTGCCCTTTCGCCCCCTCTGCCACCTGTTGCCCACGAGACTGGCCGGATTCTCCGTCGCCCTGCTGAAGGCGACCGCCCTGGAGCTGGCGATCCTCGCGGGTCACCTGCTCCTCTATCCCTCGGGCATCCTCCCGGAGCGCAGGCAGCCGTTGGCGCTGCCCCGCCATCCCTCCTCCCAGCCGCGCCCGGCGGCCGAGGCCACCGCCCACGTGGACGTGGCAGCGGACGCACCGCTCCTGCCCGCCCCCGCGAAACCCCCGGTCCTCCTGCTGCACGGCTTCATCGACAACCGCTCCGTCTTCGTCCTGCTCCGCCGCTCCCTCGCCCAGCACGGCAGGCAGCACGTCGAGTCGCTCAACTACTCCCCCCTCACCTGCGACATCCGGGCGGCCGCCGCACTGCTCGCCCGGCACGTGGAGGAGCTGTGCGAGCGGACGGGCCGGGACACGATCGACATCGTGGGGCACAGCCTGGGCGGCCTGATCGCCCGTTATTACGTGCAGCGGCTCGGCGGCGACCGCCGGGTGCGCACGCTCGTCACGCTCGGCACCCCGCACGGCGGCACCAGCGTGGCGCCGCTCGCGGACGCGCACCCGATCGTCCGTCAGATGCGGCCCGGTTCCTCGGTCGTCGAGGAGCTGAAGCGGCCCGCGTCCGGGTGTCGTACCCGCTTCGTGAGCTTCTGGAGCGATCTCGACCAGTTGATGCTGCCGCTGGAGACGGCCTGCGTGGACCACGAGGACCTGCTGGTGCAGAACGTGCGGGTCACGGGCATCGGCCATCTCGCGCTCCCGGTCCACCCGGCGGTCGCGACGGGCATCCGGCAGGCGCTCGACTCCGACGACGCGGCGAACGGGACACGCCCCACCGACAAGTCCAACGGCGGCCTGACCGTGGCCTGACACCCTCCGGACGGCCTCCGGACCGGCCCTGACGTCGAACGGATCTCGAACTCAGGGCCAAGGAACCGTCCACAGTCCACCCAAAGGCGGCTGATTGCCCGTTTCCCCGGGCCGGGAAACCTGACGAAGATTGTCGTGCCCTCGTACCGACGGGTACAGTCACCGCACTGCTCTGGCAGCCCCTGTTGTCGAGGCGAAAGAGAAGTTGGTGAACGACCGCAACCCGTCGGGGAACGCGCCCTATGCGTCGTACGACGGTTACTCCGCGACCAGCTTCGCAGCCGACCCGCTCTTCGGAGACCTGGGCGACGACCCCTACGAACCCGGCTCGCACGCGACCGGCCAGTGGCCCACGGACCCCCACCAGCAGCAGTACGCGGCCGCCTACGCCGCCCCGTACTACGACGGCGGTTCCTACGACACCGGTTCCTACGACACCGGTTCCTACGACACGACCGGCGCCTGGGCGACCGGAGCGTACGAGCACGCGGCCGACATCCCCGCGCAGCAGCCCTCGCCGATGGCCGAGCAGCACAGCACGGGCCAGTGGGACACCTCGGCGTACGCGACGCAGACCTTCGAGGCCCAGACCTTCGAAACGCAGACTTTCGAGGCCCACGCCTTCGACACGCAGTCCTTCGAGACGCAGTCGTTCCCGGCCGACACACAGTCCTTCCCGGGCGACACACAGTCCTTCCCCGCGCCGGCGCCGTCCTACGACGCGCAGGCCTTCGAGACCCAGAGCTTCGAGTTCCCCGGCCTCGACACGCAGCAGTTCGACACCCAGCACCTCGAGACCCAGCAGTTCGAGACGCACGGCCTCGACGCCCACGCGTTCAGCGCCGCCGACACGCCCGGCGAGCACGACCCCCAGGGCTTCACCCACACGTTCGAGGCCCCGGTCTTCGGTACGACCCCGTACGACACGGGCGCGTACGACGCCACGCAGTGGAACGCCGCCGAACCGGCCGCGGAGGCGGAGCCGGTCGTCGAGGAACCGGCCGACGAGCCGCCCGTCGCCCCCGACCCGGACCCGGCCCCCGCCGCCCTCACCCCGCAGCCCGGCACCCGCCGCGCCGCGCGGGGCGGCGGCGGTTCGCGTGGCCGCGCCGCCCGTCGGCGCCCCGCCGCGAAGCGGTCCGCGCTGGTCACCGTCGTCGTGCCGTCGGTCTGTGTGGTCGGCGTCGCCGGGATCGCCGCGGCGAGCGTCGGCGGCGGGGACGACGACAAGGAGACGCAGGCCGCGGCCGCCGCGGACGCGCAGCCCATCAAGCCGTCCGTCGCCAACAACAAGCTGGACACGCAGCTCAAGGACCTGTCCGCCGACGCGGGCGACTTCGCCGACCGGGCGAGCCGCACGCAGGAGCGCATCGACCTGAAGGCGAAGCAGGAGGCGGCGCGGAAGCAGGCCGCCGAGGAGGCCGCGCGCAAGGAGGCGATGCGGCCCAAGTTCGTGCTGCCGGTGAAGCAGCACGGCCTGAGCGCCTTCTTCGGTCAGGCCGGCGTCAACTGGATGTCCCAGCACTCCGGCATCGACTTCCCCGTCTCGTACGGGACCCCGGTGATGGCCGCGACGGACGGCACCGTGAAGACGCAGTGGAACAGCGCGTACGGGAACATGGCCATCGTCACCGCCAAGGACGGCACCGAGACCTGGTACTGCCACCTGTCGTCGCACACCGTGATGAGCGGCCCGGTGAAGGCCGGTGACGTGATCGCCCGGTCAGGGAACTCCGGCAACTCGACGGGACCGCACCTGCACTTCGAGGTGCGGCCGGGCGGCGGCGCGGCGATCGACCCGCTGCCGTGGCTGCGCAGCCACGGCCTCAACCCGAACTGAGCGAGCCGCCCCGCTCCCCCGTCCCCCGCGGGACGCGGCCGGCTACAGCTTCTCGACCGGCGCGTACCGCAGCAGCAGCCGCTTCGGCTTCGGGTCGCCGAAGTCGATGGTCGCCTCCGCCTTGTCCCCCGTGCCCGACACGCCGACGACCGTGCCGAGTCCGAACTGGTCGTGTGTGACGCGGTCGCCGACGCCGAGGGAGACCACCGGCTTGGAGTTCGCCCGGCTGGTCGCGAACGCCGGCGTCGAACCCGTGCGGGAGCGCGAGGACGACAGCGAGGCCGCGATGCCGCCGCCGATGCTCTTGGTGGACGCCGCGGGCGTCGAGGGGCCGGTGCGCTTCCAGTCCAGGTGCGCGGCCGGGATCTCCTCGAGGAACCGGGACGGCGGGTTGTACGAGGGCTGGCCCCAGGCGCTGCGCATGGAGGCGCGCGTCAGGTAGAGGCGCTGCCGGGCGCGCGTGATGCCCACGTACGCGAGGCGGCGCTCCTCCTCCAGCTCCTTGGTCTGGCCGAGGGAGCGCATGTGCGGGAACACGCCGTCCTCCAGGCCGGTCAGGAAGACGACGGGGAACTCGAGGCCCTTGGCGGTGTGCAGGGTCATCAGCGTGATGACGCCGCCGCCGTCCTCCTCCTCGTCCGGGATCTGGTCGGAGTCGGCGACGAGGGCGACGCGCTCCAGGAAGTCCGAGAGTCCGCCGCCGCCCGTCTCTGACTCGCCCTCCTCGCCCGCCTCCTGCTCGAACTCCAGGGCCACGGCGGCGAGTTCCTGAAGGTTCTCGATACGGGTCTCGTCCTGCGGGTCGGTGGAGGCCTGGAGTTCGGCGAGATAGCCGGTGCGCTCCAGGACGGCCTCCAGGATCGTCGCGGGGCCCGCGCCGGACTCGACGATCGTGCGGAGGTCCTCCATCAGCGTGTTGAACCGCTTCACGGCGTTCGCCGAGCGGGCCGCCATGCCGTACGCCTCGTCGACGCGGCGCAGCGCCTGCGGGAAGGAGATCTTCTCGCGCTGGGAGAGGGCGTCGATCATCGCTTCGGCGCGGTCGCCGATGCCACGCTTCGGCACGTTCAGGATGCGGCGCAGCGGGACGGAGTCCTCGGGGTTGGAGAGGACGCGCAGGTAGGCCAGGACGTCCCTGACCTCCTTGCGCTCGTAGAAGCGGACGCCGCCGACGACCTTGTAGGGCAGTCCGGTGCGGATGAAGATCTCTTCGAAGACACGGGACTGCGCGTTCGTCCGGTAGAAGACCGCGACGTCGCCGGCCTGCGCGTCGCCCGCGTCGGTGAGGCGGTCGATCTCGTCGGCGATGAACTGCGCCTCGTCGTGCTCGGTGTCCGCGACGTAGCCCGTGATCTGGGCTCCGGGCCCCTCGTTCGTCCACAGGTTCTTGGGGCGGCGCGACTCGTTGCGCTCGATCACCGCGTTCGCCGCGCTGAGGATCGTCTGCGTGGAGCGGTAGTTCTGCTCCAGGAGGATCGTCTTCGCGTTCGGGTAGTCGTCCTCGAAGTCGAGGATGTTGCGGATCGTGGCGCCGCGGAACGCGTAGATCGACTGGTCCGCGTCACCGACGACGCACAGCTCGGCCGGGTCGGCGTCCTCTCCCTCGGTGGGGCCGACGAGCTCGCGCACCAGGGCGTACTGCGCGTGGTTCGTGTCCTGGTACTCGTCGACGAGGACGTGGCGGAAGCGGCGGCGGTAGTGCTCGGCGACGTCGGGGAACGCGCGCAGCAGGTTCACCGTCGTCATGATCAGGTCGTCGAAGTCCAGCGCGTTCGCCTCGCGCAGGCGGGCCTGGTACATCGCGTAGGCCTGGGCGAGGGTCTTCTCGAAGCCGTCGGCGGCCGTCGCGGCGAAGTCCTCCTCGTCGATCAGCTCGTTCTTGAGGTTGCTGATCTTGGCGCTGAAGGACTTCGGCGGGAACTTCTTCGGGTCGAGGTCCAGGTCGCGGCAGACGAGCGCCATGAGCCGCTTGCTGTCGGCGGCGTCGTAGATCGAGAAGGAGGACGTGAAGCCGAGCTTCTTCGACTCGCGGCGCAGGATGCGGACGCAGGCGCTGTGGAAGGTGGAGACCCACATCGCGTTCGCCCGCGGGCCCACCAGGTCCTCGACGCGCTCCTTCATCTCGCCCGCGGCCTTGTTCGTGAACGTGATCGCGAGGATCTGGCCGGGGTGCACGCCGCGCTCGGCGAGCAGGTACGCGATGCGGTGCGTGAGGACGCGGGTCTTGCCGGATCCGGCGCCCGCGACGATGAGCAGCGGGGTGCCGCCGTGCACCACGGCCGCCTGCTGGTTCTCGTTCAGCCCCTCCAGGAGGGTCGCCGAGTCGAGGACCGGGCGCGGGGCACCGTCCCGGTAGTACGCGTCCCGCTCGGAAGGCGCGCCGAACAGCCCGTCCGGCATCGGCTCCGGGGCCCCGTCGTCGTACTCGGGGTCCGGGGGCGGCGGCGGAGGCTCCTGCTCACCGCTCGGGGAGCCGGGCGCGCCCTTCTGGAGGCCGGTCAGGAAGCTGTCGTCAAAGAGGCTGCTCATCGCTCTACGAGTCTAGGCCGCCCCACTGACAACCCGCGGCTCCCTTCGGAACCTCACCGAAACCGAGCGGCGCAGATCACGAAAATGTATCGGGCATATCGAACATCAACCTTCACAGCAGCCACACGAGTTGGCTACGGTGCAGCCGGGCAGCCCGTCCCCCCGCCCGCGGACGTCGCGGCGAACGGGCAGCCCCCGCCGAGTCCCGTACGCCGAGAGGCAGGGAACCGGGGACCCAACCGACCTTGGGGTGAATCGGTCGCACCGCCCGGCAGCACGGGGTGGTCGACCGTAGGGCAACCTTCCACGCACCACGCCCGAACCCGACAGCTAACCCGGTAGGCGGACGACGGAAGGAGTCGCCTGCCGTGGCGTCGCACCGCAAGCCCCGCAGCCGGTCCCGGATGACCGGCGGCCTCAGAACGACCCCGGCGGTCGGCATCACGACCGCCGCGCTCACCTCCGTGGCGCTGCTCTCCCAGACGGCGCAGGCCGCGCCCGAGCAGCCGTCGTCGAAGCCGCGCCTCGAAGAGGTCAAGAAGCAGGTCGACACCCTGTACCGGCAGGCCGAGGTCGCCACGCAGAAGTACAACGGCGCCAAGGAGCGGACCGCCGCCAAGAAGCAGCAGGTCGACCGGCTCCTCGACGACGTCGCGCGGCGCACCGACCAGATGAACGAGGCCCGCCAGAAGCTCGGCAGGTACGCCGCCGAGCAGTACCGCTCGGGCGGGGTCAGCGACACGGCGACGATGTTCCTCGCGGACGACCCCGAGGACTACTTCTCGCAGCGCCAGCTGATGAACCGGCTGACCGACGAGCAGAAGAAGTCGATCGACGACTATCAGAAGCAGACGCGCGAGACGGCGAAGAAGCGCACCGAGGCGCAGTCGAGCCTCGAGGACCTCACCGATTCGCAGGCCGAGCTGCGGTCCACGAAGGAGACCGTGCAGACGAAGCTCTCCGACGCGCGGCAGCTGCTGTCCAAACTGACCGCGGAGGAGAAGGCGCGGCTCGCCGCGATCGAGAAGGCGAAGGAGGAGGCGGCCCGCAAGAAGGCCGCCGAGCTGGCCGCCGAGCAGAAGGCCGCGGAGGAGGCGAAGCGGAAGGCGGCCGAGGAGGCGCGCGAGCAGGAGCAGTCCTCGGGCTCCTCCTCCGGCTCGTCCTCGGGTTCCGGGTCCTCGTCCGACGGCTCGTACGCCACGAAGGCCGCGCAGGCGCTGGCGTTCGCCAAGGCGCAGGAGGGCAAGCCGTACGTGTGGGGTGCCACGGGCCCGGACTCGTACGACTGCTCGGGGCTCACGCAGGCCGCGTGGAAGTCGGCGGGGATCTCGCTGCCGCGGACGACCTGGGACCAGGTCGAGATCGGCACGACGGTACCGCTCTCCGACATCCAACCCGGTGACCTGGTGTTCTTCTACGACGACATCAGCCACGTGGGCCTCTACCTCGGCGACGGCATGATGATCCACGCGCCGAAGCCGGGCGCGGTCGTGCGCGAGGAGTCGATCTACTACGACGGCACGTCGTCGATCCACAGCGTGGTCCGGCCGGCCTGACGTCCGTACGCGAAAGGGCCCGGCGATTGCCGGGCCCTTCGTACGTGCGCGGTGGCTCAGGTCCAGAGCACCGCGATGAAGATGTTGGCGACGGTGAGCGCGCCGACCGTGATGAACAGGCCCTTCTCCGCCTTCTCCTCATCCCGCTTCACATAGACGATGCCGAGGATCACGATCAGGATCGCGAGCTTCACGCCGATCTTGATGTTGTTGACGGTGCTGCCGTCCGCCTGGTTGAGACCGACCAGGGCGACGCCGGTCACCAGCATGGTCAGGGCGCCGTGCAGCATCGCCTTGTTGAAGCGGGCCGCGCCCTCCTTCATCGCCGACATCTGCGTGAGGAAGCCGCCGAGCAGCGAGGCGATGCCGATGATGTGCAGGCCGACGAAGAGGTGGATGAGTACGTCCATGGCCCGGAGCCTAACGGGGCAGCCGCGGCCTCCGACGGGCACCCCTTTGGCACCGACTCGTCCCTCTTGTGGTCACTCTCCATCATCATCCGCAACAATCGGACCAGTTGCGAACAATCCGTCACCAACCCGTTACGCCGAGGTTTAGCGTCCTTCCTCAGGTGACCGGCTCCCCACCGCCGCCCGGGCCAGGGGCGGCAGTCGGACACCACCGCCGAGAAAGGTCCGGCGGCGACCCGCTCCCCCTGTGCGGGCCGCCGCCGGACGCGCGACAGGCGGCCGTACGACTCGGCCGGCCGCCCAAGGAGGACCTCGTGCCGGCAGCACACCGCAAGCCCCGTCCGCGCCCGCTCAGCGGCGGCACGGCCCGCACCGCGGCCACCCTCGCCCTCGCCTCCGCGGCCACCGCCACCGCGTTCGACGGCGGCGCGGCGCACGCGGAGCCACGGCTCAGCCCCGAGCAGGTGCGTGCGAAGGTCGACCGGCTCTACCAGGAGGCCGAGGTCGCCACCCAGAAGTACAACGGCGCGAAGGAGCAGGCGGACGGGGCGCGGAAGAAGGTGGACGCCCTCCAGGACGAGGCGTCGCGGCGCACGGAGGCGCTCAACGCGCAGCGCGCGAAGCTGGGCTCGGTGGCCGCGTCCGAGTACCGCACCGGCGGCCTCGACCCGTCCCTCCAGCTCCTCCTCTCCTCCTCCCCCGACACTTACCTCGACAGGGCGTCCGCCACCGAGCGGCTCGGCGCGCGGCAGGCCGCCGCCGTCGGCCGGGTCCGGGACGAACTGCGCGAGATCGACCAGCTGCGCGCCGACGCCGAGGACACGCTCGACGGGATGCGCGCGAAGAAGGCGGAGCTGGAGGACGCCAAGAAGAAGGTGAAGCGAAAACTCGAGGAGGCCCGCCGCCTCCTCGCCCGCCTCACCCCGTCGGAACGCGACACGGCACCGCAGAGCGAGCACGCCTCACGCTCGGCCGAACGCTCCGACCTCGCTCAAGCCCCCAACTCCCGCGCCCAGGCCGCGATCTCCTTCGCGTACGGCGCGCTCGGCAAGCCCTACGTCTGGGGCGCCACGGGGCCCTCCGCCTTCGACTGCTCGGGCCTCACGCAGGCCGCGTACAAGGCGGCCGGCGTCTCCATCCCCCGGACCACGTACAGCCAGATCGACGCGGGCCGCCGCGTCCCCAGGTCCCAGCTGCAACCCGGCGACCTGGTCTTCTTCTACTCCTCGATCAGCCACGTGGGCCTCTACATCGGCGGCGGCAAGATGATCCACGCCCCGAACCCGAGCGCCCCGGTCCGCGTCGCCCCGATCGACGAAATGCCCTTCGCGGGCGCCACGCGGGTGGCGTGAGCCCGCCGGTCCTTCACCGCGATCCGTCGTCTCACCGGTCGGTGTGGGTCTCCAGCGCGTCGAGCAGTCGGGGCCACAGGGCGCGGGGGCGGTCGTGCCCCATGTCGGGCAGCAGCAGGAGCTCCGCGTCCGGGATCAGCTCCGCGGTGCGGCGGCCTCCGCTGGGGTCGATCAGGGTGTCGTCCAGACCGTGGATCACGAGCGTCGGCACCTTGAGTTCGCGCAGGGCGTCGGCGCGTGAGCCGCTGAGGACCATCGCGCCGAGCTGCCGCCCGACGCCCTCCGGGTGGTACGCGCGGTCGTAGCTGCGCCCCGCCAGGTCGCGGAGCTCGGCGGCGTCCCCGTAGCGCTTGGACGCCCACAGCAGGGAGCGGTCGGCCGCCGCGACGTAGCCCTCGCGGTCCGAGGGCTTCGGGGCGAAGAGCGCGGCCTGCGCCTCGGGCGACGACCGCCCGTACTCGGGCTCGCCCGTCGTCGACATCATCGAGGTCAGCGTGCGGACGCGGTCCGGGCGGGAGATCGCCATCGTCTGCGCGATCATGCCGCCCATGGAGGCCCCGACGACGTGCGCCCGCTCGATGCCGAGTGCGGTGAGCAGGCCGAAGGCGTCGTCGGCCATGTCCTGCAAGCGGTACGGGACCATCGCCACGGCGGACGGGATGTCGCCCGCCGTCACGGCGGCGATGAACCGGGGCATGTCCACCGGGTGGGCGTCGAACTTCGTCGACAGGCCCGAGTCCCGGTTGTCGAAGCGGATCACATGGCGGCCGCGCGCCGCGAGGGCCGCGCAGAAGTCCTCGTCCCAGGCGATCAGCTGCGCGCCGAAGCCCATCACGAGCAGCACCGCCGGGTCGGCCGGATCCCCGAAGGTGTCGTACGCGAGCGAGACCTCGGGCGACACGTTCACGAGCGGCATCAGTCCGCCCGCCCCGTCACCGCCACCGTCACGCCGAGGCCCACCATCGCCAGGCCGCCCGTGCCGCCGACCGCCGCGAGGCGGCGCGGGGAGCGGGCGAACCAGGTGCGGGCCGTGGAGGCGGCGAGGCCCCAGAGGCTGTCGGACGCGATCGCGATGATGTTGAACACCAGGCCGAGCAGGAGCATTTGGAGCATCGTGTGCCCGGCCTCCCGGTCGACGAACTGGGGCAGCACCGCGGCGAAGAACACGATCGTCTTGGGGTTGGCCACGCCCACCGCGAAGCCCTCCCAGAGGGTGCGCCACGTGCTGGTGCCGCTGCCCGCCTCACCCCGCTCGTCCTCGAACACCGCGCGCAGGGAGCGGCGCTGACGGAACGCCTTGATGCCGAGGTAGACCAGATACGCCGCGCCCACCAGCTTCAGGGTCATGAAGATCGCCACCGAGCGCTCGACGAGCGAGCCGATGCCGAGGGCGACGGCGATCACCAGGACGTACGCCCCGAGCGTGTTGCCGAGGACGGTCGTCAGCGCGGCGCGGCGGCCCTGGGCGAGGGCGCGGCCGACGACGAAGAGGACGCTCGGTCCCGGGATGACGATGAGCAGCAGCGACATCGCCGCGAAGGCGAGGAGACGGTCGGCGGACATCATGAGGTCCATTGAGGCACAGCGGGCGCCGACCGCCCAAGCGGTTTTCAGACCAGGCGCCGCGCCGTCGCCCACCGGGTCAGCTCGTGGCGGTTGGAGAGCTGGAGCTTGCGCAGGACCGCGGAGACGTGCGACTCGACCGTCTTCACGGAGATGAAGAGCTGCTTGGCGATCTCCTTGTACGCGTAGCCGCGCGCGATGAGGCGCAGGACCTCGCGCTCGCGCTGCGTGAGGCGGTCCAGGTCCTCGTCGACCGGCGGCGCGTCCGTCGAGGCGAACGCGTCGAGGACGAAGCCCGCGAGGCGCGGCGAGAACACCGCGTCGCCCTCCTGGACACGGAAGATCGAGTCGACGAGGTCGGTGCCGGTGATCGTCTTCGTGACGTAGCCGCGGGCGCCGCCCCTGATCACGCCGATGACGTCCTCGGCCGCGTCCGAGACGGACAGGGCGAGGAAGCGGACCGGGTTCTCGGTGTCGGCCATCAACGCGGCGCTGCGGCGCAGCACTTCCACGCCTCCGCCGCCGGGGAGGTGGACGTCCAGGAGGACGACCTCGGGGCGGGTCGCTGTGATCACCGTGATCGCCTGGTCGACGTCGGCGGCCTCGCCGACCACCTCGACGCCGGTCTCCTCGGTGCGGCCGATCTCCGCCTGGACGCCGGTGCGGAACATCCGGTGGTCGTCGACCAGGACCACTCGTACCCGTCGCGTCTGAGCTGCCTCGTCGGTCATGACGTCCCTTCCGCCCTCTTCATGGTCAGTTCGACCTCGGTGCCGCCGTCCGGCACCGCCCGCAGCCGGGCCGTCCCGCCGTTGCGCTCCATCCGGCCGATGATCGATTCTCTTACGCCCATGCGGTCGGGCGGGATGGAGTCGAGGTCGAAGCCGGGGCCCCGGTCCCGTACGGAGACGAAGACTTCGTCGCCCTCCACCTCCGCGAACACCTGGACGGCGCCGCCCCCGCCACCGTACTTGGCGGCGTTCACCATCGCTTCCCTCGCGGCCTGCATCTGCGCGCCCAGCTTCTCGTCGAGCGGGCAGTCGCCGACCACGACGACCTCAAGCGGGACGCCGTGCTTGTCCTCGACCTCCGCCGCGTTCCGCTTGACCGCCTCGGCCACCGTCTCGGGCTCCTGCGGGTTCTCCGCCGCGGCCGGCTTGTAGAGCCAGGCGCGCAGGTCGCGTTCCTGGGCGCGGGCGAGGCGGCGCACCTCGGCCGGGCTTTCCGCGTTGCGCTGGATCAGGGTGAGCGTGTGCAGCACCGAGTCGTGCACATGCGCGGCGACCTCGGCCCGCTCCTGCGCGCGGATGCGCATCAGGCGCTCCTCGGAGAGGTCCTGCGTCATCCGGATCAGGTAGGGGCCGGCGAGCAGCGCGATGCCGACGAGGACGGCGAGGGCCGCCTGGAGGATCGGGCCGATGTGCTCGGTGGAGCCCTGCGTGACGAAGATGCCGGTGACACCGACGCCGACGAGCAGCACCCCGGACGCCGCGCGCGCCAGGCTGAGCGTGCGCTTGCGGCGGCCGACCTCCATCCAGCGCGCCCTGCGCGCGTTGTCGGCCTGCCGCCACACGAGGGCGACACCGGCGGCGACCAGGACGGTGGGGATCACGTACGCCTTGGTGTTGCCGGTCAGGTTCACGTTCTGCACGAAGATCATCGCCACGACGACCATCAGGAGCAGCGCGAGGATCTGGCCCTTGTCCGGTCTGCGCGTCACGAGCCTGCGGCGGCCGTCCGGCGAGGTCTCCGTGCTGAGGACCGGCGGCCGGTCCGCGCCGACGCCCCCGATGCCGAGCGGCACGAAGAACCAGAACGCGGCGTACAGCAGCGCCCCGAGCCCGTCCGCCATGAACAGGCCCACGAAGACGAGCCGCACCCAGATCACCGGCAGCCCGAGATGCCCCGCGAGGCCCCGCGCCACTCCGCCCAGCCAGCGTCCGTCGCCACTGCGGTAGAGCTTGCGCGGCGGCCGCGGGTCGTCACGGTCCTCGGCGAGGGGGGCGGCGGGCGCGGCTTCCGGCATGCCACCGATCGTCACACGCGGTACGGGGCGTGGCATCAGGGTCGGCCCCGGATACTTCCCTGATCTTCCGGCCCGGCGCCGCGCCGGCGGCCGGCTCAGGGACGATCTCAGGGTTCGGCCAGGGTTGTCCCGACTGCCGCGCAGTGGCACGGGCCGTCACGATGTACGTATGACGGAGCAGCCCCCTCACGACGCACCCCCGGCGGACGCGCCGAGCGCGGAGGCGCCCCCCGCGGGCGCGCCCGCGTCGCGGCCGCTGCGCGGCTTCCGCAGGGACCGGCGGTACAAGACGCTGGGCGGTGTGTGCGCCGGGCTCGGCCGGCACTGCGACATGGACCCGGTGATCTTCCGCATCGGCCTGTCGGTGCTCTCGGTGACCGGGGGCGTCGGCCTGATCTTCTACGGCTTCGCGTGGCTGTTCGCCCCGTACGACGACGAGGACGAGAACGAGTTCCGCAAGCTCCTCACGGGGCGGGTCGACGGAGCGGGGCTCGCGGCGATCGTGACCGCGCTGGTCGGCTGCGGCGTGTTCCTCTCCATGCTGAACAACGGCGGCGTGCTGACCTTCGCCGTCGTCCTCGCGCTGCTGCTCGCCGGGGCCGGCTACTGGTCGCAGGCGCGCAGCGCCGCCGCCCCCGACCCGGTGGCCGCGCAGGCCGTCGCGGACGCGCCGCCCGAGGCGCAGGCGCCGCCCGTCGCGCGCGCTCCTTCGTGGTGGCGCGACCCGATCGTGAAGGACGGCACGCACGTGGGCGGCACCGGCTACCTCTGGGGCCCGCCAGGCGCCGACGCCCGCCCGACGGCGTCCCGGCAGGGCGCGTGGCGCGGGCCCGTCCCGGCGGGCGCCGCCGCGTCGCCGCAGCCGCGGGGGCCGCGCGGCATCGGCGGCCTCACGTTCCTCGGGGCGCTGCTCGCGGGCGGCATCGGCACCGGCGTGACGTGGGACGAGCGCAGCCTCAACGACAGCCTGCAGACCGGTCTGGCCTGCGCCCTCGCCGTGTTCGGCCTGGGCATCGCGGTGAGCGCCTTCCGGGGCCGCACCGGGGTCGGCTCGATCCTCCTCGCGGTGATCACGGCGGGCCTGCTCACGGCGTCCGCCGCGCTGCCCGCGAACATCAGCACCAGTTGGGCGCGCACGGACTGGACCCCGGCCCGCGCCGCGGACGTGCGGCCGCACTACGAGCTGGGCTCCGGCGTCGGCACGCTCGACCTGTCCAAGGTGTCGGTGGCGAAGGGGAAGACCCTCGCCACGCATGTGGAGGTGGGCGCGGGCAAGGTGCGGATCGTGCTGCCCGACGACGACACGGTGCGGCTGCGGGCCGAGGTGGGCGTCGGGGACATCCGGCTGCCGGACGATCCGTCGCGGGACGTGGACGTACGCCCCGACCAGCAGCAGACGGTGACGCTGGCGCCTCCGGGGGCGAAGGACGACAAGGTGTCGATCGAGCTGCACGTCGAGGTCGGGCTCGGACAGCTGGAGGTGGACCGTGCGGCGTGAATTCCATCCGGGTCGGCTGGTCGCGGGCCTGGTCCTGATGACGACGGCCGTCGTCTACTTCGGGGACGCGCTCGGCGAGTGGCACGTCCCGTGGTTCGTCGGGGTGCCGCTGGTGTGCGGGGGCCTCTGCCTGGCGGCGGTCGTCGGGATGGTGCGGCGACTGACCCTGATCAGGCGGTGAGCCGCCGCCTGCGCCACCAGGAGTCCACCGACCACACCGCCGCCCCCGCGAGGACCAGCGGCAGCCACGCCATCAGATACGCCAGGTCGTTGCCCAGGTAGTACGGGGTCGTCGCCCAGCTCACCGTCAGCCACAGGCTCAGCGAGATCAGCGCGCCGCCGACCGCCGCGAGCCGCGCCAGGACCCCGAGCAGGGTGCCGATGCCGACCGCCAGCTCGCCGAACGCGATCGCGTAGCCGAACCCCGGCGGCGACTTCAGCGCGAGGTCGACGAGTTCCGGGAACGCGGAGGTGTCCCGCACGCCCCGCATCTGGTCCCCGATCGAACCGGCGCCGCTCGCCTTGAAGAACGCGCTGTCGGTGAGCTTGTCGAGGGAGGCGTAGATGAAGGTGACGCCGAGGAAGACGCGCAGCGGAAGGAGCGCGTACCGCTGGGCCGTGGCCCGCCAGTCGCTCCGGGGCGGGCCGTAGTTCGTCGTCAGGTCGGATCGCATGCCGTGCGCCATAGCCGCTCCGCCGCCTCTCGCGCCTGGTGTCTTTACCAGACCATACGTACGAGAGGGCCGCGCGGCTCACGGTTGGCGCCGTTCGGCCCTCTCAGTCGGCGACGTCGATGCCGCAGCGGTTCGTCTCCACGCCCGCCGCGGTGACCACCTGCACCTCGACCCGTCCCGGTTCGACGTCGACCGGGACGGGCACCGTGAGCAGCCCGTCCGTCGGGTTGGTGAAGCCGCCGGGGACCGGGACGAGCGGCACGTGCACATGGACCGGGCCGATCCGCACGGCGACCCGGGCGAGCTGGTCGACGGTGCCCGCGCCGGGCGGCACGAACCCGGCGCCGCGGATCTCGATGTCGTCGCCGGTGCGGATCGGCGCGTCCAGGTCGCCCGCCTCCCGCGCCCGCACCACGGAGTGGATCACCGGCCGGCCGCCCTCCGCGTGCTTGCCGGTGAGGTACGTCGCCGCGGACACGGCCACCAGGACGGCGAGGCCCCACGGCAGGTCGGGCAGTTCCTCGGGGCGGCGGGCGAGGCGGACGGCGGCCCAGACGACGGCGGCCGCGCCCACGGCGGCGTACTGCACGTCCGTGAAGCTGCCGCGGCCCGCGTCGTCGGTGAGCAGGTCGGCGGCGCGCGGCCGGGGCGCCCGCACCTTCTGGAGGCGCTGGCCGCCGACGCGGACGCCGACCACCCTGCGGACGAGGACGGCGACCGCGCAGACCACGGCGCAGACCGTCAACAGGCCTGCGGCACGGCCGAGTTCGAGCCCGTCGATGAGCGCGTCGCGGCGTGCGGGGGCGCCCGCGAAGGCGAGTTCGAGGGCGAGGACGAGGACGGCGTAGAGGGTCGGCAGGAGCACGCCGCAGGCCACCGCGCGCGAGGTCGACAGGCGATTGTCCTCGCCGATCAGGGGCGCGAGCACGCCGCCGCGCGCCCGGTGCAGCCATCCGGCCGCGGTGAGCAGCCCACCGACGAGGACCGCGGCCACGAGCCCCGCCGTGCGGGCGGCCGTCCAGCCGTCGGGGATCGCGGTGAGCGCCTGGCCGATCAGGAGGACGGCGACGCCGCCCCACACCACGTACAGCGTGCGCGGCCAGAGTCCGGCGAGCCAGGCGGCGCCCTCCTCGCGGCGGCGGTCGGCCATCGCCCGCGCGGACTGGGTGAGTTCGTCGGAGATCCACTGCCGTGAGGCCCCCGCGGAGTGCGCTACCGCGGCGGGCAGACCCTGCCCCGCCGCCAACTCGTCCCGCTTGGCGGCGAATCGGGCGACCGCCCTGCGGTGCCCCTCGCGCGCCCCGCGCGGACAGTCCCCGCAGGTGCAGCCGCCCTCGTGCGCCGTACGCTCGTTCCGCGCTTCCTGCACCGCCACTGCCGTCGCCCCCACGCCCAGTCAACTTCCGTGTCTTGAGGGGGAATTGTGCCGTACGCCGGGGGCGCGATGTCGCACGGGCCCGCCCCGCACGAGTGAATGACTTTCGCCCACATTGACCGGCATGTTGACGTCGCTGCGAGAATTTCCGTATGGCCGAGATCATCCAGCGTGACGGAACCTGGGCCTTCGACGGGGCCACGGTCCGCATCACCCCAGGTCTGCACCGTTCGGTCGCCCTGCTGCGCCAGACCTACGGCGAGATCGACGTGCCGCTCACCGCCGTCTCCGGCGTCGCCTACGAGCCCGAGCGCAGACGCGGTCGGCTCCGCCTCACCCTCCGCGACGCCGCCGACCCGCTCCTCCAGGCCACCGGCGGCCGGCTCCCGGAGTCCGCCGACCCGTACCGGCTGACCGTCGACGCGGACCGCTCCGGGGTCGCCGAGTACGTCGCCGAGGAGATCCGCCAAGCGCTGCTGCTCGAACAGCTCCCGCCGGGCCCCGCCGATTCGTACCTCGTCCCCGGGCCCGCCGTGCCGGTCTCGGTGCGCTCCAGCGACGGCCTGGTCTCCTTCGACGGCAGCCGGGTCCGCATCGACTGGAGCGAGACCTCGGACCGCGTGAAGCGCTCCACGGGGCCGCGCATCATCGCCCTCGACGACCTCGACGAGGTCGAGTGGGTCCCCAACTCCGGCTACGAGGACGGGGTGCTGCGCTTCGTCCCCAAGGGCTCCCCGTACTCCAAACCGCCGCCGGAGAAGGACCCGTACGCCCTCGACCTGTGGGGGAACTCCCGCAAGGACCTGCTGACCGCGCTCGTCGCCGCGGCGGTCACGGCCCGACTCCCGCATCCGTCCGCGCCGCGCGGCACTCCCCCGCTGCCGCCCCGCAGGGCCGACCACGACGTGCTGCTGCGGCGGCTGCGGGAGCTGGGCGAGCTGCACCGCGAGAAGGTGCTCACGGACGAGGAGTTCGAGCAGACGAAACGCGTGGTGCTGCGCGACTTCCGCTGAACTCCCCCGTCAGGACAGCAGATCCGGCTCGCTGCGCGTGATGTCCTGCCACAGGCTCTGGTAGTTGATCCAGCCCACCAGGTCGGTGCCGGTCTGCTCGCGGGTCGCCATCGCCTGCCGCCGGTCGATCAGCACCGGCCGCCCCGCCGAGCGCGTCGTGATCTGCACCTCGCAGGCCCGCTCCAGAGCGATGAACCACCAGGCCGCCGCGTCCACCGAGTCGCCCACCGTGAGCAGCCCGTGGTTGCGCAGCACGAGCGCCTTGTACGAGCCGAGGGCGACGGCGATCCGCTTGCTCTCCTCCGGGTCCACGCCGACGCCCGTGTACTCGTCGAGCAGCGCGTGGTCCTCGTAGAACGCGCAGGCCTCCTGCGTGATCGGCTCCACCAGCTCTCCGAGCGCGGCCACCGCGCGCCCGTACTTCGAGTGGCAGTGCGCGACCGAGACCAGCTCGGGGCGGGCCCGGTGCACGGCGACGTGGGTGGTGAACGCGGCCTGGTTGACGTGGAAGCGGCCGTCGACGACCTGCCCGTCCCCGTTGGCGAGGACGAGGTCGCTCACCGTGATGTGCCGGAAGGGCACGCCGAACGGATTGACCCAGTAGCAGTCGTCGTACTCCGGGTCGCGGGCGGTGATGTGCCCGGAGACCCCCTCCTCGTACCCGAACCGACCGAAGATCCGCAGCGCGGCCGCGAGGCGCTCCTTGCGGTACCTGCGCTCGTCGGCGTACGTCTCGTGCACCGGCGGCATCGCGAACTGGAGCTGGTCGTGGGGTATCGGGGCGGGGTTCTGCGTCGACATGGTGCGGAAGGTACCTCCGTGACCCGCAAGGCGACAGGTCCGGACTGTGAAAAGAATGCGGCGAAACGCGCCGGGATACCCGACGGAGGACGTCCGGATTCCGGGTCAGACTCGCACCATGACGTCGAACGCGGCCACCTGGGCCACCTTCACCGAAGCCGAACCGGCCCTCGCCAAGACCGTCGAGGACCGCTTCGGGCAGCACACCCACCACGTCCTCGCCACGCTCCGCAGGGACGGCTCGCCGCGCACCAGCGGCCTCGAGGTCAGGTTCCTGAACGGGGAGTTCTGGCTCGGCATGATGCCCGGCTCGCTCAAGGCCCGCGACCTGCTGCGCGACCCCCGGTTCGCGATGCAGGCCAATCCGGGCGAGGGCCAGACGATGGGCGGCGGTGACGCCCGGATCAGCGGCCGGGCGCTCCTGGTCGAGGACCCGGCGACCGTCGCCCGCTACACGGACCAGGTCGAGGTGCCCGACCCGGACTCCTTCCACCTGTTCCGCACCGAGATCACCGAGGTCACCAGGACGTACGTCGAGGACGACAGGTACCTGGTGGTGCAGGTGTGGACGCCGGGCGAGGGCGTGCGGGTCATGAAGCGCACCTAGCGCCCGCGGCCCGCACAAGCGAAAGTGCCGCCCACCCGGAGGTGGACGGCACTTTCAGGGGACTACTCCCACTCGATGGTGCCCGGCGGCTTCGACGTCACGTCGAGCACGACCCGGTTGACGTCCTTGACCTCGTTCGTGATCCGCGTCGAGATCTTCGCGAGCACGTCGTACGGCATCCGGGTCCAGTCCGCCGTCATGGCGTCCTCGGAGGAGACCGGGCGCAGCACGATCGGGTGGCCGTAGGTGCGGCCGTCGCCCTGGACGCCGACCGAGCGGACGTCGGCGAGCAGCACGACCGGGCACTGCCAGATCTCGCGGTCGAGGCCGGCCGAGGTCAGCTCCTCGCGGGCGATGGCGTCGGCCTCGCGGAGCAGGTCCAGGCGCTCCTTGGTGACCTCGCCGACGATGCGGATGCCGAGGCCCGGGCCGGGGAACGGCTGGCGCTGGACGATCTCGTCCGGCAGGCCCAGCTCGGCGCCGACGCTGCGGACCTCGTCCTTGAACAGCTTGCGCAGCGGCTCGACGAGCTCGAACTCGATGTCGTCGGGGAGCCCGCCCACGTTGTGGTGCGACTTGATGTTCGCGGTGCCGGTGCCGCCGCCGGACTCCACGACGTCCGGGTACAGCGTGCCCTGCACGAGGAACGCGACCTCGGGCCCGTCCTCCTGGAGGATCTCCAGCTGCGCCTGCTCGAAGACGCGGATGAACTCCCGGCCGATGATCTTGCGCTTCTCCTCGGGGTCGGAGACCCCGGCCAGCGCCTTCAGGAACCGCTCGCTCGCGTCGACGACCTTCAGCTTCGCGCCGGTCGCGGCGACGAAGTCCTTCTCGACCTGCTCGGTCTCGCCCTTGCGCATCAGGCCGTGGTCGACGTACACGCAGGTCAGCTGGGAGCCGATGGCCTTCTGGACCAGGGCGGCGGCCACCGCGGAGTCGACGCCGCCGGACAGACCGCAGATCGCGCGCTTGTCGCCGACCTGGGCGCGGATCGCGGCGACCTGCTCGTCGATGACGCTGCCGGTCGTCCAGCTCGGCTCGATACCGGCCCCGCGGTACAGGAAGTGCTCCAGGACCTGCTGGCCGTGCGTCGAGTGCATGACCTCGGGGTGGTACTGGACCCCGTACAGCTTCTTCTCGTCGTTCTCGAAGGCGGCGACCGGTACGACGTCCGTGGACGCGGTGACGGTGAAGCCCTCGGGCGCCGCGGAGCAGGCGTCGCCGTGCGACATCCACACGGGCTGCTCGGTGGGCGTGCCTTCGAAGAGCGTCGAGTCGGCCTTCGAGACGGACAGCGGGGTGCGGCCGTACTCACGGGCGCCGTTGTCGTCGACGGTGCCGCCGAGGACCTCCGCCATCAGCTGGAAGCCGTAGCACATGCCGAAGACCGGGACACCGGCCTCGAAGAGCGCGCGGTCCAGGCGCGGGGCGCCCTCCGCGTAGACCGACGAGGGGCCGCCGGAGAGGATGATCGCCGCCGGGTTCTTGGCGAGCATCTCCTCGACCGGCATGGTCGAGGGAACGATCTCGCTGTAGACCCGGGCCTCACGGACGCGGCGGGCGATGAGCTGGGCGTACTGCGCACCGAAGTCGACGACCAGGACGGTGTCGGGGGCGGCGGCAGCGGGGGTCGCTGATGACACGGGTTGCCTTCCGGCGGCTTAGCAGGGGGTCGTGTGGCCGATTCTACCGGGTACGTCACCCGTGGTCGGCGTCGCGGGGCTCCGCCCCGGACCCCGCTGCTCCATCGCCGCGGGGGCTTGATGTGGCTATACTCGCCCGCATGCTCACGTACACGACCTTCCGCTTTACCTATGGCAGCCGGCCCGCCGGATGCCATGGTCGTGCTGCTTGAGCCACTGACAAGCACTTCACCAGGCGCCCCGGGCCGACAAGGCCCGGGGCGTCTGGCGTATCCGGGGCTTGCCGGTCCTGGGCCGCCTCCACCACACCGAGGAGCCCTCATGACCGCCACGACCGAGAACACCGCGCACACCACCGAGGACGTCATCTCCGGCGCCCGCGAGCGCATCGACGCGCTCGACGACCGGATCATGGGGCTCGTCCAGGAACGGATGGCCGTGTCCGCCGTCGTCCAGGAGGCCCGGATCGCCTCCGGCGGCCGCCGCGTGCACCTGGCGCGCGAGAACGAGGTGCTCGGCCGCTACCGTGACGCCCTCGGCAAGCCCGGCACCTCCCTCGCCATGACGCTGCTCGAGCTGTGCCGGGGCCGCGTCTGAGCCACGGGGGCACCTCAGTTCGGTTGTGTCCTCACCCGTACGGCGCGTGACCCGTTGGCACAGGCTTCGTTGGTCCCGGTGTCCGTGCCAGCCAGGGGCGGGCCAACCGAACCACGCGTGGCTCCGCTGGAGCGTTGAGACGTAACGGTCATGCCGTACGTCGTGGGACCTCGCTCCAGACTCGTGACCGGACGGCAGGGGACAGCAGCCCGGTCACACCAGAGAACGGTCGGCCTCGGGGACGCCCGAGGCCGATCGGCCTCCGTACAACCTTTTTTGGCCATCACGGGTCACTTCAGCGGTATCTCCCAGACCTCTGAGGACCCGATGAGAATTCGTCGCGCACTGGCGTCGGCGGCCGCTGCCGCCGCGCTCGCTCCGATCGCTTTGTTGTCCGCTCCCGCCGCGTTCGCGGACGGGGAGCCTCCGGCCGCCGACTCGCCGAACCCCTCGGTGAGCGCGTCGCCTTCCGCGTCGCCCAGTGCGTCGTCGAGCCCGTCGGCTCCGGCCACCGACTCGCCCGCCCCGGCCACCTCCGCCCCGTCCTCCCCGGCGAAGCCGACGGCCGCCGAGGAGGGGAAGGCGGTGAAGAAGGCGGAGGAGCCCGAGCCCGACGACGCGTGCACGGCGGCAGAGGACAGCCCCGGCACCCTCGCCGAGCTGCGCGGCCTCCCGTCGAAGATCGTGGCCGGATCCGGCTGGCACGCCTTCACGTTCCGCGTCACGAACATGACCGACCAGGACTTCGCCTCGGCGCGCGCCCAGGTCTACGCGTTCTCCTTCGCTTACGAGGACGAGTCGGACACCAGCCGGTACCTGAGCCTCCAGTGGTTCGACGGGTCCGCGTGGCGGGATCTCGACAACGACGTCGAGCACGACGCGTCGTTCCCGGCCTCCGGGCCGCTCGCCCGCGGCGCCCACTCCGACGTGCGGATGCGCATCGCGGTCGACGCCAAGGCCCCGGCGGGCGCGGGCGCCGGGCTCGCCCTCGCGGTGAGCGTGGACCCGGAGGGCGTCTGCGGGTACAGCGTGCCGGAGGACGCGTACTGGGACTTCGACATCCTGGCCGCCGGTTCCTCGTCCGGCCACGTGCCGCCCGCCTCGGGCCACACCGGGAAGCCGAAGCCGACCGCCACGGCCGGTGCGTCGGCGTCGGCCTCCGCGTCCAGCGCACCGTCGCCGCAGGCGAGCAGCACCCCGGTCGACGGCTCGCTGGCCTCGACCGGGGCGGGCTCCCTGGTGCCGACGTTCGGCGCGGCGGCCGGTGTCGCCGTCGTGGCGGGCGCCGGGGTCGTGTACGCCGTGCGGCGCCGCAGGGTCGGCGACGAGGCGTAGCGCCCCGGCGGGTCAGCCGGCCTGGAGCGGTTCCTGCTCGTCCTTCTTCGGCGGCACCTCCGGCACCGCGAGCAGCGGGAGCCGGAGGGCGCCGAACGCGTCCGCCGGGACCGCCGGGCTCTTCGGCTCGACAGGCGCGAGCCGCCGGTACGCCGAGCCGATCTCCGGGCGGGTGTCCTCCTCGCCCTTGTTCGGCCAGTACGACAGGGCCCGCTCGGCCTGCGCCGTGATCGTCAGGGACGGGTTCACGCCGAGGTTGGCGGTGACGGCGGCGCCGTCGACGACCGAGATGCCGGGGTGGCCGTAGACCCGGTGGTAGGGGTCGATGACGCCGGTCTCCGCGCTGTCGCCGATCGGGCAGCCGCCGAGGAAGTGGGCGGTGAGCGGGGTGCCCATCAGCTCGCCGACGTTCGAGCCCGCGAAGCCGTTGATCTCGGCTGCGATCGCGGACGCGCCCTCGCTCGCCGCCTTGATCTGCTTGGGGTTGGGGGCGCCGTGGCCCTGGCGCGCGGTGAGCAGGCCCTTGCCGACGCCGTCCGGCTTCAGGTACGTCGTCAGCGAGTTGTCGAGGGACTGCATGACGAGGCCGATGATGGTCTTCTCCGACCAGCGGCGGTTCGAGAGCGAACGGGCCAGCTGCGTCGGGTGCTTGACCGCGTTCGCCAGCCAGCCGGCCACCCGCGAGGAGCCCTCCGCGTAGGGGACCTGGAGGATCGACAGGCCGCCCATCGAGTTCGAGCCCTTGCCGTAGCGGACCGGCTCGATGTGCGTGTTCTCGTCCGGGTGGATGGACGACGTGATCGCGACGCCCTTGGTGAAGTCGGCCTTCGCGACGCCGTGCTTCTTCTTGTAGCGCCGGTCCGTGGTCTGCGCGCCGACCAGGGCCTCGGAGTTGGTGCGGGTCAGCTCGCCCAGGCGGTTCGACAGGTGCGGCAGCTGGCCGTTGGCCTTCATGCGGTGCAGCAGGGTCTGGGTGCCGTACGTGCCCGCCGCGACGATCACCTTCGGTGCGGTGAAGGTGCGGCCCGCCGCCTTCTTGTCGTCGGTGGGCAGCGTCGCCACCGCGTAGCCGCCGCGCGAGTCGTCGGTGACGGAGACGACCGAGGTCATCGGGTGGACGACCGCGCCCGCCTTCTCGGCGAGGTACAGGTAGTTCTCGTTGAGGGTGTTCTTCGCGCCGTGCCGGCAGCCCGTCATGCACTCGCCGCACTCGGTGCAGGCCTTGCGGGCGGGGCCCGCGCCGCCGAAGTACGGGTCCTCGACCCGCTGGCCGGGAGCCGCCTTCGACTCGCCCTCGGCGTCCTTGCCGTCGCCGAAGAAGACGCCGACCGGGGCGAGGTGGAAGGTGTCGCCGATGCCCATCGACTGGGCCGCCGCCTTCAGGTGCACGTCGGCGGGGGTCATCGTCGGGTTGAGCCGCACGCCGAGCATGCGCTGTGCCTGGTCGTAGTACGGCTTGAGCTCGTCCTGCCAGTCGGTGATGTGCGCCCACTGCGGGTCGTCGAAGAACTGCTTCGGCGGCACGTAGAGGGTGTTGGCGTAGTTCAGCGAACCGCCGCCGACGCCCGCGCCTGCCAGGACCATGACATTCCCGAGCAGGTGGATGCGCTGGATGCCGTACATGCCGAGCTTCGGGGCCCAGAGGTAGTTCTTCAGGTCCCAGGAGTTCTTGGGGAGGGTCTCCGGGGTGAACCGGCGTCCGGCCTCCAGGACCCCGACCTTGTACCCCTTCTCGGCGAGCCGGAGGGCGGAAACGGATCCGCCGAAGCCGGAGCCGATGACCACCACGTCGTAGTCGTAGCCGTCCTGCGTCACGTGTGCGTTCTCCTTTGAACGGCCCTTGCTACTTCAGGCGGAACTTCTTCATTACGGAAAGGCTGACGCTCATGAACTTCGCGTACGCCTCGTCGTCCATGCCGAAGGACGGGGCCATCGGCATGACGCGCTGGTGGGCGATGGTCTGGGCCTCGGTGTACTTGAGGATGCCCTCGGAGCCGTGGCGGCGGCCGAGGCCGGACTCCTTCATGCCGCCCATGGGCGACTGCACGCTGCCGTACGCGGGCGCGTACCCCTCGTTGATGTTGACGGTGCCGGTGCGCAGGCGGGCCGCCACCTCGTGGCCGCGCTTGGCGTTCTTCGTCCAGACCGAGGAGTTCAGGCCGTACGGCGTGGAATTGGCGAGCGAGACGGCCTCGTCCTCGTCGCCGAAGCGGTAGATGGAGACGACGGGGCCGAAGGTCTCCTCGGTGCAGACCGCCATGGGGGCCTCGACGCCGTCCAGGATCGTCGGCTCGAAGAAGTACGGGCCGATGTCGGGGCGCGCGACGCCGCCCGCGACGAGCGTGGCGCCCTTCGCGACGGCCTCGTCGACGTGCCGCGTCACCGTCTCCAGCTGCCGCTCCCCTACGAGCGAGCCCATCTCCGCGCCGTACGCGAGGGAGCGGCCGAGCCGCATCGCCTTGGTGCGGGCGGCGAACCGGGCCACGAACTCGTCGGCGATCGACTCGTGGACGTAGAGCCGCTCGATGGAGATGCACAGCTGGCCGGCGGACGAGAAGCAGGCCCGCACGGCGCCCGCCGCGGCCTTCTCCACGTCGGCGTCCTCGAGGACCAGCATGGCGTTCTTGCCGCCGAGTTCGAGGGATACGCCGACGAGCCGGGCGGCGGCGCCCTGCGCGACCTCCCGTCCGGTGCGGGTGGAGCCGGTGAACGACACGTAGTCGGCGTGCTTGACCAGCTCGGGGCCGACGACCGGGCCGTCGCCGATGACGACCTGGAAGACCTCGGACGGCAGGCCCGCCTCGATCAGCAGATCGCGCGCCCACAGGGCGGTCAGGCAGGTCTCCGTGTCGGGCTTCATGACGACCGCGTTGCCCGCGACGAAGGCCGGGAGGGCGTCGCCGACGGAGAGCTCGAGCGGGTAGTTCCACGGCGCGATCTGGCCGACGACACCGCGCGGCTGGCGCAGCTCCGTGACCTTGGTCAGCGTCGGGACCGCGCCCGTGTGGCCCTTGGGCTTCAGGTACGCGGGGGCCTTGCGGCCGTAGTGCCGGGAGGCGACCGCGACGGCCTGCACCTCCTCGTGGGCGTGCAGGCGGGCCTTGCCGGTCTCCAGCTGGATCAGGTCGAGCACCTCGGCCTGGCGGGCGAGCACCAGGTCGTGGAAGCGCAGCAGCACGGCGGCGCGCTTGCGGACCGGGGTCTTCGCCCAGACCTCCTGCGCGGCGCGGGCCCGCTCGAACGCGGTCGCGACGTCCTCCGGAGTGGACTCCGGCAGATCGGCGAGCTTCTCGCCGGTGAACGGCGTGTGGTTCGCGGTCCGCCCCGAACCGACCACGTCCCGCGTGAGGCGGGCGATGAGGTCGGGCGTCACCACGTCGGCGGCCGTGCGGGCGCCCTCGGGGGCGGCCGCGACGGGGTTCGTGCGGGTCTGCTCTGCGTGCGCGGGGCTGGCCTGGGACTGCGTCATACCGGCGAGAGTATGTCGGGGCGTCCGCTTTCGGTACCCGTCGGTAACAGGTTTCACCGACTGCACACACCGCGCCAGTGATCGCTGGCAGCAAAGCCCCTGATCAGCGAATTACCGCTCCTCTAAAGTTTTTTGATGTCCCAGTTGGCGAAGGCGTCCTTGGCCACCTGACGGCCGTGCTCGGTGAAGTCGCCCTTGCCCGGGTAGTCCACCCACAGGCGGTACATGTCGCCCGCCTTCGTCTTGTAGTAGAGCGCCTTGGCCTCGCGCGGCATGTCGTCGTCGAAGTCCGTGCCGATGCCGCTCACGCCGTACGTGACAGTGATCTCCGCCGCGTCGCGCTCCTGGTACGTCACGGTGGCGTCCGTCGTGCTGTCGGTCCTGGTCTTGCTCGACATCGTCACCGGGCCGCTGAACGTGCCGTCCTTGATGTCGTCCGAGTCCTTGAAGGCCTCGGCGTCGGCCGTGCCCGAGATGTCGTCCGCCTCCGTCCTGTGGTCCCAGCGCGTCAGGTACACCGTGATCGCGCCGCTCGGATCGGCGTACGTCATCACGGACTTGTCGTCGTCGTCCGGGATCGCGACGTAGCCGGCCGGCAGCCCCACCGTCGCGTTCAGCGGAGCCCCCGCCTCGAACGTCTTCCAGCCGTCCGGCAGCGGCCCTGCGAACGGCTCCGCGATGACCAGGTACGCCGCGACCGCCGCCGCCACGACGCCCGCGCCGATGCCGAGCAGCGCCTTGCGGCCGAGGCGGACGCCGCCCTGCGCCGGGCCGACCCTGACGACCTGGGTGGGGGCCTGCGCCGGGGGCTCCGCGGCCTGCTCCAGGAGGACGCGCACCCGCGCCGCGTTCGGCCGGTGCGCCGGGTCCTTCTGGAGCAGGCCGTTGATGGCGTCGGCCAGCGGGCCCCGCGCGGCGGCGGGCGGGGCCGGCGTCGCGTTGAGCACGGACTGGAGCGTCGCCGGGGTGTTGTTGCGGCGGAACGGCGAGACGCCCTCGGTCGCCGCGTACAGCACGACACCCAGCGACCAGAGGTCGGACGCGGGTCCCGGCCGCTGCCCCAACACCCGTTCCGGCGCGATGAATTCGGGCGAGCCGACGAAGCCGCCGGTGTCGGTCAGGTTCGTCTCTCCCTCGATCTGGGCGATGCCGAAGTCCGTGAGGATCACGCGGTCGTGGCGGCCGAGCAGCACGTTGTCCGGCTTCACGTCGCGGTGCAGGATCCGGGCGTCGTGCGCGGCCTCCAGGGCGCCGAGCACCTCGAGGCCGATGCGGGCGGCCTCGCGGACGCCGAGCGTGCCCTCCTTGAGGGCGTCGCCGAGGGAGCGGCCCTGCACGAACTCCATGACGATCCACGGCTGACCGTCCTCGACGGCGACGTCGTGCACGTTCACGACCGCCGGGTGGTCGAGCCGGGCGGCGGCGCGGGCCTCGCGGCGCATCCGCTCGAACGCGTTGGCCCGCTCCCGCTCCGGCAGGTGGTCCGGCAGGCGCGGTTCCTTGACCGCGACCTCGCGGTCCACCGTCTCGTCCTTCGCCCGCCACACCGTGCCCATGCCGCCGTGGCCGAGCTTGCTCAGGAGCCGGTAGCGCCCGGCCACGAGCCGCCCCGCGCCCGGGTCCCGCGGCGCGGACCGCTCGGTCGCGACCTGCGTGGGCTGAGGCTGCGGCTGGGCCGGCGGCTGGGCGTACGGATTGCCGGGGTGCGGCACGTGCGGCTGCGGCGGCTGGAGACTGAAGCTGGTGGGTTCGTTCGGGCCGTGTGCGGCTCCCCCGTTGTCACTCATGGGTCCATCAGTACCGTGCGGATACGCCTGGTTCCACAGGGGTCACGGAGTTGTGACCGCGCTGATGCGAGCCCGCCGCCGCTACCGGCCGGTCTCCTCGAAGGTGTCGACCGCCGCGTCGAAGTGGGCGCGCGCCCTGGCCGCCCGGCCGACGGGCGCCGAGACCCACACGTCGTACATCCGGCCGGCCTCCTCCCAGCACAGGTCGACGGTGCGCCGGGCGCCCTCCGCCGCGTCGAAGCCGTCCCACGTGAACTCCCAGAGCGCGGCCGCGTGCCCGTTGTGGGAGGTGTCGGTGACCTTGGCGTCCCGGTACCCGGGGTTGTTCCGCTCGCCGTCGGCGGCCGAGCGCCGCTGCGCCGCCCCGGGGCCGCCGTCCGGGGCGCTGCCCGTCCTGACACCGATGCGGTAGGTGCCGCCGGGCGACATGTAGTAGATCCGCGGGCCGTCCACGGAGCGCGTGAACCCGGCGGGGACGGCGAACCGGAATCCGGCCGGGTCCGCGACGGTGCGGTACCCCTGCGGGGCCTCGGCGCCGGGCGTCGGGGTCTGCTGCCGGGTCACGGTGACGGTCGGGGTGGGCGAGCCCGTGGTGACGGTGGCGGTGCTCGGCGGCGGGGTGGGCGAGCCGCCGTCCTGCCCCGCTAGCAGCACCGCGGTGGCGATCCCGGCCCCGACGACGGCCGCGACCAGGGCCGCCGCCAGCAGCAGCGCCCGTGTCGACAGGACCCGTCTGCGCCGGGGCGCGGGCACGGTGACCTGCGCGGGCGTGTAGAGCACGCGGGGCACGAGCGGGATGGGGAGGGCGGGCTGCGGCGTCGCACCGGTGGCGATGTAGGCGCGCAGCAGCCGCTCGGCCTCGTCCAGGGTCATCCGGCGGGCGGGGTCCCGCTCCAGTAAGCCGCGGATCACGGGCAGCAGCGGCTCCGCCTCCTCGGGCGGGGTTATCTCCTCGTAGACGACGGCGTGCAGAATGCCGCCCAACGAGTCGCGGCGGAACGGGGACTCGCCGCTCAGCGCCGCGCACAGCAGCGCCCCGAGCGACCACAGGTCGGCCCCGACGCCGGACCGCTCGCCCCGCATCCGCTCGGGCGCCGTGTACTCGGGGGAGCCGACGAACCCGCCGCTCTCGGTGAGCGTGGTGGCGCCCTCGACCTGCGCGATCCCGAAGTCGGTGAGGACGACCCGGCCGGTGGCCGTCTCCAGGAGGACGTTCGCGGGCTTGAGGTCCCGGTGCAGCACGCCTCCGGCGTGGGCGACGCGCAGCGCGCGCAGCAGGGCGAGCCCGATGCGGGCGGCCTGCAGGGCGTCGACGGGGCCGTCCCGCGCGATGCGGTCGGCGAGCGAGCTGCCGTTGACCAGGTCCATCACTATGTACGGGTGCCCCTCGTGCAGGACCACGTCGTGCACGACGATCACGTTCGGGTGCTGGAGCTGGGCCACGGCCCGCGCCTCGCGCAGCATCCGCTCCCGCTGCTGCTCGGCCTCGTCGTCCGAGAGGGTTTCGTCGACGCCGAGTTCCTTGACGGCGACCTGGCGGCCGAGCAGCGTGTCGGAGGCCCGCCAGACGACGCCCATGCCGCCGCGCCCGATTCTCTCCTCCAGCCGGTAACGCCCGGCGATCACACGGGCGTTCTCCCCCTCGGTCCCCATGCGCCCCATCATGCCGCACGCTTGTTCACAGGGACTGCACGCTTCCGGCCAGGGGATGTCACATCGTCAGGACGCCGGGGGCTCCCAGCCCTTCAGGATCGTGTCGAACTGGTGGCGGGCCCCCGGCCAGGCGGAGGCGGGCGCGGAGAGATAGATCGCGTACTCCGTGCCGTCGTCGGCGACGTACGTCTCCTCTATGGCGCGGCGCGGTCCCGGCGTCGAGTCGTTCGCGCCCGCGGTCCACGTGAAGTCCCAGAAGGCGCCGGGCTTGTCGCGGTAGGTGTTCGCGTGCAGGGCCACCCGCCGGTAGTCGGGCAGCTTGGTGCGCAGCTGCTTCTCGAGGTCGAGCTGGTGCCGGTACGAGTCCTGCCAGTCGGAGGACTTGTCGACGCCGATGCGCAGGAACCGCTTGCCGCCGTCGGGCGAGTAGTCGATCTGCGATCCGGGCTGCCGCTGCCAACCGGGCGGCAGCCGGAGGCTGAAGCCGTGGACGTCGTCCGTCACGGTCTTCCAGTTGTCGGGTATCGCCCCGAGGTTGGGCTTCTCGCCGGACTTCGTGCCGTCGGAGCCGTCCTTGCCCGCTCCGTCGTCCTTCGTGCCGCCCTGGTCGTACGTGGCCTCCGTGCCGGTGCTGTGGTGCTCGGAGTAGTACAGGGCGGCGAACGCGCCTCCGCCGCCGACGAGCGCGGCGGCGACGACCACGGCGAGCACCTTCGGCCAGCGCCGCCGCTCGGCCGCGGCCGGCGCGGGGCCGCCGGGCGCGGGGACCGTGGTGGTGGCCGCCGTGCTCATCGGGGTCGGCGGGGGCGGTGTGAAACCGGTGGGCTGCGCGGGGACGTGGACCTGCGTCGGCACGTACGCCTGCGCCGCGTTCGGCCGCCGGTTCTCCGCGGCCTCGGCGAGCATCGCCTCCGCGGCGTCGGCGTCGGGGCGCGCCTGCGGGTCCTTGCTGAGCAGCGCGTTGATGACGGGGCCGATCGCGCCCGCGCTCTCCAGCGGCTCCGGCTCGTCCTCGACGACGGCCTGCATGGTGGCGATCGGCGACGTGCGGCGGAACGGGGAGAGGCCCTCCACGGCGGTGTAGAGCGTCGCGCCGAGCGCCCACAGGTCGGACGCGGGCCCCGGCTCGGCGCCGCGCACCCGTTCCGGCGCGAGGTAGTCCACGGAGCCGACTATCTCGCCGGTCCGCGTGATCGTGGTGTCGCCCTCGACCTGCGCGATGCCGAAGTCCGTCAGCTTGACCTGGCCGTTGGCCGCGAGCAGCACGTTGCCCGGCTTCACGTCCCGGTGCAGCACGCCCGCGGTGTGGGCGGCGCGCAGGGCCCGCAGCGTCCACAGCCCTATCCGGGCGGCCTCGGCGGGGTCGACGCGCCCGTCCTCCTTGACCGCGTCGGCCAGCGAGCGGCCCTCCACCAGCTCCATGACGATCCACGGCCGGTCGTCGTGCTCCAGGACGTCGTGCACGGTGACGACGGCGGGGTGGTTGATGCGCGCGGCGGCCCGCGCCTCCGTCTGCGTACGGGCGAGCAGGACGGCCCGGTCCGCCTCGGCCACCCACTGGGCGGCCGTCAGCTCCTTCACGGCGACGGTACGGTGCAGCACCTCGTCGTGCGCGCGCCACACCCGGCCCATGCCGCCGCGGCCTATGGATTCACCGAGCCGATAGCGCCCGGCGAGGAGCTCGCCCTGCATCTGATTCACGTTTCCCCGCTAATGTGTCGACGCGGTTCACACTAGGGATCACGCGTCCTGCAAGGAACAGCAGGGGTACGACGGAGACCGCACTGTGACGCTTCGCGGCGGGCTCAACCGCCGTAGCGGTACGTCGAGTACGCCTGCTGGTACAGCCGCGACACCTCGTCCCGCTCGGCCTCGGGGCCGCGCACCTGCACCACGTGGTACTTGCCGTCGATCACCATCGCGAGGTTGCGGACGTACATCTCGCGCCCGTCGGAGCCCTGCCAGGTGAACTGCCCCTCGGCCATCCGGCGCCCGCCGACGTCGATGCTCTTCATGCCGCTCGACGTGGCCCAGGTCGAGTCCCTGAACGGCTGCAGCTCCCGCTCGTCCTCGCGCTGGTACGTCATGGGGTCCTTGCCGTACGAGGCGGTGGAGTCGCGGCCCGGGACGACGATGAGCCGGAACGCGCCGTGCCCGTACACGACCTGCCCCCGCCCGTTCTTGCCGGTGCGCTGCCAGCCCTTGGCGACGGCGACCTCGAACCCGGCGTCGTCCTTGCGCAGCACGAAGCCGGCGGCCACGTCGGACTGCGGCTCGGTGGACGAGGGCGTCGAACTGCGCTTCCCCTGCGGGGACGAGGGCGAGGGCTCGGTCCGCCCCTCCGGCTCCTTCGGCTCCTTGGACGAGGGGGAGGGCGCGACGCCCGCCGCGTTCTCCTGCCGGGCGCCCGCGGCCCCGGTGCCCGTGCCCTCGCCCGCCTTCGGCATGAACGCCATCGCGTACGCCACCGCGCCCACGAGCCCGAGCAGGATGAGCACGAGGAGCCAGCGCCCCAGCGATCTCGGGCGCCGCTCACGGGGCGCGCGCTGCGGCCTCGGCGCCCGCTCCACGGCCCGGCCCCGCTTGTGCCTGCCGTGCTGCGCGGACGTGGCCGGAACGCGCGCCCTGCGCCTGCGGACCAGCTCTCCCCTGCGGCGTACGACGGGCAGCCGGGCCGCGTCGAAGGCGGGCGCCGGGATGACGTTCGCCCCCGCCTCCGGCTCCGGCGCGGAGCGCACCAACGAGCGCAGCCAGCCGCGCAGTTCCTCGATGTCGAGCCGCTCGGTGGGGTCCTGGCGCAGCAGCGACTCCACGACCGGTCGCACGGGGCCGCACTCCTCGGCGAACGCGGGCGGCTCAGCGCACACCATCTGCACCAGCTCAGGCGTGGACTCCTCCGGGTACGGGGCGTGCCCCTGCACGGCGCGGAACAGCAGGGCGCCGAGCGCCCACAGATCGGTGGCGGGCCCGACGGGCGCCGCCAACTGCCAGTTCTCCTGCACCGGATGCGCCTGCTCGGGCGCCCACCGCTCGGTGACGGGCCCGACCACGGTCATCCGCACCTGCCGGGCCCGCTCGGCATGTACGGCCCCGCCGGCGTTCGAGGCGCGAGGTCCGGGCCGGAGCCCCGAGTCGTGAGCGCCTTCGGCCTCGGGTATCAACTCCCGCCAGCGGGACGGCTGCACGGGCAGCGCGGGGGCGGACTCCGCCCGAGCGGCGACCGCGCCCGCCCGGTACGCCGCGACGGCCCCCGCCCTGGCCGCCCGGTAGTCGTCCCGGACGGGTTCCTCGACGACGTCCTCGTCCTCCTCCGGAGGAGCCGGCACCACGTCGTACCCGCACAGCGCCTCCTCCGCCGCACCGACGGCGAGCCCCGTGAGCATCACGCGCCCGTCGTCGCACACCAGCACCGTGCGTGCCGTGACGTTCCTGTGCACCCACCCGTGCGCGTGCAACGCCCGCAGCGCGGTCAGCACGTCGGCGGCGACCTCGGCCGCGCGGTACGGGGTGAGCGGCCCGCGCTCGAGCAGCGCCGACAGCGGCCGCGCCGCGACGAGTTCGCTCACGATCCACAGCGAACCGCCCTCGGCGAACACGTCGAAGACCTGGTCGAGCCGGGGGTGGTCGGGGATCCGCGCGGCGGCCTGCGCGGCCTCGACGGCGCGCGCCACGGACGGTTCGGCGCCGCCGCGTCCGGTGCCGCCGTCCGCCCTGAAGCCCTCGGGCAGTCCGTCGGCGTCCAGCACCTCGGCCTCGACGACCTCGGGCAACAGCACCTGCCTGACGAGGACTTCCTGCCCGCTGTAGGTGTCGAAGGCCCGGCTCCCGGCCCCGGACTCGTACGCGTCGAAGGCGTGGGCGGGCAGCCGGTACCGGTCGGCGAGCACCCGTCCCGCGTACTCGTCCACGACGCATCCCCCTGTTCCCACCGGCTCCGCCTTGCCGAGCGACCGCGCACGGTCCACAGGCACTCACGATACGTGCCGTGCGGCCCCTGGGTTCAGGACTTGGGCTTGAACGTCTGTGTGAATGTCTTCCAGGTCGTCTTACGCTGCTTGCCGCCCCAGTCGGCGTCCTTGGCGGTGTACATCAGCCCGTAACCGAGCGAGCCGTTCACGACGGTGCCGCGGTCTATCGAGTGCCACTTCGTGCCGCCGTCGGAGTACGTGAACTCCCAGTCCGCGGTCTTCCAGTCCCGGTAGTCGACGGACGCTATGCGCACGCGGTGGTACTGGGAGCGGCGCATGTACCGCTCCTGGTTGCGCCAGTCCGCGACCGGGTCGGACTTGGGGCTGGTGGTCCAGCCGACCAGTAGCCGCTGGCCGTCGGGCCCGGTGAAGCGGGCGCCGGCCGCCTCCGTCTTGACGTACTTCCATCCCTTGGGCAGGCCGATCGAGAAGCCCTGCGAGTGCTTGTACGTCTGCTCGACGGCGGTGCCGGGCTTCTTGCTCGCGTCGTCGCCGCTCGGCGAGGCGTCCTTGCCGGGGGCGGACGAGCCGTCCGCGCTCCCGGAGGGCGAGGCCGCGTCGGACTTCTCGCCGCCGCCGGCCGCCTTGCCGTCGTCCTTGCCCGAGCCCTGGCCGTCCTCGCCGTTCTTGCCCTCCGTACCGGCGGTGGGCCCGGCCGACGCGCCCTTGTCGCCGCCCTTCGCGTCCTCGCCGTCCCCGCCGTTCAGGGTGAGGGCGAGGATGCCGGCGAGCACGACGAGCGCGACGACGAGCGCACCGATCATGAGGGCGCGCTGCCGCAGCGCGTCCGCGAGGACCGCGGCGCCGCCGGGGCGTCCGGCCCCCGCGGCGGGTCCTGCGGGCGCGGTCGCCGCGGGCTCCGTCCGCCCCTTCGGCGCGGTCGCGGCGGCGGCCGCCTTCCGCACGCTCTTCAGGGCGCCGCGCATCTTCTCCGCGGCCTCGTCGCGGCGGGCGGCGACCCCCGCGGCGGCAGCGGCCGCCACGGCACCCGCCTTCGCGGCCGAAGCGCCCTTCTCCCTGCGCTTCCTGGGCGCGGGGGCGGGCGGGATCGGCACCACCTTCGTGGCCTCGACCGGCTCGGGCTCGGGGGCGGGCTTCGGCTCGGGCGCGTGGATGACGTCGTTGAGCATCGCCCGCGCGGCGGCGTCGTCGAGCCGCTGGTCGGGGTCCTTGGCGAGCAGCCCGTAGATCACCGGCTCCAGCGGCCCCGCGTTCTTCGGCGGGTCCACCGGCTCGGTCATCACGGCGGTCAGGGTGGCGATCGCCGAGCCCTTGTCGTACGGGGGGACGCCCTCCACTGCCGCGTACAGCAGACCGCCGAGCGACCACAGGTCGGCCGCGGGGCCCGGCTTGTGGCCGCGGGCGCGCTCCGGCGAGATGTACGAGGGGGCGCCGACGAGCATGCCGGTCGAGGTGATGGACGGGTCGCCCTCGACCTGCGCGATGCCGAAGTCGGTGAGGACGACGCGGCCGTCCTCGGAGATCAGCACGTTCGACGGCTTCACGTCGCGGTGCAGGATGCCCTCGCGGTGCGCGGAGCGCAGCACGTCGAGCACGGCCAGGCCGACCTCGGCGGCGCGCCGGGGTTCGAGCAGCCCGTTCTCCCTGATCGCCTCGGCGAGGGACATGCCCTCGACCAGCTCCATCACGATCCAGGGGCGGTCGTCCTCGTCGACGACGTCGAAGACGGTCACCGCGCCGTTGTTGCGGATCCGCGCGATCGCCTTGGCCTCGCGCAGCGTGCGCGTGATCAGGCGGCGCTTCTCGTCCTCGTCGATGGCGTTCGGGAAGCGCAGTTCCTTGACCGCGACCGTGCGCCCGAGCGTCTCGTCCTTGGCCCGCCACACGGTGCCCATACCGCCGCGGCCGAGCACGTCGCCGAGCCGGTAACGACCGGCGAGCAGCCGGCCCTCCGGGGCCTTCTCGGAAGCCCCATGAGCGTCCCGACCGGATGAATCCTGACGAGTGCCCTTGTCTTCACGGGCCTCGCCCGCCCGCTCCGCCTCCGACATGCGTCCCCTCTAGCAACCCGCCCTGACAGAGCCTTCATTGTCCCATCACTGGACCACCACTCCGCGCGCCGGGTCACCCCCACCCGACACGCACAGGAACGTCCCACAATGGTGGCCCGCACCGCCGAAGGGACCTCCGTGGCCGCGCTCCGGACACTCCTGGCCATACCGCTGACCGTGGCCGTCATCTGGCTGGCCCAGACCAACGGGGCGGGTCCCACGGCACCCGCGGACGACACTCTTCCGCTGCTCGTGACACGAGGCAAGGCCCCGTCCGCGGCGCTGCTCGCCACGGCGGGCACCGCAGGTCACTTCGCCACCACCAGTCCCCGCCTCACCCGCTCCGACCATCTGCGCGCGGGCAGCATCACCAAGACTTTCATCGCGACGGTCATCCTCCAACTCGCCGTCGAGCACCGCCTGAAGCTCTCCGCACACGTCACGACATATCTCCCCACCCTGCGGGGCGTCGGCGACCTCACGGTCCGCTCGCTGCTCACCCAGACGAGCGGCCTGTACGACTTCACGGCGGCCACGCACGGCCGCATACCGCTGGCCCCGCAGACCGTCGCGGAGCTCGCCGTGTCCGAACCCCGGACGACGCGCCCCGGCACATGGTCGTACTCCAACACCAACTACGTGCTCCTCGGCATGATCATCCATCAGGTCACGGGCCGCTCCTACGCCTCCGAGGTGCGCCGCCGCGTCATCGACCCGCTCCACCTCACCGGCACGTCGTTCCCCGGCACCCGCACGACGGTCCCCCGGCCCCACGGCCCCGACGCGGTCCGCCTCGACCCGCGCACGGCGGGCGCGTCCGGCGAACTGATCTCGACCCTCCCGGACCTGAACCGCTTCTACGCCGCACTCCTGGAGGGCCGCCTCCTGCCACCCGCGGCCCTCCGCACCATGCTCAACACCCGCCCCGCGAACGGCCATTACGGCATGGGCCTCTACCCGGAGAAACTCCCCTGCGGCACCACGGTCTGGGGCCACAACGGCCGCATAGCCCACACCTACGTCCGCACCGCCGCGACGCGCACGGGCTCACAGGTCGTCACCTACCGCACGACAAAGGCCACTCTGTCCCACAGCACCTCGATAGAACGCCGCGTCCTGGAGTCGGAGTTCTGCACTTCCACGTGACCCTCGACCACGGCCCGGCCCGAGGGGCGGTCAGAGCGGGATGATGTCCGGGGCCCCGAGGCGGGCCGCGTCGGCCGTGAGGTCGTCCGGCTGGCGCTGGGACTCGCGTTCCGCCTCCACCCGCTTCTCGTAGTGCTCGACCTCCCGCTCCACCTGGTCCTTGTCCCAGCCGAGGACGGGCGCCATGAGTTCCGCCGCCTCCCGGGCGCACCGCGTCCCCCGGTCGAACGTCTCGATGGAGATCCGGGTCCGCCGCGTCAGCACGTCGTCGAGGTGTCGCGCCCCTTCGTGCGAGGCCGCGTACACGACCTCGGCCCGCAGATAGTCGTCGGCGCCACCGAGCGGTGCCCCCAACCCGGGGTCGTCGGCGACGAGTTCGAGGACCTCCTCGGCGAGCGCCCCGTACCGGTTGAGCAGGTGCTCGACCCGCACCACGTGCAGCCCGGTGCGCGCGGCGATCCGCGCCCGCGCGTTCCACAGCGCCCGGTACCCCTCGGCGCCCACCAGCGGCACCTCCTCGGTGACGCACTCGGCGACCCGCTGGTCGAGCCCGTGCACCGCCTCGTCGACGGCGTCCTTCGCCATCACCCGGTACGTCGTGTACTTGCCGCCCGCCACGACCACGAGCCCCGGCGCGGGATGCGCCACCGTGTGCTCGCGCGACAGCTTGCTGGTGGCGTCGGACTCGCCGGCCAGCAGGGGCCGCAGGCCCGCGTAGACCCCCTGCACGTCATCGCGCGAGAGCGGGACGCCGAGCACGGAGTTGACGTGTTCGAGCAGGTAGTCGATGTCCGCGCTGGACGCCGCCGGGTGCGCCTTGTCGAGGTCCCAGTCGGTGTCGGTCGTCCCGATGATCCAGTGCCGCCCCCACGGAATGACGAACAGCACGCTCTTCTCGGTCCGCAGGATCAGACCGGTCGTCGAGTTGATCCGGTCCTTGGGCACGACCAGATGGATGCCCTTGGACGCCCGTACGTGGAACTGCCCGCGCTCGCCGACCATGGCCTGCGTGTCGTCGGTCCACACGCCCGTCGCGTTCACGACCTGCTTGGCCCGGATCTCGTACTCGCCGCCGCCCTCGACGTCCTCCACCCGCGCCCCGACGACCCGCTCGCCCTCCCGCAGGAAACCGGTGACCCGCGCGCGGTTCGCGGCCTTCGCCCCGTACATCGCGGCCGTGCGCACGAGGGTCGCCACGTACCGCGCGTCGTCCATCTGCGCGTCGTAGTACTGGAGAGCGCCGACCAGCGCGTCCTTCTTGAGGCAGGGGGCGACCCGCAGCGCGTGCTTGCGGGACAGGTGCCGGTGCATCGGCAGGCCGCGCCCGTGCCCGCGCGCCATCGACATCGCGTCGTAGAGCGCGACGCCCGACCCGGCGTACACCCGCTCCCACGCCTTGTGCTGCAACGGATAGAGGAACGGCACCGGCTTCACGAGGTGCGGCGCGAGCCGCTCGAGCAGCAGCCCGCGCTCCTTCAGCGCCTCCCGGACCAGCGCGAAGTCCAGCATCTCCAGATACCTGAGCCCGCCGTGGATCAGCTTGCTGGAACGGCTCGACGTGCCCGACGCCCAGTCCCGCGCCTCCACGATCCCGGTGGACAGGCCGCGCGTCACCGCGTCGAGCGCCGTGCCCGCGCCCACCACTCCGGCGCCCACCACGAGAATGTCCAGCTCGCGCTCGGCCATGGCCGCCAGGGCCTGTGCACGCTGCTCGGGTCCCAGTGTCGCTGCCTTCACTGCTGCCTCCCGCTGTCGTCGGCGTGGCTCACGCGTGTGGTGTTCCCGGCCTCATGCACCTCGAAGCACACGGCTCGCCGTTCCTACATGCCCCGATTCTTCACCCCCTGCCCGGTTCGGGCCACCAGCGGGCGTGCACCTGTGGACGACATGCGGAGACTCGCGGCGCAACACTCGCAAATCCAAGATCGGACAATGCCGCATATCGGTCATATTTACTCCTAGTCTGACAGTGCGCTCGCTCGTCCTGTCCACAGGGCTTGCGCGCTCGTCCCGCTCCGGCTAATGCCCGGGTCCGCTCCTCGGGAAAGGACGGCAACCGCCATGCCCGCAGACCTCGCCGTCATCGGCCTCGGCCACCTCGGCCTGCCCCTCGCGCAGGCCGCCGTGGCAGCCGGTATCGCGACCGTCGGCCACGATCCGGACCGTGCGAGGGACCTCGCGGCGGGCCGGCTCCCCGGCGGCGGCGACGCGGCGGCCCTGACCGCCGCCGACCTCCGCCGCATGCTCTCCGCCGGCTTCCGCCCCACGGCCAACCCCGCCGAGCTCTCCCGCGTCCGCACCGCCGTGATCTGCGCCCCCACCCCGCAGGGCCCCGACGGCGCGCCGATGCTCACCCCGGTCGTCGAGGCGACCCGCACCCTCGCCGCCCGGCTCCGCCCGCACACCACGGTGATCATCGAGTCGCCGGTGCCGCCCGGCACCACGCAGACGCTGCTGCTCCCCGTCCTCGAAGAGGGCTCCGGCCTGCGCGCGGGCCGCGACTTCCACCTCGCGCACGCCCCCGGCCGCGTCGACCCCGGCAACCGCCTGCACCCCTACACGTCGACCCCCAAGGTGATCGGCGGCCACACCCCGGCGTGCACCGAGTCGGCCGCCACCTTCTACGGCCGCCTCACCGACAAGGTCGTCCGCGCCCGCGGCCCGCGCGAGGCGGAGACGGTCCACCTCCTGGAGACCAACTACCGGCACGTCAACATCGCCCTGGTCAACGAGATGGCCGTGCTCTGCCACGACCTCGGCGTCGACCTGTGGGACGTCATCCGCTGCGCCGAGACCAAGCCCTTCGGGTTCCAGGCCTTCCGCCCGGGACCCGGCGTCGGCGGCCACGCCCTCCCCCAGGACCTGACGGGCCCCCACCTCCCCACCCGCCCGCTGCGCATGGTGGAACTGGCCCGCCAGGTCAACAACCACATGCCGTCGTACGTCGTCCAGCGCGCGGCCACCCTCCTCAACGAGCACGGCAAGTCCGCCCGCGGCGCCCGCGTCCTCCTCCTCGGCATCACGTACAAGCCCGACCTCGCCGACCAACAGGCCGCCCCCGCCGAGGAGATCGCCACCCGCCTCATGCAACTCGGCGCCGCCGTCAGCTACCACGACCCGTACGTCCCGTCCTGGAACGTCCTCGACCGCCCGGTCCCGCGCGCCGACTCCCTCTACGAGGCCGCGGCCGACGCCGACCTGACGATCCTTCTGCAGCAGCACCGCACGTACGACCTCCAGGGCCTCGCGGTGAAGGCCCAGCTCCTCCTGGACACCAGGGGCGCCACTCCCGCGGGGGCCGCGCACCGCCTCTGACTGCTACTGTGCGGCCACTCTGTGCACACCAGTGCCGGGCTTCACACTCCAGGGGGACCGCATGACCCAGCCGCCGCCGATACCCGAGGGCAACCCGTACGCCAAGGCTCCGCAGCAGCCGCCGCAGTACGGCTACCCGCCCCAGCAGCCCCCGGCCGGCGCTCCCCCGCAGCCCCAGCAGCCGTACGCCCCGTTCCCGCAGCAGCAGGGCGGGCCCGGCGGTCCCGGCGGCTTCGTGCCGGTGCCGCCGCCCGCTCCGGCGCGCGGCAACGTCGGCCTCGGCATCCTCGCGGGCTTCGTGGCGATGCTGGTCGTGGCGAGCGCCTACGGCGCCGTCATCGGGGCGACGCGGCACGAGATCGGCTACGCGGCGGTGGCCGTCGGCGTCGTCATCGGCTTCGCGGCGGGCAAGGTCGGCGGCGGCAACCCGGGCGTCCTGGTCGCGAGCCCGATCCTGTCGCTGATCGGCGTCTACTTCGGCCAGCTGCTCGGCGAGGCGATCATCGGCTCCAAGGAGACCCCGCTGTCGGTGCCGGAGCTGTTCTTCGACCACTTCAGCCTGCTCAACGAGGTGTGGCAGCAGGACTCCGACGCCATGACCTTCCTCTTCTTCGCCCTGGCGGCGATCGCGTCCTTCGGCGCGGCGAAGAGGGCATCCGCGTAAGAAACGGGTTGGGCCCCACCTTTCCGGTGGGGCCCAACCCGTTTTCGGCTACGTCACAGCGACAGCGTCACCGCTTGTGCGTGGCGTCGGCCACCGTGACCTCGACCCGCTGGAACTCCTTGAGCTCGCTGTAGCCGGTCGTGGCCATGGCCCGCTTCAGCGCGCCGAAGAAGTTCATCGAACCGTCGGGCGTGTGCGAGGGGCCGGTCAGGACCTCCTCGGTCGTGCCGACCGTGCCGAGGTCGACCTTCTTGCCGCGCGGCACGTCCTCGTGGACGGCCTCCATGCCCCAGTGGTGACCGCGGCCCGGCGCGTCCGTGGCGCGGGCCAGCGGCGAGCCCATCATCACGGCGTCGGCGCCGCAGGCCACGGCCTTGGGCAGGTCGCCGGACCAGCCCACGCCGCCGTCGGCGATGACGTGCACGTAGCGGCCACCGGACTCGTCCAGGTAGTCGCGGCGCGCGGCGGCCACGTCGGCGACGGCGGTGGCCATCGGGACCTGGATGCCCAGCACGTTGCGCGTGGTGTGCGCGGCGCCGCCGCCGAAGCCGACGAGCACGCCCGCGGCGCCGGTCCGCATGAGGTGCAGCGCGGCCGTGTACGTGGCGCAGCCGCCGACGATGACCGGGACGTCCAGCTCGTAGATGAACTGCTTCAGGTTCAGCGGCTCGGCGGCGCCGGAGACGTGCTCGGCGGAGACCGTGGTGCCGCGGATCACGAAGATGTCGACGCCCGCGTCCACGACCGCCTTGGAGAACTCGGCGGTGCGCTGCGGGGAGAGCGCGGCGGCGGTGACGACGCCGGAGTCGCGCACCTCCTTGATGCGCTGCCCGATCAGGTCGGCCTGGATGGGCGCGGAGTAGATCTCCTGGAGGCGGCGGGTCGCGGCCTCGGGCGTCAGCTCGGCGATCTCGTCGAGCAGCGGCTGCGGGTCCTCGTAACGGGTCCACAGGCCCTCGAGGTTGAGCACGCCGAGGCCGCCCAGCTCGCCGATGCGGATCGCGGTCTGCGGCGAGACGACGGAGTCCATGGGCGCGGCCAGGAACGGCAGCTCGAAGCGGTAGGCATCGATCTGCCAGGCGATCGAGACCTCCTTCGGGTCGCGGGTGCGCCGACTCGGTACGACGGCGATGTCGTCGAAGGCGTACGCGCGGCGGCCGCGCTTGCCGCGCCCGATCTCGATCTCAGTCACGTTGGGGGGCGCCTTTCCATCTGGGTCCCACTTGGGCCTTGCGTGTCCAGTATCCCTGACACACGGCGAAGGGGCGGTCCCGGTGATGCCGGGCCGCCCCTTCGCCGAAGCGAGGACTACTTGCGGCTGTAGTTCGGCGCCTCGACCGTCATCTGGATGTCGTGCGGGTGGCTCTCCTTGAGGCCCGCCGAGGTGATCCGGACGAACTTGCCGTTGGCCTGGAGCTCCGGAACCGTGCGGCCGCCGACGTAGAACATCGACTGGCGCAGGCCGCCGGTGAGCTGGTGCACGACCGCGGACAGCGGGCCGCGGTAGGGCACCTGGCCCTCGATGCCCTCGGGCACGAGCTTCTCGTCGGAGGCGACGCCCTCCTGGAAGTACCGGTCCTTGGAGAAGGAGCGCTGGTCGCCGCGCGTCTGCATGGCGCCGAGGGAGCCCATGCCGCGGTACGACTTGAACTGCTTGCCGTTGATGAAGAGCAGTTCGCCCGGGGACTCCTCGCAGCCCGCGAGCAGCGAGCCGAGCATCACGGTGTCGGCGCCGGCGACGAGCGCCTTGGCGATGTCACCGGAGTACTGGAGGCCGCCGTCGCCGATGACCGGGACCCCGGCCTCCTTGGCGGCCAGCGAGGCCTCGTAGATCGCGGTGACCTGCGGAACACCGATACCGGCGACGACACGCGTCGTACAGATCGAACCCGGTCCGACACCGACCTTGATGCCGTCGACACCCGAGTCGATGAGCGCCTTCGCGCCCTCGCGCGTGGCGATGTTGCCGCCGATGACGTCGACGTGGCCCGCGTTCGACTTGATCTTGGCGACCATGTCGCCGACGAGCCGCGAGTGCCCGTGCGCCGTGTCGACGACGATGAAGTCGGCGCCCGCCTCGATGAGCGCCTGGGCGCGCTCGAAGGCGTCGCCGGCGACACCCACCGCAGCACCGACGAGCAGCCGGCCCTCGGAGTCCTTCGCCGCGTTCGGGTACTTCTCCGCCTTCACGAAGTCCTTGACGGTGATGAGGCCCTTGAGCACACCCGCGTCGTCGACCAGCGGAAGCTTCTCGATCTTGTGGCGGCGCAGCAGCTCCATGGCGTCGACGCCGGAGATGCCGACCTTGCCGGTGACGAGCGGCATCGGCGTCATGACCTCGCGCACCTGACGGCTGCGGTCGGTCTCGAAGGCCATGTCGCGGTTGGTGACGATGCCGAGCAGCTTGCCGCCGCCGTCGGTCACCGGGACACCGGAGATGCGGAACTTGGCGCAGATCGCGTCGGCCTCGGCGAGCGTCGCGTCGGGGTGCACCGTGATCGGGTCGGTGACCATGCCGGACTCGGAGCGCTTCACGAGGTCGACCTGGTTCGCCTGGTCGGCGATCGACAGGTTGCGGTGCAGCACGCCGACGCCGCCCTGCCGCGCCATGGCGATGGCCATGCGGGACTCGGTGACCTTGTCCATCGCGGCGGAGAGCAGCGGGATGTTCACCCGCACGTTCTTCGAGACGTACGAGGCGGTGTCGATCTGGTCGGGCGCCATGTCCGACGCGCCCGGCAGCAGCAGCACGTCGTCGTAGGTCAGCCCGAGTGTCGCGAATTTGTCGGGCACTCCGTCGACGTTTGCAGTCATGACACCTTCCCCAAATGGCCTTGATCGGTGCGGATGTCCATGCTAACGGCCAGCGGAGGCGTCTCATTCCACGATCAAGATCATCGGCGTTCTTTGTACGTTCACACGTACGCGCCGGGGGTGTCGTGCTACTGCTCGGCGAGCGCCCGCAGCCGACTCAGGGCCCGGTGCTGGGCCACGCGGACGGCGCCGGGTGACATGCCCAACATCTGGCCGGTCTCCTCGGCGGTGAGGCCGACGGCGATGCGCAGCAGGAGCAGCTCCCGCTGGTTCTGCGGGAGGTTCGCGAGCAGCTTCTTGGCCCAGGCGGCATCGCTGTTGAGCAGCGCGCGCTCCTCCGGGCCGAGCGAGTCGTCGGGCCGCTCCGGCATCTCGTCGGACGGCACGGCCGTGGAGCCGGGACCGCGCATGGCGGCCCGCTGCAGGTCCGCGACCTTGTGCGCGGCGATGGCGAAGACGAACGCCTCGAAGGGGCGCCCGGTGTCCTTGTACCTCGGCAGCGCCAGCAGCACCGCGACGCAGACCTCCTGGGCGAGGTCCTCCACGAAGTGCCGCGCGTCGCCCGGCAGCCGGGACAGACGCGTGCGGCAGTAGCGGATGGCGAGCGGGTGGACGTGCGCGAGCAGATCGTGCGTGGCCTGCTCGTCGCCGTCGACGGCGCGGCCGACGAGCGTACCGATGACCCCCTGGGGAGCCGCTGCCTCGTCGTCACGCATCGGTCCATGGTGCCCCGACGTCTTCTGGTCCGTGACACCGTGCCCGTAGTTGTGCACCGAAGCGTTATGAGCAGGTGCGCCGGAACTCATCTCCTGCGCCCTCCCCTCTCGCTGACCCTGCTCGCCCGACTCGTCCCCGAGGAACTCCACACCCCCAAGGATGCGGCATCGCGCGCGAAGCGTCGAAAAGTCGCGGCGCGACGGGCCGAAGCGGCGTCCCTCACGGGCGGTCCACCGCGCCCCGGAGGGCGCGGGGGTGTGCCGATCAGCGGCTCGTCAGCGAACCAGACCCCAGCGGAAACCGAGCGCCACGGCGTGCGCGCGGTCCGAGGCGCCGAGCTTCTTGAACAGGCGACGCGCGTGCGTCTTGACCGTGTCCTCCGAGAGGAACAGCTCACGCCCGATCTCGGCGTTGGACCGTCCGTGGCTCATGCCCTCGAGCACCTGGATCTCGCGCGCGGTGAGCGTGGGCGCGGCGCCCATCTCGGCCGAGCGCAGCCGGCGCGGGGCGAGCCGCCAGGTCGGGTCGGCGAGGGCCTGCGTCACGGTGGCCCGCAGCTCGGCGCGCGAGGCGTCCTTGTGCAGATAGCCACGGGCACCCGCGGCGACCGCGAGGGCCACGCCGTCCAGGTCCTCGGCCACGGTGAGCATGATGATGCGCGCACCGGGATCGGCGGAGAGCAGCCGCCGCACTGTCTCGACGCCGCCCAGACCGGGCATGCGTACGTCCATCAGAATCAGGTCCGAGCGGTCGGCGCCCCAGCGGCGGAGGACTTCCTCGCCGTTGGCCGCGGTCGTCACGCGCTCGACGCCGGGCACGGTCGCGACCGCGCGGCGCAGCGCCTCTCGGGCAAGCGGGGAGTCGTCGCAGACGAGGACGGATGTCATGACCGTCCTCCGCAGCTGATGCGCGTCACCTTGAGCCTCCAGGCTGTGTACGAATCGTCACCTGTGCGGTCGACACTCAACAAGGCAATCGGACACATGCCCGAGCGCTTGTTCATTCAACCGCCTACGCACTCTCAACGATGGTCACTCGAAAGAGTTACGGGTCGGACGGCCTCCTTCGGCACTCTACGTGAGGGCGCGAACACGGTGCGGACAGCGCGGCGGACCCACAATGTTTCATCACAAGCCATGCCCCATTTGGAAGGTTTTCCTTCCTTTTGCTGGTGTCTGTGGCTAGATTCGCAATGAGTCATATTTTCATCTCCTTAGACAGTAGATGTACGGTCATGTGCACCGTATCCGCGTCTGAACGGCTACAAGGGGACACAGCAATGGCAGATTTCTCCCGCCTTCCCGGACCGAACGCCGATCTGTGGGACTGGCAGCTCCTCGCGGCCTGCCGCGGGGTGGACAGCTCGCTCTTCTTCCACCCGGAGGGCGAGCGTGGGGCGGCACGCAGCGCCCGTGAGAACTCGGCCAAGGAGGTCTGCATGAGGTGCCCGGTGCGCGCGGAGTGCGCTGCTCACGCGCTACAGGTGCGCGAGCCGTACGGCGTGTGGGGCGGCCTCACCGAGGACGAGCGCGAAGAGCTCATGGGACGGGCCAGGAACCGGCTCGTCACCGCGTCGGCACCCAGTGGAGGTCACGCCGCCGCAAGCGGCGCACATCACTGAAGGAACGTTTCCGCACGGTCGGTGTCGTGGGCGCGTCTCGGCGCGCCCACACCCGTGTTCAGCGCGTCGCGGCCTTCGCGAGATGGTCGAGCGTCGCGCGGACGGCGGGCACCTGGGCCAGGTCGGGCAGCGTGAGCGCGACGATCTCGCGGCGCACGGCGGGCTCGACGGTCACCGTGCGTGCGCCCTTGGGCCGAACGGACTCGATGGCCAGTTCGGGGAGGACGGCAACGCCGAGACCGGCGCCGACAAGACCCACGACCGCCGGGTAGTCGTCCGTCGCGAAGTCGATGCGCGGGGCGAACCCGGCACCCCTGCACACCTCGACCAGCTGACGGCGGCAGCGCGGGCAGCCCGCGATCCACGGCTCGTCCGCGAACGCGTCGATGGTGACGGACCCGGCCCCGGCCAGCGGGTGCCCCTCGGGCACGAGCCCGACGAGCCGGTCGGCGAACAGCGTCCGTACGACGAGGTCGTCCCACTCCTCCGCCGCGTGCGCCCCTTCGTACCGGAAGGCGAGCGCGACGTCGCAGTCGCCCTCGCGCAGCATCTCCACGGAGCGCGGGGGCTCGGCCTCCACCAGCGACACGCGCGTGCCGGGGTGTTCGGCGCGCAGGGCGGCGAGGGCGGTGGGCACGAGGGTCGAGCTGCCGCTCGGGAACGACACGAGCCTGACCCGCCCGGCGCGCAGCCCGGCGATCGCGGCGACCTCCTCCTCGGCGGCGGTCAGCCCGGCGAGGATGCCGGAGGCGTGCCGGACGAGGGCCTCGCCGGCCTGGGTCAGCCGCATCTCGCGCCCGGTGCGGATGAGCAGCGGCGTGCCCGCCGAGGACTCCAGTGCCTTCATCTGCTGGCTGACGGCGGGCTGCGTGCAGCCCAGCTCGCGGGCCGCCGCGGAGAAGGAGCCGGTGGCGGCCACGGCGCGCAGGACACGGAGATGACGGGCCTCGATCACCCTTCAAGCATAAGGGACACTTGGGGATCGCGCCGGATAATGCCTGGCGGCTTTGGGTGTCGGTCCCGTAGCGTTCCGCGCATGAAGCTTCTGTCGCTGAACCTCGGCCGTGCCACCCCTGTCGACTACACGGACCAGCCCGAGGGCGTCACGGGCATCGACAAGCGGCCGGTGAGCGGCCCCGTCGCGGTGTCCGCGCCCGGCGTGAAGGGGACCGGCGGGAGCGGGCTCGCCGGGGACGCGGTGTGCGATCTGCGGCACCACGGCGGCGACCATCAGGCCGTGTACGCGTACGCGCGCGAGGACCTGGACGCGTGGGCGGCGCGGCTCGAGCGGCCGCTGCCGAGCGGGGCGTTCGGCGAGAACCTCACGACGGAGGGGGTCGACGTCTCCGGCGCGAAGATCGGCGAGCGCTGGCGTGTCGGACCCGATCTGCTCCTCGAGGTCACCTCCGGGCGCATCCCGTGCCGGACCTTCCAGGGCCATCTGGGCGAGCGGGGCTGGGTCAAGCGGTTCACGCAGGAGGGGGCGCCGGGGGCGTACCTGCGGGTGCTCGAGCCGGGCGAGATCCGGGCGGGCGACGCGGTCGAGGTGGTGCACCGGCCCGACCACGAGGTGACGGTGGCGTTCCAGTTCCGGGCGGTGACGACGTCGCGGGAGCTGCTCCCCCGGCTCCTGGCGGCCGGGGACGCGCTGCACCCCGAGGCGCGGCGCTCCGCGCGTGAGTACGTCGAGAAGTACGGCTCGTAGGGCTCGCACCACCGGCGCCGGGCGCCGGGGCGTGATCACGAGCGGCGCTCCGTGCTCATAACCTTGGTGCATGACTACCGCTCTGATCACCGGATCCACCGCGGGCATCGGCGCCGCGTTCGCACGGCGACTCGCCGCCGACGGGCACAATCTGGTGCTCGTCGCGCGGGACACCAAACGGCTGCACGAGCAGGCGACGGAGCTGCACGACCGGCACGGCATCGAGGCCGAGGTGCTCACCGCCGACCTGTCCACGGACGACGGGATCGCGGCGGTCGAGGCGCGTTTGACGGACCGTAAGGCGGCGGTCGATCTACTCGTCAACAATGCCGGGTTCGGCAACAAGGGGCACTACCTGGAAGTCCCCATGGCCGACGAGCTGACGATGCTGAAGGTGCACTGCGAGGCGGTGCTGCGGCTGACGTCGGCCGCGGCGGGCGCGATGCGGGAGCGCGGGCGCGGCGGTGTCGTGAACGTGGCGTCGGTCGCGGCGTTCGTGCCGCGCGGCACCTACGGCGCGTCGAAGGCGTGGGTCGTGCAGTTCACGCAGGGCGCGGCGAAGGACCTGGCGGGCAGCGGGGTGCGGCTGATGGCGCTGTGCCCCGGCTTCGTCCGCACGGAGTTCCACTCGCGGGCCGGCATGGGCACGGGCAACATCCCGAAGTGGATGTGGCTCGACGCGGACAAGCTGGTGTCGGCGGCGCTCGCGGACCTGTCGCGCGGCCGCACGCTCTCGATCCCGGACCCCCGTTACAAGGCCCTGATGGGTGTGGTGAAGGTGACGCCGCGCTCGCTGCTGGGCGGCATCACGTCGCGCACGGGCCGCAAGTACGGCCCGCAGTAGGGCGAACGCCGAGGCCCGGCTCCCCGCGACGGGGAGCCGGGCCTCAGTCGTGCTCGGGTCAGTGCGCGTGACCGTGGCCGTGGCCCGCGGCCTCCGGCTCCTCCTCCGCCGGCTTCTCGACGACCAGGGTCTCGGTCGTGAGGAGCAGGGAGGCGATGGAGGCGGCGTTCTCCAGGGCGGAGCGCGTCACCTTGACCGGGTCGATGACGCCGGCCTTGACCAGGTCGACGTACTCGCCGGTCGCGGCGTTGTAGCCGTTGCCCTTCTCCAGGTCCTTGACCTTGGAGACGATCACGTAGCCCTCCTGGCCGGCGTTCTCGCCGATCCAGCGGAGCGGCTCGACGACGGCGCGGCGGACGACGGCGACACCGGTGGCCTCGTCGCCCTCCTTGCCGAGGGAGCCGTCGAGGACCTTGGAGGCGTGCACCAGGGCGGAGCCACCACCGGAGACGATGCCCTCCTCGACCGCGGCGCGGGTCGCGGAGATGGCGTCCTCCAGACGGTGCTTCTTCTCCTTGAGTTCGACCTCGGTGGCGGCACCCACGCGGATGACGCACACGCCGCCGGCGAGCTTCGCGAGGCGCTCCTGGAGCTTCTCGCGGTCCCAGTCGGAGTCCGTGTTCTCGATCTCGGCCTTGATCTGCGCGACGCGGCCCTGGACGTCCTCGGCCTTGCCGCCACCGTCGACGATGGTGGTGTCGTCCTTGGTGATGGTCACGCGGCGGGCGGAGCCCAGCACGTCGAGACCGGCCTGGTCGAGCTTGAGGCCGACCTCCTCGGCGATGACGGTGGCACCGGTGAGGGTGGCCATGTCCTGGAGCATCGCCTTGCGGCGGTCACCGAAGCCGGGGGCCTTCACGGCGACGGCGTTGAACGTGCCGCGGATCTTGTTCACGACCAGGGTCGACAGGGCCTCGCCCTCGACGTCCTCGGCGATGATCAGGAGCGGCTTGGAGCCACCGGCCTGGATGACCTTCTCGAGGAGCGGCAGGAGGTCCTGGATCGAACCGATCTTGCCCTGGTGGATCAGGATGTACGGGTCGTCGAGGACGGCCTCCATACGCTCCTGGTCGGTGACGAAGTACGGGGACAGGTAGCCCTTGTCGAAGGCCATGCCCTCGGTGAAGTCGAGCTCCAGGCCGAAGGTGTTGGACTCCTCGACGGTGATGACGCCGTCCTTGCCGACCTTGTCCATCGCCTCGGCGATGAGCTCGCCGACCTGGTTGTCCTGGGCGGACAGACCGGCGACGGCGGCGATGTCGGACTTCTCGTCGATCGGGCGGGCGGTCGCGAGGAGGTCCTCGGACACGGCCTTGACCGCGGCGTCGATGCCCTTCTTCAGGGCGGCCGGGGAGGCACCGGCGGCGACGTTGCGCAGGCCCTCCTTGACCAGGGCCTGGGCGAGAACGGTGGCGGTGGTCGTACCGTCACCGGCGATGTCGTTGGTCTTGGTGGCGACTTCCTTGACCAGCTGGGCGCCGAGGTTCTCGTACGGGTCCTCGACCTCGACCTCGCGGGCGATGGTGACACCGTCGTTGGTGATGGTGGGGGCGCCGAACTTCTTGTCGATGACGACGTTGCGGCCCTTGGGGCCGATCGTCACCTTGACCGTGTCGGCCAGCTTGTTGACGCCGCGCTCGAGGGCGCGACGGGCGTCCTCGTCGAACTTCAGGATCTTCGCCATGGGGCTGAATCAGTCCTCTCGAAACGAACCGCGCCCCTCGCACCCGGCATTCTCAGCGGGGGCCAGGGGCGCAGCTCAAAGCATTCTGCTTCGGTGAAGCTTGGAAAGCCTCGGTGAATTACTTCTCGACGATCGCGAGCACGTCGCGGGCCGAGAGGACGAGGTACTCGTCGCCGTTGTACTTCACCTCGGTGCCGCCGTACTTGCTGTAGAGCACGACATCGCCGACCTGGACGTCGAGCGGCAGACGCTCGCCGTTCTCGAAGCGGCCGGGACCCACGGCGAGGACGGCGCCCTCCTGGGGCTTCTCCTTCGCGGTGTCCGGAATGACCAGGCCCGAAGCCGTGGTCTGCTCGGCGTCGAGCGGCTGGACCACAATGCGGTCCTCGAGCGGCTTGATGGCAACCTTGGAGCTGGTGGTCGTCACGATCCGACCTCCCCCTTCGGAGATCTCACGGGGTTAACTGTCTGAGGTGGCGACCAGGTGGATCCGTCGTCGCGGGTGCCGGACCTGCCCGTCGCTGTTGGCACTCTCCTGCGGGGAGTGCCAGAGCCGAGACTATGACCGCGATTAGCACTCGGTCAAGCGGACTGCTAATCGACTCCGTCGCGACCTCGATTCGGGGGCCGTTTCCCGAGGGGTTTCACAGGTAGTTCTCCAGGGGCGCCACCGTGTAGCCCTCGGACTCGATGCGGTGGAGGAGTTGGCGTGTCGTGGCCGGGTGGGCGCCGATGATGTCGCCGGGGTGCAGCGGCGCTCCGTCCGGCTCGCGCCACAGGACGACCGCGTCGACGCCGCACGCGGCGGCGGCCCGCAGGGTGTTCCCGTCGTACGCGCCCGACGGCGGGTGGAACAGCCGGGGCGCCGTGCCGAACCGGCCCTCGATGCGGTCGCGCTGGCCGCAGATCTCGGCGTGCTGCTCGACGTAGCCGAGACCCGGCAGGAACGGGCGGGTGAGCGTGCGGTTCTGCACCTGGACGCCGAGGGCGCGCAGTTCGCGCAGGCGGCCCTCGCCCCGGCCCGCGGCGAACAGCGAGAGCGGCAGCCGGCGCTCGCGGACCAGGTCGACGAGGCGCGCGCCCGCCCCGTCCTCGTACGCGAGGAAGACCACCCTGTCGTGGGTCGGGACCCGGGAGACGACCGGCGGGACGGTCCTGTGCGGCGGCGCCCCCGCGGCCGTACGCGCGTCCGGGGCGGGGCGCTGGGCGCAGCCCGCGAGCACGGCGGCGATCGCCATGACCCCGACGGCGAACCGCGCCCGCGCCCCGCGCGCTGTCACAGGTAGTCCTCCAGGCGCGCCACCGCGTACCCCTTGGCGTGCAGGTGGTCCATGAGGTTGCGGATCATGTCGGGCATCGTGCCCTTCCAGTCCTTCCGGCCCCTGAAGTGCGTGAGCAGGATGTCGCCGGGATGGATGTCGCGGTCCCACTCGCGGTAGTCCATGCGGTCCACGAAGGCCTCGGCGTTCCAGATCGGGGCGTACTCGATGCCGCAGGCCTTGGCGGCGCGCAGGGTGTCCCGGTTGTAGTCGCCGAAGGGCGGACGGAAGAGCGTGGGGCGCTTGCCGTACTTCTTCTCGATGACGTCCTGCATCCCGCAGATCTCCTGCTTCTGCCGCGCGTACGACAGTCCCGGCAGGAACGGGTGGTGCAGCGTGTGGTTGTTGAGGGTGACGCCGCGGGCCTGCATCTGCTTGAAGTAGCCGTACCGCGGCTTCACTTCGGCGTCGGTCAGGAACGCCGTGTACGGGATCCGCAGCTCGCTCATCATCTTCAGGAACCGGGGGTCCTTCTCGGCGCCGTCGTCGATGGTGAGGAAGACGATCTTGTGTTTGGTCGGGACCGTGGTGAACACGGGCGGCAGGCCGAGCCGCTTCTGGCCCTCGACCTCGAAGCCGGGGCGGGCCTCGATGCGCGGCTTCTTCGCCGGAGGGGGCGGGGCGGTCAGCGGGACGCCCTTCAGGCCCCAGCGCTTCGACGCCGCGACGAGGGCGGCCCGCTCGGCGCGCAGCTTCGTCGCGTACGCGTCGAGGGCGCGGGCCGGTGCGGCCTTGAGGGCACCCTTGGCCTGCTGGCCGGGGGCCGGTCGCACGCGGGGGTCCCGCTCCGACTCGGCGCCGCCCGCGCAGCCCGCGGCGAGGGCGGACGCGGCGAGCAGGCCGCCGACGACGCGCACGCCGCGTCTCTTCCTGGCACCCCTTCGGGCGATTTCTTCGTTTTGTCGTACGAGTCGCATGGCGCCGGATCCTGGCAGCTCGGGGGCCGGTTGCCGGGGCGACACCGCCGCCTGGCGCGAGGCGTCGCCCGCCTGGCCCACAATGGGCCGGGTGAACGACCCCGCCGCCTTCTCCGCCCTGCTGACCCCCGAGGGCCGCGCCCTGCTCGACGAACTCCGTGAGCACGACCCGGCCCAGGAACTCGCCCTCGCCACCAGGCTGCGCCGCGACCATCCGGTCGAGCTGGTGTCCGCGGCGCTCGCGCAGGCGCGGTTGCGGCAGCGGGCGGTGGCGAAGTTCGGGGCCGAGGACGCGGCGCGGATGTTCTTCACGCCGAACGGCGTGGAGCAGGCGACGCGTACGAGCGTGGCGGCGTACCGGGCCGAGGCGTTCAGAGACCTCGGGGTGCGGTCCGTGGCCGACCTCTGCTGCGGCATCGGCGGCGACGCGATCGCGCTGGCCCGCGCGGGCGTACGGGTGCTTGCCGTCGACCGGGACCCGCTGACCTGCGCGGTGGCGCGGGCGAACGCGGAGGCGCTCGGGCTCGACGGGCTCATCGAGGTGCGCGAGGCGGATGTGACCGAGGTGGACACGTCCGGGTACGACGCGGTGTTCGTCGACCCGGCGCGGCGCTCCACGAAACGGGGCCGGATCTTCGACCCCGAGGCGTACTCGCCTCCGCTGTCCTGGGCGGTGTCCGCGGCGCTCGGGGCGGAACGGGCCGCGCTGAAGATCGCGCCCGGGATCCCGCACGAGGCGATTCCGGCGGAGGCCGAGGCGGAGTGGATCTCGGACGGGGGTGACGTGAAGGAGGCCGTGCTGTGGTTCGGCACGGCGGCGCCGGGGCGGATGCGGGCGACGCTGCTCCCGGGGCCGCGTTCCCTGACCGGCACCGGACTCCCCGACCCCGAAGTGCGGCCCGTCGGACGGTACTTGTACGAGCCCGACGGCGCGGTCATCCGGGCGCATCTGGTCGCCGAGGTGGCGGCGGAGGTCGACGGGGGCCTGCTCGACGAGACGATCGCGTACGTGACATCGGACGCGCTGCACCCGACGCCCTACGCGTCCGCCTACGAGATCACCGACCAACTCCCCTTCAACGTAAAGAAATTGAAGGCGCTGCTACGGGAGCGCGAGATCGGGATCCTGACGGTGAAGAAGCGCGGCTCCGCGGTCGAACCGGAGGAACTCCGCCGCAAGGCGATGCCGAAGCCGTACGGCAAACGTTCGACGACGGTCTTCCTCACGCGGGTCTCGGGCGCCCCCACGATGCTCCTCGGCACACCGGTGTCCTGACGGCTCCCGTGTCCTGACGGCCCCGGACCGGGGCGCCCACGCGCCCCTACGCCTCGGGGCTCCGCCCCGGCCCCCGCTGCTCAATCGCCGCAGCGGCTCGGCTTACCTCCCCGCACCGCACCCATCAGGCTCCCGTGACCTGGCCACCCCTTCACTCCGCCGCCCAAGATCCCACCCACCCGCCCCCTCCGGGGGCGTAGGCCCCACGGGGAGCCGCAATCGCTCATTGAGCGAGCGCCGCAGGAACGGCTCCCGCCCATGACGGGGCAACTGTCACCAGCCTTGGGCAACCTGCCTCCGAGACGGGCCCCGTCCGCGCCCCAGGGCGGCCCCGGTACAGGCCGCACCCGCACCAGGCCCCCGACCCGAACTCGACGGATTGCGCCCTGTCCGCTGTACCGGGCCTCGTGGCCGGCGCCAGGGTGGGCGCCCGCTGGGAAGGCTGCGGGGCCGCAAACTCCCCACGACAGGCGCCGCCCACCCCGGCACTGCAACCGCGATGAGCGGCCCGGCTCCGTCAGCGGTGCCGCGCCACGGCGGGCAATGGCACCAGCCCCGCACCACGAAAACGACCAGCACCACCCCGGCGCAGAACCCGGGCCCACGGGGGCCGAGCCCCCGGAGGGGGCGGGAGGGCGGGAGATGAGCAGGCACCCCGGGCAGGCCGCGGTGCCCCGCACACGCCATGGCAGGCATCCGCCCCGACGCAGCCGGGATACACGGTGCCGCGCCACGGAAACGACGGGCCCCGCCCCGGTGCAGGCCCAGGGCCCACGGGGGCCGAGCCCCGGAGGGGGCGGGTGGGTGGGGGATGAGCGGGCAACGTCCGCGAGCCGGCTGCGGCACCGCACACACGCCACGGCAGAGCCCACCCCAGCGACGCCAGGCAACACGGTGCCGCGCAACCGCGGTGAGCAGCCGGGCGCCGTCATCCGTACCGCGTCGCGGCCGGGCACGGCCTACCGTGCCGCGCAACCGCGGTGACCGGCCGGGCGCCGTCATGCCCGGCAGTCGGAGGCGAGGAAGATGTTGGGCCGAAGCGAGGCGTGTCGGCGGAGGTGTTGCGTGGGGTTCGACCACAACGATCACTATCACCGGGTGCTGAGCCGGCACCTTCCCAGCGGCGCCGGGCGGAACGCCCTAGACGTGGGGTGCGGGACCGGACGGTTCGCGCGGCGGCTCGTCGCGCACGGGTACCGGGTCGACGCGATCGACCCGGACGCGGCGACGCTGGCCGCGGCGGAGGCGACCGGTGGCGGGCCGCGCTATCGGGTCGTGGACGCCGCGCAGACGGAACTGCCGCCCGACCACTACGACGTGATCAGTTGCCTGGCGAGCCTGCACCACATGCCGTTCGAGACACTGACCCGTTTCCGGGAGGCCCTGGCTCCCGGCGGGCGGCTGATCGTGCTCGGGTGCCACGCCGGCGCGACCCCGTGGGACCTCGCCGCCGTCCCGGCCAATGCGGTCGCCCGGCTCGCCGTGTACGCCGGTGAGCGGGCGCTCGGCGCTCGTACTCCCCCGCCGAAGCCGCCGGTCCGGCAGCCGGAGATGGGGCTGCAGGAGATCCGGCGGGAGGCGGCGCGGCTGCTGCCCGGCAGCGAGGTGCGGCAACTGCTGTTCTGGCGCTACCTGTTGACGTACACCCGCGGCTACGCCGACTCGAAGCGCCAGCGGTGAGGCGGGCGGGTGACCAGATCCGCCGGAGGGGACGGGAGTTCCGGGAGGTCGGCGTCGTAGGGCGCGTTCCACCAGGTGATGATCAGGACGCGGTCCTGGGGGGCGCGGAAGGATTCGCGGCGTTCCGGTTCAGCGTCGAGGGGCTGGGACTTGGCCCAGGTCAGGAGGGCATCGCCGTTGCCTTCCGTGGCGCGGGCCTCCCACATCAGCGCGACCGTCATGAGTAGAGGTTCTCCTTGCTGACCTCGTGGACATGGTCGTGGCCCGGCACGTGGGGTTCCGTCACCGGGAGCGAGGAGTCCGCCGGGAGGTCCCAGGAGGACGGCTGCCGGTTGCGGGCCACCATTTCCGCGCCGAGCGCGGCGACCATCGCCCCGTTGTCCGTGCACAGCTTGGGGCGCGGCACGCGGAGCCGGATGCCCGCCTTCTCGCAGCGCTCCTCGGCGAGCGCCCGCAGCCGGGAGTTCGCCGCGACGCCGCCGCCGATCATCAGGTGGTCGACGCCCTCGTCCTTGCACGCCTTCACGGCCTTGCGGGTCAGCACGTCGACCACGGCCTCCTGGAAGGACGCCGACACGTCGCGCACCGGCACGTCCTCGCCCGCCGCCCGCTTCGCCTCGATCCAGCGCGCCACGGCCGTCTTGAGGCCGGAGAAGGAGAAGTCGTAGGCCGGGTCGCGCGGCCCGGTGAGCCCGCGCGGGAACGCGATCGCGTTCGGGTCGCCCTCCTTGGCGTACCGGTCGATGACCGGGCCGCCCGGGAAGCCGAGGTTCAGGACCCGCGCGATCTTGTCGAACGCCTCGCCCGCCGCGTCGTCGATGGTCGCGCCCAGGGGACGTACGTCCGAGGTGATGTCGGTGGAGAGCAGCAGCGAGGAGTGGCCGCCCGACACCAGGAGCGCCATCGTCGGCTCCGGGAGCGTGCCGTGCTCCAGCTGGTCGACGCAGATGTGCGAGGCCAGGTGGTTGACGCCGTAGAGCGGCTTGTCGAGGGCGTACGCGTAGGCCTTGGCCGCCGATACGCCGACGAGCAGCGCGCCCGCGAGGCCGGGGCCCGCCGTGACGGAGATGCCGTCGAGGTCCTTCGCCGTGACCCCCGCGTCCTTGAGCGCGCGCTGGATCGTCGGGACCATCGCCTCCAGGTGGGCGCGCGAGGCGACCTCGGGGACGACGCCGCCGAAGCGGGCGTGTTCGTCGACGCTGGAGGCGACGGCGTCGGCGAGCAGCGTGGTGCCGCGGACGATGCCGACGCCGGTCTCGTCGCAGGAGGTCTCGATGCCGAGGACGAGCGGTTCGTCAGCCATGGTTCTTCTCTTCGGTCGCTTTCTCGGTAGTGAGGCGCATCACGAGCGCGTCCACGTTGCCCGGCTGGTAGTAGCCGCGCCGGAAGCCGATCGGCTCGAAGCCGAAGCGCTCGTAGAGCTTCTGCGCCCTGATGTTGTCGACGCGGACCTCGAGCATCACCTCGGCGACCTCGAAGGCGGTGGCGTGCCGCAGCAGCTCGGTGAGCAGCCGGCTGCCGAGCCCGCTGCCCTGGTGGTCGCCGGCGACGGCGATGGTCTGGATGTCGGCGAGGTCCCCGGACGCGGCGACGCCGCCGTATCCGACGAGCCGGCCCTCCGCGTCGTACGCGACGACGTACCGCCGCGTCGAGCCGATCCCGCGCGCGTGCGCCAGCTCGGACCAGAACATCCCGCGCGACCAGGCGTCGTCGGGGAACAGCTCCTTCTCGAGCGCGAGCACGGCGTCGATGTCCCACCAGCGCATCTCGCGCAGCGCTGTGTCCGCGGCCGTCACTTGGGGGTGACCACCTTGTAGTTCTTGGGGACCTGCGCGTCGGGGCGGCGCAGGTACAGGGGGCGCGGTTCGAGGAGTTCCTCGCCCGCGGCGAGCCGCTCGGCGGCGAAGGCGGCGAGGGAGGCGGCCGAGACGTGCTCGGGGCCGCGCGCGTCGGGGAACGTGTCCGGGTAGAGACGCGCTCCCGCGCCGACGGCGGGCATCCCGGCGACGGCCTCCGCGATGTCCGCGGGCCGGTCGACGGCGGCCTCGGTGGTCCGCGTGCGCCCGTTCTCGTAGCGCGCCCAGTACACCTCCTTGCGCCGCGCGTCGGTGGCGACGACGAAGGGGCCCGCCACCTCGTCCCGCGCCTCGTACGCGAGCGCGTCGAGCGTGCACACCCCGTGCACGGGCACGCCGAGCGCGAGCCCGAACGTGTCGGCGGTCATCAGGCCGACCCGCAGCCCCGTGTACGGCCCGGGGCCCACGCCGACGGCGATCCCGGTGACGGCGTCGAGGCGGACGCCGGCCTCGGCGAGCACCCGGTCGACGGCGGGCAGCAGCAGCTCCCCGTGTCTGCGGGCGTCCACCTGGGTCGACTCGGCGACGACGGACGAGCCGTCGTGCAGTGCGACGGTGACGGCGGGGGTGGCGGTATCCAGAGCGAGCAACAGCACGCGAACAGCCTACGACCACCGGAAGGCGGACACGTCCGTACTTCCCGGCAAGGCCGGGCCGCGGGGCCTCGACTGCTACCGTCACCCTGAGGTTCGTACTTGAGAGGCAGGCACCTGGTGGCACGGAGCAGCACCGGATTCGTGACCGCGCTCACGGCGGGGTCGCTCGCCGTGGTCGGCTTCCTCGCCTATCAGGCGTCGGCGAGCGCGCCCTCCGACCTCGCCGAGAAGAAGGGCGGCTCCTCGCCCTCCGCCTCGGCGTCGAAGACGCCCAAGAAGAAGACGGACCCGAAGGCGCTGCCCGCGGGGTCCGGCAAGGGCGAGCGGGTCGTGTACTCGCTGAGCGGCGACCGCGTGTGGCTGGTCGGCGCGGGCAACAAGCCGACGTCGACGTTCCGCGTCACGCCCGGCACGGTCGACCCGGCCCCCGGCTCGTACTCGGTGACCTCGCGCTCCGGTTCGGTGACCGGCACCGACGGCGTGCCGATCGAGCACGTCGTCCGCTTCGCGAACACGAACGGGGTGGCGATCGGCTTCAGCGCCGCCGTGAACGGTTCGACGGCCGCACCCGACCCCGGGAAGCAGACCGGCGGCATCCGCGAGTCCCGCGCGGACGGCAACGACATGTGGCAGTTCGCGACGATCGGCGCGAAGGTCGTCGTCGTCAAGTAGCCGAACAGCGCCGCCCGAGCCCGCTACGGGTGGGCCGAAGGGCGCCATTCGCCGCGCCGCTGCTCCTCGCTCGGCTCCGCCGGGCGTCCCCGCGGGGCCGGCGGGACCGACACGGCCCGCGCCGCCGCGCACGACGCCAGCAGATCCCGCATCGACACTGCGCGTGCACCTTCACGTTCCGAAGTCGACATGGATGCCTCCCGGCGGCGGTCGAGAAGACGTGGTTAGGTAGACCTAACCAACACCGGACTCCATGTGAACACGCCGGAGCCGCGCCGCGCAAGAATTTGCCGACGCATTGTCGGGATGTGTCCGGGAGCGGGCCGGAAGCCGGGGTCAGCCCGCGAGCGAGCCCAGGTCCGCCTCGGCCCACCGCTCGCCGATGCCGTTGAGCGTCACGATCCGCACCTCGTCCGTGGTGTCGCCGGTGGCCCGGTCGATGATCACGTGAAGGCGGTCGTCGGACAGCTCCTCGACCTTTCCGTCGCCCCATTCGACGACGACCACGGAGTCGGGCAGCGACACGTCGAGGTCGAGGTCCTCCATCTCGTCGAGCCCGCCGCCGAGCCGGTACGCGTCGACGTGCACCAGCGCGGGCCCGTCGCCGAGCGAGGGGTGCACGCGGGCGATCACGAACGTCGGCGAGGTCACCGCGCCCCGCACGCCCATGCCCTCGCCGAGCCCGCGGGTCAGCGTCGTCTTGCCCGCGCCCAGCTCGCCGGTGAGCATCACGAGGTCGCCGGGGCGCAGCCGCTTGGCCAGGGCGAGCCCCAACTCCCGCATCTCGTCCGGGGAGTTGACGGTGGCGGTGACCGTGCTGACGAGGGTGGTGGCGGGCTGCTCGGAGTCAGCCGCCGGGCTGTGCGGTGTTGCCGGTGTCTCCATGGATCCCCACCGTAGCGGCTGTCGGGACGGCTCCCGCGCGCACCAGCAGGTCCGCGAGGCGGTCCGTGACGACCTCCGGGTGCTCCAGCATCACGAGGTGTCCCGCGTCCGGCACGAGCACGTACTCGGCGTCGGGGAGCAGCGCCGCGATGGCCTCGCTGTGGTCGCTCGGCGTGACGAGGTCGTGCTCCCCCGCGAGGACGAGCACCGGCAGCGCGGCGAAGCGGGCCAGCGCCGCCGTCTTGTCGTGGTCCTCGAACGCCGGGTAGAACTCGGCGACCACGTCGATCGGCGTGCCCTCGATCATCCGCTCGGCGAACCGCGCGACCGCCGGATCGACGTCCCGCGAGGCGAACGAGTACCGCTTGATGATCCCGGCGAACAGGTCGGCCGTCGCGCGCCGCCCCTTCTCCACAAGCTCGGCCCGCTGCCCGAGCACCTTCAGTACGCCGGGCAGCACCCGCCGCACCGCGTTCACCCCGGCCATCGGCAGCCCGTAGTTGACCTCGCCGAGCTTCCCCGACGACGTACCGACGAGGGCGACGCCCACGACCCGCTCGCGCACGAGGTCGGGGTACTGGTCGGCGAGCGCCATCACCGTCATGCCGCCCATGGAGTGCCCCACGAGCACCAGCGGCCCCTCGGGCGCGGCGGCGTCGATAACGGCCTTCAGGTCGCCGCCGAGCCGGTCGATGGTGACGGGCACGCCGTCCTCCACCTGCTCGGCGCCGCGCCCGGAACGGCCGTGGCTGCGCTGGTCCCAGTACACGCAGCGCACCACGCCGCGCAGGGCCGCGCGCTGGAAGTGCCAGGAGTCCTGGCTGAGGCAGTAGCCGTGGCTGAAGACGACGGTGACCGGGGCCGGCGTCTTCCTGCCGAAGAGGCGGCGGCGCCGGGAGCCCGCGGGCTCCGGGTCCGCCTCGTCGACCTCGTAGTACAGCTCGGTGCCGTCCTCGGCGTACGCCTTGCCTGGCACGCCGCGCAGCGCCCCGTACGGTCCGGACGCGTCGAGCGCGAGGCGCGCCTTCTTGCGCATGCCGCGCCCCACGGTCAGCCGCTCGATGGCGACGCCCGCGGCGGCCCCCGCCGCGACCACGCCTATCGCGGCGCCCGCGATCCCGGCCCGCCGCCAGTTCCCCGACGCGGCCTCACGCGCCGCCTCGACGACGGCCTCCGTGGCCGGTGCGCTGCTCTCGCTCACGTGCCGCTCCCTTGTCGCGCGCCGTGCTCCGCGCCGTACCTACCGTCCGGTTCTCGAGTGACCCGATCCGTTCACGCTTCACATGGTGGCGGTTCGGACGGCTCTGCCGGTGGACCTTCAGGCCGTGACGCCGGTCACGCGGGCGTGCCGCCGCCGTCCTCACCCACGTAGACGCGCGGCACGCGGGAACCGATCCGCGTCACGATCTCGTACGCGATGGTGCCCGACGCGACCGCCCAGTCCTCCGCGGTCGGCTCGCCGCCGTCGCCGGGGCCGAACAGCACCGCCTCGTCGCCCGCCGCCGGCTCGTCGCCGCCCAGGTCGACGACGAACTGGTCCATGGCCACGCGGCCCGCGACCGTCCGCCGCTTGCCGCCGATCAGGACGGGTCCGGTGCCGGACGCGTGCCGCGGGATGCCGTCCGCGTAGCCGAGCGGGACGAGGCCGAGGGTGGTCTCGCCCGGTGTGACGTAGTGATGCCCGTAACTGATGCCGAGTCCACCCGGCGCGTGCTTCACGAGCGCCAGGCCCGCCTTGAGCGTCATCACGGGACGCAGCCCGAAGTCGGCGGGCGTGCCGACCTCGGGGCTCGGCGAGATCCCGTACATCGCGATGCCGGGGCGCACGAGGTCGAAGTGGGTCTCGGGGAGCGTGAGCGTCCCCGGCGAGTTGGCGATGTGCCGCACCTCGGGGGTGACGCCCGCCCCCTCGGCGTACGCGACCATGTCCCGGAACGTGCTCAGTTGGGCGGCGATGGAGGGGTGGCCGGGCTCGTCGGCGCACGCGAAGTGCGACCAGAGTCCGGTGACGTCCAGGTGTCCTGCGGACTGGGCGGCGAGCGCCTCGCGGACCAGCTCGGGCCAGTCGGCGGGCAGGCAGCCGTTGCGCCCGAGGCCCGTGTCGGCCTTGAGCTGCACGCGCGCGACGCGGCCCTCGGCCTTCGCGGCGTCGACCACCTCCCGCAGCGCCCACATGCCGCTGACCGACACGTCGATGTCGGCCTCGATCGCCTGCCGCCAGGGGCCGCCCGGCACCCACAGCCAGCACAGGATCCGCCCGGTGAGCCCCGCCGCCCGCAGCTCGAGGGCCTCCTCGGGGGTGGCGGCGCCCAGCCACTCGGCTCCGGCCTCCTTGGCGGCGCGCGCGACCGGGATCATGCCGTGCCCGTACGCGTCCGCCTTCACCACGGCCATGAACGCGGCGGTCGGCGCGTGCGCGCGCAGCGCCCTCACGTTGGCCTTGAGCACGGCCAGATCGATCTCGGCGCGGGCGCGGAGCGGGGCAGTCACGTTCTCGTCCATGGTGCCAACAGTCTCTCAGAGCGAGCCCGGTACTCCGGCAGCGCCGACCTGCCCCACCCCCGCACCCTGCGAGACACTCGAAGACATGCGATTCGCTCACGACGTAGAGACGGTCCGGTTCGCCGAGCGGCAGCTCATGGCCCGGCTGCCCGAGGGGGCGCTCATGCAGCGGGCCGCCGCGGGGCTCGCCGCGGCCTGCGCCGACCTGCTCGGCAAGACGTACGGGGCCCGCGTCACCCTCCTCGTCGGCTCGGGCGACAACGGCGGGGACGCCCTCTACGCCGGGGCCCGCCTCGCCCGCCGCGGCGCCGGCGTCACCGCGCTGCTGCTCTCCCCCGACCGCGCCCACCCCGGCGGTCTCGCGGCGCTGCGCGCGGCGGGCGGCACCGTCCTCGACGCGCAGGTCGAGAACGCCACGGAGCTGGTGGGCCGCGCCGATCTCGTCGTCGACGGCATCGTGGGCATCGGCGGCAAGGGCGGCCTGCGGCCCCGCGCGGCCGAACTCGCCGACGCCGCACGGGGACTCGTCGTCGCCGTCGACCTGCCGAGCGGCGTGGACGCCGACACCGGCGAGGTCCGTGGCGAGGCGGTCCGCGCGGACGCGACCGTCACCTTCGGGACGTACAAGCCGGGGCTGCTCGTCGACCCCGCCCGCGCGTACGCGGGGGCGCTGCGCCTCGTCGACATCGGCCTCGAACTCAACGAGACGGACGCCCAGTTGGAGGCGCTCCAGTACGCGGACGTCGCCGCCCTGCTCCCCGAGCCGTCCGGCGAGAGCGACAAGTACCGCCGCGGCGTCGTCGGCGTCGTCGCCGGCTCGGCCCGCTACCCGGGCGCCGCGGTCCTCGCGGTGGCGGGGGCGCTGCACGGCGGGGCCGGAGCGGTGCGGTACGTGGGCCCCGCCGCGGACTCGGTGCTCGCCCGCTTCCCGGAGACGCTCGTCTCGGCGGGGCCGCCGGCCAAGGCGGGTCGCGTCCAGGCGTGGGCGATCGGCCCCGGGCTCGGCGACGACGCCTCGGGCCTGCACGACGTGCTGGCGTCGGACGTCCCGGTGCTCATCGACGCGGACGGCCTGCGCCTCGCCGACCCGGCGACGGTCCGCGCCCGCACCGCGCCCACGGTCCTGACCCCGCACGCCGGAGAGGCCGCCGCGCTGCTCGGTGTGACGCGCGAGGAGGTGGAGGCCGAACGGCTCACCTCCGTACGGGAGTTGGCGTCCCGCTACGCCGCGACCGTCCTCCTGAAGGGCTCGACGACCCTCGTGGCGCCGCCCGACGACACCCACCCGGCCCGCGTGAACCCGACCGGCACCGCCTGGCTCGCCACGGCCGGCAGCGGCGACGTCCTCTCCGGCCTCACCGGATCCCTGCTCGCCGCGGGCCTCGATCCGCTGGACGCCGCCTCGGTCGGCGCCCATCTGCACGGGCTCGCGGCGCGGCACGCGGCGGACGGCGCGCCGATCTCCGCGCAGGACGTGGCGGGCGCCCTGCGCGGCGCCTGGCGGGACGTCACGGAAAACCGCTTCGCCTGACGCCCGCCCCTTGCTACCGTCGGCGTCGGCCGTGAAGCCACAGCTGGGAGGTGAGACCCGTGTACGCAGTCACCCATGGGTGCTCCCTCAGCTCGTCACGGTCCGGCGGCTGACAGCAGGTGTCGCCGGGAGCGCCCCGTAGACCGAGGGCCTCCCGAAAGGGGACACCGATGAACACACCGAGCACCGGCTCGCACCCGCGAGACACCCGCCCGCCCCTGACCCACCCGATCCGCCCGACGCACCCGCTCGCCGTCACCCGCGTCGCCGACCACCAGTGGCACGCCCTGGAGGACGACGAGGTCGTCGGGCGCGCCCACGCCGCGCACCGGCCCGACGGCCGCCTCTTCGTCAGCGTCGACGCCTGGCACGACACCGCGTTCGCGGCCCTGGCCGAGACCGTGCTCGCCGACCTGCCGGGCCCGCTGCACACCGTGGTCGACGAGACCGACACCGAACTCGCCACGCAATGGCGGGCGTTCGGCTTCGTGCCCGGCCGTGGCGAATGGGAGTACGAGGTGCCGACCGATCCCGCCGTGACGGGGCTCGGCGCCGCGCGGCCACCCGCGGGCATCACCGTCGTCCCGGCGGGCGCGGCGGACGAGGCGCGGCTGCGCGCCCTCGACCGCACGATCCGCGCCGAGGTCGAGGCCGCCGTCGGCTGGCGCACCATGCCCGCCGAGGTCCGCCCGCTGCCGCCGGGCGTCACGGTCGTCGACCCGACGACGTACACGGTGGCCGAGGCTCCCGACGGCGCGTACCTGGGGCTGCTGCGCCTGGCGACGGCCACCCGGCGCCCCCGCGTCGGCCTGCTCGCCGTCCGCACCGACGCGCGGCGCCGGGGCATCGCGCGGGCCCTCCTGGCCGACGTACTGAACGGCCTGCACCGCTCCGGCGTACGGACCGCGTCGGCCGAGGTCGACGAGGACAACGCGGCGGCAGCGGCCCTCTTCGACGGCATCGGCGCGCGCCGCGTGAACCGCGCCCTGGAGCTGGTCCGATGACGAGGAACAGCGGAGGGGGCGTGTACGTCGAGGGCACCGTCGTGGAGTGCCTGCGCAGCGCGATGTTCACCGTGGAGCTCGACAACGGGCACCGGGTCCTCGCGCACGTCAGCGGCAAGATCCGGAAGAACTACATCAAGATCCTGCTGGAGGACCGGGTCCAGGTGGAGCTCACGCCGTACGACCTGACGCGCGGCCGGATCGTGTTCCGCCACCGCTCGTAGCGGACCGGGCCGGGGGGCTGGGCGCGCGCCCTACCCCTCGGCCACCACGACCGCCGACGCGACCCCCGCGTCATGGCTGAGCGACACATGGAACCCGCGCACACCCAGCTCCGCCGCCCGCGTGGCCACCGTGCCCGTCACCCGCAGCCGCGGCTGCCCGCTCTCCTCGACCCACACCTCCGCGTCGGTCCAGCGCAGCCCGGCCGGCGCGCCGAGCGCCTTCGCGACGGCCTCCTTCGCGGCGAACCGCGCGGCGAGCGAGGCGACACCGCGCCGCTCCCCGCTGGGCAGCAGCAGCTCGCCGTCCACGAAGAGGCGCGCGGCCATGCTCGGCGTGCGCTCCAGCGACGCCGCGAACCGTTCGATCTCGGCCACGTCGATACCGACCCCGATGATGCTCATGCAGCAGACCTTAGAGCCTGCGATCGAGCGCCCGCCGGGCCCGGCGTCCCTCGTCAGGCGGTGCGCCCCCGGGCGATCCGGTCGCGCGCGTCCCGCACCAGCTCCAGGTACTCGGCCTCCTCGCAGCGCGGCTTGCTGCCGGGCCGGTAGAAGTCGAGGCAGTCGTCGAGATCCTCGTTTATGTCCTCGTCGGGCAGCTCGAGCGCCAGCTCGCTGCGGACGTGGCTCTCCCAGTCGTCCATGACGTCGTCGTCCACGGGCCTGCGGCGGACGATTCTCGGCAGACGAAGTACGGCCATGACGGCCCCCCTCCAGCCCCGCGGGCAGCGGCTCGCCCCACGGGTGCACGGAATGTATCGCCACCCCCACGCAAGGTCCATACCTGTGGCGAACCTGTGACGAACAGGGTTCCCGATCCGCCGGGCGTGACACACCCCACCTGACGCGGCAGGCCACACAGCCGTAACAATGGACTGTGATCTCTCCGGTCTCCGAGTCCAAGGAACAAGCGACCTCCCGGAGCACCCACCGGCAGAAGCCGGAGGTGACTCCCTACGTCGACCTCACCCGCACCGAATGGAGCGCACTGCGCGACAAGACGCCACTGCCGCTGACCGCCGAGGAGCTGGAGCGGCTGCGCGGCCTGGGTGACGTGATCGACCTGGACGAGGTCCGCGACATCTACCTGCCGCTCTCCCGCCTCCTGAACCTGTACGTGGGCGCCACAGACGGCCTGCGGGGAGCGCTCAACACATTCCTCGGCGAGACCAACAAGAAGGCATCCCAGTCCGGCACGCCCTTCGTCATAGGGGTCGCGGGCTCCGTCGCGGTCGGCAAGTCGACCGTCGCCCGCCTCCTCCAGGCGCTGCTCTCCCGCTGGCCCGAGCACCCGCGCGTCGAGCGGGTCACGACCGACGGTTTCCTGCTCCCCACCAAGGAGCTGGAGGCCCGCGGCCTGATGTCCCGCAAGGGCTTCCCCGAGTCGTACGACCGCAGGGCCCTGACCCGCTTCGTCGCCGACATCAAGGCCGGCAAGGACGAGGTCACCGCGCCCGTCTACTCACACCTGATCTACGACATCGTGCCCGGCGAGAAGCTCGTCGTGCGCCGCCCCGACATCCTCATCGTCGAGGGCCTGAACGTGCTGCAGCCCGCCCTGCCCGGCAAGGACGGCCGCACCCGGGTCGGCCTCGCCGACTTCTTCGACTTCAGCGTGTACGTCGACGCGCGCGCCGAGGACATCGAGGCCTGGTATCTGAACCGCTTCCGCAAGCTGCGCGCGACGGCCTTCCAGGACCCGTCCTCGTACTTCAGGAAGTACACGCAGGTCTCCGAGGAGGAGGCCCTCGACTACGCGCGCACCACCTGGCGCACCATCAACAAGGTGAACCTCCTTGAGAACGTGGCCCCGACGCGCGGCCGCGCGGGCCTCGTCATCCGCAAGGGCCCCGACCACAAGGTGCAGCGGCTGCGGCTGCGCAAGCTGTAGCTGCTAGAAAGGCGCCATGCTGCATCTGCGCCTGATCACGCCGTCCGACACCACGGACGACGTGGTGCGCCTCATCGAGGGGACCACCGGCACCACGCACCTCGTGGTGCTGCCGAACTGCGCCCGCAACCCGTCGGGCGACGTCGTCATGTGCGACGTGGCCCGCGAGGCCGGCGACGAACTCATCGGCGCCCTACGGGAGTTGGGCCTCGACCGGTCGGGGTCGATCTCCGTCGAGAACATCGACCTGTCGCTGTCGAGCCGCGCCGACGCCGCCGAGGAGGACGCCCCGGGCGAGGGCGCGGACGCGGTGCTGTGGGAGCAGCTCTCCGACGCCACGCACGAGGAGTCCACGCTCACCGTCACGTACGTGGCGTTCCTGGTGATCGCGACGATGATCGCGGCCTGCGGCGTCGTGCTCGACAACGCGATCCTGATCGTGGGCGCCATGGCGGTCGGCCCCGAGTTCGGCCCGCTCGCCGGGATCTGCACGGCCGTCGTGCGGCGGGCGCCGCGGCTCGCCTGGCGCTCGCTCGTCGCCCTGCTCGTCGGCTTCGCCGTGGCGATGGCGGTGACGGTGGGCTTCAGCTACTTCATGGACGCCGTGCACCTGTTCAGCGAGGGGCAGTTGGAGGGCGACCGGCCCAACACCGGGTTCGTGTACGCGCCCGACTGGTTCTCGTTCGTGGTCGCCGTCCTCGCGGGCGCGGCCGGGACGCTCTCGCTGACCTCGGCGAAGTCCGGGGCGCTGGTGGGCGTCGCCATCTCGGTGACGACGGTCCCCGCGGCGGCGAACGCGGCGGTGGCGCTGAGCTACGGCGACGCGAAGCAGATGTGGGGCTCGACCCAGCAGCTGCTCCTGAACCTGCTGGGCATCGTCCTGGCCGGCACGCTCACGCTCCTCACCCAGAAGTACCTCTGGGCGAGGCAGCGCGAACGCACGGCCAGGAAGCTCGCCGCGAAGGCGAGCTGAAGGGCCCTGGGGCCCTAGCCCAGCGCCGACTTCACGACGTCGGCGAGGCGCTCCGCGACGGACCGGGCCTGCGCGATGTCCGCGGCCTCCACCATCACGCGCACCAGCGGCTCGGTGCCGGAGGAGCGCAGCAGCACACGGCCCGTCGCGCCGAGCTCGCGCTCCGCGTCGGCGACCGCGGCCTGCAGCTCACCGGACGTGGCGACGCGGGACTTGTCCACGTCCGGCACGTTGATGAGCACCTGCGGCAGCCGCTCCATGACGCTCGCCAGATCCTTCAGCGTGCGCCCGGTCTGCGCGACGCGCGCCGCGAGCAGCAGACCGGTCAGCGTGCCGTCACCGGTCGTGGCGTGGTCGAGAACGATGACGTGGCCGGACTGCTCGCCGCCCAGCGCGTACCCGTTCTCCTTCATGTTCTCCAGGACGTACCGGTCGCCGACGGCGGTCTGCACGAGGCTGATGCCTTCGCGCTCCATCGCCAGCTTCAGGCCCAGGTTCGACATGACGGTCGCGACGAGCGCGTTGTCCCGGAGCACTCCGCGCTCCTTCATGGCGAGCGCGAGCACGGCCATGATCTGGTCGCCGTCGACCTCGGAACCGGTGTGGTCCACGGCCAGGCAGCGGTCGGCGTCGCCGTCGTGCGCGATGCCGAAGTCGGCCTTGTGCTCGACGACGGCGGCCTTCAGCAGGTCCAGGTGGGTCGAGCCGCACCCGTCGTTGATGTTGAGCCCGTCGGGCTCCGCGCCGATCGTGACGACCTCCGCGCCGACCCGCGTGAACGCCTCCGGGGAGACCCGGGAGGCCGCGCCGTGCGCCTCGTCGAGGACGATCTTCAGGCCCTCGAGCCGGTTCGGCAGCACGCCCACGAGGTGCGCGATGTACTGGTCGAGCCCCGCGTCGTACGACTTCACGCGGCCGACGCCGGCGCCCGTCGGGCGGTTCCACGGGGCGCCGGTACGGTGCTCCTCGTAGATCGCCTCGATGCGGTCCTCGAGCGCGTCGTCCAGCTTGTGGCCGCCGCGGGCGAGGAACTTGATGCCGTTGTCCGGCATGGCGTTGTGGCTCGCGGAGAGCATCACGCCGAGGTCGGCCCCGAGCGCGCCCGTGAGGTACGCCACCGCGGGCGTGGGCAGCACGCCGACGCGCAGCACGTCCACTCCGGCGCTGGCCAGACCCGCGACGACCGCGGCCTCCAGGAACTCTCCCGAGGCCCGCGGATCACGGCCGACCACGGCCACCGGACGATGGCCCTCAAAACTTCCGGCCTCGCCCAGAACATGTGCCGCCGCGACCGACAGACCGAGCGCCAGCTCCGCCGTCAGATCCGCGTTGGCGACGCCGCGCACGCCGTCCGTGCCGAACAGTCGTCCCACCTTGATGTCCTCCGAACCTTCACATCGTCATAAGCCGAACGCCCCGACGGCACGATAAGTGCCGCCGGGGCGAACGGAAGAACAAGCAGGCAGCGGAATTTAGCGCTTGCTGTACTGCGGGGCCTTGCGGGCCTTCTTGAGACCGGCCTTCTTGCGCTCGACCGCACGGTCGTCGCGGCGGAGGTAACCGGCCTTCTTGAGGGCGCCGCGGTTGTTGTCCACGTCGGCCTCGTTCAGCGCGCGGGCCACGCCCAGGCGCAGGGCACCGGCCTGGCCGGACACGCCGCCACCCGCGATGCGGGCGATGACGTCGTAGCGGCCGTCGAGCTCGAGCACCTTGAAGGGCTCGTTGACTTCCTGCTGGTGCACCTTGTTCGGGAAGTAGTCCTCGAGCGTGCGCCCGTTGACCTTCCACTTGCCCGTGCCCGGGATGATGCGGACGCGCGCAATGGCGTTCTTGCGACGGCCCAGGCCGGCGGCCGGCTGCGGGTCGCCGAAGCGGGCCGGGTTGGACTCCGAGGTGTACTCGCCCTCGACGGGGGCGTCGGACTCGGTGGTGTAGCTCTCGACGTCGACGATCTCTTCGACCGGCGTCTCGGCAGTGGTCTCGGCCACGATTCTCCTCAGCTTTTCTTCAGTCTTAGGGGGTGGCCGGACTTACTGCGCGACCTGGGTGATCTCGAACGGCACCGGCTGCTGGGCAGCGTGCGGGTGCTGGTCGCCCGAGTAGACCTTCAGCTTCGAGAGCATCTGACGGCCGAGCGTGTTCTTCGGGAGCATGCCCTTGACGGCCTTCTCGATGGCCTTCTCGGGGTTCTTGTCCAGAAGCTCGTCGTAACGCACGGAGCGGAGACCGCCCGGGTACCCGGAGTGGCGGTAGGCCATCTTCTGGGTCCGCTTGTTGCCGGACAGGTGCACCTTGTCGGCGTTGATGATCACGACGAAGTCGCCCGCGTCGACGTGCGGGGCGTAGATCGGCTTGTGCTTGCCGCGCAGGAGGCTGGCGGCGGTGGTCGCCAGACGGCCCAGGACGACGTCCTGAGCGTCAATGACGTGCCACTGGCGAGTGATGTCGCCGGGCTTGGGGCTGTACGTACGCACGGTCGTATGCCTTCGCTTCTCAGTGAATGGGGTGCTGACACACGGCACCGCTGAAGCGATCATGCAGCTGGGGCTCACAGAAGCCGGGGACGCTAACCCGTATGCGAGCCACTGGTAACTGCTCCAGGGAACCTACGCAAAGGCCGTGCGCGTGAGAACCGCCCAGCCAATACGCATAACAGCTGTCGACAATACCCGCGCGGCCCCGTACCGGTCAAAACGCGTGGGCGGCGCAAGCTCTCACAGCTCCACCACGGACGAGGACCCTGCCCCTTCGGACCGTACCTCTAAGATGCGCCCCATGAGTTTCGGGCAAGGGGGATCCCCGTGGGGGCCCAATGACGGCGGGTCGACCCCGGACTGGGCGTCGCTCGCGGAGGCATCAGAGGCACGCGCGCGCAAGAAGCGCTGGATGATCATCGGCGGTGCCGTGGTCGCGACCCTCGCGGTCGGTTCGGCGGTCGCGTGGGGCATCGTCTCGACGAACAACAAGAACGACGCCGCCAACAAGCCGGCCGAGGAGCTGCCGAGCACGGCGGAGATCCCGAGCGAGGGCAAGTCGGGCGGCCCGTCCTTCGACGCGACGACCCCGCCGCCCCCGCTCGACCCGAACGACTTCATCAACAGCGCCGCCAAGGACAAGGCCCCGATCACCGCGGACAACCTGTTCCCCGGCAAGAAGCTCACCTTCGGTGACCGCGTCTACACCAAGGGCGCCACGGCCCGCACCACGAACTGCGCCTCCGCCGCCCAGAAGGGCCTCTCCGGGGTCCTGAAGAGCAACGGCTGCGAGCAGATGGTCCGCGCCACGTACTACAAGGGCGACTCCGCGGTCACCATCGGCGTCGCCGTCTTCAAGACGAAGGCGCAGGCCACGAAGGCCAAGGAGCAGTACGACTTCGACGGCACGGTCGTCTCGCTGCCGGGCGCCGGGGTGCCCTCGTTCTGCCGCACCACGGTGTGCCGCCAGACCGCCAACTCCGTGGGCCGCTACGCGTACTTCACCAACGGCGGGCTCACCAACGGTAAGGACGCCACCAAGCAGGACACCACGGTGTTCTCGCTCGGCGACGACCTCCAGGAGTTCACCTTCCAGCAGATCAAGCGACGCGGCGAGATCCAGGCGTCCGCGGCGGCCACGTCGGGCTGACCGCCGCTCCCCCGGGCGCCGGACTCAGCAGCAGCCGGCGCCCGGCAGCGTCCGCTTGTTGCGCGCCTCCTTGTTGCGCGCGGCGAGCAGCTCGTCGGCCGGGTAGCCGACCTCCTCGAGCGTCAGCCCGTGCGGCCGCACCACGTGCACGGCGGAGTCCCGTACGCCGGCGGCCAGGACCTTGCCCGGCCAGTCGGGGCCGCGGTGCCCGTCGCCCACGAACAGCAGCGCCCCGATCAGCGAGCGCACCATGTTGTGGCAGAAGGCGTCGGCCCGCACGGTCGCCGTGATGATCCCGTCGTCGCCGCGCACCAGGCTCAGCTCCTGGAGCGTACGGATGGTCGTCGCGCCCTCGCGCTTCTTGCAGTAGGCGGCGAAGTCGTGCTCGCCGAGCAGCCGCTCGGCCGCCTCGTTCATGGCGTCGACGTCCAGCGGCCAGTCGTGCCACAGCACGTGCCCGCGCAGCAGCGGGTCGACGCCGCCCGGGTGGTCCGTGACCCGGTACGCGTACCGCCGCCAGATCGCCGAGAACCGGGCGTTGAACCCGCTCGGCGCCTCGGCCACCGACCACACCCGGACGTCCTTCGGGAGCCGCCCGGCGAGCCGCTTCAGCAGCTTCTCGCGGTGTTCGCCCCACACGTCCACCGGCAGGTCCACGTGCGCGACCTGGCCCCGCGCGTGCACGCCCGCGTCGGTGCGCCCGGCGACCGTCAGCTCGTACGTCGTCGTGGAGCGCGTCACCGTGCGCAGCGCGTCCTCGATCTCGCCCTGCACGGTCCGCCGCCCGGAGGCCTGCTTGGCCCACCCGGAGAAGTCCCGGCCGTCGTACGACACGTCGAGCCGCAGCCGCACGAAGCCGTCGGCCACCTCATCACTCACAAGCACAGTCCTCACTGCGAAATACGGAGAAACGGAAAGCGGGCCCGCCCCGAAAGGGCGGACCCGCTCACACTCAAGGCGTCAGCCTCAGGCGTCCTTGGACTCCTCGGCCGGAGCCTCGGTGGCCTCGGCCTCGGCCGGAGCCTCGGTCTTGGCCTCGGCGTCCTTGGCGGCACGCTTGGTGGCGGCCTCGGCCTCACCGGTGGCCTGCTGCGCGACCGTCAGGGCCTCGACCAGCTCGATGACAGCCATGGGCGCGTTGTCGCCACGGCGGTTACCGATCTTGGTGATGCGGGTGTAGCCACCCGGACGGTTCTCGTAGCGCGGGGCGATCTCGGTGAAGAGCGTGTGGACGACGCCCTTGTCCGTGATGACCTGGAGCACCTGACGGCGGTTGTGAAGGTCGCCCTTCTTCGCCTTGGTGACCAGACGCTCCGCGTACGGACGCAGACGACGGGCCTTGGCCTCGGTCGTCGTGATCTTGCCGTGCTCGAAGAGGTTCTTCGCGAGGTTCGCGAGGAGCAGCTTCTCGTGCGCGGCGCTGCCGCCCAGACGGGCACCCTTGGCGGGCTTCGGCATGGTGTTTCTCCTTGGTGTCTGCCCCGGCCGTATCAGGTACCGGAGTCAGTATCCGAGCGAGCGGGTTTGCCCGTCGGAGACCCGCGCCCCGATCAGGGGCGCGGGGAACTGCGCGACCGCGAGCACGGTCCCGCAGCAAGCGATCCGTCCCGCCGAAGCGGAGCGACTCAGTACTGCTCGGTCTCCACGAAGCCCGCGTCCGCGTCGTCGTCGGCGCCGAAGGCGTCCGCGGCGGCGGTCGGGTCGAACCCGGGAGGCGAGTCCTTGAGCGCGAGACCCATGCCGGCGAGCTTGGCCTTGACCTCGTCGATCGACTTCGCACCGAAGTTGCGGATGTCGAGCAGGTCGGCCTCGGAGCGGGCGACGAGCTCACCCACGGAGTGGATGCCCTCGCGCTTGAGGCAGTTGTACGAGCGGACCGTGAGCTCGAGCTCCTCGATCGGCAGCGCCAGGTCGGCGGCGAGCGCGGCGTCCGTCGGGGACGGACCCATGTCGATGCCCTCGGCGTCGATGTTCAGCTCGCGGGCGAGACCGAACAGCTCGACCAGGGTCTTGCCGGCGGACGCCATGGCGTCGCGCGGGCGCATGGCCTGCTTGGTCTCGACGTCGACGATCAGCTTGTCGAAGTCGGTGCGCTGCTCGACACGCGTGGCCTCGACCTTGTACGTGACCTTGAGGACCGGCGAGTAGATCGAGTCGACCGGGATACGGCCGATCTCCTGGCCGACCTGCTTGTTCTGCACGGCGGAGACGTAGCCGCGACCGCGCTCGACGGTCAGCTCCATCTCGAGCTTGCCCTTGCCGTTGAGCGTGGCGAGGACGAGGTCGGGGTTGTGCACCTCGACACCGGCCGGGGGCGCGATGTCGGCGGCGGTGACCAGACCCGGGCCCTGCTTGCGCAGGTACATCACGACCGGCTCGTCGTGCTCCGAGGAGACGACCAGCTGCTTGATGTTGAGGATGAGGTCGGTGACGTCCTCCTTGACGCCCGGCACGGTGGTGAACTCGTGCAGGACACCGTCGATGCGGATGCTGGTGACAGCAGCGCCGGGGATCGACGAGAGGAGGGTGCGGCGGAGGGAGTTGCCGAGGGTGTAGCCGAAGCCCGGCTCCAGCGGCTCGATGACGAACCGGGAGCGGAACTCGTCGACGACCTCTTCGGTCAACGAGGGACGCTGAGCGATCAGCATGAAGTGAATCCTTCAGTCGTGGGCACCCACTATTTGATGCCCGACTAGTACTGCAAGGGTACGGGCGGCACGGCCTCGCGACAAAGACGAAGGCCGTACCGCCCGGAAACCTCGGACCAAGCGGTCCGCGACGACCCGAGAGTCAGACGCGACGACGCTTGGGGGGACGGCAGCCGTTGTGCGGGGTCGGCGTGACGTCCTGGATCGAGCCGACCTCGAGGCCGGTGGCCTGCAGGGAGCGGATGGCGGTCTCACGACCGGAACCCGGGCCCTTGACGAAGACGTCGACCTTGCGCATGCCGTGCTCCTGGGCACGACGCGCGGCGGACTCGGCGGCCATCTGCGCGGCGAACGGCGTGGACTTGCGGGAGCCCTTGAAGCCGACGTGGCCGGCGGAGGCCCACGAGATCACGTTGCCGGTCGGGTCCGTGATGGACACGATCGTGTTGTTGAACGTGCTCTTGATGTGCGCGTGGCCGTGAGCGACGTTCTTCTTTTCCTTGCGGCGCACCTTCTTGGTTGCGCCCTGACGACCCTTGGGGGGCATGTCGTTCTCCTACGGGAGGTGGTCGGTCCTACAGCGAAGACCGCTGGACGGCGAGTCCGCTGCGGACTACTTCTTGCCCGGCTTCTTCTTACCGGCGATGGCGCGACGCGGGCCCTTGCGGGTACGGGCGTTCGTGCTCGTGCGCTGGCCGTGGACCGGCAGGCCACGACGGTGACGCAGACCCTGGTAGCAACCGATCTCGACCTTGCGGCGGATGTCGGCCTGGATCTCGCGACGGAGGTCACCCTCGGTCTGGAAGTTCTGGTCCACGTACTCGCGGATCTTCACGAGGTCTTCCTCGGTGATGTCGCGAACGCGGATGTTGCGGTCGACACCGACGGCGTCCAGCGTCTGCTGGGCGCGCGTCCGGCCGATGCCGAACACGTAGGTGAGGGCAACCTCGATGCGCTTCTCGCGCGGGAGGTCAACACCTTCAACGCGTGCCATTCATGGCTCCTGTTGATTCTTCGGAGGTCTGCAGCAGAACCACTCCCAGCCGCCGTTCCCCTTGTTCCAAGGAGTTGGTACGGACTGGGTCCCCGGCCTCCGACCGAAGGTGTCGCCACGACGGGATCCGTCGCCGGCGGGCTCTGCAATATGTACTCAATGTGCTGCGTCGCGCGAACTCTGCGAACGAACTGCAGTTGAACGGGTCTGCGTCAGCCCTGGCGCTGCTTGTGGCGCGGGTTGTCGCAAATCACCATGACCCGGCCGTGACGGCGGATCACCCTGCACTTGTCGCAGATCTTCTTGACGCTCGGCTTGACCTTCATGGGTGAGGTTCTCCGGGTCAGTTGCCGGCGGCCCGCCGAGGCGGGACTGGGCAAGATCTACTTGTACCGGTAGACGATCCGGCCACGGGTCAGGTCGTACGGAGAAAGCTCCACCACGACCCGGTCGTCAGGGAGGATGCGGATGTAGTGCATGCGCATCTTGCCGCTGATGTGTGCCAGGACCTGGTGGCCGTTCTGGAGCTCGACCTTGAACATGGCGTTCGGCAGAGACTCGACGACAGTGCCCTCGATCTCGATGGCACCTTGCTTCTTGGCCACGCTTCGCCCTTCGAATCGACTACCTTGATCAGCTCCCGCACCGCATGGAGACATGCGCATACACGAGAGCCGACGAGTCAGTCTACGTCAGTACCCCCGGAAAGACGAATCCCAGAATCCTGCCCCACCGAGGAGATCACTAAGCCCGGCCCGCGCCGCCTTGGGCAATCTGCCGCCAGGGGCGGCAGGGTGGGCAAGGCGGCACCCCGGAGCGGGGCGAGCGCACGACCACCCGAACCCCGGCGCCCCACCATCAGCCCACCGGCCCCGGCATCACCGTGCCGCCCAGCACCACTAACCCAGCGGATCCGGCGCCGCCGTCACGCCCAGTTCCGCGAGCTTCGCCTTGCCGCCGGCGACTCCTCCTGACGCAGCCCTCGCGGGCTCGGCGCCGGGGCGCCTCACAAGCTTCGGCCTGCTGCGCCGGACTCCGTCCGCCGACCCCGGACGCCGCGCACCACTAACCCAGCGGATCCGGCGCCGCCGTCACGCCCAGTTCCGCGAGCTTCGCCTTGCCGCCGTCGGGGGCGGTGAGGACCAGGGGGCCGTCCTCCGTCAGGGCCACCGAGTGTTCCCAGTGGGAGGACCAGGTGCCGTCCGTGGTGATGACCGTCCAGTCGTCGGAGAGGGTCTCGGTCTTCGGCGTGCCGAGCGAGACCATCGGCTCGATGGCGAGGCAGAAGCCGGGCACCAGCTTCGGGCCCTTGCCGCGCCGCCGCTCCACGTAGTTCAGGAGGTGCGGGTCCATGTGCATCTCGGTGCCGATGCCGTGGCCGCCGTAGTCCTCGACGATTCCGTACTTGCCGCCGCCGGGCTTCGGCTGTCGGCGGATGTACGACTCGATGGTCCGGGAGATGTCGACCAGCCGGTTGCCCTGCTTCATCGCCGCGAGACCGGCCCACATCGACTCCTCCGTCACCCGGGAGAGCTCGATCAGCTCCGGAGCGTGACCGGAGCCCACAAAGGCCGTGTACGCGGCGTCGCCGTGCCAGCCGTCCACGATGGCGCCCGCGTCGATCGAGATGATGTCGCCGTCCTCCAGGACGACGTCGTCGCTCGGGATGCCGTGGACCACGACCTCGTTCTTCGACGTGCAGATGGTCGCGGGGAAGCCGCCGTACCCGAGGAAGTTCGACTTCGCCCCGTGCTCGGCGAGCACCTTGCGCGCGACCTCGTCCAGGTCCTTGGTGGTCGCGCCGGGAACGGCCGCCTCACGGGTCGCCGCGTGGATCGCCGCGACGACAAGCCCCGCCTCCCGCATCTTGCGAATCTGGTCGGGGGTCTTGATCTGCACCATGGGGGCCTGCGCTCTCCGTCATCCGGTACGAGGTACGAGGGTTACGTACGTCCAGTAGTACCCACCAACACTAAGGCCGCGGCCCCCTCGACGGGGAACCGCGGCCTCAGGCACGTACTGCTGGGCGGAGCGCTCAGCGCTTCAGGGCCTCCATGGCCCGCGCCGTGACGTCCTCGACCTTGCCCAGGGCGGAGATCGTCACGACGAGCCCCTGCTCCCGGTAGTAGTCGATGATCGGCTCGGTCTGCGTGTGGTAGACCTCGAGCCGCTTGCGCACGGTCTCTTCCTTGTCGTCGTCGCGCTGGTACAGCTCACCGCCGCAGACGTCACAGACGCCCTCGGTCTTGGGCTGCGAGTACTCGACGTGGAAGACGTGCGACGAGTCGTTGCGGCAGATGCGGCGGCCGGCGATGCGCTTGACCACCTCGTCCTCGGGGACCTCCAGGTCCAGGACCGCGTCCAGCGTCACCTCGTCGGCCTTGAGCGCCACGTCGAGGGCCTCCGCCTGCGAGACGTTGCGCGGGAAGCCGTCGAGCAGGAAGCCGTTCACGGCGTCCGGCTGCTCCATGCGGTCCTTCGCCATCCCGATGGTGACCTCGTCCGGGACAAGCTGGCCGGCGTCCATGTAGGACTTGGCCTTCTTGCCCAGCTCCGTGCCCTGGCTGATGTTGGCACGGAAGAGGTCGCCCGTGGAGATGTGCGGAATCGACAGGTTCTTGGCCAGGAACGCGGCCTGCGTTCCCTTGCCAGCACCGGGCGGCCCGACGAGGACGATACGCATCAGCGGAGGAACCCTTCGTAATTGCGCTGTTGGAGCTGGCTCTCGATCTGCTTCACCGTCTCCAGGCCGACACCCACGATGATCAGGATGCTCGTGCCCCCGAACGGGAAGTTCTGGTTTGCCCCGAAACCAACCAACGCCATCGTCGGCACGAGAGCGATCAGGCCCAAATACAGCGAACCCGGCCAGGTGATCCGGTTGAGCACGTACGAAAGGTACTCAGCGGTCGGTCGGCCAGCCCGGATGCCCGGGATGAAGCCACCATACTTCTTCATGTTGTCGGCGACTTCCTCGGGGTTGAACGAGATCGCCACGTAGAAGAAGGCGAAGAACACGATCAAGAGGAAGTACGTGACGATGTAAATCGGGTGATTTCCCTTGGTCAGGTGGTCGTCGATCCAGACCTTCCACCCGGAATCGCCCCCGGCGAACTGCGCGACGAGCGCCGGGATGTAGAGCAGCGACGACGCGAAGATGACCGGGATCACACCGGCCTGATTCACCTTGAGCGGGATGTACGTGGACGTACCGCCGTAGGAACGGCGGCCGATCATCCGCTTCGCGTACTGCACCGGAATACGGCGCTGGGCCTGCTCGACGAAGACGACCAGGGCGACCATGACCAGGCCGACGAGGATGACGGTGCCGAACTCGATCCAGCCGTCGGCCAGCGAGCCCTGCTTCTTGATGGCCCACAGGGCGGACGGGAAGGTGGCGGCGATCGAGATGAACATCAGGATCGACATGCCGTTGCCGATGCCGCGGTCGGTGATCAGCTCACCGAGCCACATCATCACGCAGGTGCCGGCGGTCATCGTGATGACCATCGTGACGGTCACGAAGATCGACTGGTCGGGGACGATCTCGCTGGCGACGGGGCAGCCCTGGAAGAGCGCGCCGGTGCGGGCGGTGGCGACGAGGCCGGTGCCCTGAAGGATGGCGAGCGCCACGGTCAGATAGCGCGTGTACTGCGTGATCTTCGCCGTGCCGGCCTGGCCCTCCTTCTTGAGGGCTTCCAGGCGCGGGATCACCACGGTGAGCAGCTGCAGAATGATGCTCGCGGTGATGTACGGCATGATCCCGAGCGCGAAGACCGTGATCTGCAACAGCGCGCCACCGCTGAACATGTTGACCAGGCCGAACAGGCCGGAGCTCGAGTTGGCCACGTCCATGCACGTCTGGACGTTCTGGTAATCGACGCCGGGGATCGGGATGTGGGCCCCGAGCCGGTAGATCACGATGATCCCCAGCGTGAAGAGCAGCTTCTTGCGCAGGTCGGGCGTCTTGAACGCCCGGGCGAACGCGGTGAGCACGGTGCCTCCTGCGACCCCCGCGCGCATGCGTCAGAGGTGACGGTCTTGAGGATTCGACAAATACGTAAACGGTCTAACGGCCAAGAGCCTGGATAGGTGCCGGGGGCACACTGATCCCGGAACTTAACAGCGGACGCCACCTTACCGGCGTAACTGCCCCCCTTGGAACGACCGAGCGGGGATGCCCCTTATGTGGGGCATCCCCGCTCGGGATCGCTCATGTCATCGAGCCACTGTCTGGAATCAGACGAGCTCGGTGACCGTACCGCCGGCGGCGGTGATCTTCTCCTTGGCGGAGCCGGAGACGGCGTCGACCGTCACCTGCAGCGCCACGGAGATCTCGCCCTGGCCGAGGACCTTGACGAGGCTGTTCTTGCGCACGGCACCCTTGGCCACCAGGCCCTCGACCGTGACCTCGCCACCCTCGGGGTAGAGCGAAGCCAGCTTGTCCAGGTTCACGACCTGGAACTCGGTCTTGAACGGGTTCTTGAAGCCCTTCAGCTTCGGAAGACGCATGTGGAGGGGCATCTGGCCACCCTCGAAGCGCTCCGGAACCTGGTAACGGGCCTTCGTACCCTTGGTACCGCGACCTGCCGTCTTACCCTTCGACGCCTCACCACGACCGACACGGGTCTTGGCGGTCTTGGCGCCGGGGGCCGGACGGAGGTTGTGGATCTTGAGCGGGTTCTGCTCACCCATGATCAGTCGACCTCCTCGACCGTCACGAGGTGGCGGACGGTGTGCACCATGCCGCGGAACTCGGGGCGGTCCTCCTTGACGACCTGCGTGTTGATGCCCTTGAGACCAAGGGAGCGCAGGGTGTCACGGTGGTTCTGCTTGCTGCCGATGTACGACTTCGTCTGCGTGATCTTGAGCTGAGCCATTACGCACCAGCCCCGGCACGCGCACGCAGCAGGGCCGCGGGGGCGACGTCCTCGAGGGGCAGACCACGGCGAGCCGCGATCTCCTCGGGACGCTGCAGACCACGCAGGGCCTCCACCGTGGCGTGCACGATGTTGATCGCGTTGTCGGAGCCGAGCGACTTCGACAGGATGTCGTGAACGCCGGCGCACTCGAGCACGGCACGCACCGGGCCACCGGCGATAACACCGGTACCGGGGGAAGCCGGCTTGAGCAGGACGACGCCCGCGGCCTTCTCACCCTGGATCGGGTGCGGGATGGTGCCCTGGATACGGGGGACCTTGAAGAAGTGCTTCTTGGCCTCCTCAACACCCTTGGCGATGGCGGCCGGCACCTCCTTGGCCTTGCCGTAACCGACACCCACGGTGCCGTCACCGTCGCCCACCACGACCAGCGCGGTGAAGCTGAAGCGACGACCACCCTTCACAACCTTGGCGACGCGGTTGATCGCGACAACGCGCTCAACGTACGCGGTCTTCTCGGCGGCGTTGCCACCGTCGCGACCCTTCCGGTCCCGCCGCTCGCCGCCACCGGCACCGCCACCGCGGCGCTGGGGTCCAGCCATTGGAATTACCTCTCTCTTTTTCCGCTAGCTACGGAACCGGCTCAGAACTTGAGCCCGGCTTCGCGGGCGGCGTCCGCCAGGGCGGCGATGCGCCCGGCGTACTGGTTACCACCACGGTCGAACACGACAGCCTCGACACCGGCGGCCTTGGCGCGCTCGGCGACCAGGGCGCCGACCGACTTGGCCTGCGCGGACTTGTCGCCCTCGCCACCGCGGATCGAGCTGTCCAGGGTCGACGCGGACGCGAGGGTGTGACCCTTCACGTCGTCGATGACCTGGGCCACGATGTTGCGGTTCGAGCGCGTCACGACGAGACGCGGACGCTCAGCCGTACCCGAGATGTGCTTACGGATCCGGATGTGACGACGCTTGATGGCAGCACGCTTGTAAGCGTCGCCCTTAGCAATCTTCTGCCCGTATGCCATGGCTTACTTACCCGCCTTTCCGACCTTGCGGCGGATGACTTCGCCCTCGTACTTGACGCCCTTGGCCTTGTACGGGTCGGGCTTGCGCAGCTTGCGGATGTTGGCCGCAACCTCGCCGACCTTCTGCTTGTCGATGCCCTCGACCGAGAACTTGGTCGGCGACTCGACCTTGAACGAGATGCCCTCGGGCGCCTCGACCAGGATCGGGTGGCTGTAGCCGAGCGAGAACTCCAGGTTGGAGCCCTTCGCGACGACGCGGTAACCGACACCGCTGATCTCGAGCTTCTTCACGTAACCCGTGGTCACGCCGGTGATCATGTTCGCCACCAGCGTGCGGGACAGGCCGTGCAGGGCCCTGTTCTGACGCTCCTCGTTGGGGCGGGTGACGTTCAGGACGCCGTCCTCACCCTTGGCGATCTCGATCGGTGCCGCAACGGTGTGGGACAGGGTTCCCTTGGAGCCCTTGACCGTGACCGTCTGGCCGTCGATGGTGACGTCCACGCCGGCGGGAACCGTGATGGGGAGCTTGCCAATACGCGACATAGCTGTTTCCTCCGTTCCCTTCCGCTACCAGACGTAGGCGAGGACTTCCCCACCCACGCCCTTCTTCTGCGCCTGCTGGCCGGTCAGGAGACCGTGCGACGTGGAGATGATCGCCACGCCGAGGCCGCCGAGGACCTTCGGCAGGTTGGTGGACTTCGCGTAAACGCGCAGACCCGGCTTGGAGATGCGCTTGATGCCGGCGATCGAACGCTCACGGTTCGGGCCGAACTTCAGCTCCAGGACGAGGTTCTTGCCGACCTCGGCGTCCTCGACCTTCCAGCCGGTGATGAAACCCTCCTGCTGGAGGATCTCGGCGATGTGCGACTTGATCTTGCTGTGCGGCATCGACACGGAGTCGTGGTATGCCGAGTTCGCGTTCCGCAGACGCGTAAGCATGTCTGCGATCGGATCAGTCATGGTCATGAATTGGCCTTCGGCCTCTCTCGCCGGGGTTTCCTGTATGCGCCATCCCTCTCCCCACACAGGGGCGGGACGGGTGCGGCGCGGGGACCTACGGCGTAGTAAGTCGGTCAGGGCGACAGAGCCCAACCCCACAAGCCTAAGCCATGTGAGGCAGGTGCTCTGCCGACCCTTTACTTACCGAGAGACTCCGGCAATCCCAACTGGGGGATTACCAGGAGCTCTTGGTCACGCCCGGCAGCTCGCCACGGTGAGCCATCTCACGAAGGCACACGCGGCAGAGGCCGAACTTGCGGTACACGGAGTGCGGGCGGCCGCAGCGCTGGCAGCGGGTGTAGCCACGAACACCGAACTTGGGCTTACGAGCAGCCTTGGCAATCAGAGCCTTCTTCGCCATCTCGCTTACGCCTCCTTGAACGGGAAGCCGAGGTGACGGAGAAGGGCACGGCCCTCAGCGTCGTTGGTCGCCGTGGTGACCACGGTGATGTCCATACCCCGGACGCGGTCGATCTTGTCCTGGTCGATCTCGTGGAACATGACCTGCTCGGTCAGACCGAAGGTGTAGTTGCCACGGCCGTCGAACTGCTTGGGGGACAGACCACGGAAGTCGCGGATGCGCGGCAGCGCGAGCGACAGGGTGCGGTCCAGGAACTCCCACATGCGGTCGCCACGAAGCGTGACGTGGGCACCGATCGGCTGGCCCTCGCGCAGCTTGAACTGCGCGATGGACTTGCGGGCCTTGGTGATGGCCGGCTTCTGACCCGTGATGGTGGTCAGGTCGCGGACAGCACCGTCCATGAGCTTCGAGTCACGCGCGGCGTCACCGACACCCATGTTGACCACGATCTTGACCAGACCGGGGATCTGCATGACGTTCTCGTACGAGAACTCCTCCTGCAGCTTGCCCTTGATCTCGTCGCGGTACTTCTGCTTCAGGCGCGGGTTGGTGGTGGTCGTCATCAGATGTCCTCACCCGTCCGCTTGGCAACGCGGATCTTGTTGCCTTCGTCGTCGAAGCGGTAGCCGACGCGCGTGACGACCTTGTTGCCGTCCTTCTCAACGACCAGCTGGACGTTGGAGACGTGGATCGGCGCCTCGGTCGTGACGATGCCACCGGCCTGCGAGCCCGTGGCCGTGGGGCCGGCCTTGGTGTGCTTCTTGACCCGGTTGACACCCTCGACGAGGACACGCTCCTGGCGCGGGTAAGCGGCAATGACCTTGCCCTGCTTGCCCTTGTCCTTACCGGTGATGACCTGGACCAGGTCGCCCTTCTTGATCTTCATGCTTACAGCACCTCCGGCGCGAGCGAGATGATCTTCATGAACTTCTTCTCGCGCAGCTCACGGCCGACGGGGCCGAAGATACGGGTGCCGCGAGGGTCGCCGTCGTTCTTGAGAATGACAGCGGCGTTCTCGTCGAAGCGGATGTACGAGCCGTCCGGACGGCGGCGCTCCTTGACGGTGCGAACGATGACCGCCTTGACGACGTCACCCTTCTTCACGTTGCCACCGGGGATCGCGTCCTTGACGGTGGCGACGATGACGTCACCGATGCCCGCGTAGCGGCGACCCGAGCCACCGAGAACACGGATGGTGAGGATTTCCTTCGCACCCGTGTTGTCGGCGACGCGAAGTCGCGACTCCTGCTGGATCACGTCTATCTCCTGATTGTCTGCCGGTTCCCGGCAGGGGTTCTAGGAACCCCTGCCGAGCCTGGCGGAACGAACTCCGGGGGAAACCCCCCAGAGAATTACTTGGCCTTCTCGAGGATCTCGACGATGCGCCAGCGCTTGGTGGCGGACAGCGGACGCGTCTCCATCAGGAGGACGCGGTCGCCGACGCCGGCAGCGTTCTGCTCGTCGTGCGCCTTGAGCTTGTTCGTACGGCGGATGACCTTGCCGTACAGGGCGTGCTTGACGCGGTCCTCGACGGCGACGACGACGGTCTTGTCCATCTTGTCGCTGACGACGAGACCCTCACGGGTCTTGCGGAAGCCGCGGGCGGCAGTCTCTTCAGTCACAGTCTTCTCGCTCATCAGGCGTTCTCCACCGTCTCGATGCCGAGCTCACGCTCACGCATGAGGGTGTAGATCCGGGCGATGTCCTTGCGGACGGCCTTGAGCCGGCCGTGGTTCTCGAGCTGGCCCGTCGCCGCCTGGAAGCGGAGGTTGAACAGCTCTTCCTTGGCCTCGCGGAGCTTGGCGACAAGCTCCTCGTTGCCCAGCTCGCGCAGCTCGGACGCCTTGGTTCCGGCCGACATCACGCTTCACCTGCCTCGCGCTTAACGATCTTGCACTTCATCGGCAGCTTGTGCGCCGCACGAGTCAGCGCCTCACGCGCGATCTTCTCGTTGGGGTACGACAGCTCGAACATCACGCGTCCGGGCTTGACGTTGGCGACCCACCACTCCGGGGAACCCTTACCGGAACCCATGCGGGTCTCGGCGGGCTTCTTGGTGAGGGGGCGGTCCGGGTAGATGTTGATCCAGACCTTGCCGCCACGCTTGATGTGACGCGTCATGGCGATACGAGCGGCCTCGATCTGACGGTTCGTCACGTACGCCGGGGTGAGCGCCTGGATGCCGTACTCGCCGAACGCAACCTGCGTGCCACCCTTGGACATACCGCTGCGCTTCGGGTGGTGCTGCTTGCGGTGCTTGACCCTACGGGGGATCAGCATTTCGGTCAGGCCTCCGTTCCGGTGCTCTCAGCCGGAGCGGCAGCGGCGGGCGCGTCGGCCTTGGGGGCCTCGGCGGCCGGAGCCTGCTGCTGCTGCGGCTTACGACCGCGACCGCCACGCTCGCCACCGCGGCCACCACGGGCCGGGCGGTCGTTGCCACCACGGGCCGGGCGGTTGCCGGCGCGGGCAGCGGCGTTCTCGGCGCGAACCTCGGCGATGTTCTTGACGTCGCCCTTGTAGATCCAGACCTTCACGCCGATGCGGCCGAAGGTCGTCTTGGCCTCGAAGAAGCCGTAGTCCACGTTGGCGCGGAGCGTGTGCAGGGGCACACGGCCCTCGCGGTAGAACTCCGAACGGGACATCTCGGCACCGCCGAGACGACCGCCACACTGGATCTTGATGCCCTTGGCGCCGGCCTTCATCGTGCCCTGCATGCTCTTGCGCATGGCACGACGGAAGGAGACGCGGGAGGACAGCTGCTCGGCAACGGCCTGAGCAACCAGCTGAGCGTCGGTCTCGGGGCTCTTGACCTCGAGGATGTTCAGCTGGACCTGCTTGCCCGTGAGCTTCTCGAGGTCACCGCGGATGCGGTCGGCCTCGGCGCCACGGCGGCCGATGACGATGCCGGGACGAGCGGTGTGGATGTCCACACGCACGCGGTCACGGGTGCGCTCGATCTCCACCTTGGAGATGCCGGCGCGCTCCATGCCGGACGTCATCATCCGACGGATGGCGACGTCTTCCTTGACGTAGTCCTTGTACAGCTTGTCGGCGTACCAACGCGACTTGAAGTCGGTCGTGACACCGAGCCGGAACCCGTGCGGGTTTACCTTCTGGCCCATTACCGGGTTCCTTCCTTGCTGCTGACGACCACGGTGATGTGGCTGGTCCGCTTACGGATCCGGTAGGCGCGACCCTGGGCGCGCGGCCGGAACCGCTTCAGGGTCGGGCCCTCGTCCACGTACGCCTCGCTGATGAACAGCGTGGAGGCGTCGGTGTGGTCGTAGTTGTGCGCGGCGTTGGCAATGGCGCTGTCCAGCACCTTGCCGACCGGCTGGCTCGCGGCCTGCGGGGCGAAACGCAGGACCGCCTGAGCCTCCGTGGCGTCCATGCCACGGATGAGGTCCACCACGCGGCGGGCCTTCATGGGCGTGACGCGGATGTACCGCGCCTGGGCCCTGGCTTCCATGGTTGTCCCTTCGGTGTTAGTCATAGTCGATTCCACCCCGCCTTAGCGGCGCTTCGACTTCCGGTCGTCCTTGACGTGACCCCGGAAGGTGCGCGTCGGCGAGAACTCGCCGAGCTTGTGGCCGACCATCGACTCGGTGACGAACACCGGGATGTGGGTCTTGCCGTTGTGCACCGCGATCGTGTGACCCAGCATGCTGGGAACGATCATCGAGCGGCGGGACCAGGTCTTGATGACGTTCTTGGTACCGGCTTCGTTCTGAGCGTCCACCTTCTTCACGAGGTGGCCGTCGACGAAGGGTCCCTTCTTGAGACTGCGCGGCATCTAAACCCGCTCCTAGCGCTTCTTGTTCGACTTGCGGCGGCGGACGATGTACTTGTTGCTCGCCTTGTTGCGATCACGAGTACGACCCTCCTTCTTGCCCCACGGCGAGACCGGGTGGCGACCACCGGAGGTCTTGCCTTCACCACCACCGTGCGGGTGGTCAACCGGGTTCATGACGACACCACGCACGGTCGGGCGGACGCCCTTCCAGCGCATGCGGCCGGCCTTGCCCCAGTTGATGTTCGACTGCTCGGCGTTGCCGACCTCGCCGACGGTGGCGCGGCAGCGCACGTCGACCAGGCGGATCTCGCCGGAGGGCATACGAAGGTGGGCCATCGAGCCCTCCTTCGCGAGCAGCTGCACGGAGGCACCCGCGGAGCGGGCGAACTTGGCGCCGCCGCCCGGACGAAGCTCCACGGAGTGGATCGTCGTACCGACCGGGATGTTGCGCAGCGCCAGGTTGTTGCCGGGCTTGATGTCGGCCGCCGGGCCGTTCTCGACCACGGCACCCTGGGCGAGCCCACGGGGGGCCAGGATGTAGCGCTTCTCGCCGTCCGCGTAGTGCAGGAGCGCGATGCGCGCGGTGCGGTTCGGGTCGTACTCGATGTGAGCGACCTTGGCCGGCACGCCGTCCTTGTCGTGACGACGGAAGTCGATCACGCGGAAGGCGCGCTTGTGGCCGCCGCCCTGGTGGCGGACGGTCACGCGACCGGAGTTGTTACGACCGCCCTTGCTGTGCAGGGGGCGGACCAGCGACTTCTCCGGCGTGGACCGCGTGACCTCGACGAAGTCGGCGACGGAGGAGCCACGGCGGCCCGGCGTCGTCGGCTTGTACTTGCGGATTCCCATTTCTCAGTCCTCGTCCGATATTCGGACCAGGGTCTCCGTTAGGAGGCCTGGCCGAAGATGTCGATACGGTCGCCCTCAGCAAGGGTCACGATGGCGCGCTTGGTGTCGGCACGCTTGCCGAACCCGGTGCGCGTGCGCTTCCGCTTGCCCTGACGGTTGATCGTGTTGACGCCGGTGACCTTGACCGAGAAGACCGTCTCGACGGCCTGCTTGATCTGGGTCTTGTTGGCGCCAGGCGCGACGATGAACGTGTACTTGTTCTCGTCGAGGAGCGCGTACGACTTCTCGGAGACGACCGGCTTGACGAGAACGTCGCGCGGGTCCGAGAAGGACTTGCTCAGCGGGGTCGGCTCAACGGCGACCTTGCCCTCGGTGGCAATGCGCTTCGCCTTGGCGACGCGCGCGGCCTTGGCGGCCTTCGCAGCCTTGGAGGCAATGCTCGGGTGACGCGTAGCCATCAGGCCTCGCTCCCTTCGGTGTCAGCGGCCTTGGGGCCAGACACGAAGGACTCGAAAGCGGCCTTGGTGAAGACCACGTCGTCCGAGACGAGAACGTCGTACGTGTTGAGCTGGCCCGGCTCCAGGATGTGGACCTGGGGCAGGTTGCGGGCGGAGAGCCACGCGGCCTCGTCGGTGCGCTCGGCGACCAGGAGCAGGTTCTTGCGCTCCGAGATCTTGCCGAACAGCGACTTGGCGGCCTTCGTGGAGACCTCGCCCTCGACCACGCCGGAGACGACGTGGATGCGAGCGTTGCGGGCCCGGTCGGTGAGGGCGTGACGCAGCGCGGCAGCCTTCATCTTCTTCGGGGTCCGCTGCGAGTAGTCACGCGGCACGGGGCCGTGGACGACGCCACCGCCGGCGAACTGCGGCGCACGGGTCGAACCCTGACGGGCGCGGCCGGTGCCCTTCTGGCGGTACGGCTTCTTGCCACCGCCGCGGACTTCGCCACGGGTCTTGGTCTTGTGCGTGCCCTGACGGGCAGCGGCCAGCTGCGCGACGACGACCTGGTGGATCAGCGGAACGCTGACCTTCTCGACGTCGAAGATCTCCGCGGGGAGCTCGACGGACCCGGCCTTGTCGCCAGCAGGCGAAAGGATGTCAACAGTGCTCATCGGTTACCTCAGGCCCCCTTGGTCGCGGTACGGACCAGGACGAGGCCGCCGTTCGGACCAGGAACCGCGCCCTTGATGAGCAGCAGACCCTTCTCCGCGTCAACGGCGTGGACGGTCAGGTTCTGGGTGGTGACCCGCTCGTTGCCCATGCGGCCCGCCATGCGGGTGCCCTTGAACACACGGCCGGGGGTGGCGCAACCGCCGATGGAGCCCGGCTTGCGGTGGATGCGGTGGGCACCGTGGGAGGCCTTGCCACCCTTGAAGTTGTGCCGCTTCATGCCACCGGCGAAGCCCTTGCCCTTGCTCTGGCCGGTCACGTCGACCTTGACGCCGCCCTCGAACACCTCGGCGGTGACTTCCTGGCCGAGGGTGTACTCGGACGCGTCCGAGGTACGGATCTCGACGAGGTGGCGACGGGGGGTGACGTCGGCCTTGGCGAAGTGGCCCTTGAGGGGCTTGTTCACCTTGCGCGGGTCGATCTCGCCGAAGGCGAGCTGGACGGAGTCGTAACCGTCGACGTCGTTGGTACGAACCTGGGTGATGACGTTCGGGCCGGCCTTGACGACGGTGACCGGAACAACACGGTTGTTCTCGTCCCACACCTGCGTCATGCCGAGCTTCTCGCCCAGGATGCCCTTGATCTGCTTCGTCATTCTCAGATCACCGGCCCTCAGAGCTTGATCTCGATGTCGACACCGGCCGGGAGGTCGAGTCGCATCAGGGAGTCAACGGTCTTCGGCGTCGGGTCGAGAATGTCGATCAGGCGCTTGTGCGTGCGCATCTCGAAGTGCTCGCGCGAGTCCTTGTACTTGTGCGGCGACTTGATGACGCAGTACACGTTCTTCTCGGTAGGCAGCGGCACCGGGCCCGCGACCGACGCACCAGTGCGGGTCACCGTCTCGACGATCTTCTTCGCCGAGGAGTCGATGACCTCGTGGTCGTAGGCCTTGAGCCGGATGCGGATCTTCTGTCCCGCCATGGCTACTTAGTAGTCCTGTCTCTCGTAACGCTCTGGAACCCGGGGGCCCTGTTTCACACTTCCTCCGCCCCACGCGGTCGGGCGTGTCGCAGTCCCGCTGACAGAAATATCCGCATGGATTTCCCTGCTAAGGGGTCTGCGGCCCGGGGCCGCATGTGATCGGGGGAAGAAACCCACCGAGCGCCTGGTCGAGAAACCGCACTGAGCTTCCCGGAAGATTCCCGTACGTCCGCCCCAGTGCTGCCGCAGGCGACAGATAGGGCGACGAGTACTGTGGGACTCGCTTCCGGTCCTCCCGGCGGGAGGCGCGCAGCATCGGCACTCAACCGAGCAACCCCGACAGTCTGCCATACAGGGCATGTCCGGGGCCAATCGAGCCGAAGAGAGTACCCCCTCAGTGACGAAGGTCAAACCAGGGGTGTGCGGGGCGCGCCGCCGGACCCCCTCACCGTACGCCCCCGCAATGGCCTGTACCAACCCCTTGCTCCCGCCGCCCGCACGCCTCAAGCTCCCTTCATGGAGCTGGAGTTGCGGCATCTCAGGACGGTCAGGGCGATCGCCGATGCGGGCAGCCTCACCCGCGCGGCGACCGTACTCGGTCTGGCGCAGCCGGCGCTGAGCGCCCAGCTCCGCAGGATCGAACGGGTACTCGGCGGAGAACTGTTCGAGCGCGGTCGGCACGGGGTCCGCGCCACCGCCCTCGGCGAGCTGGTCCTGGAGCGGGCCGGGATCGTGCTCCCCGCCGTCTCCGGGCTCCAGCAGGAGGCCACCCGGTTCGCCCGCGCCCGGCGGGCCGGCGAGCGGCTGCGGCTCGGCGGCACCCACGGCCCGCTGCTCGGCGCCCTCGTCGACCGGCTCGCGCGGGAGCTGCCCGACACCGCCGTGACCACCCGCGCCTCCTGGTCCGAGCGGGAGCTCGCGGACCACGTCGACCAGGGCCTGCTCGACTTCGCCCTGCTCGGCACCTGCGGCTCCGCTCCCCCGCCGGGCCCCGCCCACCTGGAGTGGCGGGAGATCGCCCTCGACCCGGTCTGCGCGATGCTGCCGGACGGTCACCCGGCGGCCGCCCTGAGCGAGGTCGACCTGGCCGCGCTCGCCGACGAGGCGTGGGCCTGTGTGCCCGGCGACGGCTGCTTCGCCGACTGCTTCACCGCCGCCTGCGCCCGCGCCGGCTTCACCCCGCGCCGCATGTACGAGACGGACACCGCGTCCTGCGCGCACCTCGTGCGGGTCGGCCGGGCGGTGGGCCTGTGCCGGGCCACGTTCCCGCCGACGCCCGGCATCACCGTGCGCCCCCTCGCCGGGTCCCCGCTGCTGTGGCGGCACCTGCTCGGGCTGCACCCCGGGGCGCAGCACCCGGACACCGCCGCGCTCGTCCTCACGCAGGCGCGCGGCGCGCACGCGGACACGCTCCGCACGACGGCCCGGCCCCCGCTGCGGGCTTCCATAACGCCGGCCCCCGGGGTCGACTGACGTCTTACGCGGCCCGAGCCCGCGTTCCTACGGTTTCGGCACCTCCCCCGACACCTAGGAGACGCCATGCTCCACAGACGGACCAGGGCCGTGTGCGCGGCCCTGACCACGTCGGCCGCGCTGATCGTCGCGGGGCTCGGCGGGTCCGCGAGCGCCGCCCCCGCGCTCTCGGCCGCCGAGACCCTGCGCACGGCCGACGCGCCGCCCGCCCTGCTCGCGGCGATGCAGCGGGACCTCGGCCTGGACCGCGCGCAGGCCCGCGAGCGCCTGGCCAACGAGGCGGAGGCGGGCGCCACCGCGGGCCGCCTCCGGCTCGCGCTCGGCCGGGACTTCGCGGGCGCCTGGGTGCGCGGCGCCGCGTCCGACCGGCTGACCGTCGCGACGACCGACCCCGCCGACGTCGACCGGATCGAGGCGGCGGGCGCCCGCGCCACCGTCGTACCGCACACGTCGGCCGTGCTCGACGCGGCGAAGGCCCGCATCGACCGGGCGGCGAAGCACCACGACACCGCGGCGACCCCGGTCTGGTACGTCGACGTACCCTCCAACTCCCTTGTGGTGGAGGCGAGTCGGCGGTCCGCGGTGCGCGCGCTCGTGAAGGCCGCGAAGGTCGACGCCGCTCTCGTACGGGTCGTGGACTCGGCCGAGCGGCCGCGCCCGCTGTACGACCTGCGGGGCGGCGACGCGTACTACATCGACAACTCCAGCCGCTGCTCCATCGGCTTCCCCGTCACCCGCGGCACCCAGCAGGGCTTCGCGACGGCCGGACACTGCGGGCGGGCGGGCAGCAGCACCACCGGCTCGAACCGGGTCGCCCAGGGCACCTTCCAGGCGTCGGTCTTCCCGGGCAACGACATGGCGTGGGTGGCCACCAACTCGTCCTGGACGGCGACGCCTTACGTCAACGGGTCGAGCGTCCAGGTCGCCGGTTCCACGCAGGCGCCGGTCGGCTCCTCCGTGTGCCGCTCCGGCTCCACCACCGGCTGGCACTGCGGCACCGTGCAGCAGCTGAACTCCAGCGTCACCTACCCCGAGGGCACCATCTCCGGCGTCACCCGCACCTCGGTGTGCGCCGAACCGGGCGACTCCGGCGGCTCGTTCATCTCCGGCAGCCAGGCGCAGGGCGTCACCTCGGGCGGCTCCGGCAACTGCACCAGCGGCGGCACCACGTTCTTCCAGCCGCTCAACCCGATCCTCCAGAACTACGGACTGACGCTGCGGACGACGGGCGGCTCCGACCCGGGAGACCCCGGCGACCCTGGCGATCCCGGCGGCACCTGGGCGGCCGGCACCGTCTACCAGGCGGGCGCCACGGTGACGTACGGCGGGGCCACGTACCGCTGCCTCCAGGCCCACCAGGCGCAGTCCGGCTGGGAGCCGCCGAACGTGCCGGCCCTGTGGCAGCGGGTGTAGGGCGCCGCTGAGGGCCCGGACCGGCTGGTGACGACGGGGAAGCGTGTGCTTGTCTGTGACGGATCCCGAGCAGCACCCGATCGGGAACCGTCGGAGGGAACGCCACGTGAGTCAGCCGGCCGGTCCGGGCCCGCACTTCGTCCCGCGCGCACACATCAACCCGCGCTTCGAGGAGGACCTCTCGTTCCACCTCGTGAGCGGACCCGACCGGTACGCGTCCACCACCGAACTGCCCGTCCGCTACGTCGCCGTGGCCGACGCCAAGGGCACCGTCACCGGCTACGTGTGGGCCAACGACGAGGACGGCGCCGCGGGCCAGATCGACCGCCGCGACGCCGGCCACCAGGCAGTCAACCTGCGGCCCCGCCTCACCGACGCCAAGGCCCGGGGCCTCGCCCCCACCGCCGTCCTCCAGGAACTCGTCGCCGACGCGGGCCCCGGCCACCTCGTCGCGGGCCCCGTCGCCACCGCCCCGCACTTGCGCCTCCTCGACGAACTCGCCGACCGGCACGCCCCCGGACGCCGCTGGTCCGCCGCCCGCGGCGCCCTCCTCGGCCTGGCCGTCGGCGACGCCATGGGCCGCCCGCTGTCCAACCTGACGATGGACCGGATCACGGCGACGTACGGCGACTGGCGGCGGATGGAACTCCCGCTGTACGACGGCGCGTCCGTCCGCGTCTCCGACCAGACGCAGCTCGCCCTCGCCACCGCCGAAGCGCTCGCCGACGTCGCCGTCCGCGCGCCGCTGACCGAGGCCGAGGCCCGGCACAGCCTGACCACGCGCGGCGCGCTGCCCGCCCCGCCGTGGCTCACCCCGGACGCCGCCACCACCGCGCTGCGCACCCACCTCGTCCGCTGGCTGCGCTCCCCCGACAACGACCGCTCACCGGGCCGCACCACGGTCGACGCCTGCACCGCCCTGGAGCGGCAGGTGCCCTGGCAGTCCGCCACCGCGCTCGCGTCGAAGGGCTGCGCGACCGTGGTGCGGGCCGCCGCCGTCGGCCTCACCCCGTACCTGAGCGGCGAGCAGCGGTCGGGCATCGCCCAGCTCCAGTCCGCGCTCACCCACGGGCACCCGACCGCGCTCGCCGCGAGCGACCTCGCCGCCCACGCCGTCCACCTCCTCGCCCACGGCCACGAACCGGCCGCGCTCATCGAAGCGCTGCGCGCCCACGCCGCCGCGTCCCGCTGGACGTACCGCGCCGACTGGCTCGGCGACCTGGCCGCGCGGGCGGGCGCCGAGAGCCCCTCCGCGTACGTCGCGCAGGGCTGGGACGAGTGCCTCACCGCCCTGGACACCGTGGCCGCCGCGCTCGCCACCAAGGACCCGAACCGGGAGCCGGGCACCGCCGTCGGCGCCGCGTGGACCGCCGACGAGGTGCTCGCCGGTGCCCTGTACGCGTTCCTGGTCACCGACGGTCCGCGCTGGACCCTGCGCCGCGCCGCGCACACCTCCGGCGCGTCCGCCGCGACCGCCGCCCTGGCAGGAGCCCTCGCGGGCGCGCACCGCGGCCCTTCGCCCTGGCCGCGGGAGTGGCAGGAGGCGATCGAGTACCGCGAGCGCGTCGACGCCTTGGCAAAGGCCTGGGACAGAGACTGACGTCACCGGAACCCGCCCGTCCCGTTCGCCCTCTGTCGAGGTGACCCACCTGAACAGAGGCGAGCGCCCCCTTTTCGTACGCTGCCTCGGCCGCGAACGGAGAGCGCCACCGTGCGGGAAAGACCTGCCCCGACCCAGCCCGCCCGAGCCATCGGGCCGGGCCCCTCCCGCCGCACCGCCCTGCTCGGCGCCGCCGCCCTGACCGCCGCCGGCACCCTCTCCGCCTGCTCCCCCGCCGCGCCCGCCGACGGTGCGGGCGCGAGCCTCCCCTCCCCCGCCACCGGTCGGGCCGCCGCCCAGGCCGAGCGCGCCCTGCTGCTCCAGGTCCTCGCCCACCCCGACGACGACCTGTACTTCATGAACCCGGACACGCGGCAGGCCCTCGACGCCGGCACCCCGGTCGTCTGCGTGTACGTCACCGCGGGCGAGGCGGACGGACGCAACAAGACACCCGCCGACCGCGACCCGGCACCCGACAAGGCCGCCTACTCCTCGGCCCGCCACCAGGGCCTGCGCCAGTCGTACGCCGCCCAGCTCGGCCTGCCCGTCTTCACCCGCTGGACCACCAGCGCCGCCCGGCTCCCCAGCGGCTTCCGGGTCGAGGTCGACTCGCTCCAGCACCAGGGCCGCAGCGCCGAGCTGGTGCACCTGAACCTCGGCATGCACACCCCCGAGGGCCACATGGGCGTCCCCGCCCTCTGGCGCGACCCGGCGCTGCGCCTGCGCACCCTCGTCCCGGTGGGTTCGCCGCTGCGCGCGGTGCAGACGTACGAGCGGGAATCGCTGATCGGCGTCCTCGTCGAGCTCTTCGAGCGGTACCGGCCCACGCTCGTGCACACCCTCGACCCCGACCCGGACATCCAGCACAGCGACCGGATCACGCGGATCCGCGACAGCGAGCAGCCCGGCTACTCCGACCACGCCGACCACACGGCCGTCGCCTCCTTCGCCTGGGCCGCGCTGATCCGCTGGGCCGAGCGCGCCAAGGACGGCCCGCCCGCCTTCGCCGTCGCCGCGTTCCGGGGCTACTACAACAACCACTGGCCGAAGAACCTGCCGCCGAAGGTCCTGAAGGCCAAGGCCGCCCAGCTCGTCCCGTACGGCGCCGCGCCCGACTGGGACTGCGGGAACCCGTCCGGCTGCGGCGACTACAACGTCGGCGGCGACCGCCCCCTCACCAACCGCAAAGGCTGGGTCCGCGCCACCCACTACCGCTACCCCGGCCCCCGGCTCGCCCTGCTCCCGAACGAAGAGGGACGACTCACCGCGTACGGCGTCCTCGGCCTGCGCGCCGTCCGCTACGACGAGAAGGACGGCGGATTCGCCGACCCGGTCGACCTCGGCGGCGGCCCGCTCGCCCCTGCCCTGTCCGCCGTGCCGCTCCCCGGCGGCCACCACCTCGTGCTCGGCCTGCGCCTCGCGTCGGTGCGCGACGGGGACGACGTGCGGGAGATCGTGGCCCTCGAGCAGCGGGTGTGGAAGGGCCTCGGCAACCCGGAGACCGACCCCGACCGCGGCCGCCGCATCGGCGTCCCCGTCGCGGTCGCCGCCCCGGACGGCCGCGTCCACCTCTTCGTACGGAACGCGGACCAGGGCCTCAGCACGCGGGTGCGGGACCGGGACGGGGGCTGGTCCCCGTGGCGCGACCTGGGCGGCGGTCCCGTGCAGGACGGTCTGACGGCGGTGGTGCACGAGGGGCGGGTGCACGTCTACGCGCCCGGCCGGGACACCGTGCACCACTGGACGCCCGAGGGGCCGGCGCCGCTGTCGGGGCTTCCGGTGCCGGGGGACGCCGTCGCCGCGTCCGGGGGCCGGCTCTACTACCGGGCACCCGCCTCCGCCGAGCTGCTGTGCGTGGGCGGTCCCCGCGTGGACCTGCCCGGCTACGGTCCCGTGGTGGCCGCGGGACCGTACCTCCTCGGCCGGGACGCCGACGGCCGCGTCCAGCTGCACCGCGGGGGCCGCACGACCCGGCCGGGCACGGCGCCGGTCACCCTGGACGGCCCGGCGCTCGCGGCCACGGCCCGCGGCCCGGTCGCCGCGGGCCTCTCCCCCGACGCCCGTCCGTGGCTGTGGCGGCCGACGCAGGCCAGGGCCTGACACCCGTATCCGGGCACCTCGTATCCGGACAGCAGAAAGGGCCCGTACGACCGAAGTCGTACGGGCCCTCTCAGGTGCTCTAGGAGCTACCAGGCATCAAAGCCCAACAGGTAAGCGAGACTTACTTGTTGATCTTGGTGACCTGGCCGGCGCCCACGGTCCGGCCACCCTCACGGATGGCGAACTTCAGGCCCTCTTCCATGGCGACCGGCTGGATGAGCTGGACGGACATCTCGGTGTTGTCGCCCGGCATGACCATCTCGGTGCCCTCGGGGAGGGTCACAACGCCCGTCACGTCCGTCGTACGGAAGTAGAACTGCGGACGGTAGTTGTTGAAGAACGGCGTGTGGCGGCCACCCTCGTCCTTGGAGAGGATGTAGGCCTGGGCCTCGAACTCGGTGTGCGGCGTGACCGAACCGGGCTTGATGATGACCTGGCCGCGCTCGACGTCCTCGCGCTTGATGCCACGGAGCAGCAGACCGACGTTCTCACCGGCCTGGCCCTCGTCGAGCAGCTTGCGGAACATCTCGATGCCGGTAACCGTGGTGGAGGTCTTCTCCTCCTTGATACCGATGATGTCGACGTTCTCGTTGACCTTGAGAACACCGCGCTCGATACGACCGGTGACGACGGTGCCACGACCGGTGATCGTGAAGACGTCCTCGATCGGCATCAGGAACGGCTTGTCGACGTCGCGCTCCGGGGCCGGGATGGCCTCGTCGACGGCGTGCATGAGCTTGAGGACGGACTCGCCCCACTCCTTGTCGCCCTCGAGCGCCTTGAGCGCCGAGACCTTGACGACCGGAACGTCGTCGCCCGGGAACTCGTACTCGGAGAGCAGCTCACGGACCTCGAGCTCGACGAGCTCCAGGATCTCCTCGTCGTCCACCATGTCGGCCTTGTTCAGGGCGACGACGATGTACGGAACGCCGACCTGGCGGGCCAGGAGCACGTGCTCCTTGGTCTGCGGCATCGGGCCGTCGGTGGCGGCGACCACGAGGATGGCGCCGTCCATCTGGGCGGCACCCGTGATCATGTTCTTGATGTAGTCGGCGTGACCGGGGCAGTCGACGTGGGCGTAGTGACGCGCCTCGGTCTGGTACTCGACGTGCGCGATGGAGATCGTGATACCGCGCTGGCGCTCCTCAGGAGCCTTGTCGATCTGGTCGAAGGCCGAGGCCTCGTTCAGGTCGGGGTACGCGTCGTGCAGCACCTTGGTAATGGCGGCCGTGAGGGTCGTCTTACCGTGGTCAATGTGACCGATGGTGCCGATGTTGACGTGCGGCTTAGTCCGCTCGAACTTCGCCTTCGCCACTGGGGTCCTCCTGTGGAGTGGTTCTGTACGCCTTACTTCATCGGCGCCAGGTGATCTTTGCTGGAAAGCCGGGTCCCGGGGCATTTCACGGAGGTTGCCGTGAAATGCCCCAAGAACTCCGGAGTCAAGCCTAAAGCGTGAACTCGGGTGAGTTACTCGCCCTTGGCCTTCGCGATGATCTCCTCGGCGACGTTCCGCGGAACCTCGGCGTAGGAGTCGAACTGCATCGAGTAGCTCGCGCGACCCGACGTCTTGCTGCGGAGGTCTCCGACATAGCCGAACATCTCCGAGAGCGGGACCAGGCCCTTGACGAGGCGGGCGCCCATCCGCTCCTCCATGGCCTGAACCTGGCCACGACGGGAGTTGATGTCACCGATGACCTCGCCCATGTAGTCCTCGGGCGTGGTGACCTCGACGGCCATCATCGGCTCGAGGAGCACGGGGCCGGCCTTGCGAGCGGCCTCCTTGAACGCCTGCGAACCGGCGATCTTGAAGGCGAGCTCGGAGGAGTCGACCTCGTGGAAGGCACCGTCGAGCAGCGTCACGCGAACACCGGTCATCTCGTAACCGGCGAGGATGCCGAACTGCATGGCCTCCTGGCAGCCGGCGTCGACCGAAGGGATGTACTCCTTCGGGATACGACCACCGGTGACCTTGTTCACGAACTCGTAGCTCGCGTCGCCACCCTCGATCGGCTCGATCGAGATCTGCACCTTGGCGAACTGGCCGGTACCACCAGTCTGCTTCTTGTGCGTGAAGTCGACCTTCTCGACCGTCTTGCGGATGGTCTCGCGGTACGCGACCTGCGGCTTGCCGACGTTGGCCTCGACCTTGAACTCGCGCTTCATGCGGTCGACAAGGACGTCGAGGTGGAGCTCGCCCATACCACCGATGATGGTCTGGCCGGTCTCCTCGTCCGAGTGCACCTGGAAGGAGGGGTCCTCCTCCGCGAGACGCTGGATGGCGACACCCAGCTTCTCCTGGTCACCCTTGGACTTGGGCTCGATGGCGACCTGAATGACCGGCGCCGGGAAGTCCATGGACTCCAGGATGACCGGGTTCTTGTCGTCGGACAGCGTCTCACCGGTGGTGGTCTGCTTCAGGCCCATGACGGCGACGATGTCACCGGCGCCCACCGACTCGATCTCCTCACGCTTGTTGGCGTGCATGCGGTAGATCTTGCCGATGCGCTCCTTCTTGCCCTTCACGCTGTTCAGCACCGCGGTGCCGGCGTTCAGGCGACCCGAGTAGACCCGGATGAAGGTGAGCTTGCCCAGGTGCGGGTCGCTCGCGATCTTGAACGCGAGGGCCGCGAGGGGCTCGTCCTCGGAGGGCTTGCGCGCGACGACCTTCTCCGGGTCCTTCACGTCGTGACCCTCGATGGAGTCCACGTCGAGCGGGGTCGGGAGGTAACGCACGACCGCGTCGAGCAGGGGCTGGACGCCCTTGTTCTTGAACGCGGTGCCGCAGAACACCGGGGTGACCGTGGTGTCCGAGGACTTGCCGGAGGCGATGGTGATACGACGGATCGCGGCGTACAGCTGCTCCTCGGACGGCTCCTGGCCCTCCAGGTACAGCTCCATGATCTCTTCGTCGTTCTCCGCGACGGCCTCGAGGAGCTTGCCGCGGTACTCGTCCGCGGCCTCCTTGTGGGTGTCGGGGATCTCGATCGTGTCGTAGGCCTCGCCCTTGGCGGCCTCGGCCGACCAGACGAGCGCCTTCATCTTGACGAGGTCGACGACGCCCTGGAAGTCGGCCTCGGCACCGATCGGGAGCTGCATGACGAGCGGCTGGGCGCCCAGGCGGTCCGAGATCATGTCCACGCAGCGGTGGAACTCGGCGCCGGTGCGGTCCAGCTTGTTCACGAAGCAGATGCGCGGCACGCCGTAACGGTCGGCCTGACGCCACACCGTCTCGGACTGCGGCTCGACACCGGCGACACCGTCGAACACCGTCACGGCACCATCGAGCACACGCAGGGAGCGCTCCACCTCAACGGTGAAGTCGACGTGCCCCGGGGTGTCGATGATGTTGATCGTGTAGTCGTTGTCCTCGAGCGGCCAGTGGCAGGTCGTCGCAGCAGACGTGATCGTGATGCCACGCTCCTGCTCCTGCTCCATCCAGTCCATCGTGGCGGCGCCGTCGTGGACCTCACCGATCTTGTACGAAACGCCGGTGTAGAACAGGATCCGCTCGGTGGTGGTCGTCTTGCCCGCGTCGATGTGGGCCATGATGCCGATGTTGCGCACCTTGGCCAGGTCAAGCGAAGTGGTAGCCATAAGGCTTCAGTCTTCTCTCGGTCTCGATGTGGGTTGCGACTACCAGCGGTAGTGCGCGAAGGCCTTGTTGGACTCGGCCATCTTGTGCGTGTCCTCGCGCTTCTTCACGGCAGCACCGAGGCCGTTGGAGGCGTCGAGCAGCTCGTTCATCAGACGCTCGGTCATCGTCTTCTCGCGGCGAGCGCGCGAGTAGCCGACGAGCCAGCGGAGCGCGAGGGTGTTGGCGCGGCCGGGCTTGACCTCAACCGGAACCTGGTAGGTCGCGCCACCGACACGGCGGGACTTGACCTCGAGGGTCGGCTTGATGTTCTCGAGCGCGCGCTTGAGCGTGATGACCGGGTCGTTGCCCGACTTCTCACGCAGACCCTCCATGGCGCCGTACACGATGCGCTCGGCGGTGGAGCGCTTGCCGTTCAGCAGCACCTTGTTGATGAGGGAGGTCACCAGAGGAGAACCGTAGACCGGGTCGATGATGACCGGGCGCTTCGGGGCGGGGCCCTTACGAGGCATTCTTACTTCTCCTTCTTGGCGCCGTAGCGGCTGCGGGCCTGCTTGCGGTTCTTGACACCCTGGGTGTCGAGCGAACCGCGGATGATCTTGTAACGAACACCGGGCAGGTCCTTCACACGGCCACCGCGCACGAGCACGATGGAGTGCTCCTGCAGGTTGTGTCCCTCACCCGGAATGTAGGCCGTGACCTCGATCCCGGAGGTCAGACGCACACGCGCGACCTTCCGCAGGGCCGAGTTCGGCTTCTTCGGGGTGGTCGTGAACACACGCGTGCAGACGCCACGGCGCTGGGGCGAACCCTCGAGTGCGGGCGTCTTGTTCTTCTCGACCTTGTCCTGCCGGCCCTTCCGGACCAGCTGCTGGATCGTAGGCACTACTTCTCCGGTTTCTGTGTGCCGAGTAGTAAAGCTAACCTGGAACTTTCCCGACCCACGCGGTCGGGTGTGTCGAATACTGCAGACCCCCACCGAAGGGCGGGAAGGCGGCAGATTGCGGTGGCCGTGATCGGACTCGCCGTGCGGCAGATGACACGCACACGAGCCCAGGCACACCCCAGGCACAAGGTCTGAGCGTACCTATCTCATACGCTGTGGTCAAAACAAATACCCCGGAGCCAGGACACGCCGGGCGCGACGACTCCTAGCGACCGACCGACGACACCACGGCCAGCACGATGATCAGGCTCCAGAAGGCCACCGCCAGCCATCCGAGCACGAGACCGGCGACCGCCATGCCGTCCCCGCCCTCGCCCCGCTCACGGATCTCCTTGCGCGCCATGTGGCCCAGAATCACCGCGGGGATAGCGGAGGCCCCGCCGCTGAAAACCGTGCCCACACCGCACACCAGGGCCCCGATCGCCTTCCCGTTGGTGGCCGGCGCGGGCGGCGGCAGAAACGTCCGCGGCACGCCCGCCATCATCTGCTGCTGCGGCATCGGCCCCTGCGGCAGGTCCGCGACGAGCATGCTCAGCTCGCCCACGGTGCGCGCCTGGTACGCCCGCTCGATCCGCCGCTCGTACTCCCCCTGCGGCAGCCGCCCCTCGGCGAACCCCGCCCGCAGCACGTCCACGGCCCGCTCCCGGTCGGCGTGCGCGGCCAGCATCGAAGGCTGCTGCCCCGGCTGCCCCTGCCACGGGACCGGCTGCCACGAAGAATTCGACACGAGACCACTCCCCCGGACCCGACATGTTGTGGCGTCCATCATGCGCCAATACGCCGCAGGGCGGCCACTCCGGTTACCCGGAGTGGCCGCCCTGCGGTTTCAAGCGGCTTCTCGCCTACTGGTTGTACGGACCGTAGTCGTAGTCCTCCAGCGGGACGGCCTGGCCGGAGCCGGTGCCGAAGGGCGAGTAGTCGATGTCGTCGTAGCCGACGGCCGAGTACATCGCGGCCTTGGCCTCCTCGGTGGGCTCCACCCGGATGTTGCGGTAGCGGGACAGACCCGTACCGGCCGGGATGAGCTTACCGATGATGACGTTCTCCTTGAGGCCGATGAGGCTGTCGGACTTGGCGTTGATCGCCGCGTCCGTCAGGACTCGGGTCGTCTCCTGGAAGGAGGCGGCCGACAGCCAGGACTCCGTCGCCAGCGAGGCCTTGGTGATACCCATCAGCTGCGGACGGCCGGAGGCGGGGTGACCGCCCTCGGTGACCACACGACGGTTCTCGCCCTCGAACTTCGCACGCTCGACCAGCTCGCCGGGCAGCAGCTCGGCGTCGCCGGACTCGATGATCGTCACGCGGCGCAGCATCTGCCGGATGATGATCTCGATGTGCTTGTCGTGGATCGACACACCCTGCGAGTTGTAGACCTTCTGGACCTCGCCGACCAGGTGCACCTGCACCGCGCGCTGGCCGAGAATGCGCAGCACGTCGTGCGGGTTGGTGGCACCGACGGTCAGCTTCTGGCCGACCTCGACGTGGTCGCCCTCGCCCACGAGCAGACGGGCACGCTTCGAGATCGGGTACGCCGTCTCGTCGCTGCCGTCGTCCGGGGTGACGACGATCTTCTTGGTCTTCTCGGTCTCCTCGATGCGGACACGGCCCGCGGCCTCGGAGATCGGGGCGACACCCTTCGGCGTACGAGCCTCGAAGAGCTCGACGACACGGGGCAGACCCTGGGTGATGTCGTCACCGGCCACACCACCGGTGTGGAAGGTACGCATCGTCAGCTGGGTACCGGGCTCACCGATGGACTGGGCGGCGATGATGCCGACCGCCTCACCGATGTCGACGAGCTTGCCGGTGGCCAGCGAGCGGCCGTAGCAGAAGGCACAGGTGCCGACGGCCGACTCACAGGTCAGCACGGAGCGGGTCTTGACAACCTCGATGCCGTGCGCGACCAGCTGGTCGATGAGCACGTCGCCCAGGTCCACGTTGGCCGGCGCGATGACCTTGCCGTCGACGACGACGTCCTCGGCCAGCATGCGGGCGTAGACGCTGGTCTCGACGTCCTCGGTCTTGCGCAGCACACCGTCGGCGCCGCGCTCCGCGATCTGGAGCTTGAGGCCGCGGTCGGTGCCGCAGTCCTCCTCGCGAATGATGACGTCCTGCGAGACGTCGACCAGACGACGGGTGAGGTAACCCGAGTCGGCGGTACGGAGGGCGGTGTCCGCCAGACCCTTACGAGCACCGTGAGTCGAGATGAAGTACTCCAGCACCGACAGGCCCTCACGGAAGGAGGCCTTAATCGGACGCGGGATCGTCTCGTTCTTGGCGTTCGACACCAGACCACGCATACCGGCGATCTGACGCATCTGCATCATGTTTCCTCGGGCACCCGAGTCAACCATCATGAAGATGGGGTTCGTCTTCGGGAAGTTCGCGTTCATCGCCTCGGCAACCTCGTTGGTCGCCTTGGTCCAGATCGCGATGAGCTCCTGAGTGCGCTCTTCCTTCGTGATGAGACCGCGCTCGTACTGCTTCTGGACCTTCTCGTCCTGCGCCTCGTAGCCCGCGACGATCTCCTTCTTCGCCTCGGGAACGACGACGTCGGAGATGGCCACGGTGACACCGGAACGGGTCGCCCAGAAGAAGCCGGCCGCCTTCAGGTTGTCGAGCGTCGCCGCCACGATGACCTTGGGGTAGCGCTCGGCCAGGTCGTTGACGATCTCGGAGAGCTGCTTCTTGCCCACCGAGTAGTCGACGAACGGGTAGTCCTCGGGCAGCAGCTCGTTGAAGAGCGCGCGGCCCAGCGTGGTCTGCAGACGGAAGCTGTCGCCGGGCTGGTACTCCGGCTCGCCCTCCTCCGCGGCCGGCGGGGTCCAGCCGCGCGGCGGCATGGTGCCCACCGGGAAGCGGATGTCCACGCGCGACTGCAGCGCCAGCTCGCCGGCGTCGAACGCCATGATCGCCTCGGCGACGGAACCGAACGCGCGGCCCTCGCCCTTGGTGTCACGGAGGTCGCCGTCGGTGGTGAGGAAGAACAGACCCAGGACCATGTCCTGCGTCGGCATCGTCACCGGGCGGCCGTCGGCCGGCTTGAGGATGTTGTTCGAGGACAGCATCAGGATGCGGGCCTCGGCCTGGGCCTCCGCGGACAGCGGCAGGTGCACGGCCATCTGGTCACCGTCGAAGTCCGCGTTGAACGCGGTGCAGACGAGCGGGTGGATCTGAATGGCCTTGCCCTCGACCAGCTGCGGCTCGAAGGCCTGGATGCCGAGGCGGTGCAGGGTGGGAGCACGGTTCAGCAGAACCGGGTGCTCGGCGATGACCTCTTCGAGGACGTCGTACACGACCGTGCGGCCGCGCTCCACCATGCGCTTGGCGCTCTTGATGTTCTGCGCGTGGTTCAGGTCGACCAGGCGCTTCATCACGAACGGCTTGAAGAGCTCAAGCGCCATGGCCTTCGGCAGACCGCACTGGTGCAGCTTCAGCTGCGGGCCGACGACGATGACGGAACGCGCCGAGTAGTCGACTCGCTTACCGAGCAGGTTCTGACGGAAGCGACCCTGCTTGCCCTTGAGCATGTCGGACAGCGACTTCAGCGGACGGTTGCCGGGGCCCGTGACCGGGCGACCACGACGGCCGTTGTCGAAGAGCGCGTCGACGGCCTCCTGGAGCATGCGCTTCTCGTTGTTCACGATGATCTCGGGCGCACCGAGGTCGAGAAGGCGCTTCAGGCGGTTGTTGCGGTTGATGACGCGGCGGTACAGGTCGTTCAGGTCGGAGGTCGCGAAGCGGCCACCGTCCAGCTGCACCATCGGACGCAGGTCCGGCGGGATGACCGGGACGCAGTCCAGAACCATGCCCTTGGGGCTGTTGCTGGTCTGCAGGAACGCGGAGACGACCTTGAGGCGCTTGAGCGCACGGGTCTTCTTCTGGCCCTTGCCGGTACGGATGATCTCGCGGAGGCGCTCGGCCTCCTCGTCGAGGTCGAAGGTCTCCAGGCGCTTCTGCAGCGCCGCGGCACCCATCGAGCCGTCGAAGTACGTGCCGAAGCGGTCACGCAGCTCGCGGTAGAGCAGCTCGTCGCCCTCGAGGTCCTGGACCTTGAGGTTCTTGAAGCGCGACCACACCTCGTCGAGACGGTCGATCTCGCGCTGCGCACGGTCGCGCAGCTGCTTCATCTCACGCTCGGCCCCCTCGCGCACCTTGCGGCGCACGTCGGCCTTGGCGCCCTCGGCCTCGAGCTCGGCCAGGTCGGTCTCGAGCTTCTTGGCGCGGGCCTCCAGGTCGGAGTCGCGGCGGTTCTCGATCTGCTGACGCTCGACCTGGACGTGCGCCTCGAGGGAGGGCAGGTCGCGGGTGCGGCGCTCCTCGTCGACGTACGTGATCATGTACGCCGCGAAGTAGATGACCTTCTCGAGGTCCTTGGGGGCGAGGTCGAGCAGGTAGCCCAGACGCGACGGAACGCCCTTGAAGTACCAGATGTGCGTGACGGGGGCGGCCAGCTCGATGTGGCCCATCCGCTCACGACGCACCTTGGCGCGCGTGACCTCGACGCCACAGCGCTCGCAGATGATGCCCTTGAAGCGGACGCGCTTGTACTTGCCGCAGTAGCACTCCCAGTCCCGGGTCGGACCGAAGATCTTCTCGCAGAAGAGTCCGTCCTTCTCGGGCTTGAGGGTGCGGTAGTTGATGGTCTCGGGCTTCTTGACCTCGCCGTGGCTCCACTGACGGATGTCGTCAGCGGTGGCCAGGCCGATCCGGAGCTCGTCGAAGAAGTTGACGTCGAGCACTATGCGTCAATCCCTCTCAGGGTCGTAAGTCTGTGGTCTGAAACGGGGGTCGAGGGGTGCCGGCCGGGGGCCTCTCGGTGAGGAGAGGACCCCTGGCCGACGACTCCCGTCAGACCTCTTCGACGCTGCTCGGCTCGCGCCGGGACAGGTCGATGCCGAGCTCCTCCGCAGCGCGGAAGACGTCCTCGTCGGTGTCGCGCATCTCGATGGACATGCCGTCCGAGGACAGCACCTCCACGTTGAGGCACAGGGACTGCATTTCCTTGATGAGCACCTTGAAGGACTCGGGAATGCCGGGCTCGGGGATGTTCTCGCCCTTGACGATGGCCTCGTAGACCTTCACGCGGCCGGTGACGTCGTCGGACTTGATGGTCAGCAGCTCCTGGAGGGCGTACGCGGCGCCGTAAGCCTCCAGCGCCCACACCTCCATCTCACCGAAGCGCTGGCCACCGAACTGAGCCTTACCACCCAGCGGCTGCTGGGTGATCATCGAGTACGGACCGGTCGACCGGGCGTGCAGCTTGTCGTCGACCAGGTGGTGCAGCTTGAGGATGTACATGTACCCGACCGAGATCGGGTCCGGGAACGGCTCACCGGAGCGGCCGTCGAACAGCCGCGCCTTGCCGGACGGGAGGACCATGCGGTCGCCGTCGCGGTTCGGGGTGGTGTGCTCGAGCAGACCGGCGAGCTCGTCCTCGCGCGCACCGTCGAAGACCGGGGTCGCGACGTTGGTACGCGGCTCGACCTGGTCGGCGCCGATCGCCTGGAGGCGCTTGGCCCACTCGTCGCCGAGGCCGGAGACGTCCCAGCCCTGGCTGGCGAGCCAGCCGAGGTGGATCTCCAGGACCTGTCCCGGGTTCATTCGGGACGGCACACCCAGCGGGTTGAGGATGATGTCGACCGGCGTACCGTCCTCGAGGAACGGCATGTCCTCGATCGGGTTGATCTTCGAGATGACGCCCTTGTTGCCGTGACGGCCGGCGAGCTTGTCACCGTCGGTGATCTTGCGCTTCTGGGCCACGTAGACACGAACCAGCTGGTTCACGCCCGGAGGAAGCTCGTCGCCCTCCTCGCGGTCGAAGACGCGGACACCGATGACCTTGCCGGTCTCGCCGTGCGGCACCTTCAGGGAGGTGTCACGGACCTCGCGGGCCTTCTCACCGAAGATGGCGCGCAGCAGGCGCTCCTCCGGCGTCAGCTCGGTCTCACCCTTCGGGGTCACCTTGCCGACGAGGATGTCGCCGGCGATGACCTCGGCACCGATACGGATGATGCCGCGCTCGTCGAGGTCGGCGAGGACCTCCTCCGAGACGTTCGGGATGTCCCGGGTGATCTCCTCCGGGCCGAGCTTGGTGTCACGGGCGTCGACCTCGTGCTCCTCGATGTGGATCGAGGAGAGGACGTCGTCCTGCACGAGGCGCTGCGACAGGATGATCGCGTCCTCGTAGTTGTGACCCTCCCACGGCATGAACGCCACGAGCAGGTTCTTGCCGAGGGCCATCTCGCCCTCTTCGGTCGCGGGACCGTCGGCCAGCACCTGGCCGGTGACGATCCGCGCGCCCTCGTCCACGACGACCTTCTGGTTGACAGAGGTGCCCTGGTTGGAGCGGGAGAACTTCGACAGGCGGTACGTGGTGTACGTGCCGTCGTCGTTCGCGGTGGTGATGTAGTCCGCGGAGACCTCCTGGACCACACCGTCCTTGTCGGCCTTGAGCACGTCACCGGCGTCGGTGGCGCAGCGGTACTCCATGCCGGTGCCGACGAGCGGCGCCTCGGCCTTGATGAGCGGCACGGCCTGACGCATCATGTTCGCGCCCATGAGGGCACGGTTGGCGTCGTCGTGCTCGAGGAACGGGATCATCGCGGTCGCGACCGACACCATCTGGCGCGGCGAGACGTCCATGTAGTCGACGTCGTCACCGGGGACGTAGTCGACCTCGCCGCCACGGCGGCGGACCAGGACGCGGGCCTCGGCGAAGTGGAGCTCGTCCGTCAGCGGCGCGTTGGCCTGCGCGATGACGAAGCGGTCCTCCTCGTCGGCCGTCAGGTAGTCGACGTCGTCGGTGACGACACCCTCGACGACCTTGCGGTACGGCGTCTCGATGAAACCGAACGGGTTGATGCGGCCGTACGAGGCGAGCGAGCCGATCAGACCGATGTTCGGGCCTTCGGGGGTCTCGATCGGGCACATGCGGCCGTAGTGCGACGGGTGCACGTCTCGGACCTCGAAGCCCGCCCGCTCACGGGACAGACCACCCGGGCCGAGGGCGTTCAGACGACGCTTGTGCGTCAGCCCCGACAGCGGGTTGTTCTGGTCCATGAACTGGGACAGCTGCGACGTTCCGAAGAACTCCTTGATCGACGCCACCACGGGGCGGATGTTGATCAGGGTCTGCGGCGTGATCGCCTCGACGTCCTGGGTCGTCATGCGCTCGCGCACGACGCGCTCCATACGGGCGAGACCCGTACGGACCTGGTTCTGGATGAGCTCGCCGACGTTACGGATACGACGGTTGCCGAAGTGGTCGATGTCGTCGGTCTCGACGACGATCTCGCGGCCCGACTCGCCGACCGTCTCGGTCTCGCCCGCGTGCAGCTTCACGAGGTACTTGATCGAGGCGATGATGTCGTCGGTCGTGAGCACGCCGGCGTCCAGCGGCTCGTCGGCACCGAGCTTCTTGTTCACCTTGTAGCGGCCGACCTTCGCGAGGTCGTAGCGCTTCGGGTTGAAGTAGAGGTTCTCGAGCAGCGTCTGCGCGGCCTCGCGCGTGGGCGGCTCGCCCGGACGCAGCTTGCGGTAGATGTCGAGCAGCGCGTCGTCCTGGCCCTGGGTGTGGTCCTTCTCCAGGGTGGCGCGCATGGACTCGTACTCGCCGAACTCCTCGAGGATCTGCTCGGTCGTCCAACCGAGAGCCTTCAGGAGAACGGTGACGGACTGCTTGCGCTTGCGGTCGATGCGGACACCGACCATGTCGCGCTTGTCGATCTCCATCTCCAGCCAGGCACCCCGGGACGGGATGATCTTGGCGGAGAAGATGTCCTTGTCGGACGTCTTGTCGATGGAGGAGTCGAAGTAGACACCGGGCGAACGGACGAGCTGCGACACGACGACACGCTCGGTGCCGTTGATGACGAAGGTGCCCTTGTTCGTCATGAGCGGGAAGTCGCCCATGAAGACCGTCTGGGACTTGATCTCGCCGGTCTCGTTGTTGGTGAACTCGGCGGTGACGAAGAGCGGGGCCGCGTACGTGAAGTCGCGCTCCTTGCACTCGTCGATCGAGTTCTTCGGGGGCTCGAAGCGGTGGTCGCGGAAGGTCAGGGACATCGACCCGGAGAAGTCCTCGATCGGGGAGATCTCCTCGAAGATCTCCTCCAGACCGGACTTCGTGGGGACGTCGTGACCCGACTCCAGAGCCTCCTCGACCCGACTCTGCCAAGCGGTGTTGCCGAGCAGCCAGTCAAAGCTCTCGGTCTGCAGCGCGAGCAGGTTCGGAACCTCGAGAGGCTCCTTGATCTTTGCAAAGGAGATGCGCAGCGGGGCGGTGCTGGCGCCGTTGTTCGTATTCGCGGTCGAGGCGTTGCGCGAGGCGGCCAAGAGGGGGTCCTTCCGAGGGCTCGGACTCACTACGCGCGTACCGGTCCCAAGCCATACACGGGACAGAGCCCCTGATCTGGCATATGGCCAGGTCAGAGCCGGTTCAATCCACAGTGCTGAGGCGAGGGCATGCCCCTGGTGACGGGCAGGGAGCAGCTAACAGGCAGCGCAAAGGGACAGTGTAGCCAGAAGGCCCACTGATGTCCAGTGCGGGTTTTTTGAGACCCTCGTTGTTCTCAACCGTTCACCGTCTGCGGCGTTCCCTGTGCGCTGAGCGCACATCCTTACTGCCCTCTTCGCCGTCGATCCATGCCTCGGATCCGGATCGTTGTGACGACGCGTCCTGAGAATTGCGCGCTGCGTGCTGTTCGTCAAGGCCCCCTCTTGGTCGAACAGGGGTGGCGCCAGGCACAACGAAGATCACCATACTCTGCGCGACCGACAGCGCAAGGCACCCTCGGCCCGCGATCCGGACAACGCCGAAGGGCGACCACCCAACTGGGTGATCGCCCTTCGGTACCTCGGCGTTACAGCTCCCGGGGGAGCAGTTTTCGCCGGAGAAGAGTCGGCAGACTCGACGAGGTGATTACTTGACCTCGACGGTGGCGCCGGCGCCCTCGAGCTGCTCCTTGGCCTTGTCGGCAGCGTCCTTGGCGACCTTCTCGAGGACCGGCTTCGGGGTGCCGTCGACCAGGTCCTTGGCCTCCTTGAGGCCCAGGGAGGTGAGCTCGCGCACGACCTTGATGACCTGGATCTTCTTGTCGCCGGCGCCGGTGAGGATGACGTCGAACTCGTCCTTCTCCTCGGCGGCCTCGGCGGCGGCGCCACCAGCGGCACCACCGGCGACGACGACCGGGGCGGCAGCCGCGGCCTCGACGTCGAACTTCTCCTCGAAGGCCTTCACGAACTCGGAGAGCTCGATGAGGGTCATCTCCTCGAACTGGGCAAGCAGCTCGTCCTGGGTGAGCTTCGCCATGATGGCGGTCCTTCCACTAAATCGGCAGGTGCCGGATGTTTGGGTGAGGCGGGCGTACTTTCGGGCCCGCTGCGATCCCTGCCGCCAGGTCAGGCGGCGAGGATCAGAAAGCGAGCCGAATTACTCGGCACCGCCCTGCTCGTCCTGCTTGGCGCGGAGCGCGTCCAGGGTGCGGACGAGCTTCGTCGGCAGCGCGTTGAAGGCGGAGGCAGCCTGAGACTGCTTGGCCTTGAAGGCACCGGCCAGCTTGGACAGCAGAACCTCGCGGGACTCGAGGTCCGCAAGCTTCTTGATCTCGTCGGCGGACAGCGCCTTGCCGTCAAGGACACCGCCCTTGATGACGAGATTCGGGTTCTCCTTGGCGAAGTCACGAAGACCCTTGGCCGACTCCACCGGGTCACCGGTGACGAAGGCAACCGCCGTCGGACCGTTGAACAGGTCGTCCAGCGTGTTGATCCCGGCCTCGTGGGCCGCGATCTTGGTCAGCGTGTTCTTCACCACGGCGTACTCGGAGTTCTCACCGAGCGAACGGCGCAGCTGCTTGAGCTGGGCCACGGTGAGACCCCGGTACTCGGTCAGCACGGCGGCGCTCGAGCTGCGGAACTTGTCCGTGAGCTCGGCTACCGCGGCAGCCTTGTCGGGCGTCGGCATAGAGCGTCAGCCTCCTTCCGGGTGATGAGGACCGCTCGCAAGGAGGCTGGGGAAAACGAAACGCCCCGGCGCAGGCGCACGGGGCGTGAGCTCGACCTCCACGGACGGATCCGCGAGGGAGCACTTCCACAGTCACCTGCGCGGGTCGTCCGCAGTTTCAGCGGATCCTTCGGCCACCGAACTCTCTTGCGAGCGCACGGCAACGACCAGCGGTCTTTGGCTTCTGTGGAAGGTTACGTGAAGCAGGGCCCGTCGAGCAAATCCGCTCAGAGGCCGCTGTCAAGGCCCGACGCGGAGGAACCGGTGGCACCGCCGGCCCCGGACGCCCCGCCGAGCTCCTTGAGCATCTGCATCATGTCGAACGTCTCGCTCGCCGGCGGCACCGCGGCCTTCACCGGGGCGCCGTAGTCGGAGAACTTCTCGGAGATCTCGACCGGGCCCTGCTTGCTGTCCATCGTGACGTCGAGTCGGACGGGCAGGTCGTCCTTGTTGATCCACAGCTCGGTGTCGTAGGTCTTGATACCGGCCTTCTTGACGTTCTGGAGCAGCTGGTCGCGCTCGGACTTGCTGAGAACCTTCAGCGAGTCGTTCTTCTCGAGCATCTCGTCGACCGTCAGCTTGCCCTTGTAGTGCTCGGTCTCGGTGCCGTCCACCGTGGCCGAACCGAGGTGCTTCAGGTTCGGCGAGTCGAGCAGGACCGCGATCTGCTGGGCCGGGTCCTGGTTCATGCTGTCCAGGCTGCCGGTCATCTGGCGGGCCGTCTTCGCGTCGCCGGACTCCTTGGCGATGGCCGCGAAGTCCATCTTCATCCAGCGCTTGCCGTCCATGCCCTTGGCCGCGGCGGCGCCCATGTCCATGTACATCACGTTGTCCTGCATGACCATACGGATGTTCTTGGGGGCGTCCGGGCCGCCGGCGGAGAGCGCGGCGCCCGACATCGTCATGTCCATGACGGTCGGGTCCCAGCCCATCGTGCCGGACATCTTCATGTCCCCGCCGCCCTGCGCGGCCGCGGTCGGCATCTTCATGGTCATGTCGACCTTGGCGGACTTCGCCTCGGAGGTCTTCTTGAACGCGGCCGAGACGGCCTGCGCGACCGACTGCGAACCCGTGCCGCCCGAAGCCTTCTTCTCGCCCTTGTCGTCCCCTCCACCGCACGCGGCGACGGCCGAACACAGCAGCGCGGTCGCGGCGGCGGCGCCGACCACACGTCGTACGGAAACAGTCATGTCGAATCCCACCCCTTGGAGCGTCCTTGATCTGCCCGCACGATATCGGACGCCTCGGACAGCGGGCTCACAGCTTCAGCCGGCCCCGGCGACGTCCGCGAAGTCCACCGTGTCGCGCTCGGCCGGGCGTTCGACCTCCGCACGGGCGCCGTACTCCCGGTACACGACGGTCCCGGTGACATCACCCACGTGCTGGGTGCGCCGCACCAGAAGGTGCCGCGCGTCGAGCCATACGTCGATGTGCCGGCGTCCGACCGTCCCCCGGTAGCGGGTCGTCCCCGTGCCCCGCACGGTCTCCCGCCCCACCCGGTGGACGTCCGCGGCGCCGGCGAGGTCGCGGAGCGTGTCGGCGGGGGCCAGGTCGCTGCCGGTGTCGTACGGGCGCCGGATCCAGCGCCTGCCGCCCTGCAGATCGGCGAACCGCTCGCTCATCCGCGTGTAGTAGGCGTCCGGGAGGTACCGGGTCTGCGACGGATCGCCGCCCAACTCACGCGTGGAGGCGGCCAGTTCACCCCCGGTGACGCGAACGGTCAGGGTGCCCCTCACCCCGTCCGACCAGTCGAGCGCGCCCGTGCTGCGCGCGGTCAGCCGGGTGCCGGTGGCCATCGTCGCCTCGACGCGCGCCGAGCCCGCCGCGACGACCTTCTGCCGGGCCGTGCGCAGCGCCTCGCGCGCCTCCCGGGCGCCGTCCTCCGCCGGCCCGCCGCAGCCGGCCAGCAGGACGCCCAGGACGATCGGTGTCACCACGCGCGCGTACTGCCGCATCCGCTCCCCCGGTCGCTGCCTCGGTCACCGCGAAGCTAGCGCAGCCACCCCGCCGTGCGGGCCGGAAAAGAGGAACGGGCCCCGCACCTCGGAAGGTGCGGGGCCCGTCGCCAGCTTCAGCGAGCCTGTGGGGCTCAGACCGCGGCCGGGTCCTCCTCGACGAGGAGGTTGCGGGTGCGGTTCGGGTCGAGCTGGATGCCGGGGCCCATCGTGGTGGAGATGGCGGCCTTCTTGACGTAGCGACCCTTGGCGGCGGACGGCTTCAGGCGGAGGATCTCCTCCAGGGCCGCGCCGTAGTTCTCCACCAGCTTGGTGTCGTCGAAGGACACCTTGCCGATGATGAAGTGCAGGTTCGCGTGCTTGTCGACACGGAACTCGATCTTGCCGCCCTTGATCTCGTTCACGGCCTTGGCCACGTCCGGGGTCACGGTGCCGGTCTTCGGGTTCGGCATGAGGCCACGCGGACCGAGCACGCGGCCGAGGCGGCCGACCTTGCCCATGAGGTCCGGGGTGGCGACAACGGCGTCGAACTCGTTCAGGCGGTTGCCCTTCGAGATCTCGTCGATGAGCTCGTCGGAGCCGACGATGTCGGCGCCGGCGGCCTCCGCGGCCGCAGCACGGTCACCGGTCGCGAAGACCAGGACCCGGGCGGTCTTGCCGGTGCCGTGCGGGAGGTTCACGGTGCCACGGACCATCTGGTCGGCCTTGCGCGGGTCAACGCCCAGGCGGAAGGCGACCTCGACGGTGCCGTCGAACTTCGACGTGGAGGTCTCCTTGGCGAGACGGACGGCCTCGAGCGGGGCGTAGAGCTTGCCCCCGTCGACCTTGGCGTCCGCAGCGCGGAGAGACTTGCTGCGCTTGCTCACTTGCTTCTCCTGAGTTCTAGAGGAGTCGTGGTGCGGGCCGAGCAGGCCCTGCCACGGTGGATCTGCGAGGTGGAGGTCAGCCCTCGACCGTGACGCCCATGGAACGGGCGGTGCCGGCGATGATCTTGGACGCGGCGTCCAGGTCATTGGCGTTGAGGTCGGGCATCTTCGTGGTGGCGATCTCGCGGACCTGCGCCTCGGTGATCTTGGCGACCTTGGTCTTGTGCGGCTCGCCGGAGCCCTTCTCGACACCAGCGGCCTTGAGGATCATCTTCGCGGCCGGCGGGGTCTTGGTGATGAAGGTGAAGGAACGGTCCTCGTAGACCGTGATCTCCACCGGGATGACCCAACCGCGCTGCGACTCGGTCGCGGCGTTGTAGGCCTTGCAGAACTCCATGATGTTCACGCCGTGCTGACCCAGCGCGGGGCCGACGGGCGGGGCCGGGTTGGCGGCACCGGCCTGGATCTGGAGCTTGATCAGCCCCGTGACCTTCTTCTTCTTGGGAGGCATTGCTCTCCGGGTCCTTTCCTTCGGGTCCATGCCCACGAGCCGGGACCAACCGGTCGCAGGCATACCGCACAACGATAACGGGTATAGATGCGCGGCTGAAAACCGAGCAGGTCAGGAGGGCAGTAACAGCCCTCCTGACCTGCTCGGAAGCTTTTCCCGGAAGAAGCTCAGTTCTTCTGGATCTGGTCGAAGCTGAGCTCGACCGGGGTCTCGCGACCGAAGATCTCGACGAGGCCCTTGACCTTCTTCGAGTCGGCGTTGATCTCGTTGATCGTCGCCTGCAGCGTCGCGAACGGGCCGTCGGTGACGGTGACCGAGTCGCCCACCTCGAAGTCCAGGACCTGGACCTCGACCTTGCGCTGCGGCGCCGGCTTGCCCTCGGACTCGGCGGCCTCGCGGGCGGCCTTCTCCTCGGCCTCCGGGGCGAGCATCTTGACGATCTCGTCCAGGGTCAGCGGGTACGGGTCGTAGGCGTTGCCCACGAAGCCGGTGACGCCGGGCGTGTTGCGGACGACGCCCCAGGACTCGTTCGTCAGATCCATGCGGACGAGAACGTAACCGGGCAGCTTGTTCTGCCGGACGTTCTTGCGCTCGCCGTTCTTGATCTGGACGATCTCTTCCTCGGGCACCTCGGCCTGGTAGATGAACTCCTCGACGTTCAGCGAGACGGCGCGCTGCTCCAGGTTCGCCTTCACGCGCTTCTCGTAGCCCGCGTAGGTGTGGATCACGTACCAGTCGCCGGGCAGGAACCGCAGCTCCTCGCGGAGCGCGGCGATCGGGTCGACCGGCTCCTCCTCGACGGCCTCGGCGGCGTCCTGGGGCTCGACGTCGGTGGCTTCCTCGGCGGCCTCGGCGTCGGCGTCCGCCACGGTCTCGACCGCGGCCTCCTCGGCGGGCTCACCGGCGGCGATGTCGGCAGCCTCGGCCTGGTCCGGCTCCTCGGCGTCCGCCGCCTCGACGATGTCGAGCTCGTCCTCAGCGGACTCGACCGGCTCGATCGCCTCGTTCAGGTTCGGGTCAGACACTGTGGCTGCTTCTTCCTGGATACATAGGGGTGGAACATGCGAAAGGGGCGCCGGACACGGCGCCCTCCGCTTTCGGCTCAGCCGAAGACGTACTTGACAAGGTGGTTGAAGCCATAGTCAATCACGGTGACAAGACCGATCATGATGACGACGAACACAATCACCACGGTGGTGTACGTCGAGAGCTGACTGCGCGTCGGCCAGACGACCTTGCGGAGTTCCGCGATGATCTGGCGGTAGAAGAGCGCGAGGCGCCCGAAGGGGCCCTTCTTTCCGCGCTTGCCGCCCTTGCGGGCCTTCTTCTTGGACTCCGCCGCCTCGTCCTGGGCATCAGGCTTGTCGATGGAGCCCACGGCGTCCGTCACTCGTCCTCACCTGATTCCGGGTCGTGGCCGTGCCGCGCCCGGTTGAGCCGCACGGCGGTGCATTGCAGTACGTACATGCGCACACATCCTGGCGAAGGTGTGTGTAGCAGGGCCGGAGGGACTTGAACCCCCAACCGCTGGTTTTGGAGACCAGTGCTCTACCAATTGAGCTACGACCCTTTGTCTCCCCCAACGTACCGCATCCAACCGGACGCACGGGGTGCAGTCGGAAGGCGCGGCCGCTGAAGGCCAACGAGCAGTGAGTGTACGTGTTCCGGGGCCCCAGGTCGAACGAGCAACATCCGGATGTGGATCAACGGCGGTTTCTCGCTCTTCGAAACCCGTGTGCCGGGCGCCTTTCCGGTCTGGAACGATGGGGCCATGAGCGCTGCAACTCCTTCTCCGTCCGCAGGTTCCTCTCCCACCGAGCGCCGGGTGTCGGCCCGGGTCGGTTCGATCTCCGAGTCCGCGACCCTCGCCGTCGACGCCAAGGCCAAGGCCCTCAAGGCCGCCGGGCGCCCGGTGATCGGCTTCGGTGCCGGTGAGCCCGACTTCCCGACGCCGGACTACGTGGTCGAGGCGGCCGTCGAGGCCTGCAAGAACCCGAAGTTCCACCGCTACACGCCGGCCGGCGGCCTTCCCGAGCTGAAGACGGCGATCGCCGCGAAGACGCTCCGCGACTCCGGCTACGAGGTCGACGCCTCGCAGATCCTGGTGACGAACGGCGGCAAGCAGGCCATCTACGAGGCGTTCGCCGCGATCCTCGACCCGGGCGACGAGGTCATCGTCCCGGCCCCGTACTGGACCACCTACCCGGAGTCGATCCGCCTCGCGGGCGGCGTGCCGGTGGAGGTCGTGGCCGACGAGACGACCGGCTACCGCGTGTCCGTGGAGCAGCTGGAGGCCGCGCGCACCGAGCGCACGAAGGTCGTGTTGTTCGTGTCGCCCTCGAACCCGACGGGCGCCGTCTACAGCGAGGCCGACGCCGAGGCCATCGGCCGCTGGGCCGTGGAGCACGGCCTGTGGGTCATGACGGACGAGATCTACGAGCACCTCGTCTACGGCGACGCGAAGTTCACGTCGCTGCCCGCGCTCCTTCCTGAGCTGCGCGACAAGTGCATCGTCGTCAACGGCGTGGCGAAGACGTACGCGATGACCGGCTGGCGCGTCGGGTGGATCATCGGCCCGAAGGACGTCGTGAAGGCCGCGACGAACCTCCAGTCGCACGCGACGTCGAACGTCTCCAACGTGGCGCAGGCGGCCGCGCTCGCCGCCGTGTCCGGGGACCTGACGGCCGTGGAGAAGATGCGCGAGGCCTTCGACCGGCGCCGCAAGACGATCGTGCGGATGCTCAACGAGATCGACGGCGTCGTCTGCCCCGAGCCCGAGGGCGCGTTCTACGCGTACCCGTCGGTGAAGGGTCTGCTCGGCAAGGAGATCCGCGGCAAGCGCCCGGAGAACAGCGTCGACCTGGCCGCGCTCATCCTGGAGGAGGCCGAGGTCGCGGTGGTTCCTGGCGAGGCCTTCGGCACGCCGGGCTACCTGCGGCTGTCGTACGCGCTCGGTGACGAGGACCTCGTCGAGGGCGTCTCCCGCATCCAGAAGCTGCTCGCCGAGGCGCGCGACTGAGCTTCCTGAATGTGTCGCGAGCGGGCCGCCTCCTCAAGGAGGCGGCCCGCTTGTTCGTTCGGGCGAGTCCCCGATGGTGGAAAGGCGCTACCGGGACCCCAGGTGCGTACGGCAGGATCTTGGGATGGAGCGTGTAGGACGTGATGTACGTCAGTTGCCGAAGGCCCACCTGCATCTGCACTTCACCGGGTCGATGCGGCCCACGACCCTGCTGGAACTCGCCGACAAGTACGGGGTGCGGCTCCCCGAGGCGCTGACCAGTGCCGAGCCTCCGAAGCTGCGGGCGACGGACGAGCGCGGCTGGTTCCGCTTCCAGCGGCTCTACGATGCGGCGCGCTCCTGCCTGCGGGCTCCCGAGGACATTCAGCGTCTGGTGCGGGAGGCCGCGGAGGAGGACATCGCGGACGGGTCGGGGTGGCTGGAGATCCAGGTCGACCCGACGTCGTACGCGCCCCGGCTCGGCGGTCTGATCCCGGCCCTGGAGATCATCCTGGACGCCGTCGACAGCGCCTCGCGGGAGACCGGTCTCGGGATGCGTGTCCTGGTGGCGGCGAACCGTATGAAGCACCCCTTGGACGCCCGCACGCTGGCGCGGCTCGCGGTGCGGTACGCGGACCGGGGCATCGTCGGGTTCGGGCTCTCGAACGACGAGCGGCGCGGCATGGCGCGGGACTTCGACCGGGCGTTCCACATCGCGCGCGAGGGCGGCCTGCTGTCGGCGCCGCACGGGGGCGAGCTGACCGGCCCCTCCTCGGTGCGCGACTGCCTCGACGACCTGGACGCGACGCGGATCGGCCACGGGGTGCGGGCGGCCGAGGACCCGCGGCTCCTGAAGCGGCTCGCGGACGGCGGCGTGACCTGCGAGGTGTGCCCGGCGTCGAACGTCGCGCTCGGCGTCTACGAGAAGCCGGAGGACGTGCCGCTGCGGACGCTGTACGACGCCGGGGTGCCGATGGCGCTCGGGGCGGACGACCCGCTCCTGTTCGGCTCGCGGCTCGCCGCCCAGTACGACATCGCGCGGCGCCACCACGGCTTCTCCGACGCCGAACTGGCCGAACTGGCCCGCCAGTCGGTGCGCGGCTCCGCGGCCCCGGAGGACGTCAAGGAGAAGCTTCTCGGCGGCGTGGACGAGTGGCTGGCCGCCTGAGCCGTGGCACTGCCGCTGCCGCGGCTCAAGCGATGCCGGCGAGGAGGGTGCGCGCGATCCGGGCCGCGAACGCGTCGACCGGCTGGGGCGGTCGGCCGTCGGGGGACATGTCGTAGGCGAAGGCGCGCTGGGAGCAGGCGCCCAGGAGGAGTGAGGCGGCCGCGTAGGTGTCGGCCTCGGGGCTGATGCGCCCGGCCTTCTGTTCGGCGCGCAGGTAGGCGTCGAGGCCCTGGATCGGCTTGTGCGGTCCGCTGCCCAGTTCGCGCATGACCTCTTCATGGCGGCGCTTGAGCTTGGGTTCGGCGTACAAGGAGGCAGCCATCGGGAACGTCTGCTCATAGAAGAGGGCCGCTTCGCGGGCGATGTCGGTGAGGTTCTGCTCGACCGTGCGGTCGGGGTCCCCCGCGCCCTCGGCGACGAGCCTGCCGAGCAGGGAGCCGAGTTTCGGGAGGCGCTCGCCGAGCACCGTCACGAAGAGCTCCTCCTTGTTGGCGAAGTACTTGTAGAGCGCCGCTTCGGAGCAGCCCGCCGCCTTGGCGATCTCCTTGGTGGTGGTGCGGGCGAGTCCGATGCTCAGCATCAGTTCGTGGGCCGCGTCGACGATGCGGACACGGGCCGGCTTCTGGTCCATGTGGGCTCCAACCATGCTTGACGCGGGGGTGAGTGCTCACTCACTCTAAACCCAGGTGGGTGAATACTCACCCACCACGATGCGCACCTGGAGGTACGCCATGAAGCTCACGGTTTTCGGTGCCACGGGCGGGGTCGGCCAGGAGATCGTCAAGCAGGCCCTGGAGGCCGGGCACGAGGTCACGGCGGTGGTCCGCGACCCGGCGAGGCTCACGGTGACCGGCGGGCGCCTCGAGGTGGTCCGCGCCGACCTGAAGGACCCGGAGTCGCTGCGCCCCGCCGTCGCGGGCCGGGACGCCGTGCTGTCGGGGCTCGGCGCCCGCAGGAGGGCGGACGCGGGCATCGCGGCGGAGCTGACGCGTTCGGTCCTGAAGGCGATGGAGGCGGAGGGCGTGCGCCGCCTGGTGGTGGTGAGCGCGGCGCCGGTGGGCCCACAGCCAGCCGACCAGCCGCTCGCCGACCGCCTGATGCTCAAGGTCGTCGGCGCGGTCCTCAAGGACGTCTACGTGGATCTGACCGCCATGGAGGACGAGCTGGCGCGCAGCGCGACGGACTGGACGTCGGTGCGGCCGCCCCGCCTCCAGGACAAGCCGGTCACCGGCTCGTACCGGAAGGTCGTGGGCGGCTTCCCGCGCGCGGGGCGCTTCGCGGGCCGCGCGGACGTGGCGCACGCGATGCTTGCGGTCCTCGACGACCCCGCGACCGTGAAGCAGGGCGTCGGGGTCGCGTACTGAGGTTCAGAGGCGCGTACTGAGGTTCAGAGGGTGACGCCGACCGTCACCGGCTCGTTGACCAGCGTCACCCCGAAGGCTTCCCTGACCCCGGCGACGACCTCGCGGGCGAGCGCGAGGAGGTCCTCGGTGGTGGCGTCGCCGCGGTTGGTGAGGGCGAGGGTGTGCTTGGTGGAGATACGGGCGGGGCCCGTGCCGTAGCCCTTGGTGAAGCCCGCCTTGTCGATGAGCCAGGCCGCCGAGGTCTTCGTGCGCCCCTCCCCCGCGGGGAACGCGGGCGCCTTCGCGTCCGGGCCCAGGCGCTCGACCACGCGCGCGTGGAAGGCCGCGAACTGCTCGTCGTCGAGGATCGGGTTGGTGAAGAACGATCCGGCCGACCAGGTGTCGTGGTCCTCCGGGTCGAGCACCATGCCCTTGCCGCCGCGCAGCTTCAGGACGGTCTCGCGCGCGAGGGCGGCCGGCACCCGGTCGCCCGCCTCGACACCGAGCGCGCGCGCCGTCTCGGGGTACTTCAGGGGGGCGCTGAGCCCGTCGGCGTCCTCCAGCTCGAAGCGGACGCGCAGCACTACGTAGCGGTCCGGTTCGGCCTTGAAGCGGCTGTGCCGGTACGAGAAGGCGCACTCGGCGTTCGGGATCGTCACGGTCTCGCCGGACTTCCGGTCGTAGGCGATGACCTCGGTGATCGTCGAGGAGACCTCCTGGCCGTACGCCCCGACGTTCTGGATCGGCGTCGCGCCCGCGGAGCCGGGGATCCCGGCGAGGCACTCGATGCCCGCGAGGCCGGCCTCGACGGTGCGCTGGACGGCGTCCGTCCAGGTCTCCCCCGCCGCCAACTCCAGCGTCGTGCCGTCGAGTTCGAAGCCCTTGGTGGCGATGCGCAGGGCGGTGCCCGCGAAGCCCTTGTCGCCGATGACGAGATTGCTGCCGCCGCCGATGATCAGCAGCGGCGTGCCGGTGGCGTCGGCCTCGCGCACCGCTTCGATCACCTCGGCGTCGGTGGTCGCGGTGAGCAGCCGGGTGGCGGGCCCGCCGAGCCGGAAGGTGGTCAGGGGGGCGAGAGGGGCGTCGTGGAGTTCCTGCACGCGCTCAAGGGTACGAGAACGGCCCCGCCGCTCGGACGGGGCCGCTGCTGCCGTGGTCGGGCTCACTCGAAGCGCGTCAGGACGTCCTTCCAGTGGAGCGGCAGCTCGTCGGTCGACGCCTTCCACGTGAGGAAGGTCGAGTCCTTCATCTGGCCCCGCAGGCCCGCGGAGATCCCCGCGTGCGGCGCGGTGGCCGCGAAGTCCCGCAGGGCCTTGGGCGACTCCCAGACGGACAGGGTCCAGAAGGTGCGCCGCAGCAGCGCCGCCTTCAGGGTCGCTCCGTAGGCGCCCGGTGCCCGCCCCACCTGTCGCCAGATGGCGGGGGTGCGGGCGAAGAACTTGAGGGCGCCCCACAGGGTGCGGGTCTCGAACCTGGAGGCGAAGACATGCGCCTCCACGCGCGCGGGTGGGGTGTTCGGGGTGGTCCAGGGCAGGGTCGGCACGGCGTTCCTCCCGGGTGGTCTCCAGTGATCAGGTGCGGTCCAGAACGTGTTCAGGCGTTTTCCAGTACCGGAGCGGGCCCAGCATCCCGTACCTCGGGCGTGGCGCGCCCGGCCCGCGGGATGAACAGGGCGGCGATGCCCGCGACGACGACGAACGCGGCGCCCGCCCACAGCGCGGGCTCGATGCCGTCCACGAACTGCTGGGCCGAGCCGTAGCCGCCCCGGGCGGAGAAGACCGACGACATGACCGCGATGCCGAGCGCGCCGCCGACCTCGCGCAGCGCGTTGTTGGCGCCGGAGGCGATGCCCTGCTCGGCAGGCCTGACGCTGGACATGACCAGGTTGGCGGCCGGGGCGAAGTAGAGGGCCATGCCGACGCCGCTGACGATCAGGGCCGGGAGCTGGGCGGCGTACGAGACGTCGACGGCAACCACGGCGGCGAACCAGCCGAGCCCGAGGGCCTGGAGGAACAGCCCCGCCGCGACGACGGGCCGGCCGCCGATGCGGTCGGAGAGGATGCCCGCGATCGGCGCCACGAGCATCGGCATGCCGGTCCAGGGCAGCATCCTGAGGCCCGCCTCGGTCGGCGAGTAGCCGAGCACGCCCTGGAGGAACTGGCTGAGCAGGAAGATCGAGCCGAACATGCCGAGGAACATCAGCAGGCTCGCGGCGTTGATCCCGGCGAAGGCGCGGGAGCGGAAGAGCCGCATGGGCAGCATGGAGTTCTCGTTGCGGATCCCGTGCCGGACGAAGCCGACGAGCAGCGCGGCGCCGGCGAACAGGCCGGTCAGGACGAGCGTGTCGGTCCAGCCGACGACGGGCGCGCGCACCAGTCCGTAGACGATCCCGAAGAGGCCGCCGCTGGCGAGCAGGGTGCCGACGACGTCGAGGCGGGCGCCGGAGCCGCGGGACTCCTGGAGGCGGAGCCGGGCGAGCGGCAGCAGGGCGAGGCCCAGCGGAACGTTCAGCCAGAAGATCCAGTGCCAGGAGACGTGCTCGGTGAGGCTGCCGCCGATGAGCGGCCCCGAGGCGACCGCGAGACCGTTGACCGCGCCCCAAATGCCGTACGCGAGGCCCCTCTTGGCCGCCGGGACGGCCGCGGTGAGCAGGGTCAGGGTGAGCGGCATCATGATGGCGGCGCCGACGCCCTGGACCGCGCGGGCGGCGATGAGCGCGTCGATGCCGGTGGCCATGGCCGCGGCGGCGGAGGACCCGGTGAAGATCGCGAGTCCGACGAGGAAGAGCCTGCGCCGCCCGAACCGGTCGCCGAGCGCCGCGCCGAACATCAGGAGGACGGCGAACGTGAGCGTGTACGCGCTGACCGTCCACTCCAGGTCGTCGAGGGCGCCGCCGAGGTCCTGCCGGATGGACGGCAGGGCCGTGGTGACGACGAGGTTGTCGAGGGCCGCCATGAATCCGGCGACGCTGGTGATGAGGAGGGCCCAGAGGGCTCCTCGGCGCTGTGCGGGTGCCTCTGTCGGTGACATCGCTTTCCCCCAGTGATCGTTTGGTTAGTTATTGATGACTAACTTTTGTGGGCGCAAAAAAACGTCACCAAAGATGCGCCCCATGGAGCCGCGAGGGCTCACTTGTCGAATCCGGCCCAGACCCGGTGGTCGGGCTTGAACCCCATCGACACCAGAACGTTGATCAGCATTCCGTAGGCGAGGAACTGCGTCGTCTCCCCGACATCCGCACCCATCGCCAGGTTCGCCACGTCGTACATCTCCATCCAGCCCGCCCGCAGCGACTCGCCGAACTCCCGGTCGCCCGCCGCCTCGGCCGCGGCCACGGCGACGTAGATCTGCATCTGCATGAGCAGCTTCTCGGGGTCCTCGGCGATGAGCGACTGGTACGCGTCGCCCATGCACTGGAGCGCCTGCTCCCCCTCGACGCCTTCGGACGCCCGCTGGAACACCTTGACGATGTCCTGGCAGCACCGCTGCGCGGCCGCGAGGAAGATGGCCTGCTTGCTCGGGAAGAGCCGGAAGAGATACGGCTGCGAGACACCGACACGCTTGGCGATCGCCTCGGTCGACGTGCCGTTGTAGCCCCCGCGGGCGAACTCGGAGATCGCCGCGCGGATGACGCTCTCGCGCCGCTCCTCCGCACTCATCCTGACCATGCGAGTAAGTTAGTGGCCAATCACTACCTACGTCAAGAGGTAAGGGGCGCCCCGCAATTGGGGACGCCCCTTACTCAGCGCGGCTGCCCGCCGCGCGGGCGGCGATCAGACCAGCTGGACGACCGCTCGCGACATGCCGAGCACCTTCTGCCCCGCGCTCATCGCGGTCAGGTCGACGCGGACCCGGTTGTCGTCGAGCTTGGCCGCGACCTTGGCGCTGACCTCGATCTCGGCGCCCTTGTCGTCGTTCGGCACCACGACCGGCTTGGTGAAGCGGACGCCGTACTCGACGACGGCCGCGGGGTCGCCGGCCCAGTCGGTGACGACGCGGATCGCCTCGGCCATCGTGAACATGCCGTGCGCGATGACGTCCGGCAGACCGACCTCGACCGCGAACTTCTCGTTCCAGTGGATCGGATTGAAGTCGCCGGAGGCGCCCGCGTACTGCACGAGCGTGGCACGGCTCACAGGGAAGGTCTGCGCGGGCAGCTCGGTGCCGACCTCTACGTCGGCGTACTTGATGGTCGTCGCCATGGCGATCAGGCCTCCTCAGCGGCGCGCGAGACGAGCTTGGTCCAGGCGGTCACGACGTGCTCACCGGCCTCGTCGTGCACCTCGCCGCGCACGTCCACGATGTCGTTGCCCGCGAGCGACTTGATGCCCTCGATGGTCGAGGTCACCGTCAGCCGGTCACCGGCCCGTACCGGGCGCGTGTACGCGAACTTCTGGTCACCGTGCACGACGCGGCTGTAGTCGAGCCCCAGCTCCGGGTCGTGGATGACCTCGCCCGCCGCCTTGAAGGTGATCGCGAACACAAAGGTCGGCGGCGCGATCACATCGGGGTGTCCGAGCGCTTCGGCGGCGGCGCGGTCGACGTACGCGGGGTTGGTGTCCCCCACGGCCTCCGCGAACTCGCGGATCTTCTCCCGGCCGACCTCGTACGGGGCGGTGGGCGGATAGGTCCGCCCCACGAAGGACTGGTCGAGCGCCATGGGCTCGGCACCTCCTGTGATGAGTTCTCGATCTGCCTGATCTACGAAACGACACGAGGCCGCCCCCTTTTACGGGGACGGCCTCGTGTACGAGCCTGATTTATCGCGTTTCGCGGTGCGCGGTGTGCGCGTTGCAACGCGGGCAGTGCTTCTTCATCTCAAGACGGTCCGGGTTGTTACGCCGGTTCTTCTTGGTGATGTAGTTCCGCTCCTTGCACTCCACGCAGGCCAGCGTGATCTTCGGGCGGACGTCGGTGGCAGCCACGTGAGTGCTCCTTGACGAACGGATGGGACAAAAGGTTTAACACATAGAAGAGTAGCCGATCGAAGGACCGACCCCACAATCGGCTACTGTCAGTAGCGGTGACCGGACTTGAACCGGTGACACAGCGATTATGAGCCGCTTGCTCTACCGACTGAGCTACACCGCTGTGATGCAAGCGACGCGAACGACGTCTGCACCAGAGCCCCAATGCGGAATCGAACCGCAGACCTTCTCCTTACCATGGAGACGCTCTACCGACTGAGCTATTGGGGCGAGCGATGAAGACATTACACGGTCGCGCGCCGATCGCCCAAATCCGTTTCGCGCCCCCGCCCGCCGGGAACGATGCGCCCTTCTCCCGACCGGCCCACACGCCCCTCGGACCCCATCAGTACGACTTTTGCGGCGGTCCTCGAAGCGCCCCGTTCCCGGTCCTAGGCTCGACCCGCCCTGCGTGATCTTGTACGCGGGCGCCGCCCTCACCGTGGCCACCCCCGAGCGGGTCCCCGAGCCGTCCCCGAGCACTCAGGAGCGCGATGCCCCAGAGCCCGTCGCAGCGACCGCCGTCCCCCGGCGTGCCCGAGAGCTCTGGGCTGCTGCTCAGCGGCGCCCGGCTCACCGACGGCAGGACCGTCGACGTGCGCATCGGCGGCGGCCGCATCGAGGCCGTCGGCACGGCCGGCAGCCTCACCACGCCCGGCTCGCGCGTCGACCTCACCGGTTGGCTGCTGCTCCCCGCCCCCGCCGAACCGCACGCGCACGGCGACACCGCCCTGTCGGCCGACCTCGAAGGACCGCTCCCGTACGACCCCGAGGACGTGCAGCGCCGGGCCACCGAGAGCGCCCTGCTCCAGCTCGGCCACGGGGCGACCGCCCTGCGCTCCCATGTGCGGATCGGCGACATGGAGGGGCTCGATTCGCTGGCCGCCGTCCTTCAGGCGAGGCGTTCGCTGGTGGGGCTCGCGGATCTGCGCACCGTGGCGATGCCCCGGCTGCTGACCGGGCTCGCGGGCGCCGACGGGCTCGCCATGCTGCGGGACGCCGTGAAGATGGGCGCATCCGCGGTGGGCGGCTGCCCGGACCTCGACCCGGATCCGACGGGCTACGTGGAGGCGGTGCTCGAGGTCGCCGCCGAGCACGGCTGCCCGGTCGACCTGCACACGGACGGGGCCGATCCGGCGCGGCTCGGGCGGCTCGCGGCGGCGGTCGGCGGGCTGCGCGCGGGCGTCACCGTGGGGCCGCTGGGCGGGCTCTCGCGGCTCCCGGAGGAGGCGGTGCGGCCCGCAGTGGACCGGCTCGCGGCGGCCGGGGTGACCGTGACGTGTCTGCCGCAGGGCGGGTGCGCGGGCGTCGACGAGCGGGCGGTCGCGCCGGTGCGGATGCTGCGGGAGGCCGGGGTGCGGGTGGCCGCGGGCAGCGGGGCCCTGCGCGACGTGACGAACCCCGTGGGGCGAGGCGATCCGCTGGAGGCCGCCTACTTGCTGGCCTCCCGGTACGGGCTGCGCCCCGAGGACGCGTACGAGGCGGTGGGGTCGACGGCCAGGGCGGCGCTCGGGCTGCCGGAGGTGCGCGTGGAGGCGGGGTTTCCCGCGGAGTTGCTGGCGGTGCGGGGCGACCGGCTGGCGGGGGCGCTCTCCCTCGCGTACAGCCGGATCGTCGTGCACCGGGGGCGCATTGTGGCGCGGACCAGCGCGGTACGCGAGTACTGCGACTCCGCCGCGGCGGTCGCGCTGGACCTGCCGCGTCAGGGGCGGGCGGCCAAGTACGGGGGCGGGGGCCCGGCTTGAGCGGGTCCTGCGGGGCGGCGTGAGCGGTCCTGCGGGCCGACGTGAGGGGTCCGGCGGGGCGGGTGCGCGGTGGTTGCGCGGTGAACCGTCCGCCTCGGGCGTACCGTCGGAGACATGCGCATTGTCATCGCTGGGGGTCATGGTCAGATCGCGCTGCGGCTCGAGCGGTTGCTCTCCGCGCGCGGGGACGAGGTCGCGGGCATCATCCGCAGGTCGGAGCAGGGTGACGACCTGCGGAGCGCCGGTGCGGAACCGGTCCTGTGCGACCTGGAGTCGGCGTCCGTGGAGGAGGTCGCGGCGCATCTTCAGGGTGCGGACGCGGCGGTCTTCGCGGCGGGCGCGGGTCCGGGCAGCGGCGCGGGCCGCAAGGACACCGTGGACCGGGACGCCGCCGTGCTGTTCGCGGACGCGGCGGAGCGGGCGAAGGTGCGTCGCTACATCGTGGTGTCGTCGATGGCGGCCGACGCCGCGCACGAGGGCGACGAGGTCTTCGACGTGTATCTGCGGGCCAAGGGCGCGGCCGACGACGACGTACGACGCCGCACCGCGCTCGACTGGACGATTCTGCGGCCCGGTCAGTTGACGAACGACGCGGGGACCGGGCTCGTCCGCCTGGAGGCCTCGACCGGGCGCGGGCCCGTGCCGCGCGACGACGTGGCGGCCGTCCTCGCGGAGCTGGTGGACACGCCCGCCACGGCAGGGCTGACGCTCGAGCTGATCTCCGGGTCGACGCCGGTCACGGTCGCGGTGAAGTCGGTCGCGGGGAACTGAGCCGGGTACGCGCGCGTACGTCGCCGTCCCACGTGTCTTCGGGCGGGCCGGTTCAGAACAGCGGCAACTGGCCCGGGACGTGCGGGACCACGTAGCCGTCGAGCGCGTCCTGGACGGCGCCGAGCTGGGCGGGGCGGCGCGATCCCGGGCAGGAGACGAGCTCTCCCGCGGCGCGGGTGCCGGGTGGATCGTGGCGGGCGAAGCGGCCCGCCACGACCGCGATCTCACGGCGGCATTCGGGGCAGTTTCGGCGGCGGGATGTGATCGGCATGGGTTCAGTCTGCGTCGAGATCGCCGCGGGCACACGGTGAAACCCCCTCAGGAAGGTTCCTGAGGGGGTTTCTTGCGCTCCGGCGCTGGGGGCGGAGCGGGCCGGTGCCGGGCCGCTCAGATCGCCATGCACGGAACGGGCCAGCGGCGCATCCGAGGGGGCAGCGTGACGGCCCACCCGCCCACGATCAGGGTGAGTCCTTCGTCCGCCAGGTGGCGGGCGGCTTCCTGGTGGGCCGGGGCGAGTTCCTCGAGCGGGGCGGCGTCGCCCAGCACGTCGAAGGCGGCGAGCAGATCGGGGTGGTCGAGCGTGAACCGGGCGGAGGCGGGGCGTTCCCTGCGGTCCATGACGGTGACGAAGCCGGGGCCGCGGCGGTGGTAGAGCATTCCGTAGGCGTGCGCTTCACGCCAGGCGGTCAACTCGGCCGGTTCGCCGTCCTGTTGGGCCGGGGGCGGGAGGTGGTGCAGGGTGCGGGGGTCATACGTAAAACCTTCCGGAGCCTCAGGGGCCTCCTCAGGGGCGTCCGGGGCGTCATACGTATGACGTGGCGCGGGAGCCGGTTCCCAGTGGGTGCGAAGGCCCGCGGCCTGGCACTCGCGCAGGAACTGGACCGCTCGGGTGACGGAGCGTCCGTCGCCGTACAGGGGCAGCGGGTCGGTCACGCGGACACGGGTGCCGATGACGCGGTGCGGGACGAGGGCGGGCAGGACGGTGGTCATCCGGCGGCCGCCGGGGCGTCGGGCTCCGCGTGCGCGTCGGCGACGCGGATCGGGGCGGTGCGGGTGGGCAGCGACACGTAGGTGCCGCCGTCGCGGAAGAGGAGGCCGAACATGAGGGCCTGCGCGACCCACTCCCCCAGCTCCTCGGGCGGTACGTCGTGGCCCGCGGCGGCGAGTTTGCGGCGCAGGGCGGGTTCGCTTCCGCCGTCCTCCAGGATGCGCAGCGCGGCGGCCTCCCAGCCGTTGAACCAGTAGGTGCGGCGCGGCCAGCCGGCGCGGCGGTCCCGTACGAGGAGCGTGGTGCCCTCCTCGCCCGCCTCCTCCATGACGAGGGTCGACTCGGCGTGCTGGGCGCGCCATTGGGCCACGGCGCTCTGGAGCCGGTCCTCGACGTCGCCGCCGATGCCCGCGTCCTCGGTGTCGAACAGGTAGACCAGGTCGGCGAGTTCGGACTCGGGCAGCTCGTACACGTGCTGGTACATGTCGGCGGGCCGCCGCTTGCCGAAGCCGAGGGCGGGGTCGGTGAAGTGCGGGCTGAAGCGCTCGAGTTGGATGCGGAAGGCGCCGCTCGGTGGCTGGAGGTGCACGAGGGCCGGCATCTGCTCGAGCACGCGCGCGTAGTCGCGCACGGTCTCGCCGGGGAACCCGTAGAGGTAGTTCCAGGTGCAGGTGATCTCGTGGTTGTCGAACTCGCGCAGGGTGCGGATGTTGCGGGCGCCGGTGACGCCCTTGTCCATCAGGTCGAGGACGCGGTCGTTGAGGCTCTCGATGCCGGGCTGGATGAGGACGACGCCCGCGGCGGCCAGCTGGGCGATCTGCTCGCGGTTGAGGTTGGACTTCACCTCGTAGTGGATGCGCAGGTCCCAGCCGCTGTCGGCGGCGAGCGGCAGGAAGTCCTTGAAGTACGCCATGTCGAGGATGTTGTCGACGGTGACGATGTCGAGGATGCGGTGGCGGCGGACGAGGTGTTCGATCTCGCCCCACAGCCGCTCGCCGGGCTTGGCGCGGAAGGCCATGGTGCTGCCGTTGAGGCCGCAGAAGGTGCAGTGGTGCTTCTCGCCCCACCAGCAGCCGCGGGCGCCCTCGACCACCAGCTTCGGGTACACGTACTCCAGGACGGGCGAGGCATCGATCTCCGTCTGCCACTGGTCGTAGTCGGGCGAGGGTATGTGGGCCGGCGCCACGGTCCGATGGCCTTCGGTGTTGGCCCGGGAGAGGCCGTCGTCCCACCAGCAGAGCCCGGGAACGTCGTCCGGGGCGGTGCCGGCGTCCACGTGGGCGAGGAGGGCCGGGAAGGCGTACTCGCCCTCGCCGCGCACGACGTGGTCCACGTAGGGGTGGTTGCGGTGCAGGGCGTGCCCCATGGGGCCCTCGCAGTTGCTGCCGCCGAAGACGACGGTCAGGTGCGGGTTGCGGTGCTTGAGCTCGCGGGCGAGGGCGAGGGACGGCACGTTCTGCATGAACGTGCTGGTGAATCCGACGACGTCCGGGTCGTGGGCGAGGACCTCGCTCGCGCAGCGGTCGACGTACGCGGCGGCGTACCGGCGCATCTCGAACGCGGTATCGACCGTCTCGGCGTCCACGCCGCGCTCGCGCGCGTAGGAGCGCAGGCGTGCGGCGCCCCAGTCCTCGTCGTCGTAGAGGACGCCCGAGAACACCCAGTCGCCGATCCCGTGAAAGATCGAGTCGCTGCCGATCGCCTCGTAGTCGACCGGGCTCAGCCGGCCGCCGGACCGCTCGAGCAGCAGCTCCGCCCAGCGCAGCGAGCCGTGAAACTCGTGCACTTCGTCGTCCGGGCGGACGTCCCGGAGCAGTCGGTGCAGCAGGCCCACCTGGAGGGAGGGCAGATCGACCGGGTGCCAGGGCATGGTCACCAGCTCCACGCGCATGCCGCCCCGCCTCTTCTTGCCACCACAAGGCGGCTCACCCTATGGGGGTCCTATGCGGCGCACAAGGGTCTGCGAACGGGCCCCGGGGGACGACACACGCCCGGACAATGTGACGCAGGTCACCATATTTCGATCACGCTCGAAGACCCCACCCGAACACGACGAAGCCCCTCCCGTTCTGCGTTTCCGCAGTCCGGAAGGGGCTTCCCCCAAGTGTGGCGGCGCCAGGATTCGAACCTGGGAAGGCTGAGCCGGCAGATTTACAGTCTGCTCCCTTTGGCCGCTCGGGCACACCGCCTTGGGTTCGCTGCCTCGGGCCCCGCTGTGGGCGGTGCTCGCTGGCAACGACGTAAACAATACCTGATGCACAGGGGTGCTTCGCCACCCGATTGATCGGCGGCCGGGCGCGGAGCGGTGGCTAGGCTTTGCACTCGGTGCGGAGCCCCCGGCGCGCAGCCCGAGCAGGACCCGGTCGGATCCCGGCCGGTACCCGATCCACCCCCGATACAAGGAGCCACAGGACATGGCCGACTCCAGTTTCGACATCGTCTCGAAGGTCGAGCGGCAGGAGGTCGACAACGCCCTCAACCAGGCCGCCAAGGAAATCTCGCAGCGCTACGACTTCAAGAACGTCGGCGCCTCCATCTCCTGGTCCGGCGAGAAGATCCTGATGGAGGCCAGCTCCGAGGAGCGGGTCAAGGCCATCCTCGACGTCTTCCAGTCCAAGCTGGTGAAGCGCGGCATCTCCCTGAAGTCGCTCGACGCCGGTGAGCCGCAGGTGTCCGGCAAGGAGTACAAGATCTTCGCCTCCATCGAGGAGGGCATCTCCCAGGAGAACGCCAAGAAGGTCGCCAAGCTCATCCGCGACGAGGGCCCCAAGGGCGTCAAGGCGCAGGTGCAGGGCGAGGAGCTGCGGGTCAGCTCCAAGAGCCGGGACGACCTGCAGTCCGTGATCGCGCTCCTCAAGGGGCAGGACTTCGACTTCGCGCTGCAGTTCGTGAACTACCGGTAGCGGACACGAGAAAGGGGCGGCACCCGGCCGGGTGCCGCCCCTTCTTGCTGCCGGCTGCAGCTCAGCGGCGACTGCGCGAGTCGCCGAAGAAGATGCGGTAGACGATCAGGAGGACGAGCGCGCCGCCGATCGCGGCGACCCAGGTGGCGCCGTCGTAGAAGTCGGTGGTGATGGGGCGGTCCAGCCAACGGGACGATATCCAGCCGCCGATGAAGGATCCCGCGACGCCTATGAGGGTGGTGCCGATCAGGCCGCCCGGGTCGCGGCCCGGCAGCAGGAACTTGGCGATGGCACCAGCCAGCAGTCCAAGGATGATCCAGCCGATGATGCCCATTCCGCGTTCTGCCCTTCTGTAGTGCCGCGGCGCCATGTGCCGTGCCGCGGCGCCGTGTTGCTCGTGGTGCGTTGCCCTGACCTGCTGCCCAATAGGACGACAGGTAGGCATGCCGTGGTTGCACGGGCCGTTTAGGGTGCGGCGCATGACACAGTCGCAGGCTTCTCTCCGCCGGGCGCTCGGTGTGCGCGACGCCGTGGTCGTCGGGCTCGGATCGATGATCGGGGCGGGCGTCTTCGCGGCGCTCGGGCCCGCGGCGCGGGCGGCCGGTTCGGGCGTGCTGTACGCGCTCGCGGTCGCGGCCGTGGTGGCGTACTGCAACGCCATGTCGTCGGCGCGGCTCGCGGCCGAGTACCCGGTGTCCGGGGGCACGTACGTGTACGGGCGGGAGCGGCTGGGGCCGTTCTGGGGGTATCTGGCGGGCTGGGCGTTCGTCGTCGGCAAGTCGGCCTCGTGCGCGGCGATGGCGCTGACGGTGGGGACGTACGTGTGGCCGGGGCAGGCGCACGCGGTGGCGGTCGCGGCGGTCGTGGCGCTGACTGCCGTGAACTGCTTCGGGGTTGAGAAGTCGGCGTGGCTGACGCGGGTCGTCGTCGCCGTCGTGCTCGCCGTCCTGGCGGCCGTCGTGGTGGCCTGTGCGGGCTCGGGGAGCGCCGAGGGGGCTCGGCTCGCTCCGGGGCTCTCGGAGGGCGTCAGCGGCGTGCTGAGCGGCGCGGGGCTGCTGTTCTTCGCGTTCGCCGGGTACGCGCGCGTGGCGACGCTGGGCGAGGAGGTGCGGGATCCGGCGCGCACGATTCCGCGCGCGATCCCGGTGGCGCTCGGGATCACGTTGGTCGTCTACGCGGCCGTGGGCGCCGCCGCCGTCGCCGTGCTCGGCGTGGACGGGCTCGCGCGGGCCTCTGCCCCGTTGGCCGACGCCGTACGGGCCGCGGGGGTCGACGGGCTCGTGCCGGTGGTGCGGGTGGGGGCGGCCGTGGCGGCGCTCGGCTCGCTGCTCGCGCTGCTTCTGGGCGTGTCGCGGACGACGCTCGCGATGGCGCGCGACCGGCATCTGCCGGGCGCCCTGGCGGCCGTCCATCCGCGCTTCCAGGTGCCGCGTCGGGCCGAGCTGGCGGTGGGCGCGGTCGTGGCGGTCGTGGCCGCCCTCGGGGACGTACGCGGGGCGATCGGCTTCTCGTCGTTCGGGGTGCTGCTGTACTACGCCGTCGCGAACGCCTCGGCGTGGACGCTGAGTTCCGCGGTGCGCGCGCGGGCGCTGCCGGCCCTCGGGGTCGTCGGCTGTCTGGCCCTCGCGTGCTCGCTGCCGCTGTCGTCGGTGGCGGCCGGGGCGGCCGTCATCGCCGTCGGGGCGCTCGCCTACGCGGTGCGGCTACGCGCGCGTGGTGCGGCCTAACGCGCGGCGAACGGCTGGTCCGTGGGAACGATCTCGCGGCCCAGCGGGAGCAGCGAGATCGGGATCATCTTGAAGTTGGCGATGCCGAACGGGATCCCGATGATCGTCACGCACAGGGCGAGGCCCGTGACGATGTGCGCCAGGGCCAGCCACCAGCCCGCGAGGAGCAGCCACAGCACGTTTCCCACGCAGGAGGGCGCTCCCGCGTCCCTGCGCTCGACCGTCGTCTGCCCGAACGGCCACAGGGCGTAGACGCCGATCCTGAAGGCGGCGATGCCGAACGGGATGCCGATGATCGTGACGCAGAGCAGGAGACCGGCCAGCACGTAGCCGAGGAACAGCCAGAAGCCGCTCAGGATCAGCCATATGACGTTCAGGATTGTCTTCACTGCTGGCGACCTGCCATCTGCTCGAGCCGGGAGATACGGTCCGCCATCGGCGGGTGCGTGGAGAACATCTTCGACATCCCCTGACCGGGGCGGAAGGGGTTGGCGATCATCATGTGGCTCGCCGTCTCGATGCGCGGCTCCGGCGGCAGCGGCAGCTGCTTCGTGCCCGCGTCGAGCTTGCGCAGGGCGCTCGCCAGGGCCAGTGGATCGCCGGTCAGCTGGGCCCCGGAGGCGTCGGCCTCGTACTCGCGGGAGCGGCTGATGGCGAGCTGGATGAGGGACGCGGCGAGTGGCCCCAGGATCATGATCAGGAGCATCCCGAAGAGGCCGGGCCCGTCGTCGTCGTTCGAACGGCCGACCGGGATGAGCCACGCGAAGTTGACCAGGAACATGATCACGGAGGCGAGGGCGCCGGCGACCGAGGAGATCAGGATGTCCCGGTTGTAGACATGGCTGAGCTCGTGCCCGATGACGCCGCGCAGCTCGCGCTCGTCCAGGATGCGCAGGATGCCCTCGGTGCAGCACACCGCCGCGTTGCGCGGATTGCGGCCCGTCGCGAACGCGTTCGGCGCCTCCGTGGGCGAGATGTAGAGGCGCGGCATGGGCTGGCGCGCCTGCGTGGAGAGCTCGCGCACCATCCGGTAGAGCGCGGGCGCCTCGAACTCGCTCACCGGGCGTGCCCGCATCGCGCGCAGGGCCAGCTTGTCGCTGTTCCAGTACGCGTACGCGTTCGTCCCCAGGGCGATGACGAGCCCGATGATGAGTCCCGTCCGGCCGAAGAAGCTGCCGATGACGAGGATCAGGGCGGACAGACCGCCGAGGAGTACGGCGGTCTTCAACCCGTTGTGCCGGCGGTGCACGGTACGCCCTCCTGATGGTGCGGCAGGGGAACCCACTGCTTGCTGATCTGCTGCTTCCACTGGGTCTGGAGCCGGTGCGTGTCGCCACGCCGTGTTCCACGTCCAGTGGACCCTCCCTCACTGGTCAACGCCAGACGAGGGGGCCGAGTTCCCTTGTGCGCGCCGGGCCGCCCGTGCGGGCGTGTAGGCCGACCGGGTCAGCGCTGCTGCGGCAGACCGGCGAGCTCCAGGGCCTCCGGGTCGGCCTCGATCTCGCTCGTGCAGTGCGCGCAGCGGGTGGCGATGCCGGGGATCTGGGTGTAGCAGCGCGGGCAGTCGCGCAGGGCGGCCTTGATGTCGACCGGCTTGTTGCGGTCCATGCGTGCCTGGAGCTTCATCATCGGGACGACGATCAGGAAGTAGAGCACCGCGGCGGTGATCAGGAAGGCGATGATCGCGCTGACGAACTTGCCGTACGGGAAGTCGGTGCCCTCGACCGTGAAGTGCGCCTCACTGAAGTCGCCCGTGGACCGGGTGGCGAGACCGACGAGCGGGGCGATGAACGCCGTGCTGAGCGCGGTGACCACGGCCGTGAACGCGGTTCCGACCGCGAGGCCGATGGCCATCGTGATGATGTTTCCGCGAAGGATGAATTCCTTGAACCCGCTCAGCACGGCGCCTGTCTCCTTGGTGTGGGGCTGGTGGGGCCTGTGGGGCGGCCCGCATGTGATGTCGTACGAGGGTGCCTAGAAGAGGCCCGTCGAGGCAAAACGCAGCACCAATTGCGGGGCGCCGGAGAGCGCGACTCCGATGACGGCCGTGACGGCGATCGCGGCGGTGAGCGGCACGGAAGCGCGGCGCGCGACGGCCGGGGCGCCCGCGGCGGCTCCTGCAGCGGCGCCTTCGGTGGCTCCTTCAGGGGCGCGGAAGAGCGTCGCGGTCCACTGGAGGTAGTAGACGAGGGCGATCACGACGTTCACGGCCATCACGACGGCGAGCCAGCCGAGGCCCGCGTCGACGGCCGCGGAGAAGACCGTGACCTTCGCAAACAGGCCGATGATGCCGGGCGGCAGCCCCGCGAGGCACAGCAGGAAGAAGCCCAGGACGAGCGCGGCGAGCGGGCGGGCGGCGTACAGGCCCCGGTAGTCGCTGACGCGGTTCAGCGGCTTCGTACGGGCGACCAGGGCGGCCACCGCGAAAGCGCCGAGGTTCACCGCGGCGTACATGAGGGCGTACGCGAGGGTGGATCCGATCGACTTCTGGGGGTCGTCGGAGTAGGCGGCCGCGGCGATCGGCACCAGGAGGTAGCCGGCCTGGCCGACGGACGACCAGGCGAGCAGGCGGACGGCGCTGTACGCGCGCGTGGCCTGCTGCCGCAGGGCGGCGACGTTGCCGACGGTCATGGTGAGCGCGGCGAGCGCGGCCAGGGCGGGGCCCCACACGTCGGCGTACGAGGGGAAGGCGACGACCGTGACGAGGATGAGGCCCGAGAAGCCGACGGCCTTGCCGATGACCGACAAGTAGGCGGCGATCGGCAACGGCGCGCCCACGTAGGTGTCGGGCACCCAGAAGTGGAACGGCACGGCGGCCGTCTTGAAGGCGAAGCCCACGAGGGTGAGCGCGACGCCGGCCTGGGCGAGCGTGTGGAACTGGCCGTCCACGTGCGTGAGTTCCGTGGCCACCCTGGTGAGGTGCAGGGAGCCGGTGGCCGCGTACACGAAGCTCACACCGAGCAGGGTGACGGCGGTCGCGGTGACCGAGGACAGGAAGAACTTCAGGGCCGCGTCGGAGGAGCGCCTGTCGCCCTGCTTGAGGCCCACGAGGGCGAAGGCGGGCAGCGAGGCGACCTCCAGGGCGACCACGAGGGTGGCGAGGTCGCGGGAGGCGGGCAGCAGGGCCGCGCCCGCGGCGGACGACAGGAGGAGGAACCAGAACTCGCCCTCCGGAAGCGGCCGGTTCGCCTTCTTCGCGTCCTTGAGGGAGCTGATCGAGAGCAGCGCGGTGAGCAGGGCCCCGGCCAGGACCAGGAACTGGACGACCAGGGTGAAGCGGTCCGCCGTGTAGCTGCAGGCCTCGTAGGGGGCGCCACGGAGGCAGAACGTGGAGCGCTCGTCCCCGATGAGCGGCAGGAGCGCGAGCGCCGCGGCGGCCAGGCCCGCGACGGAGATCCAGCCCAGGACCGGCTTGCGGGCCTCCCCCACGAACAGGTCGGCGACCAGGACGACGAGGCCCACGACCGCCGCGATCGTGGGCGGCGCGATGGCGACCCAGTCGACGGACTGGACGAGGGACGCCACGGAGGGCGCGGCGACGGCGATCACTGGAGGCCTCCTGCGAGGAGCTTCTGCACGGCCGGGTTCGTGAGGCCGAGCAGGGCTGCGGGCCACAGGCCCGCGAGGACGGTGAGGGCGACGAGCGGGGTCCAGGCGGCGAACTCGTAGCCGCGCACATCCGCGAGGACCGGCGCCTCGGGGGCCGCCGGCGCTTCCTTCGGGCGCGGGCCCATGCAGACGCGGCGGACCACGATGAGCAGGTACGCGGCGGTGAGCAGCGTGCCGAAGGCGGCGATCGCCATGAACACGAGGAACGCCGGGCGGCTGAGGCCGTCGGCGGGCCTGAACGCGCCGAACAGGGCGAGCATCTCGCCCCAGAACCCGGCGAGGCCCGGCAGGCCGAGCGAGGCGACGGCGGCGAACGCGAGCAGGCCGCCGAGGCGCGGAGCCTTCCCGTACAAGGCCATGCCGCCCTGCTCGGCGAGGGCGTCGAGGTCGCTGGTGCCGGCCCGGTCCTTGAGCGCGCCGACGAGGAAGAAGAGGAGGCCGGTGATGAGGCCGTGGGCGATGTTCGCGAACAGCGCGCCGTTCACGCCGGTCGGGCTCATCGACGCGATGCCGAGCAGCACGAAGCCCATGTGGCCGACGGAGGAGTAGGCGATGAGGCGCTTGAGATCGCCCTTCGCGCCCTGCTTCGCGAGGTTCAGGCAGGCCAGGGACCCGTAGATGATCCCGACGACGGCGAGCGCGGCGAGGTACGGGGCGAAGGTCCGCATTCCGTCGGGCGCGACGGGGAGCAGGATCCGGACGAATCCGTACGTACCCATCTTCAGCAGCACGCCGGCCAGGAGCACCGAGCCGACGGTCGGGGCGGCGGTGTGGGCGTCCGGCAGCCAGCTGTGCAGCGGCCACATGGGCGTCTTCACCGCGAGCCCGATCCCGATCGCCAGAACGGCGATGACCTGCACGGACGTGGTCAGGCCCCGGCCGTTGTCAGTGGCCAGTGCCATCATGTCGAACGTGCCCGACTTAACACCGATAAGGAGGAGGCCGAGCAGCATCACGACCGAGCCGAGCAGCGTGAACAGGATGAACTTCCACGCCGCCTGCGCTCGTCCCTCTCCGCCCCAGCGGGCGATGAGGAAGTACATCGGGATGAGGACCATCTCGAACGCGAGGAAGAAGAGGAGGAGGTCCAGGACGGCGAAGGTCGCGAGGGTGCCCGATTCCAGGACGAGGATCAGGGCGACGAAGGCCTTGGGGGACGGGCCCGAAGGCATCTTGAAGTAGGAGTACAGCGCGCACAGGAACGTCAGCAGCGCCGTGAGCACCAGGAGGGGGAGGGAGATGCCGTCGATGCCGAGGTGGATCCGCACGTCGAGCGCCGGGATCCAGCTGATGTCGGTCGTGGCCTGCATCTTCGACGGCTGGTCGTGGTCGAAGCCGAGCGCGAGGACGATCGCGGCGATGAGGATCACGCCGGTCACGGTCACACCGTGGCGGAGCACGGCCTGGTCGGGCGACTTCCCCTTCAGCCCGGGCGGGGCGGGGAGAAGAGCGGCGACGGCGCCGATGAGCGGGCCGACGACGATCAATGCGAGAAGGAACTGCATCACGGATTCGCTGATATCGATCACGGCTGCTCACGCTCCGGCGGTGGCGACGAGGACGACGGCGACCACCAGGACGACGGTGCCTGCGAGCAGTGCGCTGAGGTAGGTCTGCACGTTTCCGGTCTGGGCCCTGCGCACGGCCCAGCCCAGCGCCTTCGGTGCCTCGGCCGCTCCGCGTACGTAGGTGTCGACGACGGCCCGGTCGAGGAAGCGGACCAGGGTGGCGCCGGCCTGCACCGGGCGGACGAAGAGCGCCGCGTAGCCGGCGTCGAGGTGGAAGCCGACGGCCGCGTGACGGTGCAGCGGGCCGAGCAGCAGGCGGCCGGGGTCCGACGGATCGGGGGCGCTCGCGACGTCGCCGTACGCGGGGGCGTGCGTCGCGATGGCCTCGGCCTCGACCAGGCCCGCGTCGCCCGACTCGGTGTCGACGGCGACGGCGCCGATCGGGGTGCGGCGGGCCGCCATCGCGGTGGTGTGGCGCCAGGCCGCGTAGGTGACGAGGCCGCCGACGAGCGCGAAGCCGGTGCCGAGCACGGAGGTGGTCAGCGTCGGGGTGAGGGACGTGCCGTCGAACCAGTCGGGCAGCACGCCCGCGAGGAGTCCGAAGCCGAGGGAGGGGATCGCCAGGACCCACAGGACGACGTTCATCGCGACCGGCTGCCTGCCGTGGTCGGGGGCCTCGCCGTCCCGGCCGTTGAAGGCGAGGAGCCAGAGGCGGGTCGCGTAGGCGGCGGTGAGTACGGCGGTGAGCAGGCCTGCGACGAGGACGATCCAGCCGGACGCGGCGGGGGCGGCCAGCGGGCCGCTGCCCTCGCCGACGGCGGTGTGCTCGGCGGCGCCGAGGACGGCCTCCTTGGAGAAGAAGCCGCTGAAGGGCGGGATCGCGGCGAGCGCCAGCAGCGCCACGGTCATCGTCCAGAAGGCGTCGGGCACGCGGTCGCGCAGGTTCCGCATGCGGGACATCGCGGCCAGCGAGTTGGTGCCGGCGGCGTGGATGACCACGCCCGCCGCGAGGAACAGCAGCGCCTTGAAGGCGCCGTGCGAGAGGAGGTGGAAGACGGCGGCGTCGCGGTTGCCGACGGCGAGGGCGCCGGTCATGTAGCCGAGCTGGCCGACGGTCGAGTACGCGAGGACCCGCTTGATGTCGTCCTGCGCGAGCGCGGCGAGGGCGGAGCCCGCCATGGTCACCGCGGCCATGACGGCGAGCACGATCAGCGCCGCCTGCGAGGCGGCGAAGACCGGGAGGAGGCGGGCGACGAAGTAGACGCCGGCGGCGACCATCGTCGCGGCGTGGATCAGCGCGGAGACGGGCGTGGGGCCCGCCATCGCGTCGGGCAGCCAGGTGTGCAGCGGGAACTGCGCGGACTTGCCCGCGACACCGGCGAGGAGCAGCAGGGCGATCAGGGTCGGGTGGTCGAGGCCGCCCTCGCTGGTGACCTTGCCCAGGATCGTCGTGATGCGGAACGAGCCCGCCTCCGTGGCGAGCGCGAACAGGCCGATCAGGAAGGGGACGTCGCCGAGCTTGGTGACCAGGAACGCCTTGAGGGAGGCGGCCCGCGCCTCGGGGGTCTCCCAGTAGTGGCCGACGAGGAAATACGAGCAGATGCCCATGACTTCCCAGCCGACCAGCAGGACCATCAGGTCGCCGCTGTAGACGACCAGGAGCATCGCGGAGGTGAAGAGCGAGACGAGCGCCGCGTACGAGGGGTAGCGCGGGTCGTCGCGGAGATAGCCCGTCGAGTAGATCTGCACGCAGGTCGCGACCAGGCCGACCAGGACGGCGACGAGGGCGGCGAAACCGTCGATGTGCAGGGCGAGTTCGATCGGCACGGAGCCGGTCGGGGCGAGCTGGGTGTGCGCGTCGAGGGCCGCCGTGCCGTTGCCCGAGCCGCCGCCCTGGTCGAGGGCGACCGTGGCGGCGAGGGCCAGCGCGGCCAGCGTCGGCAGGACGGCCAGCGGGCGGACGAAGGCGGGGGCCGCGCGGCCGAGGAGCAGGCCCGCGACGGCGCCGAGGAACGGCAGGAGAGGGACGAGCACGGCGAGGTTCGTGGTGGTCACGCGGTGGCCTCGGCCTTCTTGTCCGCCGTCGGCGCCGGGGCGTCGGCTGCCGCGCCGGCGTCGGACGGGTGGTGCGGGTCGGCGTCCGGATCGTCGGCCGGGTCGAGGGGCTCGGCGGAGTCGCGGAGCTTGTCGATGTCCGACGTGCCGCGGCTGCGGTGGACGGCCAGGACGATCGCCAGGCCGATGCCGATCTCGGCGGCGGCGATGGCGATGGTGAACAGGGTCAGGGCCTGGCCCGCGTGGAGGGTGTCGCGCAGCCAGACGTCGAAGGCGACGAGGTTCAGGTTGACGGCGTTGAGCATCAGCTCGACGGACATCAGGACCAGGATCGCGTTGCGGCGGGCCAGTACGCCGTACAGGCCCGTGCAGAAGAGGAGGGAGGAGAGGACGGCGGGGTAGGCGAGGTGCATCAGCGGGTTCCCTCACCTTCGGGGGTGCCGGGGGCTCCGGCCGCCGGGGCCGCGGTCGCCGGGGCGGCGTCGGCGTTCTTCTTGCGCGACAGGACGATGGCGCCGACCAGGGCGGCGAGCAGGAGCACCGACAGCGCCTCGAACGGCAGGACCCAGTGCTTGAAGAGAATCGAGCCGGTGACGCCCGTGCTGCCCTGGACCACGTCGAGGTCGATCCAGGTCGTGCGGAAGGCGTCGACGACGACCCAGACCAGGGCGGCGGCTGAGGCCACCGCGACGGTCAGGGCGGCCCAGCGGTTCGGGCTGTCCGCGTCCGGGGAGCGGCCGATGGGCGCGCGGGTCAGCATCAGGCCGAACAGGAGGAGGACCACGACGGAACCGACGTAGATGAGGACCTGCACCCAGGCGATGAACTCGGCGGTGAGCAGGAGGTACTCGACGGCCAGGCCGCCGAGGGCGACGACCAGCCACAGGGCGGCGTGCACCAGTTGCTTCGTCGTGACGGTGACGATCGCCGCGGCGAAGGTGACCAGGCCGACGAGCACGAAGGCGATCTCGACGCCCGACGGGGAGAGGAACCCGGGGCTCTCGGCGGCCGTGGCGACGGCGGCCGGTGCGGCGAGGGTCATGCGGTGGGCTCCTCTCCGGTGTCGTTGGGGGTGGCCTCCGGTGCGGCGCCCGATGCCTTCGGGTCGGCGGGCGGGGCCTCCGGGGTGGCCGGCTCTTGGGCCGCGGCTCCCTGGGCGGCTGCCTCCTGGGCTGCCGCTTCCTGGGCCGCTGCCAGTTTGTCCGCGGTCTTGCGGGCGGCTGCCAGTTCCTTCGGGTCCTCGGAGGCGGGGTCGAGGGCGGGTGGGGACGGGACGGTCCACATCCACTCGCGGAGCTTGTCGCGTTCGTGGGTGAGCTCGCGGATGTCGGTCTCCGCGTACTCGAACTCCGGGGACCAGAACAGCGCGTCGAAGGGGCACACCTCGATGCAGATACCGCAGTACATGCAGAGGGAGAAGTCGATGGCGAACCGGTCGAGGACGTTGCGGGAGCGCTCGCGGCCGCCGGGCGCGGCGGGCGGCACCGTCTCCTTGTGGGAGTCGATGTAGATGCACCAGTCGGGGCACTCGCGGGCGCACAGCATGCAGACCGTGCAGTTCTCCTCGAACAGACCGATCACGCCGCGGGTGCGGGGCGGCAGTTCGGGCTGGGCGTCGGGGTACTGCTCGGTGACGGTCTTGCGCGTCATCGTGCGCAGGGTGACGGCGAGGCCCTTGGCCAGGCCGGACCCGGGGAAGTTCGCGGGCATCAGTTGATCGCCACCTTCACGATTCCGGTGAGCGCGATCTGCGCGAGGGCGAGGGGGACGAGGGTGGTCCAGGCGAGCTTCTGCAACTGGTCCTCGCGCAGGCGCGGGTACGAGACGCGGAGCCAGATCACGACGAAGGCGAGGACCGCGGTCTTGAGGAGGGTCCAGACCCAGCCGAGCCCGTCGGCGCCCCAGGGCCCGTGCCAGCCGCCCAGGAAGAGGACCGTGGTCAGTCCGCAGAGGACGACGATGCCCGCGTACTCGGCGAGCAGGAACAGGGCGAAGCGCAGGCCCGTGTACTCGGTGTACGCGCCGAAGATGATCTCGGAGTCGGCGACCGGCATGTCGAAGGGAGGACGCTGGAGTTCGGCGAGGCCCGCCACGAAGAAGACGAGGGCGCCGACGATCTGCCAGGGCAGCCACCACCACTCGAAGGCGTCGAGGATGCCGGGCAGGGAGACCGTGCCGGCGGCCATCGCCACGGAGGCCGCCGCGAGCAGCATCGGGAGTTCGTACGCCAGGAGTTGGGCAGCGGTGCGCAGGCCGCCCAGGAGGGAGAACTTGTTGGCGCTCGCCCAGCCCGCCATCAGCGAGCCGAGCACGCCGACGCCCATCACCGCGAGCACGAAGAAGATGCCCGCGTCGACGACCGCGCCGACCGCGCCGTCGCCGGGTCCGACCGGGACGGCCAGAAGCACGAGGAGGTACGGGAGCAGGGCGACCGCCGGGGCGAGCTGGAAGACGCGGCGGTCGGCGTCGGCCGGGACCACGTCCTCCTTCTGCGCGAACTTGACGCCGTCGGCGACCAGTTGGGCCCAGCCGTGGAAACCGCCCGCGTACATGGGGCCGAGGCGGCCCTGCATGTGGGCCATGACCTTGTGTTCGGTCTGGCCGACGAGCAGGGGGAGCACCAGGAAGGCGACGAAGACGACGACGAGGCGCAGCGCGACGTCGAGGGCGTCGTTCACTCGTTGCCTCCGTTGTTGTCCGTCGAGGTGTTGTCCGTCGCGTCGTTGTCCGTCGGGTTCTCGTCCGGAGTGGCTTCCGGCTTCTTCGCGTCCTCGTCGAAGGCGGGCTTGGCGTGGTGCCAGGGCGCGTCCGTCGACCGGGGTTTCGGTGCCGGCGCCTTCGGCTCCGTGGGCTCCGTGGGCGTCGTGCGTTGCGAGGCGGACCCCTGGGAGGCGCTGCGGGAGCGCCGTACCGGACGCGCCGGAGCCTCCGGAGTCTCCGCCGGGGTCTCGCCCGCCGCCTGGCTCGCCGAGCCCTGGCTCGCGGAGCGCGTACGCCGCGCCGGTCGCTCCCCGGCGGCCGCGCCCGCGGCGCCCGCCGCACGCGCACCCCGGGCGGGCCGCGCAGGGGCAGGCGGCAGCTGCCCCTTCAGCGGGCCCCATTCGTTCGGGTCGGGGACGCCGGGTGGCAGCATCTGGCGCCGCTTGGGGCCGCCATGCTCCGACTCCCCCGGCTCCTTCGCGCCCGGCCACGCCTTCGCGACCCGCGCCGCGAGCACGAAGTCCTTGCGCAGCGGGTGCCCCTCGAAGCCGTCGGGCAGCAGGAGCGGGTCGAGACCCGGGTGGTCGGTGAAGTCCACGCCGAACATCTCGTGCGTCTCGCGCTCGTGCCACGCCGCGCCCGCGTACACCTCGACCGCCGACGCGAGGACCGGCGCCGCGTGCGGAACCGTCGTGCGCAGCAGCAGGCGTCGTACGGAACCGGGGGCCACGGCGGCGACGTGCGCGCACACGCGGAACCCGGTCTCCGGCTCGTCGACCGCGCTCAGCCAGTCGAAGTACGTGCACCCCAGCGTCGTACGGGCCGTCGTCAGCGCCGCGATCCACTCCGCCGCGGGGACGTCGACCGTCAGCAGGTCGTACGCCTCCTCGACCGTGGCCTCGGCGCCGAACAGTTCCTCGACGGGGTGGGGAAGCCAGCCCGCGCTCATGCCGCACCGCCCGGCTTCGGGGGCTGCACAAGGCCGCTGCTCAGCGCCGCCGCCGAGGGCCGGCCCGCCGCCGCGTCGGCGGACGCGTACCGCTCGCCGAGCGACTCGCGGGCGATCTTCTCCTGGAGTTTGAGGATGCCCTGGAGCAGCGCCTCGGGACGGGGCGGGCACCCGGGCACGTACACGTCGACGGGGATGATCTGGTCGACGCCCTTGGTGACCGAGTACGAATCCCAGTACGGGCCGCCGCAGTTGGAGCAGGCGCCGAACGAGATGACGTACTTCGGCTCGGGCATCTGCTCGTACAGACGCTTCACGGCGGGGGCCATCTTGTCCGTGACCGTGCCCGAGACGACCATCAGGTCCGCCTGGCGCGGGCCGGGCGCGAACGGGATCACGCCGAGCCGGATGAAGTCGTGGCGCGCCATGGACGCGGCGATGAACTCGATGGCGCAGCAGGCGAGGCCGAAGTTGAAGACCCACAGGCTGTACCGGCGGCCCCAGTTGAGGACCACCTTCATCGGCTCGGGGGCGAGCCGCGAGAGCACGCCCAACTTCTTCGGCTCGGGCAACAGGACAGGCTCCGGAGTCACGTCCACGTAAGGACGCCCTTCTTGTATGCGTACAGCAGGCCCACGGTGAGGAAGCCGAGGAAGACGAACATCTCGACGAGGGTCGTCGCGCCGTAACCCGGCGCGGCGAAGACCGTGGCCCAGGGGAAGAGGAAGATCGAGTCGACGGCGAAGATCACGTAGAGGAAGGCGTACACGTAGTAGCGGACCTGGGTGTGGGCCCAGCCGTCGCCGACGGGGTCGACGCCGCATTCGTACGTCAGGAACTTCTCCCTGGTGGGGACCACCGGACGCAGCAGCCTGCCCGAGCCGAAGGCCACGGCCACGAAGAGCACGCCGACGACGGCGAGCAGTCCGACCACCGAGTACGACTGGAAGTAGTCCGCCGCGATGACGGTCACGTCCGATCCCGTCACTACCTGCGCCCCTCGCGAGTTCGTTGTGTTCGACGATCTGTACGCACGGGAGTCTAGGCCCTGTTAAAGGGACGGTAAGCAGCCCGGGGCCGTGCACTCTCGACCGGGGGACGCGAGGTGGGGTTATCCCCCGCTCGACTTGGCGGCCGTCCTCATGGCGCCACGCCCCGGGCCAGGGCACTCTTTCGGCTATGACCGAGCCTCTCGACACCTCCGAAGACCACCCGGTGCTGCCGCCGCCGCGCCTCGGCTACGACAGCACGACGTGGAAGGAGATCGCCTATCTCCTCAGCAGCTTCCCGCTGTCCGTCTTCGGATTCGTGTACGCCGTCACGATGCTGTCCCTCGGCGCGGGCCTCACCGTCACCGTGATCGGGCTGCCGCTGATCGCCGGCGGGCTGCGCGGCGCGCGGCTGCTCGGCAAGGCGGAGCGCGGTCGGGCGCGGGCGCTGCTCGGCATTCGCATCGACGAGCCGAGCCCGCTGCCGGTGCGGCGCGCGGACGGCTTCTTCGGCTGGCTGTGGACCGGGCTCAAGGACCCGGTGGGCTGGCGCACGGTGCTGTACGAGGTGATCAGGCTGCCGTGGGCCGTACTGACGTTCGCGGTCACGCTGGTCGGTCTGTTCGCGCTGTGGCCCGTACTGCCGTTCATCGCGCGCGGGCTCGGCAACGCGGACCGGGCGATGGTGCGCGCGCTGCTCTCGCCGTCCGACGAGCTGGAACGGCGGATCGCCGAACTGGAGTCGGACCGCGGCGTCGTCGTCGACACCGCGGCCGCCGACCTGCGGCGCATCGAACGCGATCTGCACGACGGGGCGCAGGCCCGTCTGGTGAACCTGGCGATGGGCCTCGGCCTCGCGAAGGAGAAGCTCCTGGAGGGCCAGGCCGACGACGCGGTCGCGGCGATGGTCGACGAGGCGCACGGCGAGGTGAAGCTCGCGCTCCAGGAACTCCGGGACCTCGCGCGCGGCATCCACCCCGCCGTCCTCACCGACCGGGGGCTCGACGCGGCGCTGTCCGCGGTGGCCTCACGCTGCACCGTGCCGGTGAAGGTGACGGCCGAACTGCCGGCCAGGCCCGCCGAGGCGATCGAGGGCATCGCGTACTTCACGGTCTCCGAGCTGCTCCAGAACGTCAGCAAGCACAGCGGCGCGAAGTCGGCGTCGGTCGACGTGTGGCGTTCCCAGGACCGGCTGCTCATCCAGGTGTGGGACGACGGGCGGGGCGGCGCGAGCCTCGGCAAGGGCACCGGCATGGCGGGGCTCGCGGAGCGGCTCGACGCGGTCGACGGGCTGTTCGTCGTCGACTCGCCGGAGGGCGGCCCGACCACGGTCACGGCGGAGCTGCCGTGGCGCGACCGGACCGAGGCGGCGCCCCGGAGGTAGGGAAAACCCCCGGTCGAAGACGCCGACCCGCCGCATGGTCGCGGAACCGGTCCGCGAGGAGGCTTGAAGCAACGGATGGACGCCGCGGATCGATCTTGAAGCGGCGGATCGACACGACCGCTCCCCCGGCAGACCGAGCAGAACGGACGGCACCGATGGCCACGCACCCGTACGGATACGGCGAGGAACGCGACACGTACGCGTACGCGTACTCCTCCTCCTACGAAGAGGACGGCCGCGGCGGCGGTCCGCGGCGGCCGAGCGGGCTGGACCGGCTGCCGGCGGGGCTGCGGGCGCCGATCGAGGGGCGGACGTGGCGGGAGTTCGGATATCTGCTGCTCAACCTGCCGCTCGGCATCATCGGGTTCGTGTGGGCCGTGACGATGACGTCGCTCGGGGTCGGGCTGCTGATCACGTTCATCGGCGTGCCGGTGCTCGCGGCGGCGCTCGCGGGGGCGCGCGGGCTCGGCGCGTTGGAGCGGGTGCGGGCGCGCGGGCTGCTCGGCGTCGACGTGGGGACGCCGGAGCCGCTGCGGCCGCGTTCGGGCGGGCCGATGGGGTGGATGGGGGCGACGCTCAAGAGCGGCGTCTCGTGGCGGCATCTGCTGTACGGGGTGCTGCACCTGCCGTGGGCGGTGTTCGGGTTCGCCGTGGGGCTCAGCTTCTGGGCGACGGGGTGGACGATGCTCACGTATCCGCTGTGGCGGTGGGTGTTCCCGGCGTACGTGGGGCAGGACGGCATTCAGCTGTACGGGGACGCGGGGCACGCCGTGTACCTCGACAACCCGTTCGAGATCACGGTGACCGCGGTGGTCGGGCTGCTCGTCACGCTCGCCACGCCGTGGGTGATCCGGGCGCTGACGACGGTGGACCGGCTGATGGTGATCGGGCTGCTCGGGCCCTCGCGGCTCGCGTCGCGCGTGACGGAGCTGGAGTCCGACCGGGGCGTCGTCGCCGACACGGCCGCCGCCGACCTGCGGCGCATCGAACGCGATCTGCACGACGGGGCGCAGGCGCGGCTCGTCAACCTGGCGATGGACCTCGGCGCGGCCAAGGAGAAGCTCGGCGAGGATCCGGCGACGGCGGCGCGGATGGTCGACGAGGCGCACGGTGAGGTGAAGACGGCGCTCCAGGAGTTGCGGGACCTCGCGCGGGGCATCCACCCCGCCGTGCTCACCGACCGGGGGCTCGACGCGGCGCTGTCCGCGGTGGCGTCGCGGTGCACGGTGCCGGTGAAGGTGGAGGTCGACCTGGCGGAGCGGCCCGCGCCGGCCATCGAGGGCATCGCGTACTTCGCCGTGTCCGAGCTGCTGCGGAACGTCTCCGAGCACAGCGGGGCCACGCGGGCGGAGGTCGATGTGTGGCGGGCCCGGGACCGGTTGATGGTGCAGGTGTACGACAACGGGGGCGGCGGGGCGGTTGCCTCCGGCGGGTCCGGGGTGGCGGCGCTGGCGGGGCGCCTTGATGCGGTCGACGGGATTCTGGTCCTGGAGTCGCCTCCGGGTGGCCCGACGCGGGCGACGGCGGAGCTTCCTTGGCGGTCGGCGTAGGCCGTCCCGGCGGGGGCGGGTCGGTTCGGGTAGGGGTGTGCCGTACCGGCGGGTGGGGGGTCGGTTCGGGTGAGGTGGGCCGTGCCGGCGGGCGGCTGGTCGGTCCGGGTGAGGTGGGCCGTGCCGGCGGGCGGCTGGTCGGTCCGGGTGAGGTGGGCCGTGCCGGCGGGCGGGTGGGTCACCGGGGCCGGGGGGGCCGGTGACCTTTCGCTTGTACGGGGTGGGGGGCGTTGGCCTGGGTCTGTGGTTCAGGGTTCGCCGCGACGGGGTTGACGCCAGGCGACGCTCCCCTGTCCCGTTGACGCGGCCCGCGCCCGGGGCTCCGTCCCCCGCCTATCTCCCACCCACCCGCCCCCTCCGGGGGCTGCGGCCCCACGGGGCACCCCATTCGCCTCACGCCGCACCGGCACACCCACCGCTGCACCGTGGCCGACGCCACCCCCTCGACACACGCCACCAGCGGGAACGGGTGACGTCGCCCGGGGCCGAGGCTCCGGCTTCCGCTGCGCGGCACCGGGGACGTGCGTCTGGGGCAGCCCCCCGTTGCGCCGCGCCGTGGGGCATTCACGGGCCCGCGGCGCCGTGGGGCGTTTACCTGGGCCCGTGGCCCGTGTTGTGCCGCACCGTGGGGCGCGTTCGCTTGGGCTCGTGGTTCCTGAGCGCGGAGCCGGGGCACGTTGGCCTTGGCCTGTGGTTCGGGGCTCACCGCGACGGGGTTCGCACCGGGCCCGACGCCCACCGTCCCATCGACGCCGTCCACCCTCGGGCCTCCGACCCCCGCCTATCTCCCACCCGCCCGCCCTCTCCGGGGGGCTGCAGCCCCACGGGGCACCCCATTCCCCTCGCGCCGCACCGGCGGCGCACCCCAACCTCTGCACCGTGGCCGACCCCCTCCCCTCGACACGCGGCACCGGGCGCCGCCTTGCCCACCCTGCCGCCCAAGGCGGCAGACTGCCCAAGGCTGTAACGGCTCCCCGTAACGGGTGGGGAGCCGTTACGGCGGAAGAGCGCCCGAGGCGGGGTGCGGCCGACCGCAGCGGTTACCGCGCCCCGTGGAGCCCACGCCCCCGGAGGGGGCGGGTGGGTGGGAAATCGGGCGGCGGAGTGGGTGGGCCCGGCCCCGGCCTCGGCCGCAGAGGCACCTCCGGACCCGGTGCGGTACGGCGCCCCTTCAGCGGCTTGCCTGGCGCGTACGGCTGACCGCCACGGATGGAGCGCGGCACCGACGGCTAGTGCCCTACGCGGCGTGCGGGTGACCGCAATGGGCGGGAAGCCGTACCGGCTGTCGCTTGCCGAAGCGCGTGCGGTCCACCGCAGCGGACGTCCTGGCGGCGGATCTTCCCGGACTCGTTGCGGAGCCGACTCCGTGGTGGCGACGCCCCACAGGGGGCGGGGAACCTCGGGCGGCGGAGTCAACGGGCCGGGCAACGGGGGCCTGGCGGGACCGGAGCGGGCAGGTGCATCCCCGCTGTATCCCCGTGGGCGTAACACCGGTTCCGCAAGATCAAGCCCCATCGGCGATTAAGGCGCGGGGGGCCGGACGCCGGAGGCGCACCCCGCGGGGCCTACGCCCCTGGAGGGGGCGGGTGGGTGGGAGATAGGCGGGCACCGGGGCCCCGGACCCGGCAGGCGGGCGGGGCAGTGCAGCCAGGCGATTCAAGCCCCTGCGGCGCTTGAGCAGCGGGGGCCGGGGCGGAGCCCCGAGGCGGAGGACCGGGAAACCGGATGGAACGGGCGAGCCGAGCCCCGAGGCGAAGGACCGGGAAACCGGATGGAACGGGCGAGCCGAGCCCGAGGCGAAGGACCGGGAAACCGGATGGAACGGGCGAGCCGAGCCCGAGGCGGAGGACCGGGAAGCCGGATGGAGCCAGTGGGCGGAGCCCAAGACGTAGGGGCACGTGCCGGAGGCGAACCGTGGGGCCGACGCCGAGTGCGCGCCCCGTGGGGTCGAGCCCCCGGAGGGGCCGGGTGGCGGGAGATGGGTGGGGGACCCCGTCATCTCCCGCCACCCACCCCCCAACCCTGGAATGCTGTGCCCATAAGGATCGACCGGGATCGGCAAGGATCGATCGGGGCCCGCGCGGAGCGAATCGTCGCGGGATCGTCGTGGCTGGGGGGACGAGGAACGTGGAGGACAAGGTGCGGGTCGTCATCGCCGAGGATTCAGTGCTGCTCAGGGAGGGCCTGACCCGCCTGCTCACGGACCGCGGGCACGAGGTCGTCGCGGGCGTGGGCGACGGGGAGGCGCTGGTCAAGACCATCACCGAGCTGGGGGAACAGCAGCAGCTGCCGGACGTGGTCGTCGCCGACGTCCGGATGCCGCCGACCCACACGGACGAGGGCGTGCGCGCGGCGGTGCGCCTGCGGGCCCGCTTCCCCGACCTGGGCGTACTGGTCCTCTCGCAGTACGTGGAGGAGCAGTACGCCACGGAGCTGCTGGCCGGTTCCAGCCGCGGGGTCGGCTATCTGCTCAAGGACCGGGTCGCCGAGGTCAGGGAGTTCGTGGACGCGGTGGTCCGGGTCGCCGAGGGCGGTACCGCGCTCGACCCCGAGGTGGTGGCGCAGCTGCTCGGCCGCAGCCGCAAGCAGGACGTGCTGGCGAATCTCACGCCCCGTGAGCGGGAGGTGCTGGGCCTGATGGCGGAGGGTCGTACGAACTCGGCGATCGCCCGGCAGCTCGTGGTGAGCGACGGCGCGGTCGAGAAGCACGTCAGCAACATCTTCCTGAAGCTGGGCCTGTCCCAGAGTGACGGGGATCACCGCCGCGTACTGGCCGTGCTGACCTACCTGAACTCCTGAATATCTGACACCCTGTCAGATATAGGGACGGGAACCAGCCGTTTCGGCACCTCACCGAGCACCTCACCGAGCACCTCACCGAGCGCCTCGCCAAAGACCCCACCGCAGAACCATCGACCGACCGGGCGCGTCCTCCTCAGGGGGGAATCACCGTACAAATCGGGGCGACCCGCCGTCTCATTTGGCGGTCCACCATGCGAATCGCCTCAGGAAGGCGACCCTTACAGACGTAGGGTGGGCCCTGGGAGGGCCGGTGGGACGGCCGTGCCCGCACAGCCGCCTCGAGGGAGGTCCAGTTCAGTGACCAGCCAGGTCAGTAGCACCACCGAGCAGGCCGACGGGACCGACAGCGCTGTCGTCGGCGGGCAGCGCACGTCACCGGGACAATCGAGCAAGGACGTACGGCGCGTGGACCGGGTGATCATCCGGTTCGCGGGTGACTCCGGTGACGGCATGCAGCTCACAGGGGACCGCTTCACGTCGGAGACCGCGTCGTTCGGCAACGATCTGTCCACTCTGCCGAACTTCCCGGCGGAGATCCGCGCCCCCGCCGGCACCCTGCCGGGCGTCTCGAGCTTCCAGCTGCACTTCGCCGACCACGACATCCTCACGCCCGGCGACGCGCCGAACGTGCTGGTGGCGATGAACCCGGCCGCGTTGAAGGCGAACATCGGGGACGTGCCGCGCGGCGCCGAAGTCATCGTGAACACCGACGAGTTCACCAAGCGGGCGATGCAGAAGGTGGGCTACGAGACGAGCCCGCTGGAGGACGGCTCGCTCGACGGGTACCACGTGCATCCCGTGCCGCTGACGACCCTGACCGTCGAGGCGCTCAAGGAGTTCGACCTCTCGCGCAAGGACGCGGGCCGGTCGAAGAACATGTTCGCGCTCGGCCTGCTCAGCTGGATGTACCACCGGCCGACCGAGGGCACCGAGAAGTTCCTGAAGCAGAAGTTCGCCAAGAAGCCGGAGATCATGGCGGCGAACCTCGCGGCGTTCCACGCGGGCTGGAACTTCGGCGAGACGACGGAGGACTTCGCGGTCTCCTACGAGGTCGCGCCCGCCGCCACCGCGTTCCCCACCGGCACGTACCGCAACATCTCGGGGAACCTGGCGCTTTCGTACGGGCTGATCGCCGCCTCGCGGCAGGCGGACCTGCCGCTGTACCTGGGCTCGTACCCGATCACCCCGGCGAGCGACATCCTCCATGAGCTGAGCAAGCACAAGAACTTCGGCGTGCGCACCTTCCAGGCCGAGGACGAGATCGCCGGGATCGGCGCCGCGCTCGGCGCGGCCTTCGGCGGCAGCCTGGGCGTCACCACGACCTCCGGGCCCGGCGTCGCCCTCAAGTCCGAGACCATCGGCCTCGCCGTCAGCCTCGAACTGCCGCTGCTCGTCATCGACATCCAGCGCGGCGGGCCCTCGACCGGGCTACCGACCAAGACCGAGCAGGCGGACCTGCTCCAGGCGATGTTCGGGCGCAACGGCGAGGCGCCGGTGCCCGTCGTCGCCCCGATGACGCCCGCCGACTGCTTCGACGCGGCGCTCGAGGCCGCCCGGATCGCGGTCACCTACCGCACCCCGGTCATGCTCCTCTCGGACGGCTACCTGGCCAACGGCAGCGAGCCGTGGCGCATCCCTGAGGTCGACGAACTCCCGGACCTGCGCGTCCAGTTCGCCTCCGGGCCGAACCACACCGCCGAGGACGGCACCGAGGTCTTCTGGCCGTACAAGCGCGACCCGCAGACCCTCGCACGCCCCTGGGCGATCCCCGGCACGCCGGGTCTCGAACACCGCATCGGCGGCATCGAGAAGCAGGACGGCACGGGCAACATCTCGTACGACCCGGCCAATCACGACTTCATGGTCCGCACCCGGCAGGCGAAGATCGACGGCATCGAGGTGCCCGACATCGAGGTCGACGACCCGACCGGCGAGGCCCGGACGCTGGTCCTCGGCTGGGGCTCGACGTACGGCCCGATCACCGCCGCCGTCCGCCGCCTGCGCACCGCGGGCGAGCAGATCGCGCAGGCCCATCTGCGCCATCTCAATCCGTTCCCGCGGAATCTGGGCACGGTCCTGAAGCGTTACGACAAGGTGGTGATCCCCGAGATGAACCTCGGTCAGCTCGCCACGCTCGTACGGGCGAAGTACCTGGTGGACGCCCACAGCTACAACCAGGTCAACGGCATGCCGTTCAAGGCTGAGCAGCTCGCCACCGCTCTCAAGGAGGCCATCGATGGCTGAGACGACCACTTCGGAGGAGGCCGGGACGGCGCAGACGCTGCTGTCCCTGGTGCCCAAGGCCGAGGCGAAGCAGTCCATGAAGGACTTCAAGTCCGACCAGGAAGTGCGCTGGTGCCCCGGCTGCGGCGACTACGCGATCCTCGCCGCCGTGCAGGGCTTCATGCCCGAGCTGGGTCTGGCGAAGGAGAACATCGTCTTCGTCTCCGGCATCGGCTGCTCGTCCCGCTTCCCGTACTACATGAACACGTACGGGATGCACTCCATCCACGGCCGCGCCCCGGCCATCGCCACCGGGCTCGCCTCGTCGCGGCGCGACCTGAGCGTGTGGGTCGTGACCGGTGACGGCGACGCGCTGTCCATCGGCGGCAACCATCTGATCCATGCGCTGCGCCGCAATGTGAACCTGAAGATCCTGCTGTTCAACAACCGGATCTACGGGCTCACCAAGGGCCAGTACTCGCCGACCTCCGAGGTCGGCAAGATCACCAAGTCGACGCCGATGGGCTCGCTCGACGCGCCCTTCAACCCGGTGTCCCTCGCGATCGGCGCGGAGGCCTCCTTCGTGGCGCGCACGGTCGACTCGGATCGCAAGCACCTCACGTCGGTGCTGCGCCAGGCCGCCGACCACCAGGGCACGGCGCTCGTCGAGATCTACCAGAACTGCAACATCTTCAACGACGGCGCCTTCGAGGTCCTGAAGGACAAGCAGCAGGCCGAGGAGGCGGTCATCCGCCTCGAGCACGGGCAGCCGATCACCTTCGGCGCCGAGGGCTCCAAGGGCGTCGTGCGCGATCCGGCGACGGGCGACCTCAAGGTCGTGCCGGTCACCGAGGACAACAAGGCGGACATCCTGGTCCACGACGCCCACGCGACGTCCCCGACCACGGCCTTCGCGCTCTCCAGGCTCGCCGACCCGGACACCCTCCACCACACACCCATCGGCGTCCTGCGCGACGTCGAGCGGCCGGTGTACGACGTGCAGATGAGCACCCAGCTCGACGAGGCGATCGAGCAGAACGGCAAGGGCGACCTCGGCGCGCTCCTCGCGGGCGGCGACACCTGGACCGTGGTGGGCTGACCGCTTCGCCGGACGCCGGCACAGCCGTCAGGACCGTATGGCGATACGGGCATGACGGACCGGGCCCGGCGGCGCTACCTTCGTGGTGGCCGCCGCCGGGCTGCCGTGTGTCAGGAGGAGGGGTTCATGCAGGACGGGGCGGGCGCCGAGCCGGGCCGTGAGGGACGGGGCGGCAACGACGGACGGATCGGCCTTCTCAACGGTTTCGCGGCCTACGGGATGTGGGGCCTGGTCCCCCTGTTCTGGCCGCTGCTCAAGCCCGCCGGGTCGGTGGAGATCCTCGCCCACCGGATGGTGTGGTCGCTGGCCTTCGTGGGCGTCGCGCTGCTCTTCGTACGGCAGTGGGGCTGGGCCAAGGAGCTGCTGCGGCAGCCGAAGCGGCTCGGGCTCGTCGCCGTCGCCGCCGCGGTCATCACCGTCAACTGGGGCGTCTACATCTGGTCGGTGAACTCCGGCCATGTCGTCGAGGCCTCCCTCGGCTACTTCATCAACCCGCTCGTCTCCATCGCCCTCGGCGTGCTGCTCCTGAAGGAGCGGCTGCGGCCCGCGCAGTGGGCGGCCGTCGGCACCGGCTTCGCCGCCGTCCTCGTGCTCGCCGTCGGGTACGGGCAGCCGCCGTGGATCTCGCTCGTCCTCGCGTTCTCCTTCGGCACGTACGGGCTCGTGAAGAAGAAGGTGAACCTGAGCGGCCTGGAGTCGCTCGCCGCCGAGACCGCCGTGCAGTTCCTGCCCGCGCTCGGCTATCTGCTGTGGCTGGGATCGCAGGGCCGCTCCACGTTCGGGTCGGAGGGCGCGGGGCACGGGGTGCTGCTCGCGTCGGCGGGCCTGATCACGGCGCTGCCCCTGGTGTGCTTCGGCGCCGCGGCGATCCGGGTGCCGCTGTCGACGCTCGGGCTGCTCCAGTACCTCGCTCCGGTGTTCCAGTTCCTGCTCGGCATCTGGTACTTCCACGAGGCGATGCCGGCCGAGCGGTGGGCCGGGTTCGCGCTCGTCTGGCTGGCGCTGATCCTGCTGACCTGGGACGCGCTGCGCACCGCGCGGATCAACCGGGCCCGCCTCGCGCGCGCCGAGGCGGAGGCCGCGGCGCATGTCCCGAACACCGCGCACACGGACGACGTTCGCCCTATAACTGGGGCATGACACTGCACTGGAAGCTCGTCGTCGACGCCGCCGACCCGCACGCGCAGGCCGAGTTCTGGGCCGCCACGCTCGGCTACGAGATCGAGGACAACGCCGCCCTGATCGAGCGGCTCCTGGGGTTCGGCGCCGTCGCCGAGGCGGACACGGTGACGCGGTGGGGGCGGCGGGCCTTCCGCGACCTGGTCGCCGTGCGCCACCCGGACGACCCGGTGGCCGACGACACCGGCACCGGGCTCGGCCGCCGCATCCTGTTCCAGCGGGTGCCCGAGGCCAAGAGCGGCAAGAACCGGCTGCACATCGACGTGCACAGCGAGCCGGGGCGGCGGGCGGCGGAGGCCGAGCGGCTGACCGGCCTCGGCGCGCGCGTCCTGGACGAGGTGAAGTCCCAGGGCGGCGAGTGGCTGCTGATGGGCGACCCGGAGGGCAACGAGTTCTGCCTCCAGTGACCGGCTGCACCGGGGCGGCCCGGCACGCCCGCGGTCACCAACTCTTCGCGGAATCACCTCCGTTCACCTCTGAGCGCTCCTCTCTAACCGTCGGTAACCTGTGCTCGACCCGCCGGGTGGTCGATGCCGTTGTCGCGTCCCGCCCGCGCCTGACGCCACACGTACCGCTCCTGGAGGAGCCTTGACCTACGGATGCCTCCTGGGCGCCCGCACCGGAACGCGCACCGACCACGGGGGCGGTGCCTGATGGGAGCCCTGACCGACGGACTCGTGGTCTCCCTGCTGCTGTTCCTGCTGTTCATCGGCGCCTGTCTGTTCCTGTCGATGTGGGCGAGCCCCGATCTGCGTGTCGGGGACGAGTTCTTCCGCGTCGGTGAGGGGAACCGGCTCGGAGCACGCCTGATCGGATTCGCCTACGCCGGCGACATCGCCAACGCCGCCGCCGTCATGTACCTCGTCGGGGTCGTGGCCGTGGCCGGCGGCGACGGGGTCGCGGTCGCCGTGAGCGCCGCGCTCTCGCCGCTGCTCATGCGGCAGTGGCTGGCGAAACGGCTCGCGGGCCGGGGCGGGCGCTCCTTCGGCGAGACCGTCGCCCGTCATCTGCCACCGGGGCCCGGCCGTCGCGCCGCCGGGTTCGCGCTGCTCGCGGCGACGGTGCCACTGCTCACCGCCCAGTTCCAGCCCATCGGCGACACCGCCCGCATGGTCGGCATCGACGACCTGACGACCCGGCAGGTGCTCATCGTCCTGATGGGCGCCCTGATCGTGTCCTGCGCGGCGATCGGAGCCACCCGCGGCGCGACCGTGCTGCAGCTCGTGAAGATCGGCGGTCTGCTGCTCATCGCCCCGGTCCTCGGCCTGCTCGTCCTCGTCAGGTTCGACGGCGACCTCGGCTCGCTGTTCGACGCCGCCGACCGGCTCCACACCGGATCGACCGGCTTCCTCGAGATGGGCCAGCTCTTCGGCGACGGCCCCATCGGCTTCGTCGACCTCGCCGCGTTCTGCTCCTGCGTCCTGACGGGCGCGGCCTTCATGCCGTACCTCATCGCCCGCTTCACGGACGCTCCGCACCCGGCCGCCGGGCGCCGCGTCGCGGCCGTGGGCTTCGTCGTGATCGCCCCGCTGTGCGCCCTCGCCGCCCTGATCGGCATCGGCGCGGCGGCCCTGGTGCCGCAGAAGGACCTGGTGGCGCAGGGGCAGTTCGGCGGGAACATCGTCGCCCGGCTCGCCATCGCCCTCGACGGCGGCGAGGACGGGCTCGGCAAGTGGCTGCTGTTCGGGCTCTGCACGACCTTCCTGACGATCCTCGCCGCCGCCTCCGTCCTGCTGCTCTCCGCCGCCGCCTCCGTGGTCCGCGACCTCGGCACGGGCGGCCCCGTGGCCAAGCCGCAGGGGCTCAAGGCGGACGGCACGATGAGCGTCAGCGCGGGCCGCGCCCGCCTCACCATGAGCGCCGTCGGCGGGCTGAGCATCCTGCTCGCCGCGCTCACCCCGGACGTCAGCCCGCAGTTCTGGCTGATCCTGTCCTACACGGTGACGACGTCGTCGGTCCTGCCGCTCGTCGTCCACTCGCTGCGCGAGGACCGCCCGATGTCCGCCTCGGCCATGAAGCGCTGCGTCTACGGGAGCACGGCGGCGATCCTACTCGTCACGTTCTTCTCGCCGTCGGTCTCGGGGAACGCGTACGCGGTCTTCCCCGACCTGGACTGGAACTACTGGCCGTTCCACTCCTCGGTCCTGATCGGCGCCCCCGTCGGCTTCCTGCTCGCCCGGCCGCGGCGCGGCGACCGGCTGCCGCGGGGCGCCGCGCGTCAGGACAGGGCGGGGGCCCCGGCCGGAGGGTTCACGCGGTGATGTCCTTCGTCGTGAACCTGGCCCACGCGGCGGAGCCGAACACCGCCGCGTAGAGGAGCTGGAGCCGCAGGTTGGAGAGCACGTCGTCCCAGTACACCGGTGCGCGCATCAGGTCGGCGAAGGACAGCCACTGGTGCGAGAACAGGTACGGCTGGACGGCGTGCAACTGCGGGATCTGGTCGAGGATCTGCACCGTGATCAGCAGCCCCACCGTCGTCGCCATCGCCGCGATGCCGCTGCCGGTGAGCGTCGACACGAACAGGCCGAGCGCGGCCACGCCGATCAGGGACGCCGCGACCACCAGCGCTATCAGGAGCGCCCGCCACAGGCCCTCGCCGAAGCCGATCCGGGTGCCGGAGATGGTGGTCACGTCGCCGAGCGGGAAGAGCAGCGCCCCGGTGATCAGCGCGGACACCGCCACCACGAGCGTCGCCACCAGGCAGAACGCGAGCACGGTCGCGTACTTGGTGAGCAGCAGCCGGGTCCGGCCCGCGGGCGCGACCAGCAGATAGCGCAGCGTCCCCGAGCTCGCCTCGCCGGCGACGGCGTCGCCCGCGACGACGCCGATCGCCATGGGCAGGAAGAACGGGAGGGTCGCGGCGAGCGCCGTGAACACCAGGAACAGGCCGTTGTTGGTGATCTGCGCGATGAACGCGGGGCCGCCGCCGCCCGCGCCGCCCGCCTCGTCCCCGCTCGTCTCGATCCGCACGGCGACACCGATCAGGACCGGCACGCCCGCGAGGACCGCGAGCAGGGCGAGGGTGCGCCAGCGGCGCAGGGTCACGGTCAGCTCGCTGCGCAGCAGGCCGAACGTCCACAGGGCCTTCGGCCGCTCCTGGGCGGCCGGCGCCTCCAGGGTCTCAACCGGCGACATCGAAGCCCTCCCCCGTCAGCGCGACGAACGCGTCCTCGAGCGAGGCCCGCTCGAGGCCGAAGCCGCGCACCCGCACGCGCGCGGTGACCAGAGCCGTGTTCAGGTCCGCCAGATCGGTCTCGGGCGGCGGTGGTTCGGCCGTGACCAGCTCGTCCGTCGTCTCGATGACGGTGAGGCCGTGCTCCTTGAGGACGCGGGCGGCCTCGGCCGGGTCGGGCGTGGTGACGGTGAGCTTCCCGCGTACCCCGGCGGCCAGTTCGGCGACGGGCCCCTGCGTGAGGAGGCGCCCCTTCGCCATCACGGCGGCGTGCGTGCAGACCTGCTCGATCTCGTCGAGGAGGTGCGAGGAGAGGAAGACGGTCGTGCCGTCGGACGCCAGCTCACGGACCAGCGTCCTGATCTCCCGCATGCCCTGCGGGTCGAGGCCGTTCGTCGGCTCGTCGAGGACGAGGAGGCGGCGCGGGGTGAGCAGCGCGGAGGCGAGACCGAGCCGCTGCTTCATGCCGAGGGAGTACGCGCGGGCCTTCTTGCCCGCGGCGGACGTCAGGCCCACCCGGTCGAGCGCCTCGCCGACCCGGCGCTTGCGGGTGCGGGGGTCGGCGGTCGGGTCGGCCGCGTCGTAGCGCAGCAGGTTGTCGCGGCCGCTGAGGAATCCGTACAGGGCGGGCCCCTCGATGAGCGCGCCGACGTGCGGCAGCACCGTCCTCGTGGCGCGCGGCACGGGGTGGCCGAGGACCCGGGCGGACCCCGAGGTCGGCTCGATGAGGCCCATGAGCATGCGGATGGTGGTGGTCTTGCCCGAGCCGTTCGGCCCGAGGAAGCCGAAGACGGTGCCGGGCGGGACGCTCAGGCTGAGCCCGTCGACGGCGAGCTGGCCGCCCCGGTACCGCTTGCTGAGTTCCCGCGTCTCGATGACGAGTGGCTCGTTGACGGGTGCCTCCTCCAATGCCCCTCCTCCGCGCAGGTGCCGCCGAGCATACGGGTGAGGGGGCGGTCCGCACCGCCCCCTCACCTCGGACTTCCCCCGATCAGCCCGCGTCGGCCGCCTTCACCAGCTCGCTCTTGGTGACCGCGCCCGCGTACGCCTTGCCGTCCTCGGTGACCAGGACGTTCACCAGGCGGGTCGAGTAGACCGTGCCGGAGCCGAACTTCCCCTTCACCTTGTCGCCCAGGGAGTCGAGGAACTTCTGCGCGTCGGCCGGCATCTCGGCCGAGCCCTTGCCCGCGGCGAGCCCCGCGGCCTCCTTCGGGAGCTTCAGCTCGGCGATCGAGGTCCAGCCCTTGCCGATGACGTTCAGGTCGTCGAGCCTGCCGGCCTTCAGCTCCTCCGGCTTGGCCGTGCCCTCGTGCCGCGGCGCCTTCGCCCGCTCGTCCGCCTCGGTGACCTTCATGCCCTTGGCGGGCTTGAAGTCGAAGGTGGAGGCGGCCGGCTTCGCGAAGTCGACCTTGGTGAAGCCGGCGTCGACGACGGCCGCGCCGCCGCCCGCCGGGGTCAGCGTGAACTTCAGCGGCGTACCGGTCTTGGCGTCCACGGCGACGGTGACCGCGCCGACCGTCGAACCGGACTGCTTCGGCTTGATCTGGAGCCGGTACGCGTCCCGGCCCGCGACCTGCGACGTGCCGTCGACGGAGAACGACGTGGTGTCGCCGCCCGCCTCGAGGATCGCGTCCGTGAGCTCCTTCGGCGTGGCCGGGGCGCCCTTCGGGGCCTTCTTCGCGTGGTCGCCGTGGTCCGCGCCCGCCTTCTGCTTCGCGTGGTACGCCTCGTTCGACTTGCTGTCGTACGCCCACACGTCGTCGCCGTTGTGGATCACGCTGTACTCGGACGCGTCGTCGAGGACCGACAGCTTCTGGCGGTCGGGGCCGTCCGCCGCGACGCGCAGCGTGTGCGAGCCGGAGGCCAGCTCGGTCAGCTTCGACTGCGGGTCGGCGGAGGACGCGCCCTCCTTCTCGCCGCCGCCCAGGGCGCCGCCCGCGGCGCCGCCGAGCGAGGGCAGGCCCAGGTCCGTACTGATCTTCACGGTGCCGGAGAGCTGCTCGGTGTCCGACTTCGCGATCTTCTCGATGAGCTGGCGGGCGGTGATGTCGGGAAGGTCCGGGTCGCCGGAGTCGGCGAGCGCCGGGACGAGCCCGATGGTCGCCGCGGCCACCCCCACCACGGCGACGGGGACCGCGTAGCGCACGGCCTTGCGGCGCGTGCCGCTCTCGCTGTCTTCGGATGCGTACGGTGCCATGTTCTTGCCCTACCTCCGTGATCGGCGGCGGCTTACCGTGTTGTGCCCTCGTCCAGTGTGCGTCCACCCCAAGCCGCCATTCTCACCCGGATTGGTCTGGAGTGGTGTACCCAATCTGACCAAACCGGCCATGAGGAAGCGTCAGACCGCGGGCTCAACTCCGCGTACGCCTACGGGATGACACGACGAGGCGGCACCCTCCCCCACCCGTAGGGGACGGTGCCGCCTCGTCACACGAATGCCGTCACGGGGCCTCAGCCGGCCCGGTGCACCACCGCGTCGCAGAGCTCGATCATCGCCCGCTTCGCCTCGCACTCCGGGAGCGGGGCGAGGGCCGCCCTGGCGTCCTCCGCGTACCGGACGGTGTCGCGGCGGGCCTGCTCGAGGGCCGGGTGGGCGCGCAGGCGGGCGACCGCGTCGGCGAGCCGGTCGTCGTCGCCGAGGTCCGAGTCGAGGAGCTCGACGAGCTCCTTGTCCTCGGGCAGGCCGAGCCGCTCGGCGCGCTCGCGCAGCCGGAGCACCGGCAGCGTGGCGATGCCCTCGCGGAGGTCGGTGCCGGGCGTCTTGCCGGACTCGTGCGAGTCGGAGGCGATGTCGAGGACGTCGTCGGCGAGCTGGAAGGCGACGCCGAGCCGCTCCCCGTACTGGGTGAGGACGTCGACGACGGTCTCGTCGGCGCCGGACATCATCGCGCCGAAGCGGCAGGCCACGGCGATCAGCGAGCCGGTCTTGCCGCTGAGCACGTCGAGGTAGTGGTCGACGGGGTCGCGGCCGTCGGCCGGTCCCGCCGTCTCCAGGATCTGTCCGGTGACCAGGCGCTCGAACGCCTCCGCCTGGATCCGCACGGCGTCCGGGCCGAGGTCGGCGAGGATGTGCGAGGCGCGGGCGAAGAGGAAGTCGCCGGTGAGCACGGCCACCGAGTTGCCCCAGCGCTGGTTGGCGCTCGGCACCCCGCGCCGCACGTCCGCCTCGTCCATCACGTCGTCGTGGTAGAGCGTCGCGAGGTGGGTGAGCTCGACGACGACGGCCGAGGGCACGATGCCGGGCGCGTACGGGTCGCCGAACTGGGCGGCGAGGGTCACGAGCAGCGGCCTGAACCGCTTGCCCCCGGCCCGCACCAGGTGCTGGGCGGCCTCCGTGATGAAGGGGACCTCGCTCTTGGTGGCTTCGAGCAGTCCCTCCTCGACGGCCGTCAATCCGGCCTGGACATCGGCTTCGAGAGCCTGGTCCCGCACGCTAAGACCGAAAGTCCCGACGACGGTCACGAGTGGGTCTCCTGTCTGCTGACGATCACATGGCGAACTCGGTCGATCATTCGGTCGATGACACGGTTTGTCGATGTGTCGCTGCCATCACTCAAGTCAGCGTATCCGGTCGCGTTTCGATCACAGGTGGCGCCCGCCCGAACACCCTGGACCAGGCGGGTTCGCGACACCCCCGGTATGTTCTTGATCAGCACAGACGACCTGGAGTACGCACTTTGTCCCGCACCGCGAACGACACGGGCAGCGCGCCGCCCCCCGGCGACGACACGGCCTTCTTCGGCCAACCGAGGGGCCTGCTCACCCTCTCCGGCCTCGAGGTATGGGAACGTTTCTCGTTCCTCGGCATGCAGGCCATCCTCGTCCTGTACTTCGCCGACACCGTCGCGCACGGCGGCATGGGCATGGACCCCGGCAACGCGGCCTCGGTCTCGGCGGCGTACGGCACGCTGGTGTACCTCGTCTCGGTCGGGGGCGGCTGGCTCGCCGACCGGATCCTCGGCTCGTACCGCGCCGTCCTGTGGGGCGGCATCCTCATCGCCTGCGGACATTACTCGATGGCGGTGCCCACACCCACGATGACCTGGGTCGGACTCGGCCTGATCAGCGCGGGAACCGGGCTGCTCAAGCCGAACGTCGCCTCGATGGTCGGCAAGCTGTACCGGACCGACGACGAGCGCCGCGACGCCGGCTTCGCCCTGTACTACATGGGCATCAACATCGGCGCCTTCGCCGGACCGCTGATCACCGGCTGGCTCGGCGACCACAAGGGCTGGCACTGGGGCTTCTCGGCCGCCGCGATCGGCATGACGCTCGGCCTGATCCAGTACGTCGCCGGGCGCCGCCACCTGGCCGGGCGCACGGACGCCGCCGAGTACGCGCTGCCGCCCGAGGGGATGCGCAGGGCGGTCCGGCTGATGATCGTCGGCGCGGTCGTGGTGGCCGTCGTCGCGGTGGTCCTGGCCGCCGTCGGCTGGCTCACCATGGGCCGCTTCGTCGACCTCCTGACGTACATCTCGGTGGCCGCGCCGATCGTGTACTTCGTGGTGATGTTCAAGAGCCCGCGGGTCACGGCTGAGGAGCGCGGGCGGCTCAAGCCCTACCTGGTGCTCTTCCTCGCCTCGGTCGCCTTCAACTTCATCCTGTTCCAGGCGTACTCGACGATGATCCTGCTGGCCTCGACGAACGCCGAGACGACGATCCTCGGCTTCGACTTCCCGGCCGGCTGGTACGCCTCCGCGCTCGGCGCCTTCGAGGTGGCGCTCGCGCCCGTCGTGGCCGCCGTCTGGGCCCGGATGGGCCCGCGCCAGCCGCACGCCTCCAACAAGATCGCGATCGGCGTGGTCCTGGGCGGCCTGTCGTTCCTGCTGATGGTGCTGCCGACGTCGGGCCACAGCGACAGCACGTACAAGATGGCGGTCTGGTGGATCGTCGGCTCGTACCTGCTGCTCGGGCTCGGCGACATCCTCGTGGAGACGTCCGGCATGTCCGCGACGACCAAGCTCGCCCCGCAGGCCTTCGCCAGCCAGACCATGGCCCTGTGGTTCCTCTCGCTCGCACTCGCGAACGGCATCCAGGCCCAGGTCGTGAAGCTCTACGGCCAGGTCTCCAACCCCGCGTACTTCGGCGTCAACGGCGCCATCGCGGTCGCGGTCGGCATCGCCGTGATCGCCCTGGCGCCGTGGCTGCGCCGCACCATGCACCCGGTTCACTGAGGTTTTCCCATGAGCACGACTCCCAAGATTCAGACCGAGTTCCCGTTCGGGACGGTCCGCGAGGACATCCGCGTACCCCTGTCGGACGGGACCACGCTGTTCGCCCGGGTGTGGCGCCCGGTGACGGACGAGCCCGTGCCGGTGCTCCTGGAGTACCTCCCCTACCGGCTCTCCGACTGGACGGCGCCGCGCGACTGGCAGCGGCACCCCTGGTACGCGGGCCATGGCTACGCCTCCGTGCGCGTGGACGTGCGCGGGCACGGCAACAGCGAGGGCCTGCCCACCGACGAGTACTCCGAGCAGGAGCTCGCCGACGGCGTCGAGGTGGTGAACTGGCTCGCGGCCCAGCCGTGGTCCTCCGGCAAGGTCGGCATGTTCGGCATCTCCTGGGGCGGCTTCAACTCGCTCCAGATCGCCGCGCTCGCGCCCGAGCCGCTGAAGGCCATCGTGACGGTCTGCTCGGCGGACGACCGCTACGACAACGACGTGCACTACATGGGCGGCTCCGTGCTCGCCGTCGACATGCACGCGTGGGCGTCGACGATGCTGGCGTTCGTGTCCCGGCCGCCGGACCCGGAGTTCGTGGGCGACGCGTGGAAGGACCTGTGGACGACGCGCCTCGAAGCCGTCGACCCGTTCATCCACACGTGGCTGGACCACCAGACCCGTGACGACTACTGGCGGCACGGCAGCGTCTGCGAGGACTACTCCGCGATCAAGGCGGGCGTGCTCGCGGTCGGCGGCTGGCACGACCCGTACCGGGACACGGTGCTGCGGCTCGTCGAGAACCTGCCCGACGAGCAGGTCCGGGGTCTGATCGGACCCTGGTCGCACCAGTACCCGGACCGCGGCCTGCCGCCGGGCCCGGCGATCGGCTTCCTCCAGGAAACCCTGCGCTGGTGGGACCACTGGCTCAAGGGCACCGACACGGGCGTGATGGCGGAGCCGAAGCTGCGCTCCTGGATCAGCGACTCGCACCCGCCCGCGACGGTCTACCCGGAGCTGCCGGGCCGCTGGGTCGGCGACCCGTCGTGGCCCTCGCCGAACGTCACGTCCGTCTCGTACGCGCTCCAGGGCGCGCCCCAGATCGTGCGGTCGCCGCAGCACACCGGGCTCGACGCGGGCCGGTTCTTCCCGTTCGGGAACGACGCGGACCTGCCGCCGGACCAGCGGGAGGAGGACGCCAAGTCGGCGTGCTTCGAGTTCGAGGTGCCGGACGAGGTACGAGTCCTGGGCAGGCCCCGTGTGACGCTGCGGGTGACGTGCCCGGTGGAGCGCGGGCAGGTCGTGGCGCGGCTGTGCGACGTGGCGCCGGACGGCTCGTCGACGCTGGTGACGCGGGGCGTCCTGAACCTGTCGTCGCGGCGCGGCCGGGATCAGAACGTGCCGTGGGAGCCGGGCACCACGGAGGACGTGGTGTTCGACCTGAACGGCATCGGCCACGCCTTCCCCGCGGGCCACCGCATCCGGCTCGCGGTCTCCTCCGCGTACTGGCCGTGGATCTGGCCGCAGCCCGGTTCGGAGGCCGGTTTCACGCTCGACCCGGTCGGCAGCGCGCTCGAGCTCCCCGTACGGGGGCCGGCCGCGGACGACTCGATCTCTTTCGCCGCTCCGGAACAGTCGGAGCCGCTGGGCGTCGTCTACCCGGAGACGCTGGACGAGCCGCGCCCCGAGCGCCTCGTCGTACGGGACGTGGCCAAGGGCGAATGGCGCCTCGAGGTCGACCCGCGCTACGGCGGCACGCGCCTGTACCCCGACGGCCTCGAGTTCACCGAGGACGCGCTGGAGACCTACGTCATCAACGAGGCCGACCCCCTCTCGGCCCGCACCCACTCCGACTGGTCGATCCGCCTCCACCGCCCCGACCGTGCCTGGGACGCCCGCGTCGAAACCCACTCCGACATCACCTGCACACCGGACGAGTTCCTCACGTCGAACGAGGTGATCTGCCGGGAGGGCGACGAGGTCGTCTTCCACCACACGTGGGAGCGCCGCATTCCGCGGACGGCGGGGTAGGGGCGGGCGGCCCGGCGCGGGTTCGGGTCAGGCGAAGAGACGGGAGAGGACGGTCGCGACGCCGTCCTCCTCGTTCGACGATGTCACCTCGTCGGCGACGGCCTTGAGCTCAGGATGCGCGTTGGCCACCGCGACCCCCCACCCCGCCCACCCGAACATCGGCACATCGTTCGGCATGTCGCCGAAGGCGATCGTGTCGGCGGACGCCACCCCCAACCGCTCCGCCGCGAGCCCGAGGCCCGTCGCCTTGGTCACCCCGCGCGGCTGCAGCTCGACCGTCCCGGGCCCCGACATCGTGACGCTCGCGAGCGGCCCCACCGCCGCCCGCGCCACCGCCGCCAACTCGTCGTCCGTGAGCTCCGGATGCCGCAGCAGCACCTTGCTGATCGGCCGCTCCCACAGCTCGGCCCGCCCCCGCACCCGTACCGCGGGCAGCGTCGGATGCGGCATGAGGTACCCGGGTTCGATGAGCGTGAGCCCCTCCACACCGTCCTGGTCCACGGCCGCGTACACCTGACCGATCTCCGCCTCGATCTTCCCGAGGGCCTGCTCGGCGAGGTCCCGGTCGAGCGTCAACGACCACAGCAGCCGGTCACCCACCCCGTCGTACAACTGCGCCCCCTGCGCGCACACCGCGAGCCCGCTCCCCCCGAGCCCGTCGAGGAGCGGTTTCACGCGCGGCGCGGGCCGCCCGGTCACCACGATGTGCCGGGCGCCCGCGGCGCCGGCCGTCGCGAGCGCGGCGCGCGTCCGGTCGGAGACCGTGTCGTCGCCGCGCAGCAGCGTTCCGTCCAGGTCCGTGGCGATGAGTGCATATGCGGGTGCGGGCATGATCCGAAGAATACGGACCGCCCGCGCCGGGGAACCGCCCAGTACCGGCCGCCCTGGCGCGGTACGGCCGGTCACGAGGACGCGAAGTCATCTGTTCGGGTTACAGGGTTGTCCCCCGGCGCCCGGTCGGCGTCAGCCGTGCGCCGCCGCCAGATGCCTCGCCAACCGCGGCGACGCGAACTCCGTGCCGCACACGAACCGCATCACCGGCCCGTACGACGACCCGCCCAGCATCCCCGTGAAGTACAGGCCGGGCACGGACGACACATACCCGGCGCCGAGCCGCGGCGTCCCCCGGCTGGTGGCGAGCCGCGTCCGCAGCCCCTCCCCCAGGAACGGCATCGCCGCCAGGTCCACCCGGTACCCCGTCGCCGCGACGACATGGTCCGCCGCCAGCTCCTCGCCCCGGCCGCCGTGCGTCCGCACCCCGAGCACGGGCGCGCCCCCCGACACCGTCACCCGCTCGATCGCGGCGACGTCCCGCACCGCCACCTTCCCCTCGAAGCGCTCCTCGAGCCACCACGCCCCGAGCGGCCCGAGGACCCGCTTGACCAGGAAGTGCCGTGCCTGCGGCGGCAGATGACGGTACGGGTGCGGGTAGTACGTGAGCGCGTACAACGACCACGCGTTGCCGAACGGCGTCCGGGGCCGCAGCCGCGGCTGGTCCCACGGCGGCGCCCCGAACCGCACCCGGCCCCTGCCGCGCGCCACCACCCGCACGCTCGCCCCCGCCTCCGCCGCGAGCACCGCCGTCTCGAGCGCGGACTGCCCCGCGCCGACGACAATCAGCTCCTTGCCCGCGAACCGCGACAGGTCGTGGTGCTGCGCGCTGTGCGAGACCGGACCCGTGGGGGCGGGCCCGTCCGGCACCGCCGCGGCGAACTCCCGTGGCAGATACTCCAGTCCGGACAGGCCGGTGGCGACGACCACCGCCCGCGCCGTGAACTGCTCGCCCGAGTCCAGCTTCAGCTCGAAGCCCTCCCGGCCGCGCCGGTCCACGGACACCACCCGCACCCGCTCCAGGTCGGGCACCAGCTCCTTCTGGAACCAGTCCCCGTACGCCACGAACGTCTCGGCGGATATCAGGTCCTCGTCCGTGACGAGCCGGTCGATGCCGGCCGCGTCGCAGTAGTCGACCAGCCGATGTCCGCGCTGCGGCGCGTCGATGTTCGACGCGGACGGCACGGACTTGAGGATCATGCCTTCGGGCATGTGCGAGCGCCAGCTCACCATGGGTTCCCCGAAGACCCTGACGGGTATGCCGCGCGCCCTCAAGTGGGCGGCGGTGGACAGGCCGTAGGGCCCCGCCCCTATGACTGCTACCGGATCGTTCACGAAGCCCCTCCCCAGGACGACGTCACGTCACCTACTTCGCCTGCTTCACGTGCGTATTCGTTGTGCGCCGCGGCTGGTGCGCCACAGCTGGTACAGGTGCTTCGCCCCGGGCCGCACGAACCGGGCGAGCATCGTGAAGAACGGCCGCGGGTCGTCGGCCGCCCACCACGCCAGCTCCGTCCCCCTGGCCCGGGACGGCGCGTGCGGGGTCGTGTAGCCGCTGCGCCGGTACGCGATCAGGGCCGGCAGGTCGATGTTCTCCACGACGTAGCGCTGCCCCGCCCGCTGTTCCCCCTCCGGGACGCCGCGGCCCGTCAGGTGCAGATGCATGGCGCGGACGACGTCGACCCCCGCCTCGTTCTCGAAGAGGCGGAACTGGGCGCCCATCCGCGGATTGAAGTCGAGCAGCTTGTACTGCCCGTCGCGCCGGTCGAAGCGCAGGTCGAGGTCGATGACGCCGGTGAAGCCGATCTGTTTGATGAAACGCGCGGCGAGGTCCGCGAGTTCCGGATTGTCGACGACGTACGCGTTCGCCGTCATACCCGCGTGCGGCGGCCAGGAACGCACCTTGACGCCGGTGAACAGGGCAAGCGGCACGGAGTCCTGGTCGAAGTACGCGTGCACGATCCAGTCCTCTGCGGCCTCGCGCGGCAGGTACTCCTGGAGGATCACGCCCGGCTGTTCGCCCCAGTCAAGGGCGAGTTGACGCAGCCCCTCGGGCGTGGCGATGCGCGTCGTCCCGTTGACGGCGGGCCGCGCGCGCCGCGTGAACGCCTCCCGGTTCTTCGCCACCACCGGAAACCGCGCCTTCGCGGCGAACTCCTCGATGTCCGCGGACGACCGCGGGAACGCGGCCGTCGGCGACGGGATGCCGTGCTCCGCGCACAGCTCGTGCAGCCCCTGCTTGCTGGCGAGCCGCCGCGGCAACTCCCCCTCCACGCGCGGGAAGAGGTATCCGGCGGCCGCCAGGGGTTCCTGGTGCTCGGCGATGAGGACGGCGGCCTCCTCGTCCGTCGGAATCATCACCGTCGGCCGCCCGATCCGGCGGGCCACGCGCAGCAGCCCGTCGACGAGCCGCTCGGGCCGCTCCGTCCCCGTCGTGCGCCACGGGAACGCGCGGCGCAGATAGCGCGAGGCCGCGGCGGGCGTGTACGGGTCCTCGGTGATCGCGTACATCGGTACGCCGAGGCGCCCCAGGCTGCGGATCGCGCCGACCCCGCCGTGGTGCAGCGGGTAGTCGCCGAACTTCACGATCAGGCCCGGGACGCTCCGGTCCACGGTGAACGGCACGCCTCCGGCGCTGCTGGCACTCCCGGCGCTCCTGGCCACGGGTCCCCCCACGTGTCCCCCCTTGGACCCGGACCTTGAATACGGGGCAGCCCCCGGCCCCGTCCGTGCCCACCGGACAATGACGCTAAGCCGGAACCCACTACTCCATCAACGGGTCATTCGGACATTGCGAACTCTTTAGACACTGCCGCGGACCCGCACCTCCCACGTAACGTGTGGCCCACCCGAATGGAAAGTGAGGCCCGCTGGCATGGCACCCGCAGCCACGTCCGAGTCCGCGTCCGAGCACACCCCGCTCGGCGGTCTCGACCCACTCGACCTTCCCGAAGGCCACCCCTTCGGCCCGCACAACCTTCCGTACGGAGTCTTCTCCCTCGCCGCCGAAGCCTCGGAGGGCGCGGAGGGCGCGGAGGGCACGGAGGGCGCCGAGCGCCGGGTCGGCGTCCGGATAGGGGATCACGTCCTGGACGCGGGCGGCGCCGCCGCGGCCCTCGGCTCCCCCTACGTCTCGGTCCTGGCCCGCCCGAACCTCAACTCGCTGCTTGCGGCGGGCCGTACGACCTGGTCGGACGTGCGCCGCGCACTCACCGCGTGGGTCACGGTGCCGTCCCACCGCGAGGTCGTCCGCCCCTTTCTGCACCCCCTCTCCTCGGTCACCCTGCACCTGCCGTTCGACGTCGCGGACTACGTCGACTTCTACGCGTCCGAGAACCACGCCTCGAACCTCGGCCGGCTCTTCCGCCCCGACGAGGAGCCCCTGAAGCCCAACTGGAAGCACCTGCCGGTCGGTTACCACGGCCGCTCCGGCACCGTCGTCGTCTCCGGCACGGACGTGGTGCGCCCCTCGGGCCAGCGCAAGGCCCCGGCCGACCCCGCCCCGGTCTTCGGCCCGTCCGTCCGCCTCGACATCGAGACGGAGGTCGGCTACGTCGTGGGCGTCCCGTCCACGCAGGGCACCCCGGTCCCGCTCTCCTCCTACCGGGACCACGTCTTCGGCCTCTGCCTCCTCAACGACTGGTCGGCGCGCGACATCCAGAACTGGGAGACGGTGCCGCTCGGCCCCCACCTCGGCAAGTCGTTCGCCACGTCGATCTCGGCGTGGATCACGCCGCTCGAGGCGCTGGACACGGCGCGGGTGGCCCCGCCGGAGCGGACGGTGCCGCTCCTTCCGTACCTGGACGACAGCGGCCCCGAGGCCACCGCCGACCCGGCCGGCTACGACCTGCGCATCACGGTCACTCTCAACGGCCAGGTCATCTCCGAGCCCCCCTTCTCCGGCATGTACTGGACGGGCGCGCAGATGCTCGCCCATATGACGGTCAACGGCGCCTCGCTGCGCACCGGCGACCTCTACGGCTCCGGGACGATCAGCGGCACCGAGGACAACGAGCGCGGCTCCCTGATCGAGATCACCTGGAACGGCCAGGAGCCGCTGGACCTCCCCACGGGCAAGCGCGGCTTCCTGGAGGACGGCGACGTCGTCACCCTCTCCGCCTGGGCCCCGGGCCCGGACGGCGCGAGGGTCCAACTGGGCGAGGTCACGGGCCGGATCGTGCCGTCCCCCGCCCAGTAGGGCTTCCTGCGTGCAGTAGGCCCTCCTACCAGTCGATGTCCTCCGGGACCGGCTCGTCCTCCGGCGGCGGCTCCTGGCCCACGTAGTCGGGCCAGGGCTCGTCGTCCCGGCCCGGTCCGGCGGATGTGGCCGCACCGGAGGACCCGGCCGGGCCGGAGGACTCGCCTCTCAGGCCCGCGAGGACACCGAGCACGCCCTCGCCCCACGTCGCGAGCTTCTTCTCGCCGACCCCGCTGATCGCACCCAACTGGGCCAGCGACGTGGGCTGTTCCTTGGCGATCTCCGCGAGCGTCGTGTTCTGGAAGATGACGTACGCCGGCACGCCGTTCTCCTTCGCCTGCGCTCCGCGCCAGCTGCGCAGCGCCTCGAAGACCGGGGCCACGTCCGGCGCCAGCTCGACCGCGGGCGACTTGGCCCTGCGCTCCCGGGCCGCCGCGGCCCGCGGTGCCGGCTTCGGCTCCTTGCGCAGCCGCACCTCGCGCTGCCGCCCGAGCACCGCCCCGCTCTCCTCGGTCAGCACGAGCGTCCCGTACTCGCCCTCGACCGCGATGAGCCCCTGCGCCAGCAACTGCCGCACCACGCCCCGCCATTCGGCCTCGGCCAGCTCCTCTCCGATGCCGAACACGGAGAGCTGGTCGTGGTCGAACTGGATGACCTTGGCGCTGCGCTTGCCCAGCAGGATGTCGATGATCTGGCCCGCGCCGAACTTCTGCCGCCGCTCCCGCTCCAGCCGCACCACCGTCGACAGGATCTTCTGCGCGGCGATCGTGCCGTCCCACGTCTCGGGCGGCGACAGGCACGTGTCGCAGTTCCCGCAGGCCTCCGCGCCCTCCTGCCCGAAGTACGTGAGGAGCTGGGCCCTGCGGCACTGCGCCGTCTCGCACAGCGCCAGCATCGAGTCGAGGTGGGCGGAGGCCCGGCGCCGGAACGCCTCGTCGCCCTCCCCCATGTTGATCAACTTCCGCTGCTGCACCACGTCCTGCAGCCCGTACGCCATCCACGCCGTCGACGGGAGGCCGTCACGCCCGGCGCGGCCGGTCTCCTGATAGTAGCCCTCGACGGACTTCGGCAGGTCGAGGTGGGCGACGAACCGGACGTCCGGCTTGTCGATGCCCATGCCGAACGCGATGGTCGCGCAGACGACGAGGCCCTCCTCGCGCAGGAACCGCGACTGGTGCTCCGCGCGCACGGCCGCGTCCAGGCCCGCGTGGTACGGCACCGCCTCGATCCCGTTCCGACTCAGGAACTCGGCGGTCGCCTCCACCGACTTCCGCGACAGGCAGTAGACGATGCCCGCGTCGCCCTCGTGCTCCTGCTTGAGGAAGGAGAGGAGCTGCTTCTTCGGGTCGTTCTTCCCGACGATGCGGTACTGGATGTTGGGCCGGTCGAAGCTCGCCACGAAGTGCTTGGCGTCCGGCATGCCGAGGCGCTGGGTGATCTCCTGGTGCGTCGCCCGCGTCGCCGTCGCGGTCAGCGCGATGCGCGGCACGTCGGGCCAACGCTGCCCGAGCACGGAGAGGGCCAGGTAGTCGGGCCGGAAGTCGTGCCCCCACTGGGCCACGCAGTGCGCCTCGTCGATCGCGAAGAGCGAGACCTTGCCGCGCGAGAGCAGCTCCAGGGTGGAGTCGAGCCGCAGCCGCTCGGGCGCCAGGTAGAGCAGGTCGAGCTCGCCCGCGAGGAACTCGGCCTCGACGAGGCGGCGCTCCTCGAAGTCCTGCGTCGAGTTCATGAACCCGGCGCGCACGCCGAGCGCCCGCAGCGCGTCCACCTGGTCCTGCATCAGGGCGATGAGGGGCGAGACCACAATCCCCGTACCGGCTCTGACCAGCGCCGGGATCTGGTAGCAGAGCGATTTGCCGCCGCCGGTCGGCATCAGTACGACGGCGTCGCCACCGTCCACCACGTGATCGATGATCGCTTCCTGCTCGCCGCGGAAGGCGTCGTACCCGAAGACCCGGTGGAGCGTGGCGAGTGCCTCGCTCCCGGTCACCTCGCTCATACCCTGTGTCCCGTCCATCGCCCTGCCCCCGTGCGTCCTGCTCGTCTCGTCTTTTCCCGTAACGATAGGGGTCGGGACCGACAGTCCGAAAAGTTATCCACAGGCTGGGGGTCGCGCCGCGCGCAGGGAGGCCCGGCCCCCTTGCGGGGACCGGGCCTCCACCGGGATCGGCGGCTGCGCCGCTACCGCACGAACACCCCGGCCTGGCTCGCCAGGTCCAGGAAGTACTGCGGCGCGAGACCGAGCACGATCGTGACGGCGACGCCCACGCCGATCGTCGTCATGGTCAGCGGCGACGGCACGGCCACGGTCGGCCCGTCCGTCTTCGGCTCGCTGAAGAACATGAGGACGATCACGCGGATGTAGAAGAACGCGGCGATCGCCGATGACACGACACCGACCACGACGAGCGCGCCCGCGCCGCCATCGGCCGCCGCCTTGAACACGGCGAACTTCCCCGCGAACCCGGAGGTCAGCGGGATGCCCGCGAAGGCCAGCAGGAACACCGCGAAGACCGCCGCCACCAGGGGCGACCTGCGTCCGAGCCCCGCCCACTTCGACAGGTGCGTCGCCTCGCCGCCCGCGTCGCGCACCAGCGTCACCACGGCGAAGGCGCCGATGGTCACGAAGGAGTACGCGGCCAGGTAGAAGAGGACGGACGAGACGCCGTCGGGCGTCGTCGCGATGACACCGGCCAGGATGAAACCGGCGTGCGCGATCGACGAGTAGGCGAGGAGCCGCTTGATGTCGGTCTGCGTGATCGCGACGATCGCGCCGGCCAGCATCGTGACGATGGCGACCGCCCACATGACCGGCCGCCAGTCCCAGCGCATCCCGGGCAGCACCACGTACAGCAGGCGCAGCAGCGCGCCGAAGGCCGCGACCTTCGTGGCCGCCGCCATGAACCCGGTGACCGGCGTCGGGGCGCCCTGGTAGACGTCCGGCGTCCACATGTGGAACGGCACGGCGCCGACCTTGAACAGCAGCCCCATGACGACGAGCGCCATGCCGATGAGCAGCAGCGCGTCGTTGCCCATCGTGTCGGCGAGCGCCGGGTCCACGTTCTGCACCGAGCCGTCGACGACGCTCGCGATCGTGGCGTACGAGACGGAGCCCGCGTAGCCGTACAGGAGCGCGATGCCGAACAGGGTGAAGGCGGACGCGAAGGCGCCGAGCAGGAAGTACTTGACCGCGGCCTCCTGCGACATGAGCCGCTTGCGGCGGGCCACGGCGCACAGCAGGTACAGCGGCAGCGAGAAGACCTCGAGGGCGATGAACAGCGTCAGCAGGTCGTTCGCCGACGGGAAGACCAGCATGCCGCCGATCGCGAAGAGCGCCAGCGGGAACACCTCGGTGGTGGTGAACCCGGCCTTTATGGCGGCCTTCTCGCTGTCGCTGCCGGGCACGGAGGCGGCCTGCGCGGCGAACGAGTCGACGCGGTTGCCGTGCGCCTCCGGGTCGAGCCGACGCTCGGCGAAGGTGAAGATCGCGACGAGTCCGGACAGCAGGATGGTGCCCTGGAGGAACAGCGCGGGGCCGTCGACGGCGATCGCGCCCATGGCCGCGATGTGCGCCTTCGTCGTCCCGTACCCGCCGGCCGCGAGGCCCACGACCGCCGCGAAGGCGGCGGCGAGCGCGACGACCGCGAGGAACGCCTGCACGTAGTAGCGGGACCGGCGAGGCACCAGGGCCTCGACGAGGATCCCCAGGACGGCGGCACCGATGACGATCAAGGTCGGCGACAATTGCGCGTACTCGATCTTGGGTGCGTCGATCTTGGAGATCGGTTCGGCGGCGGTTGTCCACAGACTGTGGACGGCTGACGTGGTCACTTGTGAGCCGCCTCCACTTCCGGCTTCGGGTCCTTCTTGTGGACGTCGGACAGGGTGTGCTTGACCGCCGGGTTCACCAGCTCGGTGAGCGGCTTCGGGAAGACGCCCAGGAAGATCAGTACGCCGATCAGCGGGACCACCACGGCGAGCTCACGCACCCGCAGGTCCGCGATGCCCTCGTTCGACGGCTTCACCGGGCCCGTCATGGTGCGCTGGTAGAGCACCAGCGTGTAGAGCGCGGCGAGCACGATGCCGATGGTGGCGATGATGCCGATCACCGGGTAGCGCGTGAACGTGCCGACCAGGACGAGGAACTCACTGACGAACGGGGCGAGTCCGGGCAGCGACAGCGTGGCGAGACCGCCGATGAGGAAGGTCCCCGCGAGCACCGGGGCGACCTTCTGCACGCCCCCGTAGTCCGCGATGAGGCGCGAGCCGCGGCGCGAGATCAGGAAGCCGGCGACCAGCATCAGCGCGGCCGTCGAGATCCCGTGGTTGACCATGTAGAGCGTCGCGCCGGACTGGCCCTGGCTGGTCATCGCGAAGATGCCCATGATGATGAAGCCGAAGTGCGAGATCGACGCGTAGGCGATCAGGCGCTTGATGTCGCGCTGGCCGACCGCGAGCAGCGCCCCGTAGACGATGCTGATGAGCGCCAGGACGAGGATCACCGGCGTCGCCCACTTGCTGGCCTCCGGGAAGAGCTGGAGGCAGAAGCGGAGCATGGCGAACGTGCCGACCTTGTCGACCACCGCCGTGATCAGTACGGAGACCGGGGCGGTGGCCTCCCCCATCGCGTTCGGCAGCCAGGTGTGCAGCGGCCACAGCGGGGCCTTCACCGCGAAGGCGAAGAAGAACCCGAGGAAGAGCAGGCGCTCGGTGTTGGTCGCCATGTCGAGCGAGCCGTCGGCCCGCGCCGCGGCGATCTCCTGGAGCGAGAAGTTCCCCGCCACCACGTAGAGACCGATGACGGCCGCCAGCATGATGAGGCCGCCGACGAGGTTGTAGAGGAGGAACTTGACCGCCGCGTACGAGCGTTGGGTCGCGGCCTCCTTCTCGCCGTGCGGGCCCGCACGGTCCCCGAAGCCGCCGATGAGGAAGTACATCGGGATGAGCATGGCTTCGAAGAAGATGTAGAAGAGGAAGACGTCGGTGGCCTCGAAGGAGATGATCACCATCGCCTCGACGAGGAGGATCAGGGCGAAGAAGCCCTGGGTCGGCCGCCACCGCGTGTTTCCTGTTTCCTGCGGGTCCGCGTCGTGCCAGCCCGCGAGGATCACGAACGGGATCAGCAGCGCGGTCAGCGCGATGAGCGCCACCCCGATGCCGTCCACGCCCAGCTCGTAACGGACCCCGAAGTCGGCGATCCACGCGTGGGACTCGGTGAGTTGGAAGCGGCCGCCGCCCGGGTCGAAGCGGACCGCGACCACCGCCGCGAGCACCAGGGTGGCGAGCGAGAACAGCAGCGCGAGCCACTTGGCCGCGGTGCGCTGCTTCGCCGGCACGGCGGCCGTGGCGATCGCGCCCACGGCCGGCAGTACCGCCGTCGCTGTCAGCAGAGGAAAGGACATCGGTATCAGACCGCCCTCATCAGCAGGGTCACCGCGGCGATGACCGCCGCGCCGCCGAACATCGAGACGGCGTACGAGCGCACGTAGCCGTTCTGGAGTTTGCGCAGTCGGCCGGAGAGGCCGCCGACCGAGGCCGCCGTCCCGTTGACCACCCCGTCGACCAGGGTGTGGTCGACGTACACGAGGGAGCGCGTGAGGTGCTCGCCGCCGCGCACCAGGACCACGTGGTTGAAGTCGTCCTGGAGCAGGTCGCGCCGGGCGGCGCGGGTGAGCAGCGAGCCGCGCGGGGCGACGACGGGAACCTCACGGCGCCCGTACTGGACCCAGGCGAGCGCCACACCGATCACGAGGCACACCATGGTGGCCCCGGTGACCGCGGCCGCGCTGATGGGCGCGTGTCCGTGGTCGTGCCCGGTGACCGGCTCCAGCCAGTGCAGGAAGCGGTCGCCGATGGAGAAGAAGCCGCCGGCGAACACCGAGCCGACCGCGAGCACGATCATCGGGATCGTCATGGAGGACGGCGACTCGTGCGGGTGCGGCTCGGCGTGCGCGCCCTGCGTCTCGGCCGCCGGCTCGGCGCTCGGCTGCTCCGGCGACTTCGTCGCCCGGTTCTTCCAGCGCTCCTCGCCGAAGAACGTCATGATCATCACGCGGGTCATGTAGAACGCCGTGATGGCCGCGCCGAGCAGGGCCACGGAGCCGAGGATCCAGCCCTCGGTGCCGCCCTTGGCGAACGCCGCCTCGATGATCTTGTCCTTGGAGAAGAAGCCGGAGAGGCCGGGGAAGCCGATGATGGCGAGATACCCGAGCCCGAACGTCACGAAGGTGACCGGCATGTACTTCCGCAGGCCGCCGAACTTCCGCATGTCGACCTCGTCGTTCATGCCGTGCATGACCGAACCGGCGCCGAGGAAGAGGCCCGCCTTGAAGAAGCCGTGCGTCACCAGGTGCATGATCGCGAAGACGTAGCCGATCGGGCCGAGGCCCGCGGCGAGGATCATGTAGCCGATCTGCGACATCGTCGAGCCCGCGAGGGCCTTCTTGATGTCGTCCTTCGCGCAACCGACGATCGCACCGAACAGCAGCGTGACCGCGCCGACGATGGTGACGACGAGCTGTGCGTCCGGCGCCCCGTTGAAGATCGCGCCGGAGCGGACGATCAGGTAGACACCGGCGGTCACCATGGTCGCGGCGTGGATGAGGGCCGAGACCGGGGTCGGGCCCTCCATCGCGTCGCCGAGCCAGGACTGGAGCGGTACCTGCGCCGACTTGCCGCACGCGGCGAGCAGCAGCATCAGGCCGATGGCGGTGAGCTTGCCCTCGCTGGTGTCCCCGGTGCTGCTCAGGACGTCGCCGAAGGCGAAGGTCCCGAACGTCGTGAACATCAGCATGATCGCGATCGAGAGGCCCATGTCACCGACGCGGTTGACCAGGAAGGCCTTCTTCGCGGCGGTGGCGGCGCTCGGCTTGTGCTGCCAGAACCCGATCAGCAGGTACGAGGCGAGGCCCACGCCCTCCCAGCCGACGTACAGCAGCAGGTAGTTGTCGGCGAGCACCAGGAGGAGCATCGCCGCGAGGAACAGGTTCAGGTAGCCGAAGAAGCGGCGGCGCCGCTCGTCGTGCTCCATGTACCCGATCGAGTAGACGTGGATCAGCGTGCCCACACCGGAGATCAGCAGCACGAACGTCATGGACAGCTGGTCGAGGTGGAACGCGATGTCCGCCTGGAAGCCCTCGACGGGGATCCAGCTGAACAGGTGCTGGCTGAGCGTGCGGTCGTCCGGGCCCTTGCCGAGCAGGTCGGAGAAGAGCAGCAGGGCGACGACGAAGGAGACGGCCGCGAGCAGCGTGCCGAGCAGATGGCCCACCCGGTCCAACGCCCTCCCGCCGCACAGCAGTACGGCCGCTCCGAGCAGGGGCGCCGCTACCAGCAGCGCAATGAGATTCTCCACTGGTTACGACCCCTTACAGCTTCATCAGGCTGGCGTCGTCGACCGAGGCCGAGTGGCGGGAACGGAACAGCGACACGATGATCGCGAGCCCCACGACGACCTCGGCGGCGGCGACGACCATCGTGAAGAACGCGATGATCTGGCCGTCGAGATTGCCGTGCATGCGGGAGAACGCGACGAACGCGAGGTTGCACGCGTTCAGCATCAGCTCGATGCACATGAACACGACGATCGCGTTCCGCCTGATGAGCACGCCGGTGGCGCCGATCGTGAACAACAGGGCGGCGAGATACAGGTAGTTGACCGGATTCACTTCGACGCCTCCTCGGCCCGGTCGAGATCCGAACGCTCGAGTCGGTCGGACGCCCGCTGCTCCAGGGCCTTCAGATCGCTCATCGCCTCACCGGAGACGTCCCGGATCTGGCCGCGGTCGCGGAGCGTCTTCATGACCGTGAGCTCCGAGGGCGAGCCGTCGGGCAGCAGGCCCGCGATGTCCACCGCGTTGTGCCGGGCGTAGACGCCCGGGGCGGGAAGCGGCGGGAGGTGCTTGCCCTCGCGCACCCGCTGCTCGGACAGCTCGCGCTGGGTCTTCGCCCGCTCGGTGCGCTCGCGGTGCGTCAGCACCATCGCGCCGACGGTGGCGGTGATCAGCAGGGCGCCGGTGATCTCGAAGGCGAAGACGTACTTGCTGAAGATGAGGGCCGCGAGGCCCTCCACGTTCCCCCCGGCGTTCGCCTTCGCCAGGCCGTTGAACTGCGTCAGCGAGGCGTTGCCGATCCCCGCGACGAGCAGCACCCCGAAGCCGACCCCGCAGAGGGCGGCGAGCCAGCGCTGCCCCTTGATGGTCTCCTTCAGGGAGTCGGCCGCGGTGACGCCGACGAGCATCACCACGAAGAGGAACAGCATCATGATCGCGCCGGTGTAGACGACGATCTGCACGATGCCCAGGAAGTACGCCCCGTTGGCCAGGTAGAAGACCGCGAGGATGATCATGGTGCCGGCCAGGCAGAGGGCGCTGTGCACGGCCTTCTTCATGAGGATCGTGCACAGCGCGCCGATGACGGCGACCGTGCCGAGGATCCAGAACTGGAAGGCCTCGCCCGTGGAGGTGGCGGAGGCGGCGAGCTGCGCGCTCATGCGTCCACCTCCTCGGTGTCCTCGGTCGGCTTCTCGCCCTTGGAGACGGCCACTTGGCGCTCCGTCCCGGGCGCCGCCTCGGTGACGAGACCCCGGTAGTAGTCCTGCTCGTCCATGCCGGGGTAGATCGCGTGCGGGCTGTCGACCATGCCCTCGTCGAGCCCGGCGAGCAGCTGCTCCTTGGTGTAGATCAGGTTGGCGCGGCTGCTGTCGGCCAGCTCGAACTCGTTCGTCATCGTCAGCGCGCGCGTGGGGCACGCCTCGATGCACAGGCCGCACAGAATGCAGCGGGCGTAGTTGATCTGGTAGACCCGCCCGTACCGCTCGCCCGGGGAGTAGCGCTCCTCCTCGGTGTTGTCCGCGCCCTCGACGTAGATCGCGTCGGCCGGGCAGGCCCAGGCGCACAGCTCGCAGCCGACGCACTTCTCCAGGCCGTCCGGATGGCGGTTGAGCTGGTGCCTGCCGTGGAACCGGGGAGCGGTGGTCTTCTGCTGCTCCGGGTACTGCTCGGTCAGCCGCTTCTTGAACATGGCCTTGAAGGTCACGCCGAAGCCGGCGACGGGGTTCATGAACCCCGGCTCGGTGTCCTTCTGCTGACCGGAGTTGGTCTCGTCAGCCATCGGACGCCTCCTTTCCTTCGCGAGTTCCGCCGATCGACTCGTCACTCTGAGTATCGGGGCCGCCACTGACAATCAGCTCCCGCTCCCGGCGGGGCCGCCTGCGCGGCACGGGCGGCAGGGTCTGCCCCGGCAGCGGCGGCACGGGGAATCCGCCCGCCATCGGGTCGAAGGCCGCGGCCGGTTCCTCGGCGGCCTCCCGCTGCTTGGCCCCTCGGTCGCGGAAGATGTCCACGACGAACGACAGGAGCAGGACCACGAGGATCGCGCCGCCGACGTACAGGGCGATCGAGGCGAAGTCGACGTTCTCGTTGCGCAGCGTCCGCACGGTCGCGACCAGCATCAGCCACACCACGGAGATCGGGATGAGGACCTTCCAGCCGAGCTTCATCAGCTGGTCGTAGCGGACGCGGGGCAGCGTGCCGCGCAGCCAGATGAAGAAGAACAGCAACAGCTGGACCTTGACGACGAACCAGAGCATCGGCCACCAGCCGTGGTTCGCGCCCTCCCAGAACGTGGAGATCGGCCACGGGGCCCGCCAGCCGCCCAGGAAGAGCGTCACGGACACGGCCGAGACCGTCACCATGTTCACGTACTCGGCGAGCATGAACATCGCGAACTTGATGGAGGAGTACTCGGTGTTGAAGCCGCCGACGAGGTCGCCCTCGGACTCCGGCATGTCGAACGGGGCGCGGTTCGTCTCGCCGACCATCGTGACGATGTAGAGCAGGAACGAGACCGGCAGCAGGACGATGTACCAGCGGTCGTGCTGCTGGGCGACGATCTCCGAGGTCGACATCGAGCCCGAGTAGAGGAACACCGAGGCGAACGCGGCGCCCATCGCGATCTCGTACGAGATCATCTGCGCGCAGGACCGCAGTCCGCCGAGGAGCGGGTACGTCGATCCGGACGACCAGCCGGCGAGGACGATGCCGTAGATGCCGACGGAGGCGACCGCGAGGATGTAGAGCATCGCGATCGGCAGGTCGGTGAGCTGCATCGTGGTGCGGTGGCCGAAGATCGAGATCTCGTTGCCCGCGGGGCCGAACGGGATCACGGCGATCGCCATGAAGGCGGGGATCGCCGCGACGATCGGCGCCAGGATGTAGACGACCTTGTCGGCGCGCTTGACGACGACGTCTTCCTTGAGCATCAGCTTGATGCCGTCGGCGAGCGACTGGAGCATGCCCCAGGGGCCGTGCCGGTTCGGGCCGATGCGCAGCTGCATCCAGGCGACGACCTTGCGCTCCCACACGATGGAGAACAGCACGGTCAGCATCACGAAGGCGAAGCAGAAGACCGCCTTGATGACGACGAGCCACCAGGGGTCGCGGCCGAACATCGAGAGGTCTTCAAGTGCCAGTGGACTCATGACTGCACCTCCGGGGCTCCGGCGGCGACGGCCGGGCCGATCTTCACCAGGTCGCCGGGCACGGCCCCCGTGTCCGAAGCGACGCCGCCGCCCACGGAGTTGAGCGGCAGCCACACGACGCGGTCGGGCATCTCGGTGACCTGGAGCGGGAACGCGACGCTGCCGAGCGCCCCGGTGACCGTCAGGACGTCGCCGTCCTTCACGCCCGCCTCCGCGGCGGTCGCGGCGGACACGCGCGCGTGGGCGGCGTGCCGCGTCCCGGCGAGCGCGTCGTCGCCCTCCTGGAGGCGGCCCAGGTCGAGCAGCAGCCGGTGTCCCGCGAGGACGGCCTCTCCGGAGGCGGGCCGCGGCAGCTGCGCGGTCGTCTCCAGGGGCTCCGTGGCGTGTGGTCCGTCCCAGTTGCCGAGCCGGTCCAACTCGCCGCGCAGGGAGCGCAGATCGGGCAGGCCCAGGTGGACGTCCATGGCGTCGGCGACCATCTGGAGCACGCGCGCGTCCGTGGGCGCCACGCGCCGCGTCATCTGGTCGGGCTTGAGCGCGGCCTCGAACATCCGCGCCCGGCCCTCCCAGTTGAGGAACGTGCCCGCCTTCTCGGCGACCGCGGCCACCGGCAGGACGACGTCGGCGTGGTCGGTGACCTCGCTGGGCCGCTGCTCCAGGGAGACCAGGAAGCCCACCTCGTGAAGGGCTTCACGCGCGCGTGCCGGGGAGGGCAGGTCGGCGACCTCTACCCCGGCCACCACGAGGGCGCCGAGCTCTCCGGTGGCCGCGGCCTCCACGATCTGCCCGGTGTCCCGCCCGAAGCGGTGCGGCAGTTCGGCCACACCCCAGGCGGCGGCGACCTGCTCCCGCGCGCGCGGGTCGGTCGCGGGCCGGCCGCCCGGCAGCAGCGAGGGCAGCGCGCCGGCCTCGACGGCGCCGCGCTCACCGGCCCGGCGCGGGATCCACACCAGGTCGGCGCCGGTCGCGGACGCGGCCCGTACGGCGGCGGTGAGGCCGCCGGGGACCGCCGCGAGCCGCTCGCCGACGACGATGACGGTGGCTTCGCCGCGCAGTGCCTGCGCCGCGGCCTCCCCGCCGCCTTCGAGGCCGACACCGGAGGCGAGCGCGTCCAGCCACTCGGGCTCGGTGCCGGGAGCGGCCGGCAGCAGCGTGCCGCCCGCCTTCTCCAGGCCGCGCGTCGCGTGCGTGGCGAGCGAATAGACCTTCTGGCCGCTCTTGCGCCACGCCTTGCGGAGCTTCAGGAAGACGCCGGGCGCCTCCTCCTCGGACTCGAACCCGACGAGGAGCACCGCGGACGCCTTTTCGAGCGCCTTGTAGGTGACCCCGCTGCCGTCCAGGTCGCGACCGCGACCCGCGACGCGGGCCGCCAGGAAGTCGGCCTCCTCGCTGCTGTGCACACGCGCGCGGAAGTCGATGTCGTTCGTGTCGAGGGCGACGCGCGCGAACTTGCTGTACGCGTAGGCGTCCTCGACGGTGAGCCGACCGCCGGTGAGCACCCCGGCCCTGCCGCGGGCGGCGGCGAGGCCGCGCGCGGCGGTCTCCAGCGCCTCCGGCCAGGAGGCGGGCCGCAGTTCACCGCTCTCCGCGTCCCGTACGAGGGGGTGGGTGAGCCGGTCGGGCTTCTGCGCGTACCGGAAGCCGAAGCGGCCCTTGTCGCAGATCCACTCCTCGTTGACCTCGGGGTCGTTCGCCGCGAGGCGGCGCATGACCTTGCCGCGCCGGTGGTCTGTGCGGGTCGCGCAGCCGCCCGCGCAGTGCTCGCACACGCTCGGCGACGACACGAGGTCGAAGGGCCGGGAGCGGAACCGGTACGCCGCCGAGGTCAGCGCGCCGACCGGGCAGATCTGGATGGTGTTCCCGGAGAAGTACGACTCGAAGGGGTCGCCCTCGCCCGTGCCGACCTGCTGGAGCGCGCCGCGCTCGATCAGCTCGATCATCGGGTCGCCCGCGATCTGGTTGGAGAACCGGGTGCAGCGCGCGCACAGCACGCACCGCTCGCGGTCGAGCAGCACCTGCTTCGAGATCGGGACCGGCTTCTCGTAGGTGCGCTTTTTGCCCTCGAAGCGGGAGTCGGCCTGACCGTGCGACATCGCCTGGTTCTGGAGCGGGCACTCGCCGCCCTTGTCGCAGACGGGGCAGTCGAGGGGGTGGTTGATGAGCAGCAGCTCCATGACCCCCTTCTGCGCCTTCTCGGCGACCGGGGAGGAGAGCTGGCTCTTGACGACCATGCCGTCGGTGCAGGTGATGGTGCAGGAGGCCATCGGCTTGCGCTGGCCCTCCACCTCGACGATGCACTGGCGGCAGGCGCCCGCCGGGTCGAGCAGCGGGTGGTCGCAGAAGCGCGGGATCTCAATGCCGAGCATCTCGGCGGCCCGGATGACCAGGGTCCCCTTGGGGACGCTGATCTCGATGCCGTCGATCGTCAAGGACACGAGGTCCTCGGGCGGAACCGCCGCCTCGCCGCCCCCGGAGGGAGCGCTAGCGGTCACAGTCATGCGTTCACCTCCGTGCGGTGCTTGTCGCCCCGGTCCGCCCAGAGCGTGGACTTGGCCGGGTCGAAGGGGCAGCCCTTGCCCGTGATGTGCTGCTCGTACTCGTCGCGGAAGTACTTGAGCGAGGAGAAGATCGGCGAGGCGGCGCCGTCGCCGAGGGCGCAGAACGACTTGCCGTTGATGTTGTCGGCGATGTCGCCCAGCTTGTCGAGGTCGGACAGGGTGCCCTTGCCCGCCTCGATGTCCCGGAGCAACTGGACGAGCCAGTACGTTCCTTCACGGCACGGCGTGCACTTGCCGCAGGACTCGTGGGCGTAGAACTCGGTCCACCGCGTGACCGCGCGCACGACGCAGGTCGTCTCGTCGAAGCACTGGAGCGCCTTGGTGCCGAGCATCGATCCGGCGGCGCCGACGCCCTCGTAGTCGAGGGGTACGTCGAGGTGCTCCTCGGTGAACATCGGCGTCGAACTGCCGCCCGGGGTCCAGAACTTGAGCCGGTGGCCCGGGCGCATGCCGCCGCTCATGTCGAGGAGCTGGCGCAGCGTGATGCCGAGCGGGGCCTCGTACTGGCCGGGGCTCGCGACGTGGCCGCTGAGCGAGTACAGCGTGAAGCCCGGGGACTTCTCGCTGCCCATCGACTTGAACCAGTCTTTCCCGCGATTCAGGATCGCGGGAACCGACGCGATGGACTCGACGTTGTTCACCACAGTGGGGCACGCGTAGAGGCCCGCGACGGCAGGGAAGGGGGGACGGAGTCGCGGCTGACCACGCCGGCCTTCGAGCGAGTCCAGGAGTGCGGTCTCCTCACCACAGATGTACGCGCCCGCGCCGGCGTGCACGGTGAGTTCGAGGTTGAGACCGGACCCGAGGATGTTCTGCCCGAGATACCCCGCGGCGTAGGCCTCGCGCACGGCCTCGTGCAGGCGCCGCAGTACGGGGACCACTTCGCCGCGCAAGTAGATGAACGCGTGCTCGGAACGGATCGCGTAACAGGCGATCACGATGCCCTCGATGAGGCTGTGCGGGTTCGCGAAGAGGAGCGGGATGTCCTTGCAGGTCCCCGGCTCCGATTCGTCGGCGTTGACAACCAGATAGTGCGGCTTGCCGTCTCCCTGGGGGATGAACTGCCACTTCATCCCGGTTGGGAACCCGGCGCCACCACGCCCGCGGAGCCCCGCGTCCTTCACGTACGCGATCAGGTCGTCCGGCTGCATCGCGAGGGCCTTGCGCAGCCCCTCGTAGCCCTCGTGCCGACGATACACATCCAAGGACCAGGACTTGTCCTGGTCCCAGAAGGCCGACAGGACCGGAGAGAGCAGCTTCTCCGGGCTGGTGTCGTTGTTCTCGATCTCGGCTGCCAAGGTCATCACTCCCCCTCCTCGGCGGTCGGTCCCGCTGGGTGCTGCGGGTCGGAGGCCGATGTGTCCTGCGGCGCGTCGTGCGAGCTCAGGTGCTCGGTGGGCGACGGGTCGTGGGGCGGCTCGCCCTCGATGCCCCCGCCGCGCGGGTGCACCACGCGCGCGGGCTCGGTCTCCCCCTTGGCCAGGCGGAGCCCGATCAGCGAGGCGGGGCCCGCGCTGCCGCTCGCTTCGACGGCCCCCGCGCGCTCGTCCGGAAAGCCGGCCAGGATGCGAGCGGTCTCCTTGAAGGTGCACAGGGGGGCGCCGCGTGTGGGTGACACCTGGGTGCCCGCGCGGAGGTCGTCGACGAGCTGCCGGGCGGTCTCGGGCGTCTGGTTGTCGAAGAACTCCCAGTTGACCATCACCACGGGAGCGAAATCACAAGCGGCGTTGCACTCGATGTGCTCCAGCGTGATCTTGCCGTCGTCCGTCGTCCCGTTGTTGCCGACGCCGAGGTGCTCCTGGAGCGACTCGAAGATGGCGTCGCCACCCATGACGGCGCACAACGTGTTGGTGCAGACGCCCACTTGGTAGTCGCCGCTCGGCTTGCGGCGGTACATCGTGTAGAAGGTCGCGACGGCGGTGACCTCGGCGGTGGTCAGGCCGAGCATGTCCGCGCAGAACTGCATGCCGGTGCGGGTCACGTGGCCCTCCTCCGACTGCACGAGGTGCAGCAGCGGGAGCAGCGCCGAGCGGGAGCCGGGATAGCGGGAGATGATCTCCTTCGCGTCCGCCTCCAGGCGGGTTCGGACGTCGTCCGGGTACGCGGGCGCGGGCAGCTGTGGCATGCCCAGACTCACGCCCTGCTCCGAAGAACTGGTGGTCACCGGTCGACGCCTCCCATCACGGGGTCGATGGACGCGACGGCGACGATGACGTCGGCGACCTGGCCGCCCTCGCACATCGCCGCCATGGCCTGAAGGTTGGTGAAGGACGGGTCGCGGAAGTGGACCCTGAAGGGGCGGGTGCCGCCGTCGGACACGGCGTGCACACCGAGCTCGCCCTTGGGCGACTCCACGGCGGCGTACGCCTGTCCCGGTGGGACGCGGAAGCCTTCGGTCACCAGCTTGAAGTGGTGGATGAGGGCCTCCATGGAGGTGCCCATGATGTTCTTGATGTGGTCGAGCGAGTTGCCGAGGCCGTCCGGGCCGAGGGCCAGCTGGGCGGGCCAGGCGATCTTCTTGTCGCCGACCATGACCGGGCCCGGCTCCAGGCGGTCGAGGCACTGCTCGACGATGCGCAGCGACTGGCGCATCTCCTCCAGGCGGATCAGGAAGCGCCCGTACGAGTCGCAGGTGTCGGCGGTCGGGATCTCGAAGTCGTAGTTCTCGTAGCCGCAGTAGGGCTGCGCCTTGCGCAGGTCGTGCGGCAGGCCGGCCGAGCGCAGGATCGGTCCGGTGGCGCCGAGGGCCATGCAGCCCGCGAGGTCGAGGTAGCCGACGTCCTGCATGCGGGCCTTGAAGATGGGGTTCCCGGTGGCGAGCTTGTCGTACTCGGGAAGGTTCTTCTTCATCTTCTTCACGAACTCGCGGAGCTGGTCCACCGCGCCGGGCGGCAGGTCCTGGGCGAGCCCGCCGGGGCGGATGTACGCGTGGTTCATCCGCAGGCCGGTGATCAACTCGTAGATGTCGAGAACGAGTTCACGATCACGGAATCCGTAGATCATGATCGTGGTGGCGCCGAGCTCCATGCCGCCGGTGGCGATGGCGACGAGGTGCGAGGACAACCGGTTCAGCTCCATGAGGAGCACGCGGATGACGTTCGCCCGGTCCGGGATCTCGTCCTCGATGCCGAGGAGCTTCTCGACGGCGAGGCAGTACGCCGTCTCGTTGTAGAAGGGCGTCAGGTAGTCCATGCGCGTCACGAACGTGGTGCCCTGGGTCCACGTCCGGTACTCGAGGTTCTTCTCGATGCCGGTGTGGAGGTAGCCGATGCCGCAGCGGGCCTCGGTCACGGTCTCGCCGTCGATCTCCAGGATCAGGCGCAGCACCCCGTGGGTGGAGGGGTGCTGGGGCCCCATGTTGACGATGATGCGCTCGTCGTCCGATTTCGCCGCCGTCTCGGCGACCTCGTCCCAGTCACCTCCGGTGACCGTGTAGACGGTGCCTTCGGTGGTCTCGCGCGGGGAGGCAGAAGGAGTGGTCATCAGGAGTACGACCTCCGCTGGTCCGGAGCCGGGATCTGGGCGCCCTTGTACTCGACGGGGATGCCGCCGAGGGGGTAGTCCTTGCGCTGCGGGAAGCCCTGCCAGTCGTCCGGCATCATGATCCGCGTCAGCGCGGGGTGACCGTCGAAGACGATGCCGAAGAAGTCGTACGCCTCGCGCTCGTGCCAGTCGTTCGTCGGATACACCGGGACCAGGGTCGGGACGTGCGGGTCCGCGTCGGGCATGGAGACCTCGAGCCGGATCAGCCGGTTGTGGGTGATCGACCGCAGGTGGTAGACGGCGTGCAGCTCGCGGCCCTTGTCGCCGGGGTAGTGCACTCCGGAGACCCCCGTGCACAGTTCGAAGCGCAGGGCCGGGTCGTCGCGCAGGGTGCGGGCGACGCGGAGCAGGTGCTCGCGCTCGATGTGGAAGGTGATCTCGCCGCGGTCGACGACGGTCTTGTCGATGGCGTTCTCGGGGACGAGGCCCTGTTCCTCCAGGGCGCCCTCCAGCTCGTCGGCCACCTCGTCGAACCAGCCGCCGTACGGGCGGGAGGATTCTCCGGGGAGCCGGATGGAGCGGACCAGTCCGCCGTAGCCGGAGGTGTCGCCGCCGTTGTTGGCGCCGAACATGCCGCGCTGGACGCGGATCTCCTCGCCCTGGTCCCCGCGCTGCCCCGGGAGGTTGGAAGCGCTGAGGTCCTTCTCGGGGTTGACCCCGTTCGATCCCTTGTCGCCGTGCGCGTCGCTCACCGCAGCAGCCCCTTCATCTCGATCGTCGGCAGGGCGTTGCGCGCCGCTTCCTCGGCCTCGCGGGCCGCCTCCTCGGCGTTCACGCCGAGCTTGCCGCCCTGGACCTTCTGGTGGAGCTTGAGGATCGCGTCCATCAGCATCTCGGGGCGGGGCGGGCAGCCGGGCAGGTAGATGTCGACCGGGACGACGTGGTCGACGCCCTGCACGATCGCGTAGTTGTTGAACATCCCGCCGGAGGAGGCGCAGACGCCCATGGAGATGACCCACTTGGGGTTGGGCATCTGGTCGTAGACCTGGCGCAGGACGGGGGCCATCTTCTGGCTCACCCGGCCGGCCACGATCATCAGGTCCGCCTGGCGGGGCGAGCCGCGGAAGACCTCCATGCCGAACCGCGCCAGGTCGTAGCGCCCCGCGCCCGTCGTCATCATCTCGATGGCGCAGCAGGCGAGTCCGAACGTGGCGGGGAACATGGACGACTTGCGCACCCAGCCCGCGGCCTGTTCGACGGTGGTCAGCAGGAATCCGCTCGGCAGCTTTTCTTCGAGTCCCATTGGTCTGTGGCTCCTGGTCTCCCCTATACGGGGTTCAGTCCCATTCCAGGCCGCCGCGCCGCCATACGTACGCGTACGCGACGAAGACGGTGAGCACGAAGAGCAGCATCTCTACGAGCCCGAACACCCCCAGGGCGTCGAAGGTGACGGCCCAGGGGTAGAGGAAGACGATCTCGATGTCGAAGACGATGAAGAGCATCGCCGTCAGGTAGTACTTGATGGGGAAGCGCCCGCCGCCGGCCGGCGTGGGGGTGGGCTCGATGCCGCACTCGTACGCTTCGAGCTTGGCCCGGTTGTACCGCTTTGGACCGATAAGCGTGGCCATGACCACGGAGAAGATCGCAAAGCCTGCCCCGAGGGCTCCCAGTACGAGGATGGGCGCATAGGCGTTCACCGCTCCTCGCTCCTCTCAGTCGGCGCTGACTGCTGGCGGTTGCACGAGCTCGCGGCCCCTCCCCCCACATCCGCGAACGGTCGAAGATCGCTTACATGTGAAGCGGGTCACAAGCCCAACTTGCCCCGCATCCTATGCCTGCAACTCTGTGATCTGCGACACGGGGTGCGCCAACTACTTTGTGATCTCCACCACCTGACGAAGGATCATGAAGTCGGATGAGCGGTGATCTTCACACGCGAAGCACCTGAGTGATCACCAGAGGTGACAACTCGGCCGGTTACCGCTGGTCGGAGGGGTGCACGCACTATCAAGGCGTGGACACTGCAAGCAAATTGGCGCTGGACACGCCTGGCTGATAGTGGACGCCGTTCACACCTTGGAGGGAGATATGTGAACGGGAGTGGACGCGAGATGTGTTCGCCGGGTGTGCACCGCACCCCCTAGGGGTCCACTTGTGACCTGCGTCACGCATCAGTCACACCGTCAGAAACCGGGCTTGGCCAACGGCCTCAACGGGTGGTAGGCGCCGGGCAATTCGGGCGTATTGCTGAAAACCCATGCTCAGGGCCTCGTCGAGGGCTGTCCAAATTGCCCGTTACGGCGTCAATAAAGCCTGTGCGGCCCCGGTTTCGGCCGCCCGCTCCACAACTGTGGCGCACCACACGTTTCTTGAAGGGATCGGGGAGGCCCTGATACCGGTTGGTCTCATGTCCCACACCGCTCACATACCCAGCCACCGGAAGCCCCGTCGCAGCGCCTCGAAGATGGCCCTGCGCGCCGGAGTTACCGGTGGCGTCCTCAGCACCCTGGCAGTCGCTGGTGCGGCTGGTTCGGCCAACGCCGCCGAGCCGGTGACGCAGACCATCGAGATGCCCACGCTCACCGCCGACCTCTCCTCCCAGGTCGCCCAGTCCGCGGACGCCACCCAGCAGGCCGCGGCGAACTACCAGATCCAGGCCGAGCGCGACGCCGCGTTCGACAAGGCCGCGGACCAGGCGAAGAAGGACCAGGTCGCCGCCGAGAAGAAGGCCGAGGCGAAGGCGAAGGCCGAAGCCAAGGCCAAGGCTGAGGCCAAGGCGAAGCGTGAGGCCGCCGAGAAGGCCGCCGCCTCCCGCTCCAGCGAGCGCACCACCCTGGCGTCCACCGCCGCGTCGACCTCCTCCTCCGAGGCCCCCGCGCCGGCCAGCGGTTCCGCCGCCGCCATCGTGTCGTTCGTGAAGTCGCACATCGGTGACGCCTACGTGTCCGGTGGCACGGGCCCCAGCTCCTGGGACTGCTCGGGCCTGGTCCAGGCCGCGTACAAGCAGGCCGGTGTCGACCTGCCGCGCGTCTCGCAGGACCAGTCGACGCAGGGCACCCAGGTCGGCCTCGACAACCTGCAGCCCGGCGACATCCTCTACTGGGGCAGCGCGGGCAGCGCCTACCACGTGGCGATCTACGTGGGCGGTGGCAACTTCGTGGGCGCGCAGAACTCCTCGACCGGTGTCGTCGAGAAGCCGCTCTCCTACGACCAGCCGACCGGCGCGGTGCGCGTGCTCTGAGCGCTCCCCGAGCGTTCTGCGAGGTTTCTGTGAACCTCAGGGCCCTCCGGGGCTCCGCGGCCGACTGAGGGCCGCACACGGCCGCCTGACGCCCCCTGAGGGACGAAGGCGACAAACAGTGGCATACGCCGAAGGCCGCCGCTCCCCTCCACGGGGTGCGGCGGCCTTCGGCGTGTACGGAATCCGGACTACTGGGCCAGTTCGCCCATTTCGCCCCAGCCCGTGTTCGGGATGTCGGCGTTGATGATCTCCGGGGTGGAGGCGATGAGCGGCTTCATGGTCTCGAGGCCGGCCTTGAAGTGGTCCGAGCCGACGTGGACGGCGCCCGCGTCGCCGTCCCGGAAGCCCTCGAGGAGCACGAACTGGTTGGGGTCCTCGACGCTGCGGGACCAGTCGAAGAAGAGGTTGCCCTCCTCGGCGCGGGTGGCCGCGGTGAACGCGGCGGTCTTCTCCAGCCACGAGTCTGCGTACTCGGGGCGGACGGTGAACTTCACGGCGATGAAAATCATGGATCCACCCTCCCCCGAGCCGCCCGGCCCGGCAAAGTCGGGGCCGGGCGGAAGCACCGGGAAGCGGGTCCGGGTCAGGCCTTCGGGGCGACCTTGCTCAGCCCGTTGATGACACGGTCCATCGCGTCGCCGCCGGTCGGGTCCGTCAGGTTCGCGAGCATCTTCAGCGTGAACTTCATCAGCATCGGGTGGGTCAGACCGCGCTGCGTCGCGATCTTCATGACCTTCGGGTTGCCGATGAGCTTCACGAAGGCGCGGCCCATCGTGTAGTAGCCGCCGTAGGTGTCCTTGAGGACCTTCGGGTAGCGCTGCAGGGCCAGTTCGCGCTGGGCGTCGCCCGCGCGCGCGTGGGCCTGCACGATGACGTCGGCCGCGATCTGGCCGGACTCCATGGCGTACGCGATGCCCTCGCCGTTGAACGGATTGACCAGGCCGCCCGCGTCACCGACCAGGAGCAGGCCCTTGGTGTAGTGCGGCTGGCGGTTGAAGGCCATCGGGAGGGCGGCGCCGCGGATCGGCATCGTCATGTTGTCCGGCGTGAAGCCCCAGTCCTCGGGCATCGAGGCGCACCAGGCCTTCAGCACCTCGCGCCAGTCCAACTCGCGGAAGGCCTTCGACGAGTTGAGGATGCCGAGGCCGACGTTGGACGTGCCGTCGCCCATGCCGAACACCCAGCCGTAGCCGGGCAGCAGGCGGTCCTCGGCGCCGCGCCTGTCCCACAGCTCCAGCCACGACTCCAGGTAGTCGTCGTCGTGCCGGGGCGATGTGAAGTACGTGCGGACGGCGACGCCCATCGGGCGGTCCTCGCGGCGGTGCAGGCCCATCGCGAGGGAGAGGCGGGTGGAGTTGCCGTCGGCGGCGACCACGAGCGGGGCGTGGAAGGTGACCGGGGTCTTCTCCTCGCCGAGCTTCGCGTGCACGCCGGTGATGCGGCCGGTGCGCTCGTCGATGATCGGGGCGCCGACATTGCAGCGCTCGTACAGGCGGGCGCCCGCCTTCTGCGCCTGCCGGGCGAGCTGCTCGTCGAAGTCGTCGCGCTTGCGAACGAGCCCGTAGTCCGGGTACGAGGCGAGCTCGGGCCAGTCGAGCTGGAGGCGGACGCCGCCGCCGATGATGCGCAGCCCCTTGTTGCGCAGCCAGCCGGCCTCCTCGGAGATGTCGATGCCCATGGAGACGAGCTGCTTGGTGGCGCGCGGGGTGAGACCGTCGCCGCAGACCTTCTCGCGCGGGAACGCCGTCTTCTCCAGAAGGAGGACGTCGAGGCCGGCCTTGGCGAGGTAGTAGGCGGTCGTCGAACCGGCTGGTCCGGCCCCGACGACGATCACGTCCGCGCTGTGCTCGGAGAGGGGCTTGGGCTGCTCGGTCACGGCGGGTTCTCCCCAGGCTCGAAAACGGTGTGCCGTCCGGCACGGACATGGGCAGTCTATTCAGCGGTACCGATCACTCAGCCGAAGGGCCAGCCCATGAGTCGAGTTCTGCCCGCAGTGGATCTCCGCGTCCCCACCCATGAGGACGCGCTGGCCTGGCACCGGGTGTTCGACGACCCGGACGTCATGGAGTTCCACGGAGGCGCGTCGGCGGAGCTCTCCGTGTACGACGAGCTGACCGCGCGGCAGCGCAGGCACGAGGCGGAGCTCGGGTTCTGCCTGTGGACGATGACCGACGGGGCGGGGGACGTCATCGGGTTCACGGGCGCGCAGCCCTGGCCGCGGCCCTGGGGCCCGGTCGGCGAGATAGAGATCGGCTGGCGGCTCGGGCGCGCGTACTGGGGCAAGGGGTACGCGACGGTGGCCGGGCAGGTGACGATCGAGCGGGTCAGGGCCGCCGGAGTCCCCTCCGTCGTCGCGATGGTCGACTCGCGCAACGAGCGGTCGATCGCGGTGACGCGGCGCCTCGGCATGGAGCTGGCCGAGACGTTCGTGACGCCCACGGGGCGGCAGGGGCACTGCTTCCGTCTGGAGTTCTGACCGGGGCGCGGGGCCCGCCGCGGAGCGCCGACCCGGACCTTCCGGACACCACATCCCGGGGGCTACCCTTCCGGTACCTCCTGGGGGTGACATCTGTGGTGAAGACACCCAAGACGCCCATGACGCCGGACGGCGAACCGCCCGACGTGCCCGTGCCGAAGCTCGTCGGCCTGATGGCGGTCGACGCGCGGCAGTCGGCGCACGAGCACGGGGTGCTGATCGCGGCGGCCGACCGGGACGACTTCGACCGGGTGGCGGTGGAGTACGTGGTGCGCCAGTACCCGCTGCCCGGCGTCCTGGTGCCCAAGGACGCCGTCGTCACCGTGTGGTTCGACTTCGGCGCGGGCGAGGGTGGCGGCGGCGCGGGCGTGCGGGTGCCGCGGACGCCGGGGCCGCGGGGCGGTGGCATGCGGCGGGAGCTGGACGAGCCCGGGTGGCCGGACTCGCTCGCGCTCAGGCGGGGTTGAGGCGCCCGGAGGTCACGCCTTCTTGTAGCCGCGGTGCAGCGTGACGATGCCGCCGGTGAGGTTCCGCCACGCCACGCGCTGCCAGCCGGCGTCCTGGAGCTTCGCGGCCAGCTCGGACTGCGTCGGCCAGGCGCGGATCGACTCGGCGAGATAGACGTACGCGTCCGGGTTGGAGGACACCGCGCGGGCGACCGGCGGCAGGGCGCGCATCAGGTACTCGGTGTAGACGGTGCGGAACGGGGCCCACGTCGGGTGGCTGAACTCGCAGATGACGACGCGGCCGCCGGGCTTCGTGACGCGGTGCAGCTCGCGCAGCGCCTGCGCGGTGTCCTGGATGTTGCGCAGGCCGAAGGAGATGGTGACGGCGTCGAACGTGTCGTCCTTGAACGGCAGTTTCGTGCCGTCGCCCGCGGTGAACGGCATCCAGGGGTGGCGCTGCTTGCCCACACGGAGCATGCCGAGGGAGAAGTCGCAGGGCACGACGTAGGCGCCGGCCTGGACGAAGGGCTGCGAGGACGTGGCGGTGCCGGCCGCGAGGTCGAGGATCTTCTGCGCGGGGCGGGCGTCGACGGCCTTGGCGACCTCCTTGCGCCACAGCCGGGCCTGTCCCAGGGACAGCACGTCGTTGGTGAGGTCGTACTTCTCCGCCACGTCGTCGAACATCGAGGCGACTTCGTGGGGCTGCTTGTCCAGGGATGCACGGGTCACGTGGTCATTCTGGCACCCGGCCCCGCAGCTCCATCGCCGCAGGGGCACGATTCGCCGCGCCGCGGGTCAACGCCCCCGGTACACCAGCCGCCCACCGACCACCGTCGCCACGCACGTCGACGCGCCCTTGGCCACCAGTTCGGCGCGGTCCGCCACGTCGAACACCGCGAAGCGGGCCGGTCCGGACACCGTGAGAGCGGGGAGCAGGACCAGGGGCTTCGGGGAGAGCGACACCGGCCCCGGCAGCCCCTCGGGCCGGGCGGCGAAGACCAGCCCCGACCGCTGCGCCACGTCGAGGACCGCCTTGGCGCGGAGCTCGCCCGCGAGCGCCACCGTCCCGTGCGCGAACAGCCGCTGCACCCCGCGCCGCGCGCTCGCGCCGAGCCGCGACGGGTCCGCGCGGAAGATCTCCCGCGCGCGCTCGCCGCCGATCGGAGCGGTGCCGTACGTGTCCGCCTCCCGGGGGTCCGGGTGGTACGTGTGCTCGAGGATCTCGGGACCGTACGGGTTGAGGAGGCCCGGGGTGAGGATGCCGGGCCAGCGGCGCACCCGCGCCTGCGGGTGCGCGTCGGTCAGCTCCTCGTACGGGCCGAGCGCCGTGATCGTCTCGCCCTCGACGAGGACGGCCGAACCGTCGGCCTCGGTGACGTGAAGGGTCGCCAAGACGGGCTCAGTTGGTGGAGACGAGCTTCAGCTCGGGGTGAGCCGTCCCGCCGTCGATCGCGGTCGACGAGATGTGCGAGGTGACGCGGTCGTCGACGGGGTCGTTCGCCGGGTCGTCGTGCACGACGAGGTGCTCGTACGTCGTGGCGCGCTGCGCGGGGACGCGGCCCGCCTTGCGGATCAGCTCGATGATCTCCATGCGGTTGGAGCGGTGCTTGGCACCGGCCGAGGAGACCACGTTCTCCTCCAGCATGATCGAGCCGAGGTCGTCGGCGCCGTAGTGCAGGGAGAGCTGGCCGACCTCCTTGCCGGTGGTCAGCCAGGAGCCCTGGATGTGCTGGACGTTGTCCAGGAAGATCCGGGCGATCGCGATCATCCGCAGGTACTCGAAGAGCGTCGCCTGCGTGCGGCCCTTCAGGTGGTTGTTCTCCGGCTGGTACGTGTACGGGATGAACGCGCGGAAGCCGCCCGTGCGGTCCTGTACGTCGCGGATCATGCGCAGGTGCTCGATGCGCTCGGCGTTGGTCTCGCCGGTGCCCATCAGCATGGTCGACGTGGACTCGACGCCCAGGTTGTGGGCCGTCTCCATGATCTCCAGCCAGCGCTCGCCGGACTCCTTGAGGGGCGCGATGGCCTTGCGGGGGCGCTCGGGCAGCAGCTCCGCGCCGGCTCCCGCGAAGGAGTCGAGGCCCGCGGCGTGGATGCGCTGGATCGCCTCCTCGACCGACACCTTGGAGATGCGGGCCATGTGCTCGACCTCGGAGGCGCCGAGGCTGTGGATGACGAGCTGCGGGAACTCCTTCTTGATGGCCCCGAAGTGCTTCTCGTAGTACTCGACGCCGTAGTCGGGGTGGTGCCCGCCCTGGAACATGATCTGCGTGCCGCCCAGCTCGACGGTCTCCTGGCAGCGCCGCAGGATGTCGTCGAGGTCGCGGGACCAGCCCTTCTTGGTGTCCTTGGGGGCCGCGTAGAAGGCACAGAACTTGCACGCCGTGACGCACACGTTCGTGTAGTTGATGTTCCGCTCGATGATGTACGTCGCGATGTGCTCGATGCCCGCGTACTTGCGGCGGCGGATCGCGTCGGCGGCGGCGCCGAGCGCGTGCAGCGGGGCGTCGCGGTACAGGGCGACGGCCTCCTCCGGGGTGACCCGCCCACCGGCGGCGGCGCGGTCGAGGACGGACTGAAGCGCGGCCTTCTCGGTCACCGGGCGAGCCCCTTTCGGAGGATTCTGACGAGTCCGAGCTGGAATCTCGACGAGTCTGAGCTGAAATCTCAGCGTACGTCAGGCCCCCAGGCCACCCAGCAGAACCCCCGCGAGGGCGCCCAGAATCATGAAGGGGCCGAACGGGATCTCGCTCTTGCGGCCCGCCCGCCGCGCGACCACGAGCACCAGGGCGTACAGGCCGTTGAGGAGCACCCCGGCGAACACGCCCAGGAACAGCACGCCCCAGCCGTACCAGCCGAGCGCCGCGCCGAGCCCCACCGCGAGCTTCACGTCGCCGAAGCCCATGCCCTTCGGATAGGCGAGGAGCAGGAGCAGGTAGAAGCCGCCCATCCCCAGGGCGCCCCACAGGCTTCCGGGCCAGGATCCGCCGGCCTCGGGCAGCAGCGCCGCCCCGCCGAGGCCGAGCACGGCGAGCAGCGCGAGCGGCAGCGTGAGCACGTCGGGGAGCCGGTGCACCGCGAAGTCGACGGTGGCGAGGAGCACGCCGAGCGGCGCGAGCAGCAGCCAGACGGCGAGTTCGGGACGGGAGCCGGTGGCCGCGGCGAGCAGCGCGCAGGTCCCCGCGGTGACGGCGGCGGGCCCGGCCGCCCGCGGCCCGGGCGACGCGCCCAGCCAGCCGCGCGCGGACCGCCACTCCTCCCCCGGTTCGACGGAGAGCCGGTACGCGGGCCGGGGCAGCAGCGCCCCGGCGAGTGCGCCCCACAGGGCGGCGACCAGGACGATGAGCAGGGATGAGACGCCCACGTCCTAGTTCTCCATGCGCTTGAGGTGGGCCACCGGGTCGCCCGCGTCCGGGTAGACGGACGTATAGGTGAGGCCCTTGCCGTCCTTGGTGAGCCGCACGGTGTGGGCGCCCTTCGCGCAGGCGCCGGGGTTGTCGGGGGACGCCTTGCCGTCGGCGACCAGCACCTTGCCGTTCGCGGACTTCAGGGTCAGGACGTCGACGCACCTCAGGAGGCCCAGCGGGTCCGTGGAGTGCACCGTGCCGACCTGCTTGCCGACGTCGGCCTGCTTCAGGTCGACGCGGAAGGTGCCGCCGTCCAGGCCCGCCTGTTTCACGGGGCCCTTCCAGTGGCCGACGTAGAAGTCGGGCACGGTCCGCGCGGCGGCCGGCGGGCGGGCGCTGTCGCTCTGGGCGCCGCCGCCCTCTTCGCCGCCCGACATGAGGGTGAACATGACGACTCCGCCGACGGTGACCGCGGCGAACGAGCCCGCCACGGCGAGCGCGACCGTGCAGCTGACGCGGCGGCCCCGGCCGCTCGGGGCGTCGCGGGTCGAGGTCGCCGACACGGACACGGAGAGCCGGCCCGGCGCGGCGTCCTCCTTGGGTGCGTCAGTCGGCGCCGCAGTGGGCGCCCCTTCCGTACGAGGCGTGGGCACCTCCCCGTACGACGGATCGGGCGGGCCGAAGACGCCGGCGGGGGCCGAACTCCCGGTGACGGCGGGGCTGCTGAAGTCCATCGGCCCGGAGTGCGGGACACCGGCGGCGCCCGCCGGCTCCTGCTCGGGAGCTCCCTCCAGGTCGAGCAGCCGCACCGCGCCGCGCGAGACCTCCTCGACCAGCGGCCCCGGCAGCCAACCCGCCCGCACGAGCGCTGCCGCGCCCTCCGGCGCGAGCCGCCGCGCGACCTCCTCGGGGGCGGGCCGGGCGGCCGGGTCCTTCGCGAGGCAGGCCGCGGCGACCGCGCGCAGCTCGCCGGTGAGCGAGCCGAGGTCGGGCTCCTCGTGGACGACCTTGTAGAGCAGCGCGGCCGACGAGTCGCCGGGGAAGGGCGACTCCCCCACCGCCGCGAACACCAGGACCGCGCCAAGGGAGAAGACGTCGGCGGCGCCCGTGACGCCCTTGCCGAGGATCTGCTCGGGCGACATGTAGCCGGGCGAGCCGATGGAGACGCCGGTGGAGGTGAGGGAGGCCGTGCCGTCGGTGGCGCGCGCGATCCCGAAGTCGATGAGCCGCGGCCCGTCGAGCGTGAGCAGCACGTTCGAGGGTTTGACGTCGCGGTGGACGAGGCCGAGGCCGTGCACCGCCGTGAGCGCCTCGGCGAGCCCCGCGCCCAGGACCCGTACCGAGTGCTCGGGCAGGCCCCCGCTCGTGGCGGCGGCCTGGGTGAGGGAGGGGCCCGCGACGTATCCGGTGGCCACCCACGGCACGTCGGCGTCCGGGTCGGCGTCGAGCACGGGGGCGGTCCAGGTGCCGCCGACGCGGCGGGCGGCCTGCACCTCGCGCCGGAAGCGGGCCCTGAACTCGTCGTCGAGCGCGAAGTGCGGGTGGACGACCTTCACGGCGACCGTGCGGCCGCCCGCGCTGCGGCCCAGGTAGACGCGGCCCATGCCGCCCGAGCCGATCCGGCCGAGCAACCGGTAGGGCCCCACCGCGGTGGGTTCGCCGGTCTGAAGCGGCTGCATGATGCGGACCTCCCCCAATGTGCACGCACGCCCCAGCAGCGTAGCCCCGCACATCGCCCGCGCACACGGCCCGGAACGCCCCGCGGGCCGGGCCCCGAACACCCTGCGGGCCGGGGCCGCGGATCGCGTCGAATCACCGCGTTTTCATGCGGAATTCACCCGGGCGTCGCGGAATTCCCGTACGAAAGCGGCGGGAATCCCGTGACGCCGGGCAACCGGGGTGAATTCAGGGGGTCAGCAGCTCGACCCGGACATCCGCGGGAAATCCCGTCGTGGGACCGACCCGGCGCGCGAACTCCGTGACGCCCTCCAGCTGATCGGGGCCGAAGCGGAAGTCGAGCGTCGTGAAGTACTCCTCGAGGATCCTCTCGTCGAAGACCTCCCAGCGGGCCGCCTGCTCGGAGACCTTGGCGACCTCCTCCAGGGACAGGTCGCGCGAGGCCAGGAACGCCTCGTGGACCTTCCGGGTGATCTCCGGCTCGCGCTCCACGTAGTCCTTGCGCGCCGCCCACACCGCGAAGACGAACGGGAGGCCCGTCCACTCCTTCCACAGCGCGCCCAGGTCGTGGACCTGGAGGCCGAGCCGCGGGGCATCGTGCAGATTGGCCCGCAGCGCCGCGTCGCCGATGAGCACGGCCGCCTCGGCGTCCTGCATCATCAGGCCGAGGTCCGGCGGGCACGTGTAGTAGTCCGGCTGTACGCCGAAGCGCTCGGCCAGCAGCAGCTGCGCCAGCCTGACCGACGTACGGGAGGTGGACCCGAGGGCCACCCGGCGGCCGTCGAGCCGGTCGAGGGGGACCTGCGAGACGATCACGCAGGACATCACGGGGCCGTCGCAGCCCACGGCGAGGTCGGGAAAGGCGACGAGGTCGTCGGCCGCCTTGAGGAATTCGACGAGGGTGATCGGACCGATGTCGAGGTCACCGTTCACCAGTTGCTCGCTCAACTTCTCCGGCGTGTCCTTCGTCAGCTCGAAGTCCAGGAGCGAGCCCGTCCTGGCAAGTCCCCAGTACAGAGGCATGCAGTTCAGGAACTGGATGTGGCCCACTCGCGGACGAGTGCGCCGCGCGGCCTTCAGGGTCTCGGGAGAATTGTCCACATCGCGAGACTAAACCCCATGGGGTACGGTGCAGGATCCCGGGTCCGGCACGGCGCCGGTCAACCCTCCACGAGCTCTCGTCAAACCTGTGGGTGACGTGATCTTGACCTCTATCGCTTTCGGCTGCCCGCGTGCTAGGCTCGCCGCAAGTTGCAGTTTGGTTTCCCTTGCAGTACAGAGCCTGCGGAGCATGTGACCGCGGGCTCTCGTCATTTTCAGACTTATGCAGTTGTTCGAAAGCGCATTTGCAGGTTCTGGAGCAGGGCAACCCTTTGGCCCATGGGAGGGCTTATGGCTACCGGAACCGTTAAGTGGTTCAACGCTGAAAAGGGCTTTGGCTTCATCGCCCAGGAAGGCGGCGGCCCCGACGTCTTCGTCCACTACTCCGCGATCAACGCGAACGGCTTCCGCTCCCTCGAGGAGAACCAGGCCGTGTCCTTCGACGTCACGCAGGGCCCGAAGGGCCCGCAGGCGGAGAATGTCACCGCTCTCTAAGTCCTTCGCGATCGCACGGTGGATGCCGTGACCCGATCCGGAACCTAGCGCAGTACCCAAGGAGCCCCGCGCCTTTCGGCGGCGGGGCTCCTGCCTTTCTCCGCCACGTGTATTCGGCACACGTTTTCCGCACGTGGCGGCAATTTCATGCATTGGCCATTTTGTGTATCGGCCACGCTTTCTGTGGGGCCCGTGCACTACGGGTGCATACGGGCGCCCTTGAGGATCTTGTCGACGGCGTTGCGGGGGCCGTGCACCGCGAGGCCGACCAGGTCGAGTTCCGCGGTGGCGACGGCGCGGACGGCGGCCCTGTTGTCGGTGTCGTTGCCCGTCGCGAACAGGTCCGACGTGAAGATCGCGCGCGGTACGGCCCGGCGCAGCGCCCGCTCGTGGGCGGTCTTCAGGAGGGCCTTGTCGCCCTCGAACACCAGGACGGGCTGGCGGAACATCGGCAGGTACGGGGTGGCGTCCGCGTCCTCGTACGGTTCGCCGATCACCTCGGGCTGCTGGGTGCCGAGACCACTGACGAGGAACGCCGTCACGTTCAGGCGCTGCCAGGTCTCCAGGTCGTCCCGGAGCAGTACGGCGATCTTGGTGTCGAAGCGGACGGGTGGCGGGGTGGCGGTGGTGGTCTCGGTGCTCATGCCTTGAGACTGCCGTCCGCCCTTACGGCTGGTCTTGTACGTTTTTTGCATGCCCACCGGAGGCGAACAGATCACCGCGTGGCGGCCCCGCGTACCGGGCGTCACGGAGGTCTTCCACGCCCACTTCACGCGGCACGCCTATCCGATGCACGTGCACGACACGTGGACGCTGCTGATCGTCGACGAGGGCGCCGTCCGGTACGACCTGGAGCGGCACGAGCACGGCACGCCGCTCGGCACCGTCTCGCTGCTGCCGCCGCAGGTTCCGCACAACGGGCAGGCCGCCACGCCGGAGGGGTTCCGCAAGCGGGTCCTGTACCTGGACGCGGCGGGCGAGGGGCCGCTCGACGCCTCGTTCATCGGGGCGGCCGTGGACCGGCCCGACCTCGTCGATCCGCTGCTGCGGCGGCGGATCGGGCAGCTGCACGCCGCACTCGGGCAGCCGGGCGACGAGCTGGAGGCCGCGGCGCGGCTGGCCCTCGTCGGGGAACGGCTGCGGGAGCGGTTGCGGCCCGCGCTCGCCGACGCCCGGAAGCCGGCGCCCGACCGGCGGCTCGCCGCGTCGCTGCGGGAGCTGCTCGACGCGCGGGTCGCGGAGGGGGTCGGGCTGAAGGAGGCGGCGGGGCTCGTGCACGCGCATCCCGCGCATCTGGTGCGGTCGTTCGGTGCGGCGTACGGGATCGCTCCGCACCAGTACCTGATGTCGTTACGCGTCGATCGGGCGCGGGGGCTGTTGCTGGGCGGGGTGGCGCCGGTGGAGGTGGCGGAGGCGTGCGGCTTCTACGACCAGGCGCATCTGACGCGGTGCTTCAAGCGGGTGGTCGGGGTGCCCCCGGGCCGCTATGCGCGCGGCGGTCGGCGTATCGGTGCGGCCCACCGGGGGTGACGCCGCGGGGCTCCGCGCCTCATCGCCGACGGGTCTGGTTTCGCCGCACCGGGGATGACGCCACGGGGCCCTGCCCCGGGCCCCGCTGCTCAATCGCCGCAGGGGCTCCCATGAACGGCCCACACCGCCCGACCGCCCCAACGAATCGAATCCGCCGCACCGACGCCGACGCCACGGGGCTCCGCCCCGGCCCCCGCGCCTCAATCGCCGGCGGGGCTTCAATAACCGGGCCCTCGCCGCCGGCCACCGCACAGGGCCCCGGCCCGGGCCCGGTGTCAGCTCGGGTTTCGCTTGTTCGGCAGGAAGGTCGCGCTCAAGAGGGCTGTGGCCAGGAGCAGGGCCCCTGCCACCGTCAGGCTCACCCGCATTCCCGGCAGGGAGAACGTGCCGCCGCCGTGGTCCGACAGGAGCGTGCCGAAGAGGGCCACCGCCAGTGCGCCGCCCGTTTGGCGGAGGGCGTTGAGGAGGCCGGAGGCCGTGCCGACGCGGGGGCCGGGGACCGCGTCCATCAGCATCGCCGTCACCGCCGGGATGGCGAACGCGCCGCCGAGCCCGGTGGGCACCAAGAGCAGCACGAGCAGCCACATCGGGGTGTCGGCGGTCAGCGGGAGCAGGGCGAACATCGCCAGGGACAGGACCAGTTGGCCGATGACGACGACCGGGCGGCGGCCGAAGCGTTCGGCGACACGGGGCGAGACGAGGTTCGTGCCGGTGATCAGGACGGCCAGCGGTACGAAGACGAGGCCCGCCGTCGTCGCCGTCATGCCCCGCAGTTGCTGGAGGTACAGGCCGAGCAGGAACACCACCCCGTAGAAGCCGACGTTGATGGCGAAGCCGACCGCGAGGGAGACCGAGACCGTGCGGTCGCGGAGCATGGTCAGCGGGACCATCGGGGCACGGTGGCGCTTCTCCGTGACGTAGAAGGTGAGCGCGGAGACGACCGCCACGGCGAGCGCCGCGAGGCCCGCGCCGCCGCCCTCGATCACCGCGAAGGTGAGGCCCGCGAGGGTGAGGACCGCCGTGATCTGGCCGGGGACGTCGAGGGGCGCGGGGCGGCGCGGGGACGGGGCGACCTTCGTCAGGAGGGCCAGGATCGCCGCGCCGACGGGCAGGTTGAGGAAGAACACCGCGCGCCAGCCGACGTGTTCGGTGAGGACGCCGCCGAGCACCGGCCCCGCCGCCATCGCCACCGAACCGCCGACCGTCCACAGCGCGATCGCCCGCGCCCGCCGCCGCGCGTCGTCGTACGCCTCGCGGATCAGCGCGAGCGACGCCGGCATCAGGACCGCCGCCGCCCCGCCCTGGACGACGCGCGCCACGATCAGCGCGCCGAGCCCGGGCGCGAGGGCGCAGGCGAGGGAGGCCAGGGTGAAGAGGGCCGTGCCGAGGACGTAGGCGCGGCGGGCGCCGGTGCGGTCGGAGAGCGCCCCGGCCGACAGCATCAGCCCTGCGAACATCAGCGTGTACGCGTCCGCCACCCATTGCAGTCCGGTCATGCCGCTGTGCAGGTCGGCGCGGATGCCGGGCAGCGCGATGTTCACGGCCGACACGTCGATGGTGATCACGGCGAAGCCGAGCAGCGCGGCCAGCAGCGCGGCGGTGCCGCGGGTGGTGGTACCGGTGGTGGTGCGGCCGGGTGCGGCGGCGGAGTCCTCGCGTACGGGTCGCGTACGGGTGCGGGGGCCTGGGGCGGCGGTGGTCACGGTGTCCTCCTGAGCGTGGTGTCCGCTGTGCGGGTGGGCGGCAGACGGCGGGCCGCGGACCTGTGACACGCACTCCCTGGGCCCTTGCGGCCTGCCGGCCACCCGCAGCGAGGTCAACTCTGCGGCCGCCGCGCGAAAGGTGGCAGGCCGCGCTCCACCGGGGTGCCGCGTTCCTGGTCCTGACACGGCCCCCCAACGGGCTCGACGACCGTGGACAATGCACGTATGGCAGAGACCACGGAACTGGGCCGCTATCTGCGGGCCCGCAGGGAGCAGGTGACGCCGGCCGAAGCGGGCCTGCCCGCGGGCACGGGGCTGCGGCGCACGCCGGGCCTGCGCCGCGAGGAACTGGCGACGCTCGCCGGGGTGAGCGTCGACTACTACACGCGCCTGGAGCGGGGCCGCGAGACCAACCCGTCTCCCGCCGTGATCGACGCGCTCGCGCACGCGCTGCGGCTGCGCGGCGACGCCCACGAGCGGCTGCACGACCTCGCCGAGATGGCCTCCGGCCGGCAGACCGAGCCCCGCCCCACCACCGACGACACCGTGCGCGATTCGGTGCTCAGGATGCTGGAGGCGCTGCGCCCGCTGCCCGCGTACGTGGTCAGCCGCTTCAACTATGTGCTGGCCGCGAACCCGGCGGGCCGGCGCCTGCTGCCCGGCCTGTGGGACCTGCCCGCCGAGCAGCGCAACATCACCCGCTATCTCTTCCTGCACCCGGTGGGCCGGGAGCTGTACGTGCCGTGGGAGGAGACGGTGACCGCGTCGGTGGCGCACCTGCGGGCGATCGGCGGCACCGACGCGGACGATCCCCGAATGGCCGCGCTCGTCGGTGAACTCCTGCTGAAGTCACCGGACTTCGCCCGGATCTGGAACCGGTACGACGTGTGCGAGCGCAGCGGTGGCACGAAGTCGTTCGACCATCCGAAGGTGGGCGCGATGACGCTCACCTTCGAGGTGATGCAGCTGGCGCGTACGGGTGGCCAGCGCATGGTCGTCTACCAGGCCCCCGCGGGGTCACCGGACGAGGAGGCGCTGCTGAAGCTGGACCCGGCCTCCTCGCCCTGAGCCCGCCCGACGGCTAGGGCCGTTCGAGGATCGCAGTGACGCCCTGGCCGCCCGCCGCGCAGATCGAGATCAGGCCGCGGCCGGGACCGCCCCGCTCGGCCAGCAGCTTCGCCAGCGTCGCCACGATGCGCGCGCCCGTCGCCGCGAACGGGTGGCCGGTCGCGAGCGAGGAACCGGCCACGTTGAGGCGGTCCCTGTCGACCGGCGCGAGGCCCGCCTTCTCCCACGCGCCGAGCGTGGCGAGGACCTGGGAGGCGAACGCCTCGTGCACCTCGACCAGGTCGAAGTCCTCGATGCCGAGACCGGCCCGCTCCAGCATCCGCGGCACCGCGTACGCGGGAGCCATCAGCAGCCCGTCGCCCTCGCCGCCCTTGACGTCGCCGTCCACGAAGTCGACCGCCGCCGTCTCGTACGCGGTCAGGTACGCCAGCGGTTCGAGGCCGCGCTCGGTCGCCCACTCCTCGCTCGCGAGCAGCACCACCGCCGCGCCGTCGGTGAGCGGCGTCGAGTTGCCCGCCGTCATCGTCGCGTCGGGGTCCTTGGTGCCGAACACCGGCTTGAGCGTGGCGAGTTTCTCGACGGTCGACCCGGGGCGCAGGTTCTGGTCGCGCTCGAGCCCCCGGTAGGGCACGACGAGGTCGTCGAGGAGGCCGCGCTCGTACGCCGCCGCGAGGCGCTGGTGGCTGGTCGCGGCCAGTTCGTCCTGGGCCTCGCGCGTGACGCCCCACGCGCGGGCGGTGATCGCGGCGTGCTCGCCCATCGACAGATGGGTGCGCGGCTCGGCGTTGCGCGGGATGTCGGGGACCAGATGGCCGGGCCTGACCTTGGAGAGTGCCTTGATCCGGGCGCCCGTGGACTTCGCCCGGCGGGCCTCGAGGAGGATCTTGCGGAGGCGGTCGTTGACGCCGAGCGGCGCGTCGCTCGCGGTGTCGGAGCCGCCCGCGATCGCGCTCTCGGTCTGGCCGAGGGCGATCTTGTTGGCGGCGGCGATCACGGCCTGGAGGCCGGTGCCGCAGGCCTGCTGGATGTCGTACGCGGGGGTGCGCGCGTCCAGCATCGAACCGAGCACGGTCTCGCGCGCGAGGTTGAAGTCCCGGCTGTGCTTGAGCACGGCGCCCGCCACGAACTCGCCGACGGCGCCCGGCTCGTGGAGCTTCGCGCGGCCCACGAGTCCGTCGAGCGCGGCGGTCAGCATCTCCTGGTTGGAGGCGGTCGCGTACGGGCCGTCGGAGCGCGCGAAGGGGATGCGGCTGCCCGCCACGACCGCGACGCGGCGCGGGGCCTTTCCTACGAGGGGGGCTCCTGCGGCGGGGGCGGCAGGGCCCTTCGGGGTTCGCGCCATGTCCGGCAGCTCCTGAGCTATCGACAAGTTCTGACCATTGAGTAACCTTACTCTCTAGTAAATTTACGACCGAGCTGGGAGCTGGACAATGGCCGACCGCTATCTGAACTTCACCGGCACGGCCCCGGGCCGCTTCCTGACCCGCCGGCTCGGCCTGCCGCAGCCCGCGCCCCTGCGCCGCTGGGGCGCCGAACACCCCCGGTTCGAGGGGCAGTTGCTGCACCTCACGGCGGGCGAGTCCGCGCACGCCGACGCGTTGGGCAAGGTGCTCGCCGGGACCGGGCTCGACGTCGTGAGCTCCGCGTCCGCCGACGCGCGGCCCGTCGCGGCCGTCGTCGACGCCACCGGCGTCACCGGCCTCGACTCGCTCGCCGAGGTGCACGCCGCCCTGCACCCGGTCGTCCGCTCCCTCGCCGCGGGCGGGCGCGTCGTGGTGCTCGGCGCGCCGCCCTCGGCCGACGACCACCACCAGGCGGCCGTCCAGCAGGGCCTCGAAGGGTTTGTGCGCTCCCTCGGCAAGGAGATCGGGCGCGGCCGCACGGTCAACCTCGTGCGCGTCGCCGGGCCCGTCGCCGACGCGGAGTCGACCCTGCGGTTCCTGCTCTCCCCCAAGTCGGCGTACGTGAGCGGGCAGGTGGTCCAGGTCGGCGGCGCGGGCGAAGGGGTGGCCGCCGCGCCCGACGACTGGGAGCGGCCGCTCGCCGGGCGCACGGCGCTGATCACCGGCGCCGCCCGCGGCATCGGCGAGGCCGTCGCCGAGACCCTCGTACGGGACGGCGCCGATGTCGTCCTCCTCGACGTGCCGGCCGCGGAGGCCGATCTGACGAAGGTCGCGGAGCGGCTCGGCGGGCGGGCGCTGCCGCTGGACATCACGGCGGACGACGCGGGTGAGCGGATCGCCGCGTTCGTGCCCGACGGGCTCGACGTGCTCGTCCACAATGCCGGCATCACCCGCGACCGGCGGCTCGCCAACATGCCCGCCGAGCGGTGGAGTTCGGTGCTCGACGTCAACCTCGCGAGCGTGCTGCGGACGACCGACGCGCTGCTCGCGGCGGGGGCCGTGCGGCGCGGCGGTTCGATCGTGGCGACCGCGTCCATCGCCGGGATCGCGGGGAACGCCGGGCAGACCAACTACGCGGCGAGCAAGGCGGGGATCGTCGGGCTCGTGCGGTCGCTTGCGCCGCGGGCCGCGGCGGAGCACGGGGTGACCGTCAACGCGGTGGCGCCGGGGTTCATCGAGACGAAGATGACGGCGGCCGTGCCGCTGTTCATCCGGGAGGCCGGGCGGCGCATGAACTCCCTTGCGCAGGGCGGCCTTCCGGTGGACGTGGCGGAGACGACGGCGTGGTTCGCGTCGCCGGGGTCGGGGGCGGTGAACGGGCAGGTGGTGCGGGTGTGCGGGCAGTCCCTCCTGGGGGCGTGACCCTCCGGGGGCTGCCGGGCCCATGTGACCGGTGGTCCGTTCCGACGGTCGCGGGGCTCCGCCCCGGACCCCGCGCCTCAATCGCCGGCGGGGCTCAAGAACTCACACACCTCATGAGGACGTCACCATGACTCGTACCGTTGAACTCGACGAGGTCCCCTCGCTGTTGCCGCTGATGCTGCGGGGTGCCGTGCTGTCGCCCTTCAAGCGGGCCCGGCGGGACGCGCCGGTCTCCGACGAGCGGCTCGTCGTGGCCGGGCTCCGTGTCGCGCAGGGGCATCTCGCCGCCTACGAGCGGGCCTGCGGGTTCGCGACCGGGCGGCCGGAGCTGCCCGTCACGTATCCGCACGTGCTCGGGTTCCCGCTGGCGATGCGGCTGATGTCGGAGCGGGCGTTCCCGCTGCCGCTGCTGGGCCTCGTGCACACGTCGATCGCGATCACCCAGCAGCGCGACCTGGCGCCCACGGAGGCGTACGAACTGGGCGTACACGTGAAGGAGTTGCAGCCGCACAGGCGGGGCACGGAGGCCGTCGTGGTCACCGAGCTGCGCGCCGACGACGCGCCGGTCTGGCAGTCCACCAGCACGTATCTCGCCCGGCACCGGACGACGCCCGCGCCGCCCCGGCCGGAGGAGGAGCCCGCGCGGCCGCTTCCCGAGGTGGCCCGCTGGCGGCTCGGCGAGGATCTCGGACGCCGCTACGCCGCCGCGTCGGGCGACCGCAACCCGATCCATCTGCACCCGCTCACGGCCCGCCTCTTCGGCTTTCCGCGCGCCATCGCGCACGGCATGTGGACGGTGGCGCGCGGCCTGGCGGAGTACAGGGCGCACGGGCCCGTCCACGTACAGGCCGCGTTCAAGGCGCCGGTGCTGCTGCCGGGCGAGGTGGTCTACGCGGCCGAGGGCCCGGCCTTCGAACTGCGTTCGGCGGACGGCGCCCGCACCCACCTCACCGGCGAGGTGCACGGGCTGGCGGAGTGAGCGGCTAGCGGGCCGACCAGCGTTCTCCTGCCATCAGGTTGCCGAGTCCCGACCAGGCGAAGTTCATCATCGTCGCGGCGGCCTCCTTCGCCGACACGGACGCGTCGGCGTTCGCCCAGCCGGCCAGCGCCTCCGCGGCGCCGACGAGGGCCTGGGCGAGGCCCGCGACCTCGCGATCGGCCAGCTCCGGGTTGTCGTGCGCCTCGCGGGCGGCCTCCACGATCAGGTGCGTCACGAACGCCACGATCTCCTCGCGCATCGCGACGACCTCGGAGACGAACGGGTCACCGCCCGAGCGTGCCTGGCTGTGCAGCACCGCCCAGCCGTCGGGGCGCTCCGCGGTGTGCGTGAAGAAGGCGGTCAGGCCCTCCCAGAGCTGCCGGTCGGCGGCGACACCGGTGCGCACGCCCGCGCGGACGGCGTCGACGAGCGCCTTCGCCTCGCGCCGGATGCAGGCGCTGAACAGGTCTTCCTTGGAGTTCAGATACAGATACACCAGGGGCTTGGAGACGCCCGCGAGCTCCGCGATCTCGTCCATCGACGCGGCGCGGTAGCCCCGCTTCCCGAACACCCGCACAGCGGCGTCCAGCATCTGCCGTTCCCGCTCGGCCCTCGGCATCCTCTTCTGCCGCACCGCCCCGGACTGCGCGCCACCGCCCACCCCAGCCGCCTTTCCCTCGCACGTTCTACCCGGTTCAGCGTACGCAGCGCGCCTCTTGTCACGGCATGGCGAGGCCCCCGTGACGATCCGCGCAAGGAGGAACACGCATCATCACGGGGGCCTGGCCGTGCCCCGCGCTCCGGTCGAAAGGGGTAGGGCCGGAGGCGCTGGGCTCAGAGGATCCGCTCGGGGGCGTCGAACTGGTCGACCGGCGCGTCGTTGCAGGCGGCGACCGGGCCACCGAGCACGTTGCCGCCGACGCCCTGGGCGGCGGGGACCGCGCAGCGCAGGTCGGCGTTGACGAGCGGGGCGCCGTAGGTGTTCAGGACGCCGCCCGGGTCGCCGCCGATGGCGACGTCGCCGTTGGACGTACCGAACTGCGAGACGCCCGTCCCGCTGGTCGTGTCACCGAAGGCGGCGGCGCGGCCGGCCTCGTTCGCGTCGTGGGCGTTGGTCATCGTCTCGGCCTGCGGGCCGGACGCCGCGGACGCGACACCCGTCGCACCGACGGTGGCGGCGACGGCGGCCGACGCGAGCGCGGCACCGGACAGAACCTTGCGGATCATGATCGCTCCAAGCATGTGGGGGGGTGGACAGCAGGAGCTTGCACGTTCCGACGGCTTCGAACACGGCTTACAGGCGGTAGATCCCATCAATCCAACCAAACAGATCAATGATTCCGGAAAAGTAATAAAAGAGGAATTCCAAATCCCTCCAGCACCGCTGTGACCTGCGAGAACACCCCGAGAACCGAACATTGATCTATTCGGTTGGTTTGATGTGATGTTCCGCTTGTGGTTTACGCGGCGCCGGGGAGACGGCGTGCATGCTCCTGCTGTCCATCCCCCCACGCTTGGAGAATTCATGATCCGCAAGGTTCTGGCCGGCGCCGCGCTCGCCTCGGCCGCTGTCGCCGCGACCGTCGGCGCGTCGGGCGTCGCGTCCGCCACCGGCTACGGAGACGGATACGGCGACGCCCCGGACACGGTGTCCGGTGGCTACGACGGTTACGACGGCTACGACGAGACCGGGACGGGCTCCACCGCCCCGTCGGGCGAGACCACCGGCGGGACGGGCGTCTCGCAGTTCGGTACCGCGAACGGCGACACCGCGATCGGCGGCGACCCGGGCGGCATCCTCAACTCGTACGGCTCCCCGCTCGTCAACGCGGACCTGCGCTGCGCGGTCCCGGCCCCGCAGGGCGTCGGCGGCAATGTGCTCGGCGGCCCGGTCGCGGCGTGCGAGGACGCGCCGGTCGACCAGTTCGACGCGGAGGAGCGCATCATCTGACGCTCCCCGCGCGCGTCCGGTGCCACATACGCGAAGGCCCGCCCCGGGAGTTCCGGGAGCGGGCCTTCGCGTGGGGACGGGCCTGGGGGACGTCAGGCGGCGGCCGTGACGGCGGTCGCCTCCTGCGGCTCGTCCACCGGGGAGGAGGACGCGTGGTCGTACGCGTCCCGGTCGAGGATCTTCTCCCGCGCGGAGACGATCACCGGGACGAGGGCCTGACCGGCGACGTTCGTCGCGGTCCGCATCATGTCGAGGATCGGGTCGATCGCGAGGAGCAGGCCGACGCCCTCCATGGGCAGGCCGAGCGTCGACAGGGTCAGCGTCAGCATGACCGTGGCGCCGGTGAGGCCCGCGGTGGCGGCGGAACCGATCACCGACACGAACGCGATGAGCAGGTAGTCACCGACGTTCAGGTCGATGTTGAAGATCTGCGCGACGAAGATCGCGGCGATCGCCGGGTAGATCGAGGCGCAGCCGTCCATCTTGGTCGTCGAGCCGAACGGCACGGAGAAGGACGCGTACTCCTTCGGGACGCCGAGGCGCTCGGTGACCCGCTGGGTCAGCGGCATGGTGCCGACGGAGGAGCGGGAGACGAAGGCCAGCTGGATCGCGGGCCAGGCGCCCTTGAAGAACTGGAGCGGGCTGAGCTTGCCGACCGTGGCGAGCAGCAGCGGGTAGACGCCGAAGAGGACCAGGGCGCAGCCGACGTAGATGTCGACGGTGAACGTCGCGTACTTGCTGATCAGGTTCCAGCCGTACGTGGCGATGGCGTTGCCGATGAGGCCGATGGTGCCGATGGGCGCCAGCTTGATGACCCACCACAGGGCCTTCTGGAGGAGCTCCAGAACGGACTCGGAGAGGGTGAGGATCGGCTGGGCCTTCTCGCCGACCTTGAGGATGGCGATGCCGGCGACGGCGGCCATGAAGACGATCTGCAGCACGTTCAGCTCGGTGAACGGCGTGATGATGTCGGTCGGGATGATGCCGGTGAGGAAGTCGATCCAGGAGCCGGCCTCCTCGGGCTTCGCGCCGTCCTTCGGGGTCAGGCCCGTGCCGGCGCCCGGGTTGGTGAGCAGCCCGATGGCGAGGCCGATGACGACCGCGATCAGCGACGTGATCATGAACCAGATCAGCGTGCGCGAGGCGAGCCGTGCGGCGTTGTTGACCTTGCGGAGGTTGGTGATCGACACCAGGATCGCGAAGAAGACGAGCGGGGCGACGGCCAGCTTCAGGAGCTGGATGAAGGTGTCGCCGACCTTCTGCAGGGTGGTGACCAGCCAGGACACGTCCTGACTCCGGGCCAGCCAGCCGAGCAGCACACCGAGGACGAGACCGCCCAGGATCTGCGCCCAGAACGGGATCTTCGGTATGCGGAAGCCGGACTTCTGTTCGGCTGCGGGGGTGTTCGCGGACACGGAGGCACTCCAGTGATGACGCGCGGGGTTCGGGGCAACGTGCAGGAGCGGCGACCGCTGGACGGCGCCGCTGCAGTACTTCGGAATTTCGCGATCAGGCGCGACACGCCGCGGACATGCAGCGGCAGAGATCGACATGCAGGCGCTCCACGAGCGGGACGCTCATGGCCTTCTGGTGCGCTGCTGATGTCTTCATGACAGGAACGTTAACACCGCACCTTTGAGTACATCAAAGGGCCTCTTTGGGGAAGACGAGGCACCCGTACGCCCCCAAAGCGGGATTTACCTTGAAAACGCAGGCGACCCCGGCACCTGATGCGGTGCCGGGGTCGTACGAGGTGTGAGGAAGCTTACGAGGCCGAGCGGGCGCGGGCGGCGTCGTCCGCCTCGTCCTCCATGGAGCGGTTGGCCGCCATGTTGGCCTTGGCGCGGTCGACGCGGGCGACGACCTTCTTCGAGGCCCGGTCCCGCTCACCGCGCAGCACGACGTAGCTGATCGGCGCGGAGATCACCAGGCCGAGCAGCGCGATCCACAGCCAGTAGGAGCCGCCGATGCCGGCGGGCACGATGCCGGTGGCGACGAGGCCCCAGACGACGAGGAAGCAGCCGACGAAGATCCCGAGCCGCATCAGCGTGTAGCGGAGCATGTCAATCCACTCTTCCGTTCCGAAATGGTGCCCTTACAGGACGAGCGCCCCTCCAGTGAAGCACGGGGAGGGGCGCTCGATTCCAGCGGGGGCGCGTCGCGTCAGATCAGCCACCGGTTCCTGCGGACCGCGGGCAGCTGGGCCCACATTCCGCCGAGGCCGTAGTAGCGGCCCGCGCCGGTCACCGCGGTGACGATCAGGACGAGGGCGATCATCCAGTGGTCGTCCATGAACGGGTTGCTCTCGGGCCACAGCGTGACGAGCCACATGAAGGCCATCATGAGCGTGCCCGCGGTGGCGGCGATCCGCATGCCGACGCCGAGGATCATGGCGAGGCCGACGCCGAGCAGACCCAGCATGAAGACCGCGTCGAGCCATCCGGCCCCGGCCACGGAGTCAAACATGTGGGCGAAGGGGCCGCTGGTGCCGTGCAGCAGGAAGCCCTCGGTGGGGCTGCCGCCGTTGAGCCAACTCCCGGCCGACGGCGTCGACACACCGAGGCCGAAGGCCTTGTCCAGGAAGGCCCACAGGAAGTAGAAGCCGACGAGGACGCGGGCCGCGGCGAGCACACCGCGCGCTGCGGGTGCGCGGACGACGACGTCGTCCTGGCTGCCGGCGTCGCGGCGGGGCGCGCCCGTCGCGCCGTGCCGGGCGGGACTGTCCGAAGCGTGGAGGGCCATGACCGTTGCCTTCTTCCTTGTGCACCGCGCGGCCTTGCACACCTTGCGGCGCGACCGCTCGTGAATACATTCACAAGCTACGCCCGGCGCTTACCGCTCCCCTACGGCCGAAGGTCCCGATCCCGGCATACGAACGTCCCGACCTCACGCGGAATCCCGTGGTTACGCTCGCCCACATGTCCCTCCGCTTCACCCTCGACCCCACGATCGACCCCGCCCTGCGCGACGGGCTCCTCGCGCTGTGGTCCGACGTCACGAACGCGGGCGGCGCGGTCGGCTTCGTGCCGCCGGTCACGCCCGACGACATACGCCCCGAACTGGTCAAGCGCCTCGCCGATCTCGCGGAGGGCCGGACCCGGCTCCTCGTGGGTCACGACGAGGACGGGGAGATCGCGGCGTCGGCGTTCCTCACGTACAACCAGCACCGCCTGATGAAGCACCACCTGTGGCTCTACACGGTGATGGTCCACCCGCGGCACCAGGGCAAGGGCTACGGCCGTGCGCTGATGGCGGCCGCGGCGGACGCGGCCCGCACCTTCGACGGCATCGAGGCCATCCGCCTCACCTGCCGCGGCGGCACGGGCGCGGACGCCTTCTACGCGGCGTGCGACTACAAGGAGGTCGGCCGCGTCCCCGGCGCCATCCGGGTGGCGCCGGGAGACGACAGGGACGACGTCCACATGATGCTGCCGCTGGGCTGAAGCCCCGCGGCGGCAGGTGTCTCAGACCCGCATCGGCTGCGGCTCGTCGCGGCGGGCCGGGTCGGCGCCCTCGTACTCGCGGATGATCTCGTACCGCGTGTTCCGCTCCACCGGGCGGAAGCCGGCGTCGCGGATGAGGTCGAGCAGGTCCTCACGGGTCAGCTTGTTCGGCGTCCCGTAGTTGTCCGCGTCGTGCGTGATCTTGTACTCGACGACCGAGCCGTCCATGTCGTCCGCGCCGTGCTGGAGCGCGAGCTGCGTGGTCTGCAGGCCGTGCATCACCCAGAAGCACTTCACGTGCGGCACGTTGTCGAAGAGCAGCCGGGACACGGCGAAGGTCTTCAGCGCCTCGGCGCCGGTGGCCATCGTGGTCCGCGCCTGGAGCTTGTTGCGGACCTTGCCGTCCTTCATGTCGACGAAGTCGTGCTGGTAGCGCAGCGGGATGAAGACCTGGAAACCGCCGGTCTCGTCCTGCAGTTCACGCAGCCGCAGCACGTGGTCGACGCGGTGCCGGGGCTCCTCGATGTGCCCGTACAGCATCGTGGACGGGGTCTTGAGGCCCTTCTCGTGCGCGAGCCGGTGGATCCGCGACCAGTCCTCCCAGTGGGTGTCGTGGTCGACGATGTGCTGCCGGATCTCCCAATCGAAGATCTCGGCGCCGCCGCCGGTCAGCGACTCCAGGCCCGCCTCGATGAGCTCGTCGAGGATCTCGGAGGCGGTGAGGCCGGAGATCTTCTCGAAGTGGTGGATCTCGGTGGCCGTGAACGCCTTGAGCCCGACGTCCGGCAGGGCCTCCTTGAGGGCCTTGAGCGAGCGCGGGTAGTAGCGCCACGGCAGGTTCGGGTGCAGGCCGTTGACGATGTGGAGCTCCGTCAGGTTCTCCGACTCCATCGCCTTGGCGAGCTTGACGGCCTCCTCGATGCGCATCGTGTAGGCGTCCTTCTCGCCGGGCTTGCGCTGGAAGGAGCAGTACGCGCAGGAGGCGGTGCACACGTTCGTCATGTTCAGGTGACGGTTCACGTTGAAGTGGACGACGTCGCCGTTCTTCCGCGTGCGCACCTCATGGGCGAGGCCGCCGAGCCAGGCCAGGTCGTCCGACTCGTAGAGCGCGATGCCGTCCTCGCGGGACAGCCGCTCACCGTCCCTGACCTTCTGCTCCAGCTCGCGCTTGAGCCCTGCGTCCATGCCCGTACCTCTCCTCACTCAAAGACCGGTCCCAACCGTACGCCGTCACACTTCCTCGGGAAGTTCCCCCACCCTGTTCTCCCACTTCGTGGAGAGGATGATCGTCGTACGCGTCCGGGACACGCCCTTCGTTCCGCTCAGGCGCCGGATGGTGCGCTCCAGGCTGTCGACGTCGCCCGCGCGGACCTTGAGCATGTACGAGTCGTCGCCCGCGATGAACCAGCAGTCCTCGATCTCGTGCAGGTCGCGCAGCCGCTGCGCCACGTCCTCGTGGTCGGCCGCGTCGGACAGGGAGATGCCGATGAGGGCGGTGACACCGAGGCCGAGCGAGGCGGAGTCGACGGTCGCGCGGTAGCCGGTGATGACGCCGGCCGCCTCGAGGCGGTTGATGCGGTCCGTGACGCTGGGTCCCGACAGGCCGACGAGCCGGCCCAACTCCGCGTACGAGGCGCGGCCGTTCTCGCGCAGAGCCTGGATGAGCTGCCTGTCCACGGCGTCCATAAGAGGTCCAATGCCTTTCATTGTTCAGCGTTGACGCGAGCTTATGCGTACGATCGAAGGCGCGCTAGGGTCCAGCCCCGCGAAATCTAAAGTTTGTCCTCTGGGTCAGTGAGGATCCTTCGGAGAGCCTCCCCCGATCTCTCCCTCCCAACGGCGGTACAGCGTGTGCGGCACGCCCGCCGCGTCCAGCGTCCGCCCCGCGACGAAGTCCACGAGGTCCTGGATGTGCGTCGCCCCCGCGTAGAACGCGGGCGCGGCGGGCAGCACCACGGCGCCCGCCTCGTCCAGTGTCACCAGGTGCTTGAGGGTCTGCCCGTTCAGCGGCGTCTCCCGGACGGTGACGACCAGCGGGCGCCGCTCCTTGAGCGTCACGCTCGCCGCGCGCTGGAGCAGGTCCTTGGAGAGGCCGAGCGCGACCCCGGCCACGCAGGCCGTCGAGGCGGGCACCACGATCATGCCCTTGGCCGGGTACGAGCCGGAGGAGGGCCCTGCGGCGAGATCGCCCGCGGGCCAGTACCGCACGTCCTCGAGGTCGATCCCGTCGAACGTGCCGGGCTTGCCGTCGGCGCCGCGCGCCAGCCACTGGGCGAGGTCCTCGCGCCAGTGCGCGTCGCGGAACGGGATGCCCGTCTCGTCCAGCAGCGTGAGCCGCGAGGCCCGCGAGACGACCAGGTCCACGGACTCCCCCGCCGCGAGCAGCGCCCGCAGCACGGAAGCGGCGTAGGGGGTCCCGGACGCTCCGGACACCCCCACGATCCAGGGACTGCGGCTGCTCACTTCGACACGCTCCACACCCCGAGCCTATCCGGCGCCCCGCCGGGGGAACTTGAGCAGGGGCGGTCGGCGTTCCTTCCATGACGCACGACGGCGGGGGGCCGGTATGACGTACGAAGGAACGGGCGGGGCGGCGGCGCGGCGTCGGCCCGGGCGCGGCAGGGCACTGGCAGCGGCGCAGGTGGCGCTCGGCTGGGTGGCGCTGCTGTGGCTGCTCGAAGTGGTCGACGTGGCGTCGGGGCACGCCCTCGACTCCTTCGGCATCCGGCCGCGCGAGGCGTCCGAGCTCGTGGACGTCGCCCCGGCGGCCTTCGTCCACTTCGGCTTCGGCCATGTCGCGGCGAACTCGCTGCCGCTGCTGGTCCTCGGCTTCGTCGCGGCGCTCGGCGGGCTGCGCCGCTTCTTCCTCGCCTGCGCCCTGATCGTCGTCGTGGACGGGCTCGGGGTGTGGCTCGTGGCCCCGGCGCACACGAACACGGCGGGCGCATCGGGCCTGATATTCGGCCTGTTCGGCTTCGTGGTGCTGTCCGGGTTCGTGGAGCGCAGGCCCCTGGGCATCGTCGTCGGCGTGCTCATCGCCGCGTACTGGGGCACGTCGTTCCTGGCCGGCCTCTCCCCCACGAACGAAGGGGTGAGCTGGCAGGGCCATCTGATCGGGCTCGCGGCGGGCGTGGCGGCGGCCTTCGTGTTCCGCCGTCCACGCCCCGCCCCGGCTATACGGTGAGGCCCCGCACCAGCAGGTCGAGCAGGGCGCACACGAAGAGCGCGATCCCGATGAAGCCGTTGACCTGGAAGAACGCCCGGTTGAGGCGGGACAGGTCGTGGGGCTTCACGATCGTGTGCTCGTAGAGGAAGGCGCCCGCGACGATGACGAGGCCGACCCAGAAGAAGGTGCCGGCGTCGGTGGCGAGGGCGTACCAGACGAACAGGGCGGTGGTGACGGTGTGGCAGACGCGGGCGCCCCAGATCGCTCCGGGGATGCCGAAGCGGGCGGGCACCGACTTCACGCCGACCTCGCGGTCCGTCTCCACGTCCTGGCAGGCGTAGATCAGGTCGAAGCCGCCGATCCAGATGCCGACGGCGAGGCCGAGGATCACCGCGGTCCAGGACCACTCGCCGGTGATCGCGATCCACGCGCCGATCGGGCCCATCGCCTGGGCGAGCCCGAGGATCGCCTGCGGGAAGTTCGTGAACCGCTTGCCGTACGGGTAGACGACCATCGGGATCACCGCGATGGGCGCGAGCGCCAGGCACAGCGGGTTCAGGAGCGCCGCCGAGGCCAGGAAGATCACGAGGGCGATCAGCGCGCCCGTCCACGCCGACTTCACGGACACCGCGCCGGTCACCAGTTCGCGGTGCGCGGTGCGCGGATTGCGGGCGTCGATCTCCCGGTCGATGATCCGGTTCGCCGCCATCGCGAACGTCCGCAGGCCGACCATGCAGATGGTGACCAGGAGGAGCCGGCCCCAGTGGATGTTCTCGTCCCACTGGAACATCGCGGTCAGGGCCGCGATGTAGGCGAAGGGCAGCGCGAAGACCGAGTGCTCGATCATGACAAGGCGCAGGAACGCCTTGGTCCTTCCCGGCTGCGGGATTGCTGCTGAGGCGCTGCTCACGAGAGTCCGTACTCCTTCCAGCGACGGTCCACCAGGGCCGCCGTACGGGGATCGGAGACGACCATCTCGGGCCAGCCTCCGTCCCGCGTGTAGCCCTCCTCGGGCCATTTCTTCGTCGCGTCGATGCCCGCCTTGCCGCCCCAGAACTGCTGGTACGAGGCGTGGTCGAGGTGGTCGACCGGGCCCTCGGTGATCATCAGGTCGCGGGCGTAGTCGGTGTTGCCGAGGGCCCGCCACGAGACTTCATGAAGGTCGTGGACGTCGCAATCGGAGTCGACCACCACGATGAGCTTGGTCAGCGACATCATGTGGGCGCCCCAGATCGCGGACATGACCTTCTGGGCGTGCTTCGGGTACTTCTTGTCGATCGAGACGATCGCGCAGTTGTGGAAGCCGCCGGACTCCGGCAGGTGGTAGTCGACGATGTCCGGGACGATCACCTTGAGCAGCGGCAGGAAGAAGCGCTCGGTGGCGCGGCCGAGCGGGCCGTCCTCCGTCGGCGGGCGGCCGACGACGATCGACTGGAGCAGCGGACGCTTCCGCATCGTCACGCAGTCGATCTTCAGCGCGGGGAACGGCTCCTGCGGCGTGTAGAAGCCGGTGTGGTCGCCGAACGGCCCCTCAGGCAGCATCTCGCCCGGCTCCAGCCAGCCCTCGATGACGACCTCGGCGTTGGCCGGGACCTGGAGCGGCACCGTCTTGCAGTCGACCATCTCGACGCGCTTGCCCTGCAGGAAGCCCGCGAGCATGTACTCGTCCATGTCGCCGGGCAGCGGCGCCGTCGACGCGTACGTGACGGCGGGCGGGCAGCCGAACGCGATCGCGACCGGCAGCTTCTCGCCCCGCTTGGCGGCCACCTGGTAGTGGTTCCGGCTGTCCTTGTGGATCTGCCAGTGCATGCCGATGGTGCGCTTGTCGTGGCGCTGCAGCCGGTAGAGGCCGAGGTTGCGGACGCCCGTGTCGGGGTCCTTGGTGTGGGTGAGCCCCAGGTTGAAGAAGGAGCCGCCGTCCTCGGGCCACGTGAACAGCGCGGGCAGCTTGTCGAGGTCGACGTCGTCGCCGCGCAGCACCACTTCCTGCACCGGCGCGTCGTCCGACTTGACCTTCTTCGGCGGCACGTGGGCCATCGCGCCGAGCTTGCCGAACGCCTCGCGGATGCCGACGAACCCGTGCGGCAGCTCCGGCTTCAGGAGGCCGCCGATCTTCGCGCTGATGTCGTCGTACGACTTCAGGCCGAGCGCCTTCAGGAGGCGGCGGTCGGTGCCGTACACGTTCATCGCGAGGGGCATCGACGAGCCCTTCACGTTCTCGAAGAGAAGGGCGGGGCCGCCGGCCTTGTTCACCCGGTCGACGATCTCACCGACCTCCAAGTACGGGTCGACCTCGGCCTTGATGCGCTTCAGGTCGCCTTCCCGCTCCAGAGCCCTGAGCAGGGAGCGAAGATCGTCGTAAGCCATGCGTTCCAGTATCCGGCACGGGCTACGCTTGCCGGGTCACCGGGGGCCCGGTCGGCCCCGTTCCGCTCCTTGGGGGATCGCGACACGATGCTGCGCTACTTGCCGTTCCTGCTGGTCCTGGCGCTCTGGATCTATGCGTTCATCGACTGCCTGAACACCCCTGAGAAGGAGGTGCGCGGGCTGCCCAAGGTCGTGTGGGTCATCATCATCCTGCTGTTCGGCGAGGTGCTGCTCGGCCCGATCGCCTGGCTGGTGGCGGGCAGGCCGCGCCGCGCCCCCACGGGCGGCGGCACCCGGTTCGTCGCGCCCGACGACAACCCCGAGTTCCTGCGTTCCCTCAAGGACGACAACAGGGACGAGAACAAGAAGGACGACTGAGCCCCACCCCATGTCCAGCTCCAGACCGACCGGTCCCCCGCACCACCCCGCGCACGAAACGCCCGACGTCGTCACCGGGCCCGAGAAGCTCATCGCCGTCGAGGCGCACGGCGCGGAACCCGTCCCGCTCGACAAGCGGCACGGCAGCCCCCGCCAGCTCCTGTGGACGTGGGCCTCGCCCCAGGTCGGGTTCGCCACCCTGTTCATCGGTGTGCTGTCGGTCACCGCGTTCGGCCTGAGCTTCTGGCAGGCGGTCGCCGCGCTCGTGCTCGGCGCGGGCCTCGGTTCGCTCGCGCACGGCGTCCTGTCGACGGACGGGCCGCGGTTCGGCGTACCGCAGATGGTGATCGGCAGGCTCTCCTTCGGCCACCGCGGCAACGCGGTGCCGTCCGCGGTCAACGCGCTGGTCTCCGGCATCGGCTGGTTCGCCGTCAACAGCGTCGGCGGCGCCTTCGCCCTCAACTCGCTCACCGGCCTTCCGCCGCTGCCGAGCCTGCTGATCCTCGTCGTCCTGGAAGTCGTCATCGGCTACGTCGGGCACGACCTGGTGCACCGCTTCGAGCGGTACGCGTTCCCCGTGCTCTGCGTGATCTTCCTGATCGCCGGGGTGTGGATGTTCAAGGACGCCGACCTCGCGGGCTCCGGCGCGGGCGGCGGGTTCGGCGGCTTCATGCTCGCGTTCTCCGCCTGCTTCGGGTTCACGGCGGGCTGGAACCCGTGCGCCTCCGACTACGCGCGCTACCTTCCGGCCCGCACCCCGGCGCGGGCCACCGCCCTCTACTCGGGGCTCGGCCTGTTCGCCTCCATCGCGGTCGTCTCCGTGATCGGCGCGGCCTCCGGCACCCTCGCCGCGCCCGAAGGGGCCAGCCCCACCGACGCGTTCACCGGTCATCTGCCCGGCTGGCTCGCCCATCTGACGCTCGTCGCGATCATCCTCGGCGCGATGGCGGCGTCCACCCTGAACGTGTACTCGGCGGCCGTCTCCATCTCCTCGCTCGCGCTGCCGCTGCCGAACTGGCTGGGCCGCGCCGCCCTCGTCGCGATCGTCGGCGCCATCGGCACGGCCGCCGGCTGGGCCTCGCTCGCCGACGCCGGCAAGGCGTTCGAGAACTTCCTGCTCGTGATCGCGTACTGGATCGCGCCCTGGCTCGGCGTCGTCCTCATGGAGCACTGGCTGCGCGCGCTGCCCGACGAGGCGCTCGCCGACCGCCTCCAGGACCGCGCCTTCACCAACCCGGCGGGCCTGATCGCCCTGCTCGTCGGCGTCGCGGTGTCGGTGCCGCTGTTCTCCAACCAGACGGTGTACGTGGGTTGGGTGCCCACGCACTGGCCCGGTGTCGGCGACCTGACCTGCCCGGTCGGCTTCGCCCTCGGCGCCCTCCTGTACGCGCTGCTCGGGCGGCGCGACTCCCGCACCACCTCCGCGTAAGAAACATCCCGCGCACGAAAGGCCCGTACCACCATGGATCTCGACCTCGCCCGCACCTGGCTCGCCACCGCAGTGGAGGAGGCCAAGGCAGGTCTCGCCGAGGGCGGCATCCCGATCGGCGCCGCCCTCTACTCCGCCGACGGCGTGCTGCTCGGCCGCGGCCACAACCGGCGCGTGCAGGACGACGACCCGTCCGTGCACGGCGAGACCGACGCCTTCCGCAGGGCCGGACGGCAGCGCTCGTACAAGGGCACCACGATGGTGACCACGCTCAGCCCCTGCTGGTACTGCTCGGGCCTGGTGCGGCAGTTCGGGATCTCGCGCGTCGTCGTCGGCGAGGCCCGCACCTTCCACGGCGGCCACGACTGGCTCGCCGAGCACGGCGTCGAGGTCGTGGTGCTCGACGATCCCGAGTGCGTGGGCCTGATGGAGGAGTTCATCGCCGCGAAGCCGCAGCTGTGGAACGAGGACATCGGCGAGTGAGGAGAACCGCCCGGGGTCGTCGAGCGGTCCCCTGTGCCGCTCGACGACCCCTGAGCGGAGTTCAGTGTGGCTCAGCACCCTACTGAACTGGAGTGAATTTCTAGAAATTCACTATAGAAACACAGCGTTGGGAGTGCCTTACGCTGGTGGTCGACATGAGCCCCAAACAAATGCGCGGCACCGAAACCGTCGACCGGCTGCTCGACGCCGCGCTGCGCGTGTACGCCGAATCGGGCGAGCAGGGCATCACCGTCAGCGCGCTCACGAGCGCGAGCGGGGCCAGCCCCGGCAGCCTCTACCACCACTTCGGCAGCGTCGACGGGCTGATGCGCGAACTGCTGCTGCGCTGGCTCGGACGGCTGCTCGGCGAGATCACCGCGGCCCTCGAGCGGTCGCGCACCCCCAAGGGCGGCATCCGTGCCATCGCCGAGACGTATCTCGGCTTCATCCGCGAACACCCGGACGCCGCCCGCCTGTTGCACTCCTCGTACGCGGACCGGCTCACGATGGAGCAGGCCAAGCAGTTGCGGGACGCGCAGGAGGCGCGCCTGTCGCCGCTCTCCGAGTGGATGCGGCAGCACATCGAGTCCGGGACCGTCGCCCCGCTGCCCGCGCCGCTCATCGAGGCGCTGGTCCTCGGCCCGGTCATCGCCGTCGCCCGCAGTTGGCTCGCCGGGGTGCACGACGTCGAACTCGACCGCAGCGCGCAGGTCCTGACCGACCGCATCTGGCGCTCGCTCGCCCCCTGACACGAGCCCCGGACACACGAGCCCCGAACACGCGAAAAGGGCCGGTCCCGCGGGACCGGCCCTTCGCTACGGGGTCACACCCCGGCGTACGAGTGCTTGCCGGTGACGAAGATGTTCACGCCGTAGTAGTTGAAGATCCAGCAGGCGAACGCGATCAGCGCCAGGTAGGCGGCCTTGCGGCCCTTCCAGCCGGCCGTCGCGCGGGCGTGCAGATACGCGGCGTAGGCGACCCAGGTGATGAACGACCAGGTCTCCTTGGGGTCCCAGCCCCAGTAGCGGCCCCACGCGTCGCCCGCCCAGATGGCGCCCGCGATGATCGTGAAAGTCCACAGCGGGAAGACGGCCGCGTTCACCCGGTACGAGAACTTGTCGAGGGACTGCGACGCGGGCAGCCGCTCCATGACCGAGGTCGCGAACCGGCCGGGCTGACCGCCGGCCGCGAGCTTGCTCTCGTACTGGTCCTTGAACAGGTACAGGAGCGTGCCGACCGCGCCGACGTAGAAGACCGCGCCGCAGAAGATCGCCGTCGAGACGTGGATGTACAGCCAGTACGAGTGCAGCGCCGGAACCAGCTGGTCGCTGGACGTGTAGAGGACGGTGGTGGCGAGGCCGAGGTCGAGCAGGACCGTGATGACCAGCGGCAGTCCGAGCCAGCGCACGTTCTTCTTCAGCGCGAGCAGCACCAGGTAGATGCCGACCGCGACGGTCGAGAAGGTGATGGAGAACTCGTACATGTTGCCCCACGGGGCCCGCTCCACCGAGAGCGCGCGCGTGAGGACGCCGCCGAACTCGATGATGAAGGCGAGCGCGGTGAGGGAGACCGCGATGCGGCCGTACAGGTCGCCCTGCTCGTCACCGGCCGCGGCGCCGGGCCCGTCCGGCACGTCGCGCGCGCCGGCCGCGGCCCGGGTGACGACCTTCGGCCGCTCCATGACGGCCGTGCCGCCCTGCTTCTTCACCGTGACGGCGGGCGCCGCGGCGGCCTTCGCCTCGGCCTTGCCGGTCAGCGCGGCGGCGGTGCGGCCCACCTTGCTGCGGCTGCCGAAGATCCACTCGGCCATGTTCGCGAAGAACGCGAGCAGGTACACGGCCATCGACGAGTAGATCAGGACGTTGCTGGTGTGAGCCAGGTTCTCGTTGACTGCGGCGGCGAGATTCACTTCTCAGCCCCTTCGGCGGCAGGAACAGCAGTGGGTGGTTCGGAGGGTTCGTCGGGTTCCGGGGCGCTCGGCACCTCGGTGTGCAGCTGCTCGACGAGGGAGCCGAGCTCCTCCGGCAGCTTCGCGGACTCGCTGCGGCCGAGGCCCGCCATCTCGACGACGGTCACCCCGTCGGGGCCCTCGACGGCGCGCACCCAGACGCGGCGGCGCTGGATGAAGAGGGAGCCGGCCAGGCCGCCGATCGCGGCGATGGCGCCGGCGAGCGCCCAGCTGTCGCCGGGCTGGTGGGAGATCTGGAACGTCACCCACTCCTTGATGTCCTTGTCGAACGTGATGGAGCCCGCCCCGTTCGGCAGCTTCATCGTCTCGCCGGGCAGCAGCCGCTGCTTGAGCGCGTTGCCCTTGGAGTCCTTGAAGTTCTTCATGTGCGACGTGTCGAGCTGGTACACGTTCTGCGGCAGTCCCGCGTCCACGCCGAGGTCGCCGTGCGAGGCGTTCAGCGCGAGGACGGGGAAGTCGAGGGCGGGGAACTGGGAGAGCATCGTGCCCTTGCCCGCGCCCGCGAACGTCGGCACGAACCAGGCGGCGAAGCCGAGCTGCTCCTTCTTCCCCTGCGCGTTCTTGTAGCCGTCCATCACCTTGATGGCGCCCTGCGAGGAGATGTTGGAGTCGATCGGCAGCATCGGCACGGTCTGCTTCGAGACCACGTGGCCCTTGCCGTCGCGGACCGTCACGGGGACCGCGTAGCCGTGCCCGTTGAGGAAGATCTTGGTGCCGTCGATGTCCAGCGGGTGGTTGGACTCGATGCGGCCCTTCTTCGTCTTGTCGCCGGAGCCCTCGCTGTAGCTGACATCGGCGCGGAAGGTGCGCGGCGTGCCCTTCTCGGGCCCGGTGCGCTCGTACGTCGCCGTGAACTTGTCGAGCGTGAAGCTGAACGGCGACAGGTCGCGGTCGCTGTCGAAGAGGTTCCCCGACTTGAAGTCGTCGTACTGGGTGAGCGTGTTGGCGAACCCGTCGCCCTCGACGACGAGCTTGCCGCCCTCGAACTTGAACAGCTGGCCCCAGGCGAACGCGATCAGCATCACGATCAGCGCGATGTGGAAGAGCAGGTTGCCGACCTCGCGCAGATAGCCCTTCTCGGCCGCGACGGCGGTCCCGGTGACGTGCGCCCGGTAGCGGCGCCTGCGCATCATCGCGAGGGCGGCGGTGCGCACCTGCTCGGGGTCGGCCTCGGTGCGCCACGTCGCGTACGCGGGCAGCCGGGTGAGCCGCTTGGGGGCGCCCGGCGGGCGGCCGCGCAGCTGGCCGACGAACTGCCAGGTGCGGGGCACGATGCAGCCGATGAGGGAGATGAAGAGCAGCAGGTAGATCGCGGAGAACCACACCGAGCTGTAGACGTGGAAGAAGCCGATCTTGTCGTAGATCGGTGCCAGCGTCTCGTGCGCCTTGCGGAAGTCCTCGACCTTCGTCGGGTCGGTGCCCTGCTGCGGGATCAGCGAGCCGGGGATGGCGCCGAGGGAGAGCAGGAACAGCAGGATCAGGGCGACCCGCATCGAGGTGAGCTGCCGCCAGAACCAGCGGACCCAGCCGATGACGCCGAGCTTCGGCAGGTTGGGCGCCCGGTCCTCTTCCTGGGGGGCCGTGCTCAGTTGGGACGCGGCCTCGGCGTCAGTGGGGTCGCCACCGCTCGCCTGCACGTCGTCGGTCGTCTTGCTCATGGATCAGATTCCCACCTGGAAGCCGGTGGACCAGGTCCGCATCTGCCCGACGAGGGCGTCCCACGCGCCCGTCAGCAGAAGAACCCCGGTCAGGATCATCATGATGCCGCCGATGCGCATCACCCACTGGTAGTGCTGCTTCACCCAGCCGAACGCGCCGAGCGCCTTGCGGAAGGCGATCGCGGCGAGCACGAACGGCACGCCGAGGCCGAGGCAGTACGCGACGGTCAGTATCGCCCCGCGTCCCGCGGTGCTCTGCACGGAGGACAGGCCGATCACGGAGGCGAGGGTCGGGCCGATGCACGGGGTCCAGCCGATGCCGAACAGCGCGCCGAGCACCGGGGCCCCGGCGAGCCCGGCGGCGGGCTTCCGGTGGAAGCGGAACTCCCGCTGCGTCATCCAGGGCATGAAGCCCATGAAGAAGACGCCCATCAGGATCATCAGGGCGCCGAGCACCTTGGTCAGGACCGGCTGGTACTCCTGGAGCGTCTGGCCGAAGAAGCCGAACAGGGCGCCGCCGGAGACGAAGACGGCGGTGAACCCGAGGACGAACAGGCTGGCGCCCGCCGCCATCCGGCCCCGCCGCTGCTCCATCAGATCGGTGCCGGTGATCCCGGTCACGTACGACAGATAGCCGGGGACGAGGGGCAGCACGCACGGGGAGAAGAACGAGACGAGTCCGCCGAGCAGCGCGATCGGCACGGCGAGGAGCAGCGCGCCGTCCGTGACGGTGTCACCGGCGGCGAGCGTGACGAGGGAGGAGCTCACCTTCGCTCACTTCTCCGCGACGACCGGCGCGACCATCTTGCGCAGGGCCTTCTCGCTGAGCGGCTTGAGCGAACGCGCGGCGATCTTTCCCTCGCGGTCGACGACGATCGTCGAGGGGATGGCCTGCGGGTTGAGCGTGCCCTTCTCGAACTTGAGGAGGAGGCGGCCCGTCGGGTCGTAGAAGCTCGGGTACGGGACCCCGTAGGACTCCTCGAACTTCTTGGCCGGGTTGGTGCTGGTGTCCCGGGTGTTGATGCCGAGGAACTGGACGCCCTGCTTCTCGGTGTCCTTGGCGACCTTCACGAAGTTCGGCGCCTCGGCGCGGCAGGGCGGGCACCAGGAGCCCCAGACGTTGAGGACGACGACCTTGCCCTTGTAGTCGGACATGTCGATCCGCTTGCCCTCGAGGTCCTTGCCGGCGAGCGACGGCGCGTCGTGGCGCTCGCCCTTCTTGACGGTGGCGATGCCGCCGGAGCCGGTCACGAAGTTCGTGTTGTTGCCGCCGCCGGACGTGCCGCCGGAGCCGCAGGCCGTCAGCGCGAGGGCCGCCACGGCGGTTCCAACGGTCAGCCGGGCGGCGCGGCGCTTCGTCGCGAGGGTGCGGGGGGCGCGGAAGGCGGCACTCATGTGAAAAGTTTCGCATGTCTGTTTAGGGGATCTTCCGCACCCCCCTCGGGGCGGAGAAAGCCCACTTCAGGAGGGGTTTGCGGGGAACTTCCGCCAGCCTTCGGCGGGCTTCTGTCCCACGTCGAGGGTACGCAGCGCGGCGAGCACCTTCGGGTCCTGCGCGTCCAGCCAGTCGACGAACTGCCGGAACGAGACGAGCCGCACGTCGCGGTGTTTCTCGGCGGTGCCGGCGATGTGCTTCAGGGCCTCCTCGACGGCGTCCATGTAGATCCCGCCGTTCCACTCCTCGAAGTGGTTGCCGATGAAGAACGGCGCCCGGTTCGTCTCGTACGCCCGCTTGAATCCCTGGATGTACGCGTTCGTGGACTGCTCGCGCCAGGCGGGGTAGTTGTGCGCCGGGGCGTTCGTGGAGTTCAGCGACTGGTTGGCCAGCATGTTGTAGTCCATCGACAGCACCTCGAAGGAGCGGCCGGGGAACGGGACGGCCTGCAGCGGCAGGTCCCACACGCCCATCCGCTTCTCGGGCCAGCGCTGCACGCCGCCGGGCGACGAGGCGTCGTAGCGCCAGCCGAGATCGCGGGCGGTGGGCAGCAGGTTCTCCTGGCCGAGCAGGCAGGGGGTGCGGCCGCCGGTCAGCTCCTTCTCGTAGTCGAAGGGCAGCGGCGGCAGGTCCTTCCGGCCCGTGTGCGTGCGCCACTTCTGTACGAAGGACACCGCCTGGTCGATCTCGTCGCGCCACTGGGCGGGTGTCCAGGTGGCGACGGAGCCGGGGCCCGCGCAGAAGTGCCCGTTGAAGTGCGTGCCGATCTCGTGCCCTTCGAGCCAGGCCCGGCGGACGTACTTCAGGGTCTCCTCGATGTGCGCGTCCGTCAGATAGCCGATGTCGGAGGCGCCGACGGGATTGTTCGGCGGACGGTAGAGCCGCTTCTTCGACTCGGGCAGCAGATACAGCCCGGACAGGAAGAAGGTCATGTGCGCGCCGTGGTCCTCGGCGAGCTTCAGGAAGCGCGGGAACAGGCCGTTGCCGACCTCGCCCGCGCCGTCCCAGGAGAACACCACGAACTGCGGCGGCCTCTGCCCCGGTTCGAGCCGCTCCGGCGCGGGCGGCTGGTGGGGCTGCTTCCCGGTGTAGGCCGTCGAACCGTCCCCGATCGGGCGGACGGGCGCCGCCCCGTGCCGTCCCGCGCCGCCGTGCCGCTCCGTCGTCACCGTCCGGCCGCCGCCCGTGCCGCATCCGGCGAGCAGCGCCCCCGCCGCCGCGCCCGCGCCGAGCCCGAGCAGCCCCCTTCGACTCACATCCCGCATACCGTCGTTCCCCATTCCTCACGCAGCCCCCTGGTCACAGGGGCGCCCGGGAAGAGGGAACGAGGCACGCGCGGGTTCCGAAGAGGAGGCTCGGGCTCCGCGGGGAGGCTCAGGCTCCGAAGGCCTTCGCCTTCCCCTTCACCGGCTTGGCGCCGGCGAGGAGATGCGCGGGGACCAGATCGCGGGCGGGCTCGGTGTAGCCCACGGAAACGATTTTGTCGCCCTGGTACGTGAACGTGGTCAGCGAGGCCAGCGTGCACTGCCGCTTGCGCGGGTCGTGCCACAGCCGCCGCTTCTCGACGTAGGACCGCACGATCCAGATGGGCAGCTGGTGGCTGACGCACACCGCCTCGTGCCCGCGCGCCGCGTCCTTCGCCGCGTCGAGGGCGCCCATCATCCGCACGACCTGGTCGATGTACGGCTCGCCCCAGGACGGCTTGAACGGGTTGACGAGGTGCTTCCAGTTCTCCGGCTTCTTCAGCGCGCCGTCGCCGACGCCGAAGGTCTTGCCCTGGAAGACGTTGCCCGCCTCGATGAGCCGCTCGTCGGAGTCCAGGTCGAGGCCGTGCGCCTTCGCGATCGGCGTCGCCGTCTCCTGCGCCCGCTCCAGCGGCGACGCCACGACGTGCGTGATGTCCCGCGTCGAGAGGTGCTCGGCGACCCGGTCGGCCATCCGGCGGCCCAGGTCCGACAGGTGGTAGTCCGGCAGGCGCCCGTAGAGGATGCCGTCCGGGTTGTGCACCTCGCCGTGCCGCATCAGGTGAACGACGGTGATGTCGTCGTTCGACTTCGGGGCGCTCATGCCGTGGCCTCCGCGGCGGCGCGGGCGGCGGCCGGAAGCGCGGCCGCGATCCGCTCGATCGCCCGCTCGTCGTGCGCGGTCGACACGAACCAGGACTCGAACGCCGACGGCGGCAGGTACACGCCCTGCTCCAGCATCGAGTGGAAGAACGGGCCGAAGCGGAAGGCGTCCTGGCCCTTCGCGTCGTCGTAGTTCGTCACCTCGTTCTCCGTGAAGAACACGGTGAACATGTTGGTGGCGTTCTGCACGCGGTGCGCGACGCCCTCCTTGGTGAGCGCCTCCGAGACGAGGCCGCGCAGCTGCTCGCTGGTCGCGTTCACCTTCTCGTACGCGGCGTCGTCGAGCAGCCGCAGCTGGGCGACACCGGCGGCGGTCGCGACCGGGTTACCGGAGAGCGTGCCCGCCTGGTAGACCGGGCCCGCGGGGGCGAGGTACGCCATCACGTCGGCGCGGCCACCGAACGCGGCGGCCGGGAAGCCGCCGCCCATGACCTTGCCGAACGTCATCAGGTCGGGCACCACGCCGTCGACGCCGAACCAGCCGGCCTTCGAGGTGCGGAAGCCGGTCATCACCTCGTCGGAGATGAACAGCGCGCCGTTCTGCGCGCACACGTCCTTGAGGCCCTGGTTGAAGCCCGGCTTCGGCGGCACGACGCCCATGTTTCCGGGCGAGGCCTCGGTGATGACGCAGGCGATCTGGCCGGGGTGCGCGGCGAACGCGGCCCGCACGGCCTCGATGTCGTTGTACGGCAGCACGATCGTGTCGCCGGCCTGCGCGCCGGTCACCCCCGGGGTGTCCGGCAGACCGAGCGTCGCGACACCCGAACCGGCGGCGGCGAGCAGCGCGTCGACGTGCCCGTGGTAGCAGCCGGCGAACTTGATGACCTTCGCCCGGCCGGTGAAGCCGCGCGCGAGGCGGATCGCCGACATGGTCGCCTCGGTGCCGGAGGACACCAGGCGCACCTGCTCGACCGGCTCGATCCGGTTCACGATCTCCTCGGCGAGCTCGACCTCGCCGGCGCCCGGCGTGCCGAACGAGGTGCCGCGCGAGACGGCTTCCTGTACGGCCGCCGTGACCTCGGGGTGGGAATGGCCGAGGATCATCGGCCCCCACGAGCACACGAGGTCGACATACTCGCGCCCGTCGGCATCGGTGAGGTACGGACCGGTACCGGACACCATGAAACGGGGCGTTCCGCCCACAGCGCGGAAAGCGCGCACGGGCGAGTTCACGCCACCGGGCGTCACCGCTTCCGCACGGTCGAAAAGCGCCTGCGACGCGGGTGCCTCATAGGGATAGGGAGTGTTGTTCGCCTCTGCCATGCCTCTCAGCGTACGGCCCACTGTCGCGCGCCCCAGCGCGCGGACCCGCGGGACTCTAGACTCTGCCTCGCGCCACACCCCGCCGACACGTTTCGGCGGGAGTCCGTGGGGGAGGTCACTGACACGATGATCGGGTTGCGCGTCGGCGGTCGCGCGGCCTACAAAAGGGCTTCACGCCCTGGGGAACAGCAGTCGGGTGGAGATATGCATCGCGGTGGCGGACTGGGCGAGGGGACCGGTGATCTGGGCCCCCGGCGTGCCCGGCGGGGGAAGCACCGACGCGAGGACGCCAGGGACGGCAGGGACGGGGACATCGGGAATGGTGGCCGGGTGGGGGTGACCTACAAATACTTCGGCGCGCCCGACGGCGCCACGGCGGCCCGCGTACCGATCTCCATGCGTCCCGAGGAGCTCGGCGGCGACGAGCTGGGCATGGGCGGCATGTTCACCAAGATCAAGCCGGAGACGATGGCCGCGATGGTCCTCACCGGCATAGAGGGCATACCCCTGCACAAGGTCCCGCCGCTCGAACTGGTCGTCCTGCACCCCGACTACGCGGTGGTCAAGCTCCCCATGACGGTCGTCGACCCGCTGCGCGGGGTCGGCGAGGAGTCCGTCGGCGCCGCGGCGTTCATCTGGTCCACGGTCCCCGACCGCGGCGGCCCCCGCGACGCCTTCAACGTCTACCAGCTCCTCCACGAGTGGCAGGACTTCTCCCACCGGCTGCACGACGCGGGGCATCAGGCGTACTGCCTGGTCTGGCCGTAGCTCGGCTGTTCGGTGGTCGGCCGAAGGGCTTCATAGCGCGTTCCCGCCCGCACCCTGCGGCTGTCGGGGAACACATGCGCACATGAAGATCGCGTTCCTGCTGCACAACGTGTACGCCCTCGGCGGCACGGTGCGCACCACGCTCAACCTCGCCGCCGCGCTGGCCCAGCACGGCGGTCACGACGTGACGGTCGTGTCGCTCTCCCGCCACCGGGACGCCCCGCGGTTCCCGGTCGACCCGCGGATCACCCTCGTACCGCTCGTGGATCTGCGCTCCGGGTCGCCCGACACCGAGGACCCCGCGTACGGGCGGCCCTCGCGGGACTACCCCGCCGACGAGAAGCGGTACGGGCAGTACACGCTCCTGCACGACCAGCGGGTCCGCGCCTACCTGGAGGAGCGCTGCGACGCCGACGTCGTCATCGGCACCCGGCCCGGACTCAACGTGTACCTGTCGCTGTGGGGCCCGAAGCAGGCCCTGCGGATCGCGCAGGAACACCTGCGGCACGATGCGCACGGCGGCGCCCTGCGCAGGACCCTCGCCCGGCACTACCGGGCGCTCGACGCGCTCGTCACGGTCACCGAGGAGGACGCGCAGGTCTACCGGGAGCGGATGCGGCTGCCCGGCGTGCGGATCCTGTGCGTGCCGAACATCGTGCCGCCGGCCTCCGTGCCGCCCTCCGACGGCACCTCGAAGATCATCGCGGCGGCGGGCCGCCTCGCGCCCGGCAAGCGCTACGACCTGCTCCTGGAGGCCTTCGCCGCCGTCTCCGCCAAACACCCCGACTGGGAGCTGCGAATCTACGGCGGCGGGGCGGAGGAGCCGCGGCTGCGGGAGCTCGTCGACCGGTACAGGCTGCGGGGGCGGGCCCGTCTGATGGGGACGGTGTCACCGATCGAGCCGGAGTTCGCGCGCGCCTCGATCGTGGCGAGCGCCTCCGACCAGGAGTCCTTCGGGATGACGCTGGTCGAGGCGATGCGCTGCGGCGTCCCCGTCGTCAGCACGGACGCGCCGCTCGGCCCGGCCGAGATCATCACGGACGGCGTCGACGGCCGCCTCGTCCCCGTCGGCAACGCGAGCGCGCTGGCGGAGACCCTCATGGACCTCGTCGAGGACCGGCCCGCCCGCCTGGCGATGGGCGCGGCGGCCCTCCTCTCGGCGCACCGCTACGACCCGGAACCCATCGTGGCCCGCTACGAGGCCCTCTTCGCGGGCCTGGCCGCCACGCAGCACCGCCGGGCGTGGCAGAAGCTCCGTGCCCGTGCGGGCACGCGGCTCCACAGCCACACCCGGCGGTGACATCACCCGGGTGGTGACGTCAGCCGACCCGCAGCGCCTCCAGGCGCTCCGCGAACGGCGTCACCTCGAAGCCGTCCGCCGGGTCGACCGACGTGACCGCGCCGTGCAGGGAGCGCGGCGCGATCGCCGCCGCCGTGTCCACGTCCGGGGACGCGGCGGCGGACGGGACCATGAGCCCGGCCAGCTCCCCGCCCGCGCGGGCGATCCGGTGCGCGAGCCCCTCCTCGCCCCAGTCCTCCGACGCCGCGTACACGGCGGTCGGCAGGACCACCGCCCGCAGGTACGTGAACAGCGGGCGCAGCGCGTGCTCGGTGACCAGGGAGTGGCGGGCGGTGCCGCCGGTCGCGCCGACCAGCACCGGCTTCCCCGTCAGCGCGTCCTTGTCGATCAGGTCGAAGAACGACTTGAACAGGCCGCTGTACGACGCCGAGAACACCGGCGAGACCGCGATCAGGCCGTCCGCCGCCGCCACCGCGTCGAGCGCGGCGGCGAGCCGTGCGGGCGGGAAACCGGTGACGAAGTGCTGGGCGATCTCCGTGGCGTAGTCACGCAGCTCCAGGACCTCGACCTCGGCGTCCACGCGCTCCGTGGTCGCGGCGGCCAGCCGGTCGGCCAGCAGCCGGGTGGACGACGGGGAGCTCAGCCCCGCCGAGACGACGACGAGCTTCATGCGTCCTTGACCTCCTCGTTCTTGACCGTCTCCGCCTTCTTGGCGGCGACGCGCGCCGCGTGGGTCGGCGCGTCCGGCACGTTCGCCGGCTTGAGGTTCGCGAACTCCTTGCGCAGCACCGGCACGACCTCCTCGCCGAGCAGGTCGAGCTGCTCCAGGACCGTCTTGAGCGGAAGCCCGGCGTGGTCCATGAGGAACAGCTGGCGCTGGTAGTCGCCCACGTGGTCACGGAACGACAGGGTCCGCTCGATGACCTCCTGCGGCGAGCCCACGGTCAGCGGCGTCTGCGAGGTGAACTCCTCCATGGAGGGGCCGTGGCCGTACACCGGCGCGTTGTCGAAGTACGGGCGGAACTCGCGCACCGCGTCCTGCGAGTTCTTCCGCATGAACACCTGGCCGCCGAGCCCCACGATCGCCTGCTCCGGGGTGCCGTGCCCGTAGTGGGCGTAGCGCTGCCGGTAGAGGTTCACCATCTGCTTGGTGTGGCTCATGGGCCAGAAGATGTTGTTGTGGAAGAAGCCGTCGCCGTAGTACGCGGCCTGCTCGGCGATCTCCGGCGAGCGGATCGAGCCGTGCCAGACGAACGGCGCGACGCCGTCCATCGGCCGCGGGGTCGACGTGAACGACTGGAGCGGCGTACGGAACTTGCCCTTCCAGGTCACGACGTCCTCGTCCCACAGGCGACGCAGGAGCGCGTAGTTCTCGATGGCGAGGTCGATGCCGTCCCGGATGTCCTTGCCGAACCACGGGTAGACCGGGCCGGTGTTGCCGCGGCCCATCATCAGGTCGACCCGGCCGTCCGCGACGTGCTGGAGCATCGCGAAGTCCTCGGCGATCTTCACCGGGTCGTTCGTGGTGATCAGCGTCGTCGACGTGGACAGGATCAGGTTCTCGGTGCGGGCCGCGACGTGGCCGAGCATCGTCGTCGGGGACGACGGGACGAACGGCGGGTTGTGGTGCTCACCGGTGGCGAAGACGTCGAGCCCGACCTCCTCGGCCTTCTGCGCGATGGCGAGCATCGCCTTGATGCGCTCGTGCTCGCTCGGCGCGCGTCCGGTCGTCGGGTCGACGGTGACGTCGCCGACGGTGAAGATCCCGAACTGCATTCTGCTCACCTTCCGCAGGTTGTTGACGCTTCAACTATACCTCCGGAACGGTGCGCCGCCGCGAGCTATTCCCGGGCCCCCGCGCGACCCCCGCCAGGCCTACGCGCCGTACGGATCACGCCCCGTACCCGCGAGCATCCGCTCGAACGGATCCGCGTGCGGGTCCACCGGGACCGCCGCCCCGAACGCCCCCATCTCCCGGCCCGTCGGCGCCAGCCGCTCCACCGCCGCGAGCAGCTCCCCCACCACCGCCGGATCCGCCGCGTACTCCGCGCCCGTCGCCCGCGCCAGATCCCACGCGTGCACCGTCACGTCCAGCAGCGCCATCGACCCCACCAGCCGCGCCGGCATCCCGAGCGACCCGCTCGTCCCCTCCTCGACCCCCGGCGCCGACCACGCCTCCACCAGCGCCTCCGCCTCCCGCGCGAACCGCTCGCGCCAGCCGCCCTCCGCCACGTAGTCCGGCGTCGAGGAGAAGTCGGAGTCCTGCTTCACGGCCAGCTTCTGGAACTCCACGACCACGTGCACAAGATGGTTGACCAGCGCCTTCACGTCGTAGTCCGCACACGGCGTGCGGGCGTCGAGCGCCTTGTCCTCGATCCCGGCGACGACCGGCACCGCGCGCGAGACCGCCGCGGCGAGCAGCGCGCCCAGGGGCTTCGTGTCCGTCTGCTTCTCGTTCGTGTCCATACCCCCGACGCTACGAGCACCGGCCGCCGCCCGCCTTGAAGAAACACGACGGACGCCCACGACGCCGGGCCGCTGTCAGTGCCCCGCTCTACGCTCTTCCCATGGCACCGGAGCGCCCCGACACCCGCGGGATCGTCGAGCCGACCGCACTGCTCACCCGCGTGCGGCTGCGGCACCACGAGCCCGCCGAAGCGCTGCGCCCGCACGTCGAGCACTACTGGTTCATCGACTGGGACCTCCCCGAGCCGTACGCCTCGCACGTGCTGCCGCACCCCTGCGTGCACCTCACCTTCCAGCAGGACGACGCCGACGAGCCGCCGTACGGGGAGCTGACGGGGGTCGCCGCGCCGGGGCTCTACGTCCGCAAGATCCACGGACGGGGAAAGGTGTGCGGGGTCAAGTTCAGACCCGGGGCCTTCCGGCCGTTCGCGCCCCAGGCGCCGGTCGCGCGGTGGACGGGCCGCGTCCTGCCCTACGACGAGCTCTTCCCGGCCACCGACCCCGCGGCCGTCCTCTCCCCCACGGACGACACCGACCGGATCGCCGCCCTCGACGCGTACCTGCTCCCCCTCGCCCCCGCCGAACCCGACCCCCAGGCCGAACTCGCCGTCGGGCTCGTCGAGCGGATACGGGCGGACCGCGGGGTGCGCCGCGTCGCCGACTTCGCGCGCGCCGAAGGCATGACCGTGCGCTCGCTCCAGCGCCTCTTCCACGCGTACGTCGGCGTCAGCCCCAAGTGGTGCATCCTGCGCTACCGCATCCACGAGGCCGTGGAGACCGCCGCCGCCCGCCGCGACATCGACTGGGCGGCCCTCGCCTGCGACCTCGGCTACGCGGACCAGGCCCACCTCGTCCGCGACTTCACGGCGACGGTGGGCGTGCCGCCGACGGCGTACCCGGGCTGAGCGCGCGGCCGTCCTAGTTGGCGTGCTTGATCGCGTAGATCATCACGAACGCGACGATGTGGATCCCGAACAGGAAGTACCCCAGGTACCACCACATGTACCGCTCGCCACGCTTCTCCTCGGCGAGCCGCCGGTCGTCGTACTCCCGCTGAAGCGCGTCCAGCGGATCCGGGGCCGTCGGCTCACTCACCTGAGGACTCCTCCGCGTGCCGCTCGCGCGCACCCGCCAGCGCCTTGTCGAAATCGCGCTGCGTGTCGTCGCACCAGTGCAGCAGATCGGCGAGCACCCGCCGCAGCGTCTCGCTCGGCGAGGACCGCCAGCCCTCCGCGGACAGCGTGTACTCCTGGATCGCGGCGTTCGCCCGCCGCACCGCCTCTTCATGGCCGCTCATCGCTTCACTGCTCACGATGCACCTTCGTGTTCGACGCCTGAGCGCGCGGGCGCACCACCAGCAGGTCGATGTTCACGTGCGACGGCCGCGTCACGGCCCACCCGATGGTGTCCGCGACGTCGTCCGCCGTCAGCGGCTCCGCCACGCCCTGGTACACCTTCGCGGCCTTCTCCTCGTCCCCGCCGAACCGGGTCAGCGCGAACTCGTCCGTCTTCACCATGCCCGGCGCCACCTCGATGACCCGCACCGGCGTCCCGACGATCTCGAGCCGCAGCGTCTCCGCGAGCACGTGCTCCCCGTGCTTGGCGGCGACGTACCCGCCACCGCCCTCATAGGTCCCGTGCCCCGCGGTCGACGACAGCACCACGACGGTCCCGTCCCCGCTCGCGGTGAGCGCCGGCAGCAGCGCCTGCGTCACGTTCAGCGTGCCGATGACGTTCGTCTCGTACATCCGCCGCCACTGCTCCGGGTCACCGGTGGCCACGGGATCGGCGCCGAGCGCGCCCCCCGCGTTGTTGACGAGGACCCCAATGGTCTTGAACGCCGAAGCGAACTCGTCGACGGCGGCCCGGTCGGTCACGTCCAGCGGATACGCGACGGCGTCGTGCCCCGCCGCCGTGATCTCCTTCGCGACCGCCTCGATCCGGTCCTGCCGCCGCGCCGTGAGCACCACGCGATACCCCTCGGCCGCGAGCCGCCGAGCCGTAGCGGCACCGATACCGCTGCTCGCACCCGTGACAACGGCGATCCGGGACGCGGAACCGGGAGCCATGCTCACCCCTACCTTTCGGCGACAACCACTGAACCGAAGCCCAGGGTACGCGCGGCCCGACCGGGTCAGCCCTTCACGCAGACGACCTGCTTGAGCTTGGCCACGACCTCCACCAGGTCCCGCTGCTGATCGATGACCTGCTCGATCGGCTTGTACGCGCCCGGGATCTCGTCCACGACGCCGGAGTCCTTGCGGCACTCGACGCCCCGCGTCTGCTCCTCCAGGTCGCGCGTCGAGAACCGCTTCTTCGCGGCGTTCCGGCTCATCTTCCGGCCCGCGCCGTGCGACGCGGAGTTGAAGGACGCCGCGTTGCCGAGGCCCTTCACGATGTACGAGCCCGTGCCCATGGAGCCGGGGATGATCCCGTACTCGCCGGAGCCCGCGCGGATGGCCCCCTTGCGGGTGACCAGCAGGTCCATGCCCTCGTAGCGCTCCTCGCTCACGTAGTTGTGGTGCGCGCTGATCTCCGGCTCGAACGTCGGCTTCGCCTTCTTGAACTCCTTGCGGATCACGTCCTTGAAGAGCGCCATCATGATCGAGCGGTTGTACTTGGCGTACTCCTGCGCCCAGAACAGGTCGTTGCGGTACGCCGCCATCTGCGGGGTCTCCGCGATGAACACGGCGAGGTCGCGGTCGACGAGGTTCTGGTTGTGCGACAGGCCCTGCGCGACGCCGATGTGATGGTCCGCCAGTTCCTTGCCGATGTTCCGGGAACCGGAGTGCAGCATGAGCCAGACCGAATCGGACATATCAACACAAAGCTCGACAAAGTGATTCCCGGAGCCGAGCGTTCCCATCTGCTTCGTGGCCCGCTCCTCCCGGAACTTCACCGCGTCCGCGACCCCGCCGAACCGCCCCCAGAAGTCGTCCCACCCCGCCGTGCCGAAGCCGTGCAGCCGACCCGGGTCCACCGGCTCGTCGTGCATGCCGCGACCCACCGGGATCGCCTGCTCGATCTTCGACCGCAGCCGCGACAGGTCGCCCGGGAGGTCGTTCGCCGTCAGGGAGGTCTTGACCGCGCTCATGCCGCAGCCGATGTCCACGCCGACCGCCGCCGGGCACACCGCACCCTGCATCGCGATCACCGAGCCGACCGTGGCGCCCTTTCCGTAGTGGACGTCGGGCATGACGGCGAGGCCCTTGATCCAGGGCAGCGTCGACACGTTGTGGAGCTGCTGCATCGCGCCCGGGTCGACCGTGGCCGGATCGGTCCACATGCGGATCGGGACCTTGGCGCTCGGAACCTCTACGTATGACATGAAATCCCCCGAGGATCGGATGAGTTGGTTCGTAAGGGTGGAAACAAGTGAAGTGGATGTAGCGCAAATACCGGCGCCAGGGCGGCAAATCGGATGCCGGAACGGCGTCCACGGCGGCGTGTGCGATACACATAGTGCCCACTGGCCGCCCCGTCGCGGCAACCGATTAACCAGGCGCAGGACGCCGAGAGGAGCCCCAGGGTGCAGCGGAAGTCGTACGCGTATCTGCCGGGTGTCGCCGCGCTCCTCGCGGCGCTGCTCGCCGGCTGCACCAGTGGCCCGGACGACAACGGCGGCGCCGACGACTCGAAGCCCGGTGAGCCGAGCGCGACCGCGTCGACCGCGGAGCCCGGCAAGTACCGGACGCTGCCCGAGCCCTGCGGCCAGCCGGGCCAGGACACGCTGGACGAGATGCTGCCCGGTATCGCGAAGCTCCCGGACGAGGAGCAGCGGGAGCGGGCGTACGAGGGTGTGGCCACGGTCACGTTCGACACGGACCGGCGGGTCGGGTGCCGCTGGAAGGACGATTCGGCGCGTGGTGGCACGCATCGTTTGAGCCTGGATTTCGAGCGGGTGGTGTCGTACGACACGTCGGTGAGCGACGAGGACCGTGCGGCGGCGGTGTTCGCGTCGAAGGTGGACGCGGCGCATCTGCCGGAGCCGGCGGCTTCGGAGGCGGACGCCTCGGCTTCCGAGGAGGCGTCGGCGCCCGACTCCCCGTCGGCCTCCGAGGCGTCGAAGAAGCCGTCCGACTCCCCCTCGGACGAGGCGTCGGGCGACGCGTCGGACTCCCCCAGTGGTTCGCCGTCCGGGACCCCGGTGGATCTTCAGCCGCGGCTGCTCGACGACCTGGGCGACGAGGCGTTCGTGGACGACGTGCTGGCGGGTCCGACGAGTGCCCGGCACCGCCTGGTGACTGTGGCGTTCCGCACGTCGAACGTGTTGGTGACCGTCCGGTACGAGGTGCAGTCGGCGGCCGGGGCGAAGGTCCCGGACAGCAAGGAAATGCAGGACACAGCGCGGAATCTGGCCGGGAATCTGGTCGGCAAGTTCGGCGATTAGGGGCATTCGGGCCCGGTCGGCGGGCATGGTGAAGGCGAGACGGACGCGTCGGCTTCGGCGTACGGTGACCCATCGGACCCCACTCGTGAAGGTCGAATGTCCCTCACGTGTCGGGGCCGTGGCCCTGTCAGCGTTCTAGTGAAGGAACCATGCACCGTCCGACCAAGCGACTTACCCGCACCCTTGTCTGCGCGGCCGCCGTGCCGGCGGTTCTCGTCGTAGCCGGATGCTCGTCCGGTTCCGGTTCCGACAGCGCGAAGGACGACTCGCAGGCGAAGGCCTCGGCCTCGACCTCGGGCGCCAAGGCGAAGAAGGTCGCGCCCGCGACGTACAAGGAGCTGCCGCAGGCCTGCGACGCGTTCTCGAAGAGCACGCTGAAGGACCTGGTCCCGAAGGGCGAGAGCAAGGCCGGGGCGTCCGACGACGAGTCGACGCGTGCGAGCTGCTCGTGGTCCAGCCTGGACAACAACGGCGTGAAGGGCTCGCAGTTCCGCTGGCTGAATGTCTCGTTGGTCCGTTTCGACTCGGATGTGAACCGGGGCAGCGGCGACAAGCTGGCCGCGGACTACTACGCGAAGCAGATCGAGGACGCCAAGGCGACCAAGGACGCGAAGAAGCTCAAGACGGAGCCGGTCTCCAAGACGGGCGACGCGGCGACGCTGATCAGCTACGACCGGAAGTACAAGGACAAGAAGGACGACGTCACGTCCCGGCAGCAGACCATCGTGTCGCGCGTGGACAACGTCGTGGTGACGGTCGACTACAACGGTTCGGGTCTCGCGGGCGAGGCGACGCCGGACGCGGGCGACCTGAAGAAGGACGCGCAGAAGGCGGCGAAGGAGGCGGTGGCCAAGGTCATCGAGTCCTCGAAGGGCGGCGACGCCAAGGGTTCGGCGAAGCCGTCGGCCTCCGCGTCGGAGTCCAAGGAGTCGAAGAAGGGCGCGTGAGCGCGGCCCGCTGACGTTCCCGTCGGAAGCCCGGTCCCCTCGGTGGGGGCCGGGCTTCCGCGCGTACCGGCACCCGGCCGTCCGTACGGGTGTGCCACTCTGTTGCGGCAACAGCCGGAACTGGGAGGGGAACTGGAGTGGCCGCGCCACTGAAGCTGACACGGACGCACCGGATACTCGTGGGCGTGGTCATCGCGGGTGCGGTGGTCATCGCGGCCATCGGTTTCGCGGGTTCGTACGCCGCCGTGCGGGAGTTGGCCCTGAAGAAGGGCTTCGGGAACTTCAGTTATGTGTTCCCGATCGGTATCGACGCCGGTATCTGTGTGCTGCTCGCCCTGGATCTGCTGCTGACGTGGATCCGGATCCCGTTCCCGCTGCTGCGGCAGACGGCGTGGCTGCTGACGGCGGCGACGATCGCGTTCAACGGCGCCGCGGCGTGGCCCGATCCGCTGGGTGTCGGGATGCACGCGGTGATCCCGGTGCTGTTCGTGGTCGCCGTGGAGGCCGCGCGGCACGCGATCGGGCGGATCGCGGACATCACGGCGGACAAGCACATGGAGGGCGTGCGGATCACGCGGTGGCTGCTGTCGCCGGTGCCGACGTTTCTGCTGTGGCGGCGGATGAAGCTGTGGGAGCTGCGGTCGTACGACGAGGTGATCAAGCTGGAGCAGGAGCGGCTCGTCTACCAGGCGCGGCTGCGTTCGCGGTTCGGCCGGCAGTGGCGGCGGAAGGCTCCGGTGGAGTCGCTGATGCCGCTGCGGCTGGCGCGGTACGGGGTGCCGCTGGCGCAGACGGCGCCGGAGGGGCTCGCGGCGGCGGGGATCGAGGCGCCGCTGCTGCCGCCCGCGCCGCGGGTGCCGGCGCGGGAGCTGGAGCAGGGGTCGGTCGCGCCGGTTCCCGAGCCGGTGGCGGAGGCGCCGAGCCAGTGGTTCGCTGAGCCGCGGCCGAAGGAGTACCACGGCGACTACGACCCGAACTTCGATCCGGAGGTGCGGGGGCAGGCGCGGCGGATGCCGGTGCCGCCGCCGCGCGGTCCCGAGCAGGAGACGGCCCGCCCGAAGCCGCACCCGCAGCCGGACTACGAGCCGCAGCTCCAGGCAGAGCCGCAGCCCCGGCCCGAGCCTGAGCCGCTGCCGGAGCCGGTTCCCGAGCCCGACTTCCCGGTTCCCAACGGCGCGGGCGGCACGCGCCCCCTGGGTGACGGCGTCCCGGAGGCCGGCCCGGCCGAGCCGTCGGACGACGACCTGTACCAGGTGTTCCGCAGTTCGATAGACGGTGAGCTGCCGACGCCGCAGGCGTTCGCGACGAACGTGGAGGCCCAGTACGGGCACCGGCTGTCGCGGGAGGACGCGGAGCGGTACCTGGGCCAGTTCGCGGTCCGCTTCGACCAGGACCTGATGGGCGACTACGCGTAGCCGGACAGCGCGAAGGGGCGGCACCGTGCGGTGCCGCCCCTTCGTCGTGTGCGGTTACGCGCCGAGCAGCTTGCGGACGCGGTCCGCGCCGACGGCGAGCAGCAGCGTGGGCAGCCGCGGCCCGGTGTCACGGCCGACGAGCAGGTGGTAGAGCAGCGCGAAGAAGGAGCGCTGCGCCGTCTTGATCTCGGCGGGGAGTTCCTTGGCGGTGGCGTCGGCCGGGTAGCCGGCCTGCACCTTCGGAACGCCGTACACGTGGTGGGTCAGGCCGTCGAGGGACCAGTGCTCGTCCAGGCCCTCCAGGAGGAGGCGGATGGACTCGCGGTCCCGCTCGTCGAGCGCGGCGAGCGCCTCGGTGTCGGGCTCGGTGCGCACGATGGTGCGGGACTCGGCGGGCACGTACTTGGTGATCCACGCCTCGGCCTTGTCGAGCCGGGGGCGGACGGTGTCCAGGTCCGTGACGGGGTTCTCCGGGTCGAGCTCGGAGAGGATCCGCTGGGTCTGCTCCTCGTCCCCGGCGGTGACGTCGGCGACGGAGGCGAGCGTGCGGTACGGCAGCGGGCGCGGGGTGCGGGGCAGCTCGCGTCCGGCGACGCCGATGGCGCGGCTGTGGGCGGCGGCGTCGGCGGGCAGCACGGTGCCGTCGGCGACCTTCGCGTTGAGCTTGTCCCACTCGTCGTAGAGCCGCTGGATCTCCTGGTCGAAGGCGATCTTGAACGACTGGTTGGGCTTGCGGCGGGCGTACAGCCAGCGCAGCAGCTGGGGCTCCATGATCTGGAGGGCGTCGCCGGGGGTCGGGACGCCGCCCTTCGACGAGGACATCTTGGCCATGCCGGAGATGCCGACGAAGGCGTACATCGGGCCGATGGGCTGCTTGCCGCCGAAGATGCCGACGATCTGGCCGCCGACCTGGAACGAGGAGCCGGGGGACGAGTGGTCGACGCCGGACGGCTCGAAGATCACGCCTTCGTAGGCCCAGCGCATCGGCCAGTCGACCTTCCAGACCAGCTTGCCGCGGTTGAACTCGGAGAGGCGGACCGTCTCCGTGAAGCCGTCGAGAGTGCAGGTGTAGGACAGCTCGGTCGTGTCGTCGTCGTACGAGGTGACGGTGGTGAGGTCCTTGCCGCACTGGCCGCAGAACGGCTTGTACGGGTAGTACCCGCCCGCGCCGCCGCTGCCGTCGTCCTCGGACGCGGCGCCGGAGCCCTCGGCGGCCTCCAGCTCGGCCTCGTCGACCGGCTTCTGGTTCTTCTGCTGGACCTTCTGCTTCTTGCCGGGGTCCTTCTTGGTGCGGTACTGCTCGAGGATCGCGTCGATGTCGGCGCGGTGCTTCATCGCGTGCAGGATCTGCTCGCGGTAGACGCCCGAGGTGTACTGCTCGGTCTGGCTGATGCCGTCGAACTCGACGCCGAGGTCGGCGAGCGCCGAGGTCATGGCGGCCTTGAAGTGCTCCGCCCAGTTCGGGTACGCGGAGCCCTCCGGGGCCGGGACGCTGGTGAGCGGCTTGCCGATGTGCTCGGCCCAGGACTCGTCGGTGCCGGGGACGCCGGCCGGGACCTTGCGGTAGCGGTCGTAGTCGTCCCAGGAGATCAGGTGCCGCACGGTGTATCCGCGGCGGCGGATCTCGTCGGCGACCAGGTGCGGGGTCATGACCTCGCGGAGGTTGCCGAGGTGGATCGGGCCCGAGGGCGAGAGGCCGGAGGCGACGACGACCGGTTTGCCGGGGGCACGGCGCTCGGACTCGGCGATGACATCGTCCGCGTATCGGGAGACCCAGTCCTGGGTCTCCGCGCCTGTGCTCTGGGCCACGATCGGTTGTCCTTCTCTGCGCATCGGGGGTGGGGCTTCACTTCTGCCCACCCCATTCTCCCAGCTTCCCCTCGCGGAACGAAAACGCGTTACGGGTTCACCGCGCGGCTCTGGGATACTGGCCGTGATTCCCAGCCACCCCGACCAGAACGGCAGCCCCTACATGGCCCCGGTCAAGTCCATCACCGCCAACGTCAACGCACGCCTCGCCGACGCCATCGCCTCCGCCCTGCCGGAGACCGTCGGCGACCCGTTGCTGCGACGAAGCGACCGGGCCGACTACCAGGCCAACGGGATCCTGGCCCTCGCCAAGAAGGCGAAGGCGAACCCGCGGGAGCTGGCGACGCAGGTCGTCGAGAAGATCACGAACGGCGAGCTGATCGCCGACGTCGAGGTCTCCGGCCCCGGCTTCCTGAACGTGACGGTCTCCGACCGGGCGATCACCGAGACGCTCGCGGCGCGCGCCGCCGACACCGACCGCCTCGGCGTGCCCACGAAGGACGCGCCGGGCGTCACGGTGATCGACTACGCGCAGCCGAACGTGGCGAAGGAGATGCACGTCGGCCACCTGCGGTCCGCCGTGATCGGTGACGCGCTGCGCGGCATGCTCGACTTCACCGGCGAGAAGACGATCGGCCGGCACCACATCGGCGACTGGGGCACCCAGTTCGGCATGCTCATCCAGTACGTGATCGAGCACCCGGACGAGCTGCCGAGCGCCGGCACGGACGCCGACGGCGAGCAGGCGATGTCGACGCTGAACCGGATCTACAAGGCGTCGCGCGCGGTCTTCGACTCCGACGAGGACTTCAAGGAGCGGGCCCGCAAGCGGGTCGTCGCCCTGCAGTCCGGCGACAAGGAGACCCTGGAGCTGTGGCAGCGGTTCGTGGACGAGTCGAAGGTGTACTTCTACTCGGTCTTCGAGAAGCTCGACATGGAGATCCGGGACGACGAGATCGTCGGTGAGTCGGCGTACAACGACGGCATGCCGGAGACGGCCCGGCTCCTTGAGGAGATGGGCGTCGCGGTCCGCTCGGAGGGCGCGCTCGTCGTGTTCTTCGACGACATCAAGGGCAAGGACGACCAGCCGGTGCCGCTGATCGTGCAGAAGGCGGACGGCGGCTTCGGCTACGCGGCGTCCGACCTGACGGCGATCCGCAACCGTGTGCAGGACCTCGACGCGACGTCGCTGCTCTACGTCGTGGACGTGCGGCAGTCGCTGCACTTCAAGATGGTCTTCGAGACGGCGCGGCGCGCGGGCTGGCTGTCGGACGACGTGACGGCGCACAACATGGCGTACGGCACGGTGCTCGGCGCGGACGGCAAGCCGTTCAAGACGCGTGCCGGTGAGACGGTGCGCCTGGAGGACCTGCTCGACGAGGCGGTGCAGCGTGCCGCCGAGGTCGTGCGGGAGAAGGCGCGGGACCTCACCGAGGACGAGATCCAGGAGCGGGCCGCGCAGGTCGGCATCGGCGCCGTGAAGTACGCGGACCTGTCGACGTCGCCGAACCGCGACTACAAGTTCGACCTGGACCAGATGGTGTCGCTGCACGGCGACACGTCGGTGTACCTGCAGTACGCGTACGCCCGTATCCAGTCGATCCTGCGCAAGGCGGGCGAGGCGAAGCCGGTCGCGCACGCCGAGCTGGAGCTGGCTCCGGCGGAGCGGGCGCTCGGCCTGCACCTGGACGCGTTCGGCGACACGGTCTTCGAGGCCGCCGCCGAGTACGCGCCGCACAAGCTGGCCGCGTACCTGTACCAGCTGGCGTCGCTGTACACGTCGTTCTACGACAAGTGCCCCGTCCTGAAGGCCGATTCGGCGGAGCAGGTGGAGAACCGCCTGTTCCTCTGCGACCTGACGGCGCGCACGCTGCACCGGGGCATGGCCCTGCTCGGCATCCGCACGCCCGACAAGCTCTGACGTCGCTCCGCACGACGCCCGAGGGGCCCCGCACCGGTGGTGGTGCGGGGCCCCTCGCGTGTACGGGGCGGGGTTCTACTCCCTGCCGCCCATCGCCCCGGCCGCCTCGGCGCGCAGGGCCAGGCGGGCCGGGAGGGCTGTCGCGGCGAAGGCCAGGGTGGCGGCGGCCGCGACGATCGCCAGGTAGGTCGGCGGCGGGCCGTAGGGGGTGGAGGTGCCCGTCATGCCGCTGCTGTACGCGCTCAGCGTGACGTACGCGATGCCCGTGCCCAGCGCCACCGCCGGCAGGACCACCGTCAGCGTCTCCCAGCGGAGCATCGCCCTGACCTGGCGGCCGGTGGTGCCGATCAGCCGCAGCATGGCCAGTTCGCGGCGGCGGGCGGACGTCGCCATCACCAGGGTGTTGACGACGGCGATGCCGGTGAACGCGATGATCAGGCCCATCGCCACCAGGTTGACCTGGGCCTGGGTGCCCTCCTGTGCGCGTTGCGCGGCGTCGGCCTGCGCGCGGTCCAGTACGCGGACGGCCTTGAAGTCGCCGACGGTCGCGTGCAGTTGGGATCCACTGACCTTCTCCCCCGCCACCAGGACCGACGACGCCAGCGGTACGTCGACGTGGGCGGCCACCGTGTCGTAGGGCAGCAGGACGTCGCCGAAGCCGAGGCCGCGGGCGTACACGGCGACGACGCGCGGTGCGGTCCTCGTGCCGTCGCCCAGGGTCAGCGGCAGGCGGTCGCCGACGTCGACTCCCTTGGTGGAGGCGGCCAGTTCGCTCACGGCGACGGTGCCGGGGGCGGTCAGGCGGGAGACCGAGCCGGAGACGGCCGCCGGGTCCATGGTGGCGGTCAGCCCCTCGGGAGTGACCCCCTGGGCCGCGAACTTGTCCTGACCGGCGCGCAGTTGGGTGCGGATCACCTCGGTCGCCGCCGTCACGCCCGGCACCTCGCGGACCGCATCGGCCGCCGCGCTCGGCACACCGGGGCCCGCGGCGGACAGCACGTACGAGGCGCTGGTGCCGGCCAGCACCTGTTCGCGGGCGGCATGGCTCGCGGTGGTCTGCGTGAACAGGATGGTCGACGTCATCGCGACGGCCAGGCTCAGCGGGGTGACGGCGGCGGCCAGCCGTTGGGCGTTCGCACGGGAGTTGCGGTCGGCGAGGAAGCCGGCGGCCGGTGACACGCGCCGTACGGCACCGCCGACGACGGCGGCCACGCACCAGGTCAGCTGCGGGCCGAGCAGGGCGATCGCGGCGGCGGCCAGGATGACGGTCAGGAACGTGACGGGGGTGGCGGCGGCCTCGGTGCGCAGCCCCGACAGGACCAGCACCAGGATCACGTAGCCGGCGGCGGCCAGCACGCCCGCGACCAGCCGCACGACGCTGAAGCGGCGCCCTGGGACGGCCGACTCGGCCAGCGCCTCGGTCGGCCGGACGCGGGCCGGGCGGCGGGCCGCGGCGCGGGCGGCGCCGAAGGCGGCCAGCAGCGTGGTGAGCACCGCGACGATCGGCGGGAAGGCGCTCAGCGTCAGGTGCAGGGTGTCGGGCAGGGCGCCCACGGCGACGAACCGCCCGTACATCCAGCGGGCCAGGGCGAGTCCTGCGAACGCGCCCGGCACCCCGGCCAGCAGGCCGACCAGCAGCGCCTCGCGGCCGACCATGCGGCGCAGCTGACGCGGGGTGGCGCCGACGGCGCGCAGCAGCGCCAGTTCGCGGGAGCGCTGCTGCACGGACAGCGCGAAGGTGCCGGTGACGACCAGCAGGGCGACCAGGAGCGACGTGCCGCCCATCGCGGCGCCCAGGCTGATCAGGCTGACGCGGGCCTTGCCGGCGTCGAGGAATTCGGCGGGCCCCAGGTCGTCGCCGGTCCTGACCTGCGCCGTGGTGCCCGCCAGCGCCTTGGTGACGCGGTCCCGTACGGCGGCGGTGTCGGTGCCCGGCGCGGTCAGCAGCCCGATGGTGGCGACCTTTCCGGGGTGTCCGGCCAGGCGGCGGGCCTCGTCCGCGGCGAAGAACACGGTGGACTGCCGCTCCAGGGCGGCGCGGCCGCGTGGGGCGGCGATCCCGGCGACGCGGTACGTGGTGGGGGCGCCGGTCGACTGCACGGTGACCTGGTCGCCGACGCGGGCACCGGCGGTGGCGTCGACGACGACCTCGCCTGTGCGGGGCTCGTGTCCGGCGCGCAGGGTGAAGGGGGTCAGGCGGGCGGAGTCCCAGGCATGGCCCCACGACGCACCACCGCCATCAGCGCCGTGTTTCAACACGTGGGCCGGGAAGGTCAGTTCGGGCACCACGGCGCGTACGCCCTCGACGTCCTTCAGTCGGTCGGCGAGGTCCGCTTCGATCCAGGCCCGCTCGGTCAGCGGCTTCGACTTGGTCTTCGTCTTGCCCTTCTTCACCTTCGTGAAGTGCACGTTCTGGTCGGCGGTGACGAGGACCGACGTGCCGGCGTACCGCTCGGTGGGGATCTTTCCGCGTAGTCCGGTCTCCAGGAGTGCGGCGCAGGCGGTGACCAGGGCGGCCGCGCACAGCAGGGCGACGAACGCGCCCGCGAAGCCGCCCTTGCGGGCGCGCAGCGTACTGATGGCCAGTGCGAACATCAGGCCCACGCTCCCAGTCTGCTCATGCGGTCGGCGACGCGGTCGGCGGTCGGCGCGGCCATCGTGTCGACGATCGCGCCGTCGGCCAGGAACAGGACGGTGTCCGCGCAACTGGCGGCCACCGGGTCGTGCGTGACCATGACGACGGTCTGGCCGAGGTCGTCGACGGTCTCGCGCAACAGGCCGAGAACCTGCTTCGCGGTCATGGTGTCCAGTGCGCCGGTGGGTTCGTCGCCGAAGACGACGTCGGGGCGGGTGACGAGGGCGCGGGCGATGGCGACGCGCTGCTGCTGGCCGCCGGAGAGTTCGCCGGGCCGGTGTCCGGTGCGGTCGGTGAGGCCGACGCGGGCGATGACGGAGGCCAGGTGGTCACGGTCGGGGCGGCGTCCGGCCAGCCGCAGCGGCAGCGTGATGTTCTGCAGGACGGTCAGGGACGGCATCAGGTTGAAGGCCTGGAAGACGAAGCCGATCCGGTCGCGGCGCAGCCGGGTCAGCTCGGTCTCGTTCAGAGCCGTCAGGTCGGTGCCGCCCAGGGTCACGGTGCCCTCGGTGGGCCGGTCGAGCCCCGCGGCGCAGTGCAGGAAGGTGCTCTTGCCGGAACCGGAGGGGCCCATGACGGCGGTGAAGCTGCCGCGCGCGATGCCGATGTCGACTCCGCGCAGCGCCCGGACGGCCCCGGCCCCGCGACCGTAGATCTTGCTCACGGCGGCGAGTCGGACGACGTCGTCGTGCGGAGGGACGGGGGCGGTGGGCCGGTGGCCCGCGGTCGCTGTGTGTCGAGGCATGGGACAAGAGTGATCAACCGCGCGCCGTTGCTCTACAGTCAGAAAGGGCACCGTGTGACAGCTTGCTGCCATCGGGCCCGTCAACTGATCGCACGCTGGGGGGCGTTGATGAGTCTGTCGGTGCTGGGGGTTCCGGACGAGCAGCTGCGGTTGTACCGGTACTTTCTGAGATCGCCCGGGCGGGGTGCGGGCGACGCGTGCGCCGCGCTCGGCTGGGACCGGGACCGGGTCGACGAGGGGCTCGACGGCCTGCGGGCCAAGGAGCTGATCCGGCTGTCCGATCGGGCGACCGTGCTGGTGTCGGACCCCGCGGTGGCGGTGGAGTGGCTGATCGAGCAGCGGCTCGGCGAGTTGAAGGCGGAGAGCGATCAGGTGACGGCCGCCCGTTCGGTGATCTCCTCGCTGGCGGAGGACCACCGGCACGGCGTCGAGGAGGCCCCGGCGGGGGAGATCGAGCGGGTCGACGGCCTCGACTCGGTCCGTGACCGTCTCGGCGACCTGGCGTTCTTCACGTTCCGGGAGCTGATGGCGCTGGTGCCGGGGCCGTGGGACGACGCGGACATCCAGCAGGCCCGCCCGTCAGATCTGCGGATGCTGCGGCGCGGCATCCGCTGGCGCACGGTGATCGGCCCCGAGGCGCTCGCCGACGCCACCACCATGGCGTATCTGCGCGAGCTCACGGAGCTTGGCGGCGAGGTGCGGTGCACGCAGCTGGCGATCCGGCGGATGGTGATCTGGGACCGGGGCGTCACCATGGTCCCGGCCGACCCGGACGACTACCAGCGGGCGACGCTGATCATCCGCCAGCCCGGGGTGGTGGCCAACACGGTGGCCTGGTTCGAGCAGGTGTGGGAGGCGGCGCGCGCACTCCCCGCCGACGAGGCCGTGGACAGCGCGTCCGGGCCGCCGCTCTCCGACCTGGAGCGCCGCGTCCTGGACCTGTTGACCCGCGCCGACAAGGACGAGTCGGCGGCCCGCGAGATGGGCGTCTCGCTGCGGACGTTCCGCCGCTACATCTCCGACATCATGCTGCGCCTGGGCGCGGCGAACCGCTTCCAGGCGGGGCTGCTCGCCAAGGAGCGGGGCTGGATCTGACCGGCCCCCGTGCGGGCCGGGGGTGTTCCCCGTCCGGCGGGGCACGGGAACCTTCGTCCGGATGCGTCCGTTCTTCGGATGACCTGGGCCACGGGGCCCACGGCACGGACCAGGGAACAGGGACGGGGACCCGCATGGCACTGTTCGGCAACGCTCATCCGATCGACCCGGCCAAGGCCGCGCAGGACTACGCGCGGCTGCTCGGCCAGGGTGAGCAGATATTCGGCGCCTACCAGTTGATCAGGGACGCGATCCTGCTCACGGACCGGCGCATGATCCTCATCGACAAGCAGGGGATGACGGGCAAGAAGGTCGAGTACCACTCGGTGCCTTACCGCAGCATCTCGCACTTCGCGGTGGAGACGGCCGGGCACTTCGATCTGGACGCCGAGCTGAAGATCTGGATCTCGGGGAACGCGGTGCCGATCGAGAAGACGTTCACCAAGGGCGTCGACATCTACGAGGTGCAGGCGATCCTGACGCAGTTCGTCGCCCGCTGACCTCGGTGGCGCGGGTCGTCAGGGGCGGCGCGCCGCGCGCAGTTCGCCCTTGACGACCTTGCCGCTCGCGTTGCGCGGGAGTTCCGTCACGAACTCCACGGAGCGCGGCACCTTGTAGTTCGCCATTTCGCGGCGCGACCAGGCGATGAGGTCGTCCTCGGTGAGGACGGCGCCTGGCCTGCGGACGACGTAGGCGCGGCCGACCTCGCCGAGGCGGCCGTCGGGGACGCCGACGACGGCGACGTCGGCGACCGCCGGGTGCAGGCCGATGAGCTGCTCGATCTCGGCGGGGTAGGCGTTGAAGCCGCCGACGATGAACATGTCCTTGATGCGGTCGGTGATCCGCAGATTGCCGGCCGCGTCGAGCACGCCGACGTCCCCGGTGCGCAGCCAGCCGTCCTCGGTGATGGTCTGCGCGGTGGCGTCGGGGTCCTCGAAGTACTCGCGCATGACGTTGAATCCGCGGATCAGGACCTCGCCCGGTTCGCCGGGGCCCGCCGAGTCGACCCGCACCTCCGTGCCGGGTATCGCGCGCCCCGACGTCTCGGCGATCACCTCCGCCGGGTCGCCGCGGCGGCACATGGTGGCGATGCCGCTGGCCTCGGAGAGCCCGTACGCGGTGAGGACGGTGGCCACGCCGAGTTCGCCGCGCAGCCGTTCCACCAGGCGCAGCGGGACGACCGCGGCGCCGGTCACGACGAGCCGGAGCGCCGACAGGTCGTGGGCGTCTCGCGAGGGGTGGTCGAGGAGCGACTGGTGGAGGGTGGGCGGGCCCGGGAGGACGGAGATGCGCTCGGAGGCGATGTTGGCGAGGGCCGTGTCGACGTTGAAGACGGGCTGCGGCACCATCGTGGCGCCGCGCATCAGGCAGGCGAGGACCCCGGCCTTGTAGCCGAACGTGTGGAAGAACGGGTTCACGATCAGATAGCGGTCGCCCTCGCGCAGGCCCGCGAGCTCGGCCCAGATCCGGTAGCCGCGCAGGGTCTGGGCGTGGGTGATGACGGCGCCCTTGGGGCGTCCCGTGGTGCCGGAGGTGAAGATGATGTCCGAGGGCGCGGTGGGGTCGACGGTCGTGGAGCGGGAGCGGACCTCGGCGCCGGTGATCTTGTCGCCGGCGGCCAGGAACTCCTTCCAGCCCCGGTAGCCGGGGGCGTCGGGGGCGCCGTCCCCGAACACCACCACCTGTTCCAGGGCGGGGAGTTCGGCGCCCGCCTCCTGGGCGCGGCGCAGCGAGGCGACGTACGAGGTGCCGAGGAAGGTGCCGGTGACGAACAGCAGCCGGGCGCGTGAGCGGGCGAGGATGTCGGCGGCCTCGGCGCCCTTGAAGCGGGTGTTGAGCGGTACGAGGACGGCGCCCGCGGTGACGGCGCCGAGCGCGGAGACGATCCAGTCCAGGGTGTTCGGCGCCCAGACGGCGACCCGGTCGCCCGGTTCGACGCCGGCGGCCATGCACGCGGCGGCGGCCCGCTCGACGCGTTCGCCGAGTTCCGTGTACGAGATCCGGCTGCGCCCCTCGACGACGGCCTCCCGCTCGCCGTACCGTTCGGCGGCGTCCCGTACGAGCTCCGGGACCGTTCCCCACTCGTCATCCGTGCGCATCGAACGACCTCCCACAACGCCGTAGCTGACTATCCGTCAGATTAGCTGTAGCCTGACGCGCTGTCAGTAGACGGGATCCATGCACTGGGGGTGCCCATGGCGGGACTCAAGGACGCGACGGCCATCGTCGGCATCGGGCAGACGGCCTTCGCGAAGCAACTCCCGGAATCCGAGAAGACGTTGGCGTGCCGGGCGATCGTCGCCGCGCTCGACGACGCGGGGATATCCCCCTCCGAGGTGGACGCCTTCGCCTCGTACACGATGGAGGAGACGGACGAGGTCGAGGTCGCCAAGGCCGTCGGCGCGGGCGACGTCACCTTCTTCTCCAAGGTCGGCTACGGGGGCGGCGGTTCGTGCGCGACGGTCGCCCACCTCGCCTCCGCGATCGCCACGGGGCAGGCGAGCGTCGGCATCGCCTGGCGGTCCAGGAAACGCGGCTCGGGCCCCCGCCCCTGGAAGAACACCACCGTCCAGCTCCCCACGCCCGCCCAGTGGACCCGCCCGTACGGGCTGCTCCGCCCGGCCGACGAGATCGGCATGCTGGCCCGCCGCTACATGCACGAGTACGGCGCGACCCGCGACCACCTCTTCAACGTCGCGCTCGCCTGCCGCAACCGGGCCAACCAGAACCCGGCCGCGATGATGTACGAGCGCCCCATGACGCGCGACAGCTACATGACCTCGCGGTGGATCAGCGAGCCGCTCTGCCTCTTCGACAACTGCCTGGAGACGGACGGCGCGCTCGCCTGCGTCGTCGTCTCCGCCGAGCGCGCCCGCGACTGCCGCCAGAAGCCGGTCTACGTGCACTCCGCGGCGCAGGGGCTGCCCGCGCAGCACCACGGCATGGTCAACTACTGGAACGACGACCCGCTCACCGGCCCCGCGTGGACGGCCGCCCGCCACCTGTGGAAGCACGCGGACGTCACCCCCGAGGACGTCGACGTCGCCCAGATCTACGACGCGTTCACCCCGCTCATCCCGCTCTCCCTGGAGGGGTACGGGTTCTGCGGACGCGGCGAGGGCGCGGCGTTCACGGAGGGCGGCGCGCTCGAGATCGGCGGCCGGCTCCCCATCAACACGGGCGGCGGCGGCCTCTCGGAGGCGTACGTCCACGGCTTCAACCTCATCAACGAGGGCGTGAAGCAGCTGCGGGGCGTCAGCACGGCGCAAGTGCCGGACGCGGAGACGTGCCTGGTCACGGCGGGCGAGGGCGTCCCGACGTCCGCGCTGCTGCTGCGTTCCTGATTCCGCCTACCCGAAGGGACGGTCCCATGACGGACGCGACGACGACTTCGCAACTCCTCACCCCCACCCCCGACGACGACGGCGCCCCCTTCTGGGAGTACGCCGCCCGCGGCGAACTCCGCATCCAGGCCTGCGCCGCCCCGGACTGCGGTGAGCTGCGGTTTCCGCCGCGGCCCTGCTGCCCGCACTGCCAGTCCTTCGACAGCGAGTGGCGCCGGATGAGCGGGCGCGGACGGGTCTGGTCGTACGTGATCCCACACCCGCCGCTGCTCCCGGCCTACGCCGCCCAGGCCCCGTACAACGCGATCGTCGTCGAACTGGCGGAGGCGCCGCGGATCCGGCTCGTCGGCAATCTCGTCGCCTCCGCCGACGCCCCGCTGAACTCCGTCGACCCCGACCGGATCAGGATCGGCGCACGGGTACAGGTGGTGTTCGCCGACATCGACGGGGTGACCGTGCCGCGCTGGGTGCTGGAGCGGTCATGACGGTGCGCGCCGAGGTCGACAAGGGCACGGGCGTCGCCACCGTCACCCTCGACAGGCCGCACCGCCACAACTCCCTCGACCAGACATCGGTCGAGCAACTCAGGGCGGTGTGGCGGGAGTTCCGCTTCGACGACGCGGTGCGGGCGGTCGTGCTGACCGGGGCGGGCGAGCGGGCGTTCTGCACCGGAATCGACCGCGGCTGGGACGTGCCGCAGCCCGGCTCCCCGTACTCGGCGGACGATCCGCTGCCCGCGGTCGGACCGAAGGCCAACGACCTGTGGAAACCGGTGATCGCCGCGGTCAACGGGATGGCGTGCGGCGGGGCGTTCTACCTGATCGGCGAGTCGGAGTTCGTGATCGCCGACGAGGGCGCCACGTTCTTCGACCCGCACACCACGTACGGCATGGTGAACGCCTTCGAGTCGATCCACCTCGCCCAGCGGATGCCGCCCGGCGAGGTGGCGCGGCTCGCCCTGATGGGCTCCGCGGAGCGGATGTCGGCGCGGCGGGCGTACGAGGTGGGGCTCGTGTCCGAAGTGACCGAGCCCGGCGGGGTGTTGGCGGCGGCCGTGCGGTGCGCCGCCACCATCGCCTCGTATCCGACGGAGGCCGTCCAGGGCACCGTGAAGGCGGTCTGGACGGCCACCGCGGCCAACCGGGAGCGCGCCTTCGCGGGCGCCCCCGATCTGATCCAGCTGGGCAACCTGCCGCCGGAGCGACAGGACGACCTGTTCAACTCCCGCGCTCGGACACGGGAGTTCAGGGTGCGCTGAGCGGCGTCAGCGCAGCGCGACGGCGTAGGGGTCGACGACGCAGTGGTCGACGTCGGCGGCGAGCGACTTCCCGCCGACCGGCAGCTGCGCGGTCGCCTTGCCGCGCGCGGGCACCTCGACGACCTTGTGCCGGTCGGCGACGGTGCCGCCGTCCGCGCCCGCGAAGGTGCCGTGCACGTCGAAGCGCACCTGCCTGCTGTTGGGGTTGGTGACGGACACCAGGGCGTACGTCTGGTGGGCGTCGGCGCACCGCAGGAGCTTCACCGTGGCGTCCCGCGCGCTGCTCGTGGGCGACGCCGAGGTCGTGGAGCGGTGCCGGGTCCGGGTGTAGCCGGTACCACTGCGGCTGCCGCTGCCCGACGAGCCCTTGGACACGTGCGAGGTCGTCGAGTCGTGGCTCTGGGAGGAGCTGCTGCACCCTCCCCCGCCGCCACTGCTGCTGCGGCTCTTGGAGTGTCCGCCGCGCCCGGTGGTGAAGCCCGTGAGGGCCAGCACGATCAGGGTCGCCACGGCTGTCAGTTTCAGTCCCCGTTTCATCACGCCGGGCACCCTATCGGGGGCGGGCTCCGCGTGGCAGGGGGCACTCGGTCGGCGTAGCGTCGGGAACGGGACCCCCGGAGCGACGGCCGCCGTCCCTCACCCCTTCCGTGGCTGGTACGACGGCCGTCTTCGAGAGGGCTAGCGGCTGGTGCCCGTGCCCTTCTCCGCGTCGAGCGCGTACACGCAGCGGTCCTTGCTGCAGGCGTAGACGACGCCGTCCTTCACGACCGGGGTGCCGGTGATCTCGCCGCCGGTGGCGAGCTTCCAGCGCAGCCTGCCGTCGTCCGCCTTCAGCGTGTAGAGCAGGTGGTCCGTGGAACCGAAGTGGATCCGGCCGTCCGCGACCACGGGCGCGCCGACGATCTCGCCGCCTGCCTGGAAGCGCCACTTCGGGGTGCCGGTCACGGCGTCCAGGGTGTAGAGGCCCTGGCCGCTGCCGACGTGGACGTGGCCCTGCGCGACGAGCACCGGGTCGACCGCCGACGGCCTGGCCTCTGTGGCGATGCGCCAGCGGTCGCGGCCGTCCGTGGCGTCCAGCGCATACACGGTGCCGAGGTGGTCGACGAGGTACACGCCGCCGCCGGTGACCGCGGGCCCGGGGGCGAAGGCGGGCGGGCTGAGGAACACGGCGGGCGCCTCGAAGTGCCAGCGGACGTGCCCGGACGCGGCGTCGACGGCGAGCACGCGGGTGCCGGCGGCGACGTACACGTGTCCGTCGGACGCGGGCGTCAGGCGCATCGGGACGCCGCCGCAGGAGGCCGCGTCGCCGACCGGGTACGACCAGCGCTCGTCGCCGGTGCGGGCGTCGAGGGCGCGGAGCCGCGCGTCCTGCCACACGTAGACCGTGCCCTCGTGCACCACGGGTCCGGCCTCTGCGGCCTCGAACTCGGTCTGGCAGCCGGTGACCTCCCAGCGGAGCTCGCCGGTGGCGGCCTCGCGGGCCTGGACGCCGCCGCCGCGGGTCGCGGTGACGACGATACCGCCATCGGCCTGGAGCGCGTACACCCAGGCGTCGGTCTGGATCCGCCACAGATCGCCGCCGTCGCGGGCGTCGAGCGCCCACAGGGTGGGTCCGTCGGAGGCGTGGATGCGCTGGTCGGCGACGGCCATGGACCAGGCGACGTCGCGGGTCTTGAAGCGGCGCCTTCCGGTGGCCACGTCCAGGACGTGCACCTCGAACGACGTGACGTAGACGAGGTCGCCGGCGACGGCGGGCGTGCCCCACACGTCGTTCGACATGCGGAAGCGCCAGGGCCGCCAGGCGGCGCCGTCGGCGACGGCGGGCGCGGGCACGGCCGGCTCGTGCGAGCCGTTCACGGCGGGCTTGGAGCGGGACCAGGATCCCGCGAGCCCGGACTCGGCGGGCGGCGCCTTCACGGCGGCGGCCCGCGCGTCGGCGACCCGCGGCCCCGGACCGATCGGGACCTGCGCCCCGGCCAGGTGCACGGGCCCGTCGGCGACGAGGCTCTGGCCCGCGGGCACCGGCGAGTGCCGCCAGCCGTCCGTGCCGACGGGCGGGGAGACGGGCGAGCGGGGCGGGGCGGGCGGCTGCGAGGGCATCGCGGGGATCGGGGCGCCGTGCCCGTTCGGGGCGGCGTGCGCGCCGGGGCCCGGCGCCCGGGTAGCGGGGGCCTTCGGCGCCGGGCGGCCGCCGCGGCGGGACTCGATCAGCGCGACGGACCGCTCGGGCAGCCAGGCGGACGCGGTGCCGCTGTCGTCGCTGCCCGCGCCGAACAGGTGCGGGGCGAGCTGCGCCTGGAGGTCGGCGGGCGAGGGCCGCTGCGCCGCGTCCATCTGCATGCACGCCTCCAGGAGGGGCCGCAGCTCCTCCGGCAGGCCCTCCAGGTCGGGGCCCTCGCGCAGCAGCATGAACACGGTCTCGACGGGGTTCGCGCCGTGGAACGGGGCGTGCCCGGTCGCCGCGAACACCAGCGTCGAGCCGAGCGAGAAGACGTCGGAGGCCCCGGTCACGCTCCGGGAGTCCTTCGCCTGCTCGGGCGACATGTACGCGGGCGTGCCCACGGCGACGTTCGTCATGGTCAGGCGCGTGTTCGAGACGCCGGACGCGATGCCGAAGTCGATGACGCGCGGGCCGTCCTCGACGACCAGCACGTTCGACGGCTTGAGGTCGCGGTGCACGAGGCCCGCGCCGTGGATCGACTGGAGGGCCTCGGCGACGCCCGCGGCGAGCCAGCGCACGGCCTGGGCCGGCAGCGGCCCGGTCTCGTTCACTATTTCCTCGAGGGAGGGCGCCGGTACGTACGCGGTCGCGAGCCAGGGCACGGCCGCGCGCGGGTCGGCGTCGACGACGGCGGCCGTGTAGAAGCCGGACACCGCCCGCGCCGCCTCGACCTCGCGCGTGAAACGCACCCGGAACAGCTGGTCCTCGGCGAGCTCCGTGCGCACCGTCTTGATCGCCACGCGTCGGCCGGACGCCGAGCGCGCCAGATAGACCAGACCCATGCCGCCCGCGCCGAGCCGTCCCAGGACCTCGAACGGACCGATCCGCCTCGGATCGTGCTGCGTCAGCTGATCCACCACTTGCCTGCCACCTCCCCGTGCGGGCCACCGCACTCACGGCCCCCGTCAGCGTCTCACCACCGAAGCGCCACGGCGGCACGCACCCCGATTCTTCCTGTCTCGGCCCTCAGTTGCGAACCTCGGGTCAAAACGGGGTGTCTCGGAGCATTAAGGGCCTTTACGCCTGCTCGGCCGCCTGATCGGCCGCCTGCTCGTCCGTCTGCTCGCACACCGCGAACACCGCCCCTTGATCATCCTCGATCACGGCCGCCCTCCCGCACCAGGTGGGGTGCGGGCCCGCGAGGACCCGTCCGCCGAGCCGTGCCGCGGCCGCGGCCGTGGCACCGGCGTCCGCGCACCCGAAGTGCAGCAGGAACCGTCCCGGCCCTTCGGGGACGACCCTGCGGCGCACGGCGTCCCCGAAGGCCCCCTCCTGGAATACGGACCCGTAGAAGGAATCGCTCAGCGCGGCGTCGGGGGTGAGCAGCTCGGCGCCGCAGAACGCGCCGATGCCTCCGGTCCGCTCGAAACCCCGGTGGCTGCCGGGCTGCCGCAGCACGAAAGCGGCGCCCTCGGGGCCGCGGGCGAGCGCCACGGTGGCCTCGGTGCCGCCGGACAGCGGACCCGCCACGATGTGCCCGCCGGCCGCGAAGACCCGTTCGGCGGTGGCGTACGCGTCCCGGACGGCGAGGTGGAGCCGCCACTGGACGCCGAGGTTCGCCGGGGCGAGCGCGGCGACGCCGCGGTCCTCGCTGTACGCCGCCGTGTAGTAGTCGCGCTGGGCGCCCGCGCCCTCGTCGAAGGTCCAGCCGAAGAGATCGCCGTAGAACCGTTTGCCCGCCTCGACGTCCGCAAGCCGGGCGTCGGCCCAGCACGGGGCCCCTTCGGGAAATTCGGGGAAGGCGAGCCGGTCGCGGCGGGCGGGGCGCATGCGCGTCACGCTAGCCAGGCCCACCGGGCCACTGCTCTTCAAATTCGAACGTTTGGCCAATTCCGGTCCCTCACGGCGCGTCATTTGACCGGCGGCCACAGCACCCAACCCCATTTGCAGTCGGCCAGATCGCGCTCCGATCACCCCTCGGTAAGCTGACGGCATGACAGGACAAGTACGGACCGTCGACGGCCGTGTGGCCGGACGGCGTGGTCAGGCAACACGTCAGAAGCTGCTCGACTGCCTCGGCGAGATGCTCAGCTCCTCGCCCTACCGGGACGTCAAAGTCATTGATGTCGCGCGCAAGGCGGGCACGTCACCCGCGACCTTCTACCAGTACTTCCCGGACGTCGAGGGCGCCGTCCTGGAGATCGCCGAGCAAATGGCCACCGAGGGAGCCGGGTTGACCGAACTGGTCGCGGACCGCTCCTGGGTCGGCAAGGCCGGCTGGACCACCGCGCAGGAACTCGTGGACGGCTTCCTGGAGTTCTGGCGCAAGAACGACGCGATCCTGCGCGTCGTCGACCTCGGCGCGGCCGAGGGCGACAAGCGTTTCTACAAGCTCCGCATGAAGATCCTCAACTCGGTGAACAACTCCCTCGCGGACGCGGTCAAGGAGCTTCAGGACAAGGGCAAGGTCGACAAGGACGTGAGCCCGGCCGCGGTCGCCGGTTCGCTGGTCGCCATGCTCGCCGCGGTCGCCTCGCACCAGAAGGGCTTCCAGTCCTGGGGTGTGAAGCAGGCCGAACTGAAGCCGAACCTCGCGCTGTTGGTGCACCTGGGCGTGACCGGAAAGAAGCCCACCAAGTAACTCTTCTCTGGTCCTGTCGTGCAGCGGCGGTTCGCGTGGTGCAACGTGAGCCGCCGCTGTTGCAGTTGCGCTCCTACGCGGACCGGCGCTCCAGCCGGAACAGCCTGATCTCCCGCTCCACCCGCCGCTGGTACGTGGCGTAGGGCGGCCAGAACGTCAGCGCCGCCGCCCAGGCCTCCGCCCGCTCCTCACCCTCCAGGAGCCGGGCCGTCACCGGGATGTCGGTGCCCCGCCAGTTGATCACGGCGTCCGGGTGCGCGAGCAGGTTCGCGGTCCAGGCCGGGTGGCCGGGACGCCCGAAGTTCGACCCGATGAGCAGCCACGTGTCCCGCCCCTTCTCGGGCATGCACGCGAGTGGAGTACGCCGCTCGATCCCGCTCCTCGCGCCCCGCACCGTGAGGATCACCCCCGGCAGCATCTGCGCGCTGAGCAGCACCTTCCCTCCGGTGAGCCGGTGCACGGCACGGTCCACGACCGGGATGACGTGCGGCGCGAGGCGTGCGAAGGTCCGCGTCGACGACACCTTCTGCACCAGCCCGACCCCTGGTGGCGCCATCAGACCGCCACCTCCAGGGCGGGCGCGAACAGGTCGGCCGCCTCGGCCGCGCGGTCCCGCAGCAGGTGCACGGGCCCGAACAGCAGCTCGTCACCGGCGGCCCGCTTGAGGTACAGGTGCGCGTCGTGCTCCCAGGTGAAGCCGATGCCGCCGTGCAGCTGCACGGCCTCGCCCGCCCCGGTGCGCAGGGCTTCGAGCGCCTGCGCGAGCGCGAGCCCGCCGACCGGCCTCTCGCCGGGGGTGCTCGCCGCCCACGCCGCGTAGTACGCCGCCGAGCGCGCGGCCTGCACCTGCACGTACACGTCCGCGAGGCGGTGCTTGACGGCCTGGAAGGAGCCGACGGGGCGGCCGAACTGCTCCCGCTCCTTCACGTAGTCGACGGTCCGCTCCAGGGCCCGGTCCGCGGCGCCGACGGCCTCGGCGGCGAGCAGCACGGCGGCGGTGTCGCCGACGGCGGCGAGCGCACCGGCCACATCGGCGTCCTCGGCCCCCAGCAACTCGGCTTCGACGTCGCGCAGTTCGACGCGGGCCTGCGGCCGCGTCGCGTCCATGGCCGTCTGCCGTACGCGGGCCAGTCCCGGGGCGTCCGCGCGCACCAGGAAGAGGAGCGTGCGGGAGCGGGCGAAGCCGCCGGTGTGCGCGGCGACGAGCAGCAGCCCCGCGCTGTGGCCGTCGAGGACCTGCTCGGCCTGGCCGTAGAGCCGCCAGCCGTCCTCCCCGCACCTGGCCTGTACGCCGCCGGCCCGGCCGCCGCCCGCCCAGTCCCCGGCGTTGTCGGCGACGAGGCCGAGCGCGGTGGCGAGCCCGGTGCCCGGCACGGCGAGGGTCGCGGTCAGGGCACCGTCGGCGATCCGCGGCAGCAGTGCGGAGCGCTGGGCGTCGGTGCCGAGCGCGGAGATCAGCGGGGCCGCGAGGCCGCTGGTGGCGAGCAGCGGGGTGGGCGCGAGCACCCGGCCCAGCTCCTCGGCCGCGAGCGCGAGCTCGACGAGCGTGCCGCCCACTCCCCCGTGCTCGTCGGGCAGCGCGAGCCCCGGGAGCCCCAGGTCCGTGCTGAGGGTGCCCCACAGGGCGAGGTCATGGCCCGCGGGGGTGGCCGCGGCGGCCTTGACGTCGTCCGGGGTGCAGCGCTTGGTGGCGAGTTCGCGCAGGGTGCGGCGGATCTCTTGCTGTTCCTCGGTGAACCTGGCGTCCATGTGGGCCCCTTTCTGACGGGGCGTCATGTTAAGGCGGCGACCGCGCGATGCCCAGAGGTGCGCACCCTCCTGCACGCCAGCTTATCTGATGTACCGTCAGATCCATGACTGAGCCCCGAAGCAAGGTCGCCATCACGGGCATAGCCCTCTCCGACTGCGGCCGCGTCGACGAAGCCACCCCCTACGCCCTGCACGCCCAGGCCGCCCGCCGGGCGCTCGCCGACGCGGGGCTCACGCCCGACGTCGTCGACGGCTTCGCGAGCGCGGGCCTCGGCACCCTCGCGCCGGTCGAGGTCGCCGAGTACCTGGGGCTCAAGCCGCGCTGGGTCGACTCCACCTCGGTCGGCGGCTCCACCTGGGAGGTCATGGCGGCGCACGCGGCGGACGCGATCGCCGCCGGGCACGCGCGGGCCGTCCTGCTCGTCTACGGCTCCACGGCCCGCGCCGACATCAAGGCCAAGCGGCGCACGTCGAACCTCTCCTTCGGAGCCCGCGGCCCCCTCCAGTTCGAGGTCCCGTACGGGCACTCGCTGATCGCCAAGTACGCGATGGCGGCCCGCCGCCACATGCACGAGCACGGCACGACCCTGGAGCAGCTCGCCCAGGTCGCCGTGCAGGCCCGCGCGAACGCCGCCCGCAACCCCGACGCCATGTTCCGCGACCCGATCACCGTCGACGACGTGCTCGACGGGCCGATGATCGCCGACCCGTTCACCAAGCTGCACTGCTGCATCCGCTCGGACGGCGGCGCGGCGGTGCTGCTCGTCGCGGAGGACCTGGTGCGCGACTGCGCGAAGCCGCCGGTGTGGGTGCTCGGCGCGGGCGAGCACGTCTCGCACACCACGATGTCCGAGTGGGACGACTTCACCGTCTCCCCCGCGGCGGTCAGCGGCCGACTCGCGTTCGAACGGGCCGGGGTGCGCCCCGACGAGATCGACATCGCGGAGATCTACGACGCCTTCACGTACATGACCCTCGTGACCCTGGAGGACCTGGGCTTCTGCGCGAAGGGCGAGGGCGGCGCCTTCGTCGAGAAGGGCCGGCTCCGGCACGACGGGGAGCTCCCCACGAACACCGACGGCGGCGGCCTCTCCGCCCAACACCCCGGCATGCGCGGCCTGTTCCTCCTCGTCGAGGCCGCCAGGCAGCTGCGCGGCGAGGCGGGCGGCCACCAGGTGCGCCGCGCGGACGGCACCCTGCCGCGCCTCGCGGTGGCGTCCGGCACGGGCGGCTGGTTCTGCTCGGCGGGGACCGTGGTGCTGGGGCGGGACTGACGTGAGCGGCGTCCTGGCGCGGGAGCGGTGCCGGTCGGGCGGGGCAGGCCGGGCAGGGGCGAGAATCGGGGCATGGAACCCGAGAACGATCTGGACGCCCTCCTGCGCGGCCTGCGCGTATGGGACACCGAGCTGCCCGCCTTCGACCCGGAGGACACCCCCGAAGCGCCGCTGCCGCTGTTCACACGGTGGTTCGCCGAGGCCGTCGCGGCGGGGCAGCGCGAGCCGCACACCCCGTCGCTCGCCACCACCGACGCCGAGGGCCGCGCCGACGTCCGCACCGTGATGCTGCACGGCGCCGACGAGGCGCACGGCTGGCACTTCGCGTCGCACGCGGGCAGCGCCAAGGGCCGCCAGCTCGCCGCCCGCCCGTACGCGGCGCTCGGCTTCTACTGGCCGGTGCAGGGCCGCCAGGTCCGCGTCCGCGGGCCCGTCCGCACGGCACCGCCCGAGATCGCGCACGCCGACCTGCACGCCCGCTCGACCGGCGCGCTCGCCTCCGCCCTCGTCGGCCACCAGAGCGAAACCCTCGGCTCGTACGAGGAGTTGGAGCGCGCCTCGCAGTCCGCGTGGGAGCGGGCGCAGCGCGAGCCGGAGGCGCCCGCGCCGTCCTGGACGGTGTACGAGCTGGCCCCGGACGAGGTGGAGTTCTTCCAGGGCGACGCCCGCCGCCGGCACGTGCGCCTTCGGTACCGGCGCACGGCGGAGGGCTGGGTCAAGGAACTGCTGTGGCCGTGACCGGGCGCGCGGGGGTCAGCGGGCTGATCACGGGGCGGGCCTGAACACGGGGATCGCGAAGCCGTCGCCGCCCTCGCGGAAGTCGACCGTCAGCTCCATCCCGATCCGCAGGTCCGCCTCCTCGCACCCGACCACCTCGGTCATCATGCGCGGGCCCTCGGCGAGGTCGACGACCGCGGCGACGTAGGGGGTGCGGGAGCCGAAGGGCGGCAGGTCGTTGCGGTGCACGACGGACCACGTGTAGAGCGTGGCCCGGCCGCTCGCCTCCCGCCACCCCACCTCGTCCGGGGAGTCGCTCCAGCAGAACGGGCAGAACTCGCGCGGATAGTGGTGATCGCGCCCGCACGCCGCGCAGTGCCGCAGCAGCAGCCTGCCCTCGGCCGCCGCGTCCCAGTAGGGCCGGGTGAACGCGTCGGGCTCGGGGACGTCGAATCGCACCTCGGTCGCCGTCATGAGAACAGTCCGATCGCGTGGTCGAGGGACCAGGTCTGCCAGGACATGGCGAACAGCGCGACGAGCGATATCAGGCCCATCATCGCGTTCTGCCCCTGCTCGGCCCAGTCGTGGATCATCAGCGTGAGGTAGAGGAGATTGAGCAGCAGCCCGCCGACCAGCGCGATCGGCGTGAGCAGGCCGAGGATCAGGCCGAGGCCCAGCGCCAGCTCGGCATAGACGACGACGTACGCCATCGTCTTGGGGCGCGGCTTCACGACGACGTCGAATCCGCTGCGCACCGCGTTCCACTTGTGCTTGCCCGCGACGTCCGCCGCCCACGCGATGCCGGTGCCGCGCTCGAACCAGCCCTTCTTGTCCTTGTGCCGCCAGCTCTCCAGCCACCACAGGCCGAGCCCGATGCGCAGCACGGCGAGCCATTCGGCGCCGCTGAGCCCTATCGCGTCCATGAAGTCCGGCCCCTCCTACATTTTCTGACGGTACGTCAGTTACTCGGGGCTGCCAGTTCAGCGCATCCACCGGCGCCTCCGCAAGGCCCCCGCACCGGACCGTTCCGTCCGCGCCCCCGTGATCAATTCGCAACCGGTTTCCGTCTTGACCGCGCCCCTTCAAACGCGCGCCGTCCTACGCTCCGTACATGGCCGACCACCCCTCCGCACCGGAACGCAGCCATGAACGCCCTCCCGTCTACGTCATCGGGGGCGGGCCCGGCGGACTCGCCGCGGCCGTCGGGCTGCGGGCGCACGGCGTCCGGGCCGTCGTCCTGGAGAAGTCCGACCGCGTCGGCGCCTCCTGGCGCGGCCACTACGACCGCCTCCACCTGCACACCACCCGCCGCCTCTCGGGTCTGCCGGGACTGCCGATGCCGCGCCGCTTCGGCCGCTGGGTCGCCCGCGACGACGTGCTGCGCTACCTGGAGAAGTACGCCGAGCACCACGACCTGGAGGTCGTCACCGGCGTCGAGGTCACCCGCGTCGACCGGGACCCGGAGGGCTCAGGCTGGCTGCTGCGGGCCACCGGCGGGCGCGAGCTGACCTCGGCCGCCGTGGTCGTCGCCACCGGCTACAACCACACCCCGCACCTGCCCGACTGGCCCGGCGCCTCCTCGTACACCGGCAAGCTCCTGCACGCGGGCGAGTACCGCAACCCGGCGCCCTTCACCGGCCGGGACGTCCTCGTCGTCGGCGCTGGCAACACCGGCACCGAGATCGCCGTCGACCTCGCCGAGGGCGGCGCCGCGCGCGTCCGCATCGCCGTGCGCACCACGCCGCACATCGTGCGCCGCTCCACCTTCGGCTGGCCCGCCCAGCGCACCGGCATACTCTGCCGTCGGCTGCCGGTCGGCCTGGTCGACCGGCTCGCGGCGCCGCTCGGCAGGCTGAGCGTCCCCGACCTCGCCGAACAGGGCCTGCCGCGCCCCGACACCGGCCTCTACTCACGGGCGCGCGAGGGCGCCATCCCGGTGCAGGACGTCGGCTTCGTCGACGCCGTGCGGAACGGGAAGGTCGAACCCGTCGCCGCCGTCACCTCCTTCGACACGGACACGGTGGTCCTCTCCGACGGCACCCGCGTCACCCCGGACACGGTGATCGCGGCCACCGGCTACCGGCAGGGCCTGGAGGACCTCGTCGGCCACCTCGACGTCCTCGACCCCGCCACCGGGCGCCCGCTCGCCGAGCCGCTGCGCAGGTCGGCCGCCCCCGGACTGCACTTCACCGGCTACACGAACCCCATCAGCGGCATGCTCCGCGAACTGGCCCTCGACGCGGGCCGCATCGGCAAGGCGGTGGCCAAGCAGACGGCCGCGTGACGGCCGCGCGGTGGCCGCGCGATGACCGCGCGATGGCCGCGTAGGGGGCCCGTCGCCGACATTCGCCCCATCTCTTTGCCTGCAGCCCTGTTCCTGACACAGTGTCAGTTCAGTAATCTGACTATGCGTCAGTTATTCCGGGGGGGACTTCAAGGCACTGCACAGGCAAGAGATGTCGCTGACACACAGGAGCGGGCGGACCGATGCTTGGATCGACGTATGGCACCCTGACCACCGACTCCCGCCGGGCCCGCGTGATCGCCTGCGGTGAGCAGCCCGGACCCGCCGTGCACGGGCGGGCCGGCACCGACGAGCCGGACGTCAGCGGGCGCCCGCTGCACGCCGACGTACCCGACCTCGACCGGTTCTTCCGGCCCGAGGCCGTCGCCGTCGTCGGCGCGTCCGACGCCGAGGGGCGGCCCAACACCGGCATCACCCGGCAGCTGATGGGCTGGGCGGAGCGGGTCGGCGCACGCCTGTATCCCGTGCACCCGACGCGCGAGTCCGTCTTCGGCCTCCCCTGCTCCCCTTCCGTCGCCGAACTGCCGGAGCAGGTCGACCTCGCCGTGCTGCTGGTCGCCGATCCGCTGCCCGTCGTCGAGCAACTGGCCGACGCCAAGGTGAAGTTCGCCGTCGCCTTCGCCTCCGGGTTCGCCGAGACCGGTGACGAGGGCGCCGCCGCGCAGGAGCGGCTCTCCGCCGCCGTCCAGCGGTCCGGGCTCCGGCTGCTCGGCCCGAACACCAACCTCAACGCCTTCGAGCGCTTCCGCGACGACCTCGACGGTCCGGCCATCGCGCTGATCACCCAGTCCGGCCACCAGGGCCGCCCCGTCTTCTCCCTCCAGGAGCTGGGCATCCGGCTGTCCCACTGGGCGCCGACCGGAAACGAGGCCGACCTCGAGACCGCCGACTTCATCTCGTACTTCGCGCAGCGCCCCGAGGTCGGCGCCATCGCCTGCTATGTGGAAGGGCTCAAGGACGGCCGCTCGTTCCTGCTCGCCGCCGACCGGGCCGCGCGCGAGGGCGTGCCGGTCGTCGCCGTGAAGGTCGGCCGCACCGAGACCGGGGCCCGCACCGCGGCCTCGCACACCGGCAAGCTCACCGGCGCCGACGCCGTCGTGGACGCGGCGATGCGGCAGTTCGGCGTCATCCGCGTCGACGGGCTCGACGAGCTCCAGGACACCGCCGCCCTCCTGGCCCGCGCCAAGAAGCCGCAGGCGGACGGCGTCGTCGTCTACTCGATCTCCGGCGGCACCGGCGCCCACTTCTCCGACCTGGCGACGGAGGCGGGCCTCGACCTGCCGGCCCTTCCGCAGGAGAAGCAGGACGAACTCCACCAGTGGATACCGGACTATCTGAGCGTGGCGAACCCCGTCGACAACGGCGGGCACCCCGTCGGCGACTGGCGGGGCCGCAAGATCATCGACGCGATCCTCGCCGACCCGTCCGTCGGCGTCCTGATCTGCCCGATCACCGGGCCCTTCCCGCCCATGAGCGACAAGCTGGCCCAGGACCTGGTGGACGCGGCGGAACAGACTGACAAGCTGGTGTGCGTGGTGTGGGGATCGCCCGTCGGCACCGAGGACGCCTACCGCACCACACTCCTCGGCTCCTCCCGCGTGGCCACCTTCCGCACCTTCGCCAACTGCATCACGGCGGTCCGCGCCTATCTGGACCACCATCGCTTCACGGCCTCGTACGTCTCCCCCTTCGACGAGGCGCCGCGCACGCCGTCGCCCTCCTTCCGCAAGGCGCAGGCCCTGATGCGCCCCGGCCACCAGCTGAGCGAGCACGCGGCGAAGCAGCTTCTGCGGGCGTACGGGATCCGGGTGCCGCGCGAGCAGCTGGTGACGAGCGCCGCGGCGGCGGTGCGGGCGGCCTCCCTCGTCGGCTACCCCGTCGTCATGAAGGCGTCGGCTCCCCAACTGGCCCACAAGTCCGAACTGGGCCTCGTCAAGGTCGGGTTGACGTCCGCGAGCCAGGTCCGGGACGCGTACCGCGAGCTCACCGACATCGCCCGCTACGAAGGCATCGACCTCGACGGCGTCCTCGTCTGCCAGATGGTCGAGCGGGGCGTCGAGATGGTCGTCGGCGTCACCCACGACGAGCTGTTCGGCCCCACCGTCACCGTCGGCCTCGGCGGCGTACTCGTCGAAGTCCTGCGCGACACCGCCGTCGCCGTGCCGCCCTTCGGCGAGACCCAGGCGCGGGCCGTCCTCGACCGACTGCGCGGGCGGGCGCTGCTCGACGGGGTCAGGGGGGCGCCCCCTGCCGACATCGACGCGCTGGTCGAGGTCGTCCTGCGCGTCCAGCGGATGGCGCTCGAACTCGGCGACGACCTCGCCGAACTCGACATCAACCCCCTGATGGTGCTGCCGCGCGGCCAGGGCGCGGTCGCCCTCGACGCCCTCGCCGTCTGCCACTGAACCGGCCGCCGCACCGGCCGCCGCCGACCCACTCCCAAGACGGAGCTCCCCCATGACACAAGCCTCCCCCGCAGCCTCGGACCACCCCGAAGAACCGAAGGAGTCCCTGGACTCATTGGTACTCCACACCACTGACAACGGCGTCTCGTGGATCACCCTCAACCGCCCCGAAGCCATGAACGCCGTCACCTGGGACCAGCGAGAACGCGTCATCGCGCTCCTCGCGGAGGCCTCCGCCGACCCCGACGTACGAGCCGTCGTGATCACCGCGACGGGCAAGGGCTTCTGCGCCGGCGCGGACCTGCGGGGCGGGAGCCCGGACTCGGACGAACGGGTCGTGGGCGACGTCTCCCGCATGATCCGGCTCGGCGCGCAGCGGCTCATCGCCGCGGTCCAGGACTGCGAGAAGCCGGTCGTCGCGGCGGTCAACGGCACGGCTGCCGGCATCGGCGCGCACCTCGCGTTCGCCTGCGACCTGGTCCTCGCGGCGGAGTCCGCGCGCTTCATCGAGGTGTTCGTCCGCCGCGGCCTCGTCCCCGACGGCGGCGGCGCGTACCTCCTCCCCCGCCTGATCGGCCCGCAACGCGCCAAGGAACTCATGTTCTTCGGCGACGCGCTCCCCGCGGCCGACGCGCAACGCCTCGGCCTCGTCAACCGCGTCGTCCCCGACGCCGAGCTCCCGAAACTGGCCCGCGACTGGTCGGAACGTCTCGCGACGGGCCCCACGCGCGCGCTGTCCCTGACCAAGTCCCTGATCAACGCCTCCCTCGACACCGACCGCCCCACGGCTTTCGCGGCGGAGGCCACGGCGCAGGAACTCAACATGACGACGCGGGACGCGCAGGAGGGGGTGGCGAGTTTCGTGGAGCGCAGGAGGGCGGAGTTCAGGGGGCGTTGAGGGGGCGCGCACGACTGTGACGGGAAATCACGGCTGGGCCGTGATCTCCCGTCACAGTCATTTGGCGCGTGGGAGCGGGCCGAAGGGTTCGTTCTTGGCGAGCTCGGGGCCGTCGTCGTCGACGAAGGTGCCCAGGCCGTGTTCCATCCTCAGGAGTCCGGCGTCGCGGAGTTGGTAGAGGGCCTTCTGTCCAGTGCTGGTGGACACGTCGAACTCCGCGGCCACGTCCGCGACCGACGGGAATCGCTTCCCCAGCGGGTACTCCTCGGTGGCGATGCGGTGCGCCAATACGGCGGCGATCTGTCGCCAGACGATACGGGTGCGGTCAATCTCGTAGTCCACAGAGTGACCGTATTCCTTCACCTCTGCGCATGCACCTGTAGATATCTGATCACCTCAGTGATCTGACCACAGCTGTGCGCAGGTGTGCATAGAGTTGGCGCATCAGCCGAAGGCTGACCCCCGCGACCGCTGCAACCGGCCCGGGGGCATGGTCAACGCCCTCCAGGAGGCGCCAACATGCTGGACCTTATCGTTCGAATGCTGACCTGGGTGCTGGGTCTGTGCACCCCACCACCCCCGGGCCGCCATCGCCTCACCGTGCCCGTCCCCGCCGTACCGGCGCCGCCGCCCCGGCACACCGAACCGCTGGACGCCGCGGCGCACGCGCTCGTACGGCCCTACGTCCTGACGCCCGAGGAACACCGCGCCCAGCGCGAACGGCGCCGGGCCCTCTACCTCGCCACGTTGGGCATCGACACCGGGCCCCGGCACATCCACGGTGTTCGCGTCCCGGTGGCGGGAGGCGCGCGATGAGCGCACGGCTGTTGCCCTGGCCGGGCGAGAACGGGTGCGCCGCGTACCTGGTGACGGACAACCCGGACGGTCACCTCTCGCGGTTGGCGGACCGGATCGAGTACGAGCAACTGGCGGACGCGCGTGAAGTGTTGGCTTTGTCCCGCGGCCTGCTGGTGAACGCGGACGTGGCGACGGTGGAACTCCGTTTCATCGCACGCCGGTTGACCGAATCCCTTTCGCAGACCCTGCGCATCGCCGACTCCCGAGGCGCGCGTCTCCCATAACCCCGATCTCGTCTCGGCCCTTGGGGGGGCGCCCCTCACCCAGGGCCGAAGCGAGTCGGGGGCGCTCCGGCACGGCGAGGCGCGTCCGCAACCCCGGTGGACCGGGAGCCCCTGGAGGGGGCGGGTGGGTGGGAAATTGGGCGGCGGAGCCAACGGGCCCGGCAAACGGGAGGCCCCGGCGGGTCGGTGCAGGTGGGCACATCGAGCCCCTGCGGCGATTGAGCAGCGGGGGCCGGGGCAGCGCCCCGAGGCGTAAGGACGGGTAGCCGGAACAGTCCCGCAAAGCGACCCACGTGGCCGAAACCCCGGCGGACCGGGAGCCCCTGGAGGGGGCGGGTGGGTGGGAAATTGGGCGGCGGAGTCAAAGAGCTCGGAAACGGGAGGCCCGGTGGGGCGGTGCAGGCAGGCAAATCAAATCGAGCCCCTGCGGCGATTGAGCAGCGGGAGCCGGGGCGGAGCCCCACCGCCTACCCCGGCGCACCCGCCCGGAACGTGCGGCGGTACGCCGTCGGCGTGACGCCCACCGACGCGTGGAAGTGCTGGCGGAGGGACTGGGCCGTGCCGAAGCCGGAGTGGTGGGCGACCTCGTCCATGGAGAGCGAGGACGTTTCCAGCAAGTGGCGGGCGCGCTCCACCCGTTGGGCCGTCAGCCACTGACCCGGGCTCGCCCCGACCTCCTCCCGGAAGCGGCGCGTGAACGTACGGACCGAGAGGGATTCGCGAGCCGCCAGGTCGCGGAGCTGGATCGGCTCGCCCAGGTGATCCAGGGCCCACGCGCGGGCTCGCGCCGTGGACGCCAACTGCGGCTCCGGGAGCGGGCGTTCGATGTACTGGGCCTGGCCGCCGTCCCGGTGGGGCGGTACGACGGTGCGCCGGGCCACGTCGTTGGCGATCGCCGACCCGTGGTCGCGCCGTACGAGGTGCAGGCACAGGTCGATGCCGGCCGCGACGCCCGCGGACGACAGCACGTCACCGTCGTCGATGAACAGGACGTTCGGGTCGACCTTGATGTGCGGGAAGAGCGCCTGGAAGTGGTCGGCGTCCGCCCAGTGCGTGGTCGCGGGCCGCCCGTCGAGCAGCCCCGCCGCGGCGAGCACATAGCTTCCGGTGCAGATGGACACCATGCGCGTACCGGGCCGGATCCACGCCAGTGCCGCTTCAAGGTCGGGCGTCAGGACGCCCTTCTCGTAGACGGGGCCCATCTCGTACGACGCCGGCACGATCACCGTGTCCGCCGTCCCCAGCGCCTCCGGGCCGTGCTCGACGTGGATCGCGTAGTCCGCGTCGGTCCGCACCCGCCCGGCCTCGCGGACCGCGCAGGTCACCACCTCGTACAGCCGCTCCCCCGCCGCATCGCGCGCACGGCCGAAGATGCGCTGCGGGATGCCGAACTCGAAGGGGATGAGGCCGTCGAGGGCGAGCACCGCGACGCGGTGCGGGGCGTGCCGTTCCATGCGGGAAGCCATGGCCCGATCCTAGCGAACAATGGCATTCGGGCCACTCGTTCCGCGGGAGGAGATCCCCGAAGCTGCTCATGTGACCGAGACGCAGACCGAGACGCAGACACAGGGCAAGCCGCGGCCGGACGCGCGGCCCGGCACCCGCCCGAGACGCCGCCGCCCGCACCGCGCCTGGGCGGTCGCCGCCGTCACGTTCGTGACGATCGTCGGCGCCGCCGCCTTCGCCTCCCTGCCGGGGCTGCTCATCGACCCGCTGCACGATCCGGACACCGGGTTCGGCTGGTCACGCGGCACGATCGGCTTCGCCGTCTCCGTGAACCTCGCGCTGTACGGCGTCACCGCCCCGTTCGCCGCCGCCCTCATGGACCGCTTCGGCATCCGGAAGGTCGTCGCGGTCGCGCTGACCGTCATCTCCGCGGGGTCGCTGCTCACCGTGTGGATGACCGCCGCGTGGCAGCTCGTCCTGTACTGGGGTGTGCTGGTCGGGCTCGGCAGCGGTTCGATGGCGCTCGCCTTCGCCGCCACCGTCACCAACAGGTGGTTCGTCGCCCGGCGCGGGCTCGTCACCGGGGTGCTGACCGCCGCCGGCGCCTCGGGGCAGCTGGTGTTCCTGCCGCTGCTGTCCTGGATCGTCGACCGGCACGGCTGGCGGCCCGCCGCCGTGACCGTGGCCCTCTCCGCGCTCGCCGTCGTGCCGCTGGTGTGGCTGCTGCTGCGCGACCATCCGGCCGACGCGGGCGTCGAACCGTACGGGGCCAAGGAGTTCGTGCCGAAGCCGCCGCCCGTACGGGGAGCGGGGAAGCGCGCCGTCACCGTGCTCGCGAAGGCCGCCCGCACCGGCCCGTTCTGGCTGCTCGCCGGCACCTTCGCCATCTGCGGCGCCTCGACGAACGGCCTGGTCAAGACGCACTTCGTGCCCGCCGCCCACGACCACCACATGCCGGTCACCACGGCCGCGTCGCTGCTCGCCGTCATCGGCGTCTTCGACGTCGTCGGGACCGTCGCGTCGGGCTGGTTCACGGACCGCATCGAGGCGCGGCGGCTGCTCGCCGTGTACTACGCGCTGCGCGGCATCTCGCTGCTCTTCCTGCCGATGCTCCTTGCACCTGATGTCCGGCCGCCGATGCTGTTCTTCATCGTCTTCTACGGCCTCGACTGGGTCGCCACCGTGCCGCCCACCATCGCCCTGTGCCGCGAGCACTACGGCGAGGACAGCGCGATCGTGTTCGGCTGGGTGCTCGCCTCGCACCAGGTGGGGGCCGCGGTCGTGGCCTTCCTCGGCGGTGTCGCGCGGGACGTTTTCGGGTCGTACGACGTCGTCTGGTACGCCTCGGGAGCGCTGTGCGCGGCGGCGGCGCTGATGTCGCTGATCATCCGGCGCGGTCGCGCGGCGGACCCCGCCCTCGCGCCCTCAGTCGCGTAGTGCGGAGAACGCGCCCCGGTGGAACACCAGCGGCCCCGCCCCGTTCCCCTCCGCGCCGAGCGCCGTCACCCGGCCGACCACGATGAGGTGGTCGCCGCCCGTGTGCACCGCGTGGATCGCGCAGTCGATCCACGCGGCCACCCCGTCGATGCGCGGCGCCCCCGACACGGGCGCCTCGTCGTACCGCACGCCCGCGAACTTGTCGGCCCCGCTCACCGCGAAGCCCCGGCACAGCTCGCCCTGGCCCTCGGCGAGCACGTTCACGCAGAACGACCCCGCGCGCGCGATCCGCGGCCAGGTCGTCGACGTACGCGCCACCATGAACGCCACCAGCGGCGGGTCGAGGGAGAGGGACGCGAAGGACTGGCAGGCGAACCCTGCGGCCCCCGTCTCCGGGTCGGCCGCCGTCACCACGGTCACGCCGCTCGCGAACTCGCCCAGTACGCGGCGGAATTCGGCCGGGTCGACGGGCGCCCGCTCGTCGTCGCCGACCGCCCGCAGGTCGGGGCGCGGCAGCACGTCCAGGGGAGGCGGCTCCGCTGTGGGAGCACCGACCGACCTGAGGTAGCGGACGACGGTGGCCGCCATCCCTGCGTGTCCCATCATGAAATCCATTGAAGCTGACGGGTCGTCAGATGGGAAGAGGTGCGGCGCACGCCGTCAGACCCGGCCGCACCCTCGCCTCAGAAGGTCAGCACCCCCCGCGCCACCTTCCCCGCCTCCGCGTCCGCGACCGCCGCGTCGAACTCCTCCACCGGGTACGTCCGCGTCACCAGCTCGTCCAGGAGCAGCCGGCCCCGCGCGTACAGATCGGCGTACAGCCTGATGTCGCGCTGCGGGCGCGAGGAGCCGTAGCGGCAGCCGAGGACGGACTTGTCGAGGAAGAGTTCGGCGGGCACGAAGCTGGCCTCCGCCGTGGCCGCCGGCATCCCGAGGATCACCGCCTGCCCGTGCCGGTCGAGCAGGTCGATCGCGGCGCGGATCAGCTCGACCCGGCCGACGCACTCGAAGACGTGGTCGGCGCCGTCCGGCAGCACCTCCCGCACGGCACCGACGTCGGTGAGGAAGTCGGTCGCGCCGAACTGTCGCGCCACCTCCTCCTTCGCCGGGTTCGAGTCCACCGCGACGATCCGCAGGGCGCCCGCCACCCGCGCGCCTTGGAGCACGTTGAGCCCCACCCCGCCCGTGCCGATCACGACGACGGTGTCGCCGCGGTCGACCCGCGCCCGGTTGAGGACCGCGCCCACGCCCGTGAGCACCCCGCAGCCGATGAGCGCGGCCGAGGTCAGCGGGATCTCCTGGGGGATCTTCACCGCCTGCACGGCCTTCACCACGGTCCGCTCGGCGAACGCCGAGTTCGAGGCGAACTGGTAGAGGTCCTTCCCGCCCCGCGAGAACGGCTTCTGCGGCATCCCGATCGCCTTGCGGCACATCGTCGGCCTGCCCCGGTCGCACTCCGCGCACGCCCCGCAGTTGGCGAGCGTGGACAGCGCCACATGGTCGCCGGGCACGACGTGGGTCACGCCCGCGCCCACCGCCTCCACCACGCCCGCGCCCTCGTGCCCGAGCACCACGGGGCGCGGGAAGGGGATCGTGCCGTCGATCACCGACAGGTCGCTGTGGCAGAGCCCCGCGGCGGCGACGCCGACGAGCACCTCGCCGGGCCCCGGGTCCCGTATCTCCAAGTCGTCGACGACCACGGCCTCTCGGCCGTCGAACACAACACCCCTCACGTGGCCTCCCTGGGCAGGCCGAGCACCCGCTCGGCGATGATGGTGCGCTGGATCTCGTCCGAGCCGCCGTAGATGGTGTCGGCCCGGCTGAACAGGTACAGGCGCTGCTGCTCGTCGAGTACGTAGGGCGCTTCGGGCGTCCAGTCCGCCGGGCCCACGGCCGCCGCCGCGCCCCGCACCCGCAGCGCCAGCTCGCCGAGCCGCTGGTGCCAGCCGCCCCACAGCAGCTTCGCGACGCTCGGCGCGCCCGCGTCGGGGGCCCCGCCGAGCGTGCGCAGCGCGTTCCACCGCATGGTCCGCAGCTCGGACCACAGACGGACGAGCCCGGCGCGTACGAGCGGGTCCTCGATCGCGCCGCCCACGACGGCCGCCCGCACGACGGCCCGCAACTCCTCGACGAAGCCGACCTGTTGGGCCAGCGTGGACACGCCGCGCTCGAAGGCGAGCAGGCCCATGGCGACCTTCCAGCCCTCGCCCTCGCCGCCGACGACCTCCTCGGCGACGGCCCCGTCGAAGAACACCTCGTTGAACTCGCTCGTCCCGGTGAGCTGCCGGATCGGCCGTACGTCGATGCGGCCCGGCTGGTCCATGGGGACCAGGAGGAAGGAGATGCCCTGGTGGCGGCGGGCGTCCGGGTCCGTGCGGGCGAGGACGAAGCACCAGTCGGCCTCGTGCGCGAGCGACGTCCACACCTTCTGCCCGCTCACCCGCCAGCGGCCGTCGCTCCCCCGCGCCGCCGACGTCCGCAGGGATGCCAGGTCGGAGCCCGCCCCCGGCTCGCTGTAGCCCTGGCACCACAGCTCGTCGCCGCGCGCGATCGGCGGCAGGAAGCGGCGCTGCTGCTCCTCGGTGCCGTACGCGAGGAGGGTCGGGGCGAGGAGGTTCTCGCCGATGTGGCCGTAGCGGCCCGGCGCCCGTACGCGCGCGTACTCCTCGGCCCAGACGACCTGCTGGGTCAGCGTGGCGACGCGGTTGCCGAAGCCGTCGCGGCCCCAGCCGATGCCGATCCAGCCGCCGGTGCCCAGCTCCTTCTCCCAGGCGCGGCGCTCGGCGCCGCCCTCGTGCTCACTGCCGGGGCCGCCGCGCCCCACGGCGGCCGTGAACCGCTCGTCCAGATGTTTCTCGAGCCACTCCCTGACCTCCACCCGGAAGGACTCGTCCGCCTTGCCGAAGCCGAACTCCACGACCCGCCACCCCCGTCACTGGTTGGGCCGGTCCTTGGCGGCCGCCGCCCTGGCCATCTCCTCGAGCTGCGTCAGCATCGGCATGGGGTCGGTGCCGACCGTCCCCGGCAGGAAGTCCGCGATCTTCTCCGGCGTCCACGGCCCGCCGTCCGCGTACCCGGCGCGCAGCTCGCGCGGCTGCGCCCACACGGCGATCTTCGGCCCTGCGACGGTGTAGACCTGCCCGGTGATCTTCTCCTCGCGGGCCCGTTCGCTGAGCAGATAGACGACGAAGGCGGCGACATCCTCCGGCTCCCCGATCTCCTTCAGCTCCATCGGCACGTTCGCGGACATCCGGGTACGGGCCACGGGGGCGACGGCGTTCGCGGTCACGCCGTACTTGTGCAGGCCGAGGGCGGCGCTGCGCACCAGCGAGATGATGCCGCCCTTGGCCGAGCTGTAGTTGGCCTGGGCGACGGAGCCCTGATGGTTCCCGCTGGTGAAGCCGATGAGGGTGCCGGACTTCTGCTTGCGCATCACGGCAGACGCGGCGCGGAAGACGGTGAAGGTGCCCTTGAGGTGGGTCTGGACGACCGGGTCCCACTCCTCCTCGGACATGTTGAACAGCATCCGCTCGCGCAGGATCCCGGCGACGCACACCACCCCGTCGATCCGCCCGTACTCGTGCACGGCCGTGTCCACGATCCGCTGCCCGCCCGCCATGGTGGACACGTCGTCGGCGACCGCGACCGCCGTCCCGCCCGCCGCCTCGATCTCCTTGACGACGCCCTGCGCCACGTCCGACGTGGGTTCACCGCCTTCTATGGACACCCCGTAGTCGTTGACGACGACCTTGGCGCCCTCGGCGGCGCACGCCAGTGCCACCGCCCGACCGATGCCCCGACCCGCTCCCGTGACGGCGACGACCTTGCCTGCCAAGAAGTTCCCCATGCCCGGCCCCTTCCCGCGGTTTCTGACGGTCCGTTAGATTTTCTCTCCGGTCGGAGTGTACGACCAGTCGTCCGCCGGAACACAAGACCTGGAACACAAGACCCGGGAGGACCCGATGCCTCTGCCCGCCGAGTTCCACGACATCGCCAAACGCGTGAACAACTGGGGGCGTTGGGGGGAGGCCGACGAGATCGGCACCCTGAATCTCGTCACCGACGACGTGGTGCGCGAGGCCGCCGCCGAGGTCCGCACGGGCCGCCGCGTGCCGCTCGCGCTGCCCCTCAAGGAGGACGGGGTGCAGTCCGGCCTGATCCCGGGACGCATCAACCCGTTCCACACGATGGTGCAGATCAACCAGGAGATCTTCGGCCCGGACACGGTCGCCACCAGCGACGACGCCGTGACGATGGGCCTCCAGGCGGCCACCCACTGGGACGCCCTCACGCACGTCTCGCACTCGGGCCGGCTCTACAACGGCCGCCCCGCCGACACCATCACGGCGCACCGCGGCGCCGAGTTCAGCGGCATCGACAAGGCGCCGTACATCGTCTCGCGCGGAGTGCTGCTCGACGTGGCGGCGGCGAAGGGGCTCGACCGGCTGCCCGGGGACCACGCGGTCACGCCCGAGGACCTCGACGAGGCCGCCGAGTTCGGCCGGGTGACGGTCAGGGCGGGCGACATCGTGCTCGTGCGCACCGGACAGCTCCAGGTGTATCTGGCCGGGGACAAGCACGGGTACGGCTATCCGTCACCCGGCCTTTCGGTGCGGACGCCGGAGTGGTTCCACGCGCGGGACGTGGCGGCCGTCGCCAACGACACGCTGACCTTCGAGATCTTCCCGCCGGAGATCGAGAACCTGTGGCTGCCGGTGCACGCCCTCGACCTGGTCGAGATGGGGATGCTCCAGGGGCAGAACTGGAATCTGGAATCCTTGTCCACAGCCTGTGTAGAAACGGGGCGCTTCTCGTTCCTGCTGTCGGCGATGCCCGAGCCGTTCCAGGGCGGCACGGGCACACCGGTCGCCCCGGTCGCGGTGTTCTGAGAAGGCACGGCCCGCGTGGGCGCGGGAGGCGGTGCGGTCAGACCGCTTCGAACGTGACGCCGGGGAACGCTCCGGCCGACGTCGACGCGCACTGGTCGATCTCGCACCAGATCGCCTTGCCCGCACCCTCGGGGCGCCAGCCCCAGCGGTCCGCGAGACCGTCGACGAGGGCGAGCCCCCGCCCGTTCGTCTCCTCGCCGTCCGCCTGCCGGGGCGCGGGCGGGCGGTCGCTGATGTCGGCGACCTCCACGCGGACGGTCCCGACGCACGCCGCCTGGACCCCGCCGGGCAGCGCCATCCGGAGCACGGCGGGCCGGCCCGTGTGCACCACGGCGTTGGTGACCAGTTCGGAGACGATCAGAATCAGCGTCTCGGCCAGGGAGTCGTCGCCCCCCAGCCCCGAACCGGCGAGGCGCGACCGCGCCCACCTGCGGGCCCGACCCACCTCTGCGGGGTCGGTCCCGATCTCCAGTTGCACCTGAAGCACCTGCACCGCTCACACCATCCGAATCCGGCGGGACCGCTGGAGTACTGCCTCGCGCCACTTACCGTGCTGTCCAGCGAGGGGGATCACGGAACGTGAACCCCTTGAGACACAGCATGGTTGACGTACAGTCACCCCAACAAGCGCTTCGGGCATATTCCAGCGCGAAGGAGTACGCGTACGGCATACTGTGCGACGCGTCTCGCCGGGGCTCGAACAGACGGGTGCGAAACCCCGTCCTGCGCTGCCAGCGGCGCACATCGCGGGCCCCGGAGTTGCCTCGGAGACAACACCGGCGCCGTCGCTCGGGTTCAGCACCACTCGCATCTGCCACAAGGTACCCGAGCGGGCGGCCGACTCCGTGCCGTGACGAGCCCCGCGCAGGACACAACCCGATAACCACGCTCGGTCACCGTGCGTGCACCCTTGCCCCCGCTCTCCGCTCAGCAGGCCGCGCGTCCGTTTTCCGGACGCGCGGCCGCTGTCGTACGGCGGTCAGAGCGCGCCGGCGAGCAGCTCCTCCGCAGAGCGCGCGCCGCCGCCCAGCTCGGCCCGCACCCAGGCCCGCTTGAGGTGCAGATGCACGTCCGCCTCCCAGGTGAAGCCCATGCCGCCGTGCACCTGGAGGCAGTCGCGGGCGCCCCGCACCGCGGCCTCGTCGGCGAGCAGCCGGGCCGCCGCGACCTCGACGGGGTCCCCGGTGACGGCCGCCGCGTACACGGCGGCGCGGGCCAGCTCGACGCGCGCGAGCATGTCGGCGCACAGGTGCTTGACGGCCTGGAACGTCCCGATGGGCCTTCCGAACTGCTCGCGCTCCCGGGCGTGTTGGACGGCCATGTCGAGGGTCCGCCCGGCCGAGCCGAGCTGCTCGGCCGCGTACAGGAGGCCGGCCCGCCACGGCACGGGACCTGCGCCGGTCACCTGGTGCAGCGGGGTGAGCGGGTCGGCGGAGGCGAGCGGCCCGGCGCCGTCCGCCGCGCCGCGCACCACGTCGGCGGCGTCCCGCCAGGGCAGCAGCCCGTTGTACGGGGAGGTGACCACGGTCTCGCCGGTCGCGGCGCCCGGCACCTCGCCCGCCGCGAGGAACGTCGCCACCAGCGGTCCCGGCACGAGCGCCCGCCCGACCTCCTCGAACACCACGACGGCGTCCGGCAGGCCGAGCCCGACCCCGCCGTCGGCCTCCGGCAGGCACAGCGCGAAGAGCCCGGCCTCCGCGAGCTCGCGCCACAGTTCCCGGTCGAGCCGCGGCGCGTCCGCGTCGACGGCGGCCCGCAGCGCCTCGCGCCCGAACCGCCCGGTGAGCAGCTCCCGGGTGCCGTCGCGCAACGCCCGCTGTTCCTCGGTCAGTTGGAAGTGCACGCCTACCGTCCCTCCTTGGGCAGTCCGAGGATCCGCTCGGCGACGATGTTCCGCTGGATCTGCGAGGTGCCCGCGGCGATGGTGTACGACAGCGAGGAGAGCCGGTCGAGCGTCCACTCCTGGTCGGTGTCGAGGGCGCCCGCCCCGCCGAGCACCTGGGCGGCGACGTCGTAGAGCCGCTGCCGGGCGTGCGAGTAGCGGAGCTTGAAGACCGAGCCGCCGACGCCGGGGACGCCGCCGGTGGCCTGCGCCTCGCTGACGTTCCACTGGGTGAGCCGCCACAGCGCGCCGAACTCGGCGGAGAGCAACGCGAGTTCGCGGCGGAGCACGGCGTCGTCCCAGCGGCCCGTCTTCTTCGCGTGCGCGGCGAGTTCGCCGAGGGTGCGGCGGCAGGCGACGACCTCGCCGACGAACGCGGTGCCGCGCTCGAAGGAGAGGGTGACCATGGTGACGCGCCAGCCGTCGTTCTCGGCGCCGACCCGGTTGCCGACCGGGACCCGTACGTCGTCGAGGAACATCTCGGCGAACTCGGTGGACCCGGCGAGCGTGCGCAACGGCCGTACGGTGATGCCGGGCGCGTCCATCGGCATGGCCAGCCAGGTGATGCCGCGGTGCTTGGGCGCGTCCGGATCGGTCCGCACGAGCAGTTCGCACCAGTCGGCGACCTCGGCGTGCGAGGTCCAGATCTTGGAGCCGCTGATCACGTACTCGTCGCCCTCGCGCCTGGCCCTCGTGCGCAGGGACGCCAGGTCGGAGCCCGCGTCCGGTTCGCTGAAGCCCTGGCACCACACCTCGTCGCCGCGCAGGATCGGGGCGAGCCAGCGGTCCCGCTGGCCGGGGTCGCCCTCGGCGGCGATGGTCGGCCCGGCGTGCAGCAGGCCGACGAAGTTCGCCCCGACGTAGGGGGCGCCCGCCTTCTCGGTCTCCTCCAGGAAGATGAGCCGCTTGGTCGGCGAGGCGTCCCAGTGCACGTCCCCGTACCCGGCGTCGTACAGGCGGCGCTGCCACCCCATGTCGTACGCGCGTCTGCCGGGCCAGTCGTCGGGCGAGGGCTTCGGCCCCAGCGTGGGCAGCACGCCGCCGAGCCACTGCCGCAGCCGCGCCCCGAACTCCTCCTCCTCGGCCGTGTACGCGAGGTCCACGGGGGCTACCGGTCCAGGTCCAGGTCGAGCATGCGGATGGCGTTGCCGCGCATCAGCTTGTAGACGGTCTCGTCGTCGAGGCCCTTCACGTGGTCGAGAGCGACCTCCTTGGTGTTCGGGAAGGTCGAGTCGACGTGCGGATAGTCGGTCTCGAACGTCGCGTTGTCCCGGCCGACGACGTCCAGGGACGCCACGCCGTGCTTGTCGCGGAAGAAGCAGCAGAACATCTGCCGGTAGTAGTACGTGGACGGCGGCTCGGGGACGAGGTCGCGCACGCCGCCCCAGGCGCGGTGCTCCTCCCACACGTCGTCGGCGCGCTCCAGGGCGTACGGGATCCAGCCCATCTGGCCTTCGCTGTACGCGAGTTTGAGCGTGGGGAACTTCACGAGCACGCCGCTGAACAGGAAGTCCATCATCGAGGCCATCGCGTTGTTGAAGCTGAGCGAGGCCTGCACGGCGGGCGGGGCGTCGGGGGACGCGGCGGGCATCTGGGAGGAGGACCCGATGTGCATGTTGACGACGGTCCCGGTCTCCTGGCAGGCGGCGAAGAACGGGTCCCAGTACCCGGAGTGGATCGAAGGGAGCCCCAGATAGGTGGGGATCTCGGAGAACGTCACGGCCTTCACGCCGCGTGCGGCGTTGCGCCGGATCTCGGCGACGGCGAGCTCGACGTCCCACAGCGGGATGATGCACAGCGGGATCAGCCGGCCGCCGCTGTCGCCGCACCACTCCTCGACCATCCAGTCGTTGTAGGCGCGCACGCAGGCGAGCGCGACCTCCTTGTCGTGTGCCTCGGCGAAGGTCTGGCCGCAGAAGCGCGGGAAGGTCGGGAAACAGAGCGAGGCCTCGACGTGGTTGAGGTCCATGTCCGCGAGCCGGGCCTTCGGGTCCCAGCAGCCGCGCCGCATCTCGGCCCGCGTGATCCCTTCGAGGGTCATGTCGTCGCGGTCGAAGCCGACGGCCGCGATGTTGCGCTTGTACGGGAACTTGAGGTCCTCGTAGATCCACCAGTCGGTGGGCGGGCCCTCCGGGTCCATCGTGATCTGGTACTTGCCGCCCACGTACGCGAGCTCGCCGATGCCCTCGGTCAGCGGCTTCGGGCCCTTGTCCCGGTACTTGGCGGGCAGCCAGGTCTCGAAGAGATGCGGCGGTTCGATCACATGGTCGTCGACGCTGATGATGCGCGGCAGTTCGGTCATGAGCACCCCTACATCTCTCCATCTGATGGGTCGTCAGATTCCAGGCTAGCCCCGCACCTCTGGACCGACAAGAAGCGCGGGCTTACGCTCTCGGCCATATCTGACAACCCGTCAGCTCACGCCGTACGGTTGAGGAGTCACGCAGATGACCGACACCGCACACGCCCTGGGCGCCTCCCGCACCCTCTGGGAGCTGGTCGAGCGCCGCGCCGAACTCACCCCCGAACGCCCCGTGCTGCTCCAGGGCGACCGGGCCCTCACCTTCGGCGGCCTGCGGGAGCGCGCCGAGCGGGTCGCGGCAGGACTGCACGGCCTCGGCGTCCGCCCCGGCACCGTCGTCGCCTGGCAGCTCCCCACCCGCATCGAGACGGCCGTGCTGTCCTTCGCGCTGGCCCGGATCGGCGCCGTGCAGACGCCGATCATCCCCTTCTACCGGGACCGCGAGGTCGGCTTCGCGCTGCGGGAGTCCAAGGCCGAGTTCTTCGCGACACCCGGCGTCTGGCGCGGCTTCGACCACACCGACATGGCCCGGCGGCTCGGCGCCCGCGGCGTCTTCGAGGCGTACGAGAACCTGCCCGAGGGCGACCCGTCCGTGCTGCCCCCGCCGCCCTCCTCCGGCACCGAAGTCCGCTGGATCTACTGGACGTCCGGCACCACGTCCGACCCCAAGGGCGTGCTGCACACCGACCGCTCCCTCATCGCGGGCGGCTCCTGCCTGGCCCACGCCCTGCACCTGTCGGCGTCCGACGTCGGCTCCATGGCCTTCCCCTACGCGCACATCGCGGGCCCCGACTACACGGTGATGCTGCTCCTGTACGGGTTCCCTGCGGCGATGTTCGAGCACTTCGCGATGCCGGACTCGCTGGACGAGTACCGCAGGCACGGGGTGACGGTCGCGGGCGGCTCGACGGCGTTCTACTCGATGTTCCTGAACGAGCAGCGCAAGCGGCCGGACGAGAAGCTGATCCCGACGCTGCGGCTGCTCGCGGGCGGCGGCGCCCCGAAACCACCCGAGGTCTACCACTCGGTGGTCCGCGAGATGGACGTCCAGCTCACCCACGGATACGGCATGACCGAGGTGCCGATGATCACGATGGGGGCGCCGGACGACACGGCGGAGAACCTGGCGACGACGGAGGGCAGGCCGCCGGAGGGCATGGAGATCCGCGTCGTCGACGCCGAGGGGAAACCGGTGCCGCCCGGCGTCGACGGCGCCGTACGGCTGCGCGGCGAGGCCGTCTGCCAGGGATACCTCGACCCCCGGCAGACCGCGGAGGCCTTCGACGACGACGGGTTCCTGATCACCGGCGACCTCGGACACCTGCTGCCCGAGGGCCACTTGGTGCTCACCGGCCGCGCCAAGGACGTCATCATCCGCAAGGGCGAGAACATCTCGGCGAAGGAGATCGAGGACCTGCTGCACGCGCATCCCGCGGTCCAGGAGGCGGCGGTGATCGGCCTCCCGGACCCGGAGCGCGGCGAACGCGTCTGCGCGGTCGTCGAACTCCGCGCGGACCACCCGCCGCTGGCCCTCCCCGAACTGACCGCGTACCTCCGGGACCAGGGCCTGTCGACGTTCAAACTGCCGGAGCAGCTGGAGGTTCTCGACGCGCTGCCGCGCAACGAGACCCTCCGCAAGGTCCTCAAGTACAAGCTGCGGGAGCGCTTCGGGGCCTGAGCAGGCCCCGGCGCGGCTACTCGGGAACGGTGAAGTACCGCGCGAAGGCCCGCACCGCCGCGTCCTCCGAGATCCGCCCGGCCCCGTCCGCGTCCAACGCGGCGGCGGCCGCCCGCGCCACCTCGTCCTCCACCCCGAGAACACCCAGCACACGGCGCGCGGTGTCCACGTCGACCCCGCCGTCGTCGGCACCCGCCACGGCGAGGGTGCTGCGCAGGAACGGACGGGCGATCTCGGCGAACCGGTCGGGGTTGTCCCGCAGCCGCTTCACGGCCCCGGTCACGAACTCCTCACGGGTCACCCGCTGGTCCCCGTCGACGTCCGCGATCCCCGCCATGCCCTGCCAGAACGCCTCGGCCCCGGCGAACAGCGCCTGCCCCCGCTCCGATCGGGCCGTGACACCGAACTCGGCGAGCAGCGCCTTCGCGGCGACGTAGAAGTCCTCGCGGTCGATGTATCCGTTGCCGTCCTGGTCGAAGCCGGCGAACCGGGCCGCGATCCTCCGCTCGTCCATGCTCATGGGCCGCCTCTCGGGTCGATGGGTGGTACGCAACGGAGCGTACGACGGTCCCGTGCGCGCACGCCCCGAACTGCGGCGATTGTGTCAAGGCCGGTGAAAATCCGGTACAGACCGTTACGCCGACATGGGCGCCGCGTCGTCGTCGGCCGCCGAGGCCACGTCGGGGTAGACGTCGAAGAGCCGGCGGACGCCGAGGGCGCCGAGGACCCGGTTCACGTGCGAGCCGTCGACCGCGCCCTGGGCGGGCAGGATCAGCCGCAGCCGCCCCTGGCAGGAGCGCATCAGGCGGCGCGTCGCGATCAGCACTCCGACGCCGCTGGAATCGCAGAACAGCACGTCGGAGAGGTCGAGGATGACGCTGCGGCGACCGTCGGCGACCGCCTCGTGCACCTGCTGGCGCAGCGCCGGGGAGGTCACGAGGTCCATCTCGCCCGACGCGCACACGACGGCCCAGTCGCCCTGCCCTGACTCGGTCACCTTGAGCGTCACGCGCCACGCCTCTCGTTCGGGAACAACGTCGATCCGGAATCTGTCCCTACGGTTCTTCTGCGCGGCTGCCCGGCCGCACTGGGATGAAACACTCCCGCAGACCTATCACATATGGCCTGGTTAAGCCCTGGCCGGTCACATGTGAACCAAATCGCTCATCGCGTTCCGGGAGGGGACGGTTGGGAGAAGACGGGTAGGGGACGGGAACGGGACGGATGCCTTTACCACCTGCTGCTCACAGGGGGCGCACAATGCGGCAAAGGGGCGTGCGCTGTCGGCGTCCACGGTTACATTCGAGTACTAGGCAGAGTAGTTAGTTCGGGCAGTCGGTGAGGGGGCCCCATGCCCAAGGACACCCCGTCCCGCTGGGACCGCAGGATGCAGCAGCGCCTGGCCCACGGGGAGGCGGCCGCGCTCGGCGAG